>NZ_CP012529.1:0-2400000 GCF_001593285.1 Psychrobacter sp. P2G3
ATGGGGTTCGTACTTTTCATGATAGATACAGCAGCTATTTGGGATAAATGCCTAAACGATTTACGTTATCACGTTAAAGATAATGTATTTACTATGTGGTTAAGACCACTATCAGCACATCAAGAAGCGCAGACACTTATTATTCTTGCCCCTAATGATTACTTTGTAACGTATATCAAAAAAAACCATTTGCATGATATTCAGCAGCTGGTAGCTAAGCATAGCCAAGGCAGTATTGAAGAAGTTATTGTGCGTGTTGATAACGCTGGCCGTGACATTGAAGATAATAATCAGCTTGAGTCAGGTTCCTTATTTGCAGAAGATAAGCCCTCCCCTACCCTTGCAGATCACAATTTTGAAACGACGCATAATAATATTGCTAGAGCAGATATTGATGCCAACACGCGTCATGCAGAATTGGTCGACTCAGCCGATGCTAAGTCATTAAGTTATCTTAACCCTGATTTTACCTTCGAAACCTTTGTCACCGGTAAGTCTAATAATTTAGCTTACAAGGCATGTTATGAGCTTAGTAAGCGCCAATCAAAGAATCGTCACAATCCTTTATTTATATACGGTCCTTCAGGATTGGGAAAAACGCATTTAATGCATTCTGTAGCACATCGCTATTTAAAAAATAATAGAAGTTTTTATTATTTCACTTCTGAAAAATTTATTAATCAATTAGTTTATTCATTAAGAAATAATAAAATAGAAGATTTTAAAAAGAAAATAAAAAAAGTAGATTTATTAATTGTAGATGATATTCACGTATTAGCTGGAAAGACTAAAAGCAGCAATGAGTTTTTGACTTTATTTGCTGATTTTACTAGTGGTGATAAGCAGTTAATTTTGGCTTCTGATCGTCACCCATCACAGATGACTGAATTCGACGAACGTTTTAGATCACGTTTTTCTTGGGGATTAACGGTAGCTGTTGATCCTCCAGAAATCGACACTCGCATGCAAATCTTACAAAAGAAAGCGGCATCTTATGGAATGGCACTTCCTAAAGAATGCGCGTTATTTATTGCTCAAAATGTCGTTTCAAATGTTAGGCGTTTGGAAGGTGCATTGAATCAGGTGTTTGCAAACGCTAATTTGACTGGAGCGCCGATTACTCTTGAGATGGTGCAATATGCGCTAAAAGATATCGTCGCTATGCGCGTACAAGCGGTCAATATGGACAATATTCGTAAAGTTGTCGCTGAGTACTATGATGTAACAGTTAAAGATATCATGGGGCGTAAACGTACTCGTAGTATTGCAAGACCCCGTCAAATAGCGATGGCATTAGCACGTGAGTTAACAGGTGATAGCTTTCCAGAGATTGGACAGTCATTTGGTGGGCGTGACCATACAACGGTGATGCATGCTTGTGATAAAGTTAATCAACTACGAGCAGCGGATCCTGCATTCGATAAGGACTATAAGACGCTAGCGCTGATGTTACAAGCGGCTTAGAGGAGCCTAGGATCACTATGTTTTAGTAGGGTGATATGGTTTATAATAGTCTCAGCATCTATCTACTATATGGATTATATTAGGTGGACAGTATCGAACCATTATCTATATCATTATAAAAAGAATCATTCAAATAAGAGTAACTAAGCATGCAATTATCGATTAATCGAGAGTCGTTACTAAAAGCTATTAACTTGATCGCCAAGGCTGCTGACAAGCGCCATAATATGGTTATCTTGGGTAATATTAAGCTGCAGTTGTCTGAATCTGAGCTTATTTTAACCGCCTCTGATTTAGAAGTAGAGCTGACATCGACATTGAAATTGCCGGTTGGTGCTTGTGTTGAAGCAGGTACAACGACTTTACCAGCTACTAAGTTAAGAGATATCTGTAAATCACTACCTAACCAAGCACAAGTTAACCTTGCCACTCAAGAAAACGAGCGCTGCTTGCTGACTAGTGGTAAGAGTCGCTTTACTTTAGGTACGTTGCCTAGCGAAGATTATCCAAGCTTGGGTAATCCAGAAAATATTACACCGTTGACCATCAGCCGTAGTCGTCTTACTGATCTGATTCATAAAACCCAGTTTGCGATGGCAATTCAGGATGTACGCTATTATCTAACGGGTATGCTATTTGATGTTTCACAGCAGCAACTAACTACGGTTGCTACCGATGGGCACAGACTAGCGTTGGCGCGTAGTGTCATCGATGTAAGTGCTGATCTTAATATGCAGGCTATCTTGCCACGTAAAGCAGTGATTGAGCTTGAGCGTTTGGCGTCTGAGCTTGGTAAGATGCTTGGCGATCAAGATAATCCGGTTACTTTAAGCTTCGGTCGTGAATTCTTGCAAGTTAGCCTACCATTTGGTGAAGTTGATAGTGCAGGACAGGTGAGTCAAAACTTAATGGTTACTTTTACCGCGCGTTTGATTGATGGCAAGTTCCCTGATTATCGCCGCGTTATGCCAAGTAATACCGATAAGCTGGCCTTATTCAATCAAGAAAAAATGACTGATGTGCTACGCCGTGTCGCGATTTTAAGTAACGAAAAATCACGTGGTGTAGTCTTTAATTTTGCCAGCGACGGTATGGTAGAAGTCCGTGCTAATAACGCTGAGCAAGATGAAGCCGTCGAGATGATACAAGCTAAGTATCAAGGTGAGCCGATGGAGCTGTCATTTAATGCAGCTTATCTACAAGATGTTTTAGGCGTGATCCAAGGTGATCTACAAATGCATATGAGCCAATCAAATGCCTCAGTGCTGGTCAATCAGCTTAATGATGAGTTCCATCAATATGTCATCATGCCAATGCGTATATAGCATTTTTGGTTTTTAAAAAGACGGTGAGTTAGGCTATAAAACTTTCTTCGCATAACGGTTTTTAGCAAGTTTCTACGTTTAAAGTCTAACTCTAAATCACTAAGAAAATTACTATTGAATTAAACTTTTGCCTGCTATTAAGCAAGTTATAAAATAGGCGGCTGTCGGTACTATGATTGAACGTCTACAAGTTTCACATCTGCGTAATTTAACTCAGGTCGATCTAGAGTGTGCTGCTTGCAACGTCATCATCGGTGCAAATGGTAGTGGCAAAACATCATTACTTGAAGCTATATTTTTACTTTCAAGAGGTAAAAGCTTTCGCCACCATCAGCCTAAACGTTATATTCAGCACCATCAGAATACTACCATCGTACATTCTAAGCTCAACGATAACAGTACATTAGCTATCCAGAAACAAGCCGATGCTACAACACTTCTACGTCTTAATCAAAACACCGTTTATAATCAAAGTATCTTAACTGAACAGCTACCAACGTTACTGATAGATCCATCCACGATGGATATGTTAGAGCAGGGTAGTGCTAGCCGTCGACAATTATTAGACTGGCTAGTGTTTCACATGAAACAGGGCTTTCATCCACAATGGGTTGCTTATCAACGACTATTAAAACAGCGCAATAGTTTGCTAAAAAAGACGCGTCATTTGACTCAAGTACAGCTTGCTGAGCTAAAGTCATGGGACAAAGGTCTTAGTAATCATGCCGCACTTATCCATCATTATCGTGAACGGATATTTACTGAATGGCAGCCTTATTTTGCTCAAAGTATCGCTCAGTTATTGCCTGCTTATGCTGATCAATTGAGCCTGAGTTATAACGCTGGCTATGATACTAATGTTGGGCTAGACGTACAGCTCAATGAGCGGCTAGAGCAGGATTTACAGTTAGGATATACTCGTATTGGTAACCACCGTGCCGATATTCACGTGCATTGGCGTTCTATCGATTCAGTAGAAAAGACAAGTTTCAGTGAAGATGAAGATGAAAATATAGGTAAAGTATCAAAAGTTGAAGCGAATCCTAAACTGCCTGTCTTAAAAGAGCAGGCAGCTAATGTGTTATCTCGCGGTGAAAAAAAGCTGTTGATTACTGCTTTGCGTTTGTCTCAGTTACCACTGTTGCTCGAAACTGAAAAAGGCGTCTCTTCATCTAACAGCGATTTTCAATCAAGAGTGACACCAGTAGTACTGCTAGATGATATTACTGCAGAGCTAGATAGCAGAGCAATAGAGATATTACTGTTGACTTTAGCGCAGCTACCATGTCAGGTGTTTATGACCAGTTTGATGGATGATATTTTACCCTTAGTGCATCAGTACTGGTCAGAACCTAAAGTGTTTCATGTGAAACAGGGTGAAATTACTCGTTTTAGGTAATGTCTTATTTTTTGAGTAGCGTATTATCTTTTTTAACCTGATTTTCGATAAACATCTTCACTTATCTATTTATTTTTCACTCACAATTATCTTCTTTTAAACCCTATCTACCTCCCAAACTGTTCGTTATTTATCCTACCGTCTTCTTATAATCATTATTATCTTCAGAGACCAAGTAGTAGTGATAAAACTCTCAGTAAACAGTGACTTAGAAGCAAAAAAATGCTAAAATGGGGCTTTATTTTTGTCCTATTCTCAGCAAGTTATTTTGTGAATTTATATAGATGTTTTTTATTATCTATAAGCTTTTAAGTGTTTGATAACTATACGTTTCGTTTTTTATCGAGCTTCAATAATGTTTAAAACAAAACGGAAGCTTTGACTTAAAACTGAGGTACTAGTTTTAAGTCTATATTACATGTTACAAAGCTTTAGCTAACAGTGTTTTAGCTAATAATATGCATTAAAGATTTCGACCGTAAAACGTTAAGTCTAAGATAACGTCATAAGGTGTCACCGTAGTGGTGAGCTGATGATATATGGCTGATTATGGCTAGATTAAGGAATGCACATGAGTGATTCATTACCTACCGATTACGAACAACTGACGTCAGATACTATGGTGTCAGATATTGTCATTGAGACTGTTGCCTCCGCTGTTGTTCCTGAAGGACTTCCATCTGATTATAGCTCCAAAGATATTCGTGTATTGCGCGGGTTAGAAGCGGTGCGCGTGCGTCCTGGTATGTATATCGGTGATACCGATGATGGCACAGGCTTGCATCATATGGTCTTTGAGGTAGTGGATAACTCTATCGATGAGGCACTTGCTGGTCATTGTGATCAGATTGATATTATCATTCATGAAGATGAGTCAGTGAGTGTTAGCGATAATGGTCGCGGCGTCCCTGTCGATATCCATCCAGAAGAAGGCGTATCGGCAGCACAGGTTATTATGACAGTACTGCATGCTGGCGGTAAGTTCGATGATAACAGCTATAAAGTCTCAGGCGGTCTACACGGTGTAGGTGTCTCCGTGGTTAACGCTTTGTCTAAAAAGCTTGAAATGAATATTTGGCGTGAAGGTTATCACTATCATCAGACTTATACCGATGGCGTGCCTGATGCTGACATTCAACAAATGGAAGCAACTGATAGAACGGGTACTCAGATCCGCTTTTATCCTAGTACCGATGTATTTACCGGTACCATCTTTGAATATGACATCTTAGCTAAGCGTTTACGTGAATTATCTTTTCTTAATTCGGGCGTGCGCATCGTCTTAACGGATGAGCGTATTGATAAGCGTCATGAGTTTGAACACAAAGGCGGATTGTCGGAGTTTGTCAGCTATATCAATGCGGGCAAAGACAGCGTCAATGAGATATTTCACTTTAACAGTGAGCAGGCCGACGGTATCAGTGTCGAAGTCGCGCTACAGTGGACAGATACTTATAACGAAAAAGTGCTTTGCTTTACTAACAACATTCCACAGCGTGATGGTGGTACCCATTTATCTGGTTTCCGCTCAGCGCTGACTCGTTGTTTGAACACTTATATGGATCGCGAAAACTTATTCAAAAAAGAAAAAGTGGTCGCGACCGGTGATGATGCACGTGAAGGTTTGACGGCAATTGTATCGGTTAAAGTGCCTGATCCCAAGTTCTCAAGTCAGACCAAAGATAAGCTGGTATCGAGCGAAGTTAAATCTGCTGTTGAATCAGCGATGCATGATAAGTTCAATGACTATCTGCAAGAGAACCCAAGTGCTGGTAAAGCGATTGCTGGTAAGATCATCGATGCAGCTCGTGCACGTGATGCAGCTCGTAAAGCACGTGAAATGACGCGTCGTAAGACTACTTTGGATATCGCAGGTCTGCCTGGTAAATTGGCTGACTGCCAAGAAAAAGATCCAGCCTTATCAGAACTTTATATTGTGGAGGGTGACTCTGCAGGTGGTTCAGCTAAGCAAGGTCGTAGCCGTAAGACCCAAGCAATTTTGCCATTAAAAGGTAAAATTTTAAACGTTGAGCGTGCACGTTTTGACAAGATGTTATCATCTGCTGAAGTAGGCAACCTAATCACTGCGCTTGGTTGCGGTATTGGCCCTGATGAGTATAACCCTGATAAAGTACGTTATCATAAAATTATCATCATGACCGATGCGGACGTCGATGGGTCGCACATTCGTACGTTGCTGTTGACCTTCTTCTTCCGTCAAACGCCTGAGCTGATTGAGCGTGGTTATATTTATATTGCTCAACCACCGTTATATAAAGTGAAAAAAGGTCGTCAAGAGTTATATCTCAAAGATGACGAAGCCTTAAAAGCCTATCTATTGTCATCGACGATTGATAATACTAAGCTACATATCAGTGCTGATGCGCCTGCCATTACTGGTCAAGCGTTAGAGACGCTACTGAATGACTATAACCAAACGCAGCTGATCAAAGCACGTTTGCAGATTCGTTTTCCAGCAGTGATTTTGGACGCCTTGACGCATACGCCAAAGCTTAGCACCGATATGACTTATGATAAGTCTGCTATGCAAACATGGAAAGAAGCCATGCAAACTCAGCTTGATCACTTCGGTAGTGATTTGAGCCCTGAGATTGAGTTGGTCAATATTCATGCACCGCAACCGAAAAATATGGATGCAGCGGCAGCAGATTTATTGGGTATGAAGCCAGTAGTAGAAGCTGAAGCAGGCGAAGCGTCTAATAATGAGGCGTTATCTACTAAAGCACAATGGTTGCCACGGATAACCGTCTATGTGCATCAGTTGGCACATCATTATCTGCTCGACTCTAGCTTTATTAACTCGGGCGAATATAGCAAGCTGCTACGCTTATCAAGCGAGTGGAATACTTTGTTAGAGGACAGCGCATTTATCCGTCGCGATAGTACTAGCGCTAGTAAGGACATTCCAATACGTGACTTTGATTATCTGTGGCAACAGATGATGTTAGATGCGCGTCGTGGTCTATCGGTTCAGCGCTATAAAGGGCTAGGTGAGATGAACGCCGATCAGCTTTGGGACACTACGATGGATCCTGAAAACCGTCGTATGCTACGTGTCACGATTGAAGATGCTATCGCTGCCGACCATATGTTCACTTGTTTAATGGGTGATCATGTTGAGCCGCGTCGTATCTTCATTGAAGAGAATGCGTTGACAGTCTCTAATTTAGATATTTAAATTGGCTATGAAAGTTGCTTAATAACTGTTAAATAATAAAAACCACCGCTTTGACACTCAAGGCGGTGGTTTTTTAATATTAGAGTTGTTTCACGTGAAACTTAATTAAGAATTGCGTTCTGCTGGAATAAATTTTTCTTGCTTGCTGTGCGCTTCGCACTCCAGAGGCTTCGCAAAATTTATTCCAGCAGCGCTGAATTCTTTTTAAATTTAATCGACTATAGACACTTTCCTAAAGTGTCCCAGTTATAAATTATTAGTATAAGCGAAAAAATAAAATGATCGAAGTCGTGTTACTTGCCGTTGCTCTAGCAATGGACGCATTCGCCGTCGCGATTGGGCTGGGTGCCAAGTCGCAAAAACAGAGTAAGCAATATTTATGGCGTTTAGCTATTTATGCTGCGTTATATTTTGGGATTGCGCAGGGAGTGATGCCACTTATCGGCTATTTATTAGGCGCGGCCCTCTTAGGTTGGCTGGCTGCTGCTGCACCTTGGATAGGAGGCATTATACTTATCGGTCTCGGTGGTAAAATGCTTTATGAGGTTTTTGCTGGCGATGGGGAAGATGCGGTAGATAGTGCGCTTCATCTAAAAGCCGATGCTAATAATGCAGTTACGACTATTGAGGCTATTAATAAGGGTCATCAAACTATCAATCAACGCACCATGTTTACGCTCGCGATTGCGACTAGCATTGATGCGATGGCAGCAGGCTTTACCCTTAATTTATTGGCGCTTAATGCGTGGTTAGCTTGTTTGATTATTGCGGTAGTAACCGCTGGATTTGGGTTGTTTGGTGTTTATCTGGGTTGGCGCTCAGGTACATGGCTAGAGGATAAAGCGGAAGCGTTGGGCGGCTTGGTGCTTATCGCAATTGGGCTAAAAGTTATGTTTTTCGCCTAAAAAAACATTTTATTTTCTCAATAAAAAGCACCTTTCTAGACTCCAGAGCGGTGCTTTTTTGGTTTCACGTGAAACTTTTCATTTATATGACCAGCGATTATTCTTCGTCAGTGTTAAAACGCCATGCTAATACACGGGTGTTTTTTTGCCCTTGACTCATCTCAATAATGCGCATTTGGGCGACATCGAGTTGTTTTAACAGTAGTTGCAAAGGTTTTACGTTTTCCGACTTGGAGACGAGGGTAGTAAACCAGCCAACATGCTCGGCGAAGTCTTGACTCTCTTTTGCCATCTTGGTCAAAAAGGCAATCTCACCGCCCTCACTCCACAGCTCTTTGTGCTGACCACCGAAGTTTAGGTTTTGCGCGGCATTACCAGTCTTCGTTGAGTGTCGGCTTATTTGCTCATTTTCATTCTTACCGCGATGTCTTTGTAAATTGTGCTGCTTGCGGGTATTGGCTTCCATCGCTTCCTCTAATGAGGCATGGAATGGGGGATTGCAAACGACCACATCAAAGTAATCTTGGCGACCGATAATATTCTTAAAAATACGTTTAGGCTCAGGTTGTAGTTTTACTTTAACCGCACCTTTTAACTTCGCATTGGCTTCGCAAATAAGCGCTGCGGTATTGACCGAAATAGGGTCGATATCGCTAGCCGTAAAACGCCAACCGTAGCTTTGGCTACCAATAATTGGATAAATGGCACTGGCACCCGTACCAATATCGAGGGCGTGGATTTCTTTACCAGTAGGTGGTGTATTGTCGTCATTAATGTGCGTGGTTTGAGCCAATAAGTCAGCGATGTAATGAATATAGTCGGCACGACCAGGAATAGGCGGACAGAGATAGCCTTCTGGAATGTCCCAAAACTTGACGCCATAATAATGAGCTAATAGCGCTTGGTTGAGCACACGTACAGCCTGATGGTCGGAAAAGTTAATCGTCGGCTCGCCATTAGGGTTGGTAATAGTATGCTTGGCAAGCTCTGGTAAAGCGCGGGTCAATACCGCAAAGTCATAACGACCTTGGTGCGGATTACGCGGGTGTAGCTTACCGAGTTTTTTCGCGGTCGCTGGAGATCTATTTCTGTGTTTACTGTTTGAAGGGGTGCTGGTCATAGTGTGGGGCTTTGATGTTTGAATATAACCGACCATTTTAGCAGATTTCGCGGGTAACTAATGTGTTATCGGCTGCGTAAAATAAGGTTTAATCCCAATACTATCATCGCTGTACCCAATATGCGGTCTATCCAATGCTCAAAACGCTGAAAGCGACGATGAATTGCAGGGATGGAGAGTAACATTACCACGGTGCTAAACCATGCCATCTGCAATACCATCATCCATACGCCATAAATGGCTAACTGCCATAGCGGTATGTCAGGTGATAATACAAGGGTAAATATCGCTACGAAATATACTGGTGCTTTTGGATTGAACACATTACAAAAAAAGCCACGACGCAAAATAGCGAAAGTTGAGTCGGTATTGGTAGAAGGTTCTTTCTTAGACAGGTTCTTAGACAAGTTTTTAGCAGTAGGGCTTTGTGTTAATAATTTTTCATTAGCATGTGGTTGTTCTTGCTCGGCAGACGCAGTGCGTGAAACGTCAATGCCTGCATTTTCTGAGTTTGCCGCATTTGTTGAGGCTGCTAAATCTGATGGCTTCTTAGGTTTGGCTTGAATACCTTGCCAACCAAGATAAATAAGATAACTACCACCCAACCATTTAATAGCGGTGAGTAATGGCTGCGAATGGGCGATTACTGTCGCTAGTCCTAGCACCGAATAGATAATATGTACGGCGAGACCTAAGGTAATACCCAAACTACAAATCAAACCAGTGCGGCGACCTTTTGCTAATGTCTGCTGTGAAACCAAAACAAAATCAGGGCCAGGGGAGGCAGCAGCGAGTAGATGGACGCTGGTGATAAGCAAAAAACCGTGCCAAAATTCCATAAAATGCTCTGAGTGAAGTCTTAATTTGGATAATAGTTGCACTTATCGCAAATCAGGTCAACTGATATTGATGGCAGCTATGAATAGCAATGCTAAAACGGTGCTTGCGTTGCAAGGGGTGTATGTCTATATTGAAAGTGAACGATGTTAAAAACACTCTACATAGATACAATCCAAAATGAATGTCTATATCTCCGTATAGCTGGAAGAAATTTTTTTGCTTGCTGTGCGCTTTGCCAGACAGAGGCTGCAAAAATTTCTTCCAGCCATACTTTATCTATTGTGGGTTAGTCTAACTATGTCACTGACCTTACAAGAGTAAACTTTAAAAGGAAATACCATGACTACGGAAAGTAATAACAGTACAGACAATCGCATCACTTATGAAACGGACGGCTATATCTGCTTAATCGGACTAAATCGTGCCGATAAGCGCAACGCCTTTGACAGTCATATGATTCAGCAATTATCTGAAGCACTTACCCATTACGATAATGACGATAACCTACGTTGTGCGCTGATATTCGCCCATGGTGAGCATTTTACCGCTGGTCTGGATCTGATGGAGTTACAAGATAAATGGGACAAAGGCGCGTTTGAATTTAGCGATGACGAGATTGACCCGTGGGGTATCACTGGTAAATTACGTACTAAGCCTGTCGTCGTCGCGGTACAAGGTACCTGCTTTACCGCTGGGATTGAGCTGATGCTAAACAGTGATGTGGTCATCGCTAGTGATAACTGCAACTTTGCACAGATGGAAGTGCAGCGCGGTATCATGCCATTTGGTGGGGCAACGGTACGTTTCATACAGGCAGCAGGCTGGCAAAAAGCCATGCCGTATCTACTCACAGGTAAGGCGTTCGACGCGCAAACCGCAGATAGACTTAATCTAGTCAGTGAAGTGGTGCCAAATGGCGAAGAATACGAGCGTGCAATGACTATCGCACAAGAGATTTGCAAAGCTGCACCACTGGGCGTACAAGGTCTACTGTCCTCAGCACAAGATGTTAGTCGTAGTGGAACTGCAGCCGCATTGGCTAATATTCATAGCTATTTGCCGCATTTATTCCACTCAGAAGATGCCCGTGAGGGTGCGATGGCGATGGTTGAGAGAAGGGATGCTGAGTTTAAAGGTCGCTAAAGAAGGACGTTAGATTTTGGGTTTGTATTCATTCTAAAATCGATTGTTTATAACAGTGCTCATCTGTATCAATGCCTACAAGGGGCAATCACTACTATGTTAGATATTATTAACATCACTGCCCCTATTTTTATCATCATCGCGCTTGGCTACTTATGTGTACGCTTCAAAGTCATTGACCCCAAGCATGCGAAAGGCATGGGTAGTCTGGTGATGAATATTGCGCTGCCAGCACTGATGTTTAACGCTATCGCTGGCACGCCTTTTCAAAAAGTTATCCTACCGCATTATCTGTTTACCTATGCTTTGGGCTCAGTCATGGCTTTTATGGTTGGCATAATGCTCACCAAAGCAGTCTGGCGACAAGACAACATTTCCGCCGCTTTAAACTCTGCTGCGCTCTCGTTTTCTAACAGTGCCTTTATCGGCTTTGCTGTCATCTCTATGGTTATTGGGTCTAGCAAGGCTGCCGCTTACTTGTCGATGAACGTTCTTATCGAAAGCCTATTAATCCTGCCGATGCTGTTTGTAATGGCTGAAATGAATCCTGCTTCAACTAAGTCTCTGGCAAGTGTCCTTTTAGGTATTGGCAAAAATTTCACTCATAATCCGCTTATCATCGCCATCGTGGTCAGTGTGATTTTCTCTATCTTTAGTATCCCTGTACCACAAGTTGTCGCCCAAACCACGCAAATGCTCACTGGCGCTGCGGCACCACTTGCCTTGTTTGTTATCGGTATGAGCCTTTATGGGCTGGAGCTGCAAGGAGATTTACCAAAAATCACCACTATCGGTTTAGGTAAGCTTATCCTACATCCACTGCTTGTGCTGCTGGCCATAACATTAATATCTGGCGGCTCGATACAAGATAAATATGTCGCTATGCTATTTGCCTCAGCACCGGTGTTTTCTACCATTGCTATCATTGGTCAGCATTATGGCTTGGTTGATCGCATGTCTGCTATCGTCATCGTCTCTACCGTGGGCTCATTCTTTAGTATGAGTGCGGTGCTTATTTATTGGCAGGTGACTGTCGGATTTTAGAGTCTAGGGCGTGATAGCGATAACTAAGAGGAGAGAACTGAATTTAAGGTGTTGAAGCTCTATACTTACAGCAGTAACTAAGTATTATTTAAAGAGTTTAAAGCTATAAGGTATACAGCTAATCCTAAATGAACCTGAGTACTAATTGAGCTTTTTTAGTTATCAAAAAACCCCGCAATAGCGAGGCCTTCTTAATTTTAGTTAATTTAACTAAGGTTAATCATATCCTACCAAGCAAAGGTAACCCCGCCACGTGCGCCGACTTTGCCCGTATCTAGCCCAACCCCAGCACCTGCTGAGATGGTCATGCTGTCACTGAGTCTTCCTGCGAAAGACGTACTTAGTGCTGAGCTGCTGTTATAATAACCCGTGCCAAACGACATAGCGTAGCGCTTACCTGAAGGAATGACTGGGGTTTCTAGAGACAGGGCCATAGCGATACCGTCTTCTGCCTCATCCAAACGATCTTCTTGACGATCGTATTGGCGGCGTAAATCGTTAAATTGTCTAGATGTTGCTAATGAGTCCACACTGACGCTAGTACCCAAAGTGCCGTTGGCATCGGTGGTGACGATATTGGTATTGCCTGATTGTGAGGTTGTACTTGCTTGCAGCTGACCTGCGCCGCCCAGCGCTATCTGGTTATCGCTTGCCGCGGAGGCTTGGTTACCGATAGCGATACTGTTTAAGCCGCCTGCGGTAGCTGCTTCACCGACTGCCGTAGAACGCACACCACTAGCATTGGCTAAATGACCAAAGGCCTGAGCTCGCTCGGCGCTAGCAGTTGATTGCCAACCTATCGCGGTAGCACCCGCTTGAGTTGCTTGGGCTTGCGCACCGACAGCCGTTGATGACGTGCCAGAGGCTGTTGTTTGCCGGACACCACTTCTGTCTCCGCCTATCGCAACGCCATCAAGACCTGAGGCTACTGAGTTGTTACCGATGGCAATCGCGTTGTCTGACTCGGCGCTGGCTGCTTCACCAACCGCAGTTGAGCGCAAACCAGTTGCTGATGCTAAGTGACCAAAGGCCTGAGCACGTTCAGCTGTTGCGCTTGATTGCCAGCCGATAGACGTTGCGCCAGGACCAGTAGCAACTGATTCACCACCAACTGCTGTGGTTGAGTTGCCCTGAGCACTGGCGCCAGCACCAATTGCCACAGCGTCATTACCATTGGCATTTGAACCGACACCGTCTTCGTCCAAAATTCCGTCATCATTTACGTCGTTGTTACCGCCAATAGCGATTGCACCATTGCCTGTGGCAGTTGCATCTTCACCGACGGCGACTGATTGAACACCGATTGCGGAGGTCTGGTGTCCTAGCGCTGTTGAGCGATTTCCTTGAGTGACAGCCTGCCAACCGATGGCAGTTGCACCAGGACCAGTAGCAGCTGATTCACCGCCCACAGCAGTGGTGGAATTGCCGGTTGCAGCCGAGTCTGTACCAACAGCAAGAGCATCTACGCCCGTTGCAGTAGCATTAACACCGCACTCTAGAGCAGTTGGATCGCCAGCATTTGCATTACAGTCTGCAGTTCCGTCAGCTGAGGCAGAAAATGATCCCAGTGTTGCCGCGGCAATTGCTAAGGCAAGGGTGCTGATTTTTAGCGTTGAGCATGGTAGAAAATCCGTTTTCATAATGCTATATCCTTTTAGAGAAGCCATCTTGGCTTAGTAGGTGGTTTGGGTAGGTAGTAACAGAAGTTGTACTACTCGCAGTATTGAATCACTCCGATAATAAAGATAAGAAGGTATATTCATATTTTTCCATATAGATTTATTGTTAATTTATAGCAATAACTCAACTAATGCTAGTTTTATATTTCAAAAAATATCTAAGTTAATCAATAGTTAACCAACGCTAAATAGTTTATGAAAATTTGGTTTCTATGTATAAGTAGAATGGCGATACTGTTAACTTGAATATAGGTAATAATGACATGATGACTATGAGGCAATGACAAAAATCTGTAGTCTGAAGTTATTTAATTAGAGTCTGTTGAACATTCATGGCTATTTTCTATCTTTGTTTTATTTATGAGTTGTTGAGAGGTCTACAGTTGAAAGATATAGTATTAAGTTTAGAAAGAAGTGTTTTTTGAAGGAAGTTCGTAATCAATTATTTCATGTTAAAAAACCCCGCAATAGCGAGGTCTAATTATTTTGTCTAGGGTTATTGGCTATAGCTTTGCCAATGTTAGCGATTAAAAGGTTAGCGAGCTGATTTATAGTAATCAACGAGCATAGTGCCTAAAGTGCCGTTATCATCGATAGTGACTATTCTGACGGTACCTGACTGTGACGCAGTACTTGATTGAACTTGTCCGGCATTGCCTAAGACGACTTGGTTGTTTTTAGTCGCCTTTGCTTCGTTACCGATAGCGATGCTGTTCATGCCGCCTGCCATAGATTCATTACCTATAGCGACCGAATTTGCACCTTGTGCTGCTGCGGCTTCACCGACTGCAGTAGAGCGTACACCACTAGCATTGGCTAGATGACCAAAAGCTTGCGCGCGTTCAGCGGTGGCTTTGGATTGCCAGCCAATAGACGTTGAGCCTAGACCTGCGGCGTTGGCTTCACCACCGACGGCAGTTGCTGAGTTCAGACCTGCATTGGCTTTATTACCGACAGCGACCGTGTCATTTGTGCCACCAGCCATGGCCGCTTCACCCACTGCGGTAGAACGTACACCACTAGCATTGGCTAGATGACCAAAAGCTTGCGCACGTTCAGCGGTGGCTTTGGATTGCCAACCGATAGACGTTGATCCTAGACCTGCAGCGTTGGCTTGACCACCAACAGCGGTTGCTGAATTAAGTCCTGCATTGGCTTGATTACCGATAGCAACGGTATCATTCGTACCGCCAGCAGTTGCGGTATTTCCAAGAGCGAGGGCAGTACTGCTAGTAGCATTTGCATTCATTGGTTGAGGCTCAGTGCTTGTTGCCATAGTCGTGCATGAAGCGACGCCTACGATTGCTAAAGTAAGGGCACTAATTTTGAGTGCTAAGTTTGGTAAAAAGTCCATTTTCATAATGCTAAATCCTTTTAGAAAAGCCATCTTGGCTTAGTAGGTGGTTTGGGTGGATGCTTATAGAGCATAATCCATGCAATATCAGCGCACTCTGGCATAAATAACTCAATTATATGTAGAATTCGCAATATTAATGTAACACTAATTTTTAACCATTATTCAAATAATGATAGTGTTATATTTTTAAAGGTTATTTAAGCTGATGAATGAACAGTTATAGTCTATAAACACGCTAGCTTATTAACTTATTAAATTAAGCAGCAAAAATATACTTATTGCGCAGTGATATTGTGAGTCAGGTATTGGTAGATGCTATGACCAGTGCCACCAATAAGCAGTAGCGTTACTTAAGAAAAATTGATTTTTCTTTACTCTACTAAAGATTGAAGTAACAGTAGTCGCAGTAATGATAAATCCTTGTATATATTACCTCTCGAATCATTATGCTATGAGTGGCTTAGAGCATAAAAACCACTGTAATATTTGGACTATAATAAATTAAAGCTACCGTAAAGGAGAATGCTGGTGTTATACAACTTTGATGAGATAATTGATAGGCGTGATACGGGGTCACTCAAATGGCATTATAGCGATGACACAATTCCGCTGTGGGTGGCGGATATGGACTTTAAAGCCGCCCAGCCTATCTTGGACACGATTGAACAAGTAGCGCAGCACGGCGTATTGGGTTATACCAAACCTACTGCGGCTTTGTATGAGTCAATTATTGAGTGGCATGGCAGTCGTTATGATTTGCGGCTGGATAAGCAAAATATTTTGTTTTCTCCGGGTGTTGTGCCAAGCTTGGCACTAATGATGAATATATTTACCGAAGTAGGTGCGGCGGTACTGGTCAATGATCCTATTTATACGCCTTTTATGACCAAGGTTGAGCAAAATAGTCGTAAGCTTGTGACCTCTGCACTAAAGGAAGTCGAAGGACAGTATCATTTAGATTTGGCTGATATCGAAGCTAAGATAGTCGAGCATGAGGTAAAGCTTTATTTGTTATGCAATCCGCACAATCCTGGCGGACGCGTGTGGACGAGGGATGAGCTTGAGGCGTTGCTGTCGATTTGTAAAAAGCACAATGTAGCGATTGTCAGTGATGAGATTCATCAAGATTTGACCTTGAGCGGTCATACGTTTACGCCTTTTTTAACGCTAGCAGAAGGTTACGCGCATAAAGTAGTCAGCCTGACCTCGATGACGAAAACATTTAACATCGCAGGTATTAAAGGCTCGATGATATTTGCTAAGGATGAAGCATTAATCAAAAAAATCAGTCAGCAGCAGCACTTAAATGACGAGTACGAGCTGAATTTGTTTGCCTATACCGTGATGCAAAGTGCTTATGAAGAGGGTGGTGAATGGTTGGAGCAGGCGTTTGCTTATATTGAAACCAATATTGACTTAACTCTGCGCTTTTTAGAGGAGCATCTTCCTGACATCAAGGTCATGCGCCCAGAAGCCTCGTATTTGATATGGCTAGATTGCTCGGCGTACGCGCAAGATGATCAAACGCTTTATGATACCTTGAGAGACGCTGAGGTTGAGCTGAGTGCAGGGATTAAATATGGCGCGGAAGGGCATCTTAAAATGCGCCTCAATGTGGCGTGCCCTAAAGCGCTGCTAATTGAGGGGTTGAATCGTATTCATGCGGCTTTTAGTGATGTCGTTAAAGAGTCATAAAGCTAGCAAAAAATTCGTTCCACTGGCACTATTTCTGTTTTTGCCTTTGTTTCCAGCTCCGTTTCTAGCTCCTTTTTAAAGTAGATTTACTATTACAGATAGAAACAGTAAAAAGGCTGGACTACGTTGGTAGCCCAGCCTTTTAATTTGATATTTTAGAAAAAGCTCAAATACAGTCAATTTTCATAAGCTACTTCTCACTTCCATTGTTTTCAGTATCCTCGCGCATTTGCTCCCATTCCTCATGCTGATGCATGATTGAGCCTTCAAGTGATACTGAGGTTTCGCCTACTTCCCACGGCGCATTATCGGGCAGCTCTTCGATATGAATGGTTTTTATATTGTAATCAGGCTGATAAGCGAGATCATAACGCGCAGCTTTAATTACCGAGACCATCATCATGGAGAGAATGATAATGAGCGGCGCACCAGCGATGATAGAAGCGGTCTGCAAGGTTTGCAGGTCTCCTAAGAACATCAAAATAGCGGGCAACAAACACAACGTGAATGCCCAAAATAGGCGATTCCAACGGTGCGGCTCATCGTCTACTTCTACTTGCACGACGGACGCCAAGATATAAGAGATGGAGTCAAAAGTCGTGGCGGTAAAGATAGTGGCTAAAAAGGTAAAGACGGCGATGACTACATAAGACATCGGTAGGCTATTCAAGATAGCAAAGATGGCCGCAGTGGGCGACTCATTGTTTAGGACAGCAACCACATCTACTGTGCCAGTCAGTTGTAGATAGAGACCATAATTACCTAAGATAATCATAAACATCGCACAGCCAAGCGAGCCATAGAACATCGACCCCAAGACCATATTACGTATCGTACGGCCTCTAGAGATTTTGGCAATGAACAGGCCGATAGTTGGTGCAAATACCAACCACCACGCCCAATAGAAAACGGTCCAGTCTTGCGGGAAGGTGGTGTGCTCAAAGCCGAACTGTTGGAAGTCTTTAAAGGGTTCTATATAAGTCATCATACGCGGCATTTCGGTGAGAGAACGCCCGATGGCTTCTAAACCAGTATTTAAAATAAAGACGGTCGGCCCGACAATCAGAATGAATAATAAGAAGACGACGGCCAAATAAAAGTTGATATTGGAGAGTTTTTGAATCCCGCCTTTTAACCCCTGATACGCACTATAAGCAAAAATCATAGTGGTAATTAACAACACTACAATCTGCATAGTGATGTTACGTGGTAAGCCAAATAAATTGTAGAGGCCTTCGTTGATAAGCGGAGAGGCAAGACCTAGCGTCGTCGCACCACCGCCAACCATACCAAAGACAAATAATACATCGAGCATTTTAGCCCAATTGCTGCCAGCTAGCTTTTCGCCTAATAACGGCATAAGCGTTTGGCTAACTTTAAGTACCGGCGTCTGACGCACATAATAAAAGTAAGCGATAGGAACGGCAGGTACTAAATAGATGGCCCAAGCGACAGGCCCCCAGTGAAAGATACCGTAGGTGGTCGCCCAGCGAATGGCATCCGGCGTGCCGCCTGCTATATTAAAAGGAGGGCTTTGATAATAATACGCCCACTCAATCAGACCCCAGTACAGAATACTGGCCCCAATACCACCGCAGAACAACATCGACGCCCAAGAGGCATCGGAGAACTCAGCGGTTTCTTCTGGACGACCTAGTTTGATCTTACCGATATCAGAAATCACAATATAAATGACGAATAACATGGCAAGGACGCCAAAGGCTAGGTAGGCAAAACCAAAGTTATCAGTTACAAAAGTTCGAGCGATGCCCACCCAAGCTTTGCCTTGCTCGGGAAAAAGTATTAAGGGTATGGCGATACCAAAGAGTATCGCTAACACCATAAAAAAAGTGAATTTATCGATACGAGTATCTGGTACATGGTCGGGTCGCCATTGCGGAATGGACATACCCACATCAAAGGTACCTAGATGAGGAGGTTTATGATGTTTTGATCGCGCTCTGACATAGTCTGGAAGATACTCTTTTGAAAGATTGCTCGTGCTTTTATCAGATTTTCGACTATGTTTTTTACTACCAGCCTGCGTACTATCAGGCTGTTTACTACCAGAGTTACTCATTGTGTTTTCTCTTTATATTGGATGTTAAATTTTATACCTCACCTAGATTTTCTAAGTCCACAAATTCCTTTTTACCGTGGATAGTATACATTTTGCGATTGATGTCTGGATAATTGCAAATATCAATCGGCGGTCTGTTGCCACCCATAAGATAGACTGCGTCTGTATCGCTATCATTAAGCATAGAATGCGCGTCGCCATGCGCTGGGAAACCTACGAAATCGCCGGCAGTTAACTGATAACTGTCATCTCCATAACGCAGTGAAAGCTGGCCAGATAGCACATAAACGAACTCGTCTGACTCTTCATGATAGTGATGCTGCGTGGTCTCATCACCCGGCTCAACGCGTACAAGGTGTAAGCCAAATTTGGTCAGACCAGTGATGTCGCTCAATGAAACCGTATGCCGAATGGCCTGCTCATTGAACTGGTGAATATGCTTGGTCTCAGGTGTATTTTCGATATCAGACTTGCTTAGGACATAGTTTTGAGTGTCTTTCGGCAGCTCGTGGGATTGCTCTTTGGTTGGCCTTTTCAATGGCCCTTTCAATGACTTAGTCATCATCTATCTCCGTTACTTTTATTTTGCGCTAGGCCTATATTAGCTATAAATGCATGGTTTTATTTACTTAATTATGTATAAAAGATGATTAGCGGGCTTTTATTCTTCTAATTATTGACCTTACCGCGTCTTCTTTTGTCGCTTTTACTCTCGTCAAATTCGAATAACTGGCAATAACTACTAATAATCGTCAATAACTGCGAATAATTAATCATCTAATAGCCATTAATGTGCTCAAACTTGTTAAAATAGGCCACTAATTTTTTCTTGATGGACATTGATTTATGACCACTGCCGCTGCCACTCCTGCACTACCTACTATCAAAGAAGACCGCATCCTCATTCTCGATTTTGGCTCACAGTACAGCCAGCTTATCGCTCGCCGTGTGCGCGATTCTGGGGTATTTTGTGAGATGTTCCCTTACGATATCGACGCTCAGCGCATCCATGACTTTGGCGCAAAAGGTATTATCTTATCGGGTGGCCCTGAGAGCGTACATGCTGAGAACAGCCCGCGTATCAATGATGCGGTGTTTGATTTAGGCGTGCCAGTACTAGGCATTTGCTACGGTATGCAAGCGATGGCAGATCGTTTCGGCGGGCAGGTCCATGCCAGTGATATCCATGAGTTTGGCGCGGCAACGATTGACGTTAATGGGCATTCGCAGCTGACTGAAGGCATTGAAGACAGCAGCACGGAAGGGAAGTCAGCCAAGCTGAATGTATGGATGAGTCATGGCGATAAAGTGATTGAAGCGCCAGCAGGCTTCGATATTGTTGCTAGCACCCCAAGCTGTCCGATTGCGATTATGGCTGATGATACGCGCCATTATTATGGTCTCCAGTTCCATCCTGAAGTGACTCATACCTTACAAGGTGAGGCATTACTTGGTCGTTTTGTACATCAGATTTGTGATTGTGCTGGTGACTGGACACCCGATAATATTATCGATATGCGTATTGAGCAATTGCAAAAGCAAATCGGTGATAAGCAAGTATTGCTTGGTCTATCAGGCGGCGTAGATAGTTCAGTCGTAGCAGCGCTATTGCATAAAGCCATCGGTGATCAGCTGACTTGTGTGTTTGTCGATACCGGTCTCTTGCGTCTGCACGAAGGCGATCAAGTGATGCAAATTTTCGCGGAAAACATGGGTGTCAAAGTCATCCGTGTCGATGCCGAAGATTTATTCTTAAATGCGCTGGCAGGCGAGTCTGACCCAGAAGCCAAGCGTAAAATCATTGGCAAGACCTTTATCGATGTCTTCGCTGATAGCGCCCGTCAAGTGAGCGAGCAAAGCGATGGTAAAGTCATCGAATTCTTAGCGCAAGGCACGATTTATCCAGACGTGATTGAATCTGCTAAGTCGCATCAAGGCAAAGCACACGTCATTAAGAGTCATCATAATGTTGGCGGTTTGCCGGATGACTTGGCGTTTGAATTGGTTGAGCCATTACGTGACTTGTTTAAAGATGAAGTCCGTAAACTGGGTATTACCCTTGGTCTACCTGCCAAAATGATTAATCGTCATCCGTTCCCAGGACCGGGTTTGGGCGTGCGTATCTTAGGCGAAGTCACTAAAGAATTTGCTGATATCTTACGTCAAGCTGATGCAATATTTATGCAAGAGCTCGAGCGTTCAGGCTGGTATGAGAAGACCGCGCAAGCATTTGCGGTATTCCAACCGATTAAATCGGTCGGCGTGGTCGGTGATGGCCGCCGCTATGCATGGGTGATTGCGCTACGTGCGGTTGAGACGGTAGACTTCATGACGGCACGCTTTGCCCATCTGCCGTATGATTTGATTGAGACCGTATCGAATCGCATCATGAATGAGATCGCCGAAGTCTCACGCGTGACTTATGATGTGTCGAGTAAGCCGCCTGCTACTATTGAGTGGGAGTAGGTTTTAGCTTAATCTCTAACATTAGATAGCAGAAAGCACTCAACTTGGTTGGGTGTTTTTTTGTCTTAATGTTTTTCCCTTTTAGAACGGAGATTTATTATTATTTCGTTGTATTGAATCCTGTATATATCTAAATATAGTATACATAGCATTAACTGTAGCTGTTGCTTCAGGTGTTTCTAGTAGTTCGTTTACATAAGCAAGACTAGCCTTGTTTCTTAAGGTAGAAAAAGCATCAATTGAACTAGCAAAGGAATGTAAAACTCTAGTAACTTCATCAGATCTATTACCCGAAGGTTGTAAAGCAGGATGAAGTTACTAGAGTTCTTTAAATGCTTTAGATACTGTAGGATCATTCGGTAGAGTAATATTATTATCTGTACAAAGTTGTACTAAGTAACCGTGAAGCGCAGTATGAGCACGGTCTATTGCACTCGATGAGTCTACATTACCTATTAAAGCCTTTGCATTACCTAAAGCTTTCATTACTGTAGTCGAGACGGATTCACTCAATTCTGGAGTAGCAACACTCCCTGCATTCTGAATTAATTGATCTCCAACAATTTCATATTGGACATTATTGTTTTTGGGGCTGTCCTAGATAAGTAAAATAATCTAGGATAGTCATATGAGAAAGAGTAGATTAAGTTGGTACAAACAAACTAAGCTTATCGAACTATTTGTTGCCGGTTCTACCGCAAGAACAGCAGCAAGCTTAGTGGGTGTTAATAAAACAACAGCCAGCTATTACTTTCACAGGCTAAGACTACTGATTTATGAAAATAGTCAGGAACCTGGCCTTCTAGAAGGCGAAATAGAAGTTGATGAGAGCTACTTTGGCGGCAGACGCAAAGGCAAACGTGGTCGCGGTGCTGGTAACAAAGTTCCTGTTTTTGGACTGCTTAAGCGCAATGGTAGCGTCTATGCTTGTATCATCCCTAATGCCAGAGCTGATACCTTAATCCCTATTATAAGAGAGAAAGTAAAGCCTGATAGTATCGTTTACACAGACTCCTTTAGAAGTTACAACGCACTTGATGTCAGTGAGTTTACCCATTACCGCATTAACCATTCAAAAGAGTTTGTACAAGACAGTAATCATATTAACGGAATAGAGAACTTTTGGAGTCAAGCAAAGCGTCATATGCGTAAATATAATGGCATCCCAAAAGAGCATTTCCATCTGTTTTTAAAGGAATGTGAGTGGCGTTTTAACTACAGTGATCCGAAACGTCAATTACGTCAGCTAAAACAATGGGTTAAAAAGGAACTGAACTAGTTATCTAGGACAGCCCCTTGTTTTTTAATATCTGATTGATATATTGTACTGTTGGTACATTAGCATTTTTATGTTTGAGTTCTTCTAAAGCCTCATACATAGCGGCTATAAAGTTAGGTGCATCTTTAGCTGCATTGTAAGCTTGAGTAGACATATCGGATTCTGCCCAGTCTAAAGAAGAACTTGGTGCATAATAATCGTTAGAAACTTTGCAAAAATGTCGTTTAAAAATTTCCATTATCTGGTGTTGCCCTATCGGACCTGATACTTTCCTAATCAACGAGACAAAGTCATCTACAGTATTGCTGTTTAAAGACTCAGTTGTGCCCATAGAAAATCTAAGCTCACTCAACATTTGAAGTGGCATGAAATACTCCAGTTTTTTAATAAGTTCGAATTAAGAGAAAATATTATACTGTCAAATATTCTAGTAATTATAATTATATCGCTGATATTCTTTAGTTAAATGAAAATACCTAATAATCCAATCAATAACGAAACAGCTATAGCTACTATCGCCAAAATCATCGTCTGACGGTGGCGTATTTCTTCCGAATTTTTAAAGTTATTATTTACTAATTCTTTTAATTCTTCACTAGGGAGAATAAAATTACCTAGCTTTTCAAGTAAAAAGCTTGATATGGGTTGATCTATTTTAACTAAAGCATTGTTATACTGCTGACCACTACATTTTTCTATTTCGTTTTGCTTACCAATAAAAGAAATTATTCCTAAATCCATGAGATTCATTAGTAAATTAACCAGTACTATTACGCGAACAGTTTCCTTTCTACGTTCTACGATATTATCTGACTTTATAGACAAAAATACTTCCTGAGTACCACTATTAACATAAATATTGCTATAATGCTCATCTCCAAAAAAGTAATTTTCAAGAAAAACGTCAAACAAAATCATACCTTCAAGTTTTAGTGTGTTCGAGCTAATTAACTGGTTCAAAATATTTTCTTCTTCCTTACTAAAGTTTCTCATATTGATGTTAAGCCTAAAGTTGAAGTATTGTTCAAAGCTAATTTCTGAAGATAATAGCATTATCTGGAAAGGACTAACCTTAAAGAATTTTAGTGACATTTATGATGTTGAGTTCTAAAAAAAAGCAGCACCCCAAAAGAAGCACTGCCGTTGATATACTAAACTTGAGTTTCCAAACTAAAAACCTAACCCTTCACATTCACCACATAACGCCCAACCGTCTTACTCGCCATAAAGCGATCTAAGTACTCAGGTGTTTGCTCTAACGTAATCTCTTCAGCATAACTCTCAAGGTCAGGCAGTTTCATATCGGTTGAAACACGCTCCCAAATGGCCTTTTTATCGTCCAGTGGAATATAGACCGAATCGATACCGAGTAGGGACACTGCTCTGGTGATAAAAGGTATGACCGTCATAGAAAACTCAGGTGACGCCGCCAAACCACAAGAAGTAACCGCGCCGCCAGCTTTGGTTTGTTTGAGTAAATTGGCTAGATAATCACCGCCTATCGTATCGATGGCGTTTGCCCACAGCTCGCGACCGGCAGGTTTGTTACCGACTTCATTGATGGTGTCACGATGACGTACTTCACTTGCGCCAAGCTCTTTTAAATAATCGCTTTGCTCAGGCTTACCAGAGAAGGCAATGACCTCATAGCCCAATTGACTCAAAATCGCGATACTGATACTACCGACACCGCCGGTTGCCCCAGTGACGGCGACTGGGCCATCACTTGGTTTTGCGCCCATTTTCTCTAACTTTTGAATACTCAAAGCAGCCGTTAAGCCGCCCGTACCGTAAATCATGGCTTCTTTTAGCGTTAAAGATTCTGGACAGGCTACCGCCCAATCGGCAGGGATAGAGATCATTTGGCTTAAGCCGCCATCCGTATCCATGCCCAAATCATAACCGAATACGACGACCTCTTGCCCTTCTTTAAAAGTGCCAGACTTGTCGCTAACCACGACGCCTGCCGCATCAATACCAGGAGTATGCGGATAGTTTCTAGTGATTCTCTTATTGCCCGAGGCTGACATCGCATCTTTGAAATTTAATGATGAATAATGCACTTCGATTAACAAATCATTCTCAGGTAAATCACTGACGTTGCGTTGTTGAATACTTTTTTTAAATTCACCGTTGCTGGTTTCTTCGACGACTAAGGCTTTAAAAGTTTGGTTAGACATGGTGAAATTCCTTATGGATTGCTAGTGAGGTTTATCTTTATAGTCGCTTTTATATGGGCATAGATGTCTATATCTAATCTATAGTCAATACTAAATAAAGTAGATACGTTATATTTTGACGCGAGAATGGTATAAATTTTTCTTGCTTGCTGTGCCTACGCAGACAGAGGCTGCAAAAAATAAATACCAGTCTCACTGTATCTTTTTTTATATCGGACTCCCTTGATTAAGGCTTCAAAAGTACCTTGCCTTTTTTGCCTGACTGCAACTTACCATCGACCGCTTTAACAATGTCAGCCAGATCAAAAGTTGCTTCAACCGGTAGTTTTAACTTGCCATCAACCGCGCGTTCTATTAACTCATCAACCAAACGCTGCTTGTTTTCCACGCTCATTTCTTGACTAATCTTACTACCCCAAAAGCCTTTGATAGTGGCTTGTTTGAAGATAATATGCGTCGGGTTAAGCGTCATTGGCTGACCTGACATGATACCGAACGATGCTAAGGTGCCATAATGACCTAACAATGATAGTAAATCACCACTGGCCTCACCACCGACAGAGTCCACTGCAGCGCTGATGCTGTCATCGCCTACGATATTGCGGACTTGATCTTTCCAGTCTTCGTCTGAGTTATTGATATTATTTTTAATGCCGAGTGCTTCTAATTCTTCTAACGCATCGCTACTGCGTACGACGTTGATTGTATTGACACCGCGCGCAGCAGCCAGCATAGCGAGTGACTTACCAACTGCACCGTTGGCAGCATTATGGATAATCCATTGACCGCTCTCTACTTCTAAGAATTCAAGCAACATCAAGGCACTAAGCGGCATGGCAATCAATTGTGCAGCCAACTCATCTTCTAAGCTGTCCGGTACTGGGAATATCATGCTGGCAGGCGCGGTAAAGTATTCAGCCCACGTCGCTTGGACGCTAGCTGCCGCAACACGCTGACCGACTTTTAGGTCTTTGACGTCACTACCAACGGCATCGATGATACCCAAGGCCTCAGAACCACCGATCGCTGGCAGTTCAGGTTTAAAGCCGTATTTGCCGCGAATGGTTAATAGATCATGGTTATGAATGGAGGCGAGTATGGTTTTGACTCGCACTTCATCTGCTTTTGGCTCTGGAATAGGGTTATCACCTAAGCTAAGTACTTCAGTCGGTTTGCCAAAAGTGTCATAAGTTGCGCTACGCATAATAAATCCTTTATTTGTTTTTGATTAATTAAGTATGATTAAGTGTAATAGGTGCTCTTAATAGAAAGAGCTTAATCAGCCATCAACAGTAACAAGTCTGGCTCATAAATCGCAATATTACTTTCGTTAAGTAACGTTGTCGCTTGCTCGCCATAGTGAAATCCTAACCATCTAGTTTGGTGTCTCATTAACCTGCGCTTTATCAACTTCTGTGTTCTTTATTTCAATTGCCTTAAATTTCGCATCCACCATATTTGTTAATAGCGGCTCACCTTTGTCATTGATGCGGAACAGTCCATACTCTGCTGCTTCATAAGCCTCAGCATGACCTTCTTGAAAGAAAAAAGCATTGGTCGCAAGCTTTAGTGAACCATGGCGAATGCGGTAATGAATTGCCATTTCATTAGGCGTTAAATTGCTAGGTTTAGCGTCAGCTAAACGGATAAATTCACCAACTCTATTATCGTCTAAAGCCACGATGACATAGCCGTCACGTGAGGCAGTACCATATAAGTCTTCTTCTGTATGATTCTCTAACGCATTGAATACTTTACGCTCGATAGTATAGCTTAAGGTCATATAATCACCTTGCATAAAACCGCGTGGATCGACAGGGGCAAGCTCAAGTAAAACGGTGTCACCCGTGGCAAGATGGGTTTCGTATTTCGCTACATTAATAGTCATCATGAAGATAATAAAGAGCAATCCTAATAACGCAACGCTAATGCTAAAGGGGCGTTTTTGCCACCACGGCAAGGATTTTTCCAAAGGTTTTTGTACTACCAAATTATCGTTTATGTCATTCATAACCCCCGCTCCTTACTACCAGAAAAGTAGCGCTTAACCAGCAGCCAACGCATCATTAGCATACCGATTCCAATAATAAGCATAGAGACAGATTTGACCAGCAACGAAGTATCGAGCTGATAGTAATACCAAAATATATAACCCACCAATGCGCAGATACCAAGACCTAATAACACACGCTGACTATTGGCAGTCGCGATAATGATGATAAGGCTAGTCGCTAATAAGCCTGATACATAGACTGACATGATGCCTAAACTGATAATAGCGCTGGCGATCATAAGGCCTGCTGCTGATAGTAGTTTGATCTGATAGCGTCTAAGGATAAGGTGGGCCGCATAGAGACTGGCAAGTGTGAGCAGCCCTTGCGCTAGGAAGTAGTTATAGCTGGAGGTTTCATTACTATTTAGAAAACTATTGCCGTATTCAGCGGCGATAAAATAGATTGATATGCTGAGCAACATAATAGCGCTGGCATAGGCGACAGCTTTAGTAATAGAAAAAGCACTGGAGCGCCACTTAGTAGGTATGCGCTGCAACAAACTATAGCGTTGTAAATGATTGACGACAGTAATAAGTGCTAAGAGTCCTAAGCTAACTTCAGATATGGAATAAAAATTAAGTAGATAGACCATGCAGCCCAATGCTACGGTAGCGCTTAACAAGCGATAGAGAAAGTTTGGCATGACAATGGTCATTATTAGCTGAATCAATAAAAACAACCAAACACTGAATGGTTGCTCAAGCTCGTTACTGAGTAAAGCAAACATGATATATATCTGACCGACGATACTAATGGCAAACGCTAAACTGTTCATAAAAGTACTACGATAGCTATGTTTGCTTTTAAATAATGCCAGCCCCGCCGCACTTAATAATGTACCGATGATAAAAAGCGCAATAGCGCTATCTAACACCCCTGTTTGTTCCAATATTAAGGTTAAAAATCCAATGAAGAACAGACTGGCAAGTAAACCACTCAAACCAAAAAACAGATGGATAAACCATGGTGTATCATCGTAAGGTTCAGTTTTATTCTCAACAGAAGTGGCATTAATTAACCCACGTTGTTGCAATTGTACAAAGATAGCGTTCGAGTGATTGCTATTCATGACCGCCTCCTTTTAATGAGTGAGGCGCAGGATTTTTGCTGCCTAAATTTGCCACCTTACGCAGCCACATTATCGTCATAGAACTCATCCCGATTAGCAATAACGCTAAAACTAAAAAGCCACCAGCATCAAAATCATCTAGCACCAGCTTAGCTGTCCAAAACATCACTACAACGATGATAGAAAAACAAAGATAAGTCAGCATCAGCAAGTCAGTACGACGCTTACAAAACCGCCAATAGATAAATCCGCACCAGCTTGCCCATAACAGTAAAGATATGAGCGTGGTCAGAATACGAGTACTTTTAACATAACCATCGTCAAAGACCGTAACAATCGCTAGATGGGTTATAAAATAAGTATTGAGAAAACCGACAATATAGGTGCTCCAATGCAGCTTAGATTGGGTTTCGGTGTTGTCTCTAGAGTTGGCGAGTTCTAAGTCGTTTGTGCTAACAATGGCAGCGTGAGTAGCGGATTTATTAATAGAGATTTTATTAACAGGGAGTTTGTTTTTAGCATAGATTAGCCATAAGTTAAATGCTATAAAATTCACTAGCGCTAATATTGCTAACTGAAAAATACTTTGATAGGTGTAGTCGATAAATAGGAAATCTGCGATATCTAAATAGAGGATTAGAGAGGCATTAATTAACCCTAGCCATAATAGCCACAGCGCAGGCAAGCGTGCGATAAGAACCCACGGAATAATCAATAATGCCCAGCTAAAAAATAGCTGCCACGTATCTGCGCCCGTTTGATACACCTGTCCAAATAGTGCCAGCAGACTGCCTGTAATCACGCTAGCAATAAGCAGTAATAACTGTCTGATAAACGTAAACCTGCGCCTAAAAGAGAGTAGGACGTAGAGCGTGATGGTGATAACCAATGCGCCTTCGACTAGGGCAAATTTACCCATCTTGCCCATATGCAGCCAGTTATAGGCGATAAAAAACACTAGTGACAATACGAGTGCCACGACGCCGATAACTAATAGAGTCTTATCAAAAAAAGCCAGCCACGAGCGTTTGGTTGGAAATATTTCTAGATGAGTCGCTGCTGTATCTGCATGCTCTAGGGGAAGACTACCTTGGGTTAGCAAGTGCTCGATGGTACGCCGCGATTGAGTCATAGCGCTCTCTACATAAAAACAGTATGTAGTCTATCTTAGCTGTTTTTATCAGGTGAGAGTACGTTTAGTAGAGTTAAGAATGGGAGATAGCTCAATAAAACTCAATCCGACTAAGTACATGCTCCTGCACAAAGTATGCGCAGACGTACGCACTGGGCCACGCAAATACAAAGGCCAATCCCCACGAGTGCATTAGCTCTGTA
Source organism: Psychrobacter sp. P2G3 (assembly GCF_001593285.1). Taxonomy (NCBI): domain Bacteria; kingdom Pseudomonadati; phylum Pseudomonadota; class Gammaproteobacteria; order Moraxellales; family Moraxellaceae; genus Psychrobacter; species Psychrobacter sp. P2G3. Next base: position 29,634 of record NZ_CP012529.1, read on the forward strand.
AAGAAACCATCTATAAAGCCTACTTTGACCAATATCAACGCAGTCGAGATAATGAGCGACATCATCAGTGCCATAAGACCAGTAAAGATTAGCCGATAGTATTTGCGGCGAGTACGTATTCTAATAGTAGGTAGTTTTGCCATAATATTATCTAGTCCTACATGAAAAAGTCACGCTTGAATAATAATATCAGCATGACTTTGTCATTCAGTAAATGGTTGAGTAAAGCATTATTGTGAATTCTATTAGCGACATTTTATTAGCGGCTATAATATAGCGTGTAAAGCTATTGATAAAACAATTATTATCAATAATAAGCTTTGCTGTATCTTAACGATAATGACCACATACTTAAAAACACCTTATTTGAGGTGGTCAGTTTTGCTACGATAAACAAGCTCATAACAAACAACTAAGGCAATGACATGGCAGCTCAACAGCAACGTGATTCTCTACAAAAAACATTAGGCATCATTGGCGGTATGAGCTGGGAGAGTACCGAAAGCTATTATCGCTTGATTAATGAAGGTATAAAAGCTGAGTTGGGTAACCTGCATTCAGCGGATTTACTGATACATAGCGTCGACTTTGCGCCAATTAATAAGTTGCAAGCGCAAGGTGATTGGGATGAAATGGGCGCGATAATGGCAAGTAGTGCTAAGCGCTTGCAAGCAGCTGGCGCACAAGGGTTGCTTATCGCCACTAACACTATGCATAAGGTTGTCGATGACGTCCAAGCCGCGACTAATCTGCCGATTATCCATATCGCTGATGTCACGGCTGCTGCGATTAAGCAAAAAGGTCTGACCAAGATAGCGCTACTCGGTACGCAGTTTACGATGACGCAGGACTTTTACAAGCAGCGCCTTATTGATGCTGGCTTGCAAGTTTTGATACCAGATAAAGATGCGCAGCAAGAGATTCACAGAGTCATCAATGAGGAGCTATGCCAAGGGCAATTTCTTGATAGCTCACGTCAGTATTATAGCCAAGTGATTCAAGACTTAGCGAATGAAGGAGCAGAGGGTGTGATATTAGGCTGTACCGAAATTGGGCTACTTATCAAGCAAGAAGACAGCTCAATTCCGGTATTTGATACTACAGCGATTCATGCAGCGGCGGCGGTAGAATTTTTATTGGATAATGCAAAGTCGAGTCCAAGATAGAACTAGGTTAGGTATTCGTAGTAATAGGTAAATATTGTGAAAAAATTACTCGCCATACCAATGAGCAAAAGCCGCCAAGCCAAGTTAAGTTAAGATTGTATATAAACCAAGCTATGATCGTTTATTCTTTCTTATCATACGGTGTCTATGAAGTCGCCTCTGCAATCGTCGATGCAACCTTGCGATACGGCGTAAAGGTGACAGTTTCCACACAGTCGTTGGTACAATATCACGAAACGACGCACTGGTGCTCGAATGCGCGCGAAACTCCTCAGACCTTTGCGCGGCCTCTTCTGCGGTCAAGTGTTTACCTTTGCGCCATCCGCCATACAGATATAGTCCTGCGCCCATCACAGCAGTGGCTACCATGCCCGCTGGAAACGATAACCAAAGTGCATCGGTTCCGAGTAGGGGATAAAGCCCGAAAGCAAATCCAAGACGCACTGGGTACATGGAAATCACCATGACGATCAGCGGCCAAATTACATAGCCGTTAGCACGCATGGTGCCGAACAGCACTTGCGCGATCCCAAAAAACACAAAACCCCATGTCGCCATTAACTGAATATGCCGCCCAATCGGCACCGCTTCACTGTCACTACCAAGGAAAAGACTCAAAATAGTTTCATCAAAAATGCTCAGCACCCCGATGATCGCTCCCGTCAGTATCACGTTAAAAATAAGCCCCCAGCGTGTGATTCCTGCGACTCTACTCCATTGGTTAGCACCGATGTTCTGTGCAACCATCGCACTGGCCGCGGCACTTAACGCCATTGCAGGCATCTGCACGTAGGTCCAAAGCTGCTGAGTCGCGCTATAAGCCGCCGTCGTTTGTACCCCCTCGCGGTTGATCAGCGACAACATCGTCAATGCCGCCGAGGAGATGACGATCATCTGAGTGCCCATCGGCAACCCCTTCGAGAACATCGACTTCAAGATTTCTCGGTCTGCGCGCAAAAAGCGTAGCTCTGGCAACCTAAGTGTCAGCACAGAGCCACGCCAGTACAGGGTTACGACCATGCCAATAAGCGCTAGTGTGTTTGCGACGGCGGTTGCGAATGCCGAGCCAAATATACCCCATTCGGGAAAGGGTCCTAGACCCAAAATCAGCGTCGGCGTCAAAATCAGGTCAATAACGACTGATATAATGATAAACCAAAGCGGCGTCGTAGAATCGCCCGTTCCGCGCAGTGCCATCATCATTAGCGTAAAGGTCAGTGTGACGGGCATCGCAATGAAAATCATCCGCAGATAAGTCAGGGCAAGGCTCACCGCACTTGATGGCGTACCCAGCAGTTCAAGTAGCATTGGGGCAAATATCCACCCTATTGCCGATACCAATATACTTATCGGAATAATGCTACCCAGCGCCGTTCCCATGGTTTTCTTGACCATGGTGTCGTCACGGCGGCCCATTGCCTGACCAATCAAGATAGTAGAAGCCATGCCAAAACCGAAAACGAAGGATATCAGGATAAACATCAAGATGTTGCCGTTCGCCGTCGCTGCCAACGCCTCTTCACCTAAAAACCGACCCACCCAGACGGCATTGATCGATCCGTTTAACGACTGTAGGGCCGATGATCCAAGTGTTGGTAATGCAAACAGGAGCATCGTTTTGGCAATCGACCCTTCGGTGAGGTCGCGTTGTTTACCAATGGCGGTATTTGTTTTACTCAATGTTTATCCTTTTGCGCTAGACCTTTAATTTGGGGCTGATTAAACGAAAGCGCTTATCATAAACCAGAAAGCTTGTGCCGTCTTTATTAGAGCTGTAAACCCTTAACGAGCTTTATGATTATTTGACTATCATTTTTTATGTGATTGTCATACCGTTTAGACGGGAAAATAATTGCTATGATTGCTTAAACTTAAAATAAGCTTATCCTAGAATTATGCTTTTTAATTCATTCTGCCAGCTGCTAACAAGGAAGTCTCGATGCTATTAAAACACCTAAGCCTTGCCGTACTGTTCAGTCTTTCAGTCGTCGGTTGTACTACTGCGCCCAACACCTTGGCCGTAAATACCACGCAAAAGCTTATCCAGTATGAACGCTCAAAATCAGACCTAACGACTAAATCATTTATGCTATCCTCAGGCGATAAAATGGTCTATGCAGAAAACGGTAACGTCGCTGGCGAGCCTTTATTGCTGATTCATGGTTTTGGCGGTAATAAAGACAACTTTACCCGCATCGCTGATGAGTTAAGCGGCTATCATCTACTTATCCCAGACTTGCTAGGTTTTGGCGACTCTAGCAAACCAATGACGGCTGATTACCGCGCAGACACACAAGCCGCGCGCTTACATGAGCTCATGCAAGCCAAAGGTGTGGCTTCGAATATTCATGTCGGCGGTAATTCGATGGGCGGCGCTATCAGTGTCGCTTACGCCGCGAAGTATCCTAATGAGGTCAAAAGCTTATGGTTGGTCGATAGTGCAGGGTTTTGGTCAGCAGGCGTGCCTAAATCGCTTGAAAGCGCTACTCTTGAGAACAACCCTTTGCTGATTAATAGCAAAGAAGATTTTTACAATATGTATAACTTTGTCATGTACAAGCCGCCTTATATTCCAAAATCAGTCAAAGCGGTCTTTGCACAAGAGCGCCTTGCTAATAAAGCGTTAGAATCCAAAATACTAGAGCAAATCGTCACCGACAATGTCGAAGAACGCGCCAAAGTCATCGCTGAATATAACATTCCGACCTTGATCGTTTGGGGCGAAGAGGACAATGTTATTAAGCCTGAAACTGCCGAAATAATGATTGATATCATGCCACATGCGCAGGTTATCATGATGCCAGAAGTCGGTCATGTACCGATGATCGAAGCGGTAAAAGAAACGGCGAAGGATTATAAGGCGTTTAGGGAAAGGTTGAAGAAATAATTATTTGAGTTAAAAGGTTTGTTTAAAACTAAAAAAGAAACATCAGCTGGTCTGGTGTTTCTTTTTTTTGGCTATAGCAATTACAAATCCTTTACCAGTCGCTCTAGCAATTCAATCGTGCCTTCTTGTCTGACCAAGGCTACTCCTTGTCCTGCCCATAAAGACTGGTGTTCTGCATCAAGGTTCTTTTTCGCATGCGCACGTAAGTCTTTGGTCATGGCATTTAATTGTGGGTAGGGTGGTAGCTCATGTGCACTCTCAAATTGGCCAAAATTACGCAGATAATCATTTAATAAACCACGAGCCTGCTTACCTGAAAACAGTCTTGTTAAGCGTGTCTCAGTACTGCGCTTATCTTGACTGGCATCGAGTAGCGCCTGTTTATAAATGTCATTAATACTGCATTTATCTGTAGTCAAAAATGCAGTCCCTATTTGCGCCAGCTCAGCACCTGCTGTTTGAATTGCTTTGATGGCTTGCCCAGTCATAATCCCACCCGCAGCGATTAACGGAATATCGGTACAAGCGCGCGTTTGGCTAATCAAGGTCAATAATCCCATTGGATCGCTTGCGCTTTGTGGCAACCAACCACCGCGATGGCCACCAGCTTCTACCCCTTGTACGCATACTGCATCTGCGCCAATCTCTGCCCATGCTTTCGCTTCCAATGGATGATTGGCAGTACCGATGACGCGTGTACCTAGACTCTGTAAATGCTGAACTTGCTCAGCGCTAATAATGCCAAAGGTAAAACTAGCGACAGGGACAGGATTGTCATAGAGTACTTGTAGCTGATCTGCAAAACTTAGCGCTGGTCGTTCAGGTAACTCTATTTCAATATTTTGCTGTTGATAATACTGGCTTAGCCAAGAAGGCATCTCGCTGTCCAACGTACTAGAATCATGCTCAGACAATACCATCAGATTGATCATAAAAGGGCGGTCGGTGAGCGATTTAATAGTGTCAATTTGCTTATCCAAAACATCTGGCGCCGTCGTGCCAGACCCCAATGATCCCAATCCACCGAAGTTACTGACCGTCACCGCCAGCTCAGGTGTGGTCGCTCCTGCCATCGGTGCTTGCACGATAGGGTAGGTTAAATTAAGGGTATTCAGTAAGGTCATGACGGGCTTCCTTTTTATTTTATTAGGCGTTTTACATGACTTACTTTAACAAAGCTGGACGGCTTGCATGTTAGATAATGTGTATTTAGTTGCTGAATGGAAAAGGTGAGTTTTGACTACAAGGTTGTAGCTAAGATATTTGACTACAGTTTTGTAGTTAAGTATTATGACTATAAATTTGTAGTCAACTAAGGATAAAAAGATGAGCACAGGGAATATAGTGACAGGTGATAATTATTTTCCAAGACCTACCGATGAAAAAAAGCTATGGAGACATCTGTCAGATGGTGCTCATGTTCTATTGCTTGCACCTAGACGAGTAGGAAAATCTTCAATGATTACTCATATTAAAGATCAACCTAAATCAGGTTATGCAGTTATATATGTTTTCGTACAAGCTTGTGATAATGAGCAGAGCTTTTATCAAAAAATGCTACGTGAAATCTATCGTTCCGACCATATTAAAAAATCCGAAAAGATAAAGAGTAAGCTCTCAGAGTGGGCAAAAGGTATTAATTTTAGCTTGTCAGTTAGTCCAACGAACATCGAAGCTGGGTTAGGTAAAGAAAAGGGTGAGACCAAAATAATTACTCATGAAATGATTCGAGATGTACTGTATGAGAGCCTGAAATTGAGTGAAGAGACCATCATTATTGCAATTGATGAATTCCCTGATGTACTTGAGAAAATATCTGATGAACATGGCAAAAGAGGTGTAGAGCAGTTTTTATCTGGTATTCGCGCACTGTGTCAAGACCCTGAGTTCAATGAAAAAGTTCAGTTTATCTTAACAGGCTCGATAGGTTTAGATACATTAGCAGAAAAATTGGCAGTTACTGACTTAATTAACATGTTGGTTAATATGAGTATTCGCCCTTTTAAAGACGATCGAGCAGTAGAATTTATAGACTTTTACATTAATAAGCATTGTTCAGAAGTTATTCTAGATATGGAGACTAAGCAAGCAATCATTGATGAGGTAGGTTGGAATATGCCCTACTATTTAGGGTTGGTATGTGAGCAGCTTATTGAAATATTTGATGAAGAAGAACGTCGAATCGAGCATAGCGATGTAAAGGTAGCTATCAACAGTTTGTTTAGTCCAGCAATGAAAACCGTCTTTTCTCATTGGCGTGATAGATTAAACCGTCTAGAAAAAATTGAACGCCATTATGCTCAACAAGTTTTAGATTTGGTAAGCAAAACAGATACTAGCGTGGTTCATGGAGAGTTATTTAACCTGTCGCAACATATTGACTTTAAAGATCAAGTGAATAGCAGATATGTCATTAACTGCCTTTTACACGATGGTTATCTTTATCAACCAGAAGACAGTACTTATCAATTTACTTCTCCTTTACTAAAACGTTGGTGGACTCGTTATGGAAAATAATAATATAAAAAGCCATTCAGTCTTACTTTATAACACGCAAAATATAGATGTTCAGCTATTAAAAGCAGGCTTTAGTATTCGCAAAAAAGAATACCAACGCATCTGGAAGGATATTCAAACGAGTAAAATGACTCATCCAGAGACCCATTATCTTATTCAAGGCGTAAGAGGCGCAGGTAAAACTACTTTATTATCTCGTCTTTCCTATGAAGTTGCAGAAGACAAGAAATTAAGCGAATGGTTGATACCTATTTTATTGAATGAAGAAGAGTACGGTATATTATCGCTATTTACTTTTTGGCTACGTATTGCTGAAAAGCTAGCAGAATATGATGCTCAGTTATATTCAGAGCTGTTTCAACAAGTCTTGCGCTTAGACGATGATGCGGTAGTTGCTTGGGAGCTTATACAACATTACTTAGATAAAAATAAGCAAAAAATTATCGTTTTTGTCGATAATCTAGGAGAGCTATTTAAGGATTTTGATAAAGTTGAGCATGCTCAACTGCGTGAAGTGTTGAGTCTTCATCCGCATATTCGTCTTATCGGTGGTTCAAGTCAATCACTAGAAGCACACTTCGATGTATCAGCCCCCTTCTATCAGTTCTTTAAACTAGTCAATTTGAAGTCGATCAACGAAACAGAAATGCACGAGCTGCTGCGCTCTTTGGCGACACAAACTGGTGAAGAAGCAGTCAAAACAATCGAAGAAATTATTACTGAGTACCCTGAACGTATTGAAGCGGTAAGGCGGTTAACTGACGGTGTACCTCGTACTATTGTATTGCTATTTCAAATTATTATGGAAGGAGCGAAAGAGAGTAGTTATGCTTATTTAGAGGAAACCATAGATAAGACTACACCTTTATATAAGCATCGAATGGATGACTTATCAAGACAGCAGAAGGCTATCGTACATGTAATAGCGATGAATTGGGATGCGATGAGTACTAAAGAGATTGCAGAACAAACACGTCTACCAAGTAAGACAGTATCAGCCCAATTGGTTAAGCTACAGCAGCAATGGATAGTCGATAAAATAGAAACTGACACCAAAAATCACTTATATATCGTAAAAGAGCGGTTTTTTAATATTTGGTATTTGATGCGTTATGGTAGTCAGACAGATAAGCGCCGTGTTTTATGGCTTACTAGATTTTTAGAGAGTTGGTATGATAAGAATGAGTTGAATATAAAGCTGGTTGAAATAGCTATACCTTATATAGATTTAAATGGTGCTGACGGTTTTAAGTTGCAAAGAACTAAAGAGGTATATATAAACGCTTTGCTAGCCAGTGAGCATATAGACGAAACTCTAAAGGCGGGCGTAAATATTTTCTTAAAACCATACTACAGCAACTTAATTAGATCTGAAGAATGGGAGGTTTATAAAGTTAATCTTGAAAACTGTTTTTTAAATATAGAACTTAAAAGATATAAGGATGCAAAACGTAATATTGAAGAAGTACTAAAATTAGATATTGGTTCTGCTCAAAATTTAATAATATTAGAAGTTGTTTATGAGTTTTTTAATGAAGATGAAGAGTTAAAGAACAAAGTAATTTCTAATATTCTTCAAGAATCAGCAAAGTCTTCAATGAGTCGTTTAATGCTATTAGTAAACATAGTTGATATGGATTATGAGAGTTCTAAGAATGTTGGTCGGATAATAGTTAATGAAACAACGTCAGAAGCAAAGCTTGATAGTGCTATATTTATGGCTTTTCAAGCATATATACAATTATGGTTCGACGAATTCAAAGATTTAGAAAGTAGTTTAGAGACACTAAGAAATAATAATCTTGTCTTTGAGGAAGGTGGAATGTTCCTAACTTTATTTGAAAATTTCCTAGTTCTTCTAATTCAGAAGAATCAGTTAGAAATAGCTTATGGACTTATGGACGAATTTATCCATCTAAAAGAGCAGTTTAAACCTATCTACTACGCCCTAGTGTCTCTACTCAAAGATGAACGCCGACAAGAATATCTGCGTATGGGTCCAGAGCTACAAGGAACAGTAGATGAGATATTACAAAAGGTCGAAGAGTATCGTGTTAAGTACGCTTAGATAAAATAAAGGTCATAACTTAGTCTCTAAAACTAAGTTATGACCTTTTTAGTTATTGAGATTTAAGCATCAATTCAACTGCAATGAACCTTTCGCATTCATCAGCAGCTCAACCACGTCATCACCACTGATGACGGTAAAGCGCTTATCAATGGCTGACTCTTCCACACCGCTGTGCTTCATACATGCACTGCAGACCAATACTTGTCCACCTTTTTCAATGAAGGCTTCTAGTAACTCGCCAGCAGGTTCAAATGGCGCGCCAATATCGACGTTATCTAATGCGTTCGGCAATGCCAAATGTACCGCGTCTACCATCAATATAACTGATGCAGAGTGGCCTTTTTTAAGCGCGACACCTGCCATGGTAAAGGCTAAAGTGATTTTGCTTGGGTTTGATTCACTATTGTCAAATAGCGTTCCAACGTAATCCGTATTATTAACCATTTTATTTTCCTTATTAGACTGTATTTAGTTAAATAATATTCAATTGAATATTCTACTCACTAATATCCTAACACTTATTATACGTATTTGTATAATGTAATGTTGTGGAATGGTAGTCTTAAGGTTAACTGGCTGTGACAGATTATCAAAAATAAATTTACAGTTAGCCTAACCTAAAGGCGGCCACGGACGGTCATTATCACTCTCAATCCACTCGGCTACATAGCCGGTCGGCGGCATATTCCAATCAGATTTACCCATCGCATCCAGCACTTCTTGAGTTTCAATCACGCGTCCTTTGCTAGTGACGCCTGTCCGTAGTAGAGCAGACGAGCAGGGCTTGCCTTTCACCCACATTGATTGTTCCACGTAGATCCAACGCTCATCAATAGCAGCCACGTGCGTCTTAATCGTAACCCTATCAAAGGCGCGAATGCGTTTGCGATATTGTACTGTGCTGCCAGCTACGACCAGACCCCAACGCCTATGCAGCAATTGTTTGCCAAGACCAGTACGAATGGCAAAGTCAGTACGTCCCAAATCGAATAACGTCAGCACGCGACCATTATTCATCTCTAAAAAATTATCAATGTCCGTCAAGCTACAGCGAATCTCAATCTCGCTGGTATCTGCTAAGTCTAGTTGATCGCCTTTTTTATTAGCGATGACAGCCTTAGTGATAGATTTAGCATAACGAAAAAATGGATACATGACAGACTCTCAATAGTTTAAGGATTAGGGTTATGGTTTATTAGATTATTATTCATTGGAAGCATTGTTAGGTGAAGCGTTTCCAGGTGAAACATTATCAAGTGAAATATCGTTAGACGGAATGCCAATTGAGTGAAAAAAGGCGCTAACGGTTTCAGGTATCCAATTGATATCGAATTTTGAGGTCTTGGTTTTTTTACCATTCTTTTTCGATTGCTTAGAGCTGGATTTCACGGTGTCAGCCTGTTTGCTAGCTGAGCGATAACGCAGGTAACCAATATGCCCACCATGGTCGGTATCAAGGATAGTGACGCTATCAGACACATCGCCTTGAGTGGCGGTAAAGCCAATAAAGGGATCGTCTTTGGCACTAATCAGCAGTAGCGGATGGGTGACATTTATTAAGTAGGGTAGAGCCGATGAGGAGTGGTAATAGTCGTTTTTGGAGCGATAGCCATGACGCGGCGCGGTAAAGATATTATCAAAGTCACTGATACGATTGACCGACTTGATAGAGGCAATTTCCTCTTCGCTTATGTCATTTGATAAAGCTTTTTTGATAATTGGATTGAGCAAATATGGCGTATAAATACGATGACTCAAGAAGCTATGCATACTTAGAGCAGCTGACGACATATCGACAGGAGCGGAGATGACCACGGCACCCTCGCATAGCGCTTCATCACCATATTCGCCCATATATTTTGCCAGCGCATTACCGCCTAGGGAGACGCCTACCGCATAGATATGAGCATATTGCTCACGTAAATTCTGCAGCATGTGATGCACCTCTTCAGTGTCACCGGCATTATAAAAGACGCGTCCGTTAGCTGGAATACCGCCACAACTGCGAAAGTGTGCCACTACAAAGTGCCAGCCATCGCGATGCATTTGATACGCCAATGCGCGCGCATAATGGCTATCACTACTGCCTTCCATTCCGTGGAATAGCACGACTAAAGGTGTTTGCTCAAGCGTACCATCGTCAGTTGCCTCTATTGGATGCGCATCGTAGAAGTCATAAGCAATGTCCGTCTCACACAACGAGTCTTGCTTGAGTGCTCGGCGATAATTTGGCACTTCTGGTGCAAAAAACTTAGGCAAAATACTTTGCAGGTGTGGATTAGTCAGCCAAAATGGTGGTTTAAAAGGAGTGGGTGCAAACGGTTTTGGGGTGTTTGAAGACTTTGCGCTCTTTGAAGGTTTTGAAGTTGTCATAAATTAATCTTATTAGGTCATTATTGTTAGACAGTGCTTTATCATACCGATAGGTCAGGTTAAATCCAATGACTTACAGTGAACGCATGATTACTCAAAATTGTTCATGTTCTATGGTTTATCCAGCACCCGTCCATCCATAGCAAGGCGCTCTTTTAAAGCTTCAATATCAGCTTCAGCAATAGTCACGGTTAACGTAACCTGCTTACTATAATTCACGTCATCAATACTGCCATTTAGACTTTCTACTACATAACGACATTGCGCTTCAGTAGCGAACTCCGCTAATATTTGTACTTGAGCCATTGGCACATAGGGGAGCAATATCATCTCATCGACAGCCGCTTGCGCAGAGCCTGCATAGGCACGAGTTAGGCCGCCAGCACCCAGTTTAATACCACCAAAATAACGCACCACAATAATAATAACGTTACCGATAGACTTGTGCTGTAGGACGTTTAGAATTGGCCGACCTGCTGTACCGTTAGGTTCGCCATCATCATCAAAGCCTGCGCTCGTTGTATTAGCAGGATCGCCAATGATGTACGCCCAGCAGTGATGACGCGCATCAGCATATTGTTCGCGCAGCTGTTCCACGTGAAACATTGCTTGTTCACGTGAAGTGACCGGATAGGCATAAGTAATGAATTCAGACTTTTTAATCTCCAGCCTAGCAGTGACGGCACGTTGTAAGGTTTGATAACTCATATTATTTTAATGTACGCCTTTTTATGAACAGCCTTAGTTTAGATAGGATATGTTAAACTTGCCTGATAAATACTATAGTCCTTATTCGATATAGTTTTCATTTATTTTACTAGATTCGATTAACTTTAAAGCTGATGCAGTGATGCTGGGATGAGTTTTATGCAGCCTCTGTCAGCGTAGACACAGCACGCAAGTAAAATTTATACCAGCATCACGTCCATGTTAGCGTATCGATTTTATTCCAAATTAACTATATAACAAAACTGATGGTAGCAAATAGCATGCGTTTAGATAAATTTATTAGTAAAGCCACCGAACTGTCGCGTAAAGAGTCCAAAAGAATCTTGCACGCAGGCGAAGTCACTGTAAACGATGAAGTCATTAAAGACCCTGGCGTACATGTCGATATCGTCAATGATGAAGTCCTATGGGCAGGCGAGTCGCTATCGGTTGCTGCTGGCAATCGTTATATTTTATTGCATAAGCCAGAAGGCTTTGAGTGTACGCTCAAAGTAAAAGAATATCCTATCGTTACCGAGCTAATTGCAGTGCCAGAATTGGGTAGCCTACGTATCGCTGGACGCCTCGATGTCGATACCACTGGTGCATTACTCATTAGTGATGATGGCGGCTGGCTACACCGTGTCACCAGTCCTAAGCATGAGCACGCAAAAGTCTATGAGCTGACTTTGGCTGAGCCAATGGATAGTGACGCGCAGGCCAATGCAGTGAAGGAAGTCAGTGAAGGCATCTTGCTCGATGGCGACCATGAAGAAACCAAACCTGCTATCCTTGAGTTTATCGACGAGACTCACGCACGTCTGACGTTGGAGCAAGGTAAATACCATCAAGTTAAACGCATGATGGGCTACTTCGGTAATAGAGTCACTGAGCTACATCGCGCTAGTATCGGTCATATCACTTTAGAAGGTTTGGATAAAGGTGACAGTCGCTTTTTAACAGAGGAAGAAGTCGCAAAATTCTAAGAGTGGCGACGCCTTAAGCTTACTTATTAGATTACTTCACCAAAGTTAACTTCGTAATATTTTCTAAAAAACCAATTATCTGAAACAGCCATTGGCAGCAGACACCATATCGGTGGACTGCTTGCTGATGTTGCCTGTCTCTTAAAGCTGAGTAGCAGTTTTGCAAAATAAAGCGCCTAGCTCTTATCAAGCTCTTATAAAAATCTGCCAATGTGCTACAGTCTCAGTAGCTTACTTAATCTACTTTTTTGCATAATGTTTCTGTTTTATGTTTTAAAAAATGTCTCTAATAATGTGGCTGTTTTAGATGATGTCGCTACATTAGATTATTCCAGCCCCTTTATCTCAAAATCTATTATTTTAGTAATTTTCATTCCATAACTTGCTTTAAGAACTCCGTTGATAAGAGCTTTATCTCAGTAATCTACTATTAATTTTGATAGGACAACGCTTGTGAAACAACCTGTATTTAAATTTGCCAGTCTCATTAGTGCCATATTGTTAGCGACGACCGCTTGCGCCGAGCCATCCGTTTCTAACTCCGTAAGCAAAAGTGCCAGTCAAAACACTAGCCAAAATGCACAGAATACGTCAACAGCTGGAGATGTTAGTGCAACTGTTGACAGTCAGCTACGCCAAGTTCTGACCCAAGCTGGTATCAAGACACAAATCACTTCTATTACGCCATCTAACTTACCCAATATGTATCAAGTTGATCTCGCTGGCCAACTGCCACTACATATTACTGCTGATGGCGAATACGTTATCCAAGGCGAGCTACAAAAGAACCCAAGCAAGCGTGTCGTGACTAAAACCCTAGCGCGTAGCAATAGTGCGCAAGCGGGTATGCCAGTAAGCGCTGCAGTCAAATCTGCTGTACTTGCCAATATGAGCGAGCTTAAAAACATGAGCGCCAAAACACCGTTCTTTTATACAGCTGTACCGGGCGTGCTTTGGGGTGCAACGTTAGAGGGTGTACCGTTTTTATTATCCGATGACGCGCAATATATTACAGATGGCGAGATATCAGTCATTGAAAACGGTCAGTTCATGGGGCTGGATGAAGAGTTTGAAAAACGTAAAAACCAGTCCGTATTTAAAACCTTAGATGAGAAACAATTAATAACCTATCCGGCAACTAGCGCTGAGAGAGCCGTTATCTATGTGGCCGACGACGTCAACTGTCCTTATTGTCGCAGACTGCATCAACAACTACCGATGCTCAATGCAAAAGGCGTGACAGTAAAAGTCATCGGCTATCCGATATATGAGCAGTCACCAGCGCAAATGCGTGGTATTTGGTGTCAAGCAGATGATAGCAGTCGTCGCAAGGCATTTGATAAAGCAATGTTAGCGGGTGAGATGACACCTGCATCAGCTAACTGTAGTACAGATCATGTGACACCGAATCGTGAAAAGGCGGCTGGACTGGCTGTCATGGCCACACCTGCTATTTACCGCGATGATGGAGTGCTATACCAAGCGAGTTTTGAGAGCCCTGAGTTTTTAGAGTTCTTGGGAGTAGAGTAGCTAGCTCTGTTATTCTTCTTAAAGTGAGAAAGCTGCATGAAACTCATTAATATAAATTAATCAGCCATAAAAACCGCCCTATGAACATAGCTCATAGGGCGGTTTTTTATGGTGTATTTTTAATTAAAATGTCTTGTTAATCGAAGCTTACGGCAGGACTATATCGTTTATGGCAAGACTACATCAACGATTTTCCACTCAATGAAGCCTTCACGTTGCATCTCTATAGTAATAGGATAGCCTTTGACTTGACCGCTAATGGTAAAGCAATTGATACCGCAATAGCTTAATTTTGGCTTGTCACTATCGGTCCCTTGGGTTGCTTGCTGCTCTAACTGGGCAGCTTGCTGACTCATCATTTGCTGAACTTGTTGTTTGACTACCGCATCGACATCACCGCGATGAATAATCAAATCTTGAATTAGGTTTTTGAGGTCGACTTGATTGCTGGATATTGCCCAAGCAGCCGCAAGCTCTTTGGTAGCCGTATTGGCCTGACCCTGAGTATTGATAAGTTTTTCGATATTTTCTGGAGTCACAGCACTATCTACCGCCTGCACGATAAAGCTATTAGCAGCTTTCGCAAGAGGCTCTCCACTAAGCTCTGCAACTAGCGGATATTGCTCCATCGTATTGGCAAACCTGCTGGTCAATTGGGTCTTCATACTCGGTCGTACTTGCTCGTAATTGATAGCAGCAGCGATAGTGGCACCGTCTTTGGCATCATAGGCCTTCTTAAGCTGATACGCACTGTAATAAGGCGAACCAGCATAAATAGCTACTGCAATGACCAACAATAACATCAGCAATGTCATTAGCTTTTTCATAATTTGGGTTACCTTATCGCGGACTTAATACAATCAATATGGCGATAAATACTAGCATGACTCTAATTAATAAAGGTATGAAAATGTTACGTAGATTTGCTGGGCTAGCAACGATTTATAATAGTTATTAGATTCCTTATTGATAGTAGCTATTTTAGATAGCATATTATCAAGCTACTCATTTCAGTCCATACCCATGTAAATTATCGCTAGGAGCTTTTCATATTTTTTATAAACTTTAATAGACTAATTAAGAATTTAATGATTTAGGAGCTTGATAAATCAATTTAAGGTCTCCATTAATAGCGCAAACTTATATTAATTGATTTGGTTAAACAGCATCTCGCCGTTTTAGCTCGCAATCTTCATATGCTTCTCGTATTTTCACGCTCATACACCCTATGTTTCATGTGAAACATCTGCGTGTTTTCAGTCGTAAAAATCAATGAGCTAAAAAATGAGATTGCCAGTTGGCGTTACTGTGATGACGAGAGGAGAGCCCATGAGTAAGCGCGATTTTTATGAAATATTAGGCGTTAGTAAGACTGCAGACAGTAAAGAGATCAAACGTTCATACCGCAAGCTGGCGATGAAATATCATCCCGACCGCAATTCTGACGACCCTGATGCTGAAGATAAATTCAAAGAAGCGTCAATGGCTTACGAAGTGCTTAGCGATGAAGATAAGCGCTCAGCCTATGACCGTATGGGCCATGCAGCCTTCGAAAATGGAATGGGCGGTGGCGGCTTTGGCGGTGCAGGCGCGGGCAACTTCCAAGATATCTTCGGTGATATCTTTGGTAACTTTGGTGATATCTTTGGTCAGTCGCGCGGTGGCGGCGGTGGACGTTCGCGTCGTGGTTCTGACTTACGTTATGTAATCGAGCTGACATTAGAGGAAGCAGTACGCGGTTGCAAAAAAGAGATTAGCTTTACCGCACCTGCGCCTTGTGATACTTGTGATGGTAAAGGCGCAAAAGACGCCTCTGATGTCGTTACTTGTCAGACCTGTCATGGTCAAGGTCAGGTTCGTATGCAGCAAGGCTTCTTTGCGGTGCAGCAATCTTGCCCGCATTGTGGCGGTACAGGTAAACAAATCAAAAACCCATGCCCTGATTGTCATGGCGACGGGGTAAAAGACAAGTCACGCACGCTAGAAGTTTCTATCCCAGCTGGGGTTGATGACGGCGATCGCGTACGTCTGGCTGGTGAAGGTGAAGCGGGCGGTGCAGGCGTGCAAAATGGCGATTTGTATGTTGAAGTACGCGTCAAGCAGCACAATGTCTTTACTCGTCAAGGTGCCGATCTGTATATGGATGTGCCTGTTAGCATCACCGATGCAGCACTGGGTAAAGAAGTCGAGATCCCAACCTTAGATGGCAAAGTAAAAATCAAAGTCGCAGAAGGTACGCAAAGTGGTAAGTTACTTCGTGTACGCGGAAAAGGTGTCACGCCAGTACGTACGACGATGAAAGGTGATTTGATTTGCCGTGTCGTTATTGAGACGCCAGTGAACTTAACTCGCGAACAAAAAGACTTGTTACGTCAGTTCCAAGATACACTCGATGGTGATAGCAAACATCAACAGTCGCCACATAAAAAGTCATTCTTTAAGAAAATTGGCGAATTGTTCGACTGATAGATTGTTCAACTGATAGTTTGACTTGATAATCGATTTGATTATTTTAGCCCAATAGTTTCACGTGAAACTATTGGGCTTTTTAGTGGCTGTATAAAAAATAATTCATGCTATGATATTTAGTATAGGCTATATATAACCTCAAAAATAACCGTATTAAATCATAAGACTTTAGGAAAAAATATGACTAAACAAGTAAGTACACAACTTATCAATGTCGGTGTTATCGGGGCTGGCGGTCGTATGGGGCGTATGCTAATCGAAGCAGTGCAGGACAATCCGCAAACGACATTAAGCGCCGCTATTGAGCGTCAAGGCTCAAGCCTAGTTGGTGCTGATGCGGGCGAAGTAGCGGCTATAGGACGTTTAAATATAAAAATTGTGGATGACCTAACTGCTGTAATTGATGACATAGACGTCCTAATCGACTTTAGCTTACCGGATGCCACTGAACAAAACATGCAAACTTGTGCTGAGCATAAGGTAGCGATGGTCATTGGCACTACCGGCTTTAGCACACAGCAAGAGCAAGTGCTGACCGAAGCCAGTAAGCATACTGCTATTGTTTACGCTGGTAACTATTCTACTGGTGTTAACTTGTCATTGAAGCTGTTGAATATGGCAGCAAAAGCATTCGGCACAGATGCGGATGTTGAAATTATTGAAGCGCATCATAAGCATAAGATTGACGCACCGTCGGGCACGGCTTATATGATGGCAGAGGCAGTCGCAGAAGCACGCGGACAGAATCTAAAAGACGTGGTCGTATATGGTCGTGAAGGCCAGACGGGTGCACGTGAAGCGGGCACAATCGGCATTCATGCTATTCGCGGCGGTGAAATAGTCGGTGATCATACTGTGATGTTTATCGCGGATGGTGAAGTCGTTGAAATTACCCATCGTGCACGCGCGCGCATGACCTTTGCCGCTGGAGCAGTACGTGCGGCTACTTGGATTATTCAGCAAAAAGCTGGGCAATATAATATGCAGGATGTGTTGGGTTTAAATGACTAGTTATCAGTAGCTATCATTAATGTTATAGGATAAATCAGATAGATAGGTGCTACGGATAATAAGGAGCTGAATGTGCGCATAAATAACGATAATTTAAAGTTCATTATCAATGATATTGTTCTTTACGCACGCAACATAATCCTTGCTCTAAGTTTGGGTATATTGCCAATAGTAGTGCAAGCAGCACCTTATCAAACCTACGTTATTCATACTTACGGCGGTGAAGCGTTACTGCCTGCTGTACGCCAGCAACTGGGTACCAGCCCTGATGGTGGAACGGTTGCGACCTATCAAGATAAATTGGTATTACGAACGACGGCTACCAATTATCAAGCGGTACAACAATTACTAACGCAGATTGATGGTCAACCGCAAGCACTGACGGTTGCGGTGCGTGTTGGTAACAATGCCACTAGCCAAAGCAGTATCCAGCAAGGTCGGGTTATTATTTCTAACCGCAGTATCCAAGGTGCAGCAATCATTAATCAGCGTGATAGTCAGCAGCAGAATAATAGTATGTATCAAGTACAGACACTGTCAGGTAGCGCGGCAAGCATCAGTACAGGCACGCTCTATTCGCTAACGCAAAGTTATCAGGCGAATATTTATCCTACCTACAATCGCCCAGCGGGGCAGATTGTTATTCAGCAACAAATGTTGTTACCAACCACTCAAGGCATTCAAGTCACTCCAAAATTATTACCAAATGGCCAAGTAGAAGTTAATCTGTCTCAAACTGAAGAGAAACTGGTAATTGCTAATAACTCTAATAATCAAAGCTTTCATAATCAGAACCAGAACATCTATAACGGAAGTAACGCTGTTAAACGTCAAGGTCTCAACAGCACTATTATTGTGCCACGTGGACAATGGGTTGACATCGGACAAATTACGCAAGACACTCAAAATCAAAGCTCAAGTTATGGCAGCAATCGTAGGAATATCAGCAGCACCAGTGCGCCTATTTCGCTTTTAATACAGTAATTTGTTTTAATTTTCAAATGACACAAAAAAGCGCGGTGCTGCTAACAACAGCACCGCGCTTTTACTTTATAACTTACTTATCTGCTAATTTATGTCGCTAGCTAACACAAGATGTAATCAACATAAGCTTTAATCAATATAGACCACTTCTAAAGGTGGAAAGCCATTAAACTCGATAGATGAGTAAGAGTTGGTATAAGCACCAGTGGTTAGCCAGTAGATTTTATCACCGATTTCTAACTCTTCTGGCAATTGATAACCTGCTTCTTCATACATGATATCGGTCGAATCACACGTTGGACCGGCCAGCACTACTGTTCCTTCACGGGTCGAGGTTTCCATTTTCGGTGTATAGACTGGATATTTAATCGCTTCACCTAAGGTTTCTATCAAACCTTGAAACAAGCCCACATCGGTGTACACCCAGCGGGTCAGATCAGTATCTGACTTACGTGAAATCAATACCACATCACTGACTAGGACGCCTGAACCACCAACCAACGAGCGCCCAGGCTCAAGAATAATCTCAGGCATATCTTCAACGCTATAATCATCGTTTAGATAGCTATTAATCTCTTCAGCATAAACCTGTACCGGATTCACTTCACTGATGTAGTTGGCCGGAAACCCGCCACCTAAATTAATCATTTGCAGCTTAATGCCTTCTTCGTTTTTCATCCAGTCAAACATATATTTGACTTTGGCAAGTGCATCATCCCACGCGGCTACGTCTTTTTGCTGGCTACCTACATGGAAGGAGATGCCATAGGGTACTAAGCCCAAATCACGCGCCTGAATCAATAAATCAATCGCCATATTAGGATGGCAACCGAACTTACGTGATAATGGCCATTCAGCAGTATCTGAACCTTGTACCAAGATACGCACAAACACTTTAGAGCCTGGCGCCTGCTGGGCGATGTTCTTTAAGTCAGCTTCTGAATCAGTAGCATAAAGCTGTACGCCTTTATCATAAGCATATTTGACGTGTTCAGCTTTTTTGATCGTATTACCGTAAGAGATACGCGACGCATCGACACCGCAGTCAAGGACACGATCGAGCTCGTAGACTGAGGCACAATCGAAGTTTGAGCCAAGCTCAGCCAATAAGTTAATCACTTCCACAGCAGGACTGGCTTTCATTGCATAATGAATCTTAGCAGTAGGAAATAAGTCAGCCATTTCAGCATATTTAGTTTTGATACGACTTAAATCAACTACTAATAAGGGTGTCTCACGACCTTCAGCAGCTTTAGTGAACTTTTTCCAGCCAGTAGAGTCAAAATATTGGTCAATTTTAATCATGGTCATGATAAGAAGCCCTTAATAGAAACAATAGATTACCTAGACTATAAACGCTAAATAGCCTGTGAATAAAAGTAACGTAAAAAATAAAAAATTAAGCGTTGGTTGGCTGTGTCTCTTTATCCGCTTGTTTCTCGCCTTGCTTTTCACGTATTTTGAGTACTTTACGAACTTTATCACGTGCGCGAGTCTGTTTTAATTTTGATAAATAATCTACAAAGATAACACCGTTAAGATGATCCATCTCATGTTGAATACAGACAGCCAATAGACCTTCAACTTCTCTATCGATGGCTTGACCATCTTGATCCATTGCTTCGATACGTACTTTATTAGGACGCTCAACTTTGTCGTAGACATCAGGAACAGACAGACAGCCTTCTTCATACGGCTGTTTTTCTTCTACCAGCGGTGTTACTTTTGGATTAATAAACACCATAGGGGTGTCTTTATTTTCAGACAAGTCCATAACAATCAGCTGAATATGCTGGTCAACTTGTGAAGCTGCCAACCCAATTCCGTCCGCATCGTACATGGTCTCGATCATGTCAGTGATTAAGGTTTTAATCTCATCGTTAACTTCTTTGACTGGCTTAGCAATCGTACGCAAGCGCGGATCAGGATAGCTTAAAATAGGGAGTAATGCCATGACGGAGCACCTCGATAATAGCGGGTAGAATGGGCGGTTTATTATAAGTTAAATGAGGGCAAAAGTAACAATAATCAATGCATAACCGTGCAAATTCGTAGACTACGGTGTCACATTTTGCTTATCTAGGACACTTCCAAGAAATATATCGCACCAAGACTAAAAATAAAAAAAGACCTTACATGATGTAAAGTCTTCTTTCTCGAGATATATAAAATGACTATATGCGGCGTTTGTTCATAATCATCTCATATAGGAACAATAATATAATTGCACCAATTACTGAGAATAATAGACCAGTGAATCCACCATCGGCGTTAATACCGATGAGACTAGCGACAAAACCACCAAGCATCGCACCAACGATACCTAATACGATAGTCATAATCCAGCCCATAGGGTCATTACCAGGCTTAATAGCGCGCGCCAATAAACCTGCGACCAAACCTACAATAATCATCCAAATAAAGCTCATTGTTATTCTCCTAATTTATTACAATTGATAAAATCTTTCTATTAATATTATTGCTTAAGATGTTTCTCTTAAGGTCTTTCTAATGTTGATAGCAATATTGTAAACACTCATAGTGGTGAAAAGTAAGCATAAAGTGTTACCAGTGTAGGGGCTATGTGAGGAAAAACGACAAATTGCTATCTTGCAGAAGAAATTGGTAAATGAAAGGTTACAAAGGTAATCAGAGTGATAATGAAGAGACGTTATTCAGTATTTTACTCCTGGTTAGAAAATGTACAGCTCTGAGTTGACGTTAGGCACTAAGCATAAAATAGCGCTATCCCTTATGAAAAGAGTAGCGCTATTTTATTTAACAAGTTATGTGCACGGCATCAATAATCTACGCGAATAGTAGATAAGAAATGATACACTTTAAGTTTGGTCGGTCAATTCGCGTAGTGCTGTCAATAAGCGTTCATGAATACCTTCAAAGCCACCATTAGACATAATAATGACTGCATCGCCTGCTCGTGCGTGCGTCGTAATATGATCAATAATAGCTTCTACACTGCATACAACTTGCTGTTTGCCATTATGCTCAACACGATCAATGACTTCTTTCAATCCCCACTCAAGACCAGCTGGATCATACCAAAGTGTATGATCTGCTAGTACCGCTGATTGGGCTAGACTATCTTGATGGATGCCCATTTTCATAGTATTGCTACGTGGCTCAATAATCGCCCATAAACGTCTGCCAGCCAGCTTCTTTTTGGCACCATCTAAAGTGGTCATAATCGCAGTAGGATGATGAGCAAAATCATCGAAGACTAAGATGTTATTAATATCACCGATTAGCTCCATTCGACGCTTGATACCGGCAAAATCTGACAGGGCAGCACATGCGGTAGTGATATCTACCCCAACATTGTAAGCTGCTGCTACTGCAACCAGAGCGTTATTGACATTGTGCATGCCGCTCATGGTCCAATCGACGATGGCAGTCGCTGATGGGTCTGCCTTAAAGCTTACTTTGAACTGACTACCATCCTCTGTAATCAATGCGGCTTGCCAGTCGCAAGTAGTCGCCTCGTGCTTCATACTTTCTGTATCAGCCTCTTGTCTGTTCGTCAACTTCTCGTCTGTCACTGCGGTACGCCAAACAGGAGTCCATACCCCTTTAGCTAGCGTGTCTTCTAAACTAGTAGTTGCTGTTGGCATAATGATTTTGCCAGTGCTTGGAATCATGCGCACCATATGATGGAACTGAGTCTGAATAGCGTTTAGGTCAGCAAAAATATCAGCATGATCGAACTCAAGATTGTTTAAAATAGCAGTGCGCGGACGATAATGGACGAACTTTGAGCGTTTATCGAAAAATGCAGAATCATACTCATCAGCTTCTATCACAAAATAACCCGATGTTGATGATGTTGTGCCGTCATTCGTTGTAGAGTTTGGTTTTTCGTTACGTGTAACGTCTGCACCTAAATAACTGCTATGTGCAAACACGCTTTGCAAACGCTCATCCTTAGTATCCACTAATGGCACACCGCCAATCAAAAACCCAGTATCAATATCAGCGTAGTGTAATATCCATGCCAACATAGTCGTCGTCGTTGTCTTGCCATGAGTACCGGCCACTGCTAATACATGACGCGACTGCAAAACCTCTTCAGAGAGGAACTGCGGCCCTGAGGTATATCTCATACCTTGATTAAGCATATACTCAATGACATCCATACCGCGCTTCATGGCGTTGCCCACCACTACCAAATCAGGCGTTGGTTGCAAATGCTGCACAAGATAACCTTCTTGAATTATGACACCAGCGCTTTCAAGCTGAGTGGACATAGGAGGATAAACACTAGCATCTGAGCCTGTGACCTTATGTCCAAGCTCTCGCGCTAATAAGGCTAACGAGCCCATAAAAGTGCCACAAATACCAAGAATATGAATGTGCATAGATGTTCCACGCTATGATAAATAAGAAGTTGAATGAAGTAATACAGACGAGAACGAAAAGGTTAGTGAATAGAAAGTAGCAAATGTTTAACGGCTACCAACATTCTTATTTACGCTATCAGCGCTCATTGTAAAGTAAACACTAATAGATAACCAATAAAAAACGCCTAACAAGGTAGGCGTAAACAATATACTTAAAGGACTTTAATAGAAGTTATTTCTCATGCATTTATAAAAATAAAATTGGGCTTATATCATACATTATTGGTTATTTACGCGATAAGGTAAGGTCAGCATTTAAGGTATTGTCATCATTCATCATTACAAGATGATTGTCTTGGATAGTATAACTTTCAATACTTTCGTTCTGATAGACAATGGTAATCATTGTATTGTCTTGACGATAAACACCCGACTCAACGAGTGGTACTTTAGGTGTCTTTGGATTCTCATAAATGCTGGTCTTTAGTACTGAACCATCAGCAAACAAGTTTAGCGTAACTGAAACACTGTCACAAAAAGGGCAGGGCAAAATTCCCACATAATCACCGATTAGCGTTGCCTGTAACTCACTACCTGCGCTGAGGTCTGAAATCATCGGCGCGCGGCGGGTCTGTAAGTTATCATCAGGCTTGGCTGCTGCAATCAACGACTCACCTTCACTAGCGACATCGTCTGCTACAGCAAGGCTATCATCATTCATCTGTGCAGAATCATATTGGTTATTATGCACTTTACTATCAGTCAACGATTGCTTCATAGTTGGATTATGAGCAACAGACGTCGTGGTTGATTGACTGTCACAACTAATCAGAATAATACTAAAAGTCAGCGTCAATAACAGACTACCAAAGCGCTTGATAGGAGAGGTTTTAGCAGGGATAGTAGGTGCGAAGTATTTCATCATTATACCAAAAACAAGCAAGCGTCTTGTAAACAAAAATAGGGCTTATAAAGCATTAACAAATATCCATACTAATAGTAGCGTTAATACAGAAGGAGAACGTTGTAAAAACGTCA
The DNA here is from genome assembly GCF_001593285.1 of Psychrobacter sp. P2G3. Lineage (NCBI taxonomy): Bacteria > Pseudomonadati > Pseudomonadota > Gammaproteobacteria > Moraxellales > Moraxellaceae > Psychrobacter > Psychrobacter sp. P2G3. The sequence continues at coordinate 53,729 of NZ_CP012529.1, forward strand.
ACGCCTTTCAATACTTACATTTATCATTCTTTGCATCTTAATACCAATTAACCAACCACTTATCCAAAGTAAATACTACTTTTAGAGAAAACTTAATTAATAATAATTAGATACAAAGAATGAACGGCTATATAAAGAGGATGAACGGTGCACACCATAACAAACGATCATTGCTCTTATGTAGAGTTTTTGTTATAGACGAGTAAGTTTAGATGAGAGTGATTTTTAATCAAATAATTGATATAAATTAGACCTAACAAAAGATAGGTTTTAGCTCAAAAAGAGAATAGATGATACAAAGGTGGTATATAAAGTTTAAGATATAACAGAGGTGTAAATGAGAGATATTTAGCAGCTACTTAAAATAAATAACTGCTAATAAGTTAGAAGATTATAGGTCAAAAGATATAAGCAAAATTATAATAAAACGCATGTCATAAACAGTGCGTCGTTGCGGGCAACTATTTAAGTATTTATAAATTTTATCTAGCATTATTAACGATTGGTTAAAACAGGACGCAAAATACGCCAAAATATTAGTCCATGTATCAGGAGCAATACACTAAAGAATATCAATGACTGCTCAGGAATGCTAAGGCCCAAAAACCGCCAAGAAACGGAGGCACATTCTCCAGAGCCTGCAAAGACTTCTTTAAACACTTGTAAAATAGGTAAAGTATCGAGCCAATAGTCTAAGCCTGGGCCACATGAAGGTACTTGATCAGCAGGTAAATGCTGAAGCCAAACATGACGCGCCGCCACGACTGTTGCCCAGCCAATGCCCGCCAAACTACCAACCCACAGTAATATTTTAAGAGCGATTGACTTGGGGTTCACTAACGCAGCGATTAAGGCGAATCCGCCCATTACCATTAATCCGATACGCTGAAATATACATAGTGGACAAGGCATTAATCCCATATAACGCTGTAAAAAGAATATTGCATAACTCATGCCGAGCACGGTCATAATAACCAACAACACTTGTAAACTACGATAATTGGTCAGTCTTTGCATCAGGTACGTACTCTTATGGAATGGTTTATCTATAAAGGTTAAATATCAACAGTCGTTAGCCATTTGCTAGCGGTACTGCTGTAAAAACTCCATAAAGTCTTCAGTCTCAGCTTCTTCGATTTCAGCTTGTTGTAACACTGATTTTTCGGCAAGTACTTCATATTTAGCTTGTGCGTTAGGACTTAGAGTTTGCTGCAGTAAAGAGTCACGATGCTGCTGTGCTAAAGTGAAGCCTAGCTGCCACATGCTACCCAAACGCTCACTATCAGCGTTGACCTGAGCTGAGATAGTCGATTCAGAGTGACCAGCTTTGCCTTGCATAAGCGCTAATGCGGCACGATAGTCGTTGCCACCATAATGAGCATCAAAGAGGGCTGCTAACGGTAACATGTTGTTTAAATGCTCAAGCATCCAGCTTTCTAATGGTACTTCTACACCATCATTGACGATATGGAGGTTGTCACGGCGACCTTCGTTGACCACGCGTTCAATGTTAATTGCTAGCTCATCTTCTTCATCAGGCATTAAATCAGGTGACTCGTTAAGCAGACAATATAATGCCATGATTTCTAAGAAGCAAGCACTAGACAGGCGAATACCGACATCGCTATAAGGGTCAAGATCAATCGCGCGGAATTCAACATAAGCGATACCACGACGCTCTAAAGCCTCAGTCGGTGTCTCACCACGGTTAGCGATTTGTTTTGGACGAATAGGACTATAATATTCATTTTCTATTTGTAGAATATGATCATTAATCTGAATTGGATTGCCATCAGCATCGTTTAAGCCCAATTTTTTGAAGCTCTCATGCGGTGTTTGGATGGCACGGCGCAGCCCCGAAATGTATTCAGGTAAATCATTGTAGCGAATATCGAGATGCTCTTGCACACTATTGGTATAGCCAAGTTTGCCCATACGTAAGCTGGTTGCGGTAGGCTTATAGTAAGTTGAATTATTTTGTAGAATCAAGTCATGCTCACGTCCTGCCAAAAAACAAGGACAAACATTTGGACTTGCACCTAGCAGATAAAGAACAATGCTGGTTAGGCGTTTAAAATTACGGATCAGGCCTAGATATTTATCGTTTTTGAACTCTGTCAGCGTTTGATTACTTGCTTCGGGCGTTTGTGCCTGCCAGTTTTCAAATAGTCCATCACCGAATGACAAGTTATAATGCAAGCCAGCAATGGTCTGCATACGGCGACCATAACGCACACCAAGACCACTACGATATAACGTTTTAAGTTGGCCAGTGTTAGAGCTACCATAATCTGCCAAAGGAATATCTTCATCATCAGACGAGAGCATGCATGGCATAGATAATGGCCACATTAGCTCGTCTTTAGCCAATGCTTGATAAACTAGCACATGTAATTGGCGCAACATTGAGAGCGTGTCTTTGGGTGTATCTTTGGGATCAGTGATGAGCTCAAGTAGGCTTTCTGAATAATCTGTAGTAATAAAAGGATGTGTCAGCTTTGACCCAAGCTTTTCTGGATGTGGTGTTTGGGTCAAATAACCATCAGTTTTGATTCGCAGACCTTCTTTTTCGATACCACGGAGCATTCCAATTAAATGCTGACTGCTCATCCAGCTTGGAACTTGAAATTTGGCAAAATCACTCATAATATGTCATCTATTGTTATTCATTATTTTATACCAAAACACAGCCAGTACTAAGGGCTAGTGCTTGCGAATATTCAGTGTACAGAGATAAGTCAGTTTAGCCCATAGCGCCATTAAAAACCAAGCACAATTACAAATTCAGTGGCTTTTGTTCAAGGCTGGCTTAACGTTTTATATCTCGTAGTTTAGAGTAATAGGATAAATTATCAGTTTGCAGACGGTCGTCTTTTCACCTGTTATTTGTTACTGTCTGGCAGCCACACTTGTCAATGCCTAGTATGAATTAATCCTTACAATGCAAAAAGCATCTACCTGATAGATAGATGCTTTTGGCGTTCGCTTTCTATCTAAATATAGACTAAAAGCTGCCTGCTCATTCTAAATAAACTTATGAAAACTCAAGCTCAGTCTCAAAACTCTTTAAGTTATGGCGTGCCATAGCAAGGTTAGACTTTCGACGATCAAGTACAAGGTATAAGAACAAGTCACTATTGCGCACTAGTGGACGTAGCAAATGATACTGACTACTAAGGGTAATTAGAATATCTTCAATGTTTTCGTTTAAACCCAACGCCTCAGCAACGTTACGTTTAGAGCGTAAAACTTCAGTGTTACCAGCGGCGGCAATCTCAAGATTAATTCCTGTACCTAGAGTTGCAAGCGCTAGACCAGACTCGCTATCAACTAGTGCTGCTGCGATAAAACCATCAATTTCATTTAGTGTATCAAGTGATAACTTAGCCATACTGCTTTTCCTTAGCTGTGAGAAAATAATAATCAGTAACGAGCAAAGTGATGACAGTCAATTGTGGTCTTTTGCGATGTCGGTAGATGATGACCACCTAACGTCATTACAAAATATATAACAGACAAATGACTGCACACGCTACTGTATTTTGATAAATATGTTTTGAACAAATGGTGTAGATAGATTGTAAATATTATTATTCATTAACAATGCTACATCACCATTTGAGCACATCTCCACAGTAATTCAATGAGAAGGCGACTAAGCGTATGTCTAAGTATCTCATCGGTATAAAGCTGTATTGTTAGTGTACAAATGTAAACTAATATATATTGCTAACTATTTTGATCTATTAATAGTTAGTCACGCTACAGAAATTTAAAATATTAACTACATAACGCTTAGGTCAAATAGAAAATGACGAACCGCAACCACAGGTAGTAGTCGCATTTGGATTGGTCACGATAAAGCGCGCGCCCTCTAACCCTTCGGTATAATCAACAGTAGAGCCTTGTAAGTACTGATAACTAAGCGAATCTACAACTAAAGTCACATCACCGTTATCAAAGTTGGCATCGTCTTCATTTAAGTCATTGGCAAAGTTAAAACCATAAGAGAAACCTGAACAGCCGCCACCAGTTACATAGACACGTAACATAAGGTCGCTATCACCTTCTTCTTCACGTAGGCGACGTACTTTTTGTGCTGCGCTATCAGTTAAACTTAATATGGTTGGGTCTACTGGTTGGCTTGAGCTTGGGCTAAATTGGTTGGCTGATTCGTTCATATCTACCTCAGTTGCTAGGATCAAATGCTGTCGTCGTCCTGTTTGGGTTTGCAGTTAAATAGTTGCAAATAAAGATACGCACGGCGTTTGATTCGATTGGGTGCTGTGATTATAGCGATGCTATCGGTGTGACTAATGGAGCATTATAAATATAGTATTTGTGCCATCATAACTATTTAGTTAAAGGCCGGTACTTATCTTATAGCAGTATATCATAATGGGGGTAACGATTAGTTTGTCAAGAGTGACTCTATATAGTCAATCCACTATAAAAGAGTGACGGTGTTAACCTCGTTTGCAGTATCACCTATACATCTGCATTCGGTTGCCTTGACCCTCTTTTAAATTGAATCAACTATAATGACATTTAACTAGTCAAAGCTAAGCATTTATTATGCCTATAATTGCTAATCAAACCTCAAGTTCCTTCTTATAATAAATGCTTGGTTTTAAAATAGTTATTTAATCGTTTGCCTATGGGGCAAGCGTTTGAAATAATAGCCGCCAGTTAACATACCAGATGTGTGTTTATTATTGCCTTATATTTTATATTACTGTTGAGATGAAGAAATTATATGATCGAATTTAAAGACGTTGGTGTTCGCCGTGATGGTCGTGAATTGTTTGCAGGGGCAAGCTTTCAGCTACATCCGGGCCACAAAGTTGGCTTGACGGGCAACAACGGCACTGGTAAATCGACCTTGTTTGCCTTATTACTGACGCGGATGGGCACTGGCGATACCGAGGTTACCCTTGATAGGGGCGAAGTGAACATTCCTGATAGCTGGCATGTGGCGCATATGGCGCAGGAAGTGGGCGCGAGTGCACAAACGGCGATTGATTATGTATTAAGTGGTGACGAGCAGTGGTATGAGATTAACGCTGCTTTAAACGATTTGAGCAGTGTCAGTGATGAGCAGATTGGAGTGTTGCATCAGCAGTTTGATGAAATTGATGGCTATCGTACGCCGACCAAAGCGGCGCAAATCATGGCGGGTCTGGGCTTTAATACGAGCCAACACGAGCTACCCGTAGAAGGGTTTTCGGGTGGTTGGCGTATGCGTTTAAACCTCGCCAAAACCTTGATGAGCCGTGCAGACTTAATGCTACTCGATGAGCCAACCAACCATTTGGACTTGGATGCCATTCTGTGGCTTGAGACTTGGATTAATGCCTTTACCGGTCTGGTCATCGTTATCTCACATGATCAAACCTTCTTGGACAATACTGTCGGTCATATCTTGCACGTTGAGCAGCAAAAAATCACCCTTTATACGGGTAACTATCAGCAGTTTATCCGTACCCGTCATGAGCGTATGGCGCAGCAGCAACAAGCGTTTGAGAAGCAAGAAGCAACCAAAGCACATTTGGATGACTTTATTCGTCGCTTCCGTGCTAAGGCCAGTAAAGCCAAGCAAGCACAGAGCCGTATCAAGCAGCTTGAGCGTATGGCAGAACTATCACCGATGATGGCGGATAATCCATTTTCGTTCCGCTTTTACGAGCCAGCGAATATGAGCTCGCCATTGATTGAGCTAACCGATGCCGATATTGGTTATAGCGATACGCCACTACTTTATAATGCCAATGTGCAAGTGACCCCTGATACGCGTATCGGACTATTAGGCATGAATGGCGCGGGTAAATCGACTTTGGTTAAAGCCTTGGTCGGTGAGCTGGGTGTATTAAAAGGCAGTTATAACGTTTCAGATACGCTGAAACTTGGCTACTTTAATCAGCATCAAATGGATATCCTTGACCCTAAGGCAACCCCAATCGAGATGTTACGTCGTTTAGCAGGTAAAACGTCCGATGCGATGCTGCGCTCGTTTTTAGGTAGCTTTGATTTCCGTGGCGACCGTATCGATACCATCAGTGAGCTATTTTCAGGTGGCGAGCGCGCCCGTCTGACACTGGCTTTGATTGTCTGGCAACGTCCGAACGTCCTGGTACTTGATGAGCCAACCAACCATTTAGACTTACAAATGCGCCAAGCATTGACCATTGCCTTGCAAGGCTTTGAAGGGGCAGTGGTACTGGTCTCGCATGATCGCGAGTTGATTGCTAACGTCTGTGATGAGTTATATCTGGTCCATGATGGTCAAATCGATGAATTCGATGGTGATATTAGTGATTATGGTAAGTGGTTAGCAGAAAAACGCAAACAAGAAAATTCGTCAGATAAAGGCAGTAGTAAGAAAAAGAACAAAAAAGCCAATAAGAAGTTTGTTTCACGTGAAACGAACGACAGTCGAGCAACGAGCCAAGTAAACAATAAAACATCTACTGCGCCAGCAAACACTAAAGCGGTTCAGCCTGCGCTTAGTAAAGATGCGCAGCGCAAGATGGCAGCTGAGCAACGCAAGCTAACGGCACCGATTCGCCGTGAGATTGAAAATACAGAAAAAGCATTAGCTAAGATTGATGGACAGCTAGTTATGCTCGAAGAAAAGCTTGCTGACACCACCCTTTATGAAGAAAGTCGCAAGTCTGATTTGCTTGTTTTACTGAATGAGCAGACTGCGCTACAGCAGCAGCATAGCGATAATGAAGAAAAGTTATTGCTGTCGATGACGACGCTAGAAGAGATGGAAGCCAGTTTTGACTAGACAGCTCTAATAAGTGCGATGCGGTTGTGCACTTAAAGCTATTATTTACTTAAAATAGCAGACATAAAAAAAGGGAGAGCATTAGCTCTCCCTTTTTATTACATTATTGTCTACGGTATTTGCCATCACCATAAGATAGTATCTTCATAGTGGTCGTACAAAGTTGACAGTTTATTTTACCAGCAGCGCCTTTAGACAAATCAAGGATTCGTCCTTTCGTAAAAGGTCCTCTATCCGTGATTTTTACTATTACGCTCTGCTTTGTCTTTTTGTTGGTCACTTCTACCTTCGTACCAAAAGGCAGCGTTTTATGCGCGGCAGTCATAGCATTCATATTAAAGATGCTTCCACTAGCGGTACGTTTACCATGAAACTTATTACCATAATAACTGGTGTTGCCAGCAAAGACTGTGGTAGTAAGTAATAGTGATAATGTGACAACTAAAGACTTGATTAAATAAGACATTTAATACCTTTATGCAGTTTATAAGATAGACAGATATTTTTGCCTACGTTATTTATACTCCCTATGAGTATGAATAATAGGGAGATTTTACAAGAGTGAGCTTGTCATATTATTACTGCTGTGTAAAAAACTCATGAGGTCAAATACCTGTTTTTTAAGAAGAAAAAGATATTTTTCAGTTAAAAAAATGATGATATAAGTATTGAAAGTAGCCTTATAAAGATTGATTCTCATAAAGAAGTCAACAAAATACTGGAAAGATAATAATACAATGTAAATAGGTAATATATAAAGACCAGAACTATCGATATAGCATAATTAACGTCATAAAAACCTAATTAGAAATAGCTAACATAATGTAAAAAAACCTTGCTATATTCTTACTTATTATTACAAACAAAGTGCTGAGTTGTCTTATATCGCTTCTAAACGAGAGGGACGTGCATCCATTGCCCTCACCAAACTGACACTACGCCAACAGTTGTCAAAGAACAATGATGCCAGAATCATAGTGACGCACGCTAATATAGTGACACACGCTAATAATGATGTTTTAAGTGATTCAGATAATACAAATGCTAGTGTCGCTTGGTATCATTACTGGTAAGACTTTGTTAGCTATGGCCGCAGGCGAAAAAATGAAATACTGACTCAGTATCCCCATATTATCTATTAACTGGATTGTTAGCAAAAAATACGATAAGGAAAAACAACATGGCAGAGAAAAACTACTATGACATTTTAGGGGTCAAAAAAGACGCCTCAGACGCTGATATCAAGAAAAAGTATCGTAAGCTCGTTCGACAATTTCATCCAGATGTCAGTGACGATCCAGATGCTGACAATAAGATTGCTGAGATTAACAATGCTTACGAGACGCTTAGGGACAAGGACAAGCGTAGCGAGTATGACGCGATGCTAAATAATCCATTCGCTGGACGAGGTAGTGCTGGCGGCTTCGGTGGTCAATCAGCTGGCGGTGGGCAGGGTGGTTTCCGCTGGGAAGATATGAAAGATCAGTTCGGAGAGGGCGAAGCCTTCGGTGGTGGCGGTTTTCGCTTCGATGATATATTTTCGGCATTTGGACGTGGGGCACGTGGCTCAGCTGGTGGACAGACAGGTAGCCGCTCTCAAAGTAGTGGCTTTGATCAATTTGGTGGTGGTTTTGGGTCGCAAGATAGCAAGGGTCAAGACCAACATGCAGAGATTACTGTGGATTTAACCTCGGTCTATAGCGGAGACGATTATAGTATTAAGTTAAATGTCCCTGTCCGTCAGCCCAATGGCAGTGTAGATTATGAGAATAAAACCCTTAAGATTAAGATTCCTAAAGGCATCACTGATGGCAAGCAAATTCGCTTAGCAGGGCAAGGTGCTGCTGGTGGCGGTAATGGCAAAAATGGTGATTTATTCTTGAAGGTCAAAATCAATCACGCAGCTAACATTCGTATCGAAGGCGCGGACGTTTATCAAACAGTCAATATAGCGCCATGGGAAGCGGCATTGGGAGACAAAATCAACGTCAGTACGCCAGCAGGTACACTTGGCGTGACGGTTCCTAAAAACAGCAAATCTGGTAGCAGTTTACGTCTAAAGGGTAAAGGAATTCCTGCTAAGCAAGCGGGTGATTTATATTTAACCTTAAATATCGTCAACCCTGATATCAGTAGCGAGGCTGCAACCCAAGCTTATGAGCAATTAAAGCAAGCGTTTGCCGGCACCTCAATCAGCCGTTGATAGAGAGATAGGATGCTCAATTGAAGACGATGAAAATAAAGAGATAACGAGGATGATAATTATGAAAAACTCGCCCGAATTAAACGATATTGTATTGAGCTTAGATGAGCTAGTGTCTGCCTGTGGTCAAGACCATCAATGGGTACTGGCGTTGATTGAAGAAAATATCATTGAATATGATGTACCAGAGCGCCAGCAATTCACAGGTTACCAGCTCACGACCGTGCGCCGCGCCTCACGTCTGAGTCGTGACTTTGAAGCCAGTGTGCCGGCGATTGGTTTGATACTTGAGCTGCTAGATGAAGTCGAACAATTACGTCAATTAAAACGTCAGTTAGAAGGGCAAGCACCAATCATTGAAGTAGATATTGAACATTTAAAATAGTTAGTTTGATAGTAAAAAGTAGACATACAAAAAGGGCCTCAATGATGAATTGGGCCCTTTTCTGTTTGTGAAGCTTAATTTATAAATCTGAATATCTATCAATTAACGTGAATATTTAGGATCAGCTGCTGCGGTAAATAGTACGTCAGTTGAAGAGTTTAGTGCTGTTTCTGCAGAGTCTTGAATGACACCAATGATAAAGCCAATCGCAACCACTTGCATTGCAATGTCATTTGGAATACTAAATAGGCTCGCAGCCAATGGAATCAATAATAAAGAACCACCAGCGACACCAGATGCACCGCAAGCACTAACGGTTGCAACTAGGCTTAGTAGCAGCGCTGACGCAAACGTTACTTCGATACCTAAAGTATGCGCAGCAGCAAGCGTTAAAACGTTAATTGTAATCGCCGCGCCTGCCATATTAATAGTCGCACCCAGTGGAATAGTTACTGAATAAGTATCTTCGTGCAGACCTAGTTTACGGGCAAGGTTCATGTTGACGGGAATGTTGGCCGCCGAACTACGCGTAAAGAATGCCGTAATCCCTGACTCGCGCAGGCAAGTAAACACTAGTGGATAAGGATTTTTGCCAGTCTTAATGAGGACGATGATAGGGTTGGCCACTAGAGCGATAAACAGCATACAACCGACCAGCACCATCAAAATACGCGCATAACCTGCTAAAGAAGCAAAACCTGTCTCGGCGACGGTATTGGCAACCAAGCCTAAGATACCAAAAGGCGCTAGGGCAATAACCCACTTCACGACTTGAGAGATGGCATCAGCAAAATCGCCGACAACGGTACGAGCAGTATCGCTGGCTTGACGCAGGGCAAAGCCAATGATAATTGCCCATGCTAAGATACCGATATAGTTGGCTTCCGCAATAGCATTAACAGGGTTTGCGACTAGATTCATAAGAAGATTGGTTAATACTTCTTTGAGGTTAGCAGGTGGGACTTGCTCGATGGTAGCATTTACTAAAACCAATTCGGTCGGGAATAAAAAGCTGGCGCCCACTGCCGTCAATGCCGCCAAAAATGTGCCAAACATATACATGATAAGTACGGGTTTAACGTAGACTTCATTACCACTGCGATGTTGACTAATCGCTGCCATGACCAAAATAAATACCAATATCGGGGCAACTGCTTTTAGCGCACCCACAAATAACGTACCTAATAATCCTAATGCAATCCCAATATTTGGTGCCAACCAACCAATTAATACTCCTAATATTAAACCAATAATAATGAGCGGCACCAGCCCTATACGCTGGTACATCGCAGTCAATGAACGCATCTATACACCCTTTAGTTAGTCAGTAAAAAGTAAGTTAATAATGGAAGTAAAAAACTAATCGACGGATGGTAGCATTTTTTCAGATATTCGCATACCAGTCATACTAGAGGTGGGTAGATATCAAAGTGATAAAGAGAGATAAGAAGAAGATGAAAAAAGAAAAAGTGTAATGAATAAAATAAAATTCGCAGGCGAGTATAGGCAATAACTAGTTTGTAAAAAACTGGCCTATCTATAAGGTCTAATAGGTGAGGAAGGTTGCATAGATAATAACAGTCGAAGCATCATAGCTTCATAAGAGAAATGAGCCAACTACACTTTAAAGTGAGTAAGCTCATAGCCTAATTGTTGGTAGATCTTGTATTTGTGACGACCTTCTTGAACGCTGATGGCGTCAGGTTTTATTAGCTCAAGGACGCGAGAAGGTTTAGCATTGCTGGTCGCTGCCATGAAATCATTGACCGGATGTATCGTAGTATTGAGTACGATACCATTAAAATCTGCTGGCATATAAGCACCAAGCAATACCGGTGCTAAAGGGTTGCTAGTAGCAACATCAGTATCAGCACCTTTAGTATCAACATTGGATAGGCGTTGATGCGGTATAAAGCTGGCAGCATCTTGTGCCCATAGCGCCTCATCAAGCGTTGATAGCAACGCGTCATCTTTAATAAGAATCAGTATCGACTGAGTACTTTTATTGAGCGCCGTTTGAGTCAACTGACAAATAAAGCCCAAGAAATCTTGGGCTTTACTCTCACTTAAAACATAAAAACTGATTTTCATAAATCGATTAGGCCATATTTGCGCTGTTTTTTAAGTATTGCATAAATAACGGCACAGGGCGACCAGTTGCCGCTTTATCTTTGCCTGAGTTCCACGCCGTGCCAGCAATGTCTAAATGCGCCCATGCTTGACCTTCTTCAACGAAGCGCGATAAGAAGCATGCGGCAGTTACTGCCCCTGCACCTTTACCACCGATATTTTGCATATCAGCGATTGGCGAATCGAGCTGCGCTTGATATTCGTCATCCATCGGCATATGCCAAATGAGATCACCCGATAAGTTACTAGCATTTTCTAAGTCGAATAATACGTCTTCATCATTACTAAAGACTGCTGAGCGCACATGACCTAAAGCAACCACGCAAGCACCAGTCAATGTTGCTACATCGATGATGGCTGTTGGCTGATAGCGTTGTACGTAGCATAAAGTATCTGCTAACACTAAACGGCCTTCAGCATCGGTATTTAAGATTTCAACTGACTTGCCATTCATGGCTTTAACGATATCGCCAGGGCGGGTTGCATCACCTGATGGCATGTTTTCTGCGCAAGCTAAAGCACCAACGACGTTAATCGGCAGACGCGCTTCACATAGAGCTTTAATCGTCCCCAGTACTGCTGCTGAGCCGCCCATGTCAAACTTCATCTCATCCATTGCCGCACCTGGCTTAATTGAGATACCACCTGAATCAAAGGTTACGCCTTTACCGACTAATACGATAGGAGCATCGTCGTTGACAGCTTGTGCATTATTATCACTACTTGTCACTGCATTTTTAGCAGATTTCTTGTTAGAAGTTTTGGTCGGTAATTTATCAGCCAATGCTTTTAGACCACCAGAAACTTTCGCACTGCTAGTCGTTTCTTTGGTAGAGCCCACATTCGCACTGAAGTTAGATTTACCGCGATACTCCATAAGCACGAGCTTGCCTTCTTTAGTAGAGCCTTGTGCTACCGCTAAGAAGCAGTTCATACCCAATGCTGACATCTCGTCTTCACCTAGTACCGTCACTTTTAACAAGTCAGGATACGTTTTTGCAAGGGCTTCGGCTTGTTCTGCCATATACGCTGGGAAACAGATATTACCTGGCTCATTAGCCACGTCACGAGTTAAGCTTTGACCAGCAAACACGGATTTTGCGAATTCTAGCGCAGGCTGTAATGACTCGTCAGCTACTAGATAGATATCGTTAAGTACTGGCGTAGTCTGCTCAGACTTATATTTATCAAAACGATAAGTCGCCGCTAACAGATTAAGAGCGAATTGACTGAATTGATTCTCATCTAAGGCATCACCCAACGCGACAGTAATAGATGCTACACGCTTTTGAGTACTGGTATAGATGGTCTTAGCGATTTTCTGTAGTACGTTTTCATTAAGTTTATCAACGTTACCTACACCGACTAATAACACTTGGACAGGATTTTGCTTGGTGGTTTTTTTGTCACCTGCTAAGGCATAATCAGCAACCGTTTCACAGGCTTTACCGTTAAAGTGTGAGACTTCAATCAACTGCTCGATACGTGCGGTATAATCAGTTAACGCTGATGCAGCAAGAATGTTTTTCTTGTCATCAACCAAGACCACTAGGCAAGCTTCGTCTTTACTCTTCGCTTCTTTTTTTAGAATCTTTTGTGTATGAGTTTTGGGCAGGTGCTGAGATAATTTAATATTCATATAGTTATCCTTATTAGAGTGGTAAAACTAGAATCGTAAACAAATGATGCAAGTAATATTGGTGATTAAGTCTACAATTAATGCAAATATTTCACATCAAATTTTTAAAATAAAAAAATGTCACGCATAGCTTATTTATCACTCATTCGAGATTGGTGAATCCTGCACCTAGAGTGATAAAAGCGTTCTTACCATGGCTGCATAGAGTTAATTTGGTTAGCATGTTTAGCTATCTTTATAGTGTAGCATATCAGCTACTCAGTGCGCAGATGGCAGGGATTAGGTAATGTTTTCATACAATTTTCTGCGCTATTTTACTTAACTTGTCATCTATGAGCGATCAACTTATTGGCGATTAAGCATTGACCAGTTCATCAGTCGAGACTAAGGCTGCAAATCTATCTTGCAAAGCTGCCATAGCAGTATCATGCATGATGTCAGCACTTATCGTCTCTCTTTTGTCACTAGGAAGGTCACGAGTGGCACAAGCATCATGGCAGACGAAATTCTGAAAGCCTAAATCAAAAGCAGCCCTTACACTTGAGCTGACACACATATGACTCATAAAACCTGCAAAAATAATCTGCTGTTTTTGAGTAGATGAGATAAGTTCTTTAAGGTCAGTGTTGTAAAAAGCATTAGGGTGCTTCTTGGTGATAGTTTTTTCGCCATCCATCGGTTTTAGATCGTCAACAATAGCGACGTTAGAGGATAATGGATCAAAGACATTGCCATTATCTGCACCATGATGAGCGATATGAAAGATAGGGATATCTTCTTTACGGGCTTTATCAAGCAGCAGGCTTGCGTTTGCAATCGCCTTGCTACCTAATTGACCTAGCGGCATAACACCGTTCACGTATTCGTTTTGATAATCAATAAAGACGACAGCGCAATTTGACCAATCGAGCTTATCAAATTCACCACCAGCTAACTCAAGTAGGGTAGAAGGATTAGACATTTTATTCTCCATTGTGCGTTATAAGTATGAATTCTGACTATTGGCAATTTCTGGGTAGTAAGTTCTGAACATTGATATTAATAAGTGCTGACAGCTAACGAGTTTAGCAATTAATACTGGCAATATTCGGTGAGTGATACGAATGACAAACAAACCTTTCTAAATTAAATAAACCAAAGACTTCATATTATTAAACTCGCTTATCCTCAGCTGTTGTTAAGCTTTATTGTTTCTTTATCATATCGTCTGTCAACTCACAAAAAAACGTACAAATACGTAACTAGCAAGGGTTAGGTAATGTTTTCAAACACATTTCACCGCTATTTTTTGCCAAAACATGCTAGCATTAGCGGTTATCTTAATCGCTAATTTTTATACGGTATAGCTAATAAGTGACTTAGTTACGTTTACAACTATTTAAGTATTCGTATGAAAAGCGCTACGCCTACAATATCTAGATACCACGCTGAAATTTGTCAATAAGCACGCGCCAAATCGCGCGAATACCAACTGTTTAAGAGTACCTATTGTGATATTACGCCGCTACATGACCCGTCAGGTTGCCTCCACTACCGCTTTAGTATTGGGGTTTTTGGTGGTGATGATGCTCGGTGGACGCCTGATTCGTTACTTTGGAATTGCCGCTGAAGGCAACTTAGATGTCAGCCTGTTATTCATCATTATTGGTTATAACTTGCCGTATTTCTTAGAGCTTATTCTACCACTGGCATTTTTTATTGCATTAATGCTGGTGTTCGGACGCTTGTATGTCGATCAAGAGATGGCGGTTATTAATGCCAGTGGGGTCTCACGTGGTAAGCTTGCCCGATTGATGACGCCATTAATCTTGGCGTTGTTTGTGGGTGAGGCGGCACTATCGATTGTCGGCAAACCGTGGGGCGTGCGCTCATCTGAGACTGTTTGGCAGCAGCAAGCATTAACCAGCGCTTTTGATTTGATTCGACCTAATGAGTTTATCAGTAGTGGTAATTATCATCTGTATGTAGGCAGTCTCAGCGACGATAAAAAGCAGCTGCAAGATGTGGTACTCATCCAGTCTGAGCCTATCAAAAAAGGCAGCTCTACTAAAAACCTATCTGCCCCAGATATAAATACGGCAAATACTGTAAACAGCCCTGAGTTACCCAAAGAGTTGATTGATACTATGAAGAATAGTAATCAGTCTATTAGCAAAGATACCATTACTTTGGCTAAGCGCGCTGAGCAAGTAGACAGTGCAAGTAACGGTGTGACGCAGCTAGATTTATTTCAAGGTCGTCGCTATGAAGTGGGCGCAGGAAGTCTTAAATATAATCAAGTAGGCTTTGATCGTTACCGTATTACTTTGACCGAATCCTCTAAAGAGATAGTGACTGAGAATAATATCGAAACCCAAAAAATTGGGCAGTTATGGCAAGCGGCAACTGGTGGTGCGCAAGTTGGTAGTGTTAACGCATTACGTGCGGCACAAGGTGAGCTTGGCTATCGCTTTGCCTTACCTTGGCTGATGATTATCGCTCCTATGTTGGCAGTGCCACTTGCGCAAGTACGTCCGCGTCAAGGTCGCTGGTTACGCCTGTTCCCCTCTATTTTATTATTTGTCAGCTGTGCACTAGGTATCATATCTTTGAAGAATGCCGTGGGTAAAGGCAGTGTGAGCGTATGGGCATATGCATGGTTGGTATTAGGGTTTATGGCATTGGCGCTTTATATGAACTGGGGTAGCCGATTCCAGCATCGATTGCGTGTGCGTTTAGAAGATAAGTCATTAGGCTCTGTCGATAATTTAAGAAAAGACTCTAATGGAGGGCAACTATAATGCGCTCCTTGTTATCTAAAGCTCAAGTCTCTCAAAGCCCGTCTTCTAACTTAAAAGTGCTGGGACGTTATGTCAAAACCAATGCACTTCTCGCGATTATTGCCGCAGTAGTTGGGCTATGGGCGTTACAAGTCCTATTTACCTACTTGTCTGAGCTTGAGGATCTGACCGATAGCTACACTATGTCTGATGCGCTCAGATATATTTTTTACCGCTCACCCTATTTCTTAGAGCAATTCATGCCGACTGGTGCGCTACTTGGTGCCGTGGTAGGTTTAGGGTTACTAGCCAGTAAGAGTGAGCTGGTGGTCATGCGCGCCGCTGGTGTCAGTATTTATCGTATCGTCGGTTGGGTACTGCAACCGGCTTTGATTTTTGTCATACTCGCACTGGCTATCAATCAGTTCGTACTGCCGCATTCGAATCAATTGGCAAAAGAGATTAATAACGAAGACAGTAGTTCGCTGGTCACTTCTGTACGCGGCTATTGGACGATGCAGCCACGCTTTGCCAGTAATAATGATGGTGACGCACAGCCTGATGGTAGTGATATTTTGTATATTGATTATGCGGATGTACAAGGCAACATCGGAGAGGTCAAGCGTTGGCATTTGGATAATGATGGCAATTTGCAAACAGCTACTCATGCTGAGGGCGGACGTTATAGTGGACGTATACCAGCGCCTACTGCCAGTACCGAACCGAGCGAGCAATATCGTTATGAGTGGCAGCTGAACAATATGACTGAGCTGACTATTAATCAAGGCTTCGAGAGCAGTCAGTCTAGAGCCCCATTGAATACTTTAAGTCTGCCCTTTGCACCCGAATCTGTTTATTTACTGACACGTGAAGCAGAAGACTTATCGCTCACTCAGCTCTATAAACATCGACAATTTATGCAGCAGCAAGGCAAACGTTCCTTAGATCATGAGCTATCATTTTGGCAGAAGCTGCTGTCACCTTTGTCCATCTTGTCACTGGTGATTGTCGCTTGCTCCTTTGTATTTGGCTCACTGCGCACCCATAGCTTAGGCTTGCGTATTGTGGTGGCTTTACTCTTTGGTTTGCTGTTTAGTTACGTTCAGGATTTAGTGGGCTTTGTCTCATTGGCGACTGGCTTTTCACCTTTATTAATGGTGTTGTTACCGATTATCGGTAGTGCGGCGTTGGGTTTTTATCTCATAAAACGACAGATGTAGCTAAAAGCATTCAGACACAAAAAACACGCTAAAGCCGATAACTTTAGCGTGTTTTTTAATGCTTGATAAGGGATAGTCAAATCTAGATAGCTGCGATACAAGGAAACCGACTGCAGACTATACCGTAGTATGTCAAAAGAGATTGACGCTGTAGCGCGCTTATATCGATTTGCCTATTAGTCTTTGGTTGCCATAGTAATTGTATAAGTCTTACCTTGTTTAATTTTTTCGCTATTACCGAACACTTCAGTAAATGAGCGCTTCATAAACTGGCGCAAGCCATTAATCGTCACCACATAGAAACGCCCACCTTTACGCATGCGCGCATAGGCATCGAGGAAATATAGATAATGCTGCTCTTTTCCTACCTTGGCTGGCAAGTTGGACATCACAAGGCTAAAGTCTTTGTCTTTTGCCACATGATTAAAGCCGTTTGATAAATGTACATCAACATTTTTTAGACCATTTTTCTCACAGTTCAGACGCGCATATTCCACTGCCATAAAGTCTTTATCAATTAAAGTATGCAGACCATTCGGACATTCACGCGCCGCTGTCATACCGAGCACGCCATAGCCACAGCCCAAATCTATCGAATCATCATCCGCTTGAAAATCAACGTAATCAAGCAGCATCAAACTGCCATCATCTAGCTTTTGCGGTGAAAAAATGCCCCACGTGGTCGCAAAATCAAACGGCTTGCCCAGCACATCTTGGCGAAAATTAATATCTTCACGCCAATGTTGGGCGTTTTTCAATAGGTCAGCAGGGGGTCTATGGCTCATGGGATTCTCGGATATTAGATAAGTAAAAGGGGGTGCGCGGCCCAATCAGGCAGTGTGTACATCATGACGCACTTTATTGAGGCTATTGTAACGAGAAAAGGGCAGGTTTGCAGCTAGGGATTAATTTAAAATTTATCATAGTTAAAGATAAGAGTGAGTATTCTTGCTAAACTTAAATACGATTTGGCTAACTATAAAGTATTCTATGGCAGACATTGTATTTACATCTAAAATTGATTTTTGGATTGGATTTGTGCTCTGGGGTGGTAGCTTTCTGATGATTGCCATTCCATTTTGGCAGTGGAAAAAAAGGTGAAAACGGTTCGTTAGCTAAAAGTATTTTTTTGGCATTTATTTTTCTACCTTTTATAGCATTAATGCTTATGCCATTTTTTGGTACGAAATATACATTATCAGACGGTCAACTTCTTATAAATAATGGTTTTTCTACACAGCGTATTGAGCTTATAGACATTACTTATATTGCTCCAACTCGAAATATGAGTTCCGCGCCAGCCCTATCATTAGATAGACTTGAAGTAGGCTATAAAAACAAAAAAGTATTGATATCACCAAAAGACAAACTGCTATTTTACAAAGAAATAAAAGTGCGTAACCCTAATATAGTGATAGCACAATACAGTAGGCGTATTTAGTTGAACCGTGCGGATGATAGTCAGTATGCAGCCTCTACAATCTTGCCGTCGTTAACAAATCACTATTCCTAAAAGGTGTAAGCACCACCAATACCGAAAAATACTTAATCCTATTTTTTCAAACGCTTCTTTAATAAATGATCAAATATAAACGGACCAAACGGCAAAAATGAGCCAAGCATGCCTGCAGGCATTGCCCACAGTGGCATTTTTATTTTGCTAGCTGCAAACAAAAGCATTAGGATGTAGGCAATGAATAATGCCCCATATGCTATACCGATATATCTCACAGCCTCTGGGATATCGAACATGTATTTTAGTGGCATTGCGATACCGAGTAATAATAAAAAAGAAGGGCCTTCTAAATAACCCGCGATGGTGAGGTTTTTGAGTTTAGATTTCGATTCTAACCTCTCGGATGATGCTCGGCATGCAATTTCTGCAATCTCGCTGTCGCCACATGAGTATAAATCTGTGTCGTTGATAGATCACTATGCCCCAATAACAACTGCACGCTACGCAAGTCTGCCCCATTATTAAGTAGATGGGTAGCAAAGGCGTGACGAAGGGTATGCGGTGATAACTCTTTATCAATACTGGCGACCTTGGCGTACTTCTTTAATAAATACCAAAAATTCTGCCGCGTCATATAACCACCTTGCGCGGTCAAAAACACTGCTTGGCAATTCCCCGATTTCAAATGCGCAATCAAATCACCACGAGCATGCGTTAGATAATCCTCAAGCGCATCTGCCGCGTATTCACCTAATGGCACTAGACGTGTTTTATTACCTTTCCCCGTAATTTGTAGCCAACCAGAATTGAGATTGACTTGTTCAAGCGACAGATTAATCAGCTCGCTGACACGCAGACCGCAGGCATAGAGCACTTCTAGCATGGCTTTATCACGCAGTCCAAGCGCTGTGCTAGTGTCAGGCGCAGCAAGGAGATTATCGACATCCGCTTCGGCTAAATCTTTTGGTAATGGACGTCCAAGCTTTGGGCTTTTGATACGCTCGCAAGGATTATCTTCACGCAGATTGCTGGCAATCATCCAAAGGTAGAACTGCCGCAAGCTTGAGAGCATACGTGCTTGCGTGCGTGGGGTTTTGTCATCTTGAGTAAGTGTAGATAAGCAGTGCAGCACGTCATCCGCTTGCCATTTCGTCAGGGCAATAGGATTGGTGAGCTCGCAAGAGCGCAGGTCGCGGACATAAGCATTACGCGTACGTGTTGCAAGCCCACGAGCGAGCATGGCTTGTCGAAACTCAGTGATATAAGTAGGTTCGTCATCGACGGCTAGTGCTTTTGGTTGGCGCTGTTGTACGGCACGGTCGCGGCTCATAAGACGATATTCGACGGTTGAATATTAAACACGCTGCAGGCACCATAACGAGGTGACTTCCGCACTTCGTGCTGCAAACAGTGGATCAGTATCATCTTGGCTGCGACCATGCTTAGGTTTGGTATCTAGACGGTATTTCACTGCTAATCCAGCATTGGCAAACCAGTCCAATAATTCTTCACGAGTGCGCAGCTGCAAATGTTCAGCCAAATCGGACAGTATTAACCAAATCTCTCCTTGCTCCGCTAAGTGCTGTTTTGCGCCCTGCAAAAACCCAAGCAGCATCGTGCTATTGGCATCATAGACGGCGTACTCAAGGGATGAGCTGGGCTTAGCGGGCAACCAAGGTGGATTACAAACGATCAGATTGGCGAGAGGCGCATCAGTCGGATACAGGTCTGCTTGCTGCAACTGCACGTTAGCTAATTCTAATCGTGTAAAGTTCTCGCTGGCGCAAGCCAAAGCCCGTGGATTTAAGTCCGTCGCAACCACCTGTTTCACACCGCGCTGCGCTAAAATTATGGCTAGCAACCCAGTGCCAGTACCGATATCGTAGGCGACATTATTTACAGTCGGCAGCGGCGCATCAAGTAATAGCTGTACATACTCGTGACGAGTGGGCGCAAAGACGCCATAATGCGGGTAAATCGACACACCTAAGCTTTCAATCGACACACCTTTTTCGCGCCACTGCGCTGCACCTAACGCCCCTTGCAGGTCACGAAACGACAGTACGCAGGATTCATCAGCCGCTTTATCTAACTGGCCAAAAGCTGCTGTACAAGCGGTACTGACATCAGGAGCGCGGCGTAAGTGGCTAACATAATCAGTATCCAGCTCTAATAGCAAACGGCTCAATATGCGCGAGCGCTGGGCTTGAATTTGACGCTGCTGATGAAATAGGTTAGGTATGTCTTTGGGTGTCTCTGAGGATTCAGCTGCAGTTTTATTAGACTTAGCAGGTTTATTAGCTGCTTTCTTTATTTTGCGCTGCTCAGAGCGCTCATTGGTACGCTCGATACGCCGTTTGAGGGCTTGTAGCAATTGCTTTGCATTATGAAAGTCACCGCGCCACAGCAGTGATGTGCCTTCGCATGCTAAGCGATAAGCCTCATCCGCGGTCGTCTTATCATCGACTAATACAATACGTGCAGGCGGCAGATGATTGCTTTCAGATAACCAGCGGGCATGACGTAAGGTTTCGTTCTCAAACCACTGTACATACTGCTTTTGAGTTGCTAACACGCTATCTACCTTTAATTTGTGAATGATATATTTCGTACAAAGCAAAGATATCCTTATGTTATTAATGCTCTTATGTTAGTAGTGCTATAGGTTCTATCGAACGTATTCAAGCATCCTTTTTCTTAACTAAATAACGATAAAGCGTGGCGCTTATAGGCGCGTTATCATCGCCATCGACAGTTATTTCATCAGGATCGACGTTTAAGCTCACATTTTCAGCAAGCGTCTCTTGATGCACAAGCGTATGTCCCAAATGACGGCAAAAATTAGGAATGTCGCGAGTCGTCGCTGGGTCAGTGGCGAGTATTTCAATGACTTCACCAGCATCCGCTTTACGAATGGTTCGATGTAGCATCATTACTGGCTCAGGGCAGATTAACCCTTGGGTATCCAGATGATGATTAATAGCGGTGTTAGATATTGAAGTAGTCATAGTCGTTGTATTACAAATGAGTAGTGAATTTAGGGATTGCTATCGATTGAAGATTCTTTAGGAGCTTGTTGCAATGCTTCAGCAGTGGCAGGTTCGTTAGTCAGATCCTCTTCAGCTTCTGTTTCGGCTTCTAAAAAACTAAAAAAGCGCTTAAAGTTAGCTCTGAATAAAAACGCCACGCCTAGCCATGAGGCCAGTCCCAACCATGCGGTATCGGCAAATAATAATCCACCAACCAGTATGATGGTGGATACTCCAATACTTAGCGCAATCATCGAAGGTTGGCTCAACCGATAGCGATAGATGACGAGACCATCATAAATAGTGATGGGGATGGTCAGGGCTATCAGCGCATAGGGTAGATTAAAAAACAACCGATAGAGTAGTTGATTGTCATGGAACGCTTTGATACTGGCAATAGTGCCAAAGACCATAAAAGCGATGATAGCGGCATAGATTAGATAGATCGCTATCTGGTTTGCGCGCTGTGCACCTTTAATACGTGCGATAGCGAGCGGGGCAAAGCCATGTTGCGTGGATTGGTCTGAGACAATGGGCATAATAATCAGGCATTTATCCATGTAGAGTGACGATATGTCAGAAATTAGCGGTATTTAAACAGAAAAATTGTCGCTTACTTAGTCCGCTTAATTAATCAGCTTTGATGGCGTCGATGGCGATACTGCTACTAGGATCAGCAAAATAAGTCGACATCAGGATACAGGCAGAAATATCATCGATTGGGTCGCGCTCATGCTTAATCCAACCATTCTCCCACGCAATTTCTCGCGCTGCGACTGAAGTCAGGCGCTCGTCACAAAGGGTCACTACCACTGGTAGATGCTGCTCCATAATTCTATGCGCTAGGCGACGAGAAAATTTATGCGCACGCTTTGACAGCATCGAGCTGCTCCCATCCATGTTAAGTGGTAACCCGACCACAACCTTTGCCACGCCCCACACCTTGATAATGCCTAACAAATTATCCCAATCTGGCTGACCATTATCCATCGCCAAAATATCGAACGCACGTGCAGTTTCGGTAATCGTATTGCCCAGCGCCATGCCCATCTTTTTAACCCCATAATCTAAAGCTAAGATAAGATGCGGCTTAATGGCTGGTTCGGCGACAGTAGTGTCGGTCGCTTCAAGGGTAGTATCAGGATCTACCATAATTATGCGTACTTCCTATTTCTATTAAGCTCAACTCGTTTAGTTTAACTGCTTTAACTTAGATGTTACTTTTGGCTGTCATAGCAAATATGCTATGCATGACCGATATCGCTACTGAGATAATCAAAGTTAACCCCGATTTTTTCAGCGGCAAGCTGCCAACGTTCTTCAAAAGGCGTATCAAACAATAAAGTTAAATCAGCAGGACATACTAGCCAATCGCCGCTTTCAAGCTCACGATCGAGTTGTTTTTTGCCCCAGCTGGCGTGGCCTAGGCATAGCTGGTAGTGCCCAACGCCTTGACCTGCGGCGATACGTTGCAAAATATCTTGGCTAGTAGTGATGCAGACATTTTCTGAGATAGCAAAAGAGGATGCCCATTCTGGCTGACCGGTATGCAGCACAAAGCCTACTTCAGGATACATCGGACCGCCTTCTAACGCCAAATCCTCCATAACCTGAGGATTAGTGACATCGATATCTAAATCTTCTAATAGCTTACCCACATGCGCTTGCTCGAGTGGACGATTCACCATTAAACCTAACGCACCTTGTTTATCATGGCGACAGATATAGATTAGCGCCTTCTCAAACCGTGGGTCTGATAGATCAGGCGCTGCAATTAAGAAGTGATGGGTCAAGTTAGCTTTGGACATAGAGGCAAACGCAACATAAAAAAGATTAGACACTACTATATGGCGATACTAAATAGAAAAGCAATATAGAAAATAAACAGAAGCAAAAAACAACAGACTTGAGATGAGGATTAATTTTCTATTACCAACGTATTTATCAACAACGTATTTATTAACAATGTTTTTCTATTTTACATCGGTTAATAAACTACGTGCGTGCTCACGAGTGACATCAGTGATGTTCACACCGCCTGACATACGCGCCAGCTCATTTACCTGTGCATCTTTGGTCAAGATAATCAGCTCGCTTTGTGTCTGCTCATGATGATGCTTCTGTACTAGAATATGCTGATGCGCTTGAGCGGCGACTTGTGCTTGATGCGTAATCGCTAGTAGTTGCTGCGTTTGCCCAAGTGTACGTAGTAATTCACCGACTACTTGCGCAGTACCGCCACTAATACCGACATCAACCTCATCGAAGACCAGCATAGGCTTAGCAGCATTGTTATCAGCATTGGTTACTTGCAAGACTTGCATAACCAACGCCATACGCGACAATTCACCACCCGAGGCAATTTTATGTAGCGGCTGCATCGGCATACCAACGTTGGCACTGAATAACAGGTCGATGTCATAACAGCCTTGCGCATTATAATGATTAGGATCTGCCTTTTTGGTAAAGACAAATTCACAGCGCGCATTAGGCAGGGCAAGAGGCTGTAATTGCTTGATAAGTTGTTTACTTACAACTGGCGCCGCTTTCGAGCGTTCTTTATTTAATTGCGTAGCTAGCGCTAAATAGTCTTGCCATGCTTGCTCAATTTGCGCCGCCATTGCATCACTGCTTGGCTCATTTTCTAATTGCTCTAACTGCGCTTCCCACATTTTAGCTTCAGCGATTAAGTCGCTAGCTGGCAAGCTATGTTTGCGTGATAAGCGATGCCCTAGACTGATAAGGCTATCTAACGCTTGCAAGCGCTCAGGATCAGGTAATTGCTGTTCAGCATAATCTGAAAGCATAGCAGTCACCTCAGTGATCTGCTGTTGTGCTAGATGTAGCTGCTCAGAGGCTTGCTCAAAAGTTTGGCTGACGCTCATTTGGTTATCACACAGTTTAATCGCTTGACCTAGCAAGGTCATGACGTCTGGCTCATCAGTGTCATTATCAAGCAGGTGCAGACCGTGACTTGCCTCCGTCATCAAAGCTTCTATATTAGAAAGCTCTTCGTGCTCGGCTTCGACATCCGCATAATCGACGGCTAACAATGGTGCAATATCTGCTAGTTGGCTTTGCAAGAGCTGGATACGGTCTTGGCGCTGAGCTTCACGACTAGCAATCTCGTCCGCTTGGCGTTTTAGTCGTTGATACTGTTGGTAGCTACTAGCGGTTTGTGTTGCAAGTGGTGTAATTTGCGCCATCTCATCAAGCCATTGCACCACAAACTGCGGCTTTAGCAGCGCTTGTTGGGCATGTTGGCTATGGATATTGACGAGTAGTGCACCTAAACTTTTCAATTCTGCTAAGCTCACGGGCGTACCATTCAGCCATGCTTTTGAACGCCCACTATTGCTAAGTTGGCGTCGAATCAAGATTTCCGGCTCATCCAACGAGCGCTCATTTTGAATAAACCAATCGGCTATAATAGTGTTACTTGTCACATCAAACTGAGCATATATATCGGCATGAGCAGCACCATGTCTAACCATTGCGCTATCTGCTCGCTCACCTATACAAAGTGATAATGCATCAAGGAGTAACGACTTGCCGGCCCCTGTCTCACCGGTAATGACATTAAAGCCTTCAGCAACGCTTAGCTCATGTTCAGCAATCAGCGCAAACTGATATAAGGTTAACGATAAAAGCATTAAAGTCTCTCATGGTGGACAACTAACATTGAATAAGATCTTATAGTTAGGATCTTAATTAGGGTCAAACAGTCAGATGATATATGGTGACAACATAATTTAAATACAAATTTTTGTAGCTATTATTCGTATAAAGTCACATAAATTTTTTGGAAATTATCATCAATAATCTCAGTTAGACTAACTATAAGGCTTATGAAAAGCAACTGTGTTTAGTGCGTTATTTTGAATTAATTACATGCTTGTTTTACAACACTAAAACTTATCAATTGATATCAATATCGGTATACATAGCAGTGGTTTAAGAGTAATGGTATAAAGTTAGTTTAAATCATGAACGATATTTTCAGCAATGCTGTAACAAACTTTTTAGATATAATGTGGTAGCATAAACTCACTTAATCATAAACTTCTGCCACAGTATATACACATATTATCGTTAGGGATTTTGAGTGAATAGACACGGAAACGTTGAAGGATAAGGGTTTAGGTTATTGAACCAATAACATAATATGTTTATTTAAAAAATAACTATGTTAAAAGCAGCTGTTTTAAAATAAGCTGTGTTAGAGATGAAGGTTTAAACTGTAATGTCATAAGACACTTATTTTTTAGTTTAGCAATAATTATTTGATAAGGAAGCCACTATGTCAGCGGCACAATATACTAACGTAACGGTCAATGCTCAAGCTACAGTATCATATGATGGGCGTTGTTCAAGCCATACCATTATGTTTGAAGATGGTCGCCACAAAACATTGGGTGTCATTTTACCCTGTGATAATACTGTTGAGCGATACCATTTCAGCACCAATACTTCTGAGCGTATTGAGATTACCAGCGGCGAATGTGAAGTCAAAATTAATGGTGATGAAGAATTCAGCTATTATCGTGCTGGTCAATCATTTGTGGTTGAAGGCAATAGCAGTTTTAACCTGCGTACCGAAGAAATTGTACAATACGTCTGTCATCTAGAAGGTTAGTATTAAAGAGACAGTTAATTGTAAAGTGACACATACATAAGGTTATAACCAAGGTAGCACCATCACTTTGGTTATAATCTTTTTATTTTAACAGCGACAACAATCTATATTTACCCTTATACTCATGTTTGATAAGTTATCTATAGATATCGTAATATTCCAACTCGTATCGTACTAAGCGATATTCACTTTTTATCAGTAGGCCTATTATGGCAAAACCCAGCTATTTTTATGGTATTCATGCCATTGATGCTTTGCTTGAACATCGTCCGCTTGATGCGCTCAGTTTATTTGTGCAACAAGGTCGTGAGAGCGATAGTCATGTAAAAGCCATTATTGCGCAAGCCCAAGCAAATGGCGTCAGTATGCAACCGACGCAAAAAGACAAGCTTACTCAACTATGTGGTAGCCCGCAGCACCAAGGCGTTGTAATGCATGCTCGGCCATTAGGGTTTGCAGATGAAGGTTTGTTAGATACTATTATTGGACGCGACCAATGTTTATTATTGGTCCTCGACCAAATTACCGATGCGCACAACTTTGGCGCTTGCTTGCGTACAGCAGTAGCGATGGGTGTGGATGCGGTCATTTGTCCAAAGCATCATGCAGCAAGCTTAACACCGACGGTAGCTAAGGTGTCGGTAGGGGCAGCTGAGATGATGCCTATTATTAGTGTGACCAATCTAGCGCGTACACTTACACGCATTAAAAACGCAGGTGTATTTGTGTTCGGTACGGCACTCAATGAAGATGCTAAACCAATACACGCAGCAGATTTAACTGGAAAGACCGCTATAATTATGGGATCAGAAGGTGAAGGCATGCGCCGACTGACTACTGAAAGTTGCGACGAGCTGGTATATATTCCCATGTCGGGCAACGAGCATGGCAACCTACAGAGTCTCAATGTCAGTGTTGCTACAGGTATGGCTCTTTACGAGGTCAATCGGCAGCGTACTTTAGCTGCTGGGCAAGCTTAAGATAGTTTTGGTGTAGTGGTTCTAGTTGTTGATGTAAACTTGCTAAATCTTCTTCATTAACGACTAGATCGTCAGCATGACGATTACGCTCAGTGCGGTCAAGTTGGTTAGCCATGATGGCTTTTATCTTAATCATACTTTGCTCATCACGCAAACTTGCGCGTGCAAGCTGAGTATCTTCATCTGCATCAATAACTAAGATACGTTGGCATAAATTAGCAAGCCCTGCCTCTGCTGCCTCAATTAGTAGCGGTGCTGATAATATAATATACGGTGAGGTGCTTGCTGCCAGTTGTTTCTTCGCAGTCTCACGAATAGCGGGGTGAGTAATCTCTTCGAGTTTAATAAGGGCCGCAGGATTAGCAAATACATGTGTGCGTACAGCTGCCCGATCCATGTTACCCTCTGCGTCAACCACCCAATCCCCAAGTTTTTTCTGAATTTTGTATAAAGTGGGACTGCCTTTCGCCACTACTTCATGAGCAATCACGTCAGCATCAATGATATCAATCCCTTGTGCCGCGAACCAATCGCTAGCCGCTGATTTACCACTGCCAATACCGCCTGTTAACCCAATTACTAAGGTTTTGTTTTGCATTTTTGCTTGCTGGCGTTGAGGTATTGATTTTTTAGAGTGTATTGACATAACAGTGACTTATTTGGCTAGTAGATTAATAGAGAGAATAGTTGTTCATCTAAATATTAGATGACTCAGCTCATATGACTTAGTAAATATCGCTAACTTACTAGCTTAACGTTTATAGATAACAAGGATATGAGTGTTGGTTTACTATATTGTAATCCTATCATAAGCATGTTATCACTAAGTATTTTGCCAAAAAATTGAGATAAGCCTATTAAACGTACATATTCAAGTACCAATTAACGATGTCGGAGCCATAGAGTAATGCAACTATTCCAGCGACAGCGATATAAGGTCCAAAAGCGAAGGGTTGGCTCTCACCATGTCTTTTCATCAAGATAATACCGACGATTGAGCCAAGTAAAGACGACAGGAGGATGATTAACGGTAACATCATCGGTCCAAGCCAAGCACCTAGTACGGCTAATAGTTTGAAATCACCTTGCCCCATACCGTGTTTTTTGGTTATAAGATAGAACACCTTGACCACTATCCATAATGATAAGAACCCGAGCAATAATCCCCAAATCGATTGGGTAGGGGAGACAAACCAGCTTTGAGAATTAACCGCTAAACCAAGCCCTGCTAATGGGAAAGTCAGCCGATCAGGTAATAGCTGAGTATCAAAATCGATGCCTGTTAAGGCAATAAGCGTCCATACCAGCACAAGAGCAGACAACCCAGTAGCAGTAACACCGAATTGGTAGATAACCAATGCTGATAATAGTGCAGTGACAAGCTCCACAATAGGATAACGTGCATCGATTGCAGCGTCACAAGCAGAGCAGCGTCCACGTAGTACTAGCCAGCTTATTAACGGTATATTTTCATACCATTTAATTTTGTGCGCGCAGTGAGGGCAACGTGACGCTGGTCTACTCAAAGTGATAGGCGTATCCTTTGCAGTAACGTCCATCAGAGCTTTAGTATGCTTATGCGGCATATCTATTTGCTGAGACATAAACTGGTTACATTCTTGTCGCCAGCTATAAACCATCATTAGCGGTATACGATGAATCACTACATTCAAAAAACTACCTACACAAAGGCCTAATATCGCAAATACTATTAGCGCCAAGGTCATATTACTTTGTAATAATTCTATCAATTGCATTACTTTGCTACCCTACTACTGAGCCCATTTGGAAGATTGGTAAGTACATGGCAATGACCAAGCCACCTACTAACACACCTAATACTGCCATGATTAATGGCTCCATTAAGCTGGTCAAGCCATCAACCGCATTATCAACTTCGTTTTCATAATATACGGCTACCTTATCGAGCATCTCTTCTAAGCTACCTGATTCCTCACCGATACCAACCATTTGAATCGCTAAGCTTGGGAACAGATTAGTCGTACGCATTGAAAACTGCAACTGTTGACCAGTTGATACATCATTCTTGATTTGTTGAATGGCATTGTAAAATACCACATTGTTAGCGGCACCAGCAGTAGAGTCTAAAGCATCAATTAGAGGTACACCAGCGGCGAAGGTCGTTGATAGTGTGCGAGCGAAGCGTGCGATAACGGCTTGATAAGCAATATTGCCAAATATTGGCGCTTTTAGAGCAGCACGGTCGAGAAAGTCACGAAATTTCTTAGATCGTTTCTTGGCTTCAGAAAAGCCAGCGATAGAACCACCAATTACGATAATAAGAATAAACCACCACGTTTGCATCCAGTCCGACATGGCGACAACCATCTGGGTAAAAGCAGGTAATTCTGCGCCAAAAGATTCGAATAAACCAGAGAATACAGGAACAACTTTAATAAGCAATATGATTGTGACGATCAAGGCAACGACGATTACCGCAATAGGATATTTCATAGCTTTTTTGATTTTGGCTTTGAGTAGCTCGCTTTTTTCTTTATAGGTAGCGACACGTTCAAGCATAGTTTCAAGCGCACCTGATTGCTCACCAGAATCGACAAGAGAACAGAACAGATCGTCAAAATAGCGCGGATGCCTACGTAGCGCAGAGGCAAAAGTACCACCAGCTTCAATATCAGCTTTGATTTGTAATACCAAGTCTTTCATACTTGGGTTATCTAATGAATCAGCGACAATCTCAAATGATTGGGTCAAGGGTACCCCAGCTTTCATCATAGTGGCCAACTGACGGGCAAAAATAGCGATATCAATAGGCTTAATGGCTTTCTTCATTTTAAATAAAGGTTTGGGTTTTTTCTTAATAGTTTTAACCGTGATACCTTGTTTACGCAAAGTCGCTTTTGCAATCTCTAAACTGCGACCCGTGGTCTCACCTTTGATTTTTTGTCCACGCCGATTGACCCCGTCATAGACAAAGTCTAGTAGCATATCAGTCTTAGCCTGTGCCATATCTTTACCCTCAAGTTTTTCGTAATCTGTATGCTTTAATCAGCGTTATTTGGTAAGTGTTTTTTGAATGGTCATCGAGTAGCTTATTACAGCTACTAGTTTTCACTTGATATTATTCAGAAGTTACTCGCATCATTTCTTGAATACTAGTGACACCTTGCAGTACTTTTAAAATGCCTGAGCGTCGCAAATCACGAAAGCCATTTTTGACAGCAGCATCTTTGATATCGATCGCATTACCGTCTTCCATAATAATGCGTGAAATATCTGGGCTGACTTTCATAACCTCATAAATACCCACACGACCTTTGTAGCCTTCACGGCACTCGCTACAACCGACTGGCTCATAGATGGTACTATTTGGATCGTCGAGATCATCATCGGTAAAGCCAACCTCAAGTAAGCTCTGCCTCGGTACATCAAGCACAGTTTTGCAATTTTTGCATAAACGTCGTGCTAGTCGCTGAGCAATAACTAAGTTGACTGAGGTAGCAATATTAAAAGATGCTACGCCCATATTCCGTAATCGAGTCAAAGTTTCCGGAGCAGAGTTAGTATGGAGAGTTGACAGTACCATATGGCCGGTTTGTGCTGCCTTAATGGCAATCTCAGCGGTCTCAAGATCACGAATCTCACCAACCATGACGATGTCTGGATCTTGACGCAAAAACGATTTTAAAGCATTGGAAAAGGTCAGACCTACTTTAGCGTTGACGTTGACCTGATTGATCCCCTCAAGGTTAATTTCAACAGGATCTTCTGCTGTAGATATATTGGTCGCTCCAGTGTTCAAAATGTTGATACCTGTATATAACGATACCGTTTTACCAGAGCCTGTAGGACCAGTAATTAATAACATGCCCTGCGGTTTGTGAAGCGCTTCCAAAAACATCTCTTTTTGATCAGGCTCATAACCCAAAGCGTCGATACCAAGCATCGCCGCAGAGGGATCTAAAATACGCAGCACGACCTTTTCACCGAATAGCGTTGGCAAAGAGTTCACTCGAAAGTCAATAGCCTTATTTTTAGATAACTTAAGCTTAATACGGCCATCTTGTGGTACGCGGCGCTCTGAGATATCCATTTGTGACATGACTTTAAGACGGGCTGCGATTTTCCCTGCTAATTGCACTGGCGGATTTGCCATTTTCTCCATTACCCCGTCGACCCGAAAGCGCACGCGATAAGACTTCTCGTAAGGCTCAAAATGTAAGTCAGATGCGCCCATACGAATAGCGTCAACTAGCATCTTATTAACGAACTTTACAACGGGTGCCTCATCAATACTGTCGGTAAGAGTGGTCTCGCTGTCATCCTCTTCAGTGTCTTCAAAGCCAACATTTAAGTCGCCATCAGCGAAGTTACCAAAACTCTGCATGGTATCTGCATAGACACTATCAATACGTTTTTTGAGCTTGTCTTCTTCGACCACCACCGTTTCAACAGATAGACGCGAATTAAAAGCAATCGCATCAATCGCATCAATACGGGTAGGATCACTTAAAGCAACAAATACTCGCTGGCCGCGCTTAAAGATAGGCAGGGCATTAAATTTACGGACAATCTTTTCATCAACTAAATCTTTTGGGATGACATCGTTACTAAGCACGCTCAGATCGAAAAAGGGATCGCCAAATGATTGCGACATCAACAGGGCAAGTTGATAGGCATTGGCCATATTATGGTCTACTAAATACGAAACGAGACTGATTTGCTGTTGTTGCGACTCAGTCTGTGCTGTTTTCATGTGCGCTTCGCTAACGATACCTGCATTAGTTAGCTGCTGTGCTAAACCACCGAATGTACTGGTTGTAGTAGACACTGACTTCTCTCCTTAGTACTGCATATATGACAAATCTGTATAATTTTATTTTTAGATTTAATTTGTTTTTCAATTGAGGAACAATAAATGAAAAAAACTGCATAAAAGATAATGATTCATAATGCACGTTCTAATTTAATATACTGGTATTGAACACATGCAAGAAACATGACAATTTGTATACGTGTCTTTGAGGCCTAATAAGACTTTTGTGAAAAAGACATAAAGTAGAACGAATTGAAAAAATGTAAGGATTTCGCGATACCAAAAAGCAGATTTTTAATATTGAAGGCTTTTCTGTGATGATATAAATATATATATAGAAGAATTCACATGACATAGCATGATGATGACACTTATAGCAGCAGTTGATAAATATTTGCTATACTTGGGCGCATGTATAGTAGCCGTACTGGCAATGATGAATGACAAAAGGTAGATGAGTGATGCAGGCTTGGGTAATTGGAAATTGGAAACAAAATCCGGCAACGATCAGTGACGTCAATACGTTGTTAGAAACTTTATTAGCGGTAACTAAAAATGAAGGTGCTAGTAACAAAGCCTATTACCAGCTAATGGTAGCGCCCAGTTGTATTCATTTAGCCCATGTGAGCGCACGCTTGCAAGGTACTTCTATATTAACTGCCGCTCAAGACATTAGTGCCCATAGCGATAGTAGTGGTGCGTATACTGGTGATTGTTCAGCGCAGCAAGTCGCTGATGCAGGCGCGACATGGACGATACTAGGTCACTCTGAGCGCCGTCAATACCATCAAGAGTCTCACGAAACGCTATTGAATAAGCTTGGTAATGCGCTTAAACAAGATTTGGGTGTGGTATTTTGTATTGGCGAAACTCAGGCTCAGTATGATGGCAAGCAGACTTTCAATGTACTTGATGATCAGCTAGCAGTGATAAAAGATCTGTTTATTCAGCGTGTAGAGCATGCATCAGAGCATCGGTCTGAGCTGACTAAAGTGTTAGCTGAGCGTTTGATTATTGCCTACGAACCTGTTTGGGCCATCGGCACGGGTAAAATACCGACTGTTACTGAAGTGGAAGCCACTCATCAACACATTAAAGAAACCGTGGCTAGCTTTGATAGAGCATTGCCTGCGATTACCGTTCTATATGGTGGTAGCGTCAATGCGGATAATGCCGATAGTTTTGCAGCCAGCCCTATGATAGATGGTGCATTGGTTGGCGGTGCCTCACTAAAGGCCGAAAGCTTTATAGCGATTGCTGATGCTTTTAGTCAGGCTAAAACTAATTAATCTCTGTGATATTTAAACGTCGCATCTCTTTATTACAGATAGGTGCTATATAACAAGCACTTGTTAGTTATAAAAAGTGGGTTTAACAGTGCCCTTGCAATCGTGTACAATGCGCCTTATTTATTCTTATTATAGTTTAATCTCATTGTAGTTCTATGGTTATAGGACTAAGTATAAAGATTCAACTTTCGTTATTAGTCGTTGTTACTCGGCAAAAGAGGCCACCATGTTTACGTTTATATTAGCCCTGCATATTATCGTGGCGATTGCTATGATTGGCTTGATCTTGATACAGCATGGCAAAGGGGCAGACGCAGGAGCATCTTTTGGTGCTGGTTCTTCTGGTACTGTTTTTGGTGCAGCAGGCACGGCAAACTTTTTGACCCGTGCTACTGCCGTATTGACTGTGATTTTTTTCATAACCAGTATGACCCTTGCTGTTAATGCCCGCGAGCAGGCTGAAGACCAGTTTCGTTTAGATGCGCCTGTTTCAGCGCCGCAAACACCGCGTCCTTTAACGCAGAATCCTCAGTAATGACTTTGGTTCCAATGGTTTAAGTTCTAGCTGTTTAGGTTTAGCTGTATTATCTAGCCTAATTGTTTGAAGCCTTTTTAAGATGTAGTCACGTTGTTTGAAGTGTAATAGAGTACGGTAGATAAGCTTTTTATAGTAGTCCTTGCTATTTGGTTACGTTAGTTTTACAATGCTCGTCTGTTTTTATTAAGCTAGATTGACTTGTTACTGTCATCCTCATGGCATAGAGTTAATCATTAAAAATAAGCTGATTAGAAATAGAGCAGTAAAAGAAGTTATAGTTATAAGTAGCTATAAGCGATTGTGGTGGAATTGGTAGACACGCCATCTTGAGGGGGTGGTGGCGCAAGCTGTGGGGGTTCAAGTCCCCCCAATCGCACCAACTTTTTTTACGTCGCACAGTGTAAAGTTGATTATTATAGAAATGAGATTTTTAGTTTAAAGTTTATTTTAAATAAAGATTGACAGACCTATGAAACTAACATACAATGTGCATTCTAAATTGATGCGGGGTGGAGCAGTCTGGTAGCTCGTCGGGCTCATAACCCGAAGGTCGTTGGTTCAAATCCAGCCCCCGCTACCACTTTCAATACTGATTTTTGTACACTAAATTGTCAGTTGCAATAAGCCCACCATTATGTTTGTGGGTTTTTTTGTATCTGAGAGTCAGTGTTATCGCGGTATTTATTCTACTTATGCTAAGCTCTATGTCTATAGAGTAAGGTAATATCAGTCAATTGCGCGGTGATTCGTAAGCGACAATGCCTTTTATTTCATACTCTCTCAGTGACGATTTTGCTTTATGAGTTCTATTAGAATTCATAGTCTTAATTTGATGTCCATTATTCATATCATTTCGTAAAAATAAAACGAATACGGTAGGATATTTGGATTTACTTATAATATAGCCATATTGTTTAGATAGTAAAATATACGACGGTTATAGTGCTATTTCTAAGTGTTCCTCATAATATATATAATAAGGTTCTCTAAGCACTGTGTACAAGCAAACAGGAAAATATAAATAAATTATGAAACTTTCTACCAAAGTTGAAGAACTGACCAATATTATCGCTCCTGCGGTAGCGGCATGTGATGTGGCTTTGTGGGGCGTAGAATTTGTCCCACAAGGGCGTCGCTCTTTACTGCGCATTTATATTGAGTCATTACCTGAAGAACAAGCGCAAGATAAGCAAGTGACTATCGAAAACTGTGCAGCAGTCAATCATCAAGTGAGTGGTATTCTTGAAGTACATGATCCTATTGCTGGTGAGTATATTTTAGAGGTGTCATCGCCTGGATTTGATCGTGCATTCTTCTCAGAAGAGCAAATGCGTGATTATATCGGTCAAACGGTTAGCCTGCGCTTGATACAAGCAATAGGACAAGGCGATAAAAAACGTCGAAAGGTAACAGGCGTACTAGATAGTATGGGTACTGATTCATTAAATCTTACGGCTACTGATAATGAGCAGTTTGAGATTGCTTTTAGCAATATTGATAAAGCTAACCTAATTTTTGAAGATGCTTAATGTTGCTGCAGGTTTCTAATACGGTTATTAATAAATAAGCGTGATAGTCATAAATCGTTTAAAGCATAAATAACGTATGGTTTACTTTAGCAACATAACGTCAATACACAAATTATAAAATTTAAGTAAGTATAGGACTGGTATAGCATGAGTCGAGAAATCTTAACGGTAGTTGAAACCGTCAGTAATGAGAAAGGCCTAAATCCTGAAGATATATTTGAAGCTATAGAAGACGCTTTAGTAGTATCGACTAAGAAAAAAGTATATACCGAACAGCCTGAAGTGGCAGTACGAGTAGCTATTGACCGTACGACTGGTGATTATGATACTTATCGTTACTGGACAGTAGTTGCAGATGAAGATCATGAGATGCCAGCTTGTCAGCTTGCTATCACTGACCTTGACCAAGAAGAATGGTCAATTGGTGATGTAAAAGAAGAGCAGATTGAATCGATCGAATTTGGTCGTATCGCAGCGACTCAAGCCAAGCAAGTTATCATCCAAAAAATTCGTGAAGCTGAGCGCGCTTTAGTAGCAGACGCTTTTGAGCCGCGTATTGGTGAGATGATGTATGGCGAAGTCAAAAAGCAGACGCGTGATGGCTATATCATCGATTTAGGTGATAATGCAGAAGGTTACTTGTCACGTGATCATATGTTGCCGCGTGAGCAGCTACGTGTTAAGTCTCGTATTAATGCAATTTTATACCATGTGAACCGTGAAAATCGCGGTGCACAGTTATTATTGTCGCGTACGCATCCTGAAATGCTTTCAGCGTTAATGCAAAAAGAAGTGCCTGAGATTGCTGAGCAAATTATCGAGATTCGTAATGTTGCTCGCTTGCCGGGTACTCGTGCTAAAATATCGGTTAAGACTAACGATCATCGTATTGATCCGGTCGGTGCTTGTATTGGTATGCGTGGTACACGTATCCAAGCAGTACAACAAGAGCTTGATGGTGAACGTATTGATGTCGTTGTGTGGTCCGATGATCCAGCACAATATATTATTAGTGCGCTTGAGCCTGCGGACGTTAGTAGCATCATCTTAGATGAAGATACTCAAACAGCAGACATTATATTTAGTACCAATGATCAGCTCGCACGGGCAATTGGCTCACAAGGTCAAAACGTACGTTTAGCCTCAGAGTTAACTGGCTATAAGCTGAACATGATGCTTGAAGAAGAGTATCAGAAGCGTCAAGAAAGTGAAAGCAAAGCGTTTATTGAATTATTCTATGAGCGTTTAGAAGTAGATCAAGACTTAGCACATGCTTTAGTTGATATCGGTTTTACCAGTATCGAAGAAGTGGCTTATGTGCCGGTTGAAACTTTCTATGACATCGAAGGTCTAGACGACGAAGCGATTGATATGATTCAAGAGCGTGCTAAAGAAGTAGTCATCGCAGACGAATTAGTTAAACAACAAAACATGAAAGAGCCAAGTCAAGAATTGCAAGATCTTGAGGGTATGACAGTCAGTTGGGCCTATAAAATGGCACAAAAAGATATCATTACCGTTGATGATTTAGCTGAACAAGCAATCTTTGATTTAGAAGATATTGAAGGCTTAGATGCTGAAACAGCAGGAAAGCTCATCATGAAGGCTCGGGAATCTTGGTTCAATGAATAGGCGTTAACTGCATATCGCTGTCTTTTGGTGGTATGCTATTAATAATAAAGGGCTGATAAAAGATCATTATTTAGTGTGCTTATATAATAATTAGTTATGATAAATAACACTAGCATCAGCCTAAACGCAATCATTTGTAGCCAACAACTGAATTGAACATATAGCAAATAATAGACAGTAGGTGATAATAAATGGCAGATAAGACCGTCAAAGAACTGGCAGAAATGGTAGGCAAAACCGCTAGTGCTGTACAACAGCAACTACAGGATGCTGGGCTACCTGCTCGCGGGGAGGATGACTCAGTCACCGAACTTGAGCAAGAGAAGTTGGTGACGTATTTAAAACAAAGTCATGGTCAGCAAGAGAAGCGCCGTATTAGCCTTAAATCTAAGACGACCAGTACCGCGCGTGTGACTGGCTCTTCAGGTAAATCCAAGAGCGTCAATGTTGAAGTACGTAAAAAGAAAGTATTTGATAAGCCGGATCCGGAAAAGATAGCGGAAGAATTAGCTGCGCGTGAACAAGCGATGATTGAATCGCAAGCGCGTGCTGCTAAAGAAGCTGAAGAACGTTCTGCAACTAAGAAAAAGTCAGAAGAGCGTCAAGCAGCAACCTTAGCTGCTATGCGTGCAAGTCTTGGCTCAAGCAAAAGCTCAAGTGGTAAAAACGAAGAGATTTCTACCTCTTCAGTCGTAGTTAAGAAAGGCGGCAAAACTACCGTTGAAGTTAAGCCTAAAGAAAAAGAGAAAGAAAAGAAAAAAATTGCTGCTACTAAGCCAAAAGTTGAAACCGCAGCTGAGCGCAAGGTTCGTGAAGTACGTGAGAAAGAAGAAGAACGTCTACGTCAAATTGAGACTGAAACTCGTCGCGTACAAGCTGAAGAGGCTCAAAAACGTACACTTGAGCAAATGCGCAAAATGGCTGGTAAATACACGGATCAGCCTGCTGCCGAAGTTCGTAAGGACGAGCCATTGGCTGAAGGTTTGGTAGGCGATGCATTAGAAGAGTCGTTTGAAAAAGAGCGTCGTGAAATCAAGCGTGGTGCAAGCAGCACTGGCGCTCGTGGCCGTCGTCGCAAAAACCAAGATGAACGTGAGTTTAAGAACCGTAAGAACGGTTTGAGATCAACGCAAGCTGCACAACATAAATTCGAGAAACCTCTCGACAAAATTATTTACGATGTTGAGATTAGTGAGCAGATTTCTGTAGCAGATCTCGCCCAGCGTATGGCTGTTAAAGCTCGTGAAGTTACTAAATTGCTGATGAAAATGGGCGAAATGGCTCGTGAAACAGATACTATTGATCAAGCGACCGCTAGTTTAATTGTTGAGGAAATGGGTCACAACCCAGTACCAGTCAGTGATACCAAAGTTGAAGACGATCTTCATCATGCGGTTGATGAGCGCAGCAGTAACGTACAAACGCGTCCACCAGTCGTTACTATTATGGGTCACGTTGATCATGGTAAAACTTCATTACTTGATAAGATTCGTGAAACGAAAGTTGCAACGGGCGAGGCAGGTGGTATCACCCAGCATATCGGTGCTTATCATGTAAAAACTGAGCGCGGTGTTATTACTTTCCTTGATACT
This sequence comes from Psychrobacter sp. P2G3, assembly GCF_001593285.1. Taxonomy (NCBI): domain Bacteria; kingdom Pseudomonadati; phylum Pseudomonadota; class Gammaproteobacteria; order Moraxellales; family Moraxellaceae; genus Psychrobacter; species Psychrobacter sp. P2G3. The sequence continues at coordinate 92,331 of NZ_CP012529.1, forward strand.
CCAGGTCACGCAGCCTTTAGTGCGATGCGTTCACGTGGTGCTCAAGCGACTGATATCGTAGTATTGGTTGTCGCAGCCGATGATGGCATGATGCCACAAACTGAAGAGGCGATTGATCATGCTCGTGCAGCGGGTACTCCTCTAATCGTTGCTATTAATAAAATGGATAAGCCAGGCGCTGATCCTGATCGTGTATTAAACGAATTAACTGCAAAAGAAGTAGTCTCAGAAGAGTGGGGCGGCGATACGCCAATGGCGCGTATCTCAGCTAAAACTGGTGAAGGCATTGACGAGCTTTTAGAATATATCAGTTTACAAGCTGAATTAATGGAGTTAGAAGCCCCATTAGACGGTGCTGCACAAGGTGTGGTAATTGAGTCAAGACTTGATAAAGGTCGTGGCCCTGTTGTAAGTGTCCTAGTTAAGAAAGGTATGCTTAAACAAGGTGACTTAGTTCTAGCTGGTGAGTACTATGGTAAAGTTCGTGCAATGACTGATGAGCATGGTCAACGCGTTCAGTCAGCTGGTCCTTCTATTCCTGTTGAAATCTTGGGATTACCTGAGACACCAGCAGCTGGTAGCGAATTCCTAGTCGTGACAGATGAGAAAAAAGCACGTGAAGTTGCTGATTTTAGAACCAATCGTGAGCGTGAGCGTCAACTGGAACGTCAGAATGCCATGCGCTTAGAAAGCATGTTCGATCAGATGGAACAAGGCGATGTGTCATTCTTGAATATCGTATTAAAAACAGATGTTCGTGGTTCGCTTGAAGCGTTACTTTCTGCACTGAATGAATTATCAACTGACGAAGTTAAAGTCAGAGTGATTAGTTCAGGTGTTGGTCCAATTTCTGAGTCTGATGTTACTCTTGCAGAGTCTAGTGAAGCCGTACTATTAGGTTTCAACGTCCGTGCTGATGCAACCGCACGCCGTAAAGCAGACGCTGCCAACATGGATATTCGTTATTACAGTGTCATCTATGGTTTGATTGATGATGTAAAAGCGGCGATGAGTGGTCTACTTGCTCCTGAACATCGTGAGAAAATCCTTGGTATCGCTGACGTTCGTGAAGTGTTCCGCTCTAGTAAGTTTGGTGCAGCTGCCGGTTGTATGGTCGTTGAAGGGACTATCTATCGTAATAAGCCTATCCGCGTATTACGTGATGATAAGGTTATCTTTACTGGACAATTGCAATCATTACGTCGTTATAAAGAAGACGTTAATGAAGTGCGTACCGGAATGGAATGTGGTCTAGCGGTTCGCGGCTATGATGTTGAAGCTGGCGATAAGATCGAAGTTTTCGAAATCCAACAGTTTGAACGTACGATTTAAGCATATTGTGCTTTTATCTAGCAAAGCTTAGATTATCGAGATAATGATGTACTTAGGCCTAACAGGTCCAACCTGGTAGGCCTTTTTTATCGTATATTTCTGCTATTGAACACTATTACTAAATTATTATTAAAAAACAGGGTAATAATATGAACCAACGTTTACAACGCTTAGCAGACCAAATTCAACGCGAGATTGCAGTACTTATTCGTGATGAGGTCAATGATCCGCGTCTTACTGGTTTTGTGACTATCTCTAGCGTCAAGGTAAGTCCAGATCTAGGTTATGCCGATGTCTATGTTACCATCATGGAGCCTGAGCTAAATGATGCTATGAACAAGACTAACCACGAGCAAAGCATACAAGTTTTGAATAAAGCAGCTGGCTTTTTGCGTACTGAGCTTAGTCATAGTTTAAAAACGCGCACTACACCGCGCTTACGCTTTCACTATGATGAAGTGACTGCTCGTGGTAACTATATGATGGATCTAATCAATCAGGCCGTCACCAAAACAGAGCAAAATGAAGCAGACGAGTAATTTTCTATTATGTCCAAACGAGCTGATAAGCAACTTAATAAGATAAGAATATCAGGAGTTATCTTAATTGATAAGCCCACTGGTATGACCTCACAGCAAGTAGTGTCAAAGGTGAAATATCTATTTAAGTCACCTGTGTATGACAGCAAAAAAGCAGGTCATACAGGTACACTTGATCCGATGGCGACTGGTTTATTACCTATTTGTTTAGGCGAAGCAACTAAATTTAGCCATTATCAATTGGATGCTGATAAGTCTTATCAAGCGACTATTTTTCTTGGTAGCCAGACAGATACTGGTGATGCAGATGGACAAATAATTGCCCAAGCTGCTATACCAAAATTTAGTGAGAGTTTATTAAAAGAGCTTGGACAGCAATTTTTGGGTGCACAGCAACAAATTCCACCAATGTATTCCGCTCTGAAAAAAGATGGTAAAAAGCTTTATGAGTATGCGCGTGCTGGTATAGAAATCGAGCGTGCGCCTAGAGATATAGTCATTAAGGCTATTGATTTATTAAGATTAGATGAACAGCAGGTTCAACTAACGATTACATGTTCTAAAGGCACTTATGTACGTGTTCTAGGCGAAGATATCGCTAAAGCATTAGGTACGTTAGGTCATTTAACCGCATTACGTCGCTTACAAGTAGGCGATTTTTTGATCGATAATGCAATGACCTTGTCACAGTTAGAAGAGCTCGAATTACCTCAAAGATTGTCACAACTGTTATCTGTAGATGCCTGTGTAAAGATTGAGCCTGAATTAATACTAACAACTGAACAGTGCGAACGTGTGAGGTTAGGTCAGCGACTCAACGTATTTGACCAACTGGTAGGTACATTGAATGATTATATTACTGAGGCCGTCGAACAAAACTTAGCTAGTAGCAAGCTAGCTAATGATAAAGATGATAATGTCCTAAAAGATAATCATACTGACAATACCGTGAATCAAAGTGCTGAAGAATCAGTACTGATGCACGAAATACCTGTAGATGTACGTCTTGTTGACGAACAAGGACAGTTTATTGGGTTAGGTGCCGTAAGTCTGAACGGTCGACTACAACCTAAAAAGATTGTTCATTTATAAGATATTTTTATTATAAGTAACCTATTATACTGTTGTTCACCAATCCCTCTTACTAATTACTAGCGCATTACATTAATCACATATCGTCACATTTTATTGCAGGCTTCACCTATGGTGAAGCCTGTTTTTTTTATACACTGTTTAAGTCAGCTAGGAAAAGCAGAATAAACAGATCTAATTAGAATACTTAATAATAAAAAGATTAATAACAAAAACACCGAATTATAAGTACTAATACTTAATAGTGAATCATACGAATAATAAGTTAATAAAAACTAATAAGTTAATAAAAACTCTAGAAAATTACATTTCGAACATATAAGGTAGATTATGAAAACGATTGCTTTCTTACTACATAATAATTTTGAACAAGCAGAGTACGAAGACGTAAATAACCAATTAAAAGAAAAAGGTTATAAGACAGTCCTTATTACTACTAACAAAGAGAAAGAAGTTCAAGGGATGAATGAGGATGTAAATAAAGGCGATACGTTTACCGCTGATATTTTCGCAAAAGATGCCAAAGTTGCTGATTATGATGCTTTAGTATTGCCAGGTGGTACTGTGAATGCAGATACCATACGTGGCAACAAAGAAGCACACGATATAGTCAATGCGGTTAATGATGCAGACAAACCATTAGCAGTTATTTGTCATGCTCCTTGGGTTCTTATTAATACCGGTATCGCTAAAGGTAAAACTCTTACCGCTTATCATTCGCTACAAACCGATTTAGAAAACGCTGGGGCGACCTTTGTAGACAAAATAGTCCAAGTAGATGGTAATTTGATTACTTCACGTAATCCAGATGATATCAACAATTTCGTTGAAGCTATTGACAAAGCATTATCTTAATAAATTTCATCATTCTATGAATAATGAGATAGCAACTTTCATTTAACTTACTTATAACCACAACAACACTAACCGAGGAAAATATTATGGCAAACCCTAATCCAAACGACACCAAACTTGAGCAAGAACGTTCTGAGTCAGCAACTGCAGCACTTAAGAGCCAAACTGAAAATAATCATACAGAAGATTCTGAAGCCGCAGCAGATCGTATTGCTGACAACTTAGAAAATGCTAAGAAAGATAAGTAAAGTTTATTGAGTAGAATTCAGTAGATTATTTACATAGAGTATCTCTAAGACGGATATTAGCTAGATACTAGCTAATATCCGTTGTTACCTAGAGAATAAAAGGAGATTTTATGGATAAGTCAAAAAAAGATATGGATAAGCAAGAACTAGAAATAGAAAAACTAGTAGAAGATATCAATCCTAATCAAGATGTAACTCCAGACAGCTTAGCTGAAGCAACAACGGTACCACTTGATGACGATGCCCTTGGTGGCAATGCTACTGAAGACGATATTAAGAAAAACACAAATAAGTAAGTACCTTATTTATTATATGAATTTTATTATATGAATCGTTTATCTATGCAGTATTAATCTAATATTGTTTACCTAAAACTGTTGAAACTAACACGGAAAATTGCTGTTAGTTCAGCAGTTTTTTGTTATAATTGCTGTCACATTTAAATTAGGCCTTAAATAAGGCAATATGCTTAATTTACTGCTGTATGCAGGTGATTGAATTAAGTGTTATTTTGCATTAATTTGACCTAGTTTTTAAGTAATCGTTACAACAGACTGAGCTTATCGTACACTAGGTCAACTCTAGTAATGCAGGGTTGTCCTGAATGACGTATAAGCTACCTTATTTACTATTCTATTGTTCTTAAGAATACTTAAACCTGAGTATATCTTGGAACTTTTAGCATTGCCGGAGATATTTATGCTAACTAATACCGATCGTGAACAAATCATTGCTCAATACCAACGTGGCGAAAACGATACTGGCTCCCCAGAAGTTCAAGTAGCTTTGTTAAGTGCTCGTATCAATGATTTACAGAACCATTTTAAAGAGCACAAAGGTGATCATCATAGCCGTCGCGGTCTTATCCGTATGGTTAATACGCGTCGTAAATTGCTTGATTACTTAAAAGGCAAAGATCTTGGTCGCTATACCACAGTTATCAAACAGTTAGGTTTACGTCGTTAATTCAACGACTATTGTATAGATAGTAGCCAAGTGAGAAGATATTGCCAATTTGCAATATAACTTTGAGAACTACTTTAGAAGTCTTGAGAAAAATGACTTGCTGTTATCAATATAATATATAGGTAAAACAAAAACGGTGTGGAATAGCTTCACGCCGTTTTTTTATGGGTATTGAATAAAGGCTGGACGGTATAAATGCTAGTTAGCTTAACTTTTAACCAGAAAAACACTCAGTTTTGTATTTAATTGGTCAATGCCTATAAATCACTGTAAAATAGTGCACTGTGCATTTCCATAGCTATATCAAAACTTATAGCATTTATTCTGTAGCTGCCCTATGACTAGAGTTAGGTTATATCAGGTACCTTGTATAAATTGACGAGCACAAAATTGGTGCAAGACTTTATTACAACTCGTAAAGATAAGCGGCTATAGAAACCAAATTTGAATAATTAAAAAGATGCAGCAGTACTCTTGATAAATGTATGACCAATAGCAAGGTTTGCAAATAATATTTATCAGTATCTGTAATTACACAATAGAACTCTTAACGACCGATGTTAGATTGCTCAAGCAATTGATATCGTTTTCGTCATTCAACATTAGGAAAAATATATGACAAATCCGACAATGTTTAATACTATTAAACGTGAATTCCAATATGGCGACCAAAAAGTCGTCCTTGAAACTGGCCGTGTTGCTCGCCAAGCTAATTCTATTATGGTCCATATGGGCGGCGTTTCAGTGTTGGTGGCAGCAGTAGTAAAATCTGATGCCAAAGAAGGCCAAAACTTCTTTCCATTGACTGTAAACTATCAAGAAAAAATGTATGCTGCGGGTAAAATCCCAGGTGCATATGGCAAACGTGAAGGACGCGCCAGTGAGTTTGAAACGTTAACGTCGCGTTTAATTGACCGTCCGATTCGTCCGCTATTCCCTGAAGGCTACGTTAACGAAATTCAAATCACTGCTACTGTTGTTTCATCAGATAAGACTCAGTCTGCAGATATCGCAGCACTAATCGGTGCCTCAGCAGCACTGGCTATCTCTGACGCGCCATTCAATGGCCCTGTTGCTGCCGCACGTGTTGGCTTTATCAATGGTGAATACGTACTAAACCCAACGCTTGAACAACTTAAAGAAAGTGACCTTGATTTAGTTGTAGCTGGTACAAAGTCTGCCGTATTGATGGTTGAATCTGAAGCGGCAGAGCTTTCAGAAGATCAGATGCTAGGCGCGGTACTATACGGTCATCAGCAACAGCAAATTGTTATTGATAACATTGCTTCAATGGCAGAAGAAGTTGGTACTGCTAAGCAGCAATATGCTGCCCCTAAACGTGATCAAGCGCTTGAAAGCAGCATGAAAGAGCAGTTCGGCGAGCAAGTTGCTGATGCTTATACCATTACTGATAAGCAAGAGCGTTACACTAAGCTTGATGAGATTAAGCAATCAATTATCGATGCGCTTGCTGGTGATGCTGAGTCAGAAAATTATGCTGATACGGTATCTGAGCTAAAAGAAATCTATAACGACCTTAAATATCGTACTGTTCGTGACAATATCTTGTCAGGCAAGCCGCGTATTGATGGTCGTGATCTTGAGACTGTTCGTGCTCTTGATGTACAAGTGGGCGTGTTGCCATTTACTCATGGTTCAGCACTATTTACTCGCGGTGAAACTCAAGCATTAGTAACGACAACGCTTGGTAACAGCCGTGACGTCAATATGATTGACTCATTAGCGGGTACTATCCGTGATCATTTCATGCTGCATTACAACTTTCCGCATTTCTCAGTAGGTGAGACTGGCCGTGAAGGGATTCCTAAACGTCGTGAAATCGGTCATGGTCGTCTAGCACGTCGCGGTGTACAAGCGATGCTACCAGACAGCGAACGCTTCCCGTATGTTATCCGCGTAGTATCGGAAATCACTGAGTCAAATGGTTCATCTTCTATGGCCTCTGTTTGCGGTGCAAGCTTGGCATTGATGGATGCAGGCGTACCAATCAAAGCACCAGTTGCTGGTATTGCGATGGGTCTGGTTAAAGAAGGCGAGCGCTTTGCTGTACTCTCGGATATCCTAGGTGATGAAGATCATCTTGGCGATATGGACTTTAAAGTCGCTGGTTCTAAAGACGGTATCACAGCCTTACAGATGGATATCAAAATCGAAGGTATTACTCCAGATATCATGGAGCAGGCGTTAAAACAAGCTCATGCAGGTCGTATTCATATCCTAGACGCGATGAATAAAGTATTGCCAGAGAGCCGTACTGAGATCAACGCTCACGCACCTAACTATGCGGTTATCGAAATCAATCCTGATAAGATTCGTGACGTAATTGGTAAAGGCGGCGCGATGATTCGTCAGCTAACCGAAGAGACTGGCGCGGTTATCGATATTGATGATGGTGGCACGATTCGTATCTTTGGCGAAAACAAAGCCGCAACCAAAGCTGCTATCGGTAAAATCGAAGCATTAACGGCTGAAGTTGAAGTGGGTAAAACTTACGAAGGTACAGTCGCTCGTATCGTTGACTTTGGCGCATTCGTCAACGTCTTGCCAAATACTGATGGCCTAGTACATATCTCACAAATCGCAGAAGAGCGCGTAGAGAATGTATCAGACTATCTAAAAGAAGGTCAGATTGTTAAAGTATTCGTTCAAGATGTCGATAACCGTGGTCGCATTAAGTTGACTATGAAAGGTATTGAGCAGGGTACAACGACAACTGCTGAATAAGTAGTTTAGTTTGATGTAAAAGAACCGCTCTGAACTGTTAGTAATAGCAGTCAGGGCGGTTTTTTTTATCTCTTTAATGTTACTAAATGGTTAATCATTAATTTTATCAAATGCATTTGGTTACCTGATTAGGATATTAACCTTTGGCTGTGCGCTATATATAGCAATAGATCTAGCTATTGAAATAATGACAATGTACTTTGAAGTCCACCTGTAGTAATATTTTCGAGGGTAGATTGAGTCTTCTTTAATTTGCCATCAGCATCGTTATAAGAGTAATTAGGGGTTTTTTTTGGTTGAATCATAAGTTTTGATTCCAAAATTGTATTATTTTTTATCTAAGTAATAAATAAGTGTTTTTTTAACTTTTAGTCTTATATTCGGATTACAACATACTGTTTGATTCTATCTATATAGTGTTTTATAGTTAGATAGATTATTCGTAATATTAGGATGTGTGTTGATTATCAATTTTTTTGTAGTATCTTCCGCTATTCCTTTAAAATATTTTTAATAACATCAAGGTGTTACTGTTTCTATTTTTGAGTATGGACTTCATAATGGCCGTTAAACCGTTAAACCGTTAAACCGTTAAACCGTTAAACCGTTAAACCGTTAAACCGTTAAACCGTTAAACCGTTAAACCGTTAAACCGTTAAACCGTTAAACCGTTAAACCGTTAAACCGTTAAACCGTTAGCTAAAGCTATCAAGCTTCAGTATTCAAAATGTACCGCATTATGTAAAAGCAATTTACCTTTTGGTGTCTATTTAAGATGTACTTAATTTTACGATATACAATTAATTCGGATATTACATCAATCATGTCACACCTATAATTTTGCTCCATTGGTGTGGTATTAATTGTGCTATTAATTTAATTTTGTGTTTTAATGACTTCTCTTTTAAGAAAAGCAGAATCTATTAACTCCGTTTTTTTGAAATATTCAATGATTTTTTTTAAGGAAAATATAAATGAAAGTAGCTATTCATCATAGACCAGGGAGTTTTTCCGATCGTTGGATTAAATATTGCGAAAATGAAAATATTGATTATAAGCTAGTTAATGCTTTTGATACTGATATTATAGAACAACTAAAAGGTTATGATGTTTTCATGTGGCATCATCATCATTCACAAATCAAAGATGTTCTCGCTGCTAAAAATATCCTTTTTGCTATAGAACATTCAGGATTAAGGGTTTTTCCTGATTTTAAAACAAGTTGGCATTTTGATAATAAGGTCGCTCAAAAGTATCTTCTTGAAGCTGCTGGTATACCAATAGTTCCTAGCTATATTTTTTATGATAAAAAACAAGCGAAGAAATGGGCAAAGAATACTAGCTATCCCAAAGTTTTCAAACTAACTCGAGGTGCAGGATCTAGTAATGTTAAGTTGGCTAGAACAAAATCGGACGCAGTTAAGTTTATAAACAAGTCTTTTGGAAAGGGATTCCCTCAGCTAGATAGGGTTGGGTATTTAAAAGAAGCGCTTAGAAAGAGTGGAAAAGATACAGTAAGTATAGATTCGTTAACAAATGTTTTAAAAGGTGTTACAAGACTTGTTTTTAATAGTGAGTTTGCTAAAAAACAAAGTCCTGAACGTGATTATGCTTATTTCCAAGACTTTATAGAGAATAAAGGGTTTGATGTTAGAGTTGTCGTTATTGATAATAAAGCAGTAGCTTTAAAGAGAATGGTTAGAGAGAATGATTTTAGAGCATCAGGAAGCGGAAATTTGGTTTTTGATAACGACAAAATTGATAAAAGGTATATAGAGTTAGCTTTTAACGTTTCTGATAAACTTAAAACTCAGTCATTAGCCATTGACCTTATTCACGGTATAGACGATGAAATTAGAGTTGTAGAAATAAGTTATGGCTTTCCTATGTTGAATTTTCTTGAACGCTCTACAGGGTATTGGGATAAAGATATAAATTGGCATGAGAGCGATTTAAACCTCCAAAATTGGATAATTGAAGGGCTTTTAAGAGATAAATAAACGTATTTTTACTCATATATTAATTCAGGTGAGTCTCTCATAGTGGGGTCAGCATAGATTAATTTGTAATTGGCTCCTGTGTTAAGCGTTAATTATTAAGTTATAGCCCAAGTACTTTATAGGTTCGCTTGTCTAAAAGTATATCAGTATGATTAGGATGTACATAAATGAAATCAGTAATCCATATCGCTTAATACTATTTGTAGACCATTAATGAAAAGACAGGAAGGAGATAGTTGAGCCTAACTTATCAGGTGATGGTCTACGAGTAGTATTTATTGGATTCAAAAATTTATTTATTGAAGTGATGGAATAGCCACAACTCAACTTTGTAGAGCACAATAAGCTATATTTGAATTTGATTTGAGCTTAATGGGTCTGGTTAAAGAAGACAAGCACTGAAGCAAGCTGATGCCGGTCGTATCAATATCTTAGATGCAATGAATAAAGTATTGCCTGAGAGCCATACTGAAATCAATGCGCATGCACTTAACTATGCTCTCATTGAGATCAACCCTGACAAAATCCGTGACGTCATCAGTAAAATCTATGAAGGTACAGTCGCTCGTATCTTTGATTTTGGTGCATTCGTCAACGTCTTGCCAAATATGGATGGTCTTGTGCATATCTCACAAATCGCAGAAGAGCGCGTAGAGAATGTATGAGACTATCTAAAAGAAGGTCAGATTGTTAAGGTATTCGTTCAAGACGTTGATAACCGTGGTCGCATTAAGTTGACTATGAAAGGCATTGAGCAGGGTACAACGACAACTGCTGAATAAATAGTTTATTGCTCGATATAAAAAACCGCTTTGATTTAGGTCAGGGCGGTTTTTTTTGTACTTATTTTTGGATAATGATTGGAAGGTCATTGTGGTTTATAGTGTTGGGTGTCGCAATTTTTACCCAAAAATAAATATGAATTTGAGTATTTTCATATCAAATTAAAGGCAAATCTAAGGTCTTTAGGCTCTCTATCAATAAAGTAGTTACATAAATCTGAGTATCGTCTCACTGTGTTCTATGATATACAGGTTTATGAACAGCGTTGAGGAAACCCCGAATCCAGAATAAAGATTTGCAAAAGTGGTAATGTTTAGAGCAAACGACGTAAACTATATTATTTAACTTGGAGTGATATTAATGGCTACTGCTATTTATGAAGATCTTTCAGCAGCCTATAATCTAGAAAATATGAAAGCGTTAATGGGTACGAAAGATTTATTAGGGGCAATTTTAAGAATACATTTTATTCTTGAAGCATTCTTAGATATATGGTGCAATAAGATTACAAACTGCGAAGATTTTTTTGATTTGAAGAGATTTACATCGTTTGATACTAAGCTTGAAATCTCTAAAAAACTGGGGCTGCCATCTGAATTAGCGATAGTTTTTAAGCTGTTTAATAAAATAAGGAATAAGTTCGCTTATAGACCAAATTATGTTATTTGCAGTAATGATTTAGATAGTATTTATCAAGCTATAAATCAAATAAATACCAATGATGATAAGAATTCAAAATTTTCAATGATAGCTTTTAATGGTCGCGAGATTCGTTGGGATACGCCTGACGCCCCCATTATTGATAGCTTACTACTCAACTACTTTGCACTTAGCCAGAAGGTTAATGATGTATTTGCCAATGAATTTTTAAAGAGAAATATTTCATTTTCTGTTCAAGTTCAGTAACTACTTAATACAATCAAGATAGATATATTTAACATTACTCTGAAAACTTTTTCAATTCAATCAAATTAGAGGTGCAAAAGCTCTTAGGTTGGGTGAATCTAGCGACACCCAACCCATTCACTGGTTTTTTATCCACATAAGACCTGTTTTGTTGACTCTGATAGAATAATAGATAAACGCCGGACAACAAAAAATCCAATGCCAAACGCTTACTTTAAACGTTTAACATTGGATTGATGACACTATAAACTAACGAGATAAAGTGCTTACTCTTGATCTAACTTATCAATCATACCTTGGTACTTGTCTTTTCTACTCACAATCTTAGCACGTTCTTCTTCTACATTTGCTATGAGCTTTTTAGCGACTTCTACGCTTTTATCAAAGGCTGCCAGTTCCATATCTACCACAGCTATTAATCTTTGAAGAGTCATGGCAGCCGCTTTTTCGGTGACGCCATTAGTAATGCCCGTAGCTTCGGACATGAAGTCCTCTCTAAGCTTAGATGCCCACTGAAATATACCAGCCATCGTCATATTAGATGTGTCGTCTTGCTCAGACTCATCCTTCTTATCGGCTTCATCTTTTTGATCAGATTTACTATCTTCAGTATCAGTGTCATCTTTACTAGATTTATCGTCTTTTTTGGATTTACTATCCTTTTCAGACGAATCTTCTTTACTAGATTTCTGGTCTTTATCAGTGTCTTTACTTTTGCTAGACTTATCCGACTTATCTTGTTTATCTGACTTATCATCGTCTGATTTATCATTTTTAGTAGAGCTATCGGCTTTCTTTTCTTGATCTTTCTTTTTTTGATCTTTGTCTTCTTGATAGTCATGCTCAGCGTTATAGTCTTCAAAGTCACCGTTTTCAAATACTACGGTATCGTCTTTGACCACTTCTACGCCAGTGACCGCTTTATTGTCAGTAGATTTCTTTTCGTTTCCAGTCTTGCTGTTTTTTGAGTTGTTGTTTGACATAACTGATTGTCCTGTTTGGAGTTATAGGTAAAAGATATCTACGCTCGATAATTCTTATAACTTGATATTAGGCTGGAGTAATTTTTTAGTCAATATCTCGACATAAATATACCTATTAAGGCCTACAGGAAAAAACATTTTGATAGAAAGTTGGGCAAATCTAAATGACGATACTTTTGGGCAGATGAATATCAACTCGAACTTTTGGTAGATCTTGTAAATATTGGTTGAGAAGAGGTAGGGTATCAGTATTCCAATCTAAGGGAATCAAATTTGAGGTATTAGCTATATTGCTTTTAGGATTGTCAAAGACAAGCGGGCGTGTGAGTAGAGCAGCCCTACGGATACCTTGATAGCGTATCAACGGAATAAGCTGCTCGCATAAATCAGTCAATGCAGCCGTTAACCAACGCGACCGTGCTGGATGATAAGGGTGGTCGGATATGACAAGGTTAGCAACATAACTTGGCTAATTGCCATTACTACTGATCCCAAGACCAGCATGTTCACGCAACCGTTTATGAAGTAAGCAGCTACCAGCTTCAAAGCTACCATCACGGCAAGCGCGATAATAGCGTTGATAATTGTCAGGATACAAGGTTTTAGTTCGCATCAGCACAGGATCTAGAAATATCCCAGCATTATTAACTGGTAAGATAAGTATCTGCGCGCTACTATTTAGAATAGGGGCATGGGTGAGTTGCAGAGTAGTCATAACAGATGCCCCATGAGTAGATGCTTTTATAAGTTATATAGACTCAGTCTATAGTTGAATAAAAGCTATTGCCTACTGACATACTGTTATCCAACTCAATGTTTTTAAGATGATAGCTTATTGAGGAGTTTGTGCTGCTTCTAACTGTGCGATTTGCTGCTCAAGCAATTTTATTTGTTCAGCTTTCATATCTGTCAGTTTTTTATTCATTTGCACTTGCTCAACTGCTAGTTTCTCTTGTTCTACTAGTCGTTGACGCTCGTCTTCTAAGCGATCGACTTCTTCCTTGGCTAAACTGTCAGTTTCCGGTAATGACGCATTTAAAATTGCCTCAGAGTCAGGTGTTTGTATCTCAGTTGTCTCAGCGCCTTCATTAATCGAAAGGTCGCTATCAGTATCATCAATACTCGTTGAATCCATAGTCGTTGGTATCGTATCAACTTGAGATTGCTCAGGTTCTGTCGGTATCTCTTTTACAAGCGTTGAGGTGCTCGGAAGCGGGCGTGGCCAAACGAAATAAGCGATTACGATAAGTAGCAGCAACAAGGCTATGGTTATGAGTCTTTTTAGACGGATACCCGTTGGCTTAGTTGTTACTGTTTTGGTCAGAAGAGACGAAGGTTTCTTAGAAGTCATACTGTAGCCAGTTTATATCGAAAACAAAGTTTCCATACTATAGCAAACTAAAAAACAAAAGCCTATCAATTGATAGGCTAGTAGTGAGTGCATTATTGACGACTTAGTTCAAAGCTTTTATCATTTTATAAGTATATTTACTATGAAAATTTGAAGTTAAGGTTTGAATTTTACTGTGCCACTAGTACCGGTTACCATTGCATCGCGATTAATCTGATCCTCAAGATGATTCTTGGCGCTAATCTCATCAGGGTCGGGACGGTGTTCACTATGGCCACACAGGGTACATTCAATATATTCATCAGGTGCTGGCGTCACGACATTTATTTGCACTACTGCATCTAACACCTGACACTTAGGGCAGCGTACTCCCGCTAAGAATTGCCTTTTTGGACGACTAGATTGATAACGCATTAGCTGACCTCACGCTTAGTTTGAGCATTTGCCGCAGTATTGATATCCGTATTATTAAAGCCACTATGACGTAACAACGCGTCAATACTGGCACTACGCCCACGGAAATTCTCGAAGTTGGTTTTTGCCGGCAAGCTACCGCCCACAGATAAGATAGTCTCGCGGAAGGCTTTACCAGTGATTGGGTTAAAAATGCCGTCTTCTTCAAACTTACTAAACGCATCCGCAGATAGCAGCTCAGCCCATTTATAAGAGTAATAACCTGCTGCATAGCCACCCGCAAAGATATGACTAAAACCATTAGCAAAGCGGTTGTAATCAGGTGTTTCCATAATGGCAATATCACTGCGAACGTCATTAAGTGTTGCAAGGATACCGGCATAATCAAGCGCTGGCGTATGCGAGTGAATAAGTAAATCGAACAGTGCAAACTCAATTTGACGCAATGTTTGCATGCCACTTTGGAAGTTCTTGGCAGCTAATAAGGCATCAAGCTTATCTTTTGGTAATTGCTCACCCGTCTCGACATGACTGCTAATAAGCGCAATGCCTTCAGCATCCCATGCCCAGTTTTCCATAAACTGACTGGGTAGCTCGACCGCATCCCACTCAACCCCGTTTACGCCCGCGACATCACCGACCGTTACTTGGGTCAATAGGTGATGTAAACCATGACCAAACTCATGAAATAAAGTTAATACTTCATCATGGGTGAGCAAACTTGGCTTACCGTCTAGCGCTGGGGTAAAGTTGCCGACCATAAAGCAAACTGGTAGCTGCTGATATGCTTGCTCATCATTGCTATAGCGCGATTGAAAGCCACTCATCCACGCACCACTGCGCTTGCCACTACGCGCAAATAAGTCAAAGTAAAAGCCACCGAGCAATGTATCGTTTGCATCAAATAATTGATAAAAGCGCACGTCATCATGCCAGCGCGAAACTGCGTTGGCTTCATCTTTAGTAGCTTCATTAGAACTATTTTGTTCTTGCACTTTGATACCGTATAGACGCTCAACGATAGCAAAGAGACCGTCAATAACTTTCGGTAAGGGGAAGTACGGACGAATCTCTTCTTGCGATAAACTAAATTTGTTTTGTTTTACCTTTTCGGCAATATAAGCACTGTCCCATGGTTGTAGCTCAGTGATGTCATAATCACGCGCACATTCTTGCAACTGGGCTAAATCTTGCTCAGCGGTAGGCTTAGCCTTAGTAGCCAAATTGCGTAAAAAGGTCTCAACTTCGGCTACGTTGTCTGCCATCTTGGTCGAAAGTGATACTTCAGTATAATTAGCAAAGCCTAATAGCTGGGCTTTTTGTTCACGTAATTGCAGGATTTGGCCCATGATATCAGCGTTGTTTAGCGATTCACCTTTAGCATTGGTATGAGTATCAAATTCAGAAGCACGGGTGACATAGGCGCGGTATAAGGTCTCACGCAGTTCGCGATTGTCCGCATGGGTCATGACCGCAAGATATACAGGGATATTCAAAGTCGCCACATAGTAAGGCGTTGGTAATGCATCAATCTCAGCTTGTGTGAGCACGCCGCTGGCAAGTTCACGCACTTTATATTGCTCACCCGCATCAGCTAGTAGTGCCAAGCCACTTTCCGTTAGGCCTGCTAATTGCTCTTTCTGTAATGGCAATGCAAAGGCTTGGGTAGCATCCAAAATATGATCGGAGAAAGTTGCAGATAAGGTAGATAATTTACTTTGAATGTCAGCAAATTCGTCCTGCTTATCTTTGGGTAGCGCTACACCAGACAGCTCAAAGCTTTGTAATGCAAGCTCAATGGCACGCGCACGTGCTGGCTCAAGCTCTGCAAAAAATTCTTTATCATTGACGATAGCTTGGTAACGGCTAAATAGTGGCTGGTGCTGACCGACTCGAGTACCGTAAGCGGATAGTTTAGGTAACAACTCATGATGTACATGACGAATCTTGTCATTACTCATCACACTATTAAGATGCGATAAGACTCCCCAACTCCGATCCAATGCCAAATTAATATGATCAAAAGCAATCACATCAGTCAATGCCTGCTTAGGACTTATATTACTAGTGTTGTCTGTAGACGTTGTTAGCTCGTCTAGAAAGTTATTACCTTGCTCAATCGCATCATCTACTTTTACCTGTAATTCGTTAGGCTTCGCTGCGGTAAAGTCGATAAGATGTAGGTTTGGGTCAATCGTAGTCATAGAGGTATCCAATGGTAATAAATGGCTAATTGTTATTTGGTTAATTATTGTTGAATAGTTTAATTTCTTTTTAGCATATACAAGTTAGCAAATTCAAAGAAAGCTATCTAAATGATGGGTATGCTTTGGTAAGAATGCAAGCCAGCAGCCGTAGACTAAAAGTAAATCGTCTATATTGTTTATAGGATATATTGTTTGTCAGATAAGTATTATGATTATTAGATGTCTCGAAATATGGTTTTCATTAGTGATACTTACAAAGCGTCATCATTTGCTTGCAAACTAACCCTATAGCTAGCAACATTAACTTGATAGCATCATAGTTGTTCTGCATAAAGTTGTCCTACATAACAATCAGAATATACTTGTATATAAGTATAAAAAATAACGGACGTATAGTGTGCATAACAATACATTAAACAAAGCAGTTGAATAGATAAAAGCTGTCCGATGATTAACTATGTCATAGCATTGACATAACTTGGTTAGGATAGCCCTATAGATAAAGCCAGTCTTTATCATTTAGCTACTCAAAACCGACAACAATAACATAAGGAAAAATGTTTATGAAAGCGACCCTCAAGAGTTTACGTGAAACCAAAGCCAATCCAGCAGTAAGTATATTTGTTAAGACCCATCGCGCGCATCCAGCGAATGAACAAGATCCTATCGCTCTAAAAAACCAGTTGAAAGTGATGGAAGATCGTTTAACCAGCGAGTATGATAAGCGTACCGCAACGACTATTCTAGAAAATATTCATGCCAAAACTAATGATTTAAATCATAACTATAATCTTGATACATTAGCGATATTTGCTAGCACTGATGATGTGCAAGTCATCCGTATGCCAATCGATACTACAGAACGGGTCATTATTTCAGATCGATTTGCGACCCGTGACTTAGTTCGCGATATGGCGAGTGCGGTACATTATTATACGGTAGTTCTGACCCGTGATAAGGCGCGACTCATCGAAGCTTCTAACGATCGTGTAGTCATGGAGTTCGACAAGGATGATGATAGTCAAAATCATATGGAAAGCATCCCATTCCCTATTGATAATAATGGACTATATACTACAGGCGATGGTGGCTCTGATCGTTCATCTAACAATGAAAGCAGTTATCTAAAAGAGTTCTTTAACCAAGTTGACAAAAGCGTGCAAGAACTATGGGGTGAGCACAAAATGCCACTCGTCATTGTTGGTGATGCAAAAAATATTGGCTACTACAAAGAAGTTTGTGATCGTCCAGACAATATTATTGCAATGGTCTCAAACGCTACCAATCTAGATGATGGTAGTGCACAGCATATCGTTAACTCAGTACAAGAGGCGGTAGAAGAATATCGTACGTCATTACATAAAGCAGCACTGGGTGAGATTGACAAAGCACGCGGGGCTGATATGCTTCGGACTGATTTGCAGGATGTATATCGTGCTGCTTATCAAGGCGCTGGTGAAACCTTATATGTACGTCGCGGTTATATGCAGGCTGCGATGATTGACGAAAAAGCGCAGACATTAACTGCTGCTAATGATGCATCTGAAAAAGGTGTGACTGATGACGCTGTTGGCGAAATCATTGAGCATGTCATTCATAATGGTGGTGAGGCTGTGTTTATGCCACAAGATATTATGAGTGATGATCAGCCAATTGCTTTGGTTACGCGCTACTAATCGTTATCTAGCTAGCCAGTTAGCTTAGCAATAATGATTTAGCATCAATAAAAAAAGCATTGGTTCAATATGAGCCAATGCTTTTTTGCATTTCATATAATTAATATAGTTGCGATAAAGCTAAGACAAAATTACCATTCCTGTTGTTATAGCGCGAATAACGCCTATAATCGCTTATAACACTTATTTTATGAATACTGAATTTATGATTAATAAAAACTCTTTTGTTGTGACCAGCTATAACATCCATAAAGGCATGTCGCCACTTAATCGCCGAGTAAAAATGCAAGGGATTGCTCAAGCCCTTGAAGAAGTAGGCTCTGATGTCCTATGTTTACAAGAGGTGCAAGGTCAGCATTTGAGGCGCAATATGCACTATAACGAATACCCTGATCAATCTCAGCATGAATGGTTTGGTGAGTATCTGCAGCTAGAAAATAGCTATGGTAAAAATTCAGAATATGAAAATGGTCATCATGGTAATGCGGTACTGAGCCGATTTCCACTAGATCCAAAGCATAACGTTAACATTACTGTGAATAAACTTGAGCAACGCGGTGTCTTGCATTGTGAGGTGCAGCCAGCTGGTTGGGATGTGCCAGTGGTGGTATTGTGCGCTCACTTGAACCTATTTGAGCGTGATCGTATTAAGCAATATCAAGCCATTAGTGATTACATGCGCAACGAGATAGCTCCGAATCAACCTCTGATTTTAGCGGGTGATTTTAACGACTGGAAAAAGCTATCTTGTGACACCTTAGCAAGTGATCTTGGGATGACTGAGGCTTTTAAACAATGTCATGGTAAATTGTTACCGACCTTTCCTGCAAAGCTGCCTGTGCTAAGTTTAGATCGTATCTATGTACGTAATCTTACTGTGAAAAACGCTTGGGTACATACTGGTAAACCTTGGTCAAAATTGTCCGATCACTTGCCTATTAGTGCTGAGTTGGCTTTGTTATAGTATAGGTTCGCTACCTATAAATTGAATAATACCTGTTTCTTTTTTAATAAAATTAAAACTCAAAAAATTCCAAATTAATAAGATAATTAACTACTAGCACATAAAATATAAGGATATATACCTATGTCTAACCTTTCTAATAAACCATTGCCAACGACTCAACACGCTGTACTTATTCGTGAGTTTGGTGAACCCGATGTCATGAACTATCAAGACGATGTCGCTATCCCTGAGTTAAGTGATGACCAAGTGTTAGTGAAAGTCGCGTATGCAGGCATTAATCCCGTTGATTATAAGACTCGCCAAGGTAAGGGCTGGGGTGCCGAGAATATCCGTAAAAATAAATTTGACCATGACAAACCTGCTATTTTAGGTTTTGATATGGCTGGTGTTGTGGTCAAAAGTAATAACGATCAGTTTACTGTTGATGAGAAAGTCGCAGCGCTTACTTTTGATGGTGGCTGTTATGCTGAGTATGTGGCAGTCGATGCTACATTGCTGGCTAAAGTACCAGAATCGGTAACGCTAGAGCAGGCAGGTGCACTGCCTTGTATAGGACAAACGGCACTACAATTTGTAGAATTTGCTGATATCAAAACAGGCGAGCATGTCGTAATGAATGCCCCGGCAGGTGGTGTTGGTCATCTACTCATTCAGTTATTAATGGACAAGGTGAATCAGAACGATATCAAAGTCACTGTTATTTGCTCACCAGAAAAGTATGCCAAGCTTGATGACCTTATAGATAAGAGCAAGCTAGCAGGCTGGATTGATTATACTAAAGAGGATGCATTCCCTGATTTGCAAGCGGATGTGCTACTGGACTTGGTCGGTGGTGATGCAGGTGTACGTGCGCTTGATGTGCTCAAGTCTGGTGGACGCGTCAATGTGCTACCAACGATTTGGGTCGATAAGCTCAAGGAGGCTGGCAGCCAAAAAGATCTAAATGTCGCTGGTTATAAAGCTCAACGTAGTGGGCAAGATATGGCAAGAGTATTACAACAAGTGGCAACTGGTAAGCTCAAATTACATATTCAGCAGACTTATCCGCTATCTGAGATCGTTGCCGCTCACACTGAGCTACAAAAAGGCGATACCTTTGGCAAAATTGTCTTAAAAGCCAGCTAATCTGAAAGCACGTGCCGAAACGTTAGACTAATTCGTCCATCGGCTACTGTTTTAGTCTTAGTGACGGTGTGCTTCCAAAATGCTTGGGTATCACCATGCATAACGATAAGCTGACCAGACTCAAGATGAAGCTCGACTTTATCTTGAGTTTTTTTATGCTTAAAAACAAATTTTCGTGTAGCGCCAACGGACAAGGAAGCAATAATTGGCTGATAGCCTAGCTCCTTTTCATCATCCGCATGATAGCCCATACCGTCAGATCCTGAAGGGTAATAATTTAGCAAACAAGTATTAAAGTCAGCAGCGATTCCAATATTTGCCAGCTGTCGCTCGACAACTTGTTTCACATGAAACACTGCATCTGACCATGGAATGCTTTGGCGCGCATGACCGGAGTATTGGTAACTGGTATCTTCTTCACCCATCCAAACAATCTGACGAGTGGTGACATGAGTTTTACCAAATAAAGTTACGATATCAGAGCGCCAAGGAAGCTCAGTTAAAAGTTTGTCGTAGAGGTCATTAGGATTATTAATAATAACTCCTAAATTATTGACCTTACCATCATAGGGTAACAAGTTATCAGTGGGTGCTGGGGCAAAAAGATCAGTCATGGTTTGGCTTATTTACGGCTTTGATAGTGTTCACTTATGATTTGCGCACATAATTCAGGCGCTTCCATCGGTAACAAGTGACCGTAATCTGTTAGTGATATGATGCTGTTGTCAGGTACAAAATTTTGCCATTGCTTGCGAACTTTATGGTTAATAAACAAAGTTGGTTTACCGGTAATAAGCGTATAGGGGCAGCGCAATTTTTTAAGAGATTTATCAATATGTGGCGTGCCAAAGTAATTGGCGAGCTCTTGCTCTGGATCAAATATTAGAGAGTAGCTGCCATTAGTATTTGCAGCAAGGCTTTGTTCAGCGAACACCAACAAGTGCTCATCACTGATACGTCTGTAAGCACGTTGTTCGCGCAGGTGCTCATAGTAACCTTCGATACTTGACCAAGTCGTTCGCTTGGTTAGTGTGCTTTTAAAAGGCTCGCGGCTGAGCATAAAAGCCCGTGGGAGTAAATTATACAGTGCTGTTTGTTTCTTGGTAAAAGTGACTGGCTCGATAAGGTATAGTTGTGAGAATAGATCGGGACGCTTGGCCGCCGCCATTGCGGTAGCGGTTGCCCCTTGTGAATGTCCAATACCGATAATAGGTGCATCTTGAGTTTTGTCCAAAAACTTAATGAGCATATCGGCATCTTGTTCACGAGTCAGGCGACGAGCTTTGGGCTTGTCGTACCAATAGCCACGCATTGCTAGCGAGGTTATATCAAAATTATCCGCAAGATTATGCATTAGAGGCTGATAGGTACCGACAGTGAAGCTATTGCCACCATAAAAATGCGCAGCTGGACGTTTATGGGCATTTTTTCTCACCGCCGCATTGAGCTGGCTTAGGTCGTAATAGCGGGCTTGTTGTCCACTGATATCAATACTGTTTGTAAATGCTTCCATGAGAATAACACTTCCTTGTGACTCATTATGTTTAACGATAATTAACTGTTTTCACCTAAGAAACCACCACTTTGGCGCTGCCATAATCCAGCATAGACGCCATTTAATGCTAATAATTCATCATGGCTGCCTTGTTCGATGATTTGACCTTTATCCATGACCACCAATCTATCAAGCGCTGCAATCGTTGACAGACGATGGGCAATAGCAATGACGGTCTTGCCAGTCATGATGTCATTTAGACTTTCAGTGATGGCATACTCAATCTCAGAGTCGAGCGCACTTGTCGCTTCGTCCAATAATAAAATTGGCGCATTTTTTAGCATAACGCGTGAGATGGCAATACGTTGACGCTGACCGCCAGAGAGTTTGACCCCGCGTTCTCCAACCTGCGTATCAAGACCAGTATTGCCTTTATCATCATATAAGTCTTTGATAAATTCCCAAGCTTGTGCTTGTTTAGTGGCAAGAATGATTTCTTCATCGCTGGCATCAGGACGTCCATAGGCGATGTTTTCACGTACGGTACGGTGGAGCAGTGAGGTATCTTGCGTTACCATACCGATTTGCTGGCGTAAAGACTCTTGAGTGACTTCATCAATCGCTTGTCCATCGATATAAATTTTACCTTTATCAACATCAAAGAAGCGCAGTAATAAGTTCACCAAGGTCGATTTACCGGCACCTGAACGTCCAACCAAACCGATTTTTTCACCGGGTTTGATATCTAAATAAAAGTTATCCAGTAGTTTTACTTGTGAGGGGATAAGCGCTGTTCCGGCAGTATCAACCCCATCAATGCGCTCGCCTTCGATATCATCTTCACCCTCATAACTAAAATCAACATGGTCAAAGACGATATGACCATCGGTAACTTTTAGATTAGAAGCGTTAGGCGCATCAACGATAGTCTGCGGTGCAGATAAGGTACGCATACCGTCTTGGGCGGTACCAATGCTCTCAAACAAGCTTGCTGTTTGCCACATAATCCACTGCGTTAAACCGTTTAATCGTAATGCCATTGCGGTTGCTGCGGCAATAGCCCCAACGCCAATATCGCCTTGTTGCCATAAATAGATACCAATCCCAGCCGTACTACTCACTAAAATGACGCTGATCAGATGGGTTGAGATCTCTAAATAGCTGACCCAGCGCATTTGCGCATGAACCGTTCCTAAAAACTGACCCATAGCGTTCTTAGCATAACCCAGCTCACGGCGCGAATGACTGAACAATTTAACGGTCATAATATTGGCGTAAGCGTCAGTGATACGGCCAACCATCAACGCGCGGGCATCAGCCTGTACGATAGCAGTCCGTTTAAGCTTGGGAATAAAGAAACGTAAAGTAAAGCCAACGAGTACAAACCAGATGATAAATGGGATTAATAATAAGCTGTCTAAGTTAAATAAGATGACACCAGTGGTAATAAAATAAACGATCACATACATAAACATATCAGTGACCGTCATCACCGTATCGCGTACGGCTAGTGCGGTTTGCATTACCTTGGCAGAAACTCGACCAGAAAACTCATCTTGATAAAACTGCATCGACTGCCCGAGCATATGCTGATGAAAACGCCAGCGCATTTGCATCGGGAACACGCCCTGAATCGACTGAAAATGAATAAACGACGATAAGGCAATCCAAAACGGACTCAGTAGCATTACCGCTAGCATCAAAAGGAGCACGTCGCCTTTTTCAGTCCATAGCGTTTGCGGCGTATAGATACCTAGCCAGTCAACTATATTACCAATCCATGCAAATAGCATCGCTTCATAAATGCCGATACCCGCGGACAAAATCATAAAAAACAGTAGCCAGCCACGTAAACCTTTGGTACATGCCCACAAAAATCTCAACAGCCCTTGACGAGGTGAGGGTAATGGCATAGGAGTATCAGGAAAGGCGGGTAGACGATTTTCAAAAAAACGGAATAGAGCATTCATAGGCAAAAATGATACGCCAAGATAAACGATATTAAACGTCATCTTGGGCACTTACTTGTGTTATTGGGATTGCGCACTATTTTAGCAAAACTTCAGAGTTACACCTGCATGCTAATTGTAATTTGAACGCTACAGGTCGTATTTGGTATTAACTATTAAAAACCACTATAAATAGATTGCTGTACAAAAAATATTTTGTTACCTTCCCCTATTTCGTTTTATTCAATGGGGTATATTCTCTATTAATAATCATTGGCTTATCTAAAAATCAAACGCTTAAAAATGACTATATCAAGATTCTCAGCACTGGCATACAAACAATAAACCCGCAAAATTTCGATTTAAAAAGGTAGAAGCTAATGATTTATTTAACGATTGCAGTGCTATGTAGTGTCGCTGTTTCCGTTCTGCTCAAAGTATTGCGACAAAAGAACATAGATATTCGCCAGACGATCGTTGCTGGTTATCCAGTCGCCTTTTTACTGACTTTTATCTTATTAAAACCAGATGTGAGTAGTGTTAATACACTTGGCGCTGCATGGGGCATTATTATCGCTCTTGGTGTGCTGTTGCCCGCCGTATTTGTAATGCTTGGACGTGCCATTGAAGCCGTTGGAATGGTGGCAACCGATGCAGCTCAGCGTTTATCATTGATTATTCCTATTGTTGCCGCCTTTTTATTATTTGGTGAGATTTTGACTGGCACGCGCATATTTGGGCTAGCTTTAGGATTTTTGGCACTAGGAGCCTTGGTTTATCGTCCGCAGCAAGCTGTCATTGCTAATACCAGTGGCAATACTACTACTAGTGGCAATAACACCAATAGTATAAGTATGGCAGCTACTGAGACTGCCAATAAAAATCCTGTACTCAAAACACCCCTATGGTTGTTTGGGGTGTGGGCAGGTTATGGCATCATTGATATTTTGTTCAAACAAGTTGCCAAGCAAGGCACGGCATTTCCCTTGACTTTGTTTGTCAGTTTTGGACTTGCAGGGTTGTTGTTGTTTATTTATTTGCTCATCACTCATATACGATGGCAAGGTAATGCACTTGTCGCAGGATTACTGCTTGGTGCGCTCAACATGGGTAATATTTATGCATATGTGCGTGCACATCAAGTATTGTCTGACTCACCAAGTATCGTATTCACAGGTATGAACGTTGGAGTCATCGCAGTGGCGACTATCATTGGAGTAGGTGTCTTTAAAGAATCTCTTAATCGTATCAATATGCTGGGATTGTTGTTAGCAGTAAGCGCTGTGGCAGTACTGTTCTTAGCTTAGACAACGAGACAATGTAAATTTCACGAGCAATTTAACATTTATAATAGGAATAGAAGGTTAAGTTTGTATATGCTGATACCAGTATATATAATAAAGCATAGTGATATCATATATAAATCCAACAACTGTTCTTAAAAATCACTAATTCTTAACTTATTCAATGTAGGCACATAGTATGTCCTATGGTAAAGTTACTTATAGTTAGATCGTATGCAAGTTGTCATATAGCGCATAAGGTGTCACAGTAAAATTGATACTTATTAATAATTAGAGGATGCACACTTAATGGAATATCAAAAGCAATCACAACGGATAAAAGACGGCTCAGGATTTATCGCGGCACTCGACCAAAGTGGTGGAAGCACGCCTAAGGCACTTGAGAATTATGGTGTGAGTGGGGATGAGTACGATAATGACGAAGCCATGTTTGATCTTGTACATGAGATGCGTGTACGGATTATGACTTGCGACTGCTTTGATAGCGAGCGTGTTCTTGGGGCGATTTTGTTCGAAGATACGATGGATCGTGAGGTCAATGGTAAGCCTACGGCTAACTATCTATGGGAAGATAAAAATATCGTGCCTTTTTTAAAGGTGGATAAAGGCTTAGCAGAACAAATGAGTGGCGTACAAGTGATGCGTCCAATACCTAATTTAGATGCATTATTAGATAAAGCCCAAAATTACCCAGTGTTTGGCACTAAAATGCGTTCAGTGATTTATGAGCCAAGTGTCGATGGTATTGAGCTTGTCGTCCAGCAGCAGTTTGATGTGGCTAAGCAAATTATCTCTAAAGGTTTTATGCCTATCGTTGAGCCAGAAGTAGATATCAATAGTGATAAGAAGCACGAATGCGAGCTACTGCTTAAAACCAATCTATTACATAACCTTGAGCGCTTGGCTGATGATAAGCAAGTGATGCTTAAGCTGACTTTACCTGAAGAATCTGGTTTTTACCAAGAGTTGATTGATCATCCAAAAGTATTAAAAGTCGTTGCATTGTCTGGCGGTTATAGCCGTAGCGATGCTTGCGAAAAGCTTAAGCAAAACCCAGGTATGATTGCCAGTTTCTCACGCGCGTTTACCGAAGGTTTGAGTAAACAGCAAAGCGATAAAGAGTTTGCTGATACGATTAATACCTCAATCGATGAGATTTATAAAGCGTCGAAGGTTTAATCGAACCACTTTTCCTACATGCTAACGTAAAAAAGCTTGAACCTAACAATTAGGTTCAAGCTTTTTATTTTAACTAGATTTTAGTAAATGAATAGCTATATCTCTTTATACAACTGACGGCCTTCACTATGATGTTTTTCGGTCATCTCTGCCATACCTTTACTTCCTCGGCACTGGCTTTGCCAACTTGCTCGACCAGCTCAGTTTCTACTTCTTTAATCAGATGACCAGCATTGGTTAAGTCGCCCGTTTAAGGCGTTACCTTTTTATTAGCGGCATCTTTATCCAGTCCCGCTGCATATTCCCGCACGTTTTGAGTGATTTTCATCGAGCAAAATTTTGGGCCACACATTGAGCAAAAGTGGGCGGATTTGTGCGCATCTTTTGGCAAAGTTTCATCATGATATTCACGCGCGGTATCAGGGTCGAGGGCTAGATTAAACTGATCATCCCAGCGGAACTCAAAACGAGCTTTGGACAAAGCGTTATCACGTGCCTGCGCACCTGGATGACCTTTGGCAAGATCGGCAGCGTGAGCGGCAATCTTATAAGTGATGATGCCGTCTTTGACATCCTTTTTATTGGGCAGACCTAGATGCTCTTTTGGCGTGACATAACAAAGCATGGCGGTGCCGAACCAGCCAATCATCGCTGCTCCGATGGCACTGGTGATATGGTCATAACCCGGTGCAATATCGGTCGTTAATGGCCCTAACGTATAAAATGGCGCGTCCGCACACAGCTCAAGCTGCAAATCCATATTTTCTTTAATACGGTTCATCGCGACGTGACCCGGTCCTTCAACCATGACCTGCACATCATGCTCCCATGCTACTTTGGTCAGCTCACCTAACGTTTTAAGTTCACTGAATTGCGCTTCATCATTGGCATCTTGTAAGCAACCAGGACGCAGACCATCACCCAAACTAAAGGCGACATCATAGGCTTTCATAATCTCACAGATATCTTCAAAGTAAGTGTACAAAAAGCTTTCTTGTTGGTGCGCCATGCACCACTGCGCCATGATTGAGCCACCACGTGACACAATGCCTGTAAGGCGTTCGGCAGTCATCGGTACATAATCGAGCAGTACACCTGCATGAATAGTGAAATAATCCACGCCTTGCTCTGCTTGTTCAATCAAGGTGTCGCGGAATATCTCCCATGTTAAATCTTCAGCGACGCCATCGACTTTTTCTAGCGCTTGATAAATAGGGACCGTACCAATCGGCACTGGTGAGTTACGAATTAGCCATTCACGGGTTTCATGAATATGATTGCCGGTCGATAAATCCATAATGTTGTCTGCGCCCCAACGTGTTGCCCACGTCATTTTTGACACTTCTTCGTCAATAGAGGAGCCGAGTGCTGAGTTACCGATATTGGCGTTAATTTTTACTAGGAAATTGCGTCCGATAATCATCGGCTCAGATTCAGGGTGATTGATGTTATTAGGGATAATTGCGCGTCCAGCGGCAACTTCATCACGTACAAATTCAGGGGTGATAATTTTCGGCGTATTAGCACCGAAGCTCTCACCATCATGTTGACGCATATCAGTCAACTCGTGCTGCTTTTGCGTCTCACGAATGGCGATATACTCCATTTCAGGGGTGATAATGCCGCGACGAGCATAGTACATTTGCGTGACATTTTTGCCTGTTTTTGCACGGCGAGGTTTATCAATGTGGGCAAATCGTAAGTTGGCAGTGCTAATATCACGGGCGCGCGTTTGTCCATACTGACTTGATAGACCTTTTAACTGCTCGGTATCTCCGCGCTCGTTTATCCAGCCTTCACGTAATTTTGGCAATCCTTTGGTGAGGTCAATCTCAACATTGGGATCAGTATAAACACCTGATGTGTCATAGACATAAAACGGTGGGTTTTGCTCCCATTCGTTCTCAGAAATGCCTTGCACAGGGGTTGGATCAAGCGTTATTTCGCGCATCGGTACTTGAATATCGGGTCTTGAGCCTTCGATATAAATTTTACGGGAGGCGGGCAAGATACGGTGTAAGTCGCGGGCATCTTCTTCAAAGCGCGCGTCTGTTTGATGGCGATGGGCAGGTGTTTTTAGGGCATCTGCTTTTTTATCCGCTTTGCTGTCAGTCGCGTTGAGCGAAGCATTAGCTGGGATATGGGTTTGAGCAGCTTTTGTGTTCGAGGTAATGTCTGAGATAGTCATATGGTGTCCTAGCGTGTTGGTTTTTGAATAAAATCAACACCGCCAGTAGCTGCGGGGTAAGCATTAGTTATCCATGCGATATCAATTTAAATAAAATGATTACTCTACTAAACTTAGATCTAGTAAATTATTTTAGAAATTGGTAGACGCAGCTTCGTATCATTCGTCATTATATAGCGCTTGGCAAGCGACAAAAAATAGTGACGGTAATAAAAAGGCATTTCTGCACGCCCTTTGCACATATATAACCATTGCTTAAGACTTCCCTGCGTCGGTACTAACCGCATCAGGTTCGGCGGGTGATCTCTCAGCGAATGTACAAAGGCGATTACTTTAATAAAGTAAGTTTAGTAAAGCGAGCCTTTAATACACCGCACCCCGAGTCTGTCAGTGTTGTGAATCAACTTTATACTAGCAAACTTCTATGGCGAATTATAGTCATTTACCAAGTTTAATAGTATCAGGTTCAAAAGTGTAAACCTTAAGCCTCTGGCGTCCAACCTTGTGCACGCTCATAGTCTTCATTATCCAAAAACTTATCACGCTGTTCGGTTAAGAATTTTTTGGCTGCAGGATCCATCATGCTTAAATGGTTCTCATTAATAAGCATCGTCTGATGCTCAAGCCATTCTTTCCACGCTTTGTCAGATACCGTTTCTTGTAGCTCTTGACCTTTTTTATTAGGAAAAGGCGGATGCGGCATTTTTGGCAATTCTTGCTGATATTTACGGCAAAAAACTGTATTGGCTTGTGGGTTAAAACTCTCAGTCATGAGATGCTCCTTATTAAGTAAGCTATTAATTTATTAAGTCAAATATCGATATCAACCTATGATAACGGTCTTGGTCGATTTAGCAAAGGCTATCAAGTATATAGAAGGTAACCGTAAATCTGTTTAATACCAGTTTTGCCAGTATTATGACAAATAAAAAACACCCGCCCTAAGTAGTGAATGTTAGGAGCGAGTGTTAAATATACAATATTAAGGCGGTTTTTTTAAACCAGGCGTTTAAGCAAAAACTTTTAAGCGTGCACGACCATTAACGACAGCTTGCTTAACTTGATTGGGTGCAGTGCCACCTAAATGATCACGAGCTGCTAATGAACCTTCTAATGTTAAAAAGTCAAACACATCATCACCAATAGCATCACTAAACTGCTGTAGTTGGGCAAGTGACAAATCACTCAAATCAACGCCCTCTTTAATACCTAGAGCAACGGCATTACCGACCACTTCATGCGCATCACGGAATGCCACACCTTGGCGTACGAGATAATCTGCTAAATCGGTCGCAGTTGCATAACCTTTCATGGTGGCAGCACGCATGTTTTCTTTGTTTGGCGTAATATTTGGCAACATATCAGCGAACGCCAAAAGCGAACCAGTTAAGGTATCAACACAATCGAATAGAGGTTCTTTGTCTTCTTGGTTGTCTTTATTATAGGCAAGCGGCTGACTTTTCATAAGGCTCAATAAAGTCATCAACTGACCAAATACGCGCGCTGCCTTACCGCGTACCAGCTCTGGCACATCAGGGTTTTTCTTTTGCGGCATAATAGATGAACCGGTACAAAAACGATCTGGTATCTGTACGAAGTTAAACTGCGCTGACATCCACAGAATAATCTCTTCGCTCATGCGTGACATATGCATCATTAAAATAGAGGCAGCTGAAGTAAACTCGATAGCAAAATCACGGTCAGAAACTGCATCTAGCGAATTCTGGCAAATACCTTCGAAACCAAGCAACTCAGCAGTGATAGTGCGATCGATTGGGAAGGTCGTACCAGCAAGGGCGGCGCTACCAAGTGGCATCTGATTGATACGGCGGCGTGCATCAACTAGACGTTCAGTATCACGATATAACATCTCAAACCATGCCATTACATGATGACCAAAGCTGACAGGCTGTGCGGTTTGCAAATGGGTAAAGCCTGGCATAATGGTATCGGTATGTTGTTCAGCCAAGTCAAGTAGGCCGCTTTGCAGACGTACCAATAAGGCAATGATATTGTCAGTTTCTTCACGCAACCATAAACGAATATCAGTTGCGACCTGATCATTACGGCTACGTCCAGTATGCAGCTTTTTACCCACTGCACCGACGATATCGGTTAAGCGCGACTCAACGTTCATGTGCACGTCTTCAAGCGCAATCGACCATTTAAACTCGCCTGCTTCAATCTCGACAAGCACCTGCTTTAGACCGTCGATAATTGTTGCAACCTCGTCAGCCGTCAGAATGTCACATTCTTTGAGCATAGTAGCGTGAGCGATTGAGCCTTCGATATCATGTCGCGCAAAGCGCTGGTCAAAGCCAACCGAAGCGGTAAAGGCTGCAACGAAGCTATCGGTCGCCTCACTAAAGCGTCCACCCCACATTTGTTGCCCCTGTGCATTGTGGGCAGGGCTGTCAGCTTGATTAGGGGTAGCGGCATTTGTCTGTGTGGCCGCTGCATTTGTGCTAAAATCAAGTGAATTTGAATTTTTATCTTGCTTGGGATTACTAGGATTTGAAGAGTTGGCGTTCATATTGGTCTAAGACAAGTCAGGAAAATAAGAGCTCAAGTATAGCAAAGGATGAGGTTGCCTTGCTAGCTGAGCGCTTAGAGTTTTTTATGCCTAGGCTTACAGAAATGATGAAACCATGGCAATGGATGCTCTACATCTTCTTTTGGGCGTTGTTTGTTACGTCGATTGATCGTCATGATCTGGCTACTTGGCCTCAATTCTTCGTTAAATTCTTGAGCCGGATTGTTCAATATGTTTTGAGCATTATCCCGTCTTTATATCTAATAGATTATCTGCGGCCTATCTTTAAACGCGCCAACCCTATTAATGTCAGCATGAAAGTCTTACTTTTATTTACCATTACCTCTGCTGTGTCTGTAACGCTAGTCATGTTGGTTATGATTAATACTGGCTGGCTGGTTTATGAGCGTAAAGCCTTTGTATTAAACGTACTATTCAATATTGTGATTACCGTCGGTTTTACTTTAGTGTTTATGTTGTACTTTATTAGACGTTATCGTGAGCTGATCGCACTCAAGCAGTCATTTGAGCACAAACTTACTGCCCAAAATGACTTAATAAAAGCACGTATTGCCCCGCATTTTTTCTTCAATACAGTCAATAGTTTAGTATCACTTATTGAATCTAAGCCTCCGCAGGCCGCAGAGCTTTTACAACATGTATCAGCACTCTTTCGAGCCACTTTTAATGGCGCGCGCGAAATTAGCTTTGAAGAAGAAGTTGCCCTTTGTGAGCATTACTTAGCGATTGAATCGAGTCGTTTGGGCGATAAGCTGGTTGTAAATTGGAATCTTCCTGACGATGACGTCATGTATGATATGGTAATTACCGCGTTAACTTTACAAAGCGTTCTTGAAAAAATGCTGCTTAATGTCGTTGAGATGACAACTGAAACTATTTTTATCGATATTACTGTAACATGGCAACAGCATCGCGTTACTATCACTGTTACGGTCCAACTGCCCAGTAAAACCTTAATGGTTGTTCATGACTTACGTCGCCATGTGAACTTTTATATCCAAGCTGAGCGTCTCAGAGCCTATTTTGATCAAAGTGCTAATATACAAAGTGATGTCACCAACGAGCGAATTGTGACCGTGATTAACTACCCTCTACATGATGTAGGATTTTAGTTTTTCTTATTACACAACTTAAATCGACCATTTTTTCACCTTTCATTCGAGTATCGCTACCGTCAATTCAAACATGGCATATTTATTGCTGCTTATCTTGCATAACCATATTTTGGAGACTTAATCACTCGTATGCACTTAGGTTGATTGATTGGTAGCTACAGGGTTTGAATCAAAAACTATATGAATATCATCGTCAAGCTGTCTGTTTTAATAACATATAGATGACAAACGCTTTCCAAAACTCATGCAGGTTTTATAGCCTGGTTGGAGTAAGATAAATACGAATTATCGGTGTCTAACTAATTAATCATAGAGTTATTAAATAATTACTTTTATGTATGCTGGGCTACTACGAATTTATACAAAATAATATCAAGAGTAGTTAAAATATATTTATTATGCTGTAAAAGAGGAATCTACATGCGAATCGTAGTTTGTGATGATGAGCCACTTGCTCGTGAGCGCTTGGTCAGAATCGTGCAAGAATCAGGGTACGAGGTGGTCGCCCAAGCAACGACTGGTGCTGAGGCCATCACTGCAGTAAAAATACAGCAGCCTGATATAATATTGCTCGATATACGAATGCCAGAAATGGATGGGGTACGCTGTGCACAAGCACTTAATGAGCTTGAGCATCCGCCAGCTATCATTTTTGTTACAGCCTACGACCATTATGCCATTGCAGCGTTTAAAGCCAATGCGATAGGCTATTTACTCAAGCCTGCAAATAAAGATGAATTGTTAGAAGCGTTGAGTCAAGCAAAAAACCTGAATGCCGCGCAATTGAATGAGATTCGTAAACTTGAAGACCCGACTGCTCGTCCTGTGCGTGAACATATTGCAGCACGTACACATCGTGGCGTCGAGCTGATTAAACTCAAAGATATCTACTACTTTACTGCTGACCAAAAGTACGTCAAAGTCCGTCATAAAGAAGGCACAGTACTCATAGATGAGACTTTAAAAGAGCTTGAGCAAGAATTTGAGAGCCGACTGTTTCGGGTCCATCGTAATGCCATCATCAATCTAAGCTTTTTGGATTACTTAGAAACCATAGATTCTGGGCAATATCAAGTACGCTTTAAAGGTCTTGATGAGACTTTAGCGGTTAGTCGTCGACATCTACCAGCGCTACGAGAAAAGATTCAAAGTATGTAACCATGGCTTCTTATTATAGAAATGACTCAGAGATAGGTGTCTTCAACAACATATTCTAGAAGCTAACGCCTTTATGAATAGCTAGTAACAACCAAAATATCTCGACCATATCTTCGTACCCTTATTTATGCTTAAATAGGGGTATTTTTTTGCGTCAGATAAAAATTTTTGCACCTATTAAAAGCTTGTAAATAATAAATTTTCTGACGCATCAAACATAGTATTAACAATATAGCACTTAATAATCTTGAGGCCTATCATGAGTACCACGCAGCCATCTGCTTTGCATACCTTAAATATCGCCACACGTCAAAGCCCGCTTGCCTTATGGCAAGCAGAGCATATTCGTGATCGATTGCTGGAACTGTATCCAGAGATGACTATCAATTTACTAAAAATCATCACTAAAGGTGACAAGATTTTAGACACCCCACTAGCAAAAATAGGCGGTAAAGGCTTATTTGTTAAAGAGCTTGAGCAAGCACTATATGATGGGCAGGCAGATATTGCTGTGCATTCACTAAAAGATGTCCCTATGCAGTTGCCTGAAGGTTTAACACTTGGCGTTTATTGCAAACGTGCAGCGCCAACGGATGCATTTGTCTCTAACACTTATAATAGTATTGATGAATTACCACAAGGCGCGGTCGTTGGTACCGCAAGTTTACGCCGTCAATGTCAAATCAAAGCCTATCGTCCAGATCTACAAATCAAGACCTTGCGCGGTAACGTGGGTACACGTTTAGGCAAACTTGATGCAGGCGACTACGATGCCATTATTTTGGCAACCAGTGGCCTACAGCGCATCGAGCTTGATGAGCGTATTCGTGGTGAGTTAGCGATCGATACCTGCCTACCAGCTGTTGGTCAAGGGGCATTAGCAATTGAATGCCGTGAAGATGATGCAAATGTATTGGCACTGCTTGCCCCGCTTAACGATGATAAGGCGCGCATTCGCTTAATCGCTGAGCGCGCTTTAAATCGTCATTTAGAAGGTGGTTGCCAAGTTCCGATTGCCGCTTATGCGGTATTGCATGCTGATAACGCTAAAGAAATCACTACCGATTATGATAACGATGATAGCGGTCATAACTTATGGCTACGTGGCCGAGTCGGACAAGCAGATGGTAGTGAATTGCTAAAGGCTGAAAAGCGTATTGCATTGACTGGAACGCAAGCAGAGAAAGAAGCACAGGCCAATCAATTAGGTATCGATGTCGCCAAGATGCTACTTGCCGATGGTGCTGGCGCTATTTTGGCTGCGATTTATCATCCGTAATTATACTTAGTCATAAGTATTTATATAAACAATAAGTAGTATGTTACGCCGCTAATACAGATAACACTAAGTTGAATAGGTGTTCACTATCTGTAGTAGCGGTATCTAATTACACAATCTTTTGAGCAGTGGTAGGTCTATGTCTTGCGCATTGTCGTCTCAGTCAATTGATAATTTATCATTACCGCCAGCAGTCGTAATCAATACTCGTCCGTTAGAGCGTGCAACACCCTTAACAGAGCATTTGCAGGCTGCAGGTCTGACCGTAATCGAGATGCCAATGCTAACGCTACAATCGCGCGCGGTAAATGATACAGATATCGAGTTGATGCGTGATTGGTTAGCAGGTAGTTATGAAGCGCTCGTTATCGTCAGCCCTACTGCGGCAGCAGCAGGATTGGCAGTATGGCAAGCTCTTGAACAAACCAATAAACCATCTGATAATGGTGCGTTGTCAGAGTCAGATATGCTTAATGTTAACAAAGCACCAAGTCATTTGATTGCAGTAGGGGAAGCGACAGCTTCTGTTTTGCAAGATCCCAAACTGCCATTTAACTATCCAATATTACAACCGACTATTGCCAATAACGAAGGTATGCTAGCCATGCCGGAGATTGAGCATCTACAAGCGGGCGATAAATTTCTGATTTGGCGTGGACTGGGTGGGCGACGATTATTGGTCGATACGTTAAAGGCGCGCGGGGTACATATTGATAGTATTGCTTGGTATGAGCGTACTTTACCTACCGATGCCAGTACAAATTATAAGCAATGGCTTAAGCAGTTTATTAGGCAAAATAAAGTACAATCGCAGCAGGTTACTCAACTACAAGCTGCTAAGCCTATCGTTATTATTAGTAGTGGTACAGCATTTGAACACTGGTCAAGCGTAGTCGAGCAAGCGCAGTCAGATGCAGATTTTGCTATAGAACGTACAGTGTTACCAACATTAGCAGATTTTAATTATGTGGTATTGGGTGAGCGCTTAGCTGATATGGTAGCAGCTGAGCAAGTAAGCTATTGGCGAGTAGAAGACTTATCTCCTGCGACTATTTTGGCAGCGATTGTGCAGAATGTTCTTTAAGCAGAATTGTCTGTAAATAGAGAGTAAAACGACAAACCTACCTTATTTGCTCATTTTTAAGTGTCATTAAAACTACCAATAACGGTGCTGTCTTATGTCAACCGAATTTAAAACTTCTACAGCTGATACATTATCTGTAAATCAGCAGCGTCGGCAGGCGAATATCTTGTTATTACGTTTGCAATGGTTGTTTATCTTATTATTAGTCATTGCCTTAGTTTGGCTATATGTTGCTCAGCAACGTTTTCAAAACCAAATCAATGAACGTCTGCAAAGTAATGAGCATGTAGTCAGCCGTCTAAATGAGATGGACGACCGTTTATTTTCAATCAGTCAACAGAGCCTACCAGAGCCAAATACAGCCGTCAGTAATCAAGCTCAAAATCAGCTCAATTTATTGCGTATTCAAATGCAGGTAGCAGACAGACTACTCGCTGATAATAATTATAAGGCATCAATTGAATTGCTACGTGGTTTACTATGGCAACTGTCACAAGATAATAATGAGATATCGCCAGCGTTGACAATTGTCATTAAAGAAAGCTTGACCAAAGATATTGAGCGTTTACAAGCGCAAAGCTCACAGCCTAGTCCATGGCAATTACAAAACTTGGCCATTCAAAACATTCAAGATTTTTTGCACAGTTACGATCGCAAAATTAGTCGTAATGATATTAGTTATCCTGATAGTAACCGCAATAATAATACAAAGACATCTTCTGATACTACTACTGGTTCAGCGCGTACGGCTACTAACAAAGTACATAATAATAGTGCTCCATTAAACCGTCAGCAGTTAACTATTCATGAAGTCATCATGACTCTGAATCTAGCTATTCAAGCCAGCAATATGCGTGAGCAAGATCAGCTGATTGTATGTTTAAGCCAAGCGCGTGAGCAGTTACAAACGTTGGTTAAAAACACTTCCAGTACTCAGAAAAATAATGCTAGTAAAACAGCACAGTCCTCTGCTACAGACACCGACCAAATTAATAAAGGTCAACAAAGTCCAACGGCTACGGAAGCGCCAGAGAACATCACAGAGGTAATTGTTTGGCTTGATAAACTGATTGCTGATGCGCCCAAGCCTAAGCCTTTATTGACTACTCAGATTTTGGATAAGCCTAAGCGTTAAGTTATATTAGATTGATAGATGTTTGGGCATTTTAGATTCTGATATATTAAAAATACAGATTAAGGTGGTTTATGAACAACGCTAGTCATGAAATAAGATTAACAGCTGACATACCAGACGATAGCTATCCTGCTGAATTGGCAAATTATCCAGTAATACATACTCAGCCCATACATTGGGGTGAGATGGATGCCTTTAATCATTTAAATAATGTGGTGTTTTATCGTTATGCTGAGTCAGCGCGCATCGCTTATTTGCAGACCTTAGGTATGTTTGATGGCAGTATGGTCACTGTGCTGGCCCAGTCTAGCTGTCAATATTTACGTCCAGTCGTATACCCTGATACTCTATTACTGGGCGTGCGCTGTCAACGCTTGGGCGCGACCAGTATCGTCATAGAATATAGTTATTATAGCTGTGCGCAGCAAGCCGTAGTCGCTACTGCTGAGGCAGTGATAGTACGACTAGAGAGTGATGGCAAAACTAAGTTGCCATGGACAATCGAGGAGCGTGCGCGTTTGTTAGTGCTTGAACAAAAAGTAGCTCACACCCCTAAGTTATAATATGCGTCATTGAGCTGAAGCTA
This sequence comes from Psychrobacter sp. P2G3, assembly GCF_001593285.1. Lineage (NCBI taxonomy): Bacteria > Pseudomonadati > Pseudomonadota > Gammaproteobacteria > Moraxellales > Moraxellaceae > Psychrobacter > Psychrobacter sp. P2G3. The sequence continues at coordinate 129,546 of NZ_CP012529.1, forward strand.
AACGATAAAAGAGTTAAATAATAAAAAGGCACGCTAATCAGATTAGCGTGCCTTTTTTGAATAATCTTTTTGAGCGATTTTTTAATTGTTTATCACAATGGTTTTAGCAAATTAACTTAAGCTGGTTAGTCGTTTAATCTTGCTTTGGTGCATGAATAAAATCGATGACATTTAGCTCAAAGCCTGATAGCGCATAGAACTTCATTGGCGATGATAAAAGGCGCATATCGCGTACACCTAGGTGGCGTAAAATCTGCGCGCCAACACCAATACTGCGATAAGGCTGCTGGGCGATAGTTGAGAGCGACTGGTTTTCAGAGGCTTTATCTAACGCATCTCCCAAGTCGATTGGTTGATGGCTACCAATCCAAACCAAGACACCACGTTCTGAAGCACTGATTTCTTCTAGAGCTGATTGTACGCTCCAACCACTGCGTCCTGTGGTATCGTTTTTAGCCGCAAATAAATCACGTAGCGGATGGAAGCCATGTACACGTACGGTACTAATGCCTTCGCTAACATTGCCTTTTACCAAGGCTATATGAGTCTCATCAGCACCAAACTCGCGGAAACGATGCAGAGTGAAAGTACCATATTCAGTCTCAAACGGATGCGATTCAATCTCTTCTACCGTTTGCTCATTAGCGATGCGATAGTTGATAAGGTCAGCAATGGTGCCGATTTTGATATCATGTTCTTTGGCGAATATCTCAAGGTCATCACGGCGCGCCATCGTACCATCGGCATTGATAATCTCTACAATAACGGCTGCAGGCTCAAGTCCTGCTAGGCGTGCTAAATCACAGCCAGCTTCGGTATGTCCGGCACGGTGTAATACGCCACCATTTTGTGCCATGATTGGGAAGATATGCCCAGGTTGAACGATATCTTCTGGTTTTGCCGCTGATGAGACTGCTGCTTGGATGGTGCGTGCACGATCCGCTGCAGAAATACCAGTAGTAACGCCTTCAGCAGCTTCAATAGAAACAGTAAAGTTGGTACTGAATTTTGCTTCGTTACGATCTGACATGAGTGGCAATGCAAGCTGTTGGCAACGCGCTTGTGACAAGGTTAAGCATACCAAGCCGCGGGCATGGGTAATCATAAAGTTAATGTCTTCAGGACGGACATGCGTGGCCGCCATGATGATATCACCTTCGTTTTCGCGATCTTCATCATCCATCAAAATGACCATTTTACCGGCGCGAATGTCTTCAATAATTTCAGGAATCGTATTTAAACTCATAAGAAGTCTCAATGATTTATTATTTATAGATATGTAGGGGTATAAAATTTTATCAGCCCATTGTAGCAGATAGGCTAAAGGGCTGTAATTGTCGTAAGTTGCTAACAGTCATTGGTTAAGATTTAATGATCATCTAAACTTTGTTGCTTTTGGCGCATTGTTGCTGTTGGTATATTGTCACTTTCAGCATATTTTAAAGGTTTTTTTGCCATGGCGTACGGTTTCATCGTTAGACCAGAGTGTTTAATTAGTTAATTCCTGCTATTTAGCGCTAGCCATTTAAAAAAAATAATCTGAAGCATAACAAGGGATGTAACGAAAGCTTTCTTTAGTTATTGCTAGCGGCTTGGCTTTTGAGCCAGTCCATAAACTGCTTACTATGTTGTTCGCGTTGGTTATCTGCAAACTCATAAAAACGTGTACCCACCAGATTATCAGGCAAATAAGTCTGCGGATAATAATGATTGGGATAGTTGTGCGGATAAGCGTAGCCTTTGCCATAACCTTGTTCACGCATAAGCTTGGTCACCCCATTACGGAGATGGAGCGGTACAGGTGAAGCATCTTTTTCTGCCAGCGCCATCGCAGCATTAATAGCATTGTAGGTGCTATTGCTCTTAGCACTGGTCGCCAGATAAACCACTACTTGCCCTAGGATGATTCGCGCTTCCGGCATACCGATTGATTGCACACTGCGTAAAGCAGCATCAGCAAGTAATAAGGCATTAGGATTGGCATTGCCGATATCTTCGCTGGCCAAAATGACTAAGCGCCGAGCAATAAAGTCAGCAGGCTCACCGCCAACTAGCATTCGCGCCATCCAGTATAAAGCGGCATCAGGATCAGAGCCGCGTACGGACTTTATCAGCGCTGAGACAATATCGTAATGCTGCTCGCCATCTTTATCGTAGCGCACTAATGCTGTTTGAGCGACTCGGCCAACCAGCTCATCATTAATAATAATCGGCGACTGCTTTGGGTCAGCGGTTTGTACTGCAAGCTCTAACAGGTTTAATGCTTTACGTGCATCGCCATGCGCTAACTGGCTAATAAAATCCTGTGCTTGCAAGTCAATAGATAGCGATTTTAATACCGTGTCTGCCGTAATAGCACGCGTTAGTACGGTCGCGATTTGCTCTGCGATGAGTGGTTCTAAGCGATATACTTGGCAGCGTGAGAGTAGGGCATTATTGACACTAAATGAAGGGTTTTCTGTAGTGGCCCCAATCAAGGTAATATCACCGGATTCGACAGCGCCCAATAATGCATCTTGTTGTGCTTTATTAAAGCGATGAATCTCATCGATAAAAACCACTGGTGATTCAAAGCTTAAAGAGTCCTTGCTGTCTAACACCTCACGTAACTGCTTTACGCCAGTATTAAGTGCTGAGAGTGCATGAAAAGGTCGCCCAACTGCATCAGCTAATAGCATGGCAATAGTAGTTTTACCAATACCTGCCTCCCCATGCAAGATAATCGAAGGCAGATGATTCTGTTCGACCAAGCGCCGTAGAGGTGCACCCTCCGCTAATAAGTGCGCTTGACCGATGATATCGTCAAGGGAATTGGGGCGCATGCGCTGGGCAAGTGGCGTATCAGCATGAAAGTTAGGGGCCATAAGACTCTCTATGTTTTTGTATTGAACCTCATATAAATCCGCTACAGTAGCAACTGTGCTTACTGTACGATATGAGTTATCTATGCACAGCTCTTCTTTACATCATAAGATAGTAACCATGATAGTAATATCGAAATTATATGAAATCAGACAAATGATAATTTAAGTAAATTTTTTAGTAGTTATTATCAGTAATTTTTTAATAAATATTATTAAAAAGTCACTGATAATTAAAGCAAAGGTTAGGGCACTTTTGGTTCAAAAAAGCCATACAAGTGTACAACTTATGTCCTTTGCACTTTTATTTTATGGTCATAGGCTTTATTTATAGCCTATTAATCCATCTATTAGCTGTCAGTGCTAAACATTAACCATGGAGATATTCATCGCCTATGACACATTCCGTAAAGCAGTTATTGAGTCAAAGCCTGCGTTTATCAAGTCGTTTTGCCAAGCAATCACGTAAGCTTAGTGCAGGTGAGATCATGTTAGCGCGTTCAGTCTTTGGCGGTGGTATCGATCTTGAGGCAGTGCGGTTAAAAACGGCTTGGTGGGTACTCAAAAATTACGCAGTCAGCCCTAATGGAAATATATATTTTCATCCGGAGGACTGGATAGCAGACTTTAGCAATGCCACTCTTAGTAAGCAAAGCTGGCTAATTCATGAGCTTACTCACGTTTGGCAATTGCAGCAAGGTTTAAAAGTGATTCGCGGCGCCCTTGTTGATCGTCGCTATGATTATGACTTAGAGCTGGGTAAGCCATTTTTTAAATACGGTATTGAGCAGCAAGCACGCATGGTGCAGGATTATTTCGTCCGCCATCAGCTTGGTCAAGACTGTCAAGATCTAGAAGCCTGTATTCCTTTTTTGACGGTAGGCTCTAACGCGGAGACTAAGCGTACTAATAAACCATTCACAGTTTAACCTTCAACTAAGGTCTCATAACCGCTATTATAAAATATAATTAAATTAATATTAACCATAAGAATTAACAACAAATTCTATCTGCTATATTAGCTTTTAACAAAGGAATTGTGCCGTGATTTTTACTTTTTGGAACTCAAAGCTTGATACCGTTCGACCAAAAAACCCTAGTCATCAGGGTGCTACTGTTCATTTATGGCGAACACCTAATTTAATAGTAGCGATACTTGCAGGAACATTGATGCTGGCAGGTTGTCAGCAACAGTCAGAAACTACGGAATCTGACAATGACAGTCAAACAAGCACACAAATTGATGCTGAAAATGCTAAGCCTGCGCCATTGAGTGATTCAGCTGAAGCGCGTATCGAGCAGTTTCAGCCTTTGTACGTCGTCCAGATGCAAGGTCTACAACGACGTTTGCAAGCAGAGTTTGAGGCACTACAAGCAGCTGATGCTTCTGATAGCGATAATGCCTTGTTGCTTGATAGTGCATCTGAGCCAGTCGATGATACGACTAATACTAATAGCCCCGATTCTACAGTTAGCGCCACTGCTGACCCTATAACCAATGATGCAGATATTGAAGCTACTAACGAGGTAGCTACGAATGATGCCGAAGTTGAGATAAATACTAGTACTGAAGTGGGGGAGCGTGATCTAGAGGTACTAAAGCGTATTAGCCTTGAGCCGCGCAGACCTGAAGTATTAACTGAAGAAGAAATTATCGAACGTTATCAACAAGCGATGCAAGCGCTTTATGAGCCAGCGACTACCGCGCTTAGTGCTCAAGATACAGACACTTTACTAAATATCGCTACTCTAGTGCCGCAGTTATTTGAACATGCAGAGATTGCTGAGAGAGTAAGTGTAAAGAGCCCCGCACTAGCACGCTTAATCATCCAGCATCAAGTATGGCAGCAGATAGAAGCTCAACAAGCGCTCGATATGCAGCAAATGAAATTAAAGCAACAGCAAGAATTTGAAGTTCTAATGACGAAGTTTAATGACACTATCAAAGACTATGATGAGCAAATCGCTAAATACGAGCAGACTTTACAAGAGTTTCAGTAACCGCTTCTGTAATCCTCTTGAATGGCTTCTTTTTTCAATACGTACTTTTCTGATAATTGCTTATAAGCGCTCAAACTATTCATTTAAACGACAATAAAAAATCCCGCACAATGGCGGGATTTTTTATTGTTTTAATATCTAATTAAACTTACTTACGGTCTTCAACTTTAACGAAATCGCGATGCGTTTCACCAGTATATAGCTGACGTGGACGACCGATTTTGAACGGTGCGCTATGCATCTCTAACCAATGGCTGATCCAACCAGAGGTACGAGCTAGCGAGAAAATAACGGTAAACATTGACGTTGGGATACCAATGGCTTTTAAGATAATGCCAGAGTAAAAGTCAACGTTTGGATATAGGTTACGCTCAACGAAGAACGGGTCTTCTAGAGCAATCTTTTCAAGTGCCATTGCAAGCTCAAGCTTAGGATCATTGATACCTAGGGCACCTAATACTTCGTCACAAGTCTCTTTCATGACTTGGGCACGTGGATCAAAGTTTTTATAGACACGGTGACCAAAGCCCATTAGCTTCACTTCACGGCTCTTCACTTTTTCCATAAATGCAGGTACGTTTTCAACTGAACCGATTTCATCAAGCATCTCAAGGACAGCTTCGTTAGCGCCACCATGTGATGGCCCCCATAGCGCAGCGATACCAGCAGCGATACAAGCATAAGGGTTAGCGCCAGTAGAACCAGCCAAACGTACCGTAGACGTTGAAGCGTTCTGCTCATGATCAGCATGTAAAGTAAAGATCTTGTCCATTGCTTTGGCAATCACAGGGTTTACTTTATAGTCAACGTCAGCAGGGGTTGCAAACATCATATATAAGAAGTTTTCTGCATAATTAAAGTCGTTACGTGGATACATGAACGGTTCGCCTTGTGAGTATTTATAACTCATCGCAGCAAGCGTTGGCATTTTAGCAATCAGACGGATAGCAGTGATTTCACGATGATTCTCATCACTGATATCTAATTTATCATGGTAAAACGCTGATAAAGCACCAACGACACCAACCATAATTGCCATTGGATGCGCATCACGGCGGAAGCCTTCAAAGAACTTACGCAGTTGATCATGAACACCTGAATGCTTACGGATTTTTTCAAAAAAGTCTGCTTTTTGCTCAGCAGTAGGTAGATCACCATGAACAAGAGCATAAGCAACTTCTAAATACTCAGCATTGTTCGCTAACTGATCGATAGGATAGCCGCGATGTAATAACTCGCCTTTACCACCATCGATAAAAGTAATCTTTGACTCGACAGGAGCAGTAACTTTAAAACCGGGATCATAAGACCAATAACCAGATTCTTGTAAAGCGGCAACGTCGATAACCGGGCGCCCTAAAGTGCCTTTAATAATTGGAAGTTGGTATTCCTTACCATCTACTGTTAGGGTGGCGTTGTTATCAGCCATAATTTCATCTCCATTGGTTTTAGCTTGTTAGAGTAAAAGTACTAACGACACATAACTTCGTGTCGTCACATGAACAAATACGGATTCAACTAATTTCAGATTCTGGCTATGTTACCAGTAATTCGGCACAATTAGAAAAGACTTTTGACAGCCATTCCCCCAATTTACGTGGTTTCAGGGTATTTCTATCGGGTAATTTTTGTATCAAAATATGTCTGCTTGCTTATTTATAGTAAATTAAGTGTTTTTAGCAGAGTAACATGATGACTATTATCATGATATAAAATGACTCTTTTTAATTGTTTAGTTATACTAAATTTTATATTAATACGGTTGAAAACAGACAGTGCATACCTAGTAGAGTAAAACCATAAAAGCTACTATCAATAAAAGAGTAGTAGGTTTACGACAATTCTATTACAGATAATTGACTTTATGTTAAGACAGCCACGATATTCACTATTTAAGGGATAAATTTGTAATTGTTGGCTAGCCATTTTATAATGGCGTGATTTGACTGATGCTAACTTTGTTTTAGTAAATGCTCGCTAGCGTATGTTGGTTCATTAAATGCTTAACCGAATGCTTTTTGTTAAAGTTAATATGTTAATTTGCAAGCATAACAATAGTTTATGACTTGAATGCTGTCGTTGTTTGTTCTATTTTTAGATTGACTATGATTCAGTTCATTTTAGAAAAGATGACCGAGTAGCGTTATCTTTTTTGCCTTAAAGAACTAATTAAAAATAGACCAGTTAACTGTACAGCCAACTATTATATTAATGGTAGATAAACAAAACAACAGATCGCTTCAATGACAGCATAGCCTTGTTATTCATTTATGTTTTATCGTCAGTGAATAACTAATAAGTGCTCACGATAATGAGTAGGTGCAGCATAAACAGTTAATTGTTAACTTCTTAATTAGCACAGTCAGCTAGCTCTTCCTTACTTTATTCGTCTCATGTGTTGCTGGATGTTTAGTAGGATCAATTCCTACTTAGCGTTGTTAGTAGACACAGGAGTATAACCGCAAAAAGGATGCCCGCTGTGAAAAGCAACCGACCTATTGATCTGCCTTTGAGCCAAGTGATTAGCGTTAATCGCTCACCGATTGCGATAGCTTCAATTTTACATCGTATATCTGGCATTATTCTATTTCTATTAATTCCTGTCATGCTTTGGTTATTACAGACCTCTTTGGCCTCGCCTGAGAGCTTTGAAACCGTGTTTGATAACGTCTTTATTCGCTTCTTAGCATGGATATTTGTTGCCGCAATTGCTTATCATTTTGTGATGGGTATGAAGCACTTATTTGCTGATATGGGCATGAATGAGGAGCTGAAATCTGGCCGTATTGCCTCTATGGTCAGTTTTGTGATTGCAGCGATTCTAATTGTCGCGTCATTTGTATGGGTGATGTTCTAATGATAAAAAATGATTCAGGAATCAAAAGCGCCACCGGTCTGACAGGTTCAGGCTCACGTGACTGGATTGTCCAGCGTATTAGTGCTGTCGTATTGGCAGTCTATAGTGTTGTATTACTGGGCTTCTTTTTGACACATGGTAATGTGACCTTTATTGAGTGGTCAGACTTTATGACCAGCTTACCAATGCGTCTATTCAGTTTAGTCGCTGTACTGGCGCTTGCTGGCCATGCTTGGGTCGGTATGTGGACAGTATTTACCGATTACATTACGTCTGGCAAGATGGGTGAAAGCGCTCCAAGACTACGTATGGTATTACAAACCTTAATGATTATCGCCATTTTAGTTTATCTATTCTGGGGTATTATGATTTTTTGGGGTAATGGCTTCGGTGTCGTTGCTGTTTAACTATTGAAGACATCTCGTTTTCAGACCCTACAATGACGGACTGCTCAGTCAGTTTTAATGGCCTCTAAAGTCTTTAAGAGCAGTCAGTCAGTAGCCATATTAGATTCATCATGTTGGATAGTGTGCACAAACATTGTCAGCTTAGCGCATTCATAATGGTAGGATGCACTATATAATGTATCAAGCGCCGATACGAAGGAAGCTTATTAAAAGCTACGTAGAGTCTCAAGCTTAATATAATGATGAATATGCAAATTTTAGTAAGTGGTTGAAGGTTGTCTCAAAGATATTAGCGCTTCTGTTGAGCTTATTCTATTGAACATATAAGGATACTCAAATAATTGAACGTGATGTCTGATAGACACTCCTTGTATTTACTTCACAAGCATTAGGAAAACCGTAATGGCAACAAGACAAGACAATACTATTAGCAACATTAAGACCCTGAACTACGACGCAGTCATCGTTGGCGGTGGCGGTTCAGGCATGCGTGCTTCACTACATTTGGCTGAAGCGGGCATGAAGGTTGCAGTGCTTACCAAAGTATTCCCAACGCGTTCGCATACTGTTGCGGCACAGGGCGGTATCGGTGCAAGCTTAGGTAATATGAGCAATGATAACTGGCACTTTCACTTTTATGACACCGTTAAAGGGTCAGATTGGTTAGGTGATCAAGACGCTATTGAATATATGTGCCGTGAAGCGCCAAAAGTTGTTTATGAGCTTGAGCACATGGGCATGCCGTTCGATCGTAACGAAGATGGTACGATTTATCAGCGTCCATTTGGCGGTCATACGTCAAACTATGGCGAAAAAGCCGTTCAACGTGCTTGCGCTGCAGCTGACCGTACAGGTCATGCATTACTACATACGCTATATCAGAAAAACCTAGAGCAAGGCACTGAGTTTTTTATTGAGTGGATTGCCCTTGATTTGATCAAAGACGAAGCTGGCAACATCAACGGTGTTGTAGCGCTTGAGCAAGAAACAGGTACGGTTGCGGTATTCCAGTCACCAATCACTGTCCTAGCGACAGGTGGTGCTGGTCGTATCTTTGCTGCCTCTACCAACGCTTATATCAATACTGGTGACGGTATTGGTATGGCAGTCCGGGCAGGTATTCCATTGCAAGATATGGAATTCTGGCAGTTCCACCCGACGGGCGTTCATGGTGCAGGCGTACTGTTGACCGAAGGTTGCCGCGGTGAAGGGGCTATCTTACGTAATAAAGACGGTGAAGCCTTTATGGAGCGTTATGCGCCAACCGTGAAAGACTTAGCACCTCGTGATCTAGTATCGCGCTCTATGGACCAAGAGATTAAAGAAGGTCGTGGTTGTGGTCCTAATGCGGATCATATCGTAATGGATATGACCCATTTGGGTGTTGAAACCATCATGAAGCGCTTACCATCAGTATTTGAGATTGGTAAAAACTTTGCGAACGTTGATATCACTAAAGAGCCAATTCCAGTTATCCCAACCATTCACTATATGATGGGCGGTATTCCGACTACTATTCATGGTCAAGTCATTGTACCGGATTTAGAAGCGGGTACTGACGAAGACGGCCTATATGCAAAAGGCAACGTGGTTAAAGGTCTATATGCTATCGGTGAATGTGCTTGCGTTAGTGTTCACGGTGCCAACCGTTTAGGTACTAACTCACTGCTTGATTTATTGGTTTTTGGTCGCGCAGCAGGTAAACATATCGTTGATGAATATCATCATGCTGATCATAACTACAAGCCGCTTGACCCTCATGTATTAGATTTCACGGTACGTCGTTTGGATAAATTGCAGCAGTCTACAGAAGGCTACAATGCGCAAGACGTGGCGGATGAGATTCGTGCGACTATGCAAACGCATGCGAGCGTCTTCCGTACGCAAGCGATGATGGATGAAGGCGTTGAAAAGATTTTAGCGCTAGGTGAAAAGATTGATCAAATTCATTTGGGTGATAAATCACAAGTGTTTAATACTGCCCGTATTGAAGCATTCGAAGTTGCCAATCTATATGAAGTAGCGAAAGCGACGATGATATCAGCAGCTAAGCGTCACGAAAGCCGCGGTGCTCATAGTGTGTCTGATTATGATCGTCCAGAAGACGATGACTATGCACCAAATGGCCGTAATGATCACGATTGGATGAAACATACCTTATGGTATTCTGAAGATAACCGTATCATTTATAAGCCAGTTCGCAAAGTTCCATTGACTGTCGATTATGTCGAGCCAAAAGTTCGCGTTTATTAATTCTGTATTACACGCTGTTTGTGTATGAATAGGATTAACGTTTTATCCCTTATTAATTTATTAAAAAGGTGACCGCCAGCTACAAGCTTATGCCAGTGCTATGATTGAGATTAAACATTAGCACTGGCATGTTGCAACCTTTGTATGCCCGCCATCACCTACGTGTGGAGTTTAGCATTATGAGCCGAGGTACTCGCACCATCGAAATCTATCGCTACGATCCTGATCAGGACGCAGCGCCACGCATGCAAACTTATACGATTGAGCTACTAGACTCAGATCGTATGTTGCTTGACGTATTATTACGCCTAAAAAAGGAAGATGAGACCATTACCTTCCGTCGCTCATGCCGTGAAGGCATCTGTGGCTCTGACGGCGTAAATATCAATGGTAAAAACGGCCTAGCATGTTTGATCAACATGAATACGTTGCCTGAAAAAGTGACCGTTCGCCCATTACCAGGTTTGCCAGTGGTTCGTGATTTGGTTGTTGATATGAACCAATTTTACGAGCAGTATGAAAAAGTACATCCGTACTTAATCAATGAGCAGCCAGCGCCACCAACTGAGCGTTTACAGTCACCTGAACAGCGTGAAAAGATGAATGGTCTTTATGAATGCATCTTATGTGCTTGTTGTTCAACCAGCTGCCCATCATTTTGGTGGAACCCTGATAAGTTCTTAGGTCCAGCAGCACTACTTAATGCTAACCGTTTTGTAGTTGATAGCCGTGATACAGATACGCAAGCGCGTTTGGCTCGTTTGGATGATCCGTTCAGCCTATTCCGCTGCCGTGGAATCATGAACTGTGTATCAGTTTGTCCAAAAGGTCTGAATCCCACTAAAGCAATCGGTAATCTACGTAATATGTTGCTTGATCAAGCCGGTTAAATAAGTCGATTAACAACAAGTTTGTTTAAATATCCAATACTAAAACACCGTCTGAATATCAGGCGGTGTTTTTAATTGCTTGTTATTTTTTAGAGTAGATAATAAAAGTGATGAGTCGGATTTTGGCAGTCATGCAACTTATCTGTAACCAATATCTTGTTCAATGTAAGTCTATGCGTACAGTGCGTTGGTAGCGTGTAAGAGTTCGGAGCTTAGCATCTGTTTACCTGTACAATTTACCTCTATAAGCAAAGCATTTGTAAACTAGTCTGGTGTTAACTTCGCTTGCTGTAGAATGGTACTGTTTTTCAACGATACTATTTTTAAAATAAAGCCAGTATATGACAACTTGTGATAAATATTCGGCTCTAAAAATGCTATCATAGTCACTGTAAGTGTTATTCAAAATCAGACCTATCGCAATGCGTTCATTATGGGCGAAGATTATTATTTCACTCTGAACAAGTGGATAATTTTTGCTGAATGATAATTAATATTTATTACGTAAATACATAGTATTGAACAAACAAACTATGTCAGGTAATTGATGCATGTTACCCTATATAGCAGTGTATGCTTGGCGTAAAAGCAGGTGATAATGTTTAGTAGTGAGTATTTTCGGCAGTAGTTAACTGAGATAAACCAATAAATACTCAGATTATTATCAATAAAATTAGATTAATAATGCGCAGTAAAATTTCGTTTGATTAATCTAATGGTTATAGATGAAACCATTATATATAAATTAAATTTGTGAAACGAGGCAAGAAACAAGACCGAACGTTCACAAATATTTGTAATAGTGGTATCACGGTAATAATGAGGGTTAAAGTTACTTGTTGCTATCTATTCCAGACAGTTATAAAAAGTAAATTTTGGGCTTGATATTGTAGTTGGTCATACATATCTACCCCATCAAGTAATAGCATGTAAAAGCGCTCCTTGATAAACAGTACTTAACGATATATGTCAGTTTTTCTAAAAGCCTAGCATATGACAGATTACACAACAATAAGCACAATTCCATTCATTTATCTATCAAATAGACGATTATTATGAATAGTATAACTAAAGAAGCAGCCGGTGTAGAACATACTGAACTTGCCGCTGACAATGCCCATTATATCGAATCTCTTTATGAGCAGTTTTTAAGCGATCCGAGTAGTGTCGATAACGATTGGCAAGATTATTTTAAACAATACCAGTCTCCTAACGATGCCAAGCACAACGAGATTAAAGATCAGTTCTTACTGCTTGCACGAAATCAAACCGCTAATAAAGGTGGCGCTGCCCCTGATAGCTCACCTACGAGCACATCAGCAGACTGTGCTGATCCTAAACAGATGGGTGTTCAGCAGCTGATTTCAGCGTATCGCCGCCGTGGTCATCGCCGTGCGCAGCTTGATCCTTTAGGTTTGCACCCGCGTGCTGAAGTAGAGGATTTAACCCTTGCTTATCATGGCTTATCAGAAGCTGATCTTGATACTATATATCCTACCAGCGATATTAGTATTAGCAAATCAGAAGCGCCATTGCGTGAGATCATTGAAATCATGGAACGCGTCTACTGCCGTTATATTGGCGTAGAGTACATGCATGTTACCACCAGTACTGAAAAACGCTGGATGGAAAAATATCTTGAGACAAACTTAGGTTACATCAAATTCGATAAAGAAAAGCGCTTATCTATTCTTGAGCGTTTGACTGCGGCTGAAGGTTTAGAGAAATATTTAGCGCGTAAATATACGGGTGTAAAGCGTTTCGGCTTAGAAGGTGGCGAGAGCTTTATTCCTGCTGTTAATGAAATCATTCAACGTGCTGGCAGTTATGGTACTAAAGAGATGGTTATCGGCATGGCACACCGTGGACGTCTTAACTTATTAGTGAACGTTCTAGGCAAAAACCCAGCTGATCTATTTGATGAGTTTGATGGTAAAGTGCAGCCAGAAAAAGGTTCAGGCGACGTAAAATATCATAATGGTTATTCATCCAACGTGATGACACCAGGTGGTGAGGCGCATTTAGCGTTGGCCTTTAACCCATCGCATCTTGAAATCGTAGCCCCAGTATTGCAAGGTTCTGTCCGCGCGCGTCAAGTACGTCGTAATGATCAAGCCCGTCATAACAACAAAGATGGCAACTCAGTATTGCCAATCGTTGTTCATGGTGATGCCGCATTCGCAGGTCAGGGCGTCGTGCAAGAGACTTTCCAGATGTCACAAACGCGTGCTTATACCACGGGTGGCACACTACATATCGTTATCAATAACCAAGTTGGTTTCACTACCAGTCGCCAAGAAGATTTGCGCTCGACAGAGTATTGTACCGATGTGGCAAAAATGGTGCACGCACCTATCTTACACGTGAATGGTGATGATCCTGAGTCAGTAATCTTTGCCGCTCAGCTAGCACTTGATTACCGTCATGAGTTTGACAAAGATATCATTATTGATCTCTTCTGCTATCGCCGTAACGGTCATAATGAAGCCGATGAGCCGTCAGCGACTCAGCCACTGATGTATGCGGTTATCAAGAAGCTACCAACGACTCGTGCTATTTATGCGCAGCAGCTTATTAAAGATGGTGTCATTAGCGACGAAGAAGCTACAAACTATGAAGATGCGTACCGTGAGTCACTAGATCGTGGCGATTATGTGGTGAACTCTTTAGTTAGTGATCCTGATGAAGCGCTATTTGTAGATTGGAAACCTTATCTAGGTCATGATTTGGTTGATGACTGGGATACCAGTGTCGATATAGAAAAGCTAAAACAATATGGTCGCCGTATGGCTGAGATGCCAGAAGGCTACAAACTGCAACGCCAAGTTCAAAAAGTCGTTGACCAACGTTTAGCTATGCAAACTGGTGAAGAGCCTCTTAACTGGGGTGCGGCAGAAACGCTTGCTTATGCCTCACTTGTCGATAATGATGAAGTGTTAGTACGTATCACCGGTGAAGACGTGGGTCGCGGTACTTTCTCACATCGTCATAGTGAAATATATAACGTCAATGACGGTAGTATGTATGTGCCACTAGCCCATATTAGTGAAAAACAAGCTCGCTTTGCGACTTATAACTCATTGCTATCAGAGGAAGCAGTATTGGCCTTTGAATATGGCTATGCGACGACTGTTCCAGATGCATTGGTCGTTTGGGAAGCACAGTTTGGTGATTTCGTTAACGGTGCGCAGGTAGTCATTGACCAGTTTATCTCTAGTGGTGAGACTAAGTGGCAGCGTGTTTGTGGTTTAACGATGCTATTACCGCATGGCTTTGAAGGTCAAGGTCCTGAGCATTCTTCAGCGCGTCTTGAACGCTTTTTACAGTTATGTGCTGAAGACAATATGCAGGTCATTACGCCAACTACGCCAGCGCAAATATATCACGCGCTCCGTCGTCAAGCGGTACGTCCAATTCGTAAGCCGCTAATCGTCATGTCACCAAAGAGCTTACTACGTCATAAGCTTGCGACTTCACAGCTTGAAGAGCTTGCCAATGGTAAGTTTGAAACGGTATTACCAGAGATCGATCAGCAAAATGCCGATCAGGTCACACGTCTAGTATTGTGTGGTGGTAAGGTTTATTACGATTTACTTGAGCAGCGTCGTGCTTTAGGGTTAGATCATGTGGCCATTGTGCGTATTGAGCAGCTCTATCCACTTCCAGAAGAACGCTTGATTGCTGAAATAGAAAAATATAGCAATTTAAAAGAAATTGTTTGGACGCAAGAAGAGCCGTTGAACCAAGGCGCTTGGTATTATTTGGCACCGCATATGTTCCGTATCGTCGTACCACATCCGACTAAAGCGAAAGTTATGGAGCCGGTAGCGCGTCCTGCTAGTGCAGCACCAGCAACAGGCTCACCAAAATTGCATGCTCAGCAGCAGCAAGCATTAATCGCTGGTGGTCTTGGCATTAGTGTCGATGAGTTGGCTGAATAAAAGCTATCAGTATAAGATAAATCAATCAGGCGATAGCAGTTAGGACTCATTACGTTATTAGATCATCAATAAGTAAGTTGTTTATAAGGGTGTATCATTATCCATGACACGCCCTTAAATGAGCACTAACTGTCTATCACGACTTAATAATAAATAGTAATATCCAAATCTAAGGAGTATATCGATGGCTGAAATTAAAGCCCCCGTTTTTCCAGAATCGGTTGCCGATGGCACAATCGTTGAATGGCACGTCACTGAAGGCCAACAAGTTAACCGTGATGACCTTTTAGCAGAAATCGAAACTGATAAAGTAGTACTAGAAGTCGTCGCGCCTGATAATGGCGTTGTGACCAAAATCGTTAAGCAAGTTGACGATACTGTACTATCTGACGAGCTTATCGGTGAGTTCGAAGCCGGTGCTAGCGCTGGTACAGCCCCAGCCGTAGATCCAGACCAACCTGCTGCGCCTGTGCAAGAAAAACAAGCAACTGATGGCGGCGAGCCAGTACAAGCGACTGATAAAAAAGGTGGCGCTGAAGCCGATCATAAAGATCAAAGCCCAGCAGTACGCAAAGCGGCCAAAGAGAGTGGCGTAGATCCTAAAAACGTCGAAGGCAGTGGTCGCGGAGGTCGTGTTACTAAGACTGATATGGCAAGCCCAACGCTAAAAGCTGACAGCTCTATCAAATCTGATAGCGGTCGTCCTGTAGCTGAGTCAACAGGTGAGCGTACTGAAAAACGTGTGCCAATGACTCGTCTACGTAAGCGTGTCGCTGAGCGTCTATTATCAGCGTCGCAAGATACTGCGATGCTAACCACGTTTAATGAAGTCAACATGAAGCCGTTGATGGACTTGCGTACTAAGTATAAAGATAAGTTTGAAAAGCGTCATGGTGTACGTCTAGGCTTTATGTCTTTATTCGTACGTGCAGCTACCGAAGCGCTAAAACGTTTCCCAGCAGTGAACGCCTCATTAGATGGCGATGATATCGTTTATCATGGTTTTTACGATATCGGTGTTGCTGTCTCATCAGATCGTGGCCTAGTTGTTCCTGTATTGCGTGATACTGATCGCATGAGCATGGCGGATGTTGAGAGCAAAATCCGTGAGCTTGGCGGTAAAGCACAAGAAGGCAAATTAGGTTTAGATGAGATGACTGGTGGTACATTCACTATCTCAAACGGTGGTGTATTTGGCTCACTTATGTCAACGCCTATCTTGAACCCACCGCAAACTGCTATCTTAGGTATGCATGCTATTAACGATCGCCCAATGGCAGTCAATGGTAAAGTTGAAATCCTACCGATGATGTATCTTGCGTTATCTTATGATCACCGTATGATCGATGGTAAAGAAGCGGTACAGTTCTTAGTCACTATCAAAGAATTGGTCGAAGATCCATCATTGCTCCTACTAGACTTATAAGCTTCTAAGCTTGTATCGGCAATCGCTGATACAAGCTTTTTGCTTTGGTGCGAAAGATTATAGATGCATTTTTATAAATGCTTTGCAGTCTTTAATATCCGGTTTTTAGTAATATGGATAAGCGCTATATGACACACGATGCTGAATTAGTGTATTAACTATCTATTTATCGCGTGATGTATGGCTCTTTTTTATTAAATCGTATAATGATTGCACCTATAAACAGAACTAAAATCAAAACCAAAATTAGAAAAGGAACGGACTATGAAAGACAATTATGATTTAGTCGTCATTGGCGGCGGTCCTGGTGGTTACGAAGCAGCTATCCGTGCAGGACAGCTGGGTATGAGCGTTGCTTGTATCGAAAAACGCGTTTATAAAGGCGAGCCTGCTCTTGGCGGTACTTGCTTAAACGTCGGTTGTATCCCATCAAAAGCGCTACTTGACAGCTCGCATCGCTATGAAGCTACTAAGCATGATCTTGATGAGCATGGTATCAGCACAGGCGACGTATCTATCAATATCGAACAAATGATAGAACGTAAAGAAGGCATCGTTAAGCAATTGACTGGCGGTGTTGCAGCATTATTAAAAGGTAACGGCGTTGACTGGCTACAAGGCTGGGGCACGTTAGTTGATGGCAAAGGCAGCGATAAAAAAGTTAAGTTTGTCGCTCTTGAAGACGAAGCGGAAAGCACTATTACTGCTAAGAATGTGATTCTAGCGGCAGGTTCTGTGCCTATTGATATCCCAGTTGCCAAAACTGACGGTGATCGTATCGTTGATTCTACTGGCGCGCTTGATTTCACTGAAGTGCCTAAGCGTTTAGGCGTTATTGGTGCAGGTGTAATCGGTCTTGAGCTTGGTTCTGTCTGGCGTCGTTTGGGTTCAGAAGTTGTGGTATACGAAGCACTACCTGAATTTTTAGCAGCTGCTGATAAAGACATCGCTAAAGAATCGCGTAAGATGTTGAAGAAGCAAGGCCTTGATATCCGTGTTGATACCAAAGTAACCAATGCTGAAGTACAAGGTGACGAAGTTGTAGTTACCAGTGAAAACAAAGGCGAATCAAGCGAGGAGCGCTTTGATAAGCTAATCGTCTGTGTTGGTCGCCGTGCTTATTCTGAAAAACTACTTGGTGAAGACAGCGGTATTACCTTGACTGAACGTGGTCTTATTGACGTGAATGATCAATGTAAAACCAATCTCGATGGCGTATACGCAATCGGTGATTTAGTCCGTGGTCCTATGCTTGCGCATAAAGCAATGGAAGAGGGCATGATGGCTGTTGAGCGTATCCATGGCGAAAAAGCTCAAGTTAACTATGATACCATTATCAATGTTATCTACACGCATCCAGAAATCGCGTGGGTTGGTTTGACTGAACAAGAAGCGACTGAAGCGGGTTATGAAGTCAAAACTGGATCATTTAACCTAGCTGCTAACGGCCGTGCGCTTGCACAAAGTGAAGCGCAAGGCTCTATCAAAGTCGTTGCTGATGCAAAAACAGATCGTCTATTAGGTATGCATGCTATCTCAGCTGGTGCTGGTGATATCGTCCATCAGGGTATGATTGCGATGGAATTTGTCTCTAGTATTGAAGACTTGCAGCTAATGACGTTCGCGCATCCAACGATTTCAGAAGCAGTGCATGAAGCTGCTCTATCTGCAGATGGCCGTGCCATTCACGCGATTCAGCGTAAAAAGCGTAAGTAGCTTTTGAAATTAAGATATTCAAAATTAAGATAATCAAAGTTAAGACAATTTAAGTAAATAACAAGTTTAACCGGATGGCGCGACCGCATTCATTATTGAGATAGCGGTCGTGACCATCATAAGTGCTCAGATATATTTTTCTAAGCACTTATTTTCACTTTTTATTAATTGTAAAAAATAAAGGATACAATCAATGAATTTACATGAGTATCAAGCAAAAGAGCTACTAAAAAGCTATGGTTTGCCAATTCAAGAAGGCATCATTGCCTATAGTGGCGAAGAAGCTGCTGCCGCTTTTGACAAGACGCCAACTGATATCGCTGTTATCAAAGCACAAGTACATGCTGGTGGCCGTGGTAAAGCTGGTGGTGTTAAGCTAGTTAAGACTCGTGAAGAAGCTAAGCAAGTCACTGATGAGCTTATCGGTACCAATCTAGTGACGTTCCAAACTGACGCTGATGGTCAACCAGTCAACTTTGTATTGGTTGCAGAAGATATGTATCCAGTACAAACTGAGCTATATCTTGGTGCTGTCGTCGACCGTTCTACTCGTCGCGTAACCTTCATGGCATCAACCGAAGGTGGTGTTGATATCGAAGAAGTGGCTAACGAGACGCCAGAAAAAATCTTTAAAGTAAGCGTAGATCCATTAGTAGGTCTCATGCCTTACCAAGCACGTGATGTCGCATTCAAGTTAGGTCTTGAAGGCAAGCAGATCAATCAGTTTGTAAAAATCATGACTGGTGCTTATCAAGCATTTATCGAAAACGACTTTGCTTTACTTGAAGTTAACCCGCTAGCTGTTCGTGAAAACGGCGAGATCGTTTGTGTTGATGGCAAAATCGGTATTGATTCAAACGCTTTATATCGTTTACCAAAAATTGCAGCTCTACAAGATAAGACTCAAGAAAATGAGCGTGAGCTAAAAGCCGCTGAGTTTGACCTAAACTATGTTGCCCTAGAAGGCAATATCGGTTGTATGGTAAACGGTGCCGGTCTTGCAATGGCTACGATGGACATCATCAAATTGTATGGCGGCAAGCCTGCTAACTTCTTAGACGTTGGCGGCGGGGCAACTAAAGATCGCGTTGTTGAAGCGTTCAAAATCATTCTAGAAGACAGCAGTGTTGAAGGCGTTTTAATCAACATCTTTGGCGGTATCGTACGTTGTGACATGATTGCAGAAGCTATTATCGCTGCGGTCAAAGAAGTTGACGTAAAAGTACCTGTTGTTGTACGCCTAGAAGGTAATAACGCTGAATTAGGCTTACAGATCCTAGAAGAGTCTGGTCTAAAACTGACTTCAGCCCAAGGCCTAGCAGACGCTGCTCAAAAAATTGTCGACGCTGTTCAAGCATAATGTATTTAAAGCACAGTTCTTTAAATATAGGTGCTTAAACATAGTAGTCAAAGCGTAGTAGCAGTTTTAGTTGATGACAAGTCGTTAACATTTAACGATATGTAAGCTAGCAAACTGCTATTACAAGACAACCGAATACAAGGAATAAACAATGAGTGTATTAATTGATAAAGATACCAAAGTATTGGTACAAGGCTTCACTGGTAAAAATGGTACGTTCCACTCTGAACAAGCCATCGAATACGGTACTAAAGTCGTCGGCGGCGTAACGCCAGGTAAAGGCGGTCAAACGCACCTAGGCCTACCAGTATTTAACACTATGCGTGAAGCTATGGAAGCTACTCAAGCTGATGCTTCAGTTATCTACGTACCAGCACCATTCGTACTAGATTCTATCGTTGAAGCAGTAGATGCAGGCGTGAAGCTGATCGTTGTGATTACTGAAGGCGTACCAACGATCGATATGCTAAAAGCTAAGCGTTATATCGAAGAAGCAGACGGCGTCCGTATGGTTGGTCCTAACTGCCCAGGCGTTATCACTCCAGGTCAGTGCAAAATCGGTATCATGCCAGGTCATATCCATCTGCCAGGTAAAGTAGGTATCATTTCACGCTCTGGTACGCTAACTTATGAAGCGGTTGCGCAGACGACTAAGCTCGGCTTTGGTCAATCAACCTGTATCGGTATCGGTGGTGATCCTATCCCTGGTATGAACCAGATTGACGCACTAAAACTGTTCCAAGATGATCCACAAACCGAAGCCATCGTATTAATCGGTGAAATCGGTGGTACTGCTGAAGAAGAAGCAGCCGCTTATATCAAAGAGCACGTGACTAAGCCAGTCGTTGGTTACATCGCTGGTGTAACGGCTCCAGAAGGCAAGCGTATGGGTCATGCTGGCGCGATCATCTCTGGTGGTCAAGGTACTGCTGAAGAGAAATTCAAAGCCTTTGAAGATGCAGGCATCGCGTATACTCGTGATCCAGCTAAAATCGGTGATAAGCTAAAAGAAGTTACTGGTTGGTAATATAGCTTTAGCTCTAATATATAAGCTTAAAGTAACATTAAAAGAAACACTCCTACATTGGGGTGTTTTTTTTGGTTGGAGAAAGTGTGTTTAGTACATCTTAAACCAAATTTAGAAAAACCTCACTCAGTATCATCATACATATATTGCTACGATAACTTGGATGGAATAGCTATTAATGGCGATAATCGGTACTTTATCCTATGTATAAGATATTTTTTACATTAAATTTTAGTATTAAATATACTTATATTCACAAATATGAATATTTCGTAGAGCTTACTAGTCAAAGCTTAAACTCGCAAAAGCAAATAAACCCACAAATAGCGTGTATCTGAGCCATTACATTAACTAGATTAACACCTTGAAAAAACTTTGCTACAACCCTACAATGAGGTGTTTTTATTGTAGCGAATTGTCATGAATAACAAGATCTTAGTAACTGGTGGCGCTGGTTATATTGGCTCACATACCTGTATAGAGCTGCATAGGTAGGATAGTATGATCTTTTAAAAATTATTCATAAAGAACTGTATAGGAACAGCTCTTGGAATATTGTTTTGATAGATACTTACAATATCCGAAACAAGCAAATAAATCATGCTGTTACTGTTATATCCCCAATTAAAGCGTAGTTAAAGAAGCATTGTTAGAAAACAATCATATCTCATATAATGTTAACCTATATAACATTCTCAAGACGTGAAAAGAATTACTAGATAAAAATGTCGAAATAAGTATATTAAGCGACTATTAAAATTATCTTGAAAAAGTATAGTGACACTTCTACAATTGAGTGTTTTTATTTAAATATTACGTGAATTAAGGTTAAGAATAAATGTTAAGTAACTCAACAATTTTAGTAACTGGTGGTACAGGCTCTTTTGGTCATAAATTTATTCCAATGACACTTGAAAAGTATAACCCTAAAAAAATTATCGTATTTTCGCGTGATGAAATGAAGCAATGGGAAATGGCTAAGCTTTTTCAAGATGACCCACGCGTGCGTTTCTTTATTGGCGATGTTAGGGATAAAGAAAGGCTTTATCGAGCACTAGATGGGGTCGATTATGTTGTACATGCTGCTGCTACAAAAATTGTTCCAACTGCCGAGTACAATCCCTTTGAATGTGTAAAAACCAATGTACATGGAGCTATGAACTTAATTGATGCTTGTATAGACAAAGGCATAAAGCGAGTAGTTGCATTATCAACTGATAAGGCAAGTAGCCCTATTAACCTATATGGTGCTACGAAGCTTACCTCTGATAAATTGTTTGTAGCAGGAAATGCTTATAGTGGTCAGCATCCTACACAATTTGCTGTAGTACGTTACGGCAATGTCATGGGTTCACGTGGATCGGTTATTCCATTCTTCTTATCGATTAAAGAGAAAGGTGAGCTACCTATTACAGATGACCGTATGACACGTTTTATGATTACTTTAAAAGAAGGTGTAGAGCTTGTATGGCATGCTTTTGAAGACATGGAAGGTGGAGAGATCTACGTTAAGAAAATTCCATCAATGAATATTATGGATGTTGCTAAAGCTGTAGCACCAGAAGCTCAAACTAAGATTATAGGCATTAGACCGGGTGAAAAATTACATGAGCAAATGATCGGTGCTGAAGATTCTTACTATACTTATGAGTACGCTGAGCACTTTAAGATATTACCTACCATTAACAACTGGGGTAATTCACCAGAACGTGTTAAAGATGGCAAAAAAGTCCCAGAAGGTTTTGTTTATTCAAGTGATAACAATACTGAATGGATGCCAAGGAAAGAGCTTGAGTCTTGGATACAAGAAAATAAAGATAGAATTGGTAAAATATAATGAATTTCATACCGTATGGTCGCCAAAATATCACTAAAGAAGACATTAATGCCGTTGTAGAGGTATTAGAATCGGATTTTCTTACTCAGGGGCCAAAGGTTCCTGAGTTTGAAAACTCTATCAAAGAGCAGTGCAATGTTGAATATGCTTTGGCAATGAATAGTGCAACATCTGCTTTGCATGTAGCATGTTTGGCTTTAGATGTTGGCAAAGACGACATTGTTTGGACGACACCTATTACATTCGTAGCGTCAGCAAACTGTGCCTTGTACTGTGGCGCTATTGTAGATTTTGTAGATATTAACCCTAAGACTTACAACTTATGTGCTCAAGCTTTAAGGGAAAAGCTGCAAATTGCTAAAGCAGAAGGGGAACTACCCAAAGTAGTTATTCCTGTACACTTATGTGGTCAGCCTTGTGATATGGAAGGGATTTATGAGCTTTCTAAAGAGTATGGCTTTTCGATTATCGAAGACGCATCACACGCAATAGGTGGTAAGTACAAAGATGAGCCAATAGGTAATTGTCAGTATTCTGATATTACCATATTTAGCTTTCATCCAGTCAAAATTATTACGACTGCTGAAGGTGGTGTTGCTACGACTAATAGTAAATATTTAGCACAAAAGATGGACTTGCTACGCAGTCATGGTATTACACGTGATTCTGAGTTGATGACTAACGAACCAGATGGTTCTTGGTATTATCAACAAGTCATGCTTGGATTTAATTATCGCATGACTGAAATGCAGGCTGCATTAGGTGTATCACAAATAAAGCGTCTCAGCACTATCACTGATAAACGTCATCAGCTTGCCAAAAATTATGACAGCTTATTAGCTGAGCTACCCATAATAACGCCTTATCAGCATTCAGATGGATATTCGGGATTACATCTCTATGTAATACGTCTCAAAACCAACCAGATTCAAAAATCTCATAAAGAGGTTTTCGATGAGTTGCGGGCTGCTAATATTGGTGTAAATCTGCATTATATTCCAGTGCATTTACAGCCCTACTATCAGCAGAAACTAGGGTTTAAGATGGGCGACTTTCCTGAAGCGGAGTTATATTATTCTCAGGCGATTAGTTTGCCAATGTATCCCGATTTGACAGAAGAGCAGCAAGCTTATATCGCTCAAACTCTGAGGAGTATATTGAACCATGGCTAATATTGCAGTCATTCCTGCACGAGGTGGAAGTAAAAGAATTCCAAGAAAAAATATAAAAGAGTTTTGTGATAAGCCTATCATTGCTTATGCTATAGAATCCGCTATCAATAGTGGATGTTTTAGTGAAGTTGTAGTGTCTACTGATGATCACGAAATTGCACATATCGCAAAGAAATATGGAGCAAGCGTTCCATTTATTCGACCACAAGAAATTTCGGATGACTTCGTCGGAACTAATGCTGTAGTTTCGCACTGTTTAGATTGGTTTGAGGAAAAAGATATCGTCTTTGATTATGTATGTTGTATATATGCTACAGCTGCATTTATTAACAAAAATATCATTCAATCGGGGTATCAGGCTATATGTTGTGAAGAGTATGACTATGCAGCTACCGTGACTAACTATTCAGCGCCTATTCAAAAGGCTATGTATATAGATGATGAAACTAGTACTCTGGTAATGCGCGAAAAAGCAGCTTCAGAGGCACGAAGTCAAGACTTACAACCTTTTTATCATGATGCTGGACAAATATATTGGTCTACACCTGAGTTCTTTAGAAAAGATGCTAGAGTTTTTTTAAATAGAGTCTATCCAATAGTAATACCAGAGTATTTAGCTCAAGATATTGATACTCCAAGTGATTGGATAATAGCTGAGGCATTATTTCAAACTTTAATAAAAGATAGTAACCTTTAATGAGTACATATATTGCTTTTCGAGTAGATGCTTCTTCTGAAATTGGAACTGGGCATTTAGTGAGGTGTTTAACATTAGCTAAGAGGTATCTTGACAAAACCGATTATAAAATTGTATTTATAACTAATGAATTGCCATCTACTTTGCTGAGCTTATTTGCTAATAAAAAGGTTAACTTGTTACAAATTGATGTCAAGCATATTAGAGAGAGACCAGTTTGTGAGAATTTAGTCAATAATTGGGAAGAGGATTTATTAGAGACAGTAAATATACTTAGCAGTAATAATATAAGAAAGGTAGACCTATTTGTTGTAGATCATTACGGTCTGGACTATAAATGGGAAGAAGGGATCAAAAGTATTTACGATACAAAAACTCTGATTATTGATGATTTAGCTAACCGGAAGCACTCGGCAAACATCCTTCTTGATACAAACTTACATAATAATTCATCTGTAAGATATAAAGGATTAATAGGAATAGATGTATTGTGTTTGTTTGGCCCGTCTTTCGCATTATTGCGAGAAGAGTTTTTAGAGTATCACTCTCAGGTTAAAGTCTCTAATAAAAGCGTTATAGCAATGTTTGGTGGAAGTGACCCTACAGGAGAGTCATTTAAACTATTAGATGCAATTGTTGATTTCAATAATAAAGATTCAGATTTATTATCAGGGTTAAAAATATATGTTGTAGCAGGTAAGGCAAATAAGCATATAGAAAAGATTAAGCACTTCAAAACTTTGAACTTGCAAAGTGTAGAGATATTTGACTATATCGATAATGTGGCTGAGCGTATGGCAGAGTGTTCATACGCGATAGGTGCAGGTGGTACTTCAGTATGGGAGAGAATGTGTTTAGGTGTACAATCCTTTATAGTCTCTGTTGCTGAAAATCAACTCGAAGCCTCAAAGTACCTAGATAGTCTGGGATATGTATCATTTATAGGTGAATCAAATGAAATAGCTTCAAAGGATTATTTAGAAATATTATATACAATCGCAAAGTCTAAAAGTGATTCATTCCTGATTTCTGATCCAGAGCTACTAAAGCAGATAGTTCCAGGAAATGGGTGTGAGTTAGTAGTTAATAAGACTATAGAGTATTTGAATAGAAGTTATATACTTAATTGAGCAATGCTATGAAATATCCAAAGAATGAGTTTAAACCTTTTACCTATGAGTTGCTTGAGCTAGTTCGTGGTTGGAGGAATGAACCACGAATAAGAAATAATATGTATTCCACTGATATAATTGGTCGAGATCAACAGGTGGAGTGGTTTGAGAAAATGGTTGAGGACCCAAGTAGGGAGTATTTTGTATATTTCCAAAACGATAAACCGATTGGCTGCTTAAGTTTTACATCTATAAATAATGAGGATTGTCAATGGGGATGCTATCTTGGAGAAGAGAGAGTTTGGCCTGGTTCAGGTATTATTTTAGCAGTAGCAGCTCTTGATTATGCTTTTAAAGGTATTGGTGTTGAGCTTCTAGAGGCCGAGGTTCTAGAGTTTAATAAGTCACCTCAACAAATGCATCAAACATTTGAGTATCCAGAATCTTATATTAAGGAAACTAATGCTATAAGAGATGGTAAACAAGTAAATGCTATAGTGTATAAATACTCGAGGGAAGCTTGGGAAAAAAATAGAGACAACGTACTTGATAAGTTCCCAATAAAGTTTAGACACGCGGCAAATCACATTTTCTTTAAGGGTAAGCTTTTATCTTAAAGCGGGATAGGGCTATAGTATTATTAAATAACTGAATCAAAATCGTATAGATAGGAGCATGTAAATGAACGACTTAAAGCAGCTTATTATTGATAAAATCAACGAGGTAGCTGAGCAAACGGATAGTGAACTTGTAGATAATCTGAATGATGAAACTGTCTTACTTGAGAGTGGTCTCTCGTCACTCGGTTTTGCAATTTTAGTGGCTACACTAGAAGAAGAGTTGGATTTTGACCCGTTTAGTGAAATGGATGATGCCGTTTACCCTCGTACATTAGCAGAATTTGTAAAGATATATGAAAGAAATTAATCAATCAACAAAAAGCAATCTAGCCTTTCTTATAAGTAGGATAGAGTCTGATAGACCGTTAGTATCGTTCAATGATAAGCTTATTGACGTTGGTGAGTTAATTGATTGTGCTCACGAATTGAGAGCTGGAACTCTCAAGGATCTATTTAATCAGGATGTAGCAGTCTGTATTAGTGATTCGCTAACATATATTCAATCATTAATAGCTTTAGATGGCTTCGCTAAAAGTATTTTGATATTACCACCTTCCTTAAATAGTGATATAGCTGCAGCTTTAATAAAAGAAAGTAGTTGTGCTTATTTATTTGACGGAAAATCACTAAGTAATTTGAATGAGTCTGGTATACCTGAAACTAAGGTACAAACTGCAGCTTCAAACAAGCTTAAAACAAATTGGATTCTGGCTACGTCAGGTACTACTGGAACACCAAAGTTAATTTATCACACTTTAGGAAGTTTAATATCAACAACAAAACAAGATATATCTAGAGGTAAAGATTACTGTTGGGGCTTAGTTTATGAACCGACAAGATTTGCAGGCCTACAAGTCCTATTACAATCTTTAATATCTGGTTCTAAGCTTGTTATTCCATCGTCTAACAATTTCAACGAGCAAATCTCTACCTATATTGAGGGAAAGGTAAACGCTCTCTCGGCAACCCCTTCATGGTGGCGTAAATTACTAATGCTACCCAATAGTAATTTAAGGTTAAAAGTCATTAGCATAGGTGGTGAAATTGTTGATCAGACTCTATTGAATCAGTTACTACAAACCTTTCAAAGCGCTAAAATCACTCATATTTATGCATCAACTGAAGCTGGAGTTGGTTTTTCAGTTAAAGATGGTAAAGCAGGCTTTCCTATCGAATGGTTAGAAGAAAGTACTGACTCAAAAGTAAAGCTTAAAGTTTCTAATGAGGGACATTTACTGATTAAACCTCGAGCAAGTGCGTCTGGTAAAGCAATGAATGAAAGAGTTAACGCTGACGGGTTTATTGATACGCAGGATCTAGTTCAAATAATAGACGACAGAGTTCTATTTAAAGGTAGAAGTAATGGAGCTATAAATATTGGGGGTAGCAAAGTACAACCCGAAGAAGTCGAAGAAGTTATACGACACCATCCACAAGTTAAGGATGTTTTAGTTTTACCTAAAAAGAGTGCACTGATAGGCGAATTAGTACAAGCAAAAGTTGTCATAAAAGATGAATCTGTAGATAAAAAACTTCTAAAAAAGGAAATAATTGAGCTTTGTAAATCTTCTTTAGAAGGCTACAAAGTACCAGCATTGATATCTTATGTCGGTGCATTAGAGTATAACTCTACAGGCAAACTAATACGTTAATGAAGTAGAGGATATTGTTGTGAATGATAAGACGGTAGTAGTTACTGGTGGTACTAAAGGTTTAGGGTTAGCAATTGTTGATCGGCTTTCTGAAGAAGGTTACACAGTTGTTGCGATAGGTCGTACCCTCTCAGAAGATTTGGAGAAACTAATTCAGGTTTCTTCTAATATAAAGTTTATAAGTTATGATTTTTGTAACACTGATAATATTAAAAGTTTAGCTAAAGATATAAATAAAAAATATGGCCGAATTTACGGTCTTGTTAATAATGCTGCATTAGGAAATGATGGGATTCTTGCTACTATGCATGAGACAGATATTGAAGAAATGTTAAAAGTCAATATTCAAGCTCCTATTCTACTCACCAAGTATTTAGTAAGGTCTATGTTGTTAAACCAAGAAGGAAGAATTGTAAATATATCTTCTATAATTGCTTCAACAGGATTTAATGGATTGTCTGTATATGCAGCTTCCAAGGCTGCTTTAGCTGGGTTTACTAAATCATTGTCAAGAGAAGTTGGTAAGGCCAATATTACTGTGAATACAGTATCACCTGGTTATATGAAGACTAAGATGACTGAGGGTCTTGAAGGGGATAAGCTGAAAAGTATAGTTCGACGTAGTCCTCTCGGTAGGCTCGCGAGTGTAGAAGATGTTTCAGATGTCGTTTCTTTTTTATTGAAAGATAGCTCTAAAAGTATTACAGGGTCAAATATTACTGTAGATGCAGGTAGTACTGCATAACATATTAGAAATTAGGATAAAAATAATGAATATTTTAGGAAGAAAGATTGATGAAAATCATCCTCCATATATCATAGCAGAGATGTCGGCGAACCATAATGGCTCAATAGACAATGCAAAAAAAATAATATCAGAAGCTAAAAATTGTGGTGCAGACGCTGTTAAGTTACAAACTTATTCTGCTGAAACAATAACAATTAAGTCAGATAGGCCTGAGTTTTTAATCAAAGAAGGTCTTTGGGAGGGTCAAACATTATTTGATCTTTATAAAAGTGCTGAGATGCCATGGGATTGGCATAAACCCTTATTTGAACATGCTAAAGAAGAAGGTATTACAATCTTTAGTAGTCCATTTGATTTTACGGCAGTTGATCTTCTTGAGGATTTAAATACGCCTGCTTATAAAATTGCTTCTTTTGAAGCGATTGATATACCACTTATAAAATACGTAGCCTCTACTAAAAAACCAATGATTATCTCAACTGGTATGGCCAACCTAGAAGAAGTTGAGGAGGCTATAGAAGCAGCTAAAACGTTTGGTTGTCAAGATTTGGTGATTTTACATTGTGTGAGTGGTTACCCAGCTGACCCCCGAGATTACAATCTAAAAACGATACTCGATATGCAAAAAAGGTTTGGTGTAATGATTGGACTTTCTGATCATACGATTAGTAATACTACAGCTATAGCTAGTGTGGCACTGGGGGTTAAAGTAATTGAAAAACACTTCACTATGGATAGGAATGGTGGGGGAGCTGATGACAGTTTTTCTTTAGAACCACAGGATTTAAGACAGTTATGTAGTGAAAGTAAGATTGCTTGGGAGGCGTTAGGAAAGGTTAGTTACGGGAATAAAGGTGAAGAAAGTAAGAATTTACAATTCCGTCGATCCCTGTATGTTGTGAAAGATATTGAAAAAGGTGAAAGGTTTACTTCTGAAAATGTTAGGTCTATTAGACCCGGGTTAGGTTTAAAACCAAAGTTTTATGACAAGATTATAGGTAGTAAAAGTAAAACCAACATTGAAAAAGGTACTCCGCTCTCTAAAGATCTCATATGTTGAGACTGACAACTACGTAGGTATATAACTCTGTGAAAAGAAAATTAAAGAAACTCTTCCAAAATCCTAGAAAATCTTTGGTAGATACTTATAAAAAAAGAAGCTTTCAGATGATTGATACATCTGAAAGCTTCTTGAAAATAAATTTTAGCTCAATTGATTTTAAATTAACTGAACTAATTCCAGACCTCAAGAAAAATGATAAAGAGTTATTAGCAGATGTCTCAAACTCTATCATTAAACTAAATGAACATCAGTTCCAAAAATCATTTGAGATTTTACATTTTGAGCTGTTAAGTAGGGTACAGGATTTTGATAGCAATGACTTTACTATTACGAGGTTTGACGGGTGGTGCTCGGCAGTTTGTAACCTGACAGGCATGTACTGTTACGCTAATCAGCGTTTTCTTGATCAAAAGGGATTAATATTTCCTGATGAATACTATGATGATTTAGAGCAAACTCTGAAACTTGGTATTGAGAGTTTAATTCAAAAGCAAGGTCCGGTTAAAAACTTAGCGGAATGGCAGAAAATAGATGAATCCTATTACAAGAGTTCAAGAAAATCACTTGCAAACGCATTAAATTATTTAGCAAGAGAAGCCTATGTCTATTCTCGCTCATCATTTAAGGACGGTTACAGTCTTTTTCTAAATCGATATGACATATTAGCACATAGCTATACTTTTGCTAGTATAAATATTGTTGATGAAGATGACGAGCATTTAAAAAATCTCTATAAAATTCATGATGATATTAAAGTATATTTATCGAATAAGAGTAACCAGACGGTTGGGAAAGGATTATTCATTCAAAATCAAGACATATTTTTTAAAAAAATATTTTATGTTTTTGTGAACTTATCAGTAAAACTTTTTAAAACCGATGATGTTGTTAGATTTAAAGATTGGTTTTATATTCCAACTGCCAACGCTCCTTTTAAGGTTGATATAACACCTTTCTTACCCGTAATATTTAATCATATTCAAGAGTTTCCTTATTTTCATGAGCGCTTCTCTACAGTAGTCGAAATAGAGTCTGTCTCTATGCGTCTATCAAAGATCAAATATAAAATTGATACAGGGCAGCTTGGATATATTAATATAGAACAGCCTTTTTTAGACAAAATTAATAACATGCATTTAGGCGATATATATAATTTACTTAATGTTTTGACGTTTGTTTCTTTTAAAGAAAAAATAAAAATATTGCCATCGATTAAAAAAAGACTGAGAAATTTAAAGTATAGTGATGGTCATAATATTAATTATTTAGCTAGAGTTATTCAAAGTCAAAACACTGAAAATGACATTGAAAATCAAAAGGCATTAAATGAAGCCTATGCTATATCTGTATCAGGGTTTGATAGTGAAGTGAGTAATTGCGATGACAGTGTATGTATAGAAAATAATAATGTTGTTTTATTTGCATTAAATCAATGCCGTATTACTGCTCCTATGATGTCTGGCATTTCCAAAATTCTTTATGACTCTAATTATAAGTTTTTTAATTTAGAAGAGCATTATCAAATTAGTCATACAGTTCCTAAATGGCCATTTTCAGTAACATTATCTTCAGATTTTATGAGCTGTGTAGGAGTTCCTTCAGAACCAAAGGAGCTTTTAAACAAGGGTTGGTTAGTTGATCTAGAAAATTCAATTTTGAAGTTGGATGGTATCAATTATTACCAAGGGATGTATGAACGAGTTAGTAGAGTTCTTAAGGTGTTTAATGTGCCTTGGCACCTTCCAGTAGCTAAAACATATCTTAATATGTGGTTAATACAGATAGATAGAGTTATATATGCTCTAAAAGAAGTACGTAAAGTTGCAATTGAGAAAAAATTAAAAATAATTTTAGTTAGCACTCAGGCGCATTTTG
The DNA here is from genome assembly GCF_001593285.1 of Psychrobacter sp. P2G3. Taxonomy (NCBI): domain Bacteria; kingdom Pseudomonadati; phylum Pseudomonadota; class Gammaproteobacteria; order Moraxellales; family Moraxellaceae; genus Psychrobacter; species Psychrobacter sp. P2G3. The sequence goes on from NZ_CP012529.1 coordinate 161,061, forward strand.
TGCCTTGGTTTGCGCTCAAAACATTTGCAGTCAATCATAGCAATGAATTTTCACATGTTACTTTAAGTTCAAGTTATGAGAATTGGAAGTCAAATGTTGGTGGTAGACCTTTATCAACTTTAACATTTATGAATAACTCCCAGCAAGCTTATCCTAGTATTCCTGCATTTGGAAGTTATAGTAGTTTTGAAACTTGGTATAAAGACTATTATATCGCCTTCAAAGATTATTGGGATTCTGAAAGACTTGTATTAACTTCGATGAAAAGATCTGGAACGGTAGAGCCAAGCTTGAAGACTGATGAATTATATTCAAGGCTGAAACTTGCAAAGGCGAGTGGTAAAAAAATATTTTGTGCTATAGGTAAAATACCTTATGATTTAGCCGTACCTTATCAAGGAGGACCTGCACATAATGATATGGGAGACTGGTTAAATCATTCAGTTGAAACTATTGAAAATAGTGATAATTTATTGCTAATTAAACCTCATCCGCATGAATTAAAAACTGAAATTTCTGGTAAGCCAATTGAAGGCTTCTTGGATATGATTAAGAGTAAAGACTCTCTTAGAAATACAGTGCTTTTACCTCATCTGGGTGTGAATTTACAAGATCTCTTCGAATACGTAGATGTATTTATATGTTGGAATGGTTCATCAATAGCAGAGTTAGGTGCACAAGGCAGGAAGGTCATAGCTTGCGATGACTGGGCTAAATACAACTATCCTATAGATGTTTATCTACCAAAGAATAGACCTCATTATTGCAATATACTAGAAGGAAAGGTTGAAGTAGAAATGAGTTCCGAGTTCTTTGAAAAAAGTGAGGCTTATACAGTTTATCTTACTCAAGCACCATTTGCATTAAAATATAAATTCGCTACACGCTCTTCAACAAATATTAGGTTTAATGAGGCTAAAATTCAATTAAAAGCTTTTAATGAAATTGGTTTTAAAAAATTAGCAGTTAGAAGTGATGAAATACTACAGTGTTTTTCGTAGTCATATGTACTCTTATGGTCGCTATAGTAGATTCGCCCTAAAAAGAACATAGCGCTACTAGAATGAGTTTTGCGCAGCCTCTGGGGACGCAGCATGCAAGTAAAATTTATATCAGTAGCGCTTTTAAAGATATAACAGTTTTACTTTCAGCTGACTATATGTGAATAGTAAATGAAATATAGTAAGATAATTAATTATACTTTGATTTAAGATTCGAAAAGTCATTACTGCAAAGTATTTCTTATTTTCAATACTAGGCTTTCTTTATTTCCTAGGGGAGTTGCGGTAACATGGCTGATTGTAGAGTGCCAAATATCGTTTCCAGCTGCATCAATTCTCCAATTAACATCACTAGTATTACTAAACATAAGCCCTTGTACCTCTAGCGCACCAGCCAGTTCAATAATGAAGTTACATGGTGATACTATTATATCTAAACAAGAGAGTAGGGCAGCCACATTTTCAAAATCATTCATTAAATCCAACTCTGGAAAGTTGATAATATCTATAGAGTAGTTGTTTTTTACATACTCTATATCATTTTCGTATGAGCCATATTGTAAATTGATGAATAATACATCCTCGGTCTTAAATATAGGCTCCATTTGGGTCACATCTAAATAATGAATGTCTCTTGTGAAGCTCCTCAAGCTACTCTTCCACGATATTCCAACTAGCTTTTTATTCGAGTAAAGTGATAGTCTTTTTTTCCAGTGCTCTATTAAATCAGGATTTGCTTTTAATGTAGCACTATTACTAAAGTCAGAAATATTAGACCTTAGATTTTTCAATATATCTAAGTTTGTGATCAGTTGTGTTTCTTTCTTTATTTCGTTATAGGTATTGTTGTCTAACGCGGTACTTAGAAACTTGGTAGGAAGATTGCAATATTTATTTATATTTTCTGAGCTAATACTACCTCTTACTGATCTATAGCAAGGTACAAACTTAATATTAGGGAAGGATCTCTGAAAAAGAGATAGCAGTCTAGGTTCACAAGTTATTTTAAAGTTTCTTATTTTTGAGTTAACCTCGTTATAAACGGTTGACCATCGAATCTCATCACCAGGACCCCATATTGCAAGAACCAGTGTCTCTTGTTGAGGGTTAAGCTTTTCTAATTCATTGTTATAGTTTAATTCTTTACTGTTTTTTAAAGTCTTAGACGTTTTGTTATCAGCAGCGTACATCCATCCTTTTTTGAAATTACCAATTCCAAAGTACATATTACGTAAGACTAAACTGTTAACATTTATGTTACTCTCATCCTTTAAAAATACATCGTATGCCTTGTTATAATCCCCTACTTCACAGTAAGTTCTTAATAACCCATTAAAAGAATCGGAGTCGTTAGGAAATTTTTCAAGTAAGGTGTTGTATTTTTCTATGGCTTGCTCAAAATTCTGACTCCATAAATTAAAGTACGCAAGCCATAGTAGTCCTTTTTTTGTCTCTGGATCGACTATGTAAGCATTGTAAAACTCAGAACTCGCTTTATTTGAGTTTAGCTCTAGATGTATCCGAGCTTTACATATTTTGAATCTTTGAATATGTTTATTCGTTAGTCTAATATATTTATTAGTTTTTTCGTATTCTAACGTAGATAGTGCTGTAGACACAGTATGATATAGAAATAGATTAGTGTTTAACCAAGTATATGAACACTGAAACAATTTTTTGTATGTTATTAAATTGTAGTAGGGGGTGTAGTAGTCAGGTCGTATTGTTAATGCGGCGATGTATGAGCAGTTAGCTTTTTTGCTTTTACCAAGTAACCTGTAGATATCGCCAATGAGTAGAAAGCATTTTGAACTTAAATTTCTTTTTTCGCCTAGTGAAAGTCTTTCGTCAACTATGACAGTCTTGATTAGATAAAAATAACTGGTTAAACTTTCAGAATTGAAAAGTTTTTCTGATTGAGTTTTAATAATCTCTATTTGGGTTTTGTAATATTCTTCCATTCTAAGTCTCTTGTTTTTGGAATGGTTTTAGTGTTAATAAAACTTTAAGAATCTTTCTTATTAATCAAGATGCCTAGGTTTATTGGATTTTGATAATCTGTTATTGACGATTGAGTGGATGGTGTTGAAATCTTTCTGAACTCATGATGTAAGTCTATAGCTGAATCTTCTAATGATGCAATTACTCCTTTAACCTTCAATTCTTCTAACTGAGAGACAAAGATTTCCGGATTTAAGAAGTCTAAGCCTTTAAAGTCTGTATATTTATATTTCCACCATTCCGACGATAGAAGATTTTCAATCAAGTCATCACTAAACCTATATTTTTTAATTACTGCGGGTGAACCTGCTACTACTGCATAAGGTGGAACATCTTTAGTAACAACAGACCTAGCTGCTATTACCGCGCCATTGCCTATAGTAACACCTCTTTTTAAAAGAACACCCTCACCAATCCACACATCATTACCAATGGTGGCAAAGGCGAAGTTTATTTTTAGTCCAGGAGGCTTTTTTGGAAAATCTATGCTGATATCTTTTTCAAATATTCCAAATGGTGCAGCTCTCGAGTAACAGAAACCACTCATACTTAAGCGATCGACGGGGTGGCTTGACCCCATAATCTTTACATTTTCTGCGATAGCACAATAACGTCCTATTTTCAAATCTTGAGGTGGGAAATAGCTTTTTGTATAAGAGAATGAGCCAACCGAACCTAATCTTGGTCCAACGAAAATACCAGAATAAGGTTCAATTAGGGCTTTTCCTGTAGTATTGTAAGGTTTGCCAATCTTAAGCCAAGAACTAGAATAGTTTCCTTTAGAATTTAAATAAACTTTATGCTTTATTAACAAGTCCATATGAGTTTGCTCAAGAGTAATTATACTGCTCATTTTTTATCCTTACAAAAATTAATAGATAATGAAAGACTAGGTTATAAGATTTATATGATGTATTCTTGATACAGTTAGTCACCTACTAAACGAATCTGAGCTACGTAAAATGAACACTTTAAAATATAGAGACTATAGTTATATTTGTAGTATTGCCATTGTATTTTGGTTCAAGTTAAAGCTCTGATATTGACATAGTAATATTTTTTATTGTTAACTTATTAATAGCACATAATAAATAGTTAGATTGAACAAGACATGCCGAAGGTGCTTTATTCTTATCTCATTCTCATCCTCTGTTAACCCCCAACCATAATAAAACGGTCGCCCTAATACGGTGACCTTTTTTCCTCTGAGTAATGCCTCAAACCCACCTAATGAAGTAATCGTATAGACATGATCAATTGTCTCTAAAGCATCCACTAAATGAATAGATTGGATGAGTATAAGACAATCTAACTCAGTGAGCGTGTTGATAAGAGATGGGTCATTAAGGGTCATTGGATGCGGTTTGATTATGATCTGCGCCTCAGGATTTTCTTCAATGGCTTTATTGACTACATTAAGCAGCGTAATGCCAATGCCGCCACCGTATTTCAATGAATCATCATGTGGTACCTGTCCTAATACCAACACTCGCTTCTTATTCTTAACCCCATATATTGGTGCGACATCCACATAGGGCTGATGATTGTATTTGCTCACACGTTTTGATACGTAATAATCGAGCATCTCCTGTGCTAATGCCTCATCATAACCGTCCTGCTCAAAGTCAAAATTGGCAATTAAATCTGTTAAATCGTTTGGTCGAGTGGTATCAAAGTAGGGCGCTTGACTGTCCATGACGATAGATAATGGCGGAGCACCGCTCTCATCGTCAGGGCCTGAGCGAATAAAGCCATCTTCCAAAAAAAACACATCTAAATCTTGTTCACGTATATAGTCAATGAAATAATCAGGTGCTTTATAACCCCAGATGTAAATAACGGGATTGACGCGCTTGATAAAGGGCTTTAACCATAGCTCAAAGTAACGTTTATTAAAATGTCGCTGGATTTGAATATGCGCTTGCTCCAATACCCAGTCCCCAACGATATCTTGCCAAGGTAGCATACCGACTACTAACGCTAGACGCTGCTTTGGCTGGCGATAGTGCTTATAATAGCCTAATAACAGTGGCTGGATATAAGAATTGAATTTCATAGTATGGTTAGCGCCCTAGTGGATGAAATATCTTATCTTTAAGAGACTGGATGAATTGTGTTGGCAATATAGTGCGATTCTCAGTATAGTTGCCTTTATAATTATAATAAATGTATGTTTTAAAAACGTCTCGGCTGATTTTATGAAAAACAAGATATTAGTAACTGGCGGTGCGGGCTATATTGGCTCTCACACTTGTATTGCGCTGCATGAAGCAGGCTATGATATTGTAGTATATGACAATCTATCTAACAGTAGTCGTGAAGCTATCAACCGTGTCTCTACTCTTATTGGTCAGTCGATTGAGTTTATCAAAGGCGATACGCGAGATGCCGAGATGCTCAAACAAATCTTTGTAGCGCATCAGTTCTTTGCTGTGATCCATTTTGCAGGGCTAAAAGCAGTAGGTGAGTCTGTTGCCAAACCTTTACTATATTATAATAATAACGTCAGTGGTAGCATCACCTTACTTGATGTCATGGCACAGTATAATGTCAAGAATCTAATTTTTTCGTCCTCTGCGACTGTCTATGGCGATCCTGAAACCGTACCTATCGATGAGAACTCAAAGCGCTCTTGTACCAATCCTTACGGACAAAGCAAACTTGCCGTCGAGCACATCTTAGAAGACTTATCAGTATCAGACAAGAGCTGGAATCTGATTTCTTTAAGATACTTTAACCCAGTAGGATCTCACCCATCAGGACAGATCGGTGAAGACCCTAACGATATTCCGAATAACTTAATGCCATATATCTCGCAAGTAGCGGTAGGCAAGCTTGAAAAGCTCAGTATTTTTGGTAATGACTATCCTACTGTAGATGGTACTGGTGTACGTGACTTTATCCATGTCACTGATTTGGCGCAAGGTCATGTCGCAGCGCTGAATTATTTACAGCAACAAGCCGGCTCTAAAAGCGGTTCGGATACAACTGGCTCAGTTGGCTTCTTGCCTATTAACTTAGGGACTGGTAAAGGCACCTCTGTCTTAGATCTAGTTGCAGCGTTTACCAAAGTCTCTAAACAGCCTATTCCTTATAAATTTTCTGCCCGCCGTGCCGGTGATATAGCCAGTTGCTATGCTAGTGCAGATAAAGCCAAAGATTTATTAGGCTGGGAAGCCAAACTGTCAATTAATGAGATGTGTCAGGATACTTGGCGTTGGCAAAGCACGAATCCGAATGGTTATAATGAAGCCTAAGCTTTATTGAGCTATCGTCATCTACGGATGATTGCTTGCTGTTTTAACTTATCGATTTAACTTTAAACTCACTTTTCTTATGAATATAGCCAAACATATATGAAAAATATCACCCACGCCGTTATTCCCGTCGCAGGCTTTGGCACTCGTATGCTGCCACTATCTAAATCAGTGCCGAAAGAGCTATTGCCTTTAGGTAATCGCCCCGCCATTCATTATGTCGTTGAAGAAGCGATCGCTGCCGGTATCAAGCACATTGTACTGGTTGGCCATGCGCAAAAAAGTGCGATTGAAAACTACTTCGATATCAATGCCGAGCTGGATAACCAATTGCGTCATAAAGGTAAGGACGAGCTGGCCGATAGTCTCAACTGGTTACCAGACGATGTGACGGTATCGATGATACGTCAGGGCAAGCCACTAGGGTTGGGTCATGCGGTATTGGCAGCACGTCCCATTATAGGCGCGCATGATTTTGCTGTCTTGCTACCAGATGTCGTCCTTGACCCGTTTACCACTGATATGTCTGCTGATAATTTGGCCTTTATGATTGATGCCTTTGCTAAAGATAGTCATTCGCAAATATTGGTAGATAAGGTCGCCGATGAAGATGTGCATAAATACGGTATTGCCCAATTAAATGAAGCGTTTAGTGCTGCGAGCGATATCGATGATAAAACAGATGTGAATGCTAGCTTTAAAGTCGCAGGCTTTGTAGAAAAGCCGAGCTTAGCAGATGCGCCATCTAACTTAGCGGTGGTCGGTCGTTATGTATTTAGCAATCAAATCTTTGACTATTTGGCTAATACCAAAGCCTCTGTCGGCGGTGAGATTCAGCTGACCGATGCCATTGATGCGCTGATTAGCGAATACGGGGTTAATGTGACGACGATGCGCGGCGATAGCTATGATGCTGGCGATATGCGTTCATATATGCAGGCTTTTATCTATTTCGCCCAGCAACAATTAGCAGAAGATGAATAGCTGATGGGTAATAACACTAATGAATAGTATCAAGGAAGATAGCGCATATAACAACGCTCGCAGCTCTAAGTATTGGCAACAGTTGCAAACGCTAGCGGCGCAGCCGTGGTCACTTGCGACATTGTTCGCACAAGATGATGGGCGTGCGACGCGCTTTAGTACGCAAGAGGGTGCGCTATATATGGACTACAGCAAGCAATGTATCGATGAGACGGTGTTATCTAATCTGTTGAGTCTGGCTGATAGCTGTGATTTATCTGCCCGTATTAAAGCGCTCTTACAAGGGGCGATGGTCAATACCAGCGAAGAGCGTGCGGCTTTGCATACGGCGCTACGACTGCCAGAGACCGCAGCGCTACAAGTTGGTGAGCAAAATGTGGTCGCCGATGTGCATCGTAGTCTGGCGCAGGTAGCCAGATTATCCGAGCGTGTCCGTAGTGGCATATGGCGCGGATTTTCAGGCAAGGCTATCACCGATGTGGTCAATATCGGGGTTGGTGGTTCTGATCTGGGGCCACTGATGGCGACCACTGCGCTTGATGAGTGGGCAGATACTGATATTGAAGTGCACTTCGTCTCGAACATGGATGGTACCCAGCTTGATAATTTGCTCAAGCACTTAAATCCTGAAACCACCTTATTTATTATCTCCTCCAAATCCTTTGGTACCATTGATACCTTGTCTAATGCTAAGACAGCACTGTCATGGCTGCTTGCTACCGCCAAGCTGCGCGCTGGTACGGAAGACAGTGTGTTACGCCGCCACTTTATTGGCATATCGGCTAATGGTGACAAGATGAGCGCTTGGGGTATCCACCCTGAGCATCAGCTACAGCTTTGGGAGTGGGTTGGCGGTCGTTTTTCTTTATGGTCAGCGATTGGACTCGCTATTGCTATTCGTATTGGTATGGCGGGGTTTAAAGCGCTATTGGCTGGCGCTCATAGTATGGACGAGCACTTTGCGCAGGCTGATTTTGCCGAAAACTTACCAGTATTGTTAGGCTTACTTGCCGTTTGGAACAGTACTTTTTTACAAGTGAACGCCCATACCGTACTGCCTTATGATGGACGTTTAAGCTATTTGCCCAGCTACTTGACCCAGCTTGAGATGGAGAGTAATGGTAAGTCGGTTACTCAGCACGGTGATCATATTGACTATGATACCTGTCCGATTCTGTGGGGCGAGATAGGATCTAACGCGCAACATGCTTTTTATCAGTTGCTACACCAAGGGACGCAGCAGGTCTCTTGCGACTTTATCGCTTGCGTGCGTCGTTATAGTGATAAGGTACACAATGCTTCTTTGCAACAGCAACATGAGCTGTCGTTAGCGAATTGTCTGGCGCAAAGCCGGGTGCTGGCCTTTGGTAATGCTGCGATTGCAGATACTGATGCCAATGCTGTTACTGAGGCGGATAAATATAAATACTATCGTGGTAATCAGCCATCAACGACACTACTTATCGATGAGCTTACACCGCATAGCTTAGGGGCTTTGGTTGCGCTCTATGAGCACAAGGTCTATGTCATGGCCAGTATTTGGGATATTAACCCGTTTGACCAGTGGGGCGTAGAGATGGGTAAGCAAATGGCTGAGTCGGTGCATTATGCTATGCAGCAAGAAGATAGTGGTCAATTTGATACTTCTACTGATCAGCTTTTGCAGCATATCAAGCGTTGGTCTTAATGTTCATCAGATAATGTTATTAGTATAAAAATATTGAAGGTCACTCTATGTCAGTTCAACTGCTTCATCAATCCAAAAATCCTGCAGTTTGTGTGATTGTTGGTCATGGTATCGAAGCTATTACCAGTGCCGTGGTGCTAGCAAGCTTAGGTCAGACTGTACACTTATATGCAGACGTCGAGATGCTAGAGCAGCAGTTGCAGCAATATAGCTTTGAGCGTCATTTGCAGGCGCTATGGCAGATGTATGACCAGCAAGAGCAGATTATCAGTCGAGCGTTGCCAAGCAGTGCTGATAATCTGTTGCAGATCTATGAAATAACAGGTGAAGCATCTCATCTTAATGATGATGATAGCGCCCGCGAACAAAGCTCAGAAGTGGCGCTTTATTGGTTATTTTTAGACAGTATAAAGTCAGTATGGTTGGAGGAGAGCTGGATTACCGCTTTCAATCACAGTCATCAGCAGACGTTGCCTGTGATTATAAGTGGCATTGAACAATTAGGGCATATCTCAGCACTCGCCCAACGCTTGCAACGTGCGTGGGTATACTACATACCGTTTGTCTTCTTACAAGACGGTGATGCTTATAGCTCGATGTTGAATCCTTCATTGTGGCTACTTGGTGAAAAGACTGCGAATAGCAGCAGTCAGCATTTAAGTGCGCTGCAACCTTTGATGAAACAAGCTCGTGCTCGTCATTGTGCCGATATCGCTACGATAGAGTTTGCCCGTAGCAGTATCATGAGTATGCTGGCGACGCGGGTTAGCTTTATGAATGAGATGTCGCGTCTTGCCGATAGCCATGAAATTGATATTCAACAAGTCAGTCACATCATGGGTCTGGATGAGCGAGTTGGTAGCAGTTACTTGCAGGCGGGCTGGGGCTTTGGTGGTAATACCCTGCCTACTGAACTCTTACAATTACAGCAGTCGGGGCAGGCGAGCCGCGTGGATATGCCACTGCTACAGTCAGTTATACATATTAATGAAGATCAGAAAGAGCTGATATTCCGTAAATTCTGGCAATATTTTGATGGCTTTATCGATAACAAGACCGTGATGATTTGGGGTGGTAGTTATAAGTCGGGATCAGGGCGTACTGTAGGGTCTGCAATCCATCCCCTGTTAGCGCTGCTATGGTCTTATAATATTCAGACGCTGGTCTATAGTGACAAAGCGCGTACTGAACTACAGGCACTATATGGTCAGCAGCCTTTATTAGAATTGGTTAACGATCCTTATGCGCCATTGGTTGATACACAAGCGTTATTTATCATGAGCTGGCCTTTAAATAGTGACTTGGATGTGAACCAAATTAATAAGACGGCGCAACCTATTTTTGATGCGCAAAACGCATTAACCTGCACGCAAGTTGAGCGTTTGGTAGGTGGCTACATGGGTATTGGTCGTGCTAAATAACCTGCTTTATTAAACAATTTTATTAAACAATAAAAAGCGCCTGTTAATATCTATGTTAACAGGCGCTTATCTTTTTTAAATTCACATTTTTCCGCAAAAAACTCTTAAGCTAAAACAGCACCTTGTGCTTCAAGCCACTCTTTTATTTCTCGTATCTTACCGGCTAATAACTGCTCATCACCACGAGTTTCGATATTCAGCCTGATCAGCGGCTCGGTATTCGATGCGCGCAAATTAAAACGCCACTCCCCAAAGTCGAGACTTAAGCCATCAAGCGTCGATTTGCTTGGGTTCTCAGCGCTAAACTTATCCTCGATAGCGCTGATGATGGTTGGCGCGTCATTTGTGGTGAGACGAAAATTTAGCTCACCTGAGCTGGGATAAGCTTTGATATAGCCAGTGACCAACTCAGATAGCGTCTTACCAGTATTGGATAATAGCTCAATAGTTAATAGCCATGGAATCATGCCGCTGTCGCAATAGAAAAAGTCACGGAAGTAGTGATGAGCAGACATCTCGCCGCCATAGACTGCACCTGACTCGCGCATGACTTGCTTGATAAATGAGTGCCCAGACTTACTGATGACTGCCTTGCCATTATGTTGTTTGATGACTGCTTCGGTATTGTATATTACCCGGGGATCATAGACGATGGATTCGCTTGGATACTTGTTTAAAAACGCTTGTGCCAACATCCCGACCACGTAGCTACCATCAATAAATTCGCCGCTTTCATCGAATAAAAAACAGCGGTCAAAATCTCCGTCAAAGGCAATGCCCAAATCGGCTTTGTTTGCCAGTACTGCTTGCTGGGTAGCCACTCTATTAGCTTCAATCATAGGATTGGGAATGCCATTGGGGAAGCTGCCGTCTGGCGTATGATGCAGTTTAATCACTTCAATGGGTGCGCCAGCTTGTGCCAGCTTGTCAATTAATAAATCAACGACGGGGCCTGCACTGCCATTACCTGAGTTAATCACTAACTTCAGAGGTTTGAGCTTGTCAGTATCTATAAAGCTGATGACATGATTAACATAAGCGCTTTTATCGTCTAATAACTGTAATTTTCCTGACTTGTTACCAGTGTTAAACTGCCCTGATTCTGCCAATGCTTGAATCTCTGCTAAGCCATCATCAGCGCTAATTGGTTTTGAATGCTCTTTCACCAATTTTAAGCCATTATAGTTAATAGGATTATGACTGGCAGTGACTTCAATACCACCTAAGGCCTGATAATCACTGGTGGCAAAATACACTTCTTCTGTACCGCTCATGCCTAAATCAATGACATCAACACCCGCATCTATAATCCCAGCAATCGTCGCTTGTTTTAACTGCTCGCTTGCATGGCGAATATCGCTACCGATAACGATGGCAGGTTTTAAGTTTTTTAGTTCAGTTGAGCTATCAGCGGCGCTATAACGCTGATATAAAATCTGCGCAAAGGCACGCCCGATACGGTAAGCGATATTTTCATCAAGACTTACTCCAAGCTCACCGCGAATATCATAAGCTTTAAATGAGCTAATCGTAATAGGATGAAATTCAGTTGCTGGCTGGTAGCTAGTGGTCGCAGAAGTAGACATAATGACAAGATTCCTTGCGCTAAAGCAGTGGTAAAATAACGAAGTAGATAGCACAATTATAGGCTATTAAGCGTTCAATGCTACACTAATGACAAAATCGTTATTAAGTTAAGGCGATTATATTCAATAACAACTAAAAGTATAAGAGTATCCTTTATGAGTACTGTAGAAAATAAAATTTCAGCACCCGAACCTGTGCAAGGCACTCCAGAAGCGAGTGGGCAACTTGATGACCTGTTGGCACTGATGGCAAGATTGCGTACTGGCTGTCCGTGGGATAAAAAACAAAGCAATCATAGCCTCATTCCATATGCGATTGAAGAAGCTTATGAGCTGGGTGAAGCGGTACAAAGCGATGATGACGAAGATATCAAAGGTGAGCTTGGTGATGTGCTACTGCAAGTCATCTTTCATTGTCAGATGTACGCTGAACAAGGACGTTTTGACATGGGCGATGTCATTACCACTTTGCAAGAGAAGCTGATTCGCCGTCATCCGCACGTATTTGAGGCTGAAACCCTGAAGGATGAAGGGGCGGTTAAGGAGCGTTGGGATGAAATCAAAGCGGAGGAGCAGCAAGCGCGCGAGGCACGTGGTAAACCAAAGCGGCGTTTAGATAAGACCAAAGCGGGCAGTGCTTTGATGCAAGCGCAGGATGTACAAAAGCAGGCGTCAAAATTAGGCTTTGATTGGGAAGGCATAGCAGGAGCGTTTGAAAAACTTGAGGAAGAAATTAGTGAGTTAAAGGCTGAGCTGACAGAGAAGTCCAACACTGCTGCTAAATATGACATAAGCAAAGCCAATATTAGAGAGATTGAAAAAGAGCTGGGCGATTGTATGTTTGCGCTGGTCAACGTCGCGCGCAAATTGAACCTTGACGCTGAGACAGCGACCCTTACTTGTGTGCATAAATTTAAGTCACGTTTTGGTTATATTGAAGAACAATTAGCTGCTGCTGGCAAGCGTGTCGAGGACAGCGATATAACAGAGATGGATGCACTATGGGAAGCGGCGAAACGACATGAAAGATCGTCATGAGCGCTCATTATAAAGCCTCGTTCATCAACTTAATAACGAACGCTGCGTTCGGCTTCGCTTTGCTTATTATGATGCCAAGTAGTGGGAATGCGGCGCCTTGTTTTGATAATCCGCAAAGTGCGTATGAGTACCTCTTGGCACAAGAGAATGCCAAAACCGAAGCGCGCGATCAATCTACCATCAATATCAATCGCGCCAGCGAAGGTGAGCTGGTTTCACTAAACGGTATTGGTAGTAGTAAAGCCCAAGCGATAATTTTATATCGTGACATGTTTGGCGATTTTAAAACGGTTGATGAGTTAGCAAAGGTCAAAGGTATCGGCGCAAAAACCGTTGAGAAAAATCGAAGTCGTTTAAGGGTGCAACATTAATGGCATTATTTTGCTTTAATTAATCCTAATATTGACAAAATTGCACGTAACTAAATGTCATAACGCACCTACTGCGCGCAAAATTTGTTAAACTAGTGAATACATCCGCCTGATAAACGCTGTGTTGGTCAGGGGTGGTTAAAGAATACCGGCGAGGAGTAGATGCATGGCCGAGCGTGCCGCCAAGCAGTTAGAACTGAATAAATCTGAATTACCCAATTCCATTACTGAAGTGATTGCCACATTAACCCGAGCTGGGTTTGATGCCTATATCGTTGGTGGTGGTGTGCGCGATACCTTATTGGGTCTGCGCCCAAAAGACTTTGACGCTGTGACTGATGCCAAGCCGCATGAAATCAAAGACGTCTTTGGCAAGCGCTGCCGCATTATCGGTCGCCGCTTTCAATTGGCACATGTGTATTCAGGACGAGAGCTAATTGAAGTCGCTACTTTTCGTGGCCCGCCAACGAGTGATGCTAATACCAATCAAGACGGTATGATCTTGCGTGATAATGTTTGGGGCGATATTAAACAAGACTTTTCACGTCGGGATTTCTCTATCAATGCGCTTTATTATCAGCCACTTAAAGGTGTGGTTCATGATTTTTGCGGTGCGCTTGAAGATATTGATAATAAGATCATCCGCCTATTAGGTCATGCACCCGTACGTATCGAAGAAGATCCGGTAAGATTATTGCGGGCGTTACGTTTCAAAGCCAAATTAGGTTTTGAGTTTGATGAAGAGTTGTCTCAGCAGTTCCACGATGATAATTGGGCATTGCTTGAGCAAATATCACCGCATCGTCTTTATGATGAAACGCAAAAGATGTTTACTGGCGGCTATCTAGTGCCACTGTTGCCATTATTGTTTGAGTCGGGTGCGATTGATAGCTTAATCATTTATCCACCTTCTGAGCCAAGTGCCTTAGTGAAACAGGTGGCTATCAATACCGATAAACGTATTGCCGCAGGTAAAAGCATCAACCCAGCGTTTTTCTATGCAGCCCTGTTATGGGAAAACTATCTACATCAGTTAGAAAAAGCTAAAAAGCGCAATATGCCTTTTGCTGAAGCGCAAATGCATGCGGCTGGCAAGGTCATCGACCGTCAACGCATCAAGACTGCTATCCCTAAATTTGCTGAGCAATTTATCCGTGATATCTGGATATTGCAGCCAAAACTTGCAGCCCCGCGTAGCAAGCAAATCGTTCAGCTCTCTGAGCACCCACGCTTTCGTGCAGGCTTTGACTTCTTATTATTACGTGAGCAGTGCGGTGATGCTGAGCACCCGTTATCAGAGTCAACCAACGGTATGGGTGATTGGTGGCAGACTTATCAGACTTTGTCTGAACAAGGGCAGCAGCAAGCGATCGATGAGTTCGATGAAAATATTCGTCGCGGTGCTTATAAAAAAGGGCAGCGCGGACGCAATCGTCAAAAGCCAGATTCAAATACAGCGGATGAGTCGATGTCTAATCAGAACAATACTAAGCGTAGCAAAGCCAATGGCAGTAATGAAAAGCATGTTACCGAAAAGCATAGTACTGAGCAGGCAGTGGTGAACGATTCATCAAACATTCCATCACGCCGTCGCCGCGCCGCAAGTCAGTCAACAGCTGCCAAGCAATCTGATAGCAGTAAAAACAAGGGTTACAACACGCAACAGGTAAAGCAGGACAGTAATGAGCTTGCTCAGTTACAGCAGTTGTCTCTTGCTAGTAGTAGCAATAAAGCATCTAACAAAGGCCATAATGCTAAGCCTGCGCCATTGTTTATAATCGAGCATGAAAAAGTTGTGCCGCCATTACAAAAGCAGCTATCAGGTGCTGATAAGCCTAAGCATAGCCAAAAGCCTGTGCAGAACAAGGCAGCTACTAAGCATGCAACGGCTGAGAAAGAGCGAAATAATCAAGATACAAAATCTGATACTAAAGTTGATCGTTCAAGTGGTGCTCAACAATCTAAGGCAAAGCAGTCAGATTTCAAGCAGTCAGAAGATAAACCTTCTTCTGCTAATACATATCCTGCTCGTTCGGTGGCAAGATCACCGGCGCTAGTCAGTATGAATAACGAGCCGATACCGCATAAGCGTCGCCGCCGTGAGCCTACTGTAGAAAAACAGCCAGCTGATAATAACGACCAAACTGCTGCGAAGTATGCGAAAAAAGCGCCTAAACCAGCAACTCAGTCTAATGGGAAAGCTAATGCTAAAGCTGAGAAAACGGTAGAGCATGTAGAAGCTACGCCAAAAAACAAGGCAAGTACTAATAAAGCGACTACACCTGCGAAAGCGAGAAAATCAGCTAAAACGACAGAAGCAAAGTCTGCTAAAGCCAGCCAAGCTGCTAATAGCAAAGTTGGATCTAGTAATGTGACTGACAATAAAGGACCTGTACCATCGAAACGCCGTCGTCGTCAGCCTAGTACCGATAATGTCTAATATGGATAACCATACGGGTAACGCTCATTGGGTTACTTGCTATATAGGCTTGGGCAGCAACCTAGCTAATGAATTAGGTTCACCTGCAGAGCATTTGCAGCAAGCACTTGCAGTGATGCAAGAGCATGAGAAGATACGTGACGTTCGTGTTTCTTCATTTTATGCCTCAGTGCCTATGGGGCCGCAAGATCAGCCAGACTTTATCAATGCGGTCGCTGGTTTTGAGACGACGTTGTCACCTTTTGAGTTGCTCACATTTTGCCAGCAGCTAGAAGAGCAAGCTAAGCGTGCACGTATACGACGTTGGGGTGAACGCAGCTTGGATGTCGATATTTTGTTGTATGGTGAAACACAAATTGCAGAGCCGCAATTAACCATACCGCATCTTGGACTGCCTGAACGTAATTTTGTCTTAATACCGCTACAAGAGCTAGCACCAGAGCTAGTAATTGCTGGCAAATCGATAGATGATTATCCACAAAGTAAAGATTGGACAGGCTTAAAGCTACTATAGTTAATTTATTATTGAATTGAATCAACTATAAAGTAAATATAGCGCTATTGGGATAAATTTTGCGCAGCCTCTGTCTGCGTAGGCACAGCAAGCAAGGAAAAATTATCCCAATAGCGCATCACAATTTTTGTGCTTCTTTTGTTTAGAATGACTATATATCAAGCAATTGCTAAGTTTTTTGATCACAAACAGAATAACAGTTACTAATAAGTTAAAAGCATTGCAGATTAATTGAGGGTCATATGACGACGTTATCTACTTTAAATAATTTTAAAAAAGACGGCACCAAGTTTACTTGCTTGACGTGCTATGACTCGATGTTTGCACGAATGATGGACAAGGCGCAGATTGATACTATTTTGATCGGTGATAGTTTGGGCATGGTGGTACAAGGTCATGACTCAACTTTGCCTGTAACCGTTGACGATATGGCTTATCATACGGCTAATATTGCCCGTAGTAATAAGCATGCACTAATTTTAGCTGACCTGCCGTTTATGAGTTATGTGACTCTGCCAGAGGCTGTGGCCAATAGTCGTCAATTGATGCAAGCCGGCGCGCATGTCATAAAGATTGAAGGTGGCAGTGAGCTTTGTGATTTAGTCACGACCTTAGCACAAGCGGGTACACCAACTTGTGTCCATCTTGGCTTGACTCCGCAATCTGTCAATGTTTTCGGCGGCTATAAAATCCAAGGTCGCGGTGATGAAGCGGCTGATAAGCTGCTTGCTGATGCTAAAGCAGTCGTTGCTGCAGGGGCTGCATTACTTGTATTAGAATGTGTGCCAGCTGAGCTCGCTAAAGCAGTCACAGAAGCTGTTACAGCGCCAGTGATTGGTATTGGCGCTGGCGCAGATACTGATGGTCAAGTATTAGTGATGCATGACATGCTAGGTATGGTACATGGCCGCGTGCCGCGCTTTGTTCATGACTTTTTGACCGATGAACGCAATAGCGCCCATAGTATTGAAGGCGCCTTTGCGCTTTATCAGCAGTCAGTGCGCGAAGGTAGCTTTCCAACTGAGCAGCACCAATTTAGCTAATCTTATTGAATTTTTGGGTTTTTACGATTATCAGTAGAAGAATATTTAACGATGCCAATTATTTATCAGCAGATTTCAGCACTGCGTACCGCCTTGCAGCCTTATCGTGGTCAAAGAAATGACAATCAAAATAGCCCACAACGTATTGCGCTAGTACCAACGATGGGCAATCTACATGATGGTCATCTTGAGCTAGTAAGCATTGCTAAGCAGCATGCCGATATCGTAGTCGTTAGTATCTTTGTCAATCCGACTCAATTTGGAGTGGGAGAGGACTTCGATAGCTACCCTCGTACTTTAGATGAGGATGTCGCTAAGCTAGCAACGGTTGGTGCAGACTATGTTTTTGCGCCCAGTATTGACGAGATGTACCCAGTATTGCCGCCACCGACTGCCGTCCTCGCTGGTGCAATCACCACTCAATTATGTGGTCAATCTCGTCCTGGGCACTTTGATGGCGTTGGTATTGTGGTCTCGAAATTGTTTAACATTGTACAACCTGATGTGGCCGTATTTGGACAAAAAGATTACCAGCAACTAGCGATTATTAAACAGTTAGTACGCGATCTGAGTTATCCGATTGAAATAATAGGGGCGCCTATTGTCCGTGCTGCTGATGGCTTGGCGCTATCCTCGCGCAATCAATATTTAAATGAGGCTGAGCGACAAATAGCACCTGCACTACATCAAGAGCTGCAATATTTGGCAAAGCAGTTGTTAAATATTGAACACAGTCAGCAAGAGTTTGCAGCGTTATTAGCAGAAACACGTGCACGCATTACTGATGCTGGTTTTACTATTGATTATTTAGAAGTAAAAACTGACCAACTAGACTCTGTCCCTAATAATGCTGCAATCTTCAATGCAGAAAATCAAGACTTGGTTATTTTAGTCGCGGCTTGGTTGGGACGTGCGCGTTTATTGGATAATCAACTTGTTACCTTCAAATAGCAATTTTAATAATTGATTAATAAAGAGTCGTTATAATAAAAACATAAATTCTTTAGCATGCTCGTAGATAAGTTAAGTAGTAAGATAGATATTATGCATCAGTGATTTAATAAACTAGGATGGTGGATCATGGAAGCAGCAGACCCGAATCAAGGAAATAAAGTAGCGACAGAGCAGTCACTAACGAAGGAAGCTAAAGGCAGTAGTGTCAGTATCCTAGTGATTTCTGGGCGTTCGGGGTCGGGTAAGACCTCAGTATTAAATATTTTAGAGGACTTGGGTTATTATTCTATTGATAATTTACCACTCTCCTTGATACCGAACGCAGTTGATAAATTAGTCGGTGAAAGTGGTATTCGCCGTATTGCCCTTGGCGTTGATATTCGTACCCCACGCGCAGATTTGAGCAATTTTGCCTCTATTTATAAGACGCTCAGACAGACCTATGGTAAGCAGACAATTAAAGTTATCTATGTGACGGCGCAAGATACTATCTTGGTTGCACGCTTTAACGCCACTCGCCGCGTCCATCCGTTAATGGCTCAAGAAACTGAAAGCTCTACTTATCCTACGTACAATTTGCCAGCTGCTATTAAAAAAGAAGAAGAGTTACTAGAACCTATTGCCAGTTATGCTGATATAAAAATTGATACTAGCAAGTTGAATATTCACCAGTTAAAAGATCGTTTACGCGATCATATTGGTGTGGACAATAAGATTGTGATTAATCTACTGTCTTTCGGTTTTAAATATGGCAGTCCTATCGATGCCGACTTTGTATTCGATGTTAGGATTCTACCAAACCCACATTGGAACCCTGAGTTACGTACCGCGACGGGTCTTGATGCAAAGGTTGGTGAATTCTTTGCTGACTATCCAGAAGTGGCTGAGATGACCAACGATATCGCTAAATTTTTGGATCGTTGGTTGCCAGACTTTTTGCACAATAATCGTCATACAGTGACGGTGGCAATTGGTTGTACTGGTGGTAAACATCGCTCAGTTTTTATTACTGACAAGTTGCAAAGTTATCTTGCTAAGAGCTTGCCTAAAGGCCTAACAGTGGCGGCCAAGCACCGTGAAAAAAGCCGTTGGTAGCGCTGTTAGTAGTTAGTAGATAAGCAATATTGATAACGTATTACTGAAGATCTATGCTGATGCAAATGGTTGTCAGCACCCCCTAATTTTTACTTATTATTTTGGAAAGCTTGTATGATTGACTGGTCAGAACATGACATGCGCGTATCGCGCACTGAACTTAAAAAATCTCATGAGCGCTTACAAGAGTTATCGATACCGCTTGCCGGTTTATCGAAAAAGCAGCTCAAAAATCTACCTGCCAGTGACTATTTTATGGCAGAACTGATGGCGCTTGCTGATATCACCAGCGCTAATGCTCGCAATCGCCAAACTAAGCGGGTTGGTAAACTAATCAGTGAAGAAAACCGCCATGAGTTGGTAAAAGCATTGTTCGATGCTTTTTTTCCAAAAGAGCAAGTTGCTAAAATTGAAAGCTGGCGGGGCAGGCTTAATATCAATGACGAGGGTACGCTAAAGCAATTTGTAAAGCAGTACAAAGCCTCAGAACGCAACAGCTTATATCAGCTATTACTTTGGATTGAGTATGCTAAGCATACAAACGATGATGAGCTGATGATGGAGTCTGAAGAAGACTTGGCCAGTTATATTCGAGAAGTCGCAATTTTGACTCAGATAAAGTATTAAAGATATTTTATACCTATGCTATGAACAGCTGTTTTATAAAATGGCTGTCAAATGTCAAAATGAGTACAATAAAAAAGCCAATCATTGACGATTGGCTTTTTTATTGAAAACTTATACAGTGTCAGTTATTTTTTCTCGGCGCGAACTTTATCGACTAAATAATCAACGACTTTAGGAACGTTAGCACCTTCACCTGTTACGACATATTTGCCTTGTACTACCACTGCTGGTACACCAGAGAGTTGATAGCGCTTAGCACCAGCTTGTGAGCGACCAATTTTGGTACCTACGGCAAAAGAGTTATATAAGCTGTTAAACTTCTTCTGATCAACGCCCTTTGTAGCATACCATTTACTTAGTGATGCTTGGTCAAATAACTGTTTGCCATCTTTGTGAATAGCATCAAACAAGGCGTCATGGGTTTTATTTTCATAACCTAACAGCTGAGCGGCATAAAAACCGCGCGCGCTGGCTTCCCAAACTGGATTTAGCGCTGCTGGTGTTTTAAAGAAAGCCACGTCTTTATCTTTGGTCTTAGCCCATTTTTCCATATGTGGGTTAAGGACGTTACAATGCGGACAGCCGTACCAAAAGAACTCACGTACAATAATAGCATCACCGCTGATATTCTCTGGATTATCCAGCACGCGGTAGTCCTTTCCTGCAACATAATCGGCGGCTTGTGCGCCCATATTGGCAAGTCCAATGGCAACAGCCAGACCAGTCAGTGTGATGATACGTTTCATACTTCTTCCTTTGGGGATAAATGTTTGAAGTTTTAATGACGATATTTAATGATAATAAATAGTAAAGCGCAAGCCGCTTATAATAACGTAAAATGGCGCTGCTTGTGAACCAGATTCTTAACTAACCGTTGTAAAGCTGTTAGACATTATTTACGCCACCTTGCCCATGGCCAAGACAATCGATTATTTGTAGCCTATCAGTTGGTAATTTAAAGGCACTTATACAATCTATCCACTATAAAATAAATACAGCGCTACTGAGATAAATTTTGCGCAGCCTTTGTCTGCGTAGGCACAGCAAGCAAGGAAAAATTATCTCAATAGCACATTATAATTCTTGGATTTCTTTTATTTAGGACTGACTATAGCTTGTTATCAGTTAACAATACCACTCATAATCGGTCACGATGTCCTTACGACAAAGCGATGACTCTCATGCTAACATTAAGTCCATGTCAGCGCATAATAGATATAGATAATGACAATAAAGGAAAAATGCTATGAGCTCAGCTATACCTTCTTCATCTACTAACACTCATTCCGATACTATTGCAGATACTACTATCGTAAAAACTAACGATGCAAATATGAACACAGCCACCAACGTCGATCCAAGTGAAGTTGATAAGTTTAATAAGCTTGCCAGCGAATGGTGGGATAATACGGGTGCGTTTGCAACCTTGCACCATATCAATCCACTACGTCTTAATTGGATAGAAGAAAACGTCAAACGTGGCTATCAAGGTGGTGATGCTAACAAAACGGCTGAGATGGGTCTTACTGGTAAAAGGATATTAGATGTTGGTTGTGGTGGCGGCATATTAGCCGAATCGATGGCGCGTCGTGGTGCTGATGTCACTGGTATTGATTTGGGTACTGAAAATTTAAAAGCGGCCAGCTTACATGCAGAGCAGAGTAATCTAAATGACTCTTTACGCTATCAGCATATACCGGTCGAAAAATTAGCAGAAACTCATGCCGGTCAGTTCGATGTGGTGACTTGCATGGAAATGCTCGAACATGTGCCGGATCCAAGCTCTATCGTACAAGCTTGTTTCGATTTGCTTGCCCCAGGCGGAGTCTGTGTGCTCTCTACTATCAATCGTAGCCCAAAATCTTACTTGTTTGCGATTGTCGGAGCGGAGTATGTATTGCGTCTATTAGATCGTGGTACGCATGATTATGCAAAATTTATTACCCCAGCTGAGCTTGATGAAATGGCATTAAACTCAGGCTTTAGCCGCCAAGATATTATCGGCCTGCATTATAACCCGTTGACCAAACGCTACTGGCTGGCACAGAATGTCGATGTCAACTATATGCTAGCCGTCCAAAAACCACTGGTTTAATACAATTTTTAATAATAAGAGCATGCAATATGACGCAATTTGTAAAAGCTGTTTTGTTTGATCTAGATGGTACGCTAATTGATACCGCCGCTGATTTTGTACGCATCATTGGCAAAATGAGTGCGCAAAATAATTGGCAAGCCCCGCCCGAAGCGCATATTCGCGAGCAGGTCTCTGCTGGTGCGTCAGCGATGGTGCAGTTAATGCTGCGTCACAACGACCAGATCGACCTCAGTGATGAGGAGTTGTCACAGTATCGCCAGCAGTTTTTAGATGACTATGAAGCAGATATCTGTGTCGATAGCTGTGTATTTGGTGAGCTTGAAGCAGTGCTAACTGCTCTTGAAAATAAAGGCGTGCCATGGGGTATCGTAACCAATAAGCCGCGTTATTTATCTGAGCAACTGCTTAAAGTTATGCAACTAGATGGGCGCTGTTCGGTCTTGGTTTGTCCTGATGATGTCTCACGTACTAAGCCTGATCCAGAACCGATGTATATGGCGTTAGAGAAGCTTGCAATACCGCGTGGCGCTGCAGGTTGCGTACTTTACGTGGGCGATCATGTACGTGATATAGAAGCTGGAAAGGCTGCTGGTATGCCAACGATTTTGGCCGCTTATGGTTATATTCCACCCGAAGATCAGCAAAATCTAAAAAGCTGGGGCGCAGACTATATTATCGATACCCCTGAACAGTTAAGTAAATTGCTATTATCTCCGGGCAAGTTTGAATACTTATAGTTCAAATACTAATAGTTTGAACATATTTAATTTGAGTGCATCATACTTCTAGCTAGTACTAGATGACCTAAAAAATAAATTTTTATAGTAATCTTTATCATAAATCGATGAATAGCGGGTAAACCTATGAGCGACAACGTTAATCAACCTTCTAATAAAACTGCCACTCCAGAAGCTAATCAAAAAGCCAGTCAAAACTCTACGCAACCTTTAAGTCATGATGAGATTCGTCATTTTGTGCCGCAAGTTAACTGCTTAGAGGGCAAGACAATCTTAGTCACAGGTGCGGGAGACGGTATTGGGCGTATTGCTGCATTGACCTATGCTCGCTATGGTGCGACGGTATTATTATTAGGTCGTACTAGCAGCAAGCTCGAAGCTGTCTATGATGAGATTGAAAGCTTGGGTGGTAAGCAGCCAGCGATGCTACCGATGGATTTAGAAAAAGCCACTTATGCCGAAATGCAGCAGTTAGAAGGATTGATCGTCAAAGAAATCGGTCAACTTGATGGCGTCCTACACAATGCAGGATTATTAGGTGAGCTGACACCGCTTGAGATGTACGATGTCGATATCTTTGCCAAAGTGATGCAGGTCAACTTTACAGCGACCTTTATGCTGACCCAAGCATTATTACCGTTACTTAAAGACGCTGCTAATGGCTCTATTGTCTTTACTTCTAGTACCGTTGGAACCCATCCTCGTGCGTTTTGGGGTGCATATGCGCTCTCAAAACAAGCCGTGGAGGGCATGAGTGATATCTTCACTCAGGAGACGCAGAACACGACTAATCTGCGCTTTAATTGTATCAATCCAGGCGGTACGCGTACCAACATGCGCGCCCATGCTTTTCCGGGTGAAAACCCGATGAGCTTAAAAACACCTGAAGATATTATGGCAGGCTATGTCTGTCTAATGAGCGATGATAGTATCGGTGTACGCGGGCAGGTCGTGGCTTTGCAACCAAAAGACTAGAGCGTCTAAAGCGGCCAGCTATAGTTGTTTTTTGTACATTGAAAACAGTTTAATTTAGCCCCATCTATATGTTCTTAAAGCATTTTATATTAATAATAATGACTAAATATATCAAAAAGGATAGATTATGGCAGGTGGCTGGTCGAGAGATGGCGCAGAACATGAGCAAATGGATGCGACCGTCAATGATGCGTTAGATCGTGTACGAAGTGCTATACCTAAAGGTGATAGCGCTGAGTTTTGTGATGAGTGTGGCAATCCAATTCCAGAAGCACGGCGTAGTGCTTTACCTGGGGTACAGCACTGTGTAGGCTGCCAAACTGAGCTTGAGCAAGAAGCAAAAGCCGCTGAGCTGTTTAATCGCCGTGGTAGTAAAGACAGTCAATTGCGCTGATAGATTACGAAAATAAAAAAGCCAATGCTAAATCATAGCGTTGGCTTTTTTTATTTGGCGAGTAGTGCCATAAGCTCATGGTCGTAGACATCCCAATCTATAAGCGGTTGGCGCTCATTTTTGGACACTTTACTATTAATGTGACTATTATCCGTATTAGCAAGTAAGATAACTTCTATTCGGCTATCGATTTGCGCGCTCGTAGTTGTGATGGTTAAGCTATCAGGCGTAAAATTCAGTTGTTGCCAGCCATCAGAGGTATGTACCACACCTTTAATGCGTTGCCAGTTAGGGAGTTGCAATAGCCATTGCTGCAGTTCGTCAGCTGCAAACATCCAATGTGAAGGTAGTCGCCAGCCAGCTAATAACATACCTTGCTGCTCGTCATGATAGCGATAGGGCGGCTCATCATCCATCGTCATTGCTGCTGAATTACCTGCATTCGGCATGTTAGTCAGTAAGTGATTAGGTAGGGTCAAGCTAATGCGTGACTGACTGGACTGTGTTGCGCGTTGCTTAGAAATACTCGCACTGGGCTGATTAAGTTGCATGCTAAGCTGAGCGACTGTCAATTCTGAGGACGCATCATTAGGGGCCGCCCAAATGATGCTTGCTTGCGCATTGAGCGTTCCAATCCACGTGAGCAGATCCTGCTGGCAAGTAGCGTCTAATTGCTCATAGCGATTGATGATCACTACGTCAGCCGCCTGAACATGCGCTTGAAAGCCTTCATGTGAGCGATACTTTTCTTGTTGCCATTGCAAGCCACTTAGTACCGTAATGACGGATTGCATACTTAGAGATGTCTGCCAATGCGGTGCGCTTAACTGTTTGACTAGCTCGTGCGGATGAGCCAGACCTGTCGGCTCAATAATAAGACGCTGTGGACGATGCTCACTTAAGAGGCGAGTAAGTGCAATTTGTAGTGGCAATTGGCTGGTGCAACAAATACAGCCACCGCTGACCTCTCGAATAGCAATAGTGTTTGGCTTTTCGACGTCGTTTTGTCTACCTTTTAAGAGGGCGCCATCAATACCAATACGTCCAAACTCATTAATCAATAATGCCCAGCGCACATCAGCTGGTTTAGTAGCGAGCAGTTGATTAATAATGGTAGTTTTACCAGCACCCAAAAACCCTGTCACCAGTGTGCAGGGTATATTTTGAATAATTGCCGAAGAAGTCATATATAAGAATTTACTAAGTAGTTGTGCTTTAAAGTGAATACTCTAAAGCACAAAACGATGGGTTAAAACTAATCTGTCGTGGCAGTCGTTTGTTCTGGTTCTGCTTCGTCAGGAACGAAAACATAACCTACGCCCCAGACCGTTTGAATATAGCGAGCTTGTGAAGGGTTATCCTCAATCAGACGACGTAGGCGTGACACCTGTACATCGATTGAGCGCTCCATAGCACCCCACTCACGGCCACGCGCAAGATTCATAAGCTTATCACGAGTTAAAGGTTCGCGTGGATGCTGTACAAGTGCTTTTAGTACAGAAAATTCACCGGTAGTCAAAGTAACTACATTGCCATCGCGTTTAAGCGTACGCGTAGACAAATCAAGCGTCCATGGCCCAAATTCAACCACTTCTAACTGATAGCTTGGCGCACCAGGTAACTCACGGTTTTGACGACGTAGTACCGCTTTGATACGTGCTAGTAGCTCTTTTGGATTAAAGGGCTTGGGCAAATAATCATCTGCACCAGCTTCAAGTCCAGCAATGCGATCGGCATCACCACCTTTGGCCGTAAGCATGATGATCGGAATATCTCCATTGTCTTCACGCAGACGTCTACAAATACTGATACCGTCTTCTCCTGGTAGCATTAAGTCTAGCACTACTAAAGAAAACAGTTCACGCTGCATCAATTTGTCCATCTGACTGGCATCATGAGCAGTACGTACTACGAAGCCGTCATCTTCCAGAAAACGCTGCAACAAAGAACGTAAGCGAGCATCGTCATCAACGACCAAAATTCGCTGAGTCATAGTATCGGTGCTTTTATTATCAGTCATGCAGAGATCCTTTAATAAACATTATTATTGTCAAAGATTATGTAGTTATTAATAACCTACTAGTCAGGTAGCTACACTGTCAGAAGGCTATGAGTTGTAATCAGGGGTTATAAATCCACTCAACAGGTAATTTATTTTATATGCTATCCATTGCACAAAAATATATAAAGTATTTATAACATAAAACGTTAAATTTACGGTCAGAAGTTCTAGGCCTAGCTATAATTATTTAAATCAACCCTCGGTGCAAATTAGCCAATCTATCTTAATGAAAAAAGAAATCCTAAGCCAAATATAACCATTCATACCTCTATTGAAGGGTTTGAGGAAGATTAGCGTTTTTAAACCTATGCCTTTAGTGTATAAGATTGAACAGGTAATTGCATCACCCGTGGACATAAATGCTGTATGCGTTTGTTTAACGTAGTGATTAGCGCTAGATTATATGAAAATTCAAACCATAAAGACTATTATTTGAGCGATAAAGACTATGATAAGTAACGAAGATATAAAAAGGATTTTTATTCATGCAGCTTTTGCTATAATGCCAAACTACATTTCTCAACGATTGATACGGATATGAGTAGCACTGATACCTTAACGGCGTCTCAACCCTCGACAAATACACAGGGCCTGGATGCAACCACACACGCGAATATTCACGACAAACTTGCTCGCGCGCTTGGCATTAAGACTGCTCAAGTCAATGCGTTTGTCAAACTCTACGATGAAGGGGCGACTGTCCCTTTTATTGCGCGTTATCGCAAAGAGAAGACTCAAAATCTTGACGATGCGCAGCTGCGTGCTTTAGAGAAGTCGCTCAATTATGAGCGCGATATGGCAACACGTCGCCTCAAAATTACTGAGCTGCTTAGCACACAAGGCAATTTGACCGACGAGTTACAGACCCGTATTGATAATGCGACGTCTAAGCTTGAGCTTGAAGACATCTACTTGCCGTACCGTCCGCGTCGCCGTTCACCGGCTGCCAAAGCACGCGCCGCTGGTCTCGATGTTGCAGCGCAAGCGGTCTTGACGCAAGAAATTACCCCAACAGATGCACTGGCTGACTATCAAGCACCGTCTAGTATCTCTGATGATAGCGGTAATGAGATTGAAGTTGATTTCAGTGATATTGAAAAACAACTGGCTGGCGTACAAGCCATCATCGTCGATGAATGGACACAAGCATTAGATTTGCTTGATGGTCTGCGGAATGGCTTTGCTAAAACGGCTAGTATCGTATCGAGCGTGGCCAGTGACGAGAAGCGAGAAGTGGGCGAGAAATTCAAAGACTACTTTGAGCATAGCGAAAGCCTTGCGCGTCTGCCCAATCATCGCCTATTAGCGATGCTACGTGGTCGCCAAGAAAACGTCTTAGGTCTCAAAATTGAAGGCGAAGATGCACCATTTATCGAAAAAATTATTAGCCATTTCGATATCGATTCTAAAGCTCCAGCTGAGCGCCGTGAGTTTTTAGCAGAAGCTGCTAGCAGCTTATGGAAAGACAAATGGCGTCCGCATATCGAACATCGCTTATTGACTGAGAAGCGTCTGACTGCTGAGGCCGATGCGATTGATGTATTTGCTAATAATTTACAGCATCTACTGATGTCAGCACCTGCTGGTCGTAAAGTGATTTTAGGTGTCGATCCTGGTATTCGTCATGGCGTCAAAATGGCGATTGTTGATGCCCAAGGCCATGTCATGCTAGATAGCGAAGATAAGCCTGTAGTAGCGACCGTCTATCCATTTGCGCCTGATAACAAGATGATTGAGGCCAAAAAAGTCATTGATGAGCTGTTAAGTACTTATAACGTTGATCTAGTGGCTATCGGTAATGGTACTGCTAGCCGCGAAACAGATGCGATGGTTAAAGAGATTTTGGCTGCTAATGATGCTTTAAAAGCGAAAGCCGTTATCGTTAACGAGTCTGGCGCATCAGTCTATTCTGCGAGTGAGCTTGCTAGTGATGAGCTTGCCAACCTAGATGTGTCTGTACGCGGCGCGGTATCTATCGCTCGTCGCTTACAAGATCCACTCTCAGAATTGGTGAAGGTTGATCCAAAAGCGATTGGTGTTGGTCAATATCAGCATGATGTGAACCAAAGCCAGTTAGCAGATAGCCTTGATAAAGTTACGCAAGACAGCGTGAATGCGGTTGGTGTTGATGTAAATACAGCAAGCCCTGCCATCTTGGCTCATATCGCTGGTTTGAACCGCAATGTCGCTCAGCAAATCGTCACTTATCGTAAAGAGCATGGCGCATTTGATAGCCGTGAGGCGCTCAAAAACGTACCGCGCTTAGGTGCTAAGACCTTTGAGCAAGCAGCAGGCTTCTTACGTATCCATGACGGCAGCAATCCACTTGACGCCACTGGCGTGCATCCAGAAAGCTATGCGCTAGTCGATAGCTTACTTGCGCAGACGGGTAAAGCATTGCCAGAAGTGCTCGGTAACGATGGTGTATTAAATACTATCGATACTACTGCGCTTGCAGCAAATGATGACAATATCAGTGTCAAAGCTATCATCGAAGAGCTGGCCAAGCCGGCACGTGACCCACGTCCTGAGTTCAAAACCGCTAATTTCCGTGAAGATGTAAATAGTATCAAGGACTTAGAAGAAGGTATGCAGCTTGAAGGCGTCGTTACCAATGTCACAGCCTTTGGTTGTTTCGTTGACGTTGGTGTACATCAAGACGGTTTGGTACATATCTCTCAGATGGCAAATGACTTCGTCGCTGATCCGATGAATCGCGTCAAGCCAGGTGATATTATTTCGGTACGTGTCATCTCTATCGATGAAAAACGTGGCCGCATTGGTTTTAGTATGAAGCCTGAGTCTGAAAAACCTGCGCGTCCAGCCGCGAAGCCTACTGCAGCAAGTACTGGTAATGATGACAAAGCCAGTCGTCCACGCAGCCATGCAAATAGCAACCGTGCAAGCAGCAACCGCCCAGCCGCTGATAAGCGTCCAGCAAAACCGCGTAGCAACCGTCAGGACAAGGACAACGCTAATAACCGTAGCAAAGCCCCTAGAGCTGATAAAGCTGAGACACCTAGCAAGATGGGTACCCTCGGTGCGCTGCTGCAAGAAGCTGGCGTGACCAAAACTAAGAAGTAATTTATTTTGAGATAGATAGTAAAGAGAGAAAAGGCAGCCTAATGGCTGCCTTTTTTATTACACATAATATAGTTTGCTGAAAACAGCTAATTACTATCTATTAATAGTAATTAGTAGATATAAGCGCTTAGCGAGACACAGCAACACGGCGATTTTCGCTAAATTCAACTTCAGCTGGCTGAGTAGCTAGGAATTCACCACGTTTGTCTTTTTTCTTTTCTTGCAACGTAACTGGAGCGTTTGTGCTGCTCGGGTCACCGTTAAGCACTTCGCCTGCAATCAATGGCTGATATTCAGTATTGCTATGCTGCTGATTTAAAGTTTGTGGTGCAGCTTGTTCAGATCCACGGCTGTTCATTGCTTCAGGGTTGTTCATTGCTTCAGAATTACCCATCATTTCAGGATCATTCATTTCTTCAGAATTGCTCATCATTTCAGGATCATTCATTTCTTCGGAATTGCTCATCATTTCAGGATGATTCATTTCTTCAGGATTGCCCATCATTTCAGAATGATTCATTTCTTCAGGATTGCCCATCATTTCAGGATCGTTCATTTCTTCAGGATTGCTCATCATTCCAGGATCGTTCATCTCTTCAGAGTTTGTTTCGACGACAGTTGCATCGCTCTCGACTTCACCTGGTTGAGTGGCAAGTAGCTCGCCATTTGGACCATCGATTTCAGCTTGTAAAGTACTAGCAGCAGGAGCGTTGCGCATATCCGCTGGTGTAATACTGCTGTTATCAATAGGAGCGGCCATTGCTAGGCTCGGCATAACTAAAGCTGTGCCTATAATTAGTGATAAAGTACGATTTTGCATCAGTTGATTCCTTGAGTCACAAGTTTTATTAATCAGTCTAAAGCGTTCTTAAACTTGATCGTTACTTAGCGTTGTTCCGTAGGGTATCTATTTAACGTTTTAAATATATATGTTTACTATATTTAAAATGTCAATTGTAGACAAAATAAAATCATGACAACTATTTTAAAGGCTGTCATGATTGCTATAGGTAAAGAGCATTATAAAGTCGCTATATAAAGCTGATATCTTATCTATAATCTCTACACGCAAAGTACCAGCTCTATGGCTGGTATTTCAGTAGTAAACTCATTAAAGGTCTAACAGCTTGATGTATTCGTGTGACGTTATGCAAGTGCTGTGTCTGTGAAATTGTACAAAATTCAACCAACTTCTTGATGTTTTAAAACATCAATAAACTAAGACACAGTACAGCACAATGACCACATTTTTGCAGTTATCCACTTATTCTACAATGACATATTTACCAATGTTTGGGTTCACAAGGCGTTACTGCGTATCGTTATTAGGGACACGAGTAACTGGAAATGTTTGATTGATTTCTATGTTATCAATGATTTCAGCATCTGCTTCTTGGCCAACAATGACGGCACGCTCCCTACCATCTTCGATGGCTATAGCAGTCCCTGTTGCCGTATTGACACGTTTAATCTGATCTTCTGGCGCATAAATGACTTGTTTTACGCTATAAATAGTTGGGCGAATAACACGCTTGGTCTCAATAACAACCAGCTCTACGGTACGTTCTTCTGCAATAGCAACTTGCGCTTCCGGAGCTGTAACTTCACTTACCACAGGCGTTGGGAACTTATCACTGAAATGATTGTCACACTGCTGCATACTTAGGCGCACAGGATTGCCTTCTTTGTCCATATAGACATTGACTGGCATGTCAGGAGCGATAGGCACATATTTACCGACCAATGCGCCTGATACCCCATAACGACCATCTGATTGACCGACACCTAAATCACAAGCCCCCGCTGCATAGTTTGCTGTATTTAGGTTATTGCTGCTAACCACAGCCTGAGGAATCATGACTTCAGAAAGCCGCATTTTTTTGACTGATGCTTCACCAGCGTGGCGTTTTGGTTTTTGATAAGTGTAAGGAGTGTAGAACTTAGCAGAGCCGTCTTTTACCGCTGTGACGCATTCATCATAGCTGTCATAGCCACCGTTACCATGCTTATCCGTTACTACAGCTGCGTTAGCAGAACTGGCAAACATAGCAAAACCTGAGGTTAGTATAGCCGTAGTCAATACATTCAATTTCATAATAGCTTCCTTTTAATTAGGGATGTTTTATCGTTATTCTCTAAGAGTAGTTCTTTAGAAATTCAGATGTCTGCCTGAATCTAAGTGTCTGTTATTTAAGTGATAATTAATTAAAGCATAATGCTTTTTGTAAAAATAAACGAATACAGATTTCTAAAATTAAAGACAAAGATTCATCATGCTTATTTTTACTATATAAATTAGTATTATGACTTGCATATAAGTCATTTTTATAGACACAATCTTCACAGGCCAATAACTTTATTAAGGGTAAGGGATATAATTGACTGTCACTGTGTCATTAAATTAACGAAGTGTATCTTTGTGTGCTAAATAACTAAAAATTGGCAATAATATTTACCCAATCGCGACGTTATTATTATTTATTAACATTGGATGTTTTATGGCATATGCTAAATAGTATTAATAAAGTCAGGCTTATTACTTGGGAAGCTATGCAGGTTTAGAAACTATTTAAAAAAGGTTATTTGAAAAATTTAGATAATAAAAAGCCGCATCTTGTAATTAAGATGCGGCTATCGTTTTTTAATTATAGTTAGTACGAAATAAAATCGATACGTTAATAGCCACGTGCTACTGGTATAAATTTTCCTTGCTTGCTGCTAACACAGAGGCTGCGAAAAATTCATCCCAGTAGCACTGTCTCGGTTTTAAAGTGATTTGAATATAGTATATTTTTATAATTATTTAACTGTTTGCTTTAACTGTTGCTATCCACAACATCAAAGCTGAGACCGGCGTGAGTTTCTAAACGAGTTAATAGTTTATCACCCATCGCAGAGGCTGGCGTCCAAAACCCGCCTTCGACATCATTTTTATCAATATCTTGAGCAAGGCATAAAGCGGACTGTGCTAGCATCCGTGAAGTACTGCCATAGCCAGGGTCTTTATCACCAGTAACTTTGGTGTTGATAGTATCGTTTTTTGCATTCTTGCCAAAGAAACGAATATCAAAATAGCCGTTTTCTTGCTCTTCTTTAGATGGGCCAGAGCCTGATTTGGGTAGCACATGCTTTGAGAGTAGCTCACGGCTTGGTTTAATCATCATCGCTGTAGCAAAACCTAACAGGCCGATACTCATGCCATAGCTCATTAGCTTTCCTTTGACGCCATCTTTCATCCACATTGCTTCATCATACTTAAAATCGCGACCATATTCATAATCAAGAAGTTGGTTACTACGATGGACAATGCGAGTATTGATACTTGCCATCACAAATGGTGCTAACCAACGAGCGTGTTCGTCATCGTATTCAGGCTTGCTCACATTATCTTGGCGCACGTTAGGCGCATCTTCATCATCATTTAACAGATAAGGGTTTGCCACTTGTTTACGGCGTGATTTATTCTGTCCAACTTCCTCAAATATAGTCGCCATTGAAGCAATAGTACCGCCTGACAAACCACCTTTTGCAGCTTTCACCCTCATATTGATGACAGTACAAGACTCATCAAACTTCTCTTCGGCTTGTCGCTGAGTAAAATACACACCTAAATCTGAAGGGATAGAATCAAAGCCACAGGAGTTGACAATACGTGCACCGCTTTTTTTAGCATCGTCTTGATATTTGTCCATCATGTCTTTGATAAAGATGGCTTCACCAGTAAGGTCTACATAATCGGTACCATTTTTGGTGCAAGATTTAATCAATGGCTCACCATACTTCAGGTAAGGGCCAACGGTCGAGATAATAACTTGCGTCTGTTTGGTCATCTCATCAAGACTGGCGTCGTCATTACTATTAGCGACAATGATATCGACCTTTGCTTCCGCTTTGCCACCTTTCTGCGCAGCACATAACTCAGTCTGCAATTTTTCTAACTTATCTTGATCACGTCCAGCAATTGCCCATGTCACAGGTTCTGAGTCTGGACCATTTTGATTGTCTTTATCTGCTAAAAACTGCGCTAGATAATGAGCAGTAATCTGACCGACAAAGCTGGTTGCACCGTATAAAACAACAGCGTATGCACGTTTTTGAGTATCCGTATTATTCATATTTTTTCCTTTATATGTGTTTACATAAATGAGGGTAGGGTAATGCCTAAGATTTCTATGTTAGCAATGACCCTTAGAGTAATAGCATTTGGATTATGCGCTTCTAAGACAATTATAAATAACACTATCTCAGCACCATATCATCTGAATACTAGCTTAATAAACATCTGATAACCTGAACTTGCTAAAAACGGGGCAATACTACTACACAGGTTACACAACCTACCGTGATTATTACCAAACTGAACGTTTATCTGCTTAAAATGTTGCTAATCTACTATCACAACTTGGAAGTAACTTGTTGGAAGTGAATTATTAGAAATGAAGTAGAATTAATAATATTAACAACAATAAGCATTGATAGTAATTGGATTTAGCGAACCTTGCAGTACCAATTATTAAAAGATTGACTATCAACAGTGTTACGCTTTATCCGTATATTGAATGCTTTTTATTTTAGGAGAATAATTATGTTTCGTTGGGCTATTATATTTGCAGTTATCGCACTGTTAGCAAGTTTGTTAGGATTTGGCGGTGTTGCTGGATTATCTGCTAACCTAGCATATATCTTCTTAGCAGTAGCTGTTATCTTATTCATCGTGGCGTTTGTTAGCCGTAAGATGTAATTGTTAGAATGCATTTTGAATTTACGCTAAATGTATCCTAAGCAGCACAAAAAACGTCCTCAAATGAGGACGTTTTTTTGCTTTAAAAATTAGCGAGTTTATGCTAAGGAGAGCTGTTAAGGCTTATAGATTTATAAGCGTTTGGGCTGAATAATATATTCCATGCGTTTCGCTAAACGAATATCATGGCTGGTAATACCACCAGTATCACTAGTCGTCAAACGTACTTCGACGATGTTATAGATGTTTTTCCATTCAGGATGATGTTCAAGTGCCTCAGCATAAAAAGCCGCTTGGTTCATAAAGCTCATCGCTTCAATAAAATCACTAAAGTGGTAAGTTTTAACGATGCTGTTGCCGTCACGTTGCCAGCCTGCAAGGTCTTCTAGCTGCATATCAACTTGTTTGTCAGATAAACTACTCATATCGATATCCTTTATTATTATGTGATGGTTAAGAGGGTAGGGCGTTTCTGTTATTAGCTGGATCATTGTCTATAATGTTATCTATAACAAGGCGTTCAATTTTATACGTGCATGATAATCTATTTTGATAGTTACTATTGCGTGACTGCTCTCAGCTAATTGGTATTCAGCTATCCTATATTTAATATAGGATAAAAAACCCACCTATCTCTTACATCCTGCCATATATCAATTAATAAATATATAGTTAGGTATGTCAAGTTGATAGGTAGGTAAGTCGTCTGCTTAACTGTTTTCTATGTTCCTAGACTAGATCTTTATATTCAGGGTGCTTACTAATATATGACGATACAAACGAACATTGGGGTACGACTTTTTTATCATGCTCACGTGCATAATCTAAGGCATGTTTGACTAGCTTTGAGCCAATTCCGCGACCACCAAGTTCCTGCGGTACGATCGTATGATCATAAACTAAAGTATCACCACGCTCTTGGTAACTAATGTAGCCAGTTTGGCCTTCAATAGTAGTCTCAAAGCGATCTGCTTGTTCGTTGTGGGTAATGTCTAGATCTTGATTAGATGTTGTACTCATCGAATTCTCCCTTTTTATTATTAAAATAAATCAACATAGATATCATTTACTACTGATAAAACTGAATCCATAGCTGATTATTATCATCGATAATAAAATTGTTGACCAGTAGCTTACGGTAAAAGTGGATAGAGCAAATGTTACTATCTTTCTTTTAAACTGTCTCTTGAACTGTCTTTTAAAACATCAGGTATAAGAAAAGCATCAAGCGTAAGCTTTAAACTACTTGGCATAAAATAAAGCTTGGCGTACTACTTGTGGAATGTATTTTTTGAATCCACGCACGGGTATGCTATGTCTCTGTTCTTTTTTAACATTAACATTATCAGCTGTTGATTTTTCTTGTGTATAAGCGCGCAACTCATCTTTATTAGGCTTACTAAAATGATAGATACGCCCAAGCACTTGTCGAAATTGGCTACCAAAACGCCCAGTGTTATAAGCTAGGCCATACTTGCTACATATGGCTTGCACTTGGGGCGAGATGCTAGCGTAGCGATGTGCTGGCATGTCAGGAAAGATATGATGCTCAATCTGATGTGATAAGTTGCCAGTTAAAATATGAAATAACTTGCTACCTTGAATATTGCTGGAGCCAAGGATTTGACGTACATACCAATCGCCTTTGCTTTCATTATCATCGAGATGGGTATAAATATGTACTTGCTCGGTGAGATGTCCACAAAATATCACTGCCCACGTCCATAGGTTACGTGCGATATTGGCTGTGATATTACCACTCAACGTTGATAAAGCACTATCACGGCCTAAGGCGAGTCCTGCAACTGCAGGGAGGGCGACATAGTCTTTACCGACTTGGCGTACGATTTTGGCAAATACAGCACGTGATTTTTGTTGCAGTATCGCGTGCTTCTCTGTTGAATCCGCATATTCATCTACGCTTATCTGGATATCATGAAACGCGATTGCCCACTCAAATCCTATTGCCAATATCATAGTCTTAAGAGGATTGTAGCGATCACTTGGTGTCCATGATTGCTCGTCAGTGACGCGTATTAAATGATAGCCAACATCATGATCACGATCGACAATATTGGTAAAGGTATGGTGTAGATAGTTATGTGAGTGTTGCCATAACGGCGCAGGGCACATAATATCCCAATCAAACGTTTGGCTGTTTAAATGCGGATGCTGCATCCAATCATATTGACCATGCATGACATTATGCCCAAGCTCCATATTGTTTAATATTTTGCTAAAGCTTAATAGGCCAGTACCCAGTAGCCAGACACTACCTTTACTACGTTTTGATGACATGCGTCCAGCAGTAGACAGTAGACCACGAGCCACAATCTCGCTATACACTACCGTGGCATAAATACGCTGGATATAACGTGCATCCTTACCGTTCAATGAGTCCATTACACTTTGATAGACTGCATTTAACTCATCAGCAAGGGCTTCGGTCTGCACCTTTGGTAATGGCGCAGCGCTTAACGTTGGGTAGCGTATAGGTAGAGCTGATATATCCTTATTATCTTTTGTACTCTCACTATTAATGTTACAGTCAGTTGAATAGGCGTTTTTTTCTGGCAGTAATCTACGACCATGGACGTCCAGTTGATCGTCGGTTAAAGCATTTAAGATAGGTACAGCAGATCGTGAAGGGAATAGAGGTGGTAATAAGCGCATGCGTTATCCTTTACCGAAGCTGCAGTTGGTTTGAAGCAAAATGCTTTTAACGGAATAAGTTACTCTTAAGATAATGTACTAGAATTCACAGGGTCGGTTTGATGGGTTTTATAGCTTCTAGCATACAAGACAGACTATCTACCGTCTATTTGCTTATAGTAGCAGCTGCTGTTTTTTAGTTAGTTATTCTAATTTTATAGTAACACTGTTAAATAACGGCTAATGAGTGATTTGTATTCATATTATGCGGGTACATTACTCTAATCGCTATTTAATTTTTCATATACGCGTGTTTTATTCAGTTTGCACTTTATTAAATATCGAGTACTACGTCTGTCATCGCTACATTGATACAGGTTTGGATAGTCTCAAAACCGTCGCCACTTATCTTTCCTGTCTGAATGTTTTTGACTACACCACTGACTTTATTACAGCGGCACATCTGACAGATACCTTGACGGCAGCCGTAATTCATCCGAAGACCAGCTTGTTCAGCATCAACTAATAATGTGCCACTACTATCAAACTGTCGTTGGCGTGCTCGCAGATAAACAGTATGTTTTTCTAAGTTATCTATTTTTTCAGCTGCATCACTTAAGTTCAGCTCAGGTACAGCATAGCCAAAATTTTCTATGATAATGTTGTCACGTAATGAGTGCTCATTTGGTAGGTTTATTTCACTGGCTGCGTGATATAGTCCTTTTAACAAGGCTTGCGAACCACAGGCAAAAATTTGCGTATCTGCTAACGGTAGATTCAATGCTAATAAACTTGCTGCCCTTAAATGCCGCGTGCCAGCCAAATAAGTGCTGGCGTCTTCAGTATTGATAAAATAATAAGTAAAGCTTGGATACGTAGTGGCGAGTTGCTGCCAATATTCTTGTAGAGGGCTGCTTGACAGCGATGTACGATTATAATGTAGTAACGTCACTTTATGACCGTGTTGCAGCGCCTGCTTCACTAGCCCGAGCATTGGGGTGATACCACTGCCGCCAGCGATACAAAGTATGGGCGCTAGCTCTTTAATGACAGAGTTTTTAATCTCTGTATTTTTAATAATTGATTTTATCTGCTGGTTTGCTGATATCTGCTCTAGAGTAAAATCCCCACTCGGTATACTGCTATCAAAGATAGTACCAAGAGCTGCCTGATTAATTAAATAATTAGATACTAAACCTTGTGGCTTGATAGCGATGGTAAGCGTTTGGCGTTGCAGTTTTTTGTCACGGCTATTTCCATTAGTCCACCATAGCGTCTGATGCGGTAGACCTACCAGCGAATAACTACGCTGATGAAGAATACCATCAATAGTAATGCTTAGATTAATATGCGCGCCGCCTTGCCATCCATCTGATTGCTGTTTAAAGGCGTTATTAATTTCGAATCGCAGGGCAACCAAATCATCGCTAAGCGTATGCTTGGCAACTAGACGTAGCTTGGGTATTGTCAACGACCAAAACGGATGCAGTCGCGTACTGATAAAATCAATAAATGCACTTTGAATAAACTCAGGGCGGTAGCCAGTCGGCATAGGTACAGTACCTTTTCTCATGTTTGTCGTATTTTTCATGTTTTTATATCTTTATAAAAGGATTTAAAATCCTTTTATGGACAACTTTATAGTGTTATTTATAAATGTTAATTGAACATTAAAGCATGGTTAAGAAAACTAATTTCAGTAAATTATTCTAATATATTAACCCTTACTGATTGATTTTGTGAAGTTTCTAGCTATTATCATTTTGTGGTTTTTATGAGCTACATCAGTATAAAGCTGATTAAATAGGTCAAATGATGACTTTAACAGAAGCTTTTAGGTAAAAGGTGTCAAGCTTTGTTGCAGAAGACACAAAACCAGCCGGAAAACCCTCTGTTAGCTTGCAGGGTATGCGCCACAATGCGATAATAGCAGACAATTTGTAACCCTGATTTTGAGGCGCCGTCCACTGAGCACGATTGCTGAGTGCGATTTGCAGACCTCGTCTATGCAGTCTATCGGAGTGTTAATGGCTCAATATATTTACACGATGAACAACGTGTCAAAACTTGTTCCACCTAAGCGTGAAATCCTAAAGAACATCAACCTATCGTTTTTCCCTGGCGCTAAAATCGGTGTACTCGGTATCAACGGTTCGGGTAAATCAACCTTGCTACGCATTATGGCGGGCGTGGATACTGAATTCAGTGGTGAAGCACGCGCGCAAACGGGCACCAAAATTGGCTATTTGCCGCAGGAACCACAGCTTGATGACAGTAAAGACGTCCGTGGTAACGTTGAAGACGGTATGCGCGAAGCGTTAGATGCGCTCGCTCGTCTAGATGCGATCTATGCCGAATACGCTGAACCTGATGCAGATTTTGATAAGCTTGCCGAAGAACAGGGCAAGATGGAAGACATCATTCAAGCATGGGATGCGCATAACTTAAATACTCAGCTAGAAAAAG
The DNA here is from genome assembly GCF_001593285.1 of Psychrobacter sp. P2G3. Lineage (NCBI taxonomy): Bacteria > Pseudomonadati > Pseudomonadota > Gammaproteobacteria > Moraxellales > Moraxellaceae > Psychrobacter > Psychrobacter sp. P2G3. Next base: position 200,289 of record NZ_CP012529.1, read on the forward strand.
CCGCCGATGCGCTACGTCTGCCGCCATGGGATGCTGACGTCAGTAAACTATCTGGTGGTGAAAAACGCCGTGTCGCCCTATGCCGTCTGCTATTGTCACGTCCTGATATGCTATTACTTGACGAACCAACCAACCATTTGGACGCCGAATCTGTCGCATGGCTAGAGCAGTTCTTGCAGAACTACAGCGGTACGATCGTTGCTATTACCCATGATCGTTATTTCTTGGATAATGTCGCTCAATGGATTTTGGAGCTGGATCGTGGCCATGGCTATCCGTACGAAGGCAACTATACTGAGTGGCTAGAGCAGAAGAACACCCGTCTAGAGCAGCAGAATAAACAAGAAGAATCCTTTGCTAAAGCGCTGAAAAAAGAGCTTGAGTGGATTCGTAAAAATCAAAAAGGTCAACAGGCTAAGTCTAAATCTCGTGTACAGCGTTTTGAAGAATTAAACTCACAAGAGTTCCAAAAGCGTAACGAGACCTCTGAGATTTATATTCCACCAGGTCCACGTCTAGGTAATAAAGTCATCGAAGTAAACAACATCTCCAAGTCATTCGGTGATCGTTTGCTTTATGAAAACCTAAGCTTTAACGTGCCAGCGGGCGCTATCGTCGGTATCATCGGTCCAAATGGTGCGGGTAAAACCACGCTATTTAACATGATTACTGAACGTGATACGCCAGATACTGGTTCCGTCGATTTGGGTGAGAGTGTCAGCGTTGCCTATGTTGGTCAGGTACGTGACAACTTAGACGATAGCAAAACTGTTTGGGAGGAGATCTCCGACGGTCTAGATATTATTACTGTTGGCGATTATACGACGCCAAGTCGCGCTTATATTGGTCGCTTTAACTTTAAAGGTTCAGACCAACAAAAACACGTTGGTCAATTGTCTGGTGGTGAGCGTAACCGCTTGCAACTTGCTAAGACCCTAAAGCAGGGTGCGAACGTATTGCTTCTTGATGAACCATCAAACGATTTGGATATCGAAACCTTACGTGCGCTAGAAGATGCGATTCAAGTATTCCCAGGTACGGTAATGGTCGTCTCGCATGATCGCTGGTTCCTTGACCGTATTGCGACTCATATCTTGGCATTCGAAGATGAAGGTCCTGTTTGGTTCGATGGTAACTACTCTGAGTTTGAAACGTATCGCAAAAAGACCATGGGCGATGATGCCAGTCCTAAGCGTATGAAGTACAAGAAAATTTCTACCTAGAATAGCTGCTTGTTAGATTGAGCTAATATGTAATAAAAAAGACCTCTAATAATTAGAGGTCTTTTTTTGCGCTAAACTATAAAGAAGTTAGTATTACTTAACGCTTACGGCCAAATTTACGCTGCTTTTTATTACTAATCTCAGTAATAGCATGAGCAATTTCATCATCATCAAGACTGGCCACTTGTTGCAAAATTTGCATCATATCAGGACTCAGCACATATTTGGCATGGTGAGCGATATCATCAATACGCTGATCAAAGTTTAATGCACCCGTTTCGTCATCTATCTGTAGATAATCAAGTCGAGTAAGTGCGGTGACAAAACTTAAAAACAAGGAGCGATCAAAGAAGTCCGGAATATCATCAGCATATAACACTGATAAGCGCTGACCTAACAGATGGCACAAGTCGACCACCTCTTCTGTTGTCAAGTTACCTGAGCCTTGTTGAGATAATAAAGCTAAGGTCATAAAGTAACGCTCAAGGCTTTGTTCAACAGGAGCTGCGAGCACTTCAAGCTGTTGATAGCAGCTGCTATTAGCATCTGGCACACTAAGCATACCATCACCTAAATCGATAATTAGACCATGGGCGATGAGGTTGTCGATTTTTTGATTAAGCGTATCCATTAGACCGTGCGCTGGATAGTATAAAAACAGCTCACTTTGTAAGAAGGGATACATCTGGATAACGATGTCATCAAGGCGATTGCGATTAACGCGGCCATTACGTGCAACTAGTGCTGCTAAGAATGACAGTAAAATAAACACGTGCAAAATGTTATTACGGAAGTAGCTTAATAGCGCTGCTTGCTTACCAGCGACTTGAATAATATCACCTAAGATATGCGGTATACGTTCGATAAGCTTGAGTTTGATACCATAATCGATAATTTTCTGCGGGCTCATATCTGTAACGACCGTATCATCAGAGTAGGGCATATGACGTGCGATACCTTGATACAAAGCGATTTGTTCGCGGCAGATATCTTCATCAAGCGCAGCTTTTGGTGCTGATAAGAGTACCAATGATAATAGCGATACCGGATTGACGACAGCAGCCTTGTTGATATGCTGCATGATTTTCACGCCGATATTGTCAACCATGGCGCTGGCTTTTTCATCGAGTGGCGTATCGGTACGATCAACAGGTAGGCTATCAGCAGCGACATCGAATTTTTGTAGGAAGTCGCTTAAGTGCAATGGCGTGCCAAAGCTTAAATGGACATTACCAAAGATACGCTCAATTTTGCGACCAACTTTTAGTAATCCAATTAAAGATTCTGACTCTTTTGGCTTACCTTTAAGCTCGCCAATATAAGTACCACCTTCCATAATGCGCTCATAACCAATATAGGTTGGAATAAAGACTACAGGCTTATTGGTTTTGCGGAGCTGACTATGTATGGTCATCGCCAGCATACCCATCTTCGGCGGTAGCAAGCGTCCTGAGCGTGAGCGGCCGCCTTCGATAAAGTATTCAATGGGCGTATTGCGGGTAATAAGGGTGTGCATATACTCACGTAATACCGCGGTATAAAGGGCATTACCGCGAAAGCTACGACGAATGAAGAACGCTACCGCACCGCGTAATAATGGCCCTAGTACTGGTACATCTAAATTGTCACCGGCAGCCACATAAGGAATACTCAGACCGCGCTTATAAATGACGTAGGATAATAATAAATAATCAACATGGCTACGATGGCAGGGCACGTAGATAATCTCATGATCGGTCGCAAGCTTACGTACGCGCTCAAAATGATGGACTTCGACGCCATCATATAATTGCGTCCATAACCATGTCAAAAATCTGTCAAAGACCCGAATAATAGGGTGAGAGTAGTCATTAACCATTTCATTGGCGTATTTTCTAGCAAGCCCGCGAGCTTCGCGCACACTAATGCCTTTTTCGTCAGCTTCAATCTGTGCGGCATGCTGGATAGCAGGTGAATAGATGAGCTTATCTACCAAATTGCGCCGATCTGATAGATCCGGACCAAGCATAGTGGCGCGCTGCTTATCCAGATAAGTATTAAGTTGTTGCTGTAAGATGCGTACCAATTCACGGTTAGCGTCTGCTGCTGGAACTAATGCATGGCGCGTATTTCGGCTATCTGCAATACTAGATACTTTCAGCTCATCCGTTTGTCCTTCGTACAAACTATCATGAATAATAGTACGCAAGTCTTGCGGTTCATGAAACTGGACAAAGGTATCACGTCCCATAACGCCAATATTGAACAATTGCTTAGTGATGCTCGGATCTTGCCAGTTATCGGTCATTAACAATTTAAATAACGAATCTTCTTTTTCAGGCGCGCGACCCCAAAGAATAGACACTGGTACCAGTCGTATTTGCAAATCTGGATGTTGCAAGCTAGCAGCAACCAGACGCGATAAGCGCGGGGATAACTGATGGTCTTTAGATTTGGGGTGATGCAAAAATATAATAGCTGCATTTTCATTAACATCATGTGTGCTATCTTTGACACCCATCAATGCAGGCGGTAGCTTGTATTCCTGAGTTTGCAGGTCAATCAAAATACTGTTTGAGCGCGAATAATCTTGCAGTACATAGAAAGTCAGCGTTTGATCATTGGTATCAAATTCCGGCAACTCGCCCAATAGTTTTGCCTTAACGGCGACATCAAGCGCTTGTCCTGACACTTTTCGGTAAAGCTGATTGATAGGCGCATTGGTATAAGACGTCGCAACCGATGACTTAGTCGCATCAGGTGCTGCTGGCGCTTTAGACGTTCGGTTTTTTAGGAGCTTGTTTTTTAAGAAACTGGGTATCATAATCAAAAGTCAGACTTTGTAAAATGTAATGCGCTTATGATGCCATAAAAGCAGTCAAAGCGATATATGGTGTCAGTATCTCTGCCTAATATATTATAAAATTTAACTTGTCCAATGTTTTAATCATCGAATGAACAATGGTGCAAGCAGTAGGGTTTCGGCACAGAGTAAGTGAATTGGGTTTATTGTATTTGTTAGCACTGGTTAATGTGAGTACCTGTTTTTTAACGAGAATACATGTAAAGAGAATACCTATTTTTTAATGTGAGTTTAACGTGAGTACCTTATGACTCCTGCTATTAAAATTGCCAAACAGCGTCGCCTTGATTATCAGCTGCACGAATATACTCATGACAGTAGTGCAGCGTCTTTTGGCTTAGAAGCTGCTGAAAAGCTCGGTGTGAAAGCTGAGCAAGTGTTCAAAACGTTGGTGGTAGAAACGGATGCTGGCACGTTAGCTGTTGCTCTTGTACCAGTTGATAATACATTGAACTTTAAAAAAATGGTCAAAGCGCTATCTGTTGATAAAGTGCTGCCCTGTAAAAAAGTACAAATGGCAGACCCCAAAAAAGTCGCACGTAGTACGGGCTATGTGTTGGGCGGTGTCAGTCCGCTGGGGCAAAAAAAGCGTTTAATAACAATAATAGATATATCGGCTAAAGACCAATCAACCATTTATGTCAGTGCTGGGCGTCGTGGGCTTGAGATTGAGTTGCCACCATCGCAACTAGCCGAAACGCTTAGCGCTCGTTTTGAAGATATAACTGATGGCTGATAATTAGTTAAGTATTAAGTCATTGCCGCGACAAATAATTAAACATGCTAAGACTTTATTCATAGACAAAGCTTTTTAGTCATTAAATTTCACTCATTATAAGGATAGGTTCATGCCACATTTAACCATTCAAGCAACGCCTAATGTCAGTATCCCTCACGAAGAGTCGTTACTCAAATCTCTAAATAAAGTGCTATGGGATAGTGGTCACTTCGGTAAACCGACTGATATTAAAGCGCGGATAATCCCTATCGAAACGTTTTTGGTAGGAGTTGAAGATGATGAGCAGGCACATGGTTTTATTTACGCGCACTTAAAATTGATGCCAGGACGTGACAGTAGTGTCCGTGAGCAGTTGGCACAACTACTAACGACCACGATAGAGGAGGTATTAAGCAAGGAGCAATCGGGACGCGCGGCGCTACAAATCTGCGTCGAGGTAGAAGAGATTAGTCCTATTTATCAAAAGAAAATTCTCGGTAGCTAATATTTTCTACAACTTCTTATTATGACTATAATCAGCGAACCTTTGAGATTTTATTATCAATAGTTAAGTACAAAAGTTAAGCACAAAAAAGCGCCCAGCTATTGATAAGCTGGGCGCTTTTTACTTTTCTTAAGTTTGGTTAAGCTTAGGTTCAATAAAGCCGAGGCTTTACTCAATCTTAGTCTAAGAAAGCAAAGTTCTCAATATCCATCGCTGTCATACTTTCACTTGGCGCAACCATACTTTCGGCATGACCTGAAGTACGTGGCAAGATTTTGTCAAAGTAAAACTCTGCGGTTTGGATTTTGGCTTTATAGAATTCTGGTGACTCAGCGCCGCCGTTTTCTAGCTTGTCATAGGCCACTGCCGCCATACGTGCCCAATGATAGCCCATCATGGCGTAGCCTGAATACATTAAGAAGTCTTCTGACGCTGCTGAGATGATTTCACGGTCTTTACGTGCCATCAGCATCAAGCGTACCGTAAGCGTATTCCACTCTGCACATAACTTAGTTAATGCCCAAACGAATTTACGCATATCTTTATCAAGTGCATACTCACCGCACCATTTCATGATGCTTGAAGTATAGTCACGAATGATTTTACCTTTTGACTGCAAGATAACCTTACGGCCTAATAAATCAAGCGCCTGTACGCCAGTCGTGCCTTCATACAAGGTTGCGATACGTGCATCACGAGCGATTAGCTCCATACCCCATTCTTTAATGTAGCCGTGACCACCGTAGATTTGCTGACCGTGTTTGGCTGCTTCGATACCTAGTTCGGTCAAGAAGCCTTTTAGGATTGGCGTATAAAAGCCTAGTTTATCATCCCATTTTTCGAACTCTTCATCATCACCATTAGCCACGCCTTGTGCCATCTTATCCGCATAACGTGCTGAGTGATAAATCATTGAACGACCGCCTTCAGCAAAGGCTTTTTGGGTCAACAGCATACGACGTACGTCAGCATGATGAATGATAGCATCCGCAACTTTTTCAGGATCTTTGGTACCTGATAGGGCGCGCATAGAGCGACGCTCTTTGGCATAAGGTAGAGCATTTTGGAATGACAGCTCAGTATGTGCCAGACCTTGGATACCAGTACCAATACGAGCGGTATTCATAAAAGTGAACATCGCTTTAAGGCCTTTATTGGGCTCACCAATTAGATAACCAACAGCATTATCAAAGTTCAACACACACGTTGATGAAGAGCTGATACCCATTTTGTGCTCGATAGAGCCACAAGTTACGCCATTACGCTCGCCAATTTCGCCTTCAGCATTAGGCAGGAATTTTGGTACGATAAATAGAGAGATACCGCGCGTGCCTTCAGGAGCATCAGGTAGGCGTGCTAATACAATGTGAACGATGTTTTCGGTTAAATCATGCTCACCGCTTGAGATAAAAATTTTGGTACCGCTAAGCTTATAGCTACCATCTTCTTGCGGGATTGCTTTCGACTTAACTTGTCCCAAATCTGTACCACACTGTGGCTCAGTTAGGCACATAGTACCTGCCCATGAGCCGTCAACCAGCTTATGCAAGTACGTCTGTTTTTGCTCGTCAGTACCGTATTGCATCAATGTATTGATACAACCTGTCGATAGACCAGGGTACATTGCCCAAGGCCAGTTGGCCGTACCAATCATTTCAGATTTGATTAGGTTGATGGACATTGGCAAGTTCATGCCGCCGTACTCTTCAGGATAAGAAATCCCTTGCCAGCCACCTTCTATAAACTGGTTATAAGCTTCTTTAAAGCCTTTTGGCGTCGTTACTTCGCCGTTTTCAAAATGACAACCTTCTTCATCAGCAGGCTGATACAGAGGGGCTAGAACGTTTTCAGAAAAATCAGCCATACCTTGTAAGATCATATCGATCGTTTCAGGGTCAGCATTTGCGCCGTTGTCTAAATCTTTATAGTGAGTTTGAAAGTCAAAAACATCATTAATCAAAAACTTAATGTCACGTAAAGGAGCTTTGTAAGTTAACATAGTCGGTCTCTTTAGTTAGTTTGTTTTAGCATTACTAGTAGCTAATTTTCATAAGTTTTTAGTAGGTCTAAAGGTAAAAGGGGTTAAGCATTGCTTGCTTATTATATTTATGGTCAAAGGTTACTTAGCAAAACGACATGCTATGGGAATATTATTAGTATAAATGTTCTGTTAGGACAAATATACAATACATAATTAATATTCATGACTGAAAGGTATAAGTATTAATTTAATTTATGATTGATGAGTTAATACCTAGTAAGCGTAGAATTGTAAGCGTGGAATTGCTGTCATCAAAATCATCTTGGTAAATTAACCACTAGCAGATTGAAGTAAAGTAATTGATTTAGAATAATAATCTATGACCGTATCAGGTCTTTATATAGCTAAGACAGAGGATTGAGCAAATGCTCGCTTATATCAAACACTTAATCCGTGGGGAGCTTGACCATCTGTTGTCTGTCAATCAGAGTCGTCGCCCGTGGCACATGCCGATTATCGCCGCTATTTCCATTAGCTTTCCAGTCTTTGTGGGCGCTTACTTTGGCGTACTACCTGCAGGAATTAAGGCCTCGTTAGGGGCAATGGTTATATTAAACCTGCCCTTCGCAGGCTCGTTGCCTTATCGTTTGGTGACGGTGATGGCATGGAGCTTTGCAATGACGTTGTGCTTTGCGCTTGGGCTGATTGCGCAGCAAATTCCAGTGATCAAGCTGCCAGTATTTGCGCTCATAGCTTTTGGGGTTGTCGTCTTTGGGCGTTATTATCGTCAGCCACCGCCCGCAGGCTTGTTCGTCATGATGGCAGGTGCTATTGCCTTATTTATCCCTGTATCAGCTGAGCAAATACTGTCAGCGACAGGGCTTGTGATGTTGGGTAGTGGTTTTTCGATGTTTATGGCGCTTTTGTATACGCTATTTTTATTAGCAACGCGTGCCTCTACTTCTGTGCCCGTCTATAGTTATGAGCCAGACACGATTAGCGACAGCATGATCGTTGCAAGCTTTGTCAGCTTGGCATTACTGATAGCAGTAGTGCTGGATATGCCTTATCCCTATTGGGCAGCGGTCAGCTGTTTTATTATTATCCAAGGCATACAGATGCGTACGATATGGATTAAACAGCTCCATCGTTTATTAGGTACGCTAGTAGGAATGGCGGTCGCTGGTTGGATGCTGTCTTGGAACTTATCAAGGTGGGAGGTGGCGCTGGCAATATTTCTTATGATGCTTTGTATTGAGTCGCTGGTCGATCGTCATTATGGGCTAGCAGTGATACTTATCACGCCCTTGACGATATTTATCGCCGAGTATGGCAGTGTTACCTCGCTTGCGCAGGCGAGTGTTGAAGAAGTCATTCGTGCACGGATGTTCGATACTGCGTTGGGCTGCGTGGTTGGTTTGAGTGGAGGTTTGGCAATACATTCAGCAAAGCTACGAGCACCGCTAAGACGTATAGAGAAATGGCTATTAGTACGCTTTGCTTAGGCACAATAATAGCATTCTGCTGGTATAAATTTTCCGCTCTTGCTGTAACCCGGACAGGCAGACAGACGATTAAACAAACACGGATTTCAAAAAATTCATTCCAGCAGTATCAGGTTTTTTTAAAGTGAATCGACTATATTCATCACCAATAACGTTATTATTATTTCTACTTTGATGCTTGCTTCAATATCTCAGTCGCTTTCACTACATCAATAGTATGAGCGGTCCAACGCTCAAAACTTAACGCAGCTTGTCCGATTAGCATTCCGTAGCCATCTGAAGTTTGCGCACCGCGCGCTGCGAAATGCTGCAAAAAGGGCAGTGCGCGTCCATACATCATGTCATAGGCATAATGGCAATTTAAATCATCAGCGATAGGCAAAGTGTCACCTGATAACCCGATAGAAGTCGCATTAATAATTAGGTCAAATTGCCCAGTCAGCTCAGTCGTCGCGCAAGTTTCAATCGCATGCTTGTTAATCGCATCGCTTGCTGCACTAAGCTCTTCCACTAAAACTTCAGCTTTATTCAAGGTACGATTAGCGATAGTCAGCTGTCCGATACCAGCTTGGATAAGTGGCAATATCACGCCGCGTGCCGCACCGCCTGCCCCAATGATAGCGACACGTGCTTGCGCAAGTGGCCAACCCAAGCTGATGATATGATTGACCAAGCCTTGACCATCAGTATTATCACCATATAGCGCATTAATTTTTTGCAAATGATCTTTTTTTGATTCGTCATTTTTTAAAAGTAGCGTATTGACTGCGCCTGCGACACGCGCATGTTCAGATAACCCGCCCTGTGATTCGCATAATGCATAAGCGACCTGTTTAAAGGGTACTGTCACGTTGGCGCCCACACCGCCACCATTAAAAAACGCTTCAACCACCGCGCCAAAGCTAGCATTATCATCAGGACAATATTGGCGCTGGTAGCTGATATCAATACCAGCTTGTGCCGCAAATACTTGATGAATCTCTGGGGATTTACTGTGGGCAATAGGGTTGCCAATAACGATAAAGTGCTGGGTCATAGGTTGTCCACTAGCTATATAGTCAATTCAAAATAATAGAAGTACGTTTACTGCTGGTATAAATTTTCCTCGCTTGCTGTGCGCTTTGCCAGACAGAGGCTGCGTAAAATTCATCCCAGCAGCCCTGTGCTCTTTTTAAATTGAATCAACGATAACAAAGAAATGATAAAGGGCAAGAGATAGAAAAAACAATCAAAACTTACTCATCATAGGGGATAACAATATTTTTAACAAATTTGTACCCTCTAGGATTGTTATCCGTAACGTAAAGGCTAGTCAAGCGCAAGGCAGTTGGGTACACTGTTTACATGACAGCACTAAAATTACGACATTGGATGTCAGGACGATGACCGAAAAGCAAGCCTACAAATGGCGCATTTATTGCATGATTAATGTACGAATTATGGCAGATATATGGTGCTTTGTTATGCAGGTTATTTATCGCCGTCATTCATTATATCGATAGCCTATTATATTAATAATAAGTTTTTTATTAATAACGCACCGTGTTAACAACCATTCTTTATTAGCAGCAGCATTTCTAGCAGCTTGTTAATATAATTTAGACCCAAAAAGTGTGAGTAAATTGCCCATGTGGAATAACAGCCTACAGACCTTTGCGGTCGGTATAATGATGGCAGCTGGCGTATCATTGAGCGCATGTAATGGCTCAACGAAAGACACCAACTCTGAGGTTGCCTCTGACAATACAACCGAGCAAGCCAAGCCTGCACAGGTAAGCTCTACGCCAGAGGACTTAGATGGTGCGACAGCCCAGCAAGGCAGTCCAGTCAAGTATAACGTCTCGTCATGGGGCGGCAAACAAGTCCAGCCTGTAAGCATACAAGAAGTCGATCAAATCAAAGCAACGTTTGGTAAAGTCGTTTCTACCGATGAAAACAGTTTGGACTATGCCAGTAATCCCGCCACCAAATACCGCTTTATGGATACGGATGCGCCTTATCTAGATTTGATTGACTCGGAAAAATACCTCGAGATTGGTTGGTATTACGCCAATCCTACTGACTCAGATAAAGAAAAAGAGCTCAGTAAAGCGCATGCGAAAAAGTCTTATCAACTCGCGCGCCAGCTTATGGGTGATGAGGGCGGCAAGGTTCTATCAGATATGCTCAGCGGGCAAATCATAAAAAATAAAACCACTGGCGGACAAAAAATAGAACTGGGCAAGTGCGAGTTTTATAGCTGTATGTTAGTGCTAAACAAATCAGGTGAGCAAAAAGCAGAAGCCAGCTAAATATGACAGCTGATTCCAATAGCAGTGATTCCAATAGCAATGTATCTAAATGGCAGTGTCTACATCCGCAGTCTGATGCACTGGACGCGACTATAGATAGCACTATGCTAACGCCAGACAATCGCGGATTGGCTTATGGAGATGGGTTTTTTACTACCATAGGTGTCATTGACGGTTTGATATTGTGGCAAGACTATCATTACCAAAGACTTGTCTCTCATGCTCATGCATTACAGTTAGCCGTCGATAGCGACTCGCTACTGGCCACTTTGCAAGCTCATGCTCAGCTGCTACAGCAGGGCGTGATAAAAGTCATCGTCACGCGTACTGTACAAGCTGTGCGCGGTTATGGTTTTGTCGCAAATGTGGCTGCTAGCCCTTGTGAAATCTGGTGTAAAGCAACGGCTATGACTATTAATACGGCTCAGCATACCTATCTACCAGATGGGAACAGTCTATTAATACAACCCATGACATCAGCCATATGTTTAACCGCACAACTTGCTTGCTTGCCGCCACCTTTAGCAGGTCTCAAAAGCCTTAATCGACTGGACAGTGTACTTGCTAGTGGTGAGCTACAACGTCTCAAAGCCAAATCATTAGAATCTAATATAGAATTAGGCTTTGATAAAGGGTTAGACGTTGGTGAAGGATTGGTGCGTGATATGAGCGGTAGTTGGGTGGAAGGCACGATGAGTAATGTCTTTTATCAACTGTCAGCTTCGCAATTGGCAAACAATGCGCAATCGCTAGAAAATTTTGCCACTAGTGAAAATTCTTATTCAAATAATGATGTAAATAATGATGCAAGCTACTCGCTAGACGGACAGTGGTTTACACCGCCGTTGACGCAATCTGGTGTCGCTGGGGTGATGCGCCAAGTCATTATTGACGCTTTCGCTAAGACTGAGACGCCAGTTATCATGCGTGCGTTAAATGATGATGATTTGCCAAATTTACGTGGTTTATTCTTTTGCAATGCCCTGCGTGGTGTCATGCCAGTGACAAGTCTGACTTTGTTGTCGGGAGAAGTTTTAAGCTTTTAGATGAGGGCTTTTATTCCCATTCAAAAATATTAAATTTAGTGTCAATATAGTCTTCTGAATCCAAAATAACTTCTTCATTCCGATACATTTCCTGTGCTCTTAACAGCGCTTCTTGCTCATTTTCAGCCACAACTTCTACTATATTACTTATGGTCTCGACAATTTCTATCTGAAATGTTTTCGTGGCTTTTATCTCTTTTTTTATCATAGCTATTCTCAGTATTATCAAGCGATTTCAATTATTCATGCCAGCTAGACTATCAAAAGGTCTCAAAAGAAGTGATCGTCTTTTGTTACGTGGACTTGTGTAATAAAGTAAATCGATCAATGATCCTTTTTAAATAATGAAGGTTAAAAGGATAAACGTTGATGTGCCCAGTTTATGAAGAAAAGAGAATCCCACTACAAATTCGTCGCTTGATGGTTTTTGATGAAATTTGCCAATTAGCAAGAAGCAGACCTGATGAAATAGTGCATTTATCACCTTATACTCAATTAGCGTTTGGTGTCATGTATTTACAAGACTTCAAAAGGCTTATTGCTTTTGGCGGTGTGTTTGAGTATGCGCACACGCGTGAGGAAGTTATCGAGCAGCGTATCAATGTAATTCCTAACGATGAGCTGGTTATGTGTGCATTAACGGTTAATTTAAAACCATTTACCAAACCAGCGCGCAATGCGATTCAACTGTTATGGCAGTGGAACAGTTACGTCAAAAACAGAATGCATGCTTATATCGATTATCGTGAAGAGCATTTCTTTAAAATTAACGATGAGATTGATTGGGAATATCCAGCGCATAAGTTTCATGAGCGCTTAGTTGCCAGCGCGTGTTTACCACTATGGGATGACAGAGATGAACTGATTGCTGATATTTATCGTGATAAAAAAGGACAGCCTAGACCTGAGCGATATAACGAGACGCGATTAGTATAATTTCCGATAGTGACCGGGGCTTACAAACTCAATAATGCCTTTATCGCGTAGAACTTGTAATTGCTGGCGGATTTTATCGTCAACGTGGTTATTATCAGGATGTTTGAGCCGTAGCTCATTGGCAAAAGCATAAACCTGCTGTAAAGAAAACTTGTTATCAAGTTTATCGATACATTGCCAAACATCTAATGTCCAACCACGTGTCTGCTGTGTTTGTTCACGCAGAAATAAGGTTTTTTGAAATTGTTGGGTGACTTTTTTTCGCAGTATCACTTGTTGGTTTTTGACTAGAAATACTTTTCCTGATTCTGGCACTTGACGCAAGTCGATATTGCAGCCAACCCAACCTGCGCGTTTGGCAGTGATTGATAAAGGTTTACGTTTTATAATCATGTCCGGCTTAAAAAAATGCTTAGGAATGATTAAAAAATTATTAACGGTGCATTCTTTGGAATAAGTCAAAAAGAAAAAGCTTGGATTATCCTCACTATTGATACGCTCAATCATAGTTTTATAAGCGCCATCATTGATAACGTTGCTTAATTTTGCTTTCTTACTTTTTAGCTCATATTGCTCGTTACAGTTTGAACAATAAAAATCAGCGACCGGTCTGCCATTAGCAAATTCAGCTAACGGCTGAGTGCTACAGTTCGGACAGTAACCATTGTTTTTCACCCATGCCTCACTGAGTACACGAATTTTTTGAGCTTGAGAGTTATAATTTTTAGCAAGACTTTGATTGAAATGTAAATTCATAATAAGTTTTCGTTATTAATAAGAAGGCGTAGAAATAGTAATAGAAGGCATGAGTATTAAGCCATATAATTTAACCTAAACATCAAGTTAATTGATAAGCTAAGCAAATAACATTGAAAATCACACGGTTCAGTGCTAAATTCTAGCAAACATCTGCCTCGCGAGTTGCCATGAGCAAGCCTACACCTGAAACGCCTCCTGAACGTCCTAATGATACTCCATCAGATAAGCAAGATGGCGCTATCAACGATCCTGCTAAGACACCTCAAGACTCTGAACCAGATAATAAAGTACCCGCGACAGATATTTCGCTTGTCAATGGTAAAAATTCCCCGCGCAAGTACAAAAAAGACAATCAATCGTTTTTTATGCAGCGTGGCTATCAGATTTTATTAGTCTTAGGCTTGATAGCCGCGTTTTTATTAGTGATGGTTTATCAGACGTTATTTGGTCGAATTGATCAGCCTGAGCAAATGGTTACGATTGAGCAGGGTGACACTTATTACGGCTTGCTACCACAGTGGCAACAGCAAATTCCGCTGTTTTCCGCCAGTATTGCCAAGTTTTATATCAAGTCGCAAATAGATGCGCCACTGCATGCAGGTATCTATCAATTGCCGGAAAACCCGACGATAGCAGAAGCATTGCAAATCTTGCAACAAGGCGCAAAGGTAGCGATGGTAAAGGTGCAAATCATCGAAGGCAAAACAGCGGGCGATTTGTATCAGACCTTACGTGACAACCCTGGTATTACCAAGGAGGTGCTGACGAGTGACAGCGACAATGCCAGTATCGCACAAGCATTGGATTTGGCTGGCATATTGCCTGACGCGGTGACTAATAGTAGTGACCCTATCGTTAGCTACAACCTTGAAGGTTGGTTCACCCCTGATACCTATTATTATGGTGAGGGTGCAACTGATAAGCAGGTGCTGACTGATTTATATAAGCGTCAGCAACAAGCGCTGACTCTAGCTTGGGAAAACCGTGCACCAGATTTGCCATATAAAACGCCTTATGAAGCACTGATTATGGCCTCCATTATCGAAAAAGAGACCAGTGTGCCTGAAGAGCGTGAGCTGGTGGCTGCGGTGTTCACCAATCGGTTGAATCAAGGGATGCGCATGCAGACGGATCCGACCATTATTTATGGTATGGGGAGTCGCTATGAGGGTAATATTCGCCGCAAAGATATCGACGAAAAAACATCGTACAACACTTATCAAATTGATGGCTTGCCACCAACGCCTATCGCTCTGCCATCTGCTGCTTCTATCGAAGCCACATTGCATCCTGCTGATAGCGAAGCCTTATATTTTGTAGCAACGGGTAATGGTGGTCATAAATTCACCAATAGCTTAGCTGATCATAATCAAGCGGTAAGAGACTACTTAAATGTGATGCGTGAAAAGAAATCACAAACGCCGCCGGAGTAGGTTGGTAGCAATCAGCCTTTGATGTAAAATTATAGTCATAGAAGAAATTTCACAGTAAGCAAAGATATTTGAAATACAAGGCAATACCATGTCAGCATCTATAAACGCACAATCGTCTCAACTGACTACTGATAAGGTAGCGTCTGACTTAGAAACTGTAGAGAAATTAGGGCGTTTTGTTAGCTTTGAAGGTACCGAAGGCGTGGGGAAAACGACTGCCATTGAGCAGCTATGTACGCGTCTAGATGCGGCCGGTATTGATTGTCTGCGCACACGTGAGCCTGGCGGTAGTCCGTTCGCTGAGCGCCTGCGTACTATCTTGCTAGACCCGGCAACCAACATAAACGATGACACTGAGCTGTTGCTATTGTTTGCGGCTCGCTGCGATCATATGCAGCAAGTGATTTTACCCGCTTTGCAGCGCGGTACTTGGGTGATATGCGATCGTTTTACGGACTCTACTATTGCTTATCAAGGTTTTGGGCGTGCGCAGGGTGATAGGGCAGTATTAGCAAAGATTAATGTACTCATTGAGCAGTTTATCCCAAGCTTGCCTGAGCTGACACTGTGGCTTGATCTACCAGTGTTGGAGGGCATGGCACGTGCAGGGAAACGTAGTGCGGCTGACCGCTTTGAGCAGCAGGCGATGGAGTTTTTTACCCAAGTATATGCCGGTTTTACCGCGCTCGCTACAGCGCATCCTGAACGTATTCGTCGTATTGATGCCTCGGGTACTGCTGATGAGGTTAGCGCACGTATATGGCAAGAGATTGAATCTCAGTTTAAGATTAATTAACGATGCTGTTATTCGATGCTATGATTTAACGTAACTAGTAATTGTTCAGCGTAACCTATTAGTTGTTCATTTAGTTGTTCATTATTAACTGTTAACAAGCAACTATTAAATTAATAGATATAAAAAACCCCAGCTATTATAAGCTGGGGTTTTTCTATTGCCTTAGAACAAAATACTCTTACTAAGCTAAACGCTTTTACTGCTTATCTGAACTGTCATCAGCTTTTATCTCGACGGTGTCAGTCTTAGCAGCAGTCTCTTTATCAGCAGTAGTATTTTTGTCCGTGTCAGGTAGACGGTTTGGATCCAACGACCCTTTCTTGTTTTTGGGTGCGCTGCCACTACCATTGGCATTGGCTTTTAACGTCGCCACTGAGCTGGATGCTTTATGCTCTGACTTTTTAGCCTCAGGATTTTTAACTTCTGTGCTTTTAGTTTCAGAATTTTTAACTTCAGCGCTTTTAGCCTTTGGACGAGTAGGCTCTAGGTTAGCAGTCTCTAGGCTATTAGATGCAAGGCTAGCAGGATTTTCTTTGGCAGTCACTTTATCCAAATCCGTTAACGACTCTATCGCTGGTGCAACAGTTGGCTGATCCGATTTCTCACTCTGATCTTGATTCTGGTCAGTTAATTCAGCTTTAGTTTGCGTTTCAGCTGCGCCGTCTTGCTCAGCTTCATTATCTATACCCTCAATCAACTCTTTTTCTTTACGCTTTTCAGGCGCTTTTGAGTTGGCTTCAAAATGCGCATCAGCAACGGCACGTGCTTGTACCTGCTTGTGAGTGACATCTACTGGCTTTGGCTGTATATCGTCATCGACGACCAAAGCGACCAGCTTACGATCCCGTGGCACATTACCATCGAACTTGTCCGTAATGACGCTCAGCTTACCTTCTTTATCAAGCGTATATAGCGGGACGTATTGCTTGTTGTCCGCTTTGTATTGCTCAAAAGTATAGCTGTCGGTGATGTTGGTAATCTTAATACGCGCTTTTTTAGATAACATGCTGGCAAGCTTGGTATAAGTGACATCTTTGCCAAATAACCACTGGGAATGAAAGTTTGCCTGTTTAGTATCACGCTCATTTTTGACTTTTTCGTCACTGAATTTAAGACGGAATATCTTTTGCTCACCAAACTCATGACGGTAATGAATCTCTGATAGCGTATTTAGCTCTTTATCCGTACTCATGGCAAATAGATGACCAATACCGATTAAGTCAAGATGATGGTCAGCGTGATCTGAGACTGGATTACCAAAATAAGTACGCAGACCGCTCATACGAGCACCCGCGATATTGGTATAGTTATTATGCGCGACGATTACATCGAAGCCTTGATCTCGCAGAGAAGTCGCAACCAATAACGCTATCGGGTTGGAACCAACGACCAAAATACCATTGGTGGCAGGCTCACGCACACCCAATAAGTTACCGACCATTTTTGCGCCCAAGCCTTGAATCATGACCGTACCGATAATGACCATAAAGACTAGCGGTACTAACAGCTCAACACCTTGAATATCATACTCTTGCAGACGTATAGCAAATAGGGAAGAGATGGCGGCGGCAACGATACCACGTGGGCCAATCCAACTGATCATCAGCTTTTCATTGGTTTTGAGATTAGAGCCAATGGAAGATGCCCAAACGGATAGTGGACGCGCTATGAACATAACGATGGCAAGTAATACAAGTCCTGCAAAACCTACACTCATCAAGCTTGCTAGCTCTACACGAGCAGCAAGAATAATAAATAATACAGAGATTAATAAAACGGTCAGCGACTCGTTAAATTCCAAAATCGTATCGCGTGGGAATTTTGGCCAGTTCGCAAGCGCAACGCCGAGTACCGTAACAGTTAAGAGACCAGATTCGTGCTCTAAGTGATTCGATACCGAAAATAGCACTAAAACAAAGGCAAGGGTGAAGACGTTACGCAGGAACTCAGGCACCATATGACGGCGCATTAAGAAGGCTAATACCCACGCGCCCGCCATACCGAGTGCTGTCGCTAAGACAACAATTTTGGCAAATAGCAAGATACTGCTGGCCTCACCACCTGAGATAATGTACTCGTACACCAATACTACCGCAATCGCGCCGATAGGATCGATGATGATACCTTCCCATTTGAGGATATTAGAGATGGTTTTATTCGGACGCACACTACGCAGTAGCGGCATAATTACCGTCGGACCAGTCACACAGACTAGCGCCCCAAATAGCAGCGCAATGAGAGGATCGACATCGAACAACAGATAAGTCGATAGTGCCACTATAGCAATGGTAATTAGTACGCCGACTGACACCAGCATCTGCACTACGGTACCGTGCTGCTTAATTTCATCGAACTCTAGGGTCAACGAGCCTTCAAACAAAATAATTGCTACACCCAAAGAGATAATAGGGAACATAAGCTCGCCTAAAACCAAATCAGGGTCGAAGTAACCCAATACTGGACCGACAATAATGCCGATGAGTAACAAAAACAAAATGGACGGTTGCTTTAAGTACCAAGCCAACCATTGGGCGGCGATGCCGATCCCAACCACGCCGGATAACAATAGGGCGGTATCCATAAATTAATCCTTTTATAAGCTTGTCATACTGCATATACATTAGGGTGTGCTTACAATCTAACAGCGGCTACTTGTAAACGTCAAATAGACCCTAAGTTTTGCTATAGCAAATGGTTATTGCAAACGGTTATAACGGTTTTATTTACCGCTAATCATCATAAAGGGTATTCAGGCCATAGGGTAATTGGCAAGAACAGTCGTAGAAATCAACATAATAGGAAAAAGCGTTCAGAGACCTATACAAGTCATCTGATAATGCACAAACAGATAGAGCGAAACAATAAAAGTAAAACCTATAACTTGATAAATTTATCAAAGAAATAAGTGGTTTTTATTGTAGACTTTTGTCTGTTATTTAAATTATTTGGCTTGTTATCATACCATGATTTAATTTTGCTTGTGTTAAACGCACTGCGCGTGTGGAGATATTAAGCTATTAATGACAATGTTTATTTACGATAAGCGGCATCACTTCATAAGGTGTTTTTTGTATATACTCATCTGTATACAAGGAAGCAGGTACGTAGCCATGACGAATGTTATCCTGCATAATATAAACACGATAGAACAATCACTAAGTTTTTCTAAGATAAGGATATCTTGAGAATGGGACAGAACTTACGCTGTAAGTGTATTGACTTATAGATAGTAATAAGAGTTAAGTGAATGTATAGCAGTCTTTGTGAGTAGACGTTTATTCAATAATAATGCAGATTGGTGTTTGATAGTTTAGTGAGAATAAGCTGACATCATCATATAAATGACTAAAACATAAAAAAATGAAACTCAAAATAATTGAACTTTAAAAACGGGGAATAATAATATGAAGAGTCAACCAATTGCTCATAGGATACAGCGTAAACTAAAGGCTAGCCTGCTAGCAGCTTCGTTAAGTACGGTTATGATTACAGCTGGTACAGTGGCTATCAGTGCAATGACTATCTCCAGCGCCCAAGCGGCAGTCATTACTGCTGATTTTTCTGATCTTGTCCAGCAAGTAACCCCAGGCGTGGCGCGAGTCAACGTTACCAAGACGGTCAGTGAAGCAGAGCTGGCTAAAGCCCAAACCGCTGACTTATTGCGTCAGTTCTTTGGTGACCGCATACGTATCCCTGAACAGGCAGCAACACCAGCAATTGAACATGCTTATGGCACGGCGTTTTTTGTGACGTCTAACGGTTATATGCTGACCAATCATCATGTAGTGGAAGGCGCAGATAAAATTACCGTTACGCTAAATGATCGTACAGAGCTTGATGCCACATTGATTGGTAGTGATGAGCGCTCAGATGTAGCCGTGCTAAAAGTTTCAGGCAGTCAATTCCCAGCTTTGCCTATTGGCGATTCTAATATCATAAAAGTCGGTGAGCCAGTATTGGCAATCGGTTCTCCATTTGGCTTTGATTATTCAGCCTCTGCTGGAATCGTGAGCGCTAAGTCTCGTAGCTTTTCGCGCGAGACCAGCGTGCCCTTTATTCAAACTGATGTAGCGCTTAATCCTGGTAACTCAGGCGGGCCATTATTTAACCAGCGCGGTGAAGTGATCGGCATTAACTCACGAATTTTTAGTGGTACAGGCGGCTATATGGGCTTATCGTTCTCTATCCCCATAGATGCTGCGATGGATATTTATGAGCAGCTCAAATCTAACGGTGAGGTAACGCGTGCTTACTTAGGTATTTATCCGCAGGATATAGATCGTAATTTGGCAGAGGTTTATAAGTTGGCACGTCCACAAGGCGCACTTTTGACCCGCGTATCGCCAGACTCGCCAGCTCAAAAGGCAGGACTTAAAACAGGCGATATTATCTTACAATATAACGATATCAAAATAATGCGAGCATCTGATCTCCTAAATCTCATTAACCGTGGCAAACCTAATGAGACGTTTCGTGCGCAAGTACAACGTGATGGTAAACAGCTGAACGTATCGGGTAAGCTTAGTCATGCGCCAAGTGATGTCCAAGCGCAAGGTCGCGATCAGCAAGATAATGAGGTGCGTGTAGGCTTGCGCTTACGTAACTTGACCCCTGAAGAGCAAGCGGAGCTAGCTACGGATGGTAAGACTGGCGTGCTAGTCACCGCGGTTGATCCAACAGGATTGGCGGCGCGTTCAGGTATCATGGCAGGGGACGTCATCACCAACTTACATCAAAAGCCTATTGCTAAAGCTTCAGATTTTTCTAGTGCTATCTCATCACTACCAACCAAGGGCGTTGTGACTATTGAAGTTATGCGTCAGGGTATACCAGCGATTATCGGTCTACGTATTGAGTAAGGTCAGTTGTGAAAGGACAGTAACGAATGATAGCTGATGGGGCTTGTTTATCGTGGACATCGCCCCTTATAATGGCTGGTTTTTTATCATAAGTTAGTATTAGGGTTTTTTATTTTTGTACGTCTATATTATAGCTAGGTATTCATGATTGACCACGCCGTTTATACGCTAAGTATGCTTACCGCAACAGCACTGTTAGCGTACGTGATACTGTGGTCAGGGTTACAAACTTTTAATGCCAATCCTAGCAAGCGCTTTATGCGCATATGGCCAAAGTTGGCATTGTATTATGCGGCTTACACCATGCCGATTTGGGCGCTGCTATTGGTGATCGGTCGAGCACAAAACGTGACGCCAATGCTGGCGCAGTTATCACTACCGATAGTAGTGATTGCGATAGTAGCGATGGGGTTATATTTTTATACCGTTATCGTGCAGCCTAATTGTTTGCGCCTGCACCACCAAACGGTTGATATTGGTTTAAAAGCACCCTTGACCGTAGCGGTATTGGCAGATTTACGGATTGGGTTATATAGTGGTAAACCGCGACATATACGTAAACTTGTTGCGACAATTAACGAGTTATCAGCGGATGCGGTATTGATTACTGGTGATTGGCTTTATTATCCGGGTGCCGATTTAGTCGGGCAACTGATGCTCTTTAAAGGAGTCAATAAGCCTATTTATACGGTAATGAGTGTTTCAGACTTGCGCTATCAGTCGATGAATACCACCAAACAGGGGCAGCCATTATTAGAAGATACTTTAGCTTGCGCCTTTGATGTGCTCGACATTACCTATATTGGTCAGCAATGCCGATCCCTGCCGCCGATATCTACCCGTTCCGCTACAAATAATCCTCAAAGTGTGCGATCGCAAGGCTCAGATCTTGCACCTCATATTGCGATGTTGTGCGGTTGGCAGGATATGCCGCCGTATTATCTTAAAGGCGCAAGCTTACAAGTTGACAATGCACAGTCTTGTAAAAATCCAGTAACCAAACCTTCTAAGATAGATAAATCTACTCAAAATATCACCGCCAATAGTGATGTCATTGTGGTAGCCGACAAAGCAGAACTTTGTACTAAAATCGAAAATGCTGTGTTACCAGTTATTATTCTTGCCTCACGCTTTGATAGTATTACAGATTTGCCAAAAGCATTGCAGCCAAGACCACTACTAATTGCAGCTGCTGCAAAATCAGTAAAACCGAGTGACAATTTAAGTCAATCATCGCCGCAGCAACGTTCTAATAGCGAGGCTGGTATTAAATCCACTATTGTCTCTTATACTGGTTTTGATAATAGACGCGGTTTATATCAACATGCTAGCGCACAGGTATTCGTGAGTAGTGGTATTGGTACACGTGGGTCACCATTTCGTCTGCGCCGTCCCACCATCGACGTATTGACGATTCGTTGAGAGTAAGCAAAAGGTTTTACCCATGCTGATAAGTTGCGCTAGACTTAATTGTGAGCCAAGAAGAAAAGTTAAGTTTGAGTTCTCTAAAAATAATAGCCAATTGAAGCTCAATTGTTAGTGAGCGATTAAATCAAAATATGCTACACTATCGGGCATTTATATTAGTAGTTGATGTTAATATTTAATGAAGCAGGGCAGCAGTCCTTGCACACGACCTATCATGTAATAGCTTTAACCAAAGCTAGGACAATACAGTAAGGCACAGTTATGAGTACAGCATACGACGACATCAAGACCCGACTACAAGGCTCAATGGTAGCTTTGGTAACGCCCATGCACCCTGACGGCAAGGTCGATTATAAACGTCTGGCAGACCTCATAGACTGGCAGATCGAGCAAGGCACCCATTGCCTCGTTGCGGTTGGAACCACTGGTGAGTCTGCTACCTTATCTATGCAAGAGCACAGTGATGTCATTCACTATTTTGTAAAGCATGTTAACGGCCGCGTACCAGTCATAGCTGGTACGGGCGCCAATAATACGACTGAAGCTATTAAGCTGACCCAAGACGCTAAAGAGGCTGGCGCAGACTGTGCGCTGTTAGTTGCACCTTATTATAATAAGCCGCCACAAGAAGGCTTGTACCAGCATTACAAGGCTATTGCTGAAGCAGTTGACATACCGCAAATGCTCTACAATGTGCCGGGTCGTACGGTCGTAGACATCGCACAACAAACTGTAGAGCGTTTAGCTGATATCGACAATATTGTAGCTATCAAAGATGCAACTGGTTCTGTTGGTCGCGGTGAGCAATTAATTAAAGCTGTCGGCGATAGAATTGTCATCTTATCTGGTGATGATGGCACTGCGCTTGATTTAATGAGAGTAGGCGCAAAAGGTAATATCTCTGTGACCGCCAATGTCGCTCCCAAATTGATGAGTGAAACCTTCACAGCCGCTCTGCGTGGTGATTTTGATACAGCAAGTGCGGCACATGATATTGTTAAGCACTTGCATCGCGATCTATTTATTGAGTCGAGCCCTATTCCAGCAAAATACGCGTTACATAAAATGGGTATGATAGATACTGGTATCCGTCTGCCGCTAGTATGGTTGGCTGAAGAACACCATGCCACTATTGATACCGCTTTAGTACGGGCCAACTTACTATAAATATCGGCTAGAAGTTGATTATAGATGCGGTGCTAAATATTACCAGCACCGTCTCCATATGAGTGTCGATTGCTAACTCTGAGAGATAATATGATGAAAGCATCATTAACTACCCCAAAACGACTTACCGCTATACTCACTTTGGTTTTAAGCAGCACTTTAGTATTGAGTGGCTGTCAAGCTACTAAAGAGCTACTTGGCAAGCGCGACAATGGCAGCTTAGAATATCAAGACAGCAAAAAACTTGCCCCACTAGAGCTGCCTGTAGCTCAAGAAGCCGCGCCATTTGTACCGTTATACCCAACACCAAATCTTGGTGCCAACACGCTTAAATTACAGAACCAATCAGGCAAACAGTATCAACTACCAAAGCCTGAGCGTGCAGTTCCAGTGACTGCAACACCTACTAATTAAAGATTTAGATCCCCAGTTATACCGCCAGTCTTTTGGCGGTAGTTGCGCGTTTTTATCATATAAGTTTGAATGAACAGGACCCTCCACCATGCAAAAGCAACAATTGCTCTATAAAGGCAAAGCAAAATCTGTCTATGAGACTGACGACAATGATTTTCTAATCTTACACTTTCGTGATGATACCTCTGCCTTTGATGGCAAGCGAGTTGAGCAGTTGGCACGTAAAGGTGAGGTAAATAACCGCTTTAACGCTTTTATTATGCAAAAGTTAGCAGAAGCTGGTATCGAAACTCATTTTGAAAAGCAGCTGTCAGACAATGAAGTATTGGTTAAGCGTCTCGATATGATTCCAGTGGAATGCGTCGTGCGTAACTTCGCTGCAGGTAGTCTGGTACGTCGTCTGGGTTTGGAAGAAGGTCAAGCACTTACGCCACCTACTTTTGAGCTATTCTATAAAGATGATGCACTTGGTGATCCAATGGTTAACGAATCATTGTCGGTGACGTTAGGCTGGGCGAATGAAGAGCAATTGGCGCAAATGCAAAAGCTAACTTACCAAGTTAACGATGTACTTAAAGCCTTGTTTGAAGCTGGCGATTTGATGCTAGTGGACTTTAAATTAGAGTTTGGTGTGTACCATGATCGCATCGTCTTAGGTGATGAATTTTCGCCAGATGGTTGCCGTATTTGGGACAAAAACACTAAGAAGAAACTTGATAAAGACCGCTTCCGTCAGTCATTAGGTGATGTCATTGAAGCTTATGAAGAAGTTGCTAAGCGTATTGGTGTGCCATTAAGCTAAATGCCTTATTAAGCTTATGCTGAATACGGATAAAATAATTATAAAGAACTGAGCCCTGCGCTCAGTTTTTTTATGCAAAAAATAACTGAACCACCAAGAAAGATACACGACTAAGAGGCCTTATTATTCATATAATAAATTTTATTTTTTAAAACAGGCTGATTGATACCTATGTCTAAAGCTATTACAACCACTGTGCTAGAGCCAATATGGTTTACTCGTCCAACGTGTGTGGTTGCCGCTGACTTGGTGGGTAAGGTGCTTTGTAGACAGTTAACTGATAGCGATGGTGAGGTCAAAACATTGCGTCTGCGTATCTCTGAAACTGAGGCTTATATCGGTGAAGATGATCCTGCCTGTCATTCGCATGCAGGCACTCGTACGTCACGGACTGAGATTATGTATGAGCAAGGTGGGGTGTTTTATGTCTATCTTACTTATGGCGTACATCACATGCTTAATTTAATCAGTGGGCCTGCAGAGTCACCTGAATCGGTATTAATACGAGCTGGGTTTTTAACGGACTGTAGTGATCGATTGATAGATGAGCAGCATCTTAGCGCTGACAAACAATTAACGCATTCAAAGCAGTTTGCTGGCCCAGGTAAACTGACTAAACGTCTGCAAATTGACCGCACTTTATATAGTAAAACTATTAGTCCTGCATCAAATGTCTGGATTGAAGATGATGGTTGTCAGCCGCCGTTATCGCTACGTCCACGTATCGGCATTGATTATGCTGGTGATGCGAAAGACTGGCTACTGCGTTACGTATGGACGGATCATCCTTCTTTATCAAAAAAGTAAAGGGTATGATTGTTTTGCATGATTTCTTTTTGGGTGATTTCTTCATCAAACTAAAACTATGAGGCCAATGTATGTATAAATTGACGGTTTTTATTCCAGACAGTGCTTTAGAGCAGGTCAAATCTGCACTATTTAGCGCGGGTGCTGGGACTATCGGTAATTATGAGCAGTGCTGTTGGCAAGTACAGGGAACGGGGCAGTTCAGGCCGTTGGAAGGCAGTACGCCGCATATTGGTATGCATGACAAACTTGAAGAAGTTGATGAGTGGCGAGTTGAGATGGTAATAAATGAGGAGTTTATTCACAAGGTCATTAATGCCTTAAAAAATGCTCATCCTTACGAGACACCTGCATATGATGTCATCAAGGTTTTAGATTTTTGAGGGTAAGTTTTGCAAAGGCAACAGTAATTGCTTAAATATCAGAGACGAAAAAAAGGCCAAACAAAACCAAAGACTGGCTTGTTTGGCCTAGGGCACCAAAACTTTAACGATGCCAAAAGCTTAACTTCGTGCTAATGCTGATTTCATTAATAATCAGTCTTTTTTAACCTTGATTACATCTAGGTTGGGATAGCTAAGCTCAATCTCATAATCTTGTCCGCCACGTGTTGCCTCAATCTCAAAGATGCCGCGTTTTTTCTTCTCATCGAGTTCGATATCTGTGACTCGATAGCCCATCGCACTGACCTTTCTGATCGCACGCTGCCTAATCACTGGATAACGTGATTCGTTTTTGAGCCTATCTTCGACATTGTGACTTTTCTTTTTACCCTTGTCTTTGTACTGACCATTACCATAGTTTTGCTTGTTGTGTTTGTTCTTATCTTTACGATAATCATCGTTATCTTGCCAGTCGTTTGACCAGTCTTTCTTAACTGAACTGATACGCTGAAGGTCAGGATAAGTGTATTTTAATTCGTAAAACTGATTTTTCTTTTTCGCATGGACAACAAGTATTTGACGACCACGATAGTCATCAGACCTGATATTTACTACATCGTAACCGCTGCGACGTAGCTCTTGGCGTAATTGCTGGCTAGCACGACTGAAACTACCATCACGGTAGACTGGTTTATTATCGTAACCTGATGCCACAGTACAGCCGACGGTTGCGCCTAATAGCGTTACTGCCAAACCTGCTGAGACGGCAGTTTTCATGGTTAATCGAGATAGGAATGTCATAATCTATTTACTCCTCTAGTGAATCAAAGCGCAGTATGCAAATATTTTTTTATCATTACCATTTGTTAGATTATTCTAGATTTATAATAGGTATGACATATTAGAGTGATTAAGGAAATAGCTTCTTAAACTCTCGTATTCATTTGTTATTCTGCTCTTTGAAATAATTTCTTACATAAGCATAGTAGTCCACAAAACTTGATAACAAATGTCGGTAGCGTTAATAAAGTGTAAACGATATGTGTGCGCCCGTAAGAATTCAATGACTTTTGAACAATGGTAATCAGTAAGTAGTAGGTTTATTGCTAACTAGCTAGCGATTTTCACTATAATTAAAGGTGTATAAAGAAAATAAGTTAATAAAAATTATATTATTCACAGTGGTTTCGTTGCTAGAAATTTCAGTAGAAGAGAAAGAGTGTAAATAGGGTATAATTTTGACTGAAGTGATATATACCTCTGCAAGTCAATTTGTATGGGCATTCTATCAATTGATTTGCATGTAAATTTGTCGTTTGATCAATGAAATGACTAAAAATTTACTGTATAAAAATTAAGAATATATCATTTTGAAATATTCGTGTAAGCATATGCTTACAAGCAATGACGTTTATGCGACTTAACAGGAAGGTGATAATTTGACACTATAGTCACACGGCATTAGGGAGTGTGACTCAAGGATTGAGTTAACCGCATTAGGGATAATGAGTCATTTACTAGCATCAGGATGATAATAGTAAATGAAGTAAGGATGCACAACCTTTGCTGATAACCGTAGTAAAAAGGGCAGGATGCCCAGTATCACAATATGCTGAATATTATGCAAGGATGTATAAGAAACAGTCGTGATAGGTAACATGGATAGTTAACAATAAAACCGCATAACAATTATTTGCTATGCGGTTTTATCGTGTCTAGATATTGAGAAAGTCTTAATAGATTAAACATCTCATACTTCTTTTATTTTTCAGTCGTTGTTCCAAAAACACCTACCAAAATTTATATAAATATTAGTCAATAAAAAACCGCATGAACTCATGCGGTTTTTTTATTTAAATAAATGGCAATCTAGTATTTATTTTCGCGGCGCCAGTCGTCTACTTCACGTTCAGCATCATCTTTACTGTGACCGTAACGCTCTTGAACCTTGCCTACTAGTTTGTCGCGACTGCCTTCAACATGTAATAAATCATCATCAGTTAGGTCAGCCCATTTTTGCTTAACTGAACCCTTCATTTGGTTCCATTCGCCTTTTAGAGTATGTTCGTTCATTGTTATTTTCCTTCTTTTAATTATTAAATTGGATTTTGAGACGTTTCTTCCATCTGTCTTTCTTTGATTTGTAACTTTATTCAGTAGCTATCGGTAAATATCAATAGGCTAGCTGGTGATATCTAATATAGGCGTTCAAAATTGCCTTGTCTGTATACGCAATGTTTAGAGTGTTGCTCTTTTATAGAAATTAGCATGCCTATGTTATGAGTCCCATATTTGTGTAATAACTAGCGTAGTTTCCAGCAAAATACGTAAAAATAGTAAGCAAATTTAAAAGTAATTAGTAAAGATATAAAGGCTCAGTAAATATTTTTTTAAAAGAATTAAGCTTTGCTGCAGATTTAATTATAGACTTATTGTCTAAATGACTATAGCCTTATAGTTGAAATAATAAATACATTATATGCTTGATCAAGCTACGGTAGATTGACAGTGAGTGCATTTAACATAGTGAGTTCTAACAAATTAGAAACAAAACGTGAGCTGGCAAAAGCGAAAACGCGTCATACCCTGCTAAAAAGTGCCTTGCAGCTGTATAGCTTAGAGGGTACTTATGGCATGAGCATGAATAAAATTGCGAAAGGCGCAGGTATTGCCCAGCCCAGTTTTTACAATCATTTTGATAGCTTAGATGCGTTGCAGCATGAGTTGAGCGAACAGCTTAAAGATAACTATTTATCGCCCATGCGTATGGCTTGGGTGAACATGCTAAGAGACTATGCAACGCTGACCAGAGATCAATTCAATCAGCGTTGCCAGCACTGTTTGACCATGATTTTTGATGTGGCGTTTCAGAATATCGAATTGTTTCAACGCTTAATCGAAGACAGTCTGCGCTATGGTTCAACAGTAGAAGATAGAGGCTTGGGAAGTCTGATTAGCGAGATACAAACAGAGTGGACGGATATATTCATGCAAGGATTACAGTCAGCCGAGTGCTCTTTTGAGAAATCTGAAGTTAACCTCTGTGTCGATATCGCTGCTGCCCAAGTACATGAATTGATATTGGGCTGCCATCAACAACGTTATTCACGACAGCAAGCAATTACGATGTTGAGTAAGAACTTTGATTCACTGTTCAGCAGTTTTTTTACAAAAGAATTGCGAAGAGTAAATGGCTAATTATTTAGTAGCTAGCCATTAAGGTTATTAAAGATATTGAAGTCATAAAAGTCATAAAACGGAATTTATATCGAAACAAGATATTAGAAATAACAAGGAGCGCGACCATGGCTAATGAACAAATCAAGATGAATGAGCAAACCCATTTTAGAACCTGCAATTTATGCGAAGCCATGTGTGGCATCGTCATCCAGCACGATGGTGACAAGGTGTTATCGATTAAAGGCGATAAAGACGATCCATTCTCCCAAGGTTATATTTGTCCAAAAGCGACTGCCTTGCAGGACTTGCATGAAGACAATGATCGCCTGCGTCATCCGGTTGAAAGAACCGCTAACGGTTGGAAAGAGATTAGCTGGCCAGATGCTCTAGATAAAGTGGCGGCTGGTATTCAGTCGGTACAGAAAAAACATGGTAAAAACGCTCTTGGTATTTATTTAGGTAATCCTAACGTCCATAATTTGGGCGGTATGTTAACGATTAAGCATTTACTCACCAGTATAAAGACGCGCAGTCGTTTTTCTGCGACTTCAATCGATCAACTGCCACACCATATCGTGAGTATGCATCTGTTTGGGCATATGCTGCGCATCCCTGTGCCTGACGTCAATCGTACCCAATATATGCTCATCATTGGCGGCAATCCGCTGGCGTCTAACGGCAGTATTATGACCGCCCCGAATATGCGCCAAAAGCTCAAAGACATCAAAGCCCGTGATGGCAAAGTGGTGGTAATAGATCCAAGACGCACCGAGACGGCAGATATTGCTAGCGAGCATCATTTTATTCGCCCAGCGACCGATGTCTTACTATTACTTGCCATGCTTAATGAAATCTATTTACAAGGTTATGCGGACAAAGCGCGCGCTAAAAATAATAGAGCGGCGGCCCTAGCGCCAGAGATTGAGCGACTTGCAGACTTTGCCAAAGACTATAGCGCCGAATCCGTAGCTGATATTACTGGCATTTCTGTAAGTGAGATTAAACGACTGGTCAAAGAGTTTTGTGAAGCCGAAAGCTCCGTCTGTTATGGGCGCATGGGCGTATCAGTGCAAGAGTTTGGCTTATTAAGTCAGTATCTCATTATGGTCATTAATATTGTCACAGGCCGCTTGGATGAAGTTGGTGGCCTGATGTTCCCCAATCCTGCAGTCGATGTGGTCAATAACTCAGGCCCAGGCTATTTAGGTAAGCGCCATAGCCGCGTGAGTAATTTGCCTGATTTTAATGGTGATTATCCAGTGGTTGCGATGGCGGATGAGATGCTGGTAGAAGGCGCGGGACAGTTAAAAGGATTTATGACTGTCGCTGGCAACCCTGTACTCAGCACGCCCAATGGTGAAAAATTAGACGAGGCGTTTACCAACTTGGACTTTATGGTCGCTATTGATTACTTCGTTACTGAAACCAGTCGTCATGCCCATATCATTTTGCCACCCGTATCACCACTAGAGCGCGATCATTATGACGTTACCTTTAATAATTTTGCCGTACATAACGTAGCTAAGTATTCAAAAGCTTTATTCCGTAAGAAAAAAAGTGCCAAACATGACTGGCAAATCTACTTAGAATTGGCAAAACGTTTAGATAAAAAAGCACCACTAGCAACCAGAGTTGAGCGTCTACTAGTAAAAGTTTTGGGACCGAAGTTTGTGCTCAATCAAGGTCTAAAGCGTGGGCCTTATAAAGGTCTAAATTTAAAGAAACTAAAGAAAAATCCGCATGGCATTGATTTAGGGCCTCTCAAAAGAATGCTACCAGAAGCATTAAAACATAAAGACAAGCGAATACATCTCAATGTGGATTTTTATCAAGCAGATTTAGAGCGCGTACAGGAGATGATGCAGGATTATGATGATCAGCAAATATTATTGATTGGTCGTCGCCATGTACGTAGTAATAATTCGTGGTTGCATAATAGCTATCGGTTGGTAAAAGGTAAGCCACGCTGTACGCTTATGTTGCATCCTGAAACGGCTAAAGAATACGGTATTGAAGATGGTCAAAGCGTAAAAGTTACCTCACGCGTTGGCAGTGTGAATATCATCGCAGAAGTCACGGATGAGCTGATGCCAAGAGTGGTGAGCATCCCGCATGGTTGGGGTCACGGCCGTAAAGGTGTGAAACAAAAGATTGCGCAAGCGCATGCCGGTGTCAGTGTCAATGACTTGACGGATGATACGTTAATCGATCAGTTGAGCGGTAATGCGGCGGTCAATGGCGTACCAGTACAATTGGAAGCAATTGAGCCTGAAGCGGTTGATTTGCAGACTACCGATTCAAGCGTTGATTCCGAAACTGAATCTTCCAACATTGAATCTTCCGATATTGAGTCAGGAAATGCTGCATAAAATTAGCATTGCGCTAAATTGAAAGTCCAACATTTGGGGGTCAGTTCATAAGGGCGTCTTTTTTATATCTATTATTCGCTTATGGTTTATACAAGGTGAATACGTATTACGTATGGTTAGTAAAAATTTTCTTGCTTGCTATGCGCTATGCCAGACAGAGGCTGCGAAAATTTCTACCAGCCAAAATATATTGGCTTTAAAGATACTATCTATGAGAACTCACACCAACAAAGTCAAAATCGACTAGCGGTGTTTCGCCCTGTATCAATAAGCTAATAGCTTTTGCCGAGCCACAAGCATGCGTCCAGCCAAGCGTACCATGACCAGTATTGAGCCATAAATTGTCAAAACTAGCGCTTGTATTGTGACTACCGTGACGGACTTGACCCTTATGCGCGCGTCCTATTAACGGTACGTTTGATGGGGTCATCGGTCTCAGTCCTGTCCAATATTGCACAGAGTTAGCAATGATGCCTTTCGGGAATAGCTGCTGTACACGGCGAGTGATAGCTTCACAGCGTGTGCTATTCAAATCCAAATTGTAGCCATTGAATTCTGCCGTGCCAGCAACGCGCAATTTATCGCCAAGGCGTGAGGTCACGAGCTTAAACTCATCATCAATGAGACTGACAAAGGGTGCTAGGTGAGGGGCGCGCGGATTGATTTGATAAGTGGCCGAGTAGCCTTTGGCAGGGAAGATAGGCAGGTGAATATTGAGAGGCTTCATTAATGCAACGCTATAGCTGCCAAGTGCCAGTACATGGCTGTCTGCACTAAAGGTTTGCGCATTTTCGCCCTTGGGACGGATAGTGATGCTATGGATATGCGGACTAGTAGAGTGGGCGTCAGCGTTTAACGTCAAAACCTCCGTATCATATAAGAACTGCACGCCAGCCTTGGCGCAGCGCTCAGCTAAGCGCTGAGTAAATAGATGGGCATTACCTGATTCATCACGGCTGGTATAAGTAGCGCCTTTGAGCTTATGGGCAACAGGGTAGAGCGCTGGCTCCAGACTGACGGCATTATTGATATCAATGATATGGCGTTCGCAGCCTAGCTCTTGCATACGCTGTGTTGGCACAATGGCGGCATCAAACTCAGCCTGGTCGGTATAAAAATGCATGATACCGCGCTTTTGCTGCTCGTAATCAATACCGATATCAGTACGCAGCTGCTGCAAACTATCTCGTGAATATAATCCTAGACGTACCATTTGTACCAGATTGGCATCAGCTCTATCTGCGCGGCACTCTTGCAAGAACTGCATTGCCCACTTAAGCTGCGCCTTGTCAGCGCGTAAGCGATACAGTAGCGGCGCATCCTCTTTAAACAACCATTTAAGCGCTTTCATTGGGGTAGTAGGATTGGCCCAAGGAGTCGCGTGCGAGACGGATATCTGCCCACCATTGGCAAACGAGGTCTGCATTCCCGCTGCCGATTCACGCTCAATGACGGTCACATCATAGCCTGCTTGGCGAAGATACCATGCAGTGCTTACACCCACCACGCCTGCTCCGAGTACCGCAATATGTGTCATGAGGAAAATCTCTTAGTGACTGTTTTAGCTGCTTATTTGACAGTTTGCTACGGTTCAAACAAAAGCTATTGTGGACGCGCAACATCGGCTTGGAGTGCTGGCGGTAATTCTAATAGGGTAAGTTCGCTATCATCAAGGTGTGCTGGGCGTGCAACAACTAATGCTTCAAAGCCTTCGGCAGTAGCAACGGCATTGACCACTTGGATTTTATCAAGCTTGTCACCTGCTGCTGGGACATCACCTGAGCCTTTCACATAATGTAAAAATGCTTTGGGTGCCGCTTTAAAGTAAATGCGAGCAATGACTTCTTGACCCAAATAGCAGCCTTTATCGTAGTCCATACCACCGCGTTGATGGAGGCGCAGCTCTTGCGGCTGAAATTGACTTTGCGTTGCTGCCACGATCCAATAGTTACCGTTTTCGATACTGCACTGCATCCAAGCTTGAGTATCTGCTGGCGTATTATGATCGTCCTTATGACTAAAGGTCGGCTCATCAGCGAGCACACAAGGGTAAATCGCTATCGGTGCGCTAGTCTCAAACTTTGAAAATGCCCCGAACTTTTTTACATGCGCTTGAAAAGACTCAGCGCAATCGGCACTGATCACTACATCAAAGTGCTTTTCCGCTTGTTTTTTAATCCAAATACCGAATTCAATACGACCTTTTAAATTGCTAAGCGCCGCTGCTTGATAGCTAAGTCCGAGCTTGGTGACATCACAAGTCAATTGCCCTTGTAAGAATTTTTCGGCATCCTCGCCTTGGATGGTTAATTGTGCAAACTGCGGCAAAGTCGATACATTTAAAGATTGAGTCATTGTTATTATCCTTCTGATGGAAGTTTGTCCTAAAGATAGAGGTATTAAAACTATATAAGGCTAGGAAGAGTACCACAAAAAACAAGGTCATAAAAAACGCTGTGGTTAAGCTTTAAATTGGGCACAGCGCCCAGTTTTCAACCGTACAAATTGGTTAAAGGGTACGAGTTACGGTACAATGTTATAACTAGGCTAGAGTCTAGGCTGGGTCTAGAATAAACCTAAATGATGATGGCTGCCGAGGAAATTATGAGCTTACCAAATTGCCCAAAATGTGATGCTGAATATACGTACGAAGATGGTGCGTTACTGGTATGTCCGATGTGTGCTCATGAATGGACGGCGGATGAAACGGATGCGGCGCAAGCTGAAGACCAAGACGCGGTCATTCGTGATGCGGTCGGTAACGAGCTGCAAGATGGTGACGCGGTTACTGTCATTAAAGACTTAAAAGTCAAAGGATCGTCTACCATTATTAAAGTAGGTACTAAGGCAAAAAGCATTCGTCTATTGCCAGATGCTACTGACGGCCATGATATTGACTGTAAACTTGATGGCTATGGTCCGATGAAGCTTAAGTCTTCGGTAGTTAAAAAGGCTTAAATTAATACGTTTCGTTTAAAAGACGTTACTAAAATCTGAGAATAATTAAGTAGCAAATTGACCTGTAATAAAATAACAGAAATCATTAAATAGTAGATCGACGAATAAAAAGCCACTAAATAAAAAACCATTAAATAGAGAGTAATTATGAGCACTAAAAACGAACAGCTTTTCGCGCAAGCACGCAAACATATCCCAGGCGGCGTCAACTCGCCAGTCCGCGCCTTTGCAGGGGTAGGTGGTACGCCAATCTTTATGCACCGTGCTAACGGCAGCAAAATCTATGATACTGAAGACAATGCTTATATCGACTATGTCGGCTCTTGGGGTCCAATGATTTTGGGTCATGCGCATCCAAAAGTGATCGATGCGGTCAAAAAAGCCGCTGATGATGGTTTAAGCTTCGGTACACCAACACCGTTTGAAACTACTGTTGCAGATAAAATTTGTGAAATCGTCCCGAGTGTTGAGATGATTCGTATGACCAGCTCAGGCACAGAAGCGACCATGAGTGCGATTCGTCTGGCGCGTGGCTATACCCAACGTGACAAAATTGTCAAATTTGAAGGCTGCTACCATGGTCATTCAGACAGTCTGCTAGTAAAAGCAGGTTCGGGCATGCTTGATATTGGTGAACCAACGTCAAAAGGTGTACCAGCAGACTTCGCTAAGCACACCATTACGATTCCTTATAACAACCCGCAAGCGATTAAAGACTGTTTTGAGAAATGGGGTGAAGAGATTGCCTGCGTTATCTTAGAGCCGATCGCTGGTAACATGAATATGGTTATTCCGACCCAAGAGTTCCACGATACCTTGCGCGCAGAGTGTACAGCGAATGGTGCGGTACTGATCTTTGATGAGGTCATGACGGGCTTTCGCGTTGGCCTTGGCGGTGCACAAGCACACTTCGGTATCGACCCTGACTTGACTTGCTTTGGTAAAATCATCGGTGCAGGCTTACCCGTTGGCGCTTTCGGTGGTAAGAAGGACATCATGTCTTGCATCGCGCCACTTGGCGGTGTCTATCAAGCGGGTACGTTATCAGGTAACCCACTGGCGATGCGTGCTGGTATCGCTATGTTTGAAGACTTAACGGCAGACGGTTTCTATGATGAATTATCAGCGAAAGTAGATAAGCTCGTTGATGGCTTTCAAGCGGCTGCTGATAAGCATGGTATTAACCTGCGTACCAATAAATTGGGCGGTATGTTTGGTATGTTCTTTGTCAGAGACAGTGAGACCACTGTACCGCAGAATTTTGATGACGTGACAGAGTGTGATATGGACGTGTTTAATACGTTCTTTCATGGCATGCTAGATCGCGGTATTTATTTGGCACCGTCTGCTTATGAAGCTGGATTTATGTCTATCAAGCATAGCGATGCAGACATCGAAGCATCGATCAAAGCGGCTGATGAGATATTTGCAGAAATGGCCAATGCTTAACCTATTCTGATTGTTCCAAAGTCATAAGCACCATTAATAAAAGCAATAAAAAACCAGTACCTTAAGAGGTGCTGGTTTTTTTGTGATTATCTACTTTTTATGCTCATCTAATTACTTTTGATGTTTTCAATGTCGGCATCTAACTGCATGCGTCGTTGTTGTGTATAAGTGGTCAAACAACCATTGAGTACCATTTGATAAGCACTACCGCCACGAACCGAATGGGCAGAAAACTGGCAAGCTTTGTCTCGAAAATCAATCCATGCCAGTTGCACCGTTTTTAATTGCTGTTTCTCAGAGCTATCAAGCAAGCGCTGAAAGTTGCGGTAAGACTGGTTCAGTTTTTGGTCTTCTACGGCCAACTCAGCTGCAGTACACTGGTTAATATCGGTCTGAGTATAGGTATTATCGCAGGTGTTTGCTGCGAATGCTTGAGCACTGACAAACAGTCCTGATGACAGTAAAGCAAGGCCGCCGACTTTTTTAATATGGTTCATGATAAACATATAACCTCCTTCCTTGTATGGAATGACATTTAGCATAACATGGTTATATCTCGAATTTATGAGTGGTTTGGTGAGCGTGTATACGCGATTGCACCTACATTTTTAAGCTAATCGATCCAAGTTTTTGCCCTATATACTGGTAATCAAAAGCGATACGTATAGACTAAAAAATACTGCTAATGACGAACCAAATAAAGTGACTCAGTCGCTTAAAAAATTGTTATTAGATTGTGCTATTCTGAGAATAATCATGATAATTAAGCAAGGACGCTAACCGATGAATACTAGCTTTGACAATAATGCGCCTAGCAGTACTATTCCACCGCTGTGGCAAGCCGCGTATGAGAAGTATGGGCTAAGAAATAATCTAAATGTGTTAGAAGATAAGCACAATCTGATAGATTTATTACAACCAAAGATTGATCAGCACAGTGATTCTGTGGCTTTTAGTATGGGGCCTGCAACGCTAACCTTTGCGCAGTTAGATATCGCTAGTCGCCGCTTTGCCGTTTTTTTGCAAACACAAGGAATAAGCAAAGGCGACCGCATTGCTGTACAACTACCAAATATATTGCAGTATGCCGTGGTATTACTTGGTTGTTTGCGGGTGGGTGCGGTACTGGTCAATGTTAATCCAATGTATACCCACTATGAGTTGGCGCATCAGCTGACGGATGCTCAAGCCAGTGGTCTTATCGTCCTTGATGGTATGAGCACAGCTTATGAGCAGTTAGAGAATGACGTTAAGGCGCAACTAAAATGGGTCGTTAGATGTTCTATAGATTCTAACGCTGCACCTTCTGATAATGATATTGCCTTATTAAGTCAGATTGGCTCAAATCAAACCCATTCAGCCAATGATTCACATAGCGTACCAGTATCAGCAACTGCTACTGAATCATCGCAAGAAAACATAGCACCTGATAACATAAAGTTTGCACACATTATGCAATCGCAGCGCGCAGAAGACTTGAAAGACGTCACTATTGAGCGCGAAGATTTGGCATTGTTGCAGTATACCGGTGGTACGACAGGTAAGCCTAAAGGTGCGATGCT
The DNA here is from genome assembly GCF_001593285.1 of Psychrobacter sp. P2G3. NCBI lineage: Bacteria > Pseudomonadati > Pseudomonadota > Gammaproteobacteria > Moraxellales > Moraxellaceae > Psychrobacter > Psychrobacter sp. P2G3. The sequence continues at coordinate 237,702 of NZ_CP012529.1, forward strand.
CACGCATTACAATGTCATGGCAAATGTCTGTCAGTGTTATGCGATGTTTGGCAGTGCGATTGAAGCGGGACGTAGCGAGCAGATTAAAATACTCAATCCGCTGCCGCTCTATCACATCTTCTCATTTACTGTTTGTGGTTTGCTTGGTATCTATGGCGGTTGGGAAGATATATTGGTTACCAACCCACGTGATATCGACGGATTAGTCAAGATCATCGAGCAGCATCGTCCGCATGTTATTCCTTCAGTCAATACTTTATTCATTGGTATGCTCCATCATCCAAAATTTGCCAGCCTTGATTTTAGTCGCTTGGCGTTATCTATCGGTGGTGGCACCGCGATCATCAAAGCAGTATCTGATCAGTGGCAACAAGTCACCGGTATGATTATCAATGAAGGTTATGGCATGTCTGAAACCTCTCCAGTTATCTCTTTTAATCCACCTGGGATTAGCAGTTTTAATGGTAGTGTTGGTTTGCCGTTAGCAATGATGGATATCAAAATCATTGACGAAAATGGGTCAGCTTGTGCTATTGGAACGCCTGGAGAAGTGGGCATCAAAGGCCCACAAGTAATGCGGGGCTATTGGCGCCAAGACAACACTGACACCTTTACCGAAGGTGGCTATTTTAAATCAGGTGATATCGGGATAATGGATGACGATGGCTTTTTGACGCTTGTGGATCGTAAGAAGGATATGATACTGGTCTCGGGGTTTAATGTTTATCCAAACGAAGTGGAAGCTGCGTTGACTGAGCATCCAAAAGTGCTAGAAGTGGCGGTAATTGGTATTGAAGATGAGCACAGCGGTGAAGTGCCTAAAGCTTTTGTAGTCAAAAAGGATTCGAGCTTGACCGTAGAAGAGTTACAAGACTTTGCAAGCGAGCGTTTAACAGGTTATAAACGCCCGCAGTCATATGAGTTTATCGATGAATTACCTAAGACGGCAGTAGGCAAAATACTGCGTAAATCTTTGCGCTAAATGAGCATCTTACTAAGCCAGTCTAAGCTCTCAAAATATAAAAACACTGGGCTGCAATTTTTAGCAGCCCAGTGTTTTTTATTTATATCCAATATAGCAACTTAAAGGCTTAACTTTATCGTGCCTTATCAAATTTACGATCTTTTAAGCTTAAGTTACCACGCAGTACATCGGTATACATACGAAAGTCGCTAGCAAAGCTCTTTAGTGGAAACTTAAAAGAGGCAGGTTTGTTTTTTTCAAAGAAAAAATGTCCGACCCAAGCGCAAGCATATCCTGCAGCAACGCCTTTTAGTAAGGGTTTTGGCGAACGGGTTTTGACCGACTTTGCCAATCCCAACAAGCCAAAGCTACTACCTGCGAAGTGCAAACGACGGCAAGCCATGTTTTGATGCTCATCCAAATAGAAGTCATAAAACTTCTGCTTTGTTGGGCTCACTGTCTTTATCAAGTCTCTATTGGCATTACCGATACTTTGAGCGTCGGTATTTTTAGTAGTGTTTTGTGTGGTAGTTTGATTCATTTGTTTAGCTTCCTTGCTGATTGTCTATCGAAGACAGGTGTTAGTTCTGATAATTAAAAGGCTTTCTACTTCAATAAAATTTATAGACTGTCATTAAGTGACTGTTATTTATTACAATCTTGATGACTTTCAATGTAGCAAACCGATATCAGTAACACAAGTAATAAGTCTTGATGGAGTGTCTGTTATTTTATTAATTATGTGCTTGACGTTTTACCATAATTTGCGTCACTTGCCACTTTTTGGCATAAATGCTTTAATGGCAAAAATTGCGTCAAATACGTGAGCAGTTTGGTGTAATAAGCACGCGTTTATGTGCTTGTGGCTTTCACACATCTTAGTCGTCTCATTTTGACCAATATCTTCTTTCATTTATCTGACAGGGTAACTATTTTTCCTATGCTCAATAATGACATTATAGATTCGCCGCTTGCTGATGATGAACTGATGGCTGCCATCGATATTGGTTCGAACAGTTTTCATTTAGCTATTGCCCGTCTTGATCACGGTGAAGTTCGAAAAGTGGTTTCCATGTCCGAAAAGGTGCAGCTAGCGGCAGGACTAGATGAGCATAATATTTTAGGCGCTGCTGCTGAGAAGCGTGGTCTTGAATGTCTTAGCCGTTTTGTCGCTCGTCTTGATGCCGTATCACCTGAGCGTATTCGTATCGTAGCAACGAACGCGTTACGCCAAGCCAAAAATGCCAATGATTTTATAAAACGAGCTAACGAAATACTACCGAAGCCCATTGAGATTATTTCTGGACGCGAAGAAGCGCGACTGATTTATCTTGGTGTCTCACATACTAATGCTAGTAGTGATAAGCGCTTGGTTATTGATATTGGTGGTGGTTCTACTGAATTTATTATCGGACAAGGATTTGATCCGCTACTGACTGAAAGCTTGCAGATGGGCTGTGTGGCCTTTACTAAGAAGTTTTTTGCAGATGGGCAGATTACCAAAGAAGCCTTTAATAATGCCATCGTTGCCGCACGTAAAGAAGTGCTAGCTATTAATGGTCAGTATCAAAGGGCGGGCTGGAGTAGTGTCGTGGGCTCTAGTGGTACGATTAAGGCGGTGCGTAATGTACTGGTATCGAAGGGCTGGGCAGATGAGCAAGAGCGTGTCACTTATCAAGGCGTCAAAAAGTTAGAGAAATTGCTGATTAAGATTGGTGATGTAAATGACATTGAGCTGGAGGGTGTGAAAGAACACCGTAAGGCAGTATTCCCAGCAGGCGTAGCCGTACTACGTGCCACTATGAAAGTGCTTGGCATTGAGACTATCGCTTACTCTGATGGGGCGCTACGCGAAGGTGTGATGTATGACATGCTTGGGCGCTTGGCTAGCGAAGATGTACGTGATCGCAGTGTGTTGGCACTAATCAAGCGCTATTCGGTGGATAAAAAACAAGCCAGACAAGTGGTCAGAACCAGCAAACACCTTTTTAAACAAGTTAAAGAAGATTTGCAATTGACCAATGATGATGCTGACGTATTGAGACGTGCGGCATATTTGCACGAGATTGGGCTGGCAATCAGTCATAGTAGCTATCATAAGCATAGCGCCTACTTACTTGAATACTCAGACATTCCAGGATTCTCACAAGTAGATCAAAAGCGTATGGCGCAGTTGATGCTCAACCACAGACGTAAGCTAAAAAGCGATGTGCTTGAGCAGACCTGTAACATTGGCGGTGATAATCTGGTCTATTTATGTCTATTTTTGAGGCTCGCAGTCTTGGCACACCATAGCCGTAGTGAATATGAGCTGCCGGATATACGGCTAGCAATAACTGCTCCCAACTGCTGGCAAATTACTGTCAGCACCGATAAAACACATTATGCTTTTTTGTTTTCAGACCTTTGCGTTGAAATTGAACAATTTGCAAGATGGGGTATTAAGCTTAGCGTTGTTGAAGCCACGTTACCAGCGTAGCCTGTATGTCTCAGGTAGCTAAATAAATACATTACAAAAGCGTTGTTAGCAGTAATGCCGCAGTATATAAATTGTGCTACTATAAGTTTTATTGAGTTTACAACTGTACCTTATTTCTAATTGCCAGTGACAGTTACTTATTGATAGCTTGTTAGGGTCATTTTAGTGAGTCATCAATTTAGCCTCAAATCAATTATTACATGTGATATTGCATCTTATAAATCAGATAAAACGACAAAAGGGAAACGTCTATGAGTACCGTCTGGGATAGCGTTCAGCTTGCACGGCATGCCAAACGTCCATTATTTATGGACTATGTTAATCAGCTGTTTACAGAGTTTGATGCATTGCACGGTGATCGTGCTTATGCTGATGACAAAGCAATTATTGGTGGCTTGGCACGCTTTGATGGTATGCCAGTAATGGTCATCGGACAACATCGCGGTCGTAGTACGCGCGAGCGCATTGCTCATAACTTTGGTATGGCCAATCCTGAAGGCTATCGTAAAGTGATACGTCTGGTGAAAATGGCAGAGCGTTTTAACATTCCGGTAATGACTTTTGTAGATACGCAAGGTGCTTATCCAGGTATTGGTGCTGAAGAGCGCGGACAGGCGCAAGCAATTGCTGAGAGCATTGCGGTATTTTCAAGTCTAAAGGCGCCTATTATCGTCACCATTATCGGTGAAGGCGGTTCAGGTGGTGCATTGGCGATTGGGGTTGGTGATAAAGTAAACATGCTACAAAACAGTATTTACTCGGTCATTTCTCCTGAAGGCTGTGCCTCTATCCTGTGGAAGACCGCTGAGAAAGCACAAGATGCCAGTGAAGCATTGAAGCTAAACGCCATCAATCTTTATCAAATGGGTTTGATAGATGCGGTCATCGAAGAAGGTGAAGGCGCACACCTTCATCCGCAGCCAGTGATGAATTCGCTAAAAGCGCTTCTTCTTGAGCAGCTAGATGAAATCAAAGATATGGACGCAGACGTTCGTTGTGAGCAGCGTTATGAAAAGCTAAAAACCTTTAACTCAGAAGTCATGCTGCCTTGCTGATTTGATATAAAGCTTTTCATATAAGATGCTGAACCTTAATGCTAAAATAAAAACGTGTCATTTTATGGCGCGTTTTTTTGTTTATAAATGTGAATAAATAAGACTGATTATGACTAGTAGTGCCATCTTGCAATATCCTATTGAGCCAGTAGCAGCGTTGCCAATTGATGATGATTTGGCCAAGGCCTTATTGGCCAGTATGGCTGAGTATAGAAGTCAGCTACACGGTCGGCGCATCTGGCTGGCATGTAGTGGTGGCCGTGATTCTTTGGCATTAGCAGCGCTATGTGTGCAGTTATATCGACAAGGTAAACTGCCGTTTTTGCCGCAACTATTGCATGTCAATCATGGGCTACAAGCAGATAGCCATTATTGGGCAGAGCATGTTGCTAAGTGGGCGCACATTCAGCAAGTACCTTGTCAGGTATTAGTCGCCAAGGTAGACGGTCATGATGAGCAAGCGGCGCGGCAAGCACGTTATCAAGTTATGCGTGCCCATATCAATCAAGAGGATGTTCTGCTCTTAGCCCATCATGCTGATGACCAATCTGAGACGGTTTTAATGCGCTTGATTCAAGGGGCAGGGGTCAATGGCTTGTCGGGTATGCAGGCGTGGCGAGTACAATCGCAAGGCGCGCATCGCAATGTATTATGGCGACCTTGGTTGTCGGTACGTCGTGCCACCATCAGTCACTATGCTCAGCAGTTAAAGCTGCCTTATATCGATGATCCTACCAATGAGGCTGGCGATAATGTGCGTAGTGGTTTGCGCCGCGACATCATGCCAGTATTGACCAAGTATAATCCAAACGTCATTGACAATATTGCTCGTAGCGCGCAGTTACTCGCGGACGCTCAGGCTATCGTGAGCGATCAAGCAAAGCAAGACTTGCAGCAAACGGCTATTGTTCCGCCCGCTACTGTTTCGAGTTATCCACCGTTTCAGCGTGTACTGAATATTGATGAGCTACATACATTGCCTGTTTATCGGCAACGGCAATTACTGCACACTTGGCTAACGCAAGATGAACCACTGCCACCGCCTAAACAACTTGTAGATGATGTCTTAAGCTTAACTGAGCGTAATGATCACGACCATCAAACCCAATTAGATTGGCAAGGACGTACCCAACCATACAGCATCCGCCGTTATCGTCAGCAATTATATCGTCTTAGTAGCACTTGGCTCGAATGGCTAGCGTTACCACTTACTGGACAAACGCAAACTTTACCTCATTCAAGTTTGGCTCAAAACGTTTTTGCCAGAAATAGCTTGTCTCAAGATAAGTCAGCAACAGTTACATTGCGTACAGGGAAAGGTGTTGATTGGCAATTAGAGATTGCGCTCAATACCTTGATACAGTCTATAAGCGATAAGTTTATAAGCAATAAAGATGAGATTGATCTGAAGTTTGCGCCATTAGGTCGGCAACAGCGCGTTCAAACTGCTCTCGCCACGCGTCCGCAAGCAGGAAAAAAACTCTATCAAACGCTTGGAGTGCCTGTATGGCTGCGGGATAGCTTAGTGGTCGTTAGTGCTGCATCTGCTCAGAAAGATGAAGAGTTGCCGTTATTGCTAGTATCGCCATTTGAAAGTTGGGTATTAGGAGCTGATAAATCATTAGCAAACGCTAGAAACGATAGTAATACTTTAGAAAGTGCTATCAGAAATGTTCTAAGCGTAAATGAATGAATTTGACTCAGAATGGTTTAAGAAGTTAATTCATCATTTTTTCTTATCATTTTGATATCTATTATTTGAGTACCTTCGTAGCATTCTTGATTATCTTCTCCACTATACTTAAAGCCTAATTTTTTATAGAAATTAATAGCAGTCACATTAGCGTCCAATACCCATAAACAAAAATGGGCATTGCTATTAGATTCTAATATGTCCTGCAACGACGTTTTCATTAATTTGGTGCCTATACCTAGTCCATGAAAGTCGGGTAAAACATATAACGTAGTGATTTCATAATTGTTATTATCAGCAAAGTATCCAATAAATCCCAAACTATTATGACTAGCATCATATGCTATCCAAACGATGACATCGGGATGAGATATCAATTGCTGCCACATTTTCGTCTTTTCAAATAAGCTGTTTTTATCTTTAATAAAAGACTCAGGTAGCAGACCTAAGTAAGCGGCTTGCCAACTTTTGAAGTGGATGCTAGCTATATCGGCAAAATCTTCAAGATTAGCTTTACGAATAAAAAATATCACTTACTCCAGAAGTAGTCCGAAAATTATTTAAATAATAGGCTCCTTAATCTACCAATCAAGCTATGCAAGAGTCTGTAACAATTAAGTGTTTGAACTGGTCCTAACATCACTGCTAGCGTCACCAATTTATCAAACAGCTCCCGTGGCAGTATGGTAGACTAAGTGTCATTTTAGATGTCACGATATACTTTAGAAAACTATACCTTTGAATAACTTGAGTTTTGTTAGTAGGGAATAATATGTCAGTACTAGATAATAAAAAGATCAGCTTTATTGGTGGCGGAAACATGGCGCAAGCTTTAATCAGTGGGCTTATTGCCTGCGGTGTTAAGCCCGAACTAATAACCGTATCAGCACCTAGTGCCGAGACGCGTGAGCAGTACGCTGATCAAAAAATGAACACGGTTGACGCCAGTGCAGATCCAAAGGCTGCGGTCATTGATGCTGACGTCATCGTCCTAGCGGTAAAGCCCCAAGTTATGAAAAAAGTCGTCAGTGAATTTGCTGATGCCCTAGACAACCAGCTAGTGATATCAGTGGCAGCAGGGCTATCGACTGATATCCTCTCTACCATGCTTGGTGGCTACCGTAATATTGTACGCGCGATGCCAAATACGCCTTCTAAAATACAAATGGGTGCAACTGGGTTATGCGCGACTGATGATATCAACGAAGCACAGAAGCAGCTGGCAACAGCAGTTATGGAAGCCTCAGGTCTAGCCATGTGGGTAAATGATGAAGAGCATATGCATGCGGTGACCGCTGTTTCTGGTTCAGCACCGGCCTATGTGTTTTATTTTATCGAATCGATGATTGACGGAGCAGTTGCGTTAGGTCTGGATAAAGAGCAAGCATCCGCGTTAGCTATGCAGACTGTATTAGGCGCAGCCCAGATGACTATTGATAGTGATGACAGTCCAGCCGAGCTACGTCGTAAAGTCATGTCGCCGAATGGCACTACGCAAGCGGCTATCGAATCCATGCAGAGTAATGAGATTGGTCGCCTAATTGCTGAAGCAATGCAGGCCTGCTATGACCGTAGCCAAGCACTAAGTAAAGAAAATGAATAGTCTAATAAGAATTTAATTTAATAAAAAAATCCTTTAATATAAATAAGCCACGGCTGTAATGGCATTTAATAGTGGCACATTGAGTAGCGTTTCATGAACAACATGTTGTTGCAAATTTTTGATTTAGTCACCACTTTCGCCATGATGCTGGTGTTTATCCGCTTTATGCTGCAGTTTGCAGGGATGGATGCAAGCAATCCTATGATTGCCCCTGCTTATAAAGCCACGCGTATCGTAGACACGTTTGGACGCATTTTTCCGACGGTTGCTCAAGGTCGTATAAGCATTGCGGCGATTGTGCTGATGTTTTTAATCCGATTGATTGATATCTCTGGTAAAGCCGCGTTAACGCATAAAGGTATTGCGCCTGCACCGTTGTTTTTCGCTGGTACCACCAGTTTGATTTTAGACTTTTTACGCATGTGCCGCTATTTAGTTATTGGTTCTATTATTGTGAGCTGGATTGTGGTGTTTACCAAATCTGAGCATCCTATCATTGGTATCATCATTAATTTGGCTGAACCTATCTTAGCGCCGTTTCGCCGCATCACGCCAAACTTAGGCATGCTTGATTTATCGCCAATGGTTGCCTTTGTTGCTTTTCTTCTGCTCGAGATGTTTATCGGCGGCTTGGCAGCGAGCTTTATGCCAATGTTGGGCTAAGCAATATTTCGTATCCAATATTATTCTTAAAAATATTTACTATAAAAAAGACGCTCTCTTAATAGGGCGTCTTTTTTTATGCCTGTTCTCATTTAAGTTTACTTTTGAAAAGTGATAAAGCGGTTCGGTATCAATTGTGCGCTGCTATCTTCAGGATGTGGACTATCTGCTGCAATCAGCGTTTGCGTAATCCAGCGATCAGCAGCTTTGACCGCAGCAATCAGCTCGTCACCCATCGCTAAACGTCCAGCGATGAAGCTGGCTAATGAACAGCCAGAGCCATGAAATTCGCCTTCTAAGCGTGGCAAAGTACTTTGATGTACCATTTCACCGTGCACATACAAGTATTGCTCTATATCGCCACTATCAAAGTCGTGAGAGGTTTTAACCAATACAGCATGACTCCCTTGCGCACATAATTTTTGCGCAGCAATATGTAGATCTTGTTCACCGCTTAATGCGCGTAGTTCATGAGTATTTGGCGTGATTAGCGTAGCGTAGGGGAGCAGCTCTTTGAATGCTGTGACCAACGTTTGCTCATCGCCCAAGCTACCACCACTATTGGCAACTAACACAGGATCAAGGACAAAAGGCGTATCTTCATTGATAGTCTGCTGCGCAAATAAGCGCGTCAACATAGCAATGTTGTCTGTGGTGCCAAGCATGCCCGATTTAATAGCGCGAACTGGTAAATCATTAAGTACCGTTATTGCCTGATCCTTTACCAGTGTTGCAGCACAAGCGTCAAAGCCAAATACCTGTTGCGAGTTTTGCACAGTAATAGCAGTACAGGCGACTGCGGCATGTCCACCTGTTGCTCCGATTGCTTCAATATCTGCTTGTAGCCCTGCACCACCTGAAGGGTCTAATCCAGAAAAACATAACACCACTGGTCGCATAACGTTCCTTTTCGTATTTTATTATGATCATCAAATAAGACAGTCATTTGACTACTCTCAAACGACTACTAAATAGTTAATGTGTATTTACCAATTATTATTAGTTATTAATCACTATAGCTAGCCTAATCCTAAAAAGCCATAGTAGTAGGCTACATCTTCAATTACGGGTTCTTCGATTACGAATCCTTCAATTGCAGATACTTTAGTTATAAGTGAGGTAGTTATAGATAAGCTACTTCAAAACCATTCAAAACGCAGTTAAAGTTCTAAAATAAAGGCTTATAGACCCCTTAAAATGCCTATTATCTAAAATTAATCAGAAAGTGTCATGAAAATGACGGGTAACGCTTGCAATTCGTTTCGGCTTTGTTATAATACTCGCCCACGACATAAGACGTATCATTAGCATCGATACTATGTTTAGAAAGGATATTTGTTTAAAAGTATTTTTACAAATATCTTGATAAGTGTCTTAAATCGTTCGGTGAAGTGGGTGAGTGGCTGAAACCAGTTCCCTGCTAAGGAACCATACGTGTAAGCGTATCGAGGGTTCGAATCCCTCCTTCACCGCCATTTATTCGGTTTATTGTTAGATTATAATGCAGTATATCGATGTGAAATAGTTTTAAAAAACTGTAATAGAAAATATCCTATTTTAAGTAATAAAACATATTGACATCAGCTGGATTATCTATATAATAGCCAACCTAATTTACTGTAAATGTTATTTAAAAAGCAGTGAATGATGTGCAAAATACGCGCCTGTAGCTCAGTTGGATAGAGCACTTGGCTACGAACTAAGGGGTCGGGAGTTCGAATCTCTCCAGGCGCACCATTTGCATACTAGCTTACTTGTTAATATAACTGCTAAGCTTAAAGAACATCTAAATCAATCGCCTGTCTTATGACAATTTGGCGATTTTTTTATGTCTGCTATTTTTATAAAAATACTATCTTTGTTTTCAACTCAAATTCTCTTTCTTTGTCTGTCTTCTCTTATCATAATGTACGATAAGTACCTGAATTACGGTACAATGGCAGCACTATTCATTGCTTGCTATGAGCTTGTATCATGTCAAAAAGTACGTCGAAAGCTGCCATTAAGTCAAAGTCTCAAAAAAATACTCCTCAACAACAGGTGCCTCATATTGAAGAGCCTACGATTGCCAAACCAATGGCACGTATCGTCGCTATTCTCTATGATGGGATGTTGATTTTGGCGTTATTGTTCTTAGTAGGGACAGTGCTAACGGTTATTGGGACGCTGCTCACCATGGAGACAGGGACGCAGTCTGAACAAGCACAATCGCTGCCGACATGGTATCAGAACTTTATTATGACCCCATCCTTTATACTGACGCTAGTGGCCTTTTACGGTTTATTTTGGCGTCGAGGGGGTCAGACACTAGGTATGCAGACATGGCGACTGAAAACCGTCAATAACGCCGGACATCTGTTAACGTGGGGTCAGTCATTTAAACGTATTCTAGCGGCTGCTTTGATGCCGTTGATTTTTGGCATTATTGGTAGTCTGATAGGTGGCTCACGCGCTATTTTACTAACCAGCGCATTTCTGGGCTTGGTTTTTAACTACGTATTTTGCTTATTTAATCGCCGAGGCTTAGCGGTACAAGATATGTTGTCAAATACCATTACTTTAAAAATGCCAAAAGTAGCGCATGAAGGTTTGTGGCGCGGCTTTAGAAACCGTAAGCAAAATAAGTAGCTGAAAAATGTCATTGTTTGAGTAATAATTAATAAGTATACGATTGATTATATATTTGCTGTTTGGATTAGCCATACAGTATAGCCAACAAAGAATAGTATCATTGTGATGCCAGATGTACGGCCAAATTTGCGGTTGGAGATAAAGGCAAAGACACACATTACAAAGAGCAGCGAAGTAATCAGCCCCATTACCAGTACATCACGAGATAAGATCATTGGATTTGTTGTAATCGGTGCAATAATTGCTGCCAGTCCTACTACCCCTAGCGTATTAAAAATATTAGAGCCGATAATATTACCAAGTGCCATATCGTGCTCACCATGACGAGCTGCGGCAAGACTTGCGACCAGCTCTGGCAAGGATGTGCCAATAGCAACAATAGTCAGCCCAATAATCAACTCACTCAATCCCCAAAATGTCGCTACCTCAACTGCGCCCCATACAATCGCACGTGAGCTCAAGACTAACATCAGCATACCTACGAACAAGCTCCCTAACCCGCGTGCTAAGCTTGGCTCTATATAGCCTGAGTCTGTAATTTTTGCTGTCGCGCCTTGTATTTCTGTTTCCGTACTTCTTATATCCTTGCTTTCTACTGCGACGTTGCCTTTGGCGAGATTGTTTTCTTCAGGGTTATCATTATATTCTAAGCTGCCCGTACGTAAGCTAAGCACGATTTGAACGCCTAAGACGATTACTAATAAGACTAATAACAATATGCCATCAGCTAGGCTTAGTACGCCGTCACGCAACTGCCATGCTGCTAGAGCAGTAATCAGCAGCAGCATGGGCATGTCGCGCGCTATGATGCTCTTATGGATGATGATAGGGCTTATGAGGACTGTCGCGCCTAATACCAGCGCAATATTAATAATATTTGAGCCATAAGCATTACCCAAGGCAAGCTCAGGACTACCGTCTAGTGCTGCCAATACCGATACCACCATTTCAGGTGCTGATGTCCCTAAACCTAAAATCAGAACCCCAATCAGAAAACTTGGTAGCCCCAGCTTTTTTGCTAATGCAGTTGCGCCATCAATAAAGACATCAGCGCTCCAAACGAGAATCGCTAAACCAACCAGTATTGCAATAACTGCCAACCACATGAGTACTTTCCTTTACGAATAATGAATGAGTAATTTGCTTTTAGTTGATATAAAAAAAGCCGAACCACAATTTGGATTCAGCTTTTGGATAGGAATAAATATTTTGACAGATCCAATACTAGGACATGCCCTAGCTATTTATAAAGATAAGTACTTTTGAGTACCAACTTTAACGACTATTAAGTATTAAGCCACTTGTACGGGGATAATATTGGCTGTGTCTTTGACCGTATTATCTTCATTGCAATAGACCAGTTTTGGCTGATAAGTCTCGGCTTCTACTTCATCAAAGTGAGCATAGGCGCAGATAATGACGATATCGCCTAGGTCAGCCATATGAGCTGCGGCACCATTTAATGAGATGATACCAGAACCAGCTTCAGCGCGAATAGCATAGGTGCGAAAGCGCTTGCCATTGGTCACATTGTAGATGTCGATAGATTCATTTTCACGTAGACCAGCAAGATCTAGCAAATCACCATCGATACCGCACGAGCCTTCGTAATGAAGCTCAGCATGCGTGACGCGGGCACGGTGCAATTTGCATTTAAGCATATTAAGTAGCATGAATTGCTTCCTTAGCGTAACAAAAGTAATCAGTTAATGGGGACAGATAGCTTTAAATAAAAGGTTAAGTAAAAATCTTGTTAGTTCAGTTTGCGTTATATGCCCACTTATAAAACACGAAATAGCGCTATTAACTATTTAATAAAAGCAGATATTTACAATAAAACGTCTGCTGTTTCTTGATAGTAAGCATCAAATTCCGAGTAAAAAAGTGACAAGTTTTGAACAGAAGGTATCATACCGCTCAGTCGGGCAGTTTAAAACCATTAATCTGCGAACGCGCGCGTTCAATATCGCCATCTAATAATAAAGGCAGCGCCTCAAAAGCCGCAGTTAGCGCACTATCAATCGCGATTTGCTCATCGGGAGAAGCTTTTGAGAGCACATGTCCGCTTACTTTAGACTTATGACCCGGATGACCAATGCCGACACGCAAGCGATGAAAATCATTGCCAATATGCGGGGTGATATCACGCAAGCCATTATGTCCGCCATGGCCGCCATCTGTTTTGAGCTTAATGCTGCCAGCAGGAATATCTAGCTCGTCATGGGCAATCAGTAACTCGTCATTATCAATGCCATAAAACTTGACCATTGGTATCACAGACTGTCCAGATTTATTCATAAAGGTCGATGGCATCAATAGGCGCACATCATGACCATGAATCTGCCCACGTCCTGTTACCCCGTGAAATTTTTTGTCAGGGGAAAGCGTAATATTGAACTGCTGCGCTAAATGATAGACGAACCAAAATCCTGCATTATGACGCGTAAACATATACTGCTGCCCAGGATTTCCAAGACCGACGATAAGCTTTATGGACATGAGAATACTCTGCTTCAATTCAATAAATAATCATGCACAAATAAGTGAGACTTGTATCATTCATTTGTTACATTCTGAAAAAATATAGTTTGCAATCCTAATATTCGCAAACCGCACTTACAAAAACAGCAGGAGACATCAATCCCCTGCTGTTTTTTAATTAAACGAACCTTGTATTACATAGCAGACGTTAGGTCGCTATATAAAGGTTGTTTATTATTCGCCGTCTTTGTCTTGATTAGTAGCTTCTGCGCCTTGCTCAGTGGCAGGTACGTCAGCTGCATCAACGTCTTCAGCGTCTTCGTCAACTTCTTCAACCGTTGGTGGCTGCATGTTAACGATAGTACGATCATGCGCGTCTTCCATATCAAGATCGAAGATAATAACGCCTTCAGGTAGTTTGATGTCTGATAGACGGAACAAATCACCGATTTCCATACCAGATACGTCAACTTCTAGGTATTCAGGAAGCTGTGATGGTAGGCAAACGATTTCGATATCAGAAACTAGCGTAGATAAGACACCACCAGCTTTAGTGCCTGGCGCTTCTTCACGACCAGCGAAATGCACAGGAACGTTCATGTTAATTTTCTGACCTTTTACAACGCGCTGGAAATCAGCATGCATTGGGAAGCCTTTAGCTGGATGGCGTTGTAGGTCTTTGATAACAACTTGATGCGTTTCGCCGTCAACATTTAGAGTCAAAATGTGTGAGAAGAAAGCTTCGAATTCAAGTGATTTTACTAACTCGTTAATTTTGATAGAGATAGCTGTTGGCTCTTCACCACCACCATAAATGATAGCAGGAACAAGATTCTGCTTACGTAGGCGGCGGCTCGCACCTTTACCTTGTAGCTCAGCAGAACGATCAATTGCGTTTAGTTCAAAATGATTAATACTCATGGATATAATCCTATAAAAAGAATGAGGAAGTGTCTGGTCATAAAAAAGTGGATTTGCGACCAATCCACTAATAGGTGGTGATGGTTAAGATTTACAGTTAACAATAAAATTCGTAACCAGTAAATTTAGCCATTTGCTTATTGTAATGATTTTTATGACATTAATTATCAATTTAATCGTTACTCTTAAGCATGATCAGCACTTTTGAGAATGCCAACCAGATTAAAAGACAAACGGTCGGCACAGGCGCGCATTATACGTGGTTTTGTAGCAATAATAAAGACCTACGCAAAATGACTGTGCAATCCTAATAGGTAAAAAAAGCGCCAAGTGCTGACACTTGACGCTTTTTTTTAAACTTAAGCAGTGTTTTATAACGAGCATTGCCAAAAGAAAGTAGGGCAAGTACTCAGTAAAAACCTAAGCATCAAACATAGCGCTGATAGATTCTTCGTTATTAATACGACGTAAGCTCTCAGCTAGCATTGGTGCGATAGAGATCTGACGGATTTTGCTACAAGCTTTGGCCGCATCAGATAAAGGAATAGTATCGGTAACCACGACTTCATCTAATGCTGATTCAGAAATATTTTTGAGCGCATTACCTGATAGTACAGGATGGGTAATATAGGCTAAGACACGACGTGCGCCACTTTCTTTTAGCGCTTCTGCTGCCTTGCATAGAGTACCTGCAGTATCAACCATATCATCGACGATGACACAATCACGGTCACGTACATCACCGATAATGTGCATCACTTGTGATTCATTGGCACGCGCACGGCGTTTATCAATAATCGCCATGTCGGTATCGCCTAATTGCTTGGCCATCGCACGTGCACGAACAACACCACCAACGTCAGGTGAAACCACCATGATGTTGTCGTAATCTTGTTTTTTGAGATCATTCAATAGAACAGGGGTGGCATAGATGTTATCAACAGGAATATCAAAGAAACCCTGGATTTGATCTGAATGCAAATCGACAGTCATAACACGGTCAATGCTAACGATGTTAAGCATATCAGCGACGACTTTAGCCGAAATAGGTACACGAGCTGAACGTGGACGACGATCTTGACGAGCATAACCAAAGTAAGGCATCACGGCGGTAATACGACCCGCACTTGAACGACGCAAAGCATCGGCCATCATCATGATTTCCATCAAATTATCATTGGTAGGTGCACAGGTAGGTTGCATGATAAACACGTCTTTACCGCGTACGTGTTCTTTGATTTCTACAGCGATTTCGCCATCAGAAAAGCGAGTAACGTCAGCTTTACCAAGAGGAATGTGTAGGTGGTCGGCTACGGTTTTCGCTAATTCAGGGTGGGCATTACCCGTAAAAATCGCCAAATAAGGCATGACTGAAGTCCTATTGATTGACTCAAGCAGCGACCGCTAAGCAGTGTCTAACTGCTCAAATAAAGAAAAGTGTGATGAACGTTACAGCAGAAAATGGCAGGGGTAGCTGGACTCGAACCAACGGATGTCAGGATCAAAACCTGATGCCTTACCAACTTGGCTATACCCCTGTAATGTTTAGGTTTATCGAACGTTAGCTACTAATATAAAACATTAGCATAACGCTATTACCTAGGAGACCGTCTAAAAAAACGGCATTCCCTAACGGTGTTCGTTGCGAACTATACCGAAATTGGGAGGGTGTTGTCAATTACTATAAGCTAAGTAATTACTAATAACAGTACTTATTACCAATATAGATTGAGCAATACACTTAAAATATGGCAGGGGTAGCTGGACTCGAACCAACGGATGTCAGGATCAAAACCTGATGCCTTACCAACTTGGCTATACCCCTATTGTGGCGACCTATTATAAGTAATTTTTCAGATTTTGCAAGTCATTTGCGGCTTTTTCTGGCTTTTATTCGTAAAGAGCAAACTATGAAGTGAGTTCAGCAACTTAGTAGTGAAAATTGATAACAATTATCGGACGTAATTATTTCTAATTGTTTAATGAATTAAGTGCAGCCTACTTTGTAGTTAGAAAGGATGAGAAAATCGCGCCTCTCGCTTGTATCTATACATCCGAGCAGGGCGGTCGCTATTGATTGAGCGCAACCTACATTCCTACACACGTTTAGCGCACTAGTGTGAAGAAATTCAAGTAGTATGGATATGAATAGCGTCATCAACACGCATTAAACGAGGAGAATGACATGACTTATATTCTAACTCAGCCTAGTAAGCATCATATTGAATTGACCATCAATGGCAAAATTAGCAGTGATGATATGAAGCATCTACTTGATGAATGGATGCAAGCAACGGCTTCTATGACTGAGGCTGACCCAAATACCGAACTACAAAATGCTACCTTGCTTTATCGCATTAATAGCTTTGCAATGCCATCATTTTCGGCGGTAATGGTTGAGATGAAACGTATGCCTGAGTTGTGGGCAACAATGAAGTATTTTGGCAAAATGGCAGTGATTAGCGAACAGCAATGGCTACAAAAGGTGGCTGAAATTGAAGGCTGGATGATACCAAATTTGGATATCAAAGGGTTTAATCCTGAAGACGAATCAGCTGCTAGGATTTGGTTAGGGATTCAAGATTAGCCTGTAGATTGAGCTTGAGTAAGTGTGCCCAGCGCACTATTTTTAAAAAATGCGCATATTTCAGGTGTGCTGGACGCACCCTACATCTATACAAGTTAGCGTTTAAGATGGTAAATTGTTTACCATATAGGCTGGACAAGGCGCATCTGCAACCCAATTCGCCAAAAGCTTTTTATCAGTAATCACACTTGCATCCAGTGGCAGGAATACCGCGCTACCAGAGCCAGTCATGCGTGCTGTACCCAATGCTACTTCTTCTAAGCCTTGCAAATAACGTAACGCTTCATTAACGGCAGGGGCGAGGCTTTTCACTACGGAAGTAAAGACATTGTTGTAGGGTGCAAGTAGATTTTGCGTATAATTCCTAGACTGATTTTGGATAGTCTGTATTGATAGTGGTGCGATATCACGCTGTAATTTAGGATGAGCGAATAGCTTAGCAGTATTGACGTGGGCATCAGGAGTCAATATTAAATAATGCTGATCTGGCAAATCAATGGCTGTCAGCTCCTCACCAATACCCATCGCAATAGCATCTTGCCCAAAAATAAAGATTGGCACGTCTGCGCCAATCCTAGCACCAATTTTTATCAGCTCATTTTGAGTAAAGTTAAGCTGCCAAATCTCATTTAATGTCAATAAAGTAGTCGCGGCATTAGAAGAGCCGCCGCCCAAGCCTGCACCCATCGGCAAATGCTTGTCTAAGGTTATTTTTACTTGGGGTAGCTGCTTAGGTAGCTTGTTTGACTGTATGGCAGTCGCTAGTAACGCACGTGTGGCTTTAAAGATTAGATTGTCTTCTATACTAGTAGTTATCGTTTCTGCGCCAGTTAACGCCAATAACTGACCACATAGCTCATTAATGTCTAACGAATCCTCAGCGCTAATAGCCATCGCGTTATCTGCGACCAAAAAATGCAAATAATCGCCCCAATCGAGCAGTCGAAATACCGTTTGCAGGTTGTGATAGCCATCAGCGCGCTTACCAGTGATATGCAAAAATAAATTAATCTTTGCAGGTGACAAACGGCTGATCACTTTATTGGCAGTGGTAGCATTCTTAATCATAAATAGCAGTCATTATTCTTTATATTTACTAACTACTTTGGTGGTTAATAGTCATGATAACTTTGTGGCCTTCAGGCTGCACAGCGCTAATCTTAGCAGGTAATTTATCTGTACCCTTGTAAGTGAAGCTTGCCGTCCATTGACCATTGACCGAGCTGATTAACCTACCTTGCGCGTCTAGCTGTGGCGCAGTATCTGAAGGTGCTGAACGCCCAGATATCCAGTAGGGCATCTGCGAGATAGGCGCTTGCCAGCCAGTTGCTTTTTGTAGCAAGGTTTCAGGATTGTCAGCGGTTAACGTGCCTGTCTTTTCACTAACCAATGTTGCCGTTTGGCCGTTATATTCGATATTGGTTTTGCCAATGCCTAAGGCCCCAATTAACTCGATAGCAAAACGCTCGTTTTGCTGACCCCACGCATAAAAGGCGCTACCACCTTGCGCTTCGGCTGTCCCATTGGCAGGAGTCGTTACCCCAATTTTGCCGGTGATATTAAAATTATCGAGCTTTTGTACTTGTACGATAGGAGAGGTGGGTTTATTCGTCGCACTTGTACCCTGCAAAGACTGACAACCAGAAGTAATTAATAACGCAGCGGTAACTGCACCAAACACCGCTAACTTTTTAGGTTTATGGCTTATTGCTGTTGAGAAGGCTGACATAGGTGTTCCTCAAAAATTTACAAAATTAAAATCAAAATAAAGCGATGAAAAAATACTACGCTCAATTTGTTACCCAGTTATGCCCTGTTGTTAAAGACTTATTGGCGGCATGAGTAACGATTGTATATAACACAAGCAGATGAATACCGTTAAATCGACGAAACATTAATAGAGCTGTACGCGATCATTGACGTTATGTTGTCCGAATGAAAAGCGCTGTTGCAAGTCCTCTAATAATGCATTGACCTTATCGCTTTCGCCTAATCCTTGATAAGCGCGCAGCAAGAGTACGCCTGAACGCAACGTTGGCAGCACATCATAAGGGGTTTGTAAGTAACTAATTACTTGCCCATAGTTTTCATTAGCCAAAGCACTGCTAGCCAATACGTTTAGAGCTTGCAGATGCAGCTCATTATCGTAACGTGGATCATCGAAACGAACTTGGACAATCGCTTGTGCAAGCTCTAACCCTTGTTCAGAGTTTTGATCATTAGATAACAGCAATTGTGCGTAGCTGAGCTGGTAAGATAGGTTGCTAGGATCTAGTGCTTGCAAATGATTGAGCAAAGTACGTTTAACGATATATTCATTGCGATCGTCAAGCAATTGGACCCGGGCGAATACTATCGTTTGGTTATTAGGGTACTTGCGACTGACGCGAGTCAATAGCTGTAAGGCTTCATCAGCCTTATCATGCTGCCATAGGATATTCGCTTGTAAAACATAAGTTTCAGGCGCGAAGACTGCAAATTGTTCACGGAGCTTGTCTAAGATTTTTATTGCAGCATCAATATTGCCATCTAGGAGCTCAAAGTCGACGACTTTTTTACGTGCAGCCAGTACCAAGTCTTCTTGCATGACGCTATTTAAGTAGGACTTGGCCTGCTCGAAGCGCTGTTGACGCTCCGCACTAATACCTAAATAATAGTAAGCTTGATCAAGATAGGTAGGAGTTTTTGCCAACATGTTAAGCAGTTGATCAGCGCTACGATATTCTTCAATATCTAAGCTGACTAAAGCAGCCAATAAAGTAATCTCTGCATCATCATTAAAGCGTTGATGGGCATCAAGTAGTAATTGCCACGCTTCTTGGCTTTGCTTTAAATCAAGCAAATAGCGAATTTCATATAGGTATAAACTCTTACTATCAGGATTACGCAGGCGTGCTTGGCTGACATAATTGATTACCGTCTCTGCCGGTTCGATCTTGCGCAAGATATCGGCTTTTAAGGTAATAAAGGGAACATAATCAGGCTGACCTAATAAGGCTCGATTGATATGGACAATTGCTATCTCAGGCTCATTAAACTGATAGAGTAAACCTGCTTTTAATACTGAGAGCGAGGCATTTTGTTCACTATTAATTGGCTGTAAGGCTTCTAGAAGCTCACGTTGATCTTTGTCTGTCGTTGGATAAATACCAATCAATATATCACTCAAATCGGTACGTGGATCATAGCGTAAAATACGGTTTAAGGACTCACCCGCCAAAGTGTAATCATGAGCTTTAAGCGCTAAATGCGCCACATAGAACCAAGCAGGAACATGGTCAGGGTTCTGATCTTGCCACATTTTGGCAAATTGTAATGAATCACCCACATTATCATGACGCAACGATAAACTAAGCGCGCGCTCAAATACCGCTGTCGCATCTTCTTTAAAAGACTGCTGTTTATAAAGCGTTAATGCACGCTCAATATTACCGCGATCAGCAGCAAATTCAGCGTCTAGTAGCGCATATAGGCTAGGCTCGCTAAGCTTTGGTTGTAATACAGTCGCTGGCGGTAAGCTAGCAATGTTGACTGTGCTATTTGGGTATTGCTCCTCTGACTTATCTTCTAACTCATCACTATCATCAAAACTATTATCAAAGCTATCAATATCGTCAGTATCTTCAATTATTGAGCTAGGCATCAATGGAGATGTTGTCACCTCGGCACTGTTTCTATGAAACACAGCATGTTGAGTGCTGTTGTTTTTGATAGAGCTATCATCAGCATCATTAGCAATATCTACTATTACTGTCTCAGGTGTACATAACAATGACGGCGTATCGACGAAATTTGCATGAGCAGAAGTTCCCAGGCACAGCCAAGCGGCTAATAATAAGGTTAGCTTGCGGCGCTGACGTAGACGAGACAAAATGCTGTCTAACAAATCCTGAATACTAAGCTGACTGTCATATGCAAGTTGCAGCGCGAGTTTTGATTGAAATAACAACCCAAAAAAAATCATAGAATAATGGTATTCACCAGTAAAAAAAGACACTTTATTATAAAAGCGGATGACTACAGTAAACAATAGTACTCATGTTAACTGAAAGCCAAAATAACCGCTATTAGCATCATGATAAGATGTTCAACTGCTCTGAAAAAGCAAACGTATTAAAAAGTCTGCCTTAATAATAGCATACTGATTGTTGTTATCAGTTTGAGATTGGCTACCCTCAATTTTTACTTCAGACTAGTCTACTAGGTTCGTCTATATAGAATAATAAGTCTCTATATTGGGTATCAATATAGTAGATATTAATGATAATAATTAAAAGCAGATATTGCGGTTGATTTGTTGTTCATGTGCCCAGATACAAGCAAACAGCTATCGCAGATAGGTGAGTGTTAAATAAAACCAGTAACAATGATATAATAAGCGGTTTTATATTCATAGCATCTGCTATATAACCTATTTAAATCAATAACGTCACGTCATTTATGCATCGGCTAACGTCCGACTGTGGTGTGTCTGAGCATGTTTTTGTCAGCTGCTTTTTGACACCTTGTGACAGTTGATGATATCAGTGAGCGTTATGTTTATGGTCTATCGATAATGAGATTAGTGGTCATTGGGGTTAATCACAAAACTGCACCAGTCGCTCTACGAGAGCGTTTGGCGCTTGTGGGTGAAGATGTGAACATCGCTCTTGAGCAGTTAGAGGTCTTTACTGATGGTAGCGTGATTGTTTCAACTTGCAACCGTACTGAAATCTACGCTCTAGTGCCTCAAACAACATTGCCTCACTCATCAGCCTCGCAAATTCCAGAGTTACCAGTTATCGATAATGATTTTGCATCAGATGATAACACGCTTAGTAGCGACACTATTGCCAGCTCCAGTGTTTCCTCAGCTGCCATTAGCGCTCACGTTATGCAGATTAAAACATGGCTTGCCAACTTTAAGCAGTTGTCGTTAACTGAGATTGATCCTTATCTATATGTGCATCGTGATACGCATGCGCTTACCCATTGGCTACGAGTCGCCGCTGGCCTTGACTCAATGATATTGGGCGAACCGCAAATTCTCGGTCAGATAAAACGGGCCGTGCATCTTGCGCAAGATGAAAATGCATTGAGCAATCAATTGGGCTGGGTTGTCGATCAGGTGTTTGCAGCGGCTAAACGCGTCCGCAATGAAACCCAAGTTGGCGCTCAAGCTGTATCGCTCGGCTTTGCAGCGGCCAAACTGGTCACCCAAATCTTTGATGATTTGCCTAGTCGCACCTTGTTGGTGGTGGCAGCAGGTGAGATGAACCGCTTAGTGGCGACCCATATTGCAGGGCTTGGGGTAGGGCGCATTATCATTTGCAACCGTAATCCTGAGCGTGCCGAGGCCTTGGCGGCTGAGCTACGTAATCCCAACCGCAGGGTGGAGGTCAGATCCTTACAAGAGCTGCCACAAGTATTGGCAGAGGCTGATATTGTGAGTAGCTGTAGTGGTAGTATGGATTTATTGATTGATAAAACGATGGCCATACAAGCGCTAAAACGTCGTCGTTATCGGTCGATGCTGATGATAGACTTGGCAGTACCGCGTGATATCGATTCAACCATCAGTCGGATAGATGATGTTTACCTCTATTCTGTCGATGACCTGCAACATGTAATCGCAGGCAATCTTGAACAGCGTAGGCAAGCGGCTGTCGATGCTGAGCTGCTAGTCAGCCAACTGGTCGTTGAGATGGAGCGAAGCTTCCAAGTACGGCAAGTAGGGAAAGATATTCAGCATTATCGGATGTCCACTCATACCCAAGTTGATAAGCTGCTGCATGAGTCTATTGCCAAGCTTGAGCAAGGTGATGCGAGTGCTGAAGATATCATTACTGAACTATCACGGCGTCTCAGCCAAACGTTAACCCACGCGCCATCGAAGCTTATGCGTAAGGCCGCCCGCGAAGGCGATAGTGAATTGCTAGACTTTGTGGTATCGGGTCTGCATGATGCCTATCGTAAACGCTAATAAGCGGCTATTAGTTGCGAGAAAATCGTAAATTGCGCAGGCTATATCGTTACATGAACAAACCGTTGTCAACCGTCATTATCAGTGCTAATATCAAGCTGTCATGTTGGTATTAAATGATAATAAGGCGGTCTTAGCTATCAGTATTACCGCGCTTATTTTAGTTTAATATGTTTTGCTTTGACAAGTTGTCAGTGACCATTATTACCCGCCTACCGCCGCGTAGCACCTATAATGGCGCAAACGTCATGTATGATTTCGTTTTTCATAAAACCTAAGATGTACAAGACACAATCACCAACGGCAATAGCGCTAGGACAAAGTGCTATATCGTCAATCCTATGTCATACCCTCTATCATTATTTGGTATTCATTAGTTGATATCTGTTATTCAGCGATTACTCAACCATGATTCAACATTGTTACCTAGTTAGTTATATCTATATTAGCGCCTAAACTTAGTAGCTAAGTTATGCTGTAACCAAGCTTTGTCACAACCAAAGCTTAATAACATCTAAATAATCTAACAACAAACAAGGAATGTCCCATGACTGCATTACGTCAAGATATCGACCCAGAAGGTTTATTAGAGTATTCAGTGGTCTATACTGACCGCGCCCTTAATCATATGTCCAAAGTCTTTCAGCAAGTAATGAATGACTTATCTAGCGAGCTCAAATCAGTTTATAATGCTGACGCAGTCGCCATCGTTCCAGGCTCTGGTACTTATGGCATGGAAGCAGTTGCCGCGCAGTTAGCAAAAGATCAAGACTGTCTAATCATCCGTAACGGTTGGTTCAGCTATCGCTGGACGCAAATTTTAGAAAAAGGCAATATTGCCAAGTCGTCTACGGTTTTAACCGCTGATCGTACTGAAGATACCGATGCGCCAAAACCGTTTGCACCCGTCGATATCGAAACCGCCGTTGCTAAGATTAAAGAACAAAAACCAGCGATCGTTTTTGCTCCGCATGTCGAGACATCAGCCGGTATTATTTTGCCAGAAGACTATCTCAAAGCGTTAGCAGATGCGACTCACAGCGTTGGCGGCTTATTAGTGATTGACTGTATTGCTTCAGGTTGCGTCTGGCTCGATATGAAAGCGTTGGGTATTGATGTGCTTATCAGCGCCCCGCAAAAAGGCTGGAGCAGCACTCCTTGTGCCGGTCTCGTTATGCTAAGCGATGCTGCTGTTAAAAAAGTAGACAGTACCGAATCAAATAGCTTTAGCCTTGATTTAAAGCAGTGGTTAAATATCATGCGCGCCTATGAGAATGGCGGTCATGCTTATCATGCCACGATGCCAACTGATAGCTTGCGTCAGTTCCGCGATACGATTAATGAAGCGAAAAAAATCGGCCTTGATAAATTGTGTGACGCGCAGTGGGAATTGGGCAAACGTGTCCGTAAAGTACTAGAAGATAAAGGCATTGAGAGCGTCGCTGCCGATGGCTTTAAAGCTCCTGGGGTGGTCGTTTCTTATACTGAACGTGACGATATGCATAAAGGTAGCGCCTTCGCTGAAGCTGGCATGCAGATTGCCTCTGGCGTACCATTGAAAGTGGGTGAGCCTGAGAGCTTCAAAACCTTCCGTTTAGGATTATTCGGCTTAGATAAGCTGACGGATATTGACGGTGCGGTACAGCGTTTTGAGTCAGTGCTTGACGAAGTATTGGCTAAATAATACCTCTATCTAATAAGATACTTCTAGCTAAAAAATACTGAGCCTTTGTAATACTGGGTTCAGTATTTTTTTACCTTTTTATTATGTTTTATAATATAATATATTTTAATAAATCATAAACCAAGTAAATACTTAATAAAAACTGATAGGTAATGCGTTATGAGTATACAAGTAGACTGGCAAGCATTTACTCCAATCTCCCTAGTAGGTGGTTTAATGCTAGGGGCAGCGACCGTCATCCTGCTACTGGGTATTGGACGTATTGCAGGTATAAGTGGTATTTTTTCAAGCCTGCTCAAACCCAAGCGCGTCGAGATGTGGCAGGTATTATTCATACTTGGTCTCGTTGCCTCGCCATTGCTGTATAAGCTGGCAAGACCGCTCCCTGATGTGGAAGTCAGTACTTCTTTACCATTATTAATCGGCGCAGGTTTGCTGGTTGGCTTCGGTACGCGTCTAGGCTCAGGTTGTACGAGTGGCCATGGTATTTGCGGTAATGCGCGCATGTCACCACGTTCTATGGCGGCAACGGCAACTTTTATGTTCTTTGGTATCGTGACCGTCTATATTGGTCGACATGTACTAGGGCTACTGTAAATGTTAAGCGGTATAGGTAGCATATTGCACAGACGGCGCTCAACACTGTTAATAAAAGATAATAGCGAGATACAACAATGCTAAAAAATATAATTGGATTACTGGCAGGGTTATTGTTCGGGTTTGGATTACTGGTATCAGGTATGACCGATCCTGTGAAAGTACAAGGGTTCTTAGATGTCTTTGGTGCGTGGGATATTTCTCTAGCACTGGTGATGGGTGGTGGTCTTGCGGTGGCGATTGTCGGCGTACGCTTAGCCAAGCGTCAACAGACCAGCTGGATTGGCACCTCAATTGATATGCCCAGCAAGACGGTTATCAATAAAAAGCTATTAATCGGGGCGATGTTATTTGGTATCGGTTGGGGTTTGGTGGGTATTTGCCCAGGGCCAGGTATTGTACTGCTTGGTACCGGACAGTGGCAGGCTTATGTATTTATTCCAGCGATGATAATAGGGATGCTGGTTTATCAATGGCTTGAGCCAAAGCTTAATTAGCATGGGCTTGGTTGATAGCTCTCAAAAATATTATAAGAAATAATAGCCTTACTTATTATAGAGTCAATGCAGTGTTAACAACAAAAGGTCAGCCTAAATTCAATTAGGCTGACCTTTTTTATGACTTCAATTTAATAGCCAATAACTTAGAATGTTACTGGCTATTAAGTTATTGGCTATGTTGCACTTGGAGTTACTTTTGGGGTTTCATGAGCCAATGACTTAGCCGCTTGACGCAGCTCAAATTTTTGTACTTTACCCGTACTGGTTTTTGGAATTTCAGCAAAGATGATGTATTTAGGTACTTTGAAACCCGCTAAATGCTGTTTACAATGCTCCATCACGGTATCGCGCTGCAAGGTGCTGCCTTCATGAATCTCGATAAAGGCCACTGGTACTTCGCCCCATTTATCATGCGGGGCAGCAACGACAGCACAGCTTTGAATCGCAGGCAACTTATACAAGACGTTTTCGACTTCGATACTAGAGATATTTTCGCCACCTGAGATGATAATATCTTTGAGCCTATCCATAATTTTGATATAGCCGTCAGGGTATTTGACACCCAAATCACCGGTGCGGAACCAGCCATCAGCAAACGCTTCTTCGGTCGCCTTACGGCTCTTTAGGTAGCCTTTCATCACCATATTGCCGCGTAATGCCAGCTCGCCCATTTCCTCACCATCAGCCGCAACTGGTTCAGTCGTGCCTTGTTTAAACACCTCAAAGCCAGTCATTAGATGCGAAGTCACGCCTTGACGCGATTTTTTCTGCGCACGTGCAGCAACATCAAGCTCATCCCACTCTTCTTGTTCAGCGCAGACAGTGACTGGTCCATATACTTCAGTGAGACCATAAACATGAGAGATATGAAAACCCATGGCTTCCATCTCTGCCAGCATGGTTTCAGACGGTGGCGCCCCAGCGACCCAACCATTAACTTGATGGTTAATCGCTTCTTTATACTCAGGCTTGCCACTTGCGATCATATTATGTACGACAGGCGCTGAGCAATAATGAGTCACTTTATGCTTAGCAATCAGCTGCAAAATCAAATTGCCGTCAATTTTACGCAAGCAGACGTTGACGCCAGCACGCTCAGCGATAGTCCACGGAAAGCACCATCCATTGCAATGAAATAGTGGGAGCGTCCATAAGTACATTGGATGTTTGGGCATATCCCAATCTAAAATGTTGGATACAGCATTGAGAGTGGCACCGCGATGATGGTAGACCACACCTTTAGGCTTGCCTGTGGTACCAGAAGTATAATTGAGCGCGATAGCTTCCCATTCGTCTGCTGGCTTTTCCCAATTATCTAAGCTGTCTGAGCTGGCAACCAACTCTTCATAGCTCATCTGTCCAAAACGCTCGACATCGACAGCAGCATCTGTCGCATGAATAACAATTAAGTTTGGAAAAGCTTCGTCGATAATCTCAGCATGCTCAGAAAATTCGCTATCTAAAATTAACACTTTTGCTTCTGAATGCTGTAAACAAAAGGTAAGAGCATTGATATCGAGACGCGTATTTAGGGTACAAAGTACGCCGCCTGACATCGGTACACCAAAGGCACACTCGACCATCGCTGGGGTATTCGGCATCATGACCGCGACCGTATCATTCTTATCAATACCAAGCTTACGCAGGCCATCAGCCAATTGTCTGCAACGATCATAAGTTTGTTGCCACGTTTGGGTGAGATCATTTTGCTCTAAATCGTCATAGATGATAGCGGTCTTGTCAGGATAGACTTGCGCACTACGGATAATAAAATCAATTGGGGTAAGCGGTTGGTAGTTGGCTGCATTTTTGCCGAGACCCGTGTGAAAGTCGGTCATAGGGATAGTCCTTTATCTTTATCGTATTATGGATTTAGCGGTTTTTTATATTGGATTTTGCATGTTAATAGCTATCTTTACTAACATTTAACCCGTTTATTATAGACAACTGTACTTAGAAAGCGAGCTTGTTTTGTGGCCTTTACTTAACTATGCGGCATAAACAAAAGGCATGGCAAATAATGTTATGAACATGGTGTTGTAAACATACTGTTCACTCGTCAGTCGCTTGTCTGCGTAGCTGATAATAATAGCGGTGTGTTACGATAGAATTAACACTGAATCATTAAATATTTAACATTCTTAAGCCTAATATACCTCATACTCAATGACATGAATACAAGAAAGCCGAAAGTAGACTGTACTACCGTATGGGAAATTAGGTTGCCGATGACATCAGATTATTGTGAGCAAGTTATAACAGTACAACCCACTAATTCATAAGGACAATGATATGAGCGCCAGCTCCAATATTGCAAGCCCAGAAGATTCAAACACTAAGACCTCTGATCGTATTGCTAGCACTGACACAACTATGGATGCTACCAATGCGGCTAAGCATTACCCCCATCTATTTGAGCCATTAGATTTGGGCTTTACTACCCTCAAAAACCGTGTGGTTATGGGCTCTATGCATACGGGACTTGAAGATCGTTTTTATAACTACGGTAAATTGGCGGCGTATTTCGCGGAGCGTGCCAAAGGTGGCGTGGCAATGATGATTACTGGTGGTATCTCGCCCAATCGTGAAGGTTGGTTGTTGCCTGCTGGCGGCACCATGAATACGAGAGCCGACGTCATCAACCATCAGCGTGTCACTCGTGCGGCGCATAAATATGATAGCAAAATCATCATGCAAATATTGCACAGTGGTCGCTATGGTTATCATCCTTTTGCCGTATCAGCCAGTCCAATTAAATCACCAATTTCGCCATTTAAACCGCGTAAGATGAGTATTAAAAACATCGAGCAGACGGTGAAAGACTTTGCACGTTCAGCTCGTCTTGCCAAGCAAGCGGGATATGATGGTGTCGAAATCATGGGCTCTGAAGGCTATCTGCTTAATCAATTCTTATCGCGTCATGTGAATAAACGTACTGATGAATACGGCGGCAATATTCAAAATCGTATGAAGTTTGCGGTTGATGTGGTTAAGGCTGTCCGCGCGGCAGCTGGTGAAGATTTTATTATCCTATTCCGTTTGTCAGTTATTGACTTAGTCAAAGACGGCAATGTCATGGATGAAGTCATCACCGTGGCTAAAGCGCTAGAAGAAGCGGGCGTGACTATCATGAATACCGGTATTGGCTGGCATGAGGCGCGTGTACCAACGATTGTGACGAGTGTTCCGCGTGCAGCCTTTGTCGACTTCACTGCTGAGATTAAAAAGCATATCAGTATCCCAATGATGGCGGCCAACCGTATCAATATGCCAGACACCGCTGAAGAAATCGTCGCTAGTGGTCAGGCCGACTTGATTCAAATGGCACGTCCGTTTCTCGCTGATGCCAACTGGGTTAATAAAGCTAAAAATGGCGAAGCTGACCGTATTAATACTTGTATCGCGTGTAACCAAGCTTGCCTCGATCATACCTTTGAGAATAAACGCTCAACTTGTCTGGTCAACCCGCAAGCGTGTCATGAGACCGAGCTGGTCTATAAGAAAACTAAAAAGCGGCAAAAAGTCGCGGTCATCGGTGGCGGTGTCGCTGGCATGTCAGCGGCTCACGTTGCCGCGCTACGTGGTCATGAAGTGACACTGTTTGAAGCCAAAGATATCTTGGGCGGGCAGTTTAACTATGCCAAAGTTATCCCCGGTAAAGAAGAATTCTTTGAGACCATCCGCTACTATATCAACGAGCTTGAGCATTTAGGCGTCGAGATTAAACTTAATACCAAAGTCGATAAAGCAATGCTTGAGAAAGCCAAATTCCATCATGTCATCGTCGCTACTGGCGTGGTGCCAAGAAGCTTAGCAGGTAAGCTTGAAGGTGCTGATTTGCCACAAGTAATGAGCTATGCAGAATTGCTATCTGGTGAGAAGTCAGTCGGTGATACGGTCGCTGTCATTGGCGCTGGTGGTATTGGCTTTGATGTCAGCGAATATCTCACTGCGCGTCATGGTCAGCCACTTGATGAGCTAGATCCTGAAACGCTGAAAGATCCAAGCTATCGTCCAAAGGCGCAGTCGATTAGTGAATGGCGCGAAGAGTGGGGTGTCACGGCTAACCCTAGCTATCAAACTGATGGTGGCTTGATTAAGCCTGAAGGCATCACGCCTATTCGCCAAGTGTACCTCATGCAGCGTACTAAAGGCCGCTTAGGTCGCGGCCTCAATAAAACCACAGGCTGGGTACACCGCGCTCATGTCAAATCGCATGGCGTCATCCAAGTATCGGGTGCACAGTACGAAAAAATTACTAATGAAGGTATCTGGATAATCAATAACCAAGGTCAAAGCCAGCTATTACGTGTCGATAGCGTGGTGGTCTGTGCCGGTCAGGAGTCAGTGGTAGAGCTGATGCCAAATGTCGGCGATGCACCAGATGCGCAATACCATCTCATCGGTGGTGCAAAGCTCGCTGCTGAGCTGGATGCCAAACGTGCAATTCGTGATGGAGCTGAGGTTGCAGTGCAGATTTAGAGTCTGGTTTTTTAAAACAATAGTCAGAATAATGAGACGGTAGGGTAGCGATCTCCTACCGTTTTTTGCTTCGTAAATTGTGGCTATATTTAATTCTACAAAGGTTCTTCAATATCACCCAATGTGAGACCAGTTTCTTGAGTACTATAGATAGTGATGCCAGTATCGTCAATTTTATCATTCATGACCAATCTACCAATGCGATTACTGGCTTCTTGATTGCCTTGATCAGCCGCTTTTTTATACCATTCAAAAGCGGTGTCATAGTCTTGTGGCACACCATAACCATTTTCATAGAGACCACCGATATTAAGTTGTGCCACATCTAACTCTTGATCAGCAGCTTTGGTATACCACTCTAAAGCCATGTCATAGTCTTGCGGTACGCCGTAACCATTCTCGTAAAGACCACCAATATTGAATTGTGCTATGCCTACATCTTTGTCAGCGGCTTTGGTATACCAGTCCAAAGCTTTAGCATAGTTCTGATCTACGCTCTTACCAAAATAGTAGAGTGAGCCTATATTATTTTGAGCATCAAAATCTCCATTATCAGCTGCTGATAAATACGACTGCATTGCTTTTTTGTAGTCTTGATTAACACCTACTCCATTTTCGTACATCACACCGAGATTGAATTGAGCTTCAACGTACTCTTGATCAGCGGATTTTTTGAATAAGCTAAAGGCTTTTTCATAATCCTGAGGAACTGAGTCGCCCTCGTAGTAGGCTAGCCCGAGTTCATATATTTCAGCAGCAGTGTTTTTATTGGATAAAATCGTTGTGTTTGATGATTCTGCTGAACAAGCAGAAACGATTAATACATTTGATAGTAGAGTAGCTAATAGCAAAGATTGAATGAGATTAGTAGTTTTTCTTTGATACATTAAACTTCCTTTTGATAACTCATTGTGTTATCTATTTTCGTGCTTAATTTTTAATATAGCAGCTTTAAATTTTAATTTTTCATCACTCAAAATACTATTCTTTTACTCATTTAAATCGTAGCAAGGAAGATTATAATCGTACTTAAGCTCCACCAAAGTACGTGCTTTGAATAAATCAATAATATAGTCATTTTGCATGTCAGTCATATACATAAAGATAGTAGATTTTCTATTACACAAAATATGAACATACTTAGAAGTTTCTTCTGATTGACTTGCAGTTTTCGCTATATACTCTTCTTTGTCGACTCTACTAGTAATATCTACCCAGCCCTTTTTTATAAGATAGCTATATAATCTTGATAGTTTATATTCATCATACTCAGGACTTACATATCTAGATGTATACCACACGTCCCTATTAAAGTATCTATGATCGCTTTCTCTAAAATTCATGAATCTAGCGATATCGTCAAGCTCTGATATAAGCCAGTCTTCCTTTTTAATCAACTTTTGTTGTTATATTTCAAGATCTTTATTTGGTTCTAGGTCTACAGTCCATATAAATAAAATAATAACGAAAGCAATAAGTGAAATATCAGATAATTTATATTTTTTACCTCTTATTTTCACTGATTATTTTCCTACATACTCAATAATATTTTTCAAAACTAGGTTATTTAATCTGTTTTAAATATTCCAAGTAGTTAACTAATTGCTCTCTATATTTCTCATTCGATTTAAATTTTGGAGATTCAATCCACTTATTACGATTATGAATAATGGATTCTAAGGTAAAGTCCTCATAACCAGACTCCGCTTCACAACAAGGACATATTTCATATAATGGGAATTCACCGTCAAGACCCCATGGCAAGAAATCCTCATCATAGTAACCGCATATTTTACAACTGTGTAACTCTCTATTGAGCATGAAAATATTCCAAATTAGTTGAGTAGGGATGTGTGGAAGCATCAGGCTTAAAAATTGTTCGAGGTGCACCATCTTTCGTTTTGACAGCAAATGTGTTTGTTTTCGGATTATATAGAACCGTATCACCATTCTTTCTGGTTTTATTTAAAGTTCCACGCGGAGGGTCACTGACAAATTCTTGAGCATGACGATAGTAGTCATTTTGAGATTTTAGCTCAGGAAATTCTTTGCTATGTTTACTCCAATGCTCTGCTAGGTTTGTATTAGGAGCTCTTTTCTTAGTAGAAGTCCAGTCGAAACCTTTTTCAGAGTCTCTGTAGATATTGTTATTACTTACCGCTCGTTTTCGAATCACGTACTGTCCAGCTTTAACGCTAGTCTTAGCAGATAGAGCACCCCAACCTAGCGGAAATGACATAATGTCAAAAACCAATCCCGCTTCATCTCCAATTTTTTGCACACCTTCATGGTATTTCGCACGATCACCATTGACATCTATCCATAGAGAATTAAGACGTTCTTGATAAATTAGCTCTTCAGGAGTACCTGCTCCTGCCCAAAGCCCACTGTCTTTCAATGCTTGTTCAGTAGATACGTCAACCCAAATCCCTAACTCCTCATCAGACATTTCATCTTCAGAATCTTTATTGTCAGAAGCTGCAAAGCTAGCAAACATACTATCTGGATCCGACTTCGGAAACACCAGCGCCGCCTGCTCAACCCCAAACACCTCAAAGTCCGACTCAGCAAACGACTGTTGATTAGCAATCAGCTTTGCGCCGCAGCTGGTCACATCGCCGCCACGTGCGATGGGTGCACCATCGACAATAAACGACGGGTCACCACTAAGAATAGTAGTGACCTTTTTGCATTTCTTACAGATGACTTTATCGCCTTTACGCGAGACTGGGATGCCGTTATGAGTGGTATGCGGTGAGCCGGAGATTACCGTCCCACCATGAGAGGTCTTTGCGCCAACGGTGATATAGGCTGCCATAGTGCTACCTTGCTTAAATGCCCGAAGTTTAGATTTTAAAAAAATCTATTATTTGCGTGACATTATAGATGGCAAAAGCACTAAATATCAAACTTAAGTCTGTTTAAATATATAGTATAGATGGTGAGCTTAGTCCATGTTGAGCATAAAAGCGTTTGAGCGCTTGACTGTACCAAAAACCCGACTATTTTTTTAGTATCAATAACGAGCAAAAATCTAACCTTCCATCTCGCTAGTCAACCACTCAGACACATCGTCAATATGCGTTGCCAAATCAGAATGCGCTTTGCCGAGCTCAGCAAGCTTGGCTTTTACTTCATGTCTATCATATTTAATATCAGTCAACGTCTCTTTTAATAGATCGATCAATTCAACATTTAGCGCATCAGAGAAGATGACTACCTCGCTAATGACTGCGTGCTTCACATCAAGATGCAAATCAATAATACCCCAATCAAAGCGCGTCTTAATGTGATGAGTAAATTCAGGGGTCTTGCCAAAGCGCCAATCCCAATCTGCCATTTGCTGATAGTATTTATTCAGGTTAGGTTGCTTGGCGAGACTGGCTTCATCCAATTCTTCTACGGGCGCGGTGTCGCCATAATCAGTGTCACGATAGTATTCACAAAATGCCTCGATAATCGCACCGGATAAAGTCTCGTGATTGATGTCTGCATTAAACTCAACTAAGTTAGCGACGCGCGCACGCACGGACTTAATACCTTTGGCTTTGAGTTTAAGCGGATGCGGATTGAGATAATCGCCCAGCTTTTGCATGTTGGCATTCACCAGTAAAGTCCCGTGATGAAAGCTACGATCAGCCGCATGTTTAAAGGCGCTGCCTGATATCTTCTTATCACCGACTTGCATATCATTACGACCAGATAACTCAGCGTCGATGCCTAATTTTCTTAACGCGTTAACGATAATGGTAAAGTTCGCTTCTTGGTCGTAGTCGTCTTTGGGCGATAAAAAGGTAAAGTTGGTATTACCCAAATCATGAAACACCGCGCCGCCGCCACTCTGACGCCGTGCCAAAAATACATCGTCTTCTTCCATCTTATCGATTTTGCATTCTACCCACGGGTTTTGCGAGCGCCCAATGACCACAGTCTCGCTATTGAGCCATAGAAATAGCGTGTGCGAGTCGGGATTGAGGGTATTAAATATCCAATCCTCGGTCGCGAGGTTAAACCAAGGGTTGGTCACGGCAGACTTTAAGATGCGCAGTTTCATTATTTATCCTTTTTATTATTAAGATTATTAATAGAAGCTATTGTTGCTGATGCGAGGTTGGAATTCAATGGGGGTGTGGTAGGGAGGATGGTTTTGGGGATTTAAATATTGTGATATAGCGGGGAGTTTTGGTTAGATTTTGAGAATACGATTTATAGGTTTTTGAGGAATAATTAGTAGCTGTAGCTAATCCTGCTATCCGCTTATATCTAACTTATCGATGGCGTGCGTACTGGTTTGTCTGGTGGCGTTCCAACATTCGAGCGACCACCCCCAACCATAGTCCGCATCGCCATCGTCGGCGTCAGGATACCGCTACTATCAGGGCTAAAACACTCCTCAAGTTGACTATCGATAATTAAAATTCAGGTATAAAAAAAGGCTACTATTTTCAATAGGAGCCTTTTCTGATATAAAATGGATTCTGTAGCAATGACTTTCTAAGCATCACCCTTTGGTAACATAGTCATAGTAATTCTCCGTAGTAGTGGTTTTAGCCTCCACGCTTATAATTTGTTTGGATGAAGACTAGGTTATAGTTTAGACTAATTTACATCCCTGTCAACTACTCCTTAGTCACTAAATCGTTTACTTTATCGACCAGCTCCAACATGTCTAGAGCTTCACTATCATCAAAATCGTAGCTCTTTTTAAAAATTTTAGTTTTAAGTAACTGAGAATATATTCTACATTTATCAATGTCTTCAAGCATATAATATGAGCTAAGAAGAGTATCTAAAATTGTAGCATCTATGTCCTCTGGACTTTTGTAACTATCTTCGATTGCAATTAATTTCTCTCTAATTAATTCACGATTCTCTTCTGTATCTTGAATCTTGTTAATCTCTGTAAGATAGAAAACTAAATTATTTTGATAGTCAATATACTCTTCAGCATGATTATCTTCATTTAAAGCCTTAAAGCCTTCAAGTGTAAATTCGTAAGCTTCTTGATACAAATTTTTAATATACTCATTTTCCAATGATTTGTCTGAATTATATATTTTTAACCAGATATAGTAGCCAACTGTTTTTGGAACTTTAGACAAAATGTATTTAATATCTGTCTCTTTGACTTTAAACTTTGATTTTCGATTAATTGCTTTAGTATAAGACTCTTTGATTAAAGATATAGAGTCGTCAAACTCTCCTATTCTACCCATAGTCTGACCGAGTCTCATCAATATTAAACTATTGTCTGGATCTACTTCTTTTAAAGTTAAGTACATATCTTTAGCGTTTTTCACACCCTTCTCAGTGTTGTTAACAAGATTACAGAAGGCATAATTGAGACTACAATAGAATGAAAAAGTATCGTTTTCTAAGTCAGCTTTCTGCTTTAAATAATCATTTTTGATACTCAGAAAGTGATCGGCACATCTTATAAGTTCTTTACCATTACTTTCTTTTATCGCTTTATTTTTTGCTTGTATGGCATCGCCATATTCGTACAGGTATTTTTCTTCAATATTTAAGTCACTAAATAATTCAGATAAACTTTCGGAGCCTTCGGGTATATTCAAAACTTTAGAAAAATCAGTCGGATTTAATTCAATTTCAGATTCTTCAACTATCAAATCTGCATAGTCAACACAAGCATCTACAAACTGTTTTAAGGTTTGTAGATGCTTGTCTAGTGTTGGATGGAACGAGTTACTATCTCTCCTAGCTTTATAGCCATATTTGTGATCAATTTCGCCCCAAGCATCTTCAAAAATTGTTCTAACCTGAATCTCCACTGGGATTTTATAGTTTTCAGGTAATACGTCACTATATTCAGTACTAAGGTTGCAAACTATATGGATACTAGAATAGCCTTCTCGAGAGTTTCTCTCTTTGATATCCATTCCTATTGAGGAGAAACTATCGCGCACCTTATGAGAAATATTAGAAAGTGAAACATTACCTTTGTAATATATTAGCTCTTCAATACTGCAATTATGGAAAGGATTCTTACTATCATTATCTTTAGTTAAAAGACTTATTATTGAATTTATAACAGGAATAACGTCCTGTTTGAATAGTACAATGAATCTCAAACCTATTACATCTGAAATATCTTCGATTTTATAACCTTTCTTATCAGGATCAGTTTTTTTCCTATTGTACTTACCAAGAATATCCTTCTTACTTTTTACTCTAGATTTCCTCGCATAACATAAATTCTGAAGCTCATGATCGTTTAAGTAGCTAACAATATTATGATGATAGGATGTTGCCTTATAGCTAATAGACTCAGCTGTACCTCTGTCAATCTTTTCCATGAATTTAATACCAAAATTTAAATTGCTTAAAGAGTAACTGAAGAATACAAACTTTAAAAGATTTGATTTAACTAAAGTTCAGTGGATAACTAAGATAGGAGCAAAAAACAAGAGTAGCTCCCGCAAACCCAAACCAAAAAAACGCTCCTCAAGAGCGTTTTTCATCTAACCAACTTCCAACCACCTAACCAAAATCTTCCTTCAAAATATTCGCCATATTACGCTCAGCAAGTCCGGTGATAAACACATACGGATTGACGCCAGCACTGCCGGGGATTAACGCGCCATCTTGCACATAGATATTTTTGTGCCCTTTGACGCGCCCAACTTCGTCGGTCGCCAAGCCCAACACGCAGCCACCAAGCGGGTGATAGCAAAAGTCATAACCGAAGCCTTTAGTGAACAGCAAGCTTGAGGTCGAGCCACCATTTACTTTGGCGAGTTTTTCAATCAGCTCTTTAGCAGCATTTACTGAGTATTCGTTTTGCTCACGTT
Organism: Psychrobacter sp. P2G3; assembly: GCF_001593285.1. Classification (NCBI taxonomy): domain Bacteria; kingdom Pseudomonadati; phylum Pseudomonadota; class Gammaproteobacteria; order Moraxellales; family Moraxellaceae; genus Psychrobacter; species Psychrobacter sp. P2G3. The sequence continues at coordinate 274,816 of NZ_CP012529.1, forward strand.
TCCAGTTTAGTTTGACGGTTTTGGTGGCTTTGTCATAGTAGTAATTACCACGTTCTGGATTGTCCGTGATGGCAAGATATAGTGTCGTCCACGTCTCAAGCCCTAGCGGCAATGGCGCGAGTTCGGCAAAGATTTTGTACTTTGAACCGTCTCTATCGCCGTCCCACATGTTGATGCCTTTGACCGGGATAGTGGATTGAGTCGTGCCCGCCGCATGAACGAAATTGCGACCCGTCATGATATTACCATTGGGTCCCCAATGTTGTCCGATATGCTCGTTTAGATTATTTAGTTTACTTTCAGCTTGGCTTTTGAGTAGCAGCTCTGAGGTACCTGTACTTCCTGCATTTAGAAATAACTTATCGCATGTGTAATGCTCAATTTTATCAATGCCGCCTGTGGTATTGAGCACATGAACTTCTAATCTGAGTTGATCATTATCGAGGGCTTGAATGCTATTGACTTTGCGTAGGGTTTTCACCGTGACATTACCCGTCGCTTCAGCGTCTTTTAGGTAGGTTAAGTCGAGTGAGAACTTGCCAGCGTTATTACCGTAGATGACTTCGCCGCCGAGTCCCGATTTATAGACTTCACCTTTGGCTTCACGTTGCATATAGTCAAAGTCGTAGCTATTACCGAAGAATTCAGTTTTCATGCCGGCTTTTTCTGCTTGGCGTTCCGCAGCGCGGGTAAATTCGTAATGCTCGGATTGATTAAAAAAAGATTCAGGAATTTGACTGACTTTTAATTCCTTCATGGCACGGGGAAAATAAGTGTCGTACATCTCGTCGCTATCTATCCAAGGAAACACTGCTTCAAAGTGCGCGCGCCTCGGCTGAATGGCAATCGCGCCATTGACGATAGAGCCGCCACCGTAGGCGCGTCCTGCGAAGACTTTCATGTCATCATATTCGATTAAATCCAAAACGCCGGGGTATTTTTTGATAGGGATTGGAATCGGGATAGGGGCGTTTGGCATATTGCTAAACCAGCTCGAGCGTTTATCCGCAGTAATCATTTTGCAAAAAGTATCGTGCTTGGGCGTTCTATCCCAGCGCATACCCATCTCAAGTATCAGCACTTTATGCCCTTTTTCGCTTAATCGCAGGGCCGATACTGCGCCTCCGTAACCACTACCGACGATAATATTAGGAAAATGTCCAACTTGGGTGACGGTCGTAGGCAGTTTTGGCTGCTTGGCAAGCGTTTGGCAACCACTCATCGCCGCGGATGTACTGACTGCCGCTACACCTAAGCCCATTGATTTAATAAACTGTCGTCGTTGCATATGTTTTCCGATTTTGTAGCTGATTTTGGAATGAGTTTTCTATAAGCAACACTTTAACGAACATAAGTTTCTTTATTATTACGCTGACGGAATTTGTTTAACACTTGTTAGTCACTTATCAAGGTTTTATAGATCAATCCCTTCACTAATATCAGGTAGCAATTCATTAACTTGATGTTGCCCAAATACCTTAGCACCGCGGGACACGGTTGCAATACCGACACCTAGCTTTGCACTAATCTCTCTTTGCGTGACGCCTTGCTGTAGTAGGCCAAAGATGGTTAAGCGATTGGCCAGCTCTGTTTGCTCTTTTTCTGTCATGAGCGCATCAAATATCGCTGATAGACGTTCTGTATTATCAGTTTCGACCAGTAACTTAAGTAGATAATCATAAGCGTCGCTTGCCTGATTTTTTGCCTGATGGTCATCTTGTAGCATTTCAACATCCTCTTAAATGAATCAAACCCGCTAATAAATACTTTCGGATCAATTCTAGTTATTGACCTTAAACAGGACTTAACTTAAAATATGTTTCAGTGTACTAGAACATAGATACAATGGACTTATTATAACGCCACAAAAATAATTTGCTTGGATAATTTTTCAAATACCAAAACTTCACATACTAGAATTTCAAATATCATAATTTCAAATACTAAGGTTTAACGATGACAACAGAAAATATGACAGACAGCTATGGCCTACATCAATCTATTTTGCCAAGTAGCGAGGGCTTATATGGCGAGTTCGGTGGCAAAATAGGCCATCCAGAGCTTGCCAAAGCTATGGAAGAAATCGAAGTAGGGTTTCGCGAGATTATCAAAGACGAAGATTTTATCGCTGAGATGAAGCGTTTGCGCGAGACTTACGTTGGCAGACCAAGCCCGATATTCCATGCCAGACGCTTAACAGAACATTGCGGCGGCGCGCAGATTTATTTTAAACGTGAAGACCTAAACCATACTGGCGCGCATAAGATTAATCACTGTTTGGGTGAAGTGTTATTGGCGAAAAAGCTCGGCAAAACCAAAGTCATCGCGGAGACAGGTGCAGGGCAACATGGTGTGGCATTAGCAACCGCAGCGGCATTGATGGGTCTTGAGTGTGAGATTCATATGGGCGTGGTCGATATTAAAAAAGAGCATCCTAATGTCAGTCGTATGAAAGTATTGGGCGCTAACATCGTCCCTGTATCACGCGGGGCAGGGACGCTAAAAGAAGCAGTCGACAGCGCCTTTGAGACCTATCTTAATGAGCTTGATAGCAGTATGTTCGCCATTGGCTCAGCTTTGGGCCCTGCACCATATCCTGAGATTGTCAGCTATTTCCAATCAGTCGTTGGACGTGAAGCCCGCGTACAATTTTTAGATACCACTGGTAAATTGCCTAATAAAGTGGTCGCCTGCGTCGGTGGTGGCTCTAATGCTATCGGTATATTCAGTGGCTTTTTGGGCGATGAGAGCGTTGAAAAAGTAGGAGTGGAGCCAGCTGGAGAGGGTTTAGATACGCCCAATCATGCTGCAACGATGACATTGGGTGTGAAAGGTGAGATTCATGGCTTTAAGTGCTATGTCTTGCTGGATAAGGATGGCGAGCCAGCCCCCGTACACTCGATTGCCTCTGGTTTGGACTATCCTGGCGTTGGGCCACAGCATTCACTGTTACGTGATATGAAATTGGCCACTTATGAATCGGCGACAGATGCAGAGTGTCTAGAGGCCTTTATGGCGCTATCACGATTAGAAGGTATCATTCCCGCTTTGGAAACCGCCCATGCCATTGCCTATGCGATGAGAGTGGCCAAAGATATGTCACCTGATGACACTATTTTGGTTAATTTATCAGGGCGCGGCGATAAAGATATTGATTTTATTTTGGATAAAGTAAAGTTATAAATAATTAATTACCGACAAATACATAAAACAGCCCCTATCAAGCGATTAAAAAGTTATCATCGTGACGTTTTTAACGACATAATGTTTTTCACAAATTAGCATTCTTCACGACACAACTTTTTACGACTTAGCAAATGCAGTCTAAACGCTTAATAGGATTGACCAGTGACTAAACGCGACCTCATCATCTTTTTCACCCTCTCTTTTATGTGGTCGCTGTCTTTTATATTTTATCGCGTTGGTGTGCCTGAGTTTGGCTCGATAGCATTTGCGAGCCTACGGGTGTTATTTGCAGGGTTGACCATGCTAGTTTTCGTTTTGCTCAGCTCAGAAAATCGACGCGGCATTCGCGAAAACTGGAAGCTACTGACCGTTGTTGGTCTATTCTCTACTGCCATTCCATTTGTGCTGTTTTCATTCTCAGCACAGACAGTGAACGCCGGTGTATTAGCGGTGCTGAATGCCTCCGTGCCGATGATGAGTGGCTTTATCGCCAGTACGTTTTTTAATGATAAGCTTTCAAAAAAACAAATCCTTGGCTTGTTTATTGGCCTTGTAGGTGTCGTCATTTTGATGAGTGAAAGCTTGTTTGCTGGTAGTGATCAAGATTCAAGTCTGATGGCGGGATTATTGCCGATGGGCTACGCGCTATTGGGCTGCGTCGGTTATGCGACAGGGGCGAATATTACCAAAAACTATTTGCAAGGCTTATCACCGATTGCTATCACTGCAGGCTCGACCATTATTGCGAGCATAGTCATGTTACCCATTGGCCTGTATGCGTTTCCGTATGGCAAGAGCATTAGTCTACAAGCTTGGGTATCTGTCATCTGCATCGGGGTATTTTCGACGGCAATCGCACTAATCTTTATGAACCAGCTTATTAAAAATATTGGTCCAATGCGAGCTACGAGTATTACCTTAGTCATTCCAATTTTTGCGATATTCTTTGGTTATGTATTGCTGGGTGAAGCGTTAGATTTGGGCGCAATTATTGGCTCAGTAGTGATATTGGTTGGTACGTATTTGTCTTTAAACTTGTCATTAACTATATTTAAGAAAAAGACGGTTTAGTTATGGAGCGTTAGACTGCTTTTACTTAGCGTTAAGTTGTCCATTTAGGTTTAGGTGGCGTATAAGCTGCCATTTTATCAAAGAGTTCTATGATATCGTCTGATATTATCAGCATATCCAGATACTCTTGCTTCATAAAACCACCAGTAACCATGGTCTCAAAAAAGGTAAATAGGCCATCAAAATAACCGTTCACATTTAGGAAGCCACAAGGTTTATTGTGCAGTCCTAACTGGCCCCAAGTCCAGACTTCCGAAATTTCCTCTAATGTTCCAGGACCTCCAGGTAAAGCGATAAAACCATCGGCAAGATTTGCCATAATGGTTTTGCGATCATGCATGCTTTTTACCAAAATAAGTTCGTTGACCCCAGTATGAGCCAGCTCCTTATCTGCCAAATGATCTGGAATAACGCCGATGATATGCACACCAGCAGCGATGGCTGTATCGGCCAGTGTACCCATCAGGCCGATCTTACCGCCTCCGTAGACGATATTCAGCTTCTTGATTGCCATTACTTGAGCCAACTCAATTGTTTTTTCTACATGCTTTGGATCAGCTCCTTGTCTTGAGCCACAAAAAACGGCAATACGCATTAGGTTCCTTAAGTGTTTTTTTGCATAAGTTTTTTTACATCAATGTTCTGTTTATCGATATTTGAGCATTGTAATTATTGCCCAGTCTCGTCTACACAAATGACCCCGTTAAAACAGTTTCTATCTTTAACTGTATCACGCAGCGAAGGTATGTCTAACGCTTTATTTAATTGATAATGCGCCACTTCCCATTCGTTTATTTTATGACCGTTTTCATCTTTATCAGGTACAGGGTATAACTGATGACGTTCGCTATCTGACTGCTCCATAAATACTAAGAGTTTTTGTACATCTTCAGCTAGTTGACTGTCAGTACGCTCAGCCAGCTGCATCATCAAGCGTTCATCTTTTAAGAGATAGAATTTACGTATATCGTCATCGATCCATTGAACGTTCTCTGAACCAAAAAAGAGTAGATAGCGACAGGTATCTAACAAAGCGTTGGCATCATCATAGAATCTACTATCTGGATAACGGCTTATAAAATCTTCCCAAAATACAGCACGTTCAACCAATTCTTCAAGAGATATAGCAATCGCAGCATCAAACCAAAATATCTCTTGATTGTCTTGCGCCATGCGCTGGATAAATTCACTTTGGTCATCTGGTAGATAGGGGGTGAACATATTAGCCATGGCCGTTAGGTCGTGATGAAATTCAAAATGACCTTCGCCCATGTACCGTACACTAACGTCAGCTCTGCTCCTTACTAAGCTAATAAGGTATCGCACACGAGGATTGACCTGCCTTAATTGTGCCACAGTCAATTTTCCGTCTTGGTCAATATTATTCATTACGGTGAAAAATGCTTCATCATACATAGAGCTATCAGCACTCAAAAAACGTCCATACATCGCTTGGTAGTATTCTAGCCATCGCAGTATCTCAGCGTTGTCAGCCACTGGCAAGCAAGCATCTATTTGGCGCTGAACTGTATGAATATCTTCGATTTCACTCTTATTATCAATAGCATTTATCGTGTCATCGAGCTTGGTACAAATGAGCTGCTCTTTTAATGTTTTTTCAGATAACTTTACCAATGCTTTAGTGAGTGCTTTTGGCGTTTTTGCTTCCACGAGAGGTTGGGTACTTGGTGACTCTACAGATTGTGCTGACGTTGAAGTCGTATCTGATGAATCGTTTTTATCTGAAGGGGGCTGACAAGCAGTGATGCCAAGCAATAAGTTTGCACCTATGATAAGTGTCGTTTTGTTCATTTGCACAGACTGCATCCTCTTAGTACTCAATAGAGTACTAATCTTAGTTTTTTGAAAAAATTATTTTGCCTATCAAATATACAAAAAATTGGCTTAAGTATGCAAAGAATAGATAACCCCTAATGAGTTAATGTAGAACTATTGTTTGTTTATATTTATTCTACTATTTTATAGTCTTTTGAGATAGCCAATGTAGCCCTCTTTAAGCATTAAATAGATGTGGAAAGGTGTTTCTGTTTGTAAAGCTTGCTTGAATAATAGTAGATATCCCCTATAAAGAGAACGGTCGTTCAATATAGGTTCTTATTCAATAGGCACTTACTTATTGACTAAGCAAACATACATTTTGTTGACCTAATGACTCATAAAGATTTCATAGTTGTCAGTAAATTACTTTATAGTTATGAATACCACTTTTACCCATATTTTTTATAACAACAAACAAGGCATATCATGGCTTACGATAATTTATTTGAACCAGTAAAAATGGGCACTCAAACCCTAAAAAACCGTATTATTATGGCACCACTAACTCGTCTGCGCGCTGTTGAGCCCGGCGATGTACCGACTGCATTGGCAGGCGAATACTATTCGCAGCGTGCGGCAGGAGCAGGCTTGGTCATCGCAGAGGCGACGCAAGTCTCTTTTCAAGCAAAAGGCTATGCAGGTGCGCCTGGTATCCATACTAAAGATCAAATGACCGCATGGAAAGCCATCGTAGATAATGTCCATGCTAAAGGCGGAAAAATCGTCGTACAGCTATGGCATACGGGTCTTGTGGCGCATGAAAGCGTACAGCCTGATGGCAAAGCACCTATATCAGCATCAGACGTCGAAGTCGGTGCTCGCACCTCTTTACGTGATAGTGACAACCAAGCGATTCGCGTTGAAACGACGCCACCACGCCCAGCCACCGCTGATGAAATAAAGCAAGTCATCAAAGATTTCGCTCATGCAACCAAGACGGCACGTGAAGCAGGCTTTGATGGCGTAGAGGTTCATGGGGCACATGGCTATCTATTGCATCAATTCTGGGTTGAGCAAACCAACAAGCGTGATGACGAATACGGCGGAAGTCGTGAGAACCGCGCACGCTTAACCCTTGATGTCGTTGACGCTTGTGTTGAGGCTTGGGATAACGATCACGTCGGTATACGTATTTCGCCACAAGGCACGTTTAACGCTGTAGAAGCAGGCTACGATGAAGATGATAACATCTGGCTGGTTGAACAGATTAACAAACGCGGTTTGATGTATCTCCATCTATCTGAGCCTGATTGGGCAGGTGGTACGCCATATAACGATGGTTTCCGTCAGCGTATTCGTGATGCCTTTGACAATACGATTATCGCCGCAGGTGGCTATACTGCCGAAAAAGCAGAAAGAAACGTACGCGAAGGGTATATCGATGCAGCCGCCTTTGGTCGTGATTTTATCGCCAATCCTGATTTGGCAGAACGTATCCGTCAAGATGCTCCGCTCAATGAGCAGCATCCAGAGAGTTTCTACGGTGGCGGCGCTGAAGGCTATACCGATTATCCGTATTTGGATCAAAAACAAGCTTAAGTGTACGCTTAGTTTTAAATGTTAAGACAATAAAAAGCCGCCTTACTGTCATAGTAAGGCGGCTTTTATTGAGCTTGTATTAACGGTTAAACGTTTTAGTTATTAGCCAAAGTTACCCGTTTGATAATCACGGAAGGTTTGTTGAATCTCATCTTGGGTGTTCATGACGAATGGACCATAACCTGCTACTGGCTCGCCAATAGGTTCACCGCTCATAAGTAAAAGTTTGGTAGGTACCGAATCGCTACCGCCTGCTTGATAAGTTAACGTAATGGTATCGGTAGTACTTGTATTGATGCTACTTGTATTAATAGTATTCTGCTCATCTTTAGCGTCTATTCCAGTAGGCTCAGCAAACTGAACCAGCTTGCCCGCGTCAACCAGAGTATCGTTGATGAGTAGCTCACCTTGTTGCACCAATATCATAACATTATGGGTGTTCGGCACTTGTAACATCGTTGATCCTTCGCTATCAAGCTCAATATCCCATAAGTTGATTGGCGTAAAGGTAGAGGCAATACCGGCTTCCCCTTGCAACTCACCTGCGATAATAGCCGCTTTACCAATCGCCTTATCATTACTATCGGTTAGATTAACCACAGACATCTCATCGCGTTTAAGCGTTTGATATTTAGCATCAGTTAGCTTGTCTTTTTTGGGTAGATTGACCCACAGTTGCACCATGCTAAAGACGCCGCCATGCTGTCCAAAATTTGGCGAGTGAAATTCTTCATGAATGATACCACTGCCAGCGGTCATCCATTGCACATCACCTTTTAGGATATCACCGCGACCACCGGTTGAGTCCGCATGGCTAATCTCGCCTTCATAAGCGATGGTTACCGTTTCAAACCCTTTGTGCGGATGCTGACCGACACCATGTGGCTGGGTCTCATAGTTTGGATTGGGGGCAAAGTTCATTGGTTCGCTATAATCCAGCATTAAAAACGGATCGCTATGAGCGTAATTAAACTCAGGGTTGGATTCAGAGTAGTTAATAAAGGGCTTCACATAAAAACCGTCACCGACCCAGTGAGAAGGTTTGTCGCCGTGAATGTGTTTAATTTGACGCATATTTCACCTCGTAATCTTATTTATTTGAAGTATTATTAAAATAACTACTATTAATAATATCTACATATATAAAGTGTTATATAGTGCATAACTACACAATTATCAAGAGGCTATTATCGAAAATCTATTATCAAAATCAATTTAATATTAAGCGCTACTTCTGCTTAAATCACTTCTTATAGTGGGTTTACCTTAAAACCGATACAGTGCGACTGGGATGAATTTTTCGTAGCCTCTGTGATAGCAGCAAGCAAGGAAAATTTATACCAGTCGCACGTGGCGATTAACGTATCGATTTTATTTCGAACCGACTATACTAATTAAACCACTTCACCGCAGACAAAGCCGCTCGCCCAAGCCCATTGGAAGTTATAGCCGCCAAGCCAGCCTGTGACATCGAGCACCTCACCAATAAAGTATAGCCCGTCTTGAAAGTTGCTTTGCATCGTTTTTGAAGACACCTCATCGGTTTTTATGCCGCCGCGCGTGACCTCAGCCGTACGATAGCCTTCCGTACCAGAGGGCTTGAGTTGCCAACCATTGATAGTAGCCCCAAGCTCAATTAAACGCTCATCTTTAATATTGGCAAGCTCTTTATCTTTAATATCGTCCCATAGTGTCGTTTGTAGAGCCACAAGTAGCTTTTTAGGTAAAGCGTTATCCGTATAATCAGCCAAGACGGTACGGATGAGCTGTTTGGGGTGTGACTTTTTATGAGAGAGTAGGAGGGTGGTGATATCGGTATCAGGCAGCAAATTAATACTGATGTATTCGCCCGTCTGCCAATAATTGGACAGCTGGAGCATGGCAGGACCAGATAGACCGCGATGGGTAAATAGGAGCGGCAGCTTAAACGAGATGCGCTCGTTACTGGCAATCACCGGCAGGCTAATGCCAGACAAAGCACGGATGAGCTCACCCGTCTTATCAGTGAAAGTAAAGGGAACAAGGCTGGCATCGGTGGACATAAGCTGATGCCCAAACTGCTGCGCTAGCTCGTAGCCAAGACCACTCGCACCCATTGTTGGAATAGATAAGCCACCAGTCGCAACGACTAACGATTCACAGCTGTATTTGGTTTGCGAGGGTTTAACGTCATTGGCAATATCTTTTTTACTGAGTTTTTTGGTGGTCAATAACTCAAAGCGCGCGCTATTCTTGTTCGCATTAGCATCGTTAACATTGACTTTATCAATCTGCGTATTAATGCGTATCTGCACACCTACTGCGGCGCATTCATCAAGTAGCATGGTTAAGATATCTTGTGCTGAATCATCGCAAAACAGCTGACCGTGCTCACGCTCATGATAAGCAATTTTGTGTTTCTCAACCATGCCAATGAACTCCCAGCTGGGATAACGGCTCAGAGCTGACTTACAAAAATGCGGATTGGCACTGATAAAGTGTTCAGGCTCGACGAAGTAATTGGTAAAGTTACAGCGTCCACCACCCGACATCAGGATTTTCTTGCCGACTTTATTTGCATGATCGAGCACCAATACGCGACGGCCTCGACGACCAGCGGTGAGCGCGCAGTATAGCCCTGAGGCCCCTGCGCCAATAATGATGACATCGTAATGGGTGTTATTGTCCATGGCGGTTTTGGTCCATAAAGCGCTGCTTTTAAACAAACGTAAAGATAAGGTAGAAGCAATGATATAGTCAGATCAATATAAAAAAGATACAGTGGTATTGGGACAAGTTTTTCTTGCTTGCTGTGCCTACACCGACAGAGGCTACAAAAAATTTGTCCCAATACCACGTCATACTATCGTGTATCCATTTTATTTAGTATCGACTATAGGAATATGCTGATATAAATATCATTTAAAAAAATGTATTTGGTGTGGCTATTGTCCATATTTAACCTATGGTTACAAGGGTTAAATGCTTATCAAATTTTTGCTCTGCAAAAGTAATAGAGCGTATAAATACATAAGTAAACAGCTGTACATTGGAATTGTTGTAATTAGTAGTTGGTGTCTTGCATCACTTGCCCTTATTTGTCAAACTAGAATCAAGGCGTCACTCATTATGGAAGATGATAGCCTGTTGTCTGCAACCACCGTCGTTACTGATTAGCTGCCGATTATCACTGTCTGATAGTAATGTTATCGCTTCAGTTTCAGTCAGTCTATTAGATAGTTTTTTCTTTTATTCTCGGTATTTTTTATTCTCAATATCTTTTATTTTCGATATTTTATGCAGACAATAATAATTAAAAAAGGAATATTTTATGACTCAGAAATCTTTTCCTATTACGGCTGAATTTATCGCCGCTGCCAATACCACCGCCGAGCAGTACGCTCACGACTACAAACGATCTGTTGAATCACCTGAGGCCACTGATGCATTTTGGGCCGAGCGTGCCGAGCTGATTGATTGGATAAAAAAGCCGACTATCATTAGCAACGTCAGTTATGATTTGGACGACTTTCGTATTAAATGGTACGAGGATGGTGAGCTAAATATCTCAGTAAACTGCCTCGATCGACATCTTAAAACTAACCCCTATAAGCCTGCCATTATTTGGGAAGGGGACCATCCTTCTTTACACAAGATTATCTCCTTTAAAGAGTTGCACGCTGATGTTTGTCGCTTAGGTAATGCTATGCGCAAGCTTGGGGTCAAAAAAGGCGATCGCGTTACCTTATATATGCCAATGATACCTGAAGCGATGATAGCGATGCTGGCATGTACGCGTATCGGTGCGGTGCATTCGGTCGTGTTTGGTGGTTTTTCTGCTGAGAGCTTAGGTAACCGTATCGTTGATAGTCAATCCAAAATCGTGATTACGGCTGATGAAGGTCTGCGCGGTAATAAGCATACGCCCCTTAAAGTCAATGTCGATCGTGCGCTAGATATGGATGGCACTGATAGCGTTGAAAAAGTCATTGTCGTACATCGTACAGGTAGTTCGATCCCAATGAGTGGTCGCCGTGATGTTTGGTATCACTCTTTAATCGCTGGCGAGCAAGAGCAGTGCGAGCCTGAAGTCATGAATGCCGAAGATCCATTATTTTTGTTATATACCTCTGGTTCGACCGGAAAGCCAAAAGGCGTACTGCATACAACTGGCGGTTATATCACTTATGCGCTATCAACCTTTCGCGATGTCTTCGATATCAAAGACGATGATGTCTATTGGTGTACAGCGGATGTTGGCTGGGTGACCGGTCATACTTATTCCACTTATGGGCCGCTTGCCAGTGGCACGACGACGGTAATGTTTGAGGGCGTGCCTGAATATCCAACATGGGCGCGGATTGGTCATATTATCGATAAGCATAAAATTACGGTTTTATATACGGCACCGACTGCTATCCGCTCGATGATGAAAGAAGGCGATACCTTTGTCCGTGAGTCTAATCGCTCAAGTCTACGCTTGCTCGGTACCGTTGGAGAACCCATTAACCCTGAGGCGTGGGATTGGTATTATGATGTCGTTGGCGGTGGTCGTTGCCCAATCGTAGATACATGGTGGCAGACTGAAACGGGTGGTATCTTGCTCGCCCCAATACCAGGTACGGTAGCGCTTAAACCGGGTGCCGCGATGAACCCTCTATATGGCATCATACCGCAAGTTATCGATACCGATGGCACCGCACTCGAAGGTCCCGCTGAGGGCAATCTCGCTATTAGTAATAGCTGGCCGGGACAGATGCGTACTATTTATAATGACCATGAGCGCTTTTTGGAGACCTACTTTACTGAGTATCCGGGCTATTACTTTACTGGTGATGGGGTACAACGCGATGAAGATGGGCACTATTGGATTACTGGTCGTGTCGATGATGTCCTCAATGTTTCAGGGCACCGTTTAGGTACTGCAGAAGTTGAAAGTGCAGTAGATGCGCATCCTTCTACTGTCGAAGCAGCCGTCGTTGGTATGCCCCACGAGATTCGCGGTGTGGGCATTGCAGCCTTTATTATTCTCAGTATGGGCGAGGTCGCCAGCGATCAGCTAAAAGCCGAGCTAAATCGTCATGTGCGCACTGAGATTGGCCCAATTGCTAACTTAGATGCTATCTATATCGTTGAGGCGTTACCAAAAACGCGTTCTGGTAAGATTATGCGTCGAATATTGCGTAACCTTGCTGCAGGGCAGTATGTCGGACTAGGCGATCTATCCACCCTTGCTGATAGTTCGGTTATTAATAAGATTATCGAAGTGGTCAAAGCTGAACGTGAGGCCAAGCGTTGCTAGCAAATAACCACTAGCGCCACTGTCTGCAATGGCTAACTATTAATCGTCACAGAAGCCATGCTATTTAGAACAGCATGGCTTTTTAATATAAGTGCTACTCATTAATATAAGTGCTGCTAAACAAAATAGAAATCATGCTTTTTGCTTAATGTTTTGCTCAACATTTTCGTTTAATAAGATTTTTAATTATTGCTCAATTTTTAATAAGGCCTACTGTTCTCATGACTGACCATATTTTGCCAGCTACTGATAAGTTTACTGATAATAGCTCAAAGCAAACTAACCATGACAATCAGGCTACCTTGAATAATGGCCTGAACACCGATCTGAACACTGCGCCGAAAGTAGCCATCATTGGTGGTGGTTTGACAGGTCTATTTACGGCGACATTGTTAGAACGCGCCTTTCTTAAGCAACAAACTAAACCTTCTGTTAATTCTTCAGCACTGCAAATTACTATCTTTGAAAAATCACGTAGCGTTGGTCGCCTAGCTACGCGCTATCTCACCGATAGCAATACCAATAAAAACTGGCAATGGGCATTCGGGGCGCAGTTTTTTACGGCAAAAACTTCCAGCTTTAAGCAATTTATCGCGCCTTGGCTAGATTCAGAATTACTGCAACCGTGGTGCGCTCAAGTGGTTAATTTGACGCCAACCAATGCCAATTCTCAAAATGCTCATTCACCTAATGTAGAGAGAAAAGAGCAATGGGACACCAATCACGCGCGTTATATTAGCACCCCTAAAATGACCAGTTGGGGTCGCGCATTGGCTGATGATTTACAGCATACAACTATAAAATTTAAGACCCGTGTTGCTCCAATTAATAAAGCGCAAACGAATAGCGCACAAGATAATAAAGCTATAAAAACTGAGCTGTTTGATGAAACTGGCAGCAGTCTGGGCTGGTTTGATTGGGTTATTTGTACTGCGCCAAACGGTCAGGCAGTAGAGCTGATGGCAGACAGTGGCTTTACGAAGCAAGCCAAAATTATCGAACCAGAAATGCTGGCTTGCTATACGCTTATGTTAGGCTGGGATAACTTAGAGCAATTACCAAAAACGTTAAGTAATGACATTCAATCAGCATTGGATGTGGCTTATGTAAATGCCTCAATACTCGATAGAATATTTATCGAGCATCAAAAGCCTGCTCATGATGACCTACTTCCAAGTGTCACTATTCACGCGCGCAACGACTGGTCCGAAGAGCACGTCGATGATGATATTGAAACGGTTAAAGCGCAATTGCTAGCAGCCGCACAGCAAGCACTAAATTGGCATGAGGGTTATGCACCCAGTCAAATAGATTGCCATCGTTGGCGTTATGCAGCGACAGTGATTGATGTGAAAAATAGAGGCAGCAGTGAGGCGTTAGGAATATTGATTGATACTCAACATCAATGGATCGTCAGTGGTGATTGGTGCGGGCAAGGCAATATCGAGAGCTGCTATCAGGTGGCAAAAGAGACGGTAAAAGTACTTTGCGCCTCCTAAAATGCAAATATTATTCTAATCACGTAGATAGTAAAATATCCAATGCACCCATTGTTAGAGTTTAAATGCGTTTTCTCTAAAAAGGGAGGGTAGTAAACCATGTTTGGATTCGATTTAGATTTAGACTTAATGGGATACCATTTTTTCCAACTGAGTATTGCCTTTATATTATCACTGCCGATTGCGCTTAATCGTGAGATGAAAGATAACGGCGCAGGGCTTAGAACCTTTCCATTGGTAACTATTGCTTCGTGTGCCTTCATGTTGGTGGGCATGGATATTTACGATGCCACTGGTGAAGCGAGAATCATGTACGCCATTATTACAGGCATGGGTTTTATCGGTGGTGGTGCCATTTTTAAAAATGAGAAAGGCTCAAAAGGGACAGCAACGGCAGCCAGTTTATGGAATACGGGTGCTATCGGTATTTCAGTTGCCTATGGTCGTTACGAGATAGCAATTATATTGTCTGTGGTTGGTTTTTTAATACTTCAATTTTCGGAGCCATTTAAAGTTAAAAAATAATTGATAGTAGCCGAACATCAACGTTTGCTAACTCTATAAATATGGTGACCAACTCAATTAAAAAATAACTTTTTCAAGACTAATCAATACAAGGTTTTTTTAGTAATCGAATAGTTGCTTTTTATTCTTGAATAAGGCGATTTTGCTAAACAATGCCAATTGACTATCTTCTTTTTTTGACCTATGGTCAGTAATATAATCTCAAAAAAATCAATAACATGGAGTGGATTGTGAGCAAAATTACCAAAGATTCTGTTTCAGCGGTAGATATGGCAGCCCGCCTCGAAAAAGGCAGCCTTTGTCCGGTTGAGCTTATTGAAGAGACGTTTGAAAACATCCGAGCTTCTGATCCCGCTATTTTTACAGAATTGCTCGAAGAACGAGCGCTAAAAGAAGCCCATGCTTCTAGGCAACGCCGCCGTGAAGGCAATCCACTTAGTGCGTGGGATGGTATCCCTATCGCATGGAAAGACCTCTTTGATATAGAAGGTCGAGTAACCACCGCAGGATCTGTGGTACTTAAATCCAATGCGCCTGCGACTCGTGATGCCGATGTGGTTGCCAATGCCACTCGAGCTGGCCTTGTATCCATTGGCTGTCTTAATATGACTGAATTTGCTTATTCAGGCCTTGGTCTCAATCCACATTTTGGTACTCCTAAAAACCCACATGGTACGGGCCCAGATCGCATTCCTGGCGGCTCGTCTTCTGGTTGCGGTGTTGCTGTCTCCCGCGGACTAGTGCCACTGGCCATCGGCAGTGATACTGGGGGTTCGATACGTATTCCAGCTGGGTTAAATGGCGTAGTCGGCCATAAAGGTTCTAGTACAGCGTTTCCAAAAGGGGGTACGTTTCCACTCTCACCGACATTGGATACCTTTGGTCCGCTTGCTGCTGACCTAAAAAGCTGCATCGGTGTGGCAGAAATTCTAAACGGCCGAGCGGTCGCAACGCCCAAGCCAACACCTATCAGTCAACTCAACTTCTTTATTCCTACCAATGTTGTTTTTAAAGGTGCGCAAGAGGCGGTGATTAACAATTTTGAAGCAGCTGTGCGTGCTCTAGAGATGGCTGGGGCGAAAGTCACTCGTGGAGTCTGTAGCGAGTTTGACGAAATAGGCACGCTTGCTCGTGAGCACGGCTACTTAGTTGGTCCAGAAGCCTTAGATCTACACTGGGATCTGGTACATTCTGAGCGTGCGGCGCAGATGGATCCACGGGTTCTTGCTCGCATTCTTGATGCTGGAGATATGTCGGCTCGTGACTTGCTTGTTATTTTAAGAGCGCGCGCCAGATTGATTCAGCAAAATCGCCAACTGTTAGGTGATCAAATTGTGCTATTTCCGACCACGCCTATTACTGCCCCTGAACTTAAACCCCTTGAAGAAGACGATGATTTGTATCTGCGTACCAATAAATTGATGCTGCGCAATACCGCGCTTGGCAACTTTCTGGACTGGTGCGGCGTTGCCTTACCAAATGGCATAGATGAAAACCAGATGCCTACCAGTATTTTGCTATCGATGTCTGGTGGTCGAGAAGGCGATCTATTAGCTGCGGCACTTTCTATCGAAAATTTATTAACTCAAAACTTATCATAACCATCTAACGAAGGAGTAAAACAGAGCTAAAACCCCAAAGGAATAAAACCAAACTAAAAATATCAAAGGAATGAAATATGTCTAAAACTATCATATGTGGATTCGGCACGGACGTTGATTCAGTGGCCGGTCAAATCGGCTCGTACGGCGGCGGCGAAAGCCCGTCTGACATTCAGCGCGGTGTCTGGGCCTCTGAAGTTGGCGTCCCACGCTTATTGCGTCTGTTTAAAAAATACGATCTACGCACCTCGTTCTTTATCCCCGGTCATAGCCTCGAGACATTCCCTGACATTGCCAAAATGATTGTCGATCATGGTCATGAAGTAGGGGCACATGGCTACTTACATGAAAACCCCATTGCCATGACCCGCGCTCAAGAAGAAGCGGTCATGGAGAAATCAGTTGAGCTGATTACCAAGCTGACGGGTCAAAGCCCGCGTGGTTACGTGGCACCGTGGTGGGAGATGTCAGCCGCGACCCCTGAGATCTTAGCAAAATACGATTTCAAATATGATCATAGCCAAGGCTACCGCGACTTCCAGCCGTTTTATGCTCGGGTGGGTGATAAATGGAATCTCATCGACTACTCTAAAACAGCAGAAGAATGGATGCATCCCATGACCCATGGCGACGAGATTGATTTGGTTGAAATCGCTGCCAACTGGTATATGGATGATTTGCCGCCGATGATGTTTATGAAAAACGTCCCCAACAGTCATGGTTTCGTCAATCCACGCGATATCGAAGAGATGTGGCGTGATCAGTTCGATTGGGTTTATCGCAATATGGACTATGCAGTATATCCGTTCACCATTCACCCTGATGTGTCAGGGCGTCCGCAAGTGCTGATGATGCTTGAACGTTTAATCGACTATATTAACAGTCATGAAGGTGTGGTTTGGATGCCGTTTGAAGATATTGCTGAAGATTTCCGCAAGCGCTTCCCGTTTGAAGGTGGTAAGCGTCCAGAAGTCATTTAAAAGCTCTTGAAAATAGCGGTGTTTAACATTGGCTTTGGCGTCTTTAGCAGTATTGTCGCTAAAGTCAGTAATAAGGAGAAGAATCATGTGTAATGCATGTGGCAACCCAGCAGCTCCAGGGCATTGGACGGAAGCGGGCGCACAAAAGGGTGGTATCCGCCTCAGAGCAATGTTTCACCGAATATCGATATTAAAGCGAGTACTAAAACCTTATGGGTTCTCAGTTTATGCTGATGGGGTGATCCCGCAGATACAGCTGATATGTCCAGGTGGGGCCCGCGTCATGGTCAACAACTTAACCGAGCTGTGGGCTGAAGTAGAACGCCGTCAAGGTTTTGCAATCGACCCCTTAACAACGCATGCAGTGGCTTGAGTTTAATGCAAATATTTCAAGACAACCGTCTCGATATCGTTCTACTAAGTGGCTATCTGGGTTCAGGTAAGACCACATGGCTGCGTCATGCGCTTTTTACTAAGACGTTTGGTCGTGCGCAAGTCTTCACCCAAGAAGCGGCAGAACAACCTGTTGACGACCTGCTGTTGGGTGAGGCGATGAGTGTCAAAGTGCTGACCGGAACCGCGGGCACCCCAAAAGGCAAAGAAGAATTAATATCAGCACTACTTGCGGTTGCCGAGTCTCGAACAAACGGACGATCAATCGGTTTGACTACTGCTCAGCCAGACACGCTTATAATAGAAACCAGTGGCTTAGCTGATCCCGAAGAAATTATAGTCGCTATCAAAGAACATCCTATTCTGGTGTACCATTTTGCGCTCAAAGAAATCATCATTATGGCTGATGCGCTACATTTCCACGTGGCACTAAAGACTGACGCTTTATGTCGTCAGCAAATCTTGTCGGCTGATCGCGTTGTGATTGCAAAATCAGAGGAAGTATCCGAGCAGTCCTTATCGAACCTCGTTTCAACCATCAGCAAAATCAATCCAGCCGCACCAATTTCATTATCCGCATTCGGTGTCGAAAGCTCTGTTCCGCAACTCCCTCCACCTACTGAAATCTACGAATCGACTCTCGTTAATATGGGAACACCAACGACTGTGGTTTCGCTGCCGATTCCCAAAGAAGTAGACTGGGTCGAATTTACCGTTTGGCTATCGGCGTTGTTGCACGCTCGGGGTGATACGATTCTACGAGTCAAAGGCGTTTTACAGACAGACGAAGGTGCGCTATTACTACAATCTGTACGTAAGGTCATGCAACAGCCGGAGATTCTGCCGCCTGAGAAAGGCGACTCTAGGCTTGGAGAAATTGTGTTTATAGGGGAGGGTATGAATCAGGAGGCTTTGCTCATGTCTTTATTTTCCTTTCTTGGAAAAGAAAGTTAGAGGCAGCTTATAGATTGATATAAACTTTGAAAAATAACTGCTAGATTGACAAGAAAATTATCATGCTATGATATCAGCTAACAAAATTTTAGGACAAAAAAAGACCCACAGAGGAAACTGTGGGCTGAGGAAAACTGGCGATGTAGATAGGCTACAGATACAGTCTTTGTTTATTATTGTTATTAGAACTTTGGTACAGCTTTCATTTATAAACCTGAGTGTACAACTGTTTTCGTAATATATTCATAATAGCGGAAGCTAAGTGTTTTTTGTTACTCCAGTTACATGACATTACGTTTAAGAGTGTTTTGATACAATGTCATACTTTGAAACAGTTTTATATCATGATGAACATGCTTAGAATTTTCTATTCAGAATAATTTCGAGTCATTTGAACAATAATTAGATAATTAGTTAGTATTTATTAACTTGCAGAAGATGGCATGACGAGAAGGGCGAAAAATGCTAAGCTAGCAACCATTCTTATGTCTATATCAAACTAGGCTTGCCATGACCGAAAGCACACAACTGCATACGCAAAAACCGCTACAGCCGCAAAATAATAAAAGTATTTTTAATTTACCCAATAATCTTACTATTGCGCGTATTTTGATGATTCCATTATTTGTAGCGATTGCCTATTGGCCCCCAGCCATGGGTATTGGCATGCCTGCGATTTCAAATAACGTCATCGCACAGGTAGGGATGAGTGAGTTCAGCGATAGCTTATTGCGACATTTGCTATTGACGGCCGTCTTTATTATTGCTGCTATTACCGATTGGCTTGATGGCTATTTTGCCCGTAAGCTCAACGTAATGTCAGCATTTGGGCGTTTTTTAGATCCCGTCGCTGATAAGCTGATGGTCGCAGCAGCACTTATTATCTTAGTGCAATGGCATCCCAATATTATTATGGCAATAGCAGCAATTGTGATTATCTCGCGTGAGATTGCAGTATCAGCATTACGTGAATGGATGGCAGAGCTGGGCAAAAGCACCAGTGTGGCAGTATCCTACGTTGGCAAGCTCAAAACAACCTTTCAGATGATAGCTATTACGGTGCTCTTATTAAACTGGGAATCACTTGAGCTTATTGGTTATGGTCTGATGGTCGCAGCGGTGATTTTAACCTTATGGTCAATGTTCATTTATCTAAAGGCAGCATGGCCTTATCTTAAACAGAGCGGTTAAATTCGCGGTTAAACCCATAGTATTGCTACTTTTCGAATAAAACTTAGACAAACAAAAACGCCAGTCGCATCTAGCCACTGGCGTTTTTTTATTTATCACACTTAACTGTTAAGACATTACAGCTCTATCGAAAAATTCTCACCTAAGCTTTTCTCAATAGCGGTATCTGTTACCGCAGCGGCTGTCATTTTAAAGGCACTAGCAATGGCATTACCGTTAGCCCAGTATTCAGCACCATGAGGGACGACTTTAATCAGCTGAACTTTAGGATCTTCTTTGCCTTGTTCAAAATAGGCGTTGTACAGCACTGACCACAGCTCATCAAGTTTTTCTTTATCCTCTACCAACTCAGCTTTACCAGTGATAGATAAATAGTTTTTGTCATCTTGACTGACATAAGCCAGGTTCACTTCTGGATTCTTCTTAATATTATCGACTGTCTCAGAAGGACTATGACCGATAAACCAAATCTCTTTAGCACCGATGCTAGTTTCGGTGGTATTCATCGGGCAAGAATGTAGATGGTCCTCATGAGTACGAGTAGTCATCATTGTATATTTAATATCGTTTACCATCGCTTGGAGTTTATCCATCTGCTCTTGTTTACTCATAATAGTTATCCTTTACTATTTAAAATTTCGGAGTTTAAAAGTCATTAAAAAAGCTACTTCAACATAAATCAAAACGTTATAGTCAGTCCTAAATAAAATAAATACAAATATTACAACTCGCTACTGGTATAAATTTTCCTTGCTTGCTGTGCCTGCGCAGACAGAGGCTGCACAAAATTTATCCTAGTAGCACTGTGCTTATTCTATAGTGAATCAACTATATGAACATTACTTGTCTTCAACGACAGTTCTTATAAATCCATAACCAGTTATTAATATAGCTAAATCAGCTAATAGAACTATACAGGTGCTCTGTAATGCGCTGTGAAGGTTTGTAATTTTGTATTTATAGGCCATCTTATTGAACAGTATCATCGAAGTTCGGTATATAAAAAACGCCAATAAACGGATGCTTATTGACGCTTGAAATTATTGAATTACTTTATGGGTTTATCCTAGATATTTTTTTACTACAAAGATACTGAGAACTGCTCGCCGATATTTTCAGCAGTTTTGCCGTCTTGTAAGGCAGCAGCAGCCATTTTAAACATATTGACAGTGGAACTACCGCTTAACCAGCACTCTACACCATGTGGTACGACTTTGATTAACTGCACGTTCTCATCTTCTTTACCATGCTCAAAGAATGCATTGTAAACTGGTGACCATAGCTCATCTAATTTGTCTTTATCGGTTGGCAACTCTGCATTGGCACTGATAGAGACATAATCTTTTTCGTCTTGGGAAGCATAAGACAGACCAATTTTCGGGTTATCTTGAATATCTTTTACCACGTCCGATTTTTTATCACCGATGAACCAAATCTCTTTACCACCGATGCTTGCCTCGCTAGTCGTCATTGGCCAAGCATGAATATCACCTTTGCTATTCACGGTGCTCATCATGGCAAATTTTACGTCTTTGATCACATCTTGAATCTTGTCGATATGTTCTTGCTTACTCATAATATATCCTTATTACATTAAAGTTATGATGGTTTTAAATTGATGGGGCGCTTCTTGTTTTGAATTACAAGTTATTTTGAATGACTCTCGCCGTTAATCGTTATAATTATTAGCTGGTTGTAGAATAACGATAGGCACCCGCCCAGTTATATAGGTTGCCCGTAATACGATGTGAGCGTTTGTAAGGTATACAAGTGTTAAGTAAAAAATGTGTCAAGTCAGTCAAAAGCTTGCTGCTATAAAAAGGCTTAGTATAAAAAACATATTTGCATTCAATTTATAGGAGCTACAGGCAATTTATCGCGGTTTATACCTGCTTATTATGGGGCTTCTTGTTATAATACGCGGACCATTTACTTTGCATGGCAGAGATGCCTTGATCTTACGGATTATGCCTTTATGATGACTATCGCCGGACAACCGTTTCTTACCGATTTTCAGACGCAGCAACTCATCAGTCAGTTTCAGCAAAAAACCGAGCTAAATGTCAGCCACATCAATACTCAGCAAGTTTATGTGCTATCACGAGAACTAAAAGGTGATGAGCAGAAAAAAGCGCTGGACCTGTTTGGTATTAAAGAAGATACCCAACTTGCCGCCCCGCAAGACAATCAATTACAAGTCATCGTGAGCCCACGTTTTGGTACGATTTCGCCGTGGGCAAGTAAAGCGACCGATATCTTTAATAACTGTGATATTGAGATTAACCGTGTCGAGCGCGTTATTGTTTATACCTTAACCCTTGATGGTGAAGTAGGCGAGAAACTGCCAGTAAACGCTGAGCAATTATTGTTTGATCGTATGACTCAGAGCTTGGTTTATGATTTAAATGACGTGAATAAATTGTTCGATGATGAGCAACCAGCGTCGCTTAATCATATTGATGTGATTGGACAAGGTCAGTCAGCATTAGAATCGGCCAATACAGAGTTTGGTTTTGCGCTATCGAGCGAAGACATTGATTATCTAATGAATGCTTACGTCAATGAGCTCAAGCGTAATCCAACGGACGTTGAGCTAATGATGTTTGCACAAGCAAACTCAGAGCATTGCCGTCACAAGATTTTCAACGCTGAATGGACGGTCGATGGAGAAGTACAGCCAAAGTCACTGTTCCAAATGATTAAGAATACTTATAAAGCCAATCCACAAGGCATTTTATCTGCTTATAAAGATAATGCGGCAGTAATGGCAGGGTCGGAGGGAATGCGTTTTTACTCGATTCCTACTGACGCTCAAGATCCTAATTCTGCGCATCCTTACAATTTTCATCAAGAAGAAATCGATATCTTAATGAAAGTCGAAACCCATAACCATCCAACGGCGATTGCCCCTTATGCCGGTGCTGCAACAGGTGCTGGTGGTGAGATTCGTGATGAAGGCGCAACAGGCCGTGGTGGTAAACCCAAAGCAGGTCTGACAGGCTTTCACGTATCACATTTGCATATTCCAGAGCTTGCTGAAAAATGGGAGCAGTCAGGTCAACTGAGTACTCAGGCTTATGGTACGCCGGATCGTATGGCAACCAGTCTTGAGATTATGACTGAAGCGCCACTCGGCTCAGCCAATTTCTCTAACGAATTTGGTCGTCCAAACCTTTGCGGTTATTTCCGTAGTTTCCAATTGGATACTTCAGCGGTAAAAGACGGCAGCGAGATGCGCGGCTATCATAAGCCTATCATGCTGGCAGGTGGTTACGGCAATATCAAACGCAACCTGATTGAAAAAAATTCGATTCGCCAAGGCGATTTACTCATCGTCCTTGGTGGCCCTGCGATGCAAATTGGTCTTGGTGGCGGTGCGGCATCTTCGGTCGATAGCGGCTCACTCGATGAAGGTTTAGACTTTGCCTCAGTTCAGCGTGATAACGCTGAGATGGAGCGTCGCTGTCAAGAGGTTCTCGATCGCTGCTGGGCACTAGCGGGTAACGATATTGATGTAAGCAACAACAGTAAAGACGGCAACCCAATCGTCTCATTACATGACGTCGGGGCAGGCGGTCTATCCAATGCCATGCCAGAACTGGTCAATGACCATGAAATGGGCGCGGTGCTCAATCTACGTAAGATTCCGTCGTTAGAAGCGGGCATGTCACCAATGGCGATTTGGTCAAACGAAGCGCAAGAGCGTTACGTATTGGCGATTCGTCCTGAAAGCAAAGATCAGTTCGATGCCATCTGTGCTCGTGAGCGTTGCCCATATGCCATCTTAGGGGAAGCTACTGAAGTGCGTCAGCTCGTCGTTAATGACGAATTGCTCCCTGAGCAGCCAGTCGATATGCCGATGCAAGTATTGCTCGGTGGTACGCCGCAGATGCAGCGTAGCTTTAACGTACAAGCGAACGAGTTGCTACCGCTTGAGCTTAATGACTTTGACCTAAAAGAATCTATCAAGGATGTATTACGTCATCCTACCGTCGCGAGCAAGTCATTCCTCATTAGCATTGGTGACCGCTCTATCACGGGTATGGTGGTGCGTGATCAATATGTTGGTCGTTACCAAGTCCCCGTCGCAGATTGCGCTGTTACGGCGTCAGGCTTGATTGCGCTTGACGGTCAAGTCATGACGGGTGAAGCGATGAGTGTCGGTGAGCGTACGCCTGTTGCGCTGATTAGTCCAAAAGCTTCTGCACGACTCGCAGTCGGTGAAGCGATAACCAATATCGCCGGTGCGCGTATTACTCAGTTATCTGATATTACGATGTCAGCGAACTGGATGGCAGCCTGTGGTGAAGACGTAGAAGATGCTGCATTATTTGACGCGGTGCATACGGTTGGTGAAGAGCTATGCCCAGCACTTGGTATCGCTATTCCCGTCGGTAAAGATTCGCTATCGATGCGTGCCAACTGGAGTGACGAAGACGCTAATAATCAAAACCAAGACAAATCAGTCGTGTCGCCAATGAGCCTAGTGATTACAGCATTTGCGCCTGTCGTTGATGTGGCAAAAACTTTAACGCCTGAGCTAATCAATGGTGATAGCGCCTTCTACCGTATTGATTTATCTAAAGGTCAATTGCGTTTGGGCGGTTCAATCCTTGCGCAAACGCTTAGCCAATTAGGTAACGACTGCCCAGATTTAGCGCAGCCAAGCGACTTGATCGACTTCTTTAACTTTATCCAAGCGGGCAACGAACAAAGCGTCATCAGCGCCTATCACGATATCGGTGATGGTGGACTACTCGCGACTATCGCTGAGATGCAATTCACTAGCCGCCAAGGTATCAAGCTGTCATTGACCGATGATAATTTGCTCGGTCAATTATTCAGTGAAGAGCTAGGCGCAGTCATCCAAGTATTACCAGAAAACGTCGCCGCGTTAATGCAACTGGCAGAAGAGTTTAACGTCAGCGACATGATGAGCCTCGTTGGTCAAAGCTCGGAAGAAGACAGCTTAATCATCCAAACGCCAACACTCATGGGTGACGATACTCTACGCTTTAAGCGTTCTGAGTTGCAACAAGAATGGAGTCAGGTCAGCTATCAAATCGCGCGTCGCCGTGACAACCCAGCTTGCGTCCAACAAGAGTATGACTTGATTGCTGATGCGAGCTATCAAGGTCTTATCGCTGCACCAAACTTTGACCTCAATCAGAAAGTTGAAGAACCGTATCTAAACAGCCGTGAAAACAAACCAAGAGTCGCTATCCTGCGTGAGCAAGGCGTCAACGGTCAGTCAGAGATGGCAGCAGGCTTTACGCAAGCTGGCTTTGAAGCAGTTGACGTGCATATGAGCGATTTGCTTGAAGGTCGCATCAATCTACGTGACTTCGACGGTCTGGTCGCTTGTGGTGGCTTTAGCTACGGTGACGTACTGGGCGCAGGCTCTGGCTGGGCGAACTCTATTTTGTTCCATGACGAGTTGCGCATGCAGTTTGTGCGCTTCTTTGCTCGTCCTGACACCTTCTCACTTGGTGTCTGTAACGGTTGTCAGATGATGGCGCAGCTCAAAGATTTAATCCCCGGCGCAGAGAACTTCCCTCGCTTCATCGCCAACCAGTCGGCGCGTTTTGAAGCGCGTACCGTCAACGTCAAAGTCGAGCGTACCAAATCCATCCTGTTCAAAGGCATGCAAGACAGCATCTTACCTATCGCTGTGGCGCACGGTGAAGGCTACGCCACGCTGGACAACACCGAGATCGACGGTATGGCAAAACACGGTCAGCTCGCCATGCGTTATGTCGATAGCCAAGGTCATCCAACCGAGACCTATCCGCTCAATCCAAACGGTTCGCTCGGCGGTGTCACGGGTCTGTGTAGCACCGACGGTCGCGTCACTCTTATGATGCCGCATCCTGAGCGTACGTTACGTGCCTACAATCACAGCTGGAAACCAGAAGAATGGGACGAGGACGGCGCGTGGATGCGTATGTTCCGTAATGCGCGGGCTTGGTTGCGTTAGTCGTAAACCTAAAGGCTTGATTAGCGTCGTCAAACCTGCTGAGCTTACGATATGTAGTGCTTGCGCATGTTTTCCTCGTTACTCAAATCTCTAGCAATTGCTTATAGTTTTAGACAGCTGTTTTTTTAAATAAGAAGGTGAGCGTAAAGCTCACCTTTTTTGTGTTTGGGGTTAGATTTCATGGTAAACAAGTGATTAACGCATAGAAAAGCTTTTCAATCGATTACTTATTCTCTGAACCCTTCTGAGCCTCAGCAATCAACTCATGAATCTTAGCACTTTCTTTTAACACACAAGCGTCATACGCAGAAAGCTGCTTAGCTTCTTGTTCTTTCTGCTTTTCCTGCTCCTGCTCTTGTCTGGCTTTTTCTTCTAAATACTTTTGAAGCTCGTCTTGTTCGTTAGGTTGTGAGTCACTCATGATTTATTCTCCTTACTATTCAGTTTGCAGCTATCCGATTTAGCATAGCGGATAGCATTGCGTTATTTGCTTCGATATATTTATCACCCAGCGCGATGATCTCAGCGGGTGATTGTACGGTGATTGGATAATCTTTCAGTCCACTTTGAATGGCGTTATTGCCATTTACTACCATCTTGGCAAGGCTCTCTTTGGTCACTTCGAAGTGACACTGCCACGCCAGTATCCAAGTACCTAGCTCTTTATGCAGCGGCGTTTGATAGACAAAGCCTTGATTCGCCCAAGCATCCGTCGATGCAATAATGCTAGCACCTTTTGGACAGTCAAAACCGTCACCATGAAAGTGAAACACGGTAAAATCCTGCTTGGGCAAATCTTGTAATAGAGGATGCGCCTGACCTGCGGGCGTCAGTCGAATTGGTAACCAACCGATTTCTTTTACCCCAGACGGCTGCACGCTAGCACCCAAACAATGGGCGATAAGCTGCGCCCCTAAGCAAATACCGATGACCGTTTTGCCAGCATCGATACTTTGATTAATTAGGCGTTTTTCTGCGATGAGCCAAGGGTGCTTTTCCTCGTCATGGACGCTCATCGGTCCACCCATCACAATCAGCCAATCAAAGCTTTCTAGCGCTGGCAGGGCATCATCATCGTAAGAACGACTGACATTAAGAGTATGATTGTGACTATTTGCCCACTGCTTGATGAAGTTAAAGTCTTCATAATCGGTGTGGAATAGAGCGTGAATACGTAGCGTCATAAGATACCTCATTAGCAAATATCGATTAACAAACATCGTTTTGCAAAGGTTTTAAAACTAGGGTTTTTTCTAGAAACCAATCTTAATAAAAGTCATCACGACCAGCATACTTCTTATTGAGTGCCTTTAAAATAGCATAAGTTTCTAAATCTAGCTCGCCCGTTGGACGCAGCGGTCTGAAATGCAATTGAAACGCATAAACCACATTACGACTGGCTTTATCCCATTCATCGCTATCGTTGATTTGATAACCGTAATCACGAAAGGCTTGCTTAATCTCAGGTATCGTTGCTGCTGCAAACTCGTCTTGATTCATAATAAATTGCTTATCAAATTCATCATACCAAGCGCCAATACCGTACTCGAAATACAGTCGTTTCCAAGGGAACTTGGCACCGGGGTCGATTTTGCGTGACGGCGCTATATCAGAGTGACCAACGATGTTTTTTGGAGAGATGTCATATCTTTTTGCCAAATCTTGCACCAGCTGCGCGACCTTTTTAATCTGCAACTCATCAAATTCCACGTAGTGCTCATAAGGACGGTATTCTAGCTCGCTATTCCTGAGCGCGTCTCGATATTCAGGTTTAATGCCAGCATTGACAATTTCGATGCCGATAGAGGTGTCGTTGAGGATGGTTCTACCTGCAAACCCACTGTTACCCGCATGCCAAGCGCGTTCGCTTTCTGGCACCAAGTTATAAATCTTATCGTCGTCGTTGGATAAGATTAGGTAGTGCGAGCTGACCTGACCAGTGGTTAATGTTTTTATCGATCGGTCATTATCTGAGACCGTATAGTGCAGGACAATGGTTTTGATGCGCTCACTTTTGCCTTGGGCTTGATAGGTTTCACTGTCGATAATATAACGCGGCGTCGATGTTGCGACGCAGCCGATGAATGAAAATGTCATGAACGATGTTAATACTGATGTTAATACTAAAGAGGTAATATTTTTTGCCATGAAATGCTCTGTATTGAAGGGAGTACTATTAAATAAATAGGAAAAAACTATAACAGTCGTGCGTTTTAATCTTTATATCTGTTTAATTTTAAACCGCCTATATTATTACTCATAACCGCCACTATTTTTAACCAAGACTGACGCTACTAATAGGAATTATCCTCTTATAACCAATCGCACCTAAAATGATAAATACCGCCAATAATATATAAGCATTCAACGATAAAGCAGCAGGTGAGAAGGGCAGTAGCAACAGCGATATAAAGATGATGCTGACCAAGACTGCGAGATAATTTAACAGACCAGCCTGATTTTTTCTGCGCTCATTAATCAAATCTGCTGACGTCACATAAGCGAAGCCGACGGTAATACCCAGCGATGCCATACTGACGATATCAAGTAGATAGTTTCTACCCAGCCAAGGAGAAAACAGGCAAACTACAGCGATCAGTACTACGGTTTTAGTCTTACTAAAATGATGGTTTTTATCGGTAAAAATACTGGGTAATAAAGACGAATCGCCCATAGATTCTAATAGCTTGACTGAGGATAGTATAAAGCCATTGATACCGCTAAGGATGGAGCCAATCATAGCGATGGACAGTAGCCAAATGCCAATGCTACCAATACGATTATCTATCCCCTCACCAGTAGCCCAATTGCTATCTTTGATCGCTTGATAATCAAAATTCATATTTAAGGCAGTAAAATAATTGATCAAAAAATAGAATAAAACACCAGCGATAAGCGAAATTAAAATAATGCTTTTGGTCTTGGTTTTCGAATCACTAATAGATTTGGATATCTGCGGTGTGGTCTCGAATCCGACGTATGCCCAAGGCATGACGGCAAGAATAGGTAACCATGCCAAACTGGTGATGGAGCTACTTTGCATATCAGTGGGCAAAAAGGTTTGGGTCGCCGGAGTCGCCCAAAGCGAGCCGAAAAACAGTGCAGTGACTGACACAATCATAAACAGGGCAATATACAATTGGATTTTGGCGCCGACCTGTACCCCGCGCAAATTGATATAGCTAAATAAAATGATGGCAGCACTACATAAGAATACTTCACTGGCGTAGACCTCCCAACCAGCAATCGTGTACAGATAGCCTATCTGTAAGCTACTGGGCAATAAATACCTTAGTAGCAATGCGACGGCTGATATGTTGAGCGCCACGATAGAGATATAACCTATTGCCACGCCCCAACCATAAATATATGCGTGTTTTCTACTGATGTATTTTTCAATCCAATAGATACCGCCTGATTCGTTTTCTGGCGTTTGGGTCAATAAATTAATATAGGCTTGCGCGACCATATAGATGGCTAAAGTACCAATGATGATGGCGACAGAAGAGCCTAATAGCTGCGACTGCGGCAAAAATAAATCGCCAGGCATCACATAAGCACCCCATCCTATAATCGCCCCTACGCTAATCGCTATCGCTTGCAGGTAGCTGATGCTCTCAGTTTTTTCGCTCATACAATCCTCTTTGAGAGCCAAATATTTAATGCGCAAACATACTCACTATGCAGTCAGTTTTACGCAAAAAAGACTTTTAACTATTGTTATAACTTATTTGAAATCACTATTATAAATGTTAAGAGATTAATCAAATTTTTAGCTTTAATTTGGGAAATGATATTAAAGGTTTTTTCTTAGAAAATCTGTTTAATCCTTCCGGATCTTTTTAGCCAAAACGGTTTTCCAACTATCCTCCAAACACTCAATCGCTAGCCAAGGTTCAATCACCTCAGCATCGAACTTTTCTTTTGCATTCGACAGTTGCCACAGCTTTTCAAGGGTGGCGAACGGATAAGGACGTTCGATTAAATACACAGGCAAGTCAGCGTCAATCATGCCGTCGCGTACCACTTGGAAATACCAACCAGCGATACCTTGTTTGCTGACCCAAGCGGCGATGTTCGGTACTTTGGTAAACTGTCCGATTTGGTCATTAATTTTATAGCAGGGACGACGCGGTTGTACGATGCGTAATTGCACGCTATTACTATTGTCGATATCGCTATACTGAAAAACGTCACCAATACAAACGATGGACTCATCCATCTCTGGCAGACCATCTACAGCTTCGGTGGTCAGATTTTCACCCAGTGTGCCGATGCGCACTTTTAAGTTGAATTCTGCATTAATCTTTTCATAACTAGCAGGTGGCAGTTGATGCACAGCTTTTAGCGGGCCACCATGATGACGTCGATCCGCTTGTTCATCGGTGGTCAAACCCATAAAGTTGATGGCAACGGGTGCTTTAATCGGCGCTTTATCAATAGCGCTCATCTGCTCACGCGCGAATGGCATGGCTTTGCCAGCACGCACGCAGGTTAAGTTGGCGATATGTAGGGGCAGATCTTGGTTAAAGTCAGCTTTGTTGTTTTGGGTAGAATATTCTATCGATTGTATGCTCATGAATTTTCCTAATCTATAGGGAGTTATTAGGCGAGTGGTTATGTCATTGCTGGCATTAATGCTGGGTATTAATGATTGGTATTATCTTAGCTTAATCATTTATCTGATTATACGGTCTTAGTATTTTAAAATTTATCAACATCTTAAAATTTAAACAAAAAAAGACCAGAATAGATATCTGGTCTTTTTAATAGTAGTTTTTTCAATGTTTGACGATTATCGCAATTAACAATCTTATTTATTTTTATTGCGGCGACCGGCTGTTTTCTTTTCACGTGGCGTGGCGACCAGCTCAGCCAATTGCTCAGGTGATGACCATAGACCTTCTAAGTCATAGAACTCACGCGCTTGCGGGGTCATCATGTGCACGACGACAGAGCCCAAATCAATCAAAGTCCAGTCAGAGTCTGTGCCGCCTTCACGACCAAGTGGCATAAAGTCAGCTTGCTTAGCTTCAGCACCGACGCTATCAGCCATCGCGCGGACATGACGCTTAGACGTACCTTCAGCGATCACAATGCGTTCCATTACATCAGTCAAATCTTCTACATTTATTACAGTGATGTTCTTAGCTTTCATATCTTCTAAAGCGCTTTCGACAACGGTTAAGCACTCTTTTAAGCGTTCGTCAGTCATGGTGTTGATCATAAATTTTAATCTCTTGAATCGTAAATATTAAAAATAAAGTGGTAAATCGTCAGTTTGCAGCCGCTAACTGGTCATATATAGCCAGTCGTAAATAGAGATAGGATATGCAAAATGACAAAGATAAGATGATTTTAACGGAATTGAGCAGCAGAATATAGCTGATGGGCGATAATATATTGATAAACAGCAGGATTTAGCCATTTAGCTAATGGATTGGATTCAGTATTGCTCATGATATCATTTATTGGCTGTACAGATGTGATTTGCGTTTCGGCTATGGGCATTATATTTAATCGATTTTCCGTGTTTTGTAATTTCTGGTGCGGTAGTTGCTGGCGTATTTGCGTACTTGATACGGCTACGACAGGGCGCGGGTCTATGTAAATGCGTCCTTGATTGCTGTTTTTCAAGACAGCGTTATTCGAAAGTGTTTGCGCAGTTGGCGTTATCAATTCAGTAGGCGAATTGGTGATTAAATCTTGCAGTTGAGAGGGGAGTTGGGCCACTAGCTGAGGTTGTAGGACAGTGGAGTGTTGCGCTATTGAATTCTTATCAATGAGATTTTCATTTTCGTCAGTGCTGTTTGTTTCAGCAATGCTAAAACGGTTAAAAATCCAAAGGTTTACATAATCTGTCAGTTGTAAACCATCTTTCCATTTATCCAAACTACGCGCGCTGTCCATACCCATGATAAATATCAAGCAGTCATTGGGGTAGCGCTCACGTAATGTCTGCACACTATTGATTGTATAGACGGGCGGCGTTTGCCATAGCTCAAGCTCACTAATCTTTAGCGGTGTATTTTGCGTAGCCAGTTTTAACATGGTTAAGCGATGCTCAGGATTGGTGCTTTCGTCTTTAAAAGGCGAGCGCGCATTGGGTAGCAATGACACATGCAGTTTGCGCTGTTGCTCCTCAGCTATCGGTAATAAATCCTGATAGACATGCATCGCCATTTGCAAATGACCTTCATGTACCGGATCAAATGAGCCACCGAGATAAGCACGAATAGCAGGTGCAGCCTCTTTATCAGCTGAGCTAATATCATTTTTTAAATCAGAGTTTATATCAGTGGCTTGAGCTGAGTGCGGCATAATAATTGAGATTGTTACCTGTAGATAAGTTTGTATTGATTCAGCATATTAAAGCACGATTGTAATGGGCAGGTGCGTACTTGTCATTAAAAGCAATAAAAAAACCGACCATCATGACGATAATCGGCTGAATAAAAATAGTCGGTTGAATAAAATAAGGCTTTTAAGCGTGTGTTTAGATAATTAAATCAGGTCGCTATGTGCTTGAATAGCGGTCAGAGCGATGGTGTAGACGATATCATCGATCAGCGCGCCACGGGATAGATCGTTGACAGGCTTGTTTAGACCTTGGAGCATCGGACCCACACTAATGACATTGGCGCTACGTTGCACCGCTTTATAAGTAGTGTTGCCTGTATTTAAGTCTGGGAAGATAAACACATTAGCTTGTCCAGCGACTGGCGAGTCTGGGGCTTTTTGCTTACCAACGCTCATGACCGAAGCAGCGTCATATTGCAATGGGCCATCAACAGCGAGATTGGGGGCGCGTTCGCGAACGATCTCCGTGGCGCGAGTGACTTTTTCAACATCAGCACCCGTACCCGATGCACCGGTTGAATAGCTAATCATAGCAACTTTTGGCTCGATACCGAATGCTGCGGCAGATTGCGCAGACTGGATAGCAATCTCAGCCAATTCCTCAGCGGTTGGGTCTGGGTTAATGGCACAGTCACCATAGACAACGACTTGCTCAGGCAATAGCATAAAGAAGATCGACGATACTAATGAGTACTGCGGTGCCGTCTTAATCAGCTGAAATGCAGGGCGTACCGTGTTGGCAGTAGTATGAATCGCACCAGAGACTAGACCATCGACTTCATCCATCTGCAGCATGATCGTGCCTAAATAAACTGTATCTTGCAGATATTCAGCAGCCACGTCTGCGGTGGTTTTACCTTTACGGCGTTCAACGACCGCCGCGATATATTTACTCATATCGAGCGTATCAGGATCGATAATCTCAAGCCCTTCTGGCAAGATTAAATCGCGGTTTTTGGCGACTTGTTCGACATCTTCGCGCTTAGCCAATAGTACACAGTTTGCGATACCGCGGCTTTGGCAGATACATGCTGCTTCTACAGTACGTGGTTCCGAGCCTTCTGGCAGTACCACACGCTTTTTAGCATTTTGTGCTTTTAAGACAACTTGATGACGAAAAGCCGCTGGAGATAAACGCGGTTTATGATCACCACTGAACTGCTCTTTAATCCAACTTAAGTCCAAATGCGCCGCTACATAACGGGTAACGTCTAACGCGCGCTCGGTATCATCACTTGGAATCTCAGCGCTCATATGCATGAGGTTCTGTACTGTCTCGTAGCTATCCGTCTCGACACTCATGACAGGAATGCCCGTTTTGAGTGCAGATTGCCATAATTCAGTGACGGTCTCGTTCGGCATGACACCGCCCGTTAATACTAAACCTGCTAATGGAACGCCATTAATACAGGCCAAAGCCGCCGCCAATAATAAGTCATCACGGTCGCCTGGTACGACAATCAAAGTGCCACGATTGAAGACTTCATCGACACGTGCAATTGAGCGAGCCGTTAAACTAATATGATTAATTCGGCGCGTTTTAGCTTCGCCCACGTTCAACCAAGTAGCATCAAGCTCAGCAGCGATATCCCAAGTACGAGGTACCGATAACGAATCGCTAAATGGCACGACACCGATTAAGCGAAATTGCTCGGTGTCGAAATGTGGTGACAAACGCTGTACTTCTTGAATGAAGCTCTTATCAAGGGTAAAGACAGCTTCACCAGGAGCAACTGGTTGATTATCAAAGGTATTTGGCACATCGACGCGC
Source organism: Psychrobacter sp. P2G3 (assembly GCF_001593285.1). Lineage (NCBI taxonomy): Bacteria > Pseudomonadati > Pseudomonadota > Gammaproteobacteria > Moraxellales > Moraxellaceae > Psychrobacter > Psychrobacter sp. P2G3. Next base: position 308,983 of record NZ_CP012529.1, read on the forward strand.
ATCAAGATGCAGCCCAAGGTACGCTCGCTTGCGATACCGCCAAACTCACGCGCATGCATATCAAGCTTGTCAGCAAGATGGGCAGGGTTTTTGGTATCAGCCGTACTGACGAAGATGATTTTGGCATCAAGTGCATGGGCGATAGCACGGTTAATTTGCGCGGCATAAGAGGCTTCAGTCGTCGAGACCAAGCCTTCGCAGATGACAACATCCTGATCACCGCCAATAGTGTGATAATTAATGACCACTTCTTCCATCAAGTCATCAAGGTTACCATCACCAATCATACGCTCAACGCGCTGACGGTTGATAGACTTAGGCGGGGTTAGGCCAAACGCATGCATGGTCAATGCGCTTGAGCTGTCCAAGCTATTTTGTTTATCGAGCGTATCATCTTGCAAAAAAGGCTTCATAAAGCCAGCTTTGATACCGTTATAATCTAATGCGCGGATCAGGCCTAGTGCCGCTGATGTCACACCGATACCGCGACTGATAGGAACAAGTAATATGGTTTGCATAGCGTATCCTACTATTTATTTATTATATCCTTAAGGAGGTTTATTAAATCCTTTAGGAAGTCATAAAAAGCGCTTACTTCTCGTAGAAGCAGTCTCCTTTTTAAGCAAGGCCTAGCGCTAGGCGGGTCTCTTGCGCAATACGGCACTCTTCATCGGTTGGCACAACCCAAAGCTCAATGCTGCTATCATCGCTATGGAAGCTACCTTCGCTACCACCGACTAGGCTTGCGTTTTTGTCGGCATCAAACTTAATACCGAAATGACGCATGACATCTAAGATGCGTGCACGAGTAGTTTTTGAGTTTTCACCAATACCACCAGTGAAGACAATACCAGTAAAGTCAGGTAGCGCACAGCTTAGGCTGGCTAGATATTTACCAACGCGATAACAGAACATCTCAATGGCAAGCTGCGCATCTTTATGGCCTTCGTTGGCCGCTTCCTCGATGGTACGTAAGTCATTAGATAATCCTGAGATACCGAGCAGACCACTTTCGCTGTTGAGCATCTTATCAATCTCTTCTAAGCTCAAACCAAGCTGACGCTTTAAATGAATATGTAAGCTTGGATCAACATCACCGCTACGCGTACCCATCATCAGGCCTTCAAGCGGTGTTAGTCCCATACTGGTATCCAAGCTTTTGCCATCATAGACGGCGGTCGCAGAGCAACCATTGCCTAAGTGTGCGGTTAACCAACCATGAGGGCCTTTGGCATCTGTAATCTGGCTAGCACGTTCTGAGACGTAAGCATGCGAAGTACCATGGAATCCATAACGACGAATTTTGTGGTCTTCATATAATGATTTCGGCAGCGGATAACGGAAGGCAACTGGCGGCATAGTTTGGTGAAAGGCAGTGTCAAATACGACGACTTGTGGAATTTCAGGATAGATAGCTTGCACAGCTTCAATGCCAAGCGCGTTGGCAGGATTATGTAGCGGTGCTAATACTTTTAGGCGTTTTACTTCTGATAGCACATGCTCGTTCACACGAACAGCTTCTGAATATTCACGGCCACCATGAACCACGCGATGACCGACTGCAATGAAGTGATACTGCTCAAGTAGCTCAAGGATTTTTTGTAAGGCTAATTCATGACGACCACCTGCAATGGCAATTTCAAGCTTTTTGCCATCTAACGTATTGTGTTTAATACGGGCAGTATCCAGACCTAGGTTTTCGGCCAGACCAGTGATACGGGTTGATTCATCTTCGCTGATTAATGCATATTTGATAGAAGACGAACCACAGTTAAGTACCAAGGTGGGGTTAGTCAATGTTGATGTCGTAGTATTTTCATCGTTAAAAGCGGGATTAATGGCGCTGTCGCTCATGCTCTATCCTTAGATTATTTTTAATGAGGAGGTGTTGCTATGTTTATCAAGCAAGTAGTGAATCAATAGGATTACCACTCGTTAAATAAACACAAACTAGCTACACCTATGTTGACACCTGTCAAACAAGAAGGTCGCTGATTTGCTGATCATCTTGGGCTATAATTTTCTGTGTTTCGCATGCTAGCGTATCTGTGAGCTACACGCTAAAGCATTATTACAGCCATACGGTCTGAATATAATGTAACACATTCTTAGTACTACACCACGATAACTATAAGGTTAAAGATTGGCGCTCGTCAAGGCACTACAACAACTGTTCACCGAGTACAGCTATAGGGCTTCAGTTGCTATAGCAAGTGCTATAAAGGCAGGTTTAGTAGTAATCAAAATTGTAAGAAAGTTTGTCAGTACAACTCTAAACGTCTCTTTTAACCACTTTTTAAATATTAAAGCTGAGAATAACTAACGTGGTACAAACTAGAAATAATCGAAAAGATAGATGTAAATTAAGCTTATATTTTAGGTTGATTTGGACAAAAAATAGATAAAATTGTCAGTCAATAAAACTCAAGGCGAGCACAGCTTTACTGAATAATGCTATGATTGGAGCGTGCTGAATTTCAACGATTTTTAGTCATCAGTAGTTAGCCGCTTTTTACTTATAATTCTTCGTTTATAACGAGTCACTTATAGCTATCCTTTGTATAGCATCTTCACCGTTGCAAGGTCATCTGCCATATGTTTACTATACGCCGCTTTTTAGATACTAAACGCATTCAAAATTTATCTACCAACTCTGGTCGTCATGCTATCTGGACTTTGATGATCGGCAGCGCTGTTATGCTTGGATTGTCGGGTTGCGGACAAAAAGGGGATCTTTATATAGCAGCGCCGAGTAGTCAGACGGTTGCAGGCAATGCAGAGTTGCCAGCCTCAGATCAACTAGATAGCACCAGCCACCCACAAGATGCTGCCTTTGCTAATATCGGTGATGACAACTATGACAAGAGCAGTTACTTAGAGCAGCAGCAAGTGCTGCCCGCTGCCAGTAACGATCCCAACGATTACTAGTTTTATTTTTTCCAATGACGCCTTTTCCAATGAAGAGTTTAATAGTGAAGTTCTGTTCCCTTTGAACTTAAGTCTTTTGAAATTAACACTTTTAAGCTTAAATCTTTTAAATTAATGCTTTCAAAATTGATAACCTGATTAGATTAGAGAACCCGATATGAGCGATTCTGAATTACAAGCCGACTGCGTAACTATCCATACTGAGCAAGGAATGTATGTTGATCCTACTGCCTTAACCGTCCATCTATCTGAACTGCACTATAACCAAGATGAGTTATGGATGGAGAAGGTAAGTATTAATGAGTTGGTAGAGCGCTACGATACGCCATGCTACGTATACTCACAGCAGGCAATACTTGATGTGTATCAGGCCTATAGCGACAGCTTTGCGGCGATTGATCATCAGATTTGCTATGCGGTAAAAGCAAACTCAAACCTTGCTGTGTTAGGGGTGCTCGCGGCAGCAGGCGCAGGATTTGATATTGTCTCGCGCGGTGAGCTTATGCGCGTATTGGCAGCAGGTGGACAAGCCGACAAAGTCGTGTTTTCAGGAGTTGGCAAAACGAAAAGCGATATTGAATATGCATTAACCCAAGGTATTGGCTGCTTCAACGTTGAGTCTATTAGTGAATTAACATTAATTAATGAGGTAGCGCAGCAACTTGATAAGCGTGCACCGATATCGCTACGGGTCAATCCCGATGTCGATGCCAAGACCCATCCCTACATCTCAACTGGTCTAAAAGACAATAAGTTTGGCATTGCCCATGAGCAAGCGGTAGCGGTGTATGAGCAGGCTACTGGTTTATCGCATATCGATATCGTTGGAATTGACTGCCATATTGGCTCACAATTAACGGAAGTCGAACCCTTTATTGCTGCTTTAGATAAAGTCATTGAGCTGGTTCATAGCTTGCGCGAAAAAGGTATTGAGCTGCGTCATATTGATTTGGGCGGTGGCTTAGGAGTGCGTTATATTGATGAATCGCCAGTTTCTATCCATGACTTTGCACAAGCCTTATTACCAAAACTAATTGAGCTTGGCAAGACAGTGTTCTTTGAGCCGGGTCGCAGTATGGTTGCCAATGCGGGTATTTTGCTTACCCGTGTTGATGTGCTAAAGCCTACGGAACACAAGAACTTTGCCATTGTTGATGCTGCGATGAATGATTTGATTCGTCCAGCGCTATATCAAGCTGAAATGGCAGTAATTCCCAACGTATTACCTAACAAAGGTGTCGACACGGATGGAACTCAGCCATGGGATATCGTCGGTGCGATTTGTGAGACTGGAGATTTCTTAGCAAAAGATCGTTTACTGTCACTCGCAACTGGCGATATTTTAGCGATTACTGGTGCAGGGGCGTATGGCTTTACCATGAGCAGCAACTACAATTCACGTCCGCGTGCAAGTGAAGTCATGGTTGCAGGTGATAGCCATCAGCTGATTCGCAAACGTGAAACTGCTGAGGCACTATATGCAAATGAAATGCTTTGGCAAAATGAACAATAATATAAATGTGCTTTAAAAAGAATATCCTACTGCTGGAACCAATTTTTTGAAGCAATAGAACTGGTTTAATGGAACTGGCTTTTTGCATAGGTAATACTGACTGTTAAATAACAACCCATTGTTGTCATGACAATGGGTTTTTTATGGCAATAGTTATAGTGACTATTATAGTAATTATTATAGGAGCTATTAGATTGATTATCATAGTATGGTCAGTCCTAAATAAAAGAAGTACATAAATTATAATGCACTACTGGAATAAATTTTCCTTGCTTGCTGTGCCTACGCAGACAGAGGCTGCGCAAAATTTATCTCAGTAGTGCTGTATTTATTTTATAGTGGATCTACTATAGTCGCCATAGTATCTATAATTAACGGTTTTAGTAGGATTCATACAGTCTCTGGCTCGCTGATAGTTATCATTGTATCTGACAGCATGCTAATATAACGGATACATAAAAATAGAATAGGACACAAGGATATGCTAATAGAATTTACCAAGATGCATGGTCTGGGCAATGATTTTATGGTCATCGATTTGGTGACCCAGCGCTTAGAGTTGACCAAAGAATTGGTACAGTTATTGGGTGACCGTCATTTAGGTATCGGCTTTGATCAGTTGCTTGTCGTCGAGCCGCCGATGCGTCCGGATGTGGATTTTAGTTATCGTATTTTTAATACTGATGGTACTGAGGTTGAGCAGTGTGGTAATGGAGCGCGCTGTTTTGCCCGTTTTGTCCAAGCGCGTAAGCTTTCATTTAAGCAGCGCCTGCGAGTCGAGACAGCTAGTGGTATTATTTCTTTGACGACGGACCGTTATGGCTGGGTAGAAGTCGATATGGGTAAGCCCAAGTTTGCGCCGGATGAGATTCCATTTACCCCTAGAGCGACGACCAAGATTCAAAATGCCTATCATTTAGATGTAAATGGTACGCCTGTGCAGCTTTATGTGGCCAATATGGGCAACCCGCATGCTGTCATCAAAGTCGACGATGTACTGGACGCTGAAGTCGAAACCTTAGGCAAGGCCATTGAATCGCATCCGGCATTCCCAGATAGAGTCAATGTAGGCTTTATGCAAATCATGAATCAGCGTCATATTCGATTGCGTGTCTATGAGCGCGGCGTCGGTGAGACCCAAGCATGTGGCACTGGAGCGTGTGCAGCAGTTGCGATTGGCATACGCGAAGGCTGGCTTGATGAAGGCGAAGATGTGCGCGCACAGCTATATGGCGGTAGCATGATTATCCGCTGGCAGCCCGGTTACTCAGTCATGATGACGGGTCCAACCGCCTTTGTTTATGAGGGCGTATTTAGTCCAGATGGCTTAATGGCGCAAGCAGGTATCAAGCCCAGCCCTGCCAATTAAACAAGCTGTATTTTTAGCGTTAAGGGCAACGCATGTCTCGCATGGATAGTCATACTTATAAGCAGGCGCAGTCTATAGAGTTGGATGAACCATTACGTGAGCTGTTGTCACCTGTCCACCGATGGCTAAATACTTTGGCTGTGCGCAATCACTCTGTGCATACCTTGACGGCTTATTTTGCTGGATTAAATCAGTTGGCGTTATTCTTACGTGGTAAGAAGCTGACGTGGACACGTTGCGACAAACGCCAGTTGGCTCAGCATATTAGTCAACGTCTTGATGAAGACAAGCTTGCGCTTGCTAGCGTGCAGCAAGAGCTATCTGCTATTCGGCATTTTTATGGCTGGATGATTGAAGAGGATTTGGCACGTATCAATCCAACCACTGGCTATCAATTAAAGCGCAGTCCTAGACCATTGCCATCTATTGCTGATGTGGATTTACTTACCCAATTGCTCGATCAAGAGAGGCCTGATACACCTGAGCAGGCACGCCTGTGGTTGCGTGATAAAGCGATGTTTGAATTGCTATACAGCAGTGGGCTGCGGGTAGGTGAGTTGGTGGCGCTTGATGTCACCGACGTAGATTTGTCCGATTTGCGTGTGCGTGTGACGGGTAAAGGTAATAAAACACGCATAGTGCCGATAGGCGCTAAAGCTGCTGCTGCTATCAATCGTTATTTGCCGCATCGAAATCTGTGGGTGGAGCACCAAGACAGCGCTCTATTTATCAGTGAGAAACTGGGCACTCGACTATCAACGCGTGCCGTACAGCAGCGTCTAAAAGTAGCAGCAACGCGGGCTGGCATCGCCCAAAATCTGTATCCGCATCTATTACGCCATTGTTTTGCTTCACATATGCTCTCAGGTAGTGGCGACTTGCGCGCCGTACAAGAGATGCTAGGCCATAGTGATATCAGTACCACGCAGATCTATACACATGTGGATTTTGCTAAGTTAACCCAAGTCTATGACCGTGCCCATCCGCGCGCCACACACAGTCAAAATGAGAAAGATTAGCAGTGGTGTTAAGCCAGACGTTAACTTATGCTAAACGATGACGTTGATTATGCTAAGCGATGGCACTGAAAAATAGGCAGTTTTTGCCGTGCTTGCTCTTGAACATGCTTGTCTAAGTCAGCGAATACTAACGCATAGTTTTTATCTTGGGTTTGAGTAGTTAGATTGCTGTCATCATAGCTATCCTTGACGGTACCATCAAAAGCAGTAATGGCTGCATGTCCCCACGTCTGGCGGATACTACCATTTTTATAAGTATGATCACCGCCTTGCGCCGCTCCAACCACCATACATTGACTGTCCAAGGCGCGAGCTTGCAACAGTAGCGACCAATGCGCTTGTCCCGTTAAATACGTAAAAGCAGAAGGAGCGCTTAATATATCTGCTCCAGCTTGACGCAGACGCTGAGCTAGCGCTGGAAAACGTAAATCAAAACATACCATCATTCCTAGTTGATAAACCGAATTATCTGCTTCAATTGGAGCGACTACCGTCTGTGTCCCTGGCTCAAATGTCGCTGCTTCATTATAGCTGCCTTGCTTATCGGCGACGGTTGCGGTAAACAGGTGAATCTTGTCATAGCGTGCGACCTGCGTCCCGTCAGGGCCAAACAGCTGACTGACTTGGCGCAAACGTCCATCGGGTACGGTAACGCCATCTGGACGATAAGAGCAGGGTAGCGAGCCGACTAGTAAATGAACATTATTTGCACGCGCATAATCTGCTAAGGTGGCAGATAGGGACTCAAAGCGCTCAGCGGTTGCAAACTGCTGCCCCATGCTACAGCAGTTCTCAGGTAACATCACAAGCTGTGCTCCTTGCGCACTGGCGTCACTAATAGCAAATTTTATAGTAGCAAGGTTGGCATCGATGTCTTGCTGGCTATTCATTTGTACGCCAGCGACGGTAAGTTTATGATTTTGTGTGCTGTTATTCATATATTTATTCTCAGTGATTGTTTTAAGATATAAATTATCATAGCAAAATTGCTGCAAAAAATGCTATCGTCATTATTCAATGTAGTGGTACTTCAAGTAGTTGTACTGCAAGTTACTACGAACAAGAAAGATAATTTAATCTTATTCAACTCGCTCAGATTAATGCTCTTAGTGCTTGTATTTGTTTTGCCAGCTATTTTAATTTTTGCAAATAGTATAAGCTTATAGAAACACTACTAGTTCTCAGTGGACAGTTAACCCATATAACCAAAGCAATATCATTGGAGTGTAATACACCAGCTATGAGTATGTCGTTTGGATTGGCGACCGCGCTAACTACCTCACAAAAGCTAACCCCGCAGATGCAGCAAGCTATCAAATTGTTGCAGCTCTCTAGTCTTGAGCTTGCACAAGAGGTTCAGGCTAAGCTGGATAGTAATCCATTACTCGAGCGCGTCGAGGAAGATGAGTATGGAGATAGTGGTGATGAACTCGCCGACGATCTAGATGATTCCTTGACGCTTGAGATGTGGAACGGCGATAGCGAAATTGGTGTATCTACTGATCTATCTGATTCACCAGCTACCGATGATGCTTTTGATTATGACACTGCCGAATATGACGACACATTCAACGATAGCTTAGATAAATTGCAACAGGCAAATATTGATGGCAGTGCTATGGATAATACTGCGATAGACAATGACTATCAAAGCAATGATTATCAAGGTACAGATAGCGATGAAAGCTATAGCAGCTATGATCTTGGTAGCTTTAGTGGCAGTAGCGCAGCAGTAAGCGCAGATTATGATGAACTTGATGATTATCAAGGGAGCACCAGTACTAGTATTCAAGACTATGTACGCTGGCAGCTTAATTTTAAACGTCTTTCAGAGACAGATACCTTGATCGCAGAGTATCTCATGGATTCGATGGATGACATGGGTTTTGTGCAGTTAGATATTGACGAGTTGCTAAAAAGTCTAGAGACAATGGCAAGTTTTTATCAATGGGATGACCATATAGAGCGCGATGAGATAGAAGTGGTACTGCGCATTATCCAATCTTGTGATCCATTAGGCGTAGGCGCACGTAATTTAAGCGAATGTCTCGCTATTCAATTGGCTAAGCTTGACCCTGACACTGCATACCTCCAGCATGCACAAGCCTTGCTGTCTGCTAGCGAGCATTTGGTTAGCAATAATATTAAAGCATTAACCGATACTACTGGCTTGTTATCTGCACACATTACCCCCGCACTTAGCCTATTACGCACATTAAACCCTGCGCCAGGCCTATCATTTCAAAGCAGTCAGCCTGATTACACTCAGCCGCCTGCAAGCTACGATATCCCTGATGTATTAGTAACCCCAATACGTCGCACCTCTAACGGTAAAACACCAGATGGTGGCTGGCATGTACGTCTCAATCCGGCCACATTACCGAAACTACGAGTTAACCAAGAGTATGCAAACTTAGTCAAGCGTGGCGATGATAGCTCCGACAATCAGTATTTACGTGAAAACCTTACAGACGCACGACTATTTATTCGTAGTATCGAGGAGCGTAATCAAAACCTGCTTAAAGTTGCGACCAGTATCGTACGCCGTCAAGATGAGTTTTTGCAATATGGTGCTACAGCTATGCAACCTTTAATACTAAAGGATGTCGCTGCTGAAGTTGACCTACACGAATCTACAGTGTCGCGTTTGACCACCAGTAAGACGATTCTAACTCCGCAGGGACTGTTTTCGCTCAAGCATTTCTTTTCGTCACACGTTAGCAGTAGTGATGGGGATATTTCTTCGACCGCTATCAGTGCCATGATTAAGCAGCTTATCAATGACGAGAATCCAAAAAAGCCTCTGTCCGATAGCCGTATCCAAACCCAGCTACTCACTGACGGTATAGATATCGCGCGACGTACCGTTGCTAAATATCGAGAAGCGATGAATATTAGCTCCTCCACGCAGCGCAAGCAAAAATACTAGCCGCTAATACTAGGGTATGTCCTCAATCTGCACGAGTGAACCTCTCATGGGCTAAAAATGGCTATATTTCCGTCACTCTTTGAAAATTTCTAGACAATATGTTCATATTCTCTGCAAAACTTCCTTTGATTGACAAAAATCTATCTCATTTTTATTACCATTATCAAAATGAGGACACGCCCTAAAAGTCGTAATATTACATATTACAATACTAACAATCACCATGCCCAAGACCATTTAAAATTTACAGATAGTCTTTGCTGAAATTGTGACCAGATTCTGTCGTCCAAGCTTTATATAATACTAATTAGCCAAAAATACCAGCAGCCTGTAGAAACAATTGGCATCTACTAGAAAGATAACTATATTCGTTTATATAAATAAAAAATAAAAAGTCCCAATTATATATAATTAAGAAAAGAACAACAGCTATGATTACATTTAGTTACAATATAGCGTCTTGCTACTCGTCAGTTTTCATGACAAATTAGAGGTATATCAATAATAAATATTAAGAGGTTTATCTATATTATTAATATGTGGTGACAAACGGATATGCCACAGAATATATGAAGAATCAATTGGTGTTATTGATGAGGCAAGGTGGCAAAGGCAGGAGTGCCGACCCATCTGTTGACTATAAGTAATAAATATAAGGATCAGCATATGAATATTTCTATCAGTGGTCACCATATCAGCGTAACCGATGCAATGAACACAGCTGTACGCGATAAGCTTGAGAAAGTAGAGCGTCACTTCGATCAGATCCAAAGTATTCAAGTGATACTGTCACTAGATAATAGTGGAGCGAACGATGGTGGTAAAAAGAGCCATAAGGCTGAAGCCATCATACGTGTATCAGGGAAAGAGATGTTCGTCCAAGCTTGCGACGATGATATGTATAAAGCCATTAATGAGATGGCAGACAAGCTCGATAGACAAGTGCGTAAATATAAAACTCGTCAAGAAGCTAAGAAGACTCAAGGCGCTGGGCGTGATGGACGTTATGAAGACATACTAGGGGCTGAAGCTGCTCCAGCTATTTAGAAAAACTGGTATTCAACAAAGAAAATATAAATAAAACGTTAATAATAAAAAGACCTCAACATGTTATGTGTTGAGGTCTTTTTAGGTTTGAGATATTTGATATAAAAGTTAGCCACCACCGACTGCTTGTACTACTTCAATACTCATACCTTCAACAATACGTAACTGTCCAAGTTCACTTTTTGGGATTAGCTCACCATCGACTTCAACTGCATAGCGACCAGTACTCAATCCCAGTTCATTAACGACTAACTGTACGGTCTGATGAGTAGTTTGTAAAGTTCTGCCATTAACATGAATAGTGCTCATAATATTTGCTCCCTCAAAAATGATGATTTGTATCAATAGCTATTCAGCTTATCGTTTTAAGACAATGCTTTAGAGCTAAGCTTCAAGGCAATGCTTCAAGCTCTTGTTTTAAAACAAGATAGCTCTATAGTTATCTGACCATTCGCTATTTGTCCATGCGAAATGCAGTCACTGCCAGCCATAACCAACCCGCTATCAATAATACGCCACCAATAGGCGTAATAGCGCCAAACCAGCGCGGTGCCCCTAGAGTCATCGCAAACAAGCTACCAGCAAAAATAACAATACCAATTTGCAGTAACCAAGCGGTGGTTTGAGTCGCATAATTCAAGCGAATCAGGAGTCCAACGAGTAATAGACCTAGTGCATGAATAAATAGATACAACGTTGCCGTATGCCACCATGCCAGCTCTTGAGCATTGACCATATTTTTGATGGCATGAGCTCCAAAAGCACCTAAGGCGACAGCGATAGCAAGGTTGATCGCTGCAATACCTATCCAATTTAACATTACACAACTCTTATTATAGATTATCTATCAATGTTGCTAATGGCACGTCCGGCTATTTACTGAACATCATCAGGCAAAATGACACTCTCAATAGTCATTGCATCGCGGATTTTGTCCATTGCATTTTTTTCGATCTGGCGCACCCGTTCTGCTGAGATAGAGTAGACAGCTGCTAATTCGTGCAAGGTAGACTTCTGTTCTGTCAGCCAGCGCTGCTCGACGATATCACGTGAGCGATCATCCAAGGTATCCATTGCCGCAATCAGTGCTGATGAGTTATTCTCTTCCCAATCAGATTCTTCTACCATCTCGGCAGGATCGATACCATCTTCTAAGAACAACTGCGGAGCATAGCGTCCATCATCATCGTCACTCGATTGAGTCTCAAACGATGCGTCGTATGAAGTCAGTCGCGACTCCATCTCCAAAACCTGCTTACGCGTGACATTCAGATCATTGGCGATAGCATCTGCTTCTTCTAACGTCAGCTGGTTATTGGTCTTTTTTAGGCTACGCAAATTAAAGAACAATTTACGATGGGCTTTGGTCGTCGCAACTTTGACAATACGCCAGTTACGAATCACAAATTCATGAATCTCAGCTTTGATCCAATGGACGGCAAAGGATACCAGACGTACGCCTTTATTTGGATCGAAGCGCTTAACTGCTTTCATCAACCCCAAGTTACCTTCTTGAATCAAGTCGGCCTGTGGTAACCCATAACCCGAATAGCTACGGGCAATATGAATGACAAAACGTAGGTGCGACATAACGAGCAAGCGTGCAGCCTCAACATCACCTTCATCATAATAGCGATGGGCAAGCTCTTGCTCTTGAGTAGGCGTCAAAATTGGAATTTGATGTACAGTATTAATATACGCACCCAAATTCACTCCAGGTGCAGACAGATGAGTGGGCATCGCGGGTACTAAATCACGTGTGCTGGTATCTTCTAAGGCACTAGCATCGTAAGGAGGGCGCTGTGCGGCAGCATTAAGTGCTGCTTCACGTGCGGCATTTTTTTCAGTACCAGCACTGTTTTGCGTCTTTTTCGTTGTCGACGATTCAGTAGAAGGAGTAGCCATATTCTTGACCTTGATTAAATAGGTAAGCAAATATTAAATGAGCAAATATTCAGATAAAAATCTTTATTGTCTTAATTGTAAAGGATAGCGACGCTTAGTTGCTATCGGTTTTGGTAATGATGAAGTGAAATATTGTATCGGACGGCTCTGATAAGGTGTTGTCAGCAGTTTGCGGCTTGGTCATCTGGTTAATTGTCAACAGTAACTGATTATCGCCATCCATTTGGTGAGTTTGCTGACAGAAAGCAGTAATATCTGCTTGAGAGTTAGGATCAGTTGCCACAACATACAATGACTCACCACTCGCCACATTACGCAGTGCTACTTTAGTTTTTAGTAGCGGCATTGGACAAGCAAGACCGCGTCCATCTACCATGTTTTTTATCCTAACAATCGGTTGAACATCGTCTATAACATCTGTCATCTGAATGTCACTAATACAGTCCGTCGGTAATAAACGTAGTAAGGACGCAATCGTATGCTGCTCAGTATTAGATAAGGTTTGCTGTAAATATACATGATAAGGTGTATACAAATGGCTTTCAGCGGACATAGACGAAACCCTTAAACTCTTAGTTATTGATAGTTAGGTTTTAAGACTTAACGTATAAAGATGACGTGAGATCATGGATATATTATAACAAATAGCTGCTTAGCAAATGCAGTTGAATATAGTCATCGTTATGATTGGCCTACTAGAATTACCATGATGGATTCATTAGAGTGACATAATCATGTTGCACAATGGTGACGCTCGCCTAGATATTGGTAGCCAATACCACGCTAGAATTGACGTTATGCAGACAACCTCGTATAGTCAAAAAACAATGATATGGCCGATAGCATAGGATGCGCATTTGAACTATTTACATAGCTCTTTGATCACTGACTTCCCAACAACCAACTATGCAAATAACAAACAGCATACTAGGGTTTGGCCTCAATCACATCAGCGTTCAACGTTTCGATATGTAGGTCTGTTTGTACTGTTGGCAATTGCCAGTAACCCTAGCTATGCTGCGCCTACTGCTATGCAACAATCGGCAACACCATCGGCATTGGTGACTAAACCGGTCTATGGCTCATGGCAGACTTCAAAATCTGATGAACTAGAGCTGCCAAATTTGCAGGGTCAGGGGTTAAGCTTTGCAGATCAATATCAAAATAAAATAATAGGTGAGTGGTCACTTCAAAATATCAATGGCCGCGTCAAGATGGAGCATGATCCTTGGATTCAAGAAACCGTCAAAAACATGACATGGCGGCTCAATGCACAAGCGCGGCAGCAAGCACCATTAGCCTTAGTCATTATTGATAATCCTAGCATCAACGCCTTTGCTGCACCCGGCGGAGTCATTGGCTTGAACACAGGTACTATCTTGGCGGCAAGTAGTATGGATGAGCTAGCAAGCGTAGTGGCTCATGAGGTCGCCCATGTTAGCCAAAGGCATTATGAAAATGGTGCAGATGAGAAGAGAAAAGCCATGCTGATGCAGATAGGTGGCATGTTAGCAGCCATTGCTGCTTCAACTGCTGATGGTGATGCGGCGGCCGCTGTAATGATGGGTAGTCAGACCGCTGCTATGAATAGCAGCATGGCTTTTAGTCGTAATAATGAACGCGAAGCTGATCGGGTAGGGATGCAAATTATGACCCAAGCTGGCTATGACCCACGAGCGATGCCAAGGTTCTTCGGTACGATGAATCAGCAAAGCCAGCTCAATCAAGTTGCCAATCGCTTCTTACCAAGCTTTGTACGCTCACATCCACTTAGTAACGAACGTCTAAGTGAGTCGCAAAGTCGTGCTCAACGTTATCCCTCGTTATCATTGACCCAGCAGCAGCGCCATCAAGCACTATTTGATCTCCTTTACTGGCGAGTAAAAACCACTGGTAAGCATGCCTCTGAGACAGAGTTAACCACGGCTGCTAAGAACAGCGTGGGAGCAAAATTGGCTTTAATGCATTGGTACGGCGAACATCAGCGTTTTGATGAGGCTAATGACATAATGGCGCAGCTTACGGCATTACCCGCAGACCAGCGGCAAACGTTGGAGCCCTTATTGTCTATTACTCATAGCCAAGTGCTCACTGAGCAGAATAAATGGGCGCAAGCAGCTGAAGTACTGGCAGCTCAGCAACGTCTCTATCCTGAGCGCCGCGATTTGCGTCTATATTTAGCAGAAGCGCTAACCAATAGTAATCAGCCGACCCAAGCACAAGCGCTACTCAAATCTCTTACCCAGCAGCAACCAAGTGATCGCTATGCATGGCAAAGTTTACAACTGGCCAATGAAAAGCTAGCCAAAACCACTGCATCACCGCAGGTTGCACGTATAGCCACGATTAATGCGCTGCGTTATCGCAGTCATGACCAGCTGTGGAATGGGCGTTACGACTCAGCGCTCACCTCATTAACGCAGGCGAAACAGCTAACCAAGCAGCTGCAAGCTAGTGCACAAAGCAGTAGTACTCGTCCATTACTAGCAAGTATCGAGCAGGAAATTAAAAACGTAAAAACCGCCAAAGAATATAAGCCTTAGGCGGTATGTTTATACGTTTTGAGCGCTGCATTTTTTGATATGAAATCTACTACGATGCTTTAGTTGCGATCCTCTAGTTACGATGCTCTAATTGCAATATTTTAACTGGCAATTAACCTTGTAGCGCATCTTTTACTAGCTTTGAGATGAGTGCAGGATCAGCACGGCCAGCAGTTTTATTCTTAAGTACGCCCATTACACTACCCATATCGCGCATAGATGTTGCGCCTTGTGCCGCGATTTCTGCATTCACTAAGGCAGCAAGTTCGGCATCATCCATCTGCTTAGGCATGAACTCATTAATAATATCAATCTCGAACTGCTCTTTGGTGGCTAAGTCATCACGGTTATTTTCAGTAAAGATAGTCAATGACTCTTGGCGCTGTTTTAATTGCTTTTGTAATACTTCTAGAACGCCTGCATCATCAAGCTCAGTCTGACGATCAATCTCGATTTGCTTGATAACTGCTTGTACGTTACGTAAGACTTTAACGCGCTCAATCTCACGCGCTTTCATTGATGTTTTAATATCGTCTGATAAAGTCTGTTTAAGTTGGCTCATTGTTATTATTCCTTGTTCGTTAAATTTTAGGCTGATGAGATTTTTACTTCAAGTCTGTATCGTTAGCAGCAATAACAAAAATTGTAGCATAAAAAACGCCACTGATATCAATGGATAACAGTGGCGTTAGTGTAGCGCTGGTACTTAACTAATCGTATTATTGATTAGTACATACGAGTGGTACGAATAGTTTCGCGTTGTAACTTTTTCTTATAACGCTTTACAGCAGCAGCTTTTTTGCGCTTGCGTACTTGCGTTGGTTTTTCATAAAACTCACGCTTACGTACGTCTGACAATACACCAGCTTTTTCACAAGCGCGCTTGAAACGACGGATAGCGATATCAACTGGTTCGTTTTCTTTAACCTTAACTGCAGGCATGAAGACTCCTTGATTAGGATGAGATATAAAGGCATTAGTTTGGCTGTATATTAGTATTTAGCCGTAATATCTCAAGATTACAGGCATCAGCTCAAACTAGGATAATCTTGCGCATTAACACAAGGGCAGGTATTTTAATAAAAAATGGCTGTAAAGTCAATGCTTTTAGTGCATCTGCGTATGTCTATTATTAGGCGAGATAAGCCATGAATGCAGCTTCTATACGTGTTTTACATCCTCATAAATGTGTTTAGAGCTGAATAAACATATAGAAAGTAAATGAATAAAAACCCCTACTGTCTATAACGGTTTGGTTTGAGTTTATGCTATGATAATTTCCATATAGTAGTAAGCATATTCAAGTCGATGTGTCCATTTTATTAAGGGTGTTGGAATGAAGAAAACAGTACTAAATACAGCTTTAAGCACAGCATTTATTGTCACTCTTGGGTTTGGCATTACTGCCTGTAGTAGTGATAAAGAAGGTGAGTCACATGAAGTGATGGCAGTAGATCGCGTTGATGAAGCCGCTGAGCTTGCTCGCAAAAATGCTCCTGAAGCTGAAGATATGGAATTTCCAGAAACAGCTCCAATGCCAGTGGCTGAAGCCGATGGTACAGTAGTAGATGGTGCGGAAACAGAAGGCGCTGCAACTGCTGAAGCAGCAACGACTGATACTGCTATGGCAGAGACTACGGCTACTGACAGTGCTAATACAGATGCGGCAGTCGCTGATAGTGCAGGTATGCCAGCTGCTGATACGACTGCAACCACTACCCCAGCCGAACCAGCTACGAATTAATAGCGGTTAAGTTTCCCATCAGTCTGAAGTTTATGCGCTGTAATTGGCAGCCACTAATATGAAATATCGAGTAGAGGTGTGATCATGATTAATAAAAAACAGCGTATGAATAAATTAGCCTTATCTGCAATCAGTTTGAGTGCGTTACTGACACTTAGCGCTTGTAGCGGTGATAATACGCCTACCGAAGAGCCTGCTGCTGTCAATGAACCTGCCGATACAACCGTAGTGGTAGATGAAGCGCCTATAGTAGAGCCTGAAGTGATTACGCCTGAACCTGTTGTAGAGCCTACCGATACAGTAGTTGAAGAAGTCGCACAAGAGGTTGCTGCAGAGCCTGAGGTGTTGGCTGCTGATGCAGGTGCTAAGTTATATGAGACCAATTGCAAAGTCTGTCATGACAGTGGCTTACTTGATGCGCCCAAATATGGCGATAAGGCTGCATGGGCACCGCGTCTTACTAAAGGCACAGAGACGCTACACATGCACTCAGCTAAAGGCTTTAATAAAATGCCAGCTCAAGCCACTGATAAGGTAAGTGAAGCTCAAGTCTATGCAGCGGTTGATTATATGATTGCAGCAGTAAGCTGATATTGGCTATTAGAATATATTCGCTATTGAAATTTGCTAAACTGACCGTCATTGTGACTGACAATGACGGTTTTTTATGCATATTTTTTTAGATGCTAAATAATGAAAAGCATCGCAAAAAACGATATGAAGACAAAAGTATAAAGGCAAAAGTATGAAGGTATTGGGTTTAGAGACTTCTTGTGATGAGACGGGTCTGGCGATTTTTGATAGTGAGCAGATGGATAGTGACAATCAAGGTCTGGTCGGGCAAGTGTTGTATTCACAGATAGAGTTGCATGCACTCTATGGTGGCGTGGTGCCCGAGCTTGCCAGTCGTGATCATATTCGCAAGCTAGTACCTCTGCTTAATGAGCTCTTAGAGCAGTGCGACGTTAAGAAAAACGAGATTGATGCCATTGCCTATACCAAAGGTCCAGGACTGATTGGCGCTTTGATGACCGGTGCATTATTTGGGCGCAGTTTGGCGTACGGCTTAGACATTCCAGCGATTGGTATTCATCATATGGAAGGGCACTTATTAGCCCCGCTGATGGGTGCAAATCCGCCCGCGTTTCCTTTTGTGTCGCTACTGGTATCTGGCGGTCATACTTTACTGATTGCCGCACATGGTATTGGGCAGTATGAGATATTGGGTGAGTCGATAGATGATGCAGCGGGTGAGTGCTTTGATAAAGCCGCCAAGATGCTAGGCTTGCCTTATCCTGGTGGTCCTAATATTGCTAAATTGGCTGAAACAGGCGATCAAAACGCTTACAGTCTACCAAGACCGATGTTACATCGCGGTTTAGATTTTTCTTTTAGCGGTATGAAAACAGCGGTGCATAACCTTATTAAAGACACCCCTTATTCGGAAAGTGGCCCTGACGGTGATCCACAAGTTCGCGCCGATATTGCCGCAAGTTTTCAACATGCCATGGTTGATACGCTGGTGAAGAAATGCGTTAAAGCGCTCAAGCAGGCAGATATGAGCCGCTTAGTGATTGCGGGCGGTGTCAGTGCCAATACTCATTTACGCGAAACCTTAGAAGCTGAGTTGGCTAAAATAAATGCGACCGTCCATTATGCGCCGCCTGCTTTATGTACGGATAATGGGGCGATGATTGCTTATGCGGGTTACGAGCGCTTGCAAGCAGGGCAGTCTGATGACTTGGCTGTCAGTTGTGTGCCCCGTTGGCCGATGACCGAACTGCCTGCGGTATAAAGTTTAAAATCCATACAAACTAAGGATAATCTATGCAGTGGCTCGCCATTGGGTTAGGAGCAGCGCTTGGGGCTTGCTTGCGGGCATGGTTAACACGTCTTAATCTGCTGCACAGCTGGATACCACTGGGCACATTGGGCGCAAACGTCTTAGGCGGGCTGCTGATCGGTCTGGCATTGGTATGGTTTGAGCGGATGGGTAGCGGACTGTCAGATAATGTCCGAGTGTTTGTCATGACTGGTTTTTTGGGTGGGCTGACGACCTTTAGCACTTTTAGCGCTGAGGTGTTTAGCTTTATTCATGATGGACGGCTGTTGGCAGGTTTGGCACTGATAGGGTTGCACGTCGGACTGACATTACTGGCAACAGCGCTTGGGTTTTACTTTTTTAAGTTGGTGCTTTAGGCTCTAATCAATGTCACTTATTGAGTTAATGGTCTTACTTAAGTAGTTCCTTTATGCAGTCTGTTTTGGGTGGTCTATTAGTAGGTTTAAAGGCGGAGATAACTGGTTCCCTTGAGGTACACCCCAACGAAACCATTGAAAATTGGCTTCTTCTATCTAAAGTCATTTGTCATAACGTCTCTTTATGGAAATAGCCATCCTTTTCTTATATTTTCTAATACTAGAGGCAGTACAAGATAAAAAAGTGTAATCTGCGTTATATTTCTTATTATTTTTAAATCCAAACCTTGTTAATCTATAATTTACTTAGGAAAGCAGCGCACTATGAAAATGGCCTATATATTACCGTTAATGACCACATTGCTGATGTTTACGGCAACTCATGCAAACGCTGATATCAACGATACAGTGACTAGAACCTTAACAAAAAAAGCGATACTAGTAGATGCTGACACTAAAGAAGAATCAACGCTTACTCCTATCTTCTATGGACGTAGTAGTCGATACCCTTTTTCTTCTGCAGTACGCTTAGGCGACACACTATATCTATCAGGGCAGATTGGTTTAAAAGGTGGCAAGCTTGTTGAAGGCGGTATAAAGGCTGAGACCAAACAAGCTTTAGATAATGTGAATGCGCTGTTGGTCAAATATGGCTATCAAAAGACAGACCTTGTGAATTGTACGGCAATGCTAGCGGACTTAAGTAAGTTCGGTGAATTTAATGAAGCTTACACAGCGGGATTAAGTAAGCCTTACCCCAAGGGAACTTTATTTGGCATTGATGAACCACTAATACTTGGCGCAAGTGTAGAGCTAGAGTGTTCAGCAAAAAAATAAGTATGTTTAATTGAGCCATACCTATTGCTGTTGCTAACCACTCAGATAGTTATCAATCCTATTCGATTCCGTAGTGAGGACTTGAACATCCGGATCTGGGGTATTGTTATCAACGGTTTGAGTTGATAACAATATGAAAGTGTACTTCACAGTGCACCTATAATATGTATTCAGCTGTTAATATTTTCTTGTATTTAGTTTCCGATAACAGTCGCATCTGACTTAAGGCCCATTATCCTAAGCCTGTGCTGTGGCTTTTCTAACGGAAGCTTTTGTAGTCCTTATAGATCAAGGCTCATCAATAAGCTCTCCAAATAGCTCTTTTACTTTTGCTTTCGCCTCTGTTAACGCCTGACGGCCTTCTATTGTAATCTCATACATACGGCGATCACGATGGCCTGTAGGCTGATGATATGAGTTGAGATAACCTTTTTTCTCTAAGCCATGTAACAGCGGATAAAGGGTTCCTGAACTTATTTCGTAACCGTGATGCCGTAACTCTTCGACAATACCTAAGCCGTAAACTGGCGCATCATTAGCATGATGTAAGATGTGCAAGCGTATCATGCCGCCATATAGGTAGTTGTCTGTCATATTGTCACCTCATAGTAGTGTTAGTAGCCAACCAGCGGCTCCGCAACTGATAACCACCAGCCAAGCAGGTAATTTCCAAAACATCAAGGCGACCAAAGCCACCAATGCCAAACCAAAATCTTTTGCCTCAAGAACAGCGCTTGTCCATACAGGATGGTACAGCGCTGCCAGTAGCAAACCGACGACTGCTGCATTGATGCCCGACAGAGCAGCTCTTGTGCGTAAATTTTGGCGTAGACCTTCCCAAAATGGCAGTGCGCCCATAACCAATAAAAATGATGGCGCAAAGATGGCTATTAAGCAAATCATACCACCTAACCAGCCACTTGGCGCTTGGTTCATCGAACTCCCAAGAAATGCAGCAAAGGTGAATAAAGGTCCTGGAACAGCTTGCGTGGCGCCGTAACCTGCTAAGAAGGTATCATTACTGAGCCAACCTGCTGGTATAACCTCAGCTTGTAACAGTGGCAGTACTACATGTCCACCACCAAATACTAATGATCCTGCTCGAAAGAAGGTATCTACCATAGAGAGGGTGTGGCTTGGGTACAATGCGGTCAGCAGCGGCAAGCCAATGAGTAATGAGAAAAATGAGAGCAACCAAACAACCCCAGTCCGACGCTTAACAGTAATAGGAAGTGGGTCATGAGCAATCACCTTATCAGGTTTGAACAGTAGCAGTCCAATAATGGCGGCAAACACAATGACGCTCACCTGACCTAAGGCAGAAGGGACTAGCAGTACAAAACAGGCAGCTAGCGCCATAATAGAAACTCGTGCAACATCAGTGCAAAGATTTCGTCCCATACCCCATACTGCTTGTGCCACCACAGCCACAGCCGCTACTTTTAAACCATGCAGTACGCCAGCGGGAATAATATCCCCATAACTGGTAATACCCATAGCAAATAGGATAAGCGCTATGGCAGAGGGCAAGGTGAACCCAGTCCAAGCAGCAAGAGCGCCCGTATATCCTGCTCGAGATAGGCCTATGGCGATGCCAACTTGGCTACTTGCTGGTCCTGGTAAAAACTGGCAAAGTGCCACTAAGTCAGCATAGCTATTCTCCGTTAGCCACTTTCGTCGCATCACAAATTCATCACGAAAATAGCCCAAATGAGCGACAGGGCCACCAAATGAGGTTAGACCCAATCTAAGGAAAATAAGAAAAACGACCCATGCTGATTTGCTTTCACTATTATGGCTATCCTGAGGCGCCATGACTGATTCTCCTCGGCAAACTATGGAAAGAGAAAGTATTAGCAACCAAAGTCAAATATAGAGTTGGATTTCATATTTTCACACTAATATTTTCTTAATTATCGAATTTCGATAATTTACCTGACTTATGATGACATGTCTACCTTTTGCGAGAATTATTTAGTGCGATATCTATCTTAGGAAGGTTCAGAGGTGCAAAATATAGTTTTTATACTATTAAGCACTAGCTTCATTATTATAATGCGGCTAGCTGGGGTATACCTGATGAGCATATTAAGACAATCGAAATACGTATTGAAGGTTTGATTCGGAAAATAGAAAAAACGCTATACTTATCAAGAGTACAGCGTTTTTAGTAATAACGTAAATGCGTTATCTAAGAATACTTACTTAGCTATGGCTTTAAAATGTGCAACTTGGTTGGCATTAGTAATCGTTAAAACAGGTACATTATTCGCACTTTTGCTTATGCTGTACTTGCCCTCTACCGTTTTAAGAGCGGCAGTATCGAAGTTAGTTTGCGGCTCAGGGCACGCCATCATCGTGCTTCTTACTGGACCCAATTTCACGTCGCCATTTACCACGCTATAACCAGCACCCATGTTATTACAAGTATTTATAAGACTGACGAGTTTGTTGTCATTATCCATCATAAATTTAAGGATTAAAGGCTTGGCTGGATCATAAAATAGTGGTGCAATTTTTTCACCACCAGTGCTTTTGGCGTCAACAAGTTGCCAGTTATAGGCTTGTAAGGCAGTTGAGGTGATAGGCTGAGTGACTGGTGCAGGAGTATTCGTGTTTGGCGTCGTTTGGCAACCTGCTGCTAATGTACCTACCGCTACAACGCTTGCCATCATTATTTTAGTCATATTTTTCATATAAAACCCTTTATAAATCTATTTAAAACTCGTTGACTTCACTAACCACAAACTGACGAGAAGCTTCCCCATCATTCAGATCATACTGAATTTGGCGCATTTTACCCTTGGGGTTGGCATTGGTATCACCTTCTAAATAGAGTGGGAACTGTCTAACCAACACGTTATCAACCATTTCAAATTTGTCATGACCCATGTAACCTTGAGTTAGTTTACTGGGGAGCTCAGGATAAGATACTTCACTCCATGACTGCCCTTTATTGCTCGAATAAGCAATGACGTTACCATATGAGCCACTACCGACACTTTGTGTGAAGACTAAGATTTCATAGAACCCATCTCCATTAAGATCGCCCACCGCAGCATCAATAACAGGATCGTCAATGTGTCTTTCAATGACTTTTTCACCCATAGGCTGAATTTTTAAGTCATAACCACCGTTACCGTCAGGCGTGCTCACTACACGAGCAGAAAAATCCTTATAGCGAATGGATTTATTGTAGTTACCGCTTGCGTTAGAAGTCGTATTATCCGCTTTGACTGTTGTAGATGTATTAGAGTGTGAAGCAGTGTTCTTATCTAATATTTGCGGGTTTGTATTCTGACAAGCCGTTAAACTGAGTAACAGCGTGCTTAAAAGTAGTGTGTACTTCATATTAGCTTTGTTCCTTTTGAAGATTAGCGTCATAACGAATGACGACAAGACTTCCGCTTAGGATACAACAGCAAATGACCATGCGATGTTGGTATTTTATAGGGTTTCGTTTTCAAGCTGTCATGCTGCATGAAGAATGACGGCTCTAACATAGATATTATCTCGGTTAATCCGTTAATTGAACGGGTACTATCTTAATTCGTAATTTTACGAACCAATAAAGTAAGTTTGTCGTTACCATTATCAACAGTCGCTTCCTTATCATAGACTACGGTCGTTTCATGTTCCGTAACGTCATCGCCAACTTTAAGAGCTGTAACGACTTTAGCCGTATGCTCATTAGATGGCTTTACTGTCAGGTTATACTCAAAATCAGTGTCAACAGCGATTGATGCCATCTCCTCAGCATTTACCAGCATCACAGGTGAAGCAATTAACTCACCATCTTTAAATACAGAAGTCGAAACCTTATAAGCATCAGCGGCAAAAGTTGATCCTGACGCCAACACAGCAGCTAATAACAAACCTATTTTTGCTTGCATCCTAATTTCCTTGTTTAAAATCAATTTAACTATTCGACCATATTTTTAGCCAGCTAAAAGCTGGCTGTATTTCATGCATTCTATGACAGAAGCTCTATACATTGAAAGTGACCTATTAACTCTTTAGCGCATTTAAAAATCTCAATATCTGTACACCACAAAGTACACTGTGGCTATCTCAGCGAGTTAAAACGTTGATATTATTAGCCTACAGCTGAATATTCAAGTCCTCACTAGGGGACCATGCTTATTCTCATAACAGTGATTATAGTAAATAAAACCTACAACGGTTTTACTATTCCTTCTAACAAACTCGCAAACCCTTGCATATAAGCGGTATCTTTGCTCGCGGTGCGCGTCGCGGCATACAGCTGACAATGCACGCCACTACCCAGCGGACGCGAGACCACCCAGCCTTTTTTCTCATATTCAGCGACTACCCAATCAGGTAATGCCGCTACGCCGCGCTCACTGGCGACCAGCTGAATCAGCATTGCTGTCAATTCAGTCGTACGAATACTCGCAAAGCTTACCTCTGCAGGTGTCATAAAGTTGGCAATAATGTCGAGACGCTTAGCTTCCACCGGATAAGCAATCAAAGTCTCATCAGTCAAATCCATGGGCTCAATAAACTCTTGCGCGGCCAAATCATGCGTTGGTGAAAGCACTAGGCGACTCTCATACTCGAATAGGGGCTGATAGCTGATACCCTCTATCGGTAAATCACTGGTAGTAATGAGCAGGTCAATATCACCTTCCATCAATAAATGATGCGGCTCAGGCTCAAAACCCGTTGCAAAATCCAGCTCAACATCCGACCATTCACGGCGGTAATGATTGAGTATCGGCATTAGCCAATCAAAGCAACTATGACACTCAGAGGCTAGGCGTAATCTGCCCGCTTGACCATGTGCTAAGCGTTTGAGATTGGATTTGGTGCGAGTCACTTGCGGCATGATGCTGTCTGCTAATGCCAGTACTGCTTTGCCCGCAGGCGTAAAAGTGAGCGGGCGTGTCCGGCGATTCACCAAGCTGATATCATAGTAATTTTCTAGCTCTTTTAGCTGATGCGAGACCGCAGACGCTGTGACATGCAGCTCATCAGCAGCTGCAGCCAATGAGCCATGCGCTCGTAATGCCGTTAAAGTATTGAGATGACGAAGCTCTAACATAAGACAACCTGATCGCTGAGGTGAGAAAAATTCATTATAACTAATGTAGCAGTGAATTCCACTCAAATACTATTATTAAATTTTTCTTACCTAGGGATAGTTGATAACTAGCGCCGACGTAACAGCAGCTGCGAGATAATGACTAAGATAAGCGAGGCAGCCAATAGCAATGTACCAATGGCGTTGACTTCCGGTTTAAGTCCTACGCGCACCATCGAATAAATTCGTAGCGGTAAAATCTCATAGCTAGGACCGGTGACAAAGGTAGAAACCACCACATCGTCTAATGATAAAGTAAAGGCGAGCAACCAGCCTGCCATCACTGCGGGCAGAATGACGGGAATCAGTACCGTACGTACCATGGTTGATTCATTAGCGCCCAAGTCACGGGCGGCTTCCATCAAGCGCTCATCCAAGCTGCTTAAGCGTGCAAACACAGTGATGACTACAAACGGCAGGCAGAAGGTAATGTGCGCGAGTAACAGCGATACAAAACCTAATTGCAGACCAATCAATAAAAATAATGCGAGCAATGAGATAGCCAATACAATCTCAGGCGACATCATCAGTACAAATAACAGCCCATTTAGTAAGCCTTTGCCACGAAAGTTGTAGCGATGTAAGGCAAGAGCAGTCAATGTACCGATCAAGGTTGAGACGGTGGCGGCAACCAAACCCAAAACGATAGAATGCCAAAAAGCATCGAGCATGGCTTGGTTCTTAAATAGCGACTCATACCACTTTAAGCTAAATCCACCCCAGTTATAGCCAATCTTGGACTTATTAAATGACATCACTACCAAGACGATGATGGGCAAATACAGTAGGGCATAAATCAGGCCAAGATAGCCCTTAGCCGCTATGCTGCCGATGCTAGGTTGCTTGATGTGACGTTTGTTCTTAACGGGTGAGTTTTTTAATGAGCGATCAGACATTAAGCCACCTCATTAAAGTCGGTCTTGCCAATGCGGCGGCTACTGGCACGATAGGCGAGTAATAGTACGGCCATCGCAAGGGTCAATAATACGCTGGCTGCTGCGCCAAATGGCCAATCACGCGCATCCAAAAATTGGTTTTTAATAATATTACCAACCAATAAATTTCGCGATCCACCCAAAATATCTGCCACATAGAACATACCCATCGCTGGCAATAACACTAACAGAACTCCTGAGATAATCCCAGGTGTAGTCAATGGTAGCACCACGTGCCAAAAGGTCTGTGTCTTGGAAGCGCCCAAATCCTGCGAAGCAAGTAGCATGTCATTACGTAAATCAGTAAATACTGCGTATAACGGCAGTACCATAAACGGGAATAACAAATAAGTTAAGCCTGCTATTACCGCGCCTTGGGTGTATAAAATATCAATAGGGGCATCGATTACGCCTATCGCTAATAGTGATTTATTAATCAAACCGTTATTGGCAAATAGCAATTTAAGCGCATAAGTCCGTACTAAAGAGTTGGTCCAAAATGGCAGTATTAATAGCATCATGAGCAGCGGCTGCCAACGCACTTTGGCTTTGGATATCAGCCATGCAAAAGGGTAACCAAGCAATAAGCAGATGACCGTGGTAATGCCTGCCATCCATAACGAATGAACGAAAACCTCAAAATACAACGGGTCAATTATGCGTATATAGCTGTCGATACTGACAGGCAAGCTAATAAAAGCGCTGCTATCGCGGGTCAAAAAACTGACAGCGATGACTAAAATATTTGGCAGTAACGCAAATATCAGTAGCCAACCCCAGATCAGCCATAGCGTTGCGGTGCGAAAAGGGGTTTTGCTGCCCAAATTGAAACGGCTATTACCTGCCATCAGCTGCCATCCTTTTGTGCAATTTTATTTTGCGCCAATACGTTTTGCGCATCTCCATTCCGCTCATGTGCTTTTTGTTCTACAAGATGGTCTTCTGGCAATACCCATTCCCAACCATCCACCCATGAGACTTTGACCGCTTCATTCAATTTATAATCAAAGCTGGGGTCATCTTCATCAAAGAATTCAGAGGCTTTAATAATATGACCGTTTGCCAATTCGATAATCGAATCTAAGGTGCTACCTTTGTAGTTACTTTCAATGACGCGGCCGAGTAAGCCGCCATGTTCTTTATCATTGGGATCATAAATCCGTAAATCCTCAGGGCGCAGTAGCAAATTAACGATATCACCCACTTGCACGTCATTGGCAAAATCAGGACGGCGCAGGTTACGTAACGCTGTCGGTCCATCTTGTGCTTGCGCCTCACAGACCTCGACCTCGATACGGCCATTGGTTACTTTCCCATCACGATCTGGCTGGTCCGGATAGACGCCCTTTACCTCTGCTTTAAATAAATTAGTTTCACCGATGAATTTGGCGGTAAATAAATTGGCAGGGGTTTCATAAATCTCAATCGGTGTGCCAATTTGCTGGAATGTACCGTCTTTCATCACCGCAATACGGTCTGACATTGATAACGCTTCTTCTTGGTCATGGGTGACAAACACAAAGGTAATACCAAGCTCTCGTTGCAGACGCTTAAGCTCAGATTGCATTTGCAAACGCAGCTTATGATCAAGTGCGGATAGCGGCTCATCAAGTAATAGTAGTTTAGGACGGTTAATCACCGCGCGTGCAATGGCAACGCGCTGCTGCTGACCACCAGATAAATCTTGCGGTTTACGATTGGCTAAATGCTCAAGCTGTACCATGGCCAGCATCTCGCGCACCCGCGTTTGAATCTCATCTTTAGGGACTTTTTTAATCTTAAGCCCGTAAGCGACATTTTGCGCAACGGTCATATGCGGAAATAATGCATACTGCTGAAACACGGTATTGACCGGACGCTTATCGGCTGGCAAGCCCGCCACCTGTACGCCATCTAAATATATTGCCCCAGCATTTGGCTGCTCAAAACCAGCAATTAAGCGCAGTAGTGTCGTCTTGCCGCAGCCCGATGGGCCAAGCAAGGTTAAAAATTCACCATGCTTGATATCGAGGTTTATATCTTTTAATACTTCCGTTTGATCATAGGTTTTTTTTAGACCAGTCAGTTGCAGCAGTACAGTGTCAGGTGACGCCGAGGTTTTATGCGTGTTTGAAGTCGATTCGGTCATAAGATTTGTTCCTAAGCGTCCAACGTGTCAGTACAGCTATTAATATAAGACACTGTAAACAAGATGGTTTGGCATGAGCGTAAGCGTAGTCGGCTGGTTGCTGCGTATTATAACAAACCCTTGATATAAATCATTGAAAGTTCGTTGTATGTTACGCGCGTTATATGGGCATAGTGACAAAAGTTTCTTTCATCTATTCTCTCGAGTGTTTTACTATTGTATTTCTATAAGATTTGAGTGGTTGTTCAATGTCTTAAAGCTAAGCTATTTGACACTGTTAATAACGACCATCTTCATAAAACGACCCTAGCGCAAATTTTTTATCATTTTTTTTGCTTTATTCCTATACAATCATTTGATGGCTGAAAAATATAATGAGCCTCGTAGCTTGATAATTATTAACCAACCATTGAGCTAATTAATATCTAAAAAAATAAATTTAAAGTAATTTGCAATTCTAATAGTGATTAATAATCAAGGACCACTTATGCCCAACGATACACGCCCACAGACAGGTCAAGAAGCACTTGAGCTTTTAAAAGAAGGTAACGCCCGCTATGTTGATAGCCTTACCAGCACGGATCCATGTATGCAACGCCGTCCAGAGCTAGTCAGTGATCAAGACCCTCTAGCTATTATTTTGGGTTGCTCAGATGCACGTGTACCGGTTGAGATTGTGTTTGATCAAGGTTTAGGTGATTTATTTGTCATTCGCGTGGCGGGTAACGTGGTTGCCCCTTCACAGATTGGCTCAGTTGAATTCGCTGCCGAAAAGTTCGGTACCAAGCTGGTTGTGGTGCTGGGACATTCACATTGCGGTGCGGTCACAGCCTGCGTAGAAGCGCTTATCAATCCTGAACAGAACTATTCACCTAACTTGCAATCTATCGTCGACCGTATTCGTCCAAGCGTTTATAACTTGCATGAACTTGCGACTGCCAACGGTCAAGATGTAGATGCGGACGAGCTAGTCGATCGCTCTATAAGTGCCAACGTGCGCATGTCGGTCAGTCAGCTCAAGCATGGTTCGCGAGCGTTAGAGGACTTAGCTAACAGTAATCAATTACTTATCGTTGGTGCAGAGTATGATTTAGAAACAGGGAAGGTGCGGTTTTTAGACAGCTAATCAATATGCTTGATTGAGCATATTAAAGGTATGCTCTTACAAAACCCTATCAATAATTCCGCCGTTTTTTATTATGATGAGATGGTCATGCAAGTCATTGTCACAGTGATTTGCTATCTTTTAGATTTTACATTTTGTTAAATATTAGGATAATTATGTCTACTCTAGCGTCTACTTCATCTGTTAACTCAGCAACTGATAATAATGCATCAACCGTCGCTCAGCCAGCTAGCAGCGTAACTACAGCTGGCGTTCAGCCTATCTCCGCGCAGACTTCAGGCTTTACTTTTAACCATACTATGCTGCGGGTAAAAGACCCTGCTAAGTCGTTAGCGTTTTATACTGGCGTACTCGGTATGACTTTGCTGGCGGTAAAGAAATTCCCTGATATGGGATTTGATTTATATTTCTTAGCCAAGCTTACCGATAGCGAGCGTGAGAATTTGCCTGCTGGTAATGATTTGGAAATCTTTGCGTTCCGTCAGCGCGGTATTTTAGAGTTGACCCATAACTACGGTACCGAAACGAAAGCTGACTTTAGTTATCACGATGGCAATGGTGAGCCACAAGGTTTTGGACATATTTGCTTTAGCGTGCCTAGTCTTGATGAAGCGGTAGCTTGGTTTGATAAAAATAATGTCGAATTTAAAAAACGCCCAGAAGATGGCAGTATGAAAAATATCGCCTTTATCAAAGACGTTGACGGCTATTGGATTGAGATTGTACAAGCCGATTTGATGGGCTAGATTTCAGACATGTGAAAAATACATATGAAAAATAAAGGTGCTGATGGATATAAAGGTACTGATGAACATAAAAGTTAAATAACTTAAGGAGTGACACCTGAATGCCTACTTCTGAGGCAGACCCTACGTTGAGTGCTGAGGCTGCTGCTACAACGGCTGATGCGCTGACGTATCAAAGCATTATCGATTCCGCAAATGGCATCCTGATTGGCTTTGTTGAGCGTATACCGTATTTTGTGGCTTCGATTATCGTTATCCTAATTTTTTGGTTTCTATCGGTTGTCTTCAAAAAAATCGTCTATAAATTATTAGGAAGTCGTAGTCGCCATCAGAACTTAGTTAAAGTGTTTCAGCGGGTAGGCGGTGCACTGATTATTTTCATTGGTTTTATGATTGCGATGGTTATAGCTGTGCCAGGATTTACGCCTACCAAGCTGATTGGTGCACTCGGTATTGGTTCGGTCGCCATTGGTTTTGCTTTTAAAGATATTTTTCAAAACTTACTATCTGGTATTTTGCTGCTCATCTCAGAGCCATTTCGGATCGGCGATCAGATTGTCTCAGGGGATTACGAAGGGACAGTTGAAGATATCAAGATTCGTGCGACTACCATTAAGACTTATGATGGTCGGCAAGTGGTCATTCCAAACTCAGATTTGTATACTTCAGCAGTGACTGTCAATACTGCCTATAAGCAGCGTCGTTTACAGCTTGCGGTAGGGATAGGATATGCAGATGATATCAATGAAGCCAAAGCTGAGATTATGCAAGCATTGAGCCGAGCTGATACGGTGTCCAAAGAAGCAACGCCAACTATTATCGCAGTCAACTTAGGCGATTCAACTATTGATCTAATTGTGCGCTGGTTCATTGATGATGGCACTCAAGCTAATAAAGTGGCCTCAATAGACCAAGTTTTAATTGAAGTCAAGACTGCACTCGATGCAGCTGGTATCGATATGCCGTTCCCTGTACGTACTCTGGATATGAGTGATCCATCGGTAAAAGCTATGGTAAAATCGTTGAATAAGCAGGATGATGCAAATAAAGATCAAACCGAGACTACAAGCCTTATTACGGAATAGCTGGCCTCACAGATTTCAAATTCAAGCCAATAAAAAACCACCATTATCATCGCGATATGGTGGTTTTTTTATTTCTCTACTAATCAAGAAGATGATTAATCTTCTTTCACTCTAAAGTCTGTATGACAGGATTTGCAGCTGTCGCCAACTTGTCCAATGGCAGGCATCACATCCTCGACACTAGTCGCTGTTTGTGCGGCAGCACTTAATTCAGAGGTTACTTGTTGAAAGTTGTCTGCTTCAGCACGAAAACCATCAACGTCACTCCAAACGGCTTCAGTTGCGTTACCAGCGGCTTCTGCATTTGCAAAATGGCTCCAAGGGTTTTTAGCTTCCTCTGCTAAGAAGGTAGCTTGCTCTTTAAATACGTCAGCATCAAAAGTGTCTGGCTCTTTAGCCATACCACCTATGACTTTCATCGAATCGCCATAGTTTTTCATAATATCTTGGCGTGCTTTAACATCAGGGTCAGCTGGCGTGCTACAGGCTGTTAGACCGAGGGTAGCTGTCATCAATGTAATGCCGAAGATAGATTTTAATGATTTATTAGTATGAACCTGTGCCATGTAAATTACTCCTTTAAAATTGGCTAATAAAACAGATAGGCGCGTTAGCAAACGCTGACCTCGAATTGAAATGGTACTTTGTAATTTATAAGCTCAACTGCTGCCTATGAGCAGTCGTTTATGAAATGCAAATCTTGATACTGTCTTAGTTTCCAATATCTTAATTTTCCATATCAGTATTTATTGTTACCGTACTCTCTCAATGTAACCGTGATAAGAGAAAGCCTTGTAGGTTACTTCAGTGCAATTTTGTAAACACATGTAACTCTAAGACTAGGCTCATTATAGCTGATAAGCCAGCGAGTAAAAATTATAAGTGATAAACAATGCTTAAAATGCTTGAATAGGAAAAACTTAAACAATAAAGGCCAGCTATAAAAGCTGACCTGTTTTAATATTAGAAAAGACTAGGAAGTTAACCAATCTCGTGGTTTTAAGTAAAACTCAGTCAATTCAAACTCAGGAGTACCTTCCATCGGCTCAAAGCGGTAATGCCAGCTAGCAAGCGGTGGCATACTAACTAAGATAGACTCAATGCGTCCATTACTTTGTAGACCGAACAGCGTACCGCGATCGTAGACCAAATTATATTCAACATAGCGTCCACGGCGATACAGCTGGAATTCACGTTGTTCGTCAGTATAGGGTGTTTCTTTACGCTGCTCAAAAATAGGCATAATACCGTCAAGATAGCCGTTGCCTACGGCCTTCATAAAGTCAAAACAGGTCTCAAAGTCCCAGCCACGGCTCTCTGTATTGACATCATCATAAAACAAACCACCGATGCCACGTTGTTCATCACGGTGACGCAGATGGAAGTACTCATCACACCATTGTTTAAAGTCAGGATAGACACTCTCGCCAAAAGGCGCGCATAAGTCATGACAGACTTGATGCCAATGGACGCAGTCGGCCAGTACAGGATAGAACGGTGTTAAATCAAAGCCACCACCAAACCACCAAATAGGGTCTTCGCCCTCGGCTTCGGCGACAAACAGACGCACGTTAGCATGGCTGGTCGGGACGTTTGGGTTTTTGGGATGTACGACCAGTGACACGCCCATGGCTTGAGCTTTACGACCAGCAATATCAGGATGACGGGCAGTGGCTGAAGCTGGCAGGTTATGGACGTGAATATGACTAAACATCACGCCAGCTTTTTCGATGACTTTGCCATCTGCTAAGACGCACGAGCGCCCGCCACCACCTTCAGGGCGCTCCCAATCATCAGGGACAAAAGTCGCATCACCACCGCCGTCACGCTCTTGCGCTTCTAATGCTTGGCAGATACGCGCTTGCAAATCGACTAAAAACTCACGTACGCACGTGATGTCACTAGTAGATGGAAAGATTTGACTGTCTTTAGCGTCAGTTGTCGTTGTACTATTTATACTAGGAATGCTCATAAAAACATCTATAATTGTGGGGTGTGTTGGTAACTCTCAGTATGTTTCTTAAGGATTTTTGCTGTTAGTAATTTTATCTATGCTGATAGTAAATTTATCCATTCAGGAGCAGTTTATTCAGATTTATGCAATCTACTCAGGTATATCTTATTTATTGAGATGAGCCTCAGTATAGAATTCTTTATCAAAAAGATGACCCATGCGGTCACGTTTGGTCGCTAGATAGTCAGCATTGCTATCATTAACGCCAACGACCAACGGTACACGTTCGACCACATTGACACCATTTTCGCTTAGATAGGCCACCTTATCAGGGTTATTGGTGATAAGGCGAACCTCATCAACCCCTACATGGGCAAGCATAGGACTACACATATCATAGATACGGGCATCAGCGGGTAGACCTAACATGAGGTTGGCATCTAGGGTATCATGGCCTTGATCTTGTAAGGCATATGCGCGGATTTTATTGGTTAGACCAATACCGCGACCTTCTTGACGCAGATATAAGATAGCACCGCAGCCAGTTGCTTGTATTGCTTGCATGGCTGTATTGAGCTGTGCACCGCAGTCGCATTTTAACGAGCCAAAAGCATCGCCTGTCAAGCACTCAGAGTGAATACGGACTAACGGGATGGGATGATCTGCTAATTTATGCTGCTCATTTGTAGGAGTTGTTGGCGCGGCGTTCTCTTCTAACAATGGGTTTACCACTGGTAGGCCGACGGTAAGCATTACATGCTCTTGACCGTCTTCATTTTCAAATACATGAAGATCAAACTCGCCATGACGAGTAGGTAGTTTTGCGCTGGTAATAAATTGATATGACATTGATGTCCTGCATAGGCCGATCATCGTGGCGGTAGATAGTGTAGTGGTCATAGCCATGTCGTAATGACTATGTTGTAATAACTATATCCTAATAAATATATCGTAATAACTACGTTTTTCAAAAACTATGTGCTGTAGCAACTTGATGTTTGATTAGGTGTATTGATAATTAGATGCTTAATCACTAAGTAAATAATCTATGTGTTTGTAACATCTATGTTCATGATAACCATCTGGTTATCGTTTTATAAGGCTAATAATGATAGCATCCTAATCGCGTTTATAAGAAAAACACACAAAGTTCACAGACTACGCACGATGATTAAAGCGACAGTTTAAAAAAAATGCTATTATGCCATACTATTTTAACGGATACAGTGACAAGTCTTTGCCCTTACATTACTGTATCGTCACTCCTACATAGTAGGCAGTACATTATTATTAACATGGTCATTAGAGTTACTATTATATAGCGCCTCTAATAACGGTGTATTTAACAAAGCATGTAAATACTTTCATGCAAATACTAATAAACAGTGGCGACGCGCTAAGCATATCGTAATCTATAACCAATGCCAGCACATATTGTTTTGCTGTTAGCGTTGTAGATGGTTTCATAATACCGTATTAATATGATGACGGTGTATGGCGATATAGTAAGATAGCGCCTTGTCAGCAGATTGGTAGGTATCGTACGATTTATGCAGCAGTCACCTTATTTTTCACAGTCTCAGTCAGCATCTGTGTCACCCCATACGTCGCTATCTACGCCATTAGCTACTGACTCTGCTGCACACCTATCAGGCTTGCAACAGACGTTCACGCAGATACCGCGTATGCGTCCTAATACACCGTTGCTTGATGCCATTGATGCACCTTCAGATATTAAGAAACTCACTACTGAGCAATTAATAGTGCTGGCCGATGAGCTGCGCTTGTTTTTATTATATTCAGCTGGTCAAAGTGGTGGACATTTTGGGGCAAATTTAGGCGTGGTTGAGTTGACCATTGCATTGCATTATCTGTTAGATACGCCTCAAGATCAGATCGTTTGGGATGTAGGGCATCAAGCTTATGCCCATAAAGTACTTACTGGTCGCCGCGATAAGCTAAGTAGTATTCGCTCTAAAGACGGCTTGACTGCTTTTCCTGAACGCGCAGAATCTGTCTATGATACCTTTGGTGTTGGCCACTCATCTACCTCTATCTCAGCAGGTTTAGGCATGAGTTTGGCGCTGCGCTATCAAGGTCGTCCGCAGACGGTCGCTTGTGTGATTGGTGATGGGGCGATGACTGGCGGCATGGCTTTTGAGGCTATGAATGATGCAGTACAGCAAGACGCTGATTTACTAGTCATTCTAAATGATAATGACATGTCAATATCATGCTCTATTGGCGGATTTTCACGGCATTTAGCGATGCTATGGGAGTCGGGCTATCAAGTTGATATCTCAGATTCAGGTGTGCCTGTATTACGTCATCGTCCAAATATGCAGGCATTTGACCGACGTAAGCGTCACAGCGAACAGCGTGATGTGCCGCAGCTAGAAGATAATCTATTTAAAGCGATTGGTTTTACTTATTTTGGGCCATTTGATGGTCATAATATTCCTGAGCTACTGCGTGTGTTGTCACTTGCTAAGCAGGTAAAGGGCCCAGTATTAGTACATATCTATACCACTAAAGGTAAAGGCTTTGCACCTGCTGAGGCTGATCCAGTCGGTTATCATGCAATTAGCAAACTACCTGCTGAGGATATCATTGCCTGTGACTTTGACAAAGATAAAGCTCCTGTTAAAAGCAAAGCTTCTGAGAGTAAGGTTTCTGGGTTAAAATACTCGCAGGTATTTGGCCAGTTCTTATGTGATAAAGCAGCACAAGATGATAAATTATTAGCGATTACTCCAGCCATGGAAGAAGGCTCAGGGATGATTGACTTTGCTCGTCAGTTCCCAAAGCGTTTCTTTGATGTGGCAATTGCTGAGCAGCATGCAGTCACCTTAGCGGGCGGCATGGCAACCCAAGGCGTCAAGCCAATAGTCGCTATATACTCAACCTTTTTGCAACGTGGTTATGATCAGCTTATTCATGATATTGCCTTACAAAATCTTGATGTAACGTTTGCGATTGATCGGGCTGGTCTTGTTGGTGAAGATGGCGCCACGCATGCTGGCGTGTTTGATTTGGCTTTTTTGCGCTGTGTCCCTCACATGCTGATTGCCGCGCCAAAAGATGAAAACGAGTGCTATCATTTGCTGAATACTTGTTATGAGTATCAAGGCAGCACGGCGGTACGCTATCCACGCGGAACCGGAACTGGCGTGATGATAAGTCGTCCAGCGCAGAATTATAAGATAGGTCAAGCCATTGTAGAGTCAGTATTAGGCGCTAGTAATGCCCCTAAAAAGCTCGCGTTATTGGCATTTGGTACGATGGTTGCCACTGCTGAGCAAGCTGCCAAGATACTAACGTCTGACAGTGCTAATAGCGATTGCCAAGTACAAGTCGTTAATATGCGTTGGGTAAAGCCATTAGATACCAATTTGCTTGAGACCTTAATTGAGCAAGGCGTTACTCATATTGCGACACTAGAAGAGCATATGATTATGGGCGGTGCAGGCAGTGCCGTAAATGAATACTTGCTCAATGCTTCTGCTGCGTTTGCCACTAAGCGTCCAGCTATCTGCAATATTGGTATTCCTGATCGCTTTATCGCCCATGGTTCCCAAGCAGAGCAATTAGCTGATTGTGGTTTGGATACAGATGGTGTGGTTATGCAGTTACAGCGTTTATTGTCTTAAGCGAAAGTAAAAAACTCTGGATTAATTCTTTAAGAGATGTACATTAAGAAATATTGAAACTGAAGTAACGCCTACTTGCCGTAGGTGCTCATTGTTTTACAGCTTGCGTAATTTGTGATGGCAGCCATTAAAGATGGTAAGCTTCGTATTTATGGTCGTTTTTATTTTTTTATAACGCTTTTAGTATGATACGGTCAGTCTTTTTAAGGTCGTATAGGTGTAGCGTAATATGGCAGACAATTGGTGTGCCGTTTACGTATGTAAGTGCAATATTAGTAGTATCTAGTAGTAGTATTCATTCATTTTATTCATTCATCAAGTAGATAGGTTATTTATGGAACCCATGGTCGTCATCGCAGCGCGTACTGCCGAAAAAGTTGGTGCAGAAATTTTATATGCGCACCAAAACCGCCACAAAGTTGAATTCGAGACTGAGTCAAAAGGTCTCGATGGCTTGGTGACACGCATCGACCGTTATAGTGAAGAGCTGACCATTGCGACGCTAAAGAACAGCTATCCGAATCATTCGTTCTTGGGTGAAGAGTTTGGTATGCAAGAAGGTCGCGGTGAAGATGCTGATTGGTGCTGGATTATTGATCCGCTAGATGGCACCAAGAATTTTGTGCACGGTATACCGCAGTTTTGCGTATCGATTGCTGTACAGCATAAAGGTGTCACCCAACATGGTGTGGTCTATGATCCTGTCCGTGATGAGATGTTCTCTGCCAGTCGTGGTAAAGGTGCGCGTTTAAACCAGCGCCGTATCAGTGTTAGTGAACGCAAAACCATCGATGGTGGTTTGTTTGCGATTGGTCATCCTCTTGAGCGTAAGCGTAATGGTGAAGTCATCTCTTATGCCAAAGAGCACTTTGAAAGCCTACAAAAAGTATCTGAAGCAGGCGGTCAAGTGCGCCGTTTAGGTTCAGCAGCGCTTGACTTGTGTTATGTGGCTGCAGGCCGTTTCGATGGTTACTTTGAGATGTCTATCAAGCCATGGGATATCGCAGCGGGTGAATTGATTGTATCAGAGGCACGCGGTGTAGTGGTCGATCATACAGGCGCACATAACTCTATGAAGTCAGGCTCTATCTTTGCTTGTAACATAAAGCTATTAAAACCATTGATGCAAGTAGTCGTGCCATCATGGGGTGACGCAGTATAGTTTTTTGAGCGTTGCTGTTCAAGAATTTTGGCATTAAAAAGCTGATTCCATAAATGGAGTCAGCTTTTTTATTGCTTCTTAATAAGAGGGCAATGCTAACTTTATTCGCGCAAGCCTAAGTGTTTCTCTTTGCTAATGTTTTCTAATACATCGATTTCTTCTTCAATCAAGCATAGCATATCTTGTACATGTGGTAGCAGCTTGCTACAGGCTGTAATACAAAACTCTACTTTATCTAAATAGCTGGCAAGGGTGATATTCATAGCCTGACCATCTAATATAATAGATGCTGGATACAACGCTTTGAGCGGTGCTCCATTCCAGTACAAGGGCTTTTTGGCACCAGGTACGTTAGAAATAATAAGATTAAAGGCTTGTTTTTTGGGAAATAACCCTGTCAATAGATTAATACCTTCCCACGCATAGGCGATCGCACTGTAGTTAATTACTTGCGCCTGATTCATGCGTCGAAACCGACGTTTACCACTGTTCATACTACCGTGAATCAACTGTAACCTACGTACAGGGTTGTCTAAATGAGTCCCTAGGTTCGCCAATACAAACGAAATTTGATTGCCCGTTGCACTATCATCACTGCGTAGTGACATCGGCACAAAAGCAATCAGCGGTTTGTTGGGTAGGGCATCGAGTTTTAGTAGGTAACGTCGAATTGCGCCAGAGCAGACGGCAAGAATGACATCGTTCATACTGACGTCGAGCTTATCAGCAATATCGTTAAAGCGCTGCATGTCATAAGATTGTGCCGCTATTCGCCGCGATGCAGAGATACGCTGGTTCAAAATACTCATCGGAGCATCAAAGGTACCAACGTAATCATCTTTGCCATGATGTTTAAAATTGTCCATCAGTTCGGTAAATACTGGCTTAATAGTAGACAGCTGCTCCTTTATAATGCGAGTTGCAGAGCGACCAGCTGGTATCAGAGCGTCAACTTGATTACGATGGCGCGCCATCAATGACCATACTGGTAACGTCATTGGTTCAGTAGGTGACTGCGAAAGCGACTTTTGAACAAGGCGCATAGCAGCAATGCCGTCAACCAACGAATGATGAATCTTAAAATATAGGGCAAAGCGCTCAGGACTGTTTTCAGTCTCTGGTTGAATACCTTCGATAACATGGCATTCCCACAACGGCATAGCGCGATCTAGCAAACGCCCATGTTCTTTTGAGACATACATAAGTAGCTCACGGACACGTGCAGGCCTTGGCAAGGCGACATGGCGAAAGTGATGTTCAACATC
Organism: Psychrobacter sp. P2G3; assembly: GCF_001593285.1. Taxonomy (NCBI): domain Bacteria; kingdom Pseudomonadati; phylum Pseudomonadota; class Gammaproteobacteria; order Moraxellales; family Moraxellaceae; genus Psychrobacter; species Psychrobacter sp. P2G3. The sequence goes on from NZ_CP012529.1 coordinate 348,171, forward strand.
GAAATCCTCATCTTGCTTCCAAAATAATAAACGCTCAAGTACCTGATTGAATGGAAAGCTCGGTGGCACTTTGGATGTTTGCATTTGTTGTACCAGCTGATACACAAAATCGCTATCTGCACCTTGGGTATCGGCTGGTAGTTCAAACAAAAATAAGCCACCCACATGCATGGGCTGCTTACGTGATTCCAGAAGCAAAAATAATTGATCAACTGCTGTTAACAATCGCATGGCGTGTCCTCTAAGGTCAATGGGCTGCGTGTTATAAGTGGCCTGACGGCGCATCGATATGAACAGCGGTTAAATTAAATATAGAGCCAATTATATTTTAAAGCACTTTATTAAAAAGTACCTTATTGAATAACGTTTTACTAAAAGGCATCTTACTGAAAAAAGTACCCAGTTTGCGGTGAGCTGGCAGTCGCCATCTTACGCATCGGCATCCGTCCTGCTAAAAATGCCTCGCGACCTGCCCAAACTGCATGTTTCATGGCGTGTGCCATCATGACTGGATTCTGTGCATTAGCAATCGCTGAATTCATTAAGACTCCATCACAACCAAGCTCCATCGCGATAGCTGCATCAGAGGCAGTACCAACGCCAGCATCGACTAATACGGGCACTTTAGCGTTTTCGATAATTAGGCTGAGTGTATGGCGATTAAGTAGCCCAAGACCAGAACCAATAAGGCTACCAAGCGGCATAATCGCCACACAGCCCATACTTTCTAACTCTTGCGCGACGATAGGGTCGTCTGATGTGTATACCATTACTTCAAAGCCATCATCAATCAGTACTTTTGCCGCTTTTAAAGTTTCCATAATATTAGGGTATAAGCTATTTTCATCACCTAATACTTCAAGCTTTACTAGATTATGACCACCTAATAGCTCACGAGCAAGCTTACAAGTACGAACCGCGGTTTCAGCATCAAAGCAACCGGCAGTATTGGGTAAAATCGTATATTTATCAGGCGAAATCACATCGAGTAAGTTAGGCTCGTTACTGTTTTGGCCAATATTAGTACGGCGAATAGCGACAGTAACAATTTCAGCCGCTGATGCTGCAATAGCTATCCCTGTCTCATTCATATCTTTATATTTGCCAGTACCTACCAGCAGCCGTGACGAAAACGTACGACTACCAACGGTAAAAGTATCTTGAACAAGGGCTGGGTTTTCAATAGCAGTTTGAGTCGTAGCTTGGGACATATCTGAAATCCTAATAACAGGCGGACTATAAAAGATGAAAAACGTAGGTAACAATAATAACAATAAGGTGAGCAGTACAAAGTTAGCACGCAGAGACGATGATAATATATGCTCATCGAATTGTGACACAGCGTAAAAGCTTTGTTAATGATATAAAACAAAGTGTTATTATAACAAAATCATAAGCGCTTACTGACAATCTTTACCCAGATTGCTCATTTAGGTGCCAGACATTTATGTTAAACATTCGCTACTTATTGTAGATGCTTATGTTTAGTTTAAACGTTGATCCTTACTTAAGACACTAGGCGCTTATTATTTGTTTATCACATAGATTATCAAATTTTTTACCACTCATTCTATCTTTATCAGGTCGTTTTTATGATGCAACTGCCATACAGTTTTGCGAAACGCCATCAGCTCTTAGTTATTTTAGCTATTGACCCTGAGCTGCCACCGACGCTGGTATTAACCAAGGCCACACCACTATCTGCTATCAATGAAGCAGTGCGGTTTTTGCAGCAGCAAGGGGTGCGCGGTGTGCCAGCTTACGACAGTGTTAGCGCGGATGAATTTGAAAAACGTATGAATGTCGCCTACGCCGGTAATACAGGCGAATCACAACATATCGCTGCTGGCCTCGAAGATCATCCTGATTTAGACAGTTTAGCAGATAGTGTTCCTGAGACCGAAGATTTGATGGATCAGCAAGACGATGCACCTATTATTCGTCTGATTAATGCGCTGTTGTCTGAAGCTATCCGTCTCAATGCCTCAGATATCCATATCGAAACTTTTGAGAAGCGTTTGGTCGTGCGCTTTCGTGTCGATGGTGAGCTCAAAGAAATCATCACGCCCAAGCGTCAATTAGCGCCACTGCTGGTTTCACGTATTAAAGTAATGGCCAAACTCGATATTGCTGAAAAACGCGTGCCGCAAGATGGACGTATTAGCTTGCGATTGGCAGGACGCGAAGTCGATGTGCGGGTATCCACGTTGCCTTCAAGCTTTGGCGAACGAGTCGTGATGCGACTGTTGGATAAACAAGCAGGTCGTCTGAATATGACTTATTTAGGGCTTTCGGATAACGACTATACCGAGCTCAAGCGCTTAATTCATCGTCCGCATGGCATTATTTTGGTGACGGGTCCTACGGGTTCGGGTAAAACGACCACCCTTTATGCCGCATTGACTGATTTGAATGATCAAACTCGTAATATCTTAACTGCTGAGGATCCAATTGAATTTCAGCTTGATGGCATTGGGCAGACACAAGTTAATAATAAAGTCGATATGACCTTTGCCAAAAGCTTACGGGCGATGTTACGTCAAGATCCAGACGTGGTAATGGTAGGGGAAATACGAGACATTGAAACCGCTGAGATTGCCGTACAAGCATCACTGACAGGGCATTTGGTACTATCAACCTTGCATACCAATACCGCTATCGGCGCGGTGACACGTTTGCAAGATATGGGAGTAGAGCCGTTCTTATTATCGTCCTCGCTCATTGGCGTAGTCGCGCAGCGCTTAGTGCGTATGCTTTGCCCGCATTGTCATACGTGGCAGCTGGCTGATTCTGAACAAGCCAAATTATTTACAGAGATTGGTATTGAGATAGATTCTAAAACGTCGGTAGAGACAGCGATTAAACTACCCAAACCAGTCGGTTGTGATAAGTGTAATCAGTCTGGGTTTAAAGGGCGGACAGCGATATATGAAGTCGTACCGGTGGATGATACTTTGAGACGGATGATTCATAGTAATACTGCAGAATATGAGCTGGAGTCCTATGCACGGCAAAAGACTCCATCGATTCGTGCTGATGGATTACGTAAAGTTATAGCGGGGCAGACGACATTAGAGGAAGTATTGCGCGTAACCAAAGAAAGCGCCCTAACAGATGACGCTATCTTGATTTAAATTGTCAGTTGAATTGCCAGCTTAACCTTTGGTTTCATGGTCGGCTGACAATATTTTGCGCAACATTAACTGTTAAATATAGGTTGCTCAAGTGAACCGGCTAAAGTAATTAGCTTAGTTGCTTAGTTGCTTAGTTGCTTAGTTGCTTAGTTGCTTAGTTGCTTAGTTGCTTGTTTATTTGTTTATATAAGCATTGATATTATTTAGCTGCTATACATTCTACTTCAACACTAGCGCCGGCGGCCAAGTCTTTGACACCAAAGGCTGAGCGTACAGGATAAGGCTTGGCAAGCTCAGTTTTATAAACTTCATTAAACGCGCCAAAATCATTCATATCGGTCAGCATCGCCATACATTTGACAATATCTGACTTCTGGTAGCCGTATTTTAGTAATACTTCGTTGATATTATCTAATGTTTGCTTGGTTTCCGCTTTGATACCGCCTTCAACCAACTTGCCATCTTTAAAGCCAATTTGTCCTGACATATATAAAGTGTCACCAACACGTACTGCGCTAGAGAAAGGGTAATCGCCGCCATCACCCAAAAAAACAGGTTTGGATTTGGTCATAGTAGCTGTGCTAGTAGACGTGGCTGGAGCAGCGTTTGCGGTGACAGTCAGTCCAAGTGCACAGGCTACCACTAGTAAAGACTTAGATAGGTTGACAGTAAATTTATTGCTGAATTTAGACATCATTTTCTCCTTGTTATTGACCAATTAACTATTAAATACACTGTACAAAGTTTATTAAGGTAAATAGCGCATTATAAAGTTATAGAGCTGTTATTTACTTCATTATTGATGGTTAGCAGTTTCAGTCTCGTTTTCAGTTTTATCTTCAGTAACAGTCACTTTTTTTTGCGACTTACCTTGGCGGCGTGCTTCTAATTCAGATTTCGGTACCCATGCCCATGTCATCTCAACGGTGATAGGCTCACGTACGCTATCAGACTCGCGATCATTGATGACGCATGGTATGACCATCTCACCCTTGGGCGTATTTAGAATATCTAAGCGTTGTTCATCACTTAAAGTAGCAACCGCAGCGATTTGACCTTTTTTGAGCGGACGATAAAAATTTACAGAGTAAGACTTAATCAGTAACACCCGATCAGCAGGTAGGTTTAACCCCAAAATAAAACCGGTGGCAGTCTCGGCAAGTAGAGTGACGGCAACCGCATGGATTGAGCCAATATGGTTCTGTACAGCTTTGTTGTTATTTAAACTCACAATCACTTGATTGGGTTCTACAGTTTCGTAGTAGACACCCGTTGTGCCCACATAAGGTACGACTTTGCCAAAGGCTTTAGATAGAATGGTCGAGCGTGCGCCAGCAGGTAAATACTTGGTAATAGCTAAAAGCTTAGTAAACTGATTGCTTATAGGTTTGAGTTTACTAGGATTCATCGGGACATTTGCTTGAGGGGTTAAGGCATCGGATATTTTTTCAGGTAACTTAGCTGGTATCTTGGTCGGTAGTTTAATAGGTAGCTTATTTAATAATCCTGACATACAAAGTTCCTCAAATTAATCTGTTTGGGCATTTTTGAATAATGGATAAAGCAGGGCAAGCATAATCATAACAATAGTATAAACTTGCATCTGGCTATCATTAGTACCATAAACGACCACGCTCACAAAATAGTAGTAACGTAACCAATGGAGCGTTGTACACCTTACCTATCTGGTTCTTTATCAATCGCTTTGAACGCTGAGTTAAGCTATGAATGACGTATCAATTAACAGCCCTACCAATATTATATACACCGGTGTAGCAGGCACAGGGAAGACTTATCGATTGCTACAAATCGCCAAACAGTATACTTATCATTTGCCGATGATAGACAGTAACGAGCTATTGTCGCAATTATTATATGAGCTTAGTTGGCGTGATGTGGTGTGCTTAATCTTTTTAGACTTTAAGGCTCAGCACAAAGATTTAGTAAAGGTACCTGAAATCGTCAATCACGAGTTTTTTATTGCAAAAGCAATGCAAAATGAGCGTGAAAAAAACTTAAGCAATACAGCATGGTCGGTGCTACAAATGCATAGTCCTGCCAACTCAAAAACAGTCACTTATAAAAATCGTGCAAATCAAGCGTACTTCGATAAAGACGAAAGCGGGGCATGGCATTTACTACCAGACAGCGTGTCGCTATTAATAGGATTATCACAGCAGCTGGCCGAGTTTCGACAAGCGCTACAAGACAATCAAGCTGTACAAAAGCAGTGCTATAGCATGGTCAGCTTTCATCAAGCATATGGCTATGAAGAGTTTGTCGAAGGTATTCGCCCAGTTATTAGCGCCAATGAACACAGCGGGCAGGGTGCTCAAAACAGCCATCAAGAAGTTAGTAACCAAATGCGTTACGAAATCCAAGATGGTGCTTTCTTAAAGCTTTGTCAACGCGCCGCCAATGATCCTGAACATCGTTATGCGATGCTGATTGATGAGATTAACCGCGCCAACGTGTCGCGAGTATTTGGGGAATTACTTAGCCTGATCGAGGCGGATAAACGCAATGGACAAGCGAACGCGATGCAAGTCAATCTAGCGTATTCTGGAAGGTCGTTTAGTGTGCCTGCCAATGTTGATATTTATGCAACGATGAATACGCAAGACCACTCTTTAGCACCGCTCGATATGGCGTTACGTCGGCGCTTTCGCTTTATAGACTGTTCCCCGCAGCCTGAATTATTACAGGTGATCAATGTTTTTAACCATAGCTCTAAAAGTTTAGAAGATGATAAGTCATCAGAAACGATAGATTTAGCTAAGCTGTTGTCGGGCTTAAACTATCGTATCATTCAAACGTTGGGGCAAGAGGCGCAATTAGGTCACGCATTTTTATTTTCGGTAAGTAATTTGGCACAGCTGCAAACAGTATTGGTGGAGCAAATCATCCCGCAATTGGCTCAAGCGACTGGCGGACAAGTAGCTTTATTGCAATATTTGTTTAATGATGAGCAACAGCCAACTGCCGTACAATTTATTCATGATAGTCGAAGCAATCTATATCCACAGCCAGATATGGCTAATCAAAGCTCTATGTTTGCTGGTCAAAATGCATTTGTAGGCTCAACGATGGGAAATGCTGGCTATATCATAAATCCAGATCTTCTCGCACAGACTGGCGAGTTTGCTAAGCCCCATGTCTATCAGCGTTTGTATTGATTTTAATGAACAGTATCTTGATGAATAATGTCTTAATGAGCAATAACGGCAACAGAGCTGATTATACCACCTCAAAATCGTTTCCTGACTTAAAAACGTCGGATCAAGCTATTATGAGCGTGTTTGAACATCAGCGTTTAGTTTCAGCAGACTTTTTTGTGGTAGCTGATTTTGCTTGGCTATTGGCGCAAGATTTTACGGTATTTACTATTCAGCGTCAGCGTAGACAATGGCAGCTTAAAGTAGGTCACTATATTGGTGTCATTATGCTACCAAGTGGCATCACGCTTGAGATATTGCCCAAAGCGGTTGCAGGAGCGCGGGAAAATAATCTCACGCAAAACGATGAAGTCATGCAGGCACGTCAGTGGGTACAACTGATGTTGTCTGACTTGAGCGCTGGATCTAACACAAATAATAAACTGCCGCATACAAAAAACTTAGGACAATTGAGCCAACATCTCGCTCCTTTGTCTACACAAACGCCGCCACTATCGCAATGGCTAGTCTCGCAGTTTTTACAGTTACTGTCCGATTATCAGCCTACCAAGCATTATCAGACACAAATTCATAATCAAACAATGCTACAGGGTAAGCTGCTCATCAAAGAACAGCTCAAGCGTAACAGCCATCAGCCTCATAATTTTGCGTGTGAAGTAAATCATTTAAGTACGGATATGCTCGCTAATCGCCTAATCAAAAGCGCTTTGGTTTTTCTTAAGCAGCTGGCAGGCTCGCATCAGGGTTATGACTCGCAATCAATATCGCTGTCTGCGGTACTAATGTCTAAGTTGGTGTCTTGGCGACAGATCACTGTGCTTAGCTACTATGAGCTACAAAGGTTGGATTCTCTATATCAGATGGCAAAGCAGCAGATAAGGTTACAGCCGTTGACTAGGTTGCAGCTACAATCTGCGCATAAGCTACTAGATTTAGCTTATTGGCTACTCCAGATGCAGCATTCAAGCATGCCCGCAGGCAATGGCATCAGCCATCAAAGCAGCCAATTGCAATTATGTTTATTGATTAATATGAATCAAGCGTTTGAGCAGTGGGCAGGCCAGCGCGTTGCTGAACTGTTTAATCAGTCTGGTGGTATTAACCAACCTCTGTATCAGACATTTCATCAGCAAAGAGGGGTTTGGCTTAGTGACCCTACAGGACAGACTTGTCTGTCTATGCAGCCGGATTTACTGGTTTATGACTCGTCCGCCCATCAGAGTAGTGAAAAAACACATCTGAGTAAAGATGACAACGCACGTCGTTGTAGTCATGTCATCGATATTAAATGGAAGCATCTATCTCATGCACGTGACATCAGTGCCAACGATGCTTATCAGCTGACCAGCTATGCGCAAGCTTACCAAGCAGAGCAGGTTTGGCTCGTCTATCCGGTCACAGATGATGCTCGGCGACCAGTCGCACTGCGGCAGTCTGCAAATTCTATAGACTTAGAGCAGGCGACATTATGGCTGATGCCCTTTAATGTCACTACTGGCTCGCTTAATAGCGGGCCTGTATAAAGTTACTCAATATTTACTTAAAGAGGTATAAACAATAAAAACAATTACTTAGCTAAAATTATGCAGATTTATTAAAATAACTAGAAATAGGTGTTGACACCAAGGTCTATAAGCCTTAATATGTGCACCTCGATAGCGAGGAACATTAACCAGTTAGTGGCATTGCCAATAACGAGTTAACTAACAAAATTATCGTGATAATAGAGAATTTCGGAGTGTGGCGCAGTTTGGTAGCGCATCTGGTTTGGGACCAGAGGGTCGTAGGTTCGAATCCTATCACTCCGACCATCTATTTTAAGAGCCTTACAGGCTTTTTTTTATGTATAATGGTTTAGTTTCTGATATTATAAATTTACCAAAATATGTAAAAGTCCTCTAAGAGCGCCTGTAGCTCAGCTGGATAGAGCATCTCCCTTCTAAGGAGGTGGCCGCAGGTTCGAATCCTGCCAGGCGCACCATTTAGCCTGCAAATCTTGCCTTTTTGGCAATAGTTATGGCGGTTGTAGCTCAGTTGGTAGAGCCCCGGGTTGTGATCTCGGTTGTCGTGGGTTCGAGTCCCATCAGTCGCCCCAATTTTTATTTGATACCCTTCTGTTTATATCTTTTTTTACAAACTAATTGCCCTCGTTGGCATTTTTTTTCGTCTGCGTTTTTTGTATCTTTACATCCCCTTCTATTTTTGGGCTATTTTTTGATAGCTTAATGATATTATTTCGCCTATTGTTTGATGATAATCCTTATTTTTTTTCTTAAGGCAGTTAACTGTTTATCAACGCTCAATTTCTTCTTAGATTTTTTCTTAATATGCTCGTTGAATAGTATTCATCGAGAACTGTTGAGTATTTAAACTAATTTAAAATTCATTTAGTTGTATATATCTATTTTTTTTCATGTAAGCTATTAATTATTAAGTATTTATAAATAATATATTAGGTTTTCTTTGATAGTTTTCACTAAGATGATGTTGATTCCATAATTGCATTATTAATTTGGATTGGATGAATGCGATTAATGCCGCCAATATTGGATATATCTATAGTTCATATGAAGCAGATTGTTTGACCAATCTAAGTTCAAGATGTGCTTAGCGTACGTATAACTTTAATGACAGTCCACGATAAGCGATTTTTCTTGTGTAAAGTCTCTTAGGTGGTTTATTTTGCAGAGTTCGGCTCAACTGCCGTAAATTACCATATATTATTGAGGAAGTTGTTAATGGACGCACTTAGTATGTTATTACAGAACGTGCATTTGTCTGAGACAAAATATTATCGTTTGAATGGTAGGGGTAACTGGTCTTATTCAATCGATAGAAAAGATACGGTTTTATTTTATTTAGTATTATCCGGCAGCTTTTGCATCAATGTAGGGAATGAGACACGAGAAGCAAATGCTGGCGATACAATCATGATCTCGAATACCTATAAGCATGTTAGCTATGCACTTAATCATAGTGGTGATGATGCCAAACCTTTAGATGAGATGCTTAGTAACTCTGAAGATCATACTATTGAGCTCAACGATGATGGTGAGAGCAATGCATGTTTGATACTAATCGAATGCCAATATGAGAAAGAGATGATGCAACCGCTATTATCGGTGCTACCATCGGTATTGCCTGAGCTTACTGAAGTATCTGATGGGCGTTTTGGCGTCATGGATGTAGAAGTTAAGCTATTAAAACTAGAGTCTGAGCATGAGCGTATGGGTAAGACTGCCGTCATCAACCATTGGGCAGGTATTATGATGATTGAATGTTTGCGCACTTACATTGAAGGTTTACCGGAGGCGACAGACAGCTGGTTACAAGCTTTACGAGACCCTTATTTAACCAAAGCGTTAGTCGCGATGCATGATACTCCGAGCCGAGACTGGACAATTCATAAGCTTGCTGAAGTAGCAGGTATGTCACGCTCAAGCTTTGCACAGCGGTTTAAAGATATCGTTGGCATGCCGCCATTAACTTATTTAATCGATTATCGGTTACGTTTGGCAGCACGTTATTTACGCTTGCAGCAGAATAGCATCAGTCGGATTAGTGAGCTGGTGGGTTATGCATCAGACTCCACTTTTAGCCAAGCGTTCAAGCGCGTTTATGGCATATCACCAAAAGCGTATCGTCAGCAGTATCAAAGTAAGTTGATGGCATAAATAGATTTATGGTAAAGCATTAAGGTCGATAATCGGGCTTTAGTGCTTTTTTTGTAATGGTATTTTATAAACACCGATATGATTAAAGATTAGATAGAGGGATGTAGTAAAACTGACAATCAAAGTGCGTTCAGGTACTATATAATAGTAAGTTGTCTAAGCGCAATCACCATAATATTTGGCTATGTGTTGTATTTAGTCATGACATTTAGATGAATAGCTTTAATATGTGGTTGCAATGCCTGAGACAACGTTTATTTTTTGCTGGTGATGGTACTTTATGACCCAACCGATTTTTGAGAGTAGCTTTCAATCTGCCACTATAAATGGCGATAATAGCGCTAACGATGACAAAAGCACCTATAAGCAGGTAGCGTCGACGCAAAACTCGTTAGCGATTGATAAAGCCGCTTTGCTTGCACTCTTTACTACGCCGCCCTCTGAAGCAAACTCTATTCAAACCATTCAAGATGCTGATACATCAGAGTCTAGCGTTGCTGAACAACGTGTGGCACTTTATCAGGCACAGCATGAGCGTACACGTCTGCTCTATTTGGCACCTGCGAGTACGCGTCCTACGTATTTGGTACAGACCCTAAAGCCGCAGTTTGCAGAATATCAGCAGTATAAGCTTGCGCAGCAGCTCGATAAGCGTGGCCTACTTGATATTGATACGATTGAGCGCTTATGGCAGCAACTGCACGTGGTTGACGATATCATCGCTGACATTGTGCGTCATATGCCAGCCCAGCAACCTGCTGGGTGGCAACTAACGGCTCAAGACGGTCATAATCCGCTAAGACTTGCGACCGTCGGTAAGCTTAAACATCCCAAGCCTATTAGCGATCAAGCCAGCCTAAATAGCTATGTACTTGGTCATTTTGGGGTGAGTAGCTTTACTTATGATCGTGGCTATTATATTGGTCATGTGATTGGTTATTTATTCAGCTGTTATTTTTGTGCGCATTTATCTATTAGCTATGGGGTCACGGCACTTGGCGAGCAGGTCATTGAAGATTATGACTATGCTAGCCTTGAGACGCCTTATATGGTGCGCTTACTACAAGGCTTAGACAGTTATTGTAAAAAGCGTATCTATCAGCTCGCCGTCATCTGCGCACGACTCAGCGTCTATGCATCTGATAAACGTATTGAAAAAATGCTTATCGCTGAGGTTAATGATTTTGATAAAAAACTCCAGCAACAGCATTTAGATGTTTTATTATTACAAGGAATGATGCCTGAGAGTAACGACTCTACACCGCTCTTTTAAATATATTATCGACTTCTTTTGTAATCCATGACCCTAGGATATTCGCTGCTATGCCTGCTTATCATTATAAAGCGCTTGATGACCAAGGCGGTGTCCAAAAGGGGCTACTCGAAGGTGATTCTGCACGGCAAATACGCCAGCAACTCCGCGATAAGCAATGGACGCCAGTAGAAGTCAATGCAGTCAACGACCAACAAGGGCGACAGCGTAGTCGCTACAAAAAACCCTCTGCTTACGAGCTGGCATTATTGACTCGCCAGCTGTCCGTACTACTTGCAGCAGGTATTCCGCTCGAAGAAACACTGGCAGCCGTCGCCAAGCAATCACCCAAAACTCATATCAAGTCTCTGATGTTGGCAGTACGCTCACATGTCTTAGAAGGTTTAAGCTTTGCCCGTGCACTACAGCAAGCAGCTAGCTTCCCACCGTTATATATTGCTACTATCGCTGCTGGTGAAAAGTCCGGTCACCTTGATCTTATTCTTAATCAGCTGGCCGATTACACTGAAAACCGCTTTGCCTTACAAAAGAAAATCCAAGGGGCGATGGTATATCCCATTGTATTGATGGTCATGGCAATCAGCGTCATTATGGGCCTGATGAGCTTTGTCGTACCCAAAATTGTCAAAGTGTTTGAGCAGTCTGAGCAGGCACTACCACTGATTACTCAAGTGGTGCTTGCGATGTCCAATGCCATTACCCAATGGTGGTGGCTAATGTTACTGGTATTAGTGGGTACAGCACTGTTATTTTATCGGTTTGCACAAACGCAGGCAGGCAAGCTTACTATTGATAGTATCGTGCTTAGATTGCCGATATTGGCGCGGCTCTCTAAAGGTCTGAATGCTGCACGCTTTGCCAGTACGCTTGCGATATTGGTACGTTCGGGTGTACCACTAATTGAAGCGCTGCATATTGGCGCTGCGGTCACCACCAATCTACATATTAAACAAACCATTATTACCGCTGCAGATCGGGTAACAGAAGGCGCCAGTCTGTCAAGCCAGCTTGAAAGAACGCCTTATTTTCCACCGATGATGGTACAGATGATCAAAAGTGGTGAAAACTCAGGCGAGCTTGAGAGTATGCTCAGCCGTGCTGCCACTATGCAAGAGGCGGAAGCGACTAACTTTATTAGCACTTTGCTATCGTTATTAGAGCCGCTAATGCTAGTACTGATGGGAGTTGTAGTGATGATTATTGTGATGGCGGTCATGCTCCCAATTGTAAATATGAATGATTTAGCTGGTTAGCACTGGCTGTTTTCTGTGCTCTTATGTTCGTTTATTTCTGCTTTATACCACTTTTTATTCCTAATTTTCATTCTTTTGATTTATATCAACCTTACTGTAGGTTTCTTAAATTTTTCTTACTGTTGTATATTAATGAATGAGAGAGAAATGTACTGTCGTCCATCAAATAGTTGGGCTATAGTGGCTCTCATAAATACAAGTAGCTCTTGTAACTATTAGCGTAGCTGCTTTGGCTACAAGTAACTATAGTAATAATCTAAGTGCGATGGTAGATAAATATAAAATCATAGTTTATAGTGATAATCGTCTTGATATTTGTGTATAACCGTAATAATAAAAGCGATGACTATGATTGATAAAACCCAAACAAATGCGACAAAGCAGTATTTTATGAAAAGCATACAATCCCATTTAGATACCAACGACTCTACTATTGTTAGTTTAAATGCTATTAGCAGTCGAGCAAGAGTGCGCCACCGTCAGGTTGGCTTTAGCCAGTCAGGCTTTACGCTTATCGAGATTATGGTTGTGATTGTTATCCTAGCTATTTTGGCAGGATTGGTTGTACCAAAAGTGGTAGGACAAAGCGATAAAGCGCGTGTTAAAACGACAGAAACGGCACTGTCGACCGTGTCCAATACGCTTGATATGTATAAGGTAGATAACTCACGCTATCCAACGACAGCACAAGGTTTAGAGGCGTTAAGTACGCCACCTGCCGAGGCGAAGAATTATCCTGAAGGTGGTTATATCAAAGGTGGTTATCCGACCGATGGTTGGGAAAATGAGCTACAGTACGTCTCTCCAGGTAGCGAAGGTCGTCCTTATGATTTATTTTCTTTAGGGGCTGATGGGCAACAAGGCGGCGAGGGTCAAGATGCTGATATCTATGCGCAACTATAGATATCATGATAAGCATACTGATTAATAGACTACTGATTAACAAGCTACTAGTAACGGATAACTAGAACATAATAACTATCAACCAATAAGGCGTTATTGGTTGATATTTTTTTATGACCACATAACTGTCCCACTTATATAAGTCACATCAGTCTCATAAGTATAGTAATAGACCTAAAAATCTCCTAACCAATTCCTAATGCATTAAAAGTCATTATCGATATAACGCCAGTCTCAGAAAAGAATACATCAACCAAAGTCAGATTTAGTTCTAAACGTTAGCAATTAAAGGTAATTATTCATGTTGATAAAAATGCCAATAACAAAAACAGTCGCAATATACAAACGTACTTCTAAAAAGTCTAATGCGTTTGCACTTGCTATCATGAGCACCTCATTGATGATGGGGTTATCAATGGTTTCTATGAGTGCTCAGGCTGCAGGTCTAGGCGATCTGTTTGGTAACAACAGTGCTGCAAAATCAAAGTTTTTGCCAGTAGATAAAGCCTTTCAAGTTGACAGCATTACCAACGCGACGTCTAAAGGCACGCGTTTATCCATCACCTTTGATATTACCCCAGGTCATTACGTTTATAAAAACCAGCTTACTTTAAGTTTCCCTAAAGGTGTGAGCGCAACCCCGTTTACTTTTAATCAAACCCCCGTCTCAATTGATGATCCAACTTTCGGTAAAGTACCCGTATTTACCCAAAAAAATATGATAGCAACCACGACGCTGACGACTAATAATGGAAAAGGGGCGAAGAATGCACCGCTCGTGATTGGTTGGCAAGGCTGTGCCAAAGCTGGGTTATGCTATCCGCCAGAGAAAATCAAAACCACGGTTGATATCGCAGCAAAACGTAAGTAAATATCGATTAAGTCGATTTAAGTATTAGTAATAAATAGGCAGTCCTTTATGTCCATTAAGACACCAGAAAAACCTCCATCGCTCACTGCAAATCGTTGTTCCAAAAAGTCTTATCTGTTGGCACTTACTTTAACCAGTAGCTCATTACTGACTGGATTGGTCGCTACTGGACTGACCGCCACATCCATGACAGCTCAGGCTGCTAGTTTGGGTGATTTATTTGGTAGTAACAAAAGCTCATCGAAGCCAAAATTTTTGCCAGTCGATCAAGCATTTCAGGTTGGTAGTGTCAGTAAGCCTGTCGCTACAGGGACGCAGTTGTCGATTAACTTTGATATCACTCCTGAACACTATGTCTATAAAAACCAAATAAAATTAACCTTGCCTGCTGGCGTGACTGCTGCGCCATTTACTTTTAGTCAGACGCCGTACTTAATTGATGATCCAACCTTTGGCCGTGTCCCAGTATTTGATCAAGCTAACATGGTTGCGACTACGGTATTAAGCAGTACGAGTGGCAAAAGTGTAAATAATGCAGCCGTCGTTATTGGCTGGCAAGGCTGTGCTAAAGCAGGGCTTTGTTACCCACCCGAAAAGATTAATACTACTGTCAATATCGCTGCGACTTCGCAACAAACTGCGGCAAGTAGTGCTGGTACTTCTGCCCAAAACCTTGCCCCTGCCTCTACAACTAAAGCTTCTACAACTAAAACCTCGACAACGAACGATAATCTTACCAACAATACTCAGTTGGCTGCGAGTACCACAACGACAGCAGAAGCGATAAATGTAGCTGGTGCCGACAGTCTTACGTCTACAGCAGAGCAAGCGGAGACAGACGACGAGGTTATTGATTATGCTTTGCTAGATGACAGTTCTTTAGATGGAGAACTTGCAGCTACCAATACGATTTCTGGCGCAGATACTAACGTCATAGGCAGTGATACGGTCAATAACGATACGGTCAACAGCAATGATATAAATGCTAATAGCTTAGTTGATGGTGACCCATTTGGGCTAGCATCGCATCCCTGGTTGGCATTAGGTTTATTGTTTTTAGCAGGTTTAGGCTTAGCGCTAACCCCGTGCGTACTGCCCATGCTGCCTATCGTTGCCAATATTGTGGCGCGTCAAAAGAACCCCACAGTCAAAAAAGGCGTGATTTTGACCACCAGTTATGCCATTGGAGTCGCTACAGCCTATGGTATTTTGGGCGCAGTCATCGCAGTATTTGGGGAGTCATTAGGAATTATTGGCTGGCTACAAAACCCAATTATCTTGATTAGCTTTGCCATCATCTTTGTATTGCTCGCACTATATATGCTGGGCTTATTTACTATTCGTCTGCCACGAGCAATCAGTAGTAAAATGCAAAGCTTGAGTCAAGCGGGCGATAGTAAGCTTGGTAGTACGGGAGGCAGCTGGGTTGCTGGGTTTTTATCAGCATTGGTCGTATCGCCTTGTGTGTCCGCGCCACTATTTGGCGCATTGCTGGCAGTTTCGACCATCGGTAGTCCGCTGCTTGGTTTTGTCGCCTTATTCATGCTTGGTTTTGGTCTATCAGCGCCGCTGATTTTGATTGGTGCCACCCAAGGCAAAATTATACCGAAAGCTGGCGAGTGGATGAACTGGGTCAAACAAGGCTTTGCTTTATTATTATTCGCAGTGGCGTTGCTATTAATTGAGCGCGTGTTTGTATCCCCTGTGATGCTGTTAGTATGGGCATTATGGTTCATGGTTGTGGCGACATGGGCGTGGAGCTGGCTGGGTCGTGGCCGGATGCTTACCCAAGCACTTGGTTTAGTGACTGGTATTTGGGCAGCTTGTTTGATTATTGGCGCGGCACTAGGTAATGATGATAGTTTACATCCGTTAGCGTCACTGAGCGCTGCACCGATGATGCTACAGTCGGCTAATGGTCAAGCGGTTGGTAATAGTAGTGCGAATGATGAGCACGTTACGACGCTTGCGCAATTAGATGCAATTATTGCCGCAAATCCCAAGGTCATCGTTGATGTGACTGCTGATTGGTGTATCGAATGCCGAATTATGGATAAAAATTTATTCCGTAGTCGTCCAGCACAGATGCAAGATTGGCAACTGGTCAGACTTGATATCACTGAAACCTCGGCAGACTCCAAAGCAATCTTAGCGCGCTACAAGTTATTTGGGCCGCCAGCATTATTATATTATCAAGATAGCCAATTAGTGAATCAGCAAGTTGGTGAAATTGGACGTTCAGAGTTTGAAGAGACATTAACTATGCTCAATAAGTAACGCAGCACCAGTAACACTTAGCATCATATATGAGTCAGCATACTGTTATTACACAGTTGCTGGCTCTTTTTTTAGCTGTCAAATACCTGAATATATATTGCAGAAATGTCACATGGTACGTTACCAATACTAAGCAATGTAGGCTGGTAAATTGTAGAGGTGAGCTTGTTAATGAGTAGTGTCATGATTGAACGGTATATCATTCAGACAGCTTGATTGATAAGAATGGCTTAAATTATCAATAAGTTAGAACGATGGTTTTTTTACTTTAAAGTAGGTTTGGGAATCTAATAAAGAGCAATGTTAGCAATTTAAGATTGTACTAAGTACGGATAATTCTAGTATAATGCGCGTATCTTTATTACACTAAAGCAACAATACTAAAGTTGTACTAGCAAAACGTAGTGACTGTAATCTATATATTATGCTTGTTCTTTAGTTTTAGTAACTTTTGCTCTTTAGTTTCAGTAACTTTAATAATTTGAGTAACTTCAGATAATCTGTCGGCGATAATGCCAATTAAGACCAAGGACACCTATGTTTGTTCATACTATCTCGCAGCGTCAGGCCGTAAGCCCTATTACTGTTTACCAAGCTACCGCTTATGTAGGGTCTAAAACCCGTTTGAGTCTTGCCGTCGGTATAGCACTAACTTGCTTCACCATGCAGGTACATGCTGCAGATAGCAGTCCGGTCTATAATGAAATATTTGTAAAAGATGCAGCTGTTGAATATGAGGATAGGAATGCGTCACAAGCTATCTACAAGCAAGCCGAAAATTTAAATAAGCCTGTTAATGCATCTGTCAAAGAAAGCACTTATAAAGAAAGTGATTATAAAAATAGCGACTATGCTGCAAGGCAATCAGAGCTATTTATTGAATGTACGCAAGTACAGACTAGTGCGGCACGCTTGGCCTGCTTTGATAAGGTAGCAGAAATAGGACAAGTTCCTAGCTATACAATGACTAAACAACCGCTAGATCTGGCGAAGACTTTTAGAACGACCATAACAGGTAATCCGCAAGTAGTATTTGCAGAAGAAGAAACCGCTACCAACGGTAATAACGGAGAGCTTAATAGTCAGTCAACCTCTAACGGAAGCCTAGATACGGTCGGATTGACTAAAGGGGAAGCCCAAATCCTAGAGGAAGCAGGCGTCACTCAAACAGATATTGAGAGATATACACCATTAAGTCTAGCCTACGATCTTGATAAAAACAGTGAGCGCGGTACGTGGACGGCAAGACCACATAATCCTAACTATGTACTGCCTATATTTTATACCGCTGATCCTAACCTTAACCCAACGTCAAGTAATGTAGACGAACCAGGAAGAGAGTACTCTTCTAACGATATACGTAATACAGAATTGAAGTTCCAGTTATCTCTAAAAACCAAAGTGGCTGAAGATTTGTTCGATACTAGCGCTGACTTATGGTTTGGCTATACTCAGCAGTCGCATTGGCAGGTTTATAACGAAGACGATTCAAGAGCATTTCGTGCGACCGATTATCAGCCAGAGATTTTCTTAACCCAACCAGTGACAGCCAACCTACCATTCGGTGGACGCTTGCGCATGTTAGGGGTAGGGGCTGTGCATCACTCAAATGGTCAGTCTGATCCTATATCACGCTCATGGAACCGCGCTTATCTAATAGGTGCTGCTGAATGGGGCAAGCTCTCAGTTATTCCGCGTATATGGGCGCGAGTAAATAATGAAGATGATGATAGCGATGATAATCCAGATATCACAGATTATATGGGTCATGGTGATTTAACTTTGTTATATGACCTGCCTAATCAGCAAAGTATCAGTACTACTTTACGCTATAACACTGATACTAATAAAGGCGCTGCACAGATTGACTACGTTTATCCATTAACGAAAAACGTCAATGGCTTTGTGCAGCTGTTCCAAGGTTATGGCGAATCAATTATTGATTATAACCATGAAAACACGTCTGTTGGTGTTGGGATAGTGCTCAACGATTGGAAAGGGTTTTAATAAAAACCAATCTAATGATGCAGCGCTTAGCTCCATATCAAATTGGCCTATGGCTGGCAGAGTATATCAATCTACGCTGTCAGCTATGTCATATCCATCGTAGCGCATCGCAAGTATCTAGCGTTACCGCGCCCTCACATCATAATCATATATATCAGCGATTGAGCACAGGTCTTTTGTGCCCCCTCTGCCAAGACAATATAGCGTGGCTACCTGCAGTCTTTAATGTGGATATTGCCGCAAGCATCTCTTTGCCCGTCCAAGCAGCGACTTATTACGACTATCCAATTCGACAAGCCATTCGCGCTTTTAAACATCATGAAGACATGACCAAATTACCTCTATTGGTACATGTATTACGCCAGCTACCAAGACCAATGGGCTGTCATAGCAGTAATAGCGTAATCTTACCGATGCCTACCACACCCAGTCGCCTAGCTGAGCGCGGTTTTGATCCAGTGACCATCCTGTCTGCCTATTTATCCAAACATTGGGATATTCCCATTTGGCGCGGTGTTCAGCGTATCGATCATACTGTCAGTCAGCAAGGTCTGACACGTGCAGAACGCCTAACCAACTTGAACGATGCTTTTTTGCTTAATGAGCTACTACCTGTCAAACGCGTATTACTATTCGATGACGTAGCGACTACCGGTGCAAGTCTACAAGCATTAGCTCGGACGCTATATGGCGAATCCTCCTTTCATGATCAAAACTCCCTTCATAACAAAATCAGTGCTCCTGCCTCTTATCCTTATCATCTATCTGCCTATGCACTTGCACATGGTAGCAATAACAAATAACCATTGATGTTAATGAATAATCTACGATAAATATTTTTATGTAAAATAATGATACTGTATTGTTTCTATGTTACATTAACTTTTCTCAATTCTCATGCTTCTTATATTTTATGCCATTAAAAAATCTCTACAAGACGTATCGTCTATAGGGACACGCTGAATATTGTTTAATAAATGCAATGGAATGAATATTGCAACAAATCTCTGAAGAATCAGCAAAAGATGAGATACATTCATGCTCGTTTCTTATGCCTTGATAAATTTTTAGCTGTTATTAATAGGATATTGATGTGAACGCATCTTTGTATAGCTCATCATGCCAACGACCAGCAACCAGCGCAGGGTTTACTCTGATTGAGCTAATGGTGACTATCGCTGTGCTTGCCATTATCGTCAGTATCGCTGCCCCTAACATCAGTAATCAGTTAGCCAACCAACGGGTGAAGTCGACAGCTTCAACGATAGAAAATGCGTTAAAAGAAGCGAAAGCTGAAAGTATCATACGTCGTCAAAATATTACCGTTCTATATAACGCTAATGCCAACCCTAAGACAGTTACTGTATTGGATGGTAGTAATCCTCTTTCTACTTATAACGTTCATAGTCAAAGTATTGTCAATCAAATCATTGTGCCTACTAGTGTCACTGCTGTTACCTTTCAACCCAACAAAGTAATGTTCGGCGGTGCCAATGTTACCTATACCATTTGTGACAGCGCTTCTACTAATGAAACTCCTAGACAGGTAAGTCTTAGTAGTATCGCTAATATCAATACTACAAATACTGGGAGTTGTTGATGAAAACACAAGTGTCTCAGAAAGGTGTTGGATTAATCGAAGTTATGGTGGCGTTGTTGTTATTGACAGTGGCTGTACTAGGATTCAGTGCTATGCAAATGAATGCCATAAAAGCTACTGATGAAAGCCTTATGCGTACTCGATCAATATCTACAATGAAAGCTTTATCGGAAAGTATGCGGATATTACCCAATAGCGGTCCGATTTATAGAGAGCAAGTAAACAAGGTTTATAAGGTTAGTAAAAAAGCTGATAGTGATTATGTTATAAGCGCCTACTGCGAGGATGTTAAAGCTTATAGTGCTGCCGCACCCGATTGCAATGCAGGCAACTGTAGTATAGATGAAGCAGTCAACCACAATGTTGGGATGATTCTCAACTCAGCTTGTGAAAAAGATATTGCGTTGAATATGGAGGTCTGTACAGATACCAGCGATATGAATGAACGTCAGTGTATCATTGCTGCGTGGAGTCAGACTAAACCAACTATGAATGACGAAAAATACTCCTGTACAGATGCCAATGGAACTTATAAACCAGGTGCCTCATGTTTTATCATGGAGGCTTATTAATGTTTATTTTACATGGCCCCTCATCTCAAAAGCCTATTAAACGGCTACTCATGACACAACAAGGTTTTACCTTGATAGAGTTGATGATCTCATTAGTTTTGGGATTATTAATATCAGCAGCAGTGATGCAAGTCTATATAGCTAACGTCAGATCAGTAACGCTGCAAGAAGCAGGTTCAAGTATTATAGATTCCAATGTCTTTGGCATACCTGTATTAGAAGATCATGTTCGACTTGCAAATTTGGGTCTTGCAGACACTATTAATGATACCAACGAGGGAGCAGGAATAGTTTTGACTCAAACAGGTAATTTAAAGAATATAAAATTGAATGGCAATAAAGATATCCCTCTTGCATTACTGACTAATACAGGTGATGTGACAACGAACAGAGGTGCAGGTAATCAATGGTCAGCTATGACAGCGACAAACCAACCAAGCGGACAGTTGACTATACAGTTCAGAGCACCGCAGGACATGTTTGACTGCGAAGGTAATCCGGCTTTGGGTCCAAGACAGGTAAATATTAACAAAGTCAAAAAAGTTATCGGCGGTCAAATTATTATAGAGCGTTACTATTTAAATGCTCAAAACGCCTCTAAACCCAATCAGCTATCCCTATATTGCGATGCTGGCAGATATATCACTGAAGATATGGATGATTATGTAGAGCAAGGTAAAGCGGACAAGCCCTCTACAGTACTAACAGCTAAGAACCTGATAAGAGACTTTGGAGAAAAAGGTGGAGTAGTGATTCAAAATATGGACTACTTTGATGTTTTGCTAGGAACAAACGAGGCTGACGAAATTCGTTATTACACTGTCAAGCAATACACTGAATCGGTAGACAAACCTGATGTTATCTCAGTAAAGGTGGGCGGAATCATACGTTCTAATAATATAGTTCAGACATCAGAGCTGTCTAATGAGTTTTCGGTTTTGGATAAAGACATCGAACTTAAAACTGATGCAACAGATGTAGAAAAAAAGTACTTACGCTTCGTTTTCCAAAATGAAATTGCTTTACGAAATGCAAGACAAAAAAACTCATAACAAGGTGGAATATTATGAAAAATCTCTCATCTATACCCACCGGACAGCAAGGCGCTGCCTTGATCGTCGTGTTGTTATTTTTAGTCTTAATTATTTCAGCAGGCTCAATAGCGGTTAGAAACAGTACTACAGACTTAAAACTTGCGACGAGTGAACAAGCAGAAACTTTACTGCTTACTACAGCAGATAATACCAATAAAAGTATTGAGCAGCTTGTCAATATAGACATAACCGACAATGAGGCAGTGATCCAAAAGAATCTTGCGCTTAGCTCAGCTGGTATGTTTGGCTATTTTATGAATATAGGTGCAGAGGAAAATCGCGGTGATCAAATTGTTTTTTGCTATCGTCCACGTGCCTCCTATTTTTTTAGAATGAATGAAGCCACTGTAATTGACCCAAGTGGCGGTAGCAAGCTGACAACAGGTGCTTCAAGCTCAGGAGGCTTCTGTCGTGTCAGTAAAGCGGAAGATTTTAGTAGTGCTCGCAACAATGTCATGACTCAAGTGGCTATTACTAGGCCTAGTAGCGGCATGGTAACGGCACAACCTTTCGAATTTGTACCGTTAGAGGTATCAATACAAACTAATAACACCAACAGTAGTTCACCTAATTTTCGTCTATTTAGTACCTCGTTTTTGCCAGGACTGACTCAAGCAAAAGAAAGCGAAATCTTGAAGTGTCTGAAAAAACCGAATCAAAACGCTGCTGACTTCGGCTACGCGGCAAAAGATGAAGACGATAACGATATTATAAAATATTATGATGAGACATTAAACCAGTGCTTAGCACGTATCGGCGCCCCTGCAACAACACTAGTAGAAGATGTGAAGCTCGAGAATATATTGACATCCGAAAAATGCTTAGACTATGGCAAAGGTGCTGCTAGCAACGCATTCAGCACAGCTTGTCAAAAAATGTTGAGCGTGACAGCATCTGGCGCACCTAAAGCAGCCAGCGCATCAAGTTCAAAAGATTGAGTAGATTAAACATAATGCTGTCTTGTATTAATATTTACACTCCAAGGAGTACAACATGAAAAAGCTTAACTTATTATTAGTGCAGCAATGTACTCCTCAGGCAATGTTCAAAGTCTCTACGCTAGCGCTCGCATTATCTGCAATTAGTATGTCAGTCACGACTACTACTGATGCAGCGGTTAGTTACGATACCAGAGGTGTTGCAAGTTATAACACCTTGGG
This sequence comes from Psychrobacter sp. P2G3, assembly GCF_001593285.1. Lineage (NCBI taxonomy): Bacteria > Pseudomonadati > Pseudomonadota > Gammaproteobacteria > Moraxellales > Moraxellaceae > Psychrobacter > Psychrobacter sp. P2G3. The sequence continues at coordinate 371,165 of NZ_CP012529.1, forward strand.
AGATTTATCAATCTATCAGCCGCCTACTGGTGAGATTCAGCCCACGGTCATGCTAATGCTAGATAAGTCGGGTAGTATGGGTAACTTTACCCAAGGCAGAACACGTATTGATAGCTTGTGGGAGGATTATGGTAGCCTTGATTATAAACGAGGGAATTACGTTGTAGTAGAAAATAGAGAAGTAACAAGGACAGAGGTTGTTTGTACTAGATACAACAACAAGGGTAAATGTACTAAAGAGGAAGAGGTCAAAACTACTGTCATTGAGCCCACGAACGTAACTTATTCCTACCATACGCCTAATCTAACGGGCAAAAACGGTAAGGCTTGTTATTATAGTAATGACAGCAAAGATACTGTACAAAGTGCACTAAATAGAGGGTCTTACCCTACAGATTTTAAAGAGAATTTTATTAGTCAGACCCGTCTTGACGATGGTGAAAGATATGATATTACTTATTGTATAGACACCAGCGTTCTAGATGCTCGTACGGTGCTTGAAACCGCTGCAGGCGATGTGCCAACCAACTGGCGACTAGATAGAATGAGTGCGCTAAAAGCCGCTGTATTTAAACTGCTACGCAACCCAAAAATGGGTGACAATATCAGTGCTGGCGCGGGATCTTATGGTCATAATAATGGGAGGTATGGAAAGATCGGTGTCGCTGCCAAACCTTTAAAAGATGGGCAAAAAGATAATATAAGAAAGTATGTTGCTGGTTTAGACCCCTATGGGGGCACACCTATTGCGAGAGCTCTTGCAGAAGCTGGCGCTTATGTATTGGGTAGCTCTACAGCTGCTGGCACTTCAACTTATAGTGGTTTTTTAGATACTGCCAATGATGGCGTTATCCGTAATGATACCAACTATATCAAGCCTGAAAGCTCACAATGTGCCGGCACTGGTATATACATGTTAACAGATGGTGAGCCTAACAATGGCGCATCTTACACCCAGTATATAATGCAATCAACACTAAATGATAACAGCTTTCAATGTAGTGGTTTAATGAACAATACAGATACTGCTAGTGGGGGTGAGGCAAGGTGGGACTGTATTGGGGATTATGCCAAGAAATTAGATACTAAAGGTATCAAAACCGCTATGGTAGGTTTTGGTAGTAGTTTCAATGTCTTTAACAATGCTAGTAACTATCAATCAATACAATCAACCTTATCCGATGGTACACCTTATGAGAAAAAGTACTATCGCTGTGACCTACTAACGAATAAAGACGCACAGAACTCATGTAATCTAGGTATGGAGTCAAGTGACGATAAGACAGGTTTTGCAGGATATCCTGGCGTAGGCGGTTTTGGTGAGGGCGGCTTTTATTATGCCAAAGACTCCAAAGATATTGTCAATAGCGTGTTGTCTTTCGTTACCAAACTTGACAACGAGTTAGCCAGTATACCTTCTGGGACGATTACCATTCCTCAAGATCCACTAAGCACGCAAAATATCCAACCCTATGCCTATTTACCGATGCTTGAACCAAAAGTAGGGAGTAATTCGTTAATATGGCCTGGTAATTTAAAAAAGTACGAGGTCAATCAAGGTACGCTGTACGGTAAGTCAGCGACAGGAACCACTGCTAATACGCGCTTATACGTCAATATTGATCAAAATAAAAAGAATAAAGAAAATAGGGATAAAGATGGTATAGATACGACAGGAAAGAGATTTCCTACAGATCTAAACCCAAATGTTCGAGATCTATGGAGTACTAAAAACTATCAAGGTGTTGATGAAAATGGTAACACGATTAATATCAATAATCGTATTACCGCAGGTGGCTTTTATGCGCGTCTTAAGTCACCAACAGCAGCTAGTAATACCACTCGTGCCGTCTATGTCGAGAATAACGTTGGTTTAAAGAAAGTAGCGGTGACCGCTGGTAAGTTAGTAGGATTTGAAGACTTAGATAGCAGTTATGGTGCTGAAGAAAAATTATATCTATTAAGCTTTTTAGGCTACGATATAAATATCGACGCAAACCTAATTAAGAAAGTAAAGGATGCAAGTGACCAAGAAGTTGAGCTTGCAAAACTTATCACTACTCCCAGTGGTGATGTCAAAGTATTGGGCGGTGTACTGCATTCACAACCTACCCTAGTGAGCTATGGGGGCGATATTAACTCACCTGAAAAAGACTCTGACGGTGATGGCACTATAGACGCTGATGCTGGTCAAATCTCCACCGACGCTAGTGACCGTGATGATTATGTCATGTTTGGCTCTATGGAAGGCGCATTGCATTTAGCAAAATCCGAAACAGGTGAAGAGGAGCTTGCTTTTGTCCCAAAAGCTCTGATAAAAAGCCAAGCAAAAGCCCTCAAAGATGCGGCTGTAAATACGGATGCGACGATACGGCCACCAGTATTTGGTGTTGATGCACCGTGGACATCTGCAGGCGAGTACAAATATACGTTTGCTACTGATGGTAGTGGTGAAGTATCAGCAAGTAGCATGAAAGTATACGGCGGACTGAGCAAAGGTGGGGTAGGTCTATACGGATTGGACGTGAGTACTATCACTGATCCAACAAAACTATTTACCATTAATGAGACAACAAGTGGTTATAGCCGTATAGGTATGACGATGGCAAAGCCTGTCGTCGGTAAGATTAAAGTCGGCACTGGTAGCGATGCGATCAAAAACGTCATTATCTTTGGTGGTGGTTATGATAAGTGCTATGAAGACCCTACCTTTAGACTGAATTCAACCATAAACAATATCAGTGGCTGTAGCAGTATTGCTCAAGCAAAAGGCAACGCGGTATATATTGCCGATGCGGATACAGGAGTGCTGATTGCCTCTATTTCAGGAGCAACTGCAGGCGGCAAAAACGTCAGTGTGTCATCCATGAAGCATAGTATCGTAAGTGAGATTACGACGCTAGATCGTGACAACGATGGATTAATTGACCATTTATATTTTGGTGATTTAGGTGGACAAGTGTACCGCGTAGACTTGCAGAATGGTCAAAGCTTGAGCTCAACCGCAGGTCTCAATACCTTTGTGCGCCGCGTTACTAGAGTGCTCAATACTAGCGGAGATAGTACCAGTGACGCTACATCAAAGCTTTTGGCTACCAAAGGCTTGCAGTATCGATTCTATGTTCAACCTTCAGTGAGCTTCTTTCAGCCTGATGGTACTAATGGACAGCGAATCGCCGTTGTAAATATCGCCTCAGGTGATCGTAGCAGTCCATTATCACGACATCGCAATAGCTTATTAGAAGCTAACCGAGTCTTTGGCATTTTAGACAGAGATATCGTCGATCAAAACTTGTATGGCGACAAGATTACCTTAGTAGCGAATGAGTTGACGCTAGATAAATTAGCGTCACTACCTTTTGACAAGGTAACAACACCTATTGGTGTGACTCCAGGAGTAGCAAAGACTAAGTCTGGCGTGATAGCAGCAATGCAAAGTGGGGTGTTTCAAGGATGGAGCTACCCATTGACCTATTTTGACGGTTATTCAAATATCAAGCATGTCAAAAGTATGGGTACAGGCTTAGCAATGGGTGGTGTCTACTATATGACCGCTTATAGCCCTGAGATGCAGTATGACACTACCGTCAATACCTGTTCTGCTCAAGTAGTCGGCGGCTCAGAGCGTCAACTGTATTGTCTCCCGTGGGGGATCTGTGAGGCAGATACCTCTAAAAACGGTACAGGTGGGTTTGTACGGGCCGGTAAAGGGATACAAGAGCTGTCGTTGGGCGCTTTTAGTAAAGAATTTACCAATGTTCAAGTGCTAATAGGCAACCAGACATTCTCAGAACAGGTTGTTGATCAAAACCGTAGTGGCTACGGTGATAGAAGTTTTATAGATACAGTACCTGACGTTTTACCTCATAGTGTCAATGGAAGTAGCAGACCTTCTGATACAGGTGGTATGGGATCGGCAGGCATATTTGGTAATACAAGTGGCTATGTACTTGATACTCAGAGTTGGTATCGAAAGTCTTCTGACTAGGATAAAACGATTATGAACAATAAGTATATCCTATCTGCTGATAGTCGCACTCGCAGCTCTCATAATCAAGGCTTTACGCTGATTGAGTTGATGATAGTAGTGATGATTATTGCTATATTAGCAGCGATTGCCATGCCCTCTTATCGTCAATATGTCATACGCAATGCAGAGCTAGAAGCGCAGTCTCAAATGAAGCGGCTAGAGATAGAGCTTAGCCGCTGGCGAGCCTCCGCTCTAACCTACAAAGGCTTTGTACCCAAAAAAAGCGTAAATAAGGATGGAGATATGACATATGGGTTTGATGAAACTGACAACACAACTATTTATCTACCAAAGAACAGTAATGCCAGCAACTATCGTTACAAGATTAGTCTAGTTGATGGAACAGATACCACCAAAAGTCTAGTGAATGCCGATACTGGTGGTACTGTGAGTAATGTCGTTGGTCGATCCTGGAAAATGATGGCAGTGCCTAGTAGTAACTACGCTACCGCCAGCAAAATATTATTAAGTAGCAGTGGCTTGCAATGTAAAACCAAGAATAGCGATACTAGCGTGAAGTTAGCATCTAGCAGTTGTGGCTCCTATTCGGAGAGCTGGTAATGCAAAGTAAAATGAAACGCGATAAAGGCTTTACCCTTATGGAGCTGATGGTCGTCGTCGCTATCATCGGTATATTGGCTGCTATTGCTTATCCTAGCTATCAGCAATATGTAATAAAGACCAAGCGTGTGGATATGATGACTGAAATGCAAAATATTGCTTCACAGATTGAAAGTCGTAAGCTGGCACAAGGCAAGTATAGTAATACCTTGACAGCAGGTTTAGGCGGTAGTTATCCTATCCAGGGTGCTCTGTATACAGTTACTTTTACACCTAATCCGCTCACTGAAAAATGGACTATTACAGCAACGCCGATGGCAGGTCAACAAATGGTAAGCGATGGCGTACTTACTCTCAATCATCAAGGGGTCAAATGTCGAGCAACAACATGTGGCATTGGCAAAGAATGGAACTAGAGCTTAATTGCATTGTCTAAGCCATTCTCGCAACACCCCTTCAAACAATGCTGACGAAAAATGTCAGCCTTCAAAATCAGCAATTTCTACGCTTTATTTAGAGTGACAATTTTCAGTAATAATGTAGCAACAATAGCGTTATGACGAAAATTGTTATCGTTAGTTAATTGCTATAAATCAACCATTCATACTTCACATCGGCATACCATTTATTTTTTTAAAATTACTTCTTGTTTATATTTCATCCAATTTAGAAATAAAATGAATGGTTTATACCGTTTATCTGTTAAATATAACCGTTCGTTACGTATGTGGATATGACAAATCTAAGACACTCAACTTAATAATCTATTCCTTTAAAAAGTTGGCACAGTACCTGCAACAATCTTATCAAGACGATAAGCGCTATATCCTAGCGTTCATTTTGTATCATTGACGACAGGTATATATGCCTAACTAAGAATTGGCTACGCTGTCATTATATTATTTAAAGGAGTTCTTATGAACGCTACTACACAGAAAGGTTTTACCCTAATCGAGCTAATGATCGTTGTTGCGATCATCGGTATTCTAGCTGCGATTGCTATCCCACAGTATCAGAACTATGTAGGCCGTGCTAATATTGCTGCAGCAGTATCTACTATAACTGCGAATAAGACTGGTTTGGAAGAGTATGTGATGGAATATGGTGAATTCCCTGATGGTACAACTGAACCTAAAGCAGCAGTTCCTGAAACATCGGATGGAGCAGGTGATGCTAAAGCTGCCATACGTGGAGAAAGACCAGAAGACTTAGGTATCGTTAGCCCATCATTCGGTACTGTTAAAATCGCAGATAGAAAAAAAGGTTCAGGTGCTATCCAAGTTACTTTTGATAGTGGTAACCCAGGTATCAATGGCAAACAAGTACAGCTTGTTCGTACTGAAGATGGAACTTGGAAATGCATCAGTAACGTAGAAGAGAAATTCGAAAATAAATCTTGTGCCATTGATAGTTCATTGACTGTAATTAGCTAAGAAATTATAAGATTTAATATAATTTATAATACGAAAAATATAAATATTACTCAAAAAGCCAAACATTATGTTTGGCTTTTTTATACCCAAAAATTTTGATGAGTGATGTACGTGCCAATGAATTATTCTATAGTATAGTAAGGTATCTACCATGATTCTATCAAAATTCAGTCAACGAATTACCGTTCAGTCAGGCTTTACTTTGATAGAGATGATGATAGTTATCGCTGTTATTGGTATTTTGGCAGCTATAGCTACTACTGGCTATCAAATAAGAGTTAAACAGGCACAACTAACTTCTATTTATCAAGAGCTGAGTCATTTTAAGCTACCATACCAGATATTAATGAACGAGGGTGCAGGAGTAACGGGCTTTTCTCCAGACGGTCTTAATATGCCAGAGACAACGAATTATTGTCAGTTTGGCGTGACAGCCCCAAAAATAAATGCAATCACGCCTGACGCAGTCGTTTGCCATATTCAAAATCTAAACTATTTAGCCAATCAGAGCCTTAGCCTTGATCGTAGCGCTGATGGTTCTTGGCAATGTACGCCATCAGCAGGGATACCTAAAGCGTATTTACCACAGGCGTGCCAGTAAATTTAGACAATAAAAAACCACCTAATAGCATATTGCCGTTAGGTGGTTTTTCTTTGGATAATACAAAGTCTGTTTAGACAGCTACTTCTCTAAATACTGAATCTTACCTTCTACACCATCCCACTTTTCAGCGTATGGTAACGGGCCTTTCATCTCAGTGATATTCGGCCATTTTTGCGCCAGCTCTTCATTGAGCTGAGTGAAAATCTCTTGTCCTTTCGGTACTTCATCTTCAGAGAAGATTGCATTGGCAGGGCATTCAGGCTCGCATAGCGCGCAGTCGATGCACTCATCGGGATCGATAACGAGGAAGTTCGGCCCTTCGTAGAAGCAGTCCACAGGGCAGACCTCCACACAGTCGGTGTATTTGCAAAGAATGCAATTATCTGTAACGACAAAGGTCATATTGAGATCTACCTATAATTAGAAGGCTGATAAATGGTGCGCGGGGCGCACTCTATAACGGCAAAAATTGAAACAATAAAAAACCATCTAACCGTATGATACCGTTAAATGGTTTTGAATATCTAATAAAAAGCTTGTTTGAAAAGCTACTTCTCTAAATACTGAATCTTACCTTCTACACCATCCCACTTTTCAGCGTCTGGCAGACTGTCTTTCATCTCAGTAATGTTTGGCCATTTTTGTGCCAGCTCTTCATTCAGCTGCGTGAAAATCTCTTGCCCTTTCGGTACTTCATCTTCAGAGAAGATTGCATTGGCAGGACATTCAGGCTCACATAGCGCGCAGTCAATGCACTCATCGGGATCAATGACGAGGAAGTTTGGCCCTTCGTAAAAGCAGTCCACAGGGCAGACTTCCACACAGTCGGTGTGTTTGCAAAGGATGCAGTTATCTGTAACGACAAAGGTCATAGTGCTGTCTACCTGTTTATGGCTAGGGCATGTCATCATTTAGATCGTGAGGCTTAAAATGAGAAAAATTGCCGCTAAACAAGGAAGAAATTGCCGTAAATATGAACATATTGACAAGACTTCTGACGATGTTTAGCAAAATTTAGCCATTTTAAGACCACTAAATGTATCAATGTGCTAATTGATGATATACCCTAAATAGAATAAGTGAAAAATAAGGCGTATTTTAACGCTTTTAGGCTTATTTAACAATTCCCTTTAACAACTAATGAGTTGTTTAAGATTATAGAGCAAATCATGTGCTTGCTTGGGTGTTAGGCTGTCAGGATCAGTATTCATAAGTTTATCATGTAAGCTAAGCAATTGTTTTTGTTGTTTATTATCGGCTGAATAGCTTGCTTGAGCATTGGATTTTACATTCGTCTCAGTTATATGACTGTTATCGAGCTGCTGGCCTTTATCGTTTGCCGACTTAGCTAATTCATTTTTGTCATCAATACTTTTTGCCTGCTCAGCGGTTAAATTGTTAATAAGATAGCGTTTGGCATCGTTGAGCACTTGGGTTGGAATGCCTGCCATTTTGGCAACGTGCAGTCCAAAGCTGGAGCTGGCTGCACCTTCGCGTATTTGATGTAGCAATAGCAGTTGCCCATCGACATCGCTTGCCGCGACATGGACGTTACGAATACCATTCTGTTTATTTTGGCGTTTTCTATCATAGTTGTCCGCTAACTGGTTATTTGCTAGCTGAGTCAGCTCAAAATAGTGAGTGGCAAATAAGGTCAGACAGCCAATCTCTAGCAGCCGATTGACACAAGCATGAGCAATAGCCAGTCCATCAGTGGTAGCCGTACCGCGTCCAACTTCATCCATGAGCACTAAGGATTTATTAGTAGCCAAGTTCAGAATATTGGCGGTCTCAATCATCTCCACCATAAAGGTCGATTTGCCACCGGCCAGATCATCGGCTGAGCCAATACGGGTAAAAATACGGTCGATATCACCAATATATGCGTGCTCGGCTGGTACAAAGCTACCGCAATGAGCAAGTAGGACAATCAGCGCAGTCTGGCGCATAAAGGTCGATTTGCCACCCATATTAGGGCCAGTAATGATTAATAATCGTTCAGGATACTCAGAGCTGCCAAGCACGCAGTCATTGGCAACGAAGTGGCTAGGATGTTCAGTATTAGCGTTTCTATTATTAATATGACTGTTACTATTTCTGTTATTAGCATTGACCGGATTCAAAGCCGCCTCAACAACGACATGACGACCTTTTTTGATATCAATACTGGTTTGATTTTCCGTTTGATTTGCTAATTGGCTTTGAACAGGGCTTAAAAAGCTAAGTTGATTTTGCTGAGTGTTATTATTTTTCTTCGTGTCTGTATTATTTATCTCGTTATTTGACGAGCCACTATGCATGACTGGACGTTGCCAATGATGCGTAATGGCTAACTGTGCCCAATTGCTAAGCACATCTATTTGGGCGATAGCCGCGCTCAACTGTTGCAGCTCAGTCAAGTGAGTTCCGAGAATGGTGAGTAATTGCTGATAAAGCTGCTTTTCTCGTGCCAGTGCTAACGTTTGCGCGCTAAGATATTCGGTTTCGACTTCTTTTAATTCATCAGTGATAAAGCGCTCAGCATTTTTGAGCGTTTGGCGACGGATAAAGTGACTGGGCGCATTTTTAGCCTGCATCTTAGGTAGCTCAAAATAGAAACCACTGACTTTATTAAAGCCGACTTTTAAACTTGGTAGCTGACACTCTTCTCGCGTGCGTTCCGCCATCTCATCAAGGGTCGCTTGAATATTATCATGTAGATGGGTTAAGCGATCGAGGTCTTCATCATAACCAGCGGCGAGCATACCACCGTCACGGATATGGGCAGGAGGCTCTAAGATAATGGCGCGCTCAATAAGGTCGGCGACCGCTTGTACCGCCGGTAACTGGGCAGGCAATTGCTGCATAAGCATCGGTAGTAAACCAGTATGTTCAGAATTGATACCAGATTCAGTTAATAGGGTAGTCAACTGATTGCTACTAGCAATACCGTCAGCAAGCTTGCGCAAGTCACGAGGCTTGGCGCTCATCAGACCGATACGACTACTAATACGCTCAATATCACCAATGGCGTTTAGAGTGTCACGTAAATGGGTGATGAAGGTAGAATTTATATCAGTAGAATTGTTTTGTTCCTTACTTACCGCTAGCAGACTAGCTATCGCATCCAAACGCTGATTGATACGCGCATGCTGGCGTAGTGGACGCTTCATTTGCTGTACTAATAAGCGTCGACCCATTGGGGTTTTGCAGTGATTAAGTACCGATATTAGTGACGTTCCATTAGCACTAACCGGGGTAAATAGCTCAAGATTCTGCTGGCTATTGGCATCTATAATCAGATAGTCGTCACTATATTCAACGATAAGTTGGTTAACTTGTGGCACATGACGTTGCTGCGTCTGCCTTGCGTAATGAATCAGCGCCGCACAGCTAGACTGACTCAGTGGCGCATCGCTGATACCTAAACCGTCAAGGCGCTGTACTTCAAACTGCTGGCAAAGGGTTGCAGCTGCATGCTCACGGTGAAAGTCATTGGCCGCTACTTCTATAATAGGGCAGTCAAGATGGCGACGTAACCATAGCAACCAGTCCTCACTGATAGCTTCACTGACGATACATTCACTAGGTGCAAAGCGTGCCAAAACGGTCAGCATTTGCGCTTGCAAGTTTTCTACATCGCTATTTGTACTCTCAGAGCTTTTATTTTCAGAGCTTATACTGCTATCTACGTTTAGCGTTTGCGTGGTAAGTGTACCTGCCGCCAAGTCTAATTGACTAACTGCCGCTTGTAATGGCTGATTGCTGTTGTTTTTTGCTCTTAATGTAGGAATGGCGATGTCGATAGCGACAACAGTAGGCGTATGATTAGGCGCTATTAATGCATCATCGGTAATCGTCCCAGCGGTCAGCGTTTTGACTACTTCACGGCGCATGATAGTGGGCGGCTTAGCTTTAGTGCCTGTTTTATTATTGGTTTTATTAATGCCTTTAGCGCTACCTTGCAGCGAGTTGTCTTTTTTACTTCTTTCGCCAATGCTTGGATAATTATTACTATCGGCTGATTCATCAATTTGTTCACAAACCACTACCGTTTGCCCAGCCGAAATTAGCCGTGCCATATAGCTATCAGCGGCATGAAACGGTACGCCTGCCATGGCGATAGTATTGCCTGCTTTATCGTTACCACGGCGGGTAAGGGTAATATCTAGAATCTGCGCTGCACGCTTGGCATCATCAAAAAACAGCTCATAAAAGTCGCCCATCCGATATAGCAATAATGCGTTTGGATAGCGTGCCTTCATGGTCAGGTATTGCACCATCATCGGCGTATGATGGGCCAAATCGTAGACAGCGTCGCCTATGGTCAAAATTTCAGTAGAAGCGTGGTTTACATCAGACGGTTTAACAGTCATGCATGATCTCTTATATGGTTTGGCTTAAATATTGCTGATAAAACTAACAGGTTTGTTTTCATAGCATTTGGGTAAAGAACGCTAGACTCTATTTTTACAACTTTTCAAATCTAGTCTTTCATGTTTATACAACATTGAGAATAGTAATTCACTATATATAGCTTTGAGTTCATCATAAGTGTAGTAGATTCAACTTAAAAAAAGCGCAGTGCTACTGGAATGCTTGCTTTCAAAATATAGGTTACGAAGCCTATGTCTGGCAAAGCGCACAGCAAGCGAGGAAAATTTATACCAGCAGTATAGATACCTCTTTTATTTTGCACTGACTATAGTGTCGAAATAGCGAGAGGTGATGAAAAATAAACCCTATTTTAACATGACCTGTCGCGTTTCGGCGCAGGCAAATATCTGCCTATTGCCCTTGTATCCATCAGCGTCATAACCATATATAATGACGACACACTTTATTGGGTGATACTTAGTTAGGGAGTGATGTCAGGTGATGATAGGGCTCAGGCTGGGCTTTAACTCTCCGTACTATCCGTGCTAATTATCGAATATTTCCATAGGTTAAAAAATTATGTTATCAAAGATTGTAGGCAGTGTAGTTGGCACCAAAAACGACCGTGAACTTAAGCGTATGCGCAAAGTGGTCACCAAGATTAATGCCCAAGAGGCTGGCGTGCAAGCCCTGTCTGATGAACAACTACAACAAAAAACAGAAGAGTTCAAAGCGCGCTTTCAAAAAGGCGAAAGCTTAGAGGCGCTATTGCCAGAAGCGTTTGCCGTCTGCCGCGAAGCCTCCTTACGTATCACAGGCATGCGTCACTATGATGTGCAGCTAATCGGTGGTATCACCTTGCACGAAGGCAAAATCGCTGAGATGAAGACCGGCGAGGGTAAAACCTTGATGGCGACCTTGGCTATTTATCTGAATGCGGTTAGCAGTAAAGGCGTCCACGTGGTCACGGTCAACGATTATTTGGCCGCTCGTGATGCGGACTTAAACCGTCCACTATTTAACTTTTTGGGATTGACGGTTGGGGTGATTTACTCGCAGCAGCCAGCACAAGAAAAAGTTGATGCTTATCAAGCGGATATTACCTACGGTACCAACAACGAATACGGCTTTGATTATCTACGCGATAACATGGTCTTTAGCCTAGCTGAAAAAAAGCAGCGTCCGCTAAACTTCTGTATTATTGATGAAATTGACTCTATTTTAATCGATGAGGCACGTACGCCATTGATCATTTCGGGTCAAGCCGAAGATTCATCGCGGATGTATGCACTGATTAATACCATTATTCCAGTGCTAATACGCTCAAAAGATGAAGAAGCCAATAAGAATAACGAAGAAGAAGATTTTTGGATTGATGAGAAAAACCGTCAAATCGAAATCAGTGAAAAAGGCTACGAGAAAATCGAAAGCTTCTTAATTGAAGTAGGCGAGCTTGGTGAAAATGAAAGTCTATATAGCCCAAGTCGTTTGCCATTATTAGCTCACGTACAAGCGGCTATTCGTGCCCACCATATTTTTGTCAAAAACGTCCATTATATCGTCGATGAAGGCGAAGTGGTCATCGTTGATGAAAACACGGGTCGTACGATGCCAGGTCGTCGTTGGTCAGAAGGCCTGCATCAAGCGGTAGAAGCCAAAGAAAACGTTGAGATTCAAGCAGAAAACCAAACGCTTGCGACTACTACTTTCCAGAACTTCTTCCGTCTGTACGATAAGCTGTCAGGTATGACTGGTACTGCTGATACTGAAGCGGCAGAGTTTAAGTCGACTTACGATTTAGATGTGATTGTGATTCCAACCCATAAGCCCATTGCACGGGTTGATATGGATGATCAGATTTTCTTAACCAAATTAGGCAAATATAAAGGCATTATTCGCGAGATTAAAGAGATTCAAGAAAAAGGCGCTCCAGTTCTAGTGGGTACCGCGACGATTGAAGCCAGTGAAGAATTGTCTTATTTGCTGGATCAAGAAGGTGTTAAGCATAATGTCCTAAACGCTAAGCAGCATGAGCGTGAGGCTGAAATCATTGCACAGGCGGGTAGTCCAAAAGCAGTTACCATTGCGACGAACATGGCAGGCCGTGGTACCGATATTATCTTGGGCGGTAACTGGCAGTCATTTATTGAAGATATCGACTCAGTCAGTCCAGAAGAAATGCAGCGACTAAAAGCGCAATGGCAAGTCAAGCACGATCAAGTGGTCGCGGCTGGTGGTTTGCATATTGTCGGCTCTGAGCGCCATGAATCCCGCCGTATTGATAACCAGCTCCGTGGTCGTGCGGGTCGTCAAGGTGACCCTGGGATGTCGCGCTTTTTCTTATCGCTCGAAGATGACTTAATGCGTATTTTCGCAGGTGACCGCGTGGTTAATATGATGCGCGCCATGGGTCTTAAAGAAGACGAAGCCATTGAGCATAAAATGGTATCGAAATCGATTGAAAACGCGCAAGGTAAAGTTGAGAGCCGTGATTTTGATGCTCGTAAAAACTTGCTGAAATATGATGACGTGGCCAATGAGCAGCGTAAAGTTATCTATGGTCAGCGTGATGACTTACTTGCTGATATGGACTTGTTAGAGGCCATCGAAGTGATGCATCATGAAGTCTATAATGCCATGATTAGTCAGTTTATCCCGCCAGGTTCTGTTGATGATCAATGGAATATTGATGGGTTAGAAGATGAGCTTGAAGAAGAGTTCAAGCTCTATATGCCACTCAATGATTGGCTCGATGAAGACCGTCGTCTTGATGAAGAAGGCTTACGTGCAAAAATTATTGAGACTGCGCTTGCGCATTATCATGGTCGCCGTGAGCAGATGGGCGAGCAAAGCGCCGCGCAGCTTGAACGTCATTTTATGCTCCAAAGTCTCGATAAGCATTGGAAAGAGCATTTAACACAGATGGATCAGCTACGTAAAGGTATTCATTTGCGCGGCTATGCACAGAAGAACCCTGAGCAAGAATATAAGCGTGAGTCGTTTGAGTTATTCCAAATGATGCTGGGTGCTATTAAGTCAGAGACAGTACAAGATTTATCGCGCGTGCATATCCCGACCAAAGAAGAGTTAGAGGCCCTAGAAGCACAGCAACGTGCAGATGCTGAACGTATGCAAATGCAGTTCGAGCATAGTGATGTCGATAACTTGTCAGGTGAGCCACAACCAGCACCGCGTCCTCAAAATCAAAGCGAACGCAGCAGTAATAACCAGAGTCAGATGCGTGTGAATCTTGGTAGTGGCGTAGCGGCAGCAGGCGCTAATGTGAGTGTTAATGGCGATGATAATACTGCTATTGATGCTGAGCCGAACCCTTATGCAGGTATGAATATCAGTCGTAATGCGCCTTGTCCTTGTGGTTCTAGTTTAAAATACAAACAATGTCACGGTAAAATCTAACACTTATATTTTTTAGGTGAATGATTACCTCAAATACCTATAGCTGTTAGCAGCTATAGGTATTTTTACGAATATTGATTGGCTACATAGCTAAAACTTTAGTATTTTGCCGTTATTGTTTACAAATTCAGCATAGGCGCGCATATACGGACACGGTATAGTATTTAACATATAAATCTGGGAGATAATAATGAATCTAGGACAATTAAAACAATTGCGTACTACTGCATTTATGACTGGTTTACTTGCCAGTGCCATTACTATCAGTGCTTGCCAGCAGCAGCAAGAGCCAGAGCCGAGCCTAGAGGACAGTATCAATGCTGAAGAGTCAGTGCCGATGTCAGCTGATCCAGCTGATCCTAGTGATACCGTGGTAGAAACTGATGATGCATCGCTCAATGAAGTAGAGGATGACACGGTTGCCAATGTTAATACTGGTTTGACGCAGATGACTTACTTATGCTCACCTGAGCTAAAAGTCGAAGCGACTTATAAAGACGAGACTAACCAAGTAGTCATTGGTACAGATAAGGGCACAGTCACATTGGCGCAAACCAATGAAGGCAGCAACCCTGAAGTATTCGAAGTCGCCTCAGCTATGGATGGTGGTGAAGGCTTTACCCAGTGGCGCGTCGCTCATGAAGAGCGTGAAACAGGTGTAATGCGTACAGCAGGCGCGGACGAATCTAATGTAAATACTTACGAGTGTAAGACGAATAAATAAATGAGATTAAGTAGGTTAAGATTGATACCGAGTCATTTCTTCAACCACAAAAAAAGCAACGTTCGCGTTGCTTTTTTTGTGGCTATCTTTTGCTAAAAATGAGCTTATTTCTTATGAACACGTGATGCCTCATGCTCCAAAAACCCTTCTTCTATTACGTCTAGCTCTTCATGTTTTAACTCAACCTGAATGCTATCTGTATGTGTATGCGTGGTCTTATTGACTTCAATCTCTTGAATAGCATAAGTATCTTTAGTAATAGTTGCGACTTGGCGTGACAAAACGATTTCAACAGGCTCATCGCCCACTTCTATTTGCTTACCATTAATAGTGACTACTGCTTTACTGTCTAATGATGGCTCAACATGACGTAAGATGTCTTTCTCATCGTAACTACCTGAGAGCAGATCTTGGCTTTCTGCGTCATTATATTCGGTACGAATAGTGACATACTCTTCTACTAGCTCAATTGGTACTTCAATCGTCTTCGTACGAGTATGCTTAGTCACTGTTACTTTACCAACATCCAAGCGTTCCTTATTAACGACAGGACGCTCTTCTAGCAGCTCTAGATGATGATTAACAGCATTTTGATTGTTAATATCTGAGTTATTAGCATTTAAGGTATCAGTATCTAGGTGATTAATATCTAAGTTATTAATAGAATTATCTGAAGTAGCATTTAGCATAGTAGCGCTATCTACTGAGTCATGAGGTGCTGGTAATTTATTTTCAGCAGTATGGTCTTCTATTTTTGCTGTAGTTGCTGATGGCGATGCTGTATCTAGATTTTGATTGGCATTCTCATTCATACTATCTATATTGTAGCCCGCTTTATTGTAGTCAGCATTCATAGTCATCTCCCTTATTATTTAAAATCGTCTTGTTGAGTAGAATGAAGCTATTGATAATTAATGTACAACTGATAATTAATGTACAACTTGTATTTAATGTAGGACAGAATATCTGTCTTACATTATCTTTATCATAGCCTTTTCAATAACTAAATCTATAGATTTATCTTAAATAGGATTTATATCAAGATAATCTTTTGACGTAAAAAGCAAAAAAGGCCAGAGACAAACTCTGACCTTAATCTGCTAAGTTTTTACGCTTAGCTATGCTATATATTCACGCTACTTTATCGTAGCTATCCTATATCATATTAAGATAAACGATAGATCAGAATATTACATACCACGTGCGCTACGTACGTCTTCAGCAGTAATACCATCACGGTCAACAATATTGCCTTCACGGTCAACCACGTTGCCATCGTTATCAATATCTAGCTCTTCACGTTGGATAGTCTCAACGATAGTTTCAGTACGATGTTCAGTCGTTTTACCCACGTTTACTTCTTCTGTAACGTAAGTTTCTTTACTGACGCGAGCACGTTCAGCTTCTAGCTCAACTTCGATAGTTTCATTACCGTTGACATCACCGATACGGCGTTCTGTTGGACGATCCACGTTGGTACGTTGGATATTGGCATGTTCTTCTTCAAGATCTACTTCAACGTTACGCTCTTCAGTCACAACATGCTTACCGACTCTTACTAGACCTGCAACGATACGGTCTTTATTTACCGATAGACGCTCTTCTAGTAGCTCTAAAGTATTCGGTGCGTTGTAAGCGTGATCGGCAACTTCCATACGCTCTTCAGCAGGAATGGAGTCAGCGACAAATGCTTGACGATCTCTTTCATACTGCTCTTTATAGCTATACTGATAGTCATGGTCATACTCTTCCATGGCATCAACCTGCGATTTAGTTAGACTATCAAAGAAAACGTCATCACCAACGATACGCGCTAAACCTGCTGGTACTAAAACTTCTTTTGAGCTAAACCAGCCGCCTGCATCGACTATTAGATAACGGATACGACCAGTAGTATCTTCTACTAACGCACCGTCAATTTTACCGATTTTTTCTTCGTTAACGCCATAGGCAGTTTTGCCTGTTGGGTCATAATAGTCATCACCAATAAGGTCACGGTGAGTAGCTTGGATGTCTTGTAAGCGAATTAGTTGGCTCATTATTGTCTTCCTTTTTTATGAGTAAATAGTTATTTGTAATTAGAATAAAATATAAAACAATGGCGTTAACAAATAACGCCGATTATAAATCTGTCATTGAAGTATTAATAATGAACTGGCTTTTACCTTGTCTCATTATTTGCAGCAAATTACTGTAAGGAGGCAATGATTTTCTATTGCGCAGTTGCTCAATCAACTTGTAATTATCGTAACACCGTGATTTTCTTTGAGATATATGAACAAGGTAGCAAAGTGTTCGACTGACGTAATTGCGTGTAATAGGCTGTAAGTGCCATAACATCGATTGGGTATAAGTTAACGCGTTTTTACACTGATAAGTATTTGCTACACGTTTGCTAGTTTTTAGGCACAAAAAAACCGCACTATGCGCTGACAATGCGGTGATTTGGACGTTAAAGCTAAAATATATAACTTATATAAGTTGTTAAAGTTATTTATTAAAATTATCTGACATTTCTAATTTAAACTCTCTAACAATCTTATGAGTTGAGCGACTAACGATTTAAGCTAATGACTAAGCCAATTCGATAGCTACAGCTACTGCTTCACCGCCACCGATACATAAGGTTGCAATGCCTTTTTTCCCACCGGTACGCTGTAACGAGTTGATAAGCGTTACTAAAATACGCGCACCTGAACAACCTACAGGGTGACCTAGTGCACAAGCACCACCTTCGATATTGACTTTAGCATGATCGATATTTAACGCATCCATAGTCGCCATCGTGACCATAGCAAAAGCTTCGTTGATTTCCCAAAGATCGACATCTTCAACTGTCCAATCTGCATTAGCCAATACTTTTTCGATAGCACCAATCGGGGCAATCGTAAACTCACTTGGATGACGTGAGTTAGAAGCAGTAGCAATGATACGAGCTTGGTAATCTAAACCTTCAGACTTCGCTTGTGACTCTTTCATCATAACGACTGCAGCTGCACCGTCTGAGATTGAGCTGGCATTAGCGGCAGTGATAGTACCTTCTTTAGCAAAGGCAGGGCGTAACGTAGGAATACGCTCAGCGTTTGCAAGACCTGGTTCTTCGTCATTCTCAACCGTCTGTTCGCCTTTACGAGTCTCAAAAGTAACCGGCTCAATCTCGTTTTTAAAGTGACCGTCTTTGATAGCAGTCAATGCACGGTTTAGCGATTCGATAGCAAACTCGTCCATTTGCTCACGCGTATAGCCTTTTTCGTCAGCCATTTCTTGTGCAAACTGACCCATTAGGCGACCAGTTTCTGCATCTTCTAAGCCGTCTAAAAACATATGGTCTTTAACTTCTTTGTGACCCATACGGTATCCGCCACGTGATCCTGGCATGATATAAGGTGCATTGGTCATCGACTCCATACCACCAGCGACAGCGACATTGAAGCTGCCAGCTTTAATACCATCATGCGCTTGCATAACGGCTTTTAGACCTGAACCACAAAGCTTATTAATTGTGACTGCACCAGTCGCATCAGGCAAGCCTGCTTTACGCATCGCTTGACGAGCAGGGCCTTGACCTAAACCAGCGGTCAAGATACAACCCATAATGACTTCGTCAACACTATCAGTGCTCACGCCTGAACGCTCAACAGCCGCTTTGATTGCAGCAGCGCCTAAATCTGTAGCACTAACGTCTTTTAGAGCGCCTTGAAAGCTACCCATTGGCGTACGAGCACCGTTGATAATTACAATTGCATCGTTAGACATCGTTATTCTACCTTGTTTGCTTATTTTGAATTAAAACTCAGCGTTTTAGATTAACACTGTGCCTCACTAATTGTTAATGAAGAATCATTGTTATAATGCGTACTAATAAATCAAAATTCAAGTGGTGGCTTTAATTAACAATCAACTATACAGGTTTATTGTGCCAGTTCATCTAAACGAATACGCACAACCTTGTCAGTGACCGCAGCAAGCTTTTCAATCTTGGCAATGGCTAGATTCATTTGGCTTTCAACTACTGGTAGCGTCAAGATAATGACAGGTACTTGGCCGAGTTTGTGCGCAGGCTTTTGTAAAATAGCATCAATGTTGATACCAGCATCACTCAAGATACGTGTGATATCTGCTAACACGCCTGGATTATCATAAGCATGCACACGCAAATAGTAGCCAGTCGTCATCTGTTCTGCACGTAATATTGGCGTGTCAGAGAGTTGCTCAGGCATAAAGGCTAAGTGTGGTACATGATGACTACGTTGGCTATGATCGTTTGTACCCAACACGCGTACAAGATCCATAACATCTGCCATCACTGCTGAGGCAGTTGCGCCTGCACCTGCGCCATCACCGCAATAAAGCGTTTGCCCAAGTGGATGCGAATTAACCAGTACAGCGTTCTTTACGCCATTGACATTGGCAAGTAAAGCGTCTTGCGGGATAAGCGTCGGATGTACACGCAGCTCAATACCAGCACTGCCTTGTTGCCCATCTTCACTATTTCTACGAACGGCAAAGCCTAAATGCTTGATACGATAACCTAGCTCTTCAGCATAGTTTACGTCTTGTAAGGTGATACCAGTAATACCTTCACAATATACCTTGTCAAACTGTAGCGGAATACCAAAAGCGATAGAGGCGAGTAGTGCAAGCTTGTGCGCAGCATCAATACCTTCGACATCAAATGTCGGGTCAGCTTCTGCATAACCAAGCTCTTGTGCTTCTACTAAGACGTCTTCAAATGGACGGCCTTTATCACGCATTTCAGTCATGATAAAGTTGCCCGTACCATTAATAATGCCAGCCAGCCAATCGATTTTATTGGCTGCAAGCGCTTCACGCATGACTTTAATAATAGGAATACCACCTGCCACTGCTGCTTCATAAGCCACATGCACATCATGTGCTTCGGCTAAAGCGAATATCTCATTACCATGTTCAGCAAGTAAGGCTTTATTGGCGGTCACCACATGCTTACCATTTTTGATAGCATGCATAATAATGTCTTTGGCCAAAGTTGTGCCACCAATCACTTCGATGACAATATCAACGTTATCACTAGCAGCTATCGCCATTAAGTCGTCATTTTGGATAATGCTAGGATCAATATCATCACGCTGACGTCGCGTACCGACTTCAGTAATAATAATTTCGCGTCCGCTGCGACGCTTAAGCTCGGCTAAATTGTCATTAATTAGATTGACCACGCCAGTACCGACGGTACCTAGGCCAAGTATCGCTAGTTTGATGGATTTACTCACAGTATCCTCAGAAAATTAGATGATTGAATAGAAAATAGATGTCGTTTCGCTGGTGTTAGCTTTAGTGATATCGCCATATGTATGTGGCGCTTCACCGTATCATACCGACAAGCAGTTGCTGCGTCTACCCAAACTGACTGCCACCAAAGTCAACAATATCAGGGCAAACGACTAGCTTGCATCAATCGCTGTTTGTGCCAATTGCGCGGCTGGTAAATAACCACCGATTTGTTGTCCAGACTCGGTAAAGATGGCAGGCGTACCGCGTACGCCAAGACGTGCCCCAAGTGCTATTTGCTCTTGTACTGGACTGTCACAGCTAGGGCCTGATAAATTGGCGCCTGACTTAGCCTGATTCATCGCGGCAACACGATCTTCGCTACACCAGATTGCTTCCATTTTTGGAATACTTCCTTCACTACGAGGCCATGCTAAATAGCGTACTTCAATCCCTAAGGCATTAATCTCGTCCATTTCTGAATGTAGCTTAGTGCAATAAGGGCAGTCAGCATCGGTAAAGGAGTAGACAATTGATTTAGTTTCGCCTTTCGCAGGATAAATAATCATGTCTTTTTTATCGACAGCTTTAAGAGCATCTTGCGCTGTGCGAGCAACTAATGTGCCACTAATATCAACAGGCTCTCCTTGACCAACAGAGATGATTTGCCCTTGGATAATGTGCTTGCCTGATTTATCAGTAAAAAATGCTGGCAATCCTTCAGCGGTCACCCAGTAAATACCCTCCATATCTGTCGCTACTGCTGAGATAATTTTTTCTTCAATACCAGACGCTTTTAGGTTTGCCTGTAATGATTTGACGACCGACTGGTCACTATTGGCATCAGCAGCAGGTTTAGAAGAGCTGGTATCACTACTTGCTTTGGTACTACTTACCGCAGTAGTTTTGCTAGTTGCATCAGCAGTATTGTTTGAGCAACCTGTCGCGACAACCACCAATAGTGCGCTTATTATGGCATGTGACAGCTTGTGACGAGCAAGAGTGTTCGCAGGTTTTGCGATGGTAGATATAAAGGGTAAGGACATACGGCATTTCCTATAGGCAGGCGCGCTTAATCACGATTTGAGCATTAAAGTTTATATTAAAAAGGGCGTTATGAGATGTTTAATACACGAGAAATTAAGTATATAACCTCTAAGATATAACACGCTAATCATTACAATGGATTATTATCATTTTGATTATAGAGTAAAAATAAGTCATAACATAAATAGTAATAAAGTGCCATATACTAACATATTTTTATAAATGACAGCCAAAACCAAAATTTAGCTAACTAATAATTTGGTTAGAGATAAACAAAAAAGTAATATAAGCTACATTCCTACTATTTCATATATCGTAGTAGATAAGTAGGCTACAGTAAATATTATTAACTAACATTAGCAATTACCTTAGTTGCTACTTATCATTGTTATTTATCACTTATTTATTAGTGTGGATGACTATTATAAGAAGCAACTTTCATACCCATTCAATATTTAAGCGATTTTACGCTAAGGAGAGAGCATGGCAGGTGCCAGTTTATTAACCCTACTCGATGATATCAGTGTGATATTAGATGATGTTTCAGTTATGACCAAGGTGGCAGCCAAAAAGACTGCTGGCGTGTTGGGTGATGACCTCGCGCTTAACGCTGAACAAGTCACAGGTGTCAAAGCAAATCGAGAACTACCAGTCGTTTGGGCAGTAGCGAAAGGTTCATTTGTTAATAAACTTATTTTAGTACCAGCTGCGCTACTTATTAGTGCTGTCTATCCGCCGTTAATCACATTTCTATTGATGTGTGGCGGGTTATTTTTGGTTTATGAAGGTGCTGAAAAAGTTATACATCGGTTTTGGCCGCATGCCTTGCCGCATGATGAGGAACAGAATGCGCGCCGGCAGGCCAATGCTGATGAAACAGTGGATTTGGTAGCGTTTGAAAAAGAAAAAATCAAAGGCGCTATACGTACTGATTTTATTTTGTCAGCAGAGATTATTGTGATTGCACTAGGCTCGACTGCGAGCGCCACACTATTAGAACGTAGTCTTGTGCTTTCTATTCTGGCGATTGGTATTACCGTCGGTATTTACGGCTTAGTTGCTGGTATTGTCAAAATAGATGATGCAGGTTTACATTTAATGGAGCAAGAAAGTAGTTTTAAACAAAAACTAGGTAAAGTGATGTTTGCTGCTGCGCCTAAACTGATGAAATTCCTATCTATCGCTGGCACGTTAGCGATGTTCTTAGTCGGTGGTGGCATCTTAGTTCATGGCATTAGCTTTTTGCAACATGGAGTAGAGGACTTAGCAGATTTAACAGGTATCTTTGAAAGTGTGACTACTACGCTATTAAATGGTTTGATTGGCTTCATCATTGGTGCTGTCGTTGTTGGTATTTTTACTATTGTTGGTAAATTACGCGGTAACAACGGAGCTTCGGCCCATTAATAATATTTATCTACTACAGTGCCAGAATTTATCATGTTGTAGGGTTCATAATCTTTTGACTTATTCCTTAATACTTCATTAAATGAGTCGGAAAAGCGTTAGATATAGGTTATAAAAATCTAAAAAAAAGCCCCAAAGTTATGAGTAACTTTGGGGCTTTTTCTATGGTTAAGTATAAGATGGCTATGAAAGTCATCTTATATTAATGCTAATAATTAACTTTCGCTATCTGAATTATCATTTTCTGATTTCTCAGCTTGTGTTGGCTTCACGTGGTCAGTCTTTGGTTTACGACTGCGTGCTTTTGGAACCTTTGGCGTGGTCAAATTAAACATGCCAGTTTGTGGCAGCAGCTGCTCAGCGACACTTTCAATCATATTTTTATAACTGGCAATAGTCGTCTTAGATTTACCGGCTTGACTGTCCTCTTTGATAGAGTCAGTAAGCTCAACAGCCTTGTTTTCTTCTAGCATTTGATCAGCTTTTAGTAATTGCTCACTTTCAGTACTGATATCGTCTGCTTGTACCTCACTGGTCAATGCTGCTGCTTCAGTTTCATGAGCATCAATTTGACCATTGTCAGCTTGAATAGCCTCATTCTCAGTTTCAGCAGTTTCAGCAGTTTCAGATGGAGCATCGTTGACAGTCTCAGCCATTTCAGACGTCTCAGCAGCATTAATCTCTACTATCTCTTGAGATTGAGTATCTGATTTTGGCTCCGCAAGCGACTCATCAGGAACGTTCAATGTCGCCTGCTTTGGTTCGTCAGCATGATAATCAGGATGCTGTCCACGTGGGTCATTGCTAGCACGCTTGCCAATAGCACGTGGTGCAACCTCTGTTTTACCTTGCGCTGCTGCAAACTGACTGACTGCTTGGGTCATCGCATCAAAGCGAGTCAAGTAATCAGCATCTAGAGGCTGATAACCATAGTTGCTAAAGTCAAAAGTTTTATCATTAACACTATCAACGTCACCAACTTCAACAGCAGCAGGTTTGGCTTGCTGAGTATGCGCCTCAATAGCATCAATGAAGCAACTAATCACCCCATTATCCGCTAAGCGGCTTTGTGCATCTGCTAACGTCGCATGAATGAACTCACCAACAGTACCGCGAATAGTAGTCGGTACGGTGCTTGCTACAGTGCTTGCTTTAGCATCTGACTCAGCTACTGGTGCTGACTGCTGACGACGTACTACACGAGGATCATTGCTTGCTTGCCCGAATTTCTGAGCGGCCACATAACGTGTAGCAAATAATGCATCATGAGTAAGCGTGAGTACAGCGCCATTCTTTGTCTTGCTGTTGTCTACCTCACTATTACTGTTTACATCACTATTAGTGTCTGCATTGCTATTATTTGCAGTGCTACTTTTAGTGCTGCTAGTTGCTTCAACTTCACTATTATCGTCAGATTGCTGAGCATCGACTAACGCTTGTGTCGTATCTGCTTTAGCCGTCTCTGACGCTTGTGCTGACTCTTTTACCGATTCTGTAGTGATTGTTTTAGCATCAGAGACTTTTTCACTCTGCTCAACCGATGATTTATTGTCCTCAGTTGGCTTTGCTTTGTGCTCATTACTCTGTGGTTTTTCCTCAGCTAAGCGTTCAGTCGATTCGGTTTTAACCGTGTCGGCATCTGTGCTCTCAATCCTTTTAGTTACTGTCTCTTTCGACTTATCGGCATCACGTGGTGTAGCCGTTAGGTCTTTATCATCGACAGCTACATTAGGCTCAGCTTCTTGCATATCCGTAGGTTTATGCGCCGTTTGTCCAGACTTGCTATCATCTAAAGACAGATGTACCACTTCTGATGCTTTAAGCTTAGTCGGCGCTTCGTTGACCTGTAATATGACTTCGTTAGGATCTTGGTTGCGTCGAGCACTTGCCTGCGACTTACCGTTCGTAGCTGATTGTTGATTGCTTTGCTTCGCATTATTGTCAGCTGTTAAGGTCTCGCCACGTTCAAGCTTACCACGTGAGTTACGCTGACTATGTGGTTTGCGCTTCGTACGAGATTGCTCTTCAGTGGCAGTATCGTCCTGACTTTCGCTATCATTCCGATTATGCTGGCGATTGTCCTGACGGCTATCTTGACGGTTGTCTTGGCGATTACGATTACGATCGTTACCGCGTTTATTGTCGTGCTCACGCTTATTTTGTGTATCAGACTGAGTGCTGTCATTTGTACTGTCTGTGCTGTTATCTACACTATCATTGTCATCGCGTTGTTCTTTTCTTTGACGCGGTTTAGATGATCTTGATTTGCGTGCCTTACGCTTTCTTCTGTCGTCGCCATTGCTGTCTTTATTATCGTCGCCATTATCACTGTCATTGTCAGCACTGCCTCTTGACTGCTGAGTTACAGCTTGAGCATGGTTGTCGTCTTGTGGACGTACGTTTTGCTGATGACTATCCTGCGTTGATGATGAACGTTGGTTATTATCCAATGCCGTATTATCAACTTGACCGAACGAACCTAAGCTCTGGGCACCAGTATTAACTAACGCTTCAATAGCTTCCGCTGCATCACGACTACTAATACTATTTGCAGTTTGTGCTTGTGGCGCTTGGGCAAACAGATTAGATAACCAAGCGACAGCTTTTGGCTGCGCAGCAGGTACAGACTGAGTGGCTACAGGAGTAGGGGTCGTTTGGTTTTTTAGCGGAACGTTATTTGTAGCAGCACGCGTTGAAGAGACTTGGGTGCTTTCATTGTTGCTTTGGCTATTATTGTTATTTTGATTACGATTATTACTATGGCTAGCTGCGCTCTTTGTTTCAGTGCTTGAGCTAGAGTTTTGGTTGTTACTCTGGCCACTAGCTGCTGGCTGTGAGCGGCCGCTATTTTGATTGTTTGAGCGATCGTCTGTTTGACTGCCTTGATTGTCAGCTGTCTTACGTGGCTGACGAGTAGGTTGCTGCTCAGGACGTTCTTTTTCCGCAGTCTGCCAATCGACATCGTAACCAAGGTCGCTATGCTCTTGTTGCTGAGTATCTGTAATACGTTCATAGCTTGTCGGTGCAAAACCATCACGGTTGAAGTGTAGTTTAAAGTTAGGCGATTCTAGATGAGCATGCGGCAGGATAGTAATACGTGTGCCGCTGTCTTGTTCGAGATAAACCAAGCTGTCGCGTTTTTCATTCAATAAGAACGCAGCGATATCAGTAGGTACTTCCGCTTGCACTTCGCCTTGACGCTCTTTAAGAGCGATTTGCTCAATTTGACGCATGATAGATAGCGATAGTGAGCGCAGATCACGAATCATACCATTGCCGTGGCAACGTGGGCAGATGTAACCGGTAGACTCTTCTAATGATGGGCGCAGACGTTGACGACTCATCTCCATCAAACCAAATTTGGATATTTCACCAAACTGGACACGGGCACGGTCATATTTGGTCGCATCAACTAGACGCTTTTCGACTTCTTTTTGATGCTTATTGTCATTCATGTCAATAAAATCAATGACAATCAAGCCACCCATATCACGTAGGCGTAACTGACGCGCAATCTCATCAGCTGCTTCTAAATTGGTATGATACGCGGTTTCAGCGACGTCTGAGCCTTTAGTAGACTTAGCGGAGTTAATATCGATTGAAACCAAGGCTTCAGTTTGGTCGATGACAATAGAGCCGCCAGATGGCAAACGTACTTCACGCTGATAGGCTGTCTCAATCTGCTTTTCAATATTAAAACGCGCAAACATAGGCTCGTAGTCCGTATATTTACGGAGCTTATCTGCTTGTGTTGGCATGACCGCATCAATAAATCCTGCCGCTTCAATGTAAGCGTTTTCGTTATCGATCCAAATCTCAGCGATATCATCACGTAGATAATCACGTACTGCACGTGTGACAACGCCTGCTTCTTGATGAACTAAGCGCGGTGAAGGGTACTTTTGGTTTTGTTCTTGGATAGCTTGCCAGATGTTAAGCAAATGGTTGAGATCGTGTTGCAAATCTTCCTGGGTCTTACCAATACCTGCAGTACGAATGATAACACTCATGCCTTTAGGTAAATCAAGATTGCTCAGCATACGCTTCATATCTTCGCGTAGTTTGCCAGAGATTTGACGTGAGATACCGCCACCACGAGGGTTATTTGGCATCAATACAAGATAGCGACCAGCCAATGATACATAAGTCGATAGGGCAGCGCCTTTATTGCCGCGCTCTTCTTTTTCGACTTGGACGATTAGCTCATCGCCTTCTTTGATAAGTTTTTTGATATTTTCATCACGCGGATTGCCGCTAAGGTATTCGGCAGAAATCTCACGAATAGGTAAAAATCCTTGACGCTGTGAACCGTATTCAACGAATACTGCTTCAAGCGACGGCTCGACACGGGTCACATGACCTTTATAAATGTTGGATTTTTTTTGCTCGCGAGTACGGTTTTCTAAATCGAAATCGTAGAGATGGTTGCCTTTACATAAGGCGACACGAATTTCTTCGTTTTGAGTGGCGTTAATCAGAATGCGTTTCATACTATTATCCTATGAGTACACAGGACAACGACAAGAAAGACGTTATATTGAATGATTCTGAACTGAAAACTCTGATGTTAAGCGGCTTTTATGATGAAAAGCATTAACGATTTATCCAGACTGTCAATTGGACAGCAATCAATATAAAAATAATCAAAGTAGAGTAGCAGTGGCAAGTGACGCTAATATTGAGATTAGCTGAAAATACAAGATATCAGTTGAGCACAAAGCTCGGATAATATTGAATAAATAAAAGGATTGAATTAAGTGGCGGTCAAATGACAGACTATCTATCAATTGCTTGCGACTGACTCAAAACTTACTAACTGTGTTTAAGCATACTAAAATGATTGTTCTAAATAATCTGGATACAGAGTGTAAGGCTGTAACGTTATCTACTGTAATACTTTAACTGCTATCAATGATTGCGCCTAAAGTATTAACCCCTAATGCTAATTGTTTTGTATAGGCTCAGAGGACTGACTATTAACACATTGTCATCGTAAGCTTTATAAAAGTTATTAACATCTAAAGTGGTGAAGTGCGTTTAATATACTTTGTAAGGGTTTATTAAAGCGCCTGCCACGTGGTCACAATTAATTCGCCATTCTGTTTATTTTCTAAACTTTAAATTCGGCAAACCTCTTAATATTAGCTCAAATCAATTCAATTATTTTATCTATTATTTTATAACATCTATGTATTTTGGTGTCTTAGGTTATGAGTGCCACTGCGCTGTTATTCAGCGGGGCGTACTTGGCAAACAGAATAGGTAACCGGCTCATCAGCTCGGTAGGGTATACATTCTATGTGATATCTATTATATCTGTTTGACCGCCAATATTCAGGCAGCTCTAAACTCTTAACTTTGGACTACCATCACTTGCTCAGCTGCGCTTGCCTACATGATTACAAATCAAGTCGTGGTCGTGCGCTAAATGAGTAGTTGTGTGTTGCTATCGCTTGATAAATGGACATGTTTGTCAGTATTATCAATACGATTATGTTTGGTATAAATACCATTTATTGGGCACTATGCTATGTATTACTAGGCATGTTGCTCTAAAAATTAGATGATGCGTGCAAAATTAGCGTGATTGACAACGGGTGCCTCGTTACTAGCAAGTAATAAAGATGGCGATAAGTTGTTCAGGACAATGGTTATTATTGCCACAGCCTCTGCTTAATTGGCGCTCAACATGCTAAACTATAACAAATCTTTCTGTAAATACCTAACTAAAAATGACAAATTCAAAAATGACTGACGACGCGCCCATCCATGAAGCCCCTGCTATCTTTAATAGCAAAACTCGTCCGCAAAGCGCTGATGATGAGATTAGTAACTTCGGAAAGGTTAATTACCTTGAAGTAACACGCCATCAGCACGACCAACGCTTAGATAATTTTTTGTTAAACCGCCTAAAGGGTTTGCCAAAATCTCATATCTACAAAATGATTCGCTCAGATGAAGTTCGAGTGAACAATAAGCGTTGTAAAGCGCATGATAGAGTAGAGCGTGATGATGTAGTACGTATTGCACCTGTACAGCTAGCGACTCGTGAGAAACCAATTATCAGTGCTGAGTTTGCTAAAAGCCTGCTAGAACGCGTAGTTTACGAAGACGATGGATTGCTAGTGCTCAATAAGCCGTCTGGCATCGCGGTGCATGGTGGTAGCGGTCTTGATTTTGGTGTTATTGAAGCCATGCGTGAAGTGACTGGTAAAAAATATCTAGAGCTGATCCATCGTATCGATAAAGATACTTCAGGGCTGCTAATGATTTCTAAAAAGCGCTCAGCACTTAAAGTATTACAGCAGCATTTAGTAGATAAGACCATCCAAAAGCACTATCTATGTCTCGCTAAAGGGCAGCCTACGCTCAATGAGCAGCGCATTGATGCAGCATTGCTACGTTATACACTTGCTAGCGGTGAGCGCCGCGTCAAAGTGGATGCACAAGACCCACAAGCTAAAGAAAGCCAAACTGATATTGTTGTACATAGCCGTTTTATGCTTGCCGGTCAGCCGGTGAGCTTGATTGAAGCTAAGCCATTAACAGGGCGCACGCATCAAATTCGGGTACATTTAGCTCATATCGGTCATGCTATCTTGGGTGATGATAAGTATCATGTACATGACAAATCAGGCGTTCATCGTTTGTGTCTACATGCGTGGCGCTTAGATATTCCGGGTTATAAAACCATTACCGCACCGCTACCAGACGATATGGCAGATTGGTTACCAGAGCAAACCAAGTTGCCTGAATAATATTCAAGCATTCGTCTTTAAGTTTAATTTTATTATTAAACACTAAAAAACGTCACAATAACTTATTTATTTTCATCAAATAAGCTAGCGTGACGTTTTAGTATCTGTAACTCAGTATGTCCAATAAGTTATTGCCATTCGCTAAGGTAAAGTCATGAGTAAAAAATTTAATCACAACTTGGCAGATAAAAGCCTAGTTATTTTTGATTGGGATGGTACTTTGATGGATTCAATCGGTTTAATCGTTGAGTCGATGCATGTGGCTGGAGAGGAACATGGTTTTCAGACAAATGATAAAGAGGTGAAGGATATTATCGGTCTTAGCTTAATGAATGGTATTGAAATTTTATACCCGCAGGCAAACGATGTGCAAAGGCTGGCCATTCAACAGAGTTATGCTGATTACTATATTCCTAATAGTCATCGCACGCCATTTTTCACTCCTATAGAAGACATGTTGCAAACGTTGCAACAGCAGGGTCGTAAGCTTGCTGTAGCAACTGGTAAGAAAAGACGAGGGCTTGATAGAGTACTAGATGCCTCTGATAGTCATCGTTATTTTGAAATAAC
Organism: Psychrobacter sp. P2G3; assembly: GCF_001593285.1. Classification (NCBI taxonomy): domain Bacteria; kingdom Pseudomonadati; phylum Pseudomonadota; class Gammaproteobacteria; order Moraxellales; family Moraxellaceae; genus Psychrobacter; species Psychrobacter sp. P2G3. The sequence continues at coordinate 401,322 of NZ_CP012529.1, forward strand.
CCGCTGCGCTGACGAGTCTGGCTCTAAGCCTGATCCGCAAATGCTTACTGATATCTTAAACCACACACAGCAGCAAATATCTGAAGCGGTATTTATTGGTGATAGTATTTACGATATTCAAATGGCAAGTAGCTTAGGGATGACTAGTATTGCGGTAAATTATGGCACTGCAACCAGTATGGAGCTTGCCGCGCAGCAGCCTACTTATCAGGTCGATACGCCAGAAGCATTGGTTGAGCTATTATATGCTTAAATAAAAACCAGCTTAAATAATAAAAAATGATAATAAAAAAAGGGCTTATCTGAACTGACCCCATAAGTTGGACACAAATTATGGGGGTCGGTTCAACGAGGTTAGCCCTTTTTTTATTAAATACTATGAGATTTATTTGCTTTCTTCTTTAGAGCTATCTCTTTGCTGGACAGCATCTTTTTCGATTGCGTCTTCTAGCTCAGCGCCTTCTAGTAACGCAAAAGAGGACTCGATAATTTTGTCGGCTTCAAGCTGATACTCATACCAGTTGCCCATAACGCCTGCTAATTCATCAAGGCCTTCTTTTCTTAAAGCTGAAAATAACTGGATCGTACAGTTCAAACCCAGTTGTTTCAGTCTTTTACGTGTATTAAGCAAAGCATTTTTAGAGGCACCATACTTCAGCTTATCTGCTTTCGTTAATAAGATATGAACGGGCAGCTCACCCTCTTTTGCCCAACGTAGCATTTGCTCATCAAAGAATTTGAGTGGATGGCGAATGTCGGTCATCAGCACCAGACCTGCAAGGCTTGAGCGCGATACTAAATATTCTTCCAGTTCCACTTGCCATTCTTTTTTCATCTCAAGTGGTACGGCTGCATAGCCATAACCTGGCAAATCGACCAAACGCCTATCGGCATCACCAATATTAAAAAAGTTAATCATCTGCGTACGACCAGGCGTTTTTGATGAGCGTGCAAGTTGGCGCTGATTGGTTAACGCATTAATAGCGGAAGATTTACCCGCATTTGAGCGTCCTGCAAAAGCGACCTCTAATCCAATATCAGGCGGGCAAAGGCGAAAAGTAGGCGCTGACGTCATAAACTCAGTTTGCTGAATGCGATGACGGGCTTTGGTATTAAACGCCGCATGTTCAGCGGCAACATCTTTAAACGGGGTACTCATAAATGACTCATTAACAATCAAAAAGTTTAAAACGGAATTTGGGGTAGTAATGCAAAACAGGCTAAAGAAAAATAAACGATAAGTTGTAAAGGTAATTATATAGGCTTTGGAGTATTTTTTAATATAAATAAGTATCTAAATAAGCTAGTAGCGATACGATGACTTATTCATTGCCTTACTTAGTACTGTCGTTATATTTATAACAGCATAACACTAAAGTGAATTATGGCTTAGCAAAAATTATTGACACAGTCGTCAAGCGTTACTAATGCTAAACGCGATGACACTATTTTAACTCGACATATATCGTTACAATATAAGATGTAATAGAAGTGCATGATAATGGCAAGAAAAATAAGCGTTCTATTGCAGCTTCCATTAATAAGTTTTTTCATCAAACAATTGTAAAAATGAGTATTCCGTAGTTATTTAGCCAAAGGGGATATCGTATGCGGTTATTAAATATTAATCTTACTCAAATAGGGCGAGCCTTAGGCGGTAGTGTGGCTGCACTTGTATTAAGTATGGCTATGACAAGTAGTAATGCGGCAGCTGATATTCCGTCAACTTACAAAGACTCATGTGCGGCTTGTCATGACAGTGGCGCATTGAATGCTATCAAGAAAGGCGATAGCGCTCAATGGCAGCAGTTAATCAAGAAAAAAGGTATGCCCGCCCTGATTGACTCTGTAAAAGGGGGCATGATTCAGATGCCAGCAGGCGGATTATGTGATAGCTGTAGTGATGATGATTATCGCAAACTGATTGAATATATGAGTAAGTAAATAAGAGCCCCAGTTAGTCATACGCACGTAAAAAATAGAGCGCACGTTAGGATAACGGATAGCGCTTTTTGTTTTACCAGATATATAGTGAGGTTGTGCTGAGATAAAAACAGTTAGATGCTGTGATTAAGTAGGCAAATCATCTAAAGTCTTGCTATAATAATTGCAAATAAACCCTGATGTTAGTAAGTACTTTCAGGCTGCTTGTTATTAAGACCTCAAATCGTATGAGTTACCTTATCGAACTGTAGGTGTGCTCTTACGATTTTTTGAGTGTCCTGTTAATACAATCAATCTAGATAATGCTTACGGCGAGTTAGTAGGATCTGTATCAATGAAAAAGTTAATCGCTGCCGCCAGCTTATGTGTTGCAAGTTTCAGCGTACAAGCTGTTATCACTGTTCCTGAATATGACGCTAATGCAGGTAAACAAATTGCAGAAACGGTATGTGCTGCCTGTCACGGTGTTGACGGTGTGAGTGCCATTCCAGCCCAGCCTAATCTTGGCGGTCAAAATGTAAAGTACTTATATAAGCAATTGGTCAACTTCAAGTCAGGGTATCGTAAAAACGGTATTATGCAGTCACAGGTTGCCAATTTGTCCCAGCAAGACCTTGCTAACGTGGCAGGATATTATTCTAGCCAAGCACCTTGGGGTGTAGGTTTTGGTAATCCTGCGACTAACCAAGAAGCGACTAAGCTGTACTTGGGTGGCGACAAATCACGCGGTGTGATTGGCTGTGCTGGTTGTCATGGTCCCGATGCTGCTGGTAATGAGTTTGCCGCTTTTCCACGTTTGGGTGGACAGCATGCTGAATATATCGCTACTCAACTGAAATTGTTCCGCGCTGCTGGCCGTGTAGATGATATTGCAAGCGATGACCAAAAACGTGTCAATGATGGAGCGAAAGAAGGCGAAATGGGTATGATGCAGACGGTAGCAGCAAGACTGTCAGATCGTGATATTCGTATTTTGTCAGACTATGTTAGCGCCATTCACTAAGCAGCTTTCATTTAGTTATTAAACCCCGTTTTCGGGGTTTTTTTATAGGTGCATATCCCCTATATTATAGAAAATCATACAGCGTCTTATAATTGGCCTGTACTATTACATTTTATTATTATTCACTTTAGATCGTTTGGATTGAGATTATGATGATCCGCTATGCCTCTTATTTTATGGCAGCATTGTTGCCGCTATTGCTATTTCGTTGGTTTGCACCAGCTTCAATTGGTGAGATAGACTTTTGGCTACTCTGGTTATTTGCGATGGTGCTGGTATCATTGCCAGTCATTTATGCAGAGATAGCTTTAGCCTATCGTAGCGTTGAGGCACCCTTAGCGGGCATGCAGAAACTCACTCGTGAGGCTGATGCTAGTCCGTTATGGCGTAGTTTTGGCTGGTTAGCAGCGATAGTAGCGATTATTATTGCTGCCCTCGTTATATCAGGAGCGAGCAGCGCTATATTAGCCGCTTTAATTGATCTTAATAGTGCACCTAACTTACCGAGCTTTGCAGTCGCTGGTGGCTTAATGGTCATTGCATTATTGCTCAGCTTACTCGGTGTCGCACCTTTACCAATAGGTTTGGGTTTGATGGTTGTAGGTTTGATGATGGGATTGGCAGGTGGTCTACCGCAAGTTGAATTTGCTATGACTAATATCAGCTTGACTGAATGGGCGCGTGCTGTTGCACTTGCTTTGGTAAGTGTAGGGGCAGGTACGGGGCTGTATTGGTTTGGTCAGCATTTGGTCGCAAAGCAGACGATAACGGCAGTAGAGTCCGGCAATCTAAACGCAGCTAGTTCGAATTCTCCTAAAGCTGCTAACGTTTACCGAGCTACTAAACTGGTGCTACCGATTTGGATACTACAGCTGGTTGTTGGGGTTGTAGCATTATTAAGTAGTGGCTTGGCGTTGCCACCCATTGGACAATTATTATACTGGGCTGGAGTATTGTTCGTAGCAAGCTATCTGTTGCATTACAGTGCTCAGCAACTGGCGCATAAATTTGGATTATTGGTCAGCTTGCTTATTACGTTGGCGGTAGGTTTGCTGTTAGTGATAGTGGTACCGACGTCTTGGTTGGTTGGTCTACTGGTTGTGATTAGTAGCGTAGCAGTATTATTGCTATCTGTATTTGCTGGTTGGCGTATGAAGATCAGTCATTTGCGTAAATCTTTAAACTTTGGCAATGAAGCCCTATACAATTTATGGCGAGTAGCTATTCGCCTTGTTGTACCGTTAGCATTGATTTTAGCATTGATAGGTTGGATGATACTGTGGTTGAGTTAACGGAGGCAATATCTAAAATACCACTCATGATAACAGTGCATTTGGCCTATGCTGAGGATATACAACAGCAACATTATATGACGTTGCAAGTGGTTGAGGGTACGACGTTATATGAAGCACTGGAACAGGCAGGCTGGCTGGCTCAGTTTCCTAATTTGGCATTGTGGTGTCAGCAGGTGGTAGATATCAAAACACCTGCTGCTAAGCTCTGGCACGTTGGTATTTATGCACAGAAGCAACCTACAAGCTATATACTACAACCATTGGATCGCATTGAGGTATATCGTAGCTTGAGCGCTGATCCAATGTCCCAGCGCAAAAGTAGAGGTAAGAAAAAGTAGCAGCGACCAGTTAAGACTGAGGTAGAGTTTCCATACCTTCAATACGGTTAACAATACCGTTTGCATCAAAGTAGATAATCAAATGCTGGCTGGCGTTTTTAACATTTGCTATACCTTTACGCTCACCCTCTGTGCCCGCTTGATAGTCATAGATATAATCCCAGCGATTGGGCGCTAATGTATCTTTGATAGCTGGGCTGCCAAGTATATACAGCACTTGGTTTTGATTCATTCCTACTTTTAACTTTTGCGCTTGAGTCTGTGTGATTGGCGTACCTTGCGGCAAATCAATTTTATAGACGCTAAACAATGAGCAACCAGATAGGGCGACAGTGGCGCCAAGAGTTGCTGTAATCATAAGTTTGCGCAGGCTACTGGAGTAGCTAAACGATTGGTGGCTAAGCGGAAGACGGTTTGATAGCTTTATCATGGTAAGATGACTCACAAAAATGGGTTAGGCGCGGCTAGGTGCATTTGGTGCAAGACTTGCCGGCAATCTTGGACAAATGATACGTCATTTACTTGCAATTGCCTACCACTTACGACATTATTTATCAAATGCTACCTGATATACTTAATGATTTATAGTGTTAATTCATAAGCTTATGGTCATACTATCAAGTGACGACAACCTATAATTTAGGTATGTTAGGTTAAATTATCAATATTATTATTTCAAATAGTTGGCAGCTGCTAACCTATCACAATTATTCATAATTTATTTTTGAGTTTTTATTTGCTAAGACTTTAATAGTCAGAAGGGACATTATGGCTTCTTTTACCAATCAAGATTTACGTAAAGCAGGATTAAAAGTAACTTTACCACGTATCAAAATTTTAGAGCTGCTTGAGCGCGCAGAGCTCCATCATATGAGTGCAGAAGAGGTGTACAAGGCACTAATTGAGCAAGGCGAAGATGTAGGGTTGGCAACAGTATATCGGGTGCTAACACAGTTCGAACAAGCTGGCATCGTTGAGCGTCATAATTTTGAAAATAACTTGTCAGTATTTGAGATTACCCAAGAAGAGCATCATGACCATCTGGTTTGTGATGTTTGTGGCAAGATTATCGAGTTTCATAATGAAGTCATTGAAGAAGAGCAGCTAAAAGTAGCGGCAGAACACGGCTTCAAACTATCTGGGCATTCGCTAGTGCTATACGGTATTTGTAATAATCAAGAATGTAAGGATAGCGCGAAGTAATAAATAGCATTAACTATAATAAAAACAGCCCTCAATTTGAGGGCTGTTTTTGGTTTAAGCATTTAGATTTTTCAGCATTTAGGCTTCTTTAATAAACAACCACTAGCCAATATTTAAAGACAAACCACTAGCATTTTCATCAATATCTTTACTACCGTTTTTACTATTCAGTTTGATTTTTAGGCGTAAGTCGTTTGGTGAGTCAGCGTGTTTAATCGCATCTTGGTAGGTAATATCACCATTTTCGTAAAGATCAAACAGCGCTTGATCAAATGTTTGCATACCACTATCACGTGAGCGCGTCATGACCTCTTTAATTTCATGTAGCTCACCCTTACGGATATAGTCACTAATTAGCTGCGAGTTCAGTAGAACTTCAATAGCGGCACGGTAGCCTTTACCGTCTGGGGTTGGAATAAGCTGTTGAGCAACAATGGCCTGTAAGTTAAGTGATAAATCCATAAATAACTGATTATGACGATCAGCCTCAAAGAAATGAATGATGCGATCAATAGCTTGGTTGGCATTATTTGCATGTAACGTTGCAAAAACTAAATGCCCTGTTTCAGCATATTGAATGGCATAATCCATAACTTCACGATTACGAATCTCGCCAATTAGAATAACGTCAGGGGCTTGGCGCAAAGTGTTTTTTAGACCTGCTTCAAACGATAAAGTATCGACACCAACTTCGCGTTGCGTAATAATACAGCCTTTATGCTCATGTACGAACTCTATCGGATCTTCGATGGTAATAATATGACCATGGGAGTTTTGATTACGATGACCTATCATCGAAGCAAGCGTTGTTGATTTGCCGGTACCCGTTGCACCTACCAATAAAATAATACCACGCTTTCTCATTGCCAACTCTTTTAGAGAGGGCGGCAAGCGCAGCTCTTCAACCGTTGGTATTTTATTTTCAATCTTTCTTAGAACCATCCCTGCCATATCACGCTGCATAAAAGCACTAACCCGAAAGCGTGCTAGCTGCGATTTATCTGAGATGGCAAATTGACATTCATTAGTGTCTTCAAACTCTTTTTGCTGATTGTAGGTCATAAGGCTTTTGACCAAAAGTAGCGTTTGCTCACCAGTCAATGGCGCCTGTCCCACAGGGCAGATAGTGCCATTTATTTTCATAGAAGGGGCTACGCCAGCTGTGATAAATAGATCAGAGCCGTTCTTTTTAACCATGAGTTGTAGTAGTTTGTCGAAGTCCATATCATATCCAAATTAAAAGTGTGTTATAAGAGAATAAAGTGAAAATATTAACAATATTGTAAAACATATTTGGGTGCCATCAGCACTATATAAACGCTTCAGGCTGCTTAGCATAAGGTCGGGCAACCTCTTTACTAATAGTACCTTTAGTCACTAAATTTTTGAGCGTTTGATCGAGGGTAATCATGCCGTCACCAGCACCAGTCTGGATAGCGGAATACATCTGGGCAATTTTGTTTTCGCGTATTAGGTTACGAATAGCTGGTGTACCTAACATAATTTCGTGAGCAGCAACACGTCCGCCTGTTTGTTTTGGTAGTAACGTTTGTGAAATAACGGCCTGTAAAGATTCAGATAACATTGCGCGAATCATATCTTTTTCAGCAGCAGGAAAAACATCAATCACACGGTCAATCGTCTTGGCAGCGGAGCTGGTGTGCAAGGTGCCAAATACTAAGTGACCAGTTTCAGCAGCGGTTAAGGCCAAACGAATAGTTTCAAGGTCACGTAGCTCACCAACCAAGATAACATCTGGATCTTCACGTAGCGCTGAGCGCAATGCAGGCTCAAAACCTAAGGTATCACGGTGAACTTCACGCTGGTTAATGAGGCTTTTTTTGGATTGATGGACAAATTCGATAGGATCTTCAATGGTCAAAATATGCTCTTTACGCGTATCATTGATATAGTCGATCATCGCAGCAAGTGTCGTAGATTTACCAGAACCAGTAGGACCAGTGACAAGAACCACACCGCGTTTGAAGTTCGATACACGCTTAAATACCTCTCCCATGCCTAGATCTTCTAAGGTTAGAACTTCTGATGGAATAGTACGAAATACAGCACCTGCACCGCGATTTTGGTTAAAAGCGTTTACCCGAAAGCGAGCTAGATTTGGAATCTCAAAAGAGAAATCCGTCTCAAAGAATTCCTCAAAATCTGCACGCTGTTTATCATTCATGATGTCATAAATTAGCTGATGTACTGCTTGATGACTCATCACTGGCATGTTAATACGGGTAATCTCACCATCGGCTCGAATAACGGCCGGCATTCCAGCTGAGAGATGTAAATCTGACGCTTTATGCTTAACAGTGAATCGCAACAGATCTTCGATGCTTAAATTGCTTTTTTCAGCCATGGTCAAACATTCCTATCAATCAATACAGTAAGTAAAACGAGTAACAAAGTAGCTCTATATCAAAATTATTTTGGCGCTTCCACAACCATATCAACGTAAAAGTGCTAAGTGGCCGCATTTAATAGAATAAGAATATCGAAGTTACTCTTTTTACAATCAATGCTAATTTTAGCAGCATAAGCTAGGTAAAGTAACAATATAATAACAATAATAGTCAAATTTAATCATAAAAGAAACAGATTAAATGTAAATATAGGCGACCAACGGTTCACTTTCCTAAAGTTTTTGATAATTGTGCGGTTTAAGCACTATTTAGTGGATAATATTTTTAATAAAGATGAGAGTAATATGAATGACGATATTTTGATTGCCAATTGGCAACGGGTGAATAAACAAGTTAGCGACGCTTGTGTACAAGCAGGTAATTTAACAGCAGATCATGAATCCTTTGATAAGCTAGAGTCTAGTAGAGTCATATCCAGCAAGGTAAAATTGCTCGCAGTCTCAAAAACCAAACCTGCAAGCATGATTGCGACACTAGCTAAGCAAGGTCAGCGTGACTTTGGTGAAAATTATCTTCAAGAAGCCATTGAAAAGATTAAAGCGTTGCAACAGCAACCCGAAACTGAGCAGATCGTATGGCATTATATTGGGCATATTCAACGTAATAAGACTCGTGATATCGCTGAAAATTTCGATTGGGTACAAACGCTTGAGCGCGACATCATTGCTAAGCGTTTGAATGATCAACGTCCAGAAGGTATGGCGCCACTCAACGTGTTAATTCAGCTAAATATAGATGACGAGGACAGTAAATCAGGTTGTCGTCCTGAGGATTTGCCAGACTTAATAGCGGCTATCAAAGAATACGAACGTCTGCAATTGCGAGGCTTAATGATTATTCCTGCCAAAGCTGACACCAATGCCTTTGAGCGCACTAAACAGTTATTTGAAGAGGTAAAGCAAAGACATCCTGACTTACAGTCGTGGGATACCCTAAGTATGGGTATGAGTAATGATATGGTTGCCGCCATTGCTAGTGGCTCTACTATGGTACGAGTTGGCACAGCAATATTTGGCGAACGTGAATGAATTAAAGTATCTGCTCATTAGCAATCAGTATGTTAGGCCATTCAGTCCTATATTAGCGAAAGAAGGTTTTATGCCCCTTACACAGTTTCTTCAAGTTTGGTCACTAACATTTGATTGATTTTTAACTTATCAGTATCTAATATTTCGAAGCGATAATTGGCATATTCGATAGTGTCAGTTTTCTTAGGGATTTTACGTAGCATGTACATCATAAAGCCGCTAATGGTTTCATAGTTTTGGTTACGAGGTAGGTTAACAATGTCTAAAGCACGAATCACGTCTTCAATTGGTGTCATACCATCGATTAACCAAGAGTTATCAGTTCGTTGGACAATAGGCTGATCTTCCAGAGTGACAAGCTCGCCCATGACGATACTCATGACATCCTTGAGAGTGATGACACCAACCACCATGGCATATTCATTGACGATAACAGCAAAGTCAGCACCAGTAGATTTAAACATCTCTAATACTTCAAACAAAGACAACGTATCAGGAACGAAGAGCGCCGGTTTCAGTAACGCTTTGTCTGTTAAGCTGACCTCTTGCTGATTAAGTACTAAAGCTAAAAAACTACGTGACTCTACATAACCAACAATATGTTCTAAATCATCATCGCTGCAAACCAAAAACTTATTATGCGGTTGCTCAATCATGACCTCGACTACTTTTTCAGTGCTTGTGTTGGTATCAAAATAAACGATATGTTCGCGTGGATTCATAACTGAGGTTACGGTACGCTCTTGCATCTCAAAGATATTTTCTATCAGGTGATGCTCTTGCTTCTTAAGGACACCAGCTTCGGCTCCAGCATCCATCATTGCATAGATATCTTCTGGCGTCATATCGTCTTGACGTGTGGTTGATATGCCCAGCATCTCAAAAATGATATTTGCTGCGCCATCAAATATCCAGATAACTGGTTTGAATATAAAAATTAAAAGCATCATTGGTCGTACGAGCCGTACAGCTATAATCTCAGTGTTAGACATCGCTAAGCGTCTAGGCATCAAATCAGCGAGCAGAGAGAACAAACTCGTGATTAATACGAACGATATAATGGAAGCCGCTGCTTCATTATTGAACAGAAGCTGTAGATAAGGACTAATTGCTGACTCACCCACCGCACCAGCTGAAATAGCAACTGCGTTTAGAACGACTTGCACCACAGTGATAAAGCTACCAGGGTTTTCCTGCATATGAAGAACATCAAGTGCACGGACTTCTCCTTCTTTTGCCATGATTTGCAGTTTAATTTTGCGGCCAGCTGCGATTGCAATTTCGGCAGCAGAAACAAAGGCGCTCAAAGCAAGCAATAAAAGAAGAAAAATACTAGCGGTTAGCAGACTCATGAAGTACTCAAAGGAAGGAAGGTTTGAAAATAAATGAAGGTATAGCATAATAAGTAATACTAAGCACAGTCATAGTTTATACATTGATAGATGCTATGCCAGATAGCCTTACTCAAATAAAGTCTTTAAAAAAAATACTTAAACTTAGTGTACTGCTACTAAAAAAGCTGAGCAAGTGCCCAGCTAATAATAAAAAGTGATGTCAATAATATAGTTTTACTAAAGCTTTAAGTACTTAGCCATTGACTGACCATTTATTAACCAATGGATAGCGACGCTCACGTCCAAAAGCTCTCTGGCTAATTTTAGTACCAATCGGTGCCTGACGACGTTTATGTTCGCTATTGTCTACCATCTTAATCACTTTGGCGACCATATCGGCATCAAAACCCTTATCGACAATCGCTTGATAACCCATATCTTCATCGACATACAAGGTTAAAATGCCATCTAATACGTCATAATCAGGTAAGCTATCTTGATCTTTTTGATCAGGACGCAGCTCAGCTGACGGCGGGCGAGTAATGACGCGCTCAGGAATCACTGGCGTATCTTCTAAGCGGTTACGGTAGCTTGCTAAGTTATAAACTTGCGATTTGTAAACGTCTTTTAGGACATCAAAGCCGCCAGCCATATCGCCATACAACGTCGAGTAGCCCACTGCCATCTCAGACTTGTTGCCCGTCGTGATGACTAAATGTCCAAACTTATTAGACAATGCCATTAAGATGACACCGCGCGCACGTGCTTGAATGTTTTCTTCAGTAGTATCAGCAGGTGACTTGTTAAATAGCGGCGCTAGCGTATGACGAATACCTTCAACTGCATCAAAAATAGGGCAAACCGTATAAGAGACATTTAAGCGGCGAGCTTGTGCTTGGGCGTCCTCTAAACTAATCTTTGAGGTAAACTCGTAAGGCATCATAACGGCATAGACCTTGTCCGCACCTAGTGCATCCACTGCAATACATAAGGTTAAGGCTGAATCAATACCGCCTGACAGACCAACGAGAACTCCGGTAAATCCTGAGTGATTAACGTAATCACGTAATCCAACGACTAAAGCTTGATACATCTCCGACTCACGGCTAAGTGTCAGCGGTGCTTTGGATTGAGTGTCAAACTTGCAAGTGTCAACGTTCAAGGTAGCAAGCATTAACTGATCCATAAAGCGCGATGCTTCGTGAGCGATAGAGCCATCGGCTTGCGTAACGATAGAACCACCATCGAATACTAAATCGTCTTGACCGCCAACGGCATTAACATAAACAATCGGCATTTTATGCTCGCGGCTACGCTTAGTCAGCATGGCTTTACGTACATTTTGCTTATCCACTTCGAACGGTGAGGCATTTAGACTAACAATAAGATCTACGCCTTGCTGCTTAAGATCAGCAATGGGGGTTTTTTCCCATAAATCTTCGCAGATAAGTAACCCGATAGTGATGCCTTTATAATCAAATAAAACTTGATTACGCCCTTTATCAAAATAACGGCGCTCATCAAACACACCATAGTTTGGCAAAAACTGCTTATGATAAAAGCCTTTTTGATGGCCATTATGTAAGATAGCTGCTGAGTTAAAGGTGCCATGGTGATCAACATGTGGATAGCCAACAATCATTACAATATCTTGGATATCACTCAAAGTCGATAAGGCGCTTTTAATACGTCCAGATAGGCTTGGGCGCAATAGCAAATCCTGAGGGGGATAGCCTAATAAGGCTAGTTCTGGAAAGATAATAACGTCAGCGCCTTGGTCACGCGCTTGAATAGCAAGTTGACGCATTTTGTCAGCATTGGCAGTAATATCACCTACTAAGAAATGTGATTGAGCTAAAGCAAAGGTGACAGCGTTGGGCGGTATATTGGTCGTATTAGCAGAATTTTCTGCCGTAAGGTTAGAGTTATCAGTGTCTTTTGACATTGTTGTTGTTCCTGTAGATATATCAATGAAAATTTGGAGGACTATTATTAGCCCAAAACAAGATATCTGTAGAATTGTGCTAGCAGTTATGCCCTGCCTAAGCACTTTGCCTTAAATGTTAGGCTGTATTCTAAGAGTTTTCCGTAGAATGGTGGTAATTAATCAATACTAATAGCATGTTTATAACCTACAATGCTGGCATTTGCTCAGGATATTGTACGAAAAATTTGCATAGTATTATAAAAAATAAAGTAATAGCTTTAGTATAACATCAATTTTATAGCCTACGAGAACGTAGCAGTGATTTACCTTTACAGATGACTCATCGGTTGTTTCAGCCTAGAGTATTTAACAGTAATCTTTATAAACCATCTAAACGTTCGTTTTTAATTGATAAAAACGAAATTGTAAGTAAAAATTACAACACATCATTGTTTATTTGCAGGACGCTATTGCATAATAGGTGCTCATAATTAAGTTTTTTTACTAAATTAGCACAGTTGAGTGGATAATTTTAATTAGCAAATTATTTGTTATCGTATGTGAGTTATTACGCCGTTAATAAGATATAGTTGATGGTATTAATCACAAAAATCGATGTTTGAGTACCTTTAAATTTATTGAACAACGTCCTCGTATATGGATATAGTTTATAGACGTCATCTATAGGCTGTTGCCTACACATTTATAAATTTTGCAGTAAAAGCGTGCTAAGTTTTTGCTGTCAGTTCTTGGTTCAAAAGCTATGATTGAAAACTGGACAAAAGAAGTTGTAATTCAACGCCTGCTCGCTATTACACTATTAGTAATGCTATTTATTTTGTGCTTTCAAGTGGTGCAGTTTTTTATTGTACCTGCATTATGGGCAGCGATTTTGGCCTACGTTACGTTTCCAATTTATAAGTTTTTTCATGAGAAAGTCAGGTTAAGTCCAGATTTCAGTGCTGCTATCATGACGATAAGTATCTCTTTGATTATTGGGGTGCCATTAGTAATAGGGGTGTTTATTTTGCAACAAGAGGCGCTTAGTCTCTACAGTAACTTAATTTACCGTGTCAAAGTTGGCTACCTCGATGTACCAGATTATTTCAAAGAGCTACCGGTAATCGGTCAGCAGGTCAAAGATATATTATGGCAAATTAATAAAAACCCTGAAGGTACGCTTGAAGCATTCCGCGCGTGGATTCAGTCGCATTTGTACTATGGTAAGGTAGCACTGGACGTGGTGCTCAGCACTTTAGCTAAACTTGGCATGGCGCTAATGACCTTGTTTTTCTTTTATCGTGATGGTACCAGCCTAGTTCGTCAGATTCGTCAGGCTCTGCGCAATATCATTGGCAATCGAATTGATGGTTATATTGACTCGGTTGGTACGACCACCCGCGCGGTAGTTTACGGTATCGGTCTAACAGCATTGGCACAAGCACTGCTTGCGGGCATTGGTTATTATTTTTCAGGATCACCAAGTCCTATTCTATTGACGATTGTGACCTTCATGGTAGCGCTAATACCTTTTGGTACGCCATTTGCGTGGGGTGCGGTAGCGCTTTGGCTGCTGAGTCAAGGTCATACAACAGAAGGTATCGGTTTAGCATTGTGGGGAATCTTAGTCATTAGCTGGGTGGACAATTTGATTCGTCCTATCGTTATTAGTGGCGCGACTAAAATTCCTTTTATTATTATTTTCATTGGTGTATTAGGTGGTCTTACGGCTTTTGGTTTTGTAGGTTTGTTTATCGGACCAGTAGTGCTAGCTATCGGGCTTGCTGTATGGCGTGAATGGATATCTCAGCATAGAGACGAAATTTTTGCGCCAAAAGAGGTGGTACTGACAGACAATCAGATGCTGTTAGACTTTGATGATCAAGTGAAGAATAAGAGAGTAAATAAAAATAGTTAAATCTCTACCTAGCAGTATTGCAAGCTATTTACTATTTTTCCCTATTGCGTATGCTAAGGTGGGTGTTGTAATTAGGCCTTGTTGGCAGCTCGGCAGTAAATATCACTACCTATCTATCAAAAGCATATATTAATATTATCTATCCACAATCAAAAGAGGCGCTCATCTATGCCTAATGTTATAAGCTCTGGCTCTGTTACACCTACCACTCTCTCATCTGACGAGTTAGCTCATAAACCATCTAAAGCTGCCAACAAGCTCACTATCATTGCTGATAGCAACATCGCTGGTCTTGAAGATTTTTTTAATGAGCAAACGCTAGGTCAAGATATTTATCAGACGGTCAATATTATCAAAGTTGCTGGACGAGATATCAACGCCCAGTTAGTTGACGAGCTGCAACCAGATGTTTTATTAATCCGTTCTGTGACAACAGTAGCCAAGCAGTTATTAGCAAATAATCACAGTGTTAAGTTTATCGGCTCAGCAACGATTGGCACCGATCATGTAGACCAAGGCTACTTAGCAGAGCGCAATATAACCTTTGCTAATGCGGCTGGTTGTAGCAAGCATTCGGTCGCGCAATATGTATTGACGGCTATCTTAACCTTACGTCCAGAGTATTGGCAGCAGACATTGACGCCACCAACATTGGGTATTATTGGGCTTGGCAATATTGGTAGCGTACTTGCGCAATACGCTACTGATCTTGGCTGGCAAGTAATGGGTTATGATCCGCTACTACCTGCATCGAATATTAATAATGCTAGCTTTGAGCAGGTCATTAGCCAAAGTGACGTTATCAGCTTACATGTACCGCTGACGGACAAAAAAGACAATAATAACTCTACTGGTAGCGATTATCCAACGCGGCACTTAATTAATAAAACTGCGCTAGATGCTATGCCGTCAGAAACTTTGCTGATTAATAGTGCACGCGGTCCAGTTATCGATGCAGCAGCATTACAAGCTGACATTGAGGAAAATAAGCGCCAAGTAGTGCTCGATGTATTTGAGCACGAACCACAAGTATCGGAGCAGTTATTATCAAAGTTGGCTATCGCCACACCGCATATCGCTGGTTATACCTTAGAAGGTAAGCTGCGCGGTACGCAAATGGTCTATGATGCATTATGTGAAGAATTTTCGGTCACACCTACACAATCTATGCAGCAGCTATTACCAGTCAATATGTATTTATGGTCTGAGCTTAAAACCTATCCAGATAGGCTGATAAAGTTTTATGACATTATGCGAGATGATAGAGATCTGCGCAAAAAAGTAACTGATGGGCAAGTAAGTGGCGCTGATTTTGATCAGCTGCGTCGTGATTATCATCTGCGCCGTGAGTGGCAGTTTTAAATCTTAAAAATGCTAATTTCAAAAATACATTGTTCAAAAATATAGTCAATAAACCATGTTGGATAGTAATGAATCAGTCAAGCAATACCTCTACCCATACTTCTAAGCCTACCTACGCCCCAACTATGACGCTTGCAATGGCACAAAAGCGCGCAAAATTGCTTAATGATATCCGCCAGTTTTTTGCAACGCGTCAAGTGCTCGAGGTGCAGACGCCACTGTTATCGCAAGCAGGCAATACCGATACCTTTTTGCAGTCAGTGGCTGCGCAAGTAACTTATCAAGATAGGCCACGTACTTATTATCTACATACTTCGCCTGAGTTTGCAATGAAGCGTCTTCTGGCCAGCTGGCAGGTTCCTATTTATCAGATTTGCTCTGTATTTCGCGATAATGAGATAGGGACACGGCATAATACTGAATTTACCATGCTTGAATGGTATCAACCGTATTACAGCCTGACAGATTTGGCTGACGAACTGGGTCAATTGTTAGAGATGTTATATGGCTATCCGGTGGTCATGAATCACTATCGTTATGTTGACGCATTTATGGACTTTGTAGGTATTCATCCGCTGACGGCTAGTATAGAAGCACTGAGAGCGGTAGCAGAAGACAAAGGTTTGACAGGTTTTGATTTCAGTACTGATATAGATAACAAAGAGGACAGTCGGCAAGGGTGGTTGGATTTACTATTCAGTCATGCTGTTGAGCCAAATCTAGGGCACGAGTTACCGACGTTAATTATCGACTATCCGCCTGCAACGGCGGCACTCGCAAAAACCGACCTAGACAAGGATGGCAACCTAGTCGCTAAACGATTTGAGCTATATATCAATGGGATTGAGATTGCCAATGCCTATGATGAACTGGCAGACGGTACAGCATTAAAGCAGCGTTTTGAACAAGACAATCTATTGCGTCAACGTCATGGCTTACCGCCAATGCCTATAGATGAGCATCTGCTTACTGCTTGTGATGATTTGCCAGCTTGTAGCGGTATTGCGTTAGGTCTAGATAGACTGCTAATGGTAATAACAGGAGCAACTTGCTTAGAAGAAGTTATTACTTTTCCAAGCGACTTAGCCTAGCACTAATTTGTCTAGCCACCAATTTGCCTTGCAACAATTCTCTCCGTTACTCTAGCTTTTAAGAATAAAATTACTTTACAAAACATTCCAAAATTAAAGCGAGCAAACCTTTCGGCTTACTCGCTTTTCTATTGCTTTAACTATTATAGCGCTACGCTTTATTATAGTTTTTCAATAGCGTCACTAATAGCGGTGTCACCATTCTGCATACTAAAGACTTGCTTGCTTGTATTATCTGCATTTAATACTGCAACTAACGTAGCAGCAACGTCTTCAATGGTATTTTCACCAGCTTCATTACTATTTACAGCGATTTTACCAGTACCAGCACGCTCTTTTAGAGCACCTGCCTGCACGATAGTGTAGTCAAGCGTACTATTATTGACTAACCACTGATCCGCATAATGCTTAGCAATATAGTAGTCTTTTAAATCAGTGATGGCAGGGCTATCCCATTTGCTAGTATCCAGTGAAAACACCGTACTTAACATGATATAACGCTTGATACCTTTGTCTTGCGCCGCTTGCATGGTCTTAACCGCACCATGCAAATCAACTTCTAATACACCCTTACCGCCAGACCCTGCTACAAAATATACTGCCTCGATATCATCAGCAATTTGGCTTTGGATAGCATCTTTCTCTGCGGTAATATCTAGATCTAATTGCGTGTAATTATCATCATTAAACAACTTTTCATCTTGACGAGTAGTACCGACCACTTGATGGTTATCAGCTAATAACTGCTCAACCAGATCACTACCAACGCGACCACTTGCACCTATGACTAAAATTTTCATAATTTTTCCTATTTTTGTTCGTATTGTCGTTATGCTATAAATTTTTATAATAAAAATACTTTTTATTCAAAGACTTCGTATTAAAAGTAAGTACTAAAAGTAAGTACTAAAAACTGTATATACAGTAACAAGAATAGATAGCACACTTCGTTATGAAGCGTGCCAGTTGCATAGTGTTTAGTTATAGAGTGTATAAGGTTTGCAAGGTAAATGGGATTAAGAACTAAAAAGTTAACGCACTAGTTTATTTAATCCATCGGCGAAAGCTTTTTTGTCACGGTCGCCATAAGGTTTTTGTCCGCTCATTTCTTGTAGCTCTAACACGCCAGTGCCGCGCATAGTATCCATAAAGTCACGCATATTGAGCTTTTGCTTGATATTGTTTTTATCATAGACCATACCGCGCGTTGTCAAAACCATGCCACCTTTGTCCAAAATATCATTGGCTAAAGGGATATCGCTAGTAATAGCCAAATCGCCTGGTTGTATTTGTTCTACGATATAATCATCAGCTTTATCAAACCCCGATGGCACCACTGTCATGACGAGTAGCGGTGACTTACGTAGTTTGATTGGCTGATTGGCAACGAATATCGCCACCGTTTGTGTACGCTCGGCAGTCTTTACGATCAAATCTTTAGCAATTAATGGTACCGAATCAGCATCCACCCAAATCTGCATTATTTTTTAGCCTTATCTTTCTTTGCCTTAACGTCTACCGCACTATCCATTTTACTGTCTTTATTTGCTAAGTCAGTGTTTGCGCTTGCTGTTTCATTTTCGCCACCAAGCTCTGGGACATCTTGATTGTCTGGCTCAGATGGCTGTTTTTGACTTTCTTGGATAGGCATATATTCTTTATCTAAGCCAACCTTGTTGGGTAAAACGGCCACCAATTTAGCCATTGAAGATTCCAAGTCGGTCACGTCATTAGGCATCAGGGTAATGTGGGCAATTTTACGATCTTCCCGTTCAGCTTTGTGATAGCTATGATAGTGAGCACCATCGATAGCCAGTACGGCGTTGATATCAGGATATTGTCCCAGCACGTTGATCATAATCGAAGGATGGACGTTATCTGTATCGCCTAAAGGTAAGTTAACTACTGCGCGGATATGGTTTTCGAATTGACTGGTAATCGCGCCTTCAATGCTCCAGTGTCCAGAGTTATGCACACGCGGTGCAATCTCATTGGCAAGCAGATAGTCATGACCGCGAGTGTCTTTAGTAACGAACAATTCTAGTGCCATAACACCTACATAACCTAAATGGTTCATGACAGTAGTGATGGCTTCTTTCGCTTGCTTAAATATGTGGCTAGTGCCAACGGCAGGTGCTTGGGTCTTGGCCAAAATACCATGATGGTGATGGTTTTCGACCAAATCGTAACAGCGTACGCTACCGTCTTGGGCGCGTGCTGCAATGATAGAGACTTCACGGCTAAAGTTAACAAAGCCTTCTGCAATGAGTGGTGCAGGGGTTGGCGTTAAACTGCCTTCACCGCTGACCGCATCTTTAAGATCTTGCCAAGCGGCTTTGATATCGCTGTCTTGCTTGATGACATACTGACCTTTGCCGTCATAACCACCGCGACTGGTTTTAAGAACGACAGGCAAGCCTAATTGTTCGCAGGCTTGTTGTAATTCAGCCTGAGTGCTGACCGCCATAAAAGGTACGGTAGCAATATCCAGCTCATTAAACATCTGTTTCTCTTTCAGGCGATCTTGAGCGATATCAAGGGCAATCGGCGGCGGAAACATGCCTTGTTTTTTACCAGTTACTGCTAAGTTTGCCAACTGCTCGACAATCGCTGTTGGGGTATTTTCAAACTCTAACGTAAACACATCAGCTGCAGCAATAAAACTATCCAACTGCTCATTACTATATACCTGTCCATAAAGACTGGCAGGACAATCAGGGTTGTCTTCTAAAAATACACATTGATAGCCGAGTGGCATAGCAGCTTGTGCAAGCATCATACCGAGCTGACCACCGCCTAAGATACCGATGGTATGGATAGTTTGAGTAACAGGATAAGCTTTGGCTGTGGTCATGAGGGACTCTTTGGATTAAAAATGAATTAAAACTAACGGTTTAAAATAGGAAAAGGTGCAACATATGCACCTTGTATTCAGTAGAACCTATCTAAAATTAAATATCAAGTGAAGAACAATTAAATTCAATTTATCTCAACGAAAAATTCAGAATGGTTAGAGGTTTTCGTATTCAGTAACTAATTCGATATCTAGTAATTAATAATACCAGGCGTTGGACTGGCTAAGATAGTTTCGGTTTGCGTTTGACGCAGGCTGTCCAGCTTAGTAGCAATTGACTCATCATGCAAGGCTAGCACTTGAATCGCAAGTAGGGCTGCATTATAAGCACCAGCGGTACCAATGGCTAATGTACCGACGGCCACACCTTTTGGCATCTGCACGATAGACAGCAAGCTGTCCCAACCGCTAAGCATCGAGGACTTAACTGGTACACCGAATACAGGAAGTGGCGTTTGACTGGCACACATACCTGGTAGATGGGCTGCGCCACCTGCACCAGCAATGATTACTTGAAGGCCTTTGC
Source organism: Psychrobacter sp. P2G3 (assembly GCF_001593285.1). NCBI lineage: Bacteria > Pseudomonadati > Pseudomonadota > Gammaproteobacteria > Moraxellales > Moraxellaceae > Psychrobacter > Psychrobacter sp. P2G3. The sequence continues at coordinate 421,574 of NZ_CP012529.1, forward strand.
CTTTAGCCCCTTTCGCATAATCAAATAATCTATCGGGCGTGCGATGGGCAGAGACTACTTCGCAATCAAAGGCAATATCAAAATCTGCCAATAGCTGCGCTGCACAGCTCATGGTTGCCCAATCAGACTGTGAGCCCATGATAATACCAACTTTTGGTTGGCCAGCAGGAGAGGAGATAGAATTAGGGTTTTCGGTAGCCGATCCAGTACTCATGATGAGATATCCTCAAAACGACCATCATACAAAAATTATGGCATAGCCGTAAAGCCAAGTTTTAGCATTAGTTTAAAAGCTAGCTTAATCTTTGTGTCAATACAGGCTCAATTTGGTCTTAATGTCCAATTGATACGCAGTAATTAATCGTTGAGATATTGCACAAAATTCGCAGGACTTAGAGGTAATGGCTGGGTGGTATCAAGCTGATAACAAGTCAGATAGCCACTATCAACAGCCGCTGAATAATCCGTACAAACGACTTGCGCGCTAAGTGGTTCAGGCTCGCCTGTCAACCAATAATGTCCGACGAACACTGGCTTGTGAGTCTTTATAGCAAAGTCGATATTCTCAGCTAGGGCATCGATTGGAATCTGAGCAAGCGCAGATGTGGGCGCGCGAGCAATCTCATGAAGCGTGCGTGACCTCAGTTCATCGAGCCACCAACGTACCCGCACGCGCGAGCGTTTAGTACCTTCTTTATCTACCATTACTATGCCATCAGGTAGCGGTGTTTCCACTCCTTTTAGCACACGCTCTAGCGCATCAAACGGTTCGGTAAATTCTTCTGAAGTCGTTTGGAGGGCCTGAGCAGTCAGGCAATTATCAGCTGTGAGTAATGGCTTAAGCAGCGCCATACTGTCTACATCCCAGCAAGCATGGACAAAACAGGCGTAATCGGTCTCAATCCACAATGGAATCTCATAAAAACGCTGTAGCCAATATTGATGCGACTCTGAGCCAAATGGCACTTCAGCTAAAAAAGCTTCATGTTGGCGTGTATGCACGTCATTATGGGAGCGTAGATAACGTTCAGGATTGTTTGAATCACGCGTTGCAAAAGCAAGCGCATTATATTCATGATTACCCATCACTATATCAGCGACGCCAGCATCTAGCATGGCAAAGGCAATCTCAAGCGTGGCTACTTGCTGGGAGCCGCGATCAATTAAGTCACCAATGAACAGCGCACGATGACCGTCTGGCGGTACAAAGTACTGACCATTATGGACATAACCTAATTGCCCAAGCAGGCCAGTCAGCTTGTCTGCATAACCATGAACATCACCAATAATATCTATAATCATAAATCGTTGTCAAAACCTAAAAACAAATTGAACTAAAAAGTGAACTAAAAGCTAGGAGAGAGTAGTGCATTAATAAAATGTGGTAGTACTTGTGGTTCGAGAATGATTGTCGCTATTACACCAAACGCACCGCCCCACATATGTGCCATATGATTGATATTAGAGCCGCCACGCTTATCCGCATAGATGCTATAGGCGACATAAGCGACTGCAAATAGTATCGCAGGAATAGGAACAATGGCAAATAGATAAATGGTTTCCCAAGGCGCTAATAGTATAAAAGCAAACAATACCGCCGATACTCCGCCCGATGCACCTAAGCTTAAATAACTGGCATTTTTCTTATTCTTAATATAGCTTGGTATCATCGCAATAATGATGGCCAATAAATAAAAGACAATGAAACCATACCCACCCAAGAATGGCTGATACAGCCCTTCTATAGCGCGACCAAAAAAGTATAAAGTAAACATATTGAATAGCAAGTGCATGCTATCAGCATGAATAAAACCATGACTGACAAAGCGATACCATTGACCATCGCTCACTGCTGGCGGGTAGAATATCAGTCGGTTAAATAGCACTTTGTTTTGCCATGCTAACAAGCTCACGATGACCGTGACTATGATGATAAGAGTAGTGTGGTTAAACAAAGATTAATCCTTAGGTCAAGCCTGATAAACAAAGACGTTACAAGCCTAATCAATAAAGCTTTATAACATTGTTAGAGCTTACCATGCGTCGAAAATTATAGTTTTAATTTTATAGTGAGTAATAAGTACTTGCTACATACTCTCTGTTAAATATCTAATGTACAGATATATATAGTTGGGTCATTTTAAAACCGATACAGTAATGCTGGGGTAAATTTTTTGCAGCCTCTGTCATTCTTGCGAACAGCACGCAATAAAAATTTATACCAGTAGCACGTGACTATTAACGTATCGATTTTATTTCGAACTGACTATCTAGGTATCTATTATAAGAGTTACCAATGGAGCGGATTATAAAATCAAATCACAATCATAGGTTGAACAAATTTACATACGTATACAAATTATACTTAATAAGTGGTTAACTTAACGCACAAACATTATATCTTTTAAGTTTTGTAGATATGACTGGTAGCTTTTAAAACTGATATTATATTTTAATATGCATAACCATATTACAGCTGCTTAATTGGATAGCAATATATAAATTTGTGCTAAATCAGATAATCAAATAAAATCGCTGACTGAATATATAGTTATTGCACCTTGTACTTAAAATTCTAACAACTACAAAGCAGAACCAGTATTTTTATAATTAATCAATAACGATTAAATAATGACCGATTTTTAAAAATTTCTATTAATTTACTATCCACGCCGCCAAAGGCAGTATTTATGACTATCATTGACCAACTTGACCAAACTGTTACCACAGCCGTTTTAGGCGATGATAATAGCGTGGCGCACATCAGTTTGCTTGAGCAGTTTTATGCTATTTTAATCACCCGTTTAGCTCAGCCAGCTGTGTATTCACAATTGCTACGTGCTGATCAAGACCTACCAATACAGTCAACAACTACAAGCTCTACCTTATTCGAGCAGCTTTGGGAGATAGTCAGCCTGCGTAAATTATTGATTGATGAGTTGGCAGCGACCTATCATGTTGATACGCAGATCACTGAAAATCTTCTGATAAACGCGGCGCCTTTAGCCTATCAAGAGCTCAAAATTCTGGCTAATGGTCAGTTTTTACCTGCATTTTTACAAGCACAGCAACTGTCAGTAAGATCTTATTTGCCAGTATGGGCAGAAGAGGTGATATTACCAATAAATGCAGTCAGTAATGAGATGGGTTTAAACAAAGATACGCTCATTAATAATATTGAAGTAACCGATGCCAATGCCAACGCCAATATGATGTCAGAATCTGTTCGTGAGACACAAACAATACCCGAACAAGCATTTGTAACGAATAAGTTGTCTATTGACCCGCTAGAAAGCACTGAAGTCAAAAATGATAAATTACTATTAGATAAAGAGCCGCTCTTGACCAATACTGTAGATGCTCTTCATGCGAACCCATCAGATTATTATGATGCAGGTATCTCTGAGAGTCGGTTAAATGTACGCACTCGTAACCGAAGAAATGATCTAATGGTCCGAGTTTTGATACTAGCAGGTGCGCTAGCAGCAATCGGTCTTGTATGGGCGTTAGTTATTCAACCTAATTATATGACGCCTACAGCACCCGTTGTTACCTCGCCTGTTGTCATTACACCGGTAAGTGAGCCAGTCGCTAAGGTGTCGATACCAGCGGAGTTAATAGTTGGAGTAGATGACAGTGGCAGTCTATATAGTTGTACCGCGACTGTTGGCGATACAGAATTGCAAAATGCGCTTAAGCGAGCGCTGAGTATGAGCTTTGGAGAACAAGTAAATATTTGTGAGCTGAGAGTGCGCCAAGATGTTGCCAATAGCTTATCTAGTATTAATGTAGAAACTCTGCCTAGTATATTTACTCTACTGCGTTCAGTGCCCTTCGCGCGATTACAGTTGCAGCAGGACACTCTTAATCTAGAGGCACCCGATGATACGTTGCTCCAGCGCTTATTGATTGATATGCGAACATTAGTACCTGCTATAGCTATTACGAGTGCGACGCCTTTACCACTAGATAACAGCAATGGGCTAGCTCATGATGCTAACAACGATATGAGCATGATGAACGGTCGTAACAATGAATTCACAAATGAAAATATACCGTTAGACAATACTTATGACAGCACCTATCCCAACAATAACAATTTGAGTCGTCATCAGAACTATCAACCCTCAGACGACAATACGAACGACATCATAGAAGTAGCGCCGCCTCGTAATAATAATTCTGACGATAGCTTTAATAGCAATGCCAACAATAACCGGGCATTCACTACCCCAGCAGGCTCTATGTCAGCATCAGAAGTTAATGACTTGGCAAACACTACTATTGTCGCTGAAAAGTTGCGTAATGAAAGACCTGTTGATAAAAATCTAATCCAAGACAGATAGGTGTACTATAAAAAATAGAGAAAAGCGTTATTAGTGTCAGCTTTCAGGCATTTATTTTTAATATATAGTAGGTTTTGCCTCCAAAGAAGACAGTGCAATTTGACGTAAACTTGTTGATTTAAGTATAAATGGATGATGTGAATTAGTAGAGCCTTCCACAATCATATTCAAAACTTGGTAACTAGGTAATCTAATACTTAGCCATAAGCAGTTGCAAATGTTTGATTTCTTACACCATTTCTCGTATTTATGTTAGTAATTCGTACTTTATTATCAATATAGTTACGTGCTGCATCTGAAAAATTACCTAATGTATCATTTGCACAACAGCGCGTTTGTAGAGATGACTTATTCATTACTCTTATAATACTCATTAGCTGAAGATAATAAATGGTTAAGTGGATTTAAAAACTGACTTGTCAAAAGTGAATAATTCGAAATTAACTAATGTAAAAGTCAGTAACTAAAAAGTAAGTAAGTAAAAATATTTAGTAAATAGCAGATAAAACACTTAAATTTTCACTTTATGCAGTTTGGTTTTATTTATCCATTTATAAGTAAGCGCATAATAGCTAGTTTTTATATTTAATTGATTTAGATATACGTAGTCAACCCAATGTAGCATTAATAAAAAAACTGATCCCAAGTGATGTCTTAATATGGCTAGCGCGGTTGAAGTTGCAATGGTTTTACAGCGGGAAGGCTATACAAAACAACAGTAATTGGAGGGGATATACTATGGATATTATTAGTCATTTGACACGCACTGTTAGCCCAGCAGTCTTAGGAGATGATCGATCTCCAGCTAAGAAAAACTTACTTGAACAGTTTTATGCCATTTTTGCTGCGCGTTTAGCAGACAAAGAGACTTATGGTCGTTTCTCTAATGAAACCATTGCTCGTGACGATCAGGGTTTTTATGATCGCGTCTGGACTGATGGCTCGCACCGTGACAATATTTCACGTGAGCTTGCTGGTGCTCATAATGTCGATGCAACTGCGTCGCGTGGTCTAGTAGCTATGGCAGCACCACTTGCTTATCATGAAATTAAAAGTTTAGCAGGTACGACGCCAGTACCGCAGTTCTTGAGTGACAATTTCGCTGATTATCAGCACCATATTCCTGCATGGGCCAGTGCTGTGATACCTGCTGGTATGCTTGCTGCTGTTCCTGCTGGTACACGTATCTCTGATACTACAAGCATGGCTCCGCTACAGCACAAAGAAGAAGAGTCAGGCAGTTTTATGAAAGCGTTACTACCTATTATAGGTCTGATTATATTAGGCGCTTTAGCCTGGGCATTGTTGAGAGGATGTCAGGATAATCCCGAGCCTGTCGCAACGCCAGTTGTCACTGAGCAATCAGCTGCCACTGATGAACAAACCGTAGTAGCAGCCGATGTTGAGCCAGCCGCGCTGCATATCTCTACTGGTGAAGCAAATACCTTATATGCTTGCCGTATGAATGTCGGTGATGAAGCGTTACAAACAACAGTTATGAATGCGATGAGTAGCACTTTTGGGAATGAAGCTGATAAGTGCCGAGCGGATGTAGATGATGGCTTTGCAACTGATATGCCAGCTGCTGCTCAATTGGCTTCTATCTTACCAATCATTAAAAGTGTACCAAACGCTAGTATGATTATTAAAGGTAATGAGATTGTTGTTAACTCTGCTGATGCAAGCATACTCGATAAGCTAGTTGCTGACTTGCAAGCCGCTGCTCCAGCGATGACAGTAAGAGCCGAAGGACCGTTAGATTTACAAGGTGAGGTTGATGACAGCCTAGTGGCAGCAGATGCCGCCATTGACAACCTTGGTGAAAATCCAAATCCCCGCGACGTTGCTCGTGCTTTGAGTATACAGGTGGTTAATTTTGAGCTTGATGCGGCACTTATTCCAGAAGCAAATAAACCATTCCTTGATCGTGCCGCCACTCTTATCCAAGAAGTACCTGATATGGAGCTGATGATTATCGGCCATACGGATAATCAGGCTTCTAACGCTTATAACATGAAATTGTCTCGTGATCGTGCTGAAGCGGTAAAAGAATATCTTATATCTAAAGGTGTTGATGCGACCAAGCTTACGACTAAAGGTATGGGTGAGAGCGATCCTATCGCTGATAACTCAACCGAACAAGGGCGCTTCCGCAACCGTCGCATTGAGTTTACTGTGTACGATGAAGCTGCCTTAAATAATAATGGAACCAATGGGGCAATCACTAATAATTCTATCGATCCAGATTTGAATCCATTAGATAGTAACAACGATGATTTATTACCTGATGGTGATGATCCAAGTAAAGGTACTGCATTAGATCCAAATGCTCAGTAAAACTAACTACGTCATTAAATTTTAAGAAAGAAAAACCGCACTTATAATTAAGATGCGGTTTTTTATACTGTATATAATATGGCTACATGGGCAAAAAGCCGATTATCTATAAGCCGTCGGATCTAGAGTTTCGCTATTCTCAGTTTCAAACAGTGAACTGTCAGACTGAGCATTAAAGAACGTGTTCAGCACATTGTCTTTAGCTTGCTGCCAGTATTCAAATTGGCGACAAGTAGACTCAAGATCACCTTGCCATGAAGGCACCTGCCCGCACATGGTTTTGATTCGGCTTTGATTAGGATAGGGCAGCTCTTGAGCAGCTTTGGCCGCTTCATGGGCTGCAACACGATCATTACATACGAGTGCAATATCACAGCCTGCTTCAATAGCTGCACGCACACGTGCACTGATATCACCAGCTGCTTGCGCTCCTGCCATACATAAGTCATCAGAGAATAAAACGCCATCGAACTTAAGTTGATCGCGAATAATGTCTTTTAGCCAAATTTTCGAAAACCCTGCTGGCTTGTCATCTACCTGCGAAAATATCACGTGTGCTGGCATCAACGCATCGAGCCACGGTAGGGTCTGAGCAAAAGGCTGCATATCACTGGCTAAAATTTCATCAAGGCTACGGTTATCAATGGCTTCTGCTACATGAGAATCAGGAGCGATAGCGCCATGTCCAGGGAAATGCTTACCCGTAGTCGCCATACCAGCCGCCCTCATACCACGCATAAACTGAGTCGCTAAGGCAACGATTACCTGTGGATCTTTATGAAAACTGCGATCACCGATTACTTGGCTAATACCGTCTCTATCAAGCACAGGAGCAAAGCTTAAATCGATACCTACCGCCAATACCTCAGCTGCCATCAGATAACCACAATCATAGGCGCAACTTAAGGCTTGAGTAGGATTGTGATCGAATAACTCGCCAAGCTTACCCATAGCCGGTAGCGGTGTGAACCCATCACGTAATCGTGCGACGCGTCCGCCTTCTTGATCGACCCCGATTAGAATGTCAGGATTATGACAACGAATATTATCGCAAAGCGTGCGAACTTGAGCCGCATTTGCTACATTGCGAGCGAACAATATTACTCCGCCAACTTGTGCTTGTTTGAGCAAACTGACGTCTTCATTCGTCAGTGCGGTGCTATCGATATCGATCATTAATACACCATACATTGCAAAATCCTTAGAGTGCTGTGCACTTATATTGTTAGTTTTTAATGCTAATTTCTGTTGTTGTCTGATACTAGTTTCTGTTATTGATTGTGTTATTGAGTCAATTGATCAAAATGAATAAGCACTATTCTTTAGTTATCAACATATTATGCCAGTTATCAATCCTAAGACCTATCTTGATCTTGCAGGTAGTGTTTGAGGTAGCCAATAGATTTAACTTGATTACCGTTCAAGTATTGAACCTTGGCTACACAGTACCTTAGATGACTATAATAAATATGATGGCAAGCACAATAAAGATGACAGAAAGTTTGGTATGTGCAGGCGTAGCGTGTAAGATTGTTTATACAGTTTGAGACAGTCGTAAACTAATGACCATGATAATATTAAATGCTTTTTAATTAGGCGTTGTTAGTAAATTATACTGGCTCGTACAGAAAAAATAAAAACAACGGTAGTGCGTTTGCTAGCTTTTAATGCTAGCTTGATTGATATTACAATCTTAAAAATATGATGAAATTCGTTTTTATTATTGTTCAATTGTATTGGATGCGAATTGGCTTCAATGCTCTCTACTAATAAGCTAAATCAAGAAAAGATATACTTTAGGTATTTTATCACTTAAGACAACTAGGTACATATAATGAAAAAACAACCAGCACAGTGGTTACTCAGCGTAGCGTCAGTTGGCGTCGCGGGTCTTATTTTGACGCAAAGCTATGGCACAGCAGTGGCAAACACTGATATCACAGGCTTTGCCCAAACTCCTGAACAGAAAATTACAACTAGACAAGTCGCTGCACTACTAGATCGCAGTCATTATCTGAACCAGCCGCTTGATAGCAAGATGGGCAGTGAAATTTTATCTATGTATATTGATAATCTTGATCCCAACCATACGTTGTTTTTGCAGTCTGATGTTGATGAATTTAAAGAAAAATATGCTAGTGAATTTGGTAATCGGCTCAAGCGTGGTGATTTATCTGCCGGCGTAGATATCTTTGAACGCTATCGCAAACGCTCAAATGAGTATTTTGAGATGGCCACAAGAATGCTCAAAACCGACCTTGATTTGACCAGTGATGAAACCATTATTCTCGACCGTGAAAAGCTTAGTCATTTTAAAACCAAAAAAGACCAACGCGATTATTGGGCGCGTCAGCTAAAATTCCAGTTGATGAGTATTACGTTGGGTCAAGAAAGCGAAAAAGGTAAAGAGCAAATATTCTTAGATAATCCAGATATTACGCGTGGTCAAGATTTAGTTCGTGATGATCAGCGTACGCCAAGCGAGATTTTACTGAACCGCTTGTCACGTCAGCAAGGGCAGATGAAACGTCTTAAAGATAACGAAATCATGGAAACGGTACTAAATACCGCTATGCTTACCTATGATCCACATAGTAATTATTATGCACCCATTCAAGCAACCGAACTACAGATTCAATCGAGCTTGCAGTTAGAAGGCATCGGTGTTTCTATTCGTCCAGATCGCAAAAATCCAGACTATACGCGTATCGTTACTTTAGTCGATGGCGGACCTGCAGCCAAAACTGGGCAAATAAAGCCTAACGATTTGATTGTTGGTATTGCTGAAGATGGCAAGACCATGACCGATGTGGTCGGCTGGTCGACACGTGAGATTGTAGGCTTGATTCGCGGTAAGCGTGGAACGTCAGTAACGCTCAAGTTGCGTCAACCTAGTGCGCCGGAGGCAAGCGCCCGTACCGTCACTGTGGTTCGCGATATTATTCAGCAAGAAGAATCGGGCGTAACCCAGCGTGTCGTAGAAGTACAGCGTCCTAATATTGATGCGACACCAAAACGTATTGGTGTGCTTGAAATACCAAGTTTTTATCTAAATTATCGTGCCCGTCGTAATGGTGAAGATTATCGCAGTGTCAGTGTCGATACTGAAAAGGCTTTAAAAGAATTAAACAAAGAAAATATCGATGGCCTCGTAGTCGACCTACGTAATAACCCTGGCGGCTCATTGGATGAAGTTGCGAAGATGTTAGGGCTATTTATTAAGAGTGGGCCATTAGTACAGATTCGTGATAACCGTGGCAATATTCAAGTGTATCGCGATGACGATGGCGGCAAACAGCTATATGATGGCAAGATAGTTGTCCTTACTAACTTAGCCTCGGCTTCTGCTAGTGAGATATTTGCCGCAGCGATTCAAGATTATGGCCGAGGCCTAGTTGTTGGTAGTACCACAACTGGTAAAGGCTCTGCACAAATTCAGCTAGATAATCTGGCTTTGGGTTCTGCGACTTTGACCCAGCGTAAGTTCTACCGTATCACTGGTGGTAGTACACAAAATAAGGGCGTCGTACCTGATATAGAGTTGGTCAATATCTATGATGATGCTACCTTTGGTGAGCGCGCACAGAAAAAAGCATTGCCATGGGATACTATCAGAACGGCTGCATACAAGCCTGAGGGTAAGTTCAGCTCAAACACGCTTGCAACATTAAATCAGCAATCTAAAATTCGTCAGCAACAAAATCCGCAGTTTGTCTATCTATCGACCTTGAACGACATTCGTGATATGGAAGATGAGAAAAAACCTATTGAACTTGATATCGACAGTCGCCGTGCGAAAATGAGACTAATCGAAGAGCGCTCACTACAAGCTGAAAACAAGCGTCTAAAAGCTACTGGTGAGCGTCCGTATGCCAATTGGAACACTTATCAGGCAGCAATGGATGCAAAATTTGAAGAACGTAGTCAGATGAAAGCTGATAAACGTCCGCAGTTACCTGAGGATGAAGCTTTCATCAATGAAGCGGCTTATTTGATGCTTAGTGCTGATCCCAAACTGACAGCTAGCCCTGAAGAGAAGCTGGAAACGGCTATAAAACCTTAGATAAAAAGCAGTGTAAGTATATGCTTACACGCAATGACGCTATAGCCTCTTACCACAGATAGGGTAATCTGCGATTATAGACCCACTGCACAGTTTGACGATACTATTTTTGATACTAGGGATTGGTATTTATAGGTTGTCTATAAATTGTTTCAGGGATGGCTTGCTGATTACGGATGATAAGGCTGGATGCCTGTCAGTTATACTGTATCTTGGGATTGGATATGGCATAGCATTAACAAGGATGGTTAGTAACAGAAACCGCGTAGCGCTTGCCGTTATGCGGTTTTATTACGTTTAAGAAAGCATAATCTAGGTGAAACAAACGTTTTCAATTATTGTAGTTGAGTCTTACTAAAAGTTTTTTATTTAGTAAAATGAGCCCATTAAAAAAGCCAGTAGCAATATCTACTGGCTTTTCTCATTTAAACAACAAGTAAATTAATTTACCCGTCGTTTAATTCTCTATACAACTTACGATAGATTAATGCTCAACGCCACCTGCACCATGTACATGGCCGTGGTTTAGCTCATCTTCAGTTGCTGCACGTACTTCTTGAATTTCTACATCAAAAGTTAGACGCTTGCCAGCTAGTGGATGATTAGCATCAACAGTAACTTCGTCATCAGTAACTTCAGTAACCGTCACTAGCATTACTTGGCCGCCAGCTTCTGACTGGAACTGCATACCAGGCTGAATATCATCAACGCCTTGGAAGTTATCACGTGGCACATGCTGCACTGCTTGTTCTTGATACTCACCATAGCCATCAGCAGGCTCAACAACTGCATTGACTCGTTCGCCAGCAGATTTACCTTCTAGCTGTTGCTCAAGGCCTGGAATAATGTTGCTATGGCCATGCAAATAAGCAAGTGGTTGACCTTCTGGAGATTGGTCAAGAATGTTGCCTTCGTCGTCTTTTAGGGTGTAATTGAATTTGACGGCAGTGTCTTTTGCGATAGTAGTCATAAATTATCCTAAATATATCTATATAAAAAATTAAATGCGGTTGCAATAAACCTAAAAAAGCCAATCAGCAAGCTCAAAGCCATATCATTAGTCAATTATCATCAGTTTATTTTAGTTTATCAAAGTAACTTTAGCAGTTAGCATCTTTAATAGAGATGGTCGTAATAACTTTCAAGGCAAAAAACATAAAAAATATAAATATTAATGAAATTAATCCAATTATTACTATATAAGTTACTTATAGGCAGTTCGGAATAATATAAATACGGCTCTGTTAACTTGTTACTGGTATAAATTTTCCTCGCTTGCTGTGCGCTTTGCCAGACAGAGGCTTGAAAAAATTTATCCCAATATAGCCAAACCCATTTAAAAGTGTTATAAACTAATTATTAAACCCAATTGTTATCATAAAGACCATGACTTACTCACTAGATTTTCGCAAACAAGTACTAAAAAGCTTAGACGAGGGTATGACCTTTGCCGGGGCGGCTGAGTTCTATAATCTCAGCCCAACCACCATACAAAACTGGAAAAGACGTGTTCATAGCAAAACAATCAGGCAAACCAAACCCTATAAAATACCAGATGACGTGCTACTTAATGATGTCAAAGAACATCCTGATGATTACCAGTATGAGCGAGCACATCGTTTAAATTGTAGTAAAACAGGCATTTATCATGCCCTAAAGCGCCTAGGCATCAGTCAAAAAAGACCTTAGAGCATCCAAAAGCTTGCCCAATAAAAAGAGCGGCGTATCAGGGAAAGCTTGATAGCTTTACGCAGCAAGGCTATCCCATTGTCTATATGGATGAAAGCGGCTTTGAGCACGAGACCATCCGCTCTCATGGCTATGCGCCGATCGGTAAGCCTTGTATCGATAGCTACAACTGGCAAGGTAAAAAGCGAACCAACGTTATTGGTGCTCTGTATGAAAAGATGCTGTTTGCGCTTGATTACTTTGAGACAAACATCAACAGCATCGTCTTCTATCACTGGCGCAAACACAAGCTAATCCCAAGTCTTAAAACCAAATGCGTGATTGTGATGGATAACGCCAGATTTCATAAGAGCAAACGCATTCAAAAGCTACTAAACAGGCACGGGCATCGTATTCTTTGGTTGCCGCCGTACAGCCCAGACCTAAACCCTATCGAAAAGAAATGGGCTCAAGTGAAGTTTCTACGCCAAGGTTGGATGCAAAATGACTTATCCAAATTGTTTTATGATATTTGTCCAAGGCATAACATTTTTATTTTGAACTGACTATAACTCTGTATTCTTTTCAAAGTGTATTGACTATATGACTCTTTTCTTATCAGTTGCGTTTTCTTCTCGAGGCTTCTACCATAACCTTAAACACCATAATAAGAATTTACTATGACTTCAGTATCTAGTTCTTCAGACAACCAATCAAATCAGCATGATTTGCGTAAATCGGCCACTGACATCAGTTATCGACTCGATTTCACTCGCTTTTCTGAGCATTTAGTCGATATTACGCTCAGCTTTATCGCAGAGACGACATCGCCGTGTTTATGGCTGCCAGCATGGATACCCGGCAGTTATTTGATGCGTGAATTCGCTCGCAATATTACGGCAGTTCATTATCAAATAGAAAACGTAGCTAATAGTAAGGATAGTCATCCTAAACATCGCGCCCATAAAATTGATAAAAACACTTGGCAATTACCACAGGTTGAAGTAGGGCAGACGTTGAGGGTGCATTATGAAGTCTACTGCTACGACTTATCGGTACGCACCGCTTATGTCGATCAGCAGCGTTTGTATGGTAACTTTACTTCGCTCGCATTAGCCGTTGAAGGACAGGAGCTTAAACCAGTACAAGTGAGTCTTATTGTGCCCACAGCATTTACAGCCGGTCAACAGGTAATGGACGATGATTTGAAAGGCAAGGATAATAGTGATGTGGTGCTGGCATGTGGTCTTGAAGCCACTCATCTACACATTGATGCGCAGGATGGGAGTAGTAAGCATGGCTACAGTCTACAGGCAGACAGCTACCATGAGCTAATAGATCATCCGTTTGAGATTGCAGCTCAAGAGTCGTTTAGTTTTATTATTCAGGATGATGGGCATCAGACATTGAGTCATCGCTTTTTTATCTCTGGCAAACACCATGCAAACATGGGCCGGTTGCAGCAAGATGTGACTCAGATTTGTCAGGCTTATGTGAATTGGCTAGGCGATGCGCCATTTGACGACTATACCTTTATGACTTATGCCAGTGGTCAAGATTATGGTGGCCTTGAGCATATTAATTCAACCAGCCTAATCACGCCGCGTCGTGACTTGCCAAGTGTTGATGAACCTAAAATACCAAGTACCGACTATCAGCGCTTTTTAGGTTTATGTAGTCATGAGTACTTTCATTCGTGGTGGGTCAAGACCGTGCGTCCAGATGTCATGCTAGACGTAGATCTGCGTAAGGAAGCCTTTACGCCATTGCTATGGGTGTTTGAAGGCTTTACTTCTTATATTGACGACTTTATGTTGCAAGCCTCAGGGGTAATTGATAAAGCAAGTTACCTCAAATTATTAGCCGAACAAATTAATCGCTATTATCAGACTGATGGTCGCGCGCACCAAAGTGTCGCAGAATCAAGCTTTGATGCTTGGATTAAGCTTTATCGTAGCGATGAAAACACCGGTAATGCAGGTATCAGTTATTACAATAAAGGCGCATTGGTCGCGTTATGCTTAGATCTGACGTTGCAGCAAAAAAGTGCTGGTCGCTATCGTCTATTCGATGTGGTGAAGGCGTTTTATAATCAAGCAAAGAAAAACGACAATAAGCGTATTGGTATCAGTAGTGCCGATATGAGTACGGTGATTGGTCAGTTTATGCCAGTAGCAGATTGGGAAGATTTTGAGCACCGCTATGTCAATGGCGTAGAAGAGTTACCTCTTGAGCAACTACTGACAGCCAATGGCATTAAAATCCATGATGACGTTAAAAATACAGCAGATAAAAAAGTGCCTTGGGGGATGCGCTGTAGCGAGACGCCAGCAGGTTTAAAAGTCAATCGAGTACAACGCGGTAGTGCTGCTGCAAAGTCTGGAATATCTGCTCATGATGTGATTATTGCTATTGATGATATCAAGGCTGATAGTAAGCAACTAGCATCTCTAAGCAATGCTCAACACGAAGTTAGCTGTCATTTATTTCGGCGTGATGAGTTGATGTGTGTGTCCGTATTACCTACTACTGTTGTACAAGCGCAAGAGGATATAGAAAAAGCGTTGCCATATAAAATAAATCTGAGTTTGGCAAGAATGGATAAGTTTTCAGAAGAGAGCGTAGGCAGTACTGACATCGCTCCAGCTTGGCAAGGATGGCTTGACGGGATGAAGCGCTATCAGCAATAAACCTACTAAGCTGCTAGCGATTAATAAAATAGCAATTATCTATCTATGGTAATGAGAGGAATTAAAAAACCCTTGCTAAGCAACGATGCCTAGCAAGGGTTTATATTAGTAGATGTTTAAACAAAGTATCGAAACATATTATTAAACCTTCAATGAGTTTAATGGGCTTTAGCTAGTAGGTTGCTTAACTTGTTCTTGCGTATCAGCTTCATGATCAATAGTGCCATCCTTAACAAGAACATCGTTGGTATCATGCTTAGCAATCCAGTCTTGCATGATTTCAATCTCAGGCTGCTGTTCATCAATAATCTGCTGTGCCAGCTTACGCATTTCTGTATCAGTACCGTATTTTAGCTGAACCATTGCCATATCTACTGCGCCTATATGATGTGGTAACATGCCGCGAGCGAACGCCATATCAGGTACAGGGTTTGCGATACCCAGTGTCATCTCGCCATGCATTGCATCCATACCCTTGGCATACGCTTGCTGCATTGCCTGAGTATCAGGTTTAGGTTTAGCCGCATCAGGGTGGCTGGCAAGCCATTTGTTCATGATATCGATTTCAGTTTGCTGCGAATCAATGATTTCTTGCGCCAGCTTACGCATCGCCTGATTAGTACCGTATTTCAGCTCAATTTTTGCCATTTCCACCGCACCACGATGATGTCCCAGCATTCCCTTAGCAAATGCAGTATCTGGATCGTTATAGTTCATCCCAATCATCATCTCATCATGCATTCTAGTCATCGACTTGGTGTAGTCTTTGAGCATATCGCTCATTTGTATATCATCAGCGCTCATGTCGACATTTGACATGTCATGGCCTGCATGTGCCTCTATCGTTTGAGCGTCGTCTGTTTTAGATGTCTCGATTGAGGGTGCTACCACCTCTTCTATTTTGGTAGATTCAGTATTTTCAGTCGCTGGCTGACAGGCACTCAGCGCGAGTACCGATGCTACGCTAGCAGCGAGAATAGCGAAACGATAGTGATAAGAAGAGGTCATGACATATCCTTAACATAAACAAGCAAGTCAAACAGTCAAATAGATTAACAGTTTGACGAATTATAGAGCTGAAACACAACAAATAATGAATCTTAGCAGATTAACCTTACCAATTCGAGACGCTACCGTTTTAAATGTCGTTGCCAAATTTGCGCTAATATACATTCGGTTACATCATAATACCCAGTTGTTGGCAACGCTCGCTATTTAGGTGAATACGTACAAATTCACCAACTTCTAGATCGCCTAATTCAAATCCTGCTACAGACCAGCGAATGAGGCGTAAGCAAGGTAAGCCAACATGCGCCGACATTCGTCTTACTTGACGGTTTTTACCTTCATAGATAGTCAGCATCAGCCATGAGTCTGGCACGCTTTTACGCTCGCGTATCGGTGGGTCACGTTGCCATAGGGACATCGGTAACTCATCTTCACTTAACTGTTTGACTTTGGCAGGTAGGGTTTTTCCATCTTTAAGAACAACGCCTTTTTCAAGCTGACTTAGTTGCTGAGGAGTAGGGATGCCCTCAACTTGTACTAAATAAGTTTTACCTTGTTTGTGCCCATCATTGGCTTTTGGCGGGTGCGTAATGGCTTTATTTACCCGTCCATCACTTGTCAAAATCAGTAAACCTTCTGAGGTCGCATCAAGTCGACCGGCGACTCTTAAGGACTTGTCAGTGAAGTATTGCGATAAAGTGGTATGGTCGTTATTACTATCGTCCCGAAACTGACTTTGCACCCCGTAAGGCTTATTGAATAAAATGAGGCTTGATGTCGACATAGAGCAGATATATCCAAACAGAAGAGTAAATTAAGAAAGTTTAATAAAATAAAAAAGGAGAACAGATGAGAAAGAGAAACAGGGGTAAATACTATTGTCTGACATTTTGAAACCAAGCAATCAAACGATAGGTGTTAGGGTGTACTTAATTAGGTATTTAGTAATTATAGACCGTGTTAATTAATCTATTACTATCATACAATAAAGAGATAATATTAAAACCATACTAAAATAGTGGTATTTGCAATATTGATATTTGTATATGACCTATGTATCAGAGAAATTATCATCTAGCACCTTATTTTAGTACTATGATCCTGATGATTTATAACATTTTTTACAGATTTTTATATAACTCACAACTAAAAAAACCAACCATTGTTAAATTTGTGCAGTAGGAAATTAGCTAGCATAACAGAGTGATAAGCGTGCTTGCGACCTATAACATACAACCAAGGAGTTTTATTCATGTCCTATGATAAGGTTATCGTACCAAGAGACGGAGAAAAAATCACCGTAAACGCTGATTTATCGTTGAATGTCCCTAATAATCCAATCATCCCATTCGTTGAAGGTGATGGTATCGGTGTAGATATCACTCCTGTCATGATAAAAGTGGTTAATGCTGCAGTGGATAAGGCATATCATGGCAAAAAATCAATTATCTGGATGGAGGCTTACTTAGGTGAAAAAGCAGCCAAAATTTACGATGGTGATTACCTGCCAAGTGAAACGCTAGAGATTTTAAAAGACTATGTTATCAGTATTAAAGGCCCATTGACCACGCCTGTTGGCGGCGGCTTTCGCTCGTTGAACGTGGCAGTACGTCAAGAGCTTGATTTATATGTCTGTCAGCGTCCAGTACGTTGGTTTGAAGGCGTACCAAGCCCAGTTCACCATCCGGAGCTAACTGATATGGTTATTTTCCGCGAAAACTCAGAAGATATCTATGCAGGTATTGAGTGGAAAGCGGGCAGTGATGAAGCCAAGAAAATCATCAAATTCTTAAAAGAAGAAATGGGTGTCACGAAGATTCGCTTCTCTGATGACTGTGGTATCGGTATCAAGCCAGTATCAAAAGAAGGCTCTCAGCGCCTAGTGCGTAAGGCCATTCAACATGCTATCGATAATGATTTGCCAAGTGTGACACTGGTTCACAAAGGTAATATTATGAAGTTCACCGAAGGTGCGTTTAAAGAGTGGGGCTATGAGATAGCCGCAGAGCGTTTCGGTGCTGAGCTATTAGATGGTGGTCCTTGGATGACGATGAAGAACCCAAAAACGGGTAATGATATTATCATCAAAGACGTGATCGCTGATGCGTTCTTACAACAGATTTTGATGCGCCCTGCTGATTACTCAGTAGTCGCAACACTGAACCTGAACGGTGACTATATCTCGGATGCACTAGCAGCTGAGGTTGGTGGTATTGGTATCGCACCGGGAGCTAATAAAGGTGGAGCTGTCTCTGTCTATGAAGCGACTCATGGTACTGCGCCTAAGTATGCTGGCCAGAACAAAGTAAACCCAGGGTCACTGATTCTATCGGCTGAGATGATGTTACGTGATATGGGCTGGGTCGAAGCAGCAGACCTCATTATCGAAGGTATTCAAGGTGCTATCGCTAATAAGACGGTCACTTACGACTTCGAACGCTTAATGCCAGATGCTATCTTGCTTAGTACTTCTGAGTTTGGTAAGGCGATAATTAAGCATATGGATGCATAGTCATCGCTCTATCATGAGCTAAAAGCAATTTAATATAAGTGTTGAACAAGCCATCTACAATAATGTAGGTGGCTTTTTTTATCGTCGTTTTTAATGGTGTTTTTTCACAGTTAGCTTTTACAAAAATTTTATAACTAGCACAAAAAAACGCCCCAAAGATCTAAGACCTTTGGGGCGTTCTACAGGCTTGATAAGTTAAGGTGCAAATCTACCTAACCTTACCTACATAAGACTAATAACTCTAACAATAAATTATAACGATGCTAAAGTGTCATTGAATAAAGCACTTGGACGCATTACTTGCTTGGCTAATTCTTCATCTGCATAGTAGTAGCCTTTGATGTCTACAGACTTGCCTTGAACCTTACTAAGCTCTTTAACAATTGCGTCTTCATTGTCTTTCAGCTTTTGCGCAAATGGCGTAAACTGCGCTTTTAGTTCGCTATCTTGCTCTTGTGCCGCTAGCTCTTCGGCCCAGTACATGGCTAGATAGAAATGGCTGCCACGGTTATCTATTTCACCAGTTTTACGTGATGGTGACTTGTCATTTAGCAACAGTTTTTCTGTCGCTTTATCTAGCGTATCTGCCAATACTTTAGCTTTAGCATTGTCATCGTTGCTAGCCAAGTGTTCTAAAGATACCGTCAATGCTAAAAACTCACCTAGTGAATCCCAACGTAAGTGGTTTTCTTCTACTAGCTGCTCAACGTGCTTCGGAGCAGAACCACCTGCACCCGTTTCAAACAAACCACCGCCTTTCATTAACGGTACGACAGATAGCATCTTGGCACTCGTTCCCAACTCTAGAATTGGGAATAAGTCAGTTAGATAGTCACGTAAAATGTTACCAGTTGCTGAGATAGTATCAAGACCACGAGCAACGCGCTCTAAGGTATAACGCATGGCGCGAACCTGTGACATGATTTCAATATGCAGGCCGTCAGTGTCATGATCTTTCAAGTAAGTGTTAACTTTTTTGATTAGCTCATTCTCATGTGGACGGTATGGGTCTAACCAGAAGATGACAGGGGTGTCTGACTCGCGCGCGCGGCGTACGGCAAGCTTAACCCAATCTTGGATAGGTAAGTCTTTGACTTGACACATGCGCCAGATATCGCCTTTTTCAACACGCTTTTCAAGCAATACTTCATCGGTATCAACATCAACAATACGTGCAATACCCGCATCACTAGATTCAAAGGTTTTATCGTGCGAGCCATACTCTTCGGCTTTTTGTGCCATGAGGCCAACGTTAGGGACAGTACCCATAGTGGTTGGGTCAAAGTTACCATGCCATTTACAGAAGTTGATCATCTCTTGATAAATACGGGCAAAGGTAGACTCAGGCATGACGGCTTTACAATCATATAGTTTGCCATCAGCGCCCCACATTTTACCACCATTTCGAATCATAGCAGGCATCGATGCATCGACAATAATGTCGCTTGGTGAATGGAAGTTGGTGATACCTTTTGCAGAATCAACCATGGCGAGACGTGGGCGATGCTCTTGACAAGCATGCAAATCTTGCTCAATCTCTTCACGCTTTGATGCCGGTAGTGTTGATATTTTGTCGTATAGGTCAGCCATACCGTTGTTGACGTTAATGCCTAACTCATCGAAGAAAGCACCATGCTTGTCAAATGCATCTTTATAATAAATTCTGACGGCATGTCCAAACACGATAGGGTGTGACACTTTCATCATAGTTGCTTTTACGTGCAGTGAAAACAAGATGCCAGCTTCGCGGCAATCTTCCATTTCTTGCTCATAAAACTCTAATAATGATTTTTTGCTCATGACCATCAAATCAATGACTTCTTTGTCTTGTAGCGCAATTTTAGGCTTCAAGACCTTACTGGTACCATCATCAAGTAACAAGTCCATACGTACAGTACGGGCTTTGTCCAAGGTCATCGATTGTTCGCCATCATAGAAGTCGCCGCCATGCATGTGTGACACGTGCGTGCTTGACCACTGTTTCCATTCACCCATAGAATGCGGATGTTTGCGAGCATAGTTCTTGACGGCTTTAGGAGCGCGGCGGTCTGAGTTACCCTCACGCAATACGGGGTTAACCGAACTGCCTAGGCTTTTACCATAACGCTTACGTAGCTCTTTTTCTTCGTCAGATTGTGGATCTTCAGGAAAATCAGGTAACGCGAAGCCTTTGCTTTGCAGCTCTTTGATAGCAGCTTTAAGCTGCTGCACAGAAGCACTGATGTTTGGCAGCTTGATAATATTGGTGTTAGGGTCTTGTGTTAGACGACCAAGCTCAGCTAAATTATCTGGAACGCGTTGTTCTTCTGTTAGGTATTCAGGAAATTCAGCCAATACTCGTGCGGCAACAGAGATATCACTGGTTTCAACAGCAATCCCTGCTGTTTTTGTAAAAGCTTCAACAATAGGTAAGAAGGATAGGGTTGCTAGAGCAGGGGCCTCATCAGTTTTGGTATAAATAATCTTTGACATTTATAATTGTTCCTCTAGTCTGTAGTGAATAATAGAGCTTAAATATGACTTAACAAGTCTATGCAATAATGATTATGCGGTTAATTTGAACAAATCGTAGGTAGTCTTAAAACACTTGGAAACTTCTGAAAATCTTCAGTCGCTAACATTCACTAAAATAAGACTTAGAACATACGCTCTAAACTGTTTGAAAGTGAACTGTTGACGGCATATCATAGTGAATCCACTATAAATACGATACGATGTCAATCTTATATAATGAACTAAGTGTACCGTTTTCGCTCATATCCTATGTATCGGAATTATATTAAGCTAATAACAACGTTATTCTACCAGTCATCAGCCTCGATATCATCTTTTCCATTCAAGTACCGCTCTTTAACCCTGTTTTTTAAAGTAAAAGCGATAAAACCGGTATATATATACACATTGCAAATACAATTGACAGACAAACAGCACTTAATATTGTTATTAAATAATAAAACGTCAAGTAAAGTCATCTGCATTTTTGTAGGTGGCTTTTTTATGCTTGGTTGGAAACCATTATGATAATCTCTCTATTTGCGATGTTCATTTTATCTGCATTTTTTGCAAATTGTGACAGCAAAATATCTGACGTTTGATAGGCTAAACGATAAAGAAAAAACAGTGTGAGTCTTATGAATCTACAGTATGCGCTACTTAACGATACTAGTTGGCAGAGTCGAGCCGATTGGCAACTGCCTGATACCCCTTTTATGTCGTTTGCCTTTTGGCAGGCATTGATAGATACCGGTGCGATTGGTGAGCGGGCAGGATGGTTGCCTATCTTCATTTTGGTCTATCGTACAGATGGTGCTGAGAGTGAAGCGTTAGATGATCCAACCACAACAACCACAGCACCAGTGGACATCTCTCAGCCTGTCGCTGTCATGCCAGTCTTTGTAAAAGATCATCATCGTGGGGAATTCGTCTTTGATCACGCATGGGCACAGGCTTATGCGCATTATGGCATTGACTATTACCCGCGTCTGGTCACAAGCTCACCTTATACACCGATTACCGGTCAGCGATTGTGGTTGGCAGCTGGTGAAACGCTTAACGCCGATATTGTAAAAACTGCGATAGCAGGGGTGGACGATATTGCGCAGCAAGTAGGAGCATCAGGCTGGCATGGATTGTTTGTGACGCCAGAATTAGCCAAACTTGCGACGTCATCAATGCCTGCCAATAATATGGTTGATCCAGCACAGGTGACCAATACTGAAATAGTAGAGCTTACTGCAAACAATCCTATCCTTGAGCGCCAAGGCTGTCAGTTCCTATGGCAGAATGAGGACTTACTACAAGACGGCAAGCCCTTTGCAGACTTTGATGCGTTCTTAATGACATTGACGGCTAAAAAACGTAAAAATATCCGCGCTGAGCGTAGGAAGGTTGCTGCACAAGAAATTTACTGTGTTCGTAAGTGCGGAGATGAAATTACTGATGCGGATTGGAAGGCGTTTTATCATTGTTATGTGATGACCTATGCCGTTCGCGGACAGCAGCCATATCTAAAAGAAGCGTTTTTTATGGCATTGGCAAAAGACATGCCTGAGTATCTGTTTTTAGCGCAAGCTTATGATAGTAATGATAAGATTATTGCCAGTAGTTTGTTCTTATATGATAAACCTCATAGTGAAAATGCGACTTTATATGGTCGTTATTGGGGAGCGCTTGGTGAGTATGACAGCTTGCATTTTGAGCTGTGCTATTATCAAGGCATTGAGTTTGCCATTGAGCAGGGTCTGAAAAATTTTGATCCAGGTACTCAAGGCGAGCACAAATTAATACGGGGTTTTATTCCAACCAAAACGCATTCTTTGCACCGTATTTATGATCCGCGTTTTGTACCAGCGATTGCAGACTTCTGTACAAAAGATCGACTACAAATGACGCGATATCGCCAGCAAGCACATGATGCATTACCATTTAATATTGATAATATGCCCAAGTTTATTGATCATGATGAATAAGGTTTGATAATCATGATCAATATTGGTTTTTCTTTTCTAACCTCTCACATTTAGTCACTTATGCCCAGTCACTCCTTTGATTATTCCAATACTTTGATACCACCAATTGAGCTACTATCGTGGCTCAATGCCGAAGGCTCTTTGACTGCAATGCTCGAAGAAAGGGCAGGACAGCCATTACGCGTAGAGCTTAGTTTTGAAGGCTATCGTCAGCTTACGTTAAGCCAAAAGCAGCAACTAGGTCTGCACGGCTTAGCACTTAATCGTCCAATGATAGCGTGGATACGTGAAGTCCAGCTGTATGGTAATGACGATAGACCTTGGGTACAGGCGCAAAGTGTCCTTCCTTTATCAAGTTTAAAAGGACGCGCGCGCCGTCTACAGCAACTAAAAGGTACTCCTATCGGCTACGTTCTATTCAAACGTAGTCGAACCTTACCTAATAAGCGTTTTGTCTGCTTCACCGAAGATGGTTGGCAACGCCAAACACGTTATGATTGGTATGGACGCAAATTACTTATCAGCGAGACCTTTTTGCCAGCATTTTTGTCCGGCAATGCTTGAGGATTTTTAATAAATATACGTCTTATAGATAAACGTTGCTAAATATGACGTATCTAACATGTGCTGGCATGTATTAAAAATAAGTAAAACAGTTATTTCGTTGGCAATTTATGCCCGTTATAAAGGCGTTTAATTCATTCAGCTTAAGGCAAGGTTTTTTTGCGCTCATAACGTGAAATTTCATGTTACACTTGGTCATAGCGATACTCTGAATGCAGAAGCACATCAAAACTATTGCTGATACCGAGACGCCGATTCTAGGCGTCTTCCTTCTACTAGCTCCCCTCTAAAAATAGTCAATATATAGGACATTAATATGTTTAAAGATATATCTATCAAGGATTATGATCCAGAACTTTCTAAAGCCATGGAAGCTGAAAGCGTGCGTCAAGAAAACCACATTGAGCTTATTGCATCAGAGAACTATTGCTCGCAAGCAGTGATGGAAGCACAAGGCACAGATCTAACCAATAAATATGCTGAAGGCTATCCAGGCAAGCGTTATTATGGTGGCTGTGAGCACGTTGATATCGTTGAGCAATTGGCTATTGATCGCGCAAAAGAATTGTTCGGTGCCGAGTATGTAAACGTACAGCCGCATTCAGGTAGCCAAGCAAACTCAGCGGTATTTTTAGCATTACTTGATGCCAACGATACGGTACTAGGAATGAGTCTAGATGCGGGTGGTCACTTGACTCATGGCGCGCATATCAACTTCTCAGGCCTTAACTATAATGCCGTACAATATGGCCTAGTTGAAGAAACAGGTCTGATCGATTATGACGAAGTTGAGCGTTTGGCAAAAGAGCATAAGCCTAAAATGATTATTGCTGGTTTTTCAGCGTATTCACAAGTGGTTGATTGGGCGCGTTTCCGTGAAATCGCCGACGAAGTAGGTGCGTACTTACTGGTAGATATGGCACACGTTGCAGGTCTTATCGCTGGTGGCGTTTACCCAAGCCCAGTACCGTTTGCTGATGTAGTGACTACTACAACCCACAAAACCTTACGTGGCCCGCGCTCAGGTATGATCTTGGCACGTGATGAGAAGCTGGCGAAAAAGCTCAACTCTGCTGTATTCCCAGGCAACCAAGGTGGCCCGTTGATGCATGTAATCGCTGCTAAAGCGATCTGCTTTAAAGAAGCCTTGGAAGATAACTTCAAAACTTACCAGCAGCAAGTCGTTAAAAACGCCCAAGCAATGGCTAAAGTCATCCAAGAGCGTGGTTATGAAATCATCTCTGGTGGTACTGAAAACCATCTGATGCTTATCAGCTTAGTTAAGCAAGAAATGACTGGTAAAGAAGCGGACAAATGGCTTGGCGATGCACATATCACTGTGAATAAAAACGCAGTACCAAATGATCCAAAATCTCCGTTCGTCACTTCTGGTATCCGTATTGGTACTCCAGCAATTACTACTCGTGGCTTTAACGAAGCACAAGCTAGTGATTTAGCTGGTTGGATCTGTGATGTCCTAGACAGCCGTGGTGATGAAAAAGTCCTTGCTGAAATACGTGGCAAAGTAGAAGCTATCTGTAAAGAGCTGCCAGTTTACGAAAAAAACCAGTAAACTTTAAATAAATAAAATCAGATAATATAAAAACCGCTTAGCTTTTGCTAGGCGGTTTTTTTGTTTTCTTAAGCAATTAGGTCTGATGCTATTACACTCTTAACTTACATAAACGGCAACTTCGTAAATATCTGCAATATCGTAGCGTTGACGATATCAACGAAGAAAGCACCAACCATTGGCACAATCAAAAACGCTTTAGGTGATGGCAAGTAGCGATCGGTGACTGCCTGCATATTGGCAATCGCAGTCGGCGTTGCGCCCATACCAAAACCACAATGTCCTGCTGATAACACAGCTGCATCATAGTTTTTGCCCATTACTTTGAACGTTATAAAGTAGACATACACAATCATAATCGCTGTCTGCACCAGCAAGATAATTAATACAGGACCCGCTAGATCAGTCAACTGCCAAAGTTTTAATGACAGCAATGCCATCGCTAAGAATAGACTCAAAGAAGCGTTACCAAACACATCAATGGAGCGGTCGAACATATCAAAATCAAACACCATCGTTAACACATTACGGATAATGACACCGCCTGCCAATGCCCAAACGAAGGTGGGTAACTCAAACCAAGTATCTGCTGCAACGAGTGTCATAGCATCTGCAAATGCCAATGCACCAGCAAATAGCGCTAACGTTTCAATAGTAGAGGAGGCAGTGATAAAGCGCATACTGTCAGGTCTTTCAAAGATTTCTTTATTGCTATGCGCTGAATCTTCATCATGTTTGGTACTGTACAATGACTGCGCACCAGCGACCTTTTCGATGTCACTAGGATTTGGATTGGCTGGTGTAGGTTTTAGACCAAGCCTTTGAATCAAGCGCCGCGCAACAGGACCACCAACGATACCACCTGCTACCAAGCCATAGGTTGCAACCGCAATACCAAGCGTCGTCGCTCCAACCACGCCATAATCTTCTTCTAAAGTAATGCCCCAAGCACCTGCTGTGCCGTGTCCTCCGGTAAGAGCAATAGAACCTGTTACTAATCCGAGTAGAGGATCAAGTCCCAATGCGCTTGCCATGGCCACGCCAACGACATCTTGCAAGACAATAAAAACCGATACCACAATAGTGAAAATCAATAACGGCGAACCACCCGCTTTAAGCCTACCAAAGTCAGCACTGAGTCCAATAGAGGCAAAGAACATGAGCATAGTTGCCGTCTGCAAACCTTGATGAAAGTTAAAGGTATATCCCCAAAAGATATTTAAAATATAGACAACAATTGCAGCAACCAAGCCACCAGCAACTGGCTCTGGAATGTTAAAGTCTTCTAAAAACTTAATTCTCTTAACCAAAAAGCGTCCCAGCAGTAGCACTAAGGTGGCTAATATCAATGTGTAATAGCCGTTTAAAGTAATTTCCATACGTTAATCCTTTCTCTAAATATTAATTAACCTGAATCCGGGATAAATATGGCTTTATCTCGAAATCAGGTTTTTGTGATAATTAGCGACTAGTCCTTATCTTCGGACGACACAATTTCGGACGAAACAATCACCCACAATTGCGGCTTACCAAAATCTTTGTAGGCATCTTCAATAATGCTTTTAAAAACGTTAAAGTCTTTAGTATTGATGGTTTCTGTCTTAGTTAAACTGAGCTGTAAATGAGTGACATCACTATCCGTCAAGCAGTCCCAAGCACTGTCCCAATTATGGACAAAGTAGCTAGGAAAATCGCACGCTTTGGCTAAGCTGGTTAAGAGATTTTCTTTATCAAGCACTTTACCGATGGGGATGTTAACAGCCTGCTCAGGAATGCTGTCACTAAGTGTTGTACCGTTTTGGTTAATGCCGTTTTGATTAATATAATAAATGGCTTGGCTCATATTAATTTACCTCCAATTTTCGAAAGCTATCGTAGTGGTCGACGGTCAAATAATATATGGTTGGAGGATTACCACCAGTGACAATGCGCCGCGCCCCGCGATGAGAAACCCCAGGCGTAGGTACGGTATATTCACGGTAGTAGCCTTGGGACTGCGCGGGTAGTCTGCCTTCTCGATTATAAAAAGTAGTACCGTCCTTATTAGGATATGGAAAAGGTCCACCTTGTTGAATAAGCGCGATGGTTTGGTCTATCTGAGGGTCGCCAGTTATGCCACGTGCCTTTGATTGGCTCGTTTCCGATGAGGTTTGTGATATAGAGGTCGGTTGGACGCTATCTGTAAAAAAAGTAGACTTTAAATCGGCAAAGAAATAAACAGCAACTGCAATGATAGTTATCAAACTAAATAGGGTAGATAGCGAGCTTTTCTTATCTTGGCTACTACGATGGTGGTTGCGATTGCTATGATTGTTTCGATTATTCTGACTATTGTGAAAGCCATTATTTTGGCTAGTATTGTTTTGATTGGTATTGCTTGATGGGCGTTTGGGAGAATCCGAATCTGCCCTTTCTTGAAGGCTCAATGATGTATCAGTGACTTCAGTTGCTCTTAACTGGTTTTTATCGTTACGTTCACTGTTGAAATAGACTCTTTGACCTACAGCAATTGGTTGCGACAACTTCACTTTACTGACATGAAAAAACACGTCTTCACTTTGATTATCTACCTCGATAAAGCCATAGCCTTTATCTTGTTTCCAGTGTTTGATTTCGCCACTTTGCATGCGTATGTCGTCCTGTAAGCTTCCTGTTTTTATAACTAATAAAAAACGCCAGCAATTAGGCTGACGTTTTTTGTGGATTATACTTTAGGTTAAGCTACAAATGGTAGGTTAAAGCATAATAAGTTAGGCGCGGGTCTCACCATGTCCATAGACGATCCATTTTTGTGAGGTCAAACCTTCAAGACCTACAGGACCACGCGCATGAATCTTGTCGGTTGAGATGCCAATCTCTGCACCCAAACCATATTCAAAGCCATCAGCAAATCGGCTAGAGGCATTAATCATCACGCTAGCTGAGTCTACTTCACGGATAAAGCGCTGCGACTTAGTATAGTTATCAGTGATAATGACATCGGTATGATGGCTGCCATGGGTGTTGATATGTTCAATCGCTTCATCAAGGCCTGCCACGATTTTAATCGCTAAAATAGGTGCTAGATATTCGGTATCCCAATCCTCATCTGTCGCTGCTGTTAAATGTCCATCAAGCTTAGCGTTGTCATTTAAGATAGCTTGCGACTTATCATCAAGACGCAGTTGCATAGCATCATCAGCTTGGATAATAGCTTCAGCGATCTGTGGTAGTAGCTCATCTGCAACTGCTTCATCGACCAGCAATGTCTCCATCGTATTGCAAGTACCGTAACGATGGGTTTTAGCGTTGACGCTGACTTCGATGGCGATATTAGGCTTGGCATCGCTATCAATAAAGGTATGACAGTTACCGTCTAAATGTTTGATAACTGGAACTTTAGCGTCATTACTGATACGTGCAATCAAACTTTTACCACCACGCGGTACAATTACATCTACATACTCTGTCATGGTGATAAGCTCGCCAACCGCTGCACGATCTGTCGTTTGTAGTACTTGGACGCTATGTTCAGATAGACCCACATTTTTTAGGCCTTGGTAAATACACTTAGCAATTGCTTGATTAGATTCGAATGCCTCTGAGCCACCGCGTAAAATAATAGCGTTGCCAGATTTTAGGGCAAGAGATGCCGCTTCTAAAGTAACGTTTGGACGTGATTCATAAATCATGCCGACCACGCCAAGTGGCACACGCATTTTACCTAAGTGAATACCTGATGGACGAAAGGTCATGTCAGTCACTTCGCCAATAGGGTCAGGTAGGGTAGAGACGTCTTTGAGACCTTGTAGCATACCCTCAAACCGAGCGTCGTTTAGCTCTAAACGATCCAGTAGGGCAGCATCAAGGTCATTTTTTTGACCATTGTCCATATCAATTTGATTGGCGGATAAAATATCTTGTTTGGCATCAACTAATACATCATGAATCGCCATAAGTGCTGAATTTTTATCGCCAGTATTAGCAGCGGCAAGAGCACGAGATGCTGCACGGGCTTGTTTGCCAACTTGTTGCATGTAAGCGGTGATATCTGTGGTATTTGGTTGACTCATAGATCATTTTCCTTATATCTGTGGATAGAAGTTATTGTTCGTCATAATAATAGGTTATACAAAATAAACATGCCAAAGAAGGCAAAAGTGCACAAAGAAGCGCTAATAATGGGTGAAAAGGTAAGTTTTATCACTGTTACAGCGTTATGCTATTTAACATAGAGGAGTTACAGTCGATAGTAAAGACGAATTTGTGAACAATATCTGCTTCTAACCTATAGTTACTGGCTTTTAAAGGCATGTATTTAGCTTTGTATTGAAGTTGGGTTATAAAGTGCTTTTATTAAAGAGGCCCTTATCAAAGAAAGTTTCATTAATGATATTTTATGATAAACATTTGATACTTATACAGTTACGCATTTTTAACACAACTATGCTGTAACTACTAAGGTAGTAATCGGAAGTTGTCAGTATAGTTGAACACTAAATCGTTAAGTATGCACTAGGCTCAATATTGATTGGGTGTGTTTATAAAACTTTTAAATCCCATTATTGCTGATTGAGCGACGGAGAGTTGAGATGAATACCACTAAAAACATGAAAATGATAGAGAAGACCACTCATAAATCTATGCATAAAAAATGGTTGTATGCATCACTAGCAGCAGCGGCTTTAACATTGAGTGCTTGTGCAGATAAAGAAGCACCTATGAGTGAAGACGAAACCGCTATGGATGCTCAGGCAGAAGTAGAGCAGGGTGCAACTGGTGTGGCTAATGATAATCATATGGCAAATGAAG
Organism: Psychrobacter sp. P2G3; assembly: GCF_001593285.1. Taxonomy (NCBI): domain Bacteria; kingdom Pseudomonadati; phylum Pseudomonadota; class Gammaproteobacteria; order Moraxellales; family Moraxellaceae; genus Psychrobacter; species Psychrobacter sp. P2G3. Next base: position 451,595 of record NZ_CP012529.1, read on the forward strand.
ATGTTGCAGTAGCCTCTGAAGATATGGATATGGCTAGTGATGCCAATACCGATATGATGAACGACGATGTCGCGGTTGCCGAAGCTAATGATGGCGTAGCGGTAGGTGTTGATGACTCCGAGATGCTAGATGGTAGCGAATCAGAAGAGCATGTTTCTACCTATTAGTATTTTTCATAAAATAAAGCTGATAATATAAAAAAAGCTCAGACACGTTAATGCGATCTGAGCCTTTTTTATGGATGACGCAATTAGAGATATTAAGCATGAAAAAAGATAGAAAGTTTGCCTTTTAGCCCTGTTTTAAGCGACAATGTGGCGCAAACGACTGATGAGACTTGTCATTATATTGATACGCTACCAGTCCCTATTTTTTTAAGTTATCATAACTTTGTTATTACGCTTCTCTTTTTAATCATTTTTAATGGAAATCCGCTAACCCATGCTTGAGACTGCCGCAAACTCGACTCGCCCTATCGCCTTAGAGTTACAAGATCTTCATAAAAGCTTCGGCTCATTGGCTGTGCTCAAAGGTGTATCACTGACTGCCTATGATGGTGATGTGATCTCTATCTTGGGGTCTTCTGGCTCTGGAAAATCTACTTTATTACGTTGTGTTAATTTGCTCGAAAAGCCAAATCAAGGCCGTATTATTATCGGCAATGATGAGCTCATGCTAAAACCAACAAAGTCCGGTGAGATGCAAGCAGTAGACAACAAACAGCTTGAGAGTTTACGTGCACGCGTGGGTTTTGTATTTCAAAACTTCAATCTATGGCCGCATAAAACCATCCTTCAAAACATTATTGAAGGGCCAACGCAGGTCTTAAAAATTAAAAAAGATCAGGCCATCAGTGATGCTGAAAAGCTACTAGATAAAGTCGGCTTACTGGACAAAAAAGACGCTTATCCTGCCAACTTATCAGGCGGTCAACGTCAGCGTGTTGCTATCGCTCGTGCGCTAGCTATGCAGCCGCGTGTATTATTATTTGATGAGCCAACTTCTGCGCTCGATCCTGAGCTGGTTAATGAGGTACTCGCTGTCATGCGAGATTTGGCAGAAGAGGGACGTACGATGCTAATTGTCACCCATGAAATGCGCTTTGCCCGTGAAGTGTCAAGCAAAGTGGTGTTTTTGCATCAAGGCGTTATTGAAGAGATTGGCACGCCTGAGCAAGTCTTTGACAATCCAACCTCAGAGCGAGTTAAAGAGTTTATGGCATCGCATAGTCAAAACCAGTCATAATAATTTGTTCAATACTCAACACCTTCAAGCATTAAATCATTAAATAACTATTTGATATCGCCAAATATCGATGGCATCAAATAGTTATTCATCATGCTATCCGTCCTTGCTTAATACTTTATTACTCAATAATGACAGTCAATATGCAAAACGTTTGTTTTTGATATTTTAGTCAGGTATTATCGAGTAGTCTATAAAATGTCAATATTTGTTATTACATTTATTATTTGGCAAGGATGTCAAAAGTTAAAACAACATAATTATCTATCAGAAACCCTATTAAAAAATGAGGAACGTATGATGTCGAACTCTCGTCTATTGTGGTCGTCAATGACCATCACTGCAGCCATTGCGCTTAGTGCTTGTAGCCAACCTGCTAATGAAGCCACTGATACTAATGCTGATGCACCTGCGGCGGACGCGGCTGGTAAGACCATTCGCATCGCGACTGAGGGCGCTTATCCTCCTTTTAACTATACTAATGCTGATGGTAGCTTGGCAGGCTTTGATATCGATGTTGCTAATGCTTTATGTGCGCAAATGCAAGCAAAGTGTGAGATTGTCGCTCAAGATTGGGACGGTATTATTCCAGGTCTACTAGCACAAAAATACGATGCCGTAGTCGCTGGTATGTCAATTACTCCTGAACGTCAAGAAAAAGTCGATTTTACTGAACCTTACTTTGCTAATACGATGGTATGGCTGACCGATACTAACAGTAGCTTTAATCCAGTGGCTATGAAAAACCTAACTTTAGGTGGCCAGCGTTCAACGACTCCAGGCGCTTATCTGCAAGAGAATTACGAAGGTAAAGACGGTAATACCGTTCAGTTATACGATAACTATGACAACGCCTACTTAGATTTAAAATCAGGCCGTAGCGATGCAGTATTGGCTGAAAAAGTCTCTGCCAAATCTTGGTTAGCAGATAATACTGAAGGCTTTGGTATTGTTGGTGATGAAATAGACAATGATGACAATATTGCTATTGCTGTGCGTAAAAATGACTCTCTCAGAGATGACTTCAATAAGGCATTAAGCGAAATACGTAGTAACGGTGAGCTTGCCCGTCTTGAGCAAGAGAATTTTGGTCAATAATCTTCTGATTTAGAAATAAGAGAATAGCAATTATGACAATATCTATGACATCATCATTCGTAAATAGAGCCAAATGGTTGGCACCGCTTAGTGCAGCGATGCTAATGCTGGCTGGCTGTAATAATAGCTCTGCACCAGAGGAAAGTACCGCATCTGATACAGCGACTACTGACACTCCTATCAATATAAAAATTGCTACGGAATCAAGCTACAAGCCATTTAGTTATACTGACGCTGATGGCAAGCTTATCGGTTATGAGGTAGAACTGGTCGATGCGCTATGTGCGCAAATGAAAGCAGAATGTGAGCTAATATCACAAGACTGGGATGGCCTCATTCCTGGTCTCAACGCACAAAAATTCGATGCCATTATTGCTGGTATGTCGATTACGCCTGAACGTAAAGAAGTGGTGGAATTTACTGATCCGTACTTTCATACTGGTATTATTTTGATCGGTAAAAAAGGTGACGCTATTAGTGTTGCAGATCTAAAAGGGCAGCCTGTTGCTTCACAGCGCTCAACGGTTTCATCACAGTACTTGCAAGATGAATATCCAGACGCTGATATCAAACTTTATGATACCCAAGATAATGCTTATTTAGATCTAACTTCAGGTCGCGTACGTGCGATGATGTCAGATAAAGTGACGGGTATTGATTGGCTAAAGACAGAAGCTGGCAAGGACTATGAAGTCAAAGGGCAAGAGATCAGTACTGAAGAAGACGCAATGGGTATGGCCTTTCGTAAAGGTGATCCTTTAGTTGCTAAATTCAATCAGGCTTTGACTGAGTTGAAAGCTAATGGCGTCTATGATCAAATCACTGGTAGCTACTTTGGTACTAGCACTACAGCTGCTGCCCAAAAAGCAGTTGCAACGGGTGGTGTTGAGAAAGTAGTGGTCATCGATGATGGTGATGTCGATGCTAATGCTATGATTGCTAAAGAAGAACAAACAGAAGCGGCGACCAACTAATACAGCGTCTACCTTATAAAGGTAGATATTGTTTTTTACTAAGTAAACATCAAGGATGATTATGAGCAACTATTTTGTCCCAGTCATCGTCATGACTCGTGCATCAGTCATCAAATCGGTTAGGATGAGTCGTTTTTCAGCATCTTTGCTGGCCATGGCTGCTGTCTTTGCATTAGCTGGTTGCAGCAACAGCCAAGATAGCACTGATGATGTTAATCAGAGCGCTACTGAGACGACGACAGTTTCTGAAACAGGTGATGTGCTACGGATTGGTACCGAAGGTGCCTATGCGCCTTTTAACTATACCAATGCAGATGGGACACTTGGCGGCTTCGATGTCGATATGGCCAACGCTATCTGTGCCGATATGCAAGTCACTTGTGAGATTACGGCGCAAGATTGGGATGGTATCATTCCTGGACTTAAAGCTGGCAAGTATGATGCGATTGTAGCTGCGATGTCTATAACACCAGAACGTGCACAACAAGTCAGCTTTACCGATCCCTATTTTAGTAATACTTTGGTGTTTTTAGCTAGAAAAGAGAGTAGCTTTGATCCAAGTAAAAGTAGCGATATTGATGCCCATTCTATCGCCGCCCAACGCTCAACAATCTCCTCACAGTGGTTAGAAGGCGAATATCCAAAAGCCAACATGAAGTTATATGATACGTTGAGCAATGCGTTTCTGGATTTAGGATCCGGTCGCGTTGATGCGATGATCTCTGACAAAGTACCAGCGCTGGAATGGTTAAGCTCACCATCAGGTAGTCCTTATATGATTAAAGGTGATGAGATTGATATTAATGATAACTTCGCAATAGCTGTTCGTCCTGGTGATGCTTTGCACGCTAAGATTAATCAATCATTGGCTAATATAAAAGCTAATGGAACTTATGATGAACTTAATCAAAAATACTTCGCGATGCCAGCGACCGAAACAACGGTAGCTGCTGAGCCCGCAACGGATACCGCTGGTCAGTAGTAATTTACTAGCTAGTCACGAAATACTTATTTTATTAGTCAGAAGGATATTGCCATATTGGTGATATCCTTTTTTATTTATGAATTTTTTGTTTTTATCTATAAAGAGCAACTGCTCTGATAAAACTGACTGCACAGTATCGCTAGATTGGTCTTAGCAGTGTCGTTTTGGCACGATTAGCATCCGTCTAGATACAGGTTTTGCGTATGAGCAGTAACATAGAGCTTGCCGATTATGATAAAATCACGGCTCATTTTTGCCGAGTCAATTAATCATAGTCTATACGCGAGCTCAAACGCGGTGTTGCCATACATGGTGCAAGGCTATTGGTACTGATTCGTTCAACTAATATTCTGCTAATTTGCTGATATAAAGAGACTGAGTGGACAACTGTGTTTGACTTACAAGGATTTGGCGCGCTATTACTGAGCGGCGCAACCGTCACTATCAAGCTTGCTATGACCAGCTTAATTATAGGTATGGTCTTAGGGCTTTTAGGTGCCACAGCCAAGCTGTCCAATGTCTGGATACTACGTAAAATTGCGACTGTTTATACAGCGACAATGCGTGGTATTCCTGAGTTGCTATTGGTACTGTTCATTTATTATGGCGGCTCTATTCTGCTGATGAGCATCCTCAAAAAATTCGGTTACAACGACTATGTCGAGATTAGTGCGTTTTGGGGTGGGGTCATGGCGCTATCCATTGCCTTTGGCGCTTATGCGACCGAAATCTTTCGGATGTCCATTCAAGAGATTCCTATAGGGCAGAGTGAGGCCGCGCAAGCGATTGGCATGCGTCCTTTTCAGACCTTTTACCGCATTACTTTACCGCAAGTATGGCAAATTGCCTTACCTGGTCTAGGTAACTTATTCTTGGTATTGCTAAAAGATACTGCGCTAGTATCGGTCATCGGTCTTAAAGATATTATGTATCAGTCATCGCGCGCCGCCCAGTCAACGCAGCAGCCTTTCACCTTTTATATGGCAGCAGCGATTATTTATTTAGGGCTGACGATGCTCATTACAGGCTTTATGATGTGGCTTGAATGGCGTGCTAATCCAGCAGCGCGCTATGCCAAAAAGCTTAGCCGTCAACCAAATCCCCGTCAATCGACCACAGGGTAGAGGAGAGATACTCATGGATTGGAATTGGCAGGTTATTTTTGATCATATCCCAGATTTATTAGGCGGCGCAGTATTAACTGTACAGCTAGTCGTAATATCAGGCATTATTGGGCTATTTTTTGGTTTGGTTTTGGCGTTATTGCGACTGTCCAAAAGCTGGGTAGTACAAATAATACCTTTTCTTTATATCTTCTTCTTCCGTGGCACACCGCTGCTGGTACAGATATTTTTGATTTATTATGGTCTTGGGCAGTTTGAAGCGGTACGTGATTCGTTCTTATGGGAGCCAGTACTCAGCCAAGCTTATTGGTGCGCTATTATTGCCTTTACGATGAATACTAGCGCCTATCTCGCTGAAATTATTCGCGGGGCTATTCAGACTATCCCAGTTGGCGAGCTTGAAGCTGCCGATGCTGTCGGTATGTCAAAATGGCAGAAGCTTACCCGTATCACCTTACCGCGAGCATTTGGTATTGTGATTCCAGCTTATAGTAACGAAGTTATCTTTATGCTCAAAGGCAGTGCCTTGGCATCAACCATTGCACTGATGGATATCACTGGAGTGGCACGTACGATCAGCGCGCGTACCTATACCTTGATGGAGCTGTTCTTTGCTGCTGGTATCGTCTACTTGCTATTGTCATGGGTTATTTTATTCACTTTTGGCATGTTTGAAAAAAGAATGAACCGCCATGCCAGTTATGTACCGCCAGATGTCGTGACGCGTACTATTCCATAGTCAGAAAATACATTTCTGCTAAATGTATCAGTACGAGCTATGATGATTGTGAATTATGATAAGTTTATCAAGTAGTCGCAATCGAAGCGGTAAAAGATAGCGTACTATAAATGACCCTATGACTTCCCCTGTTTGTGAGAACCTACTATGAGTGAATCACCCCATGTGTCTTTGATTAATGACGTTTTCGCTCATGCTGACGAGGGAGATGTTAAAGTCAAAACTGGCCGTATCTCGATTGGTAAAGTTGTCTGCGTCGGTCGTAACTATGCTGCCCATGCGCAGGAGTTAGGCAACGAGATACCAAAGTCGCCAATTTTATTTATGAAGCCTGCATCATCAGTGGCTTTTATGCGCAACGATATCATACGACCAGATTCAGATCGCTATGGTGATACTCATTATGAAGCAGAGCTTTGTATTCAGTTATCTGCTGACTTGAGCAATGCAACGGTAGCGCAAGCACAGCAAGCAATCGGTAGCGTCACTATAGGGCTTGACTTGACCTTACGCGATTTACAGACTGAGCTTAAACAAAAAGGTCATCCTTGGGAGCGTGCGAAGTGCTTTGATGGCGCGTGCGTACTCGCTGATTGGGTTGACCCACAAGCATTTGGTGATTTTAGCAATGTGCATTATCAGCTTTATATTAATGATGAGCTTAAGCAAGATGGTGACAGTACGTTGATGCTTTTCCCTGTGTATGAATTACTTGCTGAGATTAGTCATGCTTTTAGTTTGCAAGCAGGTGATGTGATTATGACTGGCACCCCAAGCGGCGTTGGTATACTGCATGCAGGCGATGAGTTAAAATTGGTATTGGGCGCGCATGAGTGGCAGACGCGGGTACAATAGCGTTACTTTAAATATAGGCTTAAATAAAAATTTGATGTCTGAAAATACAAAATCCTGAGCCAATACTTAGGATTTTTTTTGTTTAAATAAAGCCTGTTATTTAAATGTCATCTTATCGTCATGAAAGTTCAATAGACTCAAGCGTAATCCGCATTTTCGTAGTGGTAATTACAAAGCTGCGACTGAACCCTTTATGCTAATCTAGCCTAACAGCAAGGTGATTGACTATGACATTATTGAATAAAATGACATTACTGAATGATAAGCAAAATCTTGCCCACGAAGTTGTTGAAGACTCCAATCCTACTCATAATACTGACTTTCAAAGCATTATCAATCGTCGTCTGAACCGCCGTAGTATTCTAAAAGGTGGTACAGGATTGACAGCTGCTGCTTTCTTTGGCGCACTTCCTTTAGTCGGATGTGCTGACAATGATGAAAGTAGTGCTGGAAGCCCCCTTGTCAATAATGATAATGATGCTGCTATTCCTGCACAAGGTGATTTAAAGCGTCCTGAGACTTTAAAGTTTAAAGCAGTTGCGCATTCCACTGCCGAAACAATGAGCGTGGCGGAAGGTTATAAAGCTGAAATTATATTACCACTGGGCACGCCATTAATTTCTGGCATTGATGATTGGAAAGACAATCGTGAGCAGTCTGCTGAGTCGTTTGATTGGCGTATGGGTGACAACCATGATGGCATGTGGTTCTTTGGCAAAAAGGGCCATGGATACGATGCTAAAGCGTCAGAGAATGGTCTGCTGGTCATGAACCATGAGTACGTGAATAGTAGCGAGCTAAGCCCGTTTGGCTACCATGTAATCCAAAATAATAATGCTGCACCCATATTTAAAAATCGTCGCCTCGCCAGTGATGTGCGCCGTGAAGCCAATTGTCATGGCGTGGCTGTGGTTGAGATGACTCGCCGCGCCAATGGCATAGGTTATGAGATGGTGCTCAATTCAAAATACAATCGCCGCATTACTAGCAGTACTCAATCGCAGTTGGCAGGGCCAGTTGCTGGCTCTGATTTGGTCAAGACCAAGTTTGATCCGACAGGCTTTCAGACTCGTGGAATCAATAATAATTGCGGTGCAGGACTATCGCCTTGGGGCACGTATTTGACGACCGAAGAGAATTTTTTAGGAGTTTTTGCCCGTGGTCAAGATGCCAGTCAATTAACTGTCGCACAGAATTACGGTCGTGAGCGTTATGGTGCAACAGAAAATTTTGCCAGCTCAGGGTACTTATGGCATACCCCAGAAGCCAAAGACGCCAAAATCTCTGATGAATTTTCCCGCTGGGACATGACTGCTGTCGGTGCAACTGCGACTGACGATTACCGCAATGGTTTTAACACCTTTGGTTATATCACCGAAATTGACCCTTTTGACCAACATTCTATGCCACAAAAACGTACAGCGCTGGGTCGTTTTGCTCACGAAAACTGCGCCTATGCGCCTGTTGAGCAAGGCAAACCAGTGGTTTTTTATATGGGTGATGATGCCCGCGGTGAGTATATCTATAAGTTTGTCTCTAAAGCCCTGTGGTCAAATAAAGACATAGGAGCGGGCTTAAAAGCTGGTGACAAGTATATGAATGAGGGCACGCTATACGTTGCAATCTTCCATGACGATGGTAGTGGTGAGTGGCAGCCGCTGGTTCATGGTCAAAACGGACTAGATGCCTCTAATAGCGTGCTGCCCTTCAATGGACAAGATGACGTTTTAGTGTTTGCGCGTGCTGCTGCTGACACGTTAGGGGCAACCAAGATGGATCGTCCTGAATGGGTATCGGTCAGTCCCATTACTGGTGAAGTTTATGTGACTTTGACCAATAATAAATATCGCGGTGAACGTGATGATCAACCAGTGTCTGCAACCAACCCGCGCAGTTATCAGGCTCGTGGTAAAGCGCGCGGCAATGACAATGGTCATATTATCCGCTGGGCAGAAGCAGGAGGCGAGCATGCGGCAACGAGCTTTGAGTGGGATATTTATCTATTTGCTGCACCGAGTGCTTTGTCAGCAGAAAACTTATCGCAATTAAATGATAATAACGATTTTTCTTCACCAGATGGTTTGTATTTCGACCCACGTGGGGTATTGTGGATTCAGACTGATGACGGCGCTTATACCGATACCAGCAGTTGCATGTTGCTCGCAGCACTACCGGGTAATGTCAGCGATGGCACGCTCAAAACTACTTCGGCAGGACAGCAAACTCGTGTCGGTATGAAAGCAAATAATGACAATATTAAACGATTTTTTGTCGGTCCTGAAGGCTGTGAGGTGACCGGTATTACCATGACCCCAGACTTTAAAACGTTATTCATTAACATTCAGCATCCCGGTAATAATTGGGGCGCAGTCGCTGGTGGCAGTACTCCGCGCTCAGCTACAGTCATGATTACTCGCGAGGATGGAGATGTCATACTAGCAGAATCGTTTGCAACGGATATAAAAACGACATAGAAGTTAAGCTGTTCGTATTTAGTAAATACCTAATAAATAATCTCAAGCCATGACTTGGGATTTTTTATTAGGTATTTTCACTAAGCGATATTTTAGAAAGCTAGCGTGACAGTATAAATGTTTTGTTTACCGCATTTACAGGATAATATGTAAGAGTATCCTTATCACTAAATACATCAAAACTATGAACAATCCAGATTCTATCGATAGCATTCACGATTTATTTGCTAAAAATCAGCCTAAGTTTAATGTTAATGCTAATTCTGACTCTGAAGCTAGCGCGAAATTTCAGGGTGACGTGTATGAAGAGTTGGCACAGCTTGAATATATCTATGTCGATGATGAAATTGGATTAAATACCGAAGACAGTAAAACCATGACCTCGCACAAACCTATCTCTTTGAGTGATTTCTTTGAAGGATTGGCACAGCTTGCGACAATGGGTGTGGTTGAGGTTACTGACATTGTAGAAGCCATCCATCGTGAGATTATTCTACGTCCTTTGGGACGTTTTAACGAAGGCAATGTCAGTAAATGGCAACGTGGTCTTACCGGGCGAATCTATGGGGCAGTACGCCAAGTAACACGGCTAGTAGGCAACAATCTAGCCTCAGCGCTGCGAATATATAAAAGCCTGCTCAATCAAAAAGACTCGCGCCCGCTACCTGAAACACTAAAACAGCTTATCAACGTTCTAAATGGCGTAATGGGCGACCATCTTGTCACACATAATAACCCTCTCGCTATCCCGATGATTTTATACGACAGCTCTTTACGCCCAAGATATGGACATCTAAAAAACAAAGAGATATCAGGGCGCGTTATTGTTTTATGCCATGGTCTTTGTATGAGTCACTTGAGCTGGCAACCAACTGCAGGTAATAGTCTTGGCGCGTGTATTAGTCGCAGTCTGCCAAAATCTACCGTTCTATACCTTGATTACAATACTGGACGGCGCATCTCACTCAATGGTCGCAACTTCTCTAAAGTGCTACAACAGTTAGTAGATAATAACCCAAATATCAGTCAGATAGATTTGGTTGGGCATAGCATGGGTGGATTGGTCGCTCGTAGTGCGCTGTTCTATGGCAAACAACAAGGTTTTAACTGGGTGAAACGAGTTAGTAACCTCATTACTCTTGGCTCACCGCATCATGGTGCAAGCCTAGAGCGTATCGGTTATTTTGTGCAAGATATGATCGCCAAGCTGCCTTTTGCAGGGTCGCTTGCCAAACTGGGTGATTTACGTAGTACAGGCATTATCGATTTGCGACATGGTAGTATTCGTGACGATGATTGGAAGTCTTTAGAAGGCCGCAGTGTGCTACCGCAAGACTTTCATCATCCTGCTCGTCTGCCGCTACATGTGAATACTTACTTTATCGCGGCCACGCTGGTTGAGGCTCATTACGACTCCAAAGCCACAAGCTTATTGGGCGATGGTCTGGTAACAATAGAATCTGCGCTAGGGGAGTATGATGGCGAGCATGCTTTGTCGGTACCTGAAGGGCACAAGGCCATTTTTTATGGCGTAAGTCATTACAATTTACTTTACAACGATAGGGTACATAAGCAAGTCGTTGCATGGCTGTTGGACAATGGGCAAGGTAGCTCTAATCAAGAAGGTGATGCATTTGGTGCTTGCATACATTCTTATCCTGAAAATGTTGAGGTGGTGGTCTAGTTTTTTAGCCTTACTTTCTTATTTAGATTTATCCAGTAAAACAAAAACCCTCAAGCATCACACTTGAGGGTTCTAATTATAATTACAAATTAAACAAATCAATTCAATAAAAACTACTCAGCAAATATCGTTGCGACATCGTCTTTATTAAATTTATAGACTTCACCACAAAATCCGCAATCCATCTCGAATTTACCGCCTTGTTCCTCGATTATATCCAACGCTTCCGCTTCGCCGATTTGCTCAATTGCCATCTCGCATTTTTCACGTGAGCATGTACAGCCAAATGATAAGGCAACTGGGTCAGGCGCAACGACATTTTCTTCATTGTATAAACGATACAAAATTTCATTCGTATCAAGCGTGGTTAGCTCTTCGGCTTTGACAGTACGAGTCAAAACGCTTAAACGCGTCCACAAGTCGTCATCGATACCCGCATCTTCGTTTTGCTCTACCTCATAGGTTTCCTCAGCGGTACGAGGCAGCATCTGTACCAATATACCACCTGCTTGCAAGCCGTCAGAAGCCAAATTAATTAGCGTTGGAATCTGTGCAGATTGCTTTTGATAATGTGCTAAGCAGTCAGCTAAATTGTCATGGCTACGCTCAACGATACCTTGGTATGCTTCACCGCCATTAGGCTGAATGTTAATAAATAACACGCCTTGACCCATAGCGCCAAGCTCAGCAAAAGCCTCATTAGCACTGGTCATATTTTCCCATGCTTGTACTTGCTCATCAGTATCCGCTTTCCAGCTGGCAAGGGCGCGAATAATACCGTCTTGATCGCATTCAGCCATTGCCCAATTCAGTAAGCTGTCACTGTCTGACGACTGCAATTGAATGGACAGGTGGCCATCAATTTTAACAGTACCGATAAGTAAGCTGGCAGCCGTCAACATTTCACCCAATAAGCGTTTGATGGCTTCAGGGTAGGGCTTTTGAGCGATAGTGCTGGCGTAACTACGTGATAGGCGTACGACGTCGCCACGCACAGGCGAATCTTGAATAAAAAAGCGCTGACGCACATCATTATCGGTAGATACGGTGTCAGTTTTTGCTATCTGAGAGTTTTGATTGGCTTGAGTCATAAGTCATTAGTATGGTTAAGAAGTTGCTAGCTTTATGGGGATTATCCATAATTTATCAACGATAGAGAAAGCGCTAATATTGATTCGAAGCTCTAGAGTTGATAGTAGTTTACCCATTCCATTTAAATTTTCTTATTGAATATGAGATATTATGGATATATGTAAGAAAGTTTACTAAGGTCGGTAAAAGTGTTGTACAGTAACATTAAGTTGCTCTATGATAACTGAAAGTAACAGCAAGGATGCTGGGCAGTGATGTAGAAAATGTCCAAGCTTTTCACCGATTTGTAATAGTTTGATAAAAGGATGTATCTTATGGCTTATTCAATCTCAAAACCTCTAACGTTAGCTGCTTTTATGGCACTTGGCTTGGCTGGCTGTAATAACAGTAACCAAACTGCCGATGATGCTGCTCCAGCAGACGATGCAGCGACTACAGAGGCTGCAGCAAATCCTAACGGCACCCTACAAAAAATAAAAGATTCGGGCACTATTGTTGTCGGTTATCGTGACTCCTCTATTCCATTTTCTTACATCGCAGATGACCCTAATCAGCCGATGGGCTATGCGCATGATTTAGAGATGAAAGTGGTCGAAGCGGTTAAGCAAAAGCTAAACATGCCAGACCTAAACATTCGCTATAACCTAATCACCTCACAAACTCGTATTCCATTAGTACAAAACGGTACAGTAGATTTTGAATGTGGTTCAACGACTAATAATGAAGAGCGCCAAAAACAAGTGGCTTTCTCTAATGGCTTCTTTGAGATTGGTACGCGCTTATTAACCAAGACCGACTCTGGCATTCAAGACTTTGAAGACTTAAAAGGTAAAACACTCGTCACGACTGCAGGTACGACCTCAGAGCGTTATATTCGACAATATAATGACGAGAAGAAGATGGATACCGATATCATCTCTGCCAAAGATCATGGCGAAGGCTTCTTGATGTTAGAAAATGGCCGTGCTGATGCCTTTATGATGGATGATGTATTGCTTGCAGGCGAAAAAGCCAAAGCAAAAAATCCTGATGAATGGGTAATCGTTGGTACGCCGCAATCGTTTGAAATCTATGGCTGTATGATGCGTAAAGACGATCCTGAGTTTAAAGCTGTTGTCGATGAAGCATTGGCTAACACCTTTAGTTCAGGTGAGATTAATAGCATTTATGACAAGTGGTTCTTAAACCCTATTCCACCGAAGAACGTCAATCTAAACTTTGAGATGTCAGACAACTTAAAAGCTTTAATTGCTAATCCACATGATAGTGCCCAGCCAAAAGACGCTGCACAATAACGACATTTTGTCCCTCAATATAGCCGACTCATGCGCTTAGGTATTAGGTAGTCATTAAGTTCAACCTAGCGCATGAGTCTATCTTCCGTTGCTCGGAGAGACAAAAATGAATTATAGCTGGAACTGGGGTGTGCTCTTTGAGCACACTGGTATTGGTAATGAGCTGTACATACATTGGATGATTACCGGCCTTGGCTGGTTGTTATTGATTGGTAGTATTGCATGGGCGATTGCCATGGTTATTGGTACCATCTTTGGTATCATGCGCACTTTGCCAAGCAAGACGGCTCGCAGTATCGGCACCGCCTATGTGACTTTTTTTCGTAATATCCCTCTATTAGTTCAATTATTCTTTTGGTTCTATGTCGCCCCCGGCTGGCTAACACCTGCCTTACAAGAATGGTGGTATAAAGACTTATCTCCAAATACCTCAGCTATGCTCTCAGCGAGTATTGGTCTTGGCTTATTTACCGCTGCGCGTATCGTTGAGCAAGTGCGTACGGGTATCCAGTCATTGCCACAAGGTCAAATCAACGCCGCTTATGCATTAGGCTTTAGCGTCCCGCAAGCTTATAAAGAAGTCTTGTTACCACAGGCATTTCGCGTCATTCTACCGCCACTTAGCTCTGAGCTGACAAACTGCTTCAAGAATGCTTCAGTGGCATCTTTGGTTGGCGTAATGGAGCTGATTAGCCAGACCAAAACCATTAGCGAATATACGCAAAATAACCTTGAAATTTATACTTACGCGACCGTGATTTATTTGGTGTTTAACCTGTCTTTGATAGCTATCATGGGTTTGATTGAGCGCAAACTGCGTGTACCAGGGCTTATTGCAGGGAGTCAGAAATGAGTATGATGACCGAACTTGCAACGGCCTATCCAGGTCTAATGGGTGGCATGCTGACCACCTTAAAAGTATTGTTCTTAGCCATTCTCGGTGGTATCAGTTTAGGAACGGTACTCGCTTTGATGCGGCTATCTGGTATTAAGATATTAGAAGTACCAGCCAAGCTGTACGTCAATTACTTTCGTTCTGTACCGTTGCTATTAGTATTGCTATGGTTTTATTTTGCCGTACCGATGATCTACTTTTGGGTAGCTGGTAAATACTTACAACTTGATGCAGCCTTTGCCTCGTGCGTCGTTGCCTTTATGATGTTCGAAGCCGCCTATTTTTCAGAAGTGGTGCGTGCGGGTATTCAGTCTATCGGTAGTGGGCAAGTAAATGCCGCAAAAGCTTTGGGTATGACTTATGGGCAGACCATGCGCTTAGTCGTGCTACCACAAGCCTTTCGGAAGATGCTGCCACTTATTTTGCAGCAATGTATTATTTTATTCCAAGATACGACATTGGTATTTGCTATCGGTTTGACAGACTTTTTCCGTGCAGCCTACGTACGTGGTGAGCTGATGGGCTTATTAACGCCTTATATTTTAGGAGCAGGAGCGGTGTATTTTATCATCAGCTTAAGCGCTTCTATTGGCGTACAACAAGTGCAAAAACGTTTGAGGTTCTAATAACTGAAGTTTGAATTTCTGAGATTTTAATTACAGGTTCTAGTAATAGCTATTTATGAATAAATTTTAATAAAAAGCTATTGCCTAGAATTTATGAGAGTAACCAATAAATATCTTATGAAATATAACTATATTTCATAAAGCTACATTTAATAAAATTATCCAAAATACGACGGTTAGGAGCCAGTGATGAGTAGTGCTGATACGTATACAAATGACTTTGGCGGACTGGTTACCAATAACGGCCATGCTAGTGATGAGATGGTCATTCAAATGACTGACGTCAGCAAATGGTATGGTGACTTTCAAGTTTTGAGCGACTGTTCTGCCCACGTGCACAAAGGTGACGTGGTGGTGGTCTGTGGGCCATCGGGTAGTGGTAAATCTACTTTGATTAAGACCGTCAATGGACTTGAGCCTTTTCAAAAAGGTCAGATTATGGTCAATGGCATCTCAGTCGGTGCGCCAAAGACCGATTTACCTAAGCTGCGCAGTAGCGTTGGCATGGTGTTTCAACATTTTGAATTGTTCCCGCATTTGACTATTATTGATAACTTAATGGTCGCGCAAATTAAAGTATTAGGCCGTAAAGAAAGTGAGGCTAAACAAAAAGCGATGGCGTATCTGGATCGCGTAGGACTGACCGTACAAGCAGCGAAGTATCCGGCCGAATTGTCCGGTGGTCAGCAGCAGCGGGTAGCGATTGCACGTGCGCTGGCGATGGATCCAGTTGCAATGCTGTTTGATGAGCCAACCTCAGCACTTGATCCGGAGATGATTCAAGAGGTGCTGGATGTCATGGTAGAGCTGACCCGCGATGGTATGACGATGATGTGTGTCACTCATGAGATGGGCTTTGCTAGTCAGGTAGCTAATCGTATTATCTTTATGGATGAAGGCTATATCGTTGAAAACTGTAGTAAAGATGAATTCTTTGAAGGTGCGAAAAGTGATCGTGCGCAAATGTTCTTATCAAAGATTCTTAATCATTAAAATGTAGCCCTATGAGTCATTTTTAAAGCGTCTATAAATAGGCGCTTTTTTGTGGGGGTAGATTTATATCTTCAATATTAATATTGATATGAGTAACTACATCGTGAGCGACGTGGGAGAATAGATGAGTGAATGGCTGTTTACTGATACAATAAGGGCAATTATATTTGGCAAAATCTGATAAACACAATAATTAAATTAATAGGAGCTTGTATGAGTGCAGAACGTTCATCTACATCGAAAGGTGTGGTCATTATTGGTGCAGGGTTGGCCGGCTGGCATGTCATCGATGCAATTCGTGCGAAAGATAAAGACATTCCAATTACCTTGATTACCGCTGATAGTGGCGATCGTTATCATAAGCCAATGCTAACAATGGCAATTAGCCAAAACAAAAGCGCATCAGATTTAGTGAGAGCTACGGGTAATGATGCAGCAGAGGCTGCGAATATCAATTTACTTGCCAATACTGAAGTTAGTGATATTGATGCTGCCAGTCAGCAGTTATATCTTGTCTCTGCTAATCGCTCAGATCCAGCTAACACGAGTTACGCAACGATCAGCTATGACAAGCTAGTGCTAGCAATGGGTGCTCACCCTATCTTTCCGCAAAGCTTGCCAGAGGATTTGGTTTGGCATGTCAATCATATTGAGCGCTTTGGTCAACTGCAAGAGAAGCTGGCAACCGGTAGTCAGCATGTTGCCATTGTTGGGGCTGGCATGGTTGGGACAGAAATAGCAGAGGACTTGCTGAAGGCTGGTCATGAAGTGACGCTGATTGACTTAAATGATGCACCACTTTCACAAATGCTACCGCCAAAAGCCACAGCTCGTATTGCTCAAGCGGTCAAATCACAAGGGATTAATTTTTTGGGCAGTTGCCAAGTGTCTGATGTTACTCGTAAAGATAATGGTAAATTGCAGGTCAGTTATGAGCCGCTAGCGTCAGAAACTGACACTGACACTGACACTGACACTGACACAGAAGCAGACAGTACCGCTGCTCAACAACGTGAGCCGCTTATTGTGGATCATGTGATTGCCAGTACAGGCTTGCTCGTCGATGATAAATTGCCCGCCGCTGCTGGGGTTGAATTCAATCGCCGTACCGGTATCGTGGTCGATGCGACAACGTTGCGTACTAATGCCTCCAGTATTTATGCCATTGGTGATTGTATGTCTATCAATGGGGTTGCCTGTCGTTATGTTGCACCGCTGCGTGCGCAAGCTGCGACCATTGCTGATGATATTTTAGGTCATGAGCATGATGGCTATGAACATAAGCCGCCGATGATTCGTCTAAAAAATAAAGCCATTTCTGTGATGGTTACTGGGGTTCCGCAAGCTGCTGGCAATTGGCAGGTAAAGACTGAGACTGATGAAGAGTTAATCATGGATTTGCTAGATGATAACAACGAAGTCAGTGCGACAGTGACCATTAAAGCGCCTGTCATGCCTAAAGCTTAATTATTAAAAAATCTCTACACCATAGCCAGTGCTGCAATTCTAATGCAGCATTGGCTTTTTTTATGTCTATCGCATCTTTTATATCACTCGCTAACATGATAATACGTCGCATCAATCCTAATCGATACGTGCTGTATCAGTTATGATTGACAGTCTTTCGTTTAAGGCGCTATATTGGTTAGGGCATGATTTAACTATACTGTCTAGTTATAAAGAATATTCAAGGAGGAATATTGTACTTACCTTAGCAGCGCATTAAATGCTCATAAGGCAATAATAAAACTAACAGCAAAACGAAAGGACTCGTTATGACTCAGCTCACCAATTTCGACAATATTCTTAATAATGTTCCCAAAATTAATATAGGCGCACGCTCGGCAAATGCGCCACTGTCCCAAAGCCATGATAAAGGACTTGATGTACCGCTGATTGAGGCGACCATCGGTGATTTTTTCGATGCCATTGTCAATAAATATCCTGAGCGTGAAGCTTTAGTTTCTCGTCATCAAAATATCCGTTGGACTTACCGTGAGCTACAGGAGAAAGTCAATCAGTTAGCCAGTGCCATGATTGAGATGGGGCTTGAGATAGGTGATCGTATCGCTATTTGGTCGCATAACAATGCGGAATGGCTGCTGATGCAATTAGCAACAGCAAAAATCGGCGTCATCTTAGTCAATATCAATCCTGCTTATCGAACTTTTGAGCTGCAATATGCGCTGAATAAACTGGGCTGCTCGGCCTTGGTATTGATGCGTCATTTTAAAACTAGTGATTATACGCAAATGATTCGCGAGCTATGTCCTGAAATTTATCATAAAAGCTATAATCAGCTTGATTTGGTCGAAATTCCTACCATTGAGCGCATTATTTGGATTGATGAGCCAGAGAGTGATGAGGACTTTAATTTTATGCAAAAGTTCTCTACGTGGATGGCAGAGGGTGATGCAAACGACCCTCGCGTAGCGGAACGCCAAGCCCAGCTCAAAAACACCGATGCTATTAGTGTGCAGTTTACCAGTGGCACGACCGGCACACCGAAAGGCGCTACCTTAACGCATCGCAATATCCTAAATAACGGCTATTTTATGGGCGAAGGAATGAGGCTGACAGAGGAGGATAGGCTATGTATCCCATTGCCGCTTTATCACTGCTTTGGCATGGTGGGTGGCAATTTAGCCATTTTAACCCATGGTGGTTGCGCGGTGTATCCCAATGATGGTTTTGATCCGCTAACGGTATTGCAAACAGTGGAAGAAGAAAAATGTACTGCTCTACTTGGCGTCCCGACGATGTTTATCGCGGAACTCGATCATCCAGAATTTAATAGCTTTGATTTGTCCAGTTTGCGCACGGGTATCATGGGCGGTTCAAGCTGTCCTATCGAGGTTATGCGCCGTGTCATGGATAAGATGCACATGAGTGAGGTGACCATTGCTTATGGCATGACCGAGACCAGTCCAGCTTCTTGTCAGACTAGCTCGCAAACGCCACTTGAAAAGAGAGTGTCCACAGTGGGGATGGTGCTACCAGCGCTTGAGGTCAAAATCGTCGATACCGAAACTGGTGAGGTCGTCCCGATTGGAGAGACGGGCGAGCTACTGACATATGGCTATGCGGTCATGAAAGGCTATTGGGGTAGCCGTTTTAAAACACGTGCGGCAATCACTGATGGCTGGATGCATACGGGTGATTTGGCAACGATGGACGAAGATGGTTATATCACGGTGGTTGGGCGTAGTAAAGATATGATCATTCGTGGCGGCGAAAACATCTATCCAGTAGAAGTCGAAAACTATCTCTATCGCCATCCTAAGATTCGTGATGTACAAATCGTCGGCGTGCCTGACAACAAGTATGGTGAAGTATTGGCTGCATGGATTATTGCCAAAGAGCAAGGTAGCTTAAGCGAAGAAGAGATAAGGCAATTTTGTCGTGACCATATCGCTCATTATAAAGTGCCGACCTATTTTCGCTTTGTGACTGAATATCCAATGACTGTGACTGGTAAAATTCAGAAATACAAAATAGTCGAGCAAATGATAGAGGAGTTGGGTTTAGAGTAGACTGTAGTATATGAGTGCTAGCAAAAATAAGGGAGTTATTTATAATCGCTAGTATTATAAAGGCTTACAACTGAATGCTAAAGGCCTAAAGACAGAAGTGTTAAACACTGATAAAGTCAGTTTTATACTACTATACTATAAAGCTGGCTTTTGTATTTTAGGTTATATTAAATATTCATTATTTATCTATGAAAAATTTATTTAACTTATGCTATGCTTTTAAATGATACATATTGTATCGCTATCATTGACAGTCTTTCATTTGAAGCGGTATAGTAGATAATAATATATGATATATATTCAAGGACGAAAAATTAGCTTACGGGCTGTTTTTATATAGAATAAAAAAGTAAAACGAAAGGACTCGTTATGACTCAAAATATTGATTTCGATACTATCTTAGCTAACATTCCCAGCATCAATATGGGTGCACGCTCAGTAAATGCGCCACTTTCTCAAAGTTATGACAAAGGCCCCGATGTGCCGCTGATTGAAGCGACTATCGGCGACTTTTTTGACGCCATTGTCGCAAGATGTCCAGAGCGCGAAGCGTTGGTTTCATGTCACCAAAATATCCGCTGGACTTATAAACAGCTACAAGAAAAGGTCAATCAACTGGCGAGCAGTATGATTGAGATGGGACTTGAGATTGGTGATCGCGTCGGTATCTGGTCGCATAACAATGCCGAATGGTTGCTAATGCAATTAGCGACTGCTAAAGTCGGCGTTATCCTCGTCAATATCAATCCTGCCTATCGTACCTTTGAGTTGCAGTATGCCTTGAATAAACTTGGCTGCTCGGCTTTGGTGTTAATGCGCCACTTCAAGACCAGTGATTATACGCAAATGGTGCGTGAGCTGTGTCCAGAGATTTATCATAAAACTTATAATCAGTTGGATTTGGTCGAAATACCGACGATTGAGCGTATCATTTGGATTGATGAACCAGGTAATGATGAAACCTTTAGTTATATGCAAAAGTTCTCTGACTGGATAAGTGAGGGTGACCCGAACGACCCACGCGTTGCTGAACGGCAAGCACAACTCAAAAACACTGACGCTATTAATGTGCAGTTCACTAGCGGTACGACTGGCACGCCAAAAGGTGCCACGTTAAGCCATCGTAATATCCTCAATAATGGCTACTTCATCGGTGAGGCCATGAATCTCACTGAAGAAGACATATTGTGTATTCCTGTGCCGCTTTATCACTGTTTTGGTATGGTGCTCGGGAATTTAGCCATCTTGACCCATGGCGGTTGTATCGTATATCCCAACGATGGTTTTGAGCCATTAAGTGTCCTGCAAGCGGTCGAAGAAGAAAAATGTACTGGTTTGCATGGCGTGCCAACGATGTTTATCGCGATGCTTGATCATCCAGACTTTGACCAATACGATTTATCCACTTTGCGCACTGGTATTATGGCAGGCTCTAGCTGTCCGATTGAAGTCATGCGCCGCGTCATTGATGAGATGCACATGAGCGAGGTCACTATTGCTTATGGCATGACCGAGACCAGTCCAGTATCTTGTCAGACGAACAAGCATACACCGCTTGAAAAGCAGGTTTCCACTGTAGGACTGGTGCAGCCAGCGCTTGAAGTCAAAATTATCGATACAGAAACGGGCGAGACTGTACCGCTAGGAGAAAAAGGCGAGCTACTCACGCGCGGCTATTCGGTGATGAAAGGCTATTGGGGCGACCGCTTCAAAACCCGCGCGTCCATTCAAGATAATTGGATGCATACAGGCGACTTGGCAACCATGGATGAAGATGGGTACGTCAAAGTGGTCGGTCGTAGCAAAGACATGGTCATTCGCGGTGGCGAGAATATCTACCCAGTAGAGATTGAAAACTATCTGTATCGCCATCCCAAGATTCGCGATGTACAAATCGTTGGCATACCTGACGCTAAGTACGGTGAAGTATTAGCGGCTTGGATTATTCCCAAAGAGCCTGATTGCTTAAGCGAAGAAGAGGTTAAGGAGTTCTGCCGCAATAACATTGCCCATTATAAAATACCAACTCACTATCGTTTCGTCGAAGAATACCCGATGACCATTACGGGCAAAATTCAAAAATATAAAATTGTTGAGATGATGAAAGATGAGCTGGGCTTACAGTAAGCTTGCTGCTTAGGTCTGAAACATTTAGGTTTTAAACATCACGGATTAATCATGTGAGTAACGCTTAAAATAAATAGCAGTTAGAATAACTCGCATAAAAAAGCTACTCGCATTTACGTATCAAAGAAAAGGGATATCATGAGCGCTATCATAACCAGTAAACTGAGTCCAAACGCTGCTGAATTTCAGCAAAACAGTGCCGCCATGCAAGCGGTAGTCGATGACTTATATGTGCACTTGCGTAAAGTCGTCCAAGGTGGTTCAGAGCGTGCACGTGCTAAGCATCTAGCGCGTGGCAAGCTGCTGCCTCGTGAGCGTGTCGAGCGTTTGCTTGATGTGGGTACACCATTTTTAGAAGTGGCTCCGATGGCAGCGCACGACATGTATGGCGAAGATATTCCAGCTGCTGGCGTGATTGCGGGTATTGGCCGTATTAACGGCACTGAGTGTATGATTGTCTGTAATGATGCCACGGTAAAAGGCGGAACTTATTACCCATTGACGGTAAAAAAACATCTACGTGCGCAAGAAATCGCCCAAGAAAACAACTTGCCTTGTGTATATTTAGTGGACTCAGGCGGTGCTAACTTACCCAACCAAGATGACGTATTCCCAGATAAAGAGCACTTTGGTCGCATCTTTTTTAATCAGGCCAACATGAGTGCTGCAGGCATTCCACAGATTGCCGTAGTCATGGGTAGCTGTACGGCGGGCGGTGCTTATGTACCAGCTATGAGTGATGAATCTATTATTGTTAAAGACCAAGGAACCATCTTTTTGGGTGGTCCGCCACTCGTGAAAGCAGCAACGGGCGAAGAGGTCACCGCTGAAGATTTGGGCGGCGGCGATGTGCATACCCGTCTGTCAGGGGTCGTCGACCATTTAGCACAGAACGATACTCACGCACTATCGATTGCGCGTAATATCGTCAGCCATCTCAACCGTCCTGCCAAGCAAGTTCCGAATCAAATCAAACCACGTCCACCTCGCTATGATGCCAAAGAGCTATATGGCGTCATTCCAACGGACAAGCGCAAACCATTTGATATCAAAGAAATCATCGCTCGTATCGTCGATGATAGTGCCTTTGATGAATTTAAGGCGCGCTTTGGTACCACGCTGGTTTGTGGTTTCGCTCATATCGAAGGTATGCCAGTCGGTATTATTGCCAACAACGGCATCTTGTTTAGTGAGTCGGCGCAAAAAGGCACACACTTTATTGAGCTATGTTGTAAGCGTAAAATCCCATTGATATTCCTGCAAAACATCACCGGCTTTATGGTTGGTCGTAAATATGAAAACGAAGGTATTGCTCGTCATGGTGCCAAGATGGTGATGGCAGTGGCCAACGCGAAAGTGCCAAAATTTACCGTCATCGTTGGCGGCTCATTCGGCGCTGGTAACTACGGCATGTGTGGCCGTGCTTATAGTCCACGCTTCTTATGGATGTGGCCAAATGCGCGCATCTCTGTGATGGGCGGCGAGCAAGCAGCATCGGTATTGGCAACGGTCAAGCGTGACAATTTTGACCGTAAAGGCGAGGAGTGGAGTGCGAAAGATGAAGCCGCATTTAAAGCGCCGATTCTCGATATGTACGAAGAGCAAGGTCATCCATATTATGCAACGGCGCGTCTCTGGGATGATGGGGTGATTGATCCTGCCGATACTCGTAACGTACTGGCGTTAGGTTTGAGCGCTGCCTATAACGCACCGATTGAAGAAACTACTTATGGTGTCTTTAGAATGTAGATTGGTATTCTACTTTTGATGAGTGAGTGCTTTAGTTTACAATAAAAACGGTATTACTAAGGCCAGTACGTGACTGGTAAAAATTTTCTTGCGTGCTGTGCCTACGCCGACAGAGGCTGCGAAAATTTCTACCAGTCACCCATTTCTTTTCGAAGATAGAATGACGGTGTTAGAAGTAAAAAAGAACGTGACGCAAAATTATCCGTAAAAAAAGACATGCAAAAGTTACCACAAAACATTGAGATAACTCTATATGAATAATTATAAAAGCCTATTGGTCGATATTGAGCAGCACGTGGCTACGGTAACATTAAACCGCCCTGAAATACGTAATGCTTTTAATGATGAAATGATTGCCGAATTAACGGATGTATTTAACAAGCTTGGCACTGATGATAATGTCCGAGTCATTGTGCTAGCGGCTGCTGGTAAAGCGTTTTGTGCTGGTGCGGATCTTAACTGGATGCGTGCGATGGCAGATTATAGCTATGAAGAGAACCTAGCAGACGCTGATAAACTCGCGCAAATGCTTAAGACCATTTATGAATGCCCCAAACCAACGGTTGCCGCTATTCAAGGGGATGTCTATGCAGGTGGTATGGGTTTAGTAGCCGTTTGCGATGTAGCCATCGCGGTTAAAATTGCGAACTTTTGCCTAAGCGAAGTACGTTTGGGATTGGCTCCTGCAACGATTAGCCCTTATGTTATTAAGGCGCTAGGTGCTCGCGCATCACAGCGCTATTTCTTAAGTGCAGAAGTTTTTGATGCCAAAAAAGCTCAGCAACTGGGCTTTATCCATGAGCGCGTCAGCGAAGAAGCGCTTAATGATGAGGTAGCCACGTTCTGCGCCAAAGTGGTCAAAAACAGCCCGGATGCGGTTAAGACTTGCAAACGTTTATTGCATGAAGTGGCGGGCGCACCCATTAGCGATGAGTTGATTGCCGATACGGTAAAAGGCATTGCTGATATTCGTTCATCAGAGCAAGGTAAAGAAGGCGTACAAGCGTTTCTGCAAAAAAGGAAGCCTGATTGGCTGACAGCAGATTAATAATAGAAGAGATATTTGGTAAATTGACGATAAATTAACAGCAGATGCTATTTTTTTTAAAACAGTCACACGTGAACATCAACCTATATTTTATTATTTATCATTATTTATTAATGTCACAAACGAATGTTAAAAACGATAAAAACGACAAGACACAGGGATAGTTATGTTTTCTAAAATTCTAATCGCCAACCGTGGTGAAATTGCCTGCCGTGTTGCAGCAACTGCTAAGCGTCTGGGTGTAAGCACCGTCGCTGTTTATTCTGATGCCGACCGTGAAGCTAAGCATGTCGCTGTCTGTGATGAAGCCGTTTATTTGGGCGGATCGTCTCCCAAAGACAGCTATCTTAAAGGCGATGCTATCATTGCGATTGCTAAAGAGACTGGTGCAGAAGCGATTCACCCAGGTTATGGGTTTTTAAGTGAAAATGCAGATTTTGCGCAGGCCTGTCAGGATGCTGGTCTGGTCTTTATTGGTCCATCAGCTGATGCTATTCGCGCTATGGGCGGTAAATCTGAGTCCAAGCGTTTGATGGAAGCGGCTGGCGTGCCATTGATACCGGGTTATCATGGTGACAATCAAGATGCAGAGTTTTTAAAGCAGCAAGCAGATAGCATTGGCTATCCAGTACTGATTAAAGCCAGTGCGGGTGGTGGCGGTAAAGGCATGCGTATCGTTGAGCAGAGCAGCGATTTTATTGACCTGTTAGACTCCTGTCGTCGTGAAGCGATTACCAGCTTTGGTAATGATCAGGTATTGGTCGAAAAATACGCCCTAAAACCACGCCATATCGAAATCCAAGTATTTGGTGATACACATGGCAACTATGTGCATCTGTTTGAGCGTGATTGCTCGGTACAACGTCGCCATCAAAAGGTATTAGAGGAAGCGCCAGCTCCAGGTGTTGACGCTACCATGCGTGAAGCGATGGGAACAGCGGCAATCGAAGCCGCACGTGCGGTTAGTTATTTTGGTGCAGGCACGGTTGAATTTATCGTTGAACAGCGCGAAGGTTCTATGAATTTTTATTTCATGGAGATGAATACCCGTTTGCAAGTTGAGCATCCAGTCAGTGAAGCCATTACTGGCGTCGATTTGGTCGAGTGGCAACTCTTGGTCGCCGCGGGTAAGCCATTACCTAAGCAGCAAGATGAGCTGGCGATTAATGGTCATGCGATTGAAGCGCGTATCTGTGCTGAAAACCCTGACAATGGTTTTTTGCCAGCGACAGGTACTTTATTTACTTATCAAAAACCTGAGCACAGCACCTTTAACATTACCGATGTACGTATCGATGATGGGGTGCGTGAGGGCGATGTGATTAGCCCATTCTACGACTCTATGATCGCTAAGCTTATCGTTCATGCGCCCACTCGCGAGCAAGCATTGGCTAAACTCGATCGAGCACTCGGACAAACACGCATCGTTGGTTTGCCGACTAACGTGGCATTTTTACGCTATATTCTAAATACTGAGTCATTTAGTCAAGCCAATCTCGATACCGCATTGATAGAGCGTGAGGCGGACGAGCTGTTTAATCAGCATCCGCTTCAGTTATCGACGCTTGCTGTGACAGCCATTGCTCAGCAGCTTGCCAGTGAAGTGATTGCACAAGACGCAGATGCAGATCCGTTTAGTAAGCCTACTGGTTTCCGTGCTTATAATGCCTATGCGAGATCGTTTAGCTTGATATATGATGAGCAAGCTTATAGCGCCCGTATTAGTAATTGGCACAACGCACATTATTCTGACAGTAAAAAGAGTGCTGAAAATACCAGCAGCTTTACGTTGGTCATTGAAAAAGAGATTGCGAGTAACGATACCCAGGATAATGTCAATGTAGCCGCTCAGACAGAAAGTGTTTATGAAGGTGAAGTTAGCTACGCCAGCAGTGACTCGCATAATCATACTTTATGGTTAGATGGCGTACGTACTAATGCCCAAAGTTGGGTACATAATGAGACCGTTTATGTGTTCACAGATAGCGGTCGGGACGAGATTACGCTGATTGATATCATGGCGCACGTAGGCGAAGAGTCTGCAGCGGTCGGTAGTTTAAAATCGCCAATGCCAGGACAGGTCGTTGCCTTCAAAGTAGCTGTCGGCGATAGCGTGAAGAAAGGCGAGCCACTCGCCGTTATCGAAGCGATGAAAATTGAACATACCATTACCGCACCGACTGATGGCGTGGTGGCAGAGTTGTTATTTGCTGCGGGCGACTCGGTTGCTGATGGTGATGAGTTACTGCGCATCGACACAGAAGCTAGCGAAGCTTAAAAACCTAAGTATAAGAACAATGAAAGGATAATAACCATGAGCCATTCGTATCCAGAGCACGTCACCATCGTGGATGTCAGCCCACGTGATGGCTTACAAAATGAATCGATGACAGTACCGACTGCCATTAAGCAAACGCTTATCAACGATTTAATCGCGGCAGGCGTCAAAAAGCTTGAGGCGACCAGCTTTGTCTCGCCAAAATGGGTGCCGCAAATGGGCGACAACAGTGAGCTGATGACCGTGCTTGCAGATAATAAGCGTGATGACGTTATTTATTCGGTACTCGTGCCAAATATGCGCGGTTTTGAAAATGCCATCGTACATCGTCCTGATGAAATCGTTATCTTTGGCTCAGCTAGTGAGACCTTTAGTCAAAAAAACATCAATTGCAGTATCGATGAAAGTATTGAACGTTTTGCACCCGTTGCTGCTGCTGCAAAAGAGCAGGGCATCAAGGTACGCGGCGTTATCTCTTGCACGGTCGGCTGTCCTTATGAAGGCGAGATTGCTCCTAGCCAAGTGGCTTATGTGACTAAGCGCTTGGTTGAGATTGGTTCAGAACAGATTGGTATTGCTGATACGATTGGTGTTGGTACGCCGCTGAAAGTACAGCGCGCGCTACAAGCCGCATTAGAATATGCCGACATCGCTATGCTATCAGGACATTTTCATGATACTTATGGTCAAGCAGTCAGTAATACCTTAGCCGCACTACAGATGGGCGTCAGCGAATTCGATACCTCAGTGGCTGGGCTTGGCGGTTGTCCGTATGCCAAAGGCGCAACGGGTAATGTCGCAACCGAAGATGTAGTCTATATGCTGCACGGTATGGGTATTAGCACTGGTATTGACTTGGATAAACTGGTCGTCGCTGGCGAGCGTATCAGTGAGTTTCTAGGTCGTCGTAATGGGTCAAGCGTGGCGCGTGCGTTGATTAATAAGCGTCAGTCCTAATTAAATGCGCTGAAAATACAGTGGCTTTAAAGACGAATTAATATTTAAAACATCAAAATACAAGGAATAGTTATGAGTTTACCTGGATTGAATTTTCAGCTTGGCGAAGATATCGACGCGTTACGTGATGTGGTACAGCAGTTTGCGGCTAATGAAATAGCCCCGCGTGCGGCTGAGATTGACAGCAGCGATGAATTCCCAATGGATTTGTGGCAAAAGATGGGTGATTTAGGTCTACATGGTATCACTGTTCCTGAAGAGTACGGTGGTGCTGATATGGGCTACGTCGCTCATATGGTCGCAATGGAAGAGATTAGCCGCGCTTCTGCGTCCGTGGCGCTGAGCTACGGTGCGCACTCTAATCTTTGTATCAACCAAATTAAACGCAATGGTTCAGAGGAACAAAAGCAAAAATATCTGCCGAAACTCATTAGCGGTGAATTCATTGGTGCTCTCGCGATGAGTGAAACGGGCGCTGGCTCAGATGTGGTCAGTATGAAGCTAAAAGCCGAAGAAAAAGACGGCGGCTACATTTTAAACGGTAGTAAAATGTGGATTACCAATGGTCCTGATGCGGATGTGATGGTGGTTTATGCCAAAACTAATCCAGAGATGGGTGCTAAAGGCATGACGGCATTTATCGTTGAAAAAGGCATGGAAGGTTTTGGTACAGCGCAAAAGCTCGATAAATTAGGCATGCGCGGCAGTCATACCGGTGAGATGACTTTTAATAATGTTGAAGTCCCTAAAGAAAACATTTTAGGCGGCTTAAACGAAGGCGTTAAAGTACTGATGAGTGGTCTCGATTACGAGCGCGCGGTATTAGCCGCAGGTCCTATCGGCATCATGCAAGCGGTGATGGATAATGTCGTCCCTTACATTCATGATCGCAAGCAGTTTGGTCAAGCGATTGGTGAGTTCCAACTTATCCAAGGTAAAGTTGCGGATATGTATACCATCTTGCAGGCGGGGCGTAGCTTCTTATACACCGTTGGTAAAAATCTCGACATGTTAGATCAACGCGGTGCTGGTCATAGTCGAGAAGTGCGTAAAGATTGCGCCAGTGTGATTTTATGGTGTGCCGAAAAAGCCACTTGGATGGCAGGTGAAGGCATTCAAATCTTTGGCGGTAATGGCTATACCAATGAGTATCCGCTAGGTCGTTTCTGGCGTGATGCCAAACTCTATGAAATCGGCGCAGGTACCAGCGAGATTCGCCGTATGCTGGTTGGTCGTGAGTTGTTTAACGAGACTAAGTAAAAATTATTGAATGTTCGTTAGATATTAATTTCAGAATAAAATCGATACATTAATATCCTCGTGCTAATGGGCTAAATTTTTCTTGCTTGCTGTTTGCAAACGTGAAAGAGGCTGTGAAAAACTCATCCCTTTAGCACTCTGTATGGGTTTGAAATCGAACAGGCTATAACAAAAAAGCAGTACGCTTAAAACGTACTGCTTTTTTTATTTATACAAATGCTCAAAACACTATGTCTGTTTACTATGGTCAAAATAGCGTGCCAGACCATTTAACAGTAAATCATCGCGCAGGCGCACTGGACGATTGACATGTTGCGCAATAATGGCTGCATCACCACCCGTCATAATGACTTCAAAGTTGGGATGACGATGGCTAATCTCATTGATCGCACCAACGATGGATAATAATATCCCACGATGTACCGCATCTTGCGTGGTAGTGCCCTGACTGACACTATCAAAAGTACCGTTAGAGATGGTGATTTGCTTGGTACCAGAGAATAGGGACTCGCGTTGCAGATAGATGCTTGGGAAAATATAACCGCCTAAATGCTCAGCGTGATCAATCAAATCAATCGTCACCGCTGTACCGCAACCAATCACGCATTGACGCTTTTTCTTATCAACTGCGCCCAGCATCTGTAGCCAACGATCGCAGCCGAGCTGCTCGTCATTGTAGGCGCTACGCATCAATGGGTGTTCAGCATCAACATGGACAAACTCAAACGGAATATCTAGACGACTCAAAGTCTCTGATACTTTTACGTTCAGCTCGTCACCCAGTACAGATGAGATGCCGATAAAGTCGGGCGCATAACGCTCAAAGCGATCGGTTAGACCCATGAGTAATTCGGCAGGCGCTTGTAAATGCTGCTTGGCATCGTGCGCGACTATCTGCCCGATATCATCAGTGAGCCAGTATTTAAGACGAGTATTTCCAAGATCTAACCAGAGCATAAAAATCCCTTTATATAGTGCTCGTTAAGTAGGCGGTCTAAGCCTCATGAATCACATCAATACGACCGGTAAAAAGCGCAGAAATCTTACCGTTATCTTGACGCAATTGCAAACAGCCGTTTGTATCAATACTGCAGGCGTCACCAGTGATTACATGCGAATTATCATCATGGTCTTGGGTGACACGTAATCGCAGACCTGCCAGTGCGTCCATCGTCGCAAATTCTTGCAAAAAACTGTCCAGATAGTAAGTATGTCCAGTTGGCCTTTCGATATCAAAGTGCTCAAAGCGGGTCATAGCCGCCAGTAACGCTTCACTAATTTGCTGATAAAGCGTTTGTAAGGTTGGTAGACTGTTCGCGTTATCTGACGCCAGCATTCCATAAATATCTTGCAAGCTAACTGCTTGATAGCTCATGCCTTCACAAGTTTGCGCGGTTAGCTTTGGCGCAGCTTGTACATTAAGTCCAACGCCCATGACTACACCAACCAATTTTCCTGCCTTCCATACTGGTTCAATTAAAATACCAGCAAGCTTATTAAATTGAATAATTTGCGTGTCTAGTTCAGCTTTATCTGATTCGGGTGAGTTTTGATAAAAGCCTAAATCATTGGCCCATTTTACGCCAATAGGGGTTAAACTTTGCGCGCGTAATTGCTCATTCAATGTTTGGATAACAGGCGTTTTTGCCAGCTCAACGCCGATGATTAACGATAACAAACCGCTAATAGGCATGTGTACTGGATGGTATAACGACAGATAAACATTACCGCGCGGTGATTGCCATGAGCGTCCTCGCTGTCCGCGCCCTGCACTCTGGGTCTCAGCCGTTAGTAGATGCAACTCAGTAGCATCCAGCGTACCATCTTGCACAGCGTCTATCAGCTCACTATTGGTAGAGGCACTGCTGGTCACATGACGATGCGTAACCTCAGCTAAATGGACGGAAGGATTGGCTGGTGACGGCATAGATATAGATAACGGCATAAATTTAGTCGCTGTAGTTCATATAATGTTTGATAGAGTCTTTGAGATAGCATTTGATATACTAAGGCCATTGTTAAGAATGACAGCCATCGGCAGAATTGTCACGACTTAGATGCTAATGACGCGCAGGCGCTGGTTATTATCAACTAAAAATAACCATAATAAAAGGTAGAGCTATAATGTTATATGTGTGGTTTGTCATTGCAGGGGCATTTGCTGGGGTCAGCGCAGGTTTGTTTGGTGTCGGTGGCGGCATGATTATCGTACCAGCATTGGTATGGATTTTTACTGCGTATCATTTTCCTCCTGAAGTGGTCACCCATTTGGCAGTTGGTACCTCACTTGCGACCATTGTAGTGACTTCTATTAGCTCACTCACGGCGCATAATAAGCGCGGCGGTGTACGCTGGGAAGTGTGGCGAAAAATGGCGTTGGGCTTGGTTATCGGTAGCCTCGTTGGAGCAGGCGTTGCTGACATGATTGACGGTAAAGTATTGCAAGCCATCATCGGTGTCGGGGCGTTATTGGTCGCTTTAAAGATGTTGTTCTTCTCTAATAAAGAGCAGATAGGTAAGCCGTTACCGTCAGCTGGTGTGCAGTTTGGCGCGGGTACGGGTATTGGTATGGCATCGTCTATTTTTGGCATTGGCGGCGGCAGTTTGACCGTACCGTTTTTAAATTGGGCGGGACTGCCAATGAAGCAGTCGGTTGGCACTTCAGCGGCTTGCGGGCTACCGATTGCATTGGCTGGCGCGGCAGGCTTTGCATGGTTTGGTCAAGACGTGGTCAATTTACCTGAGGGTACGATAGGCTTTGTACATATTACGGGTTTTCTATGTATTTCCGTCGTTAGTTTCGCTATGGCAAAAGTCGGTGCCAAGCTTGCTCATGTATTACCTGCGCTCACGCTTAAGCGTGCCTTTGGGGTGTTGCTATTGTTTGCTGGCGGGCAGTTATTGTTAAGTGGAATTGGGGTGATTTAATTTAGGTTTAGCGAAATATTGATTAATAATGAATTGAGGGTTTAACATGGCTATTGTTGATTTATTTCATAAAAGGCAGAAGAAGCTTCGAGGTGAATATCCTGACGTTTACCAATACGATGAATTACCACGCGCGCTTAAAGTTCAAATAGTTCACTTATGGGATGAAACAATAGAAGAGGACTATTCTGGCGGTGATTGGAATCCTAGTAGCTTAAATCGTGAACATTTGAAAAAATGCTACAAGAGTCTATGCAAAGAGATAGGTGTATTTAAACTAAATGAAGAAGACAGTGATAATGAAATTTATATCACCTACTTTGAAAGTATTTCTAACTATTTTTTAAGTGAAGACAATATTGAGCAAGCTCTAAGTGTTATAGAGTTGATGATGCAAATTATTTCAAGCTTCGCTAGAGAATATAGGTATAAAGTTTCTATAAACGTTGATGAAGCTATCAATGAATTGAACCAACGTTTTCGTGAACATGGCATAGGTTATCAATACGAGAATGGTCAAATCATTAGAGTAGATTCTGAGTTTATCCATGCTGAAGCTGTTAAGCCAGCTTTACAGCTACTAAGTAATCCAATGTATAAAGGTGCACAAGAAGAATTCTTAAAAGCTCACGAACATTATCGTCATAGTCGTTACGATGCTGCTCTAACAGATTGTCTTAAAGCTTTTGAAAGTACAATGAAAATTATAATTCATAAGAGAAGTTGGATATGTGATAACAATGCAGCTTCAAAGAAGCTTATTGATTGTTGCTTAGCTAATGAATTGATACCAAAGTTTTGGACAGATCAATTTAATTCATTAAGCAATATGCTTACTTCAAGTATAGGTACACCTCGAAACAAATTGAGTGGTCATGGTAAAGGTAATGATGACATAGAAGTTCCTGAACACCTTATTCAGTATGTGCTACACATGACAGCCTCTACCATTGTATTTTTAATCAAAGCAGATGAAAGCTTGAAATGATTATTTCCTATCAATCGCATCTAGCCCTAAACGCATCCACTTTCTTGCTAACTCATCATGATCGCTGAGCATATTCCATAGCGCATCTTCACTAAAGATAGAGTGCTCTTTACCTGAGTGCTCAATTGGCAGATCCGCTTCACGATCTGTCATCCATTGCGGATTTAGATAGTAATCTTTCAACTCATTTTGCAATGCTTCAGCTTTTAAGAACTGCTGTTGCGCCTCAAGCTGTTTACGATGTAGCTCACACCATTCTTCATATTTTTGTTGTAGTTCTTGCGGGTTATATTCTGCCATTTTAATTCTCTTTTTTAGTGGTTAATAATTTAGCTTTTGAGCAGTATCATATAATGAATTGAAATAAAACTAGTATATAGATTTGAATGTGCTACTGGTATAAATTTTCCTTGCTTGCTGTGCGACTTCGTCACTCCAGAGGCTACACAAAATTCATCCCAGTAGCACTATATACTTTTTAAAGTGAACATATTATAGCATTCCTCACAAACTCTAAAAACTCGTCACAATTTCAGGTAGAATAGCCGCCTGTTTTCGCTAAGTTTATTGATTATTCATGCGTCTAAAATCTCTAAAGCTGGCAGGTTTTAAATCCTTTGCCAATCCAACGACTTTTACCTTCCACCATGGTATCACCGCCATCGTCGGGCCGAACGGCTGTGGCAAATCCAACGTGATTGATGCCATTCGCTGGGTGCTGGGCGAGACCTCTGCTAAGCAGTTACGTGGCGGGGCAATGAGTGATGTTATCTTTGCAGGCACGCAAGATAAATCTGCCAAAAGTGTTGCCAGTGTCGAGCTGACTTTTGAGCATACGCAAGATGAACAGACGGGTATTCGCCATGAATTCAATCTCTATCAAGAGCTGTCAGTACGCCGACAGGTAAATAAGGAAGGACGCTCAGACTACTTTATCAATGGCACGCGCTGCCGTCGCCGTGATGTAGTCGATGTATTCTTGGGAACTGGGCTTGGCGCGCGCAGTTATGCGGTTATCGAACAAGGTATGATTGGGCGAATTGTTGAATCTAGCCCGCTGCAGCTGCGAGAGTTTATCGAAGAAGCGGCTGGGGTTTCGCGCTATCAAGCGCGCCGCGAAGAAACGCAAAAAAAGTTAGAGAAAACTAAAGATAATTTAGCACGCCTGCACGACATGCAAAGCGAGCTGGTTACCCAGCAAAAACGATTATCTAGGCAAGCAGAAAGCGCTCAGCGTTACGAAGAGCTAGCGTTAACACTTGTTGATATCAAGCAGCAACTTGCCATTCAGCAACTGTATCAAGCCAAGCATAATCAGCAGCAGCAAAAAATAGCTCATGAGCGTAGCGCTAATGAGGTCGCCACATTACAAGCCAGCTATGAGACTCTAAAAGCCAAACAAGATAAGCTTGCTGCCCATATCAATCAAGAACAGTGGCTAAAAGACGATGCCCAAAGCAGCCATTATCAGCAGCAGCTAAGCTATCAACAAGCTGAGCACCAGCTCAGTGATGCCAAATCACAGCTAACCGTTATTGAACAGCAACTAGTCAGTTTAGAGCAGCAGCGTGAGCAAGCAGTCGATGAGATTGAGCGTTTAAAAGCTGAGCAAGCCACGCAGCAAAACGTGCTAGAAGAATTGCGTCCGCAGCTAATTGAACTGACGAATAAACGTGAAGCGTATAAACGCAATGAGCAACCGTTGCAGCGCGCATGGCATGAAGCGCAAAACAAGCTGTCACGCCTGCAAGATAATGCTCGTACGCTTGAGCAGCAGCAAGCGATTAATAGCCAAGCGCAAAAACGGCATCAGCAAAACCATGAGAAATGGCAGCGTCGCCAGCAAAACTGGCAGAGTCTATGGCAGCAACTACAACAGTCACTAGCACCAGCTGCCAATACTGACGGGGCTGATGGTGATGGGCAAGAGCAGGCTGACGCGAACAATTTGCAGCGCACATTAGAGACGCAAGTTGCTGAGCTAAATAAACAGTTGCAGCAGATTGAGCGTCAGCAAGATAGTATCGATGAGCGACTGTCTGAGCTACAACCGCAAGCGCATGATTTACAGCAGCGCTTGAATATGCAGCAACGCGAGTTGAGTGAGGATGAAAAACGTCTCGCAGTTTTAGCAGGTGAGTACGATACTCTACACCAGATATTGCATCCTAAAACTACGGCAAAACTTCAACAGCAATTATCTATTTCAGGAAATGACAATTTAAAAACTGATTTAGAAAATGAAATAGCCAACGACTATAAAGACTTGGCTATCACGACCTTGCGTGAGCAGATTGAGTTAAGCACCAAAGGGCAACAGCACGCAGAGCTACTCGATAGCGTATTGGCGTTATGGCTGGATAGTCATGTGCTGGTTTCTAAACAATCAAGTAATGAAAAAATTAACAGCGACGTTCAAAAAGTGAATAGCTTATGGCAAGCGCTTGAGCATAATTTAACGGATTTGTTTACTTATCAGACCGCACAAAATGAGCGTAGTAATAGAGAAGAGAATTCTTCAATAGAAACTGGTCATAGCCTTTGGCTATCTGCTAAGCAAAGTGAAATTAGAGACAGTTCATTTGTTAGCCCATTGCCTGATAGCTTGGTTGATAAAGTACTGCCTTTATCACAGCTAATTATTGCACCTAACTTAGCACTTTGGCAGCACTGTTATTTATATATCGCGAAGCTTGAAACGAATAATCAGCAGACACTTGAAGCGCTTGCCGATATCCTAAAAATATTACCATCATCAGCCATTTTATTAACCTCGGACGGTTGGCTTATCAGTCGTCAGGGTACGATTAATCTCAGCAAGTTTGCTGGGGCGCAAAATGGTCAAAATGAGAGCAATAGCCAATTCTTAAGCCAGCGTTTACAGCAGCGCAGCCGTCTGCAAGTATTAGAAAATCTGCTTGATGAATTTGAGGTCAAAATACAAGATAAGCAAAAGGCTATTGCTAATGACCAGCGTAACTATGATGCAATGACTGTCAGCTTAGAAGAAACCCGTGCGCAAGCTGAGCAATTGACCCGTGACCAGCATCAATACCAGCAACAGCTCACTACTCAGCGCGCTAATGCGGAGCGTCTACAAGCGGACAGCCAGCGTCTAAATGCTGATAAAGTAGCCCTTGAGCAAGAGCAACAAGAATTAGATCAAGAATTGCAAACTCTCAATCATGAGCAGCAGCATATCCAAAGCGAGATAGCAGCGCTGACGCCGCAAATAGCCGATGCTCGGGCATTGAGTCAGCAATTACAGTCCGAGCGTAGTGAGCTTGCCCACACACGTCAGGCAGATGATGACGCTTGGCAAGCATTGCAACTTCGTATTCAACAAAGCGAGATGCGTTTAGAGCATAGCGTTAGTAGTCTTACCCGTGCGAGTGAGCAACATGATAATTCGCTACAAAACGAGCAAAGTCTAAAGGCGCGTCATGAACAGCAGCAAAATAAACTGCCAGCACTGCAAGCAGCATTGCACACAGCGCAGACAGCACGCGATGAGCAGCAGGCAGTATTAGCAGAGCGTGAGACGGCATTAACGGCGCTTAAAGAGGATTATAGTCAGCAGCAGGCAGAGCTAGATACGCTACAACATACATTGCAGACTCAGCAAAGTGAGCTTGCGCGTCTCGCCACCGAGCTGGCATTAAGCGCGGCACGTTTAGACGATGCCAGTAGTCATACGCAAGAGACTTTAGAAGCTTATTTTAGTATTAGGCATAGATATAAAACTGATGAAGAGTTACCACAGCAACCGATTAGTGTCTCAAATTTATTAGCGGACTTTATTGCCCATGATCGCCGCGTACGTCCAGACAAAATCGCTGAGCTTGAGTCCGAACGTGCAAAGCTTGAGCAGCAGTTAAGTAAAATTGGTGCGGTTAACTTAGCAGCGGTTGCAGAATTGGCTGAGGTCAATGAACGCTTAGAGCCGCTGGCGCAGCAGACAGAAGATATTGCTGCCAGTATGCAGACGTTGACCGAGGCGATTGCTTCTATTGATGAGACCACCAAGACGCTATTTATGCAGACACTTGAGGCGGTCAATGATGAGCTTGCCAATTTATTTGCCAAAGTCTTTGGCGGTGGACAAGCTAGCTTAACGCTCAACACTGACGACATGCCTGCTAATGCATCAAAATCAGAACAGTGGCGGGCAGGGCTAACCTTAATGGCGCAGCCGAAAGGCAAGCGTAATAGTCGCTTGGCCGTACTCTCAGGCGGTGAAAAAACGCTTACTGCACTTAGCTTAATTTTTGCGATATTTAAGCAGCATCCTGCCCCATTTTGTGTGCTTGATGAAGTCGATGCACCCCTTGATGATGCCAACGTTGCCCGCTTTACCAGTCTGATTCATGAGTTGGCAGACGATTTGCAGTTTATATTTATCAGTCATAATAAGCTGACAATGCAGATTGCCGATGAGCTTAAGGGTATTACGATGCCTAACGCAGGCATTTCTACTTTAGTCAGTGTCTCACTCGATGAAGCTGCAAGCTATATTGATAGTTAGTATTAATGACTAGTATTAAAAATTGATAACTGGTATCGAATTCTATACAGTCCCTAGTGTTATAGTCGATGCTAGGACTGTAACGTAACGCAACTATGTCAGGCTGACTATAAACGATTACTATATGGTGACGAGGTTAGTCAGCCATGCTAGACTATTGCCATTTATTCCCTCTTATGTATTCCCTTTTATCATAGTTATTAGGATATATTTCTCATGACCGCTATTCAGTTTGTATTGATTGCCATTGCTGCATTTATCGTGCTTGCAGGCCTGTTTATGGTCATTCGTAGCTTTAAGCGTCGTAATAGCGCGGAGATTGCGGCAGTCAATTATGATAAAAATGGTATCCCAATTATACCGCGCCACGAGCGTAATATTGTCGATCAGCCAGACTTGGACGATACGGTCGCTGGTGAAACCACCATCGCTCCTGATCGTGATTATCTAAATGCGGTGATCGAAGATGAACCTTTAACTGAGACTCATACCAATGTCGATGCACAATTGACACAGGGTCGTGGTGATACCGCAATTGATGAAAGTGCAGAAAACAACGAGGACTATGTACGCTGGCAGGACGAGCAACAGCGCGCTGACAATGCTGAGTTTGTAGAAGTTGCTAGTGAAATGCAGGGTGATAATGAGTATGAGCCAGATGCGTTTTCTAGCCTTATGTCAGCGACGGATAGCTTGATGCCAGTGATTGATACGGCCGAAGAGCCAAGCTTTGATGACAACAGCCCGATACTTGATCAGCACCTCTTAGAGCCAGTTGACCAAGCGCAAAACGGTCCACTCATCAATGCTAAAGACAATATCAATATTACTATCTTGCCGCGCCAGTATCGTGATCGTCCTGTAGAAATTATTCGTGGTCGTGATTTATTGGCTTTAATTGATAAATATGGTTTGCGCTTTGGGGCGATGAATATGTTCCATCGCTATGAGCAAAAAGACGGCACTGGCATGCTTTGGTTCAGCATGATGGGTATTACAGATAGTGGTATCGCACCGTTCGATCCGCATAGCGTGGCGACCAATACTTACAACGGTGTGGTCGTATTTTTATCTCTGCCGCATCCACAAGCGCTACGCAGCTTCGATAGTATGATGAGTATTGCTTATATGATGGCCGATGACCTCAATGCGATGATGCTTGATGAAAGTAATGAGCCGATCACGCCTGAATATAAGCAGCAGTTACGCAATCAAGTACGCGACTATGAAGTTTAATAAAGACAAAAGTTAAAAGCATTACTAGCAATAACTTAAAAGGCAAATAGCGATTGACGTTATTTGCCTTTTTCGGTTTTCCATTGTCCTGATTGCCTATAAAATGATATCCGAGCATCCTACAAACTTGTTATCATATCGGCATCTTGAATTGCAAAGACGCTGACTATGACTGACCCTATCTTACCAACCGCTGCCCCTACCGAAACCAATCAAAAAACAACTTCGCAAAAGCCTACTTTGTCTGACGAACATACTGATACCATCGCGCAGATACGCTCGCTTATTGACGCCATCAAGAAACATAATTATGCTTATTATGTGCTCGACAATCCTATTTTAGAGGACAGCGAATACGATCAATTGCGTCGCTCTTTGCTTGAGCTTGAGGAAGAATATCCAAATTTGGTACAGCCGGACAGCCCCATCAATCAAGTCGGTGATACGCCGCTATCCGCTTTTACCCAAGTGACCCATGACATTCCTATGTTATCGCTTGGTAATGTGTTCGAATATGATGGGTTGCGCGATTTTATGCGCCGCGTTAATGATCGTCTCAATGACGCTCAGCAAAACCCTGAATACGAGATGGAGTTAAAGCTTGATGGCTTGGCGGTCTCATTAAAATATGCAAATGGCAAATTTGTCCAAGCGGTCACACGCGGTGATGGGCAAACGGGTGAAGATATCACTCAAAACGCCAAAACCATTCGTAACTTGCCACTCTGGCTAGCTGATGCCGCTGATATTGAGCTGTTAGAAGTACGCGGTGAAGTGCTGATGCC
Organism: Psychrobacter sp. P2G3; assembly: GCF_001593285.1. Taxonomy (NCBI): domain Bacteria; kingdom Pseudomonadati; phylum Pseudomonadota; class Gammaproteobacteria; order Moraxellales; family Moraxellaceae; genus Psychrobacter; species Psychrobacter sp. P2G3. The sequence goes on from NZ_CP012529.1 coordinate 491,088, forward strand.
TAAAGCAGGCTTTGAGCGTCTAAACCGCCTAGCAGAAGAGAAAGAAGAAAAGACCTTTGCCAATCCTCGTAATGCCGCTGCTGGTAGCTTGCGTCAGCTTGATCCCAGTGTGGCAGCAAGTCGTCCGCTCGCATTTTATTGCTATTCAGTCAATCAAGGTCTACCTGAAAATATCAATACTCAATCAGCTGCGCTAGCATGGTTAAAAGACATTGGCTTTACGGTCAGCGCGGTCGAGGTCGTGCAAAATCCACGCGAGGCACAAGCCTACTATGAATCGGTGATTGAAACGCGTGATGATCTACCGTTTGAAATTGACGGTATGGTGATTAAGGTCAATAGCTTGGCATTGCAACAGCAGCTTGGGTTTCTATCTCGCGAGCCGCGCTGGGCAACCGCATATAAATTCCCCGCCCAGACCGTCATGACCCGCCTGCACGCTATCGAATGGCAAGTCGGACGTACTGGACAAATCACGCCAGTCGGTAAGCTTGAGCCAGTAAAAGTCGGCGGCGTCACCGTCAGCAGTGTTACCTTGCATAATTTTGGTGAGATTCAGCGCTTAGACGTGCGCGCAGGTGATATGGTTAGCGTGCATCGCGCTGGCGATGTCATCCCAAAAGTCACGCGTGTCTGGCATGATCAGCGTCCAGAAGACTCTGAACCAGTTAAACTACCGTCTACCTGCCCAGTATGCGACTCTCCGGTCTTACTGCCCGAAGATGAAGCCTTAGCGCGTTGTACTGGCGGTCTATTTTGTCCAGCGCAGCAGCAAGAAGCACTCATTCATTTTGTCTCGCGTCGGGCGATGGATATCGATGGTTTAGGCGCAAGCTGGCTCATTAGCTTCTTTAAGCATGGACTCATCAAAACTGTCGCTGATATTTATCAATTGCATAACCATCAACAAGAACTTATTACCCTTGAAAAGTTGGGCGAAAAATCTGTACAAAATATCATCAGCGCTATCGAAGCTAGCAAACATACCACGCTTGCACGCTTTATCTATGCACTCGGTATTCGCGGTGTGGGTGAAGGCACGGCGCAAAATCTCGCCCAGCAGTTTGGTGATCTAGATAGTTTAATGGCAGCAGATATTGATACGCTACTACAAACGCCTGACGTTGGCGCTATCACCGCTGAGCTGGCGCATGAATTCTTCCGCGCACCGCATAATATCGAAGTCATTACCGCGTTACGAGAAGCAGGCGTGCATTGGGATAAGGTCGAGCAAACCGCATCGGCTGATCAACCACTCGATGGTCAAACGTGGGTAATTACAGGCGCACTCGATAGCATGGCACGTGATGAAGCGAAGGCCAAATTGCAAGCACTAGGTGCAAAAGTCTCAGATAGTATCTCGGCAAAAACCACTGCGCTGTTAGCTGGTGATAAGGCAGGCTCTAAGCTAACCAAGGCAGAAAAGCTTGGCGTTAAGATAGTGGGTGAGGAAGAGTTCTTAAAATTAATTGAAGGCTAAATGTTGGCGGTAGGGTGCGCTCAGCGCACCATTTGCAAGCTGAATTTGATGAAGAGCAAAAGACAAAAGCATGGCCTCAGCATCGCTTGCTTTAACAGTTGGCAAATATGCAGGTCATGAGTTGTCTATCTTTAATGATGCACTCGGCGCTCGTCCCTCGCGCATAGTTTAAGTGTTGTGGACGAGCGTAGCAGTGTTTTGCTACTTCCGTCCTCACTCGCGCAAAAGCATAAATCTTGCATATAAAAGTGTAGGGGGTGCCTCGCGCACCGTTGAAAAATAATTTAGCAGTGTAAGGTAGGTTAGCGAATGCGTGACCCACCAAATGAGGAGTTATTATGTTAGAAGGTCAAATAAAGTACGCTGAACTATTAAAAACTGCTTATGAAGAATATTTGCAAATTTATTTATGTGGAGACTTGAAACCCAGCCTATCTTATTTGAAATATGAATTTGATTTCATTAATGATAAAAATATAGGTATTTTTGGTAATGAGATGATAGAAGCTGACTTAAGAGAGGTTACCAATGTTATCAATGAATGGAATAATCTACTTCATCGTTGGTATGCGTGGAACACAGTGTTAGAGTCCTACAATGAGGATAGACAAAAAGAATGGAAGCTTGAAAGTGAGTTCTTAAAATTAATTATTGATAAGTGCTTGTTCGTGCCTAGCAGAATCAAGGATACTTTTATCAACGTTGGTATTGAGAACTTTCATCAAATAAGATTAGCTACCCACGATAAATATGATGATAAAATCGAGAAACATCGTTATGACCCACGTATACGTGCATCAGATAACAAACTAATCCATAATTATCCTAGTCGAAAAAACAAGGAAGAAATATTAGAAGGAATTTTATCCTTCTGCAACCATAAAAATTTTTTAGATAAATTACAAGGGTTAAATAACGATCAGTATCAAAGGCAATTAACTCAAAACTATAGAAACTTGAGCAGTCATTCGATTGCACCGAGAATAACAGCGGGTACTGTATCTCCTATTGCTAGAACAATTGAAAAGACGACAAGAATGCAGAAAAACACAGATGGTAGTTTTTCAAAAGTAGAGGTCGAAGATAAAACTTCAGTTGTCTATAGCTACGGTGGAACAGAGCCACTAAATAGAAATCAATTATTTGACGCAAATGTCGAAGAGTTTAAAGAGGCGAGAAATTGCTACGATGAGTTCAAAAAACTATTAAAAAAGACTATATCTGAGATTCCAAATTAAAAAATGATAGTAGAAATGAGGTATTTCAACTACTGCTTTCATCTAAAGTTAAATGTAGCATGGGTTACATCCAACCCACGCTAGTAATTTTCAAGACACATCTAGCCTTCTACTCCGCCACCTCTCCATGCACCTCAACCTCACCCTTCACCCCATCCGGCTGAATCACGATAGGCAACACCAGCCCTTTAGCAAAGTCATCAGCTAACACATAATCATAGCTACTGGCAGCGACATCGGGCGTAGTATGAATAATAAGCTTCATATCTTTGCCATCGGTTAGCTCATGAGAAGTATAGCTATCACTGAGCTGATCGAGCACCTTTGACAGTGCTTCGTTACTTGCCATACTTATTGTCAAATTATGCTGGGCAGTGGCATTATCTACTTTGAAGTAATTAGCATATGACTGTACAGATTGGCTATCGAGCTCAAACGGATAGTTGTAGTCAGCGAGGTTAGCAGCTGATTCGCCACTTGACATTACTGACCAGTCGATGGTTTTTGCTGTCGTCGATGAGCCTGATGTTGTTACCGCATCTTCAGAGACTTTACTAGCAGTATCAGCACTGTTGTCGCAGCCTGTTAGCGCCCACATACTTGCGGTAGCGATTATTATCATACTCATTAGACGCTTCGTCATCGACGTATCCTCTTTATCATTAGTCATGAATTTTTATATAGGCGCTATTTTGACAGCTTTCGTTATGCTTCTCTAGCAAAATGCAGCAAACGAGCGATTGTTATAGAAATATCGGCAAGACAGGTATAGTTGGTTCACTTTAAAACTGATACAGTGCTACTGGGGTAAATTTTTCTTGCGTGCTGTTCGCAAGCGTGACAGAGGCTGCAAAAAATTTGCCCCAGCAGCATGTCGCTATTTACGTATCGATTTTATTTCGAACTGACTATATGTTTTATGGACTAGACGCATAAAAAAAACAGCCATCTTTCGATGACTGCTTATACTAATGCTAATGCTAAGGTTAAAAAAGTATAGATTTATCATTATTAATGAATGATTAAAATGGAATTACTATCTACCCACTTGGCAGTTTACTTGGTATTCTTTACCATCAGCCCATTTCATCGCTAAGATACCTTTATCGCCTTTCATATGCCATGCATAGACAACTTCTGGGTTTGACTCATTTACATAGCTTGCCGTATCGCCTTCTACGCCGCCATTCAAGATAATTGGTTGTTGTGACCAGTTTACTTTAGGTAGCGTAGCAGTCAACATTACTTGTTTTTTATTAATAGATTGTTTTGCAAGGATTTGGCTGTCATCAGTACAAGTATAAGGAGCTGGCGCCATGCGATCATAGGCAGCATTGGTTACGCTTTCTGAAGCAGGAGTAGTAGTACTTGGCGTTGTTGGAGTCGTAGGAGTGTTTGGCGCAGTAGGCGTTGGCGCGGTAGTAGCACAAGCACTAAGTAGAGCAAGGGCAGGTAAGGCAGTAGCAATCTTAGTTAAGGTATTCATGGTTCTCTCCAAAAGCATCAAGTCATATCGTTTATTTGTATTTAACAATGCGTTAAGCATATGACGCATATGGTAACCAAAACGAAGCCTGAGAAATGTTAGAAATTGTTTGCTAGCTGTGAGTTTCGTTACTTAACGGCTGACTAATGTAACTATTAATTTAGGGAGTTCTTAAAAGCCTAAAGTTAGATAATAGACGAATGCAATAAATTAGTTCAAATAAAAAAGCGCACATCGACTTGAGAGCCGATGTGCGCTTTTTATTGTCTTACTTAGATGGGCTGATAAGGTTCAGCCCATCGTTTTGTGTTACTTAAACTACTTATCAATACTACTTAGTTTTGCGCGGTGGTAAACCAGTATGCTGCGTTTGGAAATTACCTTTACTCACATTCTTTTTGGTATTCTTACTAGCTGCATTATTATTGGCTGAGCCATTGCTACGCTTCACTGAGTCATTACCAAGGCGGCTGTTCTTTTTGCGCGCTGATTGGTAGCTGTCTTGTGCGGCATCGCGACCTTCCAAACTGGCATTAAATGGCGGAATTAGGCAGCCACGGTTTTTACCAATCAAATCACTACGACCCATATCTTGTAATGCTTTACGTAAAAGTACCCAGTTTTTTGGATCATGGAAGCGCAAGAAGGCTTTGTGCAGTTTACGCTGCTTCCCAGACTTGACGATATCCATATCACCCTCAGTACGGCTGATCTTATGTAGCGGGTCTTTATGGGTATGATACATGGTGGTCGCCGTCGCCATCGGGCTAGGATAAAACGCCTGAACTTGGTCAGCACGGTAGCCGTGACTTTTTAGCCAAAGCGCAAGGTTCATCATGTCTTCATCTTTGGTGCCCGGATGCGCGGCGATAAAGTAAGGAATCAGATATTGCTCTTTGCCAGCCTCTTGGCTGTACTGCTCAAACATGGCTTTAAATTTATCGTAGCTGCCCATGCCAGGCTTCATCATCTTCGATAGCACGCCTTCTTCTGAATGCTCAGGGGCGATTTTGAGGTAACCACCGACATGATGGCTGACCAATTCTTTGACGTATTCAGGGTCTTTAACCGCCAAGTCATAACGTAAACCAGAAGCGATAAGGATTTTTTTCACGCCTTTGATATCGCGCGCTTTACGATATAGCTTGGTCAAACTACTGTGATCAGTAATCAAGTTTTCACAGACATCAGGATAGACGCATGACGGCTTACGGCAATGCTTTTCAATCGTTTCATCTTTACAGTTTAGACGATACATATTGGCAGTCGGGCCACCAAGGTCGGATATCACCCCAGTAAAGTTCGGCGCGGTATCACGAATCGCCTCTACTTCACGTAGGATAGACTCTTCTGAGCGGTTTTGAATAATACGGCCTTCGTGCTCAGTAATCGAGCAAAAAGTACAACCACCAAAACAGCCGCGCATGATATTGACCGAAAACTTAATCATGTCATAAGCAGGGATGCGTGCATCGCCATAACTTGGGTGTGGCAGGCGCGCATACGGTAAGTCAAAGACGTAATCCATCTCTTCGGTCGATAGCGGAATCGGTGGTGGATTGAGCCAAACGTCAATTGAGGTGTGTGAATTACCAGCACCGCTACTATGACGTTGCACCAGCGCACGAGCGTTTCCTGGGTTGGTCTCCAGATGCAAAATACGGCTGGCATGCGCATACAAGACTGGGTCAGATTTGACATGCTCATAATCAGGCAGGCGAATGACGGTTTGCTCACGTGGCGGCATTTTGATCTTATACTTACGCGCCGTCATCGGCTTGTCATTAAGGGTAGTATCAAAGCCGCGCATCTGCACTACTTGAGTCTCTTCGTCAACTTGATCGGCATTGATGATTTTATTGGTGACTGGCTCTGCGACGAAACCCTGATACTGTGCCGACATGCCTGTCATGGCTTGCCCAACTGGTGAGTCAGCTGGCTTCTCTTGCTCAATTTTGCAGCTATCAACGTCTTCGGTCATGACATACGGATTGATAATCGGATCAACACGGCCGACGGTATCGACATCATTACTGGCGACCTCGGTCATGCCCGCTTGCCAATGACGACGTGTCGGTGTTAGTAGATAAGCCGTACCACGCAAACTACTCATTTGCTCAAAGCTATAGCCTTTTGACAGACCATGTACCACATCGACGATGGCGCGTTCAGCATTACCATACAATAAAACGTCAGCACGGGCATCCAGCAAAATACTACGACGAACCTTATCCGACCAATAGTCATAATGAGCGATACGGCGCAGGCTGCCTTCGATACCGCCTAAAATAATCGGCACATCAGGATAGGCTTCACGGCAGCGCTGGCTATAAACAATAGCGGCACGGTCAGGGCGCTTGTCCGCCACGTTACCGGGTGAATAAGCGTCATCGCTACGAATCTTGCGATCGGCAGTGTAGCGGTTGATCATGCTGTCCATGTTGCCAGCGGTCACGCCGTAAGCGTAGACCGGTTTGCCAAGCTCCATAAAGGCGTCTTTGCTCTTCCAATCTGGCTGAGCAATGATACCGACACGAAAGCCTTGTGCTTCTAATAGACGACCGATAATCGCCATACCAAAGCTTGGATGATCGACATACGCATCACCTGAAATGATAATGACATCACAGGCATCCCAGCCCAAATCGTCCATCTCTTTGCGGCTCATGGGTAGATAAGGCGCAGGCTCGTAGCAGCTCGCCCAGTGTTTGTCGTAGTCGTAAAGAGGTTTGGTGCCTTGCTTAAAGGCGGTGCGGGCGATGGTATCGGCAGACATGAGCGGACCTGTTGGCTAAGAATGTGGCTGTGTATCGTTAAGAATTTTTGAAGATAAATAGAGGGATTTTCCCATACCTTCGAAAACCGCTCATCTTAACATGAATTCGCCTCAGGTAGGGATAAGTTATTGATAGCGTGAGATAATCTATTGATATAAAAGAAAGTACAAAGGAAAGTTCACAACTTGCCGACTTTCAGGCATGTTAAAAATCAAAGGGCTACTAGAAATTTTATAAATACAATAATCTCATTCGCGCTAATCCAACAAAATTTTCGTCCCACTCTTCGTAAAATTCATCACAAACTGGCTTTTAAAGTTGCGTACATTATTCTCATAAGTGAGCAAACCAGTCGTAAACTGATGATAGTCTTGCATGTTTCTGGCATTGACCATCAGCATAAAATCTGCATCGCCCGATACTTCATAGCAGCTCATGACTTGTGGCTGCGTATTCATCAAGCGCTCAAACCGATGTTGCATAGAGGTATTAGAGCGCGCCATCTCTATCATTACTACCGCGGTAAGCCCGTAACCGACTTTATTGGGATCGACGATAGCAACTTGCTTGGTAATAACACCATTATTTATCAATGCTTGAATACGGCGTTGAGCAGTAGCGATAGACACATGGACACGTTCTGAAACAGCTTTTAATGGTAGCGTCGCATCGTCCTGTAGCAAGTTTAAAATGGCTTTATCAATATCATCTAAAGTTTCACTCATCGTATTAACTCTTATAGAAATTAATATCACTATAGATTAAAAATTGATAAATAATCCAATTTTAAAGCGGATTTTTGATATATAAATTCAAAATTAAATTTATATAGAGATAATATTTCGCAGTGTCTTAGTAAAATAGATGGTATCGAACAGAGCTTAGCAGTGAAAAACAAAAGCTAATAGCTGACTTCTCAAACGTCTATTCAAATTTACGGTGCTGACTATGTCTATCTCAATGCTATCTAACGTATTCGCAAATACACTCACAACCACTGTTTCGCGCTTGCCATTGCCTACGATGTGGACAGCGGGAAGCGTTCAGCAACGTACATTAATAATGGGTGTGGCGCTGGCTGTATTATCAAACCTTTTATTTGGCGTGCTTTATGCGTATAGCAGTTTTTTAGCACCGTTATCAGGTACGCAAGTATTTATCTGGCGTATGCTGGCAATGTGGGGCGCATTAATAGGGTATCTCCTCATTAGCGGTCGCTTAGGTTCACATTTTGATAAATTAAAGACACTTAGAACCGCAAAGCAATGGGCGTGGTTACTATTGCCAACACCGATATTTTTGAGTCAGTTTTGGCTATTTATGTGGGCACCGGTTAATGGGCAGGGCGTACAAACCGCGATGGGCTATTTCTTATTTCCACTGATGATGGTGATATTTGGTTGCGTCTTATTTGGCGAAAAGCTCAGCCGTTTACAGTGGTTAGCCGTTGCTTTTGCTGCATTAGGCGTGGGCAGTGAGATTGTAAGAACCCAAAGCGTTTCTTGGGCAACGCTTTGGGTCTGCGGCACTTATCCTATCTATTATATTTTACGTCGCATGCAGGGCATTGGCGCAGTCACTGGACTACTAGTTGATTTAACCATTTTTGCTCCATTTGCAATGGCTTACTTATTCTTTATTGCACCGAGTAGTCTAATGCTCGTTAGCGGGTCTGGATTTTTTATCATGATGCTAGTAGGGTTGGGCGTACTTAGTGTTTTAGCCATGAAAACCAACGTTGATGCCAGCCAAATGCTGCCAGTGAATGTCTATGGCATGATGAGTTACTTAGAACCTGCGCTATTGTTTGTTTTAGCGGTCACAGTATTGGGCAATCCATTTGAATCAGCGATGATCTATAGCTACGGTTTGATTTGGTTAGGGATTGCTTGTTTGATTGTTCATGGTATTCGCCAGCTGCACCGAGCTCGTAAAAATATGCAGTCTTCGATAACAGAGCAAGTAGCCTAAGAATAGTCATCAATAATATTTTTATAAAATAATAGATAAATAAAAAACGGACGACTCAGCTTAATGTTGAGTCGTCCGTTTTCGTTATAGACTAAAATAATGAATTTAACTGCTTAGTTCTAATCCAATTAGATTTAGTCTAAATGCTGTTTAAAGCCGCGCTGCTTATCACGTTCCCAATCGCGGTCTTTTAGGGTTTTACGTTTATCATGCTGTTTTTTACCTAGAGCAAGTGCAATCTGGCATTTCACTAGTGAGTTTTTCCAGTAGCAAGATAATGGCACGCAAGCATAGCCTTTTTGATTGACCGCGCCCATGAGCTTTTCGATTTCGCGGCGATTCAGCAGCAGCTTACGGGTACGTATGCTATCAGGGCTGACATGCGTTGAGCTTGAAAGCAGCGGCTGAATATGCGCGCCAAAAATAAACGCCTCATTATTACGAAAGATAATATAAGCTTCGGTAATGGTCATTTTACCGGCACGAATAGCCTTAACTTCCCAGCCTTGTAATGCTAACCCTGCTTCAAATGTCTCTTCAATAAAATACTCATGCCGAGCCTTTTTATTGCTGGCAATTTGATTGTCAGGTTTTCTTGATTTTTTTGACATAATTTCTCCATAAGGACTTCTATATGCATAGTTTGTATATATTGTCCTTGTCTAACTATTCCTCATCCTACCCCTTTAATAGAAGTTGTCTTTTTTGTCATGCTGGTTTGTTATACTAGGCATGCTAGAAGGGATGAGTCGAACCGACTATTGTAGCAAAGCGCCTAACAAAAATGTAAGTCAACTGTTAGGACAAATGTAGCAGATAAGTATTAAGTTTGGACAAAATTTGCTAGCATATAGCGTAACATTACCGACTATATTAGCCATGCTATGAGCCATCCTGCTACTTCTTCAAAATTGCATACCAAAATTCTATACCCAGGTACCTTTGATCCCATTACCAATGGTCATGTGGACTTAGTGACGCGAGCAACTAAGCTGTTCGATGAAGTGGTGATTGCGGTGGCCTCAGGACATCATAAAAAGCCTTTATTTGATTTTGAGGAACGCGTAGCGTTGGTCGAAACGGTATTTGCTGATTTACCGCAAGTATCAGTGATCGGCTTTGAAGGTTTGCTTGTGGACTTTATGCGTGAAAAAAACGCTACTGCCGTATTGCGTGGCCTGCGAGCGATGTCGGATTTTGAATATGAGTTTCAATTGGCTAATATGAACCGTGAGCTCGATGAAAACTTTGAAGCAGTATTTTTGACCCCATCTCAGAACTATTCGTTTATCTCATCGACGATGATTCGTGAAATTGCCAAACTTGGCGGTGATGTCACCAAATTCGTTCCCCCTTGCGTCTCGCAAGCCTTTACGCAAAAGTTAAACGTTAAATAAAATAAGCACTCACTGACACCGCCGAACAATATCGGCTGCCAGTAGAGCGAGGAGCAGATCATGGCATTATTAATCACTGATGAATGTATCAATTGTGACGTATGTGAGCCTGCCTGCCCGAACGAGGCTATCTCAGAAGGGGACGATATTTATGTTATCGACCCTGATTTGTGCACTGAATGTGTTGGTCATTTTGATGAACCACAATGCGTGGTAATTTGTCCTGTTGACTGTATTCCTCATGACCCTAACCATGTCGAAACTGAAAGCGATTTATTGTCCAAATACAAACGCATTACTGGTCAATAATACGTTGCAGATTACGCTATCAATGGATAAAAATTCTAAAAACTAGGAATAATATGACGAATACGGATATTCAACTTGCAATATGTTTTTTTGAAAGCAAATTCCTGTCGTTTGAGAGCGTACTATGACTGTCAATACTGCTACCAGCGACTTTGATCAGCAGCACCTCTGGCACCCATATGCCAGCCTGCCACCTACTTATCCGAATATCATTATTGATCGTGCCGAGGGTATTTATATCATTACCGAAGATGGCACGCGCCTTATCGATGGCATGTCATCATGGTGGGCAAGCGTTCATGGCTACAATCACCCTAAACTGAATGAAGCACTTACCAAGCAATTGGGTAAAATGGCGCATGTAATGTTTGGAGGCTTGACTCACCAGCCAGCGATAGACTTAGGCAAAAAAATTCTCTCTATCGTCCCTGCTGGGCTGGATGCTATCTTCTACGCTGATAGTGGTAGCATCGCAGTAGAAGTCGCGCTTAAAATGGCCCTGCAATATCAGATTGCTGCAAAACGCCCAACCAAGCAACAATTTGCCTCAACCCATTCTGGTTATTATGGTGATACTTGGCATGCGATGAGTGTCTGTGATCCGGTAGCAGGGATGCACAGCTTGTATGGAAAGCAACTGCCGATGCAGCACTTTGTACCTGCGCCGCCTTTAGGGTTTGGACGAGCGTTAACAGAGTCTGAGCGCGCAGTATTGACCACATTTTTTGTAGAGTATGGTTCAAAGTTAGCAGGTTTTATTATTGAGCCCATTATTCAAGGCGCAGGTGGTATGCGCTTTTATAGCCCTGAGTATTTGCAACTGTTGCGTCAGCTTTGCGATGAGCATGATGTGGTGCTGATAGCTGATGAGATTGCGACCGGTTTTGGCCGTAGCGGCAAATTATTTGCCTGTGAGCATGCTGATATTAGCCCTGATATTATGACCATTGGTAAGGCGCTTACAGGCGGCTACATGACTTTTGCCGCTACCCTATGTACCCGAAAAATTGCTGATACCATTCATGATAGTGATTATCCAGCACTGATGCATGGCCCTACTTTTATGGGGAACCCGCTAGCCTGTGCAGTTGCCTGTGCTTCGATTGACTTGATATTGTCTTACGACATTCCTCATCGTACCGCAAAGATGCAAACGATGATGGAGCAACAGCTTGCCCCAGCCGCAAGGTTAGACGGTGTCAAAGAAGTGCGCTGTTTGGGAGCGGTAGCAGTCATTGAGCTGTATGAGGCCGTTGACATGCCTATCTTTCAAACGCTGCTATTAGCTCAAGGTATTTGGGTCAGACCCTTTGGTAAATTGGTCTATATCATGCCCCCTTATATTATCACTGATAGTGAACTTGAGGTCTTATGCCAAGCATTGTTAAAGGTAGTGACAAGCTATCTTGAAACCTCAAAACTGGCTCAATGAAATTAAGCATACGCAAAAACCAAGTTATAAAATTAAGTTATAAAATTAAGCTATTTTTATAAGGTAAACGATGAGTGTTCTATTTATATCCGGCATTGATACCGATATTGGTAAAACTTATGCTACCGGAATGATTGCTAAAGCGCTAATGCAGCAAGGCATCAGTGTCATGACCCAAAAGCTTGTGCAAACGGGGGTGGCAATAAATTCAAACAATGGTGAAATGAGTGTTGCTGACGATATTATTATTCATCGTCAATTAATGGCTATTCCACTACAGCCATGCGATTTGGATTTTACAACTTGCCCTTATCGTTATCCAAAACCTGCTTCACCGCATTTAGCTAGCAGATTAGCAGGGCAAACGCTCAATCCTGATGTTATTACTGGTGCTACAAAAAGCCTGCAAGCAGATTATGAGGTAGTGCTATTAGAAGGGGCTGGCGGGTTATTAGTGCCAGTAACTGAGCAATTATTAACCTTAGATTATATTGCAGCTCAAGGCTATCCTATTGTTTTAGTGACTTCGGGACGGCTTGGTAGTATCAATCATACTTTACTTAGTTTGGAAGCAATAAAATCGCGTGGTCTACAAATTCATAGCGTCATTTATAATCATATTCATGACGTTACTGATAATACGGATACCGAGATTGCGAACAGCACCATTGATTTTCTACAACAGCATCTCAGTCAAAGGTATCCAACCACGCATTGGCTACAGTTGCCTTACTTAAGAAACATAGCAGTGTCTGATACTAAAATATCACTGAGAGATAATGATTGGACTTTACCACAGGGCTTTATTTGAGTGATTTTTTGACAGTATTATTATAAAAGTGCAAATAAACCCAAAAGACATTCCTATATTGTCATTAGATTTGCTATACTAGCGCGCTTGGTAGACTAGGCAATCGCCGCTGCACACTGGCAACAGATGAGCAGGGGAGGAAAGTCCGGGCTACATAGGGCAGCGTGCCAGCTAACGGCTGGGCAGGGTAACTTGACGACCAGTGCAGCAGAGAGTAGACCGCCTTTGGTATCCTAGATATCATCGGTAAGGGTGAAAGGGTGCGGTAAGAGCGCACCGCGTGGCTGGCAACAGTTCACGGCATGGTAAACTCCACGCGTAGCAAGACCAAATAGGCATCGGCATGGCGCGGCCCGCGTTCGATGCGGGTAGGTTGCTTGAGCGTACGAGCGATTGTACGCCTAGAGGAATGATTGTCCACGACAGAACCCGGCTTATCGGTTTACCAACATTTTTATTGTTCGTTTTTTGGTAGTAGTATTAATAATTGCAGTTAATTTGAATAAAATTCATATTTTTTGCAAAAAAATGCTGTTTAGGGGTTGACGTTAGTCACCTGTATCGGCATAATACCGAGCCTAAAATGGCGATGTAGCTCAGCTGGTTAGAGCGCATGACTCATAATCGTGAGGTCAAGAGTTCAAGTCTCTTCATCGCCACCATTTATATTGCAGTAGCTCGTTTTATTAAAAACTCCAATCCTTTGTGGTTGGTTTTTTTTTGCCTAAAATAAACTGCTAGATAACGTGCATAGCAATGATATAAGACTGACAAACGATTGCTACCTATTCCGTTTACCTGCCTATTTCTTGCTAAATCATAGCTTTATCTGCTTACTCACAGATTAATTCTTGTAACTTAAGTCCCTCTTACTTATCATAGGGGCTGTTTTTAGTGAAGTCCTGTAACGCCATGTCCGTACAATTGCCTCCTTATCGTCCTATTAAGCATCGCAGTGGCCTGAAAGTCATGGGTGCTGCATTCCACGCTTTGCTCATGCGTGAGCTACAAACGCGCTTTGGTGGTTATCGATTAGGTTATCTGTGGGCACCCTTAGAAATCATATTCCAAGTTGCTATTTATTTAGTTATTTTTGGTACTATTATGACGCGTGTGCTCCCAGGGATGGACTACATGCTGTTTTTGGTGGCAGGCTTAGTACCGTTTCGTATGATGAGTACGATAGCAACACGATCATTAGGGGCAGTAGAAGCCAATCAAGGTCTCTTAATGTACCGCTCAGTCCGTCATATTGACGTTATTATTGCGCGCTCATTCTTAGAGTTAGTGATTTACTTTTTTACCTTTGTACTTCTGTTGCTCGTACTGGCATTTATCGATATTCCTATTAGTCTTGCGCATTTAGACGTGGTGTTATTTTGCTGGCTGACCTTATTTTTATTTGGCTTTGGTCTAGCGATGATTATGATGGTTATCGGCTATTATGGTGGTGAGATTAGTAAAATTATCAGTTTGATTTTCACTATTTTATATTTTGCTTCTGGTATTATTTATTCTATTCATATCATTCCTGAACCTTATTTTAGCTACCTGCTCTATAATCCTTTTATCCATAATATTGAACTCATGAGGCACTCACTCGCGCCCAATTATCCTGCATATCATATCGATATGAGTTATTTTTTAAAGTGGACAGTAGCTGTTAATTTCCTAGGTCTATTAATGTATAAAGCAGTGGAAAGAGATTTAATACGTTCAAAATAGAAGGTTTGAAGGACTACCAATCCATTTATAGTGATTAGTTTTCAGATATATTAAATAACAAGGTATGGTAAGTAAAAGTATGGTAAGTAAATGATTGAAATTAAGAACGTTTCTAAATCGTTTATGACCAAGCAAGGTCGGCATTATTTATTTAAAGATCTAAATCTGACCATTGGTGATAAACAAAGTGTCGGTTTGCTAGGCCGTAATGGTGCTGGTAAATCAACGCTGCTACGTATTATATGCGGACTTGATGAGCCAGATCATGGCGAAATTATCACCAACTCAACGATCTCGTGGCCAGTTGGCGTGGCAGGTGGCTTTCAGGGTAGCTTGACGGGACGGCAAAATGTACGTTTTGTCTGTCGTCTGTACTCAAGCGGACCTTATATTGATGAAAAGATTCGTTTCGTTGAAGAGTTTGCTGATATCGGTAATTACTTTGATATGCCGGTCAAAAGCTACTCATCGGGCATGAAATCTCGCCTCACTTTTGGTTTAAGCCTAGCGTTTGATTTTGATTATTATATGCTTGATGAAGCGGGCGCTGTTGGTGATGCTGCTTTTCGTAAGCGTAGTGAAGATATTTTAGCGGCTCGCCGTGCGCAAGCAGGATTTCTAATAGTGTCACATAATATTGGTGATATTAAGCGAAACTGTGATATTGGTATTGTGTTAATGGATCAAACAGCACACGTGTTTGAGGATACAAAAGAAGCGATTGAGGTATATGAAGAGCATGTCCACAAAGCGAAAAAATAAGATTATTGACTTCTTGCTGTTTATCGGCTTGGTGATCCTCCCTTGGGTGCTGGTGATTTATTATGTCATGACACTTGCTCATCCGCGCTTTATTTCAACTGCTGACGTGGTGGTAAAGCAAGTTAGTGATGCTAGTGTGCCTTCTGGTGGTGGTTTATCGGCATTGTTAGGGGTAAACAGCACCAGTAAAGAAGATGCCACTTATTTGACTGAATATATCTTGTCAAATGATATGGTCAAACGTCTTGATAATAAGTTTAAGTTCCGTGAAGCTTATTATGTAGATGGCTCAGATCCTATCTATGAGATAGACCCTGACGCCTCGCAAGAGGATTTACTAGAATACTTTAAAAAACGTGTGCATATCGATCTCGATGAGCAAAGCTATGTACTCTCAGTATCGACAGAAGCTTTTGATTCAGATTATGCTTTTGAGCTTAACAAAGCTATCTTGGGTGAGTCTGAGCAGTTCGTTAACCGTATTTCACAAGAAGTCGCTCGTGATCAGCTAATATTTGCTGAAACTCAATTGGATGAATCACAAGATCGTTTAAATGAAGCGAAAGAACAATTACTTAACTACCAAAATGAAAATGAGATTTACGATCCGCAAGCCAATGCGCAAATTGTTAACCAGCTGATCGGTAGTTTGCAAGGGCAACTTAGTTCACTACGGACTGAAGAGCGCCAACTGCTTAGCTATCTAAATCCTGATGCGCCGCAAGTAGTGTCGTTAAGAAGCCAAATCAAAGCGGTTGAAGAACAAATCAGTCAAGAGCAAACCAAGCTAACTTCACCAAATACGACCAAATTGAACCGTCAAGCTGTACAGTTTGAGAGTATAAAAGCTGATGTTGAGTTCGCTACTGAGCTATATAAGTTGTCACTGTCTTCACTTGAAAAGTCGCGCTTAGAAGCCTTTAGAAAAATGAAAAATTTGATTGTGATTTCGACTCCTTATGAAGCTGAAGAAGCGTTATATCCACGCCGTCTTTATATCATCTGGACATCGCTGGCACTACTATTAATGTTTTATGGCTTCGTGCGTTTAGTAATGGCCGTTGTGCGTGACCATCGCAGCTAGTTTGATTATGACTTCTTTATAATCACATCTATTGGTTATTTACACCGTAGAGTGCTAAAAGCTTAATACACTTGATAATCGTGAACGATTGGATAAACCAGATATTAGTAATGATCGACAGATCAGCAAAGGAATACAGCTCATGAACATGAAACCACGTCCTATCGTGACGATGATTAAAGTATTAAGTTTAACGATGGCTGCAACCAGCGTTCCAGCGCTAGCAGCGAGCAGTTACGCAGATCAAATAGCAGGTTCTAGCTTTGGTACCAGCGCTAATAACGCGAGCCAAGATCAAAATCGCAATAATATTAATGTCTCAACCCAAGCTTTTGCTGGTGGTGTTCTAGGACAAGGAGCGACGCAAGAGGCGGTTAACTCAGCAAGCTTGCCTAGTCAGTCGGTTATCAATACGACGCGCCCTTATCAAGATATCAATACTAAAGACTTGATGTTTGGTGAGCAGCTGTTCCGTGGTGCATTTTCAACGACTTCGGGCTCTACCTTTAACGACAGCTATTCGATTAATCCTGGTGATAATGTACAGGTACGCATGTGGGGTGCCTATCAATACGCCTCAACGATGACAGTCGATCCACAAGGCAATATCTTCTTACCTAATATCGGTCCAGTTCGTGTCTCCGGTATACAGAACGGTAACCTACAAAACGTAGTTAAAAGTGCTGTCAATCGTATTTACCGCTCAAACGTTGGCGTCTATGCCTCACTAGAGCAAGCGCAACCGGTTAAAGTATTTGTGACAGGTTTCGTCAAGCAACCAGGTTATTATGGCGGGCTTGCAGCAGATTCAGTATTGTCATATTTAGATCGGGCAGGCGGTGTTGATCCAACCCGTGGTAGCTATATCGATATTCAGATAAAGCGTAATGGTCAGTTGCTACAGCAAGTTAACCTGTATGATTTTCTATTAGCAGGTAAGCTACAGTCATTTTCATTCCGAGATGGTGATGTGATTACTGTTGCACCGCAGAAAAAGACGTTTGTAGTTGGCGGGCAAGTTCAGAACGAATATACTTTTGAGTTTGATGTCAATGACTTGACCATTGGTGACGTATTGCAAGTTGCCAGTCCCGCAGCGAATGCCACCAACGTTAGTATTACTCGTAGTGCAGGACGCGCGCAGACGGCAGAGTATTATTCACTTGCTGACGCCCAAAACGTTCCTGTCTATAATGGCGATCAGATGGTAGTGACCTCAGACCGTTATGCAGGTACTATCGCGGTACAAGTCAAAGGCGCTCATACTGGTAATGGTGCAATGGTCGTACCTTACGGCGCACGCCTGAAAGATATCGTGCCAAAATTACAACCGAGCCCGTTAGCGAAGCTGACCCATTTGACTATTTACCGTCAATCAGTGGCTGAGCAGCAAAAACGCATGATTAATGAGTCGCTTGATCGCTTAGAAGAATTAACGCTGGCTACTCAATCAACGACGCGTGAAGAGGCAGCGCTACGTCAAGATGATGCCAATTTAGTTAAACAATTCGTGGCTAAAGCACGTAGTGTAAAGACTGATGGTCGAATAGTGGTCGTACCAAACTCTTGGCAGGATATTATTCTCCAGCAAGGCGATATCATTGAGATACCTGCGCAAACATCAGTGATTACCGTCAACGGTCAAGTGCGAGCACAAGGTGCGTTGACCTTTAACCCAGACTTTACGGTTGGCGATTATATTGCTAATTCAGGAGGCTTTGGGGATAATGCCGACACTAAAGAGATTCTGATTATTCATCAAAATGGTGCAAACGAAGTGGTCAATACTGCTTATCGTATTCAGCAAGGTGATGAAATTATGGTCTTACCAAAGGTCAAAACCAAACGCGTAGAAATTACACGCGGAATCTCACAGATTGTTTATCAATTGGCAGTCGCGGCTAAAGTTATTTTAGACTTATAACTATTGATGCTAGATTTATGAATTGAGGCAGAAATAATCAAAAAGGATATCAAAAATGGCAAAAAACGTAGCATGTGAAGGCAAGTTGGTGGTAACTTCTACCTCTAATGATGCGCTACGTTTTTTGACCGCTCAACGCCAGCTACCGAATAATCTAGCAGTAATTGGCAAAGGCATGCGTCGCAACAACGTACTGTTATCTCAGGTGCTACAAGCGAACATTCAGCGCTGGTATCCATGGTCAGGTTTACAGCAGCAGCTTAATTCGGATCTTGAGACACCTGATGCTTTTATTGGATGGGGTCATAAAAAGAGCTATCAACGAGCCAAAAAGTCTGCTGATCGTCAACAGCTGACGACTTTAAGTATCGAAGATGGCTTTTTACGCTCATTAGATTCTGGTATTAGCAGTCGTCATGGATTAAGCGTAGTTGTCGATGATGTGGGTATTTACTTTGATTTAATGCAAACCTCACGCCTTGAGCAATTAATCGTTGCGCGTGCCAAAGAATGCTCTAACGCTGATAGCAATGTCTTAGATAAAAAACATGCTCTGCAGTTGATGACACGTATTTGCGAAGAGAAACTAAGTAAATATAATGCTGTGATTACTTGTCCGTCATTAGATAAACTGATTGCTGAAGAAAACGGTCACGTAGAACAAGACTCGTTAAAATCGCATGTGTTATTGATTGATCAAGTCGCTGGCGATGCCTCCATCAAAGGTGCTGGTGCGGATAAAAACCAGTTTAAGCGAATGCTAAAAGCTGCTTGTCGCAATCATCCCGATGCTCACATTTGGATAAAGGCTCATCCTGCCGCAAAGTCAGGATACCTTACCAGCCTAAAATTACCCAAAAACGTCCAAATATTGACTCAAGCACTTAATCCTATTGGATTACTAGAGCAAGTAAGTGATGTCTATACGGTCAGCTCACATATGGGCTTTGAAGCATTAATGCTATGCAAAAAGGTGCATTGCTTTGGGGTTAATTGGTATAGTGGTTGGGGGCTTACCGATGATAGTGGTGCGCCAAAAATTTTACTCAAATCAGTCAAACAGCGCCGTCTAGCATTTGCAGCAACATTGCCGGCGGTTGAAGAGTCATTAAAACTATCGCAGCCAGCGTCATTATCTAAGCAATCTACTAAACGATTGAAAATCACTCAGCGACTGCGTAACTTGCGTAACAAACAATCTTCTATAGCAGCTAATAGTACACTCAATGCTACGTTAGAGGCATTATTCTATAGCGCCTATATTGACTATAGTCATTATGTAGATCCAGCAACCAAGCAAGCTTGTGACATTGATACCGCGATTGAATGGTTAGTGACCAATCGATATTGGCAAGCACGCCTCGAAGGCAGTTTGACGGTATATGAGTTCAGTCGCTGGAAGCTACCTTTTGTGAGGGCCTTTGTTAATCTACCGCGCACGACATTATTTATTAAACCCAAACCGCGTCTGAAAAACTTGCTACATCCAGATCATTTTACAGTCAATTACCAGCAGCCACTATTAGTCTGGGGCTTAGCTAAACGGCAACAAATTCAAAAAAAATTACAGAGCAAACTTGCGAAACAGCCAATGTCGGACATGCCAACTATTTATTGTATGGAAGATGGTTTTATCCGTTCAAATGGCTTGGGTGCCACATTGTTAGCACCCTTGTCGGTTGTGATAGATAAGCAAGGTATCTACTATGATGCGACTCAGCCGTCGGATTTAGAGATATTATTATGTAACTGTGAGGCGTTAAGTCCACAGCAAAATGCACGAGTACAGGCGCTTCAAGCCAAACTGCTTACGCAGCGAGTTAGTAAGTATAATGTTGGTGTTAATCTCACTGTTATTGATAATCAGCTTCCATTATGGATACAGGATGCAAAGGTATCTGGTAAACCGCGCTTACTTATCGTTGGGCAAGTAGAAGATGATTTATCGGTTCAGTATTGTGGTTCAGACATTAAGACCAATCGAGATTTGATTAAGCGTGTACGACGAGACAATCCTGATGCTTATTTAATTTACAAACCCCATCCAGATGTGGAAGCAGGACTGCGTACAGGCAGAGTCGAGGCAGAGTGCTTACGGCAGGTGCAAGCGGTCGCTTATGATACAGCGATGCCTGATTGTTTAGAGTGTATTGATGAGGTACATACGATCAGTTCGTTAACGGGCTTTGAGGCTCTATTGCGTGGTTTAAAAGTCACTTGTTACGGTTTGCCGTTTTATGCAGGTTGGGGCTTAACGAACGATATTGATGCACAGTTATCGCCAAAATCTGACTATCTACATAGGCGCAAACGAGACACCACGTTATCACTTGAGCAACTGTTGCATTGTGCACTCATACGTTATCCACTATATCGCCTGCCTAAAGGCCATGGGCTTGCTCAAGTAGAACAAGTAATTGACTATTTATATCCGCCTAATAAGAATGCAGAGACTTTGCAAATTAAACAACATAGTAGTATAGCCAGTGCAACCAATAGTTCATCAGCGAAATTGTCCGAACTATCAGAAGTAACTGCTCATCTTAAACATCGTACTGCCACGCGCTTTATGCAGCAGCGTCATAAATGGCAACAGCGCCTACGCAATATTTCTCATTAATTTATGTCAAAATAAATCGGTTACGACAAGTATGATTTTTTTCGGTATAATTTGTGTGCAAACTAGCTACTATTAAATAATTTTTTCAATTGCCTAGCTTATTCCTTCATTCTCTAATCAATGGTACGTACTCTTATGGCAGCTTCGATGCATCAATTGCTTACTCATCGACACGTCTTGCTGCTACAAGGAAAGATGGGCGGGTTTTTTAGCCGTTTTGCTACGTTTTTGCAAACTCAAGATATTGAAGTGAGCAAAATTAACTTTAATGCCGGTGATGCATTTTTTTATCGCCATTCTAATGCTCACGAATATACAGGTACTTTGGCGCAGTTCTCATCTTGGCTACAAGCTTTTATTGTCGAACATGGTATTGATGCGATTGTCTGTTTTGGTGATTGTCGTCCTCATCATACACAGGCTGCCTGCTTAAGTGAAAAACTAGGCATATCCTTTTTTGTATTTGAAGAAGGCTATTTACGTCCTGATTATATTACCCTGCAAGAGCACGGCATCAATGGTTATTCGCGCTTAAATATAGCGGATATTAAGGCACTCAAAAAAGCCAATGATAAACCACTGTATACGCATAATCGCTTTTATCGATTGAGTATCGCCGCCATTGTTTATTACATTATTACTAGACTATATAAATCGCGCTATCCGCATTATTCCCATTATCGCGGGATGACAGCATGGCAAGAAGCGATAGCTTGGCTAAAAGCACCTTGGCGTAAGC
Source organism: Psychrobacter sp. P2G3 (assembly GCF_001593285.1). NCBI lineage: Bacteria > Pseudomonadati > Pseudomonadota > Gammaproteobacteria > Moraxellales > Moraxellaceae > Psychrobacter > Psychrobacter sp. P2G3. The sequence goes on from NZ_CP012529.1 coordinate 512,843, forward strand.
TATGTGGTTATCTACCCGATAAAAAGCTACAAAAGCAGCTAATCACCCAAGCAGACAACAACTATTTCTTGGTTAGCTTGCAGGTACATAATGACTCGCAAATTACTCATCATAGTGGTTACCGTGATGTGGTGCAGTTCATTGACGAGGTGATCGCTAGTTTTGCAGAATATGCTGACACAACGCAGATACTGGTATTTAAGCATCATCCGTTAGATCGTGGTCACCGTGATTATCGTGAGTTGGTGGCAAGCCTAGCAGCACGTTATCAAGTTAAATCAAGAGTGTTTTATGGTTGTGATATGCACTTGCCAACACTTATGAAGCATAGTATCGGTATGGTGACTATCAATAGTACAACGGGTCTGCAGTCGGTGTACCATAAAAAACCTACCAAAGTGATGGGACGAGCCATCTACGATACCCCTAAGCTCACAGATCCTAAGACACTTGCGCAATTTTGGCAGCAGCCTACACATCCAGATAATGAGTTCTATCTAAGATTCCGTGAGTATCTGATTGAGCAAACTCAAATCAACGGGGCGTTTTACGGTAAATCGCCATGGATGTATAAGTACTTACCGCAGTCAGAGACCACAGGCATAATGTCTGATACTGCTAAATAGTTCAGCAGCCATAGTCAGTAAATATCTGTCGATATCTTGCAGTAACTATTTTAGAGTTATAAATCTTTGAGTTATAAACCTTTAATTTAAAGCTTTCTATAACTATTAGCTCCAGTCAGTCGTCAATTTTAGCTACGAATCAAATCCTTACCAATAAAATCGCCTTACTTTACAGTGGAAAACTGCTAGAATACGCTCACATGTCTGTGTATATCATCAAGCGTCATGAACAGTGGCTTTAATAATAAATGTTATTAACTTAGCTCTTTTTAAATACGCTTTAGTTACCACAATTGACACCACTAGTTTTTATTTTTTAAATCTTATTTCCAAAATTATTATCGCAATAATATCTAATAACCGTTATTTTTCCACTGTTGTTCAAGTACCGTTTGTTCAAGTATTTTTGTTCAGTAGCGGTTATCCAATCACCTTTTATTTAGTAGGCGCTTTGTGACTGCATTAGCCAATATTCGTAACTTTTCTATCATTGCCCACATTGATCACGGCAAGTCGACGCTTGCCGATCGCTTTATTCAGATGTGCGGTGCCTTGCAAGATCGTGAAATGCAGGCGCAAGTACTCGACTCCATGGATATTGAGCGCGAGCGTGGGATTACTATCAAAGCACAATCGGTCACCTTATTTTATGACCATCCAAATGGTGAGCGCTATCAGCTTAACTTTATTGATACCCCCGGCCACGTTGATTTTTCATACGAAGTTTCGCGTTCATTAGCTGCCTGTGAAGGTGCGTTATTGGTTGTAGATGCGGCGCAGGGCGTGGAAGCCCAGTCTGTTGCCAACTGCTATACTGCCGTTGATCAAGGCTTGGAAGTGATGGCAGTCTTGAATAAGATTGACTTACCACAAGTTGAGCCTGAGCGCGTTATCCAAGAGATTGAAGATATTATTGGTATTGACGCGGTAGATGCGCCGCGAGTATCAGCAAAATCTGGTCTTGGTGTTGATAAACTACTTGAAGCGTTGGTTGAGTTTATTCCACCGCCAACAGGTGATCGTGAAGCACCATTACAAGCATTAATTATTGATTCATGGTTTGATAGCTATTTAGGCGTTGTCTCGTTAGTACGTGTCCGTCAAGGTACTGTTAAAAAAGGCGATAAAATTTATATTAAATCGACCAAAGAGGCTCATCCAGTCAGCTCTATTGGCGTGTTTACGCCTAAACCTTTAGATACAGGGATTTTAGAAGCTGGTGAAGTAGGCTTTATTATCGCTGGTATCAAGGATATTGCTGGTGCACCAGTCGGTGATACCATTACGCATTCTAAGACACCTGACGTTGATCGTATCCCTGGATTTAAACAGATTACGCCGCAAGTCTATGCTGGTATGTTCCCTGTTGAATCTACTGACTTTGAAAAGTTTCGTGAAGCACTACAGAAGTTGCAAATTAATGATGCGTCGCTATTTTTTGAGCCAGATACTTCTGATGCGTTGGGCTTTGGTTTCCGTTGTGGCTTCTTAGGTATGCTGCATATGGAGATTATCCAAGAGCGCCTAGAGCGTGAGTATGACTTGGATCTTATCACCACTGCGCCGTCAGTTATCTATGAGATTGTAAAAAAAGATGGCAGCATCATCTATGTTGATAATCCATCAAGATTGCCTGAACCGAATAATATCGAAGAGTTCCGTGAGCCGATTGCCCGTTGTCAGATTTTAGTGCCGCAGGATTATCTCGGTAACGTTATGACTTTGTGTATTGAGCGCCGCGGTGTACAGGTTGATATGCGCTTTATGGGCAGACAAGTTCAGCTGATATTTGATATTCCGATGGGTGAGGTGGTGATGGATTTCTTTGATCGCCTAAAGTCAGTCTCGCGCGGATTTGCGTCACTTGATTATAACTTTGAGCGTTATCAAGTCGATAAATTGGTTAAAGTTGACGTACTTATCAACGGTGAAAAAGTTGACGCTTTAGCCATGATTGTGCACGAAACACAATCTCGTTATCGCGGTAATGCGCTGGTTACCAAGATGAAAGAGCTTATTCCACGGCAGATGTTTGATGTGGCCATTCAAGCCGCTATCGGCGGCCAAATAATTGGACGTAGTACGGTTAAAGCCATGCGTAAAGATGTATTAGCCAAATGTTATGGCGGTGATGTCTCGCGTAAGAAAAAGCTGCTATCTAAGCAAAAAGCTGGTAAAAAACGTATGAAGCAAGTTGGTAATGTGGAGATTCCACAAGAAGCCTTCTTAGCGGTATTGCAGGTAGATTAAATAATCTGATAGCTGAGTTAGTAAGTAATCACTGCATGTAAGTCACTGTTTAAAACTCTAAATGACCATGACTGGCATGACAAATTGACATGGTCATAGAAGCAGATCTTTAATAGGCAAATTAGCATGGATTTTGATTTCAATTTGATTTTGGTGCCGTTAACTATAGCCTTAGGTTTTATATGGTTACTAGACAAGTTAACACTAAAACAGCGTAAAACACGTGGCCGCGGTAAAGAGAGCTTGCTAGTGCGCTGGGCCTATGACTTTTTCCCTGTATTGGCAGTAGTGCTGGTTGTGCGCTCATTTTTGATTGAACCTTTTAATATTCCATCATCGTCTATGGTGCCAACTCTATATACTGGTGACTTTATTGCCGTCAATAAATATGCTTATGGCGTACGCTTACCGCTCACCTGTAATAAAGTACTAGATACTGGCTCACCAGAGCATGGTGATGTCATAGTATTTCGCTATCCTGAAAACCCTAGCATCTATTATATCAAGCGGGTAATAGGTCTACCGGGAGATACGGTCAGCTATAATCAGGGACAAATTGCGATTAATGATGTGCCAGTAGATACTAAGTCAGTGAATTTCGATGCTAACACTGATCTAACGGCGCAACTTTACCCAGCTGGTCAAGTGATGCCAGGTCAGGTACTGACTGAGAATGAAGCGACACAGATGGGGCAGCAAGAAGAAGACCAAGCACAATATTTTCAAGAAACTCAAGGTGAGAATAAGCATTTAGTGCGCTATCTTTCAGATATGAATAGTTCGCAATATGCACCGTTCTTACAGCAGCAATCGCCAGAAGTAGTCAGTTCAGCGGGGACAGAGTGGCAGGTTACTGTGCCTGATGGTGAGTATTTCGTCATGGGTGATAACCGAGATCGTAGTGCTGATGGACGCTTTTGGGGCTTCGTACCCGATGAAAATTTAGCGGGTAAAGCCGTCTATATTTGGATGCATAAGCCACCAGGACTTAATCTTCCAACTTTCTCTCGTAATGGTTCAATTGATTGATTATTGTTTCTAATCAGTAACTGTTTTGTTTATTAGATATTATGCTAGTATTCATACTGACCCTAATCAAAATAAAATTTATACTATATTTGACATATTAATCGTAGTGGATATGAAGGTACACAAACGGATAATAAAAAAATGAGATATAAAAATAGATAGGGCGGATAAAACAACTGGTTAGAATACATTAAATTAAATCATTAGAGGGGGCCTCATGGCGCACCAGTTAACGAGTTTGACGTCTCAGCGTGGGTCTAGTGTGACTAGTATTGTCTTGCTGCTAATTATTATTGTTATTGCTGGCAAATTGATTATTGCGATCATGCCTGCACAAGTTGGTGATTACCAGCTAAGCAAAACGTTAGGTGCGCAGTTAAAAGAAGCTAATAATAATGGTGAGACTGCAAAACAGTTCGTTGAACGTGTTAACCGTCAACTCTCTATTAATGCTGATTATGATACGACCGCTGAAGAAGTATTTACTTTTACCAATAACAAGACAGGTCAACTGGCCATTTATAAAGACTATGATAAAACCAGTAACTTTTTTGGTAATGTCGATATCGTTAATCGTTTTGAAGGTGAAATAAATGCTGCCTCGGTAGAGTAGGCATTCTCATAAGATTTTTACCAATTAACAATAATTCATAAGGGTCAGACGACTCTTGTGAAATAATTCTATCAATTATTTAAACGTTTAAATTACTAACATTAAAGGATAGCCAAAAGCCACGCATGAAATCAACTCCACAACAGTACCAAGCGCTGCCTGCCGCCAAAAAAAATAGCGCAACTATGGAGACTTTGCCAATCAGCTCAGATTTTATTCAGCGTCTGGAAGTATTGACACGCAAATTAGGCTACGTCTTTAATGATTTAAATCTACCAAAGTTAGCCTTAACGCATCGCTCGTTCGATAGCAAAAAAAACTATGAGCGCTTAGAGTTTTTAGGTGATGCACTTCTTGGAATGATTGTTGGCGAGGCACTATATCATCGCTATCCTAGTCAGAATGAAGGGCGTTTGACTCGTATGCGTGCCACATTGGTACGCCAAGAGTCCCTAGTTACCATCGCTCAGAACTTAGAGCTATCCAACCATCTGATCTTGGGTATTGGTGAACGTAAAGGTGGTGGACGTAATCGCGCTTCGATATTGGCTGATGCGGTAGAATCGTTGATTGGGGCTATTTATTTAGACAGCCAAGATATGGAAATCACTCGTAATTGTGTGCTGTCATGGTATGGTGACTTAATCGACAACGTTAATGACCAAAAAGCACTAAAAGACGCCAAAAGTCGTTTACAGGAATGGCTACAATCCAAACAGTTTGATTTGCCACACTATGAGTTGGTCGAAACCCGTGGCAATGCGCCTTATCAGATATTTGTTGTACGCTGTCAGGTGAATATTAGCAGTTGCCCTGATATCACTGAGTCTGGTGAGAGTCGCCGGATTGCTGAGCAAAAAGCAGCTGAACTAATGATCAATCAATTGCACAAGTTACCTGGCGCGCTTAAAAAACGTTAATAACTTAATTCCTAACGTTGATAACCTGTTCACCTGACTCGATTAAATATTAGATACTTGTTAAAGACTAACCTAATGGTTATCAACAACTTAATAAACAATATAGACCTTCAAATTTCTTTATTTCTAAATTGAAATTAGCCTAGTAAGTATTATTAACAGATTAAATATACTGCTAGGCCTATCATCAAAACTCCACAGGATTACCCTATGAGCAATCATACTGACTTGCCATCTACCCCCGAAGATAATGCCAATAATATGACAGAGAACACTGATACAAACCAAGCAACTACTGTAGAACAAGTAGAAAACACACAAGAAAGTAGAAAAATAGGAGAGTCGTTGACAGCTATTCAGCAGCAAGATAATGACGCTGCCGACGAATCTGATAGCGATACTGATCTTGAAAATAACGATGCGATTGATGGGTTCTTTGCGCCAAGTAATAATGATGACGTTTCTGAAGACTTTAAAGCAGGCTACGTAGCGATCATTGGTCGTCCAAACGTTGGCAAGTCAACTTTAATGAACCATTTACTAGGACAAAAGCTGTCGATTACCTCACGTAAGCCGCAAACAACTCGTCATCGTATTCATGGCATTTTAAGCACCCATGAAATGCAGGCAGTGTTTGTAGATACGCCTGGTATTCATCGTAATGAAGTACGTGCTATCAATGAGCGTATGAATAAAGCTGCTGTATCAGCGCTGGTAGATGTAGATTTGGTACTGTTTGTGGTTGACTCAGACCAGTGGCGTGATGATGATTTATTGACCTTACAGAAGCTTGGTGATACTAACTTAACTGTCGTATTGGTCATTAATAAAGCAGATACGTTAAAAGATAAAGGGTCTATTCTGCCACTGATTGAAACTTTCAGTGACAGCTTTGACTTTGCCGACATCGTACCGGTCTCAGCTCTAAAGAACCAAAACCTAGATCGTCTTGAGGAAGTTATTGCTTCGCACCTACCAAAGGCGACGCCAATTTATGACACTGAACAAATCACTGACCGCTCAGAGAGATTTTTAGCCAGTGAGATTATCCGCGAAAAAATTATGCGTAGCGCTGGTGATGAAGTGCCTTATGATTTAACCGTACAGATTGACGAGTTTAAAGATGAAGCGGCTCATATGGATCCTAAAACAGGTCGTCCACGTAAAGCATGTACTTTCATCGATGCAACAATATATGTAGAACGTAATGGCCAAAAAGCCATCGTGATTGGTGAAAAAGGTCAGCGTATCAAGCAAGTTGGTATGGACGCCCGTAAAGATATGGAAAAGTTATTTGATAAAAAAGTAATGTTAACTCTATGGGTAAAAGTCAAGCGTGGTTGGTCTGATGATGAGCGTGCATTAACAAGCTTGGGTTATTGATTAAACTAAACATCAAGTCTGGACATGATGTTGAGGTAACAAACAATGCGCAATGAAGCATTAATAGGTTATTTATTACATCAGCGACCTTATCAAGAAAAACGTGCGCTTTACTATTTGTTTTCCCAACAACATGGTGTAGTGCACGGTATTGGTAAAAAGGGTGCACCTCTCTTTGAGCCGTTACAACTGTTTGCAACGGGCAAGCGTGATTTAAAAACCTTTAGTCAGATTAATTTGATGCCAGCAGAGGATGACTCTACAGAGTCTGCTACGGCTACTAAGCCATCACGTTATCAACAAATAAGCGGTCAGCAACAGTACGCCGCATTATATTTAAATGAGATATTGTGGAAGTTGTTGCCTAGCGAAGATCCGATGCCAGTATTATGGCAACATTATCAAAACAGCTTATTACAGCTAAAGCAGCCGTTAGCAGCGGATGCGTTGAGATTATGCTTACGCCAATTTGAATCTCATTTATTCGAAGAGATGGGCTTTTCTTTAACGTTAACGCATGACAACATACTAGCACCTATTGAGCCTGATACTGATTATCGGTTTTTGTCTGATGTAGGTTTTGTTGCTACTTTTCAACCTGATAAAACGACAATTAATGCGTTACAAACAGTTTTCAGTGGGGCTGATATTATAAAAATGGCACAACTGGGCATTACTGACGCGACGCTAAGCAATTGGTCAAGGCTACATAGACATCTGATTGATCATCTGCTTGACTATCAGCCATTACAAAGTCGCTTACTATGGCAACAGCAGCAGCGTTACCAATAATAAAGCAGTCATTTGGTTAACATATAGCTGTTTAAATCAATATTAAATGTGACGCTATTTTAGCATTATCATCTATACGTCAATCAGATTTCGTTTTTAAAAGGATTTCTTATGGTCACCTCTTCACAAAACTCAGTAAACAGACCGCTATTAGGTGTCAACGTTGATCATGTAGCAACCTTACGTCAAGCGCGTGGTGTCAACTATCCTAGCCCTTTAGAGGCAGTATTATTATGCGAGCAAGCAGGCGCAGATGGCATTACTATACATTTACGTGAAGATCGTCGTCATATCCAAGACTCAGATGTGTATGAGATAGCGAGACAATTGACTACTAGGTTGAATCTGGAGATGGCAGCAACTTCTGAAATGCTATCTATTGCTTGCGAAGTTAAACCATTTTGGGTTTGCTTAGTACCTGAAAAGCGTGCGGAGCTAACTACTGAGGGAGGGTTGGACGTTGCAGGGCAAATCACTCATCTGAAAAAATACATCAATGAGTTACATGCAGCAGGTATTAAGGTCTCTTTATTTATCGATCCAGATGAGGTCCAAATTGCTGCAGCAGTTGCTTGTCATGCTGATGCTATTGAGCTGCATACCGGTACTTATGCCGAGGTAGGTTTGGCTGGAGATTTTGATGCGCAGAATGTTGAGCTACAACGTATTAAACAAGCAGTGATTGTCGCAAAAAATTTAGATGATAAATTGCTAATTAATGCAGGTCATGGTCTAACTCGTGACAATGTTAATGCGATTGCACAAATTGACGATATTTATGAGCTGAACATTGGGCACGCATTGATTGCCGATGCAATATTTGTAGGGTTGTCGCAAGCAGTGACTATGATGAAAACTGCGATGTATGAGTGATTTTCTATACAGGGTTGAATCTGATAGTGACTAACTAATATTGTTATGATAGATGTTATATTTATAAACAGTCAGTAGGATGTATATCATTAGGCTTGTATCTAATGATACCACCTTGATTAAATGAGATCTGATACATAGCTTGACCATAAGTTGAGCTTGGACAGTATTTTATATGACCAAAATGCCCACGTGGTTTACCGCTATCTCCCCAAAACTTAGTATAATGGCGCTTATTTCCTACTCGCAAACTTAGGGTGCTGTATTTAGGGTTCAAAGATTCCTCTTTTAATAGCACATCAACCTGAACATCAAAATGCTTATTATTGTTATTGTCTACAAATAATAGAAGCTTTTTATAGCTATCTCGGTGGCAACGCCCTCCTGAATTAGATAGGCAAACCAACAAATTCTGTCTTCTTATAAAGCTCTCAGCTTTTGCTATCTTAAGCGTGGTCTCTAATTGATTTTTAATACGTTTAGCTTCCATACTTGCCAGTTGGGTTAAAATGGCTGGAGCTGCTATGGTAGCGATAATGGCTAAAATTGCTATTGTTACTATGAGTTCTACAAGATTAAATCCTTTTTGATTATAGTGTTTAGAAAGGTTTTTGATAGCTTTTAAATGGTCAATGACAATGAAATTAAGCAAACCAGGGTTTGATATCTGCTGAGTAGGGCATGGCGTATTATGTCGCTTAGTCATATATAGTCATTACCTATAATGATGGATTTATTGTGTGAGCTAACTTGATTGGACTTATAATTTTAAATAAACATTCATTCTTCTATTTTGCCTTATATAAAGCATTAGATTTCTAAAACGTACTGACTTCTCTACACTTACAAATTTTTTACATCGTTATCTTGGTTATTGAATCAAATAATGTTCATTGTTTTAATATAAACAAAATATAGTACAACTGTCAAAAAATGTTTCAATTAGTGAAAACACATCTTTTGTAATAGAGAAAAAAATACAATTGTATTAAACTGATGACAGACAATAGATACAACCAGAGTTACTTCTATTGCGAATTAGCATTCAAAAGACTAAAATTGCAACGTGTGTTAGTTCTTAGTAAAATAAGCAGGCTATTGTGTTTTAGTTGCAACACTATCGTGTAATAATGTGTAGCTGCCTAACGAAAAAAGTTGTAAACTTAATTGATAGTCGATAAGCTACTTCCTAATTAGTTTTGTTGTATAATTATGCATTCGTAAAAGATGTCTACTTTTATTACATCTTAGGAAGCGGTTTTGCTTAACGCATCACTCAAATCATCCTTTGGAGGAAGTCCATGAAATTGAATAAAATTGCTCTAGCTCTAGTTGCCGTAGCAGCTGCACCTTTAGCAGCTAATGCTGGCGTTACTATCAGCCCATTACTACTTGGTTATCACATGACTGAAGAGTTCAGTGATACTAGTGATAAGCAGCGTGATATCTTAAAGACTGGTAAAGACCTATATATCGATGCCAACGGTAACTCGATCGATGGTCGTGGTGGTAATGTACCGAATGGTGGCGTAGCTAAAGAAAGCAGCCTTTACACTGGTGCTGCTCTAGGTATCGAGCTTACTCCTTCTACTCAGTTCCAAGTAGAGTATGGCGTAACAAGTGCTAACGGTGAAGCTTCTGAAGATTCTGCAGATGCTGGTGTTAACCGTTTTGATATCGAACAAACTATGATTTCTGGTAACTTCTTAATCGGTACTGAAGAATTTACTGGTTATACTGATAGTGCGTTCAAACCATATGTTCTAATTGGTGCTGGTCAGTCTAAGATTGAAGTTGAAAACCAAGAAACTTATGATACTGCACAAGGTTCTTCTGTAGGTCGTGTTGAGGCTGGTACTGAAGTTTCATCATCTAAAGATACTATCGGTAACCTAGGTCTAGGTGCTATGTATCGCATCAACGACGCTTTAAGCCTACGTGGTGAAGCTCGTGCGATTCATAACTTTGATAACAACTGGTGGGAAGGCATGGCTTTGGCCGGTCTAGAAGTTGTACTTGGTGGCCATTTATCACCAACAGTAGCAGTACCACCACAAGTAGAGCCTGAAGTTTCTGTTCCACCAGTGGTAATCGTTGAGCAAGACGTTGATTCAGACGGCGATGGCGTACCTGATAGCATCGATGAATGCCCAGGAACTCCAATGAACGTAGTAGTCGATGAGCGCGGTTGCCCAGTAGCAGTAGATATTACTGACGAGCTGAAAATGGAACTACGTGTATTCTTTGATAACGACAAATCAGCTATCAAAGACCAGTACAAAACTGAAATCTCTAAAGTAGCAGAGAAGATGCGTGAGTATCCTAACTCTAGCGCTCGTGTAGAAGGTCATGCTTCTAAAACTGGTCCTTCAGCACGTTATAACCAACGTCTATCTGAAGCCCGTGCAGTTGCTGTGAAATCTATGTTGACTAACGAATTTGGTATTGCTCCAAACCGTTTATCAACAGTTGGTTACGGTTATGACCGTCCAATCGCTCCAAACGATACTGAAGAAGGTCGTGCTATGAACCGTCGTGTTTATGCCATCATTACTGGTGACAAAACAATGACTGTTGAACAAACTAAAGACATGGTTATTCAATAATATATAACCAGTTAGTTATGTTCTAAATCATAAAGTTACAAAAAAAGCTGCCTATTAGGTGGCTTTTTTTTGTTTAAGTACTCAGATAAATAACTTATTGCATAAATTTATAATGTAATAATGTTATACTAGCCGCCCAAACACTTTGTAGATTGACAAAGTGTACATTAGCATAGCTATCTGTACGATGGATTTATCAGTATAGAAATTCTACTTTGCCAGCATTTCTTATCCCACTACTCCTATTGCGTAGTCATTTGATAGTAAAGTAAAAATATCTATCTGCTTTATGATAAAAGTTTCTCCAGCGGCGCTTACTGCTACTGCATTTTATTAAGACAAAACGAGCATTTTATATGGCGAACGATATCAAACACCTGCGTAACATTGCAATTATTGCCCACGTTGATCACGGTAAAACAACGCTAGTTGATAAATTATTACATCAATCTGGCACTTTTGGCGATCGTGCAAACATTGCTGAACGTGCAATGGATTCAGGTGATATTGAGCAAGAACGTGGTATTACCATTTTGGCTAAAAATACAGCCATTCGTTGGACAGACAGCACTGACGATACTGAATATCGTATTAACATTGTTGACACTCCAGGTCACGCCGATTTCGGTGGTGAAGTTGAGCGTGTAATGTCAATGGTTGACTGTGTACTTCTAGTCGTTGATGCTGTTGATGGACCAATGCCTCAAACCCGTTTCGTGACTCAAAAAGCGTTTGAGCAAGGCTTGAAACCAATTGTTGTTATCAACAAAATTGATCGTCCTGGTGCACGTCCTGATTGGGTAATGGATCAGATTTTTGATTTATTTGACAACTTAGGTGCAACTGATGAGCAATTAGATTTTCCAGTTGTTTATGCATCAGCGCTGAATGGTATTGCAGGTCTAGAAGCAGATAATTTAGCTGATGACATGACGCCGTTATTTAAAACTATCGTTGATGTTGTACAGCCACCACAGGTTGATGCAGATGCGCCATTCCGCATGCAAATCTCAAGCCTTGATTTTAATAGCTTCGTTGGTGTTATCGGTATTGGCCGTATCCAGCGTGGTAAAGTTAAAACCAACACGCAAGTGACTGTAATCGACAAGAATGGCAACACTCGTAACGGCCGTATCCTAAAGATTATGGGTTACCACGGTTTGGATCGTATCGAAGTAGAAGATGCACAAGCGGGTGATATCATCTGTATTACAGGTATTGATGCGCTTAATATTTCAGATACTATTTGCGATCCTAACCACGTTGAAGCATTGCCAGCATTGACCGTTGACGAACCAACCGTATCGATGAACTTCCAAGTGAATAACTCACCGTTCGCTGGTCGTGACGGCAAGTTTGTGACCTCACGTAATATTCGTGAGCGTCTTGAGCGTGAATTGATTCATAACGTAGCATTACGTGTAGAAGATACAGAGTCTCCTGATAAATTCAAAGTATCAGGTCGAGGTGAGCTTCATCTATCTGTACTTATCGAAAACATGCGCCGTGAAGGTTTTGAGATGGGTGTTTCAGGCCCAGAAGTTATCGTTAAAGAAGTTGATGGTAAGTTACAAGAGCCGTATGAAAACGTTGTCTTCGATATCGAAGATGAGCATCAAGGTTCTATCATGGAGCAGGTCGGCTTGCGTAAAGGCGAGATGACCAATATGGAGCTTGATGGTAAAGGTCGTATGCGTATCGAAGCGACTATGCCTGCACGTGGTTTGATTGGTTTCCGCTCTGAATTCTTAACCTTGACTTCAGGTACCGGTATCATGACGTCAAGCTTCTCACATTACGGTCCACAAAAGATCGGTGATGTTGGTGGTCGCTCGAATGGCGTCTTAGTTTCTATGGCGAAGGGTGTTTGCTTAGGTTTTGCTCTATTTAACCTACAAAAACGCGGTAAATTATTTGCTGAGCCACAGCTTGAAGTTTACGAAGGTATGATCGTTGGTCTTAACTCACGTAACGATGATATGGCCGTTAACCCAACGACTGCTAAGCAGTTAACCAACGTTCGTGCCAGTGGTACTGATGAAGCGCTAACGCTAACGCCAGCGGTTAAGTTTACGCTTGAGCAAGCACTTGAATTCATTCAAGATGATGAATTAGTAGAAGTCACGCCAAAAGCGATTCGTCTACGTAAGCGTTATTTGACTGAAAGTGAGCGTAAGCGTTATGGTCGTAAGAAAGGTGCTTAATATCAATCTTCATTGATAAAATAGTTAAATAATAAAAAGGGCTAACTCAATGAGTTAGCCCTTTTTGTTGGTTTTGTTTTTATTCTATTTTGCTTTAATCCGAGCTAAAATATTTAAAGTGAGAAGTTAGGTTTTAAGGTTGATTAACGATCACATAATCATTGGTATTAATCAAAATCTCTGATGGACGATCAACAACGATACGTACGACATTATCGTTAACACTTTGTGATTTATAAAAATTATCTTCAGCAACCGTACAACCTAAGCAGCGCGCCATAGCATCCCAAGGTTCAACGAATAGTTTTTGCTGAGCTTGATCAGCATTACCACCGATAAGGGAGAAGGGCAGGCTCACAAGATAAGCGGCGGTACCAGCGACTGCGGTGACTAGCTGTAAGGGCTTACCAACGACTGTATCGACTATCATCGTATCATAAGATGGGCCAAAGTCGCCCTCATCTATCTCTATCGCGGCCGAGGCAGGCTGTGTGAACGCTACAATGAAGCTTACGCTTAGAATAGCGGTAAGAAGCTTACTCTTAACAATGCGTTGGGTATTGGCATTAACAGTCATCATGATTTCCTAAAACGTGTAAGCGGTATGAATAATGAGCACTGCTGGTTAAAAGTAATCATAAAACAGCATTGCTTACTTATTAAAGCAAGATGCGTGCCGATAAGCAACATAAAAGCACGTTACACTGTTTTTTGCCCTATATATTATGATAGGACTTTGTTTATTAAACCCGCTGACAACTTGGACAAAATACACTAGCGCGCCCATTAATTTTAATATTATCAAGCGCAGTATCACAATGCGGACATGATTCGCCTTGTTTACCATAGACGTTTAAAGTTTGCTGAAAGTATCCAGTTTGACCACTTGCTACTGTGAAATCACGTAATGTTGAACCACCAAGCTCAATGGCTCGTTGTAGTATGATCTTAATATGATCAACCAAAATTACTATTTGATTGTAAGATACGTTGTGCGCTGGGGTAGCAGGATGTATGGCTGCCAAATATAGACTTTCTGTCGCATAGATATTTCCGACGCCAACGACAACTTGCTGTTCCATAATTACTGATTTGATTGCACGGGTGATAGGGCGTTTCTTAGTTTTCTTGTCCGTCGTTTCATCACCATTACTACGTTGAATCAGCTGGTATAAATAGTCAGCAGTGAAATCGGCTGATAACGGCTCAGGACCTAGATGATCTAAAAGCTTGGCACTATAATCCTTATACCATAACACAGCTCCAAAACGTCTGGGATCATGGTAATGCAATTGCGACTGTATGCCGTTAGCATTGTCAAAAGTGATTACTAAATGATCATGCTTACGTTTATCAGTACCAACGAGATGTTGTTGCAAACTTCCTGACATTCCTAAGTGTATTATCAGCTTACGTTGACGTAAAGAGTTGCTCTCAGTCATAGTTTGACTGTTTTCTACAAGCTCTGCGTTCGGTATAAAGGTAAGGATTAGATATTTTGCGCGGCGCTCTACGTTTTGCAAAGTGTAATCAATCAGAGCGTCTAAGTCAGCAGGCATAAGCCAACGCAATTTTGGCTGAAACACTTCTACAGCGGTTAGTCTTTGTTCCAATAGAGGCGCAAGACTGGTTTTAGTGGTTTCAACTTCAGGTAATTCAGGCATAGTAATTTTCTATAAAAATTTGGAAAGCATTAATTAAAAGTTAAGTTATCAGCTGCATA
The DNA here is from genome assembly GCF_001593285.1 of Psychrobacter sp. P2G3. NCBI lineage: Bacteria > Pseudomonadati > Pseudomonadota > Gammaproteobacteria > Moraxellales > Moraxellaceae > Psychrobacter > Psychrobacter sp. P2G3. The sequence continues at coordinate 527,862 of NZ_CP012529.1, forward strand.
TAACAATATTCTTTAAAATAGAGGTTCAGTTATGCAGGAGATATATTCATGATTAATGCATATATCTCCTGCATGACTACTGTTGATTATTTACCACTAGGCAACAGAACGACGCGCGTGCAGAATTCCCGGTTGCTGCTCAAGCTTGGCAAGTAGTTTGGATAAATGGGCTAAACCTGACACTTCAATATGGAACTTTAAAGAAGCGATATTGTCATCGGTACTTAGGGTTTCAACCTTACGTATGTTGACACTCTCTTTATCAATAACTTGGGTCAAATCACGTAGCAGTCCACGTCTATCATAGGCTTCAATATGGATATCAACGGGTTGATAACGACCGGATTTAGACTTCCAAGCGGCACTTATTTCTCGTTCAGGATCACGCTCAATCAAACGTATATATTCAGGGCAACCGCGATTATGAACACTAACGCCACGAGATAAAGTAATGTAACCAGAGATTGGCTCACCGTGCACAGGGTGACAGCAACCTGCTAGATTAATCTCAATATTATCAAGACCATCAATACAGATTTTATACGCGTCAAGCTTCCCTGTAGCTTTTGGGTCAACACTAGGTGCATATTCTTCTTTTTCTTTTTCAGGCTCAAGATGCAGCTGACGAGAAATATGTCCGGTCAGTTGATGCAGGCCTATATCTCCTGTGACTAGGCCTACGATGATATCGTCAGTGGTGTTGACGTGAAAGAACTGGGTGTAGTCATTCAAGTCAATGCTATTAGGATGTACTGACAGGCGCTCAAGCTCCTTACTAAGCATCTGTTTGCCAATTTCAATATTCTTATCACGGTCTTGCTTATTGAACCATTGGCGTAATTTAGAGCGTGCACGATTGGTATGGATATAACCGAGTGCAGCCACTAGCCAATCACGATTGGGCTCGCGTGATGCTTTAGTAATAATCTCAACTTGCTCGCCAGTTTTTAGCTGGTAAGTGAGTGGTACATAACGCTGGTTTACCCGAGCAGCTTGGGCACGATTGCCTACTTGTGTGTGAACGTAATAGGCAAAATCGAGCACGGTAGCGCCTTTTGGTAGCTCAGTGATGTCACCGTCTCGGCTAAAAATATAAATCCTTTCAAGCTCATCGAAATCGACGATTGGCTCTTCATCTTCAAATTCGTTTAAACCATGATCACTAAAGTCACCATCTGTTTCTAGACCTGAGCGTGTTTGATTGCGTGTCTCATTATTAACAGATAGTAGATGACGTAGGGAGCTGATTCTTTGAGTTAGATAGCTGTCTTTTTTCTTTTTTAGGCCTTCCTTATAATTGACATGTGCACACATGCCAAGCTCGGCTTCAAAGTGCATGCCTTGTGTACGAATTTGTACTTCGAGTGATTTATTTTCAGCGATGACAGCCGTATGTAAAGAGCGGTAGCCATTCGGTTTTGGGTTGGTAATATAGTCATCGAACTGCTCAGGGATATAACGCCACAAGCCGTGTACCAATCCTAAAACATGATAACAATCTGATGGGTTTTCAACCAATACTCGCAGTGCTCGAATATCATAAAGCTGATCAAAAGATAAGCGCTTTAATTTCATTTTGCGGTAAATGGAGTAGATGTGCTTGACTCGTCCTGAAACATCAGCAGTAATATCAGATTCTGCTAAAGCCTCGTTGAGCTTGTCCTGTACTCGCTGAATATAATCCTCACGTTCGCTACGTTTTTCGGATAATAGCTTGGCAATCTCTTTATAACGCTCAGGAGCAAGGTAGCGAAAAGCTAAGTCTTCAAGCTCCCATTTTAGCTGAGCAATGCCTAAACGGTGGGCCAGCGGGGCATAAATGGTCATTACTTCACGAGCTACACGTTGCTGGCGTTCCGGATTGGAAAATGACAACTCACGCATGGCAAAGGTACGTTCAGCAAGCTTAATAAGCACGACGCGCACATCGTTAGTCACTGAAATAAGCATACTGTAGATATTCGATAACTGGTCGCGCTGGTTATTAACGAAGTGATCTTCCAAGCGTTTGTTGCTCTCTATAATGGCAGATAGTTTTCCCATCGCCAAAGCGTCTTTAACTAAGGTCGCGATATCAGTACCAAAGTTTTGCTCGATTTCTACCAAACTGACTAGTGACTTACGTGCGCTACGATAGAGCATAGCCGCGACTAAAGCATCTTCGTCTTGATATAGATAGGTTAGAATATCAGCCATACCAATACCAGTAACATAAGCACCAGAACGCTCAGATTCGCTAGTGTTCATGCGACTGCGGATAAACTCGCAAGCAGTAGATAGATTAGGTACAGAGTCTTGACCAATACGTTTTGCAACGTTATCAAGCCAAGCAGGTACATCAATATTGGCTTGAGCCAAGTCATCGACATTGGATACTTCTGAGAGCATTTGAACGTTATCTAGAAGAATATGCTCTGAATATTCGTTTTCTAGCTTCGGATCATGGTTATGATAAGAGTATCGGGCAGAGCGATCGAAAGTAGTATGGAGTTTGTGAGTTGCCAGCTGTTGTTTGATATCAAGCGGCACTTGAGCATAGCTATTAGCAGATTGATGAGAGCGCTGGCTGGCAACTAATTGTGCTGCCAATGCCGCACTATCAGCATGCGTTGTTTGTCCATCAATCAGCGGTAAACCTTCTCGAATCTTTACCATAGCCGGCTCCTCTTAGCTATTTTCAAAATTTCTTATTGTCTTACCTGCTATGCACAAACTCTCGTTCTAACCCGTAATAAATTATTATCGGATATAACCAACACCGCGGCAAAAGTCCATTTTTGCTAACGATGATAAAGAATTAATGCCCAGTATCTTAAGACTATAAGTGCAAATGCACACAATATTGTTTAACAATACGTATAAAGATTAAATAATACACATACAGACTGTATGGGTATTATTATGTCATTTTAAAGTTGTAATTCAAGCAAGGCTCTGTAGTGATAATGCATATAAGAGTAACTATATCCTAACAAGCTTTTGTTTGTTAAGAAAACGTCCCAGCTGAAGCAATAAAGAACCTAAAAATGTATTCAATAGTCCAGCCCAGATAAGCTAAGCTAAGTTAAGCTAAGTTAAGCTAAGTTAAGCTAAGTTAAGCTGCTACTTTTTCGAAGCGCGCGATTGACTCAACGTGCCCAGTATGACAAAACATATCCATCACTCCAGCATGAGTCAGACGATAACCTTGCTCCAATAGTGCTTTTGTATCACGAGCGAGAGTAGCAGGGTTGCAAGAGACATAAACAATCCGCTCAGCGTTAAACTTAGGTAAATACTGCATAATTTCCCAAGCGCCAGAGCGGGGTGGATCGATAAGTAATGCATCAAAACCTTGATTAGCCCATGGTTTATCTGAGCAATCATGAGTCAAATCTTGAGTATAAAATTCAGTGTTATGAATGTCATTGCGCCGCGCATTCTCTGCTGCACGTGCAGTCATTGCATCACTACCTTCAACGCCTACGACTGAACCGGTTTCTCCGACAAGACGTGCTAATGGCAAACTGAAATTGCCCAAACCGCTGAACAGATCTAGTACGCGTTCACCCGCTTTTAGATCTAATAATTCGCAAGCAAGCTTAGTCATCTGTCGATTAACGGACAGATTTACTTGGGTAAAGTCCGTAGGGATAAACTCAAAAGTAAGATCATATTCTGGCAATTGATAATATAGACGCCCAAACTGCTCGGTCATATCATCAGCGTCAGTTAAAGCAATACGTTTAATACTATCAGCGCCTTTAGACTGTAGATATAACTGCCAGTTGCGTGCAGCAAAAAAGACTTTTAGCTTCTCTATATCTGCTTCAGATAAGGGTGCCAAGTTACGCACAATGAGTGCAACTGGCTGATTGCCATCGGGTAGCTCTGGCATTTGCTCACCCATTGCCAGCTCAAGCTGAGCAATTTTGTCACGGCTCTCAAGCGTACTAATAAGTGTTTTTAAATTCTCAATCTCAAAGCCAATGCGCGGATCTAAGATATGACACTCATTTAACTCTGCCAAAAAGTTACTTGAGCGCTCACGAAAGCCGACCAAAGCGGTTTCTTTTTTGGCGACATAGCGTACGCCCAATCGAGCTTTGGTGCGATAGCCAAGGCGATCACCCACTACCGGCGCAAGCCAAGTATCAGGCTCAACATTCGCTTGATGCACGAGCATCTCCGCAAGTACCGATTGTTTAAAGTTGATCTGACTATCTGGCTGCCAGTGTTGCAAGTTACAACCACCGCATACACCGAAGTGTGGGCAAGGCGGTACAGCGCGTTCAGGGTTTGGATTGGCAGTGATACTAATTGCGTCGCCTTCTTCAAAACTGGTACGGCTATTAGTTAGTTTCACTAAAGCACTTTCACCCGGTAAAGCAAAGCTGACAAAGACCTTTTTGCCATGCTTATCTTCTACATGACCATCGGCCTCACCAAAGCCATTGCCATATACCGCAACCCCGCGACCATCATGCGATAAGCCATCAATAGTAAAAGGTAGTGGCTCTGCCTCTTTTAGACGACGACGCGTCTTTGACGATGGTTTAGATTTTTTCTTATTAGGCGGGATAGTGATCGTTTGGGTATCGTTGACTTGTGACGTAGTATCAGGTGCTGTAGACGTTTGTGAATCGGTGGGTTGCATAAACCTGCCTTAATAATAAATGATAAATAACTAAAAGAATGATGGCGCGTGCTACTATTTATGGCGCTATTTCTATGACTCTGGTTTTTACAATTGGGGTGATTATGGCTTTAGTTTTTATGACTGGGGCGCAGATGACCAATCAGCAATAAACTCATGATGGCGTGCTTTGCCATCTGCTTGAGTGAATTTTGCTAAATAATCACGACTCTGCTGTTGCCAATAAGTATAAGACGGTGACGACAGCTTACCTGTCAGACGCAGCCAGCGTAAATATATCAGCCATGTATTCATGACATCAGATTCGCAATATATCGATAGCGTTTGCCAATCACCCTGGTTAACGAGTTCACCAACCATGCTGCCATCCACATCAGTCTTACCGGGTAGGCCATATAGGCTTGCAACGACATCCATTGCTTCACGTCGACTCGCACCGTATTGGCTAAATCTGTCCATCAGATCCAAATGCTTTGTTTGAAAACGGTTGACGTAATTATCAAAACGCATACTTTTTATACGTTCGCCTTCCTCAAATAACCATGGGGCGGACAAATCGTATTGCATAGCACGGTAAATAAGCACCGGAATATCAAAGCCAGAGCCATTCCAACTAATCAGCTGTGGCAAGGTTTCAATATCATTAAATGCTCGAAAAAACTTGGCAAGAATATCTTTTTCGCTAAATTTATCTGCAGTTAAAGAAAACAAAGAAAACTGTCCATCTTTAATATATAACGCCGATATGCAGACAATACGTTGTAATGGTAAACGCATAAAGTCATGCCCAGCCTCTTGTATTCTGATCGCAGTCAATGCACTTAAAGCATCGGCATTGTTTAAATCAGCCAACTGCGGATAGATACGGCGTGCGGCGTCAGTATCTGCTACTGTCTCAATATCAAAAACCAGTATGGGATTAGCAGGTAGGGCATGTGACATAAATAATCCTAGTTACTTACTTATGCTTGCGTGCTGCTGTCATCAACATTATACAAGCCAGTTGATAGATAACGATCGCCACGATCACAGACAATAAAGGCAATAACGGCATCTGGGTTTTCTTTGGCAACTTGCGTAGCTGCCCATGCTGCTGCTCCTGATGAAACACCTGCAAAGATACCTTCAGTCTTCGACAGTTTACGCATATAGACTTCAGCGATACGCTGATCAATATCCATAACTTCATCGACTAAATCTGCTTCAAAGATACCGGGCATGTAGGCAGCAGGCCAGCGGCGGATACCAGCGATAGAAGCTTCTTCATCAGGTTGCAAACCGATAACTTTAATCGCAGGATTTTGCTCTTTAAGATATTTTGACACGCCTGTGATAGTACCTGTAGTCCCCATTGAGCTAATAAAGTGGGTGATTTTACCATCAGTTTGTGCCCATAGCTCAGGACCCGTAGTCAGATAATGCGCTTGCTTATTATCAGGATTATTAAATTGATCTAATACGATACCCTGACCTTCAGATTGCATTTGTAGCGCTAAATCACGTGCTGCTTCTATTCCTTCGTCTACTTCAATCAAAGTAGCACCATAAGCTATCATCGCATCTTTGCGCTCTTGGGTAGAGTTGGTCGGCATCAGTAGTGTCATTGGATAACCGCGCATAGCGGCGACCATGGCTAAAGCAATGCCAGTATTGCCACTAGTTGCTTCAATCAAAGTGTCACCAGGCTTGATATCACCACGCTGCTCCGCTTGATAAATCATATTAAAAGCAGGACGATCCTTTACAGAACCTGCAGGATTATTACCTTCAAGTTTGGCCAATAACACCGCACCATTTATAATGTTTTCTTCTATAGGCAAACGATGTAATTTCACTAATGGCGTCTGACCAACGCAATCGGCAAGCTCAGTGACTTGAGTAATAAAGTTGGCGTTTGACATGGCCGTAGAGGACATAAGGTATCCTTGTTTATTTTCAAATAATAGTTTGTTTCTTTAAATATAGTTTTGGTTTTTGACTAAGTGTTTCCACAGCTACTAGCCGTGTTAGCTAATGATTGATATAAACGCTCATTAAAGCATTTCAATCATAAAAAAATGGCGACAATTAAAAATTTGCATCATTATATCATTTTGTTTTTAGCTACGCTGATAGCATCAAGATATTTTGGTAAACAAATAGTGCTAAAAACAAGGCTGTGCAAGTAAATTGTCTCCCAGTAATAACTATTAACCATAAACGATGAAGCATTTTTTAGCTATTGGAATATAAAGTAAATACTAAAATCCATAGCAAGTTGGCAGCAATCTTCTAAGTTGTGATTTACAGTCGCTCATCAGCAATGATTTTCGATGACAACCTTTATATCTATAAATACTGTTAAAATACCTAAAATATTTAGAAAGTTAATTATTAGGGCATGGCCTCAATTCAATCGATTATCATCTAAATGGACTAAAAATGGCTAAATTTTGCCAAACAGCTGGTTAATATCTCGATATTATCTGCGCTATTTTCCTTGTTTGACTGCAATTTATCTGATTTTTATCACCATTTTTAAAATGAGGACATGCCCTAGGCAAAACGGCTTATATTTGCTATTTATACATAGCATAAACGTCTGTAGGGATTAAATCTAACATGGCATACAAAAAACGCTTTGATACCAGTAGCGCCTATGGTCAGTTGATCATATTGGTGTTTTTGCCGATTTGTGTGTTGGCAGCGGTCGGTGGCATTCTAGTTTTTCATGAAACTATGCGTGCCAGTGAATCAGAGCAAGAGGCTTTAGCTGAAGCCGTGTTGATTCGTTATAAACCTATGGTAACTGAGCTGATCCCTGCATTGTTGGAGCAAGAACGTCAGCAGTCAAAAGCTAATGAGGAAAATTCTCAAAATATGGTTAGTGATATGGCGGCTGCTAGCCAAGCGGCACTTGAAAACAATATCCGACCTGAAAATCTACCCTTATCTCAAGTACATTCAGACCATTATATTAGTGCTCGTGGTGGTAGATTGAGTAGTGCAATACTATCAGAAGAAGCGCTGGGAGGAATGCCTACCTCTCATTCATCTACTGCTCGAGTAATTGATGAAAGTCTCAGTGCGACAACTGATGCTCCTAAAGGCGCCATGGCAACATTGGTATCGATTCGCGATAGACTGAGTCGTATGCAGTCGGAACAGCATGTACAACGCATTGCAATTATCAATGAGAATGATCAGGTGCTCGCGACGGTAGGTTATGGGGTTAGTGAAAGCTGGCCTTTAATTGATACGTCGCAAAATTTTTTATCACAGCAAGCCACGCCTATTGGTACGGCTTATGGCAGCGTATTGGGTGATTTTGAAGGACAAAGATTGTGGCTGTTCGTCGATATGGATAATGAACCGCTTTACATTGCGCGCTACCGTATCGCTATGGCGCTGGTTATTACCGGTCTCTTTACTATCTTAATCTTGCTGTTGAGTCTTAATATTTATGCCAAACGCTGGATTGCGCCTATTTATGAGCTGCGTTTGCAGCTACAGCGTACTCATGTAGATAATTTATATAAGCCTATTCCAGTAGAGTCCGATGGTGAGTTGAACTTGCTGCAACAAGACTTGGTAAAAACTTTACGGCGCTTGCACTCAAGTTTTCAAGAATTAAAAGATCATGCTGAACAGACCGAGGATGACTTACGTCTGGCTTTTGATGAGATGGAAATGCAAAACATCTCTATCCGCAATGCGCGTGATGATGCGATTTCAACCAGCCAAGCCAAATCTGCATTTTTAGCCAATATTAGTCATGAGCTGCGGACACCGCTGAATAGCATCGATGGTTTTATCAATCTGCTGGCACGCCACGGTGAGCTAAATCCTGAGCAAGACTTATATGTGCATACGATTCGTAAATCGTCTGCGCATCTACTGGCGCTCGTGAATGATGTGTTGGACTTCTCTAAGATTGAAGCAGGTAAGTTGGTGCTTGATCGTCATGAGTTTGACCTTTACGACACCATATATGACGTGGTCGATATGCTCTCTCCAGTATCGGCGGAGAAAGGCCTACGTATGGCCGTGTTGTTCTACAATGATGTGCCAATGCGCATTGTGGGTGATGCGCTACGCCTTAAGCAGGTTTTGACCAATCTAGTCGGTAATGCCATTAAGTTTACAGATAGCGGTGATGTAGTAGTGCGGGTAAGCTTGGACGATCATCGCGATAATTATCTGATGATTAGTGTCCAAGATAGTGGTAAAGGGATTTCTCTAGCAGATCAAAAGATGTTATTTCAAAGCTTTAGCCAAGGCGATCCATCCATTACACGTCAGTATGGCGGCACAGGGCTGGGCCTTGTAATCTCTAAGCAATTAACGCGCCTTATGGGCGGTGATATTGGTTTTTATGATAACGCCCAAGAGAACATAGCCAATCAAGGGGCGACGTTTTGGTTCCGCATGCCAACTCATATCGATGTGTTAGAAGCGGCGACAGGGCAGACCATTGCATTACCGGTACTGGCGCCACTTGCCAGCGAAAATGATGAATTTAACGTCTTGGTTTGGATCAATCACAACGCTTCCAGACAAGTACTCAAAGCCAGCTTGCAGACCTTACCGATTAAGCTTACTCAGGCCAACTCTTTGCCAGGTGTGCTTGAGTCGCTCAAAGAGCAGGGCAATTATTGGGACTGGGTAATCGTTGATAATGATACTCAAGATGACATGATGGCACTGCTTAAACAAATTCGTTTGCATTATCAAGGTAAGCTCGCTGTCTTTGGCTATCAGGTTGCCGCCGATCAGGCACTATTGAACCGTTATCACGCCAATATCCTATATGAGCCGTTGGATAAAAGGCAGCTGTATGCCATGCTTGATACCCAAAAGAAAAGCGAACCAATCGAAGCGCAAGCACCGCGCTGGCATGGCGTGACTGTGCTTGCTGTAGACGATCATCTGCCCAATCTCTTGGTGTTAGATGCACTTCTCAGCGAGCTTGGCATTCACGTCATTACTGCCAATAGTGGCTTTGATGCTATTGAATTGATTAGTAAACAGCAAACTAAAAATATAAAAAATGCTAAACCTACTCAGCAAAGCTTATCCAACAAAACGCAGATTTCAAAAGCCCAAGCTCGTGCTCAAATCAATACAGCTTCTACTAATACTGCATCGACTACAGATATGCACACAGAAGAAAAATCGGCTAACTCAAAAAATAAGGCGCAAGATAAGGCACAGGATAAAGACAGTATCGATCTTATCTTTATGGATATCCAAATGCCGCGCATGTCAGGACGCGAGGCAGCGCAGCAAATTCGCAAAATCGAAGTCGGTGATAGTCATATTCCTATTATTGCGTTAACCGCGCATGGATTATCTGACGAGCGTGACAAGCTGCTCGCGTGCGGTATCGATGATTATGTTGGCAAACCAATCAGCCAACCGCAATTGTTACAAGTGCTACAAAAATGGTTAGGGCGCACGTCAACCACACAAAGTCTGAGCACAGTTACGCCTGCTGATGATATTAATAGCATAGCTCCTGAGGTCATAGATAGTGCTAGTGTCAGCACGCCAAAAAGCACGCCAGTAGATAAACCAGTACCGCGCCCATTATCATTAAAGAAAATTCGTGACGATTATATGCGGGATATTCAACCTCGTGATGATTATATGCGAGAACCGCAACGTGTTACTCAGCCGCGTTATCAAGGCTTACAATACCAAGACCAACTGCAAGAGTCTTCCAGCGAACAAGATGGGCAATCACAAGAGCAGTCGTCAAAAGACAACGGTTGGAAGAGTAGTGCTATTGATGGACTAAAGGTATTGGACTGGGAAGACGCCTTGACCCGTTCGGCGAATAAGCCAGATCTTGCTGCTAAGCTAATCATTATGATGATTGATACGATTGCAGATGAAAAAGACGCCTTGGCTCAAGCATGGCAGGCACGAGACCGAAACATGCTCGCGCAAGTTGCGCATCGAATCTTAGGTGCAAGTCGTTATACTGGTGTTCCGCAATTACGGCAAGCTAGCCAAGACTTAGAAGATAAGTGCTTATTAAATGTACAACACACTACGCCAGCACAGTTTGCAATGCTCAAGCCTTATCATGAAGCCCTATTGCTCGCGTTGACCAATTTACAGATGCTTGATCTATCTCCATACCCGCAATTGACCTATCACCGTCTAAGCGAAAATGATATGACATGGAAGATGATTTAATGAGAATAAAAAATAAGTTGAATAAATATTGGCTAAAATAATAGGCTAGATAAGTAGTAAATAGCTATTTGATAAGTTATTTATAATGTCATGGAAACGTGTTTTTAAACATAAAGATATTGATAGCGCTACAGTCAATTATTCGTAAGGTATAGCAGATATAAGCCTGTTAAGATTGATAGCATGTTGCAGCTAAAATGAACATTATCTTATCTCCCTCATTTATTATTAAGGATCATTATGCATGCTATCACCGCCTATCAATATAAAACCCTGCAAGTCAGCGTGACTGAAAATATTGCAACCGTTACGATAAATCGGCCAGAAAAAAAGAATGCCATGAGCTTTAAAGTAGTTGATGAACTGATTGCTGCTGCTGGGCACATTAGCAAGGATAAAACGTTGCGTGCTGTCATTCTTAATGGTGCTGAAGGGACGTTTTGCGCTGGTATTGATCTGGGTGATTTAAATCATCCTAAAAATCAGGCTTATGCATTTTGGGAATTAATCAAACCATGCCAGAGTTTATTTCAGCGAGTTTGTTTGGTCTGGCGTGATGTACCAATTCCCGTGATTGCCGTATTAGAAGGATATTGTATCGGAGCAGGTTTGCAGTTGGCATTGGCCTGTGATGTACGTATCAGTCATCCTGATTGCAAGCTTTCTATTATGGAAGCTAAATGGGGTTTGGTGCCAGATATGGGACTAACGCAATCAGCGCTAGGAGTAGTGCGTGCAGACGTCCTAAAAGAGCTGGCGATGAGTGCACGTACCATTGATGCAGAAGAAGGGAAGCAATTGGGATTGATTAGTCATTGTAGCGAGTCGCCATTACAACAGGCGCAGACACTTGCTGCTGAGTTCGCCGAGCGTTCTCCTGATGCAGTACTTGCTAGCAAGCGAGTCATCAATGCGATGTATCAGCAATCGAATATTACTTTGTATAAAGAAAAAATGTGGCAATTGAAGCTAATGATGGGACGCAACCGTAAGTTTGCATTAAAGAAAGCCAAGCAAGCCAGCACTGCTTTCGCTAAACGCCAATTCCGTTAAGCTGGAACATATCTTAAGGCATTATTTTAGTTGATTTTTAATTGTCAGGGTTTGTTCTATTAACGTTATACATCTATTGAAATATAAGCGAGCAGTACGATATAACACTGTCAGCTTATGTACCTAGGTTTATAAACACTTATGTATGCATAATTATTATTTTTAGTAGTCTATTTTTATTCATAAATAAAATCTACAAGCAATTAAAATATCAATAACAAAATAATAAACCTATATAAAACGGCCTAACTATGTCTGCTCCAAAATCCTCTCTGCCTAATAGACCTGTTGCTTCTGAGCGCGTGCGTTCTGCTGATTTGCCCGTTGCATGGATTATGATGCTCGGGCTGATTGTTGCGGTAGGACCATTATCCATTGATATGTATTTACCTGCATTACCATCAATGGCAGATGATTTTGGCGTATCAACGGCATTTATGGCTAACTCTGTTCCTGCCTATTTTTTTGGTTTAGTGTTTGGTCAACTGTTCTACGGTCCTTTTAGTGACCGCGTTGGTCGCGTCAAGCCTTTATATATGGGTATGACCTTATATGTGATTGCATCCATTATTTGTGCTACGACCAGTAACGAGTATGTCTTATTCGCTGGGCGTACGTTGCAAGCACTTGGGGCATGTGTAGGTGCCGTCGTTACTCGCGCAGCAATTCGTGATCGTCTTACTGCCAAACAAACTGCCAAAGCTTTTTCTATTATGATTTTGGTAATGGGGTTAGCGCCGATATTGGCTCCATCTCTCGGTGCGCTATTTTTGCAGTTCTTTGATTGGCATTCTATTTTTTGGTTTTTGGCAGCTTTTGGGGTGCTCAATCTACTATTAACCAAGTTCTTCTTTTTTGAAACCCTCACTGAAGAAAACCGTAATATTCGCCCGGCTAAAGAAGTACTGAGTCAGTATTGGAGCCTATTAAAAGATCCTAGCTTTAACTATCCAGCGATTGGTGGTGGGCTATTGATGGGGGCGATGTTTGTCTATATTAGCTCTGCTTCCGAGTTAATTATGGACACTTATGGCATATCAGCGACGCATTTCGGTTGGCTCTTTGGGATGAATGCTGCAGGGTTTGTAGCATTAACTCAGCTCAACCAATGGCTTACCAATCGCTTTCGTATCTTAAGCATATTACGCTTTGGCGCGATGATGCAGGTGATTTCTGCGGGCGTACTGTTCGTTGTAGGTGTCTTTCTTGGTACTGATGCTTGGCTGCCATTAGTACTTGCCTGTATTTTCTTCTGTATCTCAGGTTTAGGTTTAACTCAACCGAACGCCTCTGCCATTGCTCTGGCTTTTCAAAAACGCCGTGCTGGTATGGCGAGTGCATTGCAAGGCTCGCTCATGTTTTCGGTCGGTATCTTTGGTGGGTTATTGTTAAATCTGTTTCCGGTCAATCCAGTACTTAAGATTGGTATTGCCATGTTTGCGTTGATGAGTCTTGGCTGCTTCTTAATTTGGCAGATAGACCGTAATCTGGATTTAGATGATGCAGAATAGCTAACGAACAAATTAAACTACATTTTAATTAAAAAGCATTTATACGTTTAATACGTGACGAATGCTTTTTTTATGTCTTTATTAAAATATGAGTAAAACTCAAATACAAGTAAGCCCAGTTAATAAAGTTCCTACTGTCTGTTTCATCTTAAATCAGTGATTATTCGTTCAAATTCTCCTAATAATAGTTGTTAATACCACTTGTCAACTTATCTGCCCACCTGTCTATATTTATGTATATGTCCATAGCTATCAAAAAGTTACTGAAGTATTATCGAATGTAATAGTTTGTATTTAATATTATGAAGATATTCTACAAATCTATTAAGTTTTTATTCGAGGTATAGCAAATATTTTCTAATGTTCAAGGATGAGTTATGAAGACATTGTATAAAGTACTTCCAATTATGTTAAGTGTTGGATTGTTTGGATGTAGCAACTCCACTAATAACGCGACTACGCAAGAGAATGCTAATAACAGTAGTACAGCAGCTGTTGAAAACAAAAGTCAATTTGTAAGTAAGTTGCCTGATACAGCGCCAATAGTGAAGCTTTCTACTGATGCACAGTTTGCGCCTTATGGTTTTAACGATGAGTACGGTAGTGTCACTGGGTTTGATATCGATCTCATGCGTCAGATCGGTGAAGATCAAGGATTTAAAGTCGAGATCTATAGTGATCCATGGGAAGAGGTGTTTGAAAACTTAGATAACAAAACTCGAGATATGCTTGCAGCAGCTGTGCCTTATAGTGCTGAGCGTGATCGGAAGTACTTACTTTCAGATCCATATGCGCCGCTACCATCAAGCCTTGTATATTTAGATAAATCCTTAGAACTCAAATCGTTAAAAGATTTAGGTAGTGTCAAAATAGGAGTGCTCGGTGATACGGTACAACATAAATATTTTAGTAGCGGTGAAAACAAAGTTGAATCTGTCACTCCATATCCATCAACTTTCTTAGCAGTAAAAGCAATGGCACAAGGTGAAGTCGACGCTGTCGCAGAGGATGCTGGTGCCCTTCGTTATATTATGAACGACCTGCCTGACTTACAACCAAATTATTTCGACTATGAAGATATTCATGCAGAAAGTGCATACAAAGTACTCCTTGTTGAAAGAGATCAACCTGAGTTACTTGAGAAGGTAAATGCAGGTCTAAAAAGTCTTAAAGAGAATGGTACTTATGCCACCTTAACCACAAAGTGGTTTGGTGAAGATTTGACGCAAGCAGTTTCACAGCAGCGTAAACCAAATACTTAATATTTATGAGGTAAAAAAACTTTTAATTAATTAAAAGTTTTTCTCTAAAGAGCATTCATGCGTATGAATGCTTCTTTTTGTTTTATATGTTCAACAATGTTCTTCACTATTATTCGTCTAAGAACAAGTGTTATTTGTTCGGATAATACAGATCAGTACTACTTTTAAGTGATGAATAGCTGTTGCTATTGGAAAGTTACTTAATTATCAATCAGTGTAACAATCTATTAGATTGTTATTAAAAGAAATATAAAATTTCTTAAAATTTGGGGACAAAAGATGAAAACCTTGTATAAAGTACTTCCGATCATACTAAGTGTTGGTTTGTTTGGTTGTGGCAACTCTAGTACTTCTAATAATGCCGCTACTCAAGAAAGCACTAGTACGCCTACTACCAAAGGTAAAGATGACTTTGTTAGTAAGTTACCTGATACAGCCCCTGTGATTAAGATGGGTACTGAAGCAAACTATGCTCCATATGAGTTTAAGGACGAATACGGCAATGTTACTGGATTTGATATAGAACTCATGAATCATATTGGTGAGTCTCAAGGCTTTAAGGTTGAGGTCTATAATGATCCTTGGAAGAAGCTGTTTGATAATATAGATAGTAAGAATAGAGATATGGTGGCAGCTGGTCTTACTTACAGTGATGAAAGAAATAGCAAATATTTACTGTCAGATGCTTATGCGCCCCTGCCTACCAGCCTAGTGTATTTAGATGATAAATTGAATATCAAGTCATTAAATGATTTGAATGACGTGCGTATTGGTGTATTAAGCGATTCTGAACCTTATCAGTTTTTTGCAAAAGGCGATTATAAAGTGGGTGCTCTAGAACAGTATCCAACCACATTTGCAGCAGTACAAGCTATGGCACAAGATAAAGTCGATGCGGTCGTAGATGATTCTGGTGTTATTCGCTATTTATTAAACGATTTATCAGATTTAACGCCAATATATTTTGACTATGAAGGTATTGGTGCAGATGGTGCTCGAAAAGTTTTCCTCATTGATAAAAATCAGCCTGAATTACTTAAAAAGGTCAATGCAGGGCTAGAAGGGTTAAAAAAAGATGGTACTTATGCTGTGTTAACGACAAAATGGTTTGGTGAAGACTTGACTGAAACGGCTTTAAAACAGCAAAAAATGTTAAAGACAAGCTAGAAATCGATAAAATCAAAGCGATCTGACCTTTTATATTGTTTTTTACAAAAAAGCATTCATACGATTAATACGTATGAATGCTTTTTTGTGTTCCTAACAAAATATAAGCCTACCTAAACTCGAAACTGTATTTTTCATTAGGCTATAAACGCAAACAGATGTTTATATACCATCAAATGAAAATAGATATCATTTACTATCCGCTTACCTTGATTGCTTTTGCAAAGTTACTTAAGTATTATTCATTGTAAATTTCTGTAATAAAGATATGGTTTATTTGTCGTAGAAACATACTAAATTGTTATTGGATGCATTTTTAGAAAATATTGAATCAATAACTTTTTATCAAAAGATTCTATCGTTGAAGGCTATCTGCCTTCACTACGGCATATCAATACACTATACAAAAGATACGTAAGCAAAATTATTTTTCATTCTGCATAAATGACTAAATATTAAAGCTAGCGATCATTACTAACTAAAACGTACATGTTTTTCAATTTTCAAGGACAGATCATGAAGCAATTATATCGAGTACTTCCTATCGTACTAAGTGTTGGGTTATTTGGCTGTGGCAATTCTAATAATGCTACTACTACTGCTACGCAAGAGAGCGCAAATACCAACAGTCCAGCAGTAACAGAAAGCAAAGATACTTTTGTAAGTAAGTTACCTGATAGCGCTCCAGTAATTAAAGTAGCTACAACGGGTACGATGCCTCCATTCTCTTTCCAAGATGACTACGGCAATATGCAAGGTATCGATATTGATGCAATCCGCGCAATCGGTGAAGAGCAAGGCTTTAAGGTTGAGTTTTATAAAGAGACTTGGCAGGATATGTTCGATAGTGTGGAGAGTGGTGGTCGTGATCTAGCGGTATCGGGTATCTCTTACAAAGACGACCGTAACGTAAAGTATGGCCTATCAACACCTTACTTTTTCAATCCATCAGCCATGATGTACTCAAATAAAGATTTAAAACTAAATAGTTTAGAAGATTTAGGAGGGTTGCATGTTGCAGGTATGGAAGGCGCAAAACCAGCAGAGCAGTTAAAAGAGATTGGTAAATATGGTGAGCTTTCTACAAGAACCACAGCCTTTTTACTATTTGAAGACTTGATGCAAAATAAGGTTGACGTCATCCTACATGATTTGCCTATTTTGCAATATACCGCAAAAACTCATCCAGAATATAAAGTCACTATCGTGCCTTATGAAGGAGAGGATACGCCATCAGCACAACAAGTAGTACTTATAGCAAAAGGTAACACTGATTTAATTAAAACTGTTAACGAAGGCATCACCAAGCTTAAAACAGAAGGCACGTTTAAAGCGATTGAAGAGAAATGGTTAGGTGGAACTCAACCTGCTGCCGAAACTACTGAGCAAGCAAACTAAAGGATTTTCAAAATGGCAACCACACATAATGTCGATAATAAACGTTATCAGGGTCTGATCATCTCAATTGCACTATTTTTATCCTTGATCGGTGCTTTGCTCGCGTTTACGTTTTATACCTCAAGTTTATTAGAAAGAAATACGATTCTAATTGACCAAACCAACCAAGTGGCTAACAGCGCGCAAGCGGTGATTAAAGACTTATTTGACTTAGACAACAGTTATGGTGAGGACACCAACTCTCCACATATGCAGCGGGTTTTTGAGCGCTTAGAGCGGAATACTTCATTAATTACTGACTCTATTGCTGCTATCGGACAAGGCGGCACGATTACTGATGCTGATGGCAACAGTTATAATTTGCCGAAAGTTGATAGTGTTGCGCAAGCAGAAATTACGGCAGCTAATGAGCAATGGCAACTTTTAGAGCCTAAGATTCAAGCTTATCTGAAAGATGCTGATAACATCATGGTTGACTCTGCAGATGAGCTGACTCAAGCGGTTGAACAGGCAAAAACTTCAAGTTTGCTTATTAACGACTCTTTAGATCAACTTACTGATGACGTATTTACGAGTGCTGAGAACCAAGCAAATACCATTCGTCTGATTCAGGTACTTGGTGTTGTTGCTATCTTCTCTTACTTCTTGATCTTCGTATTCTTCTTTGTACGTCGCTTGCGTGATACTGATGCTGAAGCATTGGCTGCACGTCGCGAAACACAAGAGATTATGCAAACGGTTAATACAGGTTTGTTCTTGCTTGATAAAGACTTAAATATCGGTCAGCAGCATTCACAGGCACTTAATAGTATTATTGGCGCTGACAGCTTGGCAGGAGAAAACTTTGCCAACGTACTACGTGGGCGTATTTCTGATAAAGATCTAACGACCACCCGTCAATTCGTTGAGCAACTATATAACCCACGCGTTAAAGAGAAACTTGTCAACGACCTTAATCCTCTACATAAAGTCTTGCTACATAACACATCTGGTGAGCATGGTTCAGACAGTCGTTTCTTGGATTTTAGATTCTCACGTGTTTATGAAGATAAAGATATTGCTCGTATTTTGGTCAACGTTAATGATGTGTCAGACGCTGTTTACTTAGAACAACGTCTAGAAAAAGAGCGCTCACAGAATGACATGCAGATTGAGATGTTAACAACCATCTTGAACGTAAATCCAAAAATCATTAATGAGTTCATCGCTAATACCAAAAGTCATATCGAAAAAATCAATAATGTATTGAAGAATCCTGGAAGCACGCAATACGAGCTTGAGGTTAAGTTAAACTCTATCTATCGTGAAATGCATAGCTTGAAAGGTGAGGCTTCAGCATTAAAACTGCATAGTTTTACTAAGATTGCATCAGAGGCAGAAGACCAGCTTAACGTGCTACAAAATCAAGGCAAGCTATCAGGTAATGATTTCCTACCTTTGGCAGTGCATTTAGATGACTTATTGAGCCTATCTAATACTATCGAAAAATTAGGAGAACGTATAAATCGTTCGTCACCAGCAAGTGCAGCGAATAGCAGTGCGGCGACAACACCAAACTCTGTAGTGGCAGATTCGAGTACGCCTGTAGCCGAGACTCAAGCAACAAACTTTTCGATGAATGATTTAGAAGTTGAAGGTAATAATATTGACTTAGAGGAAGAGTCAGATAATCATCTACTAGCTTATTATCATGATTTTGCGCAAGATATTGCAGCAAGACAAGGTAAACAAGTACAGCTTGATAGTACTACTTTAGGGCAAGTTAGAATACCAGAACGCCTTAGAAATACCGTTAAAGAAATTAGTATCCAGCTGCTACGTAACGCTGTAGTGCACGGTATTGAGACACCTGATATACGTCAATCAGTGGGTAAACCTGCTGTTGGTACTATTGGTCTAGAAATGCAAAGTAGTGGCCAAGACTTCGTTGTTACTTTACAAGATGACGGCCAAGGCATTGACTATGACAGTATTCGTGAAAAGCTAGTCAAAGAAGGTCGTTTCGATGTACAAGAAGCGAGTCAGCTTGATCATAGTGGCTTACTAAAGCAACTATTTTCTTCTGGGTTTTCTACCAAGGAGAATGCGGACGAAGACGGCGGTCGCGGTGTTGGTTTAGATATCATCAAGGCTCAAGTAAAAGAATACGATGGTAAGCTCAATATAAATAGTGAGTATGGCAAGATGACGCGTTTTGTCATTACGCTACCTAACGCTTAATTAAGGATAATAGATACGTTATGTATAAACTAATGATTGTTGATGATTCCAATATTATCCGGAACCGGATTCAGCGGGCTTATGACTCAGGAAATTTCATGTTGGTTGCTACAGCAACCAGTGGTGTTCAAGCCATTGAAAAATTCAATATGCATCGCCCAGATGTCATCACGATGGATCTAACCATGCCGCAAATGGATGGTCTGGAATGTATCGAGAAGATTATTGCTATTGATCCTGATGTACGGATTTTGGTTGTATCGGCTTTGTCTGATAAATCTACAGGTATTGAAGCATTATCGTTGGGCGCCAGCGGGTTTCTCTGTAAACCTTTTTCAGAAGAAGATCTCGTAGAATCTTTGTATGAGCTGATGCAAGACTGATATCATCCAACGACTTAAGTAGATGTAATTATGAAAGAACAAAAGCTACAGATTTTTTTGAACATTATTAGCAACTATTTTAACCAGTTTGGGGGTGCAGAGCTCATCGCTGATACTCCCTACTTGTTAGAAAATAAACAGCCAAAAGTCCATGACTATACAGGTGTAATTGGTATATCAGGGGTTCAAAAAGGCGTGGTGTACTTTTCAGCAACGCGTGAATTACTGGCTTCTATATTAAACAGTATGGGCGAAACTGACGAGAGTGAAGATATTTACATGGACCTTGCGGGTGAGGTTGCCAATACGATAGCTGGCAATGCACGCAATGAGTTTGGTGCAGAATTTCATATCTCGGTACCGTTCGTGTTTAAAGGTTCACCGCAAAGTATTGTATTACCTAGCGGTGAGCGTTCCTTTATCATTCCCATCACTTGGCTGTCGCAAGTCGGCGAGATTGTGGTCTGTCTGCAGGATTAATTATCCTGCTGGCACGTGATGAATATGGACAATAATATATTATGGTTAAAGTAGAGAAGTTAGGTGTGTTTCTAAGTTCGATTAATGCATTTTTTACGCAGATCGATGACGCACAAGTGGCTATTAGCACTCCTTATTTAAATAACAACAGAAGCGCTATTGGTTATGACTATAGCGGTGTTATTGAAATATCAGGCCCTCTTAAAGGCTGTGTTTATGTGAGCGCTCCAAGCATTATGCTGCGCGAGGTTATCAAAGTTATGGGTGAGCCTGATTCATCAATTACGATGATGAAAGACTTACTTGGTGAAATGGCCAATACCATATCTGGTAACGCGCGTACTGAATTTGGTTCGGAGTTCATCATCTCGCCACCTAAGATTGTTGAAGGTGCACCAAGCGTATCTTATCTGCCAAAAGACCGGCATAGTTACATTACACCCTTCACATGGCGCGGCTATGAGGCAGTGATAGGTATCTGTATCGCTTAATCTAAATTAATCAGCAAAACTGGCTATGATTAAAAAAACGACGTATATGCGTCGTTTTTTTGTGCTTCATTAATAAGTGCTTCGTGTTAGACTTAATTAATGAGAGAGATAAAGTATCCAATCAAAACAATTATTTATAACTTATATCTGCTTTAATAAACTGCTGGAGCTTATCATGAGTTATATGATAAAATACAGCGCAGCTATTTCTATAATTTACTTATATTTTTGACTATAGCTCAATTTTTTAAACCAACCAATGACACACACATCATGGCAAAAAATTGCTGGGTGTCTGGCGACTTGATTAATTTGCATTTAATAGATAATTACGATGTTGCACATATAAAGCATAGATCGTAAGCAAATGCGTGTCGCTAGATAGGCAGTTTTTGTGATGTGGAGGCATAACCCAACCAACAGGACATTTGACATGGCTACAAAGAATCCAACTAAAATTGAAATGCGTGACTTACTACAAGCCGGCGCTCACTTTGGTCACCAAACACGTTTTTGGAATCCAAAAATGGGTCCATATATCTTTGGTGCACGTAACAAGATTCACATCATCAACTTAGAGCATACTGTAAAAGCATTCAACGAAGCATTGACTTACGTGAATGGCCTAGCTGCTAAGAAAAACAAAGTATTATTTGTTGGTACTAAACGCGCTGCTAGCGGTATCATCCGTGAGCAAGCTGCTCGTGCTGGCATGCCATACGTTGACCATCGCTGGTTAGGTGGTATGTTGACTAACTGGAAAACACTACGCCAGTCAATCAACCGTCTAAAAGAGCTTGAAAAGCAAGCAGAAGATGGTACTTTCGCTAAGCTAACTAAGCGTGAAGCGTTAGAGCGTACTCGCGATATGGAAAAACTTGAGCGTTCACTGGGCGGTATTAAAGATATGGGTGGCCTACCTGATGCAATCTTTATCGTTGATGTAGATCATGAAGCGATCGCGATCAAAGAAGCTAAAAACCTAGGTATCCCAGTTATCGGTATCGTTGATACGAACTCTAACCCAGACAACGTTGATTACATCATCCCTGCAAACGATGATGCTATCCGTGCTGTGACGCTGTATGTAACTTCTATTGCTGATGCGATTATCGCTGGTAAAGAGTATGCACAGACTCAAGCTGGTGGCAAAGCTGAGCAAGAGCAAACTTCAGAGCAAGCGCCTGCTGCTACTGAAGAAGCACCAGCTGAAGCTAAAGCAGAAGAAGCTGCAACTCCAGCAGAATAAATAGCTGACCCGTAAGGTTTAACTTTATAAGGGTGTCTTGATAGTGTTTTTATTGACATCCATATAAGGTTATTAACAGCGTATAAGCTCACAATAGGCATGATGTAGTTTTACTCGTCATGCCTTATTGTTGATGGGAAGCTCGTTAATAGGCGAGTATTATCGCTTATATTTGTCCTCGTTATATACAATACTTGACATGCAATAGTTGTGATAACGACCAATAATGAGCGCTCTCATTGCTATAAGAGCGGCACAGTAATAACAAATATCGAAAATATATTACATAGAAATTAAGCACTCCTATACATAACAATACTAAGGTGACTCTTATGACAGAAGTAAAAGTATCTGCCAAAATGGTAAAAGAACTGCGCGACCGTACTGGTCTTGGCATGATGGAATGTAAAAAAGCGTTAGAAGAATCAAACGGTGATGTTGAAGTTGCCATCGATAACTTGCGTAAATCTGGTCAAGCAAAAGCGGCCAAAAAAGCAGGTAACATCGCAGCTGACGGCGCTATCATCATCGCTCAAGGCGACAATAAAGCATTCTTATTAGAAGTTAACTGCCAGACTGACTTCGTTGCAAAAGATGATAGCTTCACTGCATTTGCAGAAAAAGTGGCTAACCTTGCACTAGAAAACAACGTGACTGACGTTGCTGCTATCTCTGAGCTACCGTATGGCGAAGGCCAAACCGTTGAAGAAGCTCGTGTATCTCTAGTACAGAAAATCGGTGAGAACATTCAGATCCGCCGTGTTGAAACCCTAGAAGGTAACAACATTGCATCATACCGTCACGGTCTACGTATCGGTGTGGTTGTATCTTACGAAGGTGGCAGTGCAGATACTGGCAAAAACCTTGCCATGCACATTGCTGCATTCAACCCTGTCGCAGTAGATGACGAAGACGTTGCAGCTGACGTACTAGCACGCGAAAAAGATATCATTGAAGCAAAAGCGAAAGAGTCTGGCAAGCCTGACAACATCGTTGAGAAAATGATTGAAGGTGGCTTACGTAAATACCTAGACGAAGTAACTTTACTACGTCAGCCTTACGTTATGGACAATGAGAAAAAAGTTGGTGACGTTCTAAAAGCTGAAGGCGTAAAAGTACTTGGTTTCAAACGTTTAGAAGTTGGTGAAGGCATCGAGAAAAAGCAAGAAGACTTCGCTGCTGAAGTTGCTGCTACACAAGCATTAGCCAATAAATAAGTTTTAATTTATTGTAGCCATTGCTAATCGGTGTTTTCGATTTAGCATAAAAAAGCCCGTTATTTGATTAACGGGCTTTTTTATGTCTATTACTAACGTTCAATATTATAACTGCTTTTTAATTACCGTAGTGCAGCATAGGCAGAGTTAGCATAACTGGCACTGCCACTGTTATTACTAGTGCCATAACTGACGGTTTGCATCCCGCCACTGTTATCATTGCTATTAACAGACGCATTGCTTGCGCTCATAGTGTTACCTGAGAGACCAGAATCGTTTTTATATAAACTATGATAACGGCTCATCACTTGTTTGACATAGTTACGAGTTTCTTTGAAAGGCGGAATACCATTGTATTTATCTACGTTGCCTTCTCCGGCGTTGTAACCTGCAATCGCAAATTCAACATTATTGTTGAAGCGGCGCATGAGCCAAGCGATATATTTGGCCGAGCCTTCGATATTGTCAGCAGGGTTCCACGGATTACTAACCTTAAAGCGACTAGCTGTAGCAGGCATCAATTGCATTAAGCCTTGTGCTCCTACAGGAGAGCGTGCATTTGGATTAAAGGCTGATTCAGTATGCATCATTGCTTTCATTAAGCCAGGATCAATACCGTGACGAGAAGCAGAGGCACGGATATAACTGTCATAGGCATCACGAGTACCACTTCTACTCGCAGAGCTACTGCCATAATCAGTGCTATTGCTGGCACCATCATACATTTTTGAATCTTTATAATAAGTAACTTTTACTTTTTTGGTAAATTTATCGAAGTTGCCACTTGGATTGACGTTAGTGAGGAGAACTTGTCCACCTTTGTCTTTATAAATATACATGTTACCGGCTTGAGCAGTAACAGATAAAGTAGATAGGGCAACAGTAGTCCATAAAACAGGAGATAAAAAACGGTTAAAGAAGGGTGCAATATTTATCATAAAGGTATCACTTTTCATCGAATAGTAGCAAATTGCTTTGCTCATAGGCGCGATATTTTGCTTATCAAAGTCGTTACCGCGATTATAGAATTTCATAACAGTAGCTAAAATAAATAACCAACAAAAATCACGTCTAATAAAAATCACTTGCAATAGATACAAAAGATAATAGTTGCTTACTATAACATAAAATAACTTTTAACCCTATAATCTTAACGAAGAAGACTATTTTGATAGCTCTTAATTTGTAAGAAAATCTTAACCAAATCAAAATATTAATGTTACCTATCCATTGGTTAAAACTAGTAACGAGAGATGAATAATTCTATCTATAATATGATTGCAAAATGGTAAAAATCAATAAAGCGTTAATAGTCTTAAAGTTAGGTTGAACAGAAGTTTGTATTATTAATGAAGATAATAGCTGTGATAAGTGGTGAACTTGATAGTTAATAGCTCTTGATACAAGAGCTCTCAATATAGTAGCTCTTAATACAAGATATCTAGATACCTAAAGCCCCAATGAATATCGGTACCCAAACTGCGGTAAGCAAACCGTTCACCGCCAGTCCAAACGCAGCATAGCGTCCAGCAGTATGACTTATTTGCCAAGCTTCTACGGTACCAAAGGCATGAGCCGCTAGTCCTAAAGCCAAGCCTTTAGCACGGTCGTCATCAATACCGCGAAATAAAAATCGAGCCAAAGTGCCACCTATCAGTCCTGAGACAATAATAATTAAGTTAGCCATTGCCAGAGGTGCTTTAATCAAATCTGCCACACTCAGGCCAATAGGCGTGGTCACAGAACGGGTAGCGAAGGCCAGTATAGTGTCATGGCTCAGTGAGAATATATAAGCCAATGACATCGGTAGTAATGCCCCAACCAGACTAGCAATAACCACAATTAGAGTTAAGCTTTTGATAGGTAGACCTTTAAAACTCATCGCTGCCAGTGGTACAGCTAGCAATACGGTTACATAACCTAATAAGTGATCGAATACTGGTTTGGCAACACCGTAATAATTATTGTAATCCCACCGCAGAATGAATAAGAACACGATGACTAATACAAGCGCAGTGATAACCATAGGCAGCCAAGATATCTTCCTTGCTAATACGCGAGCAATCACGTGCGCCGCTAGAGTCAGTAATATCGCTGCAAGGGTAGCCATAAATACACTATCAAAGCTCATAATTTTCCTCCGCAGCTCATTGCTGTCCCTTTTGCTGGTTAGTAGTGTCAGTATTGTTGTCTGCATTATGATTTAGCCAACGATTGGCAAGTAGCCCCAGACCCCAAAGCGGTATCAGCGTACTAATCAATATGGTTAGCATGACGCCCCATAACTCATCACCTAATGCAAAAAGTAGCAAGCCTGCACCAGCTGATACTGGCAAAAAGGCAAAGCCGCTATCCACTAGTAGTGTATTGCTAGCTTTGGTCAACCAGCCCGGTAAACCTTTTAGCAATCGCCATGCTACAAGAATAAAAAACATCGCTACTAAACCAACTACATTGGCGGCTTTTTCAATACCCGCCCACTGACAAATAACAACCGCTGTTTCACGGACAACAATAACCATAGCTAGCGTCAATATTAACGCAATCCATGGTGGCATAGTCGATGAGTGAGTCGTCTTCATAAGCATTCCTTGCCAAGATAGCAATTAGTAAATGTCATCAGTAAGATAGGATAAGGGTTGTGAGCTGTTGGCGTAGAAAGCTATGTTATAGTCAATCCACTATAAAAGAGTTACTGCGTTAATCTCGCTTGAAGTATTACATATACATCCGCACTCGGTTGCCTTGTACCGCTTTTAAATTGAATCGACTATATAGAATATGGTTATAAGCGACAGGCAGTAGTGTGCAGTCAATAATAAATTTTATTGACTCTGTAATAAACTTCGCTTGATTATATACACAATAGATAGACTAATAAACCTTGCTAGATGGTCATATCTGACCAGCAAGGTTCAATACCTGAATTTGCTAAAAGTTTTTGCTACGTAAGTAGTTAGCATGGCTAGAATAAAAGAAGCCTGTACAAGCTAGATGATAGCAAGTACAGGCTTTTGTTTTAGATTAAAACATGACTCTCATCAAGTAGGTCTAAGACGATGAATCAGTAGTGGATGGTTCATCAGTATCCAAGTTGGCATCAGTATCGATGTCAAAATTAGTATCAGTCTCAAGAAAGTCATCAGACTCTTGAGTATTAGCATTCTCAAAGCCATCAGTAACTTGATCGTCTTTGATAGCTTTTTCAAATGGCTCAAGCGTAGGCATCAATAATGTTGCTTGCGCTAATGGTAAGACGTCTAATGGTGACAAGTTCGCTTGTCCCAGTAATTGCTTAAGTCTATCGCTTGGCAGACGAATGGTTAAGCATTCATGTCCCGTATCATCGTAACTTTCTGCTTGGATAACACCCAGCTCGTATAGTGTGTTTTTGAGCTGACCGGCATCATAAGGAAGGGTCAAGTCAAACGTGGTTAGGGTACCCGTCAGTAATTGCTGCACGGCAAGTGACAGCTCTTCCATGCCTAGATTGTCTTTTGATGACACATATACACGATTGGGTTCACCTTCGGTCGCATAGCCTATATGCGCAGGCTCACCTGTCAAATCAATTTTATTATAGATATTGAGCACTGGTACATCGTTACTAATCTCAGCCAAGACATCTTTAACCGCTTGGATTTGCTCATGCATATCTTCACTAGATGAGTCGATGACATGTAGCAATAAATCAGCCTCTAGCGTCTCTTCCAAAGTAGCATGAAAAGACTCAACCAATTCATGCGGTAAGTGACGGACGAAACCAACGGTATCGACCAACACTACTCGCCCCACGCCTTGCCAGTCTAAGCGGCGTAAAGTAGGGTCTAAGGTTGCAAATAGCTGATCCGCTGCATAGATGTTTTCATCAACTAAGCGGTTAAACAAAGTTGACTTACCCGCGTTAGTATAGCCAACTAATGAAATCGTTGGCACATCTGATTTTTGACGCTTAGCTCGACCTTGCGCGCGAGTTTGTCTTACTTTATCAAGCTTGTTCTTAAGCTGATTGACTCGTGTCTGTAGTAAGCGGCGATCTGTCTCAAGCTGAGTTTCACCTGGACCACGCAGACCGATACCACCTTTTTGACGTTCCAAATGCGTCCAACCGCGTACTAAGCGCGTAGACAAATGGTTCAGCTGTGCCAGCTCTACCTGCAACTTACCTTCATAAGTACGCGCACGCTGAGCAAAGATGTCTAAAATTAAACCAGTGCGATCAAGTACGCGGCATTTAATCAACGCCTCAACATTACGCTCTTGTGATGGCGATAAGCTATGATTAAACAAAACAATATCGGCGTCATGTTCACGTACCAGTTCAGCGATTTCTTCTGCTTTACCGCTGCCAACGAAGTATTTGGCATCTGGTCTTGAGCGTGAGCCAGTGACGAGTGCTAAACGATCTGCACCTGCCGAATCCGCCAACAGCTCAAACTCGCCTAGATCGTCAGGATCTTGGATTTGACGGATGTCTAAATGTACGATAATGGCGCGTTCGCCACCTGAATGTCTTTCAAAATAATCCAAAGAGTATCACCTATGAATAGAGTAAATAAATCGCTACTATTATATGAGATTGGCTCATTAAAGCAGCGTTAAGATAAGGTCTATATGTGGTCTGATGTCTTGATATTAAAGCGTATAAAGATAATTAACGATTGTTTTATGTTACAGAGCTATTTGTAAAACTTATCCTTATTAATAGTACAGTCTTCAAAGTGAATAGTAATAATGATAAAAAACGCTAAATAAACAGAGTGAAATTTTAGTAAAATAATAAAGAGTATTAGGCCAAAAGTAGCATGTTAGGACTGAGTGAACAAATCGTCACTGACTGACAAAATTTTGTTATACTTATCTCGTTTTTTGCCGTTAAGATGTACGTCTTAACCTGCAGACTTAATCCAAATTTTCTAATTTAAATAAATAATTATCCAAACAGTTATCTAATTATGAGGGACACAGATGAGCCAATCTAAGTCAGGCTTTTCGCTCAGAAAACAGCTAGGTCGTGGTAAGCAAATCGCTGGTATGACCTCTACTATTGCCGGTGGTATGCGGACAGCGCAACGTATTGGTGCCTTTCGTGAGCCACCACGTGAGACGCTACCACGCTATATCCAGACCTTTTGCCGCAAGATGGCAGGCTCCTTTGGCGTTAAAATTGTCCAAGTTGAGCCTGTGCCGCAACATCATGGTCTATGGGTATCCAACCATGTCTCATGGATGGATATTCCGGTAGTCGGCACAGTCAGTCCAGCCTTCTTTTTATCAAAGGCAGAGATTGGTGATTGGCCTATCTTCGGTAAGCTTGTGCATGCAGCAGGAACAGTGTTTATTAAACGTGGCTCTGGTGACGTAGGCTCAGTCACGACGCAAATTGCCAGCTTCTTGAATGAAGGCTTTTCGGTGATATTTTTCCCCGAAGCGACCACAACTGATGGCAAAAAGGTAAAACGTATTCATGGCACCTTATTGCAATCGGCTATCGACGCTGACGTGCCTATTCAGCCGCTAGTGTTATGCTATGTTAATAAGGACGGCACGTTGAGTGAAGAGTTGCCTTATTATGGCAAGCTTACGATGAAAACCAGTATAAAACGGGTGTTAGATAGTAAAGATGTGACCGCTTATGTATTGCCGCTTGAGCCGTTAGACCCGAACGGCCGTAGTAAGAGTGAGCTGACCAATATATTACAGAAGCGTATGCAAGATGGTTTAGCGGAGCTACATAATCGCGTGTTAAGTCAACCTGCTAATAAAATAGAAAAATTGGCTTCAACTTCGTAATTTATTGAAGTGCTTGAAATCGCTATTAGAAAAGGCGCAAATCGCAGCGATAACACTAGCGATTTGCGCCTTTTTTATGTCAGTGATAACCACTAAGTAAGGTTAGTCATACAACTCTATGGAGACGGATTAGGCTGGCGTGTATGCACCGCTTCTATAGCGTCAATTACATCGGTGGTCAAGGTCAAGTTAATGCTGTCGATATTTGACTTTAACTGTTCGAGAGTCGTTGCCCCAATGATATTACTGGTGACAAATGAGCGTGAATTGACGAATGCCAGTGCCATTTGAGCCATATCTAATCCGGCATCAGCTGCTATCTTGGCATACTGAGCCGTCGCTTCTTTTGCCTGTTCATTAACGTAGCGCTCAAAACGGTCATATTTAGTCAAGCGTGCACCAGCAGGTCGTTTGCCATCGAGATATTTACCTGATAGTACGCCAAAGCCAAGCGGTGAGTAAGCGAGTAAACCGACGTTCGAACGATGCGAAATCTCTGCCATTCCTACTTCATATAAACGGTTAAGCAAGCTATATGGATTTTGCACAGTAATCGGTGCTTTTAGACCATTTTTATCTGCTTCCCACAGATAGCGCATCAAACCCCAAGCGGTATCATTGGATAGTCCATAAGCACGAATACGACCTTTTTTAATCTCATCGTTTAAAGCGCTGATGGTTTCCAAAAATGGCGTTAAGTCTTCTAACGGTTGCGCGGCCATGTCTTCAGTATAACCACGCTGTCCAAAATAGTTTGATTGACGTTCAGGCCAGTGCAGCTGATAGATATCGATATAATCCGTTTGCAGACGCTCAAGATTGCCATCAATAGCGCTACTTATTTGTTCAGCGGTATAACGGGTTTGTCCGTCACGTAAAAAGCTCATTGGCGACATTTTGCTAGCGAGTATGACTTTGTCGCGCTGCTTGGTTTTATTGAACCAAGTGCCGACGTAACGTTCGGTGTCACCTTGTTTGTCTTTGTCCGGCGGTGAAGGATACATCTCTGCAGTATCCCAAAAATTTACGCCTTCGCTTAGCGCCATATCCATTTGCTCATGTGCTTGAGCCTCAGTATTTTGCTGTCCCCATGTCATCGTACCTAGACAGATTTTAGAAACTTTTTCGTCGATTTGCGGAAGCATTTGATATTGCATACGAGTATCCTTTTTGAGATTGTTTATTCCATATATTATTTTTAGGCTATCACATTATTTGGACGCCAGTGACGCCAGGTGGAGTCACTTTAAAGACCTTTACTTTGAACAATACTGACTGACCAGCAAGAGGATGATTAAAATCCACTTCTATCTCATCATCATTGATAGCACTAATCGTACCGGGTAGGGTGTTTTTACCTTTATCTTCAAATTCGACCAACATCCCAATTTCTGGACTGTCAGTGACGAGAGCGAATTGAGTACGACTAAAATGCTGTATATTTTCAGGATTCCACTCACCAAAAGCTTGCTCAGGATCAAGGTGGGCGGAGCGAGTGTCGCCAGCACGTAAGTTCATCAGTACTTGCTCAAAACCTGGTAATAAACTCTCATCACCAATAGTTAGCGTCACGGGTGAATCACGGTTGAAGGTTGAATCAATAGTGGTGCCGTTTTCTAGCGACACTTCAAAATGTAGCTTAACGAGGCTGCCAAAGGTGATGCGCGTGTCCTCGTTAGGATTAATAAATTGAGAATCGGTCATAGTAATGTGTCTTTTATTGAATAAGATTTAGAGGGTTAATTATAATAGAGAGTTTAGCATAATCACCTAGCTAAGCACGATTGTGCCATCAGAAGGCTTCAAAATAGAGATAAGATTTTAAATAGTACCTATCATTTATATTATTGTAAGGTGCACTATTTAATTTATTTGAATTATTATCAATCGCTGCAAAAAGCGAAAATATTGATTGTATCTCAAAGATAAATTTTTGTTTACTTAAGTTCCTTTATTGTAATTAAGATGTTAAAGTTGTTTTAGAGCGTAAGTGGTTTTTGACTCATTATTATGCTTGTTTTTGAACATTGGCTTAATCTCATTTGCTTTTTACATTTTTGATTTTGACTTCACCATGATGTCATCTGACATAAGATCAAAGTCTCTTATTTAAGCCTTATTACGTTGCTACATCTCTTTGAGACATTAGTATTAAGTAAGTTACTAATCTTAATATCGTAGATACTTAAGCAGTACAGCTAAATTACTTGTTAATTTGAAAGGAAGGAAGAGAAAAATGAAAATCATATTTACGCTATTGGCTGCTTTATCGCTCGGTGGCTGTGTTTCAGCATCTCAGCATGCTGAACAAGTGCAAAGCAATAGCAATCTCTCTGTAGGAGTTGTCCAAAAACAGATCAAAGTTGGAATGAGTGGCGCAGATGTATTACAAGCACTTGGCTCACCAAACATGGTTTCTACAGATGATCAAAGAAGAGAAGTTTGGGTTTACGACAAAGTAGCAACAGATACCGTACAGTCATCAAGTACAGGTTGGGTATTTGCTGTTCTAGCTGGTGGTCAGACGAGCTCAGCTGCATCATCTAGATCACAAAGAACATTGACTATCATAATAAAATTTGATGAGCAAAACTTGGTAAGAGACTTTGCCTACCATTCCTCGAAATTCTAAAGGCAAACTAAATGAAAAAGCTTAAATACATATTTGTTGCTTGCGCTTTAGGAATAACAGGTTGTGCAACAACTGCACCAGAAAACTTATTCCAAGTAGCAGAGACTTCACTACAAGATCGACAATTGCAGTCGAGATTTTTTGAAACAAATAACGAAGTAGAACTTCTTTCAGCTGGAGTAGCTGTGTTGCAAGACATGGGATATTCAATAGATGAAACAGAGACAAAATCAGGTGTTGTGACCGCGTCTAAAACTGTAGATGCTACTAACAATGCGCAGATAGCGGGTGCTGTATTGCTAGCTGTACTTGGTGGCGGAAACATGTCGATTGATAGCCAGCAACAAATAAAAGTTAGTTTCGTAACGTTGCCGTCTAAAAATAATAAAAACGGTTATTTAGCTAGAGCTACTTTCCAACGCATTGTGACGAATACACAAGGACAAGTAACCAAAGCCGAAACAATGAAAACCGAAGAGCTATATGCTGAGTTCTTTAACAAACTATCTAAATCAGTATTCTTAGAGGCTCAAAAAATATGAATACATTAAAAATAGCTTTATTCGCAGCTTGTCTAACTTTGATTACTGGTTGTGCTACAACTCATGATGCCAGAATTTTAGGCGCTGACAATCAAGTAGAATTACGTAGTATGCAAACTAGATCTTTTGATACTAGTGATAAAACTATAATTGTTAGAAATGTCATATCAACGTTACAGGATTTGAGCTTTGTAATTGATAAGGCTGATACTGACCTTGGTACAGTTTCGGCTACAAGATTATACAATGGCAACAAGGTTAGAATGACTGTAACCGCGAGACCTTCTTCTTCTAGCAAGTCTGTAATCGTTAGAGCTAACGCTCAGTACAACCTAAAGCCAATTGAGAATCCTAAAATATATCAGGATTTCTTCTCATCTTTATCAAAGTCGCTTTTCTTATCAGCTAATGCTGTAGAGTAAAAGGCTAGTAAATAAGGAAAATTACTTTATATTTTCCTCTATTGTTTGAAAGATATGGTTTTTCATATATTATTAGACACTTTATAAGCAGTAAAAAAGCTAAGAGTAAAGCTCTTAGCTTTTTTTGTGAGTGCAGGAAAGTTATATAATAGTTGTAAAAATAATCGATGATAAAAAAACTATGAATACGAAAACGAAAAACCTAAGCACTAAACAGCAAGGTCATATTAACAAATGGCAAGAAGATAAAGGCTTTGGCTTTATTGAAACTGAGGTTGGTGAGTCCGTATTTTTTCATGTTAGCGAGTTCAAAGCCCAGCGTCGCCCCAAGATTGGCGAGTCAGTCGTCTTTACGATTGGTCGAGATAATCAGGGTCGCCTGCAAGCTAAACAAGTACAAGAGCTGAGCTTCGTGCAACAAAAAATGGCACAAAAGAATCAACAAATTCGTAAACGTAATCAAAAGCGCAGTGTACAAGCAGAATTTGAGGAGGGACAAAAGAAGCGTTTGTTCCTCGGTATTGGTTTTTATGGCGTGTTAATCCTATTGGCTGCAACAGACAAGCTCAGCTGGCTAGTGATAGGTTGGTATGTGGCTTTAGGATTCATAACTTACGCAATGTATGCCAAAGACAAAGCCGCTGCCCAAAATGGTGATTGGCGTACGCCCGAAACAACGTTGCATCTATTAAGTGCACTTGGTGGCTGGGTAGGAGCGATGGTCGCACAGACGTATTTGCGTCATAAATCACAAAAGCCTGAGTTTCGGATGACTTACTATTTGACGGTAGTGATTAATATGGCAGGGTTGTTGTTTATATTGTCAGGTGGACAATTTAGCATTTTGGAAGCGCTGTTGTAGGTCAGTTTTTGGTGTGGCTTGGTTTGATTATTGTGGCTTGGCTTAACCCATCAAGATCTAGTAGATGATGTTAACTAAACGATAGTCTATCGATAACTGATAGATGACAATAATCGCTTTTAATATTGTTATTATATTGAGATATTTAATAAAACTATTTAAATAGTTGATACATAGATAATTTAAAAGAGGAAAAATCCATGAGTAACGATACTGACGTTGATTTGAAACAAGATATTTTTGCGGCGTTAATTGAAAAACATGAGGTTCAACGCGAGCTATGCGACAAGCTTGAAAAAACAGAGAGTGATGCGCAGCGTAAAGCCGTTTATGAGGATCTTAAACTAGAGCTACAGGCACATGCAGCGGCTGAAGAGCGTCATCTATATGTACCAGTTATGCAGCATGATGAAGGTCTGGAGTTGTCTCGTCACGCCATTACTGAGCATCATGAGATGGATGAGATGATGGAGACTTTAGATGATGGTCGTATTGGACAAGAGAAGTGGGATAAGACTTGTGCAGATTTGATTCATAAAGTACGTCATCATTTAGAAGAAGAAGAAAATGAGTTTTTCAAACAAGCGGAAAAGATTTTAGATACGGATTTACAGCAACGTCTTGGTGCCTTGTACCAAGTTGAACATGCTGAATTTGAGCAAACCCACGCAGATGATTGATTGCTAAATGTTTTGATAAATTGCAAAGTTAGCATATTAAAATAGCCACTATATGTAGTGGCTATTTTTTTGGTGGATAGTTTTATAATAGTTGTTTCAATGCAACTCTAATACTTGCTTATAAAGCGCGGCATCTGTTGCCGAAAAGCAGCAGAATATCACTTCACGGATTGAAAGGTCAGCTGCCTTCTTTAAGCCACTTTGCATATATTCTTCGACAGTATTAACCGCAATCTCAGTCGCTTGCTCCAGCGGATATCCATACACGCCAGTGCTGATAGCGGGGAAGGCAATACTGGCAAGATTGTTTTCAATCGCTAAATTCAACGAGTTCTGATAGCAACTAGCAAGTAACGCTGCCTCATTATCATGACCACCATACCAAACAGGTCCTACAGTATGAATTACATACTGAGAGGGCAGATTAAATGCCGGACTGATCTTGGCATCGCCTGTCGCGCAGCCATTTAGTGTGCGGCAGTATTCTAGTAGCTCAGGCCCCGCCGCTCGATGGATCGCGCCATCTACACCGCTGCCACCAAGCAAACTTGAATTGGCGGCGTTGACAATGGCATTCACGTTTAGCGTGGTGATATCTGCCTGTAATACTGACAAAGTCAGGGTATTAGAATCAGTGCGCTCACTGCTAGAATTTTTAGAAGCAGAAATTTTCTTTTGATAAATAGGTCTTGTTTGAGTGTTTGACATAGAAAAACCCTTTTATTTGTGCAAAAATCTTATTTTATAACTTATTCTAAATTATTTTCCATCGTTTGCTTGTATGTTGTATGGTTATAATAAGTTGCACTTTATAAGCATAGTTTTACAGCTCTATAAACAAATAAATAGGCAAATAAACAGCTAAAAAAGGTGAGCAAAGAAATCCTGAGTTTTTGGCGATTAATCTCTTTGGTAAAATCTCAACGTTGAGAATTAGAATTGCTTGAAGTGTGTTCAAAATGCGTTACCAATTGCTTACGCTTGGTTAGATGAGCAGGAATGTATAGCAGGAGCAGCTCCAACACCTTAACTTAGCAAAAATAACAGGCAAAAGAAAAGGTGGGTTACGTATTTGTAAACCCACCTGCTAAATCTAAAAACTATTTACGATTATAATCGCTAAACCTCACGCTTCTTTTCTAAAAACAGCATATCAATGACAATCATCGCCACACCAATACTGATGCCCATATCGGCAATATTAAAGATCGGATAATGCCAGACATCCGCGTTGTGCACATGAATAAAGTCAATGACATGACCATGTAGCAAGCGATCTATCAGATTACCAACTGCACCGCCGAGCACTAGTGCTAGACCTGTAGATAGCAGCTTGGCTTGGCGTGGAGCCTTTATCAAATAGCCTATCAAGAACAGCGACATGATTAGAGCAAGACCCGAGAAAAACCACTTTTGCCAACCGCCTGCATCGGCTAAAAAGCTAAACGCAGCACCATAATTGTACGCTAAGGTCCAGTTAAGAAATGGTTCGATAACGGGCACTGGCTCATGGAATGTCAGGTTGGTTTCAGCCAGCCATTTCGTCCACTGATCAATGATAAGCACGGCAAGCGACAGCAAATACCACATAAAAGCGCGGCTACCATTTGCAATCATTTTTGGGGTCTTGGTCAAACGACTTCTCGGCGTCGTTGAGCTACCCGTGGTCGCATGAGCAGGCCTAGGTGCATTGTCGAGCTCGATATCAGGCTTCTTATTTTCAGGTGAGTCCGTTGGGTTAGGCGTAGAATTAGGCATAGTGGCGCACCTCGCCGTTACCAATGACGTTGGTTACGCAGCGAGCACATAGTTCAGGATGTGCTGCATCTGTACCGATGTCATTACGGATGTGCCAACAGCGCACACACTTGGTACCAGTCGCGGCGCTAACATTTACCACTAAGTCTGACATTTCTTCAGTGCTATTTTCGGCTTGCTCTGCGGCATTATCTGTATCAGCAGCAGGTGCATCACTCATCGGCTTTAAGGTCGCGCTACTAGTGATAAGTACAAAACGTAGCTCTTCGCCAAGCTTGGCTAAGCTTGCATGCATCGCGCCGTCGGCATATAAGTCAACGTCAGCTGATAAGTTAGCATTGATGATTTTTTCACCGCGGGCGTTTTCGATATGTTTGTTGACCATATCTTTAGCCAGCATGATACGTTGCCAGTCATCGGTACTGATGGCGCTTAACTCAAACTCTGGGAACTCGTACCATTCTTCCGTAAATACATAAGCGCTTTCATCAGCATTGTTGCTATGTAGTACTTCCCACGCTTCTTGCGCGGTGAACGACAAAATCGGCGTAATCCAGCGAATCAATGCTTGGGCGATATGATAAATAGCCGTTTGCGCAGAGCGACGCGGCTGTCCATCAGTTTGGGTCGTGTACTGACGGTCTTTGATAATATCTAAATAGAAGCTTCCCAAGTCTTGCGAGCAAAACGCTGCAATATGTTGCGTGACTTGGTGAAAGTCCATGGCATCATACGCAGTAATGATCTGTGCTTGCACGGTTTGCGTACGCTCAATGATGAACTTATCAAGGCTGACGAGTTCATTGATATCAACGCTGTTGGTTATTGGATCGAAATCATCGGTATTGGCCAGCAAGAAACGCAAGGTATTACGAATACGGCGATACATGTCAATCGCGCCTTTAAAGACCGTTTTACCCGCGCTCATCTCATAACGATAATCACTAGACGCAATCCACAAACGCAGCATATCTGCGCCTGTTTTATTAATCTCGTCTTGCGGAGTGATAATATTGCCCAGTGATTTACTCATCTTGCGACCGTTTTCATCGACCACAAAACCATGGGTCAACACTTGCTTAAACGGTGGGCGCTCGTACATCGCTTCAGACGTAAGCAGTGACGTCTGGAACCAACCGCGATGTTGGTCAGAGCCTTCCAAGTACATATCAGCTGGATTGGTTAATTCATCGCGTTGCTCGAGAACGGCAAAATGCGTTGTCCCTGAATCAAACCAAACGTCTAAAGTGTCGGTAGATTTATCATAATCAGCGGCTTCCGCGCCTAAGTAGTCTTCACAACTGGCATCAAACCAAGCTTCAACACCGCCTGCATCGATATTTTTCGCGGCTACTTCCATTAGCTCAAGCGTATTAGGATGCAGCTCACCCGTTTCTTTATGAGTGAAAAAGGCAATCGGCACGCCCCAAGTACGCTGGCGTGAGATGCACCAGTCTGGACGACCAGTCATCATAGATTCAATGCGGTTTTGTCCCCATGCTGGCGTCCATTTGACCGCTGGAATATCCGCAAGCGCACGCTCACGCAGACCTTTGGTTTCCATGTTGATAAACCACTGCGGCGTTGCACGGAAGATAATCGGCGACTTATGACGCCAGCAATGCGGATAGCTATGCTCAATTTTGGTATGGCTAATTAAGTGTCCGTTGTCATGTAGGGTGGCGATGATTTTTGGATTGGCTTTATAGATATGCTCACCAGCAAATACCGCTGCACTTTCTAAATAGACACCTGTACCGCTCACTGGGTTTTCAACTGGCAAGTTGTATTTAAGACCAACGATATAATCGTCGAGGCCGTGACCGGGTGCAGTATGTACCAGACCAGTACCGCTATCGGTGGTTACGTGATCGCCTAAGATAAGCGGCACTTGACGATCTTCAATCAATGGATGCTGGGCACGCAGACCTTCAAGCTCACGCCCTGATACGGTTGCCAATACGCCTTTATTACTGAGCTTAAGCTCGGTTAATGCCGTTTCAATAAGGTCAGTTGCTAATAAGAAGTTACCTTTGTCAGTCGCGACGACACTATAGTCATGTTCAGGATGTACAGCGATCGCTTGGTTAGCAGGTAATGTCCAAGGCGTCGTGGTCCAAATAACGGCTGCAATATTGCCATCGATTTTGCTCAATGCGGCAACCTTTTCGGTATCAAGCACATCAAAGCTAACGTAGATAGCATCAGATACTTTGTCTTGGTATTCAACTTCGGCTTCAGCTAGGGCAGAGCTACAATCCAAGCACCAGTTGACTGGCTTCATACCGCGGGTCACATGGCCATTGTCATAAATTTTAGCCAGTGCGCGTACGATGTTGGCTTCTTGATGGAAGTTCATCGTGAGATAAGGGTTGTCCCAATCACCAAACACGCCTAGACGTTTAAAGTCTGCCTTTTGCAGCTCAATCTGCGTGCTTGCATACTCACGGCACAGACCGCGGAACTCGGTAGCAGAGACTTTTTGACCGACCTTGCCGACTTTGGCTTCGACTTTTTGCTCGATAGGTAGACCATGACAATCCCAACCGGGCACGTAAGGCGCATCAAATCCTGATAAGGTTTTTGACTTTACGATAATATCTTTCAATACTTTATTGACCGCGTGACCTAAGTGAATCTGACCATTGGCGTATGGAGGGCCGTCGTGCAAAATGTATTTGGTCGCACCTGTACGCGCCTTGCGAATTTTGCCGTACACATCATCCGCTTCCCACTCAGCAAGCCAATCTGGCTCACGTTTGGCAAGGTTTGCGCGCATAGCAAAGGGCGTATCGGCAAGGTTCAGCGTGTCTTTATAGTCGATAGATTCGGTCATAGTCGTTGTCTTTGTCTCTATTTATACAGTGGAAAGATAAGGGTTAGGATGCGCAATATTATAAGGTGACTCATAAACCAACGGACATGTTTAGCAAAAATAAAAGCTACCCATTATAGGATAAATAAGGGACTAAAAATAGGGGCTTTCATCCATTGAACCAACCACTAAATTGAAGCTGTTGCTAGGTAATGGGTAGTTGATGCGAGTTGGCTTGACATCATTTTCGGGAATGTACTGAGTATTAGTAATATAGTCAGTTCAAAATAAAAGGAGTACATACTGTAACACCGTTCTGCTGGGATGAGTTTTCCTCGCTTGCTGTGCGCAAGCCAGACAGAGGCTGCGAAAAATTCATCTCAGCAGTATTGTATTTTTTTTAGAGTGAGTCGACTATATTGGCTGCTGCATTGAGATATGCGTGTTGTGCTAGTCAATTTCAAGATTAGGATCTTTAATTGCTAGCCTTGACTCTAACATTAACATCGTCTCTAGCTGCCAATTGATTCGTCACCATAATCAGTCCTAAATAGAAGTACAAAAATCATAACGCGCTACTGAGATAAATGCCTTGCAAAAGAAATGCCAGTACAGCATGGATAACTAAGGAACAATTAGGGGAGAAAAGGCAAGATGTATAACAGGAGATGAAGGAAAGACTTTCTAATAAAAATAGATTCTATAAAGATCTAAAAGTGCCTGAAATCCTATCGTTAATCAGGTTTAAAAACCATGCTCTTAAAATAGTACATGGTCTTTTAACGTGCTTGAACACATGTTTTTTTGAAAAGTTAGACCGGTACGATGGTCAGCTGCTCTGCCAAGCTAAAGAATGGTTTTGCAGAGCATTCAAAATCAAGCCCAGCCTCCAAATGATTCAAATGCTCGTCAATTAATAATAGAAGGCGTTCTTCATCCTTTGCTTCGATAGCCTGTACCATATCAAGATGTTCATCTTCGGCACAATTGGACGATCCGACCTTATTATACAAGCCGATAATTAAGGTAGTACGTAGCGTCAATTCACTCAAAAACCGCTCTAGGACTTGGTTGTCAGCGATGGTAGCCAAATGCATATGAAATGTACGTGACAAGCGAAGTTCTGCGGGCTTATCGCCTTGCGCACGTGCTTTAGCCTCAGCGGCTATCGTGGCGCGCATATCAGCAATATCTTGCGGAGTGATGTTCTTGATTACCTTACGTGCAAGCGTCCGCTCAATCGTGCGGCGGGCTTCAAACACATCGCCAGCTTCTTTCGGCGAAGGCGTGGATACAAAAGCACCTCGATTAGGCTGTAATTGCACCACATGCATGGTTGCAAGCGTAGAAAGCGCACGCCTGACATTGGCTCTATTACATTCAAATAGATCGCTCAACATCTGCTCACCTAGCTTTGTTCCGGCTGGCAGACGCTGCTCTGACACCGCAGCGGTGATAGAGTTAATGATCGTTTGCTCTGGTATCTCATCGAACCCAGAAGCTGATTTTTTAGTTTTTACAATATTCATAGGCGCAATTATAGAGCCCCATCCTCATCGCCACAACAAATATTATAAATTTTTGATTGTTTTGTTAACAATAATAGTTAACAATGTTTGTTAACAACAATTATTTGATGACAGTTCGATATTGAATAATTGATAACGAGTAATTAACAACAAAACTAAAAATCAATAATGAAACTAATAACGAAAATGACAACGAAAACGAGAAATAGCGAGCTTCTATGAAAATTTTAGTAATGAATCCAAATTCAACGACTTCAATGACAGATAAAATCGTTGAAAGTGCGCGTCAAAAAGCCAGCGCTGGCACTACCATTATTGGCGCATCTGGAACGGATGCTCCTGCCTCTATTCAAGGACATCACGACGAAGCGTTGTCTGTTCCTGGTTTAATCAGACGTTTACAGCAAGCTGAAGCAGAAGGTATTGATGGGGTGGTGGTTGCTTGTTTTGATGATCCGGGTATCGGCGCTTGCCGCGAAGTTTTTTCAGGACCTGTTCTTGGAATTTGCGAAGCAGCAGTCAAGGCGGCGAGTATGATTTCGACGTCATTTAGTGTTGTCACGACCTTACCTCGATCTGTACCTGTGATTGAAGAGCTTATTCATGGTTATGGCTTATCCCATCGCTGCCGCCGTGTACGCTCTGCTGCCATACCGGTACTTGCACTTGAAG
Source organism: Psychrobacter sp. P2G3 (assembly GCF_001593285.1). NCBI lineage: Bacteria > Pseudomonadati > Pseudomonadota > Gammaproteobacteria > Moraxellales > Moraxellaceae > Psychrobacter > Psychrobacter sp. P2G3. The sequence continues at coordinate 568,817 of NZ_CP012529.1, forward strand.
AGCCTGGCTCTGGCGCACGAGAAAAAGTCCGTGATGAGATTTTACGTGCGGTACGTGAAGATAACTGCGAAGCCGTTGTTTTAGGCTGTGCTGGTATGGCTGATTTGACAGAGTGGTTGACTGAGGAGACTGGCGTTCCTGTCATTGATGGCGTTGCTGTTGCTACGCGCATGGTTGAGGCCTTGGTTGGCTGCGGCTTGAAAACAAGCAAAGTTGGCGCCTATGCGGCACCGATTCAGAGTTAAATAAATTGAAATGAGATAACCCACGATTAACCAATAAACTTTCTCAAGGAAGGAGAACGTAATGGAAAATGCGAAAGTTGCCGTCGCTGCGGCAGGAGTGAAAGCCCTCGATCATAAGACGGTTGGAAAGGCGGTTGGAGAGGAAAGTCTGGCACCGCAAACCACGCGGATTATGGGCTCATGGTCTTATTTATTTGCTTGGTTAGGTGGGTGTGTCTCCATCGGGACATTCACGGTTGGATCAGGCCTCGTCGGCACCTTAAATCTACTACAAGTGGTTGTCGCCATTACGATTGGTTGTAGCGTTATTGGCGCAGCGCTGATGATTAATGGCCGAGCCGGTCATAAATATGGTATACCGTTCATGGTGCAGACTCGCTCTGCCTTTGGTTTTTCCGGTAGCCGTATTCCAGCACTCGTGCGTTCAGTGCCAGCGATTGTATGGTTTGGCTTTCAGAGCTGGATTGGTGCTGGAGCCCTAAACTTGGTATCTGATACTTTGTTTGGCTACAACAATATTGTCGTCTTCTTCATTGGCTTTCAATTCCTACAAATTGGTTTATCCGTCCTTGGTTTCCATGGAATCAAATGGCTTGAAAATATTGGTTCCGTTTTTATTATCGGTTCACTTGCATACATGTTTTTTAGTGTCATTAACAAGTATGGCGCTACGATTTCTACCAACCTTGTTAATGTTGAAGGCACATGGGGCACACCGTTTTGGGGTGCAACGATGTTGTTCTTGGGTGTCTATAGCACGATGATGCTCAACGTCTCTGATTATTCAAGAGAATTGCGTAAGAATGTTGGGCTATTCCGTCAAGTGGTTATTTATGCCAACTCAATTCTTCCTGCCACACTATTTATGGGGTTGATTGGGGTGATGGTCACTAGTGCGACTGGTGAGGTCGATCCTATTCAAGTGTTTTCTAGCGCCGTCGATAACAAGCCTTTATTGATTATCACCATGCTTTTCATCGCTTTTGCGCAAGTCACGACCAATATCTTAAACAACGTTATTCCACCTGCTTATGCGTTAATGGATATCTTTAACCTTAAGTATAAAACAGCGGCTGTTATTGTTGGTTTGCTAGCATTCTGTACCTTCCCTTGGGAGCTGGTAAAAGATGAATCTGCCGCAGGATTGAATCTATTTATTCAAACCTATTCAGCCTTCTTGGGCCCAATATTTGCAATCTTAGTAGTAGATTACTATTTCTTGCGCAAACAAAAACTTGATATCGATAAGCTCTATGACAAAGATGGCCCTTATAAAGGCGTCAATATGGCTGCAGTCATCGCTATGATTATTGGTACTGGGGTCGCGTTAACATTCTCAAGTATCTCATGGTACGCAAGCTTGATTCCAGCAGGTGCTATCTATTGGATCTTGATGCTCAAAATGCCCGCTGCGCAGCGTTTTATGTCATAAACAATTTCGTTCAGAATTTGAGATAGATAAACAACAATCCCTACCGTAGAGTGTTCTACCGTAGGGATTGTTGCGTTAAGCAGTTGGTTGCTGCATGATAACCTTAAGTTGTCAGGGTCTTAGCTGATGTTAAGGTGTTAAACAATGCTAAGCTCATATCGCTTACTTTTTTTACTGAAATGTAAGATTACTCTCATCAAGGAAGATGAAATATGAAAATAGGCATCCCTAAAGAAATTAAAAATAATGAAAATCGTGTTGGCCTGACTCCAAGTGTGGTTAGTATCTTGGTCGACAACGGTCATGAAATTTTGGTCGAAAGTAATGCTGATATCGGCTCACAATTTACTGATGAGGATTATAAAACGGCAGGGGCTACTATCGTTAAGAGTGCTGATAAGGCTTGGAATGCTGAGCTGGTCATTAAGGTAAAAGAACCGCAGAGTAATGAATATAAGTATTTAATTAAAGATTTAACATTATTTACCTATTTGCATCTCTCTAACGAGCCTGAGCTTGCGAAAGTGTTGATCAATAATAAAGTAACCGGTATTGCTTACGAGACAGTGCAATTGACAGACAACTCATTGCCACTACTCACACCGATGAGCGAAATTGCTGGGCGTATGAGTACGCAAATTGGTGCGCAGTTTTTGCAGACTTTTTATGGCGGTAAAGGGATTTTGCTGGTCGGCGTTCCAGGCGTACAAAAGGGCAGAGTGACTATTATTGGTGGCGGGGTAGCCGGTACAGAAGCGGCAAAAATTGCGATTGGCCTACGTGCTGACGTTACTATTTTGGATCTTGATCCTAAACGTCTCAAGCAGCTATCTGAGATGTTTGATAATAATGTGCAGACTCTAATATCTAACAAAGTCAACATCGCAAAAAGTGTAAAAGAAAGTGATTTGGTCATCGGTGCAGTGTTGATTCCAGGAGCGGCAACACCGAAACTCGTCAGCGAGGAGATGATTAAATCAATGAGCGCTGGCAGTGTCATTATTGATATTGCTATTGACCAAGGCGGCGTCTTTGAAACTACCGACCGTATTACTACTCATGATAGTCCGACTTATATTAAGCATGGGGTGATTCATTATGCGGTTGCTAATATTCCAGGAGCAGTGCCACGTACCTCAACAATAGCGCTCTCTAACGTCACCTTGCCGTATGTATTGGCACTAGCTAAAAAAGGCTATCGGCAAGCATGTCTTGATGATCCAGCACTGGCAAAAGGCGTTAATACCACTCAAGGCTATATGACCTATAAGGCAGTTGCTGAGACGTTGGGTTATGAATATAAAACACTAGATGATTTGATTGGTTAGATTCTTTAGAGAATAGGGCTGCTGGTGGGGTCAGTATGTATCGCGTTTCAATATAAAAGCACAATGTTTTTAATAATGTTTTCAATGATTTAAATTGACGGCAAATACTCATTATTATACTGTAGATAATAGACAACAACCACTATAGACAATATAGGAATAACAGACATGGAACTTTATGATTTAGAGTTATCAGGGAATTGCTATAAGGTTCGGCTGTTTTTAGCATTGATTCAACAACCTTATACATTGCGCTCGGTGGATTTTTTAGAAGGTGAACATAAGAATGAAGAATCTATTAAACGTAATGTCTTTGGTGAAATTCCGGTATTCATTGATGGCGATTTAATTCTTAGAGATTCACAAGCCATTCTTGTTTATCTTGCTAGAAAGTTTGATAGAACGGACTGGTATCCAACGACGCCTGCTGATGAGGCTAAGGTTGTGCAGTGGTTGATGGTCGCTGAAAGTGAGATTGCCAGAGGCCCTAATGATGCCCGATTGCATGATAAGTTTGGCTATCCATTAGACATTGATTTGGCTAGGAGCAAGTCAACCCGCATCCTTGATATCTTAAATAAGCATCTAGCAAATCGTGACTGGTTAGAGCTTGATCGGCCGACGATAGCGGATTTAGCTTGCTTCCCTTATGTCGCACTTAGCCACGAAGGCGGCGTATCACTAGAGTCTTATCCAGCGATACAGAGCTGGATAGAGCGTATCAAGGCGCTACCAAATTTTGTCTCCATGCCTGAAATATGATGAAAAATTACTCCTACGGTAGGCTTATTAATGCAATTAGATGGAATTTTAAATTAAGCAACTCTCTAAGTAAGCCATCTATATTAATTGTAGTAAATTAGAAATTTGAGCTAAGCCACAACCTTAATCTAAGCGACCAAAGCGGCTGAATACCTGTCAATCCTTGTGTCATCTCACCATCTTTTAAGATGACATATGAAGGTGTGACCTGTCCCTGCCAATCGGCGAAAATATTGCCTTCTTGGTCATTAATTGTCGTAAAACTATAATCATGCTCATTAAGATAGCTGTGAAGTTCTTGATCAGAGCCTGACTTAATAGCGATAGTAACTACTGGGTAGTTATTCGCCGCTGCGAGCTTGTCTATAGTTGGCGAGGTCACGCTACAAATCGGACACCATGTACCCCAGAAATATACCAGCGTTGGCTTATCCGCACTCATAGCAGCCAAATCAACTGCCTGTCCTTGATAGTCAGTAAGTTGCAGCTGCGGATTGGCTGGCATGACAGGTTGTCGCCACCAGTTAATTGCAGTATATACCACCACAAAGACTAGGCCATATAACAGTACGGTCTTAAGCACTGATAACAGCTTCTGTTTTGGGGTTTTCTTAGGCTTTATCTTTTTCTTTTCAACATCAGTAATCATAGCGTCTGCTTTTCTTGTCTTCAGTCTATTTACTTAAATGAATTACTCGGAGTAGGGGTTTTCTGAAATAAAGGTTTTTTGGATAAAAATAAACGGCTGAATGGTCAGCCGTTTTATTAAAATAAAGGTTGTTAAAGTAGTAAGTTCTTAGAGTAGTAAGTTTTCAAAGTTTGCAGCTGTATTTTAAAGCTTTTAAGACTTCTCAGCACGTCCTTGCAACGGATCACCTAGTAACACACTACCAGAGTTTTCGCGACGCTCTTCATCGCTGATTTTACTCGCAGAAACTTTGGCTTTTCGCTTCCACTTAAGACTAAACAAGTCGTCACGGCGATCAAGCAAATTATGTACTGAACCTTCGTTACGCACATGAATGAGCTTATCTAAATTCACATCAGAGAAAAATACCATCTCTGTATTAGGTGTGGTTTCTGCCATAATGGCATCATGCGGAAAGGCAAAATCTGAAGGTGAGAAAATAGTCGACTGCGCGTATTGAATATCAAGGCTTTCAACTTGCGGCAAGTTACCAACTGATCCGCAAATCATCACATAGCATTCATTTTCGATAGCACGTGCTTGCGCGCAATGACGCACACGCAAATAACCATTTTGCGTATCTGTCCAGAACGGTACGAATAAAATATCCATATCATCAAGCGCCATTAAGCGTGCAAGCTCAGGAAATTCGACATCGTAACAAACCAAAATACCAACACGGCCAGCGTCAGTATCAAACACTTTTACCTCATCACCGCCTTCGATAACCCAAGCACTACGCTCGTGCGGGGTAATATGGATTTTGCGCTGCTCTTCTACGGTACCGTCACGGCGGCATAAATAGCTGACATTATATAAGACATCGTTTTCATCGATTAGCGGCATAGAACCGCTGATGACGTTGACGTTATAGCTTACTGCCAAATGTGAGATCTCATTTTTGAACCATTCGGTATAACCAGCCAAAAATCGAATAGCAACGTTTTGATCCGTTGATTCGCACAGACCCATTAATGGCGCATTAAAAAACTCTGGCAAGCAAGCAAAGTCAGAATTGTAATCTGCCATAATATCGACAAAGAATTCAACTTGTTGTAGGAGTTCTTCTGGCGACTCAACTTCGCGCATCTGCCATTGAATACCACCGATGCGTACTTCAGATTTACGAGTGTTTGGCTTGTAATCTCTGGGTTCGTAATAGATATTTGCCCACTCAAGCAGGGTTGCAAAGCCTTTAGATTGTTTATCATCTGGTAAATAAGCAGTTAAAATACGCTTGACAATAAAGCCATTAGACAACTGGAATGATAGAGCAGGATCGTGAATCTCACGCGATTCAACAGCCTCGATATAGTCACCAGGGGATAAATCCTGATGGTCATGATATTTCGGAATACGTCCACCAGCTAGGATAGCTCGCAAGTTGAGCTGGCGGCATAGCTCTTTACGAGCATCATATAATCTACGACCCAAACGATAGCCACGATATTCAGGGTCAATCAGCGCATCTAGACCATAGATAGCATCGCCTTCAGGGTTGTCTTTAATGATTTCTTTTTGTCCAATTAAATCATCATAAGTATGCGGGTTCGAGAACTTGGTATAATCAACACGCATAGACAGCACGATACCGATTAACTGATCGTGGTCAAATAAAGCGATTTGCCCTTCTGGAAAAGCATCAATCAAAGTGTGAATAGTAGTCTTTGACCATGAACCGCCTAAGTTAGCATAGACACGATCCATCAATGATTTTAACTGTGGGTAATCTTTTTTCTTAATTTCGGCAATCGTTAGATGAAAATCGTCTAATTTTTCAATTTTGCTCATAGTATTCCTGTTTTGGGTATTTACGAATGTTAAATCGTTGGGTTTGAAGTGGATTAAATATTTATAGGATTTATAACACTGAATTTTTGTGTAACAAAAGTCATAAAAATATACCAATCATTCCGTATAATCGTTACAATAATTTATCGTTGCATTTACAATGAGTTATCACTGCTATATTGGTTATTTAGTAAGCATATAGATAGAGGTAAGTTAACGTTTTACAACTATTAACTTAGAGTTTGTCTCATAATTAAGTAACTGTTTATTTTTAAATAGGCGTTCGTTCATGAATAAATATCTGATTATAAGTAGATATTTAGACTAATAGCTAATTTTCAGCACTTTTTATGACGATAGCATAGCTTACTAGGATAGTTATTCTATCAAGCAAAGTAAGTAATGACAGTCCAGCATAGTAAATATTTACTACGTTTTTGTGAATTGTTTCGTGTTACTTATTTTAGTATCACTTCTTTCGTTTGTTCAGCTTTATTTGTAATCCGCGCAAAAGCGCTATTTTTAGGACTTTTCATGCCCTTGCAACCTGTTGATACGGTCAACTTATTAGAGAATACAGAAGAGTCGGCACTCATTCAGCTGGTTTACGTTAGTAGTATCACTTTTAAAAGTCGTATAAATACGTCGATATTCGATGAAGTAGAAAAACACGCGCGCGACCACAACGAAGACCATGGTATCACTGGCATTTTATGCTATGGCAATGGACAGTTTTTACAATGCATTGAAGGTAGCAAAAAAGAAGTACTCACCTTACAAAAGCGTATCTTTGCTGATACTCGTCATAAGAATGTTAAGGTACTGCTGATACAAGCTATCGATCAGCGTAGCTTTAGTGATTGGCGTATGCGTTTATTGTTTTTGGAGCGTTGGCTATGGTCACCAGCGACAAAACAACAAGCGGCACAGTTGGCACCATTTCTGCCTTTTAGTCCGCACGGCTGGTCTCCTAAGCGCACCGAACAGTTTTTACAAATCATTAAAAACTTTGAGACTCCGCCTCATATTAAAGCTGCTGGCATTACCTATAATGCCTTGGGTAATATGGTTCAGCACATCGCAGCGCCTCATCAGGCATTTTTAATTGTGCAGAGTGTCTTAAGCTTATTAGTTATCGTCGCTCTGATTCTATTATATTTATAAGTTCTATCACATAGCTTACAAACATATAACTTACATATAAGTCATGCGGTTGCAGCTGAATGAAAATGACGCTAAGTAGTCTTACCTAGCGTCATTAATTTATGATACCAATTAAAAATTATCCATTCACATATCAAAAATCTTTCCACGATTCATAATATTGTTTGGATCAAATACTTTTTTGATTTGCCTTAAGTAATCAATTTCAGTCTCGCTGCGACTATAGTGTAGATAGGGCTTTTTAGTCATGCCGACACCATGTTCAGCGGATACTGAGCCACCGTATTTTTGCACTGTCTCAAACACGTATTTATTGACAATTTGACACTCGCTAAAGAAGTCATCCTTGCTCATATTTTCAGGCTTGAGAATATTTAAATGCAAATTGCCATCGCCGATATGACCGAACCAGCAAACTTCGAAATCAGGATAATTGCTGCTGACAATATGGTCAATCTCAGCGATAAAATCAGGCACATGGCTGATTAATACCGATACGTCATTCTTATATGGCGTAAATACTGAGATGGTCTCGGAGATATACTCGCGTAGTTTCCATAGCTCCTCAGCTTGCGCGATGCTTTGGCTCATGACGCCATCAACGACCCAGCCTTGTTCCATGCAATGCTCAAATATCGCCATGGCCTTATCCATAATTGGCTCATAAGGCGCTTCAAACTCAAGCAGCGTATAAAACTTGGTACGCGATTCAAACGGCTCTTGAACCTGACCATGCGCCATTAATTTGTCAACTGCCACATCGTCGAAGAATTCAAAAGCAGTCAAATCAATCTGTGCTTGAAAGGCAGACAGTACATTCATCACATCATTAAACGTGTCCATGCCAAGTACCATGACATTCAAGTCTTGCGGCAGACGCTCAAGCTTGATTTGTGCATGAGTGACTAAGCCTAGCGTGCCTTCACTACCAATAAACAGCTGGCGCAAGTCGTAACCAGTGGCGTTTTTGACCATACCACGATTCAATTGCAAGATATCGCCTTTACCCGTGACCACGGTTAAACCCATAATCCATTGACGGGTCATACCGTAACGAATCACTTTGATACCGCCAGCATTGGTGCCGATGTTACCGCCCATCTGACTTGAGCCTGCCGAAGCAAAGTCAACAGGGTAGTACAAGTCTTTGGACTCCGCGAATTGCTGTAGCTGCTGAGTGACCACGCCTGCTTCGATTTCTACTAGACGATCAGCAGGGTAGAATTGTCCGATATGATTCATCTTATCCATACTGACGACAATCTCGCCATTGGCAGCGACCGCGCCAGCAGATAAACCCGTACGACCGCCACTAGGTGTTAGTACCACATTGTGCTCATTAGCGAGTAGTACGACAGCTTGTACTTGTTCCGTCGTTTTTGGAAAGACAATAGCCGTGGGCGCGGGCGCAAAATGCTTGGTCCAGTCTTTACCCCAATGCTCTAAGCTTTCGCTATCGGTTTTAATTTGTGTATTATCGAAATTGTGCTCATTTACCAAGCTATGCAGAATGGTATCGAGCTTATCATTATCGGTAACAGTTGTAGTCTGAGTTGCAAATGGCGTCATGGTTGAGTCTCTGTATAAACATTAGCGCTACACCTAACGGCTTCTCTTAACCGAAAAATTTCAACTAAAGTTAGGGCTAATTAAAAGCAGCTTTAGATAAATAAGTTAGGACAAGGTAGGTAATATTATGAACGCTTAAAGGCTGTAAATAGTGAATAAAGCAGTTTAAACAATGTTTAGATAACAAAGCTCACTATAGCATAAAAAGTTTTCAGGCTTGATAAGCAATAATTCATCTAATCTGCTAACATCACCGTTAAATTTTGTGTAAGATAACCGGACTGTTTTCGTTTCATCTAGCATAGATTATTTTTAATAAGACAACCATAGGACAGTCCTCACATGGCATTATCATTACAAAAAGACAAAATCCGGTTTTTATTACTTGAAGGCTTGCACGAGAACGCCTTAAAGATTTTAGACAATGCTGGTTATAAAAACATTGAGTATCTTAGTCACGCCCTCGATCAAGATGAGCTGATTGAAAAAATCAAAGACGCGCATTTCATTGGTATTCGTTCGCGCACGCAGCTGACTCGTGAAGTTCTTGAGCACGCAGACAAGCTTATCGGTATTGGTTGCTTTTGTATCGGCACCAACCAAGTCGACCTTGAAGCGGCTCGCGAGCTCGGTATTCCAGTCTTTAACGCGCCATACTCTAACACTCGTTCGGTTGCAGAATTGGTATTAGCAGAAGCGATTATGCTATATCGTGGTATCCCTGAAAAGAATGCCACTGTCCATCGCGGCGGCTGGGGCAAGTCTGCTACCAATTCACATGAAGTACGTGGCAAAACAATCGGTATTGTCGGTTACGGCTCTATCGGCTCACAGCTATCTGTACTGGCTGAAAGCTTCGGTATGAAAGTTATCTATCATGATGTGGTTACTAAATTACCGTTAGGTAACGCCCATCAAGTAGATAGCTTAGAAGAGCTACTATCTACCGCTGATATCGTGACTTTGCATGTGCCAGATGAGCCAAGCACACGCTATATGATGAAAGCGGCGCAGTTCGCACAGATGAAAGAAGGCAGTTACTTTATCAATGCGGCACGCGGAACTTGCGTTGAGATTGATGATCTTGCTGCGGCACTTGAGTCGGGTAGAGTCTTGGGCGCTGCCATTGACGTATTCCCGAAAGAGCCAAAGTCTGCCGATGAAGAGTTTGAATCTCCATTGCGTAAATTCGATAATGTCATTTTAACTCCGCATATCGGTGGTTCAACGCAAGAAGCACAGGCCAATATCGGTTTAGAAGTAGCTGAGAAGTTCGTTAGATATTCTGATCAAGGCGATACTATCACGGCTGTGAACTTCCCAGAGGTTTCTATTCCCTTTAAAGAAGGCACCCATCGTTTGCTGCATATTCACAGAAACGTGCCAGGTGTACTGTCGCAAATTAACCGTCTATTTGCAGAAGCGCACATTAACATCTTAGCGCAAAGTCTAATGACTGAAGGCGACGTTGGTTACTTGATGATGGATGTTGATTATAATGATTCTAGTGCGGCTCTTGATCAGCTAAAAGACGTAGAAGAAACGATTCGCGTGCGGATTTTATTTTAGAGTTGATGCTTATCGTTTAACTTTACAATTAGCATAATAAAAAAGAGATGCCACTTGAGCATCTCTTTTTTTATTATCAATTTTACTAGTAGTGAATCTAGCCTAATTTAGCTTTGTTAGCAGCGTCCGCTTGACGGCGTGCCTCAGTTTTGGCTGCTTTACGTGTTTCCATAACTTCATTGACGTCGCTACCAATATGGGCTTCACCGCGTTTTTTCGCTAATTGCATTTGATGCTCACGCTCACGGAAGCGCGCTTTTTGCTCCTCAGTGGCTTTATTGATACAGTGCGGGCAAGACTCACCTTTGATATAGGCGACACTTTGCATGTCATCAGCAGTGATGGGCATACGGCAAGCAAAGCATTGTTCGTAATCACCTTTTTCTAAGTTATGATTGACCGAAACGCGATTATCAAATACGAAACAATCGCCCTCCCACATAGAATCGCTGGCAGGTACTTCTTCTAGATATTTTAGAATGCCACCTTCCAAGTGATAAACTTCTTCAAACCCTTGCTGACGCATAAAGGCCGTTGATTTTTCGCAGCGAATACCGCCAGTACAGAACATCGCCACTTTCTTATGTTTACTTGGGTCTAGCTCTTTTGCCACATACTCTGGAAACTCGCGAAAGGTTTCCGTGTTTGGATTTACAGCATTCTGAAAAGTACCGATTTGTACTTCATAATCGTTACGAGTATCGATTAGTAATACTTCAGGATCTGAGATGAGCGCATTCCATTCACTTGGTTTTACATAGCGCCCAACCGATTGCAATGGATCAATATCTTCAACACCCATCGTCACGATTTCTTTTTTTAATTTTACTTTAGTACGATAAAAGGGCTGGGCGTCAGTATAAGATTCTTTAAAAGTAAAGCTACCAATTGCCTCAATGCTACGCAGATAATCAAGGACATTATTGATGCTCTCTCGAGTACCAGAAATCGTACCGTTAATGCCCTCGCTTGCTAGCAGTAAAGTACCTTTTACATCGTTGTCGAGCATACTGTTTAAGATAGACTCACGGTACTGCTCAAAATCTGCAAAGCGCGTAAATTTATAGAGAGCTGCGACGACGATATTGTTGGTCACGCTATCGTATTCAGTCGCTTTTTTGCTCTCATTACTTACGTTATTTGGGGTAGTGCTCATACATATCTCCTGCTGGCTAGGTCGCAAACCTAGTGCAATAAGTTAAATTTAAGTTTTGGTGTGTTATAACACTGGCACAATTGTGGAATTGGACAATGCGGGCTTAGTGTAGCAAATTTAGAGTGGGTTTTGAATATTTTATAAAGGTGAGCAGGATAAATTAAGGGTCTTTTTGACTACTTATTACTCATCTATAAAGGTAGACTAATCACCTACAGCAATCAAATAATGTCAATGGAGATGACACATGAGCGAACCATCTATCAACACACCTATCAATCCAACTACTAACGCTTCCGCTAGCACACCCATCAGCCGATACCCTGTACCGTCATTAGATAGCCTGCCTGATGATATTCTTGCACGTATTCTAGCGGTGCAAGAAAAAGCCAAATTTATTCCCAATGTATTTTTAGCGCTAGCATACCGCCCAGCAGAGTTCAGAGCTTTTTTTGCTTATTATGATGCAGTTATGGAGCGGGAGAGTAGTACGCTAAGCCCAGCCGAAAAGGAGATGATCATTGTCGCTACTAGTGCTGCCAATGGATGCCAATATTGTGTCATCGCCCATGGTGCGCTACTGCGTGTGTTCTCTAAAGAACCGCTGCTGGCAGACCAGATAGCAGTCAATTATTTACATGCGCCTATCAGCCCTCGACAAAAAGAAATGCTAGCATTTTCGATAAAACTCTGTCGCACACCAGAGCTTGTTCAAGAATCAGATTATGTAGCACTCATGGAATATGGCTATGATGACGAGGATATTTTAGACATTAGTGGTATTACTGCATTCTTTGGCTTGTCTAATAAAATGGCGATTGTAATGAATATGCAGTCCAATGCAGAGTTCTACACCATGGCTCGCGCACCGAGGGAATAAGAGTTATCTAAGACAGTTAATTTAATCATTCATCCTTATACAAACACAAAAAATCCAGCTCAAAGGCTGGATTTTTTATTATTAGCTTATTTATCTAAAGCTTACTTACTTTGGAACCAACGATCTGCTTGGCTACGAGCGCTAGCGATGTCTGAGCTTGATAAGTTCAATGCCAACTGACCGATTTTACCACGAGCTTTGTTACGGACTTTTTCATCTAACATGCCGTCACGGGCAGCAAGGTCATACCATTTATAGGCATCAACTAGATTTTTTTGCTTCTCATCTAACAACGCAAGTGTATAGCTAGCACGGTTATCACCACGCATTGCTGCTTTTTCTAACCAACCACGTGCTTGCTGCAAGTTTGGCTTTACACCTTCACCGCGTAGATACATGATAGCGAGATTAAGCTGGGCAGGGGCAACACCTTGTTCTGCAGCGCGCGTGTACCACTGTACTGCTTGCTTAGTGTTCTGAGCGATACCTTCGCCTTTTTGTAGACGCTTAGCGAGATAAAACTGTGCATGATCGTTACCCTGTGAGGCACGAGCTGACAGCTCACTAACAGGCATAAGCTCAAAACGTGACGTATCAAGTGGCACGTTTGAGATTAAATCAGCGTTCGCCATACCAGCACAAGAGAATAAAGCAGTAAACAAGGCGGCTTTTAATAATTTCATAGCAGCTCCAAAATTAGGCAGTTGATAAGCAATGGATAAAGTTTGCCGCCAAAACTCAAAAGATTAGGCGGCGCTATCATAGACATTACACTTTGCAGTATGAACTTACCTAGTTATTAGCAGAGTTATATTAACTATAAATCAGTAGCAGACCTATAAATATAAGTCGCTGTGTTTACGCTAAATCAACAGATAAGTAATTGTAATGGGGGTGTCATCGACACTATTTTGCTAGCTTACCACCCAAAGTTACGAAACTCAAATACTAATTACTCGTTTTAACGTCCTTTTGGGCTTTATAGTATGTAACAAAATCATACGGTTATTAAGCCGTATGAAAGAGTATACAGAAAAATAACGCTTAGTCAGCTAGTAGTTAGCTCAGTTATAAAAGGTTAAGTTTATGATTTTAACTAGATTTATGTTTGGTTACACGATAGATAGCAACATCTGCCAATAGGTTAGGTGCTTGTCTGATTAATGCTGTCATCAATGGCGAATGACCTTTATCAGAGTCACTGACTGCAAAACGACTGATAATATGAATATCATGCTTTGCACACAGTTGCTCAAAATCTTTGAACGTACACAGATGAATGTTGGGAGTGTTGTACCACTCGTAAGGCAATGCTTCTGAAACTGGCATCAGACCTTTTAACCCCAAATGAAGGCGGTTTTGCCAATGGGCAAAGTTAGGGAAGGTGATGACTGCCTCACGAGCAACCCGAAGCATATCTAGCAGGAGCACATCAGGCGCTTTGACGGCTTGTAGCGCTCGTGCCATGACTACGGTATCGAAGCTATTATCAGCAAAGCGACCTAGACCATCGTTAAGGTCTTGCTCGATAATGGACAAGCCCTTACCAATAGCATCATTAATCTTATCTTCGTCAATCTCAAGTCCATAGCCAGTTACGCCACGTTTTTGTTGCAAATGTGCGAGTAGCTCGCCATTGCCACAGCCTAAATCTAGCACGTGTGACTGCGGGGCAATCCAGCGTTCGGCCAGCTGATGATCCATTCTCATGAGCGTTCTCCTTTGGCTGTCAGGCTCTTAGCAATAAACGGCGCGGTTAAAAATCCTCTAACAGCGCCCATATAGCGTGGAATATCGAATAAAAATGAATCATGACCATGTGGTGCGTCAACATTGATATAGCTGACCGGCTTACCCGTAGCCATTAAGGCATTGACTATCTCTTGCGAGCGCTCTGGTGCAAAGCGCCAATCAGTAGTAAAAGACACCACTAGATACTGGCACTGCGTATGGGCGAATGCTGCCTTAAGCGCGGTAAGTTCTTGATGGTTTCCATGCTCGTTACCATCGTGAGTCACTAAATTATCTTCAAGCTCACTTTCACTAGTATTGACTGACGCGGCGATTGAGTCTTCAATTTGTATTGACGGATCTGTGTTATCAGCTGCTTGTGTTGATGGATAATCGCGCGTCGGGTCAAAGTAATCTAAGGCTTTAGTCATTAGCAGATAAGTATTGGCATCGAAGTTTTCGCTAAAACGTTCACCTTGATAACGTAGATAGCTCTCGACTTGGAACTCAACGTCATAGCCATACATGAATTTGCCAGATTTTAAATCACGACCGAACTTTGCTTTCATTGCATCTTCGGTCAAATAAGTAATATGACCAACCATGCGCGCAAGGATAAGACCGCGACGAGGATATGTGCCTGCTTGTATGTAGCGTCCGTCTTTAAAATCAGGATCAGACAAAATAGACTGACGAGCGACTTCATTAAAGGCAATATTCTGGGCGGAAAGCTTTGGAGTGCTGGCGATAACCACGCAACGTTTAAGTCGATTTGGATAATCAACTGACCATTGCAACGCTTGCATACCGCCCATTGATCCGCCAACAATGGCATGCCAGACGTTAATGCCTAAGCGATCTGAAAGCATGGCTTGAGTCTTTACCCAGTCTTTAATTGTGACAAGAGGAAAGTCAGGGCCATAAACTTGTGATTCACTATCATCAGCTTTTTTTACGGTGTCAGGATTAATCGTCGTTGGACCGGTAGAACCAAAGCAACTACCAATATTATTGACGCATACCACATAAAATTGATTGGTATCGATAGCTTTATTAGGGCCAATCATATTGTCCCACCAGCCAGATTTTTTGTCATCAGCACTATGGAATCCTGCCGCATGATGACTGCCTGATAGGGCATGGCAGATCAGAATGGCATTTGATTTATCACTATTAAGCGTGCCATAGGTTTCTATCATTAAGTCAAACGAGGGCAGCGTACGGTTGCACTCCAAGGTCAATGGCTCAGCGAAATGGAAGTTTTGGGGCGTGACGATTCCCACTGAGCCAACTGCATTGGGCTCATCTGTGGGGGACTGGTCACTGGTATTATCAGGGTGTGCGTTCAAAGCTACCTCGCAAGACAACAATCATCAATGAAATAAAAGCAATATGCCGACAGAATAATTTGCCTATACTGTTTTTTTGAAATGGGCTCGCCTATTGTATGGCGATGCGCGTATGAGTACAACCTTCGAGCGCAGTCTTTATTTTAAGCGCGTATCAAGTCAGGTATTGAAGCACGTGTCAAATTGTATAACGGTTGCCTTTACCATGCGTTTTCCTCTTATAAAATGCTACACTAAAGGCGAACATTAGCAGCTATTTTAAACCTTATAATAGCTCGGTCATGAAATTTTCTGCTTGCTAGCTGTGTATCTATCTAACATATAGTTAATACACTTTAAAAGTGACATAGCGCTACTGGGATGAATTTTGCGCAGCCTCTGGGAACGCAGCACGCAAGTAAAATTTATACCAGTAGCGCGTCTACATCTATAGCAGTTTTATTTTTAATTGACTATATACTCTCTAGTGACTTAATAACTAAATAAATAATGCCCCTATGAAACCTAAACTGCCCCCACGTATTGCCGTCCTCTTAGTCAACCTTGGTACACCTGATGAGCCGACTGCGCCTGCCGTCCGTCGCTATCTCAAACAGTTTTTATCAGACCCACGAGTGATTGAAATCCCTAAATTTTTATGGGCGATTATTCTAAACTTGTTTGTATTGCCAAGTCGTCCTAAACGGGTAGCAAAGGCTTATGCTAGTATTTGGGAAGGCGACTCGCCCATTCGTAAAATTCTAAAGAGTCAGGTTGAGCTGTTAGAGCCGCGCTTGGCCGATAGTGTTGCACCGTTTCGAGTTTCTGTGCATCCTGCGATGAGCTATGGTAATCCTGGACTGCCGGATGTAATGGACACTTTACGTAGTGAAGGCGTTGATCATTTCGTCATCTTGCCACTATTCCCGCAGTATTCTGCCTCTTCTGGCGGTGCGGTATATGATGCGCTAACGAAGTGGACGTTAAAGCAACGCAACTTGCCCAACTATACGATCGTAAAGGACTACTTTGCTCATCCGCTTTATATTCAAGCATTAGCAGATTCTATTCGCCGTTTTCAAGCAGAGCATGGCAAACCTGAAAAATTAATGTTTAGCTTCCACGGTATTCCGCAGCCCTATGCTGATAAAGGTGATCCGTATCCGAAGCGCTGTAAATGTACCGCCGCCCAAGTCGCACATGCGCTCGGTCTGCAAGATGACGAGTGGATTATCAGTTTCCAGTCGCGCTTTGGTAAGCAAGAGTGGGTCAAGCCTTATACCGATGTGGTGCTAGAGGATTGGGGTAAGTCTGGCGTACGTTCGGTACAAGTCATCAGCCCTGCGTTCTCCGCCGATTGTTTAGAGACGCTAGAAGAGTTGGCTATTGAAAACCGTGAAAACTTCCTGCATGCAGGCGGGCAAGAGTATCATTATATTCCAGCGTTGAACTTAGATGAGGCGCATATTGATTTGCTTGAAGCGCTAAGTGCGCCATTGGTCAAAGGTTGGGCGGGAACTTTGGATGGCTGGGCTTAATTAATTAAATTTTTAAATCATAAAAAATACCGAACATTATGTCCGGTATTTTTTTGTCTAAATTATTTTTCTACTTCCTTATCATTGAACGACTGGCTTAAAAATCATCATCATTGGTACGTTCAGCAGCGTCTTTATCAGCGATATCGATGATATCAGGATAGTCGTTGTCATCTAAATTGCCTTCAACCAACAACTCATCCACTTGAGCTTCATCGACGTTTTGACGATGCATTGGTGTAAGTCCTTGGGTTGCGCCACTACCTGCTTGCGAATTGTCGAACCCTGCGCTATTGTCAATCACATCGTTGTTCTCAATAGTGTGTAACATGGGATTATCTAAATCGACCAGTTGATTGTCCTGATTATCTAGACTGTCATCATCATTACGGATGTTGCCGTCAATATGATCCATCTCTTCTGGTAGTGGGGTTTTTGAATTATTCATCATCAAATCCTTATTATTATTGGTAATGATTGTTTATCAAGAATTGTTTATCAGGATCAGTTTGACGTGTTATGACGAATACGACTAGTAGTAAGGTGTCACAGGATGTTCAAAAAATGTAAGACGATTAGTAAAACAGGAAAAACGTGATGGTATTAAACAGTAGGTTGTTTGTTAAATTATCATTGATAGGTGCCATAGTAGGATTAATGTCAGGTTTGACGGCTTGTGAACGTTTGCCCTTTGCTAGTACCAATGCCAGTTCTGATAAGGCTCATTCAAAACAGTCGCTAATGATTGACGCTAAGCTACCGAAAGCCACGACCATTATTGATTGCGAACAGTTGACGCCTAAGCAAATAGTAAAAGTACAAGGACACAGCACCCTTAGCTCAAGCTGTGATTTGACGGAACAGTCGATACGCTTTGAGTTGAACGATTCATATAGCTCACTCGACTGTCAGGGAGCAAGACTTAGTACGATGGCTGATGACCAATCAACGGCAAGTGCAATTACGATTAAACCTAAGACGGATAGTGCTATCGAAGATATTGCCGTGGCTAATTGTCATGTGGATGGCTATGGTCATGCGCTACATATTCGTCAATATAGCCAACCAAATCAGCGCTACGTACGAGGCTTTATCGATCCTGCTGCCAATCGGGCACTCGCTCCAAGAAATATTCGCGTAGTTAATGTTACTAGTCGCAACAGTATTAACAGTGGTATGTTCGTCGGCGATCATGTACATGGCATTACTTTTGATAAAGTACGCATTCAAAACGCAGGAACCGTTGGGTTATATCTCGAATTTGGTAGTCGCGATAATGTGATTAAAAACTCTGTCTTTATCGGTAATGGCTTTCGCACTTTTAAGCCTAATCGAGAGGCGATAGCGGTGGATTCTTCAAGCAATAATCTTATTGAGAATAATCAATTCATCCATAATGGCGCAGGTAGTATATTGCTGTATCGCAATTGTTTTGAGCATGCTGCCGATCCGACGCGGGGCAATCATTTTAAGCGTACCGAATCCAGCCGTGACAATATTATTCGCCATAATATCTTTCAAGATGAACCAGTCGGTGTTTGGGTCGCATCAAGGCAGTCGCGCAATTTAAAAGGTTTTGCATGTGGTGCTTATTTGGTTAAGCAAACGCCCTTTGCCAGCTATCACTTAGACAGCGCTAAAGACAATCAGATTATCAGTAATCGTTTTGAACAAGTAGAGCAGGGTATTATTGTCGAGGATGATGGGACGCTTATTAGTGGCAATCAATTTGCCATTGACGTTAATTTGCCTATTAATATTGGTTCTGAAATTCGCGAAGAAAGTGCAGCAGGGGCGATAAAAGGTACGCTTATTAAAGACAATACTTTCACCGATAAAACCATCGAGCAAGCCATTAAAATTCGAGACGCAAGCAAAACGGCCACCGAAATTCGGTAGCTGTCAGAATTTTTTATAATCTATAATCTTTTTATATCTCGAAGTAATTATAAGGTTCGTTTAAGGCGATTAGTTTAAAAACCTACTTCGCACCAACTTTTGTATTTACCCAGCGAATCACAGAATCAGGGGTTACTTGTGCCAGTTTCTGAAAGACTTTCGCTGGCAAGCCAACGGCATAGTGCGTACCTTTTATCTTACGATTGGGGCTGGTAGTCAATTTGCACAACGTTTTCGCTACGTCATTCACGGTCAAATGAATACCTAAACGATCAATACTCGTCACCTCGATGTCTTTTGTCATATCGGACTTTACCCATAGCGGCATGACATCGATGACTTTGATACCGAGCTTTCGGTATTCGATATTAAGGCCTTCGGTGAGACCGCGGACAAAAAACTTACTAGCCGAATACGTAGCAACTTCAGGCTGACCATAAATAGCAGACGCTGAAGATACATTGACGATTTTACCATTTTTGCTATCAGCCAAATAAGGGGCAAGCTTATGACAGCCAATGAGCACGCCTTTACAGTTGACATCAATCAAAGCCAGTTGCTCATCCAAATCCGTCGTTGGCAATGCGCCGCTGACCAGCACGCCAGCATTATTAATCAACGCATCGATACTACCAAAGTTATCAATCATTTGAGTGATAGCATCTTCCCACATATCTGGCTGGGCGACATCAAGCTGACCAGTTACGATGCGCTTTTGTTTGATAGCCTTTTTGAAGGCTTTGTCTTTGGTAGCTTGTTCAAGCGTTGTAGTATTAGTCGCAAATAGCCCAACGCTATGACCTTTTGCTGCCAGCTTTTTGGCAGTGGCCAGACCGATACCACGCGATGCACCAGTAATAAGTATATTCATAATGAGTGACTTAATAGTTATCAATAACGAGTAAATCGAGGTACAACGTCAGGTGGCAATATTCAGCTATACCTATAATGCGGACATGAACAAAGTCAAAACCCTTGTTAACACCGCTATCGTCCCTCGTGCTTACATTTAGTATAACAAATTAATAAACAAAGTTAATCGTTAAGGTAAATACTACTGTTAACTATACTTGTTATCGCGTTGCAGCCTCTAGATCTAGGTTTTTTGCTGTCTGAGTTTCAAAATCAGCTAACTTAAATTTCCATAAATAAATCAACGCAATGCCATAAATAGCGGTCTCTGCTGATTCTTCAATTATCCCACCAAAGGCATAAGGGAATACAATCGCGTTCTCCCCCATGTACTGTATTATCGCTAATACGGCGACGATGACATATATTGATACGTCAACATCTTTTAATACTGCCCAGAGATAACGCCATGAATAGGTGAGCAATCCAACAATAAGGATATAAACGATTGTCAGTACGCTATCTTCCCACCAATCATAAGAATGACTGAGAAGAGAAAAATCGCTTGGAATGAATAATTCTGGTAAGTAGTTCAACTCGCGACGAATCACCGCAAAAAACACGAGCACTGATGCTAGCCAAAAATAACGACTTTGTTTGCTATGACTCTGCATTACATACTGCGCGCAACGTACTAAACACACTATTATAAGGATAATACCGGGGACTTCGATGATGCCATCTGTAGCCAAAATAAGGGGCTCCTAGTTTTGCAAGAAATAAAAAAGTGAACCCAAAGGCTCACTTTTAAACTGTAAATTATCTCATTAGGACTGGATAATTTAATGTGCATTTATTATAACGCTAATTTTACTATCACGTCATCATCCAATTTTACTAATCAGTCAGAGAGCATTTTTTAATATGGCCAAGCTAATGCGCCTCATCCCAATTCTTACCACTATCCGTCTCAACCAATAACGGCACAGCAAAGTCTACATGCCAGCCTTTTTCAACAGCGGTAGCCGTTAACACATCCTGCATGGCATCAGTGATGAGATGGCTGATTTCATCGACCTTATTGCTGTCCACTTCAAATACTAATTCATCATGGACTTGTAGCAGCATTTTCGCCTGCTCTTTAGGTAGTACTTTATCGACGGCAATCATGGCCAGTTTGATTAGGTCAGCAGCTGATCCTTGTAGTGGCGCGTTAATTGCCGCACGTTCAGCACCTTGTTTGACCATGCGATTGCTATGGGTGATATCAGGTGTATAGAGCTTACGGCCTAATATAGTCTCGACATAGCCTTTGTCATGGGCGCTGGCACGAGTGTTGATCATATAATCTTTGACGCCTGGGTAACGCTCAAAGTACATATCGATGTAATCTTGCGCTTCACCGCGGCTCATCTGTAGTTGCTTGGCAAGTCCAAAGGCACTCATGCCATAGAGCAGACCAAAGTTAATGGCTTTAGCATTACGACGCTCGGTCGGGGTGACATCAGCGACATCTTTTCCTAACACTTCAGCAGCAGTAGCCGCATGAATATCTAGCCCTTCGTTAAAGGCGTGAGTCAGGTTTTTATCGCCTGAGAAATGCGCCATAAGACGTAGCTCAATTTGCGAGTAATCCGCTGCTAAAATAACGCGACCTTGTGGCGCAATAAAGGCTTGGCGAATCAGGCGACCAGTGGCGGTACGAATTGGAATATTCTGTAAGTTAGGATCAGTAGATGATAAACGTCCGGTACTGGTCAATGCTTGATGATAGCTGGTATGCACGCGATCAGTCTCAGAATCAGCGACATTATCAAGCGCATCGGTATAAGTGCTTTTAAGCTTAGACAGCCCGCGATATTCAAGTACAATTTCCACTAGTGGGTGATCGATTTTTGACAATACCGCTTCACCAGTCGAGTATTGCCCTGACTTGGTTTTTTTACCACCAATGACGCCAAGCTTATCAAACAGCATCTCACCAAGCTGCTTTGGTGAGCCTAAATTGAATTCTTCACCAGCGACCTCATAAGCGCGTTTTTCTAGGGCGATGATTTCTTCATCAAAACGTTTGGATAACTCATTTAGGAATGAACGTTTGATTAAAATACCGTTTGCTTCCATGTGGCAGAGTATTTCGGCGGTTGGAATTTCTAATTCGTGTAGCAATTTAGCGTTATTTTCGTCATCAGCCAATGTCTTACTGAATAAATCAAATAGCTGATAAGTAATATCGGCATCTTCACAAGCATAGTCACTGGCAATATCGATAGCTACTTGATCAAAGGTGACTTGTTTAGCACCTTTACCAGCGACATCCTCGAAACTGATAGTCTGTGTTTGTAGATAATGTCGCGCTAGATCATCCATACCGTGACGAGTAATGGCGGCATTGATGACATAGCTGGCAAGCATAGTATCCATCGCCCAGTTATTAGGGCTGGCATGAATAGCGCCTACTAAATCAATATCGTAATGACTGAGGATATGGGCATCATATTTTAGATGTTGACCGATTTTGCCAATTTTTGGGTTTTCCAAAATAGGTTTAAGTTTTGCTAATACTGTGTCGCGATCAAGTTGCTTTGTAGTCAGCTCATCACCTTCTAAACTATGCGTGAGCGGAACATAATAAGCTTCATGCGCTTTTACCGCAAAAGACAAGCCAACCAATTCCGCCTGACGCCAATAGACACTGGTGGTTTCGGTATCGATAACGAAATGCGGCGCAGACTCTAATAATTTAACTAAGCTGTTAAAAGCGGGTTCGTCTAAAATCGTATGCCATGCTCTATCATGGCTTTTACTGTCGGTGACATTATCAATGGTGTTTGATTGAAGAGATTTAGCGATTTGCGCTTGTGACTCAGCATCCGCCTGACTATTGGCGACACTTTGCGAGCCGTTGGCTGGATGATTGGGATGATCAAGTGAGGCCAGCTCATTTCTAAACTCAAGCTCATTGTACAATGCCCTTAGCTCATCAATGTGAGCACAAGGATCAGTATTGATTTTTAAATCTTGCCAGTCTTGGCCAATTTCTAAATCGGTAACGATAGTTGCCAGCTGCGCATTCATCGGAATATCATCGGCATATTCGACCAGATTTTTGCCAGCGCGTCCTTTGATATCGGCGACGTTTGTTAGCATATTGTCGATAGTGCCATATTCATTAAGCAAGTCTTTGGCAGTCTTTTTACCGATACCCGGTACGCCTTTGATGCCGTCAGACGAATCGCCCATGAGGGTCAGAAAGTCAATCATCTGCTTAGGATTAATACCGAATTTTTCGACCACGCCTGCGCTATCAGTAATCTTCCCTGTAAAGCTGTCTTCTAATATCACACAGTCATTAATCAGCTGCATCATGTCTTTATCACCAGTCGAGATGACCACATGATGGCCTTCAGCAACGGCACGATAGGCAAGCGTACCGATGATATCATCAGCTTCTGCGCCTTCGATACGGAGTAGAGGAAGCCCTAGTGCCGTCACCAAACGATGAATGTAAGGAATCTGCTCAGCCAGCTCAATATCCATTTTTGGACGGTTGGCTTTGTATTCTTCTGACATCGCGTGACGAAAGGTCGGCGATTTGGTATCAAAGCAGACTGCCATATGGGTTGGGTGATAGCGACGCATTAATTTCAATAGCGCATTTAACGTCCCACGTATGGCGTTGGTGATTAAGCCTTGAGAGTTTTGCATGGTTTTTGGCAAGGCATGGTAAGTGCGAAATAGATAGTAAGAGCCATCGACCAAAATAAAGGGCGGCTGGTCTTTATTTACGTGGTTGGTATCCATCGTCGCCACATTTGGCATGGAGGCAAAGTTTGGTAGCGTATTGGGATTAATAGGCGAGTGGGAATTGTGATCGTTGTCGGTCATAGAAAGTCACTTATCAAATATTGGGCAGCAAGCATTGGGTAAAAAGATGCACTCATTATAACGATAAAAACCCTTCTTGCCGAATTGATGACGAACTAATAAATTGATGGCTAACTAATAAACAGTCACGATGTGTACGAGCCAAAACAATGGTCAATAAAAAAAGAACCCAGACCAGCTGAGTTCTTTTTTATATTTGATGACACTGTGGTAGTTGAGTGCTTATTTTACTTCTGAAGTAACTTCAACATCGATGTTACCACGTGTCGCTTTTGAGTACGGGCAGACTTGATGAGCCTTTTCGACGAGTTTTTGGAACTCATCAGCAGATAAATCTGTATTTTCACCAGTCACATGAATTTTTGCGGCTAACTTGAAATCAGGACCTTCACCTTTCAGTAAGTCTACTGCTATCTCGGTGGTTGAATCAAACTTGGCCTTTTCCATCTGCTTGACGACACCTAAAGCGCCATCAAAGCAAGCGCTATAACCCATGGCAAACAACTGCTCTGGATTATGGCCTTCATTACCTGAGCCTGGCTGCACCATTTTGATAATCAGATCACTATCACTTAGCGAAGCTGTGCCTTCACGGCCACCAGTAGCAGTAGCTTTAGTAGAATTTAGAGTTTTCATAACACATCCTTTGTTGTCAGTTTTTATAGTAAATTCATTTTGTTAGCCATATAACTTGACCAGCATAACAAATTTTTAACGTAACTCTATATAGCGGTAGTAAACCTATGCTATCAATTTGTAAGCAAGTCTTATAGGTTAGTAAATTTAAGTACATGCTTGATGTACACGCTCCAGCAGTATTGATGTAAGCTAGGAATATAATATAAATATTTAAAGGTATGCTACGAGCGTCAGGAAAAACCATAGCTCAATACCTTTACTATTAAACCATCTTCACTAATAAGGACACTCTGCGATGAAAAAAGTAAATAAACGACTACTTGCTCCGCTTACCATCTCCTTATTGGCTATCACTCTCGCTGGCTGCAACGATGAAGATAATGGTATTTTTGGTTCAGGTAATAGCAACGAGTTTACGATAACGAGCTTCGATAGTAGTTATGATAATCAAGCGAACGCTAATGCTGTTGCGCGCATCGATGAGACCTATCGCACTGGTGAGCGTGAGATTAAAGTTAGGAATATTGTTAATAACTACCGTAACCTAGGCATCAATGATTTAGACAAAACAGTATTGGCAGATAACTTTGAAGGTAGGCTTGAAAATAAAAATATTGAAGTAAATAGGCGTACGATTAAGCGTCCTGTTTATGAAAACAATAGTAATAATAAATTTGATTATGAAACCACTTACCAGGCTCTTGATTTATCGGGGGTTACAGCCGATAGCTACAACGATGGCAATACGCTAACTAATAGTAATGGTATTCGTACTGATTTGAATAATTATCCTAGGATTGCAACCGATGCCAGCTTCCCAGTTGGGTCAGTTTGCTATATCCCTGTAACGACTAGCGAGCGGTTATTCTTAGCCTTTAATGCAAAAAATGAAACCATCTATCAAACGCTTGACGATTGGATTGAGGCGACGGAAGAGCGTTTTAATGATAATCGCAAATTCAGTACTACTAAATTTAGAGTAGGATCAGGCAATGATGAAAGAGCGGCTAAAGTAGAGTTTTTTGAAGCTAGAAATCAGCCTGCGTATTTGTATAGTGGTGTTGATTATAAAGGAGATATTTACGAAGTGGACTATGTGACTAAAGGTACGACTAATCCTAATACAGACAGTCGTCGCGGGGTTGTTGATTGCACATTGGTCAATGACGTAGCTGGCGATTTCTTAGCAGAGCAAATCGAACGCTATTATTAAAAAATCTAAAAAGTAGTTCTAACATAAGTTTTTCTAGGACGTGTTATCAATAAATTATATGAGCCAGATTACGGATTATTCGTCTGAGATAAATAATCCGTCAGTGCTATTTAAGAAATTATTGCCATCGCCCAAGTATCAGCTAAGCCTAAGGCAATAATTAATTTAAACGCGACTATTCAAAAATTTGCTAACTAAAAGAAGGCATTCGCTTCGAGAAGAAAAATAATCGCGTTTAAGATATCAGTCATGCGCGGCTTTCCATGCCCCCATTGAACCTAGATAAATATCAAGCTTGTCGAAACCTCGACTCGTTAGCCATCCTGCCGCTACCGTCGCTCGCGCGCCACTGGCACACATCAATGTATAACGATGGTTTTTATCGAGTTCGTGCCAACGTTCATTAAGCTCACCGACATAGATATGCTGTGACCCTTTAATCGCGGTGGTCGCTCGTTCGTCAGCGTCACGGACGTCGAGCAGTGTCCAGTTTTCAGCGTTATGAAGGCGATCTTCAACCTCAGTTGTGCCGATCATAGGCGTTTGTTGCATCTTCTGACCTTGCGCGGCAGCAGGGACCACACCGACATAACATCCTATAACATTATCAAAAGCTATTCTCACCAGATGTTCCATAGCAGTAGCAAGCTGCTCTTCATTAGATGCAATCAGTGCTAAGCTTTCTCCCTCTCCGATGAACCATCCGGCAAAGGCGGAAATCATGCCCACAGGTAGACTCATAGCGCCGGACAGGTGACCGGAAGCATATGCCATTGGCTCACGAATATCGATTAAATGATCAGCGTCACAGCTATTGAGTTGTTGGAGCGAAATATTGCGTGGTCGAATAACCAACGGAGGCGCATCGCCACCCTCCATATTGAGTCGTTCCATTAGTCTGAAATACGGCGGCTGGTAGTGATTTTCGTTAATCTTGAATTGTATAAAGGCGTCGCGGTCTGTGATTTGTAAACGTGGGTTATTTAATCTTTCGTGACCGATAGTAGAAAATTCGCGCTCTGCCATGCCTGATCCGCAGACTGATCCAGCACCGTGGGCAGGGTAAATAATAGCCTGATCGCCTAACGCTAAGATCTTTTGTAGCGAATCATAAAGCAGGCCTGCGACTTCTTCGCGTCGATCAGGGTAGAAATCAGTACGCCCAACATCACCAACGAATAGCGCGTCACCAGTAAAAACTCCAACGGCCTTTTTTGGGTAAGCGGTATCGAATAGCGCATAAGCGAGATGGTCATCAGTGTGGCCGGGCGTTTCTAGTACATAGATTTCAAGCTGGCCAATGGTGAAGCAATCACCATCACGTACTGTCTGGGCATAGACGATGGGCTGTTCGGGATTCAGTCCATGTAATACAGTCGCACCTGTCATATCTGCTAAAATTGGCGCGCCAGAAACTAAATCTTCGTTGCGATGGGTTTCAAAAATATGGGTAACCTCAAGCCCTGCTGCGCGCGCTTTTTCTACGTAAATTGCGCAGTCGCGACGCGGGTCAATCACTATAGCTTTCCCGCCTGACCCGACTAGATAAGATAAATGCGCAAGTCCGGGTGTCTTAATCTTTTCGAGCAGCATAGCCATCTCCTTACTAGATAGTTATCAAGAGTACATACTTTTAATATCAAAGCTTAATATTAGAAAAGGGTATCAAGTAAGTATTATGATTGCTGTACTATCTTATATATTATGAGTATGCATATTGTTTCAAGACACCAGTAAACGCCAGTAAAAATAGCATTTTAGGCGTAAATCCGCTACAATACGCCCACTAAAATCCTTCATACCTACTGTTATATCCTGCTATTTCCTTCCAAAATTTAACGATAAGTTATCCATTATGAGCGCAGATTCTAAACTCCCAGCAACCAAGCTATCTCCAGCTAAGCTTGCCCGCGAAGTTGCTAAACGCCGCACCTTTGCTATTATTTCGCATCCGGATGCTGGTAAGACCACCATGACCGAAAAGCTCTTGCTATGGGGTCAAGCGATTCAGGTTGTAGGCGAAGTTAAAGGCCGAAAAACTGATCGCCATGCTACCTCAGATTGGATGAGTATGGAGCAAGAGCGTGGTATCTCAATTACCACATCAGTCATGCAGTTCCCGTATCAAGACCATGTGGTCAACCTGCTCGATACCCCGGGTCACGCCGACTTTAGTGAAGATACCTATCGTACCTTGACCGCAGTGGATAGCGCGCTGATGATGGTTGATGGTGCTAAAGGTGTTGAAGAACGTACCATCAAGTTGATGGAAGTGTGCCGGATGCGTGATACGCCGATTATCTCATTTGTCAATAAGCTGGATCGTCAGATTCGTGAACCGCTTGAGCTGCTTAGCGAGATTGAGACTGTCCTTAAGATTAAATGTATTCCGCTAACTTGGCCCATTGGTATGGGACAGGATTTTATTGGTGTCTACCATTTAACTGAAAACAAAACTTATTTTTATCAAAAGGGTCACGGCGGTGATATGACCGTCGCTGAAACTCGCGAAGGCTATGATTATCCTGATATCCGTGAGCGTTTGGGTAAGCTAATGTTTGACTCTTTTGAAGAGTCGCTTGAGCTGGTACAAATGGCGCTGGAAGATTTTAGTGTAGAAGCGTTTTTAGCTGGCGAGATGACACCAGTATTGTTTGGTACCGCATTGGGCAACTTTGGTGTCAATATGGTGCTGGATACGCTTGTGAAGTATTCCCCGCCCCCTAAAGCTCATCCTACCAATGAGCGCGAAGTCTCCGCTACTGAGCCTGATTTTACTGGTTTTGTCTTTAAGATTCAGGCAAATATGGATCCGCGTCACCGTGACCGTATTGCATTCTTACGTGTCTGTTCAGGTAAGTACGAGAAAGGCATGAAGATGAAGCACGTGCGTCTGGGTAAAGAGGTACGCATTGCCGATGCTCTGACTTTCCTCGCGGGTGACCGTGAAGCGTTAGAAGAAGCCTACCCAGGTGACATTATCGGTTTGCATAACCATGGTACTATCTCAATTGGCGATAGCTTTACCGAAGGTGAAGTGCTGAACTTTACCGGCATTCCACATTTTGCCCCTGAGCTTTTCCGCCGTGTGGTGCTCAAAGATCCACTCAAATCTAAAGCCTTACAAAAGGGTTTGCAGCAGTTAAGCGAAGAGGGCGCAACACAGGTCTTTATGCCGCAGATTAATAACGATTTAATCTTGGGCGCAGTGGGTGTGCTCCAGTTTGAAGTAGTCGCACATCGTCTAAAAGAAGAGTACAAAGTACAATGTGTTTTTGAGCCGGTATCTATCGCAACGGTACGCTGGATTCATTGTGATGATGAGGTAGCATTGGCTAAATTTAAACGCAAAGCTCATGACCAATTATCATTAGATGGTGGTGGTTATTTAACTTATCTTGCACCATCACGTGTCAACTTGCAGCTGATGCAGGATCGCTATCCAGAAGTGACATTCAGTAGTACACGCGAGCATTAAAATTAATTATTTAATCATACATATTTTTAGTAAGAGACACGCCAGCCGTGTCTTTTTTCGTTTAGGTGTTTTATTTAAAATAAAGAAATACTGCTAAAAATCTAACGGCTAAAACAGTGTTCCTACAATAACCAATGATGATTACGGTAGAATATCTGTAAATGTCGTCTATTAATTAAAGAGGATATATGTCAAAAGCTACTCGGACTCATACCATAAAGCGTCTAAAAACTAAGCGCAGAGCCATTATAAATGGTGGTCTACAGTCGCTTACGGTTTTTGGTAGTGCTATCCTGTTGAGTGCAATTATCCTACCTGCCAATGCCTCTACCCTCATCAGTACGACAGACTATCTCGATTATAATTTGCCTAAAAGTTTACAAGAGCGCTGTATTGAGCGTGAAAATTGTCCAAAGATTGAGGTCAAATATCTTAAAACCAATCACGCTTGGATAAACGATATTGTCAATGCACGTATTAATAATTTAGTCGTCAACAGCAAACCGTTTGAGTCAGCACCTATCAAATCTAAAAGCAATCAAGCAGATGTTAAAGCGGCCATTGACGACTTTACTGCCTCACAATTTGCTGATTTACCTGAGGACAGTGCGTTTGTTTATAACTTGATGATCACGCCTGAATACTTGGGTCATGTAAATAATTTTGAGTTGTTTGAGATAAGCTCTTATGTCTTTATGGGTGGCGCTCACGGCATGCCTTTTAGTGAATATCTCATATTTGATCAAAGTAGCAAAAAGCAGATACAGCTAGCAAATATGTTGCAGAAAGGCAAAGAATCGCGTTTTGAAGCGTTAGCGTATGATGCTTATAAAAAGTGGATTAGCACGGTCGCTGATGACGTTGATAGCTATGAGAAAAGCTGGCCATTCACCTTAAGTGATAACGTAACATTGACTGATAAAGGCATCGATATTCGTTACCAGCATTACTCTATCGGCCCATATGCTTACGGTATGCCAGTGCTTAGTATTCCATATAGCAAGCTTGATAATATTATCAAACCTCATTTCATTCTAAAATAAGATGGCAATAATTAATCAGTTATAGCATGACTAAATAAGCGGTATTATCTAACAGTTTTAACAAAATTTTTATAATAAGGAGTAGCAAAATGACAAGCAACTTAGATGAGAATAATGTGTCAAAGACAGAAGCAGAAGCAGTTACTTGGCAGCTTAATGCGCTAACAGAAGCGCTTGGTGATTTAACGTTAACCGTTAATGATAGCTTATCTATCGGACGTGGGAATGATAATGATGTAGTGCTAGGAAGCAAGTCAGTATCACGCAACCATGCGTTACTTAGTGTCTTAAACGGTGATTTATATATTAAGGATTTGGACTCATCGAACGGTACCTTTATCAATGATAAACGTATTGAAGGGAATAAATCCACGCATCTTAATTCTAATGATACTGTTGGTTTTGCTAGCTTTGTTTTTAAAGTTGCCGCTCCAATGGAAGCCGAAACGGATTCAGCCCCAGTGGCTAAACCAGTAATTGGTACGCAAGCTGACGTTACGTCATCTGATGCTGAAGTAGCTAATACGGACGAACAAGAAAAAGAAGCCCCTTCTGTGGTCGTTACACCTACAGAACAGCCAGCAGTGCTGGAGTCAGCTCAGGTTGACGCTCAGGATACAACTAAGACGCTTGATGAGTCAGTAATAGATGCGGATTCGGTTGTTTCTTCACCAGTAGTCTCTCCCGTAGCGCCCGCTACCGAAGAAAATACGGTTGTAGACAGCGTGGATAGCACAAAGATGGATAGCGTAAAGACCGAAAGGGTATTGAACGAGAAGGTGGACGAGCCAGTAGTCAAAGAGACGATAGTTGCAGAAGTGCTGTCATCTGCGGACAGTGAGACAGCAGAGACGCCAGCTGCACCGATAGCAGAACCTGCTTCTCAACCAACTTCAGCGCCAAGTACGGCAGCAGAAAAGGAGACAGTGATGTCTAATGATAAGTCTCAAGAGACGCTAAACAATGAGCCACTAAACAATGAGCCACTAAACAATGAGCCACTAAACAATGAGCTTACAGCCAACGAGTCTGTAGCGACGAAGCAGCCAGTAGCTCATCAAGAGCCAGAAGTCGCTCCAGAGCATGACAAGACGACCAAAACAACACTCCAAGAAGAAGCTGATCCAGATGTACTACGTGCCAAACAAGCGGCAACTGCACAGTTCTCTGGGACTGCTAATCTAGGACAGGCTCGTGATCTGGGTACTGAAGGCAACAATGCGATGGATCAAGCTATCGATAATCCTGCCAATGCAGGATATGTAGAGAAAAAACCTAGTGGTAGCTGGTTTATTTGGGTATTTATCGTCATTCTTATTATCGGAATCGCTTTGTGGTTATTTAATATGGGCGGTGTTTGATAATTCGTTCAACACGTCCTAGTATTGGCAGTTTATTTAAGCAATAATCGTTTAGCTTATTTGTCTTACTATTCGCCTTTTTGAGAGGTTCTACGATAGAGGTACGAACTGTTCAGTAATCCTAAACCATACTAACGTTAGCCAGTTTTGTTATACTGGCTAGCCAAGTTTTGATTAAGTTTGGTCTGTCTCCAATTTCTTACTAGTTCAGGCTTTATTCATCGTAATATTAAGCTTGTACTGTGATTCTATTACTCCTGTTTTTACTACTTTTATCTTTTGCCAAATTTGTGCTAAGAGACTGTTTACTATGATGACCTTTGAAGAATATGATGCCTTTAAGACACAGGGATATAGCCATGCGCCCCTTGTCAAAAAACGTTTAATGGATGCACAAACCCCTGTCTCTGTGTTTTCTAAAGTACGTGATTTAAGCGGTTCAGCTTATCTATTCGAGTCTGTGGTAGGCGGTGAGCGTTGGGCACGATATTCGATGATTGGTTTGGGTAGTGACTTAATTTTGCAGTATACGGATGGTTATATGACCATCAAAAAAGATGACAAAATCGATATCGATGCGGTTGATGATCCATTTGATTATATTCGCAAGCTTATGGCGCAATATAAAATGCCAACGGTAGATGAGGTAAAAGCGTTACCGAGTTTCAGCGGTGGGTTAGTGGGCTATTTCGGTTATGACATGGTACGAGTCATTGAGCCGAGCGTTGGATTATCGGATGCGCCGAACCCAATGTCGCTACCTGATATGTGGCTGATGCTATCGATGAGTGTGATTGTCTTTGATAATCTTGAAAATACCTTGTCAATTATTGTTTATGCCGATTGTAATAATGAGGATGGCTATGGCGCTGCCATTCGTGAGCTTGAAAAGATCGAAGACAAGCTCGCTGAAATGCCCAACTTAAGCGCGCCAATTATGCCTACACCAAGGTTCAAATCACAGACCGGTCAAGAAAAATACTGCGCTGACGTCAATAAAATAAAAGACTATATATTGGAAGGGGACGTGATGCAGGTTGTTCCTGCGCAGCGTTTAACTGCAGATTACACTGGTGATTCACTAGCTGTATATCGGGCATTGCGCTTCTTAAACCCATCACCTTATTTATTCTTAGTGCACGGCTATACGCTTGATGATCATAAGCGCTTTGATATCATCGGCGCATCTCCTGAAATCTTATCACGTATCGAAAATGGCACAGTAACTGTCCGTCCGCTGGCAGGCACACGCAAACGTGGTCAAGATGAAGCAGAAGACTTGGCACTTGAAAAAGAGCTGCTTTCTGATAAAAAAGAAATCGCTGAGCATTTGATGTTGATTGATCTTGGACGTAATGATATTGGCCGTGTTTGTGAATATGGTAGTGTTAAAGTCACCGAAAAAATGTTTATCGAGCGCTATTCACAAGTGATGCATATTGCCTCTAACGTCGAAGGCAAGATATTGCCTGATAAAGATGCGCTTGATGTTTTTTGTGCCACTTTCCCAGCAGGCACGCTATCAGGTGCGCCCAAAATTCGTGCTATGCAAATCATTGACGAGGTTGAGCCAGTCCGCCGTACTGTATTTGGTGGTTCGGTCGGTTATCTAGGCTGGCACGGAAATATGGATACTGCTATTGCTATTCGTACCGCAGTAATGCGCCGCGGTAAAATACATATCCAAGCAGGGGCTGGAGTAGTTGCTGACTCAATGCCAGAGGCAGAGTGGGACGAAACTAACAAAAAGGCCTTGGCACTGGTCAAAGCAGTAAAAATGGCCTGTGATGGATTGCGCATTCGCTAGAGGCTGTTGTTATTAAATAGTGTTTGTTCAGTACTATTTGCTAGGTGCTATTTACTCAATACCTAGCAAAGTAGAGTAGGGAGATATAGTAAGTGCAATAAACAGCATTTTTTTGTATAAAAAAACTCTAGTACAATCAAGTGCTTGAAGTTTTTTATCAAAATAAGCGTAAAAAAAACGAAAAAGAGCTTGCGTCTGTCAAAATATTTGATAGAATAGCCACCACTTTGAGAGAACAAGCCGACTTAGCTCAGTTGGTAGAGCAACTGACTTGTAATCAGTAGGTCGCCAGTTCGATCCCGGCAGTCGGCACCATCTCTTTCAAAGTAGCTTTTTATGAATTTGCTTTAAATTAAAGTGATTTTGTTCAAAGCAACCTAAGGTGGGATTGGGGAGCGGTCAAACCCAACAGACTGTAAATCTGTCGCGAAAGCTTCGAAGGTTCGAATCCTTCTCCCACCACCATATTTTCTTAAGTTTGTCATAACGCCAAGCATACTCGCTATACATAATTACTCTTTATATTTATACTATTATTCTGTATTTATACTATAAGAGTTACTTTGCATAAGAGTTATTGCGGGTGTGGTATAATGGTAACACCTTAGCCTTCCAAGCTAATGACGCGGGTTCGATTCCCGCCACCCGCTCCATATATGTGGCATCGATTGCAAATCATTATTGAACAATTAATCACGACAATCAGTTATCATTATTGACTGTTTCGTGATATTTTTTTTAGTAAACCCATAAGGGTTACCTAAAATACGCTCATATAGCTCAGCGGTAGAGCACTCCCTTGGTAAGGGAGAGGTCTTGAGTTCAATTCTCAATATGAGCTCCATTTATTATTCATATGATTTTTGCAACGTTAACGTTGTGTGCAGTTATGGGTTACCAAGATATTCACGTTATACAAAAATATAAAGTTCTGCGCTGATATTGAAAAACGTAAAGTCAACTCGGTAAATGATAATTTAAAGGTAACACCGAGGTGTTGCCTTTTAGTGCTGTCAGTATATTAGTTATTATGTAAGCTACTAAGATATGATAAGTTACTGACATAAGTTACTACCTATTATAATGACCGCATATACTGAAAAGATTGAAAATGTTAGCATAGTGCCCATATAGTATGTTTATGCTAATAACTAAAGTTTAATAGTTCTACCCTAGCGTCAACGGTTTGATGGTTTTAATTCTGTCATAAGCCGTCAAACAGCTATTTACCGATCTTTGATTAATGAAGATTCACCAATAAAGAGGAAATACCCATGGCAAAGGCCAAGTTTGAACGTCTAAAACCACATGTCAACGTTGGTACCATCGGACACGTTGACCACGGTAAAACCACCCTTACCGCTGCTATCGCAACCGTAGCTGCTAAAACTTCAGGCGGCGAAGCCAAAGACTACGCGTCTATTGACTCAGCCCCAGAAGAAAAAGCACGTGGCATCACCATCAACACCTCACACGTAGAATATGACACCGAAGCACGTCACTACGCACACGTTGATTGCCCAGGTCACGCTGATTATGTTAAAAACATGATCACTGGTGCCGCTCAAATGGACGGCGCAATCCTAGTCGTATCAGCGACCGATGGCCCAATGCCACAAACGCGTGAGCACATCTTGCTATCACGTCAGGTTGGCGTACCATACATCATCGTATTCATGAACAAATGCGACATGGTCGATGACGAAGAATTGCTTGAGCTAGTAGAAATGGAAGTTCGTGAACTTCTTAACGACTACGACTTCCCAGGCGACGACACCCCAATCATCAAAGGCTCTGCTACCGAAGCCCTAAAAGGCAACGAAGGCCCATACGGCGAACCAGCAGTTGTTGAACTACTAAACGTACTAGACACCTACATCCCAGAGCCAGAGCGTGACATCGACAAAGCATTCCTAATGCCAATCGAAGACGTATTTTCAATCTCAGGTCGTGGTACCGTCGTAACTGGTCGTGTTGAATCAGGTATCGTACGTGTTGGTGACGAGATTGAAATCGTTGGTATCCGTGACACCCAAAAAACCACCTGTACGGGTGTAGAGATGTTCCGTAAACTGCTTGACGAAGGTCGTGCAGGCGAAAACTGTGGCGTACTACTACGTGGTACTAAGCGTGAAGACGTACAACGTGGCCAAGTACTAGCTAAGCCAGGTTCAATCACCCCGCATACCAAATTTGACGCAGAAGTATATGTACTGTCAAAAGAAGAGGGTGGTCGTCATACACCATTCCTAAACGGCTATCGTCCACAGTTCTACTTCCGTACCACTGACGTAACTGGCGCAATCCAATTACAAGACGGTACTGAAATGGTTATGCCTGGTGATAACGTTGAGATGGGCGTAGAGCTTATCCACCCAATCGCTATGGACAAAGGCCTACGCTTCGCTATTCGTGAAGGCGGCCGTACTGTAGGCGCTGGTGTTGTTGCTAACGTATTGAACTAAGATTTAACCCACTCAGAGCAATCTGAGAGAGTTAAACCGTAGTCGAAAAGCCATTCTCATAGAGGGTGGCTTTTTTGTGGGTGAAATAAGGGGATTAAATAATATAAGTGAACAACGATTAACGTTTACGATAAAATAAGCGCATTAAATAATAAGAATAAAAGGACAGGCCGTGTTCATTGTAGAAAGTATAGAAGAGCTGCCAATTAACGTAATAGAGTTTGAACAAGTGATTCAAGCAGTAGCAAATATTGAAGCTATGGTACAGCCGCAAGACATGTGGACTTATGAGACGTTAATCGAATTGCTCAAGCAAGATAGTATTAAGATGCTTAGTATTTGTGAGCAACAAGAGGAGGCTATCAATAATAAGGTAGTTGGTTATTGTTTATATCAAGTGGTTTTTGAACAAGCAGAAATTTTACGTATTGGCACCCATCCTGACTATCAGCGCCAAGGTATCGCATCGCAAATTTTTACTAGCTTAAATAAAGATCTACAGAATCAGAAGGTGGAGAGCTTACTATTAGAGGTACGCGCAGATAATTTTGCAGCTATTACCTTATATGAGCAGCAAGGATTTACAGTGATTCACAGACGTAAAGGCTATTATCAAGCACCGCATCAGCCAACAGTTGACGCTTTAATTATGCAGCGCATTTATTTTTAATCACCATTTTTAGCCCATGAGAGGTTCACTCGTTCAGATTGAGGACACGCCCTAAGGTTGTAAAGGTATTTTCTTTTTACAGACTTCAACATCGAGTTTATAGTCACTGTCTGTTCTCATACGCTCTAAAATATCAATTCTTTCGCTTAACATCTCTACCATAACACTGATATTGGCTTGTTGTTTTCTAACTTGTGCCAGTTTTTGCTGCGTAAGCATCAGCTGCAAATCAATATCTAGCTGACCGTCATAATAATCATTGAGACTATCCTTGATTTCAATAAGGGTGAAGCCAATAGCCTGTGCGCTTTTAATGAGCTCAATACGTTCTACGCATTCTGGATGAAACTCAGTATACAGCCGTGATCCAGCTTGGCGTTTACGCGATTTTAGCAGCCCTAGTTGATCGTAATGGCGTACTGTATCTTTGGTCGTATTGGCCTGTACTGCCAACGTTCCAATCAGTAAAAATGATGTATCAGCTGCCATAGGGTAATCTCATAAATGTAATGATTAACAAAAAGGGGAGGGATAAAAAAGCTCTGAATTCATGCAATGACATAGACAGAAGACTACGTGTGCTTTGGTTTTATTTTTTAAACATTTATTTGCCATGCTTCTGACATATCCAGTCTAGCAACTGCCATCGGTTTATGAGAATTATTTTGCCATTGTACCGAATGGCCTCCAATAAGCGTGTCCAACTGTGTCAAAAAATCAGCACGTGGCAAGGTCTTAGCCCCTAAGCTCATCAGATGTTCATTGGGCAGTTGACAGTCTACAAGCGCTACATTACTTTGTTCACATAAACGCATCAAGCCCCAAAATGCCAGTTTAGAAGCATTAGAGCTACGGTGAAACATTGACTCACCAAAATAGATACTGCCTATTTTTAGACCATACAAACCACCAATAAGTTGCCCGCTATCATCCCAAACCTCAACGCTATGAGCAAAGCCGTGTGCATGTAGCTCGGTGTAAGCCTCAATCATCTCATCGTGAATCCATGTGTGCTCACCATCATGTTCATCATTGAGGCCATTGCTACGCGGTAAGCTACAAGCGCGTATGACGTCATCAAATGCTTGATTAAGTGTAAGCTGCCAGCGTTCCTTTTTGGCCTGACGGCGTAGTGATTTACTTGGCACATAATCAGTCGGTATCATCACACAGCGCGGCTCAGGGCACCACCACGCAATAGGTTCATCTTCATTAAACCAAGGAAACAATCCCTGTGCGTAAGCTGAAATAAGTGTTTCAGGTGCTAGATCACCACCTATAGCGACAATCCCAATGCCATCAGGATCAACAACGGCAGGGCTTGGGAAGTCATAACGCCCAAGACTTTTTAGGGTCTCAGGCGTGATATGAGGGGTAAGCTGTTGAGAGAAATGACTCATTTAAGCTTCATTATCAGCAGTTAAGGTTGATGCATAAGTATGATCAGTAGCAACGGCTTCACCGATAGCATCCAGATATTTTTCTGCATCAAGTGCTGCCATACAGCCAGTACCAGCTGAAGTAATCGCCTGACGATAAACATGATCGGCTACGTCGCCTGCTGCAAATACGCCTTCAATACTGGTTTGGGTCGCATTGCCATTCAGACCACTATTAACAATAATGTAGCCATCTTTCATGTCTAGCTGATCTTTGAATAAACCAGTATTTGGCTTATGACCAATGGCAACAAACATGCCATGGCTGTCTAACTGCTTGGTGCTACCATCAAGCATAGATTCGATGATAACCCCATTGACACCCATGTCATCGCCGACTACTTCTTTAACTTTGTGATTCCATTCTATTTTGACATTACCATTCTTGGCTTTTTCAAACAATTTGTCTTGTAAGATTTTTTCAGAACGCAAGCTATCACGGCGATGTACCAAGGTCACTTCAGAGGCAATATTTGATAAATATAAAGCTTCTTCAACTGCCGTATTACCGCCACCAATGACAGCGACTTTTTGGTCTTTGTAAAAGAAGCCATCACAAGTAGCACAGGCAGAAACGCCTAAACCTCTAAATTTGGTTTCTGATTCTAGACCTAAATACTGAGCAGAAGCACCTGTTGAGATAATAAGCGCATCACAAGTATAGCTGCCATTGTCGCCAGTCAGCTTAAAAGGACGCTCGCTTAAATCGACAGCATTAATGTGGTCATAAACCAATTCGGTACCGAAGCGTTCGGCATGGGCTTTCATACGATCCATAAGGGCAGGACCTGTTAGATCATGAGCATCGCCTGGCCAGTTGTCGACTTCAGTAGTGGTGGTTAATTGTCCACCCACTTCCATACCAGTAACCATAACAGGCTTTAGGTTGGCACGCGCTGCATAAACAGCGGCAGAATAACCTGCTGGACCTGAGCCTAGAATAATAAGTTTTTCGTGACGGGCGTCTTGAATAGCAGTAGTGTTTTCAGTTGACATGTTTTTTCCTTGCTAAATAATAATGATTAACTATTAGAAATTATTGAGTGCTGTTAATTATATGTGATACTAACATAAGGGTCGTTGCTATAAAGTGCAAGTTTGCTAAAACAAATATGGATATTATTAGAATTAAATCAGACTTGATAGCTGCTAATTCCGAGTGATTGTGGCACTATTTTTAAATGATTCGCTTTTACTCTTTTATCGATGTATCTGCTTACTCATAAATCCGTTATGAATGTGTTTTCTTGGCCTGTTTCTTAATAACAGGGTCGCCACTTGACCTATGTATTTGTTATTATAAGAAGTTATGCTAAATGCGTTAGATCCTAAATGATATCTTGTATCGATAGGCCTGCATTTGGCAAATGTAAAGCATTGAAGACGTATTTTACGTTATAAGTGGTTAGTTTTTATCTTATAAATGGCTACTTTTACGTCATGAATGACTATGAGATACCTTATAATAGCTATTTTATGACAGACACTTTTTGGTTATAAAAATTTAGCTACGTAAATTTATGTCAGCACTTTATGTCAGCATGGTTAGGCTTAATCATGAGTTGACGACTATTTAGTATGGATAACAAGGCAGATTCTACGTGATATCAGCACCGCTTATTGAGTATTTAAAAAAAGGGATATTTACCTTCCTTGGGATAATTTTGGCAGTTTATCTGTTCGTTATTTTGCTGACTTATACTGGCAATGATCCCAGCTGGTCGCATATCAGCAGTGATATGACAACGATTAATAATATGGGCGGCTCAACGGGCGCATGGTTGTCTGACCTATTCTATAGCTTCTTTGGCTTTGGTGCATGGTGGCTACTGGCTTTTTTAGTCTACGAATCTATCTTGATTTGGTGGGAAAATAAGCCGACGTTTTGGTTGCTGCGACTGGTTGCTTATGTCTTTTTGTTATTGAGTAGTAGCGCTTTATTCGCTCAGCTCGTTGCGTTAGTGCAGCATGTTGCAGATCCCATAGCATCAGGCCTTGAAGGTGTCGCTGGCGGCATTATTGGGCTGGAATTACAAGCGCGCTTAACGCAGCTGTTATCGCAGTGGGGGAGTGTGTTGTTTTTGGCGGTATTTGTCGTCATTACGGCGACTTTTGCTTTTAATATTCATTGGCATGCACTGTATCGTAGACTTACCGATTTATCATGGCTTGGCTCAGGTGTAAAAGACAATAGTGATCAGTATAACTACAGTCAACAAGGCTCTGATAATCAAGCATCCAATGATGAAAAAAGCAATGCAGCTCAGAACTCAGCTGCCAATGCTAGCAATACTAAAAGCGCTGAACGTAAAGCCAAACAAAGTGCAAATGACTATGAGCAACTACCACTTGAGCTACAAACCGCCGGCGTAAGCCATGCGCCAGATAATAGTAGCCGCTTTAGTCATGCACTAACGGATTTCTTAGCCAAGTCAGGACTTGGGGCTAGCGTTAAGGCGACTGTCGCGGCCGATGCTTCTGCGGAATCTATTGCAAGTCAGGCTAGTATGTATGACAGCTCGCAGGCGTCAGCTCCTGTATCGAACAACTATACTGAAAAATCTAATAATAATGTGCAAGCAGTAGCAGCTACTACTATGCCTACCCGTAAAGTTGAGCCTAGCTTTGCATGGAATGACGCTGGTACGGTCAATGATTTACTGGCGACGGAAGCTGAAAAAGATCAATACATGCCGACGCCTACTGCTGATCCAGTCATATCCGCGCCTGTAGAAACGCATGCAAATTTTGAGCAAGCAGTAGAATTTGATGAAACGAGATTCTATGAAAACAAATTTGAAGAAATAGATAGTAATGTTGCTAACGAACAGACGCCGAGCTTAGATGAGTTAGCGAATAATTGGTTAGCTGAAAATGAGCCTGCGAATACAGCATCTTCGTTTGATAACACTATCTCTTCTGACAACATGAGCAATGACTATCAAAATCCGACAAACGACGCTGAGGTAGTAAGTGAACAAAGCTCTCCAGTAATCGAAGACCAGCCTGTAGTTGTAGAGCCTGCGATAGAAGAGAGAGAAACCGTAACAGCTAAAGCTGAAGTTAAAGAAAGTCTGCAAGTGCAAGAGCCAGTTGTACCAGCAGATATGACACCAACCAATACACCGCCTGCTAATCCAAAAGCTGCGCCAACGGTACAAATAGCCGACCCAGTTACAAATGCTGAGCTGATAGCAGCACCTAAGCCAACAGTGAGCTTTTC
Source organism: Psychrobacter sp. P2G3 (assembly GCF_001593285.1). Classification (NCBI taxonomy): domain Bacteria; kingdom Pseudomonadati; phylum Pseudomonadota; class Gammaproteobacteria; order Moraxellales; family Moraxellaceae; genus Psychrobacter; species Psychrobacter sp. P2G3. The sequence goes on from NZ_CP012529.1 coordinate 609,975, forward strand.
GGTACCGGATGGTGATAGTAGTAACCATATCACCGATATGATGCCAGAAGATGATAGTCGTTCTGATGATTCTAATACGCTAGTTATGCCAGATATTAGTGATGATGCAGCCTTTGCTAAACGTTCACGTGCGATGCAAACGGCTGAATATCGTGGTAGTTTGACGCCTATTCCAGAAGTATCTATTTTAGATAAGCCAGACCCTGATCGTAAGCCAAGCTATACCATCGTCGAGCTTGAGCAATTGTCAGAGCTATTAGAGATTAAACTTCAAGAGTTCAATGTTAAGGCATCTGTGGTTAATGCTATTCCAGGCCCCGTCGTCACCCGCTTTGAAGTGGATCTTGCGGCTGGGATAAAAGCCAGTAAGGTCACAGGCATTTCACGTGATTTGGCACGTTCGTTATCGATGGCATCATTACGCGTAGTCGAGGTTATTCCGGGCAAACCTTATATTGGCATCGAAGTGCCCAATAAACAGCGCGAGATGGTGCGCCTAATTGAGTTACTTAACACCGAAAAATTCAAAGATCCCAAAGCCCAAATCAGCATGGCAATGGGTAAAGATATCGGTGGCAATCCTATTATCACTGATCTTGCTCGCGCGCCGCATATGTTGGTTGCTGGTACGACAGGCTCTGGTAAATCGGTATTGGTAAATTCAATGCTACTGTCCATGCTACTCAAATATACACCGAATGAGCTGCGTCTTATCCTCATTGATCCAAAGCAGCTAGAGCTGGCAAACTATAATGACATTCCCCATCTATTGACGCCTGTAGTCACTGATATGACGGAAGCCGCTAGTGCCTTATCTTGGTGTGTGGCAGAGATGGAACGTCGTTATCAATTAATGAGCCTACTTAAAGTACGTAAGCTTAACGAGTTTAATAAAAAGGTTATCGCTGCTGAAAAATCGGGCAATCCGATGCTCGATCCTTTATGGCGACCTAACGATAATGTGAGCATTGACCAAGCACCGAAGCTCAAAACCTTGCCGATGATTGTCATTGTCGCTGATGAGTTTGCCGATATGATTATGCAGGTCGGTAAGCAAGCAGAAGAGCTTATCACCCGCTTAGCACAAAAATCGCGGGCGGCAGGTATTCACTTGATGCTTGCCACTCAGCGTCCATCGGTAGATGTCATTACTGGTTTGATTAAGGCCAATATTCCAGTACGGGCGGCATTACGTGTTAACTCAAAAGTAGATTCGCGGACAATTTTGGATAGTGGCGGTGCAGAAGACATGCTCGGCAACGGTGATATGTTGTTCTTAGGGCCAGGACAGATTGAACCCGATCGTGTCCATGGTGCTTATGTCAGTGACGAAGAAGTCAACCGTGTGTGTGATGCATGGCGCGAGCGCGGCGCACCGGATTATATCGATAATATGGCCGGTAATTTTGAGCTATCGAGTCCTGGTGGTGGTAGTAGCGGGGCTAGTGCCTCTGGCGAAGACGACGATCTTTATAATGATGCAGTCGCCTTTATCATGGAAACCCGCAAAGTATCTGCTTCTAGTATTCAGCGCAAATTTAGCATCGGTTATAACCGTGCCGCGCGCATCGTCGACTCCATGGAGGAAGCTGGACTGGTTAGTTCCATGGGTAAAAGTGGTAAGCGTGAGTTATTGATGTAGAGCATGGGTTTGATTGCATCAAGAAAAAGCGAGTCGCAATAGTGGCTCGTTTTTTTGTTTCAATAAATAGAGTAATGAACATAGCAGTACTGATAAGGTATCTACTTGTTTATTATTTAAACCGATATACTTAGGACGTGTTTGACAGCTCACAAGTAAAATTACTTTTTAAGCAAGGATGCAAAATATGTTTAAAGAATATACTCAGTACGACGCGCTAGGATTAGCAGGATTAGTGAATTCAGGACAAGTCAGCGCCAAAGAATTATTAGATGCTGCGGTAAATCAAGCCAATCGACTTAATCCAAAGCTTAATGCCATTATTCACCGTTTCGATGAGCGTGCTTATAATGCCGCGCAAACAGGATTACCGAAAGGCGCATTTACTGGCGTCCCTTATCTTCTCAAAGATTTGTCTTTTTATTTTGCCGATGAGCCATTAACGATGGGCAGTCGTAGTGTCAATATCGTGACCGATTACGACAGTGAAATTGTCAAACGCATGAAAGCCAGTGGCGTTAACACTTTTGGCAAGACCAATACCCCCGAGTTTGGTTTAATCATCACTACTGAGCCCAAAGCGCATGGCGCCACCCACAACCCATTCAAAAAGGGCTATAGCTCTGGTGGCTCATCTGGCGGTAGTGCAGCGGCAGTTGCGAGTGGCATTGTGCCGATGGCAGGTGCAGGAGATGGTGGTGGCTCGATACGCTTTCCTGCAGCATGGTGCGGTGCATTTGGCCTTAAACCTAGCCGTGGCCGCAATCCAATCGGCCCAGCATTTGGTGAAGGCTGGGATGGCGCAATCGCCGATCACGTAATCACGCGCACGGTGCGCGATAGTGCAGCGATGCTGGATGCGACTAGTGGCGCTGAGGTTGGTGCACCTTACGTCATCGCACCACCTAAGGGGACATTTTTACAAGCAGCGATGCGTGCACCTCGTCCGCTAACAATTGCTTTACATCAGCAGCCGTTAATTGCCAATACAGTAGTGGATAAAGAGGTATTAGCGGTCCTTGAACGAACCGCTAAGCAATTGGAGGCCATGGGGCATCGCGTTGTGCCAGCTGAGCCAGACATCGATATCGAAAAATTCTGGCATGATTTCATAGTGGTGGTTTGCGCCCATACAGCCTTTACTATTGATAATGTTGAGCGCTGCCATGGCAAACAGCATGTGCAAAATCTTGAGCCACAAACTTATAATATGGCGATACTTGGGCGCTCATTATCTGCAGTGGATTTAGTACATGCCAAACATGGCTGGCATAACAGCCAATATCATACTGGTAAGCTACTTGAGCAATACGATATGATTCTATGTCCAACCGTACCGACAGCAGCGGTGAAGCATGGAGTATTGCCACCAAGCCGAGTAGAAGAGATGCTAATGAACACCTCTGGTCTATTAAGTAAAGGCGTGAATATGGGTAAGTATACTTTTAGCTCAGGTATGATTGAGAAGCTCAGCCACCCCGTGTTGAGTAAAATGGCGTTTACTTTGTTAGGCAATATTACTGGTTTACCTGCCATGTCTTTACCACTCGGCATGAGTAAAAAAGGCTTGCCAATTGGAATGCAATTGATCGGAAGGATGAATGACGAGACGACGCTATTAAGCTTAGCAGGAGAGATAGAGCGTGCGGGTTTATTTACAAAGCCCGCATTTGCTAAATAACGTTAATAACTGACATTTAAACAACTGATATTTAAAATCAGTTATAACAAACGCACTTTAGTCAAAGCGATAGATATCCATCCCAAGACTATGGTGCGCCATGCTTTCATGGACGACAGACACACGTTGACCCGCCCCTAAAGCAAAGAATAACGGTAATAAATGCTCGTCACTTGGATGGATGTTTTTATAGTTAGGATACTGTTGCCAATCTAACGCAGACGGAATATCTGTTTTAAGTTGTTGTAATAACCACAATTTAAAGTCTTTGGCGGCAGGGTCAATACTATCAGCTTGCCAGCGTAGTGCCTGCAAATTATGAGTAATGTTACCTGAGCCAATGACAAGCATTTGTTGCTCGCGCAGATGGGCAAGCTGCGCACCCAGCTGATAGAGAGACACACTATCATAATGCCGGGGTAGCGATATCTGTACGATAGGGACATCTGCTTCTGGATACAGATGTTTGAGCGGCGACCATACACCATGATCGCAGACCCGCATCGGATTAACCCTGCAAGTAATACCGCGTGCAGTCAGCTGCTGCGCTAGTGATTCAGCAAGCTCAGCATGGCCTAAGGCCGGATACTGCAACTCATGCAATTCGGGATCAAATCCTGAAAAGTCATGCCAAGTCTTAGGTTTGGGGTTGCTGCTAATTTCAAGTTTTTCGGATAACCAATGCGCAGACATGATGACAATAGCCCGAGGCTTAGGTAGGTTGTGTCCTATCCGCGCAAGGGCATTAGTAGTTGCCGACTGCTCAATAGCAAGAGTCGGTGCACCGTGGGATATGAATAACGCTGGCAGCCTTGCCGCATTTTTTAATCCTGCAGGCGCGTCTGCCCAAGCTACGGCAGCACTTATTGGCTTGATAGCTTTAGCATCATCATAGTAATTATTAGACGGGGTATATTTAGAAAATTTCGGATAGCTCATGTACCGTTTATTAGGGCGCGCAAGGGTTTTTCAATCTATTGAGCCAGTCATATTTTATTGCGCTTAATTCTATTGCGCTTAGTTTTCTGATAAATTAGTTTTCTGATAGATTAGTTTTACGACATTTATATAAGTGTCTTTAGTTGCCACGGTGATAAGGATGGTTATGATTGATACTCATCGCCCGATACAACTGCTCCATTAATACCACTCGTACTAAAGGATGCGGCAACGTCAATGCTGACAATGACCATTTTACATCTGCCTGTGCCAATACTTCTTGTGAGACGCCATCTGCACCGCCAATGACCAACGCAATATCATCGCCTTGCTGCATAGCATCCGCGAGCTTTTCTGCCAGATCTTCTGTCGATAGCATTTTACCTTTGACATCCAGTACCCACAGTTGCTCACGTGCAGCAGTTGCGTGAGCTGCCAAGATGGTCTGACCTTCTTGCTCGCGATACTGCGCCAAATTGGCATCAGAAGGATTTCTGGCACGTTTGGCTGCGGCAAGCTCAACGATTTCAGTGCTGAGCATGGGCTGAATACGTTTATAGTATTCATTAAAGCCGCTTTGCACCCAACTAGGCATCTTATTACCAACGGTTAAGAGTCGTGCTTTCATTGCCGTTTATTCCTTAGCTTTTTGTATTTGGTTTATCTTATAACAAGTAAACAGAATCTGTTTAATCGGTTAATGGCGATAGCGTTTCAGAAATAGTATCTGTATTCTGATCATTACTATCTTTAGTAATAACGGTCAACTTAGCATCAGATTCAAAGACAATCGCTTCAATCTCATTTAAGCTGCTGATACCTTCAGAACGCATCGCACATTCAAGCTCCTGACGAGTCAAGCGTTCTGCACGCATAGCATCCGGTAAATACTGTCCTTGATAAAAAACAATGCGTGGCTCAGATAAAATGACGCTGCTAAATTGCGGTGAAATCGAGGCGTATTTAGTCACTAAAAACTGTAATAAATAGAGCACTAAGATAGAGCTAAACCCTTCAATAAGGGGAACGTCTTTGAGCAAAATAGTACTCGCACCTAACGAGCCGATCATCACGGTGACGATCCAATCGAAGTTATTCAGCTGTGATGTAGAGCGCTTACCAGAGACCTTTGTAATTAGCACAATTAACACGTATACCATAACTGTAGTTAGGACAATACGCCCAAGCTTGTCTATGTTGTCAAAAAAGAGCATTTCCATCGTATTTACTCCTATCAATAATACAAAGCGATTCAAATTTTAAAGTTAGCGGCTCAAATATGAACAATTTAAACTAACTAAAACCAGCGTAACGGAATTTACGCTGTAATAGTGCAAAAACTTTGTAGTACGTTGTAGGTAGCTGCCAGACCTTAAGAGGTTTTGCGTTTTGGATTAAGGAGACGATTCAGCAGCAAAATACTTATCCGCGCGCTGATAAAAGTGAGTACCAATATCATTACTAATGCAGAGAGTAGAGGGAGAGGTTGCTGCATAGTCATCTCAAGTAACACCTCACGGCTTACCGCATCAAACAGCAAGAACCATATCCCTAAGAAGTAAATGGCAGTAAGCAGCCAAACAACACCAACCCCGCCGAACATTAAGCGATTGATCTCATCTCTATCCAGTGCCCGCTGTTGGTGCTTGATAAATTTATTCACAGCAATATAAGCGCCAACCATGATGGACAGTACCGTGACCAGTTGCGAGTTGAGGGCAACTTGGGTTTGAATCATCATAAATATCGTACTGGTAATAATATAGCCAATTGCAAAAAAACCGATATATTGAGCCATTTTGGGTTGAGTTGATTTAGAGTTTTGCGATAATCCATTACGTCCTGACTGAGTATTAGACTTGCTAAGTTTGGTTGTCTTGCGTGCCATAAGCTGACCTTTATAAAGGTAAAAACGTGCAGTTGATATAAATGTAATAAGTATTCGATAAAATCGTAACAAAAGCCACAATAAATACTGCGCCTAATTCTTTGAAGCTGCTTCTTTAAAAAAAATTAGTGCTGTGCGGTCCAGTCGAGCATGGTGTCTAACACCGTTCTAGCCGTATAAGCATTTAGCGCCTGTTCGGTATTAATAAGGCCAACGACGACATAATCCTGTCCAGATGTCCCTTTGACATAACCTGCCATCGAAGTCACGTTATTTAAGGTGCCTGTTTTTATCCATGCACGGCCAATGGCTGCCGACTCAGGTAGGCGCTCGCTATGAGCGGCAATAGTACCACTGACACCCGCGATGCCTAAAGAGCTGACGTACGCGTCAAAGCTTGGATGATTATAAGCGTATGTTAACAGCTCGCTTAAGTTGACGGCAGTTATTGTACAGTCGCGGCAAAGTCCTGAACCATTGGTTAAGTACGGCGGCGGAGTGCTTAGATTGGCTTGCCACCACTGGTTCATGGTTTGTAAGGCAGCAGGATAGCCCGTAGTAGTAGGCTTACCAAATTGGTATAAGCTGCTTGTTTTACTGTTTATTATTTTATTATTAGCTGTTTCATCATGGTTCGCTTTATCACTGTTTGTGCTAAACGTCTCAACAGTAGCGATGTGTGCTTCAGTGGTTTTGGCTTTGTCGTAAGCCCCAATCGATAGCGCCACTTGCTCGGTCATGACATTATTAGAGAAGTGATTGATGTCATAAATTTGCTGAGTTAAGTTTAAGGATGGATAGCTGACAAGAGGTAGCGGTGACATAGGGAGCGCTGCCAGACCACGTGTTGGTTTTGTGTTTTTCAACGCCTCGTAAGGAGTTTCTTGAGTGATGACCTTTCCGCTCAGCGTATTTCCCAGCTCTTGCCATTTGGCGGCGATGACACGCGCAGCAAAATCTTTGGCATTAGGATACGCGACATAAAAGGCATGCTCCCCGCAGCTATCTGGTAGATTGGCATTCAAAGCTAGCTGTTGTGGCTGCCACTGAGGTGCTAAGCTATAACTAGCTTGACCACAGGAAGCTGAGCGTGTGTTGATCGTGTTAGGCATCTGATAATTTGCTAATTGCGGTTTATAAGTCAGCTGCGCCTGTCCATTAGCTAATGGATAGCTTTGGATACCGATAGTGCTAAAGTTCACCAAAAACCCATCAGGGCTGGCGTTATAAGGTCGCAGTGGTGCGTTATCAAACGCCGCAGGATCTTTGCCAACATTTTCAAAAACCCCGCTATCGATGATAATATCACCATTAATATGACGAATACCTGAAGCTTGCACTTTGTAAAGCAGCTGTTGCAAACGCTCATGGGTCATCTTGGGATCGCCACTCCCTTGAATAACTAAGTCACCAAGTAGACGATCGCCGATAATAATACCCGTATGATAGACGCGTGTATGCCAGACAAAGTTAGCGCCTAGCGTATCTAAAGCAATAAAGCTGGGCACAAGTTTCATGGTGCTGGCTGGCGTACGTGCGATGTCTGGTTGATGACTCAATAAGGGTGAGAAAGAAATTTTGATAGTTGGCGTAGCAACATTAGCATTATCTATGTCGTTGGCGTTGGCGTTGGCATCTTCATTACTATTAGCATTGTTAATAGACTTTGAGCTTGCATTATCTGAGAGTACTGTTGGAATGCTTTCTAAGCTTTGATAAGTATAAGGGTCGTCAGTATAAGCGTGTAATTTTTGCTCATGCTTTTTAATCGTGCGCTTCTCAATAGTAGTCAATGTAATCTGCTGGCTAGCATCGTTTTTGACATTGTTATTCTTATTCTGTGTCGTTTTTTGACTAATGCTATTAGTTTCAGAAGGGGTGCTCGCAAGCTTAGTCTGATTGACAAGCTTTGGTTCACTGTCGTCATTAACACTGCTGTCAATAACTTTAATCGGAGAGGGCAGTCGACTGGCGTTTTTATCACCCACTGGGGTAATGACAATACTGATATCGGTCGCTGTCAAATCTGCTCGCGATAGTGCTTCTTGGATAGCTTCTGGTAGTGCTGCTTGTGCGTAAAGTGGCGATACAATAGCCGTTGCCAATAGTGCAAGCATTGATAAGCGTTTGCTAGACTGATTCGACGGTCGCAAATAAGTGCAAGGAAGCTTCGGTTTGGTAGTAGGAGACATATAAAATTTGGAAGTGGGTTGCATGAGCAGTCTACCATCAGGTGGCAAAAACCGCATATGTTAACATGAATTGGCGACGAGCTTTAGCGTACATGCAAAAATGCCATTGCCGTCATGATGGCATCGTTATAGGCATCATGAATGCCGAGCTCAGGAATATCATAATGCGCCAAGATACTGGTCAGATGCTGTGATTGACCGGAAAGGCCTTGGGTTTGACCGCTCATGCGCCGACTATATAAATGTCGCACATCAATGACTTCGTTGGGTAAAGTAGTGCCCATATAGTGCTTCACCAAAGGATTTAGAAACCCAGTATCTATCTTTGGACAGAATCCCACTATCGGACGATTATCAATAAACGGTAGCAATAACGCCAGCATCTCATCGTAGCTCATACCATTTTCAACATCAGCGGTACGCAGACCATGAATTACAATGGTATCGCGGTCAGGCATCACAGGCGGCCTACAGACCAGATGCATACCATTACCTGTATCGATAGTATTTCCGTTGATATGAATGGCTGCTACAGATAATAAGTGATGCCTTTTCGGATTGAGCCCTGTCATCTCACAGTCAATCGCCACCCATTGCTCAGCCAAAGGTTTGCTAAACATCGATGCCAGCTCTGGACGCTGCAATTGCGACTTTTGCCATGTACACGACAACTGCTTTAGCCAATTCATATCAGTCTAACGTCCATTTATGATGCCTCTAGTTGATAGTGCTGCCGGAGCTGCGTTTTAAAGCTTTTTACCACGGCAAGACACTCTTTTAATAAATCACGCTCTAGCGCTGATAAGGTAGTCGGGTCGATGTGCCGTGCATACTTATCATCTGTAGAGAGTGCGACTGACAAACGCTGCGCCATAAAAAACTCCAAGGCTTCCGATAAGGTGTCAGCTCGCTCTTGGTTTAAAGCGCCAGCTTGTACCAAACCTTTAAGGCGACCTTTAGTGCTAGGTACTTTTAAAATATCATTTTCTAATGCCAAGGCGCGGATACCGTGTACCAGTGGAAAGATACCGGCTTTTTTGAGATCAATATCATGCGAGCTAGGTTTACCGCTTAATAACGGCACAAACTTTTGCCACCATTGATTGACATCACCGAACTGGAGCGCCGCCCGTACAAATTGCCGTACGAACATCCGATCTGATTGCCGATGAGCCGTTTTTAAATGTTCACGTATATCCTTTAGCAGGGATTCATCGCCGCAAACGTACTCACCATCAAGTATGGCGGATAAGTAAATACTGTGCATCGGATCAGTATTTTTAAACCATAAGCTAATTTGCGCTTTAAACGGTTTCAGCGGTTGCCGCCACATTGGGTTATTCATCATGATGTTGCCATCACATAGTGGATAACCAAGATCTGCTAAGTGGTTGTTAAATATATCAGCAAACTGCGCCAACTCAGGATGAGTAAATCCATCACGAATGATTAGCGCATTATCTTGGTCGGTACGCATGATTTGCTCACCGCGCCCTTCTGAGCCCATAACAATAACGCAGGTATTAGCCACGACCTCATCAGGAACAATAAGTTTCCAAAGCTTAGTAAAGACTTGCGCGTTTAGCGTTTGTACCATGCGGCTGACGATACCAATCTTGACACCGTTTTGATGCTGCGCACGAATGTAACGGCCAATGAGTTCGACCGCTGTATCTAGGCTATTTAAGTCCTTTGCTTGCTCAATTTGAATACTAATGAGCTGTGAGTGATGACCAAGATAAGCTAATACATCGCTTTGCCCCAGTACACCGACGACCTGACCTTTATTATCAATAACAGGTAAGCGATGGATACGGTAGCGAGTCATGGTCATTAGAGCATCACCAATCTCATTATCAGCATCAATAGTCCGTAGGTTGAAACTTGCAAAATGCTGGCAGGTAGTGGTAGCAGGATTCTGTTGTTCGCTGACCGCACGGCAGATGTCAGTATCAGTCAAGATACCTAGCTCACGATCTGAACGGCGGGTAATGCTATGATCAGTTTCAGGCTTAGAGATGCTTTCAGTATTGCTAAGCGTATCTATGGGTTGCTCTAATAAATGACTGGTTGGACGTACCAGCACATGCTTCAGTCCAGCTTCGGTCATGATCCGTGCAGCTTGGTGTAGGCTGTTATCGGCATCAATAATATGTACGGGCAATAAGGTTACATCAGTGACTGGTTGTAGCATGATTTGCTGGACTTCTTGCTGCGCAGTATAGCTTTCTGCATGCAATCCTAATGCTTGACCTTGCGTACTACGCCTTTGTTGTAGTGCTTTTAAGCGCTCAGGTAATTTGTCCGATAGTAGTTGGCGTACTAGATGATTTTGCGCGCTAATTTTATCGATAGCAGCACCATCAATTTGCAGCAACAAAGTATCTTCGTGAGCCGTATATTGATAGGGCTCAGTATTGGCATCGTTTTGTGATTTGACAATACGGCCTTGCGATTCAGGCGTGCGGCGACTATCGAACCAGTCGTTGCTGTTCAGTTGGTCGGAGTGATTACTACCAAAATAAGAAGCGACAAATTCGCCAGCTAGCGTTTGATCAACTTGTCCTTTTAATACCACAAAAAAGTTATGTAGGTCATCACTGGATAAGGATTCGTTTGCACCAAGATAGCGGACTTGGGTGTTTTTTTTGAGGCTTTGACGTTCAGTTAGACGCAGTACATCAAATGGTGGCTGAGTAAAATCAAGATGGGGCATGGCATCATCCTTGATGGCATAATCAATAAGAGCAGCTTACTATCAATAAGCTTCATAATAGAACAGAAGCAGTATCGACAGCATCAAAAGCAGAAAAGTTACTATCATAAAACGTTATCGTCTTACTATAGCATTATCTTACCATTCATAACATTATTGTTAATAAGGATATATTTAACCTAAAATTTCCAGCCTCTCATCTTTTAAGGTTTAGTACATCAACCTTTAACTCACCAGTTTGGCTTGTGCTGATAATAACTTGCGAATACGGTCAATCGCCTCGCGACTCTCTTCAACACTAGCAACGAGAGCGATACGGACATAACCTTGACCGGGATTTTTACCATTAACTTCACGTGATAAATAACGCCCAGCAAGCGCATGGATATTGGCTTGTTCGTACAAGGTTTTGACAAATATTTCATCATCACCGTCGAACTGCTCAGGAACTTTTACCCAAAAATAAAATCCTGCATCAGGCATGCGTAAGTCTAATAGCTCGCCTAATTCTGCCATCCATAACGCAAATTTTTCTTGGTATAGCGCTCTATTATGTGCGACATGCTTCTCATCTTGCCAAGCGGCAATCGATGCCAACTGATGCGGTATAGGCATCGCACAACCTTGGTAGGTGCGATATTGCACATAAGACTTTAGGATGGACTCGTCGCCTGCGATAAACCCTGAGCGCAGACCGGGTAGATTCGAGCGTTTGGATAGCGAATGAAATACAACACAGTTCTTGAAGTTATTACGACCAAGTTCTGTGCATGCTTGCAGCAAGCCAATAGGTGCTTTATCAAAGTATAGTTCGCTATAACATTCGTCGCTGGCGATGATAAAGTTGTATTGATCTGATAGGCGAATGAGAAACTCCCAATCATCCATGGTCATCACTGAGCCGGTCGGATTATTTGGGCTACAGATAAATAACAGCTGTGTTTGCTCCCAGACCTCTTTCGGTACAGCGCGATAATTGCCTTTAAAGTCATCATCTACGGTGCAAGGCACGAAGTATGGTGTTGCTTGTGCCAGTATCGCCGCCCCTTCATAAATTTGATAAAAGGGATTAGGCATCACGACTATAGGGTTACAAGGCTTGTTATCTATATTTGTTTGATCCACCTTGTCTGTACTTTCGTCATGATTAACCACCGCTTGTACAAAACTAAAAATAGCTTCGCGCGTGCCCATGACGGGTAGTACTTCGGTATTGGCATCAAGATGATGCAGAAAAAATCGCTTCTCAAGCCAATGCGCAATGGTTTGACGCAGCTCAAAACTACCGTCAGTGGTCGGATAACGACATAGTTTGTCTAAGTTTTCTCGTAATACGTCCAGCACAAAAGTTGGCGGTTCGTGTTTTGGTTCACCAATTCCAAGCTTAATCTCAGAATAATCGTTAGCTGGTATGCTGTCAGCTAACAGAGTCGCCATTTTGGCAAACGGATATGGATGCAAATACGTTAAGTTGTTATTCATAAGTTTGGTAACTATAATAGGCAGTTGATAATAAATGTATAAAGAAAAATTACATTTTAGCAGTGTAGCACTTCTCTTATTTTTTGTCTTTTCCATCTCACTCATGTTTACTACTATTAATTAACAATTTATTTAATAGTAGTTCAATGACTTAGCTGTTTGTTTTATCACTCATAGCTTGTAAATAATAATGACATAAGCAATGACTGCCACCCAGTTTGGTAAGTTGTTGTTAGGATGATTGATATGCTTAAAGCTTCTAAAGTTGACCACCTCAATATTGAAGTTCTCAATGCCAGTACTAACAATGTTAATAAGGCTAGTGATAATAATGCACAGCATGCTGGTTTTTGCAAACAACTGAAACAGTGTGAACAGCAATGGTGGCAAGCGCGTCAGCGCCTTATCGCTCTTGAAGAGCGGTGGATGTTTTGGTTCGGGGAGAACAGTTTAATTATGTGGCTCATGTGGCAATTGGTCAGCTATGTATTGGTCGCTATCGTCCTGATGCTGTCCAGTAAGCTATTCGATGTGCAGCTTTATTTATGGCAGTATATGACTATATTTGGCGTACAAACGCTATTATTTGCAGTGACGCTGGGGTCTAAAGGACGTCTGGCTAATCGTCTGCAGAACAATATTGATAGTGCAGATTTTGTACGCGAGCAAGCATTGAATGAGATGTATATACTAGCATCAGATATTATTCTGCCTGCTATCCATGCCAGTGCACCCATCTCTTTACAAACCATTCATGAGCGCTATAAGTCACATTTAAAGCTAGCCAGCCTACAACGATTACTACAAAAAGAGGTCGAGGCCGGACGATTAATTTTAAGCCAATATCAAATAGAAGCAGAAGTGTTGCCACCAGAGCTTGCCGACGAAGCGTTGTCACCATACGCTGACAAGATGGTATATAAAAGCTTAGTCAACATCTCTTAAAATAAGCAGCTCTTAAGATAAACACCTCTGAAGATAAGAGGTGTCATCCAAAAAGACTTATCAGGGCTTGTTAATTTAACTTTTAGGACAGCCCAGCTAAGTTAAGCATGATTGCTATCTGGCTGAACGCTAATACTAGTAGTCAGGGCCGTTTGCAAGGTTTCAAGCTTGTCCTCAGATAATGGCGCATCGTCTTGATCACTGATATAAAACATATCTTCTGCGCGCTCACCCAAAGTAGTAATACGTGCAGCATGGACTTCGATACCTTGCTGCAAAAATACTTGCCCTACTCGTGCTAGCAACCCTGGCTGATCCAGTGTCTGTAGACTCAGAATGTGCTGACCTGAAGCTTCATTAAACTCAAAATCAATAATAGTTGGCACATCAAAGTGTCTAAGCTGGCGCGGAATACGTTTCTGCGCCAGCTTAGGTGTCATCGGGTTTTTAAAGGCATCAATTAAGCGTTGTTTTAGCTCTTGCTGGCTATCTTCGTCTCTTAATAATGTACCGCTACGATCAAGTAATACATAAGAGTCCAAAGCAAAGTCACGAGTAGCAGTGATAATTCGTGCGTCCAATACGTCTAAATTCATCTGATCAAATACGGCCATCGTCACTGCAAATAAATTGGCCTGATCTTGGGTATAAACGAAAACTTGCACCGCATCAAGTGCCAGCTCCCGATGCTCACGTAATACGACTAGAGGTGCGCTATCAGCGTTAGAAGCATAGCCGATAGGAGGATGGTTTAAGATAGCTTCGGTATGCCATAAGATATCTTCTGCAATCTCACGCAAAAAATATTCATCGCCCAAGTCGTCCCATAATCTGAGCACTTCATCACGATTCATATGTTGATTGTCAACATTATCAAGCATCGTCAGCGCCTGCTTACGCGTCGCACGAATCATGTCTTGGCGGTTGGTTGGTGCATCGATATCGGCGCGCAAGATGCGCCGCGTTTGTGAGTATAGTTGTTTCATCAAAGTCGCCCGCCAGCTGTTCCAAAGCTGCGGATTGGTAGCATTCATATCCGCTACCGTCAACACATATAAGTGATTAAGATGAGTGACATTACCAACTAAGTCAGCAAAGATAGTCACCACTTCAGGGTCTGAAATATCTTTTTTCTGCGCGGTCATAGACATTAATAAATGATAACGCGTTAGCCAGCCTACTAGATGGGCATCGGCCTTACTCATGCCATGTGCCAAACAAAACTCAATCGACTCGGTCTCCCCAAGCTGACTGTGATTGCCACCGCGACCTTTAGCGATATCATGAAACATTGCCGCTAGTACTAAAATCTCTTTACGCTCAATGCGTTGAAAGATAGAGCTGACCAATGGAAAATCTTCATAAAAGCGTGCGTCGGTAAAGCGGTGTAAAATTCGAATCAAAAATAGCGTGTGAGCATCGACCGTATAACGATGAAATAAATCATACTGCATAAGACCGGTCACTTGGGCAAAGGCGGGAATATAATTACCCAATACCCCATAGCGATTCATCGCGCGCAAACGATGGAACAAATAGTTTTGCTCTTTTATATTTTCTAAGAACAATGCCTGATGTTCAGGATTGTCACGGTAAGTCTGATCGATACCGCGCGCGGCAATTTTTAACGCGCGTAGGGTTCGGGTTCGGACACTTTTTATTCCGTATTGTCCCATGAGTAAAAACATCTCTAAAATCGCTTCAGGATGCTGAGAAAATACGCGATGATGGGAGATGGCAATCTGCTCGCCAACCTGATTAAAAAGCGCATTTAAAGGCCGCTTAGTAGGCTGCTCATTATCCGGCAGATGTGGCTCTATGATGGTCTCAAAGTAGTGATTGATGAGCATCTCAGACAGCGTTGATATTTGCATTGCGCAGCGATAGTAGTCGCGCATAAAACGTTCGACAGCTGCGTTGGGCTGATCATCTGGCTGCGACTCATAACCCATTCGCTGGGCAATATCGCGCTGATAATCAAACAGTAATTTATTTTCGTTGCGACCTGTCATCTCATGTAAATAGTGACGTATTTGCCATAAATAACCTTCAGCAAAGCTAAGCTCGTCGAACTCTTTTTCAGTCACAAAACCTTGTTGCACTAGGTCATATAGCTTACTGACTCGAAAGTAGCGTTTGGTCACCCAGCCGACGATATGAATATCACGTAATCCGCCCGGCGCCGTTTTGATATTAGGCTCAAGATTGTACTCAGTGGCATTGTGCTGAATATAACGTACTTTAGCCTCGTTGATTTTTACCTCATAAAAATCTCGCTGCGACCATAGCTTGTTGACGACGTCTACAGGAATACTTTGTAGCGCTTCATTACCAATTAACAATCTTGCTTCTAACAATGCACTGGCAATAGTATGGTCCGTGGCGGCTTCCAAGCAGTCATTGACACTGCGTACGGACAGCGCAGGCTCCAGTCCAATATCCCACAGCATCGCCACCAAGCTATCAATCTTACTACTGACATCTGGTTTTATCTCATCAGGTGCTAGCAACAAGATATCAATATCTGAGTATAGCGACAGCTCACTGCGCCCATAGCCGCCCGTAGCAAATAATGCCAAATCTGTCTGATCTAGCTCAAACCATTTAAACAAAGCCATGAGTAAGCCATCGATTGCCCAAGCACGCGCGACTACTAACTGGCGAATATTTGCCCCACGCTCGAGTGCACGGCTAATATCAGCATTAATCTGCGTCAGCCATTCAGGTATACCGAGTAGAGATTTCTCTGCATCGGACGGTTCTGACGACACAGTATTTGGCGTAGGGAAGGACGGCAGCGGAGTAAGGTTAATAGAGGCGGCATCGAATGTGAACATGAGCGTTATCCAATCAAGAATTTAAAAATAGAGACCATCAAAAGTAAAAGCTTATCAGAAGTATAAAGGTAAAAAATCAGCAAGCATAATGCTCAACGTATATCCACCGACTAACAATGATAATAGTAGCCTAAAGCCGATAATAATAGTCCAAAAAAAAGACCGCCTAAGCGATCTTTGTTTATATTACTGGGTCAAGAAACTTAAATCTTCTTCTGGGCGCGTGGTAAATACCTCACAGCCGTTATCAGTCACGACCATCGTATGCTCCCATTGCGCAGACAGCTTACGGTCTTTGGTAATTGCTGTCCATTCATCTGGTAGGATTTTGGTCTGCCACGTGCCTTGGTTAATCATCGGTTCGATGGTAAAGGTCATACCAGTCTTAAGCTCAAAACCAGTGCCCTTTTTGCCATAATGCATGACTTGTGGCTCATGGTGAAACTCATTACTGATACCGTGACCACAGAACTCGCGCACGATACTAAAGCGTTCAGGCTCAACCACTTCTTGAATAGCGGCACCAACATCACCCAAGCGCGCGCCATCTTTGACGACACTCATGCCTGCATAAAGAGCGTCCTGCGCCACTTTACAGATACGCTGCGCCATGATAGAGCCATTACCGACGATCCACATTTTTGAGGTATCACCATAATAGCCATCTTTAATCACGGTCACATCGATATTGATAATGTCGCCGTCTTTAAGCAGTTTATTTTCGGTTGGGATACCGTGGCATACCACATGATTCACTGAGGTACAGATTGATTTTGGGAAACCATTATAGTTAAGCGGTGCTGGAATGGCTTGTTGCTCATTAACGATATAATCATGGGCAATTTGGTTGAGCGCTTCGGTACTGATACCGACTCTAACATGCTCATCAAGCATCACGAGTACGTCGCTGGCAAGCTTACCAGCAACACGCATTTTTTCTATGGCTTCAGGGGACTGAATAAGGGATTTTTTAGTCATGATTGTCGTACTTATAGTTATAGAATTAAGGTAGGTGAATTATATCATAAATGCATAGTTGGCGTTTTGCCATAAGCGGTAGCAGTCGTAGCATTTTACTGATGAGCAGCGTGCTATAACAGGAATATACCCACGAATGATTGAGCTAATGCTGGAGTCATTAGCAAAACTAAAATTTTAAATAGTGATTAAACAATGACTAAGTAGTCATGCGCATAGTGAAGCTTACAGATTAAATTGGTTGAATGTTACAGATTATAAAAGTAATGTAAATTTCACTGCTAAAGGGATTAGCAGGTGTCTTCGATAGCTTTTGCAAGATATGCAATACATAAGCTGGTCAAAGATTAATACATATTAATGATAACAAGGATGTTGTTATGAAGCTTAACGCTTACCTCTCTAAGGCTATGAAGCCAAGCAGATTTTTACCGACACTAGGTGCTGTTGGTACTGGTTTGCTGCTAATGTCGATGCAAACAACTTCGGCTCAGGCATCTACCTACTATAGCTGTTCTGCCCCTAGCGGATGCCAACTGGTAGGCGCTAGATTATTAACCTCAAATTATACCAATACCCAAAACCCAGTGATACTCGCACATGGGCTTGGTGGTTTCAATAAACTCTTTGGTGTCCTAGATTACTTTTACGGTATTCCTCAAACTTTAATGAACGGAGGTACAGACGTATTCGCGACCAAAACCTCAGCGGTTAATAATAGTAAAGTTCGCGGTGAGCAGTTACTTGCGCAAGTCAAACTCATCTCAGCCATTTCTGGTAAACCTAAAGTTAATTTGATTGGACACAGTCAAGGCGGTATCGACGTTCGTTACGTCGCTGGTGTTGCACCTGAATATATAGCATCAGCAACTGCAGTTTCAAGTCCAGAACAAGGCTCAAAAACGGCAGATGCAGTGTTAGATCAACTGTCAGAAGGTAGTATTACCACTGAAGCTACGCTGGGTTTATTTAAACTCATTGGCATCGCTACAGATGTCGGCTCTGGTGTCAGTGTCACAGAGCTACAACAGCAAGATGGTTGGAAATCGCTAGTGGCCTTGTCTACTGATGGTGCCGCACAATTCAATGCCAAATTTCCTGCTGCAATGCCAACCCGTTATTGTGGTCAGCCAGCCAACACTGAAGTCAATGGTATTAAGTACTATTCATTTAGTGGTGTAGGGCAAATAACCAACTTACTTGATGCCACTGATCCTATATTATTGGCAACTAGTACGCCATACAAGAACGAAGCAAATGATGGCTTAGTATCTGTTTGTTCAAGTCGTCTCGGCTATGTCATCCGAGATAACTATGTAATGAACCATCTAGATTCAGTCAATCAACTATTGGGCTTAGTGGCATTTGGAAGCGTTAATCCAACAACCGTGTATCGTAGTCAGGTCAACCGTCTCAAAAACGCTAACCTGTAACGTAAAAAATGACTCTTAAAACAAGACGCCTCTTTTATGTCGAATAATCGTCGTCCCTATTTAACAATAGTTGTCATTACCGTGGTTATCATTGTAACTGCGGTGATTATCTTATGGTTTAAGCCTAATCAAAGCAATATGACGCCTTCTCAAACATTGTCTACGGTAGATAGTGACATTAGTAGCACTATGGTAAAGCTGTCTGATAACAATAACGAGACGGCATTGTCTACTAACAACAACGATAGATTTATTACTGGATTAGAAAATCTACCGCGCTCACTACAGGATACAGATGTGGACGGTGAAATAATTATTGATGAAAACAAACAACTGGTCGTCACCGAAGGTCTGCGGCGCTTGTTTGATTACTTCTTATCGGCGCTTGGTGAAGAAGATGAAGCCACTATCTTTGCCCGTGTTGAGAGCTATATTCGCAGTTTTGTTCCTGAGCCAGCCGCCAGCCAAGCCATTGTTATATTCAATAAATATGTAGCCTATCTCAAAGCGATTCCTGAAATAGAAAAGCGTTTTGGTAATTTACAACTGCAAGCCACACAAAATGGTGAGCTAGATCTAAATATGGTAGCGCAGCAAAAGCAAGACGTTGCCAAGCTACGTCAGCAGTATTTCGATACGCAAACCATTACCGCGTTCTTTGGCGCTGAAGATGAATATGATGACTATAGTATTGCGATGATAAATATTAATCAAAACAAGCTAATGTCGGATGAGCAAAAAGCAGCGGCTCAGCAGGATTATGTCAGCCGAATGCCGGACAACATGACCAAGGTCAATATAGAGCAACAGGCCAACCTAAACGCGCTGATGAGCCGTACTGAGCAAATGAAAGCCCAAGGCGCGACGCCTGAAGCTCTCTACAATATGCGCCGTGAATTGGTAGGCGCGGCAGCAGCGGGCAGGCTTGCACAATTAGATAAAGAGGATGCTAACTTTGATCAGCGCTTTACTCAATACCAAACACAGAAACAACAACTCCTAAGCCAAAATACTAACAGTACGCAGGCTCGTGTCCAGATTGAGCAACTAGGGCAGCAGTTGTTTAGTGATACTGAGCGTAAACGTTTAGCGGGTTATGCGGCTATGCAACAGCAACAGTAATAATCTCAATAAGTATTTTTGGTTAACATTAAATAACCTATGCTAATGTAAAAGATAGTTGTGATTGGAATTTAAACAAGCTACGGTTAATAGTGGAGATACGAACCAATAACGTAGTTCTAATACAGTGACAAACTTCAGCCAGTGTTCAATTTAAACAAAATTATTAGGAGCTCAAATGAAAAACCTCACTAAAGCAGTAATGACCGGAATTGTAATGTTAAGCGTATTAGTAGGCTGCCAGTCTCTTACAGCAGAGCCAACCAGTCAACCAGATATCACTGGTACAGATGTTATATAATAGCAATCTGTTCGAAAAACCCCGCTAATATGTGGGGTTTTTTTATGCTGAAATTCATCTTAGTTTACGTTATCTTTATTACCAATAGTCTCGTTATAATAAAATTATAGGTGACCGTTAGCAGGTAATGTACTCACTGGCAAGAAGCGTTAGCAAAACGCCTATAGAGTTGAACAAATTTGGCTTTAAGTGTGTACGCAATCTTTCATGATAATAATCTGCTAGTCATGCATAATAGGGCTATTGTTTAGTACATCGATTAAAACAATAAATTAATCATTATAAAAACTATGATCTTCAGTGAAAAATGTGTTTTTTACTGAAGATCTTAAATTTATCTGTTATAGGAGTTTCTATGAAAAATATAACTAAAGTAATAATGGCTGCAACCCTTACGGTAGGTACACTTGCTGCAGGCTGTCAAACCACAACGCCTAGCGTTATAGCACCAGTGACTCAGCCAATTACATCTGAAGCTTTAAAAGCTCATAACTGGCAGCTTGTCGATGCCAAACGTACTAATGGCGAAAAAGTAACGCAGCTATTTTATAACCCATCTAAGCCGCTAACCCTAAGTTTTTCTGAAGCCAACGGTAGCGATCGCGTTAGCTTTATGAACACTTGTAATAACATGGGTTCTGATTACAGTGTTGTAAATGGCAACGTAGTATTGGGTAATGTTATATCTACTATGATGGCATGCCCTGAGCCACAAGCAAGTTTCGATACAGCAACGCTGGCGACGGTGCAAGGTAAATACAGCATTAATAATAATGTAAACAATTTACCTATCTTGACTATTCGCAATGCTAACCAAGTTGCTTATTTTAAAGCGGTATCTAAGTAATCGCTCATTGAGCACTTAACAGTAACTTGAAATTATGGTGATAAATTATTGTTATCGTTATAAAAGTAAAGCCAAATAATTTATGACTATAGAGCGCCTCACTATATAATGTAGTGGGGCGTTTTTTATGGCATGATTATCGAGCTTATTGTTTTGATTATTCATGCATGAGTATCTTTTATATAAAAATATGCCATACATTCAGCTACCTTATAGTGTCTTTTTTTGACACTTAACCTATCAATAACTGCTCCTAGCCAGAATCTAACTGAGTGCCTCTTTATGCTTACCTCCAATATCTCCCAGCGTTTACATAAAAAATGCCTTTCTATAGCTCATTCGACTATTACTCATACGAAAATCACTTTTAATATTACTATTAGTGTCGCACTCAGTATTTTTTTGACGGCTTGCAGTACCTTGCCAATGGATAAGGTTGCTCGCACGCCTACTAGCAGTACGGTTGTCAACCCACTAACGGCTAAGATGCCTCCAATAGATCGCGCGGGCCGTATTGCCTACGTGGAAGAGCAAGGCGCAGGATCTGCAAAAATCTCTAGTTTGTATACTATCAGTCCTGATGGTAGTGATAGACAGCTCATTGATGAGCTAAGCGGTTATATATATGCACCAGCATGGTCAGCTGATGGGCAGCTATTGGCTTATAGTAAGCAAACCCCACGTCAAAATCCAAAAATTTATATCTACGACGTCAGTAGCCAAACCCGTAATCTGGTGGTGAACACTGAGGGCAGTAATCTATCTCCGTCCTTCTCATCAGATAAACAAAGGTTGCTCTATAGCTCAACGGTCGGTGGTAACGCAGATATCTACGAGATGCGCTTGGATAGCGGCGAAACTAGCCAGCTGACCACACTTCCTAGTACTGAGGTACAACCAAGCTACGCAAGCGATGGGCAAAGCTTCGTTTATACGAGTGACAAGAAAAATGCTGGACGACCACGCATATATCGCTATAACTTTGCGACTCGTAGCGCTACCCAAATCACCACAAAAGATTATGCTGCCAGCCCTCAGCTCAGCAATGACGGCCAGCGTCTAGCGTATCTAAACGGTCGCCAAGCGGCGGTTATGACACTAGCAACTGGGCAAATTGTCAAACTCGCCGAAACTGGTCTTGATGAGCCAGCACGTTTTTCGCCATCTGGACTGTATACCGTTTATCCCACACGCAACTCACAAATCGATGGTCAAAGTGGTGGTAGTATAGTCATACATTCGCTATCTGGCAGCACAAGCTATGCGATTAGTAGTAAAGCGGGCGGGGTGGTACGCTCACCCGTATGGAGTCGTTAGGCTTTAAAGAATAAAGTTAATTTTAAATAACTAATGCATGAAACAATTAGCGAGAAAAGTATGGCGCACAAAAAGAAGAACGTCCGCAAAAAACTCTGCCCTGTCTGCGAGCGTGAATTTAGTTGGACCAAAAAGCTAGATAAAAATTGGGATAACATGGTCTATTGTTCAGATCAGTGTCGCCGAGTGAAGAAGTATGAAGGCTTAGAACATCAGAAGTAATGTAAAATTCAAGGTGGTTGTAGGCTGGCGCTTTTAGCTCAGCATCTTATATTTAAATAGCAAACTTTGTGCAATTGGCGTGTAGGGTGCGCCGGGCGCACCAATTTGAAAGTCTGTCTTATAAATTTATTCATAAATATCATGCAAAATTGTGAATAAGACAAAAGGAAAGCGATGGCACATAAAAAGGTAAACTTACCGCAAAAAATCTGCCCCGTCTGCCAGCGTCCGTTTACATGGCGTAAGAAGTGGGAAAAGGATTGGGAGCAGGTGATTTATTGTTCGGAGCGTTGTCGGCGGGGAAGAGAAGCGACTAAAATACAAAGACGCTAATTTCTTTCAGGTTTATAAATACAGCTACCTTTCAAACGACATCATTAACAAACAGCCGATATCACAACCAACCCGACCGAGACCTTCATGAAATCAAAGCCGCCATCAAAGCCAACTTTTAAACTGTTAAGTCTCAAAAGCATCTACGACAATAAAGTCCTGCCTTTATTAATTGATAAGGCCTGTGCATTAGACGTTGTGAGCGAGCAAAGAGCGCTTGTCGTCCCAAAAGCCCACGGCATAGTACTAGAGGTCGGTGTTGGCAGTGGGCTTAATGCCAGATTTTATATCCCACAAACCGTCAAACGAGTGATAGGCGTCGACCCGCACTTGCATCCATTGGCAGCAGAGCGCTTTGCTAGTGCAGGCATCGACTTTATCTCGCAGCCGTTATCCGCCGAGACTTTACCTCTTGAGGACAATAGCGTTGATAGTATCGTCATGACATTTACCCTATGCTCCATCCCTAATCCTATCCAAGCGTTAAGTGAAATCAGACGCGTGCTAAAACCGACTGGCACCCTATATTATGCCGAACACGGCTTAGCACCGCAGCCCAAATGGGTCGGTAAAATGCAACAGCTCATCAACCCGGTATGGAAGCCGGTAGCAGGCGGCTGCCATCTTGATAGGGATATCGAACAGCTGATATCGCAGGCGGGTTTTGAGGTATCGGGTCAGCAAGGATTTACTCAGGGCGTAAATATCGTGGGTTATCACTATTGGGGCGAGGCGACGGCTTCTATCCCCAAGTCGTCATAAACTCGGCTTTCTTTGTAGATTAAAGTTATCTAAATGCCAAGCAAATAGTGGCAACAGATTGTCTAAACTCTCAAGCGTAAAAGCATCTAAAACCTAAAAAATAATAAGCAGCTATTTCCTGCTTTTTGCTCATATCTTGGTCGAAGCTTGCGACACCCAACGATTTTGAGTTAATAAGTTTGAGGTAGGGTGATGTTAGACTTGTCAAACTCTCGCAGAGAATGCAGACAAGACGTAACCCACCGATCATATATTATGCTAAGTTTAAATGGAGAGTTACGCTCCGCTAACCCACCCTACGCGACTATTTAAAGGAGTTTCCTTGCTAGGCGTAGGGTGCAACCAGCGCAGCAATTTTAAAAACATCTGTCTTATCAATGTGATGAAAATCACCCTAAAATACCTGATTTATGCAGTAGCTTTAGACCAGTTCTACATCCGATGTGAGGAAAACCATGGTATACAAAAAGCAAAACCTACTCTGTCTATCAGCGTTCATTCACTTGGTTCAAAAAGTGGGAGAAGGATTGGGAACAATGTTAAGGTAGCCAAGATTTAATAGGCCTCTAGGTAATACTCATTCTAAGTAGTATCGCTTATCAAAATTCCTATTACTCAAAAAAATTAACGCTTTGATCTTATAAATTCTGTAATTGTTCAATGATCCAGCGGTGAATGGGGCTGTCATTGGTACGAGGATGCCAAGCAGCTATTACTTTAAATGTTGGTGGTAACGCTTCTACTTCTAATTCTTTAACCTTATTGCTCGGCAATAACCTGGCTGGATAAAACGCAATCATGTCAGTGGTATGAAGAATATCTGGCACTGCTGAAAAACTTGGAACCGACATAACGATATTTCGTTTAAGCCCCCTTGCTGCGAACCATTGATCATGGGAGCCGCGCAAATTAGCACGTGAAGGCGACACTACCAGCTGAGGATAGGCGGCAATTTGTGCCAGTGTTAACGGCGCTTTTGCAAGCTCGTTATTACAACCAGTAATGCATAAATGCTGCTCTTCAAGCAAAGTCACATAAGTCAGGTTATTAGGAATAAATTCTGGAAAAGTAATTAGTAGATCAAGTTCACCAGCCGTAATCAGCTTATTGATATTGTCAGACGCAAAGTCGCGTACTATCAATTTTAGCTCAGGGGCGTCTCGCCTCGTTATCTTAAAAAGCTGTGGTAACAGCGCCTGTGTCGCGTAGTCGGTAGCGCTAATCGTAAAGACGCCTTTATAGGTTTCTGGGGTAAATAAGTCAGGCTCTAACAGCGATTCTAACTGTTCTAATATATCGCTAATAGGTTGCTGAAGTGAGAGCGCTTTTGGTGTTGCCACCATGCTATTGCCTTGACGAATAAACAAGCGATCATCAAATAAATCACGCAACTTGCGTAGCTGCTCGCTAATGGCTTGCTGGGTTAAACCCATTTTACGGGCGACTTGTGAGAGGTTTTTTAAATCTAGCAAAGCATGCAACACTCTAAGCTGTTTAATATCCAGCCGACTGATACCATTCATAATTGTATCTCAAACAAAAAATCGTTGTTTCTAATTGTATCTTTAAAGCCCTAAGCTTATCAATATTGCTTCAGTAAACCCTTAGTTATCAAAATCTATTAAGTGGTTCAAACAATAAGCTTATTTATACACTTTAAAAGAGAATTTTATGGAACAATCTAATCCAAATACTAGCGCCTTATTTTCATCTGTAGCGCTTGGACCTTATACGGCCAAAAACCGTATTGTGCTGCCCGCATTGACACGCTCTCGTAGCACTCAACCAGGCAATATTCCTAACGAATTAATGGCAAGCTACTATGCACAGCGCGCATCAGCGGGATTTATGGTGACGGAAGGCACGCAAATTGAACCAAGAGGACAAGGCTATGCGTGGACGCCAGGTATACACTCGCAATACCAAATTGACGGCTGGAAGAAAGTCACACAAGCCGTGCACGCCAAAGGGGGTATTATCTTTGCTCAGTTGTGGCATGTTGGTCGCGTGTCTCACACCAGCTTACAACCAAACGGCGCACAACCTATAGCGCCTTCTGCTATTACTGCTGATAACGTGAAGGTATTCGTTGAAACTGGGCCCGGTGCAGGCGCTTTAGATGATCCAAGTGAGCCGCGTGCGCTGAGCACTTCTGAGGTTGGTGAGCTGGTCGATATGTACGCGCAAGCAGCACGTAATGCACTAGAGGCAGGATTTGATGGGGTTGAGCTTCATTGTGCTAACGGTTACTTAGTGAATCAGTTTATCTCTGAGCATAGCAATCATCGTGATGACCAATATGGCGGTTCGCTGCCTAACCGCTTACGCTTTTTAAAAGAAATAGTCGAAGCCGTCAGTGCCGTCGTGGGTGCCGAGCGTTTGGGGGTCAGATTTGCTCCCTTATTTGCTAGTACCAATGAGACTCGTGTTTACTTAGGTTTGGTAGAGTCAGACCCGCATACTACTTATGTTGAAGCGGTCAAAGTGCTCGAACAAGCGGGCATTGCTTACTTGTCAATTGCCGAAGCAGATTGGGATAATGCCCCAGATTTACCGGAAGCATTTTATCAAGCGGTCAGAGCTGAGTTTTCAGGCCGTATCATCTATGCTGGTAAATATACCGTTGAAAAAGCAGTCAACATCTTAGCAAAAGGCTATGGCGACTTATTTGCTTTTGGCCGCCCTTTTATTGCCAACCCAGATTTACCTGAGCGCATCGCCAATGATTGGCCACTTAATGAAGTTGATCCCACCACTATGTATGGCGGCACTGACATCGGCTACAACGACTATCCGTTTTACCAAAACACTTAAAACAATCGAGGCCAAGGAAGGCCTCATTTTTTTGTTTTTAAATAGCGTGTGTTCTAGCCGTAAGCTGATGTGATAGTTGAGAGAGTGAGACTGTTTCTATAGAAGATATAGAATGTACTTATTGAGAAGGCTAGGATTTATAATTTTTCGGCTTTCCTTGTAGATTAAAACTATCTAAATGCCAAGCACATAGTGGCAACAGATTGTCCAAACACTCAAGTCCAAACGCTCAAGTCCAAAAGTATTCAAAACCTAAAAAATAATAGGCAGCCAATCCTGCTTTTCGCTCATATCTGCTGGTCTATGCGAGGCATTGGCTAAGTAGGATAGCCGCTATCAGAAAATCCCCTTTAATGGATTTTCTCTTGCGTCCCTAAAATTGCAGTGCAATTTTTTAACGGGTCTCAGGGCTAACGGCAACATCCTATTTTTACAAGTATTGGTCGTTTTTCAATACTGATTAATTTTCTAAATCTAAATTTATTAGTAAGCTAATGTTTGAGATAGGGCGGTATTAGACCTGTCAAAAAGAAGCACTGCTTCTTTTCGACGGCTTTCAGGTTACACTCTTTTAAACCTTCCTAAGATGGTCTTGAAAATTTAAAGAACTCATCGCTGTCTATTGAGCCGCTCTGATTGTTATCAGCTTCAATAGTAAGAGCAGTGTCACCAATAACTCGTGCGTAACGCGTACGTGGTTCTGATAATCCAGTGCCATCGTTATCGTCATAGATCAGAGAAGTTGCTAACTGCTTAGTCGTAGGATCAATGGTGTAGTAACCCCATTCCATACCGTTTTCGGGGTTATTTACAGAGCCAGCTTCATCAACTTGGACATGGACATAAGTACCATTATCGAAGAAGGCTAATCCGATTAGCTCATCGTCATCGGCATCATTGAAACTCCAAGACCCTAAAATCCCTTTAGGTTGGGTCTTTGAGAAGCTATAGGTCTCACTATTATCAATGACGCCATCATTGTTTTCATCGACTTCGAGGATCAGTTTGCCGTTAGATACCTGAGCATGACGGTTGACGGAGTCTGACAATCCAGAGCTACCATTTTTATCAAAAATAGGCGTAGCAGTTAGTTCGCCTGTACTATTATTGATGTTGTAATTACCCCATTCCATACCATTTTCAGGGTCACTCGTAGACTGACTACTATTGACTTGGACCTGTACATAAGCCTCGTCATCTATAAAGACAATCGTTGATAACTCACTACTACTATCGTCATTACTCCACGTTCCAACGATTTCAGTATTGATATCTGGTTGGTCTGGTTTTGGAGTATCTGGTTTATCAGGTTGTGAGGTATCTGGCTTATCAGGCTGTGACGTCGATGAACTGTCATTATCATCATTACATCCTTGTAAAAAGAATATAGCTGTCATGGCTAGTAGTGTTAATTTGAACGATTTCATTTTCATCTCTCCTTGATTTAAAAATGTAAAATCTCAATTTCTATAACTATTATGCCGATATACCTCCTTGTTTCTAACAGTTTGTAATGCTCATGCTATATAGTAGTAGTACTAATCAATTCAAATATATTCTTAACTATAAATATACCAAAAATTTTTAAGTTAATCTAATCAGATAGCTGTTTTTATTGAATATTTATTAAAGTGTAAGTATTGAAATATAGGCGTCAAAAAACCGCCACGTTTTCTAACCCAATGTTGCCAGAGGAGTAAGATAGAGGTGGCGGTGCTGTTACGGTTCATCACAGCTAAAGACGATAGTGCAAACAAGATTAATTAACGAGTTGAAGCCGTTATAAAGTATCAAGGTGAACTATGAGTAAACATTTTGAACACTCAAGCTTCCGAGAAAAGCTTATTGAACATTTATTTATTAGTGAAATGCTGAAACTATCGTGGCTAAAAGGTGATTGTCAGCTTGAAGTTATGAAACCTGAAGTCGACAATGCTGGCTGTGATGTTGTTCTAGAACTTAATAATGTTATTCGGCATATTCAGCTTAAAGCTTCAAAACTAGATGGTAAAACGTCAAGACAGAACATTCATACCCGTTTAGCAACCAAGCCCTCAGGATGTGTTATTTGGATAATATTTGATGAAGACACTTTGGAGTTATGTTCGTTTTATTTTTACGGCTCTGAAGCAGGAAAGCCATTAAATGATTTAGGCAATGTTAGAGTTGCCAAACATACTAAAGGTAATGCGGAAGGCATAAAAGCTGAGCGACCTAATATCCGTTCAATTAATAAAGGACAGTTTACTCGACATGATAGTATTGAGGATTTATATGACGTTTTGTTTTTCACATAAAAAGAGGATTGGAAGTAGGCACTTTATAGTTCTAAGTGATGCCAGCGAGTAAGAATTCTAAGAATAAAATTTAAGAATTTTCAATAAAAATTTGAGGGTATAAAATGGCTAGAGCTAAAGATAACGACTTTACAGATTCGACTAGACGAAAACTAAGAGATAGAGTAGCTAATCTGTGTTCAAACCCTGAATGCCGAAGAAATACCGTTGCTGCAAATTTAGAAACTATTGATAATAGAACCATAATAGGAGAAGCAGCACATATATGCGCAGCAAGTTCTGGAGGACCTAGATTTGATAATAGAATGTCGACAACGGATACAAAGTCTTTTAATAATGGCATCTGGTTATGTTCAATTTGTCATAAGATAATTGATAGAGAGCCTGAGACTTACCCTGTAGAGATGCTTAAAGACTGGAAAGTAAAGGCTGAGGAATACGCTAGTCAAAGTCTTGGTATGAAATATAGAACAGATGAGGATATTAGAGAGTCTCAGCAGTCTCTATTGTGTAAAATGCCATTAAGCCTAATAAACGATGCTATAAGTAATGTGCATGGGAGCGTGGTTCAAACCTTAGAGGTTTTAGACAATAGGTTAAAGCTATCGACCAAGTTTGATAATGAAACAACAATATATAAAGTAGAGCCTAGAAATGATTCGTATGTACCAACTATAGTCAGTTCAAAATAAAAATGTTATGCCTTGGACAAATATCATAAAACAATTTGGATAAGTCATTTTGCATCCAACCTTGGCGTAGAAACTTCACTTGAGCCCATTTCTTTTCGATAGGGTTTAGGTCTGGGCTGTACGGCGGCAACCAAAGAATACGATGCCCGTGCCTGTTTAGTAGCTTTTGAATGCGTTTGCTCTTATGAAATCTGGCGTTATCCATCACAATCACGCATTTGGTTTTAAGACTTGGGATTAGCTTGTGTTTGCACCAGTGATAGAAGACGATGCTGTTGATGTTTGTCTCAAAGTAATCAAGCGCAAACAGCATCTTTTCATACAGAGCACCAATAACGTTGGTTCGCTTTTTACCTTGCCAGTTGTAGCTATCGATACAAGGCTTACCGATCGGCGCATAGCCATGAGAGCGGATGGTCTCGTGCTCAAAGCCGCTTTCATCCATATAGACAATGGGATAGCCTTGCTGCGTAAAGCTATCAAGCTTTCCCTGATACGCCGCTCTTTTTATTGGGCAAGCTTTTGGATGCTCTAAGGTCTTTTTTGACTGATGCCTAGGCGCTTTAGGGCATGATAAATGCCTGTTTTACTACAATTTAAACGATGTGCTCGCTCATACTGGTAATCATCAGGATGTTCTTTGACATCATTAAGTAGCACGTCATCTGGTATTTTATAGGGTTTGGTTTGCCTGATTGTTTTGCTATGAACACGTCTTTTCCAGTTTTGTATGGTGGTTGGGCTGAGATTATAGAACTCAGCCGCCCCGGCAAAGGTCATACCCTCGTCTAAGCTTTTTAGTACTTGTTTGCGAAAATCTAGTGAGTAAGTCATGGTCTTTATGATAACAATTGGGTTTAATAATTAGTTTATAACACTTTTAAATGGGTTTGGCTATATCAACGTTAAAGACTTTTCAAATGAGAGTAATATAAGAAAATATAAAGACTTGATTTTCCATGGTTTAGACTGCGAAATTGAAGGAGACCTAGGTTTCTTAAGTGATTCTAGTCTTATAAATAAGTTGCTAAATGATAGTAGTATTAATTTCAAAAAAGCATCCATTAAAAGAACAAATAAAGTGAGTGCATATTTGAAAATTCCGTATCAGGACTCAAATATAAATAAAACTGTTATAAAAATTAATGGTTATCTCACTCACGGGTTAAAAACGGTAAGTTTCATAGGAGGTTTAAAACGTTATTTTAAATTTGAAGTAATCGGTATGCCTATGTTTGATAAGTCTATCACTGATATTGTTCAAAATTTTAATATGAGTTTTTGTTTTGATGACTGGAATGGTAAAGATATAAGGTCACTAGACAAATTAGAGGATCTATACACCCTAATTAATGAGATTTGCGATAACGAGAATGCTAATATAGGCTTATTCACTTCTGAGAACCATACCTTTCTCGCTAAAGCTAAAATAAATAACTCATCAAATAACGATGATGTTAAACAAATTAGATGGTTGTTAACGTATATTTATAAAGCATTTAGAATTTGTGAAAATTTTGGTGTTAGAGCAATATTTGATTTGAATAATAGTATATCAAATATTGATTATCAAAAAGTTATGAATTTATACAACGAAATATTTGAATGTGACACTTATTATGGTGAGGGTATTAAAATTTTTTCGGATTTAAAATTCTATATTACTAATAAAGAAGACATAAAGAAGTTAAAGAGTACTGAGAAATTTTCATGTAGAATTATAAAAAATGACGAGAAATATTTAAGAATATTTGATAGTGAAATAGAAATTCCTGAGAAGGTATACGTGGTTGAAAATTTCAATGTTGAGGTGTACGAAACTCAAGAACAGGACGTTTATAACGCTAATCTTATAGCAAATGAAGAGAGTAAATTAAGAATTGAATACCTGACAGAAAAAAATGTACTATATGAAGTACATAATTTAGAGGTTAATAAGTAAAAGAGGGGTTCATAATTTTAAAACCCCTCGAGTATTAGATAACAAACCTACAAATTCGGATTCAACCACTTCTCAGCCGTCTTCATATCCCAGCCTTTACGTTCAGCATAACTTTCTAACTGATCGCTGCTGATTTTACCGACGTTGAAGTACTCACTATCAGGGTGCGAGTAATAGAAGCCGCTGACCGATGACGCAGGCCACATCGCAAAGCTTTCGGTGAGCGTCGTGCCGATAGCCTCAACCGTACCGAGCCACTCAAACAGTTTGCCTTTTTCGGTATGCTCAGGACAGGCAGGATAGCCAGGCGCAGGGCGGATACCAACATATTTCTCTTTAATCATCTCATCATTGGTTAAATTCTCATCAGCCTGATAGCCCCAATAATCTTTGCGAATCAGCTCATGCAGATGCTCAGCGAAGGCTTCGGCTAAACGGTCAGACAACGCTTGTACCATGATAGCGTTATAGTCATCACCAGCCGCTTTATACTTCTCAGCCAGTGCTTCTGTTCCGACTATAGACACCGTAAAGCCACCAAGATAATCGGTTTGCGTGTCCGATGGTGAGATAAAGTCTGCCAAGCTAAAGTTCGGCTTGCCACTGGCTTTATCGCTTTGCTGACGTAAGTGCTCAAACTGATAGGTCGGCTTGCCGCCATCAGCTGGACTGTTGTCATAGACGGTGACGGTATCGGCGCCAGTACGTTTGGCTGGCATCAGTTTAAACACACCTTTGGCAACGATTAACTTCTCATCAATCATTTTTTGCATCAAGTCATTCGCATTGTCGAACAAATCACGGGCCGCTTCTCCAACCACATCGTCTTGCAAGATTTTCGGGTATTTGCCCGCTAGACCCCAAGAGATAAAGAAAGGTGTCCAGTCGATATAAGGCAGTAGGTTAGTGATAGGATAATCGTCAAATATTACTTGTCCTAGTTTGTTAGGTACAGGTGGCACATAGTTTTCCCAGTCATCTTTAAAGCCAATCTTGATAGCGTTGGCATAAGATATTTTGGCCGCTTTTGGTTGGCGCTTAGCGAGACGCTCACGTACCTTTATATATTCTTCGCGGGTCTCATCAATCAAGCCTTGACGGTGCTCTTTAGAGAGCAGCTTAGTCACCACGCCCACTGAACGTGAGGCATCAGCCACATAGATGACGGCATCGTTTTGATACTGAGGTTCGACTTTGACTGCCGTATGCGCTTTAGAGGTCGTTGCCCCGCCAATCATCAAGGGTAGGGTCATGCCGCGCTCTTGCATTTGCTTGGCAACATAAACCATTTCATCAAGGCTTGGCGTAATCAGGCCAGATAAGCCAATGATATCGACTTCCTCAGCGATAGCGGTATCGAGGATTTTTTCACAAGGTACCATCACGCCCATATCTACGATGTCATAGCCGTTACAGCCGAGTACCACACCGACGATGTTTTTGCCGATATCATGGACGTCGCCTTTGACGGTAGCCATGAGGATTTTACCTTTCTTTTCACCTTCGACTTTTTCCGCTTCGATATATGGATTCAACCAAGCGACTGATTGTTTCATTACACGTGCAGATTTCACTACTTGCGGTAAGAACATTTTACCTGCACCGAATAAATCACCGACGATATTCATACCGTCCATGAGTGGCCCTTCGATGACTTCTAGCGGTTTGGGGTATTTCTCCCAAGCTTCTTTGGTATCGGCTTCGATAAAGGTGGTGATACCTTTGACTAATGCATGAGCAATACGTTCTTCTACCGTGCCTTCGCGCCATGACATATCAACGGTGCTGTCTTTTTTCTTGCCGCCATCTTGGTAGTTTTCAGCGACGGTCATCAGACGCTCAGTAGCATCTTGACCAGTCTCACCTTGGTTTCGATTCAGCATTACATCTTCGATAGCATCGCGTGCTTCCTTCGGGATGTCGTCATATAGCTCTAGCATGGCAGGGTTGACAATACCCATCGTCAGACCGTTTTGAATCGCATGAAATAAAAATACGGAGTTGATGGCTTCTCGAATCGGATTACCACGGAAACTGAATGAAACGTTAGATACGCCGCCCGATACCATCGCATTGGGCAAGTTATCCGTAATCCACTTAGTGGCATTGATAAAGTCGGCGCCGTAATTATTATGTTCAGTGATACCGGTGGCGACCGCAAAGATGTTGGGGTCAAAGATAATGTCCTCGCTAGGGAAGCCGACTTCATTGACTAAGACATCATAGCTACGCTGACAGATCTCAGTTTTGCGCTCAAAAGTATCGGCTTGGCCATCTTCATCAAAGGCCATGACGATAATAGCCGCCCCGTAGCGCATACATAGTTTGGCGCGCTCGACGAACTCAGCATGACCTTCTTTTAAAGAGATAGAGTTGACGACAGACTTACCTTGGATACGTTTAAGACCTTCCTCGATGATGTCCCATTTCGACGAGTCGATCATTAAAGGTACACGGCTGATATCTGGCTCACCAGAGACCAAATTAACGAAATGAATCATCGCCTGCTTGGAGTCGAGCATGCCCTCATCCATGTTGATATCGACGATTTGTGCGCCACCTTCGACCTGATCACGGGCGACATCGAGCGCTTCGGTATAGGCTTCGGTTTTAATCAAACGTAGAAACTTCTTCGAGCCGGTAACGTTGGTACGTTCACCAACGTTGACGAATAAGCTATCAGGCGTGATAGTAAATGGCTCAAGCCCTGATAAGCGGCAGGCAGGTGCGATTTCAGGAATCACGCGCGGTGGGTATTTTGCCACCATATTAGCGATTTGGCGGATATGCTCAGGCGTCGTACCACAGCAACCACCGACGATGTTTAAAATGCCCGCTTTAGCAAAGCCTTCAAGCAGGGCAGTGGTTTCCTTTGCCGTTTCGTCATATTCACCAAACTCATTCGGCAAGCCGGCGTTCGGATGCGCTGAAACATAAGTATTGGCAATATTAGATAACGTTTGGATATGTGGACGCAGTGCATCTGCCCCGAGTGCACAGTTGAAACCAACCGATAGCGGCTTGGCATGGCGAATTGAGTTATAAAACGCCTCAGCCGTTTGACCTGATAGCGTCCGACCAGAGGCATCAGTGATCGTACCCGAAATCATAATCGGTAATTCAAAACCAATATCGTCAAACACCCCAGTAATCGCAAATATCGCCGCTTTAGCGTTTAGCGTATCAAAAATGGTTTCAATCAATATAAGATCCACACCGCCTTCTATTAAAGCTAGTGTCGCTTCACGGTAATTTAGCACCAACTCATCAAAGGTAATGTTACGAAAGGCTGGGTCATTGACATCAGGTGATAGCGAGCAAGTTCGTGACGTTGGCCCAATGACTCCAGCGACGAAGCGCGGCTTCTCAGGGGTCTTGGCAGTAAATTCGTCAGCAGCTTCGCGCGCTAATTTAGCCGCAGTCTTGTTTAGCTCTGGCACCAGATATTCCATATCATAGTCAGACATCGATAGCCGCGTACCATTAAACGTATTGGTCTCGATGATATCTGCACCAGCAGCAAGATGGTCGCTATGAATCTCTTTAATCATCTGCGGTTGGGTGAGCACGAGCAGATCGTTATTACCACGTACGTCTTGGCTAATATTAGCAAAACGTTCTCCGCGATAATCAGCTTCCTCCAGCTTATAATTTTGAATATGCGTGCCCATCGCCCCATCTAACACCAAGATACGTGAGGCCATCTGTTCAGTTATGCGCGTACGTGCAGTCAGTTGCTGCTCCTTAAAAGGAAATACAGCAGGCGGCGTCAAGATAAAGTCATCGGCAGCATTTGAGTGAGTGGGCATAGTATTATCTTCAGAAGAAGTCATCGAGGTCATTTTTTGAGTCATAGGAACACTGCTTATATCGTTAATATCATAAAAAGGAGAAAAAAGAGAAAATTTACAAAACTATAAGAAATAAGAAAGCACAAATCTGCAATATTCTAGCATGAAAAATATAGCGTTTATCGGTATGTTTTTATTCATATTTAGCATCAAAGACAATACCTTGAGCTTTTGAATATGTAAATTTACATAGCATTAAAGTCATACTCAAAGGCATCTTATATGCTTTTATACGAATATATGGTCATTGCATTAGTTGCTCAGGATATGAAGGTTTTTCTTAAGCGATTAAAAAATAGACCATGTTACAAAGCAGACAAAACTTACAAGGATGTGACAAAAAATAGCGCAAACGCAAATAGTTAAAGTTGTAAGCCATGCTAATTTGGCTGCGTAAGGTTTGGTTGCTCGTAAGTATAGCTTATAAGCTCTTAGATAATAATGGTGAACTATTATCCCTAGGCAGTACGTATATCATCTGTGATAAGTCACTGTATATACTCATTAACTGCGACTGTCTAGATAGATAGTAAGTCACCATGTATAAGTTAATTTATTAAAACTTTACCTTCAAAAAGAACGACTCAATCATTAAATTCGCACTCAGGATAGACCTCAAAATCAAGGATATGAATATGAAACTTACTAAACTCGCTACTATCGGTACATTGGCTGTCTCAATTGTTGGCCTAAGTGCTTGTAACAACATCATGCCAGCTAAAAAAGCACCGATGCCAGCAAAACAAGCATCTGCACAAGCTCAGCAAGCACCTGCACAAAATGTAGCTATGGCTAAGATGAATGTGGTACAAGTGGCTCAAAGCAATCCTGAATTCTCAACGTTAGTTGAAGCAGTACAAGCTGCTGGTATAGCTGGTCCGTTAGCTAACCCTGATGCGAACTTCACTATCCTTGCACCAACCAATGCAGCTTTTGCCCAAGCCTTACAAGAAACTGGTATGAGTAAAGAGCAGCTATTTGCTAACAAACCCGTATTAACCAAGATTTTAGGGTATCACGTGATTAATGGTGCAGCTCCAGTTTATGCCAAAGATGTAAAACCAGGCAATATTATGATGCTTAGCAAAGATACCTTGATGGTAACACCTGAAGGCAAACTAATGGATGAAAGTGGCCGTACTGCCAGTATCTTGCAAACAGACATCGCAGCTACCAATGGTGTAGTACATGTTATCGATAAAGTATTGTTACCGCAATAAATGAACGGAACGCTGCTTTTTGACTTTATATAATGTAATGAATGCAAAACTACTTAATTAATATTCATAAGGATAGACCCATGTTAAAAAAGACTTTATTATCTTTAGCAATCGCCACAACGGCAATGACATTGGTAGCTTGTAACGATGCAGAAACGGTTGCTGAGCCGGCAGTTGAGCCTGAAGTAACGACTGAACCGATGGTTGAGCCGGAGCCAATGGCAGAGCCTGAAGTTATGGAAGAACCTGCTGCTATGTCTGAAGAGGCTACTGCTACACAAAATATCGCTGAAATCGCCGCTGAAAATAATGATTTAACGATCTTGACCGCAGCATTAAAAGCGGCTGGACTTGATCAAACATTAATGGCAACGGATACCAACTACACGGTATTTGCTCCAACAGATGCAGCATTCGCTGATGTGCTAACCAAGCTGGATGTTACTAAAGAAGAGCTGTTGGCTGACAAAGATATGCTAACCAAGGTGCTGTCGTATCATGTTATTCCAAGCATGATAGTAAAATCTGCTGATATCCCTTATGGTACTGACATCGAAACAGTGAACGGTCAAGCGTTCTCTATTAGTGATGCTAACGTGATCACAGATGCTAGTGGTGGTACTGCCAATATCACTCAGCCAGACATCATGGCGACTAATGGTGTCGTTCATGTAATTGACACAGTGTTAATGCCTAAATAACGTTGTTCTAAAAGTAACATAGCTAAATTAGTCAATATTTTTAAAAGAAAAACCCAGCACTTATTGCTGGGTTTTTTGTTTTGCTAAAAAGTTATCTATCTCTTAATCTGAGCGATGGCGATTATTATCAATTAAACTTAATGTGTACTACACGAAAAAGCCCAAGACCATTGCCTCAGGCTTTTTTGATTTAATCGTTAGTTGCTACTTTTACATTCTTTAAAAAACGTTATTTATGCTCTTTATGTATTGGATTTTTTGCCAATCTTTCTTGCTCTTCTAGATGACGTGCTTCCCAATAAGGCGCATTTTTGATACCGAATTTTGCAGGATCAAAGGTATACCGCTTCACACCAGCTTTACGCTGTGCTTCATAATCTTTAAGCATAGTGAGTGTTGGACGTGCAACAACAAAGATAACAAGAATACCAACGATATTGAGCCAAGCCATAAGACCAACACCGATATCACCAATAGCCCAGATATAGCCGGCTGAGTTAAGACCACCGTAAGCAACCATCACCATAATTAAGACTTTGACGAAAAAGAGACCTTTTTTATTGGCACCGCGACTAATAAAGCGAGTCAAATAAGCAACGTTTACTTCAGCGATATAGTAGTAAGCCAAGATAGTCGTAAAGGCAAAGAAGAATACGGCGACAGCGATAAAGGTATTACCGTAAGTACCATAAACAGATTCCATTGCCATTTGCGTAAAGGCAGGCGAGTTAATTTCAACACCAGCAGCTACGTTTTGGACGATGAACTGACCATCTGGAAGCTTACCTTGAATGTTATACATACCTGTAGATAAAATCATGAAGGCGGTAGCAGAACAGACTAGCAACGTATCTACATATACTGAGAATGCCTGTACTAAACCTTGCTGTGAGGGATGCTGAACCTCTGCAGCAGCAGCAGCGTGAGGGCCAGTACCCTGTCCGGCTTCGTTAGAGTAGATCCCACGTTTTACACCCCAACCAATAGCAGCACCAAAACCTGCTTGTGCCGTAAAGGCATCGCCAACGATCAT
Organism: Psychrobacter sp. P2G3; assembly: GCF_001593285.1. Classification (NCBI taxonomy): domain Bacteria; kingdom Pseudomonadati; phylum Pseudomonadota; class Gammaproteobacteria; order Moraxellales; family Moraxellaceae; genus Psychrobacter; species Psychrobacter sp. P2G3. The sequence goes on from NZ_CP012529.1 coordinate 648,162, forward strand.
ACCGAAGACTTGTGGAACCATGTCAATGTTACTAAACATGATAATCAAAGCAAGGACAATATAGCCTAGTGCCATAAAAGGGACTGCAAACTCAGTAAAGGTTGCAATACGCTTAATACCACCAAAGATAATAATACCTAGGACCACTAGAATAATGCCTAGCGCTACTAAACGCATAGAGCCAACTTCTAAGCTGCCAATATTTACTATTGTTCCTTCACCCATCACCTGTGCAAAAGCACTGATAACACCGTTCGCCTGTACACCAGGTAAGAACATACCACAGGCTAAGATAGAGGCGATCGCAAAGAGGATACCATACCATTTTTGACCAAGTGCGCGTTCAAAATAGTAAGCTGGACCACCACGATATTCGCCAGTAATCACATCTTTTTCTTTATAAATCTGTGCGAGTGTAGACTCAACATAGGCTGTAGATGCGCCTAAGAAGGCCACAATCCACATCCAAAACACAGCACCTGGACCACCGAAGCCGATAGCAGCAGCTACCCCAGCGATGTTACCCATACCCACACGTCCCGCGAGTGAGACGGCAAGTGCCTGAAATGATGAAATACCATCTGTACTGGATTTACCAGTAAATAGTAATTTGATCATTTCACCGAATAGACGCACTTGTACAAAGCGCGTCATAATAGAATAAAACAGACCCGCGCCCAAACACAGGTAGATCAGTGCAGGGCTCCAGATAATTCCGTTTACTAAATTGACTAAACCTTCCATATTATGTCTTCCTCAAACGTCCTCAAAGTGGTAATGCTCGGTGTTAATTATCCCATTAAGATAAAAATTAACACCCTTTTAACCACTAAGGATGGATTGTAATTGTCTGTATTTATCCGCTTGGCTTATCATTAACACAACTAGTGTTAATACAACCTTAGCTGCGGTCGCAATTCCTTTTGCCTTTCTGGTTGTCGCAGTATTATGATGACATAACGCAGTAAGAATAGGTAGATAAAGAATAGACCAGCGGATAAAACAAGTAGTTATTGTCATTAAATACCAATCAATATACTGACAGCATTCAACCTTTATTCAGCTGTTTTTGTTATCTCTACTTACTGATAGCTTTCAAATCCACAGTACATCAACTCTAACCACATGTTACTATTGAATAAATTAATAAATGTCGAAAAAGAATCAATGAGCAGTTCGCTCAGCAGCTGTGGCATTTGCATTTAGCACAAACAGGATATTCATCTTTTTGCGCTTAGCTAATACTAAATGAATAACAACTCCACTACCGAATGTATGCAAACCATACGGTTAAGTAACTGCAATTTGCCACAATTTCTTTATAATTACTAGATTTTTTTTTGAATCTACTGTGTTTATATTTTGCAATTACCACTTAATAACCTAATACAAGTCTACTAAAGTTATTAATAGAATGCGCTAATTGCTGGCAAGCTTAGTACTTTATAACTTTTTAATATGTGATTATTAGCAACTATTAATAAAATCTGAATCAGCTAGTCATAGCAAGATGATAGATAGTAGGGCGATAGGTAGAATAGAGAGTTATTTGGTGATAAAAAAGTCAATTATTTTGTTTTGCGGTTGTGTTTTGGTAACGATGAATTGTAAAAGAATAGCTATATCGCCATTATTAGCAGCATAATTAAAGGTAACCGTTTATTGACGATCACGATATTGTTTTCCAGAATAAATGGATAAACGGTAAGTTATCACTAAACGGTCAGCTATCACTATTAGGAGAATCAGATATGACGCGTAAATCTATTGTAAAACCCATGTTACTATCAGCGGTATTAGCTACTTCAACAGTTGGCTTAACAGGTTGTGGTTATAACAATCTACAATCACAAGATGAACAAGTGACAGCCGCTTGGTCAGAAGTAGTCAACCAGTATCAACGCCGTTCGGATTTGGTTCCAAACTTAGTGAAAGTCGTGCAGCAATATGCGGATCAGGAGCAAGAGGTCTTTACGCAAGTGGCAGAAGCGCGCTCGCGTGCAGGTAGCATTAATATAACCCCTGAAGTGCTCAACGACCCACAAGCGATGGAGCGTTATGCTGAAGCACAAGCACAGATGGGTGGCGCATTGTCACGTCTGATGGCAGTATCTGAGCGTTACCCTGAATTGAAATCAGATGCTTTATTTCAAGATTTACAGGCACAGTTAGAAGGTACTGAAAACCGTATTACCGTAGCGCGTAACCGCTATATCCAAGAAGTACAGGGTTACAACACGACAGTACGCCAGTTCCCCACTAATATCACCGCCAAAGTATTCGGTATGGATACCAAACCGAACTTTACGGTAGCTAACGAAGAAGAGATTTCTACTGCGCCAACCGTGGATTTCGGTGATGATGATGCCGCTACTGCTCAGTAAAGATTAGTAGATGAAAGTAAAAATAAAGCCATGCCAGAGTGTTTACGACTTTACTGCGTTAAGCCTATCTAATATAGGCGGCTTTACTTTTTATTTATCGTTGATAAGTATTAATAGAAGCATACATTTCATGGAAACGTACGGTAATACCGAACGCTTCGATATAGTACGTCACAATCCAGCTCAGCACGGATGTCATTCAAGGTGGTATAGATTAGATGAATAACTCGAAAGCGATCGTCTCTGCATTACTATTAACGCTTAGTGCTGGCAGTACCACGCTGCTATATGCTGCACCGGATGATGCTAGTGCTGCTACTAATAGTAGTGCCACCGATGCACAGTTGCAGAATCGTAGTGTTGAGGACTTGGTTGCTATTGCTAAAGCTGGTGAGGCTAATGAAGCTATCAATGATGCGGTACTCGGTAACGAAGCTATTAGTGGCACTATACTAGGTAATGATGCTATCAATCCCAACGCTGCTAATGACGAAGCTGTAGCACAGTCGCAGGCGACGACTAAGCCACCTATCCAATCAAGTGCTGCTAGTGTCGATGCTGATAAATTGATATTGAACGAACCAGTCGTTGATCAAGCCAACATCTTAAATCCTCAAGAAAAACAGCGCTTAGAGGCACAGCTGCGTAATATCTATCAGCAAGGTCTAGCACAAGCAGCTGTTGTCATTGTGCCAACCACTAATGGCTTGCCAATATTTGACTATGCTTTGCAAGTTGCCACTAAATGGGAGTTAGGGGATAAAGACATCGATGACGGTTTGCTAATTGTGGTAGCTGTCAATGATCGCGATATGTATATTTTGACTGGCTATGGGTTGGAAGGTGTTCTACCGGATGCTGCGGTTAATCGTATTATTCGTGAGGATATTACGCCATTGTTTAAACAAAATGACTATGGGGCAGGGATATTGGCAGGCGTTAGTGCCCTTGAAAATCGACTCAATGCTGACCCTGAAGTACTGGCCCGCGCTGATGCTCAAGCAGCGGAACGTACTGCTCAGCAAGGCTCGGATGAGCTACCAACTCCTATCTTCCTATTTATAATGGCAATGATTTTTGGTAAGTTTATTACTAGTATCTTTGGACGCGTATTTGGTTCTATCTTAACCGCAGGTGGTTTCTTCGCAGGTTCTCTAGCATTGGGTGGCGGATTTTTCATGACTGTCATTATGGCCATATTTATCTGGATGTTCTTGATTGCTCGAGGCTCAGGTGGCGGTGGTCGAGGAGGACGCGGCGGTGGACGTAAAGGCGGTATGATATTTTTGCCTGGTCTTGGTGGGGGCAGCGGTGGCGGTGGCGGTTTTGGAGGTGGTGGCTTTGGCGGTGGCGGCGGTGGCTTTGGCGGTGGCGGTGCTGGAGGCTCGTGGTAGACTTTGTTGAATTTATTCACTTATCACCAATTTTATAATCGATTTCTAGTTTAAAGTCAGTTTCTAGCGTCGAAAATTGAAAAAGCTGCTTGTATAATCAGTCCTAAATAAAAGAAGTACAAAAATAATAACGCGCTACTGAGATAGTTTTTCCTTGCTTGCTGCGCCTACGCAGACAGAGGCTGCGCAAAATTTATCTCAGTAGCGCTATATTTATTTTATAGTGGATTGACTATATAGCATGTTTGAATACCTACTAGATAACAGTTAGCAATCGCCTACTTGAGGAAAAAATAATGGTACAAAATAACTTACCTTTATCAGAGGCAAGTTTTGCCCGTTGGTGGCGTCAAGTCTTATTTGTCCCTATGCTGCATAGCAAATGGCTGACGGCAGAGGCCAAGGCACGCCTGACAGTAAAAGTGACAGAAGCGGAGCAAGGTCATCGTGGCGAGGTGTTTTTGATTGTAGAAAATCATCTGCCTATTCAAGATGCTTATAGCACCAACTGCCGTGAGCGCGCTATTGATCTGTTTAGCGAATATCGAGTATGGGATACTGAAGAAAACACTGGTGTCTTAGTTTATGTCAATATCTGTGAGCACAAGCTGGAAATCATCGCTGATCGTGGTATCAGTGCCCATGTTAGCCCAACAGTATGGCGAGCGATGTGTGATAAAGCAGTAACAGGCATTGCTAATAAGAAAATGGAAGAGAGCTTAAGCGATTTATTAGACGAGGTAGGACAGCTACTACGTCAATATTACCATTTGGAGCATGATCCAGCGGGCAATGAGCTATCTGATACAGTCGTATTTCTAAAATAGTGCTCTAAAAGGGTATATTTAGATAACAAAGACAGTGGGATTACTATGATTGAATTAATAAGAAAACTACCGAAAGCTGAGCTGCACTTACATATTGAAGGCTCATTAGAGCCTGAGCTTATGTTCAGATTGTCCAAAAAAAACAACATAGATATTCCTTATAAAGACATAGAAGATGTGCGCGATGCCTATAATTTCACCAATTTACAGACTTTTTTAGACATATATTATGCCGGTGCCAAAGTACTCATCACAAAAGACGATTTTTATGATCTGACTTGGGAGTACATTTTAAAGTGCGTTGAAGACAATGTTATTCATACTGAGATATTCTTTGACCCCCAGACGCATACCGCAAGGGGCATTGCTTTTGAAACGGTCATAACTGGAATAAAAGAAGCTTTGATGGATGCTAAGGAAAAATACGGCATTACATCCTGTATTATCATGTGTTTTTTACGGCATTTATCACAACAAGATGCTTTTGATACTTTAGAAGAAGCTTTGGCATTTAAGGATGACATTATTGGTGTCGGTCTTGATTCTTCAGAACTCGGAAATCCTCCATCGAAATTTACAGAGGTATTTAAGAAGGCCAAAGAAGAGGGGTTTAAATTAGTCGCGCATGCAGGTGAAGAAGGCGATTTCTCTTATATTTACGAAGCGCTAGATTTGCTAGGTATTAATAGAATAGATCATGGCGTGCAATCTATAAAAAGCGCTGAGCTTATGCAAAGACTAAAAGATGAGCAAATACCGCTTACTGTTTGTCCAAACTCAAACATTGAGCTAAAAGTATTTGAAACTTATAAAGAGCACAATATAAAAGAGCTTTTGGATTACGGCCTAAACGTAAGTGTCAATTCAGATGATCCAGCCTATTTCAAAGGTTATATCAATCAGAACTTTATCAATTTATGCGAAAACCTACCATTATCAGAGGATGATATTATCACTTTGGTAAAGAACTCTTTTAGATCCTCATTTATAGATGAAGAGTTAAAAGAAGTATATTTAGCTAAAGTTGATCGTGCACTACAATAATTTTGGTCAGGGTACGCCTAGTAGCTAGAGACCTAACCTTGTTTTTCGTAAAGCCATTATGATAGCGCAATGACTCGCTGTAACAGTAAAGGCATTACTACTCCTGCTTTCACCGCTAATGTGATATCAACGATGGTGTTGGGTGTTGGATCAGGGTTTATCTCAATAAGTTTTGCACCATTCTGCTTTGCTAAATGTGCCAGCCCCGCAGCAGGGTAAACCAAACTTGACGTACCAATACTGATGAATACTTCACAATTGGCGGCCGCATCCTCGGCGGTTTGCCACGCCTGTCCAGGTAGCGCCTCACCAAACCAAACAATATCAGGTCTGATATAACCATCGCAATGCTGGCAAGTTACTAGTTCATCGTCAAAGTTAATAGCCTCTTTGCTACTATCCCAAGCTGCGACTTCATTTTGGAAAGGCGTACCACAGTCATGACAACGATTACGCCACAGGTGACCATGTAAGTGCGTCACGGTGCTACCAGCCTGTTCATGCAAGTCATCGACGTTTTGCGTAATTAAGGTGAAGCTCTGTTTATTTTTTTTGGCATCTTGTTGCCATTCGGCAAGAGCAAGATGGGCAGGGTTAGGGGTTTTATCATGGACCAATTGCCTGCGCCATTGATACCACGACCATACTAGCTTTGGATCACGTTCGAAGGCGGTAGGAGTGGCCAAATCCTCGGCACGGTAGTGTTGCCAAAGGCCAGTCTGCTTATCTCGAAAAGTGGGAATGCCACTTTCGGCTGACACGCCTGCACCAGTTAAAACACAAATGCGTGATTTAGTAGCTAGTAATTTAGCAGCACGCTGCACTTCTGCTATTAATTTTGGCGACAATTCTGCTAACATGGCTAAACCCTTGCTAATAATGGATATATCTTCCTATGATAGACGGAATTTGGTGGCTTGTCATATTGCTAGCAGTCATTGCAGTGCTATGGTTTATAGCGCACCTACGCGGTACTAAAAGTAATTATAAAGATAAAAACCACAAGCTATCGGCTACAAAGTCACAAGCTAATGATAGTTTGCAGAAAACTGCCGTTTTAATTAAGCAGCACTTTCCTGACTACCGAACCAGTCGAAGAGCCAAGCACTTGCTTATCGTTAAAGAAGGTAAGAAGATTGCGATGATTACTATAGATAATAGTATAGCAGTAGGTCAGCGACGATTAGGAGATGTGCCTATTATTAATTATCATCGAGTACCGAATCGGGCGCAGCTGAGTACTGATTTGCAAGATGTCTATTGAGCTAAACATAGAAATACAAGCGCTGAGCTAGCAAAATAGTATTTGGTGTATAGGACTGTCTAAATGATTTTAGCTCTGTGAGAAAAGCAGGAGACCTACGGAAATTAAAGCAAGTTGGTCGTAACTTTTTCGTATTGAGAAAATAGCCTAGAAGTTAGGAAAAGTAATAAGGCTTAGGCGCCTAGCAAGTTAACAGCTAGTAGTCAGCGAATTACGATTAAACTTTCATTTTGAGTCATATATTTTTATTGAACCTACTCATAATGATTATATGAAGCTTTGTAAAAGCTCTTAAGACATTATTTAAATGGTTATGTTGCTACATAGGTAAAAATGCTAGATACCTATATTATTCTGACCATATCAAGATTTTGATATGGTTAAGCTCGATGTTACTCATCGTGTTGCCATTAACCAAACGACTACCATACCCCAAAATACAGATCCTACTGACAATGCAGCCATATAAAAAACACTCATTACGTCTCCTAGACTCAACTCATATAATATTAAAATTTACAAACTGCTAGCTTGTTTCAAGCATTTCTTAAATATGCAATTAACGAGCCAAACAAATATTTTTGTATTTAAGACTATATTTAGTTTCTAGAATATTGCGCTAATATTCGTTTATATACATATAGTTACATAAATACCTTAAGACGCAATAATACTCATATTGCTTTTGAAATGTAAGCAATATTTTTAATAAAGAAGTTTTTTTTGTAAAGATAGCTTGAGAGCTAGTTAAATAGTTGATTATATGCTGAAATTTACTTATTAAAGGTGTGATGAACAGAGTAGTATCTACGATTTTAGTGCTAGAAGAATAATGCAGTTAATAAAATGATGTTTACAAAAACTATATACATAGAATCACTGCTAAACAAAAGCAGATAAAAAGGCAAAATCAAACAAAAGGAGGGTTTAGAAAGTGGGTAATACAATGATTGGTGCGCTCGGCGGGAATCGAACCCACGACCCTCGGCTTCGGAGACCGATACTCTATCCAACTGAGCTACGAGCGCATAAAATGAATTGACTGCTATATTGAGTAACACGATTTCTAGACAAGCGTCTTTAGCAGTGCAACGTGTCGAAAAATAAAGACCGCTTAGTCTAACAAATAAAAGGTGGAAAGCCAATGAATGAAGCCAGCTATTAAGATTTTTTGAGAAAAAATAAGATAGTCAGCAAACAGGCATGGCAATCTACCTGCCTTTTCCCTTATAATGTTAGGGAGAATTCATATTTATAATCACCGATTACAAGTACGCTTGCATACGGGATGGCTGTTTGCCATCGATAACTAGATGTTATCGAAGGAAGATAGACAGAATGTCCAAGTCGTGCCAACACTTGTATACGTAATAAGAGAACGTGACGAATGAGAAAAGTAGTTATGTTATCGGCAGCTGCCATTCTAGGAATCGCTAGTATCGCAGTGAGCCAAGCTGAAGATGTTGCAGACACTCCTGTAACCGTATCTGATGTAGCAGAAGCACAAGAGGTTGTAGAAAATGCTCCTCAAAAGCTAGGTGACGAAACACAGGCTGCCGCTGATACTACCGATGGTACGGCTCCTGTTGCTGAAGCTGGGAATGCAGACGCTGCCACTGTTGCAGATGGAGATGCTACAGCAGAAGAAACCGTACAAGCTGCTCCTGCCGCTGCCGCTAATGAAGAGCCAATCCCTGAAGATACGCCACAAGTACAAAAGCTAATTGCGTTGTATCCTAACCTGATTGCTCGTATTCAGCCTGTTGCTAAAGTATGCTTTGAAGACGACGAAGTTTGTGATGTGACTGCTCGTTCATCTGGTCCATCAGCAGATGGTGAGCCACGTGATGGTAAAACAGTATATAACGCAGTATGTCAAACGTGTCATGCATCAGGCTTGCTTGGCTCACCTATGCTAGGTGATGCAGGCGCTTGGGGACCACGTATAGCAAAAGGTTCAGATACTTTATATACGCATGCTATTAATGGATTTAATGCTATGCCTGCGAAAGGTGGCGCTGATATTCCTGATGAAGAAGTTCAGAATGCTGTGGATTACATGGTTGGTGAGGCAAGCTAATTTATACTAGCGTTGTTACGCTATAGGTGCTTAATCTGTAACCAATGGCTTTATCTACATCATATGTAATTGTAAAACGTCTATTTCACTTAATGATATAGACGTTTTTTTATGGTTGATGATTGATGCAATCAATTATGTACTTATAGTATGCTGCAGTTGAAATCTATCTAAAGTAACCTCACATTAAGGCATTACATCACTCATTTCACAAATCTATAAAGAGGTATTCATGTCTGAGGTACCAGCGCTTTCTATCCAAAATCTATCCAAGACCTATGACAATGGGTTTTCGGCACTAAAAGATGTCAGCTTAACGGTGCCACAAGGCGGATTCTTTGCTTTACTTGGCCCAAACGGTGCTGGTAAGTCAACGATGATTGGCATTATTAGCTCACTGTTTAAGCCGACAACTGGTAGCGTCAATATTTTCGGTGTCGACCTTTTGGCCAATCCTTCGATTGCCAAGCAATATCTTGGGGTAGTACCGCAAGAGTTTAACTTCAACATGTTTGAAAAAGTACAAGATATCCTAATTACTCAAGCCGGTTATTTTGGTATTCCGCCTAAAGAATCAAAACCGCGTGCTGAGCGCTTGCTTAAAGCGTTAGGACTATGGGACAAACGCGATACTATGTCACGTGAGCTATCAGGTGGTATGAAGCGACGTTTGATGATTGCACGAGCGTTGATTCACAAACCTAAGCTATTGATCCTCGATGAGCCAACCGCTGGGGTGGATATTGAGTTGCGCCGCTCTATGTGGGAGTTTATGCAACAAATTAATATTGAAGAGAACACCACTATTATCCTCACCACGCATTATCTAGAAGAAGCTGAGCAACTGTGTAAGCGCATTGCTATTTTAGACCATGGTGAAATCCGTATTAATACGGATATGAAGGATTTGCTCGCTCAGCTATCGGTTGAGACTTTTGTATTTGATGTAACTACTCCGCTGACACATCAGATTGTATTGAACAATGTGACAGCAGTAGTGCAGCCCGATGATCTTACGATTGAAGTGACGTTGACTGAAGGTGAGTCGTTGAATGGTGTTTTCACTCAGCTGTCTAACCAAGGTATCACTATTGCCAGTATGCGTAACAAGTCCAATCGATTGGAAGAGTTGTTTATGCGCCTAGTTGACAAAAATATCCAGAGTGCAGACAGTATGAAGGAGGCAGGATTATGAACCAGAAGATAGTGGTAGACCCTAATGAAACCATGTCATGGGCTAAAAAATGGATTTCTTTTCGTACTATATTACTAAAAGAAGTTCGTCGAATTCTGCGTATTTGGCCACAGACGCTATTACCTCCGGTCATTACGATGAGTCTTTATTTTGTCATATTTGGTAAAATGATCGGGTCGCGTGTCGGGGAGATGGGCGGTGTTCCGTACATGCAGTTTATCGTCCCCGGCTTAATTATGATGGCGATTATCACCAATAGTTATTCAAACGTTGTATCGAGCTTTTTTAGTGCGAAGTTCACCTCCAGTATTGAAGAGCTGTTGGTATCGCCAGTCTCCAAGCACGCTATCTTGATGGGTTATGTCAGTGGTGGTGTCTTCCGTGGATTGACTGTCGGTTTTATCGTCTCTATCGTAGCGCTATTCTTTACTGATCTTGGTATTGAGCATTTATTTGTGACTTTGTTTACCGTGCTTGGAACATCTATTTTGTTCTCACTGGGTGGCTTTATTAACGCTGTGTTTGCGCGCTCATTTGATGATATTTCCATTATTCCAAGCTTTGTGCTTACTCCGCTTACCTATCTTGGCGGTGTGTTTTATTCGATGGAGAACTTGTCACCGTTTTGGCAAAATATCTCGCTACTGAATCCAATCGTCTATATGGTCAACTCGTTCCGCTACGGTATTCTGGGTTACTCTGATGTAAATGTTTGGTATTCAATGGCAGCGATTTTTACATTTTGTGTGGTGTTTTATGCTATTTCTTATCGCCTATTAAGTAATGGATCGCGTGTTCGATTGTAACAAGTATTTTGTAGATTACTAAAAACAGCGATAGGTATGGTTAGAAATAATCAAGTTCATAAGAATATATAGGATTAGGAAAAGTAAATGAGTATCCACGGTATTTTAGGTGAGCAGACCACCGACTATCCAACCGAGTATAGTCCAGAGACGCTATATCCCATTGCGCGTAGTATGGGACGTGATGCGATTGGCTGGCATGATGACAAGTTGGCAGTCGGTGTGGATTGGTGGCAAGCATTCGAGATGTCATGGCTTAATCATCAAGGTATCTCGCAAGTCGCTATAGCACGTTTTAGTGTACCTGCCAGCTCGCCATTTATCGTAGAATCAAAGTCGCTTAAGTTATACCTAAACAGTATTAACTTTACTGAATTTGTCAGCTGGGAAGAAGTGCAAACGCTGATTGCTAAAGATTTATCAGCATGTGTACAAGCAGAGGTGCAGGTTGAGTTATTTGGCCTAGATGATGACATGTCAGGGCTGTTAATTAATAAGCCTGATGGCGTCTGTATCGATAATGCATTGGCAGATAGCACAGATAAAATCGCTTTATGTGAGCATCCTGATGCGTCTTTGCTCAGTAGTGATAATAATTTAGACAGTGATAAGTTTTTGGAAAGTAACGTTACTCAGCCTTATACTTTTTATTCTAACTTGCTGCGTAGTAATTGTCCGGTGACCAATCAGCCCGATTGGGGTACATTGGCTGTTTCGATAACCAGTAATAAGACAATTAATGAAGCCAATATGTTGCGTTATATCTTAAGCTTTCGTCAGCACAATGGTTTTCATGAGCAATGCGTCGAGCAAATATTCGCTGATTTGAGTCAATACTATCGGCCAAGTGAGCTCATGGTTAGAGCTTGGTATACACGCCGTGGTGGTATCGATATCAATCCATGTCGTGTAAGTGATATAAACTTATTACCGAAGCCAAACCGTTTGATTCGACAGTAGGTAAAAGAATGGGCTTTTCATCATTTAGTTTATACAGTAAAAAGCCTCTATCTCATTAAATGAGATAGAGGCTTTTTACTGCACAGTCTTTATTAAAAAACTATTTACCGCTTACTTTTGCCATTACTTCTTCGCGGCTTAGCATTTGCTTTTCTGTTTCACGGCGATTGACGTACTCATATTTATCTTCAGCAAGATTGCGATCTGAGACCACAATACGATGTGGAATACCAATTAGCTCAAGATCAGCGAACTTAACGCCTGGACGTTCGTTACGATCATCAAGTAGCACATTAACACCTTGAGACTTAAGCTCTTCATACAGAGCGGTAGCTGTCTCCATGACGGTCTCTTCTTTTGACTTCATCGGTATGATGGCTACTTCAAAAGGCGCAATTGAGTCATTAACCGTCGGCGTTTTTGGCCACATGATACCGTTTTCATCGTTATTCTGCTCAATAGCAGCCGCGATAATACGGCTAACGCCAATACCGTAGCAACCCATCATCAGAGTAACTGGCTTACCGTCTTCACCAGATACAGTAGCATTCATCGCTTGCGAATACTTGTCACCCAATTGGAAGATATGGCCGACTTCGATACCGCGTTTGATTTTTAGCGTGCCTTTACCATCAGGAGAAGGGTCGCCTTCTTGTACGTTACGCACATCTACAATACGAGTAATACTCGCATCACGCGCCCAGTTTAGTCCAGTGGTATGCTTGTTGACTTTATTGGCACCGCTTACAAAGTCTGACAAAGTGGCTGCCGAGCGATCGACAAATACAGGCATATCTAAGTCAACACCGATATAACCTTTGTGCAGACCAGCTGCTTTAAGCTCTTCATCAGATGCCATCGTCAACGGCACGTTGGCTTCTTCAATTTTCTCTGCTTTGATAGTGTTAAGCTGATGATCACCACGTAGCACGATAGCGATCAGCTGTGGTTCATCATTTTCGGTATGTCCATGTACAATCAAGGTTTTAACCGTGGTTGCTAATGGAATATCCAAGTGTTCAGCCACCATTTTACAAGTGGTCATCCCTTCCGTTAATACGTCTTCGCGCTCCATTTTAGGCGGCTGACGCTCAGCGGTACTCACAGATTCAGCAAGCTCTACGTTGGCCGCATAATCAGATGAATCTGAGAAAGCAATGTCATCTTCGCCACTATCTGCCAATACGTGGAACTCATGCGAGGCAAAACCACCGATAGATCCGGTATCTGCTTGTACCGCGCGGAAGTCTAAACCTAAGCGGGTAAAGATACGCGTATAAGCATCAAACATATCATCATAGGTTTTAGCCAAAGACGCTTGATCAACGTGGAACGAATAAGCATCTTTCATGGTAAATTCACGTGCGCGCATCACCCCAAAACGTGGGCGAATCTCATCACGGAACTTACCTTGAATTTGGAAGAAGGTAATAGGCAGCTGCTTGTAACTACGTAGCTCACCTTGGGCAAGATTGGTGATGACCTCTTCATGAGTAGGACCTAATACAAAGTCACGATCATGACGATCTTTAAAACGTAACAGCTCAGGACCATAATCGTCAAAGCGACCGGTCGTTTGCCATAATTCGGCTGGCTGGGTCATCGGCATAAGCACTTCTTGAGCGCCGATGTTTTGCATCTCTTCGCGAACGATACGCTCGACTTTTTGTAAGATGCGTAGGCCCATAGGCAGCCAAATATATAATCCAGAAGCGATTTTACGGATGAGACCGGCACGCACCATCAATTGGCTTGAGGCGATATCGGCATCACTTGGGGTCTCTTTTAGAGTAGCGAACAAAAATTGACTGGCTTTCATAAATAAAGCGGAACCTTATCAACGATAAAATAAATAATAAATAAGGCGCTGAGCACTTAGTAGTCGCTACAAGCCTGCCTTTATATATAACCTAGTGTAACTAATGATCTGATCGATGCGACAGTGTATAAATTGGCTGTTTATATTCAAGCTTTCTGTTCACAAACTAGCTAATAGCAAACTAGTGTGAGATAGCCAATATACGTTGACATTTTATCGATGCAATCAGACTATGTTAGGTAAAGTTCGCCTAAGACGCAATGACTTTTTGTCTTTTGCAGCAGAACGATGCATAAACTTAAAAATACTATGAAAAATATAGTAATAATTTGATAATTCTAGCGCTTATTAGTCATAAAAGTCAGAGTAGCTTTAATAGTCTAGTAGCTCTTAAAAATATGGAGTAAGCAATTGTGTAGCGGATTAGTAGTTAATACTTGAAGTCATTTTTAAAAGTGTCATTTATACTATATAGCAGTACTTATTTAGCACTCATAAATAGAGGTTTTTGAGTGCCGTTGACAATATAAAAGGTAGCGCATATGACAACTCCTGATAATCGTACACCTACTAATGCTAGCGACAATAATATTAGTAAGCGCCCTAAACCAAAACAGCCCATTGGAATGGCGACGTGGATATTGTTAATTATCAGTTTTACGGCCTTAGCTTTTGCTGTTTATACTATCCAAAACCGGATTGTAGAAGAACCGATTGAGACTATTACTCGTGAAGGGGTGGTGACGCAAATTCAGCAGTTAAATCGACTACAAACGGTGGCTTTTAGCGTGGATACGGTGATTACCAGTCAACGTCAGGGAAGCTGGATGAAACTTTGGCAAGATGAGCAAAAAGGATTGTTTATCGCTCGTGGTCGGGTAGATGCCGGTATAGATTTAAGCGCATTGACGCCTGAGATGGTACAAGTTGTACAGCCTGAACAGTCTAATGCTAATGTAGACGAAGCACAGATAGCTGATGCTAATACACTAGCCTCAATGATGCCACAGATTAATATTACCTTACCACCTTCAGAAGTTTTTTCAGTGTATCTCGATAATCTAGAGATTTATGATTGGCAAACAGGCGCTTTTGGTTTGATGCAGGTTGATCCTAAAATACTAGAACAAGCACAGACGATGGCGAAGAAAGAAGTCCTTGAACGCGCTTGCCGAGGTGATGTAATGAATATGGCGCTACAAAATGCACAAACTCAATTGCAGCAGCTGTTTGCGTTAACTGGAGCCGTAGTTACGGTTACCACGCAAGGAGCGGGCGCGTGTCAGTTGCCATCAGTAGCAAATAGCTAATATAGCTTTTGCACGATAATGGATTCAGTCTAAAAAGAATACAGTGCTGCTGGGATGAATTTTTCGCAGCCTCTGTATCAGCAGCACGCAAGGAAAGCTTATACCAGTAGCACGTCAGAAGCTTTGTAACTCTTTTGTTTTGAACTGACTATACCTTAGGCTTTGTTAATCCTTTTTAAATTCAGCAATGGCTAATTGGCGTGCTGCTTTATGTTCGACCATCGGCAATGGGTAATTAATATCAGCAAACTTACCACCCTTTGCCAGCTCTTTACGCATTTTTTCCTCGCTGTGCAAGATGCTACTAGGAATGTCTTTTAGCTCAGGTAGCCACGTCTTGATGAACTCGCCATTAGTATCATACGTTTTGGCTTGGCTAAAGGGATTCATAATTCGGAAGTAGGGTGCAGAATCCGTACCTGTCGATGCGCTCCATTGCCAGCCGCCATTATTGGAAGCAAAGTCACCATCTATCAGCTGCTGCATAAAGTAGCGCTCGCCTAAACGCCAATCAATCAATAAATCCTTGGTTAAAAACATCGCCGTGACCATCCGCAAGCGATTGTGCATAAAGCCCGTCGCATTCAGACATCTCATCGTGGCATCGACTAAGGGCACGCCAGTCTCGCCTTTACACCACGACTTAAAAACATCCTCATTATATGACCAATTAATCTTAGTATCTGTCTCTTCTTTATAAGCCTTATGACGAATAAGTGCTGGCTTATCTACTAAGACATGACGATAAAAATCTCGCCACGCCAACTCGCTTATCCAGCGATTAATGTCGTTGTTATCAGAGTTATCAGAGTTATCAGAGTTATCAGAGTCATTAAAGGTATCGCTATCATTACCATGTAGTTTTTCTTGTGCTTTGCTCGCTTGTAGGTAGCAAAGTCTGGGACTAATTGATCCAATGGTAAGGTAGGCTGAGAGCTGACTGGTTGCATGTAGACTGGGCACATCGCGACTGACATCATAATTATCAATATCATCAGCGATAAAATCCTCTAAACGCTGGCAAGCAGCAGCTTCACCAGCAGGGTAAGCTGTTCGAGCGTGGTCAAGCTGTGCGTCCATATCAATATGCTTTAATGAATCAATACCTTGTGAACAGCCATCTTGTAATGTCTTTTGATAGCCATCGACAGTTTCTTTACTTAACTTTTCGATATCTTTGATAGTAGTTGCGCTAGCTTTCGAGGTTTTCAGCTTGTTCTTATTATTGCTCTTTACGGCTGTTGCTTCATGCATTTGCATATTGCTGACATCTAAGGTATGTCGCCATTTTTTATAAAACGGGGTGAAGACTTTATACATGCTATCGCTATCGTTGGTCGTGATGCTTTGCGGCGGTAAGATACATTGGTCATGCCAGCGGATAAACTCGATATCGTTTTTTGCTAGTTGCTTGGTGAGTTGTTCATCGCGGTCAATCTCATTGCCTTCGTACTCATGATTGGCCATGACAAGGCTGATAGTATTCGCCTCGCATAAAGTGTTTAGCGCATCCACGCAATCAGCAAAACTGAGGCAGACTTGCACTGTTAAGGTGATATTCAATTGCGTTTGCAAATCTTGGGCGAGTATCGGTAAAGTGCGCGCAATATGATCAACTTGGGCAAGCGAGGTATCGTGCGCTTGCCACTGTTCAGGGGTGAGGAAGAATATAGCACTGACTGATGCATTGTCTGCGTTGGCTTGTTCACAAAGCGCAGCCAGTGCCGTATTGTCATGCAGCCGCAAATCACGACGAAACCACATCAAGTAATGCGGCATACTGACATTCTTATTATCATGATTTTCGTCATTTGCTGACGCTGTCTTAGACATTCAATTATTCCTATTTTAATCAATCGCAATCATAAACAAAACTATGAATAAAAGTATGCTAGGATAAGTTTTTGGATGCAATTGATTTGCCAATTGATTAACAAATCAGCATCATATTTAGGGATTAGAGTTTAGCGCGAACTTGTCAAATGACATCATACTCAATACCACATTTAACGTTTTAAGGTCATATAATGCACGTTAAGTTTTGCGGCTTTACCCAGCTTAATGATGTCAATGCCGCTGTCCAGCTAGGTGTTGATGCGGTCGGTTTGGTATTTTATCCGCCCAGTCCGCGTGCTGTCACGCTAGTACAAGCACAGACATTAAGCGCGGCCTTACCTGCATTTGTCAGTGTCGTGGCTTTGGTAGTCAATATGTCTCATGATGAGCTGATTGAGCTGGCAAACAACGTCTCTTTTGATATCATTCAATTCCATGGTGATGAAACACCTGAACAGTGTCAGCAGCTGGCAAGTGCCGTCAATAAACGCTGGATTAAAGCGTTGCGTATCAATGCTGAGCAGGACACGCTAGAAAGCGTAAGCGCACGTATTGATAGTTTTGCCGCAGTAGGCGCGAGCAGTATTTTGCTTGATGCTTATCATCAGCATAAATATGGCGGTACGGGCGCGCGCTTTGACTGGAATCTGATACCACAAGACAGTTCGCTACCGATTATCTTAGCGGGCGGACTGGATGCTGACAACGTCGCTGCCACTCTTGATTTGCCTATTTATGGCGTCGATGTCAGCGGTGGAATTGAAGTTGATAAAGGCAAAAAAGACGCTGATAAGATGCGTGCCTTTATGAAAGCAGTCAAGCGTGACCGATGGCAAAACGAGACGGTCACTGACATCATCTAAGATAATTGCTATATTTATGCTATTTATTCTTATTTAATCGTTATTCCGATTTTCTGATTAAGCCTTATTTTCTTGCTGTCTTAATAGTTGTCGCACTATTTATACTACTAATACTTATACTAAAAAAAACCACTTATCGTAGGAATTATCATGAGTCATGCCACAAACAAAGCACCATCTGCTACTGCACAATCTATCAATACTTTTACCAATCCAACAGACGTTCAAGACTTTAACCAATACCCTGACGCACGCGGACATTTTGGCGTCCACGGCGGTCGTTTTGTCTCTGAAACACTGATGGCAGCATTGGAAGAGCTAGAGGCGCTATATACCAAAGTTAAAGCCGACCCTGCATTTTGGGAAGAGTATCACAATGATCTGGTCAATTATGTCGGTCGCCCAACCCCGCTTTATCATGCTAAACGTTTAAGTGATGAGATTGGCGGCGCACAGATTTACTTTAAGCGTGAAGACTTAAATCATACTGGCGCACATAAAGTGAATAACACTATTGGGCAGGCACTACTTGCCAAAATGTGTGGTAAGAAGCGCATTATCGCTGAAACGGGCGCAGGTCAACATGGTGTCGCGACGGCAACGATTGCTGCGCGCCTAGGTCTAGAATGTATCGTCTATATGGGTGCTGATGATGTCGAGCGCCAAAAGATGAACGTTTATCGTATGCGTTTGCTGGGTGCGACAGTTGTACCAGTAACGTCTGGTTCACGCACGCTTAAAGACGCGATGAATGAAGCTATGCGTGACTGGGTGACCAATGTCGATACGACATATTACATCATCGGTACGGTGGCAGGCCCGCATCCTTATCCGCTACTAGTGCGTGACTTTCAAGCGATTATTGGCAAAGAAGCGCGTATTCAGCATTTAGAAAGAACAGGCAAATTACCTGATGCGTTGGTCGCCTGTGTCGGTGGCGGCTCGAACGCTATTGGTTTATTCTTTGATTTCTTAAACGATACTGAAGTCAAAATGTATGGCGTGGAAGCGACAGGTGATGGTATTGAATCAGGTCGTCATTCAGCGCCATTGGCTGCAGGTCGTATCGGTGTGTTACATGGCAACCGTACCTATCTGATGGCTGACGATGAAGGCCAAATTCAAGAGACGCATTCTATCTCAGCGGGCCTTGATTATCCTGGTGTTGGTCCTGAGCACAGCTTCTTAAAAGATATGAAGCGCGTCGAATATGTTGGCTGTACGGATAAAGAGTCGTTAGAGGGCTTTCATGAATCCACGCGTAAAGAAGGTATTATCCCAGCGCTTGAATCTGCTCACGCGGTTGCTTATGCGCTTAAACTGGCTAAAACTATGACACCTGATCAAACGATTATTGTCAATATGTCAGGTCGCGGTGATAAAGATTTGCATTCGGTAATGAAGGCAGAAGGGATTGAGCTTTAAAAGGATATATTTTGAAGACGGATATGGTGGATTTGGTAAACTTAATAAACGATAGGTTCATTGAGTTTACTAGAGAGCAGATTTTTTCTAAAGAAACTGACGATTTCTTGGGCTTTGCACAACAAAAATTTAAATTGAATGCGAAGAATGATTGGAACGAAATTATTGCTTCTGAGGATATTCTAGAAGATTCTAATGAGGCTTTGAAGAGCTTTTTAAAGTTTGGTTTATCAGGTCCTACCAAATATAATGATTTGGGTGAGAAGTATCTGAGATTGTATGGAATGTTAAATGCTGTTTACCAACAGCAACAAGCTATCTTACATATATTCAAATTATTTAATTGTCCAAATCCAAAATCAATAAAACAAGAGTTTAATAACTTATCAATAACTCAAGCGCGTCACAAATTGGGTGCTCATAGTATTAATTATACTGTTCAAGGTGATTCTGAGACTGAAATGTTTGTACCTGTTAGAGTACAGTTCAATGATTATGAGCTAACATATTTTAATCATAAGAATAATGAAAGTAATGATATTGACCTTAAATTAACTCTTGAAGAGCATAGTAAACTAATCTGTAAGACTTATTTACTGATAGTTAATAAAGTTATCAAGACTGTTTATAAAGGTAATACTGTGAAGCAAGAACAGGTACTTACTAGTTTTAATGAATTAGAAATGGTTATGAATGGAGCATGGTTGATCAAAGTTCAAGATAGTGACACTATCATTAATATAAAATTTGAATAATAATTTGTCTGAAGAGATAGATAACTAAAGAGAAAACTATGACCCGTATTGAAAGTACATTTGAAACCCTAAAAGCACAGAACAAAAAAGCCCTGATTCCTTATGTAATGGCAGGCGATCCAACACCTGATAACTTTGTCGGATTACTACATGACTTAGTCAAACATGGCGCGGATATGATTGAAGTCGGCTTACCGTTCTCTGACCCAATGGCAGATGGCCCTACCGTTGCATTGGCTGGAGAACGTGCCTTAGCAGCGGGAACTAGTACACGCGATGCATTAAATATGGTCGCAGAGTTCCGCAAACAAGACACGCAGACGCCAATTATCCTAATGGGTTACCTTAATCCAGTTGAGATCATCGGTTACGATAACTTTGTCGCTTTATGTGAGCAGTCAGGTGTTGATGGTATCTTGATGGTTGATTTACCGCCAGTAGAAGCGGGTAGCTTTACTCAGCATTTAACTGAACATTCGATGAATGAGATTTTCTTGTTATCGCCAACCACTTTACCTGAACGCCGTGAGCAAGTACTAACACATTGCGGTGGTTATATTTATTATGTGTCACTTAAAGGCGTGACGGGCTCGGCAACGCTAGATACTGATGATGTCGCCACCCAAGTGCAAGCGATTAAAGCTGAGACCGATTTGCCAGTATGCGTGGGCTTTGGTATTCGTGATGCAGTGTCAGCCAAAGCGATTGGTGCTCATGCGGACGGTATCATTGTGGGTAGTGCGCTGGTACAGAATTTTGCTGATATAGATGCTAAAGATGCGTCTGCTGTTGCTAATGCTCAGCAAAAAATTATGGCTAAGATGGACGAGCTACGCGGCGCACTCGATAGTTTAAGCGCTTAATAGTCGGTCAGTGTGGTTTGCGTCAAATAAGCTGTTATTAAGATAGCGACGTTGTTTTCAGAGTTAGTGTTTTTTCTAAATATTTCTGATAACAGTTTTTTAAATAGTAGCGTTTTCAGTGGCAATATTTTAGCGATAGTTTTTTATGTACAAGGCTAAATGACTTTGCTAAATTTAGTTTACGAGTGTAAACTAACATGACGTATAATTTGTTACAATTACGCGATTCGGTTTGCCTGCTATTTATCTTATGTATAGATAGTATTAGTGTGATGGACTGTCGCGTCAGTTATAACTGCTCATGTTATGGCTGTATTTGATTCTTAGACTAGACAACAATTAAATTCTTAAGGACAAGTGAATGAGCAAACTTGCCGATAAGCCTTCAATAATGGCGAATATTATGACTGATACTATAAAAAAACCTGATACTCAAGACAATAGCAGTGCTGCTGATCCAACACGTCATTCTTGGTTTGATCGTCCAGTTCCAGGTATCAAGCAGCAATTGACACAGACGTTGACGGCAGTCGAGACCGAGCCGTCAACAGAATGTACCAGCTGTCATTCAATGATTACCAATACAGCGCTGATTTTTAACTGCTATGTCTGTCCGCATTGTGACCACCATTTACCGATGACGGCGCGTGAGCGTTTGAATTGGTTCTTAGGTCAAGTTGATGGTGAACTTGGCCAGCAGTTTACTGCGAAGGATCCTCTTGGATTTGTAGATAGTAAACCGTATCCACAGCGCATGACTGAAGCACAGACCAAGACGGGCGAGAGCGAAGCCTTAATTGTTTTGTATGGTAAATTGCGTAACCTTGAGGTGGTTGCTTGTGCTTTTGACTTCCGCTTTATGGGTGGATCAATGGGGTCGGTCGTTGGTGATCGGTTTGTAGAGGCCGCTGAAAAAGCGCTGAATGAGAAAAAGCCTTTGGTATGTTTTGCTGCCTCTGGTGGTGCACGTATGCAAGAAGGTCTGCTATCATTGATGCAAATGGCACGTACTGCGGCGGCGGTTGAGCGCTTAAGAATTGCTGGCGTACCTTATATCGTAGTACTGACCAATCCAGTTTATGGTGGCGTAACTGCCTCTCTTGCTATGCTTGGTGACATTCACTTAGCAGAGCCAAAAGCAATGATTGGATTTGCTGGTAAGCGCGTGATTGAGCAGACGGTACGTGAGACATTAGAAGAGCCGTTCCAACGTGCTGAGTTCTTGTTAGAGCATGGCGTGGTTGATGAAGTGGTGCATCGTCATCAGATGATTGATACGATTTATCGCTTGTTGGCTAAGTTGTGTCATCAGCCAAACGTCAATGCTTAGTCAATCATTGTTTGACTAAAGTATTTGGTTAAGTTATATGACTAAATTATATGACTAAATATTGTCATCCGTTTTGGCATTGACCTGCATCTAGCATAACTAGACTTAGTCCAAAATACTTAGTCCAAAAGCTTTCTAATAGCATTTGTCGTTATTTAACGATAAGTGCTATTTTTGGTTTTTAGGTTTGGTTTTTGAGAATGTTGTTATACACTGCTTTGAATTTCGATTTTAAATTATTTTCAATTTGAGTTTTTTAATAGGTTTTTTATGTCTGCATCCTTATCTGATACGATTGATACTAATAGTCCGAATAGCCAGTCGAGTCTAACCGAATGGCTAGATTACATGCAGCAGATACATGTGTCAGCGATAGATATGGGGCTATCACGTGTGCTGCCCGTTGCTGAAGCGCTAGGAGTAGTAAAGTCCGCGAAAGATGATGCTTATGTATTCACCGTGGCAGGCACTAATGGTAAGGGCTCGACGACGGCAGTCATCGCACAGATGTGTCAAGCAGGTGGTTACAAGACCGCCCTGTATCAATCTCCGCATTTAAGCGCTTTTAATGAACGCGTGCGCATCAACGGTGAAATGGTTAGCGATCAGACCTTGATTGATGCTTTTAGCAAAGTAGAAGCAGCGCGACTCCAATGCGATTTAACATTATCGTTTTTTGAGATGACGACACTTGCTGCATTGTTGATATTTGCTGAAGCCGATTGCGATGTTTGGGTGTTGGAAGTGGGGCTGGGTGGGCGTTTAGATGTAGTCAATATTATTGATCCAGATATGGCCGTCATCACCAATATCGGTATCGATCATGTGGATTGGTTGGGTGATAATGTCGAGGACATTGGTAGCGAGAAAGCTGGTATCCTGCGTGATGATATCACCTTGATCTACGGTGCCGCTGATATGCCAAATAGCGTGCAGCGACTGATTAACACGCATAATGCCAGCTGTTATCAAGTAGAGCATGATTTTAGCTACCGTGTAGTTGATGCGCAGACTTGGCAGTATAGTAATGCGGCTGTCACCCTAGAGCTGCCACGTCCTGCGTTGTCACTGACGAATACTGCTAACGCGCTGTCCGCGGTGCTAGCAAGTTCATTAACAGTAAATGTTGAAGCTGTCGAACAGGCATTACGTACTGTCAAATTAGCAGGACGTTTTGATTATCGTGAGGTAGCTGCGCGTCATTGGTTGTTTGATGTGGCACATAATGAGCAAGGGGTTGAGTTTTTGTTAGCGCAACTATTACCGTTATGGCAGGAACATGTTAGTCATCAATCAAACTCACCATCTGCGACTATTAAGATGTTATTCTCTATGTTAGGCGATAAAGATATCGCTATGGTTGCACAGCGTTTAACTGATGCTGATTTGTCGATTACGGATTGGTACATTGCAGAGATTGATCATCCTCGTGCAGCAAGTATTGACGAGCTGCAAACGGCATTAGTTACATACGTGGAGGATACTGCTATACATTCTTATGCTGACTTACAACAGGCTACACAAGCCGTAATCAAAAACAGTGAGCCACAAGATTTAATTGTAGTATGTGGCTCTTTTCATACGATTGGTGAAGCGCTTGCCACTCTTGATGTGAAGTGATATTTATTAGCCTGTAAAATTGATTGGCGCGTAAATATTTTCTAAACATCATTTTAAGAGATGTGTGATAGCAGACAGCGCGAAAAATATGTTTTATAATCAAAGCGTTTTACAAAAACGATATAACTTTTGCAATGAGATGGCGACAAAGATTAGTCATGCCTAGCAATCAACCTTATTACCAACTAAGAGACGTAAACGGATGAATTTTTCGAGACAAGCCTTATTGGGCATTGGGATGATTATAGGCGGTAGCGTAATGCTATATGCTATGGTGCAACAGATTGGTACTAGTGATAAACCAGCAACGCCTGCTGCTATCGTCGAAAAATCATCAACTGAGCAAACCTCAACGGCGCCGTTGACCACAGATATCGATACTGAAAAACGTATTTTGGCTCAAAAGCAAAAAGAACGTGCTGCTCGTGTCGCTGAGCAAGAGAAACGTGCACAGCAGTTTTTGGCAGAGCAAGAGAGTGCAGAAGCACAAGCACTGGCTAAGTCTCGTGCAGAAAACCAGCAGTATGTTGCCAACTCTCTTCCAGCAGAAAGTGATAGTACAGAGGTAGCAGAGGGTACTACAGTTGCGACACCGACTGTGCAACCGAGCAATGATACGACCACAAGTACGGCCAATGATAAGGCACAAAAAGCTCAAGCGGCTGAACAAGCTGAAGCGAAAAAGTTAGCAGATAATAAAAAGCAGGCTGAGGCGAAAAAGCAAGCTGAGGCAGAGGCGAAAAAAGAAGCTCAAGCTGCCGCTAAGAAAGAAGCTGCCGCTAAGAAAGAAGCTGATGCCAAGAAAAAAGCTGAAGAACAGGCTGCAGCTAAGAAAGAAAGGCAAGCTGAAGAAAAAGCTGAGGCTGAAGCTGCTAAAAAAGCACCACCAAAATCTCCAGCAGACTACACTGTAAAAAGAGGCGATGGCTTGATCAAATTAGCACGTCAGTATAATATGCCAGTTGAAGCTTTGGCTCAAGCTAATGACATCTCTTCATCGACTTCATTGCGAGTTGGACAAGAGTTAACGATTCCATCGCGTAAGCAAATTGAGCGTCTAGAACGTGAGGCTGCAGCAGCTAAGAAGTCTGCTGATGCCAAACGTGAAGCTCAACAAAAGCTGCGCGAAGCCCGTCAAGAAGTTAAAGAAACTGATGCCAAAGGTAGCTTTGGTGTGCAAGTAGCCTTGGCTAGTAATCAAGCTTCAGCTGACGATGTGGCCAAGAAATTTAAGTCCGCTGGTTATCAGGTCAAAACCAGTACTACTAGTCGAGGTGTACGAGTTGTAGTCGGTCCAGAACGTGGAAAGGTTGCAGCATTGGCGCTGAAAGATAAGATCAATACTGACCCTCAGGTTGATACATCAGGTGCATGGGTGTTGTATTGGCGTTAGGTCATTAGTTTGTTATCCATTATCTTTAAGACTCACTAATATCTTAAACTTTATTCTTATATCCAATTATGTATTATTCAAAACACGACATCTATTGTCGTGTTTTGTGGTTTATAAATTGTAGATACTTACTAGCTCGGATAGTATAAAAACAATTTGTTATTTACTTATTTTTCTCTGTATTACGTGTTAGCCAATAATGGTTGCCGCGTTGTGATTGATTGTTTAGAAAGTTCTAACATCAGTCATCCCAAAATTTTATAAGGTAGAATTATGTCATTTGGCGTTGTATTTTTGGTGTTAGCCGTAGGTTTTTTGGGGCTGATTACATTACCAAAGTTGTTGTCAAAACGTCAATCTAGTAAAAACATTGAGTCCGATCCACAACCTGTACGCGGTGATGATTTGGCTATTTGGCCATTTGCGCCGATGCCTATCATGACTGATACTGAAGTCATATTTTTTCATAAGCTCAAAAACGCCTTGCCCGAATATCATATATTTGTGCAAGTTCAACTCTCTCGCATTATTGAAGCTAATAGCGACGAAACCTCCGAACGTAGCTTTTGGTTTAACCGTATCTGCCGTCAAAGTGTCGATTATGTAATTACCGATATAGACGCGCAGACGACCTTAGTCGCTATTGAGCTCGATGACTGGACACATAGTAGTAAATCAAGACAAAAGGCGGATGACAAAAAAGACAAAGCGCTTGCGAGTGCAGGTATTCCGATTGTACGGTTTCATGCTGAACGTTTGCCAAGTGCAGATATGCTCAGATATGAGCTAATGCAGGTCATCGAGACTTATTGATTATTGAAACTTTCAATACCAATGCGTAATTTTACGTTCTATAAAACCATTGCAGCGTCAACTTTGATGACTACAGTAAGGTATAGTCACAGCCTGTAATTAGCTTCCTTATGTCGATATTATCGTGAATTGACTATCAATTACTTTTAGACTTTAGCTTACTTTTGAAACTTCAAATAAAGCCCAAAAACCTCTTAAAATTATAGAACTAAATAAAATCGTATTTATCTAAATAGCGTTCCTATCACTATATATATTAGCGAGAGTCTTCAGGTTCATCCTACTTATTATTTATTTATAAATTAGCAAGTTACAGTCATTATGATTGGTATTTTTTAATTATAAAATCCGTAAATCCTTTTTATCTTAATATTTGTGTAATATCTAAAATATAAATCATTACTGTATAGACTAAATCAATAAATGAATATATTATTCGCTTGTTGATTAGTGAACTTAAGTTTTGACTAAAAGTTTGATGGTGTTAGATCAGACAGATAATCATCATTTAATTATTTATTTAAGTATATCTACTACCGTAACTCGAAAGAGACCTCACAAATAAAGGATGATTTTATGAAGTTCTTCAAACTGACTGCATTAGCATTGGCCAGCACCTTAGCACTAGCAGGTTGCGGTAGTGATAGCGGTAAAACAACGGTTTCCAATAATAACGGTTCAGCCATTCCACCTAAGCCACCTGTAGACAACAGCCTGTCTGAGCTTGAGCAAGCTAAAAGTATTATTAATACTGCCAAGCAGTTCATTTTGGATAATAAAGCCATTGAAGATGCCTATGAAGGTGCTAGTGAAATTCTTACAGAAAGACAAGAGCAAAGAATTAGCGCTACGTTCGATGTGCCAACAGGTATTTTTTATTATATGGAAGAAAATAACCTAGCAAGATTAACATCAGCTGATATTATTGCCTTAGCTAATAATGCAAGTTTTAAATCAGCTTTGGGTGATACAACAATAAACCCAAGTAGTGATTTTATAGCGACACTTAGTACTGATGGTCAGTTTAAACTTTCAGGTACGACGTTACTTACGACTACAGAGTATGATTATAAATACAATTCCCAGACCATGAATTATGAAAAAACTGTTGTGAGTAAAGATGCATTTACTAATATCTATAAAGGTTATATAAATGCTTTAAGCTCGAACACTAGTACTAACAATTTCAAAGGTAGTTTTGGTTTTAATAGTATAAATATTGGTTCAGGTGCAGAAGCTGTTATTTTTAGTTCAACTTCACAAGGTGCAACGGTTAACGCCCAATTCAGCGATAAAGTATTGGTCAATGACGAGTTTGATCTAAATGATGTCAATAGAGAAGGCATTACTTTACAAAAGGCAGTGATAAAACTGGGTAATGTAAAGCTTAAAGCTAACGATAGTACTATCGAAGCCCGCGATCTTGAAATGGCGTTTTTGGATATGAGTCGTAAGCTTGCCGATGGCACCTTAGTAGTCAGAACTTTACCATCGACTATTAAATTGACAGGTCAATTGGTTAAAGAGAAGCCTGCAACTGATGTAACTATTTCGCTAAATGCAGTTGCTAATGAAGCTGATATCAAAAACGTTATCAGAGTAACTCAGGATGGTAATATTGAAGAGGCTGCTGGTAAGTTTGTTGGCATAGAGATAGTAATGTCTCTTAAAGGGACAGTGGCAAGAAAGAATGCTAACTCCACTTCTACCTCTACTATACCGCTGGATATTCAGGCAAACTTAAAGCGTATGTCGCGTGATGTTATAGAGTTGCAAGGTCTGAATGCAAGTGTTGATGGCAAGAAGTTGTATGTGACTGGTAAAACCATTTTAGACACTGAATATAATGTCAGCTGTAAATGTACACAGCTTAATATTACCCAAAATAATGCAGCTGTTAATTTAAAATTCGATGTTGATAATAAGTTCATTATCCAAAATGTCAAGACTGGTAAGTTTGCTGATATTACGGTCAATGGTAAAGTCTTTGGTAAATTATTACAGAATAACGGTACAGTAAGTGCTAAGTTTAAAGACAATAGCTTTATTCCTTTAGGTTAATTATGAGCATTCACCTCATCAGCTTAAAGTACGATGTTTCAAACATAATGATACGTATTTGAGATATCGATAATGTGTAAAAAAGAGACAGCTAGCCCTGTCTCTTTTTTATGCCTTTTAATTCATGGAAGAATTTTATGCTTTCCTCGCGCTCATCCACCTATATGCCATTTATACAAACTTTACTCTCACCTCAATCTATTGAGTCTTCTCAGGTACGCTATCAAATGGCCTCTATCACACGCAATATATTGGTTATCATAAGTACAGGTATTTCAATCTCTGCTATGGCACAAGAGTCACCGATGATTTATCAAGTTACTGATGATGCGTTAACTTCAAAGAACAGTTTAACGACTTCTTTGTTATCCACACCATCTATTGCATCTAAAAGGCCAGCCTTACAGATTGATTGGACGATGATGGCAACTGCTCATAGTCCAGCGCAGCCAATTGCTACTTTTATTAAGGATTGGGATGCGCCTTTAGATTCTGGCACGCACGCCTACGCACAGGGGCGCGCGTCACTTAATGTGCGCCAAGCTGATAGTCCGATTAGCTATGGTCTAGCATGGCGTTATGATTATATGATGACATTTAATCAAGAGACCGCAGATTTGTATTGGCAGTATCAAAACAAGCAAATACCTAATCAGAACCAAACCTATGCGTTAGAGTTAGAAGCACAGCATAATGAACGTATCGGTGCGAATGTGGGTTTTACCCAGCAGATAGCTCCTAATTGGCAGCTAACAACTTATGCCAATATTTGGAAAGGACTACATGTACTTGAAGGTAATGCTATGGGTAGCGTCACGTCTCAGGCATTTTCTGAGGGTGAGGTCGTTGGAAATATAGACCGTTTAAATAAAACGGAGACTTATGTGGATTACTACTATGATGAGCCAGCGCTTGGGGAAGAAGACCTGAATTGGTATCCTGAAAAACCAGCAGGTTATGGTTATTCGTTAGATGTAAATCTGACAGGGAAGTTATCGGACAGTACTCAGTTGTCGATCCGTGGTTACGATCTCTTTGGACGTATGCACTGGAAAGACACGCCCAGTACTAAATATGTACTAGATTACGATGTAAATAGACGACCTATAGATATGACAGAAGGTCAGCTGGATACTGATGACGTCACGCAGACATTGCCATGGCGAGTTGAGGGTAGCCTTATGCATCAGCTAGACAACCAATGGCAGCTCGGTGTGCATGGCCAAGTCAATGATATCAAAGACTTGTATCAACTATCAGCAGGCTATCAAACCAGACATGATACTTATCCTGTTACTATTACTGGTTTAATAGAGCCGCAGACGCAAGCATTGGGTTTGGCCGTAGACAGTCAATATGGCGGTATTAAACTGCTCACTGATAGTCTTGATTCAGAGAAAGCCCAGCGCAGTGAGATTAGCTTATACGGACGTTATTCTTGGTAATTTGATTGATTTATCAGTTGAAGAGGAAAAGTAACATTTTAGTGTGATAGTAGCTATTTAGGATTCATTATTTTTTTGGTCGCGCTGCTCAGGATAAATCACGATCGGTCTATCGCCTTCAAAATATAGCCCTGTCGTAGGCAAAGTATTGTTGTCTGGCCAAGATATTTGCGATTGACGCGATTGACGTAAGTCATAAAATCCGCGCCTAGTAAACCATTCGATATAATGTGCGTGCCGAAGGCTATTCATATCAATCGTAGCGAGATTATCTCTATCATTTTTATCGCACCATTTATGCATCGGAAAGCTTGGTGATAACCAAGTAGGCATATCTAAGTGTCTAGAATTAGCCCTGTTCATTGGCAAAAAGAATCGCCCCTTTATGACGCCATAACGTTTATCAATCCTAACTTGTCCATGTTTCTCGGTATCGACCCACACCGTGCGAAACTGCTTAGTTTGCATATGCGTCATTTTACGCTGTAGATTATCATTAGAATTAATCCCAACCCAGTTTATAGGTGCAAAAGGGGCAGACCCCATAAAGAACTTAATGGCCAACTCCCAATGTTCGGTGAGACCTTCTTCATGGTTATACAAAATCAAATCCAGCTCACCCGTCGTCTGCTTACCGTTATACAGTTGCACGTTATTGGCGAGCGTTTCGTATGGATGCAACTTACGCGCAAACCCATCCTCTAACCAAAATGACAATAACCCTTCGAAGTGAAAGCCCAAGCGATTCGGACTTGGGCGCGTCAGTAAAAAACGGGTTAGATCCTGATAAGCCTTGGTAGTATCTAGCTCTTCTAAACGCTGCTCATACGCCTCAAACTGCTGCTGCCAAAAGCTTGCACTATGTACCGATACGATATGCGTATTCTGATGCGGTGCAAAGTCCAACCATTCTGTTAAGACGTTAGGGCACGCCAGCACATAAGCCAAATCGCGCACATAAGGCCGCTGATAAGCTTCCCAAGGTGCATAGTTGGTATGAGTTGCAAGAGTGGCGGGACGTAGCGTACTAAGCTCAGACATAGGGTTAAACCAGAGTAAACGTAAGTATTTACCCTAGCTGCTCACTTGCTAAAAGTCTATAGTCAATCGTACTATGTTAAGATTGAAAACATCTGGCAGCACATACTCTGTCGATTATGAAACATAAATCAAATAATAATGAGGATTAATACATGAAATACCTTTTGCAAATCGACTTCCCATATAGCGGCCCTTTTGGCAATGAATTCTTTGAATCTATGCAAGAGCTTGCTGAAGACATCGCAAACGAGAGTGGTCTAGTTTATAAGCTATGGACAGAAAACGAAGAGACGCAAGAAGCGGGCGGCATTTATGTGTTTGATAATTTGGATGACGCCAACAGATACCTTGCCAAACATACCGAGCGTTTAGAGTCGTTTGGCTTCACTGATATTAAGTCTAAAACTTTTAAAATTAACGAAGAATTAAGTGCGATTACTAAAGCGTCTGTGTAGTAATGGGTAAAGAGTAATGAGCATAATAAAAGCCAGTCATTGGGTTCAATGGCTGGCTTTTTTGTTGCGCTTTCGAAAACCTAGTCTTTAAGTATTTTAGTAAAAACATCTGATAGCTGGTAGCTTCCAGTGGTGGTTAAATGGTGTTTATCAAAATATAAAGGTTTTCCCTCTTTGGATACGTAACGACATTCTGGCGCGCAAAAATAGTCTACTATAGGGAATGATATAAAGTTATCATCATTTATTGATCTCACAAAGCGAATTTGATCAGCATTTTCACTTAGGTAATCCTCTTTTGTTTTTTGAATTGTGGGCTGATTTTCGCCTTTCATCTTTTTGTACATATAAGTTGGAATGTTCTTATCCCATACTGGAACCGGTTCAATAAAATATACTTTAATTCCAGCTGACTTAGATAGTTTGATGACCTCATTTATAGTTTCATTCGAAATAGAATCAGGTGAAGAATGTATTACGATTTTACTAACTTTGTTTTCAATTGAATCATCAACTACTACTTTTGGACGAGCCGTACCCTTCGACAAGAACGTATTTGAAATTGGAATAAATAATTTAGTACCGTTTTTAATAGCCAGTTCAGTGAAGTGTTCTTTTACAGAATCACTATGACTATTACCAACGAACATTATGTTTTCCTCAGACTGCTCAATATCACTAGTCAAATCACAGGATGTAATGAACTTCTCAAGTTTTTGTGTTACTACACCACAACGAAAAGGCCCTTTATCTGAAGATGCATTGAATATAAGTAATTCTTTCTCTGAATAAAATTCATTTTGAACAGAAGGTAGTACTAATACTAAACCTATTAATAAGGCACTCGCAGTTAAAGCATAGTTCTTTATACTGTACTTAGATCTTTTATGTTCAAAAAAGTAATATAGAAGTGCTGACGCTATACAGACAAGTATAAACAACGTAATACCATCTTGAAGACTTGGAATTGTTAAATTTGTTCCATCAAAAGGTTTTGATAGATAGATCACTATCACAGGAAAGTGAGCTAAATAAATAGAGTATGAGTATTTACCAAGTTTTTCGAGTACCTTGGATATATATGAACGCTCTATAAGAGAGGGAATTCCAAAAGCTAGAACGGTTGCAGTCGCCAAACTTACAAATAGAGCATATAGACCAGGGTGGCCATTCACTGCACTTCTTGCTTCGCCACTGACAGAAAGTAATGGAATTATAAAAACTACAATCAAGCCTATAAGACCCAGCCACTTATATTTCGTGTACTTCACATTGCCTTGGTTAGTTAGGAAGTGAGCAGCACCATATCCAATCAAGAACTCCCAAAGTCTAAATGGGACAAGAAAAAATGACGTTTTAGGCGAAAATCCAACCATGATGAAACACAAAGCTAGGCTCAATATCATCGTGAGCCAATAGTTGATTTTTAGCTTCGTGAAGAACCAGTAGAGCAATGGTACTATCAGGTAAAATTGTATTTCAACTCCTAACGACCAAAGGTGTAGTAAAGGATTGAAATGAGAATTACTAAAATAAGAGTCTTGGAACCAGAAGCCTATATTAGACAAAAACGGAACTGCATATAGTGCTTGCTCGTTGACTTGGGCTGTTTCATTTGGAGTGGTCAAAAAATAAGAAAATATTAAAGTAAAAAAAATCGTAGCATAATAAGCTGGTAGCAATCGTTTAGCTCTTCTTAAATAAAAACCTGATATATCATTATTTTTATATAAGATAGCCATTAAAAAGCCACTAATAACAAAAAAAACATCAACTCCTAAAAAACCACTCTTTATTGAGCTGAAGCCAAGATGGAACAACACAACAAGTACAACGGAAATGCCCCTAAGGATCTGTATATCTGCTCTGTAATTCATAATTAATTACCGACAAGTTGTCATTTATAAGACAGGTAAGTGGTTAGGAAGTAGTAGTTAATGCTTACCTAAAGTTACTTTATATTTACATATGTGAATACATTCTATATTAATAAACTATAGTTTGGAACAAAAATTTACCATTATTTGAATAATAACTTAATAGCACGAAGACAAATCTGGAACTATTGTATTGGCTAGTCATTCTATGAGAATTTAATAGATACTTATAAATAATTTTTTATGATGAGGAAGTATATTAGACTGACTATATATTGATCTTTGAAAAAGGTAAATTTGTCTCAATTATTATTCAGCTAAAGGTGACAACGAATTTATTAGCAGTTCTATAACCATATATGCTTTATCTTGAATAATTAGTAAAAGTGGTATTTTTTTTGTCTAAAGCACGCCCTATTAAAATGTTATGAAGTTAGCATCGCAAAAAACATGAGCCATAGTAGTATGTATGTTTTCTTGAACTTAAATATATAAAGTAAAGTCAATTTATAATTTTGTAAATATATTATGCATTGGCTTAATCACCTTACCTAATGAATTTTATTTCAAATCTCGTTATTGTTTTTATAAATTCAACCCAAAAAAAAGCCAACCATTGAAAACAATGATTGGCTTTTCTCTTTAACTACTATGTTTGGTCGGAACGGCAGGATTTGAACCTGCGACCCCTACACCCCCAGTGTAGTGCGCTACCAGACTGCGCTACGCCCCGAATGACTGACCATTTTACGCAAAATTAAGCATATTGCAAGAGCTATTTATTTTGCTAATAGTTTACAACACAATTCTAAGTATCTTAGTCAGCATAACTACTTTGCCGTTTACCTTAACCCAACAATTCTTTTAGAATTTGGTTCACTTGCTGCGGGTTGGCACTACCACGACTGGCTTTCATGACTTGACCCACCAGACCGTTAAAAGCTTTTTCCTTACCGCCGCGGTACTCTTCCACCATCGGTTGGTTTTTCGCGATGACTTCTTCAACGATAGCTTTGATAGCGCCCGTATCCGTTTCTTGCTTAAGACCTTTTTCTTCGATGATTTTATCTGCTGCATCATCATCGTTGCCGCCTTCGCGCTCATACAGGGCGCTAAAGACCTTCTTAGCCAATTTGCCAGATAGCGTATCATCTTTGATACGTTCCAGCATGCCAGCCAATTGCTTGGCGCTGATAGGGGAGTCGATGATGTCTTTATCATCTTTATTCAGTGCACCCAGCAGATCGCCCATGACCCAGTTAGCTGCCATCTTCGCATCTTGCTGTCCCACTTCGGCAACAACATCTTCAAAGTAATCGGCAAGTTGACGGCTACCCGTCAAGATACGAGCATCATATTCTGATAGACCAAGCGCTTCTTCAAAACGTGCACGGCGGGCAACAGGTAGCTCAGGCATGGCTGCTTTAATCGAATCAACGGTATGCTGCTCAATACGTACAGGGAGCAGGTCAGGATCAGGGAAGTAGCGATAGTCGTTGGCGTCTTCTTTGGTACGCATGGTGCGAGTTTCATCGCGCTCTGGATCATAAAGCATCGTTGCTTGGATAACTTTACCGCCGTCTTCAATGATATCTATTTGACGCTCGATTTCACGATTGATGGCGCGTTCGATAAAGCGGAACGAGTTTAGGTTTTTGAGTTCAGTACGCGTACCCAATTCTGCGCCAGGCTTACGCACAGAGACGTTACAGTCGCAGCGGAATGACCCTTCTGCCATGACCGCATCTGAGATACCCAACCACGTGACCAGCTGATGAATGGCTTTGATATAGGCCAGTGCTTCGTGAGCAGAACGCATATCAGGCTCAGAGACGATTTCGATTAATGGCGTACCAGCACGGTTCAAATCCACACCAGTCATACCATCGACGGCATCATGAACTGACTTGCCAGCGTCTTCTTCTAAATGCGCGCGGGTGATGCCCATACGTTTAGGGTATTCGTTTTTCTCGCCTTCATTGACTATGACATCGATATAACCTTCGCCAACGATAGGGTTGGCCATTTGGGTAATTTGATAGCCTTTAGGCAAGTCAGGGTAGAAGTAGTTTTTGCGGTCAAAGGTATTAAATAGCCCCAGTTCAGCATTGACACCAATCCCGAATTTTAGCGCACGATCGACCACGCCAGCATTTAGAACTGGCAACACACCTGGCAAGCCTAAATCTACGATACTGGCTTGGCTGTTTGGCTCATGACCGAAGTCAGTCGGTGCGCTGGAGAATATCTTACTCTCTGTATTCAGCTGGCAGTGGATTTCGATACCGATGACTACTTCATAACCATCGACGAATAGCTCTTTACGAACAGCGTGTTTGCGGACGGCATTGTTATCAGTAGTAGTTGCTGTGTTCATTATACCGTCTCCTTCGCGATGGTAGAGTGTTGCAAATGGTGATCTGTATGCTGCTGGAACAGATGCGCGGTGGCTAGCAGCTTACTTTCTTGCCAATATTGACCAATTAGTTGCAAGCCAACAGGTAAGCCTTCTGAGGTCAGACCAACTGGCTGGCTGAGCGCAGGTAGACCGGCTAAGTTAACCGCGATTGTATAAACATCGCCCAAATACATGGTTGCAGGGTCAAGATCTTCAGCAAGCTTGTAAGCAGCCGTTGGTGCAGTTGGACTGGCAATGACATCACAGTTGGCAAAAGCGTCTTCGAAGTCTTTGACGATTAAGCGGCGTATTTTTTGTGCTTTAGTATAATAAGCGTCAAAATAACCAGCAGACAGCGCATACGTACCTGTCAAGATACGGCGCTGTACTTCAGGACCAAAGCCTTCAGAGCGTGAGCGCGTGTATAAATCAATAAGATCGGTTGGGTTTTCACAGCGATAACCAAAACGCACGCCATCGAAGCGCGACAGGTTCGAAGACGCTTCTGCAGGTGCTAACATATAGTAAGTCGCAAGCGTGATATCAGGGTCAGTGATGTTCACTTCTACGATTGTCGCGCCTAGTTCTTCATACTTCTTCAGAGCAGCACGTACCGATTGTTCTACTTCAGCATCAAGCCCTTTACTAAAATATTCTTTAGCGACACCAATACGTAAACCATCAAATGGCTTATCGCCAGCAGCAGCTTCTGCATCATTAAGGTCTTGCACGTAGTCCGGCATATCATGTTTGATAGAGGTTGCATCGCGTGGATCGTGACCAATCATTGGTTGTAATAGATAGGCACAATCTTTAGCGCTACGACCCATGCTACCAGCTTGATCAAGACTTGAAGCGTAGGCAATCATACCAAAACGTGATACGCGGCCATAAGTAGGTTTGATGCCTGTTAAGCCGCAAAATGAAGCAGGCTGACGAATAGAGCCACCCGTATCACTACCGGTTGCGACTGGGATAAAACCTGCGGCGACCGCTGCGGCACTACCACCAGAAGAGCCACCTGGAACGCGTTCTAGATCCCAAGGGTTTTGTACGGTACCGTAATAAGAGCTGCTGTTGTCTGAGCCCATCGCAAACTCATCCATATTGAGCTTACCAAGGCTAATCATGCCCGCTTTATCAATGTTAGAGACAATAGTGGCGTTATAAGGTGAGACGAAGTTATGTAGCATTTTTGAGCCACAAGTCGTTAATACGCCTTGGGTACAAAAGATATCTTTATGCGCCATAGGCACGCCCAATAAGCGTCTTTTATCACCTTGTGCACGCATCTCGTCTGCTGCTTGCGCTTGCGCTCGGGCAGTCTCCGAGGTATGAGTAATAAAGCTGTTAATCTTGCTATCTAGCGCGTCTATGCGCTTGATGTAATGTTCGGTCAGCTCAAGGCTGCTAAATTGTTTGTCTTGCAAGCCCATAATGAGTTGCTGGGTACTTAATAGATGAAGTTCAGACATAGGGTGTCGTCCGTCAAGATGTTAATAGCGTAAAATAGGATAAAATAAGCGCAAAAATAAGTAGAACAAATTACTCAATAACTTGTGGCACTAGATACAGGCCATCTTCTACAGCAGGCGCGACCGATTGATTACGTTCGCGGTTAATGTCGTGTTTGGCAACGTCAGCACGCAATTCTTGGCAAGCTTCATGGATATTCGATAATGGTTTGATATCAGTCGTATCAACGTTGCTAAGAGTATGCATCAGCTTTAATACTTTACTAATATCATCGGCATAGCTGCTCGCCGTATTTTCATCAACACCTAAACGTGCAAGGTTGGCAACTTCTAAGATTTCTTCACGGCTGACGTTGCTGTCAGACGTTGCTGGTTGCTGTGACATAATTTCTCCAGTGAAGGACAGTTTTTGTTAGAGTAAGTATTTATTAATTGAACGATTAGCAATTAAGCGACTATTAGTCCATTAGAGGTTCACTTGTTCAGATTAAGAACACGCCCTAATATAAGTAAATAATAAAACTAAAATAGATAAGTGCTAAAGAATCTCATATAGAGTTGGCTTATTATAAAGCATCTGACCCAAGTTTACAGAGCAGGGCGCCTGATTGATGCATAATATCAACCAAGATAGAATGGTTTGTCAAACTGACCGTATAGTTAATGTTTCATTCCTAATTGCTCACCCATTGTGTTCTGAAATACGTTACAGTATGCACCTGCTATTGAGCAAAATTGTCAACTGTTGATAGAGCCTTGTTAGTTATTGAATTAAATGATGTTTCATTAAGTTGAATAGTATTTACTACTATTTCAAACTTTGTAACAACTTTTAGCGTTTCAAACTAAAATCCTGACTCTCTGATGCAAATATCTGTGTTTTTTTTGAGCTAAATCGGTATAATTTAGCTCACTTTTGGCTTTTAGTCATTATTGCTCGGATTCAACTTGTCGCAAAGATACGCTTTTGCTAATCTGAGCACCTGACTACAATCTACTCAATACCGACGAGCACCGCCTCAGTCATCTCATTCGCCTCATTTGTAAGCCGCTGGATATATTAATGAACCCGTTTGGATTTTTATCAAATAATATCGCTATCGACCTTGGTACTGCGAACACCTTAATCTTTATTCCTAATAAAGGTGTGGTGCTCGACGAGCCTACAGTGGTCGCTTTACGTAGCAACCGTACTCAAAACCCTACCGTCGCTGCTGTCGGTCTTGATGCCAAGCAAATGCTTGGGCGAACACCTGCCAATATTACGGCTATTCGTCCATTAAAAGATGGTGTCATTGCTGACTTTGAAGTGACGCAAAAGATGCTGAAGCATTTTATCGCCAAAGTAAAAGCCAAGCGTTTTATGGCACAGCCCAATGTAGTAGTTTGCGTACCTTGCAAATCTACTTTGGTTGAGCGCAAGGCTATTCGTGAAGCGGTATCATCAGCAGGCGCTAACAAGGTATTGTTATTAGAAGAGCCGATGGCAGCGGCTATTGGTGCGGGCATGCCGGTACACGAAGCCAGTGGCTCAATGGTTGTTGACATCGGCGGCGGTACTACTGAGATTGCTGTTATTGCGCTATCTGGTTGTGTGTATGCAGAGTCAATCCGAATTGGCGGTGATATGTTCGATGATGCCATCATTACCCACGTACGCCGTACACATGGTTGCGTGATTGGTGAAACCACAGCTGAGCGTATTAAACAAGAAGTAGGTTCAGCGCTTAACGAAGATAGCAATTTAGAAGTAGAGGTTCGTGGTCGTAGTATGGCAGAAGGCGTACCTAAGACGTTTACGATCAATTCAGAAGAGATTCAAAAAGCACTAAGCGATCCATTAAGTGGTATCGTAAGCGCAGTAAAAGCAGCACTTGAGCAGACTCCGCCTGAGTTATCATCGGATATTGCAGAACGTGGAATTGTCTTGACTGGTGGTGGCGCATTGCTACGTGATTTGGACAAGCTCATCTCAAAAGAGACTGGTCTACCAGTTACTGTCGCAGAAGATCCACTGACCTGTGTTAGCCGTGGCGGTGGCATCGCGCTTGATTTCATTAATAACAAAAGCTTGAATATGATTTTTGTATAAGCCTTTTTGATTATTAAAGCGCCTTTAGATACATTTTAGGTGATAAATCTAAGCCAAAGAAAATATCTGCACAGAGGCGGTCAACGAGACTGCCTTTGTCACATTAATAACTAGCATATGTCGTCATCTCTTATGTGTGATGGCTTTATACCCCGCGCTGGGTACCGATCAAATTAGATGCCCTATGATCCCAAGTATTTTTGCCCGTCAACCACTCGCACTTCGTAGGACTGTTATTGTATTAATAGTGGCGCTAATAGTCATGTGGTTTGATAGCAAAAATCCAGAGTGGTTCAAGCCTGTTCGCAGTATCAGTCATGCAGCCATGCAGCCTATCTATGAGTTTTCTTTATTGCCAAGCTATGCTGAGCATTGGGTACGTGGTAGCGTGCAATCAAAAGAAGCGTTGCGCCGCGAAAACGTACAACTAAAGTCGCAACTAATTCATGCACAAGCAAAGCTGCAGCAACAAGACTATATCTTGGCACAAAATGCACGCTTGCAAGGAATTTTGTCAACTACCAAGCCTGACTTGTTTGATCTAAATTTAGCACAAGTAATCGGTACAGATACCAATTTGCTTAAGCAAATCGTTGTACTTAATAAGGGCGCTCAAGATGGTGTCCAAGTTGGGCAAACAGTTATTGATGAAAACGGTATTTTGGGACAAATTATTAATGTATATCCCAATACCAGTCGCTTGTTATTGATCACTGATGAACAGCAGTCAGTCGCAGTAACCATCAAGCGTACTGGTCAACGCGCAATCGTCACAGGTGCGGGTATCCCAACCTCACTAAGCCTTAACTACGTATTCAAAACCTCAGACGTACGTATTGGCGATGAGTTAGTGTCTTCTGGTCTTGGCGGACGTATTCCAGCAGGCTATCGAGTAGGCCGTATTGCTCGTATTAAAGATACCCAAGCTGATAACTTTAGAAGCATCGAGGTATCACCTGCTGCCAATTTTGTTGATAATGCTTATGTACTAATCCTGCAAGATAAAATAGTGCACGTTGACACCCAATCATCAATACCTGCCAGTCGCTAAATAAACGTTAAGGCAAGCACTCATGGCGCTTTCAAACTCTGAGCATTCACCTAGTAAGATGCTGCTCGCAATCATACTAAGCTTTGTGGTTGCTTCGTCACCTAATGTCTATCCATTAAGCCCGACCATGGCAACCTTACGTCCCATGATCATGATTATGGTGCTGATATTTTGGTTATTATTTCAACCACGCTACGTTGGTATTTTTACAGCATTTACTGTTGGTATTGCTGCTGACTTACTAATGGATACTCACCTTGGTCAACAAGCATTCGCAGCGGTAGTGATGGTATTAGCACTTAGGGTATGTAGCATTCAGATAAAGCAATTAAATACGCTTAGTGCTTGGTTCTTAGCAGCGGTAGGGTTAATCGTTTTTCAACTAAGCTTATGGGTATTGCAGCTAATGACTCAAAACCTGTTTGTCGCACAATCGGGGTTATCTTTATTAATGAGTATCTTAAGCTGGCCAATCATACTATTAATATTACGTGGATTTACTCGCTAAAATTTGCACGTTAGCTATGTCGAATACAATAAGTGCTTAGTGAGTTTCAGTACCTCACTGATAGTTCTAAAATTATAAAACATTATGACAATAAGAGAGTAGTGATGGATATCCTATTGGCTTCTGGTTCGCCGCGTCGTCAAGAGCTTCTTTCCAGTGCCCAGCTTGATTTGACTATTTTGAGCGTTGATATTGATGAGACGCCATATGATAACGAATC
Source organism: Psychrobacter sp. P2G3 (assembly GCF_001593285.1). Taxonomy (NCBI): domain Bacteria; kingdom Pseudomonadati; phylum Pseudomonadota; class Gammaproteobacteria; order Moraxellales; family Moraxellaceae; genus Psychrobacter; species Psychrobacter sp. P2G3. The sequence goes on from NZ_CP012529.1 coordinate 688,766, forward strand.
TCCAAAAGACTATATTCTACGGATGATTGCTGCTAAAGCCGATGCCGCTATTGCCCAGTTAAACCTAGACTATCAATGTAATAGCTCTCAGCTATCTAAACCAATTACGCCATTTATAATTTTAACAGCCGACACTATTGGTGTGCTGCCTGATGGTAAGACCGTGCTAGTCAAGCCAGCAGATCGCGCTCATGCCTATAGTATGTGGCAGCAGATGTCTGATAACACTCATCAAGTATGGACTGCTGTACAAGCGACCTTAGTAGCATTGCTTCCTGCTAAGCCAACGACAGATGCTGATAAACAATTAAGTAATGAGCCGTTAAAAGTGGTATGGCAAAAGCAAATCATTGAGTCTACTGATGTCACTTTTATCCCGTTAACGCAAGATATGATGAGTGATTACTGGGATAGCGATGAGCCTGCTGATAAAGCTGGTGGTTACGCTATTCAGGGTCTAGCCGCTGCTTGGGTAACGAGTATTAATGGTAGTTACACTAACGTCGTAGGATTACCATTAGCACAAACGCTAGCATTAATTGATGAAGCAACTAAAAGCCATAATATCTACGGTTTATAAGCGTAAATGGTATTGAAGAGGCGCATGCAAAAGTAATTAGTCACATAATGACACGGCAGGATGGTGGGCAGTACCCTAAGACGTTTGTTACACTACAAGTTCAGAAAGCTATATTTTTATTAAAGAGCTATTCATCACTATTTATAAGAACTGTTTATAAGAACTATAAGCAATAAGAGAAAAACAATATGTCTGAAGAGCTGCTGATTAATGTCAGTCCCATGGAATGCCGCGTGGCTGTCTTGGATAATGGTGTGCTCGGCGAGATTTACATAGAGCGCCATCATAAATTAGGATTAGTAGGCAATATTTATCTGGGTACGGTGGTACGTGTATTACCAGGAATGCAGGCTGCCTTTGTAGATATTGGTCAGTCACGTACGGCTTTTTTACATGTCAATGATATGCAGCGTGAACCACGACCCACTTCAAAGAATAAAAACCAATCTATACCAGAGGCCATGGATTCGACGGATACTGGAGTAACATCAGCCGACAGTCTAGAGATAACACCACCTGTTGTCAGCGCAAAGACCACTGAGATCGTAGCTGCACCTAGTAAGACTCTTATCCAACACCGTCTGCATGAAAGTCAGCGTATTTTAGTACAAGTGACTAAAGATCAATTAGGTAGTAAAGGCGCACGTCTGACTACCAACGTCTCATTGCCATCACGTTATCTAGTATATTTGCCATCAAGCGATCATGTTGGTATCTCCCAGCGTATTGATAGTGATGATGAACGCACGCGTCTCAAAACTGAGCTGACCAGTCTGATGCAGACAGTCAATTTAAAAGGTGGTTTGATTGCGCGTACGGCGGCTGAGCGCGTACCTGTCGACAAGCTCGAAGAAGACATTTACTATCTCGTGCAGCTCTGGCGAACTATTTGTGCACGTCGACAAGAGATGAATCACCATCAAAGCTCAGAGCTTATTTATCAAGAGCTGTCTTTACCGCTACGCTCTATTCGTGATTTGGTACATGCAGACACCGAAAAAGTCATCGTCGATAATACGCAAATCTACGAGCAAGTGCGGCATTTTGCTAAAGAGTTTGTGCCCTTCGTCTATGATCGCATTGTCCACTACACTGCTGAGCAATCACTGTTTGATGTGCATCGAGTTGAAGAAGACTTACGCGATGCCTTAAAACGTCGTGTTGATTTAAAATCTGGTGGTTATCTGATTATTGATCAAACCGAAGCGATGACGACTATTGATGTTAATACGGGCTCATTTGTCGGTGGACGTTCATTAGAAGATACTGTCTATAAGACCAATCTTGAAGCCACACATGCAATCGCCCGTCAAATACGTCTGCGTAATTTGGGTGGCATTATTATTCTAGATTTCATCGATATGCTAGAGCAAGAACATAAAGATGATGTACTGACAAGCTTACAAGAACAACTTACTCAAGATTATGCCAAGACTAATATCACCCAAGTCAGTGAGCTTGGTCTGGTAGAGATGACACGTAAACGGACACGTGAGTCGTTAGGGCAGCAACTATGCGAGCCTTGCTCGACATGCCAGGGTCGCGGCTTTGTCAAAACAGCCGAGACAGTTTGCTTTGAGATATTTCGTGAAATGATGCGCTGCGCTCGTACTTACAACTCTCCAAAGAAGTTTACAGTCGTGGCTCATGCTGCCGTTATTGACTTATTACTCACCTCAGAAGCGGATACAGTTGCAGATCTTGAATACTTATTAGGACGAGTTATTACTTTTGAAGTAGAAAACCTATATACCCAAGAGCAGTATGATATTGTATTAGACTAGATGGTAGCTAGTCTTCGACCTTAGCGTTTTAATTGAAGCAATTAAAACGCTAAGTAGTCAATAGAGTTGTAATGCTTCATTTTAGAAATCAATCAAATATATATAACTAATAATAGATAGTGATTAACTTTGAAGTGAACTAATTTTAATAATGCTGTTAAGTGTTCTAGATATTGGTCTTGCAATCAGATAAATACTATGTATAATATACACCACTGAATTATATATGCGCGGCCAATAAAAAAGCTGGCGCTATGACAGCTAGAGCATCGTTTCTAGCACTATTTCATTATGCCTTTGCTGACATCCTATAATGGAAGGGTCGGCGGGGCTTTAAACTATTTTGCTTTTAGTACGCTATAAGTTCCGTTAACGAACTCATTCTGGTTAAGAACAGAAGGCCGCTTTAAGTGAATATTTAACCAAACGGCTTTTACTCATTTACTTGCAAAGCAAGAATGATAAAAGCACATATTAGGAGCTTGCTGGCATGGCTAACCAGAGAATCCGTATCCGTCTTAAGTCTTTTGATCATCGTCTGATTGATCAATCTGCACAAGAGATTGTTGATACTGCAAAGCGCACCGGTGCGCAAGTTTGTGGTCCTGTACCGTTGCCGACTCGCATTGAGCGCTTCAACGTTCTAACCTCGCCACACGTCAATAAAGACGCTCGTGATCAGTACGAAATCCGTACTCATAAGCGTATGGTTGATATCGTTCAACCTACTGACAAAACTGTGGACGCGTTAATGAAGTTAGATTTAGCGGCGGGCGTTGACGTTCAAATTGCTTTGGGTTAATGCACATTAAATGCCCAACCCATTAATATAAGATATAAAGAGGTCTAAAATGGCGATCGGTTTAGTCGGTAAAAAATGCGGCATGACCCGTGTCTTCACTGAGACAGGTGCCTCTATCCCTGTAACAGTGATTGAGGTCGATGCAAACCGCATTACTCAAGTAAAAAATACTGATGTAGATGGCTATCAAGCCATTCAAATCACCACAGGTACTCGTCGTGACAGCCGCGTAACAGCCGCACAGAAAGGTCACTTCGCAAAAGCTGGCGTTAAAGCTGGTCGTGGTGTTTGGGAATTTCGTGCCAATGAAAGCGATCTTGAAGGTCGTGAGATTGGTGGTGAGATTCTAGCTGACTTGTTCGAACAAGGTCAGATGGTTGATGTTACAGGAAATAGTAAAGGTAAAGGTTTCCAAGGCCCTGTAAAACGTCACAACTTTAGTATGCAAGATGCTACGCACGGTAACTCAGTATCTCATCGTGCACATGGTTCAACTGGTCAGAACCAGTCGCCAGGTAAAGTATTCAAAGGCAAAAAGATGGCGGGCCAAATGGGTAACAAACGTGTTACCGTTCAAGGCCTAGAAGTGGTCTCGGTTGATGCCGAAAAAGGGTTACTTGTCATCAAGGGTGCTATCCCAGGTGCCACCGGTGGCGACGTTATCGTACGTCCGTCAATCAAAGCCTAAGCAAGGGGATTAACGTGGATTTAAAAACAGTTACAGGTGCGGCGGTTGAGCTTTCTGATACGGCTTTCGGTCGTGAATTCAACGAAGCATTAGTGCATCAAGTCGTCACTGCATATCTTGCAGGTGCTCGTCAAGGTACACGTGCACAAAAAACCCGTGCCGAAGTTTCTGGCGGTGGCATTAAGCCATGGCGCCAAAAAGGTACTGGTCGCGCTCGTGCAGGCTCTATTCGTAGCCCAATCTGGCGTGGGGGCGGACGTGCATTCGCGGCCAAACCACAAGACTGGTCACAAAAAGTTAACCGCAAAATGTATCGCGGCGCTATGCAGTGCATCTTAGCCGAGTTAATACGTCAAGAACGTCTAATCTTGGTTGAAGAATTAACAATCTCTGCACCTAAGACCAAAGAGTTGATTGCAAAGTTGAGTGAATTAAATGCACCTCGTGCACTTATCGTCACAAAAGATGTTGACGAAAACTTATACTTAGCCGCCCGCAATATTCCACACGTCAATGTACTTGGTACAAACGAAGTGGATCCAGTGAGCTTGATCGCCTTTGATAAAGTGATCATGTCAGTTGAAGCTGCGAAACAATTTGAGGAAGCACTAGCATGAATAACGCAAGACTTTATCAGGTCTTAAGAGGACCTGTCTTCTCAGAGAAATCTCAAATGCTTGGTGACTCACTTGGCGTGCAAGTATTTAAAATTGATGCTAACGCTACTAAGTTAGAAGTCAAAAAAGCAGTTGAGCTAATGTTTGAAGGTGTTGAAGTTACTAAAGTGAACACTTTGAATGTTAAAGGTAAGACAAAGCGTTTTGGTAAGAGCATCGGCCGTCGTAATGACTATAAAAAAGCCTATGTTACCCTAAAAGCTGGTCACGATGTACAAATGGCTGATGCTGGTGAGGACGTAGTTGATACTACTACCTCTACTAGTGAAACAGCGAACAACGAATAAGGATAACACTCATGCCTATCGTAAAAGCAAAGCCAACATCACCAGGCCGTCGTTTTGTTGAAAAAGTGGTGCATCCACACCTTTACAAAGGTCGTCCTTATGCAGCGCTTCTCGAATCAAAAAGTAAGTCAGGTGGTCGTAATAATAATGGCCGTATAACTACTCGTCATATTGGCGGTGGTCATAAGCAACATTACCGTATTATTGATTTTAAACGCACCAAAGACAATATTCCAGCAACGGTAGAGCGTATTGAATACGATCCTAACCGTACTGCACATATTGCTTTACTTAAGTATGCTGATGGCGAACGTCGCTATATCATTGCTGCTAAAAAACAAGCAGTTGGCGATACAGTAATGTCAGGCGAAGCATCTCCAATTCGTCCAGGTAACTGTTTACCGCTTAAAAACATCCCATTGGGTACTGTGATCCATAATATCGAACTTAAAATCGGTAAAGGCGCACAGATGGCTCGTGCAGCGGGTGCAAGCGTTCAGTTATTAGGCCGTGACGGTATTTATGCGATTCTTCGTATGCGTTCAGGTGAAACTCGCCGTGTACATATCAACTGCCGTGCAGTTATTGGTGAAGTTTCTAATACTGAAAACAACTTGAAATCACTTGGTAAAGCCGGTGCTTCACGTTGGCGTGGTATTCGTCCTACCGTTCGCGGTGTAGCGATGAACCCAGTTGATCACCCACATGGTGGTGGTGAAGGTCGTAACAAAGGTCGCCATCCAACTAGCCCTTGGGGTCAGAAGTCTAAAGGACTTAAAACGCGTCATAATAAGCGTACTGACAATATGATCATCCGTCGCGCCAAGAAGAAGAAATAAGGAAGAATTTCATGCCTCGTTCATTGAAAAAAGGTCCATTCATAGACGCGCACTTGTTTGCTAAAGTTGAGAATGCATTAGAAACCAACTCACGCAAACCGATTAAAACTTGGTCGCGCCGCTCGATGATTTTGCCACAAATGGTTGGCCTAACTTTATCTGTTCACAACGGCCGTACTCATGTACCGGTTATCGTGAGCGAGCAGATGGTTGGTCATAAACTAGGTGAATTTGCCCCGACTCGTACGTATCGTGGTCATGGCATTGACAGAAAAGCTAAGAAATAAGGTGCTTACCATGGAAGTAACTGCAAAATTACGCGGTGCCGCCATCTCGGCACAAAAAGTTAGACTCGTTGCTGATGAAGTTCGTGGCAAATCTATCGAACGTGCTTTGGATATCCTAACGTATAGCAATAAAAAAGGCGCTGTGTTTGTTAAGAAATGTCTTAACTCAGCCATCGCCAATGCCGAACATAATCATGGATTAGATATCGACGACCTAAAAGTCGCTACTATCTATGTCGATGAAGGCATCACGCTAAAGCGTATCCTACCACGTGCTAAGGGTCGTGCTGATCGTATCAGTAAACGTACCTGTCACATCACTATAAAGGTAGGAGAATAAGTTATGGGTCAAAAAGTACATCCAATCGGAATTCGTCTTGGTGTTGTAAAAAAGCATAACGCAAACTGGTATGCTAACCCTAAACAATACTCAGAATACCTAATCAACGATATTCAAGTTCGTGAATATTTACGCAAAAAACTAGATAACGCTATGATCAGCAACATAATGATCGAGCGTCCTACTGGTGCTGCTAAGATTACCATCGCCACTGCGCGTCCTGGTATTGTTATCGGTAAAAAAGGCGAAGATATCGAAAGACTTCAAAAAGAATTGACCAAAATTATGGGCGTACCTGCTCAGGTCAACATTGAAGAAATCACGTCACCTGACCTTGACGCTCGTTTGGTAGCAGACGGTATTGCTAGTCAGCTTGAGCGTCGCGTTATGTTCCGTCGTGCGATGAAACGCGCTGTACAGAACAGTATGCGTTCTGGTGCTAAAGGTATTAAAGTTGAGTTGTCTGGCCGTCTTGGCGGTGCTGAGATTGCTCGTTCTGAATGGTACCGTGAAGGTCGTGTGCCATTGCATACACTACGCGCTGATATTGACTATGCGTCAGTACGTGCGGAAACAACTTACGGCACCATTGGTGTAAAAGTTTGGATTTTCCGTGGCGAAATCCTTGACGGCATGAATAGTGTATACAATCCCGTCAAAGAAGAGCAGACTCGTGCGCCAAAACGCCGTGGTCGTGGTGGAAACCGTCGAAACTCAGACAGAGGTTAAACTATGTTACAGCCAAAACGTACCAAGTTTCGTAAAATGCATAAAGGTCGTAACACTGGGCTAGCTCATCGTGGAAGCACCGTTGCATTCGGACAAATTGGTCTAAAATCTTTGACGCGTGGTCGTATGACAGCTCGTCAAATTGAAGCGGCACGTCGTACCATTACTCGTAAAATTAAGCGTGGTGGTAAGATTTGGATTCGTGTATTCCCAGATAAGCCTATTACTAATAAACCATTAGAAGTACGTATGGGTAAAGGTAAAGGTCCAGTCGAATATTGGGTATGCGAAATCAAACCTGGTAAAGTGCTATATGAAATTGAAGGGGTACCAGAAGAACTTGCACGTGAAGCTTTCACGCTTGCTGCAGCAAAACTGCCCTTTAAAACTACCATTGTTAAGCGGACGATAATGTAATGAAGATCAGTGAATTACGTGATAAATCATTAGAAGAACTGACTCAGTTACTTGATGAAAAGCAACTTGATGCTTTCCGTATTCGTATGGCTAAAGCAACTGGTCAGTTGGGTAATACCCATGAAGTCAGAGGCAATCGTCGCACGATTGCTCAGATTCAGACTTTGATTAACGAGAAACAACGAGGCGACTCATGAGCGATAACAATCAAACAGCTACCAATGCTAGCGTATTGACAGGACGAGTTGTCAGCGACAAGATGGACAAGTCCATCACGGTTTTGATTGAGCGTCTGGTTCGTCATCCTTTGTATGGCAAACAGCTTCGTCGTTCTACAAAAATTAAGGCCCATGATGAGAATAACGTTTGCCAACAAGGCGACCTTGTCCGCATCAAAGAAACGCGTCCAATCTCAAAAACTAAGTCTTGGACTTTAGTTGATGTGGTTGAAAAAGTAGAAAAAATCTAAGTAAATTGCATTAAAAGCCAGAAGCTGTTAAAATAGCCGCCTTTTTAAGGATGCTGATTGCGCCGAGCGTATATCACTCACATTAAGAGTAAGGTGCGGTTATTTACATTAAAATGCCGTCTACTCATACTGTGCTAGCGGCAGCAACTGGTTTTTTTGCTCATACGTGTGGAGTAACGCTATGATTCAGGTTGAGTCAATGCTGGAAGTTGCAGATAATAGCGGTGCAAGGCGAGTTCAGTGCATTAAAGTACTGGGTGGTTCTCATCGTCGTTATGCATCAGTTGGCGACATTATTAAAGTAACGGTTAAAGAAGCCATTCCTCGCGGTCGTGTTAAAAAAGGCGATGTGATGAATGCGGTAGTTGTACGTACCAAAAAAGGCGTTCGTCGTCCTGATGGTTCTGTTCTGCGTTTTGACGACAATGCTGCGGTATTGTTGAACCAAAATAAAGCACCGATTGCAACTCGTATTTTTGGACCGGTAACTCGTGAACTACGTGGTGATCAGTTTATGAAAATTGTATCACTAGCACCAGAAGTATTGTGAGGTAATCCATGTCAAAATTACGTAAAGGCGATACAGTTATCGTGATTGCTGGTAAAGATAAAGGCAAACAAGGTACTGTACAAGCTGTAAAAAATGATCGTATTAAAGTAGAAGGCATTAATATTGTTACTAAACATCAGAAGCCAAATCAGGCAACTGGCGTTGAAGGTGGCATTCTTAAGCAAGAAGCTTTTCTGCATATCTCAAATGTCGCAATCTTAAATGCGCAAACCCAAAAAGCAGACCGTATTACTTATCAATTCGGCGAAGACGGCAAGAAACAACGCGTCTATCGTTCGAACGGTGAAGTAGTGGCGACTGCGTAAGACACTAAGGGTGTAATGGTAATGGCAAGATTAAAATCTTTATATAACGATAAACTAAAGCAGCAAATCAAAGAAGAGCTTGGTTTAGACAATGTGATGCAAGTGCCTAAAATCACTAAAGTCACAATTAACATGGGTGTAGGCGGTGCGTCTCAAGACAAGAAATTGCTTGAAGGTGCAGTAGCTGACATGACAGCGATTGCTGGTCAAAAGCCTGTCGTCACCAAAGCGCGTAAATCAGTTGCTGGCTTTAAAATTCGTGAAGAATGGCCAATTGGCTGTAAAGTAACGCTACGCGGTGAGCAAATGTACGAATTTTTAGATCGTCTGATTGCCATTGCAATTCCTCGTATTCGCGATTTCCGTGGTTTTTCACCTAAAGCCTTTGACGGACGTGGTAACTATTCACTGGGTATCAAAGAACAAATCGTATTCCCAGAAGTAGATTTTGACAAGATTGATCGTATCCGTGGTATGGATGTGACAATCACCACGTCAGCTCAATCTGATGAAGAAGGTCGTGCGTTACTTAAAGCATTCGGCTTCCCATTTAAATAAGGTAAAGACGTTATGGCAAAAAAGAGCATGATTAACCGCGAATTAAAGCGCGAAAAAATGGTTGCTAAATATGCTGAAAAGCGTATTAAGCTAAAAGAAACCATCAGTGATATGACTGCAAGTGACGAAGAGCGTATGGACGCGATGTTAGAGCTACAAGCTCTACCACGTAATTCATCGCCAGTACGTCTGCGCAATCGTTGTGCTATCACCGGTCGTCCTCATGGCTACTTCCGTAAGTTTGGCTTATCACGCAATATGCTGCGTGAGCGAGTCATGCAAGGCGATGTGCCTGGTGTTCGTAAAGCAAGCTGGTAAGGGGTAACTATATGAGTATGCAAGATACCGTTGGGGATATGCTAACCCGTATTCGTAACGCACAAATGGCTAACAAAGTATCGGTAGCAATGCCGAGCTCTAAACTACGTAAATCAATCGCTGATCTATTAGTTAGCGAAGGTTATGTAGCTAATGCCGTTGTTACTGAAGAAGACAACAACAAAGCAACACTTACTATTGAACTAAAATACTTCGAAGGCAAAGCTGTCATCGAAACTATCCAACGTTTTAGCCGTCCTGGTTTACGCCAGCATCGCGGTAAAGACGCTATCCCTACTGTTAAGCAAGGTATGGGTGTTGCTATCGTATCAACTAGCCAAGGCATTATGAGTGATCGTGCTGCTCGCGCTGCTGGTATCGGTGGTGAAATCGTTGCATTTGTTGCTTAAGGCAGCACAACGATAAAGTCTATTTGAATCCTTTTAAGTTAGCTTCAATCTGATAAAGATTGCTCTAAACTTAAAGTAAATTAGACGTCTAGCGATTTCATAAAAATTCGTTAGTGTTTAATAGGATCAATTATGATAAACTAGCAGGCTTTTTAGCCTGTTAGTTTTTTCGCTAATATAAGTTTTAATTTTTCAAGGAATATTCCTATGTCTCGTGTGGCTAAAGCCCCAGTGACGCTACCCAATGGCGTGAGCGTTACTTTGAACGATCGGCAGGTCGAAGTTAAAGGCAAGAACGGCAATATGTCTTTACGCCTGCATGAATTGGTCGAGCTGAAACAGGAAGATGATGCAATCATTTTCTCACCTACAGTCGATTCAAAAGAAGCTATGATGCATACTGGCACCATGCGCGCCCTGCTTAACAATTATGTTACAGGCGTCAATGAAGGCTTTGAAAAACGTCTTCAACTAATTGGTGTTGGTTACCGTGCGCAAGCTACTGGCAATAAAGTAATCCTTAACGTTGGTTACTCGCATCCAGTAGAATATACGCTACCTGAAGGTGTGTCAGCTGAAACTCCAACGCAAACTGAAATTGTTTTAAAATCAAACAATAAACAGCAGCTTGGTCAAGCAGCGGCTAATATCCGTGGTTTCCGCCCACCAGAGCCTTATAAAGGCAAAGGTATTCGTTATAGCGACGAACATGTGGTTCGCAAAGAAGCTAAGAAAAAATAAGGTGAGTTGAAATGTTTGATAAAAAAGCAGCTCGTCTGCGTCGAGCTAAGAAAACCCGCGCGCATATCCGTTTTTTAGGCGTTCATCGTCTGACGGTTAACCGCACGCCGAAGCACATTTATGCCCAGATTATCTCTCCGAACGGTGGTGAAGTGATTGCTCAGGCATCTACCTTAGACGGCAGCTTGCGCTCAGGCGCGACTGGCAACGCTGATGCAGCGACGTCTGTAGGCCAACTAATCGCAGAACGCGCAAAAGCAGCTGGCATTACTAAAGTTGCCTTTGACCGTAGTGGTTTTAAATATCATGGTCGAGTTAAAGCTTTAGCTGAAGCAGCTCGCGAAAACGGATTGGAGTTTTAATCATGGCTAGAAATGATAAAAATGATAAAAATGAACAAACAGACGGTCTAGTAGAACGCCTTGTTACCGTTGATCGCGTTGCAAAAGTGGTCAAGGGCGGTCGTATCTTCTCTTTTACTGCGTTAACCGTAGTAGGTGATGGTAATGGTCGTGTCGGTTTTGGTCGTGGTAAAGCACGTGAAGTGCCAGCTGCTATTCAAAAAGCACTAGAAGCTGCAAAACGTAATATGATTACTGTTGAGCTTAATGATGCAACTTTGTATCATCCGATCAAAGCACGTCATGGCGCTAGTAAAGTCTATATGCAACCTGCATCTGAAGGTACTGGCGTAATCGCTGGTGGCGCAATGCGTGCTGTATTAGAAGTTGCTGGTGTCAAAGATGTTTTGACTAAATGTTATGGTTCTACCAATACTGCTAACGTTGTTCGTGCAACGTTTAACGGTTTACGTGATATGTCAACTCCAGAGAAGATGGCAGCGAAACGTGGTAAATCTGTAGACGAAATCTTGGGTTAACTTAGACTAGGTGAGTTACGATGAAAAAAATGAAAGTCACTCAATTTAAATCGGGTGCCCATCGCCTAAAGAGCCACAAAGCGAGCTTGAAAGGATTGGGTTTACGCCGTATTAATCATACTGTTGAAGTAGAAGATACTCCTTCAACACGTGGTATGGTTAATCGCGTCAACTACATGGTAAAAGTGGAGGAAGCGTAATGGGTCTTAGATTAAATGAATTATCACCAGGTGTTGGCGCAAAGAAAACTGCCCAACGTCGTGGTCGTGGTATCGGTTCAGGTCTTGGTAAGACTGGTGGTCGTGGTGTAAAAGGTCAGAAATCTCGTTCAGGTTCTAGCATTCGCTCAGGATTTGAAGGTGGTCAAATGCCTTTATATCGTCGTCTACCAAAATTTGGTTTTACCAGTAAAATGGCAATGACAACTGCTGAAGTTCGTCTGTCTGAACTGAATAAAATTGAAGGCGATGTGGTTAGCATTGAAACACTTAAAGCTGCTAACCTTATCCGTCATGACATGAAGCGTGCCCGTATTATGCTGTCAGGCGAAGTCACCAAAGCTTATACTTTTAAAGGTATTAAAGTGACTAAAGGTGCCAAGCAAGCAATCGAAGCTGCTGGTGGTAGCATCGAGGAGTAGTAACGTGTCCAAGCAATCAATGTCATCGGCTGGTATACCGCTAAATCCATTTGCATTCATACGTAAGTATGATGAACTATGGACGCGTTTATTATTCTTAATCGGCGCATTGATTGTTTATCGTTTAGGGTCACATATTCCAGTTCCGGGTATTAACCCGGTCAATTTGGCTGATCTGTTTTCGCGCAACGAAAACACCATTCTGAGTATGTTTAACATGTTCTCAGGTGGTGCACTAGAACGTATGTCCATTATGGCACTTGGTATTATGCCATATATTTCAGCATCTATTATTGTACAAATGATGTCTGCAGTATTACCATCGCTTGAAGCTCTCAAAAAAGAGGGTGAAGCGGGACGACGTAAGCTAAACAAGTATACCCGTCAGGGAACACTTGCTTTAGCACTAGTACAGTCATTAGGAATGTGTGCTGGCTTAATCAGTCAAAACTTGACATTGTCTACTGGTCTTACCTTTTACATTCCTGCTGTCACTTCATTGGTAGCAGGCGCTATGTTCTTAATGTGGCTCGGTGAGCAGATTACAGAGCGTGGCGTAGGTAATGGTATTTCAATGCTTATTTTTGCCAGTATTGTTGCTGGTACGCCTGGAATGATTTCGCAGTCTATTGAACAGGTCAATCAAGGTCAGATGAACTTGATTGTGCTATTTATTTTTGTATTATTAGGTGTCGCGGTTACTGCTGGTATCGTTTATATTGAGCGTGCCCAGCGCCGTGTTCCTGTGAACTATGCACAGAAACAACAGCAAGGCCGCAAAATTTATGCTCAACAGCAGTCACATTTGCCGTTGAAAATAAACATGGCAGGAGTTATCCCTGCCATTTTTGCTAGCTCGTTACTTTTGTTCCCAGCAAGTTTAGGGCAATGGGTTGGTCATTCAACTGATCCTACTTTTACCCAAAAAATATTACAAAATATGGCATTAGTGTTGTCTCCAGGACAGCCATTATATTTAGTCCTGTTTGGTGCGATGATTATCTTCTTTTGCTATTTCTATACAGCATTGGTTTTTAGTCCACGTGAAGTTGCCGAAAACCTTAAACGTAGCGGTGCTTATATTCCAGGTATTCGCCCCGGACAACAAACTCAGCGTTACCTCGATCATGTATTAAACCGATTAACCTTTATTGGCGCGATATACATGACGGTTATTTGTTTAATGCCGATGGTCATCCAGTCATCATTTGGTGTGCCGTTCAATCTTGGTGGTACATCGTTACTGATTATGGTGGTTGTGGTAATGGACTTCATATCGCAAATTCAGGCGCATTTGATGACCCATCAATACCATGATCAGACGTTAATTCAGTCACCTACTCAACCCTAACGAGTAGTGTGATATCTCAAGGAGCATGCTATGAAAGTTCAAGCATCAGTTAAGAAGATTTGTGGTAGCTGTAAGGTTGTGCGCCGTAAAGGTCGTGTACATATCATTTGCACAGCAGAACCACGCCACAAGCAACGTCAAGGTTAATTGGTAGATAGAAGTTGGCCTTAAGCCAAATCTATATATTTAAATAATACTTGAATAATAACGGCGGATGCGATATCATCCGCCACTTGCCGTAGTTTATGCAAAAACTTTTATAATACCGTCAATGAATAGGCTTGTAACCAAGTTAAAGCAGCGATAATAATTATAAAAGCTTTAGTATTGACAGCAACAAATCTGAAAAATAAAGCCTTATTTATAAATAACGCTTATTTTTCTTTAATGGAGAGAAATCAATGGCTCGTATTGCCGGCGTAAACATTCCGGATAATAAGCATGCTGTTATTTCACTAACTTACATCTTTGGTGTAGGTCGTACCACTGCTCAGAAAATCTTAGAAGCAGTTGGCATTGCCCCTACTACTAAAGTCAGTCAGTTAGATGATACACAGTTAGATGCTATCCGTGCACAAATTGCAAATTACATGACTGAAGGTGACCTTCGTCGTGAAGTTTCAATGAATATTAAGCGTTTAGTTGATCTTGGTTGTTACCGTGGCATTCGCCATCGTCGTAACCTACCAGTTAGAGGTCAGAACACCAAGAACAACGCTCGTACTCGTAAGGGTCCGACACGTCCTCTCAAAAGATAATTAACTTAGGAAGCTAAAAGATGGCAAAAGACACTCGCAGTCGCAAAAAGGTGACTCGTCGTTCAGTATCGGAGGGCGTAGCCCATATCCATGCGTCTTTTAATAACACCATTGTTACGATTACCGATCGTCAAGGTAATGCATTGGCTTGGGCCACTTCAGGTGGACAAGGCTTCCGTGGTTCACGTAAATCTACACCATTTGCAGCTCAGGTTGCAGCTGAAGTCGCTGGTAAAGCGGCCCAAGAATATGGTGTTAAGAATATCGATGTTTTGGTCAAAGGACCAGGACCGGGTCGTGAGTCTGCGGTAAGAGCACTAGGTGCATTGGGTTATAAAGTTAACAGCATCTCTGATGTAACCCCAATCCCACACAATGGTTGCCGTGCGCCGAAAAAGCGCCGCGTCTAATATTAAAGACGAAGCTTTTTATCCCAAAAGCTTATAGGAGACATAAAGATGGCCCGCTATATTGGACCAAAACTTAAATTATCACGTCGTGAAGGTACAGACTTAGGCCTTAAGTCTGGTGTTAAACCATATGACGTAAAAACGAAAAAAGCTGGGCGTCCGCCTGGTCAACATGGCGTAAGCCGTAACAAGACTTCAGAGTATGCATTACAGCTGCGTGAAAAGCAGAAAGTTAAGCGTATTTATGGTGTTCTTGAGCGTCAGTTTGCTAATTACTATAAAGAAGCTGCTCGCAAGCGTGGTGCTACTGGTGAGAACTTGTTAGCTATGCTAGAGAGCCGTCTAGACAACGTGGTATATCGCATGGGCTTTGGCTCAACTCGCGCTGAAGCACGTCAACTAGTTAGCCATCGTACTGTTATGGTAAAAAAAGCTGGCCGTGATGAGTTTGTTCGTGTGAACATTCCTTCAATCCAGTTGCAAGATGGTGATGTCATCGCTATCCAAGAGAAGTCTCGCGAACAGCTACGTATTAAAAATGCTATCGAATTAGCAACACAACGTGGTATTCCAGAATGGCTTGATGTTGATCACAGCAAACTACAAGGCACGTTTAAACAAGCGCCTGATCGTATTGATCTACCTGCTGAAATCAACGAAAGCTTGATCGTTGAGCTATACTCTAAATAACTGACGTACTGCTCAATGTTATAAGAATAACATTGAGCAATTAACGTTAATTAAACCAGTTAAATAAATCGAGGTGACATCATGATGCTAAATGCAACTGAGTTTCTAACGCCGAACGCCATTAATGTGGATACGGTTAACGAAACGATTGCGAAAGTCACGCTCGAACCGTTAGAACGCGGCTTTGGGCATACCTTAGGGAATGCCTTACGTCGTATCTTGTTATCTTCGTTACCTGGTGCTGCAGTCATTGAAGCTGAGATTGATGGTGTTGACCATGAATACTCGACGCTTGAAGGACTACAGGAAGATGTGCTTGACTTGCTTTTGAACTTAAAAGGCTTGGCCATCACACTTCATGACCAAAATGAAGTATTTTTGACCTTGGATAAACAAGGTCCAGGCACTATTACTGCTGCAGACATCGCACTACCGCATAATGTCGACATTATCAATCCAGAGTTGGTTTTAGGTACATTAAGCGAGCGTGGTCATCTTAAGATGCGTTTGCGTGTAGTAATGGGTCGTGGATATGAGCCAGCAAATCAGCGCCGTGAAGATGGTGACACGAAAGCAATTGGACGCTTAAAGCTTGATGCAAGTTTTAGCCCAGTACTTCGTGTTGCTTATCAAGTTGAGAACGCACGTGTAGAACAGCGTACTGATCTTGATCGTCTTATCGTTGAGCTTGAAACTAATGGCACTATAGATCCAGAAGAAGCAATTCGTAAAGCAGCAACTATTTTGCAACAACAGATTTCTATCTTTGTTGACCTAGAAGCTGAAGAAGCGCCTGAGCCTGTGAAAGAAAAAGAAGAGGTCGATCCGGTGCTTTTACGCCCTGTGGATGATCTTGAACTAACGGTTCGCTCAGCCAACTGCTTGAAAGCTGAAAACATTTACTATATCGGTGATTTGGTACAACGTTCAGAGACTGAACTATTAAAAACCCCAAATCTTGGTAAGAAATCATTAACAGAAATCAAGGACGTACTAGCGTCTAAAGATTTAGAGCTTGGTATGCGCTTAGATAACTGGCCACCAGCTGATTTACGTGTTGATGATCGCTTTTCTTATCGTAGCCGTTAAACTTTAAGGATATTTGACTATGCGCCATCGTAAGAGTGGAGTCAAGCTGGGTCGTACCGGCAGTCATCGTAAGGCAATGTTTCAGAACATGACTAACTCATTATTTGAGCATGAACTGATCAAAACAACATTACCAAAAGCTAAAGAACTACGTCGCGTTGCCGAGCCGTTGATTACAATGGCTAAAGAAGACAGCGTTGCTAATCGTCGTTTAGCATTTAGCCGTATGCGTAGCAAAGCTATGGTAGGCAAATTATTTGGCACGTTAGGTCCTCGTTACCAAACGCGTCCAGGTGGTTATTTGCGTATCGTAAAATGCGGTCATCGTGACGGTGATAATGCGCCAATGGCATATGTAGAACTAGTTGATCGTGACTAATTTTATATTGACGATATAATTCATAAAAAAAGGCTCCAATTCACTTGGAGCCTTTTTTTGCGTGTCGAATTCTCTATTAATTACAACAACAATGAATCGACATCGGCAGCACCTTGTCTGATAATTTCAGGCTGACCACTAGTCATATCTACAATGGTAGTCAGTTTGGTGGTTTTAATACCGGCATTGATTAGGCCATCAATTTGATTGCCCAGTAAGTCTTCGATCTCAAAAGGATCATCTAATATGTCATCTCGGTTTGGTAATATTAACGAGCTAGTCAGAATAGGCTCGTCCATCGCTTCCAAAAGTGCTTGAGCAATAGGATTGCTTGGCACGCGAATACCAATAGTTTTTTTCTTAGCGTGCGCCAGTTTTTTAGGCACATCTTTAGTAGCATTTAAAATAAAAGTGATAGGTGCAGGGGTATGTGCTTTTAGCTGTTTAAACTGCACATTGTCTACTGTGGCATAATTAGCAATTTCACTTAAATCACGGCATAACAGGGTAAATTGATGCTTATCATCAAGTTCACGAATTTGCTTAAGTTTTTCAAGTGCATCTTTTGCACCGAGACGACAACCAAAAGCATAACTGGTATCAGTAGGATAGATAAGTAGTTTATCAGCGCGTAGCAAGTCAGCAGCTTGTTCTATAAGGCGAGGTTGTGGATTGTCTGGATGAATGTAAAAAGTTTGCATAAAATTTCCTTATTTATATGGTTATAGGTAGTTTTACTGATTTTATAATATTTGAAGTATCACACTACAGATTCAGTATAGCGGCAAAGAAGTTGAGAGATATAGAGAGATGCCGTTAATAATCGTAGGAAAACGTTAAACATAGTTGATTAAACATCATACAGATATGCAAGGTAGCTATATACTTTTAAAGTACCTATATAATTTTAGTGGTATTGATTATTAATAACGTACGCAATAACGTCTTAGCATCACGCGGTAGACTTTGTGGTACAGCAATATACTGAACGACTTGTTGATAAACATCGTGAGAGAATGTACTAGCGCTGGTATCAAAGCTGGCGAATAAATTATCTTGCGAGACTTGAAACGGACGTCCGCAAGCAAGTGTGAATAAACACTCTAATGCCTGTGGCTTAACCTCTGCGCCTTCAAAAGCCTGCTGCTGCGCTGCTGTTCGTCCATCTGGTGCATACCAGTATCCAAAGTCGTTTAAGAGTCTACGTTCGCTACCAGCGATGCACCAATGGCTAATTTCGTGCAGAGCGCTGGCAAAAAAACCATGAGCGAATACAATACGTGCAGGTTTATCACCTTGTGCTGGGAAATACTCTGGTTCTTGCTCGCCGCGTATCAATTCTACTTGTTGTCCTAAAAATAGGACATTGAACAGTGATATCAGCCAATCCGTAAGAGCGTATTCGGAGTTTTTTTGTAAGCTCAAGGTATTGATAAGTGTATTTTTAATTTTGTTATCTGTATTAACATCATTTAACCACTGCCACTGCTGTTGTGAAATTTTTAAGTAGCTGTCGAGCTTAGTTTTGGCTACAGCGTCTAATTTTTTATTACCGACGGTTAAGTTGGTATAACTCGAGCCAACATTAGAAGTATCTTCTAATTTTATTAGTCGATTTAATAAATTGGTAGCATTAGTTGTAGTCAATACTGTAGAAAAATCAGGATGATCAGGTTGAGAATTCATAAATAGACAAGTCAAATAGGTAAATAATAAAAAAGTTATGAGGCTATTTTTATAGCAAGTTTTATCGTACGCGTTTTTAATAGATAGTAAGCAGCAAAAATCGTAACATACTAGCGCTGGCGTCATATCAGGCTTTCCGTTAGTATGGCAGGCAATATTATACACCGTTTTTGATGAATGAGGCCGCGCATGTCAAGCACCCCAATAAACAAGCCGTCAGCGCTTCAAGCTGATAAAGCATCAGCTCCTACGTCAGCTAACCTGCCAGAACATATCTCCTTAAGTAAATGGGAAGACAGTGGTTTTGAGTGGGTAGGGCAAGTAGCACCACGCTCTTTTGAGCGTCTTAATCCCCTATTAACGACTGAGCATCTGCAGTCAGATCTTCAGATGAAAGCCAATCTATATCGCCATAATAATGTGTTGCATCTATCTTTTACCTTAACTGGTGAAGTATGGTTAACCTGCCAGCGTTGTTTGCAACCCATTGCTATCGATTTGACCGATGATTATGATATCGCTCTACTCGATAATGAAAGCCAAGTGCGCCTGGTCGGTGAAGAACAGGACTATCTATTGCTTGATGAAATTATCACTGAGCCTGCACCAGAGCGTTTATTACCGCTTAAAAAATTGGTCGAAGATGAGATTTTACTGAAAACGCCAATGGCTCCAAAGCATGATGCTTGCGAGATGAGTGTTGAGCAGTTTGGTGAGATACCAGAAGAAGAAGAAACTGAAAATCCTTTTGCTGCTTTGGCGTCTTTGAAAGGTAATTTATAATGCTATAAACGGCATCTGTAAAAGATATTTTGGCAGATATTCTACTGTCTTTTTGGCGGCTTTATGCAGAAGAGTGAAAAGCAGGGCTTTATTAATCCGTTAAACATGCGTATAATGTCCCGTTTATTGCATTCTAGCAATCTGCTACTGGCAGAGAGAAGCTGAGCTTGCAAACTAATTATAGATTTTAGACGTAATCAACACTTTAATACGTGGCAATCTATTTAACTAATGATGCGTAAGACTTAGGTTGTTGTGATTATATAGCCTCTGTCAGTGTCGATTAAAGCTGGATTTCAAGCTTATCCCCTTTTAAGTATAGGAGCTATATCATGGCCGTTCAAAAAAGTCGTAAAAGTCGTTCTCGTCGTGACATGCGCCGTTCACACCATCGTATGGAAATCGCTGAGCTAAGCGTTGATGCTACTACTGGTGAAAAACATCGTCGTCATCACATGACTAAAGATGGTTTTTATCGTGGTCGTCAATTGTTTAAAGTTAGTCAAGAAGCTTAAGTTATTGTTCATTTGATAGTTTGCATCTGGCGATAGTAATGTTTTCACTCATCTACTATTGCCGCCTGCCACTATTCTTAGACAATATATATTGAGCCAATAAAAGCCAAGTTATTTCGCTATCATATATTATGTAGCTGGATAACTTGGCTTTTTATTATTTATTATTTACTAGTATATTTTATTTACGGCTCTCATTATCTGTATGATTCAATAGCTAAAATGCTTTATTTATAGCATCGGCTATGACTCGGTAAATACGTTGTATTACTATCAGCTTACTACTGGCTGTAATAATCGCACGCAGCAGTGTATAGTTTGTGAATAATTAGTAAATTAATTAAAGTCATATTTTATGACAATACCCAATTTATTTTAGGGACATCTCCAATCACTTAAGGAATATTGGCTATGGCATCTGCACCTGATACAGTAATAACCCAGCCACCTCGTGTTGCAGTAATCTTTCCTGGACAAGGTTCACAGGCAGTCGGAATGACTTCCGAGCTTGCAGAATTATACCCACAAATACATGATACTTTTGCTGAGGCAAGTACAGCTTTAGGTGAAGATCTGTGGGCAATCTGCCAAAACGAAGAACAGCTGAACCAGACCCAATACACTCAGCCTGCGTTATTGACTGCTAGCATCGCAATTTGGCGTATTCTCCAAGATAAACTTGATAAAAAGCCTCTTTATCTAGCAGGTCATTCTTTAGGTGAATACAGTGCGCTTTGTGCCGCTGGTGTTATATCATTGACTGATGCAGTGAAATTAGTACATAAGCGTGGGCAATTGATGCAAGAGGCAGTGGTCGGTATTGATACTGCTATGGCTGCAGTATTAGGACTTGAAGACAGTCGTGTTGAGACTTTATGTGAGCAAGCGACTGAACATGTTGATAATGCTATTGTTGGAGCGGCTAATTTTAACAGCCCAGGGCAAGTCGTCATATCTGGAAATGCTGCTGGTGTTACCGCTGTTATTGATAAAGTACAAAATACAGGTAAAAAAGCAATTCCTCTAAAAGTTAGCGTACCTTCACATTGTGCATTAATGGAGCCGGCCAGTCAGGCATTAGCTGAAGAGTTAGCAACTATCAAATTTGACCAAGCCACTATTCCCGTCATTCAAAACCGTCATGCTCGTATTGAGACTAATGTGCAAAGTATTAAACAAGCATTGACAGAACAGCTTAGCGAACCTGTATTGTGGTCAAAAACTATGCAAGAGTTAGCAGACAAACAAATTAACATATTAATTGAGTGTGGCAGTGGTAATGTACTGAGTAACTTGGCTAAGCGTCAAGCACAGCCTATTGCAAGTTATCCAGTAGATAAGCCTGCTCGAATGGACAAACTGATGGAGGTGTTATCATGAGCCGAACGATTGTTTTAGTAAGTGGTGCAAGCCGCGGTATCGGTAAGGCAGTTGCCAAGCGCTTTGCTAAAGAAGGACATTTTGTCATTGGTACAGCAACTACAGAAAAGGGTGCTGCGCTTATAGATGATTATTTGCATGATTCTGGTGGTATTGGGCGTGTTTTAGATGTC
The DNA here is from genome assembly GCF_001593285.1 of Psychrobacter sp. P2G3. NCBI lineage: Bacteria > Pseudomonadati > Pseudomonadota > Gammaproteobacteria > Moraxellales > Moraxellaceae > Psychrobacter > Psychrobacter sp. P2G3. The sequence goes on from NZ_CP012529.1 coordinate 710,302, forward strand.
CGTGATGGCGCACAAATTGATAAGTTGTTTGAAGAGATTGAAAGTGTATATGGCGCAGTGCAAGTATTGGTAAATAACGCAGGTATTACCCAAGATGGTCTGCTGATGCGCATGAAAGATGAAGATTGGGATAGTGTGGTTGATACCAACCTTACATCTGTTTACCGAATGAGTAAACGGGCAGTGCGTGGAATGATGAAAGCACGCCGAGGCCGTATTATTAACATTAGCTCAGTAGTTGCAAAAATGGGAAATGCGGGACAGTCCAATTATGCTGCTACAAAAGCGGGCGTGGAAGGCTTTAGTCGTACTTTGGCACGTGAGATTGGTTCACGCCAAGTAACTATTAACTGTGTGGCACCTGGCCTTATTGAGACAGATATGACAGATGAGCTTGATGAGCGCTTACTCAACTCTATGTTAGATGCTGTACCTATTGGACGTTTGGGACAGCCAGAAGATATCGCAGCAGCAGTATTGTTTTTAGCTGGCGATGAAGCGAGCTATATTACTGGTGCAGTTATACCTGTCAATGGCGGCATGTACATGTAATACCATGTATACGATAGAAAAATAGTTTACACTCGTATAATAAAAATCTGCGTGAACGAGTGTAAACTGTAATTAATGGTGTTATAATAACAGATACTTTTATGTCTAAGACCTGTATTATAATGAGGTCTCATAAGACATTGAATAAACCGAAACATTGGTAGTAGTGTGTTAGAGTCTTATAACTGACATAATTTACCGTATTCGATATAACATCATCAGCTTAAAAAAAGCTAGATGATAGTTTTTAAAAATTGATATATAAAAAGGAGCAGTTTATATGAGTAATGATACTGAGCTAAGAGTAAAATCTGCAGTAGCAGAGCAGTTGGGCATGAACGTCGAAGACATCAACAATGATGCTTCTTTCATGGAAGATTTAGGCGCAGACTCACTAGATTTAGTTGAGCTTGTTATGTCATTTGAAAGTGACTTTGGCATTACTATTCCTGATGAAGATTCAGCAGAGTTGACTACAGTACAAAAAGCAATCGATTATGTCCAAGCTCAACTATAAGTCATTATTGCTCTAAAGTTCTCTTATGATATGGCTATGTACCTTTTGGTTTAGCTAAATTATGGGTTAGCTACAGCAAGTTTTTTTAAGCCGTTTATCTTTATTGATAAGCGGTTTTTTTATGCTTTGCGTATTAAAGTAACTATATTATTAGCGATAATAAATTATTGACGATGATAATTTTATAGCTTTGAAATATTCTTATAGAGTTTAATCTCTATTACCTAAACAATATAAAAACTATCGTTAACACAAATTATGCTAGATTAACATTATCCAACATACTTTTACTGTCTAGGACTATCCAGTCTTTATAACTTTGCTATACTCATTGCAATGACAGGTAGGAGCAGTCCTACGTCATTGCGTTCCAAAAATTAGAAGAAAGATAGTAATCAATTAATAATAAAACCTTAAGGAGTATTTAGATGGGTATGTTCAGTTTCGCAAAAGACATTGGTGATAAAATTTTTAATCGTGACGATGATAAGCATGATGCAAAATCAGAGACTAAAGCAGATGCCAATACGCCAGTAAAAACTACTGAGCCTTCTGCTCAATCAGTGGCTAATATCTTATTACGTCGCATTCAACAGCAAAATCTTAGCATTGATAACTTAAAAGTTAAGTATAACGGTTCAACAGATACTGCTGAAATTAGTGGTAATGCGAAGACCCAAGCTGATCGTGAGAAAGCTATTATCGCTATCGGTAACGTACAGAACGTTGCAAAAGTAATTGATAATATTGATATCGAAGAAGATGCACCTGAATCAACTATGTACACCGTGAAGTCTGGTGACAGCTTATCTAAGATTGCAAAAGACGTATATGGTTCAACTGGTGATTATATGAAGATATTTGAAGCCAATAAGCCGATGCTATCTGACCCAGATAAGATTTATCCTGGTCAAGTACTACGCATACCTAAGCCATAACTAAAATAGGTTAAAATATTTCTCTAAGAAAATTTTAGTAGTTAACAATGGTTTTACTAGTTAAAATAAAACGCCTTTTACATTAAAAGGCGTTTTTTATTGTCTGTCTTTTTGGTATGTTTTTTAATTTGCTACTGACACGTAATTATCTTATTCATCATTAGGATTTAGCTTTACACGCTGCTCTCTAATTGCCCAATTAATATGTTCGTCAAGCATGTCGTTATGTTGGCCTAATTTAGACTGGAGTTGTTCGATAATAACTAAGCTAGTGTTAGCGTTACCTAATCCGATTGCAATATTGCGCAAAAAATTAATATAACCTGTGCGCCTAATGGGGCTACCTTGTGTATATTGTAAAAACTCAGCCTCTTGCCACTGCCAAATCTCGAGGAGACTGATGTCATCAAGCCCATGTCTAGGAGCAAAGTCATCTACTGATGTCAGATTGGCATAACGGTTCCAAGGGCATATAAGCTGACAATCATCACAGCCAAAGACTCGATTGCCTATGGCACGGCGATATTTGATATCTATCGGCCCGTCATGCTCGATAGTTAAATAAGAGATGCAAGCAGCTGCATTAAGCTCATGAGGTGCGATAATTGCCTTTGTAGGGCAGATGTCTATACAAGCACTACAACTGCCACAGTGTGCAGTAACAGGCTTATCATCGGGCAATTCAAGACTGATAAATAACTCACCTAGTAAAAAAAATGAGCCGGCTTGTTTATTTAGTAATAAAGTATGTTTCCCAGTCCAGCCAAGACCCGCTGCATCAGCTATTGGTCGCTCAAATATAGGGGCAGAGTCACTAAATGGTCGAAAGACAAAATCGGTCTCAGCACTAATATTCAAATGCTGCCATTCAGGAAGCATGGTTTCAATCTTTAATGCCAATTGCTTCAAACGGCTACGCATGGTCTTGTGATAGTCACGGCCTCGCGCATAACGAGCAATAATGCCATTGTTTGGCTGATCATTATCGGCAACAGCGCGTGGCGTTGGCGTTTGGGTCAGATAATCCATGCGTACGCTAATGATGGTTTTTGCACCTGCAACGAGTTTATCAGGATTCGCACGTAGTTCATGGTTATTGTGCATGAACTGCAATTGGCCTTCATAGCCTTTGTCTAACCATAGTTGTAACTGCTCAATCTGCTGAGCAAATAAAGGATGATGAACAGACAAAAAACCACAGTCAGCGAATCCTAAAGCTTGGGCTTCGATTTTAATCCAATGCTTCACATCTACTGCGGTAGCAAATACAGGAGTATTGATAACATCAATATTATCTGTTGTTTGCTTGCTAGAAGAGTTTGCTAGTTGCTGTTTGGTCGGTGATTTTTGATTCATATTAGAGGATGCTAATTTGTTAAGTTATACGGTGATAGACATAAATAGTGATGTTATAGCGGCTATGATAGGCTAGATTATTAACGATGCAACTATAAAACTAAAATATATGGTTATTAGCATCAATACATAATTCCAGATGTGCTTTTGTTATATTTACATCCTAGCCGTTTATAAGCTCATAAAATAAGAATAAGGGAAATTATGCGATTACAAATGCAAATATCAGCGCAATGTTCTCAATCGTCAATGCCTATTGCTTTGTATAGTAGCGAGCAAGTTTATGCTATGGAGCAAGCATGGTTTGCACAAGGATATAATAGTTTTGGTTTGATGCAACAAGCCGCTTGGCAGATGACGCAGCATATTATACAGCTTAATGAACGAGCTAAAGCGCAAGCGAAAAACAATGTTAAATATTTCAATCGTACAAGTCGTCAGCCCAGCGTTTGTGTTTGGGTAGGACAGGGTAATAATGGCGGCGACGGTTGGTTAATTTCTCATTATCTACAGCAATTGGGCTGGCAAGTACAAGTAATGACTGTTGGTCTACAAGCGCTTGAAAAGTTTGACGATGAAAAGGCCGAAAATCATAAAACATCGATGTCTGATGCAATAAAAGCCCAGCATATGGCTGTAGATGTATGTCACCAGCGCTTTGAAGACAGTCAGTATTATCAAAATGAAAACACTCAATTGGACATGACATTACAGGCCGATGTTTACATTGATGCACTATTCGGTATTGGTTTAGATCGCGCGCCTGAAGGCTTTTATAAGCAGGCAATTAGCACTTTTAATAGTTTGGCTCAACAGCATAATACCTTGGTAATTGCAGTCGATATCCCAAGTGGTCTAGTCGCCTCTACAGGACAGGTTTTTGAGCATTTAGCGATACAGGCAGATGTCACATTATGCTTGATTGCGCGCAAGTTTGGACTACATACCAAAGATGGGATGGATTATAGCGGAAAGCTCATTGACATACCGCTGATACCTTATGCATCGGTAGAACCCGTTGCTACATTGCTTACAAGCGCTCAAGGTCTAGCACCACGTCGACAGAATAGTTACAAGGGCAGCTACGGTCATGTATTGGCCATTGGAGGCAATCGTATTGATGGTTCTCAAGGTATGGGCGGCGCAGCAATACTGACCTCTGCTAGTGCAATGGCAACTGGAGCTGGCAAGATAACGGTTGCCTGTCATCAAGCCTTTCATGGAGCGCTATTGACCTCGTTACCTGATGCTATGACGATTAATTTACATCATCAAGATGGCGTTGAAAAGCTAATTGGGGATGCAAGTGTAGTTGCCATTGGTATGGGAATGGGGCGTGATAAGAAAGCAGAAAATTTATTTGTTCGTTATATTCAAGCAATAATGGCAAAAGGCATTTCTGTGGTCATTGATGCAGATGGCCTATACCATTTAGCAGCGCTGCAAGCTGATAAGCATGAAGTCGTTACCCAGCTAAGAGAATATAGTAAGACGCATAAGGTTTGCTTAACCCCGCATAGTGGTGAGGCGGCGAAGTTGTTAAATAAAGAAATTAACGAGGTGGAGAGTGATCGATTATCAGCTATACAGCACTGCGCAAATATCTATGGCGGTGATTGGGTATTAAAAGGCGCAGGATCGCTGGTGTTGGAGCATGGGGAAATATACGTTTGCGGTGCTGGTAATGCTGGAATGGCGACAGCTGGCATGGGAGATGTATTATCTGGAGTAACTGCCGGACTATTGGCTCAGCAAGATTTGAAAAGTGGGCAGAGTAGCTTACGTCAGGCGGTACTTATTCATGCATCAGCAGGAGATCTATTGACAAGAGATGTCTTAGTTAATCAGCAGCTAGGTAGTTCTAGAACACGTGATTATGCAAATAATAATCAGCTATTGATTGGACAGCGCGGCTTGCAGGCACAGGATATGCCTGCAGCCATTCGTCATATTATGCAAAATCTAACTGACTAAATAAATACTGATATGGTTAAAAGTGCTTCAAATATTAGTGTTTGTTTGGAAACCAGTAGGTTTTTAAGTTTCAGTACCTTTACAATATTGTCCAATCGCTTGCTGTACACGCTCACGCTTAAGTTCAATTTCGCGGCCGTCTAGATATTGGCGTTTACCATTTGCATCCATCTCATAAATACGGCCGCCAACATTCAAATTGGTTAAATTATTACGTAATGACTGACAACGTTGTGCGTTTGCCTGAGCTTCTTGATCTTTGATACGAGCCTCTAATTGCGCTACTCTCTGCTCTTCTGCATTCTGAGCGCCACTGTTCTGATTAACATCTGTTTTGCCTGCCATCTGACCTGCGTTAGCTTGTCTACCGTCACTACGGAACTCAATCACCTCAATATTCCGAGCATTTTGCGGAGCATGCTGACTATATTTAACTTCGCCATGTGCACCAATGGACTTATAAACTTGAATGGCATGACTAGCGTTCATTGACAGAGCAAGCAGACAAGTGGTGGCAACCCCGATGAGCAGTTTATTAGCAGTGTTGATCATGAGTGAATATGCCATGCTAGCAATCCTTTTAACAAATAAAAAACAAGTATTCATATTTGAGCGCGATGGCACTGTTGTATAAATTACAATGACAATACAATAGAGATTGATTCTAGCAAAAAATAATAGTAAATGTATATTATTTAATAACTAATAGTTAAGGTTGGGTTTCACAAGTTTTTCTTGACAATAGCGGTCAAACCATCGAATATAATAGCAGTTGATTGGTCAGTGAGCGGCTTTTATGATATTGCCGTAGCACTTGGGAATAATTACTACTTGCTGCTTATCAGTAGCATTTGCAGATTTATTCTCTTTGTGACAGTAACGCAGTGTAATATGAGTAATGGTTGCCAAAACCTTTATTCTAAGCTGAACTTACTGTCTCCGGACTCATCGGTCTACAATGACTAAGATAAACTTATTATTTTTAGATGTTAAAAGTTAAGTACAGTATCTGCAACCTTCAATAATGCATTATGTAAGGTAAAGTGCGACCGTTCTGTCGGTATGTTGCTCATACTTTTGCAATTTGTGTTGTCACTAGGTTTGGCATTTATCTGACTATATCTAATTACTTTAATGTTTTTACATTTTTTACTAATAATAAGCTTCTTTTATAAATGCTTTAATCAGCATCTTGTCACTGTATATCGGTAAACTCCTATCAAAAACTGACCAGATAAATTGCTATGTTTGGGTAACCTGCTGTCTTGTAATACAGCTGTGCTCTGACATGGTGATCACATATTATTGATAAGGTGATGACAGTGACGCAAACTACGCAAAGTCCGAACATGACCGGACATACCCAAACGGGTAATGCTGCCAAGAATTTCGATGAAAAACAACAGTTAATCGCTGAAGGTAGCGCTCAGCCTGTGATGTTATCCGGTGCTGAAATGCTGGTGCAATCACTAACCGACGAAGGTGTCGAATATATTTTTGGCTATCCAGGCGGTGCTGTTCTGCACATTTATGATGCTCTGTTCCAGCAAGACAATATCGAACATATTCTAGTTCGCCATGAGCAAGCGGCAGGCCATATGGCGGATGCTTATTCGCGAGTAACTGGCAATACTGGAGTAGTACTAGCGACATCAGGACCTGGTGCTACCAATACGGTTACTGCTATTGCTACAGCTTTTATGGACTCAATACCGATGGTTGTTATTGCAGGGCAAGTACCGAGTAGCTTGATCGGTGAAGATGCCTTCCAAGAAACGGATATGGTTGGTGTTTCGCGTCCTATCGTTAAGCATAGCTTTCAAGTACGCCATGCCAGCGAGATTCCAACGATTGTAAAAAAGGCATTCCATATCGCAAGGTCAGGCCGTCCAGGTCCTGTCGTCATTGACGTACCTAAAGATATGACTGCACCTAACGAAAAGTACGCTTATGAATATCCAAGTGAAGTATTCATGCGTTCTTACCAGCCGTCCGTTAAAGGGCATAGTGGTCAGATCAAAAAAGCTATTGAAACGCTATTAGCTGCTAAGCGTCCAATCATATATTCGGGTGGTGGTGTGGTTCTGGGTGATGCCCATAAAGAACTAACAAGCTTGGCTCATAAGCTAAACTTGCCAGTGACTAATACTCTTATGGGTCTTGGTGGTTTTCCAGGCTCTGATCGTCAATTTTTAGGCATGTTAGGGATGCATGGTACGTACGAAGCAAACATGACTATGCACCATTCAGATGTTATCTTGGCAGTTGGTGCACGTTTCGATGACCGTGTGACCAATAACGTTAAAAAATTCTGTCCAAACGCTACTATTATTCATATTGATATTGATCCAACGTCAATCTCTAAAACGATTATGGCGCATATTCCGATTGTTGGTGACGTCAAGTCAGTACTTACTGAAATGTTAGCAATGGTTGGCGACGATAAAGAGCTGGATCAACATGCTTTATTAGATTGGTGGGCACAAATTAATGAATGGCGTACGCGTCATGGTTTACGTTATGACACCAGTACAGAGCATGGCATCAAGCCACAAAGTGTCGTACAGGCCTTGTGTAAAATCACTGATGGTAATGCGATCATTACAAGTGATGTTGGGCAACATCAAATGTTTGCTGCACTCTACTATACTTATAAAGAACCTCGTCAGTGGCTTAACTCAGGTGGACTTGGTACTATGGGTGTTGGCTTGCCTTATGCGATGGCAGCTAAGCTTGTTAACCCTGAGCGCGATGTGGTCTGCATCACAGGTGAAGGCTCTATTCAGATGAATATTCAAGAGTTATCAACTTGCTTACAGTATAATCTGCCAGTAAAAATACTGAACTTGAATAATGCACAGTTGGGTATGGTTAAACAGTGGCAGGATATGCTTTATGAAGGTCGTCATGCGCAGTCTTATATGAACTCGCTACCAGATTTTGTAAAATTGGCTGAAAGCTATGGTCACGTGGGTATCAAAATCACTGATCCTGACAAAATGGAAGAGCAGTTGGCTGAAGCGATGGCCATCAAAGATAAGCTAGTATTTATTGACGTTTACGTTGATCGTAATGAGCATGTATATCCAATGCAAATCGCTGGTCAGACGATGCGCGACATGTGGTTATCAAAAGGGGAGCGTACCTAATGCAACAACATCTGATTTCGGTATTGATGGAAAACGAAGCGGGGTCGTTGTCGCGGTTAGTCGGCTTATTCTCCCAGCGTGGTTATAATATTGAGACTCTAAACGTCGCACCGACAGAAGACCCCTCTATCTCACGCTTGACGCTGACAACTATCACGTCACCCGAAAAAATTGAACAAATTACCAAGCAGTTGCATAAGCTGATTGAAGTCATTAAAGTATTGAACTTATCTGATAATGTGCACGTTGAACGTGAACTGATGCTGATTAAAGTTCGTGCTACTGGCAGTATACGTGAAGAAATCAAACGCAGTGCTGACATCTTCCGTGCACAGATTGTTGATGTGAATTCGAACTTATATACTATCCAAATCGTTGGTGATACCGCTAAGCTGGACGGTTTCATTGATACTATCGGTCGTGAGCGTGTATTAGAAGTAGTACGCTCAGGCGTGATTGGTATTGCTCGCGGTGAAAAAACACTAAGCATATAATATTACCTTGTTTAAAATTAATCTATTAACACTTACTACTAAGCTTATATCGCTGACTGTTCCAAGAAAGTATTTGTGAAAGGTAACTGCGATATAAGTAACTACTACCCATGGCTTTCCATGATTGAGGAAAAGGACTCTACCTATGAACGTTTTTTACGATAAAGATTGTGATCTATCTATCATCCAAGGCAAAAAAGTTGCCATTATTGGTTATGGTTCACAAGGGCACGCCCATGCATTGAACTTGCAAGAATCTGGTGTGGATGTGACTGTTGGTCTACGCGCCAACTCTGGTTCATGGAAAAAAGCTGAAAATGCTGGCTTAAAAGTTTCTGAAGTAGAAGATGCGGTTAAAGCCGCTGACGTAGTCATGATTCTGACGCCTGATGAGTTCCAAAGACAACTGTATAGCGATGTGATTGAGCCTAATATTAAAGAAGGCGCTACGCTAGCTTTTGCTCATGGTTTCGCTATTCATTACAACCAAGTTGTACCACGTAAAGATCTTGACGTTATTATGGTTGCACCTAAAGCACCAGGTCATACAGTACGCTCTGAGTTTGTGAAAGGCGGCGGTATTCCTGATCTTATCGCTATCTATCAAGATGCTTCAGGTCAAGCCAAGCAGTTAGCACTATCTTACGCTGCTGGTGTTGGTGGTGGTCGTTCAGGTATTATCGAAACGACTTTTAAAGATGAGACTGAAACTGACTTATTTGGTGAGCAAGCGGTATTGTGTGGCGGCGCTGTTGAGCTAGTTAAAATGGGCTTTGAGACCCTAACCGAAGCTGGTTATGCACCAGAAATGGCTTACTTTGAATGTTTACATGAGCTCAAGCTTATCGTCGACTTAATGTACGAAGGCGGCATCGCTGATATGAACTATTCAATCAGTAATAACGCTGAATATGGCGAGTATGTGACTGGTACGGAAGTGATTAATGAACAATCACGCGAAGCCATGCGTAATGCCCTAAAACGCATTCAATCTGGTGAATACGCGAAGATGTTCATCAATGAAGGCGCAACCAACTATCCATCTATGACTGCCCGTCGTCGTAATAACGCTGAGCATGAAATTGAGAAAACTGGTGCCAAACTTCGTGGCATGATGCCTTGGATCGGTGGTAACAAAATCATTGATAAAGACAAAAACTAAAAAGCTATATTTTAACTATTAGATCAGTTATTAAACAACCAGATTCTGAGGTTAATACTGATAGTAATCAAAACCCATGTTATCACTAGATAGCATGGGTTTTTTAATGATGAGTAATTGAGATGCGTGCTTCTAACAAGCTTGGATAATAACAGTAGTGCTCTTCACCGTACGCATTCGGAAGCAACAAAAAATCCCGCTTGAAAATCTACGATAGCTACCCAATATAGACAGCTGGCAGGCCATTTATCTAAAAATTGTTTGCTGTGGCTTAACAAGCTTAAACATAGTGGCGTCCAAGTTATCTTTTTTCTTTTCATTTATATTATAGGTTGTGTGCTGTGCAAATATCTTTTCCAGACTGGCTGACACCGCAATTCGCATATATCTTTTTCAGTGCCGTAGTTGCCGTTCTGATTTGGGTAGAGGGTGAAATGCTTAAGCGCACCAATGGCAAATTACCCAAATCTCTATTTTTCCAATTTAGCTCACTATTAGATACGTCTTGGTTCTTTGTCTCTGTAGTGATGATGTATGTCATTGATTTGACACCATTAGCAACTACGTTGCCTGCAGCTTATGGACTTTATACAATATTTGGTTGGATTTATGGTACGCGTTTACTTAAGCTTCGTGGTATCCCAGATTCTCCAGAAGACTTAGTGATACCTTCTAAATATATTGCTTACAGTCAATCATTTTCATTGATATTCTTTGGATTGTGTTTGTTAGTCTTGGTCTCTCCTTGGTTACCTGTTTTAAATCAATAATTAAATAAGAATAGTTTTCATGTTTAATTACATAAGTTCATCAAATTACCAACTTTACATTTACAAAACCTGCTAATTTAACATACCATTGACAATAAAAACTGCTATACTACAACTGTACTCAGGGAACTTTAGACAGAAATAGTTGAATATCATTAAGATATAATGCTATTTAGTCTGAGCTTTAGCTCATGATTCGACTGAGTATTTGTCAATTAATCGGTGATGACACAAGTCTCGCCAACAGTTAAAGAGTTAGGAAAATTTATGTCAGATAAAGTTGAAGGCACTGTAAAGTGGTTTAATGAAGCTAAAGGTTTTGGTTTTATCGCTCAAGACAATGGCGGACAAGACGTATTCGCTCACTACAGCGCTATCCAAGGTAACGGTTTTAAAACTCTAGCCGAAGGTCAAAAAGTGTCTTTCATCTTAGGTGATGGCAAGAAAGGCCCACAAGCTGAGCAAATCGAAGCTATCTAATCTTACTTATTGTTAATTTTGACTGATTTATCAGTCATTGTTAATACTAAAAGATTCTATATAAGCCAAGATTGATTTGTTGTATAACAACAAACATATTGTTTAGACTGTATATTAAAAGCAACCTCTTATCAGGTTGCTTTTTTTTGTCAAAAAAACGAGTCCATAGCTTTGTTTAAAGTGCTTAATAATCTATTTAATAATAAATATTAAATCATTAACTATCAGTAAAATAGTGCAATAAGGTGATATTATGAAATGGGAAGCGTGGTTTTCAATTGATTGGCAACAAGTATTCGGCATCTCTTTATCTGCCATAGGTTTTTATGTTGGCCTAATGATATTTACGCGCTTTATGGGACTACGTAGTTTCTCTAAGTTATCAAGCCATGACTTTGCAATGACGGTAGGTATTGGTAGTATTTTGGCATCAACAGTATTGTCTGATTCGCCATCATTACTACAAGGGTTGTTTGCAGTTGGCGTACTGTTTATCATTCAAGGGCTTGTCTCAATTATAAGGCGCAAAATTAAACCATTAAAAGCATTGATTGATAATCAACCGATTATCCTAATGGCGCATGGTGAGTACTTTTGGGATAATCTGAAAGAAGCCAATTTGAGTACTAGCGATGTACAACAGGTATTGCGCAAAAATAGTATCAAGTCAAAATCACAGGTCTTTGTGGTGATTATGGAAACGACTGGCGATATGAGCGTGATTAAAAACGATGATGTAAGACCTGATTGGTCATTATTTGACGACGTGCGTGATAGTGAGATGCTAATTAATCCTGCTAAAACTGCACCAATAAAAGATGCTTTGAACAATGCTTAGCTAAACTATGTAATAATAAAATTTCAATAGAATAAAAGCCTAGTAATGTTACAAAGGTAAGAACTATTGAATTTTGAACAATAAAATCATGATATTTCACTAAAAACGCTATGTTTTAAATGAATAGTGACAAATTTATGACGCATTATTCACGGCGTTGTCTTGACCTTATCGAGATGCTCACGCAAGATAGTTAGGTCTAATAATCTAAGCCTGATGAGTAGTGGCTAGCAAACTCAGTCATGACTTTTAAGTAAGATTTTGAACCAAAATAAATCAATGGTTGTTGATTTATATTTTTTAATTCATAACATTAATAAACGAGGAACGTATGAAAGCATTAGTCGCGGTCAAGCGTGTCATTGATTACAACGTAAAAGTTCGTGTAAAAGCTGATAACTCTGGTGTAGATCTATCGAACACCAAAATGTCTATAAACCCATTTGATGAGATTGCAGTAGAAGAAGCAGTTCGTCTAAAAGAAGCTGGCGTGATCGATGAGATTATTGTAGCTTCAATTGGTCCAAAAGAATCACAAGAGCAGATTCGTGCGGCTCTAGCATTGGGTGCTGACCGTGGTGTTTTGGTACAAACTGATGCCAAGCCATATCCACTACAAGTCGCTAAGATTTTGAAGAGTATTGCTGAGCAAGAGAGTACTGATATTATCTTGTTGGGTAAACAGGCTATTGATGACGACAATAACCAAACAGGTCAGATGCTTGCTGCACTAATGGGTATCGGTCAAGGTACGTTTGCTTCAGAAGTGAAAGTTGAAGGCGACAAAGTAAACGTTACTCGTGAAGTCGATGGCGGCTTGCAAACAGTTGCGCTTTCACTACCTGCAGTTATCACTACTGACTTACGTCTGAACGAACCACGCTATGCAAAGCTGCCTAACATTATGAAAGCGAAGAAAAAGCCGCTTGATGAAAAAACTCCAGCAGATTTTGGCGTAGACATGACCTCTAAGCAAGAAATCACTAAAGTTATGCCACCTGCTGAGCGTAAAGCTGGTATTACAGTGGCCTCAGTTGATGAATTGGTCGATAAGCTAAAAAATGAAGCAAAAGTAATTTAATATTTGCGATGGTGTTTATAGGGTTTCGATATCCTAAACGCCCTATTTGAAAAGCTATCTGACGACATGAACCAATAAATAAAGGACAAAAAAATGGCAATTTTGGTATATGCAGAACATGACAATGCCAGTCTAAAAAAGGCAACTTTAAATACAATTGCAGCTGCTAAGCAAATGGGTGACGACATTCATGTGTTGGTCGCTGGTAGCGGTAATCAAGCAGTCGCTGACGAAGCGGCAAAAGTTGAAGGCGTAAGCAAAGTACTACTAGCAGACAATGCAGCTTATGAGCATCAAATGGCAGAAAACATCTCGCTATTGGTTGCAGATATCGCTGGAGATTACAGCCATATCATCGCTCCTGCTACGACAACAGGCAAGAACTTCATGCCACGTACAGCGGCTTTACTAGATGTAAGCATGCTGTCGGAAATCTCTGCTGTCATAGATGCACAAACTTTTGAGCGTCCTATTTATGCTGGCAACGCGACTGCTACTGTTAAGACAACAGAAGATAAAGTGGTATTGACGGTACGTACAACTGCTTTTGATCCAGTCGCTGCTGAAGGCGGTTCTGCAACTGTTGAGACAATCGACAATATACAGGAATCTGGCAAATCAAGCTTCGTCAACGAAGAGATGGCTAAATCTGACCGTCCTGAATTGACGTCAGCTTCAATCGTCGTATCTGGTGGTCGCGCCTTAGCAAATGGTGAAAACTTCACTAAATATATTGAGCCATTAGCAGATAAATTAGGCGCTGCTGTTGGTGCATCACGTGCCGCTGTTGATGCTGGCTACGTACCTAACGATATGCAGGTTGGTCAAACGGGTAAAATCGTCGCACCAGATCTATATATCGCTGCTGGTATCTCCGGCGCTATTCAGCATTTGGCAGGTATGAAAGACTCTAAGGTTATCGTTGCAATCAATAATGACCCAGAATCTCCAATCGCCAGTGTTGCTGATTATTTCTTAGAAGCTGATTTATTTGAAGCATTACCTGAGCTAACTAGCAAAATTTAAGTTAGACAGATAATCTATAAAAAATCCCGCTATCATCAATAGCGGGATTTTTTATGTTTAAACGCTAAGCTAATATAGCTATTTCACTTTAACTATATGTGAACTTAGTTGTAACGGCGCTGACGTAGCGTCTCATAAAGACATAGCGCCCCTGCAATCGCAACATTGAGGCTCTCTTGTCCATTGGGCTGTGGTAATGCAATAGGGGTGGCACATTGCATCAGCTCCTCGCAAACGCCTTGACCTTCATGTCCCATAATCCAAGCAGTAGGAGCTGTCAGATCATGCTCATAAATCAAAGTGTCAGTATGTGAGCTGGTCGCAAGCAAAGGGGTTTGCACATAGTCTAAAATATCTTGACTACTCAAACCCTCATAAATAGTTAGCGCAAACTGCGCACCCATTCCTGCTCGTAGCGTCTTGGGTGACCATGCTTGTGCAGTTGCGCTAGTGCATAACACTGTATCAATACCAGTAGCTGCTGCGGTGCGTAATAGCGTACCAACGTTGCCACTATCTTGTACATCGTTCAGTATCAGGCAGTCATAATCTATCATCGTTAAGCTTGGTGTTGGTATATTGATAATCGCCATGATATCAATGCCTGTACCTAGACTTCTAATGCTTTCATAAAGTGCATCTGACAAAGTTAAGATACTAGTGTAAGTCGGTAGGCGCGTTAAGATTTGCTGAACCTCAGGATGCTTGTGCGCTGATTCGGCTAGTAGTATTTGGACGAACGGATAGTCGCTACGTAGGGCCGCGTCAATAAGATGCACACCTTCAAGTACCGTCTGACCTTGTTTTTTACGCTGACGTGCCTGAGACAAAAGTGCTTTTACGAGCTTAACGGAAGTGTTTTTGTCTGAAGTGATTAGCTCGGTAGGTTCTAATGTCATAGTTGACTGCTTAAGAATAAAGGTAAAATTAACAACACCAAAAGTTAGCCAGTCCAAGTTATCTTTTGCTGAATGTTGATCTGGCTACTTTTGATGTATAGGGCGAAGTCATGAAAAGTAATAAAAAAGTATTACTTATTTATCGCCGTGCTTTAGATGTAAGTCTTTAATGTAGTCGACTTCGTTTTTACTACCAAGTACTACAGGGACACGTTGGTGAATATCAGTTGGGGCAATATCTAAAATACGATTTGTCGCATCAGTTGCACTACCGCCAGCACGTTCAATGAGTAGGCTCATTGGATTGGCTTCATACATCAAACGTAATTTGCCAGCTTTATTGGCATATTTGGTGTCAAAAGGATAAGTGAATAGCCCACCGCGGCATAAGATACGGTGTACATCACCAACCATGGCTGCCACCCAGCGCATGTTGAAATCACGACCACGTACTCCGGTATCGCCAGCGATTAGCTCATCAATATACTGCTGCATGGGTGCACGCCAATAACGATAGTTTGAACTATTGATAGCATATTCGCTGGTATCGGCATCGATCTGTACATTGTCTTCGACTAGCACGTAATCATTGTTATCTGGATCTAAGCTGAACATAACCACGTTATCAGCTACCGTCAATGCCAGCATGGTAGACGTACCATATAATAAATAACCTGCTGCAAGCTGTGCATTACCAGCCTGTAGGAAATCACTGTTCTCACTAGTTTGCCCTTGGCGCTGGTAGGGTAGAATAGAAAAAATCGTCCCTACTGCCATATTGATATCGATGTTCGATGAGCCATCAAGGGGGTCAAATAATACGAGCAAGCTACCATCGGCATTGGCAGGAGTAGCATCATCTAGCTCTTCTGAGGCGACGCCAGCACAATGCTTGTTTTGTGCTAAAGCATCTAGAAGTAAGTCATTAGCCAATACATCAAGCTTCTTTTGCTCTTCACCTTGGACGTTTTGATTACCTGCTTCCCCTAAAATGTCTGCCAGTGCCCCTTTTCTAAGCAGCTGTGAGATAGTTTTGCCGACTTCAGTAATAGTCGTAATTACATCGCCAACAGCGGAGTCGGTTTTTCGTTCTTTTAGATAGTGTGCTAAGGTCGTCATAATACTTCCTAATAAATGAGATGAGTGGTAAAAGGTAGAGAAATAATAAGTTTTAAAATACAGTAGATTAAGCTTGTCACTTGGGTCATTCTAAATAAGCTAAGTATTCATTTAAATGAGTAAATATGCAAATAGCAGACACGTTATCTTTGTCCTGACTGCAAAATCAGCTACACTATATCTATTATTATTGATAATTTAGTTAGACTTGCCGCTTACTACTTGCCGTTTATTATAAGAAACATTAGTCTTTTTATAAAAGCGAATAAGGCCATGTATGCCAATGCGGTAAAGTGTAGCAAATAAGTGCCAATATGTCCTTGTGTCTGTACACATGGTGATGATTATAAATGAATAAACCGATATGATTGACTCGATATAAACCCATAATAAAGACTTACCATTATGCCAACTTCCAAGAAAAATATGCCTATCAATACTATATCACCATCCAAATATGCCAAATTCGATCACGATACTATTCACCAAAGACTCAACACTTCGCTTAGCCGCCCACAGCTAAATGAAGACGGTAGTCTGCGTCATTTCCTAGGGGTTGAAGGATTAAATAAAGCACAGCTACAAGCAATTATTGCTAAAGCAGAGACTTTTTTTGATGAAAATGGTCTGTTGGTTAATCGGCCTGAGCTTGATGGTTGTACAGTAATGAACCTGTTCTTTGAGCCGTCAACTCGTACTCGTACTACCTTTGAAGTAGCAGAAAAGCGTCTTGGGGCCAATGTATTAAACATCGATATTGCCCGCTCTAGTACAAAAAAAGGCGAGAGTTTACGCGATACGCTATGGAATTTGGAGGCAATGACAGCCGATATTTTTGTTGTGCGTCATTCAGCATCAGGGGCTGCACATTTTATGGCGACTGAAGTGACACCGGATATCGCTATTATTAATGGCGGTGATGGCTGGCACGCACATCCGACTCAAGGTATGCTCGATATGTTGACCATTCATCGTGAAGCGCCGCGTCCATTTGAAGAGCTATCGGTGGCTATTATCGGTGATATTAAGCATTCTAGAGTAGCGCGCTCAGATATTAGCGCCTTAAAAACCCTTGGGGTTAAAGATATTCGTGTGATTGCCCCACGTACTTTATTGCCTAAAGGGATTGAGCGTTTTGGTGTTCAAGTCTACGAAGATATGAATAGCTGTGTGACTGATTGTGATGTTATTATGGGACTTAGAATTCAAAACGAGCGTATTGGATCACCGCTATTGGCGTCATCAAGTGAATATTACAAACACTATGGTATTACACCTGAACGGGTGGCATTGGCTAAGCCTGACGCCCTAGTTATGCATCCAGGACCGATGAATCGTGGTATTGAGATTGCATCAAATGTGGCCGATGGCGCGCAGTCTGTTATTTTAAAGCAAGTAAGCAATGGTGTTGCGATTCGAATGGCGGTGCTCTCACTAGCCATGGAAGGCCAACGTGCCCACCAAGCGGCCAGAAATTCACAAAAAAACGAATAATCAGTAAAGGTAAAATTAACACTTTATGGTTTACGTTCGCCTGTTAAGCCTTTCTATTTTATTCATTTAATTATTATTGATATGGTAAAAAAAGCTCATGACTAATCCCATCACTACTGATGCGCAGATGACAGATTTACTTCCTAATGCTTTCAAAAAATCGTTACCGAGTGAGGCGATTGCTAAACTGGCAAATCTTGAGGCTGGTCGAGAGACTTGGCTGCTACCACCACTGGTGGATTTGTGTGCGCGTCTGCGAGAGCCTGGTCAGCAACAGCATGGCACCCTAATTTCAGAAGGCCGTGCTGCCCGCGCTAATGGATTTTTGCATGTTATTACGCCACCCGATACAAGTCCTATCCTAGAAAATGGCTCGCTACTTAAAGGTCTTCGCGAACGTGCATTGCTCGATGGTGGTATCCATTTACATATTTTAGGCGCTTTGACTGAAGGCTTGCGAGGAGAAAATCCCTCGAATATCGCAGGTCTAAAAAAAGGTGGCTGTATCGCAGTCTCTAATGCGCGTAGGCCTTTTAGCAATGATTTGGTACTGCTACGCACCTTGGAGTATGCAGCAACCTTTGGCATGAAAGTATTCTTCTATCCTGATGAGGCAAGTCTGTCTGGTGATGGGGTAGCGCATGAAGGTTATATCGCCTCGTATCACGGACTACAAGGTATTCCTTGGATTGCTGAGACGGTAGCATTGTCCACCCAGTTACTGATGGTAGAAGAGACAGGCATTGCTGCGCATTTTAGTCAGTTATCCTGTAAGTCTTCAGTTGAGCTAATGCGCTGGGCGAAAGACAAAGGTCTGCCCGTGACTTGTGATGTGGCTATGCATCAGCTATATCTAACGGATGACAATCTAGAAGGCTTCAACGCCCAAGCTTATGTGCTACCGCCGTTGCGTAGTAACACGGATCAGCAAGCACTGCTTCGCGGGCTTAAAGATGGGACTATTGATGCAATTTGTAGTCATCACGAGCCTTTAAATTCTACCGCAAAAAAAGCCCCCTTTGCTGAGAGTACGCCTGGTATCTCAAACTTTGATACGTTTATGGCGCTAGCCTGTCAGTTAGTAAAAGATGAGGTGTTAACGCTAGAGCAGCTGGTAGACAAGATTTGCATTAACCCGGCACAAATTGCTGGTATAAGTAACAAATATGAAAGCATGGGCGGTGCAATATTGGTTGACCCTAACCTTGAATGGCAAGTGACGACAGATACTATGTTATCGAATGGCAAAAATACGCCATTCTTTAATCAGTACTTGCAAGGTCGAGTCGTGGAGACCTTCTTTGGCTAATTCGCCTCAGCAGAATGGTAACTTGCCACCATCTTCAGCCAGCAAAAACCATAAGTCTCTAGGAGATGATGACAATCTGCCGAGTAAAATGGATAGTGAGTCTAGTGAATCAATTAAGGCGGTGGCAATCTACGAGATTGTCAAAGGTACTGGTGCGCTGTCAGGTGCTTTTGCATTATGGTTTTGGCATACTGATCTAGAGCATTGGCTAGCCACGGCAACGGACTCATGGCAATATTATTTTGGAAACCTGCTGACCCCGCAGATTGACAGTGTTGTGCAACTGGCTCAGCAAGCAAGCAAAAATTGGCCACTTTTCATGCTATTGATTTTCGCTTACGTTAGTCTGCGTTTCATTGAAGCTTATGGATTATGGCAAGATAAGACCTGGGCATATTGGTTTAGTGTCATCGGTTATGGGATATTTATCCCTATCGAGTTGTACTACTTGATCATTAGCCCGTTTGATTGGTTCAAATTGGGTATTTTGGTGTTAAATATTATTATTGTGGTTGTGGTCTATCGCAATATGAAGCGAAAAGGGTTGATATAAAATGACACACGAACTTTATAATCGTCCTTTTGTAATCACCATAAATTATAGCTATCATAGAAATTCTAGTGTGAAAACCAGAGAGCCAGCATTAAAGATAATATCTAGTGCTGGCCCTTTTTTTACATAGCTTAGCCATAAATTGATTAAGCTTATAATCGATTTTGTTGCACAGGCTGGATCATTTTGGCAACTTTACCGATGCTTAGTCCTTGCACTAAGATAGAGAATACTACCACAGCATAAGTCAGTGCCAATAGAATGTCGCGCTCTGTTCCGGACGGCAGCTGTAATACTAAGGCAACTGAAATACCGCCACGCAGCCCGCCCCATGTCAGTACTTTCCAAGCACCTTCTGGTAGCTTCAATTGGCGGCTAAAGGTTTTAGTAGTCATGCCTACGACAATAAGGCGAGCAAGTAGGGCAATAATAATGGTCAAGCCACCAGCGATAAATAAATTACCTGAGTAGGCAATAACGACCACTTCAAGACCGATCAAGACGAATAAAATCGCGTTTAAAATCTCATCAATTAATTCCCAAAATAAATCAATATAATGGCGAGTCTTGTCACTCATTGCCAGCTCACGACCACGATTTCCGACCATTAAGCCCATCATCACCATCGCTAATGGTCCTGACAAATGCCAATGGCTGGCTAGCGCGTAACCACCTATCACGCCTGCAAGCGTCAATAGCACTTCTTCTTGATAGCTATCAATACTTTTAATCATGTAGTACAAAATGGCCCCGAGTATCAAACCAAAGATGATACCGCCACCCGCTTCAACAGCTAGAGTATGTGCCACATAATTAGCCGTTGGAATATCACCACTGGATAAAATGCCGAGCAATAAGACGAATATAACGACACCAATGCCATCGTTAAATAATGATTCGCCAGCGATGACAGTTTCAATGCTTTTTGGGGCACCTGCAGATGCTAAAATACCCATAACCGCAATAGGATCTGTAGGCGATATCAACGCGCCAAACAATAAGCACCAAATAAAAGGTAGCCCGAAGCCAAGTAACGGCAGCATAAAGTAAAGAGCAGTGGCGATAAGTACTGCTGACACGACGGTACCAATACAGGCAAGGATGCCAATCGGTAGTCTATAACGCTTCAAATCGCCAATATTTACGTGTAGAGCACCGGCAAATAAGAGCATGGAGAGCATGCCATCAAGCAATACTTCAGTGAAATCTAGCTGATCTAATAAACTAACCTCATAATCAATAAGCTGATCAAAGCCTAAAAAACCTAAAAATATCGCTACCATAGATAATACGATAGAGATGACCATCACACCGATAGTGGTTGGTAAACCAATAAAGCGGTGATTGATATAGGTCAATAAAGCGGTAATCGATAAAAAGATGGCGCTGATTTCGAGTATGGTTAGGCTGGTCGCAGATGCCATAAAAGAGGTCTCAAGTGAGTATAAAAATTGTCGTAAGGCTAAAGGTTATTAAGCCCAGATACCGTGCTGGTTTAGTTGCTTTAACCTTCACTTATATTCGTAACTAATATATAACTAAACCTGTGCTTATATATTCGACTACACCATAACTATCTATCTTGATTGTGTCTGTAAGGCTTTATAAATGTGCGCATCGAACTCGCTAATATATTCAAAATGTTGATGTTGAGCATTATCATCATGAATAAACTGCCGTGCTTGTTGACACATAGCCAGCAAATCCTCTACTAGCTCCCTATAACTTAGGTTGGCTTGACCCGCGTGTTCAATCAAAGTCAGCTCACGTAATAATGTTTGCCGCTGTGCGCTATTTACTCGAGCATAATTTAGATCAGTTACTGCCTGACAAAGTGCCTTTAACACCATTAAATCAGTAGTAGCATAACGACGTATTTCACCCAGCGAGGTTTCGATAAAATCAGATATTTTTGGCGTTCGGGTAACGAGAGCCAGTATTGCTATTCGTGGCTGATTAACCGTAATATCAGATTCATCCTTGTCTTTTGGTGGCGTATAAAAATGATAAGGGCTAGGTGGCTGCCGACGCATCATTAAGCTCAAGCAAATAGTTAAGGATTGCACACAGTTTACCGCTGTCTTAGGATCGTTAATACCAGGAGATAAGGCTCGTACAGCAATTTCAGTTATCTGTCCTAAGCTTGAGCCAATATCATTAGAGTATGCCGACTGGCGTTCAAAATGAAGACAAGTAGCAAAGCGTTGCCAAAATATTCCATCAGGTGTGTGTGGAGAGATTGCTAGCTGAGAGATTGTAGTCTTTTCTAGATTGCTTATATGACCTGCTGGGCGCTGATAAAAATGCCCTATGACGTTTTTATCAGTGACAAAATCACCGAGATTGGTATGTAATTGCACCACGCCGCCATAGTCTTTTGCTAGGGTAATGAGTGACTCAAAATACATCTGTTGTAGATAGCCTGAGCTTGGTGCATAGATAGGAGTAGCGCGCCAAGAATGATAATGTTCAATGTCACTATCCGCTACATCTTGCTGATGCTGAATATCGCAGTTATCGCTATACCAGTAATGAATGTTTTTGATAGTGTCATTACTGGCTCCTTGAATGACACGTGACGCTTGAATAGCATGCACCATATGCTGTACAAAATAAACCAACAACAATGCACAAACAATTGCCATAAAGATAGCAAAGGTTACTGATAGGTGCGGCACACCAAAATCCACATCATACTTATGAATAGATTTTAAAACCAACAAGCTATAGCTAAACGTACCGATGAAGGCACCAAGCACGAACTGATTTGATTTATCAGTCAGAAAGTTACGTAAGAGTCGTGGCCCAAACTGTGACGAGGCCATAGAAAGGACGGCAATGGTAATCGAAAAAGTGGTACCAGCTACGCCTAATACCGCTCCTGCAATCGTGGTCATAATAGATCTTGCAGAGGAATCATCACCTGTAAAAGCAAAACTAATATCCCTAACGGTTGCACGATCAAATTGTTGATCGATAGCGATGAACAAAGGTGCTAACAGTAATCCTGTCAGCACACAAGCAGTTGGAATGAACCAATAAGAGCCAATCAGCTGCTGCCATAGATTTCTTAAGCGATCAGGTAAGTCCGTTAGTGTCTGTAGCGACCATAACTGCGCAAACTGCTTTAGCCAATAGAGACTTGCCGTTAGTACACGTTTGAGCAGATTATCTTTTGTGTCGTCAGTCACTGCCATAGGCTCCAAAGGGTTTGTGATAGATTTTTTAATGTTTTCTAATGAAAGTTATTTAACAGCGTTACCTAATAAGGTTATAGCGCTTATCTATTTGCTTGTGGATTATCCGCTTCAGTAATGATATTGCCGCTAGTGTTGGCACTATTATTAGTTGTACCTTTATCGTCTTCCATACTGTCATTCGGAATTAAAATCTCGTTATTATTGTTATCGCATATTACATCACTGTCTTTATCATAAGCGGCTGCTTCAAAACGTAGTGCATCTCTATTGTCATCAACATGATGATTGGAAGTTTGTTCAGATGATTCTTTTTTATAATCTACTGGTGTTTTTTTGCGTGGCTGACTGTGAGAGAAAATCGCGGACAATGGTAAGTTAAGTTGTTCTTGAGCACAGGCTTCGGTATTCACAAATCGACGTACCAATAAGCTCAACCATGGTTGTTGATTTTCACTCTTCATCTCATCAAGCTCATCCTTGATTGGTAATGGATAAGGTAGGGTACGATAGAAGTCCCATAGCGTCATTCTGCTAAGGTCTTTTTTAAGTACGTAATCATCATCTTCAGTCATCGTAATGAGTTTGCTGTCCTTTAAGTAATTGATATAGGTATACCATTTGGGTAATTCTTTACGACCCAATACGTTACGTAGGTCTTGCTCGCTAACGGCATCGCCTTTTAGATGACTGGTGTACACCAAATTCAGCATATCAAGCAAGCTTAATAGTGGATGGCGTGGATAAACTTCCTCAGTCTCAAAAATGGTTAAGGTATAGCTAATCTCAACGCCTAATAGGATTAAATTCCACGATAAATATATCCATAGCAAGAAAATTGGCAAAGCAGCAAACGCACCATATATAGCTTCATAGCTGGTAAAGTTGCTCATCACTGTGCCGAAGATATGCTTTAGTAGCTCAAATACTACTGCAACAAATATACCAGCAATGGCCGCATTTTTTACGGGTACGCGTGCTTTAGGAATGAACCAATACATACCAATAAAGCCTGCAATCGTGACGCCGATAGAGACCATTTGTACCCAAAATGACCAATCAATACCATAGCCGCCAATTTGTTGATTCAAAAAGCTTAAACTCTGTACCGTACTAGAGGCAATGAATGCAGTACCCAGTACTAAAGGTCCCAAGGTGACGATGGTCCAATAGCGCAGCATACTCTTAATGCCGCCCGAACGATCTTCCACTCGCCAAATCTGATTAAAGGCGCGTTCAATAGTCGTTAAGGTTACGATGGTCGTGACAAATAAAATCATTGCCCCGATAGCCGTCAAGTTGGACGATTTTTCAGCGAAGCTATTGATATATTCACTGACTTGCATGCTTGATTGCGGTAGCAAGTTACTATAAATCACTTCATATATCTGCGCTCTGACTGAAGCAAGTGCGGGAACTGAAGATAAAATCATCAATAGTACGGTCAACATGGGTACAATTGATAGCATAGTGGTATAGGTAAGAGAGGCCGCTTTCTGTTGGCAATTATCTTCAAAAAAATGCCGTATTAAAAATCGCAAGAATTGAAACCAGCGTTGATGTGTAAACGGGATTTTTTTTAATAAGTTTTCCATGACGACCATTTAGCGAGGATAAGAGTGACAATAGTGTAACAAAAATGTGGCATCAGCATCTGCCACTTAATTGTGTCAAAATGCACACTAGCAACCGTTACAGGGTTTTATCTATACAATGTAGGGTATGCTTTGTTTGCATGTCAGTGAATGACTCGGGCATAATGTGCACGTCTATCAACAATGTTAAACACCCAATGCATGCGTAGCTTTTAATCTGGTAAATTCATAACAGGATAAAAAGCCCGCATGGTACGTAAGCTATTGCATATCATAATGTTAACGATTTTATAAGGAAGCTCTGCTAATGAGTCAAGCCAACCCATATATTTTGGTGCTCTATTACTCTAACCATGGTACGACTAAGACATTAGCATATGCTATCGCTCAAGGTATTGAAGAGGCTGGCATGACGGCACGTATTCGTACGGTGCCGACAGTTGCGCCTGAGACGACAGCAAGTAAGCCTGCTATTCCTGATGAAGGCGATCTTTATTGCACGATGGATGACTTAAAAGACTGTATGGGTCTTGCGCTCGGTAGTCCGACTCACTTTGGTAATATGGCCGCGCCCATGAAGTATTTTTGGGATAATACCGTTACTGTTTGGTTGGCTGGCAATCTACAAAACAAACCAGCTTCAGTATTTACGGCGACGGGCTCAATGCACGGCGGTCAAGAAACGACCTTACTTACCATGATGTTGCCATTAATTCATCACGGTATGATGATTATGGGTGTGCCATATGCAGAGCCAGCGTTGAACCGTACTCATCGTGGCGGCACACCTTATGGTGCAAGTCACGTCAGCGGTGCGTTACATGATCAACCTGTCTCTGATGATGAGCGCGAATTGGGTATCGCTCAAGGCCGTCGTCTGGCTATTAGTGCAACCGCATTAGCACAAGCCAACTGGAATCGCTAAGCTGCTCTGGTCTATTGCAGCACAATGCTCTAACTAGGAAATAAACGTATCTGATGGCTACTAACCGCTCCGATGGTAACAATCAGGCTAAAGTACCAGTAAAAAATTCTGGCAAGCCTGCTAAACCTAACAAACCTATTGCGCCTATCCGTCAACGCTTAATGCTTACTTGGCTAGTCTGGTTAATTTATAGATTGTTTGGGCTGCCTATTTTTATCAGTGCTCTTAATCCAAGCAGTCCTGATATTATTGGTGGTATTGCATGGCAAGCATTGTGGCTGGTGCCAGCGTTCATCTTAACGCCATGGGTAATGCGTGGTCGTTCACCCTATGCACTATTGGTAGGTAGTATGTTTACTTTGGTTTATTTAGGTGCGAGTGGCGTAGTGCTATTTACTCGTGCTTACGGAAGCAGCTCAGCTGAGATAGCCGTTTATTTAATCGATTTTATATTACTGCTAACCATCAACGTCTGGCTATTTATTTTGTTGAAACGTCTGCCCTCGATGAACAATGTAGTCAAGCAACCTCGCTAGCTACGCAGCCAGCTTCATATTTCCATATAAATTCAAAGCCATAAAAAAGCGGCACTCTGAATCAGAGTGCCGCTTTTTTTACGAGATGATTTCGACGTCAGTTAAGCTAGACCTCAGTTAAACTATAAGGTAGCTAATATAGCGCTTAATTAACCTTAGTCAATTCTAAGTCCATTTTCTTACCATCGTTAATTTGGCTCACTTTTACTGGTAAGTAATCTAAGCTTGGCGCTAACCAAAAACTGGTCGAGCGACTATTGTCATCATGGACACGATCGACACGGACAGTATCAAAAGTGCCTGCTGGTACAGTGATTTTAGTATTGCCAGATTTCTTAAATGGTGTCTTTTCAACCTTGTCTTTTTTTGCCATGTAATAGTTGCCAGAGAATTTACCATTCAATAAATCTTGGCGAATTTGCACTTCTAAGCTCAGATCATCAAAGGCTTGCTGCGCCATATTCATGGTTGTTGTCTTACCTTTATAATTACTAGCGACCTTTTTGCTACTTGGATTAAAATCTAGCTTGTGCGTACGGCCGATACCTAGGAGCTTGTAAGTCGTACTGGCCTGAGTTGGGCTAACGTTATTACCATTAATTGTGAACGCGCTATTTTGTGAGGCGCTAGCAACACCGGCCACGCGAGCTTTTACATTGTACTTCCAAGTATCGCCAGATTTGCTCAATGTACGATTTGCTGTACCTTTATACTTATCTTCAACCGTAAAGCTATAATCAGCATTTGATGGCTGAACGGTTTTTGCGCTGGCAAGGGTAGGTGCAGTCATACTTAAAGCTCCAATAGCAGCAATACTAGCACCTGTGGTTAAGGCCGCTAAAAACTTAGATTTATTGCGTTTGATGTTAGTAGAATCAGTGGTTGCTAATTTTTTATGTGTTGATAAAAAACTCATGAATATTCCTTAATTAGTATATGCCTAATATGTTGGCTTTTACTTATTGCTATTATTATTTTCTCAAGTCTTATAATGGTTATATATTGTTACATTTTCAAGGGTAGCAATAGTATTTGATGTTTGGCTCTTGTAGCTGATGTTGCCATCAATCTTCAAACTCTCATTATAAGTAACGCTTTGTGAGTAAGGTTACTGGTCAATGCGTGCTAATAACCCATTTACTCTAGTATTCTTGTAAATTTTTTGGGTTTACACTTGAAGCTATCTCCCATTGCCCCCACTTTTTGATACAAGCTCAAAGCTTATCTTTAGAATGCCATTTTTATACAGCGCTTCTGATAGATATTGGTATTGAGACTATTAATTCAAATAAACCCTTAAATTCAAATAACCAACTTTTGGAGTCATATCGATGAACATTCGTCCTTTACATGACCGTATCGTCGTCCGCCGCATAGAAGAAGAAACAAAAACTGCTGGCGGTATTTTATTGCCTGGTTCAGCACAAGAGAAACCATCACAAGGTGAAGTGCTAGCAACTGGTAACGGTCAGATTCGTGACAACGGTGAAACTCGCGCGTTAGATGTGAAAGCTGGCGACAAAGTTTTGTTCGGTCAATATGCTGGTCAAACTGTAAAAGTTGACGGCGAAGAACTACTTATTATGAAAGAATCTGATGTATTGGGTGTGTTAGAAGGCTAGTCCTTTTGGGTATATTTTTATACTCAGCACATTTTTGACAATTGGTTTTGTCAATACTAGATCGAATCATTCAATTGTATTCTCATACTTATAATAGTGGAGTAATTTAACATGGCAAAAGACGTAAAATTCGGCATAGATGCCCGTAAACAAATGATGGACGGTGTAAACGTTCTAGCAAACGCAGTACGAGTGACATTAGGTCCTAAAGGTCGTAACGTGGTAATCGATAAGTCATTCGGCGCGCCTACCATCACCAAAGATGGTGTTTCGGTTGCTAAAGAAATCGAGCTTGAAAACAAGTTTGAAAATATGGGCGCACAATTGGTACGTGAAGTAGCTAGCCGCACAAACGATGTTGCTGGCGATGGTACGACTACTGCAACGGTATTGGCTCAGTCAATCTTGCAAGAAGGCATGAAATCAGTTGCTGCTGGCATGAACCCAATGGATCTGAAACGCGGTATCGATAAAGCCGTTCGTGCTGCTGTTGAGCAAATTCATTTACTATCTACTCCAGCTGATGATTCAAAAGCGATTGCCCAGGTTGGTTCTATCTCTGCCAACTCAGACACCAAAATTGGTGAGTTGATTGCGCAAGCGATGGAAAAAGTCGGTAAGCAAGGCGTTATCACGGTTGAAGAAGGTTCAAGCTTTGAAGATACCTTAGAAGTCGTAGAAGGTATGCAGTTTGACCGTGGTTATATCAGCCCATACTTTGCTAATAAGCAAGACAGCTTAACCGCTGAGTTTGAAAACCCATATATCTTGCTTGTTGACAAAAAAATCAGCAATATCCGTGAGATCGTGCCATTACTTGAGCAAGTCATGCAGCAGAGCAAACCGTTGCTAATCATTGCTGAAGACGTAGAAAACGAAGCATTAGCAACTCTAGTTGTGAACAACATGCGTGGCGGCTTAAAAACTTGTGCCGTTAAAGCACCAGGTTTTGGCGATCGTCGTAAAGCAATGCTAGAAGATATCGCAACGCTAACTGGCGGTACGGTTATCTCTGAAGAGATTGGTCTAAGTTTAGAAACTGCGACGCTAGAGCAACTTGGTACTGCTAAGAAAGTTACTGTCGGTAAAGAGAACACTGTCATCGTTGATGGCGCTGGTAACAAAGCAGATATCGAAAATCGTGTTGAGTCTATCAACCGTCAAATCGAAGAGTCTACTTCTGACTACGATAAAGAAAAGCTACAAGAGCGTGTTGCAAAACTGGCAGGCGGCGTAGCAGTTATTAAAGTAGGTGCTGCGACTGAAACTGAAATGAAAGAGAAAAAAGACCGTGTTGATGATGCGCTACATGCGACTCGTGCAGCGGTTGAAGAAGGCGTTGTCCCTGGCGGCGGTGTTGCATTAGTTCGTGCGATGAATGCATTGTCTGAGCTACGTGGCGATAACGACGACCAAAACGCGGGTATCAATATCTTACGTCGTGCAATGGAAGCACCATTACGTCAAATCGTGACCAACTCTGGTGAAGAAGCGTCAGTTGTGGTTAACGAAGTGAAGAGTGGTAGTGGTAACTACGGTTACAACGCTGCTTCTGGCGAATATGGCGACATGCTTGATATGGGTATTCTTGATCCAGCTAAAGTTGCTCGTTCAGCACTAGAAAACGCGGCATCTGTTGCCGGTCTAATGCTCACGACCGAAGTCATGATTACTGATTTACCGCAAGGTGATGATGGTATGGCTGGCATGGGTGCTGGCGGTGGAATGGGCGGTATGGGTGGAATGGGCGGCATGATGTAACTTATGCCTCGACTAAATTTGTACGACGTTGTTAACCTCGTTCGATGTACTATAAGTACAATCTTCACTTGGTTGCCTAGTCTTACTGTTTTAGTCAAACCATAAAGTGCTTTTTGCTAGAAATGTGATTGTTTTCATACATTTTTAGTTGAAAAGAAAAACCGATGAGCATCGAGCTTATCGGTTTTTTTATGTTTATGTTTTTTTATTGCACTAAACCTTCTTTTAAGTAATATTATTTTACAATTAACTATAAATTAACCTAATAGTCTATGAAAGGTTTCTAAGTGTAAAAATTGTAATTTTTTGAAAAGTGTATTATTCTTCATACCGTTTATAGGAAACCATATACTTGAAGAAATAGAAGGAAATAATAATTGAAGAAGAGATTATCAAATACACTGTTAGCATTGGTTGCCGTTTCTATGCTAGGAGGTTGTGCCAGCAAATCTACGAAAATTTCTGCGGCTTATGTATCTCCAAATGAGTACGCTAGTCTTAGTTGTGTCGCTTTGGAACGTGAAATGCGAGACATATCGCAAAGAGTAGCTACGATTACTGGACAAGTGGATAAAGAGGCATCGGCTGATGCTTGGCAAATGGGCCTTGGGTTAGTGCTATTTTGGCCT
This sequence comes from Psychrobacter sp. P2G3, assembly GCF_001593285.1. Classification (NCBI taxonomy): domain Bacteria; kingdom Pseudomonadati; phylum Pseudomonadota; class Gammaproteobacteria; order Moraxellales; family Moraxellaceae; genus Psychrobacter; species Psychrobacter sp. P2G3. Next base: position 740,278 of record NZ_CP012529.1, read on the forward strand.
GCTCTCTTCTTTTTAGAAGGAGGTGATGGAGCACTGCAATCTGAGTACAGCTTGCTAAAAGGTAAGTATGAAGCAGTTTCGAAACAATACAACAGAAAAGGGTGTGCTGATACTATTGAAGAGCCGACCGAATAGTTTTATATAACTATATATTCTAAGTAGTACGAGACTTTTTATTCAACCGAGTTAAAAACCCCGATAGGCTAAGCTTATCGGGGTTTTCTATGCAAGTTTATTATGTAGTAGCTAATGATTACGCATCCACCTCATCCCGTCGAAAAGTCCACGTCTTATCATCAGACAGCTCATCGACATAATAATATCCTGCCAAGTCAAAATTCTTTAATTGCTCAGCCTTGGTCAATTTATTGTCAGCAGCATACTTCACCATCAATCCACGGGCTTTTTTGGCGTAAAAGCTAATTACCTTATATTGACCGTTTTTTTCATCTTCAAATCGTGGCGTGATGATTTCAGCATTCAACGCTTTCTTTTTTACAGATTTAAAATATTCATTAGAAGCCAAATTAATTAATACCTTGTCATCGCTATCAGCCATTTGCTTGTTGATAGTGTCAGTCACTTCCTCGCCCCAAAATTCATATAGGTTATCACCGCGCTCATTTTTCAGCTTAGTGCCCATCTCTAAACGATACGGCTGAATCAAATCTAGTGGTTTTAATACGCCATAGAGACCTGACAAAATACCTAAATGCTCATTGACGTAAATAGCCGTTTCTTTATCCATGTTATACATATCGAGACCCGTATAGACATCTCCATCGAACAAATAACCTGCTGGTTTTGCATTTTGATCATTAAATGGCTTATTTTTGCTCCAGCTCCATTGTTGATTGCGCTCAGCATTGAGCTGGGCCAAATCGTCAGAGATGCTCATCAGTTCTTGCAAATCAATCGGTTCTTTCGATTTTAGTATTTTAATCAACTCTTGCGAATGTTCTATAAGCTCAGGCTGACTGTAATGATTGCCTAGGTTTACGGGAATATCATCTTTTTCATTCAAAGACTTGGCAGGGGAGAGTACAAAATACATAGTCATTCCTTGTGATTTATGAGATCGAAAAAATAAAAATTTCAAATATAGCAATAAAGATTATATAAATGGTATAAATACATAACTTTTTATTTACTTATGGGTCATCATTAGACAATGAAAGTTAGCAAACGATGTCTCTATAATAAAAACACATGATGGAAAACAGTTAGTCATTTATTATATTGATAATATTGGTGCAACTCTCTAATGTAAGCGTTGACCAAAATTTTCGCCCTATGCATCTCATCATTTAAATAATCTGTGCATAGGTCAGTAATGTATTCAGAGTAAGGAGACGGTATGAAAATCGGTGTCATCAGTGCAGATATCGCACAAGAAAGCCGCGTAGCGCTAACCCCAGATGCAGTCAAAAAGCTGCGTAAGCTTGGGTTTGAAGTCGTCATCCAGTCAGGTGCAGGTCAAGCAGCTTATTATGCTGATGAGTTGTATCAGGCTGCTGGTGCCGATATTGCAGATAGTAGCGCTGAGGTAGTCAACCAGTCTCAAATTATTACCACGGTCAATGACTTACCTGCTACAACTACTGACAGCTTAAAATCTGGTCAGATTGTCATTGGTATGCTCGATCCTTACCGTAATACTCAGCTAGATACTTATGCTGCCAAAGGGGTAACGGCATTTGCCATGGAGCTATTGCCACGCACTTTATCACGTGCACAGAATATGGACGTCTTGTCATCGCAAGCCAACCTTGCCGGTTATAAAGCCGTATTGCTCGCGGCCAATGAGTATTCCCGTCCTTTCCCAATGTTTATGACTTCAGCTGGTACCGTTAAACCTGCCAAAGTTGTTATCTTAGGCGTAGGAGTTGCAGGTTTGCAAGCCATTGCTACTGCCAAGCGCTTAGGTGCAGTCGTTGAAGCCAGTGACTTACGTCCTGCAGCTAAAGAGCAAGTCGAATCCTTAGGCGGTAAATGGCTTGATGTACCGATGAGTGAAGACGAAGCGCAAAAAGCTAAAGCAACTGGTGGCTATGCGTGGACACCCTCAGAGCAGTATATCAAAGACCAAGCAGCTGTGGTGGACAAAGCCTTAAGCAATGCCGATATCGTCATTACCACTGCGCAAATTCCTGGCCGTCAAGCACCGCGCTTGGTACATCAAGCGACCCTTGCGAAGATGAAGGCAGGCTCAGTGCTGATTGATATGGCTGCTGGAACGGGCGGTAACGTAGAAGGTAGTGTGCCAGATGAAACCATTACCACTGCCAATGGCGTGCGTATCGTCGGTGCGGCCAACATTCCATCGATGTTAGCGGCGCAGTCTTCAGATTTATATGCCAATAACCTTGTCAATTTTATCACGACCTTAATTGCCTCTGAAGAAACTACGGAAGCGACAGACAATGCTGCATCAAACAAGCTGGCACTGAACTTAGATATGGAAGATGAGATTCAGGGCGCACTGGCAGTGACGCATGAGAGTCAGGTTCGCCTTGCTAAACGCTAAATCTTGACTGCCTATCACTACACACTTTGTCATCATACATTTGCCAGTAATGAATAAAATTTTAGGAGGATAAGATGATTGCCACTGTTTTAGCTGCGGCGCCAGCTGGTGCGGCCATGAGTAGCACACCATTTGTAGCGATTTTCACTGTATTTGTACTCGCTATTTTTGTCGGATATTACGTCGTTTGGGGCGTTACGCCTGCATTACACACACCATTGATGGCCGTAACCAACGCCTTATCAAGTATTGTCATCGTCGGTGCGATGCTACAGACGGTCACGATTGATGGCGCGATATTTACGCCAACCAGTTTGCTTGGTGCATTTGCGGTATTTTTAGCCAGTATTAATATTTTCGGTGGTTTTGCCGTGACTGAGCGTATGCTCGCGATGTTTAAACCAAAACCGAAAAAAGCACCAGTGGTAACGACTGAAAATGGAGGCGATGCATGAGCGATTTAACAAATATGATTTCTGCGAATGCTGACTGGTTCTATCTAATCGGTGCCATTCTTTTCGTTTTAACCCTTCGAGGTTTATCTAGCCCAAAGACCGCTATTCGCGGTAACCGCTTTGGTATGGTTGCGATGGCAATTGCAGTAGCAACGACATTCTTCTTAGCAGAAGGCCCGGTGCTGTGGTTGATTATTGGTGCGATGATTTTAGGTGCACTTGTCGGCATGTGGAAGGCAAAAACGGTTGCGATGACCCAAATGCCAGAAACGGTCGCTTTAATGCACTCATTTGTCGGTTTGGCAGCGGTAGCGATTGCGTTGGCAACGGTACTGCATACTGAACAACAGCATGGTGCGGTTGCTCGTGTCGAATTATTCATCGGTTGTTTCATCGGTGCGATTACTTTTTCTGCCTCGGTCTTTGCTTTTGGTAAATTGGCGGCAAAGAGTTGGGCGAAGACCTTGGTTGGCGGCTGGGTTAAACCTGTCCAAGCGCTATTGTTCATTGCGATGATTGGTTTCGGTGGGGTGTATTTCGTTACTGATTCATTACCCGCTTTTTATGCGATGGCAGTGATTGCAGTCATCTTTGGTTGGATGTGGATTGCCCCAATCGGTGGCGGTGATATGCCAGTAGTTGTATCACTATTGAACTCATTCTCAGGTTGGGCAGCAGCAGGTATTGGTTTTACCCTTGGCAACTCAATGTTGATTATCGCAGGTTCGCTAGTCGGTTCATCAGGTGCGATTTTATCTTATATCATGTGTAAAGCCATGAACCGCTCATTACTCAACGTTCTATTCGGCGGTATGGGTACGGCAGCAGTGGCGGCAGGCGGTGATGATGGCGCGCCAAAGAACTATAAAGCGGGTTCAGCAGAAGATGCTGGTTTCTTAATGGCCAACGCAAGTAGTGTCGTTATTGTACCGGGTTATGGTATGGCGCAAGGTCGTGCACAGAATGCGGTCAAAGAGTTATATGAGCTGCTAAAAGAAGAAGGCGTTAACGTTCGTTTTGCCATCCATCCAGTTGCTGGTCGTATGCCAGGACACATGAACGTCCTATTGGCGGAAGCGGATGTACCTTATGATGATATCCTTGAGATGGATGAGATTAATTCAGACTTTGCTAGTACTGACGTGGTCTTGGTCATCGGTGCAAACGACGTGGTAAACCCCTCTGCGAAAGATGATCCATCGTCGCCAATTTTCGGTATGCCTATCCTAGAAGTCACCAAAGCCCAAACGATTATGGTCATCAAGCGTTCGATGAGTACCGGTTACGCTGGCCTCGACAACAGCTTGTTTTATATGGACAAAACCATGATGATCTTTGGCGATGCGAAGAAGATGGTAGAAGAGATGGTACGTAGTATTAACGGCGCAGGTCATTAATTTCTAAAATCGGTTTTTAAACACAATTTTTAAACATAAGTTTGCAAATAAAAAAGTCACTGAGGTGGCTTTTTTTGCGTTAAGGTAGACAACATTTATACTCAATTGCTATTCATACAAAATAAGAGTTAAGAGAATCAATTATGAACATGTTGATACGTTTTTTTATTATGGCCAGTTTGCTAAAACAGCAACTCAAAAAGCAGTCAGTCAGCGAGCGTCTTAGTGTGGAAACCTTGACCGCACCAACTGTCCGTCACTATCGAATATTACCGCATGACATGGGCTTTCGTGATCATCTGCCTAATTATCGCTATTTGTCTTTTATTGAGCTCAATGTTACCCGCTGGCTAATGGCGTGCTGCCATCAAAAAGGTATCAAACCTTTAAACTGGGTTATCGCCATGCAAGAGATGATTTACCTCAAAGAGATTAAGTTTTTAGCTAAGATGACTGTCAGTAGTAAGCTTGTTGGTTGGGATAAGAAGTATGTTTATTTCGAGCATCGCTTCTTTGTAAAAAGCCAGCTAATGGGGGTTGGTATGACTAAGTTTGTATTGATGGATAAAAAGGGCAAGTGCACGCCAGATGTATTGGATATGACAGGCGAGCAGCTGACCGATGTCATTAACTCGTGGAATAAGCATCAAGTGGCTGTCAAATCCGCTCAATCTGCTGATTCTACTAAAGTATGAGAGTCTGCATAACGAACTTGGCTATAATCATCTAGCGAAGTTTGGTAGGATAGAGTCTATTCAATTGACAAACAATTCGTTAAGATTTTTTCCTAAAATTATAAAAGTTAAGGAACCATTATGACCCCGCAAAAATTAAAATGGACAGACAGCTTAGATATCGCTATTGAGCTTTATGAAAAATTCCCAGAGACTGATCCACAGTACATACGCTTTACTGATTTGCATCGCTGGGTGACCGAACTTGAAGGCTTTGATGATGACCCGCAACGCTCAAATGAAGGCATCTTAGAAGCCATTCAGATGAACTGGATTGATGAAGCCGACTAGTTCGACTCTCCTAACTTAAGTAAAATCTCAAATATAAAATTGAATAAATAAACAGGATAGGAAGCACATGACTTCACAAATCAAAGAGCTACCCGAAGCGATAGTTTGTAAAGGTATCAGTGTTCGTACCACGAACAACGCAGAAATTAGCCATGATACTGCCAAATTGGGTAGATTGTGGCAAAAGTTTTATCAAAACCATGTGGAGCATCTCTCTAAAGGTGAGGATATTTATGGTGTCTTTCATAACTATGAGAGCGATGATTTAGTAGGCGCTTTCGATGTAGTAGCGAGCTGGAAGGTAAAAAGCGAGCCAGTAGAAGGGCAGGATAGTGACGAAGACAGTAATGAAGACAGCAACGTTCTTAGTGCTGCAAACATCCTTAGCGCTGCTCATTCTAGCGATGTCGTAACAGCCACTATTCCTGCTGGTAAATATATGGTGTTTACCGAAGAAGGTAGAATGCCTAATACGGTGATGAATGCTTGGGAGAAGGCTTGGACATATTTTAATGACCCAAGCTCTGAGCATACACGCACTTATAATGTTGATTTTGAGCATTATATTGGTGGTAATTTAGAGTATGGACAAGTAGATCTATATATTGGTATTGAGTAGAGCTATTAGTTCGATAAGCCAGCAAAGTATAGCTATCACTCAAAAATTAGTGTCGAAAAACATGATGATACATGGGTTAACACTGTAGGTTAGTGAGCAGATTAAGTTGCTTTCGACCAAGAATTAATAATAAAAAAGCGCCAAATCTAAATGAGATGGCGCTTTTTTGCTTTTATCACTTATGACTAATCCAGCAATAAATTCTCCAAAATCCCTTCATATATCTGCGCCAATTTACCCAAGTCATCCACTTCTACCTTTTCATCAACCTGATGAATAGTCGCATTACGCACACCAAGCTCAACGACTTGCGCACCAGTCGGAGCGATAAAGCGTCCGTCAGAAGTGCCACCAGAGGTTGATAGAGTAGCGTCAACGTCAGTGACGGCTTTAATCGCTTGTTGACACGCTGAGACCAATTTACCTTCTGGCGTCAAAAAAGGCTGACCAGATAACTTCCAATGGATATCATAACTTGCCTTGCTGTCTTTAAAATATTTATCAAATATCGCATGGGTCTTTGCTTTTAGCTCATCTTCGGTGGTTTCTGTTGAAAAGCGGAAGTTAAAGATAACTTCAAGCGTCTCAGGAATGACATTGGTTGCGCCCGTGCCACTATTAATATTTGAGATTTGTAGAGAAGTCGCAGGGAAGTAATCGTTACCAGCATCCCATGTCGCAGCCGTTAATTCAGCCAATGCTGATGTTGCCGCATGAATAGGATTAGACGCGAGGTGCGGATAGGCGACGTGACCTTGCTTGCCAGTGACGGTTAGCACTGCACCCAATGAGCCACGGCGACCGTTTTTAATGATATCGCCAAGGGTATCGGTACTTGACGGCTCGCCAACTAAGCAATACGTGATTTTTTCGTTACGCGCTTCTAAGGTTTCAATGACTTTGACCGTGCCATTAATAGACGGACCTTCTTCATCTGAGGTGATTAAGAAGGCGATAGAACCATTATGCTCAGGATGGTTAGCGACGAAACGTTCGGCTGCGATAGTAAAGGCGGCAATTCCCGTTTTCATGTCAGCAGCACCGCGAGCCCATAGATAGCCATCAACGATGGTTGGGGTAAATGGTGGATAGGTCCAATTATTGACATCGCCAGTTGGCACGACATCGGTATGACCAGCAAAACAAATAACTGGATCGGCTTTGCCACGGCGTGCCCATAAGTTTTTAACTTCCGCGTGCTCGCCAGTCTTATCTCTATCGCCAAAATACATAAACTCGCAATCAAAGCCAGCTTGCTCTAGTCGAGCTAACAATATATCTTGGCAGCCGTCATCATCTGGCGTGACTGAAGGACGCTCAAGAAGTGCAATGCTTAAGTTCAATGTTGCTTGTTGATGGCTTTCTTGTTGATGAGTCATGTTTTGATTATGAGAGTCAGACATTGATAAACCTTTTATTCTCTAGTTGAATTATTAATCTACTTCAAACCATATGGCTTTATTGGCGTAGGCTGGGTTTTTAACCCAGCTTTAGAACTAAACAAGATATTGTATTTATAAACAGTGAGTAATGATTGTAGTAAGTGGCATTAATTAGATAGCAATTTAACTGCCTTCTTCAACAAAAGGTATTAAACCATCTCGGCGCATCCACGTCGCAATCGAATAGCGCTGACGATGGGCGATTTGCACTTGATGTTGTAAGTCACTATCAAATATGACTAGTCGATTGGCAACAGGCATCACATCATGATGGACTCCATGTTTATCGACGACTTCTAATGCACCGCCGTCACTGGCTGCCCATTCATCATTAAGATAAAACACCGCGGAGATAACGCGTTCATCGCGACCAGCCGGATTATCACTATGCCATTGATAGCCAAAGCCCACTGGATAGCAGGCATAATGCGCTTCACTATGGCGAATACCAGCGAACAAGCTACGATTAAACAGCATGCCAAGCGCATTGATGCTTTGCAGATAAAAATAGCCGGCAAAGAAGTTCTCAGTGATCCAGCGGATGCGATCACCACGAATATCACTGATACGCACACCCGCCGTTAGCTCTGCATCACGATAGTCAATAAAACCGCTTTCCGCTTGCAAGGCTAATAATGCTGTATGCTCAAATATGTCATCGATAACTATCCAACCATCATCCACGAACTTATCAAGTTGCGTATCCGTCAGCTTATCTTCCCAGCTCACATCAAAGTCGGACATTTGCAAGATATGTTGGGTTGCCAACTTATTGCTCGTTTTATCGCTTCCCATATCAGCGCATGGCGCAAGTAATGGCGGATTATCAGGACCTATCGGATGATCAACCACCAGCTCTGTCACATTCAGGTTGCTAATAATTTTCGTCATTTCACCTCGTTCTTTTGTTAATATTGAATCAATCATCAAATAACTATCAATTAGTCATTAATCATTTGGTGTTTATGGCCTTTTTGTTGAAGCTACTTACCAAAACCACATTATCTTTTACTCTGCCTATGCTACCATAGATGCAATTTTTCTTATTTAAACTTTTGAGATTATGAACTATAAACACGCCTACCACGCTGGTAACTTTGCTGATGTGGTTAAACACATTTTATTAGTACAACTACTTAATCAACTGGGTCAAAAAGACAAGCCTTTTTATGTGCTCGACGCTTATGGTGGCCGCGGTCTGTATTCGCTTAGCAGTGAAGAAGCACGTAAGACAGGGGAGGCCAAAGGCGGTATTCAGGCTTTGTTAAAAGCGGATACCGAAAAAGCACCAGCTGCTGTCAAAGATTATATGGAAGGCATCAAGCAAGCCAAATTCACTTATGATAGTAAAGTCTATCCTGGCTCACCGTGGTGGATTGCTCATCATGTCGAAAAGAATCCAGACGCTGGCGTTCGTGGTGAAGCATTTGAGGCAAAAGCTAGTGAATATGATGCGTTGAACTATCAATTGCATAAGCTACCAATTGGTATACAGCATCGTGATGCTTTTGAAGGTATTACGGCGGTTATTCCACCAAAAGAAAAACGTGGTCTAATTTTTCTTGATCCTCCTTATGAGCAAGAGCATAAAGACTTCACGCGCCTTATCAATCTGCTAGTCGCTGCTTATAACAAGTGGCCACAAGGCACTTACGCATTATGGTTCCCAATCAAGAATGTCGAAGCGGTAGAGCTGTTTTATAAGAAGCTGAAGCGTACTGAGATGAGACGTCAGCTGGTCTGTGAGCTTAATATCTATCCTAATGATGTTGCGGTTGGTCTTAATGGTACAGGTATGCTCATTATCAATCCGCCATGGCAGTTTGATAACCAAGCGCGTGAGATATTGCGTTTCCTACAGCCTGCTCTAAAAGTAGCTGATGCTCCAGACTTAACTCCTGATAGTGCGACCAGTGTACGCTGGCTAGTTGGCGAATAAGGATAGCGTTATGACGACTGAGCAACCACCCCATAAGAGCCTAAATGATAGCGCAGCTACTCAGCCGCCTTTTGTTGACGAGCATGAATTCAACATTCGCTTAGCGGATAATGACAATTATGATGGTTTGACTTTTGAGGTGATTGAAACAGAAGTTGCAGAAGGTAAACCTGTGGTCAGTCGCGGTGTCTATTTGGCACCCAATTTGATTACAACCTTATCGCTATTGTCTGGTTTTTACTCGATTCTAGCCAGTACCCAAGGCGAATTTTATAAGGCATCTTTAGCGATTTTCTTATCGGCTATCCTCGATGGCGCTGATGGTAGAGTCGCGCGTATGCTGAATGCGCAAAGCCCTTTTGGTGAGCAGTATGATTCTCTGGCTGATATGTTAGCCTTTGGCGTTGCACCTGCTATCTTGATTTATAGCTTCGCTTTAGAGCCCTTAGGTCGTATTGGGCTTGGTTGCGCCTTTGTCTTTACCGCTTGTGCCGCTTTCCGCCTCGCACGTTTTAATGTTCAGGTTGGAATTGTCGATAAAAAGTACTTCGTAGGTTTGGCAAGCCCACTTGCTGCGATTTTGGTAACAGCTGCTGTGATGGTTGCCGTCGATCATAATGAGTGGGTCGGGCAGTATGATACGCAGGTCATGTTATTGTTTGCTGCTTGGGTAGTCATTTGCGGCTTGTTAATGGTTAGTAATATAAAGTACTACAGTTTTAAAGAGTTTGATAAAAGAAAAGTCCCGTTTGTGGTTCTTATTGTAGGCGTATTAGTCATGAGCATCGTGCTGTATGACATACCCGTAGGTATTTTAGCGATTGGTATCATTTATGCTTTGTCGGGTGTATTTACCACTCTAAAGGCCAAAGCCGGACATTAATATGATTGGAAGGTTCTGCTGTATCTCTTATAAGAGTTAAGAATGTAAGACATAGACCCAAAAAAACCGCTTATTTTTAATAGGCGGTTTTTTTGTGCGTTTTATTTGGTAAGAGGGGTTTTTATACATGGCTATAAGTTTTGGTCTTTTCGGCTCTCAATAAATCTGCTTTAAGCCATGTTTCAATTCATCATATCCCGCCTACCGTTTATCCGTAATATTGTGTTTTTTCTTTACAAATTAAAAGTGTTTTTGATACATTGGAAATATAAGTTTACAAATATACACATATGTATTTCTTTGGCTATCACAAGGCTCCATTTTTTGGAAAATTAAGATTGTTAGTTAGCAGCTTGAAAATGGTTTTACTTAATTTCAATGGCACGATTCATGCATTATTTATTTGGTACAACAAAACATAGCTCTTTTTTATACGAAAACCTAATCAACTACTTTACCAATAATGCTACACATACATAGGATACATCGATGTTAAACCATGTCTACCGCGTTGTCTTTAATCGTTCTACGGGTTGCTATACAGCCGTTAGTGAAATCAGCAAGTCGGGTGGAAAGTCTAACAATAGATCAGGTCAAGCTGGTTCAGTGGGTGCGTTGCCATCCGCGACTTTAGGTACGTTACTACGTCGAAGTACTATAAGTGTTGCCATTGCTGGCGTGCTTGGATTGACGGCGATGAGTAGTCAGGCAGAAGTGTGTTTGACAGAAAATTTCATGCCAAGTAACAGTGTTGCATCATCTGAATCTATAGCCTGTGGGTTTTTAAACGAGGCATTAGGCACTCGTAGCACTGCAATAGGCTATGACAACACAGCTTCAAATATTTATAGCTCAGCTGTCGGTACTATAAATATCTCTTCTGGTGAAGGTAGTTCAGCGATAGGTTCTTATAACATCGCTAAAGGTAATGTCACCTCAGCCATAGGTTCGCAAAACAATGTTGATGGCCTAGGAAGTTCAGCATTAGGCATACTAAACCATGTGAACAATACTTATAGTACGGCAGTAGGTTCTAGTAATACAGTAAACGGGCAAATGGCTTTAGGGGCAGGGCATAAGAACGTAGCTTCTGGCCGATTCAGTTCGGCAGTAGGTTTCGTCAATACCTCTGCAGGGGATTATAGCTTAGCAATAGGTAGCGACAACTCAACCGCTAATGAACGTAGTACTGCAGTAGGTAGTCTAAATGTAGCTTCTAAGCTGCATAGCTCGGCAGTGGGTTATAGCAACGAAGCCTCTGGTGAACGTAGCTCAGCACTAGGTCACGACAACACTGCTTCGGGTAATGATAGCTCAGCAGTAGGTCGTATCAATATCGCATCAGGTAATGAAAGTGCAGCACTAGGTCGTATGAACACAGCCTCAGGTGTTGCTAGCACAGCGGTAGGTGTTGCTAACCAATCTTCAGCTAACAATACCTCAGCATTGGGTACTGGAAACAGAGCTTCTGGTAATGACAGCTCAGCAATGGGTCGTGCCAACTTCGCTTCAGGTGTCAACAGCTCAGCGTCAGGCTACCTTAACCAAGCTTCTGGTAACAACAGCTCAGCTGTAGGTTATAGCAATATAGCATCAGGCTATACCAGCTCAGCACTAGGGGGTTATAGTAGAGCCACTGCTAGTGGGGCTACTGCAATAGGTAGTGGCAGTACATTTGCATTAGCTGCTGTTAAGGATGCTGCTGTGAAAGCGGACTTTACGGTTGCGACCACACCTATTGAGACAGATTCTCAAGGTCGTAGATTTAAAGCAGATGGCTCTGGTGGGGTAATCTATGAATTTGCACCCACAGATTATGAGGCGTTAGGTATTGGTGCTACGGCAAGTGGCATTCGAGCAGTTGCGCTTGGTACTAATGCAGTAGCTGATAAGCGTGACAGTATCGCTTTAGGTAGTAAAAGTGTCACTACTGTTAATGCTGGCATTGCAGGTTATTCAGCTAACGGTGATACCAGTTCGACATGGAAATCTACCCTTGGTGCCGTTAGTGTTGGTGACACTAGAGATGCTGATCCTGCCAACTGGGAGACCCGTCAAATCACCGGCCTTGCTGCTGGTACGACTGATACTGATGCAGTCAATATTGCTCAGTTAAAAAGATTAGAAACAACAGGTTTGTCTCATTTCAGTAGCGTAGCAACTGCTCTAGGTGGGGGTGCGCAGCTTAATAGTATGGGTGTATTCCAAGCGCCTACGTATCGAATAAGCAGTGCAGACTACAGCAATGTGGGTGCAGCGTTTACTGCGGTTGACGGTAAGCTGACTGACTTGCAAACACAGATAGATACTATTGAATTAACACCCGGACCTAAAGGTGATCAGGGTGATAAAGGAGAAACGGGTTTTCAAGGCCTAGCAGGTCAAAACGGCACTGACGGTTTAAATGGTATCAACGGTACAGACGGAGCTGATGGTGCTCAAGGTCCAGTTGGTCCGCAAGGCTCGGCAGGTCAGGACGGTACAGACGGTTTAAATGGTACTGATGGTGCTAAGGGAGACAAAGGTGATTCAGGTATCAGCGAAGAAGCTAAAGTTGAATTAGAAAACAAAATTGAAGAAAGCAAAGAGCGCTTTGTTAGTATCAACACTTCTGGTACTAAGATAGAAGTTGACTACGATAATGAAGGAGCTACAGGCAACGGTTCAATAGCAGTTGGTGTCAACGCCAAATCTGCTGGTCAGGATAGTATTGCAGTTGGTACAGATTCTAAGGTAACAGGCAATCAGTCTCTTAGTGTTGGCGTAGGTAATATCGTTTCAGGCGACAAGTCAGGTGCAATTGGTGATCCAAGTATTATCGGTGGCGATAGCAGTTATTCATTGGGCAACGACAATATTATTGGCGATACCTCTAACAACGTTTCTGTAATAGGTAGCAACATAAAAGTAGGAGCTACAGCTGCAAGTATTGTAGATGGCAATCCAGTCTTTACTGGAGTAACTAACGCCTCAAACTCTGTCGCTATCGGTGAGTCAGTGAACGTTCAAGCCACAGACGCAGTAGCTATCGGTGCTAATAGCAGTGTAACTCATAGCAATGCCGTTGCATTAGGAGCAAACTCACAATCAACAGCAGACAATACGGTATCGGTAGGCAATGCAAACACTCAACGCCGAATCACCAATGTCGCCGCTGGTATCAACCCAAATGATGCGGTGAATGTATCTCAGCTCAACCAAAATCGTGCTGAAGCAATGGGCTATACAGACAGAAGAATAAATGATCTCGAAGGAGAGACTCATTCAGCAGTTGCAGGTGCACTCGCATTCGGTGCACTGCGATATCCTAATGTTCCTGGCAAAGTTAGCGTAGGTCTTGGTGGAGGCACGTGGGAAGGCGAAACAGGATATGCTTTAGGTGTAGGCTACACCACATCAAACGGACTTTTCTCTATCAGTAGTGCTTTCGGTGGTAGCGGCAGTCAACAAGGTGGAAACGTCGGAGTAAGCTATACCTTCGATTAAAGCCAGTTTTTAATTGAGTATGCATATATTTGAGCCTACCTTCTTTATGATGGTAGGCTTTATCAATTGGTGTCATTGGCTACTGGTATTTGAAGAATAAAAAATAATTTTTAATATTAAGCTATTGATAAATATAGAGGTATTTCTTTAATGTTAATTGTGTAAAAATAAACTCTACAAACCCCCTTGACCCTCAACCGAAAGCGCGTATAATGCGTCCCAGTCGGAAGGGAAGGTAGTTTGAGAAGTGGTTCACCACTTATTAAGAACGCTTCTAGGTAAGTTACTTTTAATTCAGTTTAAAATAAAATAATTTACTGCTTGACACTTCGTTAAAAGCGTCTATAATACGCCCCTCAATGAGACAAACGGTAATGATTGCAGTGTATTATTACACAACAATAACCCAATTAACTTATTGAAACGAAACAAAATAAAAGCTTGACAAATCAAATCATTATGATATGATAGTCGGCTCGCTAGATAGGTTAAGCCATAACGGTTTAAGGTTATTTAGCAAAGAGAAGTACCCTATATATCAACTACTGGACGACAGTAGATTGACACTATTTAAAAGCATAACTAAAGAACAACTTGTGTGGATTTTTGCTGATTCAGAATGCTAAAAAATAAAGTTGACTATCTTTTCTTTTCGGGAAGATTATTAACTATAAAAATTATCATTTAAGACAGCAGAAAAACTCAAAGTTAATTCATTACGAACATAATTTTTAGCGATTTGCCAGATTAAATGAGCCAAGTTTAGAAGTCTCTTTAAAGGACTTCATAGCAAGATTAAACTGAAGAGTTTGATCATGGCTCAGATTGAACGCTGGCGGCAGGCTTAACACATGCAAGTCGAGCGGTAACATTTCTAGCTTGCTAGAAGATGACGAGCGGCGGACGGGTGAGTAATACTTAGGAATCTACCTAGTAGTGGGGGATAGCTCGGGGAAACTCGAATTAATACCGCATACGACCTACGGGAGAAAGGGGGCAACTTGTTGCTCTCGCTATTAGATGAGCCTAAGTCGGATTAGCTAGATGGTGGGGTAAAGGCCTACCATGGCGACGATCTGTAGCTGGTCTGAGAGGATGATCAGCCACACCGGAACTGAGACACGGTCCGGACTCCTACGGGAGGCAGCAGTGGGGAATATTGGACAATGGGGGCAACCCTGATCCAGCCATGCCGCGTGTGTGAAGAAGGCCTTTTGGTTGTAAAGCACTTTAAGCAGTGAAGAAGACTCCGTGGTTAATACCCACGGACGATGACATTAGCTGCAGAATAAGCACCGGCTAACTCTGTGCCAGCAGCCGCGGTAATACAGAGGGTGCAAGCGTTAATCGGAATTACTGGGCGTAAAGCGAGCGTAGGTGGCTTGATAAGTCAGATGTGAAATCCCCGGGCTTAACCTGGGAACTGCATCTGATACTGTTAGGCTAGAGTAGGTGAGAGGAAGGTAGAATTCCAGGTGTAGCGGTGAAATGCGTAGAGATCTGGAGGAATACCGATGGCGAAGGCAGCCTTCTGGCATCATACTGACACTGAGGCTCGAAAGCGTGGGTAGCAAACAGGATTAGATACCCTGGTAGTCCACGCCGTAAACGATGTCTACTAGTCGTTGGGTCCCTTGAGGACTTAGTGACGCAGCTAACGCAATAAGTAGACCGCCTGGGGAGTACGGCCGCAAGGTTAAAACTCAAATGAATTGACGGGGGCCCGCACAAGCGGTGGAGCATGTGGTTTAATTCGATGCAACGCGAAGAACCTTACCTGGTCTTGACATATCTAGAATCCTGCAGAGATGCGGGAGTGCCTTCGGGAATTAGAATACAGGTGCTGCATGGCTGTCGTCAGCTCGTGTCGTGAGATGTTGGGTTAAGTCCCGCAACGAGCGCAACCCTTTTCCTTAGTTACCAGCGGGTTATGCCGGGAACTCTAAGGATACTGCCAGTGACAAACTGGAGGAAGGCGGGGACGACGTCAAGTCATCATGGCCCTTACGACCAGGGCTACACACGTGCTACAATGGTAGGTACAGAGGGCAGCTACACAGCGATGTGATGCGAATCTCAAAAAGCCTATCGTAGTCCAGATTGGAGTCTGCAACTCGACTCCATGAAGTAGGAATCGCTAGTAATCGCGGATCAGAATGCCGCGGTGAATACGTTCCCGGGCCTTGTACACACCGCCCGTCACACCATGGGAGTTGATTGCACCAGAAGTGGATAGCTTAACCTTCGGGGAGGCGTTCACCACGGTGTGGTTGATGACTGGGGTGAAGTCGTAACAAGGTAGCCGTAGGGGAACCTGCGGCTGGATCACCTCCTTATAGATGGCATTCGGTCAGCAAGAATTCACAACAAGTTGTTCTTTAGTTTAAGCTAGTTTATTAAAGCCTAGGCGTGATATATATGCGCTCTATAGGCCTGTAGCTCAGCTGGTTAGAGCACCGTGTTGATAACGCGGGGGTCGGCAGTTCAAGTCTGCCCAGGCCTACCATTATTTCAGGGGCCATAGCTCAGTTGGTAGAGCGCCTGCCTTGCACGCAGGAGGTCAACGGTTCGACTCCGTTTGGCTCCACCATATAATAAACTATTCTTTAGTATGCAAATAAATAAGTAGATGTATAAATAGAAACAAGTGATTCAGCCAATAGGTATTGATTACTTCTTTCTGTTTTATACAGAATCTGTGGCTCGACGAGAGCACAGAGACTATTTAAAAACATAGATATGAGTCTGGGTTAGGAACACGTGTTCACGCGTTGTTCCTAACCTTAATAATCGACCTCTTAACGACATCAGTTGTTATCCCAGGGGTTGATTATTAAAAAAGTAAAGAGAACTGAATCAAGCGTATAAACATAGGTGATATCGTTATCATAATTAGATTGTAGAACACTTAGGAATCTAACTCTATTTATAGAGAAAGACTACTTGGGGTTGTATGGTCAAGTAATGAAGCGCACATGGTGGATGCCTTGGCAGTCAGAGGCGATGAAAGACGTGACAGCCTGCGATAAGCTTCGGGGAGGCGGCAATATCCTGTGATCCGGAGATTTCTGAATGGGGAAACCCACTTACCATAAGGTAGGTATCTTGTACTTGTACAAGAAGCGAACGAGGGGAAGTGAAACATCTCAGTACCCTTAGGAATAGACATCAAATGAGATTCCCCAAGTAGCGGCGAGCGAACGGGGAGAAGCCGATTAGTGCTAATGTAGAAGAACAGCGTGGGAAAGCTGACCGTAGTAGGTGATAGTCCTGTATTCGAAACATTAGCGTTAACATATTAAGTAGAGCGGGACACGAGAAATCCTGTTTGAAGATGGGGGGACCATCCTCCAAGGCTAAATACTCCTGACTGACCGATAGTGAACCAGTACCGTGAGGGAAAGGCGAAAAGAACCCCTGTGAGGGGAGTGAAATAGAACCTGAAACCGTGTGCGTACAAGCAGTGGGAGCCTTAATTTATTAGGGTGACCGCGTACCTTTTGTATAATGGGTCAGCGACTTATGTTCTGTAGCAAGGTTAACCGTTTAGGGGAGCCGTAGGGAAACCGAGTCTTAATAGGGCGTTTAGTTGCAGGGCATAGACCCGAAACCGAGTGATCTATCCATGAGCAGGTTGAAAGTGCCGTAACAGGCACCGGAGGACCGAACCCACTGTCGTTGAAAAGCCAGGGGATGACTTGTGGATAGGGGTGAAAGGCTAATCAAACTCGGTGATAGCTGGTTCTCCCCGAAAGCTATTTAGGTAGCGCCTCGGACGAACACCATTGGGGGTAGAGCACTGTTTCGGCTAGGGGGTCATACCGACTTACCAAACCGATGCAAACTCCGAATACCGATGAGTGATATCCGGGAGACACACAGTGGGTGCTAACGTCCATTGTGGAGAGGGAAACAACCCAGACCGCCAGCTAAGGCCCCAAATTCCTAGTTAAGTGGGAAACGAGGTGGGAAGGCATAGACAGCTAGGAGGTTGGCTTAGAAGCAGCCATCCTTTAAAGAAAGCGTAATAGCTCACTAGTCGAGTCGGCCCGCGCGGAAGATGTAACGGGGCTCAAACTAGGAGCCGAAGCTGCGGATTTGAATTTGTTTTCAAGTGGTAGGGGAGCGTTGTGTAAGCCTGTGAAGGTGTATCGTAAGGTATGCTGGAGGTATCACAAGAGCGAATGCTGACGTGAGTAACGATAATGCGAGTGAAAAGCTCGCACGCCGGAAGATCAAGGGTTCCAGTCCAACGTTAATCGGGGCTGGGTGAGTCGACCCCTAAGGCGAGGCCGAAAGGCGTAGTCGATGGGAAATCGGTTAATATTCCGATACTTGTTTATAATGCGATGGAGGGACGGAGAAGGTTATGTCAGCCTGGCGTTGGTTGTCCAGGTGAAAGGATGTAGGTTTATAGCTTAGGTAAATCCGGGCTATTTCATACCGAGATCTGATAGCAAGCTGTACTTGTACAGCGAAGTGGCAAATACCATGCTTCCAGGAAAAGCTTCTAAGCAATAGTTATAAACGAATCGTACCCTAAACCGACACAGGTGATCAGGTAGAGAATACCAAGGCGCTTGAGAGAACTCTGCTGAAGGAACTAGGCAAAATGGTACCGTAACTTCGGGAGAAGGTACGCTGTTGATGGTGATAGGACTTGCTCCTTGAGCTGTTGGCAGTCGCAGATACCAGGCTGCTGCAACTGTTTATTAAAAACACAGCACTCTGCAAACACGAAAGTGGACGTATAGGGTGTGATGCCTGCCCGGTGCTGGAAGGTTAATTGATGGGGTTAGCGTAAGCGAAGCTCTTGATCGAAGCCCCAGTAAACGGCGGCCGTAACTATAACGGTCCTAAGGTAGCGAAATTCCTTGTCGGGTAAGTTCCGACCTGCACGAATGGCATAATGATGGCAGCGCTGTCTCCAGCAGAGACTCAGTGAAATCGAAATCGCAGTGAAGATGCTGTGTACCCGCGGCTAGACGGAAAGACCCCGTGAACCTTTACTACAGCTTTACATTGAACTTTGACCTGACTTGTGCAGGATAGGTGGGAGGCTTTGAAGCCGAGACGCTAGTCTCGGTGGAGCCAATCTTGAAATACCACCCTGGTCATGTTGGGGTTCTAACTCAGGTATAACAATACCGAGGACAATGTATGGTGGGTAGTTTGACTGGGGCGGTCTCCTCCTAAAGAGTAACGGAGGAGTACGAAGGTGCGCTCAGACCGGTCGGAAATCGGTCGTAGAGTATAAAGGCAAAAGCGCGCTTAACTGCGAGACCCACAAGTCGAGCAGGTACGAAAGTAGGTCTTAGTGATCCGGTGGTTCTGTATGGAAGGGCCATCGCTCAACGGATAAAAGGTACTCTGGGGATAACAGGCTGATACCGCCCAAGAGTTCATATCGACGGCGGTGTTTGGCACCTCGATGTCGGCTCATCTCATCCTAGGGCTGAAGCAGGTCCTAAGGGTATGGCTGTTCGCCATTTAAAGAGGTACGCGAGCTGGGTTTAGAACGTCGTGAGACAGTTCGGTCCCTATCTACCGTGGGCGTTGGAAATTTGAGAGGATCTGCTCCTAGTACGAGAGGACCAGAGTGGACGAACCTCTGGTGTTCGGGTTGTCACGCCAGTGGCATTGCCCGGTAGCTACGTTCGGATGGGATAACCGCTGAAAGCATCTAAGCGGGAAGCCCACCTCAAGATTAGATTTCCCTAAAGAGCCGTTCAAGACTAGGACGTTGATAGGCAGGGTGTGGAAGCACAGCGATGTGTGTAGCTAACCTGTACTAATTGCTCGTTTGGCTTGACCATACAACACCCAAGTGGTTTGTATACAAGTCTAATTAATCTATCTTGTATGAGCTGTAGTGGCTTATAAAGTAAGAATATTTCGATATCACCTTAAACCTTGATTCAGTTAGGTTTATGTTGACAGGCCTCAAGTAATATTGAAGTCATAAGAACAACAACAGACTCATATCTAACCCCCTTTGCTGACGACAATAGCACGATGGCCCCACCTGATCCCTTCCCGAACTCAGAAGTGAAACATCGTTGCGCCAATGGTAGTGTGGGTCCGCCCATGTGAGAGTAGGTCATCGTCAGCTCTCTATTCTAGATGAAGCCCCCTGTACATAAGTACAGGGGGCTTTTCTTTCGTGTGGGATTATAATTTAGTATGAATATACATGAGAAATGAATTAAACTGAAAGAGATGGTAATCCCCCCCCTAAAAACAAGAACACTTGAAAGTAGAGATTAACTGCTAAACTACCAGCAGGAGATTTTTATGAAAAAGACACGCTTTAGCGATAACCAAATCGTTAACATCTTAAAGCAAGCGGAACAAGGCGTACCTATCGTTGAGTTATGCCGTGAGCACAATATTGGCCAAAGTACCTTTTACAACTGGCGTTCAAAGTATGGCGGTATGGATGCCTCTTTGATTACACGTTTAAAAGAACTTGAGGTTGAAAATGCTCGTCTTAAAAAGATGTATGCTGAAGAACGCCTTAAGTCCGACATCCTACAGGATGCCATGACAAAAAAGTGGTAGCGCCGATTGGGCGCAAAGAGATAGCTTGTCATTACATTGCAGAACGAGGTCTCAGTATACGTAGAGCTTGCCATATCTTTAGCATTAGTATGACCTGCTATTACCACAAGTCGGTAGCCTCTGATGCGAACAGTCAGATAGGTGACTTGCTTATAGAGTTGACCACTCGGAATAAGAACTGGGGCTTTGGATTATGCTTTATGACCCTGCGTAATGTACTGGGGCTGCCCTACAACCCTAAGCGGGTGTATCGTATCTACTGTGAGCTTGAATTGAATCTGAGAATTAAACCTCGCCGTCGAATTAAACGCGCTAAACCAATTCCCTTAGCTGTACCAGACAAGATAAACCAAAGTTGGAGCATGGACTTTATGCATGATGCCTTGACGGATGGCCGTGCCTTTAGACTGTTTAACGTGATTGATGATTACAACCGTGAAGCTTTAACCGTTGAGATTGACTTCTCACTGCCCGCTCAAAGAGTCATACGCAGTCTGCATCAGCTGATTGAATGTCGAGGTAAACCGGTTCAAGTAAGATGTGATAACGGACCTGAGTACATCAGTAATGCACTCAAAGACTGGGCGATAGAACAAGGCATTACGATAAGCTATATTGAGCCTGGCAATCCACAACAAAATGCTTATGTTGAGCGCTATAACAGAACGATGCGCTATGATTGGTTGAATCAAGAGTTGTTTACTGATTTAGATCAAGTCCGTCAGCAAGCAGAGGATTGGTTGTATCACTCACTACAATAACGAACGTCCTAATATGGGCAATGGCGGCTTTACGCCAATACAGAAACTAAATCAGGCAGCTTAATTCTATTTGGTAAGTGTCTTATAGTTGGGATGATTACCAGATAAAGGTCAACATTAAGAAATAACCTCACGATAAAGGTTCTAGTTTTGGTATGTATAAGGCATTTAAACAGCCATTTGATAGTCATTAGTTATTGTTTTTTTCTACCATATTAATTCGTGGAGTATATATGGACGCTGAGAATAAGGAAACAACTATATTCTTTTTAGAAAGTTGGTTAAACGAGGTCATAAATAATAGTCAGGTTTTTCTTCAAAATATTAATGAACCTATTTCATTTGAAGACAACTTTCATAAAAGAAGGATGTTTGATGAACATTATATTCTAACAGCTACTGTAATGAGTGTTAGATTTTCAAAACAGTTAGTTAATCATGTATCTAAAAATATTAAGCATAGTCTTTCATCTTTTATAGAAAATACTAAAGATGCTGTCGATGTTAGAGACATGAGAGAACACTCAGATGAATATTTTCTTGAAAAAGGTCGTAAACAGGGTGGTTTTTTTAAAGGCAGTTGTGAAGATATTCAATGTGACATGTCATCATCAGTACAGAATTAATTTGGTTATATGCTTGGTAATTTGATCGCTATGGAAAAAATCCAGAGTGAATGTGCTAAGCTTTTGAGTTCATTGATAGAAAATACATAAAAAATCACTGTAAAGAACTAGAATAGTGACCATTGTTTATACCTTAGTTTTTTAGAATAAAAATCTCTTGTATCTAATTAATGAGTCGAATACAAACTCTTTTCTATAATTTATAGCTGTAAAAGTTTCACGTATTAATTAATAATTTTAAAGTACTTATTGTCTATTAATAGGCTATTTAAATTTTTAAACGGCAATAACTCAACAGGATAATCATCAAAGAGAAACCTATGACAACCTCAAAAGTAACCTACCGAGGCGATTTGCGTACTACTGCTATCCACTTGCAATCAAACAATGAGATTATCACTGATGCGCCTGTCGATAATCACGGTAAAGGTGAAGCATTTTCACCGACTGATTTGCTAGCAACCAGTTTAGTTAGCTGTATGCTGACCATTATCGGTATCAAAGCTCTTGATATGGACATCGATATTGCAGGCACTATGGCTGAAGTGACCAAAGTAATGTCAGCTGACCCAAGACGTGTGAGTGAAGTACATATCGCTATTACTTTCAATCAACAGTTAGATGATAAAACGCAAAAGATATTCTATAACACCGCGCTCACTTGTCCGGTTGCGAAAAGTATTCATCCTGATATTATTCAAAAAGTGACTATTAATACTAAGAGCTATTGATGCCAAGAACGAATAATTCCAAAAACTAGTAACCTTTATAAGGGTGATTGATATGGCTAGCAAAACCTTACTTATCGTCGCGCATGCACCATCACCCAATACCAAAAAATTGGCGCAAGCGGCTTATAACGGTACTAATCATGCTGATATCGGTATTGAAGTGGTATCAAAGCCGTCGATACAGAAATTGATGTTGTAACTACTATGCCTGAGGTGATCAAAGCTATAGCGGCTAAATTGAGAAGAGTCAGTGAAGTGAATATGATCATTATTGAGGTAGCTTGTGACGCTTGAGATAAACGTCACGATCCGCCTGTTTTAATTAGTTCTATTTTACTTTTTCAAATAATTTTAGGTTTGACTCAACAGGGGTAATGCAACAAGCCTCAAACGATAAAGCTTGCCAAAACTAAATTCTGGCAAGCTTTATTACTGTTATAATGTTAAAACAACCTTCATGAAATGCGTTTTTGGAAATTACTCAGCTAGACATAAAGCCTAAACCTTGGTTCTTATTTTTGCTCAAGTTTTGGTACACCATTTCCCCAAACATCCCAGTTATTAACGATATGATTGACAGTTTTTGATCCCACTGACACTATGTTCTCAACTGTTTCTGAAAAGCCACCTGCTGTTTCTCCTGGAGCAGGATCTAGGTGTTGAAGAGTAGTCTCATTTGGATTACCTTGGTCAAAATTCACTGCACCGCGTAAGCTCATTATGCGTTCAGTTCCCACGGTTCTGTTCAGTACTTGTGCTATTGCAGCGGCTTCCATTTCAGTGATAATGTAATCATCTGCATTATATAATTCAGTTATGTATTGGGCTTGTTTTGACAACCCTGGACCATGAAAAAATGTATCTCCTGTCATATGAGTTCCTACTGTTATAGCTGGGCTGCGTCGTGCTGCGGCATTTGGATATCTCATTCGATAGGTGTTGGCTTCTTCTGAATCCTTTAAAGGGACCGATTGGCTTAAATATAGATTCCAGTTAAGTAGTTCAGGGTTAAGTTGATATCTACGAATGTCTTCATAACCTTTACGGGGCATAAAAGTAGGTGCGCCTTTTTCACCTTCTTCGGCTTTCCAGCGATGACCTAAATCATAATCTACTAGCCAAGATCCCCAGCTTACATCACCTATTGTTCCTTTGTCGGGTGGTGTTCCTGCGACACCGCTTAGAACGAAGTAGCTTTTCGTAAAGTCAAATTTAGGAGAAAGTGTTATTGCTTGCATGGATGCTGAAGACCCTACTTTACCCATGCCTAATACCGAACCACAGACCCCTTCGGAGTTACAGTAAATTGGGCTATGGGCACCTTTTACTTTTATGGGTTTACTGTCGGTAAAATATTGGTTATACCAATGCTGAAATTCGCCTGCTTTATCTCCACTGTTTTCACCAATTTCGAACATCGCTGCGATAAATACCTTCACTTGGATCTTATCTTGGTTAGTTTCAGCTTGTGCATTACTACATAATACAAGCATCACAGTAAAAATGGGTAAATGAAAAAAACGTTTATTTATAAACATATTGGATGCCTATTTAAAGTGTTTGAGTCTGAGTTTGAAGTCTAATTAGCAATAACTAAAAATTTTTGCTAAAACTAAATGAGGTGGTGTTCTAAAAAGTATGCTGACATCAGACATAGCCATAATTGATATAAAAGAATACCAAATCAAACACTTTTAAGTGATTATCGAGCTTCTTAGAGAAACAACAGGTTCTTCTAACGGCTCGTTTTAGTCGGTGTCTAAGACGGCAGTTATTACCTTCAATACCTATCGTATGCTGTTTGCCAACTTGTTTGTTATCTGGTTTAAAGGCCGTTATGAAACTGTCCCAGTTGTCCATGCTAATAGCGTCATAGCTCACTTTAAGTTGCTTAAGACAGGCTCTTAGTTTCTGAGCCGTTTTCAAGTCGCGTTTGCCCCAAACATAAGCAACAATCTCATTAGTAGCCCGGTCATAAGCGTAGATGAGCCAGACTTTACGCTTCTTGCGATATACGTAAGTCCAAAACTCATCAACTTCTAAGCGTTCATAGTAGCGCTTATTAGGCACGATCTTATAAATGGATGAGCCTATGGTGCTGAGCACTTTACCAATACTCACCGAGGTAATGATGGCTATGTCTCTAACACCGCAGCCTCGAGCAGTCATCAGCCGTATTATGTCTTCTATTTGAGAGTGACAGCCTTGGTAGCTTAAGGCATGGTCGCCAATGAATTGTCGTTTGCAGTCCTTACATTGGTAGTTCTGCTTACCATAGCTTTTTATATAGCCAAACCCATTTAAAAGTGTTATAAACTAATTATTAAACCCAATTGTTATCATAAAGACCATGACTTACTCACTAGATTTTCGCAAACAAGTACTAAAAAGCTTAGACGAGGATATGACCTTTGCCGGGGCGGCTGAGTTCTATAATCTCAGCCCAACCACCATACAAAACTGGAAGCGACGTGTTCATAGCAAAACAATCAGGCAAACCAAACCCTATAAAATACCAGATGACGTGCTACTTAATGATGTCAAAGAACATCCTGATGATTACCAGTATGAGCGAGCACATCGTTTAAATTGTAGTAAAACAGGCATTTATCATGCCCTAAAGCGCCTAGGCATCAGTCAAAAAAGACCTTAGAGCATCCAAAAGCTTGCCCAATAAAAAGAGCGGCGTATCAGGGAAAGCTTGATAGCTTTACGCAGCAAGGCTATCCCATTGTCTATATGGATGAAAGCGGCTTTGAGCACGAGACCATCCGCTCTCATGGCTATGCGCCGATCGGTAAGCCTTGTATCGATAGCTACAACTGGCAAGGTAAAAAGCGAACCAACGTTATTGGTGCTCTGTATGAAAAGATGCTGTTTGCGCTTGATTACTTTGAGACAAACATCAACAGCATCGTCTTCTATCACTGGCGCAAACACAAGCTAATCCCAAGTCTTAAAACCAAATGCGTGATTGTGATGGATAACGCCAGATTTCATAAGAGCAAACGCATTCAAAAGCTACTAAACAGGCACGGGCATCGTATTCTTTGGTTGCCGCCGTACAGCCCAGACCTAAACCCTATCGAAAAGAAATGGGCTCAAGTGAAGTTTCTACGCCAAGGTTGGATGCAAAATGACTTATCCAAATTGTTTTATGATATTTGTCCAAGGCATAACATTTTTATTTTGAACTGACTATACCATTTTTCTTTAGACTAAGACTGTGACAGTCGGGGCAATTGATCTGTATTTGTGTCTTCATAACCTCAAATATATCATCTTGCTTCGGCTGTCACCCTTCCTTTATTACCCCAGCATACTTTTTGATACACCACCCTAAATGAATGCTTTCATATATCCAATATAGAATAACATAATCTGTAGATAGGCTGCAGCAGTCAACAAGCTTAGGGCGTTGGCCAAGTTAATTTGCTTATTAGCCTGTCCTAGATCTGAGATTTTCGAACAATAAAGGCATCACTGACGCGCAAACAGTCATGCCTTTTCATCAACAGATCTATTAGCGACTATTTTAATAAGTTGCATGCTGATAATTCTTAGTATTGAAGCTCTTGACATGGATATCGATATTGCAGAAACTACTGCTGAAGTAGCCAAAGTAATGGCAACTGATCTCAGACGAATCAGTGAATTAGATGTGGTCATTACTAAGGTAGCTTGTAATGCTTGAAATAAGCTTTGCCGTCAGCCCGATTCTCACTTTCTTAAATAATTTTAGGTTTGGTTTAATAGGCGGGATAGAACTAGCTTAAAACAATAAAGCTTGCCAAAACTGAATTCTGGCAAGCTTTATTGTTGTCAAAACGACCTTCACATATGAGGTGCTTTTATATATAAGATACTTTAAAAATTAATTAACTAGACATGAAGCCTAAATCCCAATTTTTGAACTTGTGTAGATTAGGTGCTACCATTGCTAGATTATTATCTGAGACGCCAAACCATTTAGCCAAAGTCGCTGAATACTGATCAATAGATGTCGTAGGTAACCATGCACCTTGACCGACATCAATAGCTGTATTTAGACCAATCTCTGGTGCTTCACCATAAAAATCTCTGCCTTTCACTGCGCCACCCATAATAATATGATGACCTCCCCATCCATGCTCTGATCCGTTACCATAGCTGTTAAGAGTTCGACCGAACTCTGACATAGTGAAAGTGGTGACATTCTGGGAAACGCCTAACTCTTCAGTGGCTTGATAAAAACTTCCTAATGCATCATCAAGTAGACGCATCAACGTACTATGTCGCCCAAGTAGATCATTATGCGTATCGAATCCTTTAAGTTTTACAAAGAATATCTGACGTTTGACACCCAGATTATCTCGTGCTTTGATGAGTGATGCTACTGTTTTTAACTGTTGCGCCAACGCATTCTCAGCAGGAAATTTAGTTGAAATAGTTTTTGCATTTTGTAAAGCAGATAACATCATTAATTCATTAGTAGAATTTGCAACTATATTATCATCAGATGAATTGACTAAGTTATTCATTGCTTCTGAAAAAGTCATAGCACCAGATACTGATGACTCTTTTTCAATACCTCCAGTAATTTTGAGACCATCAGAGGTAACTTTTAATGGATTGGTATTTTCGCCTGTCAGAAATACAGTATCATCATCGGTACTAATACAAGAAAACGCTCCATGCGAATTTTGTTTTAGTATGGCATCACCAATTTTTCCGCCCCAGCCTTCTCTAAAAGAATCCGATGCGGTGCTTTGCCAATTTTGCTTCTGATTAAAGTGAGCAAATAAACCTCTAGGTAACGCTACTGATCGATTCTTATACTGATCCAATGAGGTAGGTTGCACTAAAGATCCCACATTTTGTAAGACTGCCAATTTTTTTAAGTGAAATAAGCTATTTAAACGTTTAAGATTGGGGTTAAAACCCCATTTTAGACCGCCAGCTAGATCAGTTGCAGGTATTAAAGGTAATAAAGTGGATCGATCCAAAGCAATATCTTGACGTATCTTACGGTAAGTTGCATAGTTAGATGCGTCGATGGGAATCAAAGTGTTGGCTTGATCATTACCTCCGTCTAATACAACACAGACCAAGGCTTTATAATCTGAGGCTGTCGTTGCCGCTTTCGCTTCGTTCATAGCCGAGAAATTGATAGCCATAGGAGCAACAACACCCGCACCCGCTAAATAACTTAAACGCTGTAAAAAGGCTCTTCTTGATAACTCATTCACAATAACTTTCCTATAATCTTTATTACTTTATTGGGTATTAAACTATTGACCTGCGATACTACTAATAAAAATATCATCAACTATAATTTTTATTACCTGTTACATTTTGGACAATGACATTGGTCGAAGGATCAGCTTTAAAGCTTGCAACTTTAATGTTAGTTTTAGTATTAATATTTCTGGCAACACAATCTTCGCCAAGGGTAATTAGCCAGCTAAAAGATATCGTATTATCTAGTTTAATATTCTCAAACGTACAGTCTTCAAGTAACTTCTCATACCTTGATGTCATAATGACGCGGTTATTATATGTACCACCCTCAACATTGATACCTCTAAACACTTTTTGATCAGATTTTGATTTCAGGCTTATGAAAGGGGCATCTCCATTATGATTACCTTCCTTGATCATAAGACAATTACGAATAGTAATATCAAAGTAATTGCGATTATTACGATTGTTATCTTGTATTATGATTCGTCGACCTCCAGACGAGTTGCTAGCATTGATAAACTCAATGTCTTCATATAGTACATTGCCCCATTGAAGAGAAGAGGTAGGTGGTTCAATATCAGCAAGGTATAAACCGCCATAGGTTGGTTCAGAGTCATCTCGTCTAGGGTTTGTAGAATAGACATATGTATGTTTTTTAAACCGAATGACGCCATTTTTAAGCGTTATGCCTAAGCCTGATGCGATAGTAAGACAGTTTCTGTTAGATGGACCTATTTTGAAATCACTAGCTTCAAAGTTCATTTCACCATCGCCACGTATATATAAGCTATCGTATATCGCTCCTTCAGACGTAAAGTTACTAAACTTACAATCCTTACCCCATATCCACATGCAATAGATAGAGGTGGCCAATGGGCTGTTAGTGTCAGCATGCTTTATAGTTTGACCTCTAAAATGGATGCCTGTCGCTTGAAAGCCATTTCCTTTTTCACGAACCTCAAGCACTGCCGATCTAGATTTAGCATAAAAGTAGGTTTCACCCGTACCGAACAACCGAATATTGGGCGCTCTAGGTTTTAGCGCTACTTCATACTTACCATCTGGGAATATAATGTTGGCACCTCCGCGTTTAGCCGCATCCTCAAGCGCTTCTTCAGGCGTATTATAATTATTCTTATAATAGATTGTATCCTGATTAGGGTCAGGGTATACGCCCTCAAAATTTTGAGGAGGCAGTACTTCGCCATCCTTTACAAACATACGTTTGTGGTGGTAGGCACGGCCACCATTCATATTGAGACGCGCATAGTGAGCATCTATAGGGGCAGTAACGGTGATACTTTTAGAATATCTGTCTCTTGCGGATACCCGTTTGATAAAATCTCTGTTGCTATCGTAATAGGCAATATAAATAAATGTGTCACGACCTCTGCGTTGTTCGCTAGAGATGTTATATTTAGCATTTGGCTCTACTTTAATGAAGTCAGATATATCACAACCACGATTACTAACAACTATACCCTCGCTGCTAACCATCTTACCTTCTGTGACCGTATCCAAATTCAACAAATTATCATTGGTGGATTGATTCTGGCTAATACTCATAAATATTCCATTCATTTAACTCAAATTGGTTCGAATAGCCGAGTTTGTAGGGCTATAATATAGTTTTGTCTTACATATGTTGAAGATTCAGTGCTTAATTTTGACTGTAGTATCGGGATTGTGAGTATAGACTAGCTTTCTTTCTATAAAACCCATGACAACCAAGAAATTGTAGCAATCAAGTTTTGATAACCATACTGATTTGCATAAGTCTTATACTAATGTAAATTAGTGTAATGAGATCATTCTATATAGGCACTGCTACTAGCAGGTATAACAACTTAAGCTACCTTTGAGTGATAACGTGCAAAAAGTATTCCACAATACTGCCCTTGAGTGCTTTTTTCCCAAAAGTATCTATTGTGATATTATTCAAAAAGTGACTATTAACTATAATAATGGTGATTGATATGACTACTAAAACTTTACTCATCGTCGCGCATGCGCCGTCTACTAATACCGAAAAATTAGCACAAGCTGCATACGAAGGTGCTAATCATCCTGATATAGATATTAATGTTATCCTAAAATCGCCACAGGATACCCAGCCTGAAGATGTGTTGGCAGCAGATGCATTATTATTAGGAACGACTGAGAATCTAGCTTATATGGCAGGGCTGACCAAAGACTTCTTTGATCGCTGTTATTACCCTGTACTAGAAGAAAAGCAAGGCATGCCATTTGCGTTATATATTCGAGCTGGACAGGATGGTACGGGTACCAAGCTTGCTATGAAGACGATTACCACTGGACTGCGTTGGGAATGGATTCAAGAGGCGCTAATCTTAAAAGGTGATTGGCAAGAAGGCTTCACTGAGCAAGTAGAAGAGCTGGCGATGACGCTTGCAGCTGGAGTAGAAGCGGGTATTTATTAGTTTTAAAGCGTTTAGCTACTATTTGTGAATGTTCAATACGCCCTAATATCGTGATATCAATAGTATAAAAATTAGGATGTTAATAATGAATAATAATATTAATACTGATTCTATGTCTGCTGCTGTACTGCCATTCTCTCGAGCTTGTGAGAATAACAAGCAGCCTATATTAGCTATTTTGCAAAAAGAGTTAAAAGACTCTCTGCATGTGCTAGAGATTGGCTCAGGGACTGGTCAACATAGTATTTATTTTGCCCCAAGATTAGCGCACTTAACATGGCAGACCAGTGATGTTGTCAACAATCATGCAAGTATTAATGCTTGGCACACCGAACATCCTGCGGCTAACTTATATGCACCTCTTGCTTTTAATTTAGCTCATGACTCAGTGCCAGTTAACCATAATATTGATACGCCTTACGATGCAGTATTTACTGCCAACACCCTGCATATCATTGCTTGGTCTTTAGTTGAGCAGTTGTTTGCTTTGGTCGGAGATATACTACCTGTACACGGAAAGCTGATTGTATATGGACCATTCAACGAAAATGGACACTACACCAGTGTCAGTAATCAGCAGTTTGATATCAGCCTACGGCAGCGTGATGCACAGAGCGGCATTCGCAATTTGGAAGACATAACAGATTTAGCAGAACAACATCATTTAACGTTAAGTGAGAAGTATGCGATGCCTGCGAATAATCAGCTATTGGTCTTTCAGAAAACAAGCTAAGACAAGGGTTGTATAGGAAGTTATGTTGCACCTGAAAAGTTGAAAAGGCATCAAGATAAAATCACTTAATTCTATCTTGATACTCTACATATGATAGATATCTTGTTGATTGGACTAACACAATTTATTCTAATTATTTATATTCTTCTGCTAAAAAATCCAAATAACGCTTCCAAGAGCGTTCATCGGCACGTTTATCATATCTATCACTCCCGAATACACTAAAGGCATGTGGCGCACCACTATAAGTTACCATCTCATGTGGTACCTTAGCAGTCTCTAACGTCTTACCCAAAGTAGCAAAGCTCTCAAGGGATACAGATTCATCAGCAGAGCCGTGGAAAACTAAGATTTCTCCAGTGGTATTGTCATAACTTTGACCCGTTGGAATATCAAAAGCACCATGGAATGGTACAAACGCTTTTTGCGGGAAGCCTGAGCGTGCTAGCTCTAAAGCAACCGTACCGCCAAAACAATACCCCATTGTAGTGCCTTTACGCACATCATTACCTTGTAGTCGTCCGGCATTCAGTGCACCTTGTAGCAAGCGGCGCATCTTGCTACGATCGTCATATAATGCTCCGGTTAAGCGTTTGTTTTCTTCAATAGAAGTAGGGTGAATGCCTTGCCCAAACATGTCTGCTGCCAATACGTTATAGCCTTCAGTTGCTAACATATCAGCGCGTTTACGCTCATAGTCTGTCAACCCATCCCAATCATGAATGAGTAAAATAAAAGGCGCATTAGGTTTATCGGCTTTAGCGTAATAACCTTCATATACTTGGTCATCAACCTTATAGGTAACGTTTTTGGTAGTAATGGCTGCAGCTGTTTGGCTAAAAGTGAGCGCCATCAAACCTAATGAAGTTCCCAGCATTAATGAGCGATAGAGGCTCTTAGAAGAAGAGTCAGATGTGGTTGATGATGTTGGTAACGGTGACATAATAGGTAGCCTCATAATTTGATAAGAGAGAGATAAATATGTGGCTAAGAATAATGTCCATTTATTTATCATCGGTGTGTAATCCTTCATAAAATCATACCTTAAAGAAGATCTACATTACAAGAATCGATTTCTAAGACGTAGGCTAAAGAAATAAGGTCTTTCTATTTAAAATGCATAAACTTTAACTAAATATCAACAAGGTTCACTATATACACCACTTAGTTTTTGGGTAATATAACTCGTAAGCCTATTATTTATTTATCTTTTTGATAATCGGCAGTGCTAAAACACAGATAACTAATAGACATATGAAGTCATCATTATCTCCAAGGATACTAAACCTGTGTAAGCACTTTATTAATGATCTCAAAAGAGGTCATTTTACTCATTAGCTAGGATATATTATGAATAAGAATCTAGATTATACCGACCCCGCTAAGAATATGAATACTGAACGTGGTAACGGGGGTGAGACTCATCAGCGCGCAGGTGATGACACTAAAGTTTTAACGACCCAGCAGGGCGTCGCTATTTCTGATAACCAAAATTCTCTAAAAGCAGGCGCTCGCGGGCCGACTCTATTAGAAGATTTTGTACTGCGTGAAAAGATTCATCATTTTGACCATGAGCGTATTCCTGAGCGTATTGTCCATGCGCGCGGTAGTGCAGCGCACGGTTATTTTGAACTAACAGAGTCATTAGAAGAATATACTACGGCGAAAATCTTAACTGAAACAGGCAAGCAGACGCCATTATTTACACGTTTTTCTACGGTTGCTGGTAATAAAGGTTCAAAAGATACACCACGTGATGTACGTGGTTTTGCAGTGAAAATCTATACCGAAGAAGGTAATTGGGACATCGTTGGTAACAATATGCCAATCTTCTTTATTCAAGATGCGATGAAGTTTCCAGATCTTATCCATGCCGTAAAACCAGAGCCTGATCGTGGCTTCCCGCAAGCGGCATCTGCCCATGATACGTTTTGGGACTTTGTGTCGTTAAGTCCTGAGACTATGCATAATCTAATTTGGCTGATGAGTGATCGTGCTTTACCGCGTAGCTTACGCATGATGGAAGGCTTTGGCATTCATAGCTATCGTTTGATTAACAAAGATGGTAAGAGTACCTTTGTGCGTTTTCATTGGAAGCCAGTACTTGGTGTACAGTCGACCACGTGGGATGAAGCAGTGAAAATTTCAGGTGCTGATCCTGATTATCATCGTCGTGATCTGTTTGAATCAATTAATAACGGCGACTATCCTGAGTGGGAGTTTGGTGTACAGCTATTTACCGAAGAAGAAGCCAATGAATTCCCATTTGACCATTTAGATGCTACCAAGCTGATTCCAGAAGAAATGGTGCCAGTTAAGGTAGTGGGTAAAATGGTACTTAATCGTTATCCGGATAATTTCTTTGCGGAAACGGAGCAAGTCGCATTCTGTCCATCACACTTGCCGCCTGGTATCGATTTTAGTAATGACCCATTATTACAAGGTCGTCTATTTAGTTATTTAGATACCCAGCTCTCACGGTTAGGCTCGCCAAACTTTGCACAAATTCCAATCAATGCGCCAAAATGTCCGTTTGCAAATAATCAGCAAGACGGTCATATGCAAATGCAAGTACCTAAAACTCGCGTCCTTTATGAACCTCAGAGTTTAGATCCAACCAGACCGCGTGAAAGCGTTAAGCGTGGTTTTGAATCATTCCATGAGCAGTTAGATGATGGCGTGAAAGGTCGCGTACGTGCGGAGAGCTTTGCGGATCATTATAGTCAACCGCGTATGTTCTATCGCAGTCAAACGCCAGCTGAGCAAGCACATATTGCTTCTGCTTACGCGTTTGAGCTTGGTAAGGTAGATACGGCGCATGTACGTACTCGTACGCTTAGTCATCTCATTCATATCGATGAAGACTTGGCAAATCGTGTGGCAAAAGCGCTTGGTATGGAATTGCCAGAACCAGCCGACGCAGCAGCACCAGTACAAGATATGGCAACTTCTGACGCAGTACAAACGATTGGTCTTACTCCTAAGAGTTTGAAAGGACGTCTGATTGGTATCTTGGTCGCTGATGGCTCCAAACATAGCGAAATCAAAAAGTTTGAAGATGCGGCAAAAGAGCAGGGCGCTAGCGTAAAAATCGTTGCGCCCAACAAAGAAGTTGTGTTGGATGACGATACACGCATACAAGCTGACGAGCGTCTCGCTGGCGGTCCTTCAGTGATGTTTGATGCAGTGGTTAGTATCATTATGCCTGATCAAGCTAAAAAGCTTGCCAAAGACAGCTCAGCATTAGATTGGTTCAATGACGCTTATGGGCATTGCAAAGCGATTGCTTATTGCGGGGCGACCGATGAATTTATCTTAAGTAAGCTACCTATCGAAAAAGATAGCTTTGTCACGCCATTGGCTGAGTTAGATACCTTTATCGAAAATGCCAAATCACGTCTGTGGGAACGTGAGCCCAAGGTTCGTGATCTTGCCTAGTTAAATCAGTAAAGGCTAGCTTAGCAAAGATCAATTTTGTTTAAACAACGCTAACTGCAATTTCAATTATTAAATGCTTTATCTTAAACTCAGCCTATGTGCTGAGTTTTTGCTTTTCTGATGACAAATTTATAAGTTTTTTGTTCAAGCGTTATTCAAGATTAACTATTTATAGTCACAAGCGTTCACTCAAAGTCATTTATTTAAAAATGACGAACGCTATACTAAAGATTATTGCTTACACTGAAAGGAAGCCTCACAACAAGAATGATTAACGAGGCAGGGAATATAAATGAGTTTATGTGAAATTGTACGCTTAGATGGATATATTCAAAGTACGTATCTTGCGATATATCCATCTAAAATTATGCTATTAGATGGTGGCTGCCGCCCTGATATAGCGATGGTGTTAGACTATATTAGAGCGACTTTGCAGCGCCCGATAACGGATTTGAAAGTAGTGATAGTCACTCACATGCATCCAGATCATGCCGGCGGGGCACACAAATTCAGAGAAGCGACAGGCTGTGTTATTGTATCTGCGGATAAGAATAGCCAGTGGTATAGCGGTATCGGTGGGCGAACCATGCATTTTGTAGATATGGGTCTGGCTAATTATGTGGCGAGACGTCAAGGGCGCTCACCTAAAAACTTGTATTATCCAGCGCACCTTAAGCCTGATATTGTCGTTAAAGATGGAGATTGTGTGCCGGGGTTTGATGAATGGCAAGTCCTAGAGACGCCAGGCCATACAGATCGTGATTTATCTTTGTTCCATGTGCCGAGTCGGCAAGTATATACGGCTGATTTGATTATTAAGCTACGTCATAAATTCGTTGCACCTTTTCCTATTTATGATCCTAAAGTTTATATCCAGTCATTACAAAGAATAAAAGATTTAAAGCCATCAGTAGTCATGATGGCGCATGGACGTGAGTTAGCTATAGATGAAGCGACTTTTGATATGTTAATAAAGCAAGCGCCTAAGCACCCACGTACGATTAAAGATACTATCAAGCATAAACTGCTGTGGCGAAAAGATGCTGACTTTAGTATTTTTAAAGGTAACCGTAAGAAATAAAGAAAAGCTTCAGACGAAAAAAAGCCCAGTCACTATATCGTATAGTGACTGGGCTTTTAGGAATATGGTGGGCCGTCCGCGATTCGAACGCGGGACCAATTGATTAAAAGTCAACTGCTCTACCAACTGAGCTAACGGCCCTGAGAAGCGTATAAAAAAAGCACTGCTTTTTTAGCTTCGCAAGAGAAAATCCTTTAAATAGGATTATCTAATACTTATGCATATAATCAATATATCTGATTGTATGCAAGAATAATTTCCTTAAAGGGAAATTATATAAAACTTGAAACATAAATAAGGTCTTTCAAACTAACTTATTAAACAACTACCGGATAGGGCAGAACGCTTAATAAGGATCAAACTAAAAATGGTGGGCCGTCCGCGATTCGAACGCGGGACCAATTGATTAAAAGTCAACTGCTCTACCAACTGAGCTAACGGCCCTGAGAAGCGTATAAAAAAAGCACTGCTTTTTTAGCTTCGCAAGAGAAAATCCTTTAAATAGGATTTTCTAATACTTATGCATATGATCAATGTATCAGATTGTATGCAAGAATAATTTCCTTAAAAGGAGATTATTTCAAACTTAATTTCTTTATATATCGACTTATCAATATCAACAGAGACATCAAGTTTGTTCTCTCGTTTAAAGAATTTGTATCCCTAAACGTGAGAGCACATTATATATATTATTATGACAATTACAACCCCGCATTTTAAAAAAAGTGCAAATCTCACATAAAAATTTAGATTTCTTTCTTTTTTTACTGTTTTATCTATTCTTAAGCCTTTATATCTTATATGTTGCTTCATGAATCATTAGCTAATCTCTAGAAAGTGCTTCAACGGGATCAAGTTTGGCGGCATTTCGTGCTGGCAAAAATCCGAAAACAACCCCAATCAGCGTTGAGCAAACAAAAGCAGCAATAATAGAAGTTGGCGAGTAAATAACTTTGAAGCTATCGCCGCCAACACGGTTGATTAATTCACCAATGGCGAATGCCAACCCAATACCCAGTAGACCACCTAAAATACAGACCAACACAGCCTCAATCAAAAACTGTTGCATAATGTCATTTTGACGCGCACCAACTGCCATACGCACCCCAATCTCGTTGGTACGCTCGGTAACTGATACCAACATAATATTCATCACGCCAATACCGCCAACTATCAGTGAGATAACGGCAACTGATGAGATTAGTAGCGTCAAAGCGCCTGTTGTTGACTCGATAGTTTGACGTATAGAGTCTGAGTTGCGAATTTGGAAATCCTCTTCACCATGACGGCTCTCTATTAAGTCAGAGATTGCAGACTCAGCCACACTTGAGGAGACATCATCACTTACCAAGGCCACAAATCGATCGATATTGGTACTGCCTCTAATACGTGACATTACGGTGGTATAAGGCATGTATATGGTAGGCGTAGTAAGATCTGCGCCAAAACCGCCATCATTTTCTTCAAGCACACCAATGATTCGCCCTGGAACGCTGCCAATTAATATTACCTCGCCAATAGGATTGTCATTATCTGCAAAAAAGGTTTGCTTGGTATTGTCATCTATAATGATATCTTGGCTACGCAAGTTAATACTTTGCTCGTCGAAACCTTGGCCGAGTGCTAAGGTCTCACCAGTGACTTGTAGGTAGTCTTTACCGACACCATTGACGGTAGATTCCTCTTGTATGTTGCGATAGCGAACACTGGAGTTGGCATTAACCTGCGGACTAACACTGGTAATATAGGGCTGATTACCAACCGCTTGTGCATCCTCTGGGGTCAGGTTGTCATCATTGTAACGACGTCTTGGATCGCCCCTAGGGTAACCATCACTAACGGTAATGGTGTTAGTACCCAGTGAGCTGATATTGGCAAGAATCTGCTGCTGGGAGCCTTGACCAAGACCTACAATAGAGACGACAGCAGCAATACCGATAATAATACCCAGCATGGTTAGCAAGGTGCGCATCTTATGGGCTCGCATAGCAAGCAAAGACATCTTAAATGCTTCGAACAGACGATCAATAAAACTAGCAAACGCGCTTTTGCGGTGATTGTCTAAAATGGGTTCGGGTTTAGCATCAGTTTGTTGATAATTGTCATTTTTATAATCAGCAATGACATAGCCGTCTTTGAGCTCAATTACTCGTTCAGCTTGTGCAGCAAGGTTTGGGTCATGAGTAACCATGATGATGGTATGACCTTTTGCATTTAGGTCGTGTAATATTGCCATCACATCTTCGCCAGACTTACTATCAAGCGCACCAGTTGGCTCATCGGCTAAGATGATATCACCACCATTCATCAAGGCCCTAGCGACAGAGACACGTTGTTGTTGTCCGCCTGAAAGCTGATTGGGGCGATTACCGACTTTATCCCCAAGCCCTAAGTCGGTAAGTAACTTTTCGGCACGGTTAATCCGAGCTTCCGTATCCATGCCAGCATATACGGCAGGGACAGCAACATTGTCTCTTGCACTGATATCACCAAGCAAATGATAGCGCTGAAAGATAAAGCCAAAGTGCTCACGGCGTAGCTTGGCAAGCTCATCAGCGTCTAACTTACGTGCTGACTTACCATAGATTTTATATTCACCAGCTGTTGCTTGATCGAGGCAGCCTAAGATATTCATCAATGTGGACTTGCCAGAGCCAGATTGCCCGATGATAGCGACCATTTCGCCTTGGTTAATGGTTAAATTGATATCGTGCAAGACGCGAATGGTTTGCTCACCTGCAGGAAACTCTCGAATAATACCCGACAGTTGCATGATAGGCTTGTCAGCTGCCGATTGAGTATGATTCTGTGAGTCAGGTTTTCTAGTGGCGTTAGCACTGTTGGCAGACGCTTGTTGCTCTAAGCCTTGGCTGGCTTCACTGTTAGACGATGGTTTAGAAGATTGAGATATAGTCATAGCAATGTCTTTAATCAAGGATGATGAACGTCGCTGCAGTAGGGCTATCGTGCTTAAGCCCCATTGCAACCAACATATACAAAGAGCAAGTTACATTCCTGGTGGACCGCCACGCATACGACCGCTACCAGAACCTTTGGCACTACCTTCACTGATAATGACTTGTTCACCTTCTTGTAGACCACTTAGAATTTGTGCATTTACTCGGTTATCAATCCCTACAGTTACTGCGCGTTCTTCTACTGTTTCATCGTTATTTAATACGCGTATGAATTTACTGGTTTTAGCTTTTTTATCGGCTTTATTTTTAGATGGTTTTTCTTGCACTGCAGCTGATGGTACGAGCAACGCGTCTTTGGCTTGGTCGATAACAATATAAATTTGCGCCGTCATATCAATGCGAAACAATCTGTCAAGGTTTGGCACTTCCACGTAGCCCACATAATAGATAGCAGAGTCCGTTGAACTGGTCTCACTAATTTTCTCAGGTGCTGGTTCAATAGCAGTCAGCACTGCATCATATTGCTGGTCTGGATTACCAATGATATTGAAATAGGCGGGCATACCAGCTTCAACATTGATAACATCGGCCTCAGAGATTTGTGCATTGATACGAACCGTTGATAAATCCGCTAAAGTGACCAGTGTCGGTGCGGTTTGATTGGCATTAACAGTCGTCCCTTGCTCGGTAGTAATAGAAACGACGGTGCCTGATATAGGCGCACGGATGGTGGTATAACTGAGATCTTCCTCTGCCGTACTTACATTAGTTTGCGCTTTACGTAATGCTGCCTGTTGGCCATTAATATTAGCCTGCGTAGTGGCAATAGCAGCCTTAGCAGTATCTATAGCAGCGCGCGCATTAGCAACCGCGGCTTTTGCTGTTTCAACGCTAGTCGCTTGAGTGTCATACTCTTGCTGCGAAATCGCATCGATAGCGACTAAGTCTTGCAAACGTGCGAAGTCTGACTGTGCTTGCTTAAGCTCAGACTGGCGGCTGGCAAGATCAGCATAGGCACTTTTTAGACCAGCTTGACGGCTTAATGCTTCTGCGCGTGCACTTTGTAATGCGGCCTCACTTTGCTCAAGGCTAGCTTGCTCATTGCTTAAGTTATTATTTTGAGTTACTTGATCGATTTGAGCAATAA
Source organism: Psychrobacter sp. P2G3 (assembly GCF_001593285.1). Classification (NCBI taxonomy): domain Bacteria; kingdom Pseudomonadati; phylum Pseudomonadota; class Gammaproteobacteria; order Moraxellales; family Moraxellaceae; genus Psychrobacter; species Psychrobacter sp. P2G3. Next base: position 779,711 of record NZ_CP012529.1, read on the forward strand.
GATCGCCTTCTTGTACTTCATCACCAACCTCAACGTAGAGACGTTTTACTTCACCAGATACCTGTGCACCGACATCAACGGTATTGAGGGCTTTGACTTTCCCTGAGGCCATGACATTGTTTTCGATATCACCAATCTCAGCAGTCGCTGTCAGATAGTTGGGTTTTTCTTCTTCTGGTTTTAGAGTAGTGTAAGCTAACGCCGCCAACGCTACGACAATCAGGACAATGACACCCCATTTAATAGCAGACTTTTTGCTCATTTTACGCATAACAACAATCCAATCACAGTGAACTCAAGTGTATGTATAGTAGAGACTTCATAGGTAAAAGGGAATGGCAATTAGTTTAAGAAAGGTTAAGGTTGTTTTATGGAATATCAGAAAGCAGAAGGAGGGCTGATTATAAACGACGGTTTGTAAAATCAATCTGTGTAAAAAACTGAATAATAGCTAGGAAAAGTTATCAAGGTAATTGATTAAAGAGTAGAGGCTATGAAGTAGAAGGTATAAAGAGCGAAGATAGCAGGGCTAATAGTTATCGAGCAGTAAACAAGCGCTTGCCAGAAAGTTCTAACGCTGCTTGCAACAGTAATTCCCAAGCTGGCTGACGAACCAGTCCTTTGATCGCTTGGTCACAGCGATAAAGCAGGGTAGGCCATTCGGCAGTATAGGCTTTTGACTGACGGCGGCAAGCTTGTTGATATAAGCCTTGTTTGCTGCGCCATATGCCAAGAGCTTGTGGGTCTTGTCCATCCATCAATTGCATAATCTGACGCATGTCCTTGCTAATCGCCCAGAGCACTAAGGTCGTTGGCTCATCAGTGGCTTTAAGCTGAAAGATGATTTTTGCCACTTGTGGACTATTACCAGCAAGCATTGCATCCGATAAATCAAACACGCTAAATTGGGCATCACTGACTAAGGCGGCTTGTAAATCTTTTATATCCAAGGCGACATTGGTAGCAGGCTTTGTAGATGTACCATGCTCTTGACTGGCATCATCACCATTCGCCATTAGTTGTGGCGCAAACAGATAAGAGAGTCGCCACAGTGTTTGATAGGCACTTAACAGATGGTGCTCAGTATGTGACATAAGCAGTTGCCAAGCCTCTTGAGACAGCTTTAAGCCAAACTGTTGAGCTTGTATTTGCAATAGCTGTTGACGTTGTTGTTCGTTGTATAAGTTGCAATCAATAACGTGACCATATTGAGCAAACGGTGTAAACCATTTACTGCTTTGGGCACGCTTGTCTTGTTTGGATGTTAACCATAATAAACTATGACTATGTGCACCTGTTTGCGCGTCCTGAGCGAAGCGTTCTAGCTCAGCGATAACTCCCTTATCTGGCTTATGGTTGCCAGTCACGATGAGCGCACTTGCATCGTCAAATAAAGACTGGCTACCCAGCTCCGACAATACTTCTTGCCAGCTTTTCACCGATATCAGCTCGATACGCTTGATGGCATAGTTTTGCGCGCGCCAATGTGGGCGCATGGCATCGATAAGCCATTGACTCAGTAACGGCTCATCACCATGTGCCAGCCACAAGCCTACCACTGCAACTGAAGGTTGTAGTAATTTTGGATAAGCCTGTATAAAGGTATCTTGCATAAGTATTGAGCTATAACCTTTTAGAACTAAAATAACACCAAAAGATGCTAATAATAAGCGTTAAGAGCTTGGCACAATTACAGTGGTCTTCTCTGGACTTTTAAGCGTTTGAGAAGACTTATTGGCACTAGCAGGCGCCACTTTAGGAAGAGAAATAGCAACGTATTGATCAGTAATACGGCGTGCTAAAGTATCATAAAGCCAGTCACGAATCTGATTGCCTTGCTGATCATCGGTACTGACAGATGCCTCATTATATTGATAGCTGCGCTCAACTTGAATAGGATTGCTTAGCGTCACAGGTTTGCCATTCTCTATGGTTTGGTAGCTAACATCTGCTGATAATACTAAACGAATCTCTGTTAATACACCGACTAATTCATAACGTTTAAAGCGTATGTTATTTACCGTAATAGCAGCAATGGGGTCAGCGCCCACATTGTTGCTGTTGTTAGCGATGTCAGCCAAGGTCATGTTATCGATTACGTCGAGACCTAAAGCTTCTAAGCGTCGTGTTAATGGCAACTTGAGTGGAAATGCAGTGCGATTGTCTTCAATAATTACCGCTGTTTTGGCAATATCAAAAAGCATTGGTGTATCATAACCACGTAGCTGAAACCCGCAACTACTAAGACCTGCTGTCGCACCAAGCACCGTAAGCATTGGCAAAGTAGCGAGTAGTACTTTCGCTAGTTTTTGTCTGCTTGATTTCTTTTGATGTGACTGCACAGCTTGATGCTTATCTAACATAATCGCTATCCTTATTTTGATAAAAAGGCTTAAAGCACTAAGTGTTAAAGGGTTTAGCCTGCAACCACAATATTAACCAGTTTATTAGGCACGACGATCTCTTTTTTAATCTCACCGGTAAGGAATTTTGCCACACTTTCCATTGTCCGTGCTTGTGCTTTTAGCTGCTCTGGATCGCTATTAGGGGCTACATCCATCTTGCCGCGCATTTTACCATTGACCTGCACAACCATCGTGATCATATCCTGCACAAGGGCACTTTCATCAACGGCTGGATAGTTTAGTGTTACTGTATCAAGCCCTAGCTGCTCAAGTAAGTGCTCACCGACGTGCGGTGCATATACTGATAACATGATAAGCAAATCAATCAATGCTTCATGCTGTACTTGCAGATCTTGCTCACTATTGGCGCTGAAGCTAGCAAGTTCGTTGGCAAGCTCCATAAGGCTTGATACTGGTGTGTTTAATGCTAGACGATCACCTAAGTCACTATCAATCTTAGCTATCGTTGCATGAGTCTTACGGCGCAAACCTTTGGCAGCTTTGCTTAAGCCGTCAATATTGAGGGCTTCTTTGTTTAGGGTATCAAGGTCTAAGTTCGCTGCAGTGAGTGCTTGCATGTGCTCGGTCGCAATACGCCACACTTTTTTGACGAAATTATAAGGACCTTTTAGCGCATCATCTGACCATTCTAGTGTTTGATCAGCAGGAGCGGTAAATAGCGTGTATAGACGAACCGTATCAGCACCGTATTTATCAATGGTGATTTGTGGATCGACACCGTTATTTTTTGACTTAGACATTTTTTCAATTTTGCCAATTGTTACAGGCTGTCCATCTGATTTTAGGATAGCTTTAATCGGTTGTCCGCGCTCGTTATAATCAATATCAATGTCTTCAGTGAAGTAATAAGTCGTACTGCCATCAGCATTAACGCGATAGAAAGTGCCAGCAAGTACCATACCTTGGGTCATGAGATTAGCAAATGGCTCATCGCCTGATACTAGTGACTCATCGCGCATTAGCTTGTGGAAGAAGCGCGCATAAAGCAGATGCATAACGGCGTGCTCTACACCGCCGACGTATTGATCGACAGGCAACCATTTGTTAGCAGCAGACTTATTGACCATGTTTTGCGAGTCGTTCGGGCTAGCAAAGCGCGCATAGTACCAGCTTGACTCAACGAAAGTATCAAAGGTATCGGTTTCACGCTCAGCAGGATTGCCACACTTAGGGCAAGTAGTATTAACAAACTCTGGAATATTTTTAAGTGGATTACCACGTCCATCAGGTACGACATCAGTCGGTAAGACGACTGGTAAATCTTGCTCTTCAACAGGTACCGTGCCGCAATGCTCACAGTTGACCATTGGAATAGGGCAGCCCCAATAGCGCTGGCGAGATACACCCCAATCACGCAGGCGATACTGAATCTTTTTATTAGCGAGACCTTGCGGTTCAAGCTTAGTTAGCATTGCTTCAAACGCTTGCTCAAAATCCATACCGTCAAATCCATCTGAATTGACTAGGGTATTGCGCTCAGTATAAGCAAGGTTTGGCTCAGAACCATCTGTTTTGGCTTCGGCGATAACGGACTCAGCATAACCATCAGGGGACTTGATAACTTGCTTGATAGGTAAGTTGTATTTAATAGCAAACTCGTAGTCGCGCTCATCATGCGCTGGCACTGCCATGACCGCACCTGAGCCATAGCTCATTAATACGTAGTTAGCAACCCAAACAGATACTTTTTCGCCTGTTAATGGATGGGTAACGGTTAGCCCAGTATCCATACCGATTTTTTCAGCTTTAGCTAAATCGGCTTCAGCAACTGAGCCTTTTTTACAAAGTGCACAAAATTCAGCAATCGCTTCACTATGTTCAGCAGCATATTGCGCTAGCGGATGTTCAGCGGCAACTGCTACATAAGTGACGCCCATTAAGGTATCAGGGCGAGTAGTGAACACGTCTAAAGTGTTATCTTCCCCAGCAAGCTCATAAGGAAAATGCACTTCCATACCTGCACTACGACCAATCCAATTGCGCTGCATGGTTAGTACTTCAGATGGCCAATGACCCTCTAACTGATCTAAATCATCAAGCAACTCATCAGCATAATCGGTGATGTTAAAGTAATACATTGGGATGTCGCGTTTTTCGACCGCAGCGCCACTACGCCAGCCTTTACCATCGATGACTTGCTCATTGGCTAAGACGGTATTATCAATCGGATCCCAGTTGACGGTAGCAAGCTTCTTATAAACCAAACCTTTTTTGTATAACTGTAAAAATAACCACTGCTCCCATTGATAATACTCAGGGCTACAGGTAGCAAATTCACGTGACCAATCAATGGATAAACCAAGCAGTTTAAGCTGCGCGCGCATGTTATCGATATTGGCAAACGTCCATTCGGCAGGTGGTGTTTGGTTAGCAATCGCTGCGTTTTCAGCTGGCAAGCCAAAACCATCCCAGCCCATTGGCTGCATGACTTCATAGCCTTTTAGGCGATAATAGCGGCTTAATACATCAGAGATCGTATAGTTACGCACGTGACCCATATGTAGCTTACCACTGGGGTAAGGGAACATAGACAGCATATAACGACTTGGCTTATCGCTTGGCTCATTACTTACTTCAAAGCGCTTGTCGGTCGCCCATTTGGCTTGCTGCGCAGATTCAATCAGCTGCGGCTGATATTGGGTGCTGTCAGTAGCAATATTATTAACGTTATTAGCGTTGGCATTAGCATTGTTAGTATTAGATTGGTCTGCTGTCACGGCGTTGCTCATAGTCGGCTCGGAATTGGTTAATACAGATAAAAATAGGTGAAATTTTACAATGCCATAGCATAGCGTAATTTGGTGAAAATTGCGATGATATGATGGTTTGCTTGCGTGATATGTTTGGCGTTTAAAAACTGATTATAGCTAAGGTTGCGGTCTACAACTAGTCAGTCTTGGGTATAATAAAGAGAATAACGATAATTAACTTGGAGTTCCAATGACCATCACTATTTACGGTATCAAATCTTGTAGCACGATGAAAAAAGCATTTACTAAGCTTGATGAGCTGAATGTAAGCTATGATTTTCACGATTATAAAAAGCAAGGTGCTGATAAAAAAGGTATTGATAAACAAAGCGTCCAGCGTTGGGTAGATGCGCTTGGTATTGATAAAGTATTGAATAAGCGCGGGACGACATGGCGCAAATTAGATGATGAGCAAAAGCAAGCAGCTGATGCCAATGTAGACAAGGCTATTGAATTGCTAGTAGAAAATACCAGCATGATTAAACGTCCAATCGTAGAAGGTAAGCTGGCAGATAAAAATAAAGGTCGACCGATATTGCTTTGCGGCTTTGATGAAGAAACGTTTGACATGACTTTTTCATAAAAAGGCTATTCTAAAGGTGATGATCGCATTAATGTTGCTTATGTCTCAGGGCCAAATGGTCGTTTAGATGGTGACCGTTATGACAATGAGACCTCGTACTTTACTGAGCGTAAAGGTAATCACCGCATGAAAGTGTATGGTAATAGCAGTCATAGCTCCGTAGAGTTTTGCGCTTATTAAGAAATTAGCATTTTTAGGTAAAAAGAGGTAGCAAAACCTGAGCTTAGAATAATCTAAGTTCAGGTTTTATAACACCCAAGATAAACCAGATTAGGCTAGCTACCCAAATAATTAGCACGTACATCCGAATCTGTTCAGCATTCCATTCAAGTGCAAACCATTCAATAAGAAAAAACGATTTCCAACCTTCTATCCATTTTGCGCCGCCGTAACCAATTATCCACCAGCAATATAGACTCTCTAAAATAAAAAGCAGACACCATAGCCACAATGCCATTACTTGCTCCTAGTCTCAGCTCATCGATGAACCCAAATCACGACTAATTAACGTGCCGACACCTTCGTTGGTGAAAATCTCTAATAGCGTGGCATGCGGGACGCGACCATCAACGATAACTGCACTTTTCACGCCGCTACGTACTGCATCAAGCGCACATTGAATCTTAGGAATCATACCGCCTGAAATCGTACCATCTTCAATTAAGCTATCGACTTTCTGTGGCGTTAAGCCAGTGACTACTTCACCGTCACGACCTAGTACCCCTTTAATATTGGTCAGCAGCATCAGTTTTTCTGCTTGTAAAAACTCTGCAACCTTACCCGCAACCAAATCTGCATTGATGTTATAAGTATTACCTTCTTCATCAACCCCAAGCGGTGCAATGACGGGGATGAAGTTAGAAGCAATAAGCATATTAATTACATCTTTATTGACGCTAACCACATCGCCGACGTAGCCTAAGTCTACAGGTACCGCAATACCGTCTTCACCGATTTTTTCTACTAGTAGTTTTTTAGCTTGAATAAGATTGGCATCTTTACCAGTTAGTCCAATAGCGCTGCCACCATGTTTGTTAATAAGGCTAACGATAGATTTGTTAACACTGCCACCAAGTACCATTTCAACGATATCCATGGTGCGCTTATCTGTCACGCGCATACCGTCAATACGATCAGACTGGCGACCAAGCTCTTTTAACAAATTATCGACTTGTGGACCGCCGCCATGGACGACTACTGGATGTAGGCCGACAGTCTTTAGAAGTACGATATCACGTGCAAATGAGCTTTCAAGTGCAGGATCGGTCATCGCGTTGCCGCCATATTTGACGACAATCAATTTACCGACGAAGCGTTGAATATAAGGCAGCGCCGTGGTCAACACTTCAGCGGTGTTTTTTGCATCATCTAAATTAAGCGACATCATACTCTCCTAAAATACAATTATAAAACGGTCGTTACCCACGCATTTTTATACTAATTTTTATGCCAGTAATGGCAAAGAATTTATGTTTAAAGCTATTGTTAAATAAATATTGTTTTGAATGATTATTCGTTGCTGTTGCTGCTTTTACTCAGCAGAAATAGCGGCAATTTGCTCAGCTATTTGTGTATCAAAGGCCTGACACAACGTCACAAAGCGCGCTTGCACGTCTTTCATGTCGACCAAATTGTCTCCTGCGAAACGTACTGTAAGGCTATGACTGGTATTTGATTGACGCAGTACACCAAAGCCATGAGCAAAGTCTAAACGTACACCATCGATGAAAGATAACAGCGTGCCTTTTGGTAAAAGCTGTTTAGCCTGTGTGGATGTTATTTGCTGTACATTATCGAAGCAACGACATGATGGCAAGGTCACTAAACCCTTTGTTTTTATAATGTCTGCTTGTAAGGTCGCTGCATCCATAACAGAAGACTCAACGTTAGTTTCTTCAACCAAGTGCTGTAGATAATGACAAAACGTAGTCAGATGCTTTACGATTGAACAATGATTAGAAGCATCATCCGACAGTGGTAAATAGTTGTCAGCAGTACTCACAAGTTTTGGCAAATATTGCGTAATATCAGTCAGCCGATACGGTAGGGTTGCTCTTCTAGGCGCGCCCCATTCATCATAATTTGGAGGCAGATTGCGGGTAGAGGTCTTAGTATCGATACCTCGCAGTGCGGTAATGTCAGATTTGACAACGGTCGATGCTAGCCAGTGTAGCAAGCGCAGTCCAGCATACATAGCGTCATCATAAACAATAAAATAGTCGTCGTTAAAGATAAAGTGCCCTGATAATTCACCGGCAAATATGGCTTGGCTATTATGAGACTGGAGCTGTTGGCGCAGTAAGCTACTACCCGTTTTACTCATCACTGGTATCGCATCGAGCTGATCAAGTAAGCGTGGCAAATGATGAGAGCACTTTACATCAAACAGAACCTGCGGGGCGTTTGGTTTTTTGTTGAGCGTAGGACGTTCTATGATTGCCACTCGTGCTAATAAATACAGTAAATGATCAGGGGTGACGACCTTACCGCTATTATCAACGATCATCAATCTATCACCGTCACCATCAAAGGCCAGACCTATATCTGCCTCATTGATGATAACAGTTTGCTGGAGCTCAGCCAGACGGTTTGGTTCAGTAGGGTCAGGATTGCCTGTTGGAAAATTACCGTCAGGAATATCATTAAGCACAATAACTTGCTTACAAAAGCGTTCAAATAAAGGTTGAGCAATCCTACTGGTTGCACCATTTAGGCAATCAAGAACGATCTTTAAGTCCAGTTTGGTTGCAGTACCACGATTATGAGAGGGGGATTGATTAGTTTGTTTTTCGATACGAGCAAATACTTGCTCGATAGCACTTATATAAGTGGAGGCGACAGTATTAGTAGGCAAGCTGATAAGGTTGCTGGCAAGAATATTTGCATTACAGGCACTAGATGTATTTACTTGAAATTTGTTGTCTTGCTGGTTATTTTTGTTATGTTGAAAGCTAGAGTCATTTAAGGAATTATCACTCGTTAGGCTTTGGTGAATTACTTGAATGTCAGCGTCACTAGGGGAGGCATTATTTACCAGCCACTTTATCCCTAGGATGTTCTTTTCAGAATGGCTGGCGGTGACTATAATGCCATGCCCATCATATTGCTGCGCCCAAAATGCCATCATTGGAGTCGTGATAAGCCCCAACTGGATAACCGTTAATCCATGCTGACTTAAACTGCTGGCAAGCATGTGAGCTATGGTATCGCTATCACAGCGCACATCATAACCTATGACCACAGTATTAGTTTGAAAGTTGGCTTGAGGATTCGCTTTATTGATTTGATGATGTTTGCGCGCTGAATGCTTTTCCGCTGCGTGAATGTTTTTTGTATTGCAGTTTTCTAAATGGTTGTTTTTTGAGTGATTGCATTCTAGATGACTACTTTTTGAACGAAAAACTTGCGCTTTATATAGCTGCGCGAAAACCTCACCTAATGCCGCTATAAATTCAGTAGTAAAATACTGGCGCGCCCCGCGAATATCGTAAGCACGAAATAGGGGGAGCTGTGCGGCAAAAGTCGTCATGACTACAAACTCCTTATATCCCTATTAATAGTAAGATGGTGAACCTAGTTAAAAGTACACCGCAGCTGTATATATCTAAACGTTATATAGTCAGTTCAAAATAAAAAAGGTACAAAATTTGGCATGCTACTGGTATAAATTTTCCTTGCATGCTGTTTACACAAAGGCTGCGCAAAGTTCATCCCAGTAGCACTGTATTCTTTTTAAATTGAATCGACTATATCTATTCTAATTTAAACGTTTTATTTTAAGTACTGTAAGTTTAATGACGACCCGAATGCCCAAAGCCACCTGCGCCGCGAAGACTTTCATCACTAAAATCTGACACCACTTCGAATTCTGGGCGGGCAACTGGTACTACAATATACTGTGCCATACGCTCAGCAGGATTAAGTACGAAGTCTTCAGTGCTACGATTCCAAACACTGACCATCAGCTCACCTTGATAGTCTGCATCGATAAGACCCACCAAGTTGCCCAATACAATGCCATGCTTATGACCGAGTCCTGAACGCGGCAAAATCATTCCGGCATAATTAGGGTCTTGAATATAGACCGCTAAGCCAGTACCTACCAAATGCGTCGCACCGGCTTTGATGATCAAAGGCTCATCAAGGCAAGCGCGTAAATCGATACCTGCTGATCCATCTGTTGCACGCGTTGGCATTGGAAAGTCAGGATGCGTACCAATTTTTGGATTTATGATTTTGACTTGTACAGCTTGCATAACACACTCACTTAAGTTTTTTGTAATTTTCATCATACTATTGTATTTGTAAGGCTAATATTAATAGCCATTTATAAACAGATAGCGATTATAGAGAACAACTACTCTCTGTCACGTTGTAATTTTGGACTGAAATTTTTGCTCGCACCTTGCAAAGAGTAACAACTACAGCAGCAACACACTTGCCAGCCCTAAAAATGACATAAAGCCGACAATATCAGTCACTGTCGTCAGAATAACTGAGGCTGATAGCGCAGGATCGATATTCATGCGCTTAAGCATCAGCGGAATACTAATGCCGGATACATTGGCAGCAGTCATATTAATGGCGATAGCAAAGCCAATCACTGCACTAATCTTAACATCATGAAACCACATTTGTGCAATAATCGCCATGATAATTGCCCAAATAAGTCCATTTATTGCGCCAACCCATAACTCTTTATTAAAAAGCCATAAACGGTTGGAACCACCGATTTGACCCATGGCCATACCGCGAATGACAATGGTTAGCGTCTGCGAGCCAGCTATACCGCCCATACTTGCCACTACTGGCATGAGTATCGCCAGCGCTACTACTTTTGCAAGTACCGCTTCAAACTGTCCAATAACTGCAGCGGCGAGTAGTGCAGTACATAAGTTAATTCCTAGCCAGATGCTACGACTTTTGGCACTGGTCAAGATAGGCGCAAATAGTTCCTCATCTTGACTAACACCAGCAAGGTTTTTCATGGTGCTATCGACATCATCTTGGATAATTTCCATGATATCTTCGCCATTTAACTGCCCAACCAGCTCGCCATGGCTATTGATAACAGGTGCAAAGCGAATATCTTCCGAACGAAAAATCGCCGCAGCATCTTGAATATCTAAACGGTCGTTGATAGTAATGGCGTTGTCTGTAAAGCTTGAAACCAGTGATTTTTGATTATGTTTAATCAGATCAACCAGACTTAACAGCCCTAATAACTGCTGACTTTGATCGACCACTAATAACTCTTGGCTTTGATCATCAAGCAGATCCTCGTTTTCTCGTAGCCACTCTTGCACTTGTCCCAAACTAATATCATCTTGAACCTGAATAGTATCAGGATCCATATAGCTGCCAACTTCCCAATCTGCATAGGTATCGAGTTTGTTCACCTGAATGCGAACGTCTTCGTCCAAAGTTGCCATTACTGAGGTACGCACGGTCTCAGTAACCGTCTCTAAAATCTCTGAGATGTCTTGCGCATCGAGATCTTGGGTAAATAATGAGATCTCTTTTGAGGAGATGTTTTCCATTAATGGTTGACGCGTATCAACCTCTAGCTCAGCAAGAACTTCACCTTTGAGATGGTCAGGAACTTGTGCCCAGATAATTTGTCGATCTTGATTGGGGAACGATTCCAGTAGGTTAGCAATTTCATACTCAGACTGCTGCGCTAAGAATTCAGTAATCGCTGCATACGCATTATCAGCCACCAAACCTTGCAAATATAATAGTTTATATTCAGCGTTATATTCTAACGGATTATATTCTGCCTGCGGTTTGGCTGGTTGTTCTGAATTGGGCGTAGGGGCGGGCATAGGCGTTCCAAAAGATCAAAAATAAATGATAAAAGTAATAAAAATGCCAGCCAATGCTTATTAATAAACAAACATTAAACGCTATTGGCAGATCTTTAACTATAAGCATAGTTAATATTAAAAATAAACGTTAAAGCCAGTGTTAGCGATTACCAAGCAATGCACGAATATTAGCCAAGTATTCATCGGCCACTGCTTCTGGATCTTTAGTGGCTTTTTTCTTTTTCGCTTTGGCTGGCCAGTCAATATGATCCTCAGGTAGCTCATCTAAGAATCTTGATTCTGAAGTGACACGCATCTGTCCACCGGCGCGGCGCTGGGTAGCCAAAGTCAGTGTCAGCTCGCGACGAGCCCGGGTTATACCCACATACATCAAACGCCGTTCTTCTTCGACTGTTTCACTCATGATAGAGTTGCGATGCGGTAGCATTTCTTCCTCAAGTCCCATGATATACACAAAATCAAATTCCAAGCCTTTTGCCGCATGCAAGGTCATCAAGTTTACTTTGTTAGTATTTTCTTCTTCTTGCTGCTGATCAAGCATATCGAGCAAAACGAGCTTACGAATGATGGTATCAATTGTCCGATCTTCATCTTCTTCGGCACGATTAATTAAAGACTGAATGCTGGTGTAAAGCATGTCGATATTATCGATACGATTCTTTTCTTGTTGCGGCGTTTTGGCATCACTGCGTACAAAGTCAATATAACCAGTTTCATCGATCATTTGGCGTACGATTGGCACAGGGTCAGGATGTTGATCCAGCTCACGAGTATAATGCTCGATGAATTCACCAAACTCTTTTATTGTCCCATAAGCCTTAGACGGCAAGACATGAGCAAGACCGGCGTGAGTACAAGAGGCTAATAACGATATGCTATGCTCTTGCGAAAACAGACCAAGTTTTTCGAGGGTCGCAGGTCCCATGCCGCGTTTGGGCGTATTGATAATACGCAAAAATGCGCTGTCATCTTCAGGGTTTAGGATAAGACGCAGATAACCCATGATGTCTTTAATTTCACTACGGGCGAAGAACGACTGACCGCCGGATAATTTATAAGGAACTTGCAGCTGACGTAACTGTGCTTCTAACATCCGCGCCTGAAAGTTACTGCGATAAAGAACAGCGTACTGCTCCCACTCATTACCAAAGCGTAATTTATGAGTGACAATCTCTTTTGCCACGCGCTCGGACTCATCATCGTCATTACGGCAGTTGATAATACGGATTTTTTCGCCTTGACCTTTATCTGACCACAGCTTTTTTTCAAATAAATGCTCATTGTTGGTAATGACTGCGTTGGCAGAAGTCAAAATACGCGTGGTCGAACGATAGTTTTGTTCAAGCATAACGATTTTAAGCTTAGGGAAATCTTCTTTGAGCAGCGCCATGTTTTCAGGCTTGGCACCGCGCCATGCGTAGATAGATTGGTCATCATCACCAACGACAGTAAAGCGCCCTTGCGGTCCTACCAGATATTTAATCATCTCATACTGTGCAGTATTGGTATCTTGATATTCATCGACCAATAGATAGCGAATACGGTTTTGCCATTTATCACGCAGCTCCCTATTTTCACGTAATATTTTAGTCGGCAGTACAATTAGATCATCAAAATCAACCGCATTATAAGCGCGCAAATTACGCTCATATAATGCATATAGGGTGGCAAAAATCATATCTTCTGGATCGTCTAAGGTTTCCATCGCCTTGTCAGGATCAATTAGATCGTTCTTCCAGTCAGAGATAAATTTGATGGCTTTACCAACCAGCTCGCGACTTTCAGCCCCGCTTAAATTGTCGCGCATCATAAGCTCCATGAGCAGGCGCTTACTGTCATCGCTGTCCATGATAGAGAAGTTGCCCTTTAGAGGCGTATGAATCAGCTCATAACGTAAAAACTGTAAGCCAAATTGGTGAAAGGTCGATACTGTCAGTCCACGCGTCTTTTCACTAGGCAGCAGTTTACTTACCCGAGCTTTCATCTCACGGGCGGCTTTATTGGTAAAGGTCACCGCTGTGATGCGTTCGGCTGGCATGTTGCATTCTTCAATAAGGTATGCAATTTTGCGCGTAATAACCGAAGTCTTACCGGAGCCGGCACCTGCTAGCACGAGCAATGGGCCGGATACGTAGAGCATAGCTTCTTGTTGTTTGGGATTAAGTTGACTCATAACGTGACCTGTAAGACAAAAGCAAAAAAGGGTAGGCGCTGATGTGCCCTAGCAAAAAAACGAGGCAGCGGGCGCAATAACGGCAATAAAATGTAGAGGTTAGCGTTGAGACGCCATGAAAATCAGGTGGGTTATTATAAAGCAAAAGCGTGGCTTTTTGGGAGGAGATGGATAAAGCGTTAAAGCGTATTATCCTTAAAACCTAACTACCTTATAGTTGTAGCGAAGAAGTTACTAATCGCAGCAATAAAATCGCGCCAACAGGCATAGAGCTGTAGGCGCGAATAGAAGGTTTTAAAAAATCGAGATAAAATTATGCGTTATTCAACTGACGTGCTGCTTCCAATGCAAAATAAGTCAAGATACCGTCGGCACCGGCTCGGCGGAAACCAATTAGCGACTCTAGAATAACCGCGTCACTGAGCCAGCCGTTTTGAATGGCCGCCATATGCATAGCGTATTCACCAGAGACTTGATAGGCAAACGTCGGTATGCCAAAGGTGTTTTTGACTTCACGAATCAGATCAAGGTAGGGCTGACCCGGTTTAATCATAACCATATCTGCGCCTTCATTGATGTCCATGGCAACTTCGTGCAAAGCTTCCGCGCGGTTACCAAAATCCATCTGATATTGCTTTTTATGGCCACCTTTTAAGTTGCCTGCACTACCGACTGCATCGCGGAATGGCCCATAATAAGCAGAGGCGTATTTTGCAGAGTAGGCCATGATAGCCGTATTCACAAAACCTTCTGCTTCAAATGCGTCACGCATGGCTTTGATGCGACCATCCATCATATCGCTAGGAGAGATGATATCTGCGCCAGCGCGAGCATGAACTAGCGCTTGTTTGACCAACACTTCGATGGTTGCATCATTGATAACATAACCGCTGTCATCGAGCAAACCGTCTTGACCATGTGAGGTATAAGGGTCTAAAGCCACATCTGTCATAACGACCATTTCTGGTACAGCATCTTTTACCGCAGCTACCGCACGCGCCGCAAGTCCATTTGCGTCATAGGCCGCTTTGCCATCTGGCGTTTTTAAGGAGTTATCAATGACAGGAAAGATATCAATAGTCGTAACACCCTCCGCTAATAATTCTTTCGCATAATTAATGAGCAAATCAATTGATAAGCGTTCGACACCCGGCATACTAGCAATAGCCTCACGTTGATTTTCACCTTCTAGTACGAATACTGGCGCAATAAAATGCTTAGGATGTAGCTCAACTTCACGAATCATTGCCCGTACATTATCGTTGTAGCGTAAGCGGCGCAAACGAGTTTCAGGGTATTGGCGGTTAAAGGTATAAGACATAATCGTTCCTTATTATATTTTCAATAATTATCGTTTCAACAGCTTTTCTTTCATTAAAATCAGTTTTATTAAAGCGTGTCATTCTTTATAAAGTTGGTTTGTATAAAACGGTGTTAAATATGGTGAGACTACTATAACCAAAAGCAGCCTATGAAAGCAAAAAGCCCCACCAAGGCGGCAGGGCTAATTGTAAGGTAATCTGTCTACCTCTCACATTACAGCTATTTAAGGCTCAATAATCTGCGTTACCGGTACTTGCTCAACAGGTGTCTCTTGGGTCACGACACCGACGGCAGCATCATTTCTACCATCGTTATTAACATCGACGACAGCAGTAGGCTTAAAGGTAGATGTCGCTGGCGTTTTAGATTGTTTGATTGCCAGTGCTTCTTGTGGAGATGCGACGCGAGCTGAGCTTGCAGCATCTATGGCATAAGCAGCTTTAGCTTTGGCACTGTTCGCAGGCAGACTAGCGATTTGAGCTACGTTAGTATACTGCGGCACAGGAATAGCCGTTGGTATATCTAGATTAGCACCGCCACCAAGCGCTTGGTATAGCTCGATTTGGCTAACGATTTTTTGTAGCTCTAAATCTAAAATACCTTGCTGGGTTGAAAACAATGAACGCTGTGCATCAAGGACATCTAGATAGTTTGAGATACCTGCTTTAAAGCGTGCATCTGCTATCTGATAGGTTTGTTCAAAGTTATCTTGCAGACGATATTGCGCTGCAAGTTGCTCACCTAGTGTGGCTCGTGTTGCCAGCACATCAGAGACTTCACGGAAGGCTGTCTGAATAGATTTCTCATAACTTGCAAGCGTCTGTTCACGTTCGATTTTAGCCACGTCATAATTAGCATCCAAGCGTCCTGCATCAAAGATAGGCACGCTAACGCTTGGACCAAATGACCATCCAACTGAACCACTTTTGAACAGATCGTCTAAGCTACCGCTACTTACACCGATGCTACTAGCAAGGCTGATAGAAGGGAAATAAGAGGCACGCGCTACTTCGATATTAGCACCAGCTGCTTTTAGATTATATTCAGCTTGCAGAACATCTGGACGGTAACGCAATAGCTCACTTGGTAAACCAGCACTAAAGACTTCATGCGTAGTGATGTTGCTGACCGCAGGCGTTGGAATAAGCTGGCTCGGAATAGGCGTACCAACTAAAAACTGCAAGGCATTGCGTGATTTTAAAATACTGCTTTGCGCACGTAATACAGCAAGTTTGGCATTTTCAAGTGCCGCCGAAGACTGTAATGAAGGTAACTTAGGATCGATACCTGCCTCAAAACGTTTGCTAGCAATAAACAGTGAACGCTCACGACTTTCTACCGTTGCTTCTGCTAGTTTGAGTTGCGCTAGGCTATAGCTTAAATTGGCATAGCTTTGAGCAATATTACTAACAAGGCTAATTTGGGTAGAGTCTTTTGCCGCCGTTGTCGCTAAGAAATTCTGCAAAGCTTGATCTTTTAGACTAGAAATCTTGCCCCAAAAGTCTAGCTCATAATTAGCCAGACCCAGATTTACGTTATAGCTATCGCTTGTTGTACTTCTTTGGCGTTGGCGAGAATAGCCTGCACTACCATCAATCGTTGGTAGGTCACGAATATCAGTAATTTGATATTGCGCCCGTGCTTTTTCAATCGCTAAACGTGCACTTTCAAAGTCTTTGTTGTTTTCAAGACCTAACGCAATCAGCCCTTTTAGGCGCTCATCACTATAGAAGTTCTGCCAGCGTTGACTAGCGAGACTAGGCTGCTCAGCATTGCTAACCGTCTCACGATCGAAAGCACCATAGCTTTGTCCAACAGGTATATTGGGCTCAGCGAGCACAGGGCGCATATCAGCTTTTGGGATCGTGTTGCAGGCAGCCATGCTCATCGCTAGTACGGTTAAACCTATTAAACGACCGCTTTTTCTGCGCACCTGTGAGATAACTGGTCTCACAAATTTAGCAACTGACGCTGCTTGTTTGTTTGTCATTGGGCGCACATTAGCAGCAGTATTGACTACTGCTGTTGAGTTGGTTATAAAAGGTTGTGAACTCATTGTGTATTATCTCCAAAGCTTGCAGGCTGATAACTCTCTGAGGGAGTTGGGTTCTGCGGAGTAGGCGTACCATTGCCGCCATCGCCTTTATCATTTGGCTGATTGTTGTCATATTTGTATGGGAACACACTGCGTACCCAAATATAGAACATCGGGATAAAGAATATGCCTAAGAGAGTCGCCGTGACTACACCGCCTACAACACTAGTACCAATGGCATTTTGACTGCCTGAACCCGGACCAGTCGCCAAGAATAATGGCACAACACCTAGACCAAAGGCAAGTGAGGTCATTATAATTGGACGCAAACGTTGACGAGCTGCGGTCATGACAGCCTCTTTCAGACTATAACCTTCCTCTTGATGGTCTTTTGCAAACTCAATAATCAAGATGGCATTTTTGGCCGATAGACCAACCACCGTGAGTAGACCTACTTGCAAGTAAATATCGTTGGCAAAACCTCGTAGCCAAGTAAATATGACTGCCCCTAGAACCCCAAGTGGAATGACCAATAGTACGGAGAAAGGAATAGACCAGCTTTCATATAGGGCTGCTAAGCATAAGAAGACGACTAAGATTGAAAGCGCATAAAGCATTGGCGCTTGTGCACCTGATTTTTGCTCTTCCAATGACATACCTGTCCACTCATAACCAATACCTTCAGGTAGCTGTTCTATCATCGCTTCCATCGAGCTCATTGCTTCACCAGTACTCAAACCGGGTGCTGCACTACCTTGGATGTTCATCGAGGGCAAGCTGTTGTAACGGGTCAGACGCGGTGAGCCAGACTGCCACTCGCTGGATGAAAATGCATCGAATGAAATCATATCATTCATATCATTTCGCACATACCATTTGCCAATATCATCAGGATTGGTACGGCTACTTGCTTCACCTTGAACAAAGACACGTTTGATACGACCACGATCAATGAAGTCATTAACATAGCTTGAACCCCAAGCCGTTGAGATGACACTATTGATATTACTTAATGACAAGCCATAAGCGGCAGCTTGCTCTTGGTTGATGTTCACCTTAAGCTGCGGTGAATCTTCTTGACCGTTGGGACGTACACCAGCGACTTGGTCATTTTGTGCTGCCATACCTAAGAGCATATTACGTGCTTCAAGTAGCCCATCGTGTCCAAGGTTACCATTATCTTGAATCATTAAATCAAAACCACTGGCATTACCAAGTTCAGTAATCGCTGGAGGTACAATCGCAAAAACCTGCGCTTCATTTAATTGAGTGAAGAAGTAACCCATCGCACGACCAGCAACAGCCTGTGCAGTATTTTCATCGCCGGAACGCGACTCCCAGTCCGACAAACGAACGAATGCTAGTCCCATGTTTTGCCCTTGACCAGCAAAACTAAAGCCTGCAATGGTAAAGACAGAGGCAATGTTGTCCGTCTCTTGAGTATCGTAATAGTTTCTTACTTTATCGAGGACATCTTGTGTCTCATCAAGCGTAGAGCCAGCAGGCAGCTGAACCAAGGTAAACATAATACCTTGATCTTCTTCTGGTAAAAATGAGCCAGGAATACGTAAGAAGACCACTGCCATGATGCCGATAATAGCCGCGTAGCCAATCAAATATAACCATTTAAAACGAATACTCTTACCCACAAAATTTTCGTAAGAGCGGCTAAGCTTGAAGAAACCACGGTTAAACCAGCCAAAGAAGCCTTTTTGCTTTTCGGTGCTACCTTTTTCATGGCTCTTACCACGTTTTAGTAAAGTGACACATAGAGCAGGGGTGAAGATAAGCGCAACCAGTGCTGAGAGTACCATAGCGGTAATCAGAGTAATGGAGAACTGACGATAAATTACGCCTGTTGAACCACCGAAGAAGGCCATCGGTACGAATACTGCTGATAGAATCAAAGCAATACCGATAACAATCTTACTAATCTCACCCATCGATTGAACGGTCGCGTCTTTGATAGAAATGTGAGGATCTTCTTCTAAGATACGTTCAACGTTCTCTACCACAACGATAGCATCATCGACCAGTAGACCGATGGAAAGTACCATCGCAAACATGGTCAGCACGTTGATACTAAAGCCCGCTACATAAAGCACTGCAAACGTGCCCAGTAATACAACAGGTACGGCAAGCGTCGGGATAATAGTTGCACGCCAGTTCTGTAAGAAAATGAACATGACAATAAATACCAACACAATCGCCTCAATGAGGGTCATGACGACTTGTTCAATAGATAAGCGTACAAAAGGCGTAGTGTCGTATGGTACGACCGAGATTAAACCAGCTGGGAAGTTTCTTTCCAGTTCAGCCATACGCGCGCCAACGGCTTCACGAGTCTCAAGCGCGTTAGCACCACCAGCGAGTGAAATACCCAAACCAGCAGCTTCTTGACCGTTATATAAAGAAACAACGCTATAGTTCTCACTGCCAATTTCGACATCTGCAACATCACCTAAGCGGACTTGAGCGCCAGAGGTATCAGTTTTCAGCAGAATGTTTTGGAATTCTTCAGGCGTTTGTAAATAGCTTTGTACAGTGACCGTCGCGTTAATAACCTGTTGGTCTGTATCAGCAGGTGCTTGACCTAATTGTCCGGCAGATACCTGAGTGTTCTGTGCTCGTATGGCATTGACGACATCAGACGGTACCATGTTATAGCTACGGAGACGTGAAGGATCAAGCCAAACACGCATCGCATAGGTGGACCCGAAAACTTGAACTTCACCCACACCTTCAACACGGCTAAGCGAATCGACGACATTGGAGTTAATATAATCGGCAATATCAGCTCGATCCATAGAGTCATCTTCGGAAATAAAAGCTTGCACCATCAAAAAGCTGCTAGACGATTTATTAACGTTGACGCCTTGACGCTGAACAGACTCAGGTAGCGAGCTCATCGCCGCTTGAAGTTTGTTCTGCACCTGTACCTGAGCGGTATCAGAATCAGTACCATTTTCAAAGGTGAGTGTTACTGACGCGCTACCGTTTGAAGAGCTTGATGATGACATATACATCAAACCATCAAGGCCTTTCATACGCTGCTCAATGATCTGCACAACTGAGTTTTCGACGGTTTGTGCGTTAGCACCAGGATAGCTTGCACTGACCGAAATGGTCGGTGGCGCAATACGTGGATACTGTTCGATCGGTAAATTAATGACCGATATCACCCCGATGAGCATGACTAAAATAGCCATAACCCATGCAAAAATAGGGCGATTAATAAAAAAACGTGACATAGTATATCCCTAAGTCTTCCTATCTTTGAATGGAATTAGTTAGCAGCGGCTTCTGTAGGTTTTTTAGCGGAAGCAGGTTTATCCGCTTCTTTAGCAGCCTGCTGCGGTGTTTTAGCAGTAGGCGCACCTTGAGCGGATGGAG
This sequence comes from Psychrobacter sp. P2G3, assembly GCF_001593285.1. NCBI lineage: Bacteria > Pseudomonadati > Pseudomonadota > Gammaproteobacteria > Moraxellales > Moraxellaceae > Psychrobacter > Psychrobacter sp. P2G3. Next base: position 800,222 of record NZ_CP012529.1, read on the forward strand.
CAGGGTTTGGATTTTCTAACGGCTTGACGACGACCTCTTGTTCAGGCTTAACTTTCGCGCCACCGATGATAACGACCTGATCTCCTGCTTGTAGACCTTTAGTGACTACCCACTGTCCATCATAAGTACCATTAATAGTGACAGGACGTGCTTGAATCTTATTATTTTGATCAACGATATATACCTGCGTCTCACTCTTAGGTGTACGCATAACCGCGCTCTGCGGTACTAAAGCCGCATTGGTAATAACGCTTTGAGTCAGACGTGCAGTTACGTACATGCCAGGCAATAAGATATTATTGCTATTAGGGAATATAGCCCGCAGGGTAACCGCGCCTGTTGATTCATCAACCTTTGCTTCAGATAAAGCAAGCTTACCGCGTACAGGATAGACTGAGCCGTCCTCTAACACCAATTCAACAGAATTCATCCCTGCCTGTGCTTTGCCTTCAGCTATTTGCTGACGCAACTTTAGCAGCTCAGAGGATGATTGACTGATATCGACATAGATAGGGTCTAAGCGCGAAATAGTAACTAATGGATCGGGCTGACCAGCGCTGACTAGCGTACCAGCGGTAACGCTAGAGCGATCAGTACGACCAGTCAACGGTGCGCGCACGATAGTACGGTTAAGATCTAAAGTACTAGCATTTAAGCCCGCTTTTGAGGTTTGAATGCCAGCTTTTGCGCTTTCAATACCTGCTTGTGTTTGCCCAACGGCGGCAGCTGCACTCTGAACAGCAGCTTGTGCCGTACGAACTTGTGTTTGAGCTTGCTCATATTGTTGCTTAGAGATGGCATCTATATCAACAAGTCCACGTAGACGTTGCAAGTCGTTTTGCGCTTGCGCAAGTGATGCTTGACGACTAGCGAGCTCAGCTTTGGCATTGGCATTATTTGCTAAAGCCGTTTGATAGTTGGCCTGTGCTTGCTGTACCGCAGCTTCACCGCTGGCAACAGAGGAGGTATAGTTATCAGTGTTAATGCGATAGAGAGGCTGACCTTGTTTGACGTTACCACCTTCACGGAATAGGATTTCTTCAATAACCCCATTCACCTGTGGACGGACGTCTGCAGTTTGATAAGCTGCAGTGCGTCCAGAAAAAGTCTGTACTTGGGGTACGCTATCAAAGGTCACGGTCTGGACGTTGACGACGGCTGGCGGCATCTGCTGCTGTGCGGCGGCATCAGCGGAGTCCTCGTTTTTGTCACAGCCAACCAGTACAGCTCCAGATAGTACAGATGCTATTACAAGCGCAAGATAAGAATGCTTCATCAATGTCCTCGTCAATAATGTAGATACGATATAAATAAAATTTTAGTAATAAACTTCAACGTTATATAGGTTCTAACGTCACAGATATGACTATTAACTGGTTCTTTAAGCCATCATAATGATTGATATATAGTAAATCTATAATCTAAATCCTGCCGCACAAAAAGCCGAACCAACTCATATTCTAAGTGGTTAGACCTAATCAGTATCTTATCAATTAAATAGTGAAATCATTCAGCGAGGTTTTAGTATTAAAAACAACCAAATGGTAAAGGTTGGTAAGTAAATTTAGTAGAGTATTATAAACTATAGGGTATACCCTACAGTCAAGCACAGAAAAACAGCTTTTACTTGTTGTAGAAGTTCTATTCTTTCTACAAGTTGGTAAAAACGTTGGAAATAAAAGCGTTACACTAAAAACCTGTAGAAGACTCTGCCTCAACTTGATAAGTAAAAAATTGTTAATTTTTGTTTTTTATACAAGATTAAGACGGATAAAGTAGACAATATCATGAATAAGAACAAGAAAATGAGGCTGTGATGAAAACGGCAACATTAGCAATGAGTAATTGCGATTGAACTGTAAAAGGTTGTTGTTAAACGATGGACAGTGGTAAAAAATACGATGACATAGGCTAGAAATTAAACATAAACTTTAGTAATTTATCAAAATTTGGTGTTGACGCTTATTAAGGTAGCTGGTGAGTTAGAGCTCCAGCATACCTTATGTGCCTATTGTTCTTATGTTTTTACAGTAGTTATTTTTCTATTATTTGCCAAATACAGTATGATGAACGAAGCTTTTTCAATACGATATAACGTTTATAGCAAACGTGCACTGGCAAGCTCAGTCAATTGATATAACCCTTGACGATAGCGATTGTCAGGTAGGGTGCTTAGTGCTTGTTGTGCTAGTTTAGTTTCTTCTAGGGCGCGCTTAGTACAGTAGGCGAGAGACCCAGAGTTTCTTACCAATTCAATAAGTTGCTCAGCATTCGGCGTTTTACCCGTCTGTACCGCAATACGTAGCTTCTCATAGCTGTCTTTATCGTTATCCTTAAGCAATTCAAGTGCTTTGATAGTGGGTAAAGTCGGTTTGCCTTCTGCGAGATCATCACCAAGATTCTTACCCATCAGCTCACTATCACCGCTGTAATCAAGTACATCATCAATAATCTGAAACGCATTACCAAAGTGCTGGCCAAAGTCTGCCAGTGCGGATAGATACTGGGTTTGCTCTTGCAAGATAGCTGCCCCTTGAGTCGCCATCATAAATAACCGTGACGTCTTACCGTCAATAATGCTTAGATAGTCATCTTCAGTTGCCGCAGGGTTATGTTGATGCTGGAGCTGTAATACTTCCCCTTCAGCAATATCGCAAGTACCGTCTGAGAAAACTTGTAATAATGGCAAGCTTTGGAATCCGACCAATAAGTTAAAGGCGCGGGCAATCAAATAATCACCGACCAATACCGCCGTGGCATTGTCCCAAGTGGCATTCGCCGTTGGCTTACCTCGGCGCTGTCCTGACTCATCAATTACATCATCATGGACTAGAGTTGCTGTATGCAACATTTCGGTAATGGCTGCCAAATGCATAGCCTGTTGTGATGGCTCGTCATTGAGCATACGCGCACACAACAAAGTAATTAATGGACGCATACGTTTGCCACCCGCATTAATCACATGCTGAGAGACACTCATAACGAGTTGTACTTTCGAGTTAAGACTGCCAAAAACTTGCTTATCCATAATGTCAAAGTCATCAGCAACGATACTTTGAATATCGGCATAACTTGGCGTAGATACAGACGGGGTAGAAGCGTTCGATAAAGTGGTCGTCATAGTAAATAGTCGTATTAATAAAAGGTAGAAAGAATCGTCTAATAGTGGTCTCTTACGAGACTATTAGTGTGCTTATAGTAGCATAGCTACACTATCAAATCGGTGATTAAAGTAAAGTAGGTATTGATATCGCATTGTAAGCTACTGATTGCATGAGTTATAATAACTGCACTTAAGCTTAAATTAACAGCTATTATTATCGTCAAGCTCGCTCCATGGTTTACTTCGCAGAAAGTTTGCTTATATACTTGGTCAGTTAGATGTTAGAGTAAATAGTATTAATATATTAGGTAAGTATCACCAACTTTCAAAAACAAGAGGCGCGGCTTGCTTTTATGAGCAAAAAGCCGTAAAATCTTGCCTTTAATTTTTCCCTGTCGTGTTCGTCGTAAAAGCGTTGGTATGATATCAGCCACGGCACACGGGTTAAACGGAGTCATACAATGTACGCAGTAATCAAAACTGGTGGTAAACAGCACCGTGTAGTCGTCGATGAGCTTTTAAAAGTTGAATTACTAAAAGCAGAAACAGGCGAAACAATCAAATTTGAAGACGTGTTGATGGTTGTTGACGGCGATAACGTCAAAATCGGTCAGCCTGTCGTTGATGGCGCTAGCGTAGAAGTTGAAGTGGTTAAGCACGGTCGTGGTGACAAAATCCGTATCATCAAGCACAACCGTCGTAAGCATTATCACAAAGAACAAGGTCACCGCCAATGGTACACCTTGTTAAAAATCAAAGCCATTAATGCCTAATTGCCCATTTAGCAATTATTGCTAAAATAGCGCACTAAATGCTTAAGAGTTATCGCATCAGCGATAAGTCACATTAACAAGGAGATTTTCTCATGGCACATAAAAAAGCTGCCGGTTCGAGCCGTAACGGTCGTGATTCAAACCCAAAAATGCTAGGCGTTAAAATCTTTGGTGGCCAAGCTATCACAGCTGGTAACATCATCGTTCGTCAACGTGGTACAGAATTCCACGCAGGCGAAGGCGTTGGCATGGGTCGTGACCATACTTTATTTGCACTAAATGACGGTGTGGTAAAGTTTGCGACCAAAGGTAAATTTAACCGTCGTTATGTTATGGTTGAAGGCGAGTAGTTATCGCTTTTAAGCACAAGCTGCTTTATGTTATGTAATTAAAGCAGCTTGCTACATACTAAAGTCCCTATTACCGATTGGTGATAGGGACTTTTTTTATGACTAATACTATAATTAACTCTCTAATTATTGTTGATGATACAAAAATTTCAGAATGAAATATTGTAACTACTGTCGTTACAAGTGTGTATGGCAGGCGTAGTATTGATTGCAATTGAAGACTAGGCGCGTAATAAAAAAACTGGCACACTGTGGTCATTGGTTAATAGCACTATATTTGTTGAGAGTTAATTGAAATACTTTTAATAGATAAGCAGCTAACGACTAATGGTTAGATCAAAATAAGGAGTTTATATCTTTATCGCGATAACTCACAATGCACGTGATTTTATTTAGTGCAATAGATGAACACAACAAAAACGCAGTGATCTAACTTTTATAACCATTGATTGAAATTTTATTTTTATTACGAGAGGAAGAATTATGACTTTATCTACTACAGTAAAACAAAAAATGATGAGTGGCGCCTTGGCTGGTGTATTGATGACCACCCTTGGTGTTGCAGCGCCAATGATAGCGTTGACCCAATCGGCGACTGCTGCACCTGCTGATAATTTGGTAGCAGCCAAACGCTTGAACAAACTATTAACCAACACTAAAAGTATGACCGCCAACTTTACTCAAACTACTAAAGGCGCAACCAATGGTACTTTTAAGGGTTCGATGAGCGTTCAGCGTCCGAATAACTTTCGCTGGGAAACTAAGTCGCCATCAGAACAATTGATTGTGGCAAATGGTGACTCAATGTGGATTTACGATAAGGATTTGGAGCAAGCGACCAAACAAGGTGTGGATAGCCAAGTAGGCAACACGCCAGCACTATTACTATCAGGTGATCCAAGTAAAATCGACAAAAACTTTAAGATCACTCAGCCATATGAAAATAAAAACTACTATGTGCTGTATCCTAAATCAGGTGACGCCAGCTTTAAGAATCTATCGGTAAGTTTTAGTGGTGGTAAGCCAGTAATGATGGTACTTAATGATACATTGGGACAAACTACTTCAATTAAGTTCAACGGCATCAAACTTAATCCAAGTATCAGTAGTAATCAGTTCAAATTCACGCCACCAAAAGGTGTGGATGTGATTAATCAGTAATTAGTTGATAAATAACGAGTCAGTAAAATACAGTACAGTTTATTGATTCACAGTCTCATGATTGACAAAAGGGCAGACCAATATTTGGATCTGCTCTTTTTTATGAGCTAAAATAAGTGCCTAAAAGCTGCTGTACCTAGCAATATTTACTTAAAGTAGAGTTAGGGATAGGTTGCAATTAGACATATTTGGTTTACAATATCCGCAGTCTTACTATGCATGTTAAATGCTCCATCATATAATGCTAATATCTTGAAATAAGCCTACTAAAAATTTGATGTTTGACTCAATTGCTTGATATTTTTTAGTATAAATATTGAGCCGTTAATCAAATTGTCTATTTTATTGTGGTTTTGCCAATGTGTAGCACATTTTTCTTGATGAGATACATATTTTGTAGCATATAAAATGACCACTCAATGCAGTTAAAAACTGGCTTTTGATTGGTGATATGCGTATAGTGAGCAAACAGTTTATGCCAGTTGTCACGCCATTGTTGATCACGCGTAATGAGTTATTAAATCAATTAAATGTCTAAATATGATATTGATTTAATAAATTTATCTTGCGTCTTTATTAGATGGATTTGATGACCAGCCTTTATCTAGGTATGCCACAGTTTTTACTGATAGGATAGTTGGAGATTGCCAGTCTTTCTGCTCTAGACTTTGTCGTCAGAGTTTAGTGGATTGTCTTATTCATTCTCAGCACTTAGATAAATTTACGGTTGGTATCATCTTATACCGTCGTCAATAATCTTGATAATTGGTCGTTACCAGCACAGCCTTTGTGTTTTCGTCTGCGTCAAGTACTGTCATTCCATTTTGCTCTATATAGTAATGGTCTGCAGTACTTATGACACTAGATTGGGTGAGGAGCACGTATTATCATGTCTGCCTATAATTGGTCAGCAGTTGCCTTTATTCTAGCCGCTATTGGGCTAGTTGTTTTTATGCTGGCTGTTCCGCGCTTACTGGGCGGTCGCTCTCAGGGCTTACAAAAAGAAGAGATATTTGAAGCGGGTGTTGTCGGATCTGGCAACGCCCGTATTCGTTTGTCTGCTAAATTCTATTTAGTGGCTATCTTTTTCGTTATTTTTGATTTAGAAGCGCTGTATTTGTATGCTTACGCGGTTTCAGTTCGTGAGGCTGGCTGGCTTGGATTTGCAGCGGCTACGGTCTTTATTACTGTCTTAATCATTGGCTTGATATATGAGCTAAGTTTAGGCGCTATGAACTGGGCCCCTGCTGATAAGCTGCGTAAAAGACCACGTCTCTATGCTGCACCAGCTGGCTTTAATTTAGCTGATATCACCAAGTTCGACGGCGTTGATGAGCTAATGGTGGACCCTACTGGCAAAATACCGGCGCAGTCTTCAGGTCAGATTAATGTCTCAAATAATATTGAGGCCAATCGTCGTCATTTACAAAGCATTGATCATATTAATACTACAGGTAATATTACCTCTGTGGATTTTGCGACGTCTGCACAACCGCCTAACATTGAACGTTAACCGTTTTTGCTCATAGCTATCTTTGCTTAGAAAAATCTGTAAATTGTTGAGAGCAACGATATATATAATGACAATGTCAGTATGTTTATATTAATGGTCAATTATTAATCATAAAAGTTATGGCGATAGTGATAACAAGACAATTGCCACGCTTTGCTTAATAGAAAGGTTGTATGTTATGAAATACACATTAACAAAAGCCAACCCTGATGCAGATGTCTATCCTGCACAGTCTCGCCAAACGGTCAATGATCCTATTGAAGATGAAGTCAATAAAAACGTCTTTATGGGTCGTCTCGAAGACCTCGTTCATTCGACAGCAAACTGGGGGCGTAAGCACTCACTATGGCCATTCAACTTTGGTACTTCTTGCTGTTATGTTGAATATGCCACCACTTTAACTGCGGTTCATGATTTATCACGTTTTGGTGCAGAAGTTATTCGTGCTTCGCCTCGTCAGGCGGACGTGATGATTGTCGCCGGTACTTGCTTTGTCAAAATGGCCCCCGTTATTCAGCGCTTATATGAGCAAATGCTTGAGCCAAAATGGGTCATCTCAATGGGTGCTTGTGCCAACTCGGGCGGCATGTATGATATCTATTCGGTCGTGCAAGGCGTGGATAAAATTATTCCTGTCGATGTTTATGTGCCAGGTTGTCCCCCGCGTCCAGAAGCGTTGATCCAAGGGCTTATGTTATTGCAAGAATCTATCACTAAAGAGCGTCGTCCGTTAGGTATTCATATGAATGATCAAGGTATCTATCAGCCACAAATGACGCCTGAGCGTGACCGTAAACAAGCAGATCGTATCGCTGTGAAAAACTTGCGTAGCCCAGATAGTATTTAGTCTGGATAGTGTTTAGTTTGGTAGCTTGGCTCAATAATTAGTAGTCTGTAAAAGTATGCATACGCTCATCATAGTTCAGTTATGATTAATATAGTTCGGTTATGATTAACATAGTTTAGTTATGATTAATGAAGGAATACATCATTCATGGTCACGGTAGTCGAAAACATAGATCCTAAGATTAAGCCTGTCCCAGCAGTTATTAAAGAGCTGGAACATAATTATGCCGGTAAGTTCGTCGTGCAGCAGACCGTTGATGATATTCCAACCGTTTGGGTGGCACATGCTGATTTGCTCGATGTACTGTTATTTCTGCGTAAGCTACCAAAGCCTTATGTCATGTTATTTGACTTGTCAGCGATAGATGAGCGTTTACGCCAACATCGCGAAGGCTTACCAGCCAGCGACTTTACGGTGTTTTATCATTTGATGTCACTCGAGCGTAATAGCGATGTGCGTATTAAAGTGGCGTTGAGTGAAGATGATTTAAATGTACCTAGTGCTACCAATATTTGGCCAAATGCCAACTGGTATGAGCGCGAAGTGTGGGATATGTTCGGCATTGTCTTCAGCGGCCATCCGCACCTAACCCGTATCTTACTACCTAAATATTGGGAAGGTCATCCATTACGTAAAGAGTATCATGCGCGTGCGACTGAATTTACCCCTTATTTCTTGAATACTGCTAAACAGCAGTATGAGCAAGAAAATCTGCGCTTTGTCCCCGAAGAATGGGGCATGAAACGTTCAGGGCGCGATGAAGACTTTATGTTTTTGAACATCGGTCCCAACCATCCATCTGCTCACGGTGCTTTCCGTTTGGTGCTACAGCTTGATGGCGAAGAGGTGATTGACTGTATTCCAGATATTGGTTATCACCATCGTGGCGCAGAAAAAATGGCTGAGCGTCAGACATGGCACTCATTCATTCCTTATACCGACCGTATTGATTATCTCGGCGGGGTAATGAATGAGCTACCGTACATCATGTCGGTCGAAAAGCTTGCCGGTATCACCATACCAGATCGCGCGCAAACCATTCGCGTGATGATGAGCGAGTTTTTCCGTATTACTAATAACTTACTATTTGTTGGTACCTTTATTCAGGATGCGGGCGGTATGACCCCTGTATTTTATATGTTTACCGATCGCCAAAAAGCGTATGACGTCATCGAAGCCGTGACTGGCTATCGTATGCATCCAGCTTGGTTCCGTATCGGCGGTACTGCTGCTGATTTACCACGTGGCTGGCAGCGTTTGGTTCGTGAATTTTTAGACTGGATGCCTAAACGCTTGGATGAATATGTCAAAGCAGCGCTACAAAACAGCGTGCTTAAGGGCCGTACCCAAGGCGTTGCGCAGTATAATGCCAAGCAAGCACTTGCTTGGGGTGTGACTGGTGCAGGTTTGCGTGCGACAGGCGTGGATTTTGATCTACGTAAAGCACGTCCATACATGGGCTATGAGAACTACGACTTTGAAGTTCCTGTCGGCTATAACGGTGACGCTTACGACCGTTGTATGATTAAAGTCGAAGAGATGCGTCAGTCATTACGAATTATTCGTCAGTGTATGGATCATATGCCGCAAGGCCCTTATAAAGCTGATCATCCGCTAGCTGTACCACCACCAAAAGACCGTACCTTAAACGATATTGAGACTTTGATTAATCACTTTATCTCAGTATCTTGGGGTCCTGTGATGCCAGCGGGGGAATGCACTACAATCGTCGAGGCGACCAAAGGTCTGAACAGCTATTACATAACCTCAGATAAAGCGACGATGAGCTATCGCACGCGTATTCGTACCCCGACATTTGCACATTTGCAGCAGATGCCTTCGGTGATTAATGGCTCACTGGTGTCTGATGCCATTATGTATTTGGCATCGATTGATATTGTGATGGCAGATTGTGATCGCTAATGCTTTAATCTAAGAATTGTAGTTTTAGAAAAAGATACGTTAATCAATATATTATTGCCAAGTGGCACACCAAAATGCTGTCATATTTTTATATAACGATAGTCGCAATAAGGCTATCAGTAATGTGATAAAGCGTGATGAGTGAGGAAAGATAGAAGATGATGAAAATTGTTTCCGATAAAATGCCAAAAGTAGATGTGGCAAGTATCCTCACCGCTGAGGAAATTGCTGCCATTCATGAGTTTATGCATCATTACCCACAGGCACGTGCCGCCTCACTAGATGCGTTAAAAATTGTGCAAAAGCGTAATGGTTGGGTTGATGATGCGCAAGTGAATGCCATTGCCAATATTTTAGATATTCCGATGACAGATATGGATGGGGTTGCCACTTTCTTTAACCGTATTTATCGTCAACCTGTTGGCCGTCATGTGATTCTTATTTGTGATTCAGTCGCCTGTTATCTGACTGGCTATGAGGCATTATCAGCTGAGCTACGCTCACAGCTAGGTATTGAATACGGTCAGACGACAACCGACGGTCGCTTTACGCTATTACCAATTTGCTGCTTAGGTAATTGTGATAAAGGTCCTGCCGTGTTGATTGACGAAGACACCTACGGCCCTGTCCAGCCTGAAGAAGTTGCCCAACTATTGGAGCTATACGCATGAGATTAACACTTTCAGAGCAGATCGCTCGTCGCGGTCAAGGCAAAGCACCAAGCCAGTTGAATGATCAGCGCGTTCCAATTTATGGTGACAAGGCAACAGCGACTAGCGAAACCAAACCTTTAACTTGGCGTCTAGCGCATCATGATGCAGTGCTTGACTTGGCAACTTATGAATCTCTAAAAGGCTTTACTGGTTTAAAAGAAGCGTTATCAAAGTCGCCTAAAGACGTCGGCAATATGATTAAAGCGGCCAACGTTAGAGGTCGCGGCGGTGCAGGCTTTAACGCCGGTCTTAAATGGTCATTTATGTCACCTCCTGATGGCTTACCGCGTTATCTTATCTGTAATGCTGATGAGATGGAGCCGGGTACTTTCAAAGACCGTTTATTAATGGAGCGTCTACCGTTTCAGTTGATTGAAGGTATGCTCATCACTGCCCATGCTATCGGTGCGACTGATGGATATATCTTTATTCGCGGGGAGTATATTTTAGCCGCAGAGCGTTTGGTCACTGCTATTGAAGAATGTCTAGCCAATAACTTAATGGGCGACAACATCTTAGGCTCAGACTTTAGCTTCAATCTACATGTACATACTGGCGCTGGACGTTATATTTGTGGTGAAGAGACCGCACTTATCAATAGTTTAGAAGGTCGCCGTGCTAATCCACGTACCAAACCACCTTTTCCACAAATCTCTGGTGCATGGGGCAGACCTACCGTGGTCAATAACGTCGAGACCTTGTGTAATATGCCAGCCATCTTAAATCATGGCGTAGAATGGTATCAGTCACTGTCTGAGATTAAAGGCAAAAGTAGAACCTCAGGCACGAAACTGTTTGGTTGTTCAGGCTTAGTCAATGATCCCGGTCTGTGGGAGCTACCATTTGGCTATACCGCTCGTGAAATCATCGAAGATTTGGCGGGTGGTATGAAAGACGGCAAAAAGCTTAAAGCATGGTTGCCGGGCGGTGCATCGACCGACTTTTTGACGGCTGATCATTTAGATGTGGTCGTTGATTTTGATACGATTCAAGAAGCCGGTAGCCGTATGGGTACTGGGCTGATTATGGTCGTCGACGAAGCGCAAGATATGGTGCCGCTACTACGCAATCTAGAGATTTTCTTTCAGCGTGAATCATGCGGTTGGTGTACGCCATGCCGTGATGGTCTACCGTGGGGCGTTAAATTGCTTACTGCTATCAACGATGGTGAAGGGCAAGTTGGCGATGTAGAAAAGCTAGAGGGCCTCACGCGTGACTTATGGATTGGTAAAACATTCTGTGCGCATGCGCCGGGTGCGATGGAACCACTGATGAGTGCGATTAAATATTTCCGTCCAGAGTTTGATCAAAAAATCGCGCAGGCGGTTGGTGTAGATGTTATTGATGCTGCAGCCAATCAACAGCCAGAAGTGAAATAAGGAGAGCGGCATGGCAGTCATACATATTGATGGGACCACTGTCGAAGTAGATAGCGCAGATAACTTGCTACAAGCCTGCTTATCACTCGGCATTGATGTGCCGTATTTTTGTTATCATCCAGCCCTTGGCTCAGTAGGCTCGTGCCGTCAGTGCGCGGTCAAGCAATTCCAAAATAAAGAAGATATGGAAGCGGGTCGCGGTCGTCTCGTGATGTCATGTATGGTTGCCCCTGGCGATGATATGTATATTTCGGTCACTGATGATGAAGCCAAAGCATTTCGTAAGTCGATGGTTGAGCTACTGATGACCAACCATCCGCATGACTGCCCAACCTGTGAAGAGGGCGGACATTGTCACTTGCAAGACATGACATATATGTCAGGCCATAGCCGTCGTCGCTATCGCTTTACCAAACGCACCCATCATAACCAAGAGCTTGGTCCATTTATCGCCCATGAGATGAACCGTTGTATCGCTTGCTATCGCTGTGTACGCTTCTATAAAGACTATGCGGGTGGCGAAGATTTGGGTGTTTATGGCTCAAACAATCGCGTTTATTTTGGCCGTGATAAAGATGGTCAGTTTGAAAGTGAGTTTTCAGGAAACTTAACCGAAGTTTGCCCAACCGGTGTGTTTACCGATAAAACGCATTCTGAACGTTATAACCGTAAATGGGATATGCAGTATGCGCCAAGCATCTGTCATGGCTGCTCTGCAGGTTGTAACATCTCACCAGGTGAGCGTTATGGCGAATTGCGCCGTATTGAAAACCGCTATAATGGTGAAGTAAACCGTTACTTCCTATGTGACCGTGGTCGCTTTGGTTATGGCTATGTCAACCGTGCTGATCGTCCAACGCAAGCGCTTGAGCGTATCAATGACAAGCACGTCAAAATTAATATTGACTATGCATTAGATGAAACCATCAAACGTATTAAAGATAAAAAAGTCATTGGTATCGGCTCACCACGGGCCAGTTTAGAGACCAATTTTGCCCTAAAAAACCTCGTTGGCTTTGATAATTTCTCAACCGGTCTCAATCATCAGCAGCAAGCACTGGTCAATAAATGTATTGAAGTACTCAGCACCGAGGGTATTTATAACCCAGGCATGACGGATATTGAAAGCCACGATGCGGTATTAGTCTTGGGTGAAGATATTACCCAAACTTCGTCACGCGTCGCATTGTCAGTACGCCAAGCAGCAAAAAACGAAGGCCTAAAAATGGCGGCGGCATTACAGACGCAGCCTTGGCTTGCCGAACCTGTTAAACGTATCGCTCAAGATGCGTTAAGCCCAGTCTACGTCATTGATGTCATCCAAACTAAGCTAGAAGACATCAGTAAAGTGAGCGTGGTCGCAACGCCTGAAGATATTACTAAGCTTGGTTTTAAAGTGGCTGATGAGATTGCTAATTTTGCGGATGATTTATCAGAAATAACAGATCCACAAACAGTAGAACAAAATGATGATGTGGACGCTATGCAAGCGCTTGCTCAGCAAATCGCTTATGACTTAATACAAGCCGATAAGCCGCTAGTCATCTCAGGCAGCAGCTTATCATCTACTGCCTTGATAGAAGCGGCTGCACAAATTACCCAAGCACTAAGCCAAAAGCGTGCGGCGATTAAAGCCACTGAACAGCATCAGGTTGAAACGCATAATGCTATGGTTCGTGATAAACAGCTTCGTGATAAACAGCTTCGCGCCGCTGAAAAACAAGCAGCAACCGCTCAGCAAAGTGAAGATAAAGATCTGTCTGCCAAACCGAATAAACCTGAAACAGGCGTTGATACAGAAGCACAAGACGATGTAGAGCGCGAGCCTGCAACTAAACTTGAGCTAAAAGAAGTGAATGACAGCTATCATGTGCAAGCTGGTATTTATTTAGCAGTTCCTGATGCTAACAGCATTGGCGTCTGTATGCTTGGCGGTCAATCAGTCGAAGAGTTACTGGCGACTGATTTTGATGTGGTGATAGTTGCTGAAAATCAGCTCACTGACGCTATCGATGCCAATAAGTTAACCCAGCTGTTAGCAGATAAAACCGTCATTGCACTGGATCATCAACTGCTTGATTGGCATAAAGACGTCGACATCGTATTGCCAGCAGCAAGCTTTGCTGAAGCGGATGGTACTTTGGTATCTGCTGAAGGTCGTGCTCAGCGCTTTTTCCAAGTTTATGATAACAACTACTACCATCCACTTAGCAGTATCAAAGAAGGTTGGCGCTGGTTGCATGCTGTGCACAGCAGCATTGAAGGTAGAGATGTCGATTGGACACAGCTAGATGACGTGATTAATGCCTTAATAGCGACGCATCCTAAGCTTGCTGGTATTAAAGGCGCAGCACCTGATGCCGATTACCGTATAACGGGTCTGAAAATTGCCCGTCAGCCGCGTCGCTACTCAGGTCGTACCGCAATGCGTGCGCCGATATCAGTACATGAGCCGATGCAACCAAAAGATTGGGATACGGGCTTAACCTTTTCAATGGAAGGCTATAGTGGTAAACAAACACCAAGCTCGATGATTCCTTTTGCCAATGCGGCAGGCTGGAACTCACCGCAAGCATGGAACAAGTATCAAGATAAAGTGGGTGGTAGTCTCAAAAACGGTGATCCGGGTGTACGCTTATTCGATCAGTTAGAACGTCTAGCCACACGTCAGTATGTTGCACCAGAAGCCATGTCTGCGACCACGACTGACATGCAGCAAGGACAAGCGAAACTAGTGCCTATTTACAATATATATGCCAGCTCAATGATGGCTTCACGTAGCCCAATAGTTGCTGAGCAATTGCCTGTCGCGGCATGGTGTATTGGTATTGACGATGCCAAAGACTGGAATATTACTGCTGGCGATTACTTAGCAATTGAGATTGATAAACAACAAATTACCTTGCCCGTTCAGCTCGTCGGCTATTTAGCGGAAGGCTGTATTGGTTATCCCGTTGGGCAAGTGAGTATTATTCATCCGTCAATGCCAGCTTCGGTACGCAAAGTAGATGCACCAGTTACGATGATGGGTAGTATGGCTGATGATAGCTCTTTAACACGTAACAATGCTGGTGACGGTATTGATGACCATGGTGCAACTGTAGCTACTACAGCGCCGACCACCACACAGGAGATGTAATATGCAAGTTACCCGTATTATTCCTGATGTGCCAAGCTTTTTGGCCGGTAGCATGACCTTTGATACTTGGTCCATTCTATTTATGGTCGCGCAGTCGCTGGTCATTTTTTTAGTAGTAGTTATGGTTGCCGCTATGATGATTGTCTATGAGCGCCGCATGTTGGCCTTATGGCAAGATCGTTACGGTCCAAACCGTGTCGGACCTTTTGGCTCTTTGCAGCTAGTTGCTGACATGCTCAAAATCTTTTTCAAAGAAGATTGGACACCAAACTTTACCGATAAGTTTATGTTCACTTTGGCGCCTGCGGTAGCGATGTTTACTGCATTGGCCTCATTTGCCATCATTCCTATCTCACCAACGCTTGGCGTAGCTGATTGGGATATCGGTATCTTGTTCTTCTTTGCAATGGCAGGTATTGCTGTCTATGCAGTGATGTTCGGTGGTTGGGCATCTGCAAACAAATTCTCCCTATTAGGTGGCTTACGTTCAGCGGCACAAACGATCAGTTATGAAGTGTTTTTAGGTTTATCGTTGATGGGTGTTGTTGCGCTGACAGGTTCTTTCAATTTACGTGAGATTGTTGAGTCACAAATTGATGGCTGGTATATAATTCCGCAGTTTTTTGGATTTTTAACTTTTGTAGTGGCTGGTGTGGCGGTGACCCATAGACATCCTTTTGACCAGCCAGAAGCGGAGCAGGAGCTTGCCGAAGGTTACCATGTTGAATATTCGGGTATGAAGTTCGGTATGTTCTTCATTGGCGAGTATGTCAACGTTGTATTAATCTCTGCGCTAATGACCTGTCTATTCTTTGGTGGTTGGCTTGCGCCCTTTAATTTAGATATTCCATTTGTTCCACCAGCTTTTTGGTTCATGATTAAGACGCTGTTCTTTATGACCATGTTTATTTTGGCTCGAGGCTCCCTCATGCGTCCGCGTTATGATCAGGTGATGAATTTCGGTTGGAAAGTTTGTCTGCCGGTTACTTTGATCAATTTGCTGATTACTGCTGCGGTTATTCTGATTTTTTCTCCAACGCTGTAATTTCGGTAATGATCTGAAGTAATGCTGATAAGGATAATAATCCCATGTTTACTACGATAAAAAAGACTGTCATTGGTATATTTACCATTGTCCGCAGCATGTGGATGGTTAATAGCCATGCGATTAGGCCACGCGATACAATATTGTATCCTGAAGTGCCAGTGCCAGTACCGCCACGCTTTCGTGGGCGTATCATATTGTCCCGCGACCCTGATGGTGATGAACGCTGCGTCGCTTGTAACTTGTGCGCTGTGGCATGTCCAGTCGGTTGCATCTCTCTACAAAAAGCTGAGCGTGAAGATGGACGCTGGTATCCAGAGTTTTTTCGGATTAACTTCTCACGCTGTATTTTTTGTGGTCTATGTGAAGAAGCTTGTCCAACGACAGCGATTCAAATGACCCCTGATTTTGAGATGGGTGAGTATGTGCGTCAAGACTTGGTCTACGAAAAAGAGCATTTGCTTATCTCAGGACCAGGTAAATACCCTGATTATAACTATTATCGCGTATCTGGTATGGCGGTGGCAGATAAACCAAAAGGGGCGGCGCAAAATGAAGCTGCACCTATTGATCTTAGGAGCTTGCTGCCATGATGAATATCTTAAATAATCCTGAATTGGCAGGGTTCTATTCGCTCGCAGCGGTGGCTATTTTTGCTAGTCTACGAGTAATTACGAATGCCAATCCAGTACATGCTATTTTATCGATGATTGTATCGTTGTTAGCAATAGCCGGTATATTTTTCGTACTAGGTGCTCCCTTTGCAGGGGCGCTTGAGATTGTCGTATACGCTGGCGCAATCATGGTTCTTTTCGTCTTTGTTATTATGATGCTCAATCTTGGTATGGCTAATGATGCACGTGAAGAGCGCTGGCTTGATGCAAAGACATGGGCGGTACCTACTGGATTGACTGTCATTGTCGCGGTTGTGCTTTATGCGATGATTGGGCTTAATCATGACGAGGCTGCTGTTATTGGTGGTACCACTATTTCAGCCAAAGCAGTGGGTACGGCATTATTTACTAAATATATCATGCTGGTTGAAGTGGCGGCGTTGCTATTATTAGCTGCCTTGGTTGCTGCTTATCATTTAGGCAAAGAGTCTATAGATGATGAGATTATCGGCAACGATAGCCAAGACTTTCGCCCAAGCGTTGGTAGCATCATAGAATATGAGAATGATGGCAGCGATACAGTTGGCGATGCCGTTAAAATGGCTAAACCATACGAATATAAAGAAGTAGATCCACATGATTATGTGGGTATGCAGGTTGGTACGCAAAAAGCTACGCGCAAGGAGTCAGACTGATGGTACTAGCAGCGAGCGTGGCACAAGACGTGTCAAACGTGCCGTTCGCCCATGAAGTAGCAGGCTTTGTACAGCCTGTTGCTGAGGCACAGGGTGTATTGGGTATGATACCCATGAGCCACGGATTAATCCTAGCGGGTATTTTGTTCGCTATTGGTCTATGCGGTGTGATGGTTCGGCGCAATTTTTTGTTTATGCTAATGAGCCTTGAGATCATGATGAATGCAGCAGCACTAGCGTTTGTAGTGGCGGGTAGCCGTTGGGTTGATCCAGATGGACAAATTATGTTTATCTTTATTTTGACATTAGCAGCAGCTGAGGCAGCCATCGGTTTGGCAATATTACTACAGTTTTATCATAAGCGTGGGCATCTCGATGTCGATAGCGCCAATGAGATGAAAGGATGATGTCATGAGTTTATTACCATTAACCTTTATATTCCCGCTCATTGGCTTTTTAATTTTAGCCTTTATGCGTGACAAATTAAGCGAACAGGCAGCAGCGTTCGTCGGCGTCGGTAGTATGTTGCTATCAGCACTATGTACACTGGTTGCCAGTTACACTTTTTTGACGGTTAATCCAGCAGGTACGGTAATCCAGATACCGCTGTGGACATGGTTTCAAGTTGGCGATTTTGCGCCAAGCTTTGGTCTTAGTTTTGATGGATTAGCACTGACGATGACTGGAGTTATTACAGGTATCGGCTTTTTGATTCACCTGTTTGCCGCTTGGTATATGAAAGGTGATAAAGGCTTTGCACGTTTCTTTAGTTATATGAACTTGTTCGTGGCTAGTATGTTATTGCTGGTATTAGCAGACGACTTATTGTTGCTATATCTTGGTTGGGAAGGTGTGGGTATCTGCTCATACTTGCTTATTGGTTTTTACTTTGAAGATCGTGCCAATGGCCGCGCTGCAATGAAAGCCTTTACGGTGACACGTGTCGGTGATGTGTTTTTGGCATTTGGGCTGTTTTTACTATTTCGTGAATTCGGTACGCTTAATATCCAAGAGATTATTACACGTGCTCCTGAAGTATTCGATGTTAATAATCCAACGATGATTTTGACAACGATGATGTTGGTTGGCGGGGCAATGGGTAAATCAGCACAGTTGCCGTTGCATACATGGCTTGCTGATGCAATGGCAGGTCCGACACCGGTATCTGCATTGATTCACGCAGCAACGATGGTAACCGCAGGAGTCTATTTAATTGCACGCATGCATCCGCTATTTATTTTGACCCCTGGCGTTTTATTGTATTGGGTTGGGGCAGTAGGTGCGTTGACACTGGTGGTCGCTGGATTTTGTGCACTGGTACAAACAGATATTAAGCGTATCTTAGCGTATTCGACCATGAGCCAAATCGGTTATATGTTTTTAGCGCTTGGCGTTGGTGCATGGCAAGGTGCAATCTTCCATCTAATGACGCATGCTTTCTTCAAAGCTTTGTTGTTTTTATCTTCAGGTGCGGTCATTTTAGCGGTTCATCATGAGCAAAATATCTTTAAGATGGGTGGCTTACGTAAAAAAATACCATTAGTATTTTGGTGCTATATCGTCGGTGGCGGTGCACTCGCAGCCATACCTTGGGTGACAGTTGGTTTCTATTCAAAAGAAGCAATTCTGTGGGAAGCTTTTGCAACCGGTCATCAAGTCTTATTCTATATGGGTGTATTCGGTGCTTTCTTGACCGCGATTTATACTTTCCGTATGATTTGGATTATCTTTTTTGGCGAAGAAAAAACGCCAGCGCATAAACTATCTGGTGTGTCGTATTGGTTGCCACTCAGCGTGTTGTTAGTGCTATCAACTGCAGTTGGTGCATGGATAACGCCACCGTTACAAGGTGTGTTACCAGAGAGTGTTGGGCATTTATTAGAGGTCGCTAATCAAGCCGAAGGTAAACATACAGCAGAATATATTGCCATGGGTGCGATGCTTGCAGGACTGATATTAGCAGCACTATTATATGTGTTTGATAAAGGTCGCCTGCTTACGCGCTTTAAGCAATCAAGTATTGGTGGCGCGCTGTATTATTGGTGCTATAACGGTATGGGCTTTGATGCGCTATACGATTTAGTGTTTGTAAAACCCTTTTTATTCATTGGCCGCTTATTTAAAGCCGATCCTATTGATAAATCGTGGACGATATTACCTATGCTGGCATCAGCAGGTAACAAAGCTATGTCTGCAACGCAAACAGGGTCACTTCGAGGCTATGCTGCAAGCTTCGGCTTGGGCATGGCTGTGCTGTTGGTGCTGGTAATGATGACGGTGGTATAAAATGATAGAGTTACAACAAACGTGGATGCTACCAGCATTGATCGCAATTCCATTTATTGCAGGATTGTTATGTTGGTTGGTTGAGCGGATAAATAAGCGTCTGCCGCGCTGGATTGCCTTAATCGGGATGATGCTAACCTTTGGTTTGTCACTCGTATTATGGCAGTATGGCGACTTTTCGGGCATGAGTAAGCAAGTAATTGCGCCGCAGTCTGCAGTACCATGGGTTACCGAATATAGTGTGCCATGGATACCAAGCTTTGGTATTAGCTTTCACTTGGCGATAGATGGTATGTCGCTGTTGATGATTGCATTGACAGGATTACTCGGTGTTGCGGCTGTTGCCTGTTCGTGGAATGAGATTCAACGCCGTGTCGGCTTCTTCCATCTAAACTTGTTATGGAGTTTAGGCGGTGTCATTGGTGTGTTCTTAGCGATTGATATGTTCCTGTTTTTCTTCTTTTGGGAGATGATGCTGGTTCCTATCTATTTCTTGATTGCCATTTGGGGTCATGACGTCGCTGGTGGTAAGACCAAAGAATATGCAGCAACCAAGTTCTTTATCTATACCCAAGCTTCTGGGCTTATCATGCTCATTGGTATTTTATTATTAGTACTATTTAGCTACGCCAATAGCGGTGTGGTTAGCTTTAACTATAATGACTTGCTCGGTACGCCACTTGGCGGCTGGGAATATCCGATCATGCTTTGCTTCTTTATCGGCTTTGCAGTCAAGCTACCTATTATTCCATTCCATGGCTGGTTACCTGATGCCCATGCGCAAGCGCCAACAGCAGGTTCGGTGGATTTGGCAGGGGTACTGATTAAGACCGCGGCTTATGGTCTGATCCGTTTTGTATTACCGTTATTTCCAGCAGCCTCGCAAGAGTTTGCGCCGATTGCCATTACATTAGGTACGATTGGTATCTTTTACGGGGCATGGCTTGCCTTTATGCAAACTGATATGAAGCGTTTGCTCGCTTATACCAGTATCTCGCATATGGGCTTTGTGGTCTTGGCGATTTATGCAGGTACGTTGCTCAGCTTACAAGGCTTAATGATTCAAATGCTTGCGCACGGTCTTAGCTCGGCAGCTCTATTCATCATGGCAGGCCAGCTCTATGAGCGCTTGCATACTCGTGATTTGACCTTGATGGGTGGTATGTGGGGACAATTCCGTTACTATGCACCGATATTGATGTTCTTTAGTGCTGCACTTCTCGGTATTCCTGGTACCGGTAACTTTATCGGTGAATTCATGATTCTGTTTGGCGCATTTGCGCAGTATCCAGTGTTTGTGGTACTAGCAACCTTTAGCTTAGTATTAGCAGGTCTATACTCATTAATCTTGATTTACCGCGCGCTATTTGGTGTCAATAATATCGAAGAGTTGGCGTTACATGAAACCAAATCACATGGTTTACCTGCTCGCAAGTTAAAAGATTTGGGCAAGCGTGAGCTGTCGTTATTACTTATGTTAGCAGCTGGATTGGTATGGCTCGGACTGTATCCGCAGCCAATACTTGATACATCAAGTCACGCTATGCAGTGGATTAACAATGCATATATCTATAGTGAGATTACCCAAGTAGATATGTCACAGTTACTTGATGCAATGGAGGCACGTTAAGTCATGAATGAATCTACGATGAATGATTTGATGGGGCTAATGCCTTATGCACCAATCATTGCAGTAGCAGTTACATCACTGTTAGTCATGATTGCGATTACTGTCAAGCGCTCGCATGTGGTCACCGGTACTATTACTGTAATCGGTCTAAACGTTGGCCTATTTACCTTACTTGCGCAAATAGGCGGCGTGATAAGTAGAAAGGGTGTACTACCAAACGCTGAGCAGCTGTTTGTAATTGATAACTTTGCTCAGTTTAATATGGTCATTATCTTTATCTGTGCACTGGCTTGCTGTACGTTAGCGTATGCGTATCTTGCCGATTTAAAAGACAATAAGGATGAGCTGTATTTGCTGATGCTAGTATCGACCACTGGTGCGCTATTGATGGTATCTGCACAGCATATGGCTGCTTTCTTTATGAGCTTAGAGCTGCTTTCAATACCGCTATATGGTCTATTGTCTTATACCTTTTTACGTAACCGCTCGCTTGAGTCGGGGCTTAAGTATTTGGTGCTATCAGCGACTGCGTCTGCAACTTTACTGATGGGTATGGCCTTTATTTATGCGCAAGTTGGCTCGTTAGCCTTCAAGCCAATCAGTTTAGTATTAGGTGACATGTTTGAGTCACCGCTGCTGATATTGGGCGCAGCGCTAATGATGTTTGGTATTGCTTTTAAACTATCAGCAGCACCTTTTCATATATGGACACCCGATGTCTATGAAGGTGCACCAGCTCCTATTGCCACTTATCTGGCATCCGTATCTAAAGTTGCTATGATGGCACTTGCTGTCCGCTTTTTAATTGATACGGCTTTATTGGCATTGCCTTCAGTACAGATGTTATTAATGGTAATGGCCACACTATCTATCTTAGTTGGTAACCTATTGGCAGTACGTCAAACCAACCTGAAACGTCTGCTGGGTTATTCTTCTATTGCTCATATGGGTTATGTGCTGATTGTGATTGTTAGTATTGGTAGTGCGGCTGATAGCATATCTAGTATGTATATGGCCGCCTATGCCTTCACCTCTATTGGGGCCTTTGGTGTGGTGACATTAATGTCTAGCCCTTATCGGTTATCTGGTGAAGCTGACGAGTTGGTACATTATCAAGGACTGTTCTGGCGTCGTCCAGTGCTTACTGCGGTCATGACTATTATGATGTTATCGTTGGCCGGTATTCCACTGACCGCGGGCTTTATTACCAAGCTATTTGCGATACTGGCAGCTGTTCAAGGTGCTAATTGGTTCTTGGCTGCAATGATTATCTTAGGTAGTGCTATTGGTCTGTTCTATTACTTACGCGTCATGCTGACACTATTTAAACGTCCGAAACAGTTTATTGAGTTTGATGTAGCAGGGCAATGGGGTATCCGTATGGGCGGACTGATGGTTATTGGTGTTACCTTGGTGGTTATTTTCTTCGGTATATTACCAAACAGTATGATTGTGTGGTCAGGCATGGCAAGTATTTGGTAATCTAAGTTTAACGTGTGGCCTATCAAACACAGGCTAGGTCGTTGCAACCCGTTACGGTTTATCTGCCGTTACTGTTAGAAAACCAAGATGCGCCAAGTCTATGATAAGCTTGGCGCATCTTTTTTATTTGTTTGTTTTAATAAACTCTATAAAAATAAATGTTAAAAAAATATAAGTGACTAATGATTATGGGTGAAAATAATATTCAAGCTGTTAAAGTGCTTAGTAAAACTACATGGACGCCTAATCTATTTAGTTTTACCGTGACTCGTCCAGACAGCTTTAAATTTACTGCAGGGCAATTTGTACGTTTAGGTGTTAATCCCAGCAAACTAAAATACTACAAGCAACAACACAAAGAGTCTGATGCAACATTGGATGAAGATATTTTTCGTGCTTATTCTATAGTATCTTCACCGTTTGATGAAGTGATTGAATTTTTCTCGATTGTGATTCCTGATGGAGCATTTACTTCGCAGTTGCAGCACCTGCAGGTAGGGGATGAGCTCCTACTCAATACCATGCCGTTTGGATTTTTGACCTTGGCACGTTATCAAAAACCGTTACCAAAAGACTTATGGCTGCTGGCAACAGGTACTGGTCTGGCACCCTTTTTATCTATGCTACAAGACCTGCAAACATGGCAAGACTACGATCATATCGTATTGGCTTATAGTGCGCGCTCGCAAGAGGAATTGGCTTACGTTGAGCAAATAAGACAGCTACAGGCAGACTTTGGCTCGTTGGTTGATAATCCTGCTGATTTAATATTTGTGCCGATCGTGACTCGTGAGCCAATGGAAGGAGCATTATCTGAGCGTCTGCCGAAACTACTGCTTAATGGAGAACTAGAGGAGCGCGCAGGTATAAAGCTGGACATCGATAATGCGCATGTGATGCTATGTGGTAATCCAGAGATGGTAGAGGATACTAAGGAGACCCTAAAAGATTTGGGTCTGGTCATGAATCGACGTGGTGAGGGTAATATTGCGGTAGAGAATTATTGGTAAGCCCATTAAGTCGTTAATTGCTTTAAGTTATTGACAGAAAAACGCCGCAATCTAATGATACGTGGCGTTTTTTATTAGTTAGCCAAAGCAGTAACGGTCTGTAAGAATTACTCTGTGATGTAAAAGCTACTCTGTGCTTGGCTCAGTGGCATCATCTATGGGATTAATAGGACCTTGCATTAACTCGGGTTCATCATCATCACTGATGATATCCTCACCACTACTACCGCCTAATAGGTCGCGATAGTTAATCTGTGCCTTTAGAATTAGCTGATCTTCTTCGACTTCACCGTAGTTCACCTGTACCTTATGTAAGGTACTCATGATTTTTTGGTTCTTTTTTAGCCAGCGATTAATATCGAGATAAATAATATCTTCTTTCGCGCGGGCGATATTGATATAAGTCAGGATAACGCCTAACGGGTCTTTCTTGAGCACACTATGATAGAACCAGATGGCAAGTTTGATACCTTGAAGCTTCAAAAATGACTCACAGCGTAAGTTGAGGACGTCTGTATAAGTCAGCTGGCCAAATACAAAGCGCTGTACATTGCGGTCAAGCTGGGCATGTACAAGGCTAAAGTTACTAGCTACTTCAGCGTAAACACCAGCGGCATTAACCGTACAATATAAACGAAACCAGTCATCATGCAGCTCAACTCGTAACTCTAAGATAGCTTTGACATTGTCTGTGACAAACTTTTGCAGGGCATCATTGACGTATTTTTGCGCAACGGGCAAAGCCAATTCATCATCAAGCTTATCAGCAGTTTTGTTGTACATATTTTTGATATTTTGGGTTAAGCTCTCCCAACCATCACTAAATGACTCGTTAAAACGATAGCCAAGATTATCAGAGAAGTCATCAAAGTTATCGAAGTTACTCAAACTTGTTATCCTTATGATTATAGTAGGATTATTTTAACCGTATAATTGGTTGTCAGCTGCTAATTGATATAATAAGTAATTGATAGACATGACCAGTAGCAATATGACAAGTGAAAATAGTATATAGCAAAATAGCATGGTACAAAACTTAAGGCCTTGTATTGTAGCAAATAACTTAAGAAATATAACGAAGATAGGCAGGCGTGCCTAAATAGCTTCTTCCTCAGCTCTTAAGCTTTATGGCTATTTTGAATAGCGATAAAATGACAGAATAGCGATATAATTGCTGCTCATGTTATGATAGCGCGGATATTATTATTGGTAGGCATAGTTATTGCTTGTATGATGGCTGCAAAAACATTACTGATGCAAAATAATCGTATCAATACGGTTATTACTGTTTTTATTCTTATAATTTGAGACTTACTGTGGCACATATTAAAGATTCTCAAAGCTATCATTTTTCTACTCAAGCTCCAACACGCAACTTTAGCTTACCGATAGCTATTACTATTGCGTTGTTGGTACATGGTGTTATTATCTTTGGTGTCAGCTTTTCTATGGGGCAAGATCCTGCGGCGCTGATGCAAGATGTGGCAAAGGCTTTGACAGACAATATGCAGCCGAATGAGGATGCTCACTATATCGCTAATGCTTCACAAGAAGGCGGAGGCTCGGTACGCCAGCAAGTACGGCAAGAAAGCGCGCAAACTAGCCCACTGAGCTCAGAGCAGATAAGCGAGACTCAAGATGTCATCAATCTGCAACGCCAAGTGCGTCAACAGCGTTATCAAGAGAGCTATCTGCGCACGACTTTGAGTTGGCGTAAGGCTGATGTAGAAGCTGACAACGACAGTAAGCAAGCGCAAGATGATATGATGGCACAAGAGGAGCGTTTACGTAAACAGATTGCGACTTTAGAGGCGCAGCTGTCTCAGCGTCAACAAGTCTATGCAACCAAGTCCAAAGTCGTAACTGTCGATAGCAACTCTACTACTCGCGGCGCTGCGGCAGATTATATCGAAACCTTCCGTGAGCATGTTGAGCGTGTTGGTAACTTGTACTATCCGGTGCAAGCGCGTGCGCAAGGTATCACTGGTGAAGTACGTCTCATGGTGATTATCAGTAATGATGGCAATATTAAAGCTATTCGTTTACTTGAAAGCTCAGGCTCGACGATATTGGATGAAGCGGCCAAGCAATCAGTACGGCAAGCGGCACCCTTTGGTAAGTTTACCGCAGATATGAGCGATATTGTAGAGCTACGTTTGATTCGTACTTATCGTTATAGTGATAAAGTAGAAGTAACTTATTAAAACGGAAAATCTAAAACGTAAACTTTCAAAAAGTAATCTGTTAAAAAATACGGTATTCAAAAACCATTGGTTAAAATCACGAACAAACTGTAATCATGAATGGGTTAAAATAAATAATGAATTAGAATGAGTGCCAGTATCTGATTCTATTTTAATATGTCCTAATAAACAAACGAAGCTATAGAGTAAAGAGTCAGTATGGAATTTTTAGGTTTTACTATCGATGTTGCCGCGTTAACGAGTAACGCACTAAGCTTAGCGCTTAAAGTCGTTTTAGCGATATTAATATTTGTGGTAGGGCGCTGGCTTGCCAAAAAGGCGGTTACCTTTGCTCATAGTATTATGCTACGTAGCCGTTTAGATGATACCGTGGCTAGTTTTTTAGGTCGTCTAATATATGGCGTGTTGCTGGTTATTGTAGTCCTAGCCGCCCTTAGCAAAGTTGGCGTACAGACCACGTCAGTCGTTGCCATATTAGGTGGTGCCGCAGTAGCCATTGGTTTGTCACTAAAAGATCAGCTATCAAACTTCGCAGCTGGCATCATGATTGTGACTTTTCGCCCGTTTGTACGTGGTGATTATGTGCAGATTAGTAGTTACACCGGTACAGTGACTGAAATTACTTTGGTCAATACCCATCTAACGACGATTAATAATCACGATATCATTATTCCTAATAGCGACATTACTACTTCAGCGGTTATCAACTATACAGCGCTACCCAACCGCCGTGTCGATATCACAGTAGGTATTGGCTATGATGCCGATATCAAAACTGCCAAAAATGTGATGCTAAGCTTAGCGAAAAATAATGCAATGGCCTTTACCGACCCTGAGCCTATCGTGCGTGTGACCAATTTGGGTGATAACTCAGTTGACCTCACTTTAAACGTTTGGACAACCAATGCTGATTGGTGGACAATGCAATGCGATTTGCTTGAACAGTTTAAACATGCGTTAGATGATGAGAAAATCGAGATTCCATTCCCGCAGCGCAGTGTCCATGTCAAAGGCTTAGATCAGATGATTAACCAAATGGGTCAATCACAAAAACTACCGATGACAAAAGACTAGCCGAGTTAAATTTAGGAATTTGGAGTTTATGAGTTTGGAGTTTGGAGTTTGAGAGGTTTGACGATTAAGGATTTGAAACATAAGGGTTTGGTAGGTTCAAACCTGCTAAAATCTCAATCTCAAAACGTTCCATCTCATCCTGCTCAGCTTGACCGAGCTCATGATCGAAGCCTAATAGATGCAACACGCCATGTACCAATAAGTGGCTAATGTGCTGTACTAGCGTTTTGTCTTGCTCTGTGGCTTCACGTATCATTACTTCATGACAGATAATTAGTTCACCAAGTGGCAATGTTGGCATCAGCTCAATAATATTAGCTGGCATCTCGCTTGGGTACGACAGTATGTTGGTCGCATAATCCTTGTCACGCGCTTCTAGATTCAATTCACGACCTTCAGTCTCGTCAGTAATATATATATCTAATGCTTTAGGTTTCTGCTGCCACATCTCAAGACTGATATCTGTAAAGTAGGGTAGCGTCAGCCCATCTTTATTGCGCTCATTTATATAGTCTAGGGTCGCCATCATAATTGGTAACAGACTATCTTCACTATAAAAGCCATCAATCAAATTATCACCAATACTATTAATAGCACTGACATTAAGCTCAGTACTGTCTAGAGTGTTTGTACTTACTTCATTCATATTATTATCGTTCGACGAGTTCATTTTTTTATCCTATTAAGAAATAGCATACTTATTAAGCATCATTATCTCAAATCTTATAATCATTTCGTTAACGCCACTATGGCTAAGTTGCTAGTCTGCTACTAGTATAGCCTGCCCAGTGTAAAGCTGCTACGGCGTCGCCTTTATTTATTATACTGATATATAGCTTGCACTCGGTTTCGTTGTGAATCAACTATAGTAGTTGGGACAATGTTAAGATTAAACCTATTAAGTATTCAATTCATTAAGCACTCAATAAAAAACCGAATTACTAGCTTTAGTAATCCGGTTTTTTATTTTAAGGCTAGGGCGTGTCCTCGTTCAGATTGAGGATACGCCCTAAATATTTAAGACGCTGAGTTACAGCTTAGATGCCGCATTGGCTATTGCCTGTCTACGCTCTTGCTCAGCAATACGCTCTTGTTTGCGTTTTTCTTCTAATATCAATTGCTCACTGTCAAACACATCGTAAGCTTCAACGATTTGCTGTACCAATTGATGACGTACCACATCTTTTGAGTCAAACTTAGTAATATGAATCTCTTCAATACCGCTTAGGATTTCTAACGCTTGCGTCAGTCCTGACTTAGTACCACGTGGTAAGTCGACCTGCGTAATATCACCAGTGATGACTGCACGCGAGCCAAAGCCTAGGCGTGTCAAAAACATTTTCATTTGCTCAGGTGTGGTGTTTTGTGCCTCATCCAAGATGACAAACGAGTTATTCAAGGTACGACCACGCATATAGGCAAGTGGAGCAACTTCAATAATCTGGCGCTCAATCATTTTACCGACTTTTTCAAAGCCAAGCATTTCATATAAAGCGTCATATAACGGACGTAAATACGGGTCAATTTTTTGCGCCAAGTCACCAGGTAAAAAGCCTAACTTTTCGCCCGCTTCTACAGCTGGACGTACGAGCAAAATGCGCTCAATCTCATTACGCTCTATCATATCGACCGCACAAGCGACCGCCAGATAAGTCTTACCCGTACCGGCAGGGCCAATACCAAACGACACATCAGAGCTAAGCACGTTTTTTACATAACGCTGCTGGTTGCCACCGCGTGGAATGATTTTACCTTTACGTGTGCGCAGACTAATGGGTGTAAAATCATTTGGTGAATCCAAATCGTTCTCATCATCTTCGCTATCAGTGACTTGCTCATCATCTTCCATATCTTGATCGCGTGAGATACTAGATTGAATGATGAGATGTAACTCTTCTGCACTGATATCTTTTGTGTTTTGGGCTTCGTCGACTAGCTTATATATAATACGTTCGCCGCGCTCGACACCTGTGACATCGCCGCTCAGACAGAAGTCGCCTTGGCGTTGGCTGATTTTGATATCGAGGCGGTCTTGCAGATATTTCATGTGATTATTGTATTCGCCAAGCACGGTTTTAAGCTGTGCTGGGGTCAATGACTCAAACTTTATACGGCGGCTCATGGAATCAGTCAAGCGATTATCCTTATATTAGTTACCCGATACTATCATTGATTCTCAATAGATTGATGGGCTTAATAGATAAAACAGTAGTAGGGTTTTATTACTTGTAGATAGTAGAAAAAATGACGGTAAAGTTATTATTGTTTATATGTATGGTAAGTGAAAGTCCTGTCTTCATTATGGTTGATAGTTTTTAAATTTCAAGCATTGTGTAGCAATGGACTGGGCTGTTTTTGTATGGTGATTGCAACCAATGCATATATCGACAAATTTTTGCTATGCTCATAAGCTTAGAAGTAGTTACTTAGCGTTAAGCATACTGGGAAGGACACAGAGATTTGGGCAATTTGTGGTAATCTATCAGCTGTCTAAAAATTGTTTGGTCGTGACACCCAGAACCCTAAGAGGCTAATAAACAGCTCACTATAATTAAGTATAGAAAGTCTTACTAAACGTATATAACCGCTCTATCCAACAGGTTCCAATAGGAATAATAATGATACAAAATACTCATTCAGATATGCCAACGATATCAAATTCTGCGCCATCGAACACTGTTAATAAGACATCCAATATGAAAAATAATAAAACGGCAATGACCGAGCAACAGGTGCTCATCGCTGGCGGCGGTCATGTAGGTTTATCCTTTGC
Source organism: Psychrobacter sp. P2G3 (assembly GCF_001593285.1). NCBI lineage: Bacteria > Pseudomonadati > Pseudomonadota > Gammaproteobacteria > Moraxellales > Moraxellaceae > Psychrobacter > Psychrobacter sp. P2G3. Next base: position 829,936 of record NZ_CP012529.1, read on the forward strand.
ATTGCTATTAGCACATCATGGTATTGCTAGTACTTTGCTAGAGAAAAACAGCTACCCAACTATTAGCCCAAAGGATGACAGTACGCGCAGTCATTATTTAGACAGCCGCAATACGGCATTATCTCGGCGCACCGTACAGATTTATCAAGAGATTGGACTGTGGGACGAGCTGCAAAGTCATGCTTGCCGCATTGATGCCGTGCAAATCAGTGAGCAGGGTAGCTTTGGACGTGCGCAATTAAATAAAGCTGAGGAGAAGGTAGAATCTTTCGGACAAGTCATGGAAAACGCTTGGCTTGGACGTAAGTTATTACTGGCTGCTCAGCAAGAACCGCTGATTACTTTGATTGATAATGCTAATGTCATCGCTGTGGAACAACAGAGCGACGGTGTGACGCTGAGCTTTGGCTACTACGGTGAAGAGGAGCATGAACAGCAATTGCAAGCCAGCGTCTTAGTCGCCTGTGATGGTCGCGACTCTACGGTACGTCAGCTTTTAGATATTGGTACGACGACTTATGATTATCAGCAAACTGCTATCGTCGGTGTGGTAGAGACAGATAAGCCACACGAGCATGTCGCGATTGAGCGATTTAGTCCGGCAGGGCCGCTTGCGGTGTTGCCATTGACCGATCCAGCAGGCGACGGCAATGATGAGTACCAAGAGGGTTATAGACGCTCGGTAGTCTGGGTGTGCCCAACGGGTGAAGAAGATAAATACCTAGAAGATGATGCGCATTTTCTAGCGACTTTGCAGCAGGCCTTTGGAGCGCGCGCTGGTACGTTTAAAAAAGCCGGTCGCCGCGGTGCCTATCCATTGACACGGGTACTGGCAGATAAGCAGGTAGATGGTCGCTGCGTCATCATGGGTAATGCGGCCCATACCTTGCATCCGGTTGCTGGACAGGGTTTTAATTTATGTATGCGTGATGCGCATGTACTGGCACAAATGATGAGTCGGCAAGTGCTAAAAGGCGAGGATATCGGTAATCCGACTTTGCTCAAACGCTATGAAAAAGCCCGCCAGACCGACCAAAAACGAGTTATTCGCTTTTGTGATGCCGTCGTGCATGGCTTTACGCATCCAAATCCAGTAGTGAAGCTGGCACGTAACGTGGCTTTGGTTGCCTTTGATAAACTGCCAAATATTAAGCCATTGATTGCCAATTATGCGATGGGCTTGAAGTCGTAGTTCGACATATGGGTAAGTTATTAAGCAAATAAAATCTATAATTTCAGCTGCTGCCAAGTTTCATAAACATGAGCGGATAGCATGAATAACGCGACAAAGGATGTTTTATGAAAAATAACCATACGCTCATTATCGGCGGCGGTATCGTTGGTGCAACCCTTGCGCTGAAACTGGCGCAAGCTGAAATGCCAGTGACCATGATTGATGCGCGCCCTGAACGTAGCGAGTCAGATTGGCAACAAGTGCTTGGCAAGCGGGATGCGCGTGTTTATGCATTAAGCCTTGCCAGTATCAACTTACTTAAAGACGTGGGCGCTTGGCAAAAGATAGCGGCATCAGAGCGCAAAGCCGATTATTCGCAAATGCAGGTTTGGCAGCTAAATGGTCGCGGCGAGTTACTGTTCGGCGATAGTGATGATGCTAATAATAGTAATGACAGCAGTAACAGCAATCAAAACTCTGAGACAAAAATGCTCGGCAGCATGGTTGAGCCCGCAGTTATCGAATATGCATTGTGGCAGCGTTTAACTGCCTCTGATATCAGTCAATATCTAACCGTTATCGATGGGCAAAAGGTTGTCGATATGGACTGGCTTGGTAGCGCGCAAGGTTACCGTGTGATGTTATATGATGGCACTGTGATTGACACGCGTTTGTTGGTGGGTGCTGACGGCCGCAGCTCGTTTGTACGCAGGCAGGCGGCAATTGAGTTGGATGTGCTTGATTATAATCAAACTGCGATTTGCTGCGCCATTCAAACCGACAAGCCGCATCGAGCAACCGCCCGTCAAGCCATGCTGCCAACAGGTACGTTGGCATTATTGCCACTTGCTGATATTACTGATGAAGATAAAGCCAATCCACAACACTGGCAGTCGATTGTATGGACATTACCACGCAACCAAGCATTGGCATTGTTGGAAGAAACGCCGCGCTATATCGCTGATAAACTGGCTGCTGCTAGCAACTATGAGCTAGGCGCTATCCGCGAGATTGAATCCATCGCCAGCTTTCCGCTGACCGCGCAACAAGCAAAGAGCTATGTCGCAGATAATTTAGTCTTGATAGGAGACGCTGCGCATGGCGTGCATCCACTCGCTGGACAAGGGCTAAACCTAGGCATGCTTGATGTAGAGGCGCTAAGTGAACAGCTCATGCATGACTTTGCACGTAGTGGTGGCACGCTTTGGGGCAGCAATCAAACCCTGCGTACTTATGAGCGTCTGCGTCGTCCGCATAATAGCCTGATGATGCATAGCTTTTCGGCGCTTAATTGGCTGTTTGCAGGCTCGCTTGCGCAGATGCGTCCGATTCAACAACTTCGTAATGAAGGTATGTATCGCGTCAGCAAAATCAAACCGCTGATGCGCCTGTTTGCCAAGCAGGCGAGTGGGGTCTAGGGTTTAAACTGAACGTTTTATATGAACTAAGGATGGCGTATGAAAAATAATTCATGGATGACGATAGGCGTGGTAATAGCTAGTTTTATGTTAGCTTCCTGCCAATCTGTACCCAAAAACACCATAATCAATAAAAAGGCAGACAACACACCTAAAGTCATGATAGAGCCACATGCAGATACAGACAGTGATGGCGTCCCTGACATTATAGATAATTGTCCGAACACTCCTAAAGGGGTAGTGGCGGATGAGTATGGCTGTCCAGTAGCGGTGAGTTTAATCGATTATCTTACGATGGAGCTACGAGTTTTCTTTGAGCAAAATAGTAATGAGCTACGAATGAAGTACTTGCCAGAAGTGGAAAAAGTAGCGGAAAAAATGCATAGCGATCCTGAGCTGGTGGTAGTCTTGTCTGGTCACCTCTCGGAACCTGAAGCTGCGCAAATATCAGTAGGTATAGACGGAAAAATGAATCAAGTAAAAGCTGATAAACCTCCATTAGGACGTGAGCGGGCACAGGTAATAAAAACTGCTTTGATTAACAGAAATATAGCTGCTGATAAAATTTATACGTTTGATTGCGCTGATAGTATGCCGATTGCACCTAACGATACTGAGGAAGGCGCGTCAATGAACCAGCGTATTTATGGTAAAGCGTTAAAGGCAGATGATTTTTATACGGGCAGTGATAATGAGCACTCACTCACGTACTATAAAGAATTTTGTCAGCAATTTTAAAGGAAGAAGACATGACTATGCTATTAAGAAGTACGCTTGTTGTTTTAATCAGCGTCTTAACGCTATCCGCATGTCAAACGTCTGACTTGTCTAAGCAAACAAGCCAAACTATTAAGATGCCAACGGTTGTGATTAATTCGGATAGCGACGGCGATGGCGTTCCTGATAAGTTAGATCAGTGTCCAGCTACACCTTTTAACGTGATAGTAGATGACAGAGGCTGCCCTTTTACGATGCCTGGGGTAGGTCTAAAAATGGAATATCGCGCTTTTTTTGATAAAGATAGCAGTGAGCTGTTGCCAAAGTATCAAGCCGAGCTTGATAAGGTAGGTATGAGGTTACAAGAGTATAAAACCGCCACCATATTGATTGAAGGTCATAATTCAAGAACTGAAGTCGATAGCGCCTCTATAAACGAAGCGAATGCCTTGGCGCAAGACAGAGCGAATAAGGTTGAAAATTATTTAATATCGAAATATAACATTGCCTCTGAGCGCATCACGGCGACTGAGTATGGCGCAAGAAGACCAATTGCGCCTTCTGATAGTGAAGAGGGTAATATGTTGAACCGGCGCGTATATGCGATTGCGTCTGAACCTCAGGAATAAAAAACAACTTTATTACTGAAACGATTTGAGGTGACTCACCAAATCTAATTGAATAAGGACTCCAATTCGATATGAAACTAAATTTCTATCTAGCCAGCACCGTTTTTTGTAGTTCTTTGGCGTTATCGGCGTGTCAAACCACTCCAACTGCGCCGTCTAAAGATACAGCTCAACATGAAAACATCAGGACGATGCAAGCAGCGATTGATTCAGATGGTGACGGTGTACTTGATGCTATAGACGAGTGCCCTGAAACGCCACCTAACGTAGTGGTCGATGCTAAAGGCTGTGAAATAATAATTGAGGGAGGCGAGGCGCTTGAGATGGAGTTTAGTGGATTTTTTCCATCCATGAGTAGTCAATTACCTGCTATTTATGATCCAGAATTCACAAAAATGGCAGAAAAAATCAATGAGTATCCAGAAGCCAGTGTTTTTATTTTTGGTCATGCAGCTACAAATGAAATAGATGAAGATGCTTTGGCGACTTTTAGTTTCGATTCTTTATCACGCAATCGCGCGCTAATTATTAAGAATAATTTAGTTTTGCAACATAATATCGATGCTAAGCGTATCCGTACTTATGAGTGTTCAAATAAATTATTGGTTAAAGATACAGATTATATAAACCCTAGCTTTAGAGCGCTTAATCTGAAAGGTCTTGAGGCAAAACAACGCCGCGCAACTTTAATGGCAAGTAGTGAAGTGCATGACTTAGAGAGTCTTGAATATGTGTCTTATATAAGAAGATACGGTAAGTACGCTAAGCACTGTGAACCGTTCGAATAATAACGACTGATTTTCATCAATCTTTAAAACTTATACTTACCCCAACGCCGAAAACAGTACCATTAGAACTGGCGAGACAATATTAATAATAAAGCCAAAACTAATCGCCAATGGCACAACTTTTAGGCCACCAGATTGTTGAATAATAGGCAGGGTAAAGTCTAAACTGGTCGCGCCACCAAGACCGACCGCAGCTGATGGATATTTGCGCATAAAGACGGGAATAAATAATAGCGCAAAGAACTCACGTATTAAGTCGTTAAATAGCGCCACACTGCCCCAAACCGCGCCATAAGCATCGGTCATGATAATCGCTGACAGTGAATACCAACCAAACCCTGATGCCAGTGCCAAGCCTTTCGTCCATGACACATCGGTAAACATCAGCGCGAAAACAAGTCCGCCAACCAAAACGGCTAGTGTAAAGATGATACTCATCTCGACGCCACGTTTATTGAGTAGTACTTCTTTAAGGGTAATGCCTGAACCCTTTAACCCAATGCCGACCAGTAAGATTAATACCATTAGCATTGCGGTCATGGTGTTTTCAGGTGGCATATAATCCACGGGTAAGAGATAGCCAATCACCATGCCAATCACCACACAAATCACTTGCGCCAAGCTGCCTCGAATACTAACGCGATGCTCTTTGGATTTGACGCTGGGCTTTTTGGCATGCCACGGGCGCAGGCGGTCAAACAGCATGAGCGCAAACAAACCACTGCCAATCGTCAAGATCGATAGGATAGTGACATATAGGGCGATTTCGCCTATTTGGCTACCCAGCCCTTCTACTTGTGACAACTCAATACCGATAAGGGTTAAGATGACATAAACCAAGTACGACAAGCCTTTATCAGCAAGCCTAGTCATTTTGGGATTAGAGGGAATGGCAAAGCCAATAAACATTGGCATTAATACCAAAACAAGGGTAACTAGGCTTTGCATGATGATGTGCTCGCAGCTTTTTGAAGGCGTTTTTAGGAAGCTGGAGATTGTATCATATTAGGCTATAAATGCTGGAACGAGGGGACAAAAATTACCATATTCTTGCAAGTTTACAGGGTGCTAACGGCTGATCGCGAATGCTTATCTTGTTGGCTATATTTTTCACTGACTATAGCAAATTTATCAGATGCATAAATATGGCGAGGCAGACTGTCTGATAGAGGGGTAATTACACTCACTTTAGGTTTGCTCGCTAAGTTTGGATAGTCTTTTCGGTAATGGCCACCGCGGCTCTCATGACGCTGATAAGCAGATTGTATAATCAAGGTCGCTAATTGCAACTGTCTTGCTAATTGAAAGTAGGGCAGCTCATTCAGAATAGTAGCGTTATCTTTATTGTCGATAGCTAGTTGATTGGGGTTTACGCAGTTAAGCTCCTGTTGCCATTGCTGTATTTGTAAAAGTGCTTGTTCTAACAGCTGAGCATCACGGGTAATGCCCATATGAGACGTCATCAAAGCTTTTAATCCTGCGGTTATTCCAGTGATATCAGCATTTATATTGACGTGGATGTTGTGATTGTCATTAGAGTTGCTTTCACACTCAATAGACAATGGTAAAGTAATGCGCTGACAATCTCGAAGCGTTGGCAATGTCCAAATATCATGGATTGATTGATCTGAATTAGTATAAATTGACGTTGTATCTAGCTTTTCAGTTGCTTTTAGATAGTGTGGTAAGTCAGCGGCGATATTACGCCCAACCACCACACATTCCAATAGTGAATTACTTGCCAAGCGGTTTGCCCCATGCAGACCTGTATAAGCAACTTCACCTGCGGCATAAAGCCCTAGCACGTCAGTCAGGCCATTGGCAGACGTCACTACGCCACCGCAGCTATAATGAGCGGTAGGCGCGACTGGAATAGGGTCGGTAGTAATATCGATACCGAGGTCTAACAGCGTTTGATAAATCTGTGGGAAATGCTCGCGTAAAAATTCCGTTGGCAAGTGACTGACATCAAGATTGACGTAGCCAAATTCATTCATGCTAATTTGCTCCGCGATGGCACGGGCGACGATGTCTCTTGGTGCTAACTCTGCACGAGTATCGACGTCTAACATAAAGCGTTTACCAGTTTGCGGACAATATAACCGTCCACCTTCGCCGCGTAATGCCTCAGATATCAAAAAACTACTATCGCTAAATGCTAATCCGGTTGGATGAAATTGGATAAATTCTAGATTTGCTAAGCGACAGCCCGCTTGCCATGCCATCATAACTCCATCACCGACACAGACATTGGGTGCGCTGGCACGTTTAAACAGCTGCCCTAGACCGCCACTCGCCATTACGACTGCGCGACTATGAAAAGTGAGTTTACGTTGACTGACGTGATCAAAAACAAGCGCACCTTGGCATTGATTATCATTATTTTTTAAAAGGCTGAGTGCTTCATGGTAAGGCAGAATAGTGATATTGGATGCAGCTTGCGCTTTTAAGGTCAAGGCTTCCATGATATGTCGACCAGTTGCATCATCAGCATGGGCAACTCGTCTACAGCCATGCCCACCTTCTTTGGTTAGGTGTAGTTGAGAGAGGTCGAAACCCGCTTTTATGTGACTTTTTGATTTTTGCTGGGGAATTTGAGTAAAGGGGACGCCTTGTTCGCATAGCCATTGTACGGCTTGTTGACCAGCATTTAGGATGTTAGTCGTATTATTAGCTTCACATAATCCTGCGCCAGCGATGAGCGTATCGGCGATATGATCAGCGACACAGTCATTTTTACCCAAACTAGCCGCGATACCGCCTTGGGCGTAATGGCTTGAGCAAACATCCATTGCTGCTTTGCTTAATACTGTAACAGTTAACGATTTTGGCAAAGCGAGAGCAGTACTTAGTCCCGCTAAGCCAGCACCAATGATAAGTACGTCTGTTTGCCTAACATCATTAACATCAGCAATAGCGTTATTGTTTGCTCTATCCAATACGCGCGCCTCACTCATATTAGGCAGCTCCAACGTTAGCAAATAGTGCACGGTCTTTGACAATATCACCGCTCGCTGCCACACGTTGATTTTGCGCTTCGGCAAAATCAAGCATACGTTGTAAAGGTTTTTTTGCAGCTGCTGCCAGCTCAGGCGTCATCAATACTTCGCCGCTGCGCTGGGTTAAGCACTGTTCAATACCTTGCAAGCCATTCATCGCCATCCAAGGGCAAAAAGCACAGCTTTTACAACTGGCGCTCTCACCAGCGGTAGGGGCAGCTAAGAAACGCTTATTTGGCGAGCGCTTTTGCATCTCATGCAAGATACCTAAATCGGTAGCAACGATAAAGGTATTGGCATCCATCTCATAAGTCGATTTTAATAGCTTACTGGTTGAGCCAACCACGTCGGCAAGTGCGACTACGCTATCAGGCGATTCAGGATGCACCAATACTTTGGCGTTTGGATACTCTTCTTTTAATTGCATAAGCTCAGTCGCTTTAAACTCGTTATGTACCAAGCACGACCCTTGCCAGAGCAGCATGTCTGCACCAGTCTCTTGCGCGATGTATTTACCCAAATGACGGTCAGGCCCCCAAATGATAGGCTCGCCTCGCTCATGCAAATGACGGATAATATCGATACCAACGGACGAGGTCACGACCCAATCAGCTCGCGCTTTAACCGCAGCGCTGGTATTGGCATAGACCACCACTGTACGCTCAGGATGGGCATCACAAAATGCAGAAAACTCATCAGCAGGACAGCCCAAGTCAAGCGAACACTCAGCCTCCAAGTCTGGCATAAGTACCGTTTTTTCCATGCTTAGTATTTTTGCCGATTCGCCCATAAAGCGCACGCCAGCGACCACCAAAGTTTGTGCGCTATGGGCCTGTCCAAAGCGTGCCATCTCAAGCGAATCACCAACACACCCACCAGTTGCTAATGCCAAATCTTGAATAAAAGGATCAACATAATAGTGTGCGACCAATACCGCATTATGCTCTTTTAGCAACTGTTTAATATTATCTTCAACCGCGAGACGTTCTGCACGCGGTAAGTCTGTTGGAATTTTAGCTTTAGCATATTCAATGTTCATTTGAGTAGCAATACGATTATCAGTACTCATGATGGGTGCGTCATAAGGATAAGTTTTCATAAGTGCAAGCCTTTGGTGCGTTAACGACAAGCAATATGTCGCTAAAATAAATCAATTAAAAACAGCTAATAAATAAAACTATATTAATTATGCTCATTCTGAGCATAAAAACAAGATGTTTTTGTATGTTTTATAATTAAAATAATAAGTTTGGACAGTATTAATGCTCTTATTGATTTGAACTAAGCGGTATTCTCAGTTAATAATTACAACCGTTTCCTACGATAAATCATGATTCACGCTATACTGAGCCTTGTCCAACATAAATTGCAAATTATCAATCATTAACCATTAAGGATAATAATAAAGAACTATGACGTTGTCTTATTCACATGCGCATCAGCAGGGTAGTGGCACTACAGAAGTAGTGGCTGTATTGATTGCTATTACCGACCATACAGCGCGGGTTTTAACGGTTGATCAAGGTAAGTTATTGCCCAATGGTCCGCTCATGCCACTGCATCGTTCCTTGCAAGCTGGTGTGCGCCAATGGGTCGAAGAACAGACGCAGCAGCCACTTGGTTATCTAGAGCAGCTATATACTTTTGTAGATACCAATAGGCGCAACATCGACGGTCATGCTTTGGTTTATGTTAGCTATTTAGGGTTGGTACAAGAGACGCAAACGCAAGAGTTACAGAGCCAAGCTTTGTGGCGCGACTGGTATGATTATTTCCCTTGGGAAAATCACTTAGATGGTGTGCCAAGCATCATTATGGATTTTATTGTGCCTGCGCTATTGGAATGGGCTAATACTGCGAAAGATGAAGTCACTCAGCAGCGTCGACGTCAGCGTATTCGCTTATGTTGGGGGCTGAGTGAGGAGTTTTTAGCGCGTGAAGTACTTACTGATAAAAGCACTGACAATCAGGTAATTGCAGATGTAGTGGATGAGAGTAGTGAGTGGGTAGCAGAGCATGCGCTCTTGCGTTATGAGATGCTCTATGAGGCAGGGCTTATTCCTGAAGCACCTAATTATTCACCTAGCTATCAGGTTAGTAATTCAGCTCTCAATTGGACACAAATGATGGGCGTTCCTATGTATTACGATCATCGTCGTGTGATTGCCACAGCCATTTCTAGATTGCGAGCCAAAATAGAATATCGCCCGTTGATTTTTGGTTTGATGCCTGAAGTATTCACATTGCTACAGTTGCAACAAAGTGTTGAGGCTTTATCAGGAGTACGGCTACATAAGCAAAACTTTCGCCGCTTGCTCGATTCACAGAACCTTGTAATGGAGACTGGGCAGAGTAGTAGTGCCCAGCGTGGTCGCCCTGCCAAGCTCTATCGCTTCCGTCATGATATTGAACTCCAAAGCTTACTGATGGATAGTAAGCTGCCAAAGCGTAAATAGCTTGCAAACTACTATAGCGATTCCTAAATAAAAGAAGTACAAAAATTATAATGCGTTACTGAGATAATTTTTCCTTGCTTGCTGTTTCTGCGCAGACAGAGGCTGCGCAAAAATTATCCTAGTAGCGCTGTATTTATTTTATAGTAGATCGGCTATATCATATTCAGTACTCATAAAAATTATTTAACTAACGAAAGTTACTACCTTGTCTTGCGAGCCTATTAATTTTAAGTTATATTTATGCTCATTTTGAGTTTAATTAAATTGATGTTATATCAACCACTGCGTATAAAAAGGACTAAAGATGACAGTCATAAAAGAACCAGCATTGGATGAAGTGTTACTTAAACCCTTAGTGGAAGCTGCTTTGACTGAAGATTTGGGTAGACGTGGCGATGTCACATCTCAAGCAACTATTCCAGCCGATATGCAAGCGCAATTACAGATTAAAGCGCGGCAAGCAGGTGTGATATGCGGGATGGATTTGGCACGACTGTCTTTTTTTCTAATTGACGCACAGATTGAGTTTACTGCTCAGGTCATTGATGGTGAGATGGTTGATGCTAATACGGTATTGGCAACTGTTCGCGGTAATGCGCGTCATCTACTGACTGCAGAGCGCACCGCATTGAATTTTATGACTCATCTAAGTGGTATTGCAACGTCAACACGGCAGATCGTTGATAGTGTGGCAGATTATCCAGCGCAAATTACTTGTACGCGTAAAACCATTCCAGGCTTACGTACTGTGCAGAAATATGCGGTACGCTGCGGTGGCGGGCGTAATCATCGCTTAGGATTAGATGATGCAATTTTAATCAAAGACAATCATATTGCCATTGCAGGTGATATAAAAACAGCGATTCAACAAGCACAAGATTTCGCTGGCCATCTGATTCCAATTGAAGTTGAAGTCGATACGTTAGACCAGTTAAAGCAAGCTTTGGACGCTGGTGTAACTTTAGTACTTTTAGATAATATGTCGCCTGAAATACTGTCACAGGCGGTAGCAATGTGTAACGGTCGTGCAAAAACGGAGGCGTCAGGCGGTATTACACCTGAAACCGTGCAAGCAGTAGCAGAAACAGGCGTTGATTTTATTGCGATGGGTTATTTGACTCATAGTACGACTGCGCTCGATATCGGGCTTGATTTTAGCGCTTAACCACCGCTTGATTAGCGATAATTTACTCGTTACTGGGGTGTGCAAGTATTAACCAAAGTTAATGATTTAATTAGGTTATCTGCCTATGCTACAATGCCGCTGCTAACCGACTATTGGGATATCGTTGCACTCGCACGATAGCCTTATCTTTTTGCCCCAGTTTTATCGATAGACAAGCGAGCGCTCAGTGAATACTGAAATTATCAAGATTATCTTAGCCTTTGTGGTATTGATTAATCCATTTAGTGCGTTGACATTGTTCTTAGATTTGACACGTGGCTACTCGATGATCAATCGACGTAAAGTTGCACGAATTGCTTGTCTGACTATTTTTATTACCATAAGCTTTTTTACCGTAGCAGGTGAGACGTTACTTAAGTTGCTTGGAATTTCTATTGGCTCGTTTCAGCTGGCAGGTGGCATACTGGTATTTTTGATTGCCCTCAATATGATGAATGGTGATGGTAATCCAGTGAAGCCTGATCAAGAAAACTTTGATGTCGATCATGTACAGAGTTCACCACCCAGCACTGCCTCAGCTGTCGTACCACTTGCTATACCAATGATGATTGGGCCGGGTGGTATCTCAACAGTTATTATTTATTCCTCACAAATCTCAGGTATATTACGAGTCTCAGCGGTACTTATCGCAGGCTTATTAATCAGTCTATTTTGTTATTTAGCATTGATGGCAGCCGGTCGTATTAGCCGTTTATTGGGTGATACTGGACTAAATATTATGAGCCGAATCATGGGAATGTTACTTGCAGCGGTTTCTATTGAAATTATCGTTAGTGGCTTGCGCACCCTGTTTCCTGATTTGATATAGTCTTTTTATCCCTGTTATTTCTCTTATTTGCTGTTTTTCCTATCAATTATTGCTCCATAATATTAACTGTTTAAAACCAATTAGCCATTTAAACAGTTAAGTACTGCAAGTCCCTACCTTTACTAAAAATCTTACCAAAAACTTTCTGTAGAACAGGTACAGTCATGAGTTCTTTTTGTCTCTTTCAAAAGTACTTTAAGGCTCTGATTAGTCTATTGATAACCAATGAACCCCTCTGATAAACGCCATTCATAAAAATATGTTATAGTAATTGCCCACTATTTCTAGCAGGAGTTAATCTTGAGTAAGACAAAAATTGCTATTTTAGGTGCAGGTCCAAGCGGTTTAGCGCAATTACGTGCTTTTGAAGCAGCTCGTTTAGCTGGTGCCACAGACTTACCTGAAATAGTTTGTTATGAGAAGCAAAATGCTATTGGCGGTATGTGGAACTACAGTTGGCGCACAGGTCTAGATAGAAACGGTGAACCCGTTCACGGTAGTATGTATCGCTATTTATGGTCAAATGGTCCCAAAGAATGCTTAGAGTTTGCAGATTATTCGTTTGACGAGCACTTTGGTGAAGCTATCCCATCATATCCGCCACGTGAAGTCTTAAAAGACTACATCATGGGTCGTATCGATAAGCAAGATATTCAAAAATACATCCGCTTCGAGTGCCCTGTACGTTGGGTGTCATTTGATGATGAAACGCAAAAATTCACCGTGACGGTGATGAATCATAAAACCAATGAGCAAGAAGTTGAAGAGTTTGATTATGTCGTGGTTGCAACGGGTCATTTCTCCACACCAAACATGCCATACTTTGAAGGCTTAGAAGCATTCCCTGGTCGTATCCTACACGCCCATGACTTCCGCGATGCGTTAGAATTTAAAGATGAAGATATCTTACTCATTGGCAGTAGTTATTCTGCTGAAGACATTGGTACGCAGTGCTATAAGTATGGTACCAAATCAGTCACTATCAGCTATCGCACACAAGCGCTTGGTTATGACTGGCCGGATGGTATTAAAGAAGTGCCATTAGTGACTCACTTCGAAGATGATGTGGCACATTTTGCAGACGGTACTAGCCAAAGCTTTGATGCCATCATTATGTGTACAGGTTATTTATTCCACTTCCCATTCATGCCTGATGAGCTGCGTTTGCAAACGCATAACTGCTTATATCCAGCCAATCTGTACAAAGGTATCTTTTGGCAGCCCAATCCAAAGCTGATATACCTAGGTATGCAGGATCAATATTTTACCTTCAACATGTTTGATGCGCAAGCGTGGTATGCTCGCGACGTAATGATGGGTGATATCGAAGTGCCTGACTTGGTGACACGTGAAGCAGATGAGCAAAAGTGGCTGACAACTTACGATAAATGTACTACGGTCAGTGATTCAATCGACTTTCAAGCCGCTTATATCCGTGATTTGACCAATGCGACCGATTACCCAGAGTTCGCTGTAGAAAAGCAGGGTGAGATTTTAAAGCAATGGCAAGAAGATAAAGCTGAAAATATCATGACCTTTAGAGAAAAGGCCTATCGTTCTACGTTAACAGGTACGTTATCGCCTGAGTTGCCAGAGCCTTGGTTAGATGTTCTTGATGATTCGTTAGAGCACTTTTTGAATTTAACCTTTGTTAAGCCCAAGAAGCGCAAAAAAGCATCATAGATAGTAAATAATCGCCAATTATTCTGACCAAACATGCTTCACAAGCGTGTTTGGTTTTTTCGTTTTTGCCGCCTTCTTTTATAGTTGGATTTGCCCACTGTTGTAGCTGTGCTTTTTTAATTTTGATAGCATTTTTAACTCTGATATAGATGCCAAGCTAAGTACAGCATAAGTATGCCTACTAGAGCATCGAGTATATTCCATGCTTTTGGTTTGGCAAATAGTGGTCTGAGTAGCCGTGCGCCATATCCAAGTGCAAAGAAGAAAAAGAACGAGGCGCTTACTGCACCAGCTGCAAATACCAATTTGCTATTCGCACCGGTTGAAACCATACCAACTAGCACCAATGTATCTAGATAGACATGCGGATTGAGCCAAGTAAAACCAAAACATAGTAATAATGCTTTTTTTAAACTGGTGACGACTTGTCCGTCGACATTGAGAGCATGCGATAGACGCACACTGGCATATAAGCTTTGTAACCCATAGCCAAGTAAGAATACGACGCCAGCGAATTTTGCAATGTCTACGACCTGTGGATAGCGTGCTGTTACTGCCCCAAACCCTGCCACACCGGCAGATATTAAAATTGCATCGCTGACTGCACAAAATAAACAGACAAAAAATATGTGCTCGCGTTTAAGCCCTTGTTTTAGCACAAAGGCATTTTGTGAGCCAATGGCTATAATTAGTGATAATCCAAGCAAGAAGCCAGAAATATAATCGGGAGCATTCATAATGATTGACTTATTTTTAATGACCAAAATGTTGACGTTTGCTTACTGGCAGACTGACAAAAAGCTGTTAAGATAAGTCATTGAATGCAGCACAGTCAACCATAATAATAGTCATTTAAGCAAACCGAGTGCAAATGTATAAATCGTATTTTAATTAGGTTGGTGCTGCGGTTATTATTTTGTGGATAAGGTTTAATAATGAATGGGTGAGGGGCAAACTAGGTCATGGTCGTAAGTTTGACAAGAATGCTACAGTCATTTGGGCAAGCTCAAGATGATCTGCCGACATTAGCTGCTCAAAATGCTCAGCAAATGGTTGTCAGTCAGAGTACAAAGGTCAATGATAATAACGATCAAGGAAATAGTAGGCCCTCTGTTCTTACACCTCCTGAGCGTGCAGACCGTATCTGTGCTGCGTTAGCACAGGTCAATGATATCCGCTCGTCAACGCCATTGACTGATCGCTATTTGTCCAATCGCTCTCAGATGCGCCCGATTAATAGACCACCTTTTGATCCAGATAGTTTATGGTATCTCAAACATGGAAGCTGTCCGATTATGACTGAGCTTGTTGATGTGGTTGATGAAGCCACCCTAAACGCGATGCCTATTGAGGCTGTTGCGATACTAGACCGAATTAATGGTAAGCTTAAGCGCTATCGTGAATGGAGTAGTGAGCTCAACGAGCAACAACAGCAGCAACATAATGAGCGTCAGTTTGTCATCGATAAGCTCGTGTCAGAGAGTATTCCAGAAGCGCTACATCATTATGAGCAATTACAACGCTTTAGCCCGCATCGCACTAAGAATAATATGGTGCAAGGAAAAATGACTGCAGGTGACATGCTGACTGATCTATTCTTAGAGATTGATTACGAGCTTGATGAGCTACTAGATGAGTTGCATCAAATGGTTATGAATCGTCTTGCTTCAACGCACCGTTATGTTAAAAGCCGTACGCAAAGTTAATATCTATTTAGATGAGTTAGCATCATTAAACATAATCAGCTCAATACATAACAATATAAGGCTTCAATACAGCCTTATTTTTTTGTTTAATGTTTATTTATAATAATAAGAAGTTTCTAAATCATTCTGCTAAACAATGAGGACAATCCAATGACCCAAGTAACTGCGATGTTAGTCATGTTTATTTTATACGGTGTGCTACCAGCAGCTGGGTTATATCTAGGGTATCGTGGCATCAAAAAAGTCACTGCGCCTAAAATGCTCGAATATGAAGCGATGCCGCAGCTCGGTTATATTCCCGAAAAAAGCTTGCCAGAAGAAGTGAAAACAGCGCTTGCTCAAATTAATCAAAAAGGTGAAAAGCTTCGTGCTATCTATGGTGATACCAATAATGATGGCAAAATAGATGATAAAGATACCGTCAACGAAACATACATTATGATTCAAAATTTGATGGATAGGCATGTTCCGCTAGCAGTAGCTGACTATCGCCGCTTGCATGACTTGGACGGTGCACTTGCTGAAAATACTAAGATTAAGCACTCTGATGTCACTGGTAAAGAGGCATTGCTTGAGGTACTTGAAACGATTAATACGCAGTTTGATGATTTGCTCAATGCTTCATATCATCAGGACGGTCAAAAGCTGCTAGCGACCAATCGATATTTACAGAAACGTTTTGATAATCCAAAGGTTGAATCAGCAAACGCCCAACAGCTTGATAAACTTGATAGTCTTGAAAACAAAGAAACTACGGACAAAGTCATTGAAAACCCTAGTAGCGAAAGCCCTAAAGCTGAAGATATTAAACTGTAAATGATAGGTTATATATACTAAATGGGAAATCGCCTGACTGAAAAACAAAGAGTGAATGAATATGAGTATAGTATTGGGCGTTGGTATAGCGGTTACCACGATTACGACCATCTACTTAGGTAAAAAAGGCTGGCAAGCACTACATAAAGCAGTTGGTATTACCCCAGGTATACTCGTTTATCAAGATCCTAACGCGCCACTATCCTTATCTAGTATGACTTGGCAACAACTTAATTTAGACAACAATCATCTAAAATGCTTGTCAGATCACCAGTTACGCCAACTGCAACGTATTGATGAAAAGGTATTTGACTATCAAACCTACCAAAAAGAGTTACAAGCGCAGAAAATGACTTCTGTAGTCAATGAACAGCAGTTTATGTTAAATAAGATGCTTCAAGTTAGGTTGCCTGAAATGCTAGCCAGTCATCACTTAGCGAATATTAGTACAAGCTCTAAAAATATAAATAGTGAAAAGAAAGCAGAGGCTAGTGAGTTATTGCAACAGGTGTTAAATAATATTGAGCAGCGTTTAGATGTATTGTTAGATGAAATGGAAGCGCAGCATTTGCAAGATTTACGAGTAATGAAGAACTATATCGATAGCCACGACAGCTAAATACCTAGACATCTGAACATCCAAGTTGGTAATCACGTTTTGACCAATCTGTATACAAACTGCATAAAAAAGCTGCCAATGATTATTCATCATTGGCAGCTTTTTTATGGTTTACTCCGAATCTATAGAAGATTCAAAGTGGCGTTACATTAACGCTTATCGTTGCGGTCACGAGTATTGCGTGAACCACGACTAGCAGGGCTAGCACTACTCTTAGGTTTTGCGCTGGTAGTGCGATTATCAGTACGACGCGCTTTAAGCGGTTTATTTTTGATACGTTCTTGCTTTTCTTTAGCAGCACCATGCAGACCAGTACCATAACGTGGGCGTAAGCTCACCAAATCGGTCAAAGTATTGATGTCTTTTTTATCTAGCTCTAAAAAGCGACCAGTACGCAGCTCTTTTGGTAGTGCAATCGTACCATAGCGAGTACGTAGTAGACGGCTAACCTTAAGACCTTGCGATTCAAACAAACGTCTTACTTCACGATTACGGCCTTCTGTTAGCCTGACGTGATACCACTTGTTAACGCCTTCACCGCCCCCTTCTTTGATATCTTCAAACTGTGCCATACCATCTTCTAGCATAACGCCAGCAGTAAGGTTGCGGGCAATGTCAGGGGTGACTTCACCCAGTACACGTACTGCATATTCGCGAGTAACTTCATTCGATGGATGCATCAAGCGATGTGCCATCTCGCCATCATTGGTAAATAATAATAGCCCAGTTGAATTGATATCTAGGCGTCCCACCATTACCCAGCGGTCATGAGTTAGCTTTGGTAAGCGTTCAAAGACCGTTGGACGACCTTCTGGATCTTTGGCAGAGCAAACTTCACCTTCAGGCTTATAATAAGCCAATACACGGCGACGCTTCTCATTTTCGGCAGTATATTTAATTTGACGACCATCAACGCGAATCTCATCACCTTGTTCAACGCGATCACCAATAGTTGCAGGTCCATTATTAACAGATACTCGACCTGCTTTAATAACTTCTTCCATTTGTCTACGTGAACCAAGACCCATACGGGCGAGGGCTTTTTGTAGTTTTTCATCTTTCATAATCGTGTCCTTGAGTCGGTTAGGTTACATTTCGCAATGTATCAACATCATTGAGTGAGTTTCACCGTGTATTCTACGCTATTTTAAAGTGTTTAGCGCGTAAATTGCTTTATTAACAATTCTTTAATTTCGTAAAGACTATTTATAAATGCATTATTTATTGGCAATCATTCATACCTATAATGTTGCGTTCATACTTTGCTAATCAAGTTTGGCAAAAAATTTACCACCGTTTAGGCCGTTAAAAGTAATATAAATACCGTTCGTACTATTAAATGATATTTCTATTTCTCTTATGTTATGTCGGTTGTTACTATCTAAGTTGTAAGAGAAGAAAGTTGTAGAGTGGTAATACTCAACAATACTGCACGGCAATTGATTATTCTTCCATTACAAAAGTTTATAGAATATTGCGTTGTATTTAATTTGAGTGTATATTCAGCGATAATTAATCCGCTTTTTCGAATATATGTATTTTTTTAATCCGTTTTTGCGAATATATGTAACAAATATACTCGTTTTGAAGGATATAAGGTTGAGTAGACATCATGGTCAATAAGCATTCCACCCCTATGCATAACTCCTCAAAGTTGCTAAACGCATTCTATTTATCAGCTGCTGTGTTTCTAACTGGTTGTACAACCATTAATGCAGGGCTGCAATCTGGAGATTTGCCTCCTAACGGTACTTTTGTAGCAGAAAACGGTATTCGGTTTAATGTTCAGCCATTAAATCTGGCTACTCTACCGCCTAAACAAGTTGCTGTTCGTAATAATGATGTGTCTCGTCTGATTCAATCTTCTAGACCAGTAGATTATCGTATCGCTGATGGAGATATCTTAAGCATTGTATTGGTGGGTTATCCAGATATCGCCCCTTCCTCATCAGCTGGAAGCTCTAATCCTTACGCTGCAGGTTATCCTGTTGATCAACAAGGCTTTATTCAATTTCCTATGATAGGTCGTATTAAGGCGAGTGGTTTAAGTGTGCCTCAGTTTACGAACAACCTACGCGGAAGATTGCAAAAATATCTTAAATACTCGGATCCACAAGTCAAAGTGGTTAATTACCGTGGCAATAAGTTCTTTATCGATGGTGAAGTTAGACAGCCTGGTGAGTTTAATATTGAGGATGCGCCAGTATCGCTATATGGAGCTATTTCTATGGCAGGCGGAGCAACCACAATTGGTGATTCAAACAATATTATATTGAATCGTAAAGGTCAAAGCTATTCATTAGGTTTGCAGTCATTGCGCGAAATGGGTTCTTCAGCCAATCAGATATATTTGCAAGACGGTGATTCTGTACACGTCAACAGTCAGAGCCGTAACAGAGTCTTTGTTTTAGGTGAATTTGGAAGAATTGAGCCTATACCTATTTTGGAGCAAGGACTTAGCCTATCTAGCGTATTAGGAGAGTCAAGAGGCCTGAATGCTAGTACCGCTGATGCTGCCAAGATATACATCGTGCGTGATAATAAAGAAGCTCAATTTACCAATATCTATTATGTCGATATGCAGACCATTACTAGTTTTGCATTGGCCAATCGTTTTGAGATGCAGCCCAATGATATCGTCTATGTCGACCCAACTGGTCTAACTCGTTGGAACCGTGTTATCAGCGCATTGCTACCATCTACCTCTGCGGCCAGATTAATTTCAGGTATATAGAAAGAAGTATAGGTTATGGCGTTTGATAACATCTTAGTTGTTTGCGTAGGCAATATATGCCGTAGTCCGATGGCAGCTGCAATATTAGCTAAGCGTTATCCGCAAAAGCATATTGACTCTGCTGGCCTATCAGCACTGATAGACCATCCTGCTGATACAAAAGCAATTGAAGTAATGGCAGTTGACGATATAGATATCAGCACACATGTCGCTAAGCAAATTAGTGAAGAGTTAGTAGGAAAAGCAGATTTAATTTTGACCATGTCAACAAGCCAGACCAAATGGATTGAAGAAAAATGGCCACATTGCCGAGGTAAAACGTTTCGGATTGGCCATTGGATTGATAAAGATATTACAGACCCTTATCGGTCTCCTAAATCGGTGTTTGAGGCTGCTAAAAGCAATATTGTTAAAAGTCTCGAACAATGGAATGAAAAAATCACTTAAGTAGCGGATATAAATATGAATACAGACTCAAAAAATCTATCAACATCCGTCAGTGATCGGGACAATGACGACATCACTCTGTCAAGCCTACTCGGCTCATTGTTACGTGGCTGGAAAACTTTGCTTTTTTTCACTCTATTAGGCTTGATAGCAGGCATATTATATAGCCGCTACGTAATGCCTACTTATGAGTCAGATGCAGTGGTGCAAATTGATGCCAGTCCTCAAGGTGTCTCAGCGCTTGGTGAAAATATCTCTAATTTGGTTGGGTCAGAAGCTAGTATGGCTCAAGCGGAAGCAGAGCTAATAAAGTCGCGCATGATACTGGGGCCAGTCGCAGATTCATTACACTTACAAATTCGCTTGAGCAACCCTGAAATTGGGGTTATTGAGAGAATAACAAAAGATCGAATCAATACACCAATTCATTCCGAAGAGGGAGTGTCATTACAGACTGACAGCGGACAAGTCACAGTCAGTCAGTTCGACGTATCAAAAGATTATTTAGATCGCGGCTTCACTTTAGCGAGATCTGATACAGGTTTTGTACTTAGTAATGGTACTGATAGTTTTAAAGGTCAGTTAAACCAGCCGCATCAGTTCAAAGGGGTAGATGGTGATATCCAGATTACAGTGGAAGAGCTGCCTAACAATAATCAGCCTATCAATATCACTAAACAATCATTACAAATTACGACAGATAGTATAAACGGTAATTTGACAGTAGAAGAACTAGGTGTATTGACCGGTATTATTCAGATGTCTTTGTCTGGACCTAACCAACAACAAACCACTTTAATATTAAACGAAATTGTTCTGTCATATATAAATCAAAATAAATCTCGTAGTTCTGAAGAAACAACTAAAACTCTGGATTTCATGGAAACACAGATTCCTGTGTTGAAGCAAAAGCTTGAAGGCTCTGAGTCACTGTTTAATGATTTCCGTAAAAAGTACGGCACTATTGATGTGGCCCAAGAAGCACAGCTACTGTTGGCAGAGGACTCTAGAATTGACGGTCAACTTAACGATCTAAAGCTTCAACAAGCTGAGTTGTCTACTTACTATACAAATGAGCATCCATTAGTTATTCAAATCAATGATCAATTGAGAGTATTGAACAGCAGAAAGCAAGAGATCAGTAATACCATTGCAGGCTTACCTGAGATTCAAAGAGAGTTTTTGAAACTATCGGAAGATGTTGATATCAATAGAGAGATTTATCTCACTATGCTCACAAACTATGAGCAATTAAAAATCGTTAAAGCAGGTCAAATTGGTTATGCACGTATCGTTGACTTACCTGTCAGTACTTATAATGCTATTGAACCAAAAGAAAAGCTAATCATTCTGTTAGCCACCATTCTAGGAACAATAATAGGTACAGTATTAGTGCTACTTAGAAGCTCAATGAGAAACGTCGTTCGAGACCCTGAAAACCTTGAATCTAAAATAGGCGTCCCTGTTATAGCGACGGTTCCTCGCTCAAAAGCATTGCAACGTTTGAGCAAGAACAGCCGTGCCACTAATCGACTGCTATCTTACGCTGATCACAATAGTCCAAGTTATGAGGCGATAAAGAGCTTAAGAACGTATCTAATGTTTGGTATGCCGAGCATTGCTAAGACCAATCAACGCGGTCGTGTAATAGTCGTCACTGGCGAAAGTCCAAATGTTGGCAAGTCTTTCATCGTCGCAAATTTGGCAGAAGTATTTGCCCAGCTAGATAAGAAAGTTCTAGTTATCGATGCAGATATGCGTTTAGGTAGTCTTCACAGCATATTTAATATGGAACAAGATGACGGTCTTGCAGATTTCTTTACGCAAGATCAAAGTACCGCCGTTAGTATTACTCATCCTACTAATATAGGTAACCTTGACTTTATTCCACGTGGTAATAATTCGCGTAACCCTTCTTCAATGCTAGCTGGTGAGAAGTTTGGTGGTTTGATGAATGAGCTAGCGGCTCATTATGATTACATCATTATTGATACACCACCTGTGCTAGCAGCGACAGATGCCGTAATACTTTCTAAATATGCTGACCAAGTAGTGATGGTGACTCGCCATAATGATTCATTAGAGGGTCAGTTAGCTTATGCTGTCAAGCAGATGAACAAAGCGAACATTCAGGTAGACGGCATTGTTATCAACGATATGCAGCAAGGAATTATGAGTAAGAATAGCTATCATCACACTTACACTTATGGCAACACCCAATAATAGCGGTAACACAACCAGTTGAGTCTTATGTCTATGAAGCCAGAGCCTAATAAAACGTATTCTGCAAATAACAACGCTGGTAACGGGTTATATGGTACTGCCCAGCGATTGTTAGAGATGCCACGCGTAGCAAAGCGCGGGTTCTTTCTGACCACAGATATGCTGATGTCAATGGTTTGTTTATTCCTTGCTTTGGCATTGCGATATGGTGATATCGATAACCATATTAGTCCTTTGTTACTGTTTCTTTATGCGCTGCCTCCTGTCATTGGTCTTTATTACATTGGCTTTTATAGAGGTGTTGCTCGTATATTTTCTGATAGGGTTATGCGCAACGTACTACAGCTATTTATCGTACTCATTATTGCCTACGAAGTCATGAATTTTTTCGAAATATTAACTGATATACCGCGTTCAGTTCCTATTTTGTACCTATTCTTATTCTTTGTTTGGTTGTGGAGCAGTCGTTTAAGTATACGAGAAATATTAGAGCGTAGCAGCGGTATCCAAAAGAATCATGTTAAAAATGAAGATACTCAGGAAAATGTCATCATTTATGGGGCAGGTGCAGCAGGTAGAGAGTTGTTTGATGCATTAGAACGATCTCATAAATATAGTACAGTTGCTTTTGTGGATGACAATCTGCAATTGGCAGGCGGGTACTTACTAGGTGTAAAAATACATGATGCTGCTGAAACGGTAGAACTTGTAGACAAGTTAGATGTCTCCCAAGTGTTCTTAGCAATGCCTTCGATTAGTCGCGCTCGTCGTAGACAGATTATTGAAGAGTTTGCAGAAGTATCAGTCAAAATTAAACAGCTACCAAGCTTGCATGAGATTGCTGATGGGCAAGTTACAGTCAGCACTATGCGTCCTGTTGATATTTTAGATGTATTAGATCGGCAGACGGTTGAGCCTGACGCCATGTTATTGAGCAAAAATATCGCAGGTAAAAACATTCTAGTCACTGGTGCTGGTGGATCTATCGGTAGTGAGCTGTGCCGACAGATAATCAAAAACAAACCTCAGTGCTTGATACTGTATGAGTTGTCCGAATATGCCTTATATAGCATTCATCAAGAGCTAAAAAACCAGCAAGTTCTTAATCCTGATTATAGTGATATTCAAATCATTGCCATGATTGGTAATGTGACCAATGAAGATAAGCTCATTAGAGTATTCAAAAAATATAGTATCCATACGGTATATCACGCAGCTGCATATAAGCATGTACCTATTGTTGAACATAATCCCTTTGAAGGCGTTATCAATAATTCTAAAGGTACTTACCATTGCGCTTACGCAGCCCTGCAGGCCAAAGTTGAAACTTTTGTACTTATTTCTACTGATAAAGCGGTAAGACCGACCAATATTATGGGCGCTTCTAAACGTTTGGCTGAGCTGGTATGTCAAGGGTTGAGCCAAGTAAATAGTAAAACTTGCTTTAGCATGGTGCGCTTTGGGAATGTACTTGGTTCATCAGGTTCGGTCATTCCTTTATTCACCAAACAAATCGAGCAGGGTGGTCCTATTACTGTAACGCACGAAGATGTTACACGCTATTTTATGACCATTCCAGAAGCAGCAAGCTTAGTCATACAAGCAGGTGCAATGGCAACAGGTGGGGAAGTATTTGTCTTAGATATGGGAGAACCAGTCAAAATCGTAGATCTGGCCAAACGTATGATTTATCTAACAGGCTGTAAGCTCAAGGATAAAAATAATCCTGATGGCGACATGGAGATTGTCGTTAGTGGATTAAGACCAGGTGAGAAGCTCTATGAAGAGCTTATTATCGGCGACGATAATGTAGAGCCTACGCAACATCCACTAATTAGGCAGGCAATGGAACAAAGCTTCCCACTAATGGATATCGAAAACATGCTGTCTCAGCTAACACGTAGAGCCCAGCCACATGATGTTGAATGGCTAAAAGAAGAATTTAAATACTTTGTAGAGGGCTACCATGAAGGTTCAGCACCTTCGTAGACCTTTTTCACTATAGTGCTCATTAATTTGGGTTATCGAAAACACTTTATTTAGAAAGGAATGTTATGAGAGATATCAATAATATAAAGATAGCAGTTATCGGCCTTGGTTATGTGGGTCTACCTCTAGCTGTTGAGTTTGGTAAAAAAGTCTCTGTAATGGGCTTTGATATAAATGCTACTCGTATTGCCGACTTGCAAGCAGGTACGGATCATACATTAGAAGTTAGTGATGAGGAGTTATCTCAAGCGACGCATCTGAGCTATACCTCAGATATTCAAGCGCTTAAAGATTGTAACTTCTTTATCGTTACTGTACCGACACCAATTGATGATTTCAAACAGCCAGATCTAACTCCTTTAATCAAGGCGTCACAATCTATAGGCGGTATTCTCAAAAAAGACGATATCGTCGTTTATGAGTCTACCGTTTATCCAGGCGCTACAGAAGAAGTATGTATTCCTGTGCTTGAAGAAGTGTCTGGTCTAACTTTTAACCAAGACTTTTATGCAGGATATAGTCCTGAGCGTATTAATCCAGGTGATAAAGAGCATAGAGTAGTTAATATCTTGAAAGTCACTGCAGGCTCTACACCTGAAATAGCAGACTTTATTGATGATGTTTACAATCTAATCATTATCGCTGGCACGCATAAAGCGCCAAGTATCAAGGTCGCAGAAGCAGCTAAAGTTATTGAGAATACACAAAGAGATGTGAATATTGCTCTAATTAATGAATTGGCCGTTATTTTCAACAAAATGGATATCGATACCGAAGCGGTGCTAACAGCCGCAGGTACTAAATGGAACTTTTTACCATTCCGTCCAGGCCTAGTGGGTGGACATTGTATCGGTGTCGATCCTTACTATTTAACGCATAAGGCACAAGCCATTGGTTATAACCCTGAGATTATTCTTGCTGGTCGTCGTTTAAACGATGGTATGGGAGAGTATGTTACGACTCAGCTTATTAAGAACATGATTAAAAAACGTATTCAAGTAGAAGGCGCAAAAGTGCTCATACTGGGGCTAAGTTTTAAAGAAAACTGTCCTGATGTGCGTAATACTAAAGTTATCGATATCGTTCACGAATTGCAAGAATATAACATCGAAGTCGATATCTATGATCCTTGGGTAGATGCTAAAGAAGCTCATCGTGAGTATGGCATCACACCAATCAGTAAACCTCAAGCAGAGCAATACGACGGTATTATTTTAGCAGTTGCACACTCAGAATTTACAGATATGGGTGTCAGTAATATCAGAGAATTAGGTAAAGAGAAACACGTGCTTTATGACCTAAAATATGTATTTGCAAAAGAAGAAACTGATATTCGCCTGTAAATATAAGATATATAGCTAATAAGGACATACCATGACGCAATATGAACAGACAACGCAGACACTAGCAAACAATCCAAAGCAATGGCTGATTACTGGAGTAGCAGGCTTTATCGGCTCAAACTTACTTGAGACTTTGTTGAAGCTCGATCAAACCGTCGTAGGTTTAGATAACTTTGCGACAGGTCATCAAAAGAACTTAGATGAAGTACAGTCGTTAGTATCTGCAGATCAGTGGCAACGTTTCAGATTTATCGAAGGCGATATAAGAAAAGTAGATGATTGCCATCAAGCATGCAAAGGTGCAGATTATGTCTTGCATCAAGCTGCACTAGGCTCTGTACCTCGTTCTTTAGCAGACCCTATTGCTACCAATGAAACCAATATTTCAGGGTTTCTGAATATGTTAGTGGCTGCGCGTGATGCGGAAGTATCAAGCTTTACTTATGCAGCGAGTAGTTCAACATATGGTGACCATCCTGCATTACCTAAAGTCGAAGACGCTATCGGCAAGCCACTATCTCCATACGCCGTGACTAAATATGTCAACGAGTTGTATGCAGAAGTATTTGCACGCAGCTATGGTTTTGAATCTATCGGTCTTCGTTATTTCAATGTGTTTGGCAGACGTCAAGATCCAGACGGTGCTTATGCAGCAGTTATTCCAAAATGGACAGCTGCCATGATTGAGAACGATGATGTGTATATCAATGGTGATGGCGAAACCAGCCGTGATTTTTGTTATATCGACAATACGGTACAGGCAAATATATTGGCAGCGACAACTACCAATAATGAGGCCAAAAACCAAGTTTATAATGTGGCAGTAGGCGATAGAACGACGCTAAACAAGTTGTTCAACTCGATTAAGTCAGCATTAGCAGAAAATAATGTGAAATATGATAAAGAGCCTGTATATCGAGACTTTAGGGAAGGTGATGTAAGACATTCTCAAGCGGATGTGACTAAAGCAAAAAACTTATTAGGATATAAGCCTCAGTTTGACATTAGTCAAGGTATCGATAAAGCCATGCCTTGGTATGTTAAGTCGTTAGCAAATTAATAGTTGAGTTTTATGATTAGTAAAGTTCGCACCATGCTACGTAATAAAGATACTAGCCAATTGCTAAAAAACTTTTTTTCACTGGCAGTTTTAAAGCTTGTTAATGCCGTATTACCTTTCGTTACTTTGCCTTATTTGATAAAGGTATTAGGGATACAGCAATATGGGGCGATCGTATTAGCACTGTCATTAATAGCTTATTTTCAAGCAGTAACAGATTATGGTTTTAATCTGTCAGCGACACGAGAGATTGCAAGGCATCGAACCAATAAGAGACAATTAAGTTTTATCTACAGTAAAACAATCATTACCAAAATGTACTTACTGCTGTTCTCTTTAGCTGTATTGATACCGATAATTTTGCTTGTACCGCAGTTTAAAGAGGATTTACTTGTATATTTATTAATGTGTTTAATGCTCATAGGTCAAACCCTATTCCCTGAATGGTTTTTTAGGGGCGTTGAAAAAATGGGTTATATAACGGTTTTAAATCTTATAGTTAAGCTTTCATTTACCATAGGAGTTTTTATATTAATAAAAGCTCCACAGGACTATTGGATATATCCATTTTTATTAGGGGTAAGCTATATTATCGTAGCATTTATTTCACATTATATAATAATACGTAAATTCAATTTAAAGGTAATGTTTGTAGGTATTAAAAGAGTTAAAAAGACGTTAAAAATTGGCTTTCCACTATTTGTAAACCAATTCGTTCCAAATCTTTTTAATAATACAACTAATTTTCTTGTTGGGATGATACTGGGTAAGGCGTCTGCAGGTTATTTTGGCGCCACAAGACAGGTTGTACAGTTATTGACTGTTTTTAACTCTGTAGTATCAGGTGTGGCTTTTCCATATTTAATTAGGTATAAAGAAAAGTTCGATATTTTTAGCAAATACTATTTAATCTTAATAGCAGCTATTTCAATTTTCTTAATAATAGTGCATCAGTATATTTTTGATATTATTGGTATAAAATATAGTTCTGACTCAGAAGTCTTTTATATGCTTATGGCAGGATTTTTGGCTATTGTTTTCTACAGTATTTACTCTACTAACTATCTAATCTCGAGAGGATACGATAAGGTGGTAATGAGAATTACTATAGCAGCGTCAACAATAGGATTTGCATTATCCTTCCCACTTATTTATAAGTTTGGACTATTGGGAGGAGCTACTAATATATTTATAGGTCAATTGATTTTAGGATCTGGATCCTACTTCTATTTCAAAAAGATAAACAAGGGCATAAAACATGAAAGCTAAAAAGTTTGTAAAAAATAAAGTTGTTGGAAGCTGGAAGTTTTTATCAGCGTATTCTGCTTTTCATAAGCTGCATAAATCAATATATGATTCTCCCGACTTTCAAAAAGTAAGTCTAACAAAAGATGAGAAGAAGGAATATCGTAATTACTGGAAAGCTGTATCCCCAGTTGTTAGCTTCAAGACAGTAGAAATATCAAAATCATTATCAGGGGCATTTAATAAGCGGATTATCCCTGAAGAGTTTTATAGCTTATATGTTGAAAGATTCTTAAATAATGAAGGAAATGTTGAATTTCTAGCGCATAAAAGTATATATAACAAATGGTTTGGTAGAGGTATCTTTCCAAAAGACTTCTTTCATAAGCTTGATGGTAGTTATTATACGTATGAATTCGAAGCTATAGATGATATTGAAGCGT
Organism: Psychrobacter sp. P2G3; assembly: GCF_001593285.1. NCBI lineage: Bacteria > Pseudomonadati > Pseudomonadota > Gammaproteobacteria > Moraxellales > Moraxellaceae > Psychrobacter > Psychrobacter sp. P2G3. The sequence goes on from NZ_CP012529.1 coordinate 858,419, forward strand.
TTATTGATAATGAAATTAACAATACTGATTTTCCTATCGTCATTAAACCTAATAAAGATAGTTATGGTGGAAAGGATGTGTACTTTGTTGATAGCAAGGAAGATATTAAAGAAATTATAAAACAACATCCTAACTTAGTGGTTCAAGAAAAAATAGAACAGTCTGAATTAATCAATGCCTTTAACAAAGATAGTGTGAATACTGTTCGTGTAAGTTTATATAAAGATAAAGATAATGTAGTACATATGCTTAATTCTGGTATACGTATAGGAAAAGATGGAAGCTTAGATAATGTATCAGATGGTGGGATTGTCTGTAGTATAAAATTAAATGGAATACTAAATGAATATGCAACTGATATAGATGAAAAAAAGTATTTGAGTCATCCTAATTCCGGTTTTGTTTTTGAAGGTAAGAAATTTCCACTATATAACGACTTGGTTGAAGTAAGTAAAAGCATTGCTAGAGCTGTTGTAGGTGCTCGTATAATCAGCCTTGATATGGCCTTAGACTCTACTGAAAAATGGCGATGCATAGAGATAAATCTATTTGGCCAAACTATAAGGATCCCACAAAATGCAGGGGAGCCGTTCTTAGGTGAATATACTGATGAAATCATTAGTGATTTTATTAAGTCTAGGAAATGATCTATTTTTATAATTAAATCTGTACTTAAAATATTCTTTACATCGAATACCTATCATTGTTTTATGTAGGTATTCAATGTATATTTTTTGTCTATCTTTACAAATGTTTTATCTAATAGTAATAATAATTTTACAATATATAATTAAATGATGTATTTTTGTAATTAAAGTGGTATTCTTGTTAGTTAAAAGATAGAAATATTAATTGCAGGGACTTAATATTATGAAGGTATATATCGCTACACTACCTAATGGATTTTTTGGTAGTACTGGTCAAAGTTGGCAGAGTATAGATGTTAACAAAGTGTCAAGTCTCTTGAATTATGATAGTGAAATTATAACTATCAATGACCTGATGCATATTGATTTTGATAAAACAGATATGGTTTTTTACACTTCTAGTGATGAGGAAAATATTAGACTGTATCTAAGAGATGTCATGTATTTCATTAATAAAAAATGTAGAATTATACCAAGTTACGATATACTTATGAGTCACGAAAATAAAGGATTTCAAGAGTTATACAGAACTGAATTAGGTTTTGGTAATTTAAAAGGAAATTACTTCTTCGATATCGATGATTCTAACTTACCATTACCGAAGGTATTAAAAACAGTGGGTGGAGCAGGTAGTAGTGGTGTATTTCTAATAAAGGATGAAAAAGATCTTTTAGATATTAAGAAAAAATATTTCAATGTATCAAATAAAAGAAAGGTAATAAAATTACAAAGAAAAATTAGACTACAAGCTGAGGAGTTTTCAATATACAATTATAGACATAAAGGGTTTAATAGGTTTGTTGAACAAAAATTTATACCTAACTTAACAAATGATTTTAAGATTTTAGTATTTGGTGACAGGTACTATAGTTTAAAAAGAAACATTAAAGAAGGTGACTTTAGAGCGAGTGGAAGCGGACTGTTTGAACATGTAAGGCCTCCGAAAGAGACTTTAGACTATGCGAAGAGTATATTTGATGAAATCAACAATCCTTATGCTTCGTTAGATATTGCTCAATCACCGGATGGTTGTCATTTAATAGAGTTTCAAGGTACTAATTTTTCACCAGGCACCTTACTGAAAGCGCCAAGTAGATATGTTTGTATAAATGGAGAATGGGTTGAAGAGAAGAATAATCAAGATCTTGAGGAAAATTTTGCATATGCTCTAAATTTTTTTATAAAAAGTAATGAATCATTTTCTTTACAAGACGTTTTAAATGTAAAATTTAAAAATGAAGGTTTAAAGGCTTTGAAGGTTTTATAAGAGAACAGGTGTAAGATACAGATAAGATATCTCAATCATTGTTTTTTTTATGAAAAATAATTAAAATCTATATAGTACTAACTGTTTTTTTGGGAATACTGGCATGTAAAATGAAGTTTATTTCTTCTCATTACCAAAGAAATATTTTGGTAAAGAAAAATTGCTATACAAAGAAACCTTTTCTTATGGCTTGTTACACTACGTGGAATGTAAAAATGACTAAAAAAGTAACACACGTAATTATTGGCTTGAATGTAGGCGGTGCTGAGTTGATGCTCAAACGATTAGTACTGCACAGTCAAAAAACAGGTCAGTTTCAACATAGGGTTATTTCTTTAACAGATATTGGTATTATTGGTTCAGATTTACAGAGTCAGGGGATAACAGTACATAGCCTCGGTATGAAATCTGTATCATCAGTACCGAGAACCCTTTTTCGGTTGAGAAGTTTACTAAAAGATACTAGGCCCGACGTCGTACAAACTTGGATGTATCATGCTGACTTCTTGGGTGGTCTAGCTGCAAAGAGTGTAGGTGTTGATAATATTATTTGGGGTATCCGTACTACAGATGTATCTCAAGGTGCTTCCAAGCAAACAGTTCATCTTAGTAAGTTATGTGCAAGACTGTCTTATTACGTCCCCAATTCTATAGTTTGTGCGGCTCATGTATCAAAAGACTATCATATAGGTATTGGTTACGATAAATCTAAGATGATGGTTATCCCTAACGGTTTTGATGTAGAGGCGCTTTCTTCTACAGAAGAAGATGGACTTAATATTCGTAAGCAATTTGACTTGTCCCATAATGATATCGTCATTGGATCTGTAGGCAGGTTTAACCCAGTCAAAAACCAAAAGCTTTTTGTACAAGTTGCCTCTACGTTAATAAAAGATTTTCCAGATTTGAAGTTTATGTTAGTAGGTAGAGATAATGACTCAAAAAATAAAGAGCTAATGTCTTGGATTAAACAGTACGACCTTTTAGATAATTTTAGACTGCTGGGTCAGAGGAATGATGTACCTAAATGTCTTAGAGCTATGGACATTTTCTGTTTACATTCTAAAACTGAAGGGTTTCCAAATGTAGTAGGAGAAGCTATATTATCAGATACTACATGTGTAGCAATTAATGTAGGGGATGTTGGAGTCCTTTTAGATGAAGAGTCTATTGCTCTAAGTAATGATGTAACTGGAGTTAGTAATACTATAAAAAACTATCTTACCTATCCGAAAGATAAATTACTTAAAAAAGCCAATGAGAACAAACATAATATTATTACTAAATACTCTATGGAAGTAATTATAGACAAGTTCCACAGTTTATATTAAAAAACAAAAGTTAATACACAATACTGTAGTGAATAATATGAATATAAAAGTTCCTAGTTTTATTAGTTTAAACTCATTTGTATTGACTTCAATACTTGTAATTTTTATTATAAGTTTTTCGAACTTTGCTAATTTGAGAGCGCCTTTAATAGTTGTACACTTTACTTTGTTTTATCTTCTTGTAATGTATAAGCATCAAATAGTAATAATGAATAAAAGTTTAATTGCTATTTTCTTTCTTGTGCTATTTGTCGTAATACAGAGCATCATTTTTCAAGGTAGTCTGTTGATAATAGTTCAGTCAATAGCGTTGGTCTTGTTCTTATTTTTCACCTCTCAAATTGCCTTAGCTGAAGGAAAATCCTTTTATTATAAGGAGCAATACAAAACACTATCTAAAACTCTACTTATACTGCTACCTTTTTTTCTTATAAGTTTTAATAGTTGGTCAGATTTCAGGCAGCCTGGGCTGTTTAGGAATCCCAATATCACCAGTCATCTTTCTGTAATGATATTACCTTTTATCTTATTAGGAATGGATCAGAAAAAGTATAAGACGTTAGCAGTAATAATTGTAATTCTAATTACTACTGTTACTGCCTCTAGAAGTGCAGTATTGGCATTTTCATTAGGTTTATTAACTTATATTTTTGTGACTGTATTTCCGAAAAGTAATTTTTTTACCCTATTTGTATTGTTACTATCTGTATTAGGGATATCTATTTATTCCGTTGAAATTGCAGAATGGGTGTCTGGTAATTTTTCTGGTTTGGCGAGTTCATCTGATTCACGTCTATTAGACACTGGTTACAATGGCCGTGACATATTGATGCAATTAGCGCTCGATAGGTTCAAAAGCCAGCCTATGTTGGGATTAGGTTTTGATGGTGTTAAGTTTGATTTTGGTGGGCATGAGCTTGGTACCCATAACGGATTAGTAGAGATTTTGATAAAGTTCGGAATTATTGGCACTTTTATTTTTACCTTGTTTTGTTTGTCCTTGATATGGATGACATCCAAGCACAATGCTCGATTTAAAGCCGCGACAATTATGTCTCTTGCAACAATATTTTCTTTATCTACAAACAGCTCGACTTTTTTTGTACTTAATTACTTAGCTATCTACCCAATACTTTTAGTTTATTTAGGTTATAGAGTACAAGATGAAAGTTATAAACTACAAAATGAAACTAGAAGAGAGCTTCTGGTCGAACATTAATATCCTTTAATAGAGTAGCTTATGAAGTTTTTAATTATAGCCAGTGTAGCCAATTCATTAGTTGGTTTTCGCAAGCCTTTTATTATAGCCTTATTAGATAAAGGGTTAGAAGTTCATGTGGCTGCTCCAGAGTTGTTAGAAAACCAAACTATAACGTCTGAGCTAAAAGCACTAGGCGCAATCCCTCATAGTATTTCGATGCAACGTACGGGTCTTAACCCGGCAGCGGATACAAAGACCTTGTTTTCAATTTATTCTCTGATGAGAAATATCAAGCCAGACTATATGATGGGATATACCATTAAGCCTGTAATCTATGGGACGCTTGCAGCTTGGTTAGCTCGTGTACCAAAGCGTTTTTCTTTGATTACTGGTTTAGGGTTTGCCTTTACTGGAGGAGAGGACAACAAGCGTAAAAGGGTACGTGCTGTTGCTCAAGGCTTATATCGTACAGCACTGCGTCATTGCCAAATTGTGTTTTTTCAAAATCACGATGATGAAGCATTGTTTTACGAATTGAATATTATCTCTTCGCAGACACATACCTGTGTAGTAAGTGGATCAGGTGTGGATGTGGATGAATTTGATGTTGTGCCTTTTGATACGCAAAAGCCGTTACGCTTTTTATTGATTGCTCGATTATTAGGCGATAAAGGTGTGCGAGAGTACAATCAGGCCGCTCAACAAGTTAAAAAACTACACCCTGAAGTGCAGTTTGATTTAGTCGGTGGTCTTGATGCTAATCCAACTAGTATTACTCAAGCTGAGCTGGATAAATGGATCGAATCGGGTACCATTAATTTCTTAGGTCTCTTAAAAGATGTGCGCCCAGCGATTCAGGCATCTTCAGTCTATGTGTTACCGTCTTATCGTGAAGGTACACCACGTACAGTACTAGAAGCAATGGCAATGGGACGAGCTGTTATTACCACTGATGCACCAGGCTGCCGTGAGACCGTTGTAGATGGTGATAATGGCTTCTTAGTACCTGTTAAAGACGCAGATGCTTTAGCGCAGGCGATGTTACGTTTCATTGAAGAGCCGGAATTGATTGGAAAAATGGGTAAACGTTCACGCGCGATAGCGGAAGAAAAATACGATGTACATAAAGTAAATGCACAAATGATGTCTGCAATGGAATTGGAGTAACGATACATGATAAAGCGACTGTTTGATATTACTGCTGCAACTACGGCATTGATAATTTTATCTCCCGTATATGGACTTGTAGCGTACAAAGTCAAAAAAAACCTTGGTTCGCCAGTCTTATTCAGGCAGGTACGCCCTGGTCTGAATAGCGAACCTTTTGAGATGTTCAAGTTTCGAACTATGACTGATGCTGTTGATTCAGAAGGTAAACCTTTGTCAGATGGGGAGAGAATCACTGATTTTGGTAGATTTTTAAGAAAAACCAGTCTAGACGAACTGCCTGAACTCTTGAATATAATTAAGGGAGATATGAGTATAGTTGGGCCTCGTCCACTACTTATGAAATATCTACCATATTATACTGAAGAAGAAAGTAAACGTCATAGTGTACGACCAGGGTTAACAGGTTTAGCTCAAGTTAATGGCAGAAACATGCTTAATTGGGATGATAGGTTGTCACTAGATAGCTACTATGTTGATAATATGTCGCTCTTGTTGGATGCTAAGATCATCTTAAAAACAGTACTAGTTGTTTTTAATCGTAAAGATATCGCAGAGGTTCCTAGCGATATATTTCCTTCTCTTGATATATATAGGAAAAGTTATGATAGCTAAAGATTTCTCTGCTCAAGATATTGATACTCGGGTGGAATGGATAAATAACCCTGCTATTAACAATTCAATGTATTTTGAATTACCTGCTACTGTTGAGAAAACCCTTAAATGGTATGAGTCTAATATAAATAATAATACTAGAAAGGATTTTTCATTTTTTAATGAAGACAGATTGGTAGCAATGGGAGGTTTGGTGTCAATCGACCATACATCCAAACATGCTGAGCTTTACGTTATGGTCAATCCAAAGTCTCATGGTCAAGGGTGGGGGAAGCAGTCCACTCAGTGGTTACTTTTTTATGGTTTCACCTACTTGAATCTGAATAAAGTTTATTTGTTTACTGACGGAGAGAACGTTAGTGGCTATAGTTTGTACGAGTCTATAGGGATGACTAACGAAGGAACAATGCGTCAGCATAAATTCAAAGATGGTAGTCTTAAAGACAGAAGGATTTATTCAATTTTGGCCACAGAATGGAAGTCTTTAGACTATATAGAGGCTTTTAAATATGCAACTTAATCTAATCCATTCTTTAAAGACAAGTAGCAATCACGATATACATGTATTTCGCGATGACTTGTATCCTTTTTTAGGAGGAGGAAATAAAGGAAGGAAAATAGACTCCATTTCCAAAGATATTGTCGCTCAAGGCTCCACAGCCATTGTAACTACCGGCGGCATTAACTCTAATCATTGTCGTGTGACTGCTATCTATGCCGCCCAAAACAATATGAAATGTACATTAGTTCTTCATGGAGAAGAAAGCACCTTTTATAGGCAACAAGGTAACTCACAAATTATGCGGGATACAGGAGCGAATTTGGTTTTTGTAAAAGACCCTAGCGAGATTTCCAGTAAGATGAACTTAGCCATGCAATTTTATGCAGATGCTAATGAAATGCCATACTATTTGTGGGGGGGAGGGCACTCAACTGTTGGTGCAAAGGCGTACATTGATGCTGTGAGTGAATTGGCAGATTACCGTGACAAAACGAATTGGGCACCCAAATATATTTTTCTTGCATCAGGGACAGGTTCTACACAAGCTGGAGTTATGGCTGGACTAGATAAATATAACTTTTATGACACAACAGTAATAGGTATATCTATAGCTCGAGATCGAGAAAGTGCTGAGAAAATTATTAGCGAGTTTTATGAGAAAGTTTGTTTGCAATATGATATTGAACCTCAACAAAAAACGATTGTTATAGATGATTATCTTTGTGGAGGCTACGAACAATACAACGCGGGCATATCTGCACTTTCTCAAAGCTCGTTACAACAATTTGGATTTATTCTAGACACAACCTATACTGCCAAAGCATTTTATGGAATGCAAAATCACCTTACAAGTAATATCAGTAGTTCGCCCATATTATTTTGGCATACTGGTGGTTTATTGAATTACTTAAAATAACAACTATTAGATGAAAAGTAGGACTTTATGAATATTTTATTCTCATGTGCTGGCCGCAGAAACTATTTACTGCAATACTTTAAAAATGCACTAGCAGGAAGTGGAAAAGTTTTTGCAACCGATTCATCACTTTTAGCACCTACGATGGCTGAGGCGGATGAAGCCTTCTTAGTGCCACCTGTTAACGCTGAGCATTATTTAGAAGTCTTATTAGGCATTTGCAAAGACAACGAGGTAGGGATGGTCATATCACTCAATGATCATGAACTACCTATATTAGCTGCTGCTAAAGATAGGTTTGCAGCAATTGGCACTACGGTAGTTGTCTCAGATTTATCTGTCATTGAGCTCTGTTTTGATAAAGGTTTGACAGAACGTTTCTCAAAAGAGGTAGGTATTAAAACATCGTTGACATTTACTTCTCTTGAGTCTGCGACGCAAGCAATCGAAGCCAAAACTCTACAATTTCCATTATTCGTTAAGCCTCGTTGGGGTTCTGGATCTGCTGGAATTGAGAAAGTTGAAAGCTTACAAGAGTTAAACCTTGCTTGGGAATTCAATAATATTAAGCTGGATCGTTGGGGCTTACGTGTTGGTGATCATCAAGAGTCTGGTTTATTGATCCAGCAAGCATTGCCAGGGCATGAATACGGCATAGACATAATTAACGATTTAGAAGGTAATTATCAAGCCACTTTCGTTAAACAAAAGCTAGGTATGCGGGCAGGTGAAACTGATAAAGCAAAAACGTTAAATTTGCCAGTATTTGAAGAAATTGGACGAAAAATATCGGAAGCCTTAGGACATGTGGGCAATTTAGATTGCGACTTTTTCGTTGATGGTGATGATATTTATTTACTTGAAATGAATCCAAGGTTTGGTGGAGGATATCCTTTTTCTGCTGAAGCAGGTGTGGATGTACCTTCAGCGCTAATTGCATGGGCTTTAGGAAAAGAGCCAAATGCTAGCTGGAAAGACATTAAATTTAATGTTACAACAGCTAAATGTGATCGTTTAGTTAAAGTGTCGGAAGTTTAAAGTAGTATATATTTAATGAATTTTTTCTTTTATAAGTAATCTAGATATGGCTTTTACATTGTCACATATGGCTGCAGCACTGCCATTCTATCGAAGTAAAAACAAAAACCATAGCATGCGTTGGTTTCAGTTTGATGCCTTACTTATTGGTACGATGATGCCAGATCTGCATTATTATATAAATATAGGCAGCTCACTTTCTCGTCAATCACATGAATGGACAGGTTTATTTACCTACAATTTACCGTGGGGTTTAGCTGTATTTACATTATGGTATTGGGGTTTGAAACCTGCCGCCTTTGCACTAGTTCGACCGTTTTTAAAAGAACTTACAGTTGGTAATTTTATCCAACCAAATAAAGAAGTCAATGAAGAGCGCAACAAAGTTCAAAGACGCTTCATTGGTTATGCTGATAAGATTTGGTCATTTGCGAACATTAGAAAAAGAGTAATGCACAAGGTAAAGTCTTTCTATTTGCCAGTAGTATTAGGGCTAATAGTTGGTGCGGCCACGCATCTGATTTGGGACGGTATTACTCATGCCGATGGATTTATTGCACAGCGTATAGATTGGTTACAGTATCCTTTATATTTTTATCCTTTTAAAGGAACAAGCATTGCTAGAATACTACAATATTTAAGCTCAATGGCAGGACTAGTGATTTTGGCATGGTTTGCTACATCACGCTTACAGATTTGGAAGCGTAGTAATAACTCATCTGAACAAGCAACAATCTCAGATGCTGCTGCAAGAACTTTCTTTACGAAGAAACAAAGTCTAACAATCATTGGTTTGATGGCTACTTTATCTTTAGTTTGGATTGTACAGACATCTCTAAAATGGTATCCATCATTGAGCGGTAGTCCATATAGATTTGCTGCGAAAGTATCGGTGAGCGTACTTCCAAATATCGCTGTATTATGTATTGGTTACGCTGTCATTTATCATTTAATTTATTTATCTAGATACGCATTTCGGAAGAAATAAAAATTTGCTATAAAAAATTTTATTTCAGGTTTTTGCTATATTAAAAATTGGATAGAACTTCGTAAACAGCACTTCAACGCAAAATGGCTGACTTATCTAGTTTTTATGTGGATAGACTGAGTATTGAAAATTTTTTCAATACTTTATAATTCAGTAGTCATTGTTAGAGCATTTAATATATATTTGCTCTGATTCTAGTTAGCTTAGTTAATTTAATGTTTGATATGGCTAGAAGTTTGTATTATATTCGGATTAAAGAATATATATAAATCCCACTAAATTATTTATATATCAACACTTGGAAATATCATGATTCTTATACACAATGCGCTTATTAATAATATCAAACGCTCTGAAGCGGCTTATAAGGTCTATCAACAGGGCTTGACCTATCATCAGGCTTTGCATATTTTTCATGCGAATGAAAAAATTTATGAAGAACTTAATTTTTTGCTGAACAATAACAATATAGATATGGCTATGAGTAAAAAAATATTTAATTATATTTTTTATCTCGAAGATTGGTTTTTACAGTTTTCGAAGCTCGAGAATGATATTGATGATATTGAAGATCGCTTTTCTTTTGTGTCATTAAAACATAGTATAGTTTATCCATCGAGCTTCTTAGATGATGTTATCCAATAGGGTATATTATTAATTGGTCGTTATTGTTGTTTCGATATTAACAATATTCTTGAAGGATTTTCAATCATTACTATTTTTCGCATACTGCATATAAAACAATGATGACTCGAACTTAGTCATCATTGTTTTGTAATAAATAACAAAGATAGAATAAAACCAAAAATTATTAATAATTAATTTTCAATACTACAATGAGGAAGTCACATGCTAAATTCACCTTTTTCACCTTGGCCAAGTTTTACCCAAGAAGAGGCTGATGCTGTCAGTAAAGTGCTACTGTCTAATAAAGTAAACTACTGGACAGGCCAAGAGTGTCGTCAATTTGAGCAAGAATTCGCTGATTGGTCAGATAGTAAGTATGCTATAGCCTTGGGCAATGGTACTTTAGCATTGGATGTGGCTTTACAAGCGCTAGAAATCGGCGTAGGTGATGAAGTTATTGTTACTCCGCGTACTTTTATCGCTAGTATCTCTAGTGTGGTCAATGCGGGCGCTACGCCTATATTTGCTGATGTTGATGAGTCTACTGGTAACATTACTCCAGAAACGATCGCTGCGGTTATAACAGACAAAACCAAAGGCATCGTGTGCGTGCATCTAGCAGGCTGGCCATGCGACATGGATGGCATGATGGCGCTTGCAGATAAGCATAATCTATACGTCATTGAAGACTGTGCACAAGCGCATGGCGCTCACTATAAAGGCCGTAGTGTTGGTAGTATTGGTCACATTGGCGCATGGAGCTTTTGCCAAGATAAGATTATGACTACTGGTGGCGAAGGCGGGATGGTCACTACTAATGACGAAAATCTATGGCGTAAGATGTGGGCATATAAAGATCATGGCAAAAGCTACGCTGCTGTATATGAAAAAGAGCACCCACCTGGCTATCGTTGGTTACATGAGAGCTTCGGTACTAACTGGCGGATGACTGAGATGCAAGCGGTCATAGGACGTATTCAGCTTGAAAGGATGTCTGACTGGACGGCTAAGCGTACTGCTAATGCGCAAGCAATCTTACAAGCGTGTACCCAATGGGAAGATAAAGGTTATTTGAATGCGCCAAAGTTAGAAGAAACCCCAGAGTTTGCAGATTCTAAGCATGCATACTACAAGTTATATGTTTATGTGAATGCTGATAATCTGCCTGATGGCTGGTCGCGTGACCGTATCATTGAAGAAATCAGTCAGCTAGAAGTGCCTTGTTTTTCTGGATCGGCATCTGAGGTTTATTTAGAAAAAGCATTCGATGGCACAGGATTGCGCCCTGAAACTAGGTTGCCTGTTGCAAAGGAACTTGGAGAGACTAGCTTAATGTTCTTAGTACACCCAACACTTACCGAAGCCGAAATCGAAAAAACGGTTCAGGCAATAAATACGGTATTTGCTAAAATAGACAGCTCAATTCAAGCATAATATTTGCCATTGTATTAATTAGAACTTAAGATTCGCCACCAATAGCTGATATATCCGGCATTGGTGGCAACTCGTCTAAATTAGTCAGTCCAAATGCATCTAAGAATTGCGCTGTAGTATGTAACAATGCTGGACGACCCAACGTTTCTTTATAGCCATCTTCCTTTATCCAGCCTTTATCAAATAGCTGACGCAATATATTGCTAGATAGGGTCACACCGCGTACATATTCGATGTCGCTGCGTGTCACTGGTTGTTTGTAAGCAATGACGCTCAGAGTCTCAAGCAATGCTTGGCTCAGGCGTTCTTGACGTTGCGGAAAAACGCGTTGTATCAACGCACTATAACTATCTGCTATTTGTAGGCGATAACCGCTGGCAGTCTCATGCAATCTCATAACACCAGCGTCTAAGCGTAGCTGTAATAACTCTAAAGCCTGCTTTAACTCTTTATTAGATAAAGATAAATGCTTCTTGATAGCGTTCGCAGTGAGTGGTGCTTCTGAGGCATGCAACAGTACTTCAATATGTTTGCTCAAATCTTCAAGATAATGATGCTGCTCTTCAAGCGAAGATGATGATGTTGCTGATACCTGGTTTTGCTGCTTAACACCCTGATTCATATCGTCAGTATCTACCATTAAAAATCTGCTCTTTTTGAAATTATAGTTCGTACAAATAAATAAGTAAAAAACGATTAAGCCAGCCACTGTAACGTTAACTGCCCGATTTGATTGTCTGTTGCAGAATGATTAACAACAGCCGTACTTGCTACGGTAGTATCTATGTCTGAATCTGCATTTACTACACCAACTAACTGACGCTTCATCAACTCTAACACCGCAACAAAGCTGACTACCACACCTATCTTACCCTGTGCTTTATCTAATAGCTCATAAAAGGAGCGCATGCCATCAGTGCTTAATTGCCTACTAATACTGGCAATACGGTCAGCAAGTGGTACCGCATCGATCTTGATGGTATGCATTTGATAGTCTGGCTGTAGCTGCATTTTAAACAAGCTATCGATTAATAAGGTAGGTGAGTAGTTCGGTAATTCAGCATTCATAATGTCTTGGCTAGGCATACTCACCATCGCTAAAAACACATCGCGTTCAAGACGGACTAGATTGTCCAAGCGCTGGCTGGCTGCTTTTATTTGCGCATACTCTTCCAAACGCTCAATCAGCTCTGCTTTTGGATCACGCTCATCGCTAGGTGTTTCAGACGAAGGTAGCAGCAGCTCCGTTTTGATCGCAATCAATGTCGAGGCCATCAGTAGATAGTCACCCGCTAACTCAAAATGCTCTGTATCCAACTCACTAATATAAGCCAAGTACTGCTCTGTGATAGGCAATATCGGCATTTGCGTCAAGTCGACGTTGTTTTTTTTGACCAAATATAATAAAAAATCTAATGGCCCAGCAAACTGTTCTAGCCAAATAGCAAACGCTTGCGGTGGCACATAGAGATCTTCAGGCAGCTGCTGCACTGGTGTCTGATAAATGCGCAGAGACATGTCGTGGATAACTGAGCCATCATGTTCGTTGTCATCAGATAGTGACTCAGAGGCTCGATTCACGGCTGCAGACAAGACAGCTTTTGGCAAAGCCGATTGTTTGTTTTCTAGCTCAGTCTGCACGTTTAATATCCGCCCTGATTACGACAAGTTATGATAATCAAATGGTTGTTTGAGCCATATGACTATTCATACAAAATAATTGTTTATATTAAGCCACTATTTAAGTTTGGCAAGCGGACGGATACCAATGGCACGGCGAGTTTTGTCTAGTTGTTTACGGCTATGGCGACGAGCTTTGTCTGCGCCCATTTGTAAGATTTCTTCCAACTCTTTTGGATTGGCCATTAGTTCTTCATAACGAGCACGGAATGGCGCAATCTCGTTATTAATTTTGTCAAACAACACTTGCTTAGCATCACCCCAGCCGATACCTGCGGCATACTGCGCACGCATATCAGCAATCTCTTCAGAAGTAGCAAAGGCTTTGTAAATCTCAAAGATAGCAGAGTCATCAGGATCTTTTGGCTCGGAAGGAAGCTGTGAGTTGGTCACAATTTTCATAATAGCTTTATGCATCTGCTTTTCAGGACTAACTTGCGGATTAGGTTCACCAAATAGAGGAATAGTATTGCTATAGCTCTTACTCATTTTGCGACCATCAAGCCCTGTTAGTAGCGGGATATCTTCATCAACGACCGCTGAGGGTAGCGTAAAGAGGGTTTTATAACGATGGTTAAAAGTACCGGCGATATCACGCGCCATCTCAATATGCTGTACTTGGTCGCGACCTACTGGCACATGGGTAGCATTAAACATCAAGATATCTGCTGCCATCAATACTGGATAACCAAACAGGCCCATCGTAACCCCTTGATCTGGATCGACGTCTGCCTTTTCTGTATTGATATCGACTGCAGCCTTATAAGCATGCGCCCGGTTCATTAACCCTTTGGCACATGAGCAATTTAAAATCCAAGCTAACTCAGAAATCTCAGGTACATCTGACTGACGATAGAAAGTTACGCGCTCAGGATCAAGGCCACATGCAATCCAAGTCGCAGCAATTGCTTTGGTTGACTCATGAATGATAGCAGGGTCATAACAGCCGATAATGCCATGATAATCTGCCAAAAAGAAAAATGCTTCATGATCACTATTTTGAATGGATTCAATCGCTGGACGAATCGCACCAACGTAATTACCCAAGTGTGGAATGCCCGTTGGTTTAATGCCCGTTAGAATACGTTTGGTTTCTTTTTTAGGTATATCTATAGGTGCGTCAGTTTGATTGCTCATGAAAAATCCGTTGTTGGTTTAATTTTTGGTTTATTCGATTATCGTTAATGTGATATCAATCACTTGAGTAAACGACTCGATTTAATGGGGCAAAGTATAGCAAATTTTCCCAGTTATTTTCTTAGGAATAAAAGCCTACTTATAGATATCGGTACGACCTTCAGGGCTATTTTTAAAGCGACGGTGAAACCACATCCACTGAGTTGGATCAATACGAACCAATCCTTCTAGCACTTCATTGACGCGTGTAGCATCAGCGACCTCATCATTACTTGGATAGTTATCCAGTTCTGGTGTAATCGTTAGATGATAATGTGGCCTTTTACCGCTTGGTAGATTATCTGGCGTTTGCCGATAGGTATGCAGTGCCATGAGCGCTGGTGGATGCTGCTTGTCGCCTAACTTGGCCATACGCCGCGAAGCCGTGATAGTGGCTGCTGGCACGCCAAAAAATGGTGCCATCACGCCTTGCTTAAGACCGTAGTCTTGATCGGGAGAGTACCAAATCACATGTCCAGCTTTGATAGAGCTGACTAAACTGCGCATATCACGACTGGAGATTTGCTTGCCAAAAATATTGGTACGACCATTATAAATAAACCAATCGAGTAGAGGATTGTTTTGTGTACGATACATACAGTCTAAGGGAAAAAATTGGGCACAAAACAAGCCACCTAAGTCGAGCATCGTATAATGTGCGCCTAATAAAATAACAGGACGATTTTCATTTTGAGCATTAACTAAATGCTGTAAGCCCGAAATAGAGACAGTGCGGGTAAAGACATTAGGGCGAAACCAAGCGCACAAAGTCTCAAACACACCAATACCTTGATTGACGAAGACTTGCTTGGCCATCAGTTCACGCTCGGCTTCTGGCTTCTCTGGAAAAGCCAGCTTTAGATTAATCAGCGTATCACGTCGCCGCGAGCCTGCAATTTTATAAATCAAAATACCGAGCTTACGACCCAACCAAAACTGCCAACGTAGCGGTAGATATATCATCGGTAAAAAAATAACCAATAATAACCAAATCCCCCAGTATTTAGGCAATAAAAATTGCCACTGAAACGGCTTTTTTTCTGCTTGCGCAGTACGTTTATGAGTTTGCGTAATTGTTGGCGTACCAATAGGTATTGCTGGCGATTTAGCAGACTGCTGCATGCTCTGCGGCGGCGTGCTACTCTTTAAGGATGGTTTACTCGGATCGTATTGTTCGGGCGCTTTCATAGTGTCCTTTTGCAGCAAAGGTTTATAGCATCGGGGCTAATGATGAAAAGTTATTATTATGATGGGGTAGCGGTAGCCTGTTTGCAAGTTAGTTTTATCAAAGCGCATTTATAGAAAGGTAAATATTTAACAGCTTTTTCCAATACGCATAAAAAAACCTTATAAGCTGTGACCAGCTTATAAGGTTTTGCAAATCTATTCTTTTACTTGCTGCTGTTACTGTAACTCTGAGATAAAGACAATAACAGCAAGAAAATAAGAGATAGCTTTGATTAACGTTTTGAGAATTGTGGACGTTTACGTGCTTTACGTAGGCCCAATTTCTTACGTTCAACTTGACGTGAATCACGAGTAACAAAGCCAGCTGCTTTTAGCGCAGGCTTGTTAGTATCGTCAAGCTCGATTAGTGCACGAGTGATACCGTGGCGAATAGCGCCCGCTTGACCACTAATACCACCACCTTTAACAGTAATAAAAAAATCATATGCGTTAGAAGAATCAAGTAGCTCTAATGGCTGACGAACAACCATACGTGAAGTTTCACGGCTAAAATATTCATCAAGTGGCTTGCCGTTAACGACAATGCTACCAGTACCTTTCGCTAAAAAGACACGAGCAGTAGACGTCTTGCGGCGACCAGTTCCGTAATTGCGTTCCATAAGTGACTCCTTAGATGTCTAGTTCTTTAGGTTGCTGTGCAGTATGTGGATGTTCAGTACCTGCATATAGCTTTAGCTTCTTAATCATCGCATAGCCAAGAGGACCTTTTGGAAGCATACCCTTAACTGCTTTGTGTAGAACATCTTCAGGCTTATGTGCAATCAGCTTTGTGAAGTTGGTTTCTTTAATACCGCCTGGGTAGCCACTGTGACGATAATACTTTTTATCTTGTGCTTTTTTACCCGTTACCGCGATTTTTTCTGCGTTGATGACAACAATAAAGTCACCAGTATCTACGTGCGGAGTATAAGAAGTCTTATGCTTGCCACGTAAGCGAGTAGCAATTTGAGTGGCTAAGCGACCAAGGGTTTTGCCGTCAGCATCTACGACATACCAGTCATGGGTCACTTCAGCTGGTTTTGCACTAAGTGTTTTCATGATAAAACCTTAAAATTAGAATTCGTTGAGAGTTTAGCTGGGAACGGGGCTCTCAAAAAACAGACTGCACATTATAAGCAGTAGCGCCTACGCTTGCAAGCTGCATTGGGGTTTATTTTCGCCTTATATACATTAAACTGCAGCGTTGGCCAGTTTTTTAGCGGTTTTAAACATTTGTAAAATTTGTTAATCGTTTTTATTAACCAGACAATTATGACGATGATAGACGATAAAGTCCAGCGACAACTTGTCCGACTTTGGTCTGCTTGAGACATTCAAACCTTTTTAAGCCTTGCATTGCAGGTAATAAGCTAAGAGACTCGATCAATTCAGCTAATTGTTTATTTAAATCTTTATCAGCTTCTAAATAAATCAGCGTTTCTGTCGTAATTAATAACTGTTCAATTAAGGCAGTTAAAATGGGTTGCCATAAATCCTTTGCATAGGGTGGGTCAATAAAAACGATATCGAACGGATGCTTGAAATTACTATTCTGAGATAAGACCTGCTCAGCGTTACCGTGAAAAACTTGATAGCTATCAGTATCGATGTTCAACTGCTGCGCGCTTTGCAGTAGCATTTGGTATTGGGCTTGATTGGTTTCAATGAAGGTGCAATGCGCCGCGCCGCGAGATAACGCCTCAAAGCCCAACACCCCGCTACCTGCACAGCTATCTAGTACACGTGCGCCATGCATGTCGGCAAGTAGCCAGTTAAACAGCGTCTCCCGCAAGCGATCTGGGGTCGGTCGCAAGCCATCAGCATCGATAAAATTTATGCTACGACGTTTAAACTGCCCGCCGATAATACGCACATTACCAGCAGAAACTGGTTTTTTATGAGTCGCATTACGCTTAGTGCTACGCGATGCTGATGCTTTTGTCGTTGTTTTTTTCATAATTGTTATTCTTTATTCGGTCGCTGTAGTGGTTGCTGCTTCCGCTTCTGTCTGTTCTTTTAATTTTTCTGCCCGTGCTTGTTCTTGGTCGCGGATGGCATCACGAGCGGCTTTGTCCAATGCCTTTTGACGTTTAATAGCTTTTAACTCATCAGGAGTTGGTGGCAAGATGGGGTCGCTTTTGCGCTGTAATACCCAATAATCGAATAGAGCACGTCCGATGGGAGCCGCTACTGCGCTACCGCCGCCACCATTTTCAACCAATACAGCGAGAGCGATTTGTGGGTCTTCAACAGGGGCAAAACCATTAAACCAAGCATGATCCCAATGGCGCTTGTCTATCGCAGATTTATCGTAGCGTTTACCTTGAGCGATAGATTTAACCTGTGCCGTACCAGTCTTGCCAGCGATACGGTAGCGCGGCGTGTAAATACCGCGAGCAGTACCAGCTTTGACCGTCTCTTCCATCGCATCATGCATACGCGTCCAGTCAGAGGGCTTGCCATTATAATCAATTTTACCATCGGGCTTGGTAATGACGTTGACCTCTGCTGCACCATCACTGTCTTTTAACAAATGCGGCGTTATATGATAGCCCTTGTTAGCCGTCATAGCAGTCGCATTAGCAATCTGTAGCGGTGTGACTAGGAAGTAGCCTTGCCCAATACTGACAGAGATAGTCTCACCTGGTAGCCAGCCTTTATCGTAGGTGTCTTTTTTCCACTTCGGTGAGGGCATAATGCCAGACTTCTCATTGGGCAAATCAATTCCCGTCTCTTCACCAAAACCAAAGCGCACCATCCAATCATGTAAACGCTGGATACCCATCTCATAAGCGAGTTTATAATAATAAGTATCGACTGACATGACGATAGATTTCTTTAAATCTACCGAGCCATGACCGCCACGTTTCCAATCACGAAAACGATGCGAGTCACCAGGTAAGCTAAAATAACCGGGATCATAGATAGTCGTATTCCAATCTCGCAATCCATAGTGTAGCGCACCTAAACCTTCAAATGGTTTAATGGTAGAGGCAGGTGGGTACATACCTTGTAGGGCGCGATTATAGAGGGGCTGATCAAGATCATCTTGTAGCGCCCCATAATCTTTAAAGGAAATGCCAGAAATAAAAGGGTTAGGGTCGTAACTTGGATTACTCACAAATGCGAGTACGTCACCATTTTTTGGATCTATCGCTACAATGGCACCGCGGCGACCGTCAAGCTGCTGCTGGGCGATCGTTTGCAAGCCATAATCTAAGCTCAAGGTAATATCGTTACCAGAAACTGGCGGCTTGGTATCTAATTGACGCAGAATATTACCATGGACATCGGTTTCTACCGATTGGTAGCCCGGTTGGCCAAGCAAGATATCTTCATAAAAGTCTTCAATACCAATTTTGCCGATAAGGTCAGTACCAGCATAACGATCTTTATCGATACGCTTAGTTTCTTTGTCGTTGATACGCCCAACATAGCCGATAACGTGTGCGAATAGCTCATCGTAGGGGTAGGAGCGGGTCAGTTTACTCTGAATGGTAACGCCACGGAAAAACGGTTTACGCTCACTAAACTGTGCCAGTTGCTTATCTGTTAAATCAATCTTGACGGTCACCGGATCATTTTTGCTTTTACTCAACCGCGCCAAAATATCAGTAATATCAGTATCTGTTAGATCAAAAATAGGGGCAAGCAAGTTTAAAGTACGTTCT
This sequence comes from Psychrobacter sp. P2G3, assembly GCF_001593285.1. Classification (NCBI taxonomy): domain Bacteria; kingdom Pseudomonadati; phylum Pseudomonadota; class Gammaproteobacteria; order Moraxellales; family Moraxellaceae; genus Psychrobacter; species Psychrobacter sp. P2G3. Next base: position 877,906 of record NZ_CP012529.1, read on the forward strand.
GGGTCTTCTACTTCATCGGGGCTGAGCATGGCAGTGAACACAGGCTGATTGTCAGCGAGCAAAATACCATTACGATCATAGATATAGCCACGGCTTGGCGGTGCAGATATGAGCTTGATACGATTATTGTCTGCCTGAGTCTTGTATTTGTCATGCGCATACACTTGCAGGTATCCATAACGCAGTAATAACACACACATACCCAAAAAAATTAACAAACCAAAAATGAGAATACGGCGCGTAAAAATGCGGTTAACATTTTCGGCATCTGGGATAAGCGATTTATTCATGTAAAGTTAGTACCAATGAGCGCAGTGGATAAAGAAGGAATTACCCTAATAGAGAGAATAATGTTACCAGTCATTAGGTCAAGTGCTAGTCATATAAAAATGATAAAATCAACAATTTCAATTACATAGTGTAGGTAGTCTGACAATAATTAAGCATAAGTTGGAGTATATATTGACGTTGTCACTATGGGACAAATTATAACAGAATGAAATAAGTTACGCTGAATTTGCCAACTTATTTCTTATGTGCTTCTTACATGCTAGTGACAGCATTGCTCATAGGCCATTGTATGCACTCGATAATTGGTATCAGACACAAATTGGACAGATGATATTGTCATCTCTAGTCACAACTTGACTAGGGCGGATATGTGCTAATAAATGGCAAGTATGCTAAAATCAGGCGATTTATTTTATAGTGTTTAATTGTCATTAAAGCGCTATTTTTATCAGGATCTGTTGCACATTCAAATGTGGTACTGGCAGTCCTAATACTTGAATGTGTAACAGACCCTAAGCGTTTCTTAATAACTCTAACAAAAGACAACAGATTAACGATAATCGTTACGTCAGAGGTAAAAAGAGTCATGGTCGCAACCTCAATATGGCAGACGCTCGCTGAGCATCCAGAATTTTTTGCCATGCTGACCATTCCACCAGTGACCGCATTTGTCACATGGTTGCATGTATGGATGGCATTGAAAATGCTGTTTTACCCCATTAAGTTTTGGGGTATTCGTATACCTAATTTCCCTTTTTTTGGGTTACCTGGAATTGGCTGGCAAGGTATTGTCCCGCGTAAAGCTGGCAAGATATCTGGGGTTATCGTTGATCAGACGCTCTCAAAGCTTGGCTCACTAGACGAGTTTGTTCAAGCGATGGAACCTGAGCAAATGGCTGTTTTTATTACTGATACAGTAGATAAAAATATTGAGCCGCTCATCGACGAGATTATGCTCGAGCATTCAGGGGCGCTATGGGGCAACCTGCCTTATGCTCTAAAGCGCCGTATTTATGCCCAAGCGCATCAAGAGCTACCAGAGATTATGCAATCGTTGGTGACTGATCTGACTTACCATGTCGAAGATTTGGTCGATATGCGTCAGATGATCGTCAATAAGATGGAAAGCGATCGACGTTTAATGGTCAATATGTTCCTAAAAGTTGGCCAACGTGAGATCAACTTTATTTGGCATATCAGCGCTTTGATTGGGTTGATTTTTGGCATTATTCAGATGTTTATTTTCTTAGTTGTACCGCAGCATTGGACGGTACCGTTTTTCGCGGCTGTTTGGGGCTTGTTGACTAACTGGATTGCAATTTGGATGGTATTTAATCCAGTAGAGCCGCATTTTATCCCTTATGTGAAGGTTTTTGAACGTTGTGCTGGTTTTCCGTTTATTAAGCCAAGGCTGCCACATATCGCTCAGTTCCGTTTCCAAGGCGGCTTTATGAAACGTCAAGAAGAAGTGTCTGAGGTTTTCGCTGAGATTGTTGTTACTGATTTAGTGACTCTAGAGAACATTATGAATGAGATGATGTATGGTGATCGTGCTGCGCTAACGCGTGAGTTGATGAAGTCGCATCTTTATCAAGTGTTAGAGTCGCCAGTGGTCAGAACGACCTTGCGTATGGGGCTGGGTCGCCGTGAATATGGTCAATTAAAGAATACGATCATTGATAAGTCGATTACTGCTACCATGGTGCCGCTACGAGATCCTGAACTTAATGAGAGTCGTGCCAGTAAAATATTCGGTCTGTTTCGCGATCGTATCAGAGCCTTGTCACCTTATGAGTTTCAAAACTTATTACGTCCAGCGTTTCGTGAAGATGAGATGACACTAATTGTATTAGGCGGCTTGACTGGATTTTTGGCAGGTTGGTTACACCTTGTTTTGGTGTTCTTTCCAGCGGTGCAATAGCAGATAACTTGATAATAAAAAAGATATCAAGAGAAAATATGCTTTACAATTATAGACTTAGAATAATATAAGACATGAACTAACATGAAAAAAAACAGCATTAAGTTATAAAACAATATTAAGTTATATAGTCAATCCAAGATAATGTCGTTACAAGGAAGCTGAGCGCAAGCCATACATTGTTGTGGTTAGCGAGGTTACCGTTGTAGCGATTTTTAATGGGCAGGCTATAGGTGCTTTTAAACCAATAAAAAGCCCAATCCGCCACAGTAAACTATGACCGTATTAGGGTAAACAGGGTTAGATTGTATGTTAATCACAGAATTGGGTTATTTTGCCTTACTAGCCGCCTTTGTGTTGGCTATTTTACAGGTAGTATTACCAACTATTGGCGTTATGCGCAACCAAGTCGCTTGGCAGCGTCTGGCCCCAAGTTTGGCTTGGGCGCAGTTTGCCGCGATGATAGTATCGTTTTCAGCGTTGATGGCAGGCTTTTATTACAATGATTTTAGCCTTGTCTATGTCGCGCAGCACTCCAACACTTTGTTGCCTTGGTATTACAAATTATCGGCAACTTGGGGCGGGCATGAAGGGTCTCTACTGCTGTGGATGACCATCATGGCGACATGGTGCGCGCTAGTATCTTACTTTAGCCGCGGTTTGCCGTTATCAATGCGAGCACGAGTATTAGTCATCTTGGCAGCGGTACAGATGATGATGCTAGCGATGTTGATTTTTACCTCATCACCATTTAATCGTACCTTACCGAACATACCTGTTGATGGTGCAGATCTAAACCCTGTGCTGCAAGATTTTGGTCTGATTATTCATCCGCCTATGCTGTATATGGGCTATGTGGGCATGGTCGTGCCGTTTGCCTTTTGTATGGCAGCATTGTGGGAAGGGCGCTTGGATGCGGTGTGGACACGTTGGTCACGTCCGTGGGCACTAGCTGCTTGGGGGTTTTTAACCATCGGTATCGCCTTAGGCTCATGGTGGGCTTATTATGAGCTTGGCTGGGGCGGTTGGTGGTTTTGGGATCCAGTAGAGAACGCATCATTGATGCCGTGGCTCGCTGGTACTGCGCTGCTACATTCGTTAGCGGTTACTGAAAAGCGCGGTGTATTCAAAGCATGGACGATCATGCTAGCGATTTTCGCTTTTGCGCTGAGTTTACTAGGAACGTTTTTGGTACGTTCAGGGGTCATTACTTCGGTGCATTCGTTCGCCGCCGATCCGACACGTGGTTTAGTCATTCTAGTCATCCTTGGCATTATCGTGGGTGGTGGTCTATTAATGTTTGCGGTACGTGGTTGGCGATTGACGGTTGAGAGTCAATATCAGCTGATTTCACGTGAGTCATTTTTGGTTATCAATAACGCCATTATTTTAATTGCCACATTAGTCGTGCTGCTTGGTACTCTCTATCCGATCATTGCAGACGCCTTCAATTTAGGTCAGGTATCAGTCGGCCCTCCTTACTTTAATGCTTTGTTTGTACCTCTGACTTGGTTGCTACTAGTCGCAATGGGTATGGGCTCTAATATTCGCTGGAAAAAAGACAAGCGTCCATTGTTGGGCGTCGGTATGGTTATCGCAGTCAGCAGTCTGGTATTAGCAGCGATTATTGCTTATTTTGTCCATCCATCATCTATGCTTAATATCGGCGTAACCTTAGCTGTAAGCTTTTGGGTGCTACTATGGATGATTATCGATTTTAGAGATAAGACTAAGAATGCGCCAAATGTAGTGAATGGTCTACGTCAATTACGTCTTAGCTATTGGGGTCAGCAAACCGCACATATTGGGGTTTTAATCGCAGTAATTGGGATTGCCTTTACCAGTAGTTTAAGTATCGAGCGTGATGTGGCGTTAGGGCCAAATGATACCGTCAACGTCCAAGGTTATGATTTTACCGTGAAAGACTTCCGTGAGGTCAAAGGCAGTAACTTTGATGCTATTCAAGCGGAGGTTGAGATAACTAAAGACGGACGCGCTGTCACGACTTTATATCCTGAAAAACGTACCTATATCATTAGTATGATGCCGATGACTGAAGCGGCCATTGATGCCAGTCTCATGCGCGATTTATATGTAGCGCTTGGTGAGCCGATCGCTGAAGATAGTAATCAATGGGCTGTACGTATCTACGTGAAACCTTTGATTCGCTGGATATGGCTAGGTTCGATTATCATGGCTTTAGGTGCACTGATCAGCATGTTTGATAAACGCTATCGCATTAAAAAAGCCAAATCACCGCATCAAGTTGCTGATGATACTGTAGTTAGTACGGCGACACCTGTTGCAACGCTTGGGGAGAAGTAAGATGAATGAATCAGACAACACCACTAATCCCAATAAGCAGAATGACAATGAACGCCGTCATAAAACTATCAAAAAAAAGCAATTAAAAGTATGGTTTCTAATTCCACTTATCGTGTTCTTAGGACTGATGGTAATGCTTTATATGCGTTTAGGTAAGCCTACCGATATTGTAGCGAATATGGCTCTTGAGCGTCCTGTTCCTACTTTTGAGCTGCCATTATTAGCAGATACTAGCCGTATCATGACTAATGATAATTTACCTGATGAGCCGTTTTTGATGAACATTTGGGGCTCTTGGTGTCCAACTTGTATCATTGAGCATCCGTTTCTTATGCAGCTAGAGGAGCGTGGTGTTAATTTGGTAGGTATTAATTATAAAGATGATATTGGTGATGCATTCAGCTATTTGAACCGAGGTGGCGATCCTTTTTCAATGTCTATTCAAGATCTGTCAGGTCAGTTTGCTTTAGACTTAGGTCTGACAGGCGCACCTGAAACTTTTACAGTCGATGGGGACGGCATCATCCGTCAGCATATCATTGGTGAAGTTAATGAAGCCAATTGGCAAGAACGCATTAAGCCTTGTTTGACAGTACTCAATGAGGCTAACAAAAATGGTAATCGTCCAGATCCAAGTCAGGTTGGGGAGGCATGCAAATGAAGGCTACTCAGATAAGAACCGCTACAGTATTAAGGCTAGTAAGCTTTGTACTGGCATGTCTACTCAGCATGACCGCTTATGCGGCAATCGATGTTTATGACTTTGACTCAGTGCAGCAAGAAGCTCAGTATCGTGGTCTCATCGAGGAGCTGCGTTGTCCTAAATGTCAAAACCAGAACCTTGCAGGGTCTGATGCACCTATTGCGCAGGATTTAAAGCAAAAAGTTTACGATTCTGTTAAAGATGGGCGCAGTGATGCTGAAATACGCAGCTATATGCAAGAGCGTTACGGTGATTTTATTACCTACAAGCCACCTGTGCGTCCGTCAACATGGATACTATGGTTTTTTCCGCCACTATTATTGATTGTTTTGATTACTGGCTGGTTTTGGCAGAGTAAACGTCGACAGCTGGTAGCAAGTGGTGATAGCGGTACGATAGTCGATAGTACTGTCGCTGCTTTAACCCCTGCAGAAAAGGCTGAACTGGATCGTCTATTATCACGTACGAATAGCACTGATTATGACATCACAAGCACAGAGGACAAAAAATGACCGTATTTTCTACTGCTGGCTTATTTATTGCCCTAAGCTTACTTATTGCCTTAATACTTGCTGTCATCGTTATTACACCATGGCTACGCGCTACGCGCATAAAAAATAAGCCCGTAGATAACCAACTATTAGATATTAACGTGGCAGTATTCCGTGAACGTTTAGCGGAGCTTAAAACCGACAAAGACAGCGGCACCATTGATGATAACCATTACCAAAATCAAAAGCTTGAGCTTGAGCGCCAGCTATTAGATGCCCAGCGTGAAGCAGATCAGATGGTGAACCCTGGTATCAAAAGCCGTTTAATAATTACTATCTGGGTACCCGTATTGGCAGCGATGGCGTATTTATTGATTAGCGATCGCACACCAGTATTTGAGCTATGGCAAGCAGAAGATAAAGTTGGCCAAGTAGCTGACGACTTATTGACTGGTAAGATTGATCAGCCACCAGAGTGGGCTATTGAAGATGGCCGTCAGCTGATTACGGCTATGCAGACCAACGTCCATCGTCATGCTGATGACCCTAATCGCTGGATGCGCTTGTCAGAGCTGTTTTTATCGCTTGAAGTGACTGACTCTGCATTAGAAGCTTTATCTAGGGCATATCGTCTATCTCCTGATAATGAAGAGATTGCGACCACTTATGCGCAGATTAGCTTTTTTGCGAACGAAGGCCAGCTAGATGCTACTAGTCGTCGCGTACTACAAGATGTATTAGCCAACAACCCACAGCATGAGGGCGCACAGATGCTGATGGCAATGGGTGAAGCACGTGCTAGTAACTTTGAGCAGGCAGAAGGCTGGATTCAGAGATTACGTGCTAGTATTGCTGCCAAGCCGGGTGATCATACAAAAGCGTTGACCAGCCTAGATGAGCTAAGTGCCAATGTGAAAGCACAGCAGCAACAAGCGGCTGAGGGTGTTAATGTAACGGTGAAGGTCAATTCTAGCTTATTACCATTAGTCAAAGGTGATGACGTGCTATTTGTTGCCATTCGTGATGTTAATGGCGGCCCACCATTTGCAGCCAAGCGTTTGCCTATTAGTGTGATTCAGCAAGGTGAGGCCAGTATTAGCTTAAGTGATCTTGATGCTATGATGCCTGAGCGGACGATACAATCGGCACGTGCGGCAAAAACTCAACTGGCTGTTATTGCTCGTATCAGCCATAGTGGTAATGCAAGTGCAGAGTCAGGGGACTTATCTGGCAACCCAGTCGTGATTAGTGCCGATCAAAAACAAGTTAACGTTGAAATAAATCAGCAGATACCGTAACTTTTGAAAAGCCTCATGACATAAGCGCTGTAGCGTATTACTGCGGCGCGCAATTGCGTTACATGAACAGATAAGTCATATCTACAGGCGACACTAGTACTAAAAATACTTGAGCTTTATAAAGCCACAAGGTAAGGTATATCCGGCATTCACGCAATTAACCAATCCCCAAATCCCATCCATCAAGGAGAGACGTATTATGATGCGTATTATTTTGCTAGGTCCACCTGGCGCCGGTAAAGGCACCCAAGCACAGTTTATCTCTAAAGAATTTGATATCCCGCAAATCTCGACTGGCGATATGCTACGTGCAGCGATTAAAGAAGGTAGCGAGCTTGGTAAACAAGCTGAAGGCATTATGAATGCAGGTGGACTGGTCTCTGATGATCTTATCATCAACCTAGTAAAAGAGCGTATCTCTAAGCCTGATTGTGCTAATGGCTGCATTCTTGATGGTTTTCCGCGTACAATCCCCCAAGCCCAAGCGCTTGCAGACGCAGACGTTGCTATCGATCATGTGATTGAGATCAGTGTACCTGATGATGAGATCGTAAAACGCCTATCTGGTCGTCGCCAGCATCCAGGTTCAGGCCGTGTATATCATGTCGATCATAATCCACCGAAGCAAAATGGTATCGACGATGTGACCGGTGAAGCACTTATCCAACGTGAAGATGACAAAGAATCTACTATTCGTGAGCGCCTTGCAACTTATCATCAGCAGACGTCAACCTTGGTTGGTTTTTATCAAGATAAAGCCAAAGAGGGCGAGAATGCGCCTAAATATGACAAGTTCGATGGCACGCAAGCTATTGATGATGTTAAGCAGCAGATATTGTCAGCGTTAAAAGGTTAATTCGTTTTACGGATATTCTGTATACTGAATTATACTAACGAAGACCCTGCTTATTGGCAGGGTTTTTTAATGTCTTGTAGTAGATATAAATAGTAGCTATAAAAATCCAACTACAATAAATAATGTCATTAGAAAAATGATAGGAATTTATTAAAAGCAATACATAAAAAAGCCATCTACCTAAGTTAGGAGATGGCTTTTTTAAAATATAAACTTTATTTTAAAGTTTAAGCATTACCTTCAGCATCAATTTGCGCTTGCTGTTGGCTCTGTGCATATGCTTGGTCAAAGTTGACTGGAGCAAGCAGTAATTGCGGGAAGCTACCACGAGTCACGATGTCGCTGATGACTTCACGAGCGTAAGGGAACAAAACGTTAGGGCAATAAGCACCTAAAATTTGCCCGATTTGATCTTCAGGAATATTTTTTAGTAAGAAAATACCAGCTTGATGAACTTCAGCAATAAAAGCAGGTTCTTCAGCATTTTTAGCGGTAACGCTCACAGTCAAGATTACTTGATAATGATCGTCATCTAGCTTTTCGGCATTGCTTGATAGGTTAATATCAAGCTCAGGGTTCCACTCTTTGGTGAATACGCCAGCGCCCGGCACTTCAAGTGACATGTCTTTTACGTAGATACGTTCTAGTGCTAATTGTGGTTGTGCTTGTTCTTCAGCCATGATAATTCCTCAAATAAGTAATGCAATGTGTCGTTGATGTCCTGGTAGCAAGGTTAAGTTGCAAGCTACATTATTACAAGCTAGTGCAGGAATGACAATAGCCAGCTATCGATTGGTCAATATCATATTTATATTAACTAGGGCCAGCTAATGTCACTATTATATAAGCTGCTTAATGTAGCAGATTAACCGGCTAATAGCTCGTCAAGCTTGCCTTGCTGGTTCATTTGATTGAGCTCGTCAAAACCACCAACGAAAGTATCACCGACGAAAATTTGTGGCACAGTGCGATAGTTATTGGTTTTTTGCATCAATGCGCGGCGCTCATCGCTACTCATATCATGCATACCAATTTCTTCATACTCAATGCCTTTATTTTTTAGTAATTGTTTAGCGTTTGAGCAGTAAGGGCAGATAGGCGTAGTATAAACTTTAACTGAGGCAGTCATAAGATATCCTTAATTGACTTTATGTCGTGTAGTTTGTCTATTATCCTGATTTAGATAGGTTAATGACTAGTGTGTATTTGATTATGCTCATTATAAAGTGGGGATGAGGGTGATAAATTCAAGCCAGCTCGCTGCAAAAGGTTATATAAGTTCTTAAGTGACTTGTTATCACTTGAGGGTTGTCCATAAAAAAAGACACAACTGAGAGTCATGTCTTTTTATTAATAATGCATTTTATTAAGGCGTGTTGATGTAGAGCTATTTGTGCAAGCTAGGTTTTGCTTTGCCCTTGTTCTTAGGCTTAGCATCTTTTAATCCTACTAATGGCATGCCAGCACCTTGCCAGCCACCAACACCGCCTTCTAGACGATAAACACTGTCTTTACCAATCATCTGAATAGCCGCGCCTGCTTGTACACCCATATCACAAATGATAATTACAGGCTGTTCAATTGCACGAATTTCATCTAAATGATCTTTGAGCTCTGTAAAAGGGATGTTACGACTGCCTTGGATATAGCCGGTGGTAAACTTCTTTTTGGCGCGAATATCGATAAGCTGCGCGTTTTGAGAGTTGACCATCATGCCGAGGGTATTGGGCGACACTTTTTTGCCGCTACGTTTATTTTCAATGGCAAAGAACAGTACGGCAAGTACTGCTAAGATACCAAATAAAAACGGGTGGTTGCCCACAAATTCAAGCGCACGATCCAAACCAAACCTCCAAAAAATTAGTGTTCTACTAAACTGCGAATACAGCCAAGTATTACCGAACAAGGCGCTATTATACCGATTAGGACATCCATAGTAAACGTGCGATAGCTAACCTAAGTTTTAATAGTAAGCAATACCTAGTAAGGCTTGGTATCAGCCTCTATTCGTAACGTGATGAGGTTTTCAACACGGCGCTGCAGTACTTCACCGTCAGCAACGGCTCTCCATAACGCACAGCCTTTACTGTTATGAGTATGACGACAATCACGGAATTGGCAATCACCAGCCAGTGGCGCAAGTTCAACGAAGCCTGAGATGACATCATCAGGGGTCAAATGCCAAATACCATATTCACGAATACCAGGGGTATCAACAATACCGCCTTGGGTAAGATCATCTGGATTAAATGGCAATAGGCGGCTGGTCGTCGTGGTATGCTGACCAAGTTTTGAGTTTTCAGAAATAATATTTACGCTCTGTGCCGATTCTGGTAGCAGGGCGTTAATTAAGCTACTTTTACCGACACCAGACTGACCCGCAAAGATAACCAGTTTTTTATCTATGTAACGCTTTAACTCGCCAAGCCCTTGCTGCTCAGTACTATCGGCGATATTCTCAGGACAGTCGACCGAAGTAAGTACGCTTTCATAACCAAGAGCAGCATACTGTACGAGCAAGTCATTGGTGTCTGCATAACTCTCTTGTACCAACAAATCCGCCTTATTCAATACTAATAAGGGCTTCACGCCAGCATGATGGCAAACGACCAAATAGCGATCGATGAGTGTCGGCGCAGCAGCAGGTAGCGGCGCAAATACAATGGCCAAAATATCGACATTGGCTGCAACAGGCTTAAGCTTATGGTAACGATCTGGACGCGAGACAAGAGAAGTGCGTGGTTGTACGGACTCAATACGACCAAAGCCAGTATTGGGATCGGCACTCCAGCGCACGTGATCACCAGTTGATAGCATTGGCAAGTTAGTGCGCACATGACAACGCCATATATCCCCTAAAGCAAGCGTTTGCCAAAATGGCTCAGGGTCATCGGGTGCGACTTCAGGCTGCACTGGTATGTCGGCTGGCAAGCTGGTCACCTGTACCTCTAATTGCTTGCCATAATGCGCCATGACCACGCCATCCATCAAGCTATCATCTATGCTGTCTTGACTTGCCAGCTGTTGTTTGTCAATGCGACGAATCTGTTGTTTAGTCAGCTTGCGTTGCCGGATTAATGCCATGGGTTTTGAACCTATTAAAAAATATTGCTAAGTGTAGCGTGAAAATTTGCTAACATACAGCCTAAAGCGCCTGTACCAGACAGTGGTTTTGTAATGTTTTGGTTTTTTTAGACATTATGAATGACTAAGCGCAAAAAAATTATTTAAGCATGACCATTTATATGTCATTTATTTAGTTAACATTGCTCCAAAGTTGTTTCAAACTTTATTGACCATAGGACAAAATATGAGTACCGATGACCATCCCAATAAGATTAGAATCAGAAACCAAGGCAAAAAAGGGCTGGTATGGATTGATCTAGAAATGACCGGACTTGATACTTTAAACGATGAGATTATCGAGATTGCTACTGTCGTTACTGATGAAGATTTAAATGTCCTTGCCGAAGGGCCAGTGTTTGCTATCAAAGTATCGGATCAAACCTTAAATAAAATGGATGACTGGAATACCAAGCAACATGGCCAGTCAGGATTGGTTGATCGTGTACGCCGTAGCACAGTGACATTGGCAGAGGCCGAAGCTGAGACTATTAAGTTTTTGAACAAGTGGGTCGATAGTGGCAAATCACCAATGTGTGGCAACTCAATTTGCCAAGATCGCCGTTTTATGGCGCGTCAAATGCCTGAACTGGAAAAGTTCTTCCATTATCGCAATCTTGATGTCTCGTCGATTAAAGAGCTATGCTTCCGCTGGCGCCCTGATATCTTAAAGAACTTTGAAAAAGGTGGCAGTCACTTAGCGTTAGACGATATTCGCGATTCTATTCGTGAGCTAAAGCATTATCGTCAGCATTTCTTTAAATTAATCCCTTAGAATCAAGTGATTTTAGATAGTCAAAAAAAGGGTCTGTTATTTTAACAGACCCTTTTTTTATCGTAAATAAGAGACGTTCACATAGATATCATGACATTAGAAATTTAAATTCAATCAAGTTAAATTTAGCATTATCATTATCTGAGTTTTCATCTGTGGTTACTGCGCCAATCACCGCGCTGACTTTTGGCTGGCGCGTATCTTCATCTAACAACCGCCAATCACCAAGCACGTAGCGTTTTTTATTACTCGTAGCTTGATGAATATCTGGGCGATGGGTATGACCATGTAGTAAAGTATCGCTATCAGCCACTGCTTGTATCACCGCGTCTTCATTGACATCCATGATGTAAGCAGCTTTATTGGCATTATTCTGCTGGCTTTTTTTGCGCATTTTATCTGCGATAGCCAAGCGTTTTTCTAGTGATTTATTGAGCAAATACCACTGGGTTAACCGATTGCGCATGATTTTGCGAAAAAACTGATATTTCTTATCATCAACGCATAACGCATCGCCGTGTTCTAAGCGATAATTCTGCTGTCCAACGGTTAAGGTATATGGCTCATAAATAAGCTCACCACCGAATAAATTGCAAAATGGCTGACCTAACAAAAAATCACGATTCCCATGCATGATTAAAATCTTACAGCCAGCTACCCGTAGTTTTTTTAATTTAACGATAAGCGGGGTGAGCCAATGGGTTTTGCACTCATCTTCTGATAACGATAAGTAAACGTCATCACCTAGCCATACTTCAAACCAATCGCCTAGGATAAATAAGCACTTTAGCGCGGGCAGGGCAAGACAATCATCAAGCAGCGCCAAAAAAGCCTGCACTAAGGCAGGCTCTTCAGGCGATAAATGCAAATCGCTAATCAATACTTGCCGCACCTCATGAGGGCGGGTGGTAATTAGATGGTCAAAACTTTGCATTTATCCTTATCCTCATGAATTACTAAGAAGTATCTTTTGATAAGTGCTTACTGAGTGATTTTCCTCAAATAACAGTTATCTACTAACTACTACTGAGTAACGATGGTCGCTGAATTGATAACCACTGGCTCTTTTGGCACATCAGCATGCATGCCGAAACGACCAGTAGGTACGCCGCGCATCTTTTCAATGACATCCATACCGCTTGTTACTTTACCAAATACCGTGTAACCCCAACCCTGCATGTTTTTGCCAGAGTGGTTTAGAAAGTCGTTGTCTTTTACGTTAACGAAAAACTGGCTGGTTGCTGAATGCGGATCTTGCGTACGCGCCATCGCGATGGTGCCTTTATCGTTCTTTAAACCATTATCTGCTTCGTTTTCAACAGGTGCATTGGTCGCTTTTTCATTCATCTCAGCGTCCATTCCGCCGCCTTGAATCATAAAGCCGTCAATGATGCGATGGAAAATCGTGCCGTCATAATGACCAGATTTTACATAGTTTAAAAAGTTTTCTACCGTTTTAGGTGCTTTTTCTTCATTGAGTTCGATAACGATCGCACCCATACTGGTGTCAAGTTCTACTACTGGTGGCATGTCTACCATGTGATATTCCTTTTTGATTGCAGCGCCTTAATTAGCACTGTCGTGAGTGATTGATAAAAAGTCATGGCTAGTCTAACGGCTTTTTTATCTCGTGTCATGTATCAGGCTGTTAATGCGTTTATGAAACCTGATAGAATAACGCAACTTTAACTTTTTATTATAATTTTTGATAACCTATTTTTTTTAATGGTTTGGTTTGAATTTTCCATGATGCGTGATGGCACGTAGCATGAAATGACAATTTGCGTTAGGAGCAATGCCCGATGAGTGAGCACTCAAGCAACAATGCACAAAAAGACGAACAAAAAAACGATTTTATTCGTAATATCATTCGTGATGATGTCAATGCGCAAAAATACCCACAAATTGTGACACGCTTTCCGCCTGAGCCAAATGGTTACTTGCATCTTGGTCATGTCAAATCCATTTGCCTAAACTTTGGCGTGGCCAAAGAGTTTGGCGGTGTGTGTAACTTGCGTTTTGATGACACCAACCCAACCGCAGAAAAGCAAGATTTCATTGATAACATCGAGAACGATGTCAGATGGCTTGGATTTGAGTGGGCAGGGGACGCGCACCATGCGTCAGGTTACTTCGACCAATTACATGCGTGGGCCGTGCAGTTGATTGAGCAGGGTGATGCCTATGTAGACTTGCAGTCGCCTGAGCAGATTAAAGAAAACCGTGGCTCATTTAATGAGGCTGGCACGCCATCACCACATCGTGATGCCAGTGTTGAAGAAAACTTAACGCTCTTTAATGATATGAAAGAGGGCAAGTTTGCTGAGGGTAAAGCGGTTTTGCGTGCCAAGATTGATATGGCAAGCCCAAATATGAATATGCGCGACCCTGTTATTTACCGCGTCATGCATCAAGCGCATCATCAAACGGGTGATAAATGGTGTATCTATCCCATGTATGATTTTGCCCATCCGCTTTCTGATGCACTCGAAGGTATTACTCATTCATTATGTACGCTGGAGTTTGAAGATCACCGTCCATTTTATGATTGGGCGGTTGAAAAAGTCGGTTTTGATGTACAGCCACATCAGTACGAGTTCAGCCGCTTGAATGTTGACCATACGTTGACCAGTAAGCGTAAACTCAAGCAATTGGTCGATGAAGGTATTGTCAGTGGTTGGGATGATCCGCGTATGCCGACTATCGCTGGCATGCGTCGTCGTGGTTATACGCCAGAGGGCTTACGTGACTTCTGTGAACGTGTTGGCGTGACTAAAGTGGACAGTGTTGTTGATTTTCGTTTATTAGAATTTAGCATTCGTCAATCATTGGAAACCACCACTGCACGTGGTATGGCAGTGCTAAAGCCATTAAAAGTGACCATTACTAACTTTGCGGAAGCAGTTAGGAGTTGGGAAGCGCAAAAAGCTGATAGTGTCAATGCGCGCTTTGACGATGCCACGCAAACTTTATGGCTAACTCAACCGAACCATCCTAACGTCGATATGGGTGAGCGTGAAATTCCGTTTACTGAAACTTTGTATATCGATCAAGGCGATTACGAGATTGAGCCGCCAGCAGGCTATAAGCGCTTATCACCAGAAAAGCCAGAAATTCGTCTGCGCAATACCTATGTATTGGCAGTGACTGAGCATATTACTGATGATAGTGGCAACGTCGTTGAGCTAAAAGCAACGATTGATCCGGCAACGCTAGGCAACAACCCTGAAGGTCGTAAGGTTAAGGGTGTCATTCATTGGGTATCGGCCAGCCAAGGCGTTCCAGCAACGGTACGCATGTATGAGCAGTTATTTAGTGTCGAAGACCCAAGTAGCGTCGCTGATGTACATCAAGTATTGAATCCGGACTCGTTGACTGAACTTAATGCGGTAGTTGAGCCATCATTGGCTAATGCTGAAGCTGGTACGCGTTTCCAGTTTGAGCGTGAAGGTTACTTTATCGCGGATAGCGAAGAACATACTAGTGATAAGCCTATATTTAATCAAATCGTCAGCTTACGTGATAGTTATAAACCGGCTTAGTTACTGTCTGCCAAACTCTTGAAGATGCAATGCTCAGATTAGAGTTACCAGCTAATATTGAGCAATTGCATCGCGCTGATACTTTATCAGTATCGAATTTAGGCGGGCTGCTATTGGCTGCTGAACGCGCAACAAATAATTATTAGCTGGCTTTATCTATCAGAAAACCAGACAGGCAAGCTCAACGATACATCTAAGGGAGTGTAAAGAGATTATGGTTAAAAAATCGATCAATCTAGCACTGCAAGGTGGCGGTTCTCATGGCGCCTTTACCTGGGGCGTACTGGACTACTTCATGGAAGATGGTCGGGTCAGTGTAGAGGGTATTACTGGGACGAGTGCTGGTGCTATGAATGCAGCAGTATTAGCACAAGGCTATATGGATGGTGGCGCAGATGGTGCACGTGAGGCGCTTGAGCAGTTTTGGCGCCAAGTGGCATACATGGGCAGGATGAGCCCTATTAAGCGCAGCCCTTTGAGTATTCTGACAGGTAGATGGGATGTGGATAACTCACCGGCTTACCTAATGCTTGATCTATTTAGTCGAGTTGCTTCGCCTTATGACACCAACCCGCTGAATATTAACCCATTACGTGATTTGGTTGAGTCTACTATTGACTTTGAAAAGGTCAGAGCATGTAATGAGTTAAAGCTGTTTGTTGCGGCAACCAACGTGCATACGGGCAAAATAAAAGTATTCAACCGTGAAGAGCTAACCGCAGACATGATCTTAGCTTCGGCATGTTTACCGTCTTATTTCCAAGCCGTTGAAATTGATGGCGTACCCTATTGGGACGGTGGTTATGTTGGCAACCCACCTCTGTATCCCTTGTTTCGCACCACTAAGTCTAAGGATATTGCCATCGTTCAAATTAACCCAGTTGAACGCAATGAAACCCCGAAAAGTGCCATAGAAATACAGAATCGCATTAATGAGATTTCGTTCAATTCATCTTTGCTAAGAGAGTTGCGAGCTATCGAGTTTGTGACCCGTCAGTTACGTGAGAACAATCTGGATAGAGAACGTTATTCTGAAGTATTCGTGCACCGTATTGAAGCCACTGAGCAAATCAATCCATTGTCAGCGTCTAGTAAAATAAATTCCGAATGGGCATTTTTAACCCACCTGCGCGATATCGGTCGTGAGTCTGCCAAGGCCTTCCTTGATAAGCACTATGCAACTCTAGGTGAAGAATCTACTCTAGATTTGCGTAATGAATTTTTATAAACGAATGATGTATAAGCTATAGCTCTAATATTGTAGATTAAACTCAACAATAGTAGTTCGCAATTGTGCCCGTTTCTAGTACGCTAGAGATGGGCTTTTTTATGAATAAATATAAATTTTAATAGTAGATGTTGAGGGCATTAGAATGGCAAAGTTTTTAAACAGCAGTGGTACGACCTATCATTTAGAAGAATTGATTAAAAATGCTTCTGATAGGTTGATTATTATTAGCCCGTATTTAAAGCTTAATGAGCGTATTAAAGAGCTACTAGAAGACCGTAACCGTCTCAAAATCGATATTAGAATCGTTTATGGCAAGAATGATTTGCATCCTGAAGAGATAAATTGGCTTAAAAATCTGACCTTTATCCGTACCAGCTTTTGTAAAAACTTACATGCTAAGTGCTATCTCAATGAAAACGAATGCATTATTACCAGTTTGAACCTTTATGAGTTTAGCCAAGTAAATAATAATGAAATGGGGGTACTAATTTACCGTAACGAAGACACTAAGCTCTATGCCGATACTTACGAGGAAGCCCAACGCATCATTCGTATCAGTGATGAAGTGCGGATGTCACTTGAAAAGGTGACCGAATCGGATGGTGGGGTTGATAGTACAGCTACTTTTAATAATACAACGGTTGGCACTAATGCAACTGCAAAATCCATTACGGAATCAGCGCAGCTTACTTACTCTAAGCTGACGACTGCGAAACTTGCTAAAGAGCTAGGTTTTAAGACTCAAGAATTAAATGATAAGTTGCTGGCAGTTGGGTATTTACAAGAACAAGAAGGTGAATTGGTATTAACAGACACTGGGCGTGCCGCTGGCGGTACAAGCAAACGCGGTAAGTTTGGCGAGTTTTGCTTGTGGGATTCAGGAATGGTTGTTTAACCATTCCTGAATTGATACTAAATTATCATTAGGACAATAATAATGCTCAATCTAATTATGGGTCAAAAAGCCAAGTTCACTGAGGTTGGTGTTATGCAGCAGTTTACATTGATTGCAGAGCTAACAGCAGGCGCTACCGTTATTGATGTGGCTTGCTTTGGTTTGAGTGGGCAGCAGAAGTTAATAAATGATGATTATATGACCTTTTATAACCAGCCAAGAACGCCCTGTGGTGCTATCAGTTGGCAGTCAACAACGATTCAACAGCGCTTCGATATTGATCTCAGTAAATTACCAGATTCCGTAGATTATTTGGTATTGACGGCAACAATCGATGGTCAAGCGACCATGCGTGAGCTTGGTGCTAGTAGCGTGACGTTAGAGCAAGCAGGGCAGATATTAGCAACTTATCAATTTGACGGTAGTGCATTTGATAGTGAGCGCGCCATGATGTTGTTTCAAGTCTATCGTAAAAATAATATTTGGCGCATTAACGCCATTGGACAAGGTTTTAACGGTGGTTTAGATGCATTGGTGACCCATTTCGGTGGGGATGTCGCAGATGAGCTTACTGATCAATTATCTACTATAAATACTACCTCTGCCGCACCGTTGGTTAATGCGACAAAAACAGAGCAGCCAACGGCTGTTAGTCTGAAAAAGGTCATCTTAGACAAACCTGGTAGTGAACATCGAATTAACCTCACGAAAGGCAGTCATGACTATCTAACAGTAGAAGCCATATGGATAGATAATGGTGATGCTAGTGCCGATAACGATGATTTAGATTTGCGTGTTGGAATATTGGCTCAGAGCAGTAAAGACATGAACTATGTCCATGCTCCCAAGCAAATAGGCAACTTAAATAGCATACCTTATGTGCATCATCAAGGTGATGTACAAGTCGCTAGTGCCAATGAGCCTGGAAAAGAGACGGTATTGGTCAATCCTGCTATTGCTGAATATTATGGTGGTAAAGTTGCCTTGGTCTTTTCAGTATATTCTGCGGTTTCGAATGGTGTGGTGTCCATTGCTTCTTTACAGCCAAAAATGCGTATGCAGTATCAGGACCAAATTGTAGAATGTACTTTTAATATAAAGGCCTCACCCAAAGCCAAAAGTCGTTTTGTTTATACTTATGTGATTGGTATTGCCATTATTGATGAACAAGGTATTACCTTGCGGCACTCAGGCGAGACGAGCAAGCGCATGAGTGAGGCGACCCCTAAACTCACATGGAAAGCCGATACCGTTCAATTGAAAATGGATGGTGCCGCTATGTTTAAATCTTAACAACCATTAAGCTCTCTACTTAGTGATAAATGGAATAATCGAATTACAATCCGTCACAAGACATTCGTAACCAGTTTGTTAATATAAAATAGGATTCTTACTGACGTTAGCCGAGTTAATAGCTGAGCGCGTCAATGATAATAACAGAGCGCAAGCATACTTTTTAGTGTTAGCGCTCATCAATATAAACAAGGAATTAGGTATGGCACATTTACGTCTAGGTGATACTGCACCAAACTTTGACGCGAGCACCACAGAAGGCGATATAAATTTCCACGAGTGGGCAGGGGATAGCTGGGTTGTTTTCTTCTCACATCCTGCAGACTATACTCCAGTATGTACGACTGAGCTTGGACGCACCGCAGCATTAGGTGGTGAGTTCCAAAAACGTAATGTCAAACCTATCGCATTGTCGGTTGATGGTTTAGAAGATCATAAAGGTTGGGTGAGTGATATCGAAGAAACCCAAGGCACTGCTGTCAACTTCCCTATCATTGCTGATCCTGATCGCAAAGTCGCGAATCTTTACGATATGATTCATCCAAATGCTGATAATACGGCAACGGTCAGAAGTGTGTTTATTATTGATCCTAACAAAAAAGTACGCCTGACGCTTACTTATCCTGCCAGCTGTGGACGTAACTTTGATGAGATTGTTCGTGTTATTGATGCGATGCAACTGTCTGATGAGTATAACGTTGCAACACCTGTTGACTGGCAAGAAGGCGACGACGTTATCATTCCGCCAAGCGTGAAAAACGAAGATATCGCTGCTAATTATCCTAAAGGTCATACCGAAATTAAGCCTTATTTGCGTACGACACCTGCGCCTAATAAATAAATAGCATGTTTATAGATAAGTAAGATTAATTAAAGCCTCATAACTTAAAGTTA
This sequence comes from Psychrobacter sp. P2G3, assembly GCF_001593285.1. Classification (NCBI taxonomy): domain Bacteria; kingdom Pseudomonadati; phylum Pseudomonadota; class Gammaproteobacteria; order Moraxellales; family Moraxellaceae; genus Psychrobacter; species Psychrobacter sp. P2G3. Next base: position 897,544 of record NZ_CP012529.1, read on the forward strand.
TGGGGCTTTTTATTATTATTTTGACAAGCACTAATAAGGCTTTGCTATGATGACTGGAGTAGGCTATAACTATTGTACAGATTATCGATAAAAATGATCTGTATATATGAATGTAACAACCACAATAAAGCGTATCAGCGCTGAGCCGCTACTTGATTATCCTTACAGGGAGTTTGCCATGAAAAAATTATATGTAACCCGTACTGCCCCTAACCCGCGTAAAGCCCTTATTTTGTTAGCATCAAAAGGTATTGATGTTGATGATATGGACGATATCGATGTAATAGATATCGACTTTGCCGCTAATGAACAGATGTCAGATGCTTTTACCCAAATGAACCCGATGCAAACAGTACCGGTATTAACGTTGGATGATGGTACGGTACTCAATGACTCACAAGCAGTGTGTGAGTATCTAGATCGGGTATATGGTGAGCGCTCAGTGATGGGTAACGATGTGGTACAACGTGCGCAAGTCTGTTCTATGCGCCGTATTGCTGAATTTGAAGTACTGTACAACTTAATGTTGGCATTTCAGCACAGTCATCCCTTAAAGGCTCAGCGTGTTGAGCAAGTACCAGAATTTGTAGCGCCTTCTATCGCGCGTGCGGTTAAAGCATTACCTTATTTTGAAAAAGCGTTGGAAGGCCATGACTATTTAGTAGGCGATCAACTTAGCTTTGCTGATATCGTATTATACTTGGGGTTAGATTTTGGCAAAATACTCAAGGTCAATCCTAATGAGCAAGGAGAAAACCTAGCGCGTTTTTATCAGATGATGAATGAGCGTTTTAGTATCAAAAAAATTGCTAAGGCGAAATCTACACAAGCTGGCGAGTAGATAAAGGTTTTTTACAGGTATTGAAATCATCCGATATTTAGTGATGGACAGTTGAGAAATCAGCTGTCCATCATTTTTTTGAAAATATGAATTATTAACAAACTACTGTCTAGCAGACATCAAAGGTTTTATGCAATAAAACTAAACATTTTATTACATAAGACAATATGGTCAAGTCTATAGTAGTTATACTAATTTTATATTCGCCATACCGACTTGAATACTAGAAATATCCAAGATTTAAGACAGAAAAACTTAATTAAAGGAATGTTTATTGCAAGACTACTTCAATAAAGCAGAGCTAGTATTTTGAATGGTCGTAAACAAGCTGTCTATAAATTAGATTGAGCAATCGAAACGCTATATTAATATGGCAATCTCGTTAAAAAAATACATTGAAGAAAGAAATTTTAGGTGAGTGCCCTAAGAGAGATGTAACATGGTAAGTGCAAATTTAAAACCAATTCTAAAAACATTATTATTGCCAAGCCTACTAATAGCTAGTTCGGCTTTAGTGGCATGTAATAATGCTTCAACTAGTAATGAGCCTAATGCAGAGGGTACGACTATCAATACTACTGCCCAATCGTCATCTGCCCCTGAAATTTTGAGCACCGAAGACAAGTTAATTGCTAATCTTGCCCGCTATCGTTGGACATTGGTAACTGCAACCGATGAAAGTAACCAACCAGTAACGTCGTTAATGGACATAAATGAGCAAGTTGTTCTGAGCTTCAGCAAGTATCAAGGTCAGAACAGTATTAGCTATAGTGTTGGTTGTAATACAATAAATGCTGCTTATCAACTGCAAGATAACATGTTGATGACCGAAGATGGTATGAGTACCAAAATGCTATGTGATGATTTAAATATAGCTGAAAATGAACTAAATGAGCTTATGCAGGGAGAGAGTCAGATAAGCTTGGCAGATGGCACACCGCCGACCCTTACTCAGGTTGCTAGCAATAATACAACTTTGGTTTGGAGAGGTAAAATGACAGCGCAGGCAAAATATAATAGCAAAGGTGAAACTATATTTTGGGCAGTGAGTGCAAAAACTACACCTTGTGCTGATGATAGTACACAAGCTTGTTTACAAATAAAACCCATCACTTACGATGATCAAGGTATAAAGACTGACGAGGGTGAATGGACGGATTTTATGGGTAGTATTGATGGTTATGAGCATGATGGCAAACATAATGAAATATTACGTTTACAGCGTCATAAGCTTAAGGCTGACGACGCTTCAAATGCAGAATACGCTTATGTACTAGATATGGTTATCGAAAGTTCAGTTGTTAACTAAATAGCAGTGTGCTAAAAGAGAAACACTTCAATAAAAAAACACGCGCCATTTGGACACGTGTTTTTTATGGTCATGTATTTTAACGTAAATTGCCTAAATCTTCTTCCGTTAGGCGCCAACGGCCTTTTTTCTTAGAACCGCCGCGTCCACGCATCGAGCTGTTGAGTAGTAGTTTATTCATAGAGTGACTTGAATGCGCATGACAGATAGCGCAGGCAAGCCCATCAGCAGCATCTTGTTGTGGTACCACATCTAAAGACAATATGCGGCAGACCATCTCTTGCACTTGCTCTTTGGCAGCAGCACCATAACCACATACGGCTTGTTTGATCTGACGTGCCGTATATTCTGACACTTCTAAGTCTAATGCCACCATTGCTGCAATGGCTGCACCTCGTGCTTGCCCAAGTTTAAGCGCAGAATCAGGGTTTTCTGCCATAAATACTTGCTCAATAGCAGTATAAATAGGCTCATCAGCATACTTTAGGTGATGCTGAGTAATACGAGTCAAGCCGTTGAAAATACGTTTAAGGCGTTCAGGCATCTCTTTGGTGTCAGTACGAATGGTGCCTGCATCAATATAGGTTAACTTATCGCCTGTTTGTTGAACGATGCCATAACCCGTCATACGTGAGCCAGGATCAATTCCTATAATAATTGCCATAGTATTCCGTCTTACTTTCATTTTATTTTATGGCTTAAAAATCAGCCTTAAGTTTGATAGTATAGCAATCAATCCCCATATACATCATATGTTAGCCATTTTAATTTCATGGCGCTCAATTTTTTAGTTTTTATTTGATAGGACGACGCCTTATGGGTCAGATAGTTGGTATTGCCATCGTTTGGTTTATTATCGAGATGCTCTTGTGGTATTTGCTTGCTCAATTTATGAGTGGCTGGGTAGTATTTATGTGGTTCATTATTGCCGCTGTCATTGGTATCTCTCTGATTCGTAAGGGTATGGTTGCCCTTAATCCAATGGCGCAGCAAATGAAAGCTGGGGGCATGATGAATCCCGCGATGCGTCCGCAAGAATCTACTATGCTAAAGAGTGTCGCTATGGCAGCGGCCGGTATTTTGCTATTGATTCCAGGAGTTATTAGCGATCTATTGGCATTGCTTGTGGTGTTGCCACCAGTACAAAAGAAGCTTAAAGATATGGCTAATAACTATGTCATGAATAATCAGCAAAAAATGATGGAGATGATGGCCAAACAAATGGGCGGAGGTCAAAATCCGTTTGGTAGTATGGGTGGTCAAAACCCGTTTGGCGGTGCAGGAGGCATGAATGGGCAAAACCCATTCGGGCAACAACAGCAAAATCCGTTCGGTGACACCTTTAAACAACATACCACGGTTGATGGTACTGCAAAAACCATTCCGAAAGATGTGAAGAAAATTACTAAATCTGCCAACGATGAATAATAGATGGTTTGATAGTCGAACATAAAAAAGCCCCTTTCGTCGATGACAAAAGGGGCTTTTAATGGTCGTAACCGAATATAACAACCAGAGTGCCGCCGTAAAATGGTGACCCATGAACCGTGAAGTTCAGGGCGGATGCGTCATTACCTCGGCAGGTTTCCTGATACACCGCAAGCGGTGCAGGCATACACAATGAAGCAATAGATAGCACATCCAGGTAAAGCATTATCGGCTCAGGGAATAAACATCTACTAGCCAACACTCTAGAATAATTTTATCTTAACCAATGGAATAACTGATTGCAAGTCTGATTTACAGATTAATACTTTGCATCAATAATTGTTTTACTTATTAAGGATGCCATATTGGAAAAAATGGCTTAGAAATTGTGTAAATTAGTTAAAAAATGTCGAGTTTTCAGCTATTTTGAGATATGTGTTAATATAGAGTGCTTTCAACACCCTAATACAACATTATAGGCGTTCATTCACTTGAGGAGCGGTAATATATGACCAGTACGCAACAACAATCAGAATCTATTGATGGCAGTCAGGCGCAGCTTAATAGTAAGCAAGGCAGCGTGCAAAATAAAAAAACACCGCACGTTTTGATGATATTGGATGGCTTTGGGCATCGTGAAGATGAGAAAGATAATGCTATTGCTGCCGCAAACATGCCAAACCTTGATAAGATTTATCAGCAGTATCCGCATGGGTTGATATCGGCTTCGGGAGAAGATGTTGGGTTGCCAGACGGTCAATTCGGCAATTCAGAAGTAGGGCATATGAACCTAGGTGCTGGTCGTGTCCTTTACCAAGATTCAACTCGGATCTCAAATGAGCTTGCCAACCGCGAATTTTATAAAAATGAAGCGTTAGTTGACGCTGTAAAAGCTGCAAACGAGCTTGGCGGTAATGTACACATTATGGGATTGTTATCTGATGGTGGCGTGCATTCAAATCAAGACCATATCGAAGCGATGTGCCACTCTGCACTGGTTCATGGGGCCAAAAATGTCTTTGTCCATTGTTTTTTAGATGGTCGTGACACACCGCCTAAATCTGCTGACAAATATATCAATCGTCTACGCGATCATATTAATAAACTGAATGCTCACTATGAGGGTGGCCGAGTACAAATTGCTAGTATCATCGGGCGCTATTATGCGATGGATCGTGATAATCGTTGGGATCGTGTCCAAAAAGCCTATGAGCTAATCACTGAGGGTAAGGCTGATCGTCTAGCAACGCGTGCAGATGGTGCAGTGCAGGCAGCTTATAAAGCACGTGAGACCGATGAGTTTATCAGCCCGACGACTGTGATTGGACGTGATGAGGTGCCATATACGGTCGAAGATAATGATGCGCTAATCTTTATGAATTTCCGTGCTGACCGCGCTCGCGAACTTGCGCAAGCATTTGTACTACCAGATCATGAGTTCTCGGGTTTTGCTCGTCATAAGCAACCAAGACTTGCTGCTTTTGTGATGTTGACTAAATATTCAGATATCTTGGCAGATAATGCAAAAACCAGTATTGCTTATTATCCGACGTCATTGACCAATACATTAGGCGAGTATTTACAGGATCAAGGCAAAACTCAGCTACGTATCGCCGAGACTGAAAAATATGCACATGTTACTTTCTTTTTTAGTGGTGGCCGTGAAGCAGAATACGAAGGTGAAGAACGTATTTTAGTGCCATCGCCAGATGTAGCCACTTATGACTTGCAGCCTGAAATGAGCGCTCCTGAGGTGACTGATAAGCTGGTAGCTGCTATTGAGTCAGGTAAATATGATGTGCTCGTAGTAAATTATGCTAATGGTGACATGGTCGGCCATACTGGTATTTTTGATGCTGCCGTACAAGCCGTAGAAGCACTCGATGTATGCGTTGGTCGTATTGAATCAGCGGTACGTGCAGCTGGTGGTGATATGCTAATCACTGCAGATCATGGTAACTGCGAGCAGATGCAAGACTACGAAAGCGGACAGGTACATACTCAACATACTACAGAACATGTGCCTCTAATTTATGTTGGTGAGCAAAACGTACGAGTACGTAATGGCGGTAAACTTAGTGATGTAGCACCTACCATCTTGGCATTGATGGATATTGAGCTACCAGCTGAGATGACAGGTAAAAGTTTGTTGATTCCCACATTATAGTTTCAAACAGTCACTATAGGTTCAATGATTAGGTTCGATAATTTTTATTAGCTGGCAAAAAGGGAGAGATAGCGCATATCTGTCCCTTTTTATTTGCAATAATATCCTATTTTTCAATAGGGTCTTAATGCTATCTTATAGTCCTCTAGCTCGTTTATATCAGTTAACTATTTTGTAATCAAACGACAATAATAAAGTTGTATATGCTTTTTATTTTATGTGAGTCCTCTTATGCTTTTATCAGCCTCAAAACTATCGGTCGAACCAGTTAAATTAGGATGGACACAACGTGCTATCTTCAAGCCTGTGCTTAAGATGGGCTTGCTTGGGCTACTAGGGATAGGCAGTATCAATCTACACGCACAAGCAGCTAATGTGGAGCCTACTGGTAAAGGTGCGACCAATGGTAATAGCCCTACAGCAGGCTTGCAACTTATTAGCTTAAATGTTGATGATGACCTGATAGATAGTGAAGCATCAGAATCAGGAATGCTGAGCGTCGCAGATGAAACAGATAGCTGGACAGATGATGATATAGATGCGTTAGGAGATAACGCCGTAGCGGATTTAGCGGATGATAACTTGACTGATATACCAGCCGAAGTCGCGCAAGTATCGTTAAATGCAATCTCTCCTGAAACCTTAAAAACTTTTGTCGCAGTAGTAGACTTAGTGCGCCGTCAATATGTTGATCCTGTCAATGATGAAGAGTTATTTGACAATGCGATGAGTGGTATGCTGACCAAGCTTGATAGTCATGCTGAGTTTTTGGATGCTGAAGCGTACGAGAATCTACGCGCATTTACCGAAGGCGATGTGGGAAATGTCGGTTTAAAGGCGGAGTATCAACCGGCCGAAGGGTATTGGGTTGTAACTGATATTGTAGATGAGTCGCCTGCCGATAAAAAAGGAATTACCGTTGGTGATTATATCCATCAAATCGGCCAGTTTAAAATTGATGGTGATAGACAGTCTAATGATGTTGAACAGCTGCTTAATGGCATTGCAGGTACGCAAGTCGATGTCACAGTGTCTAAAGCTGGCCGGCGCAAGCGTGTCATCACATTACAACGTAATAATACTCATCTGCAAACCATCGAGACGCGGCTTGTTGATGGAATTGCTGTTATTAAATTACCGGCTTTTCAAAACAATACACGTGAACGAATCCTGCAAAGCTTAACCAACCTTGATGCGCCTGTTACTGGAATACTGCTTGATTTACGTGATAACCCAGGTGGTGTATTAATCTCAGCGGTCAAAGTAGCCAGTTTGTTTATGAGTGATACTGATGTAGTACAGGTAAAGAGTAGACAAAGTAAGTTGCGTACCTTGTCCACGCAAGAGGCTGCACTACTCAAGCCTTTACCAGTAGTCATCTTGCAAAATCGCTATTCTGCTTCGGCAGCAGAAGTGTTGGCAAGCAGTTTACAGACACAGCAACGTGCAACCATCGTCGGTGAAGTGAGCTATGGCAAAGGTTCAGTACAATCGGTTATACCACTCAATAATGAGCAAGCAGTCAAGCTAACGGTAGCTCACTACTTGACAGCAACAGGAAAGAAGATTGATAAGATAGGCGTGCAGCCTGATGTGGCTTTATCTGGTAATGAGCGTACGTGGGAGCAGCAAGCACTTGATGTGTTGCGACAGCAAGTACGCTCTTCAGGGCTTCGCTTTGTAAAAAAAGATAATGTTGATATTGTCGCCGATAACGATAAAGAAAGTATCTAAAAAATATGAGGTATAACCTTAGTTAATTTTAATCAGTTAAGCTATTCTAAGTTATCGTCCTGATCTTCATCGATTTCAAGCTTTTTCATGCGATAGCGTAGAGAGCGGAAGGTAGTACCCAATAATTCAGCTGCCTGAGTCTTGTTCCAATCTGTCTGCTTAAGCGCTTTGATAATCAAGCGCTTTTCTTGATCTTGAAGATAGGCCTCTAGCCCTTTTTGGGGTAATTCAGCCTCAGACACACTAACTATTGAGGGCTGAGTATTTATATCATCAACAAATTGCTCTGGTTTACGGCGGTCTTGATTATATACAGATGAAGTGCCGATATTATTAGATTTAGGAGTAGACATGCGGATAGCAGAGGAATAATTTTGGCTGTGAGTGCGATACGGATGTAAGTTATTAATTACCAGTCTGCTATTAACATTCCTCCCACTCTGTTTAGGAGAGTCTTTTGTCTGTAGAGGCATAGGTTTATCATTTACAGCGGATACAGCAGTCATATCTTCGTTACTGGTCATATCTTTAGGATTGGCTTCATCATCATAATTATCAGTGAGCTTAGGTAATCCCAAATGATCATCGTCTATGATTGTGGTATCTGCTAACGTGACTGCGCGCTCCAGTATATTGCGAAGCTCACGAACATTACCAGCAAATTCATGATGTTGGAGTCGATCACAGGCATTCTCAGTCAGCTGTGCTGGAGTATCTAGTTGCCACTCTTCAGATATCAATGCTAAAAAATGCTTAGCGAGTAAAGGTATGTCATCGCGTCGCGTTTTAAGCGTGGGTAATTTAAGTTCGATAACGTTAATTCGATAATACAAATCTTGCCGAAAATCGCTATCTTTTACCAATTGATTCAAGTCTTTATGAGTGGCTGATAAAATACGAATGTCAACGGGAATCTCTTTGGTATCACCAATAGCACGTACCGTTTTTTCTTGAATAGCGCGTAATAGCTTAACTTGCATAGCGAGCGGTAAATCCGCAACTTCATCCAAAAATAGCGTACCACCGCTGGCTTGTTGAAACAAACCCTGCTTGTCTGCAACTGCACCGGTAAAACTGCCTTTCTTATGCCCAAAAAACTCTGATTCCATCAGCTCAGATGGAATTGCGCCACAGTTGACTGGTACAAAGCTACCATCACGGCGCGGACTTAAGTCATGAATGAGTCTGGCAACGACTTCTTTACCTGTACCAGAGTCACCGGATAAGAACACTGGCGCCTGTGAACGCGCTAGTTTGACAATGGTGGTTTTCAAGGTTTGCATCACGGTAGAATTACCGATTAGACGACTATCTAATAGCTGCTGCTCCGGCGTAATCTCATTGGTTGCTTGTGTGCTTTCGTCTTGATGGATGACTTTAAGTGCATTTTCGACCAGCTGTCGTAAACGAGGTAACTCAAGCGGCTTATTTACAAAGTCAAAAGCACCCATTTTAAGCGCTTCAATAGCCAGATCCATGCTGCCGTGTGCCGTAATCACAGCAACCGGCGTATTGGAGCTGCTACTAATCTGCTTCACCAGTTCTAGTCCTGAGCCATCGGGTAGCTGTAGATCAGTTAGACAAAAATCATAGTGGTTATTTTCCAGATAAGATTTTGCTTGTGACAGGCTGTAGGCGACATCACTTCTGATGCCCATTTTTGTTAGCGTAATTTGCATAAGTCGGCATAAATCTACTTCATCATCGACGACTAGCGCGATTGCTGTCATACATAACCTCATGTTTGTTCAATTGGTACAAGTTACTAAATAAACGCTCATATAGAGGGTTATCATCAATAAATAGAGAACCTTTAACCTTTTTTATCTTTATTAACTGTACAGGTTAACTATCTTGATCGATTATGGAAATCAATATTTTATCAGTGTGGGCGTTATTGAAAACTATTAATAATAGTCTCAAACATCCCAAGCATCTTCTGGGCAGGAGCCCAATGGTATAATCAATCGAAAACAGGTCTTTTCATGTTCGGCGACATACAGTAGCCGTGCATGATTGGCTTCGCTAAATGCTTGTGATAAATATAATCCCAGTCCGGTACCTGCTTTATCAGTAGTAAAAAATGGATCAAATAGGTGCTCTACATCAGTTTCAGCAACCTTATCACCTTCGTTTAAAACATCGATTATAACATCGTTCTGCACACAATATATCTCGACCTCAGCATAAGCGTGTGGATGCACAAGACCACAATAGCGCAAACCGTTGTTGATTAAATTAATGAGTATTTGCTCTAATTGATGGTTATCAAACTGTACCACGGGATGTGAATCATCACGTAAAAAAATATCATTACCGCGAAAATAGTTTTCTAAAAATTGTGGCATCCATGTCGCAAGTTCTATTGTCTGCTTATTGGAACGTTGCTGACGTGATAACTTTAATACGTCTTCAATAATACGATTAACACGCTTAGTCTGTGCAAATATCATCTTGTACAGCTCATTATTGCCATGTGTGTCGATGGCAGCTTGGTTCTTTATCAGTGAGAGTGAGGATGTATTTTCGCCTACGTCACGGTTATCGTCTATATCTTCTAGCAATAGCTGACTGGCCTGTGAGATAGCAGCAAGTGGATTACGAATCTCGTGAGCGATACTGGCCGTTAGCTGTCCTAAAGAAGCCAGTTTTAGCTGTTGAGCGTTGGCTTGTTCGCGACGCAAATCTTCAAACAATACCAGCTGGCTACTATCCTCTAAGGGAATGATTTGTACGCGCAGCTTGTTTGTAACAGAAGCGCTAGCTGCCTCAGGTAACTCATAAATAAAGTTTCTTGATTGATTGGCGGGAACAGAGAGGCAGCTATTGAGTAGGGCTCTATGTTGATGAGCCAAAGCCTGCTGAAAAGCATACAATGGATTATGATGATTCTTAAAATTACGCTGTTGTTGTCTGAGAGTAGACTTTGTATTATCGTTATTAGGGGGTGCTTTTCTAAATGGCGATGCTGGTATCTCAGAAATACCTAGAAGCTGGTAAGTTGCATGATTGGCTAAAACAATATGCTGCTGATCGATAACCATCACGCCATTAAGCATTTGGCTAATAACTTCTTGATTGATTGTATTAAGACGTTCTACTTCTTCTGCTTGCCGTGCTATAAATCGTTCGACATGTACTAAGCGCTGCGAGATTGACCAGCTCAAAAAACCAACGGCTAAAAAACTGGCTGACATTAATAAGGCGTCACCTAGGTTGGCTAGACTCATACTATTGGCAATCGCATGGAAAAATTGCTGATAAATGACGAATAAAATTGCTAGTAAAGTGATAATCAGGGCTTGTGAGCTGCGTAACAACATAAAGCTCGCTGCTACGACGACCATATATAGCATAGTCAATTGTAAGTCTGGCGCACCATTGGTATATAACAGCAAACTTAAAACGATTATATCAATACCCAAACCAAATACTAACTGGCGTTGCAGCTGCTTGGTTGCCACCAAAAATAAACTCAGTAAAATCAGACTAAGAATGACATAAAACCCAAGGGCAGTTTGCTGCAATAAGCTTGGTAATAGCAGATTGGTATCTGCTTTGATATTGGCGTACACCATTAACAATAGAAACGCACTGACTACTAAACGATAACTATTATAAATTAGCCCAAGCTTGCGTAACTGTGATGCAGGTAGGGTATTGTCCTGCTTTAGAGATCGGACAACAGCGTTAATAGTTCTAGAAGCAGGTTTCATAAATGGACCGAAGGGAAGGAATAGATATAAATATATTAGTTAAAGAAGCAGACTAACCCTGAAATTAAGGTTGAATCAACCCATGACGAATGGCTAGATGAGTCAATTTAACATCACTATCAACACCGACTTTTTCATAGATACGGTAGCGATAAGTATTAATGGTTTTTACGCTTACGAATAATTGATCGGCAATTTGCTGTGGGCTTTGACAGTTGACTACCATCATGGCGACTTGTTTTTCACGATCGCTAAGCAAATCGAAAGGTGAGGAGGCATTATCTGATAATAATACTTCGGCCAACTGCTCTGCAACGTCATGGCTAAAATAACGCCCACCTTGGTATATTTTTTTGATACCACGTATCATCTCATCGAGTGGCGTACCCTTAGTAATGTAACCATTAACTCCAGCTTTGAGGAGCATTGATGGATACGGCTGCGCTGACATACTACTCACTGCCAATATTTTGATACCCATGTCCAATTGTACCAAACGCTTAGTCGCTTCAAGACCACCGATATTTGGCATGTTTACATCTAGTAGAACCACATCTGGACTGAGCTGCTTAGCCATTTTTAATGCCATATCGCCGCTATCAGCTTCACCTACTACTTCAATATCTGCACTGTCAGACAGCATACGACTGATGCCCATTCGTACTAAATCGTGATCATCTACTACTAATACTCGAATCATAGTTATACTCTTTACTATTTAATAGATTGAGGCGAATTAGGGATAGCCTAACATTGGTTAAGATTGGCTATGCTATAAATATATTACTTAACAGTGACTTATCCAATACAATACAAGTACTTTATTTTATATCGATGTTGCTATTTATAATAATCTTGCTTTATAGTTACTTATCTATAGAATTACTTTGCAGTAATAATAAAACAAATATTTCTCTAATGTTAATCAATATTACATGAACCCAAAGCAACTGTAGTAATCTTCGTACATGTACAAAAAAATCTCATGAAGTCAGGCCGATACATTAAACTTAAATGCAAACCATGATACACTAAAAGTACAAAAACTCTATACGAGTGTCTACAAACACAATCAGAAACGCTACGTTTATCAATTGCATATGATAATCTGCAATTGACGCGATACCAACAGCAGGGGGAATAATGAAACATTTACCATTAACCAAACAGCAATTAGTCGCTGCCATGATTTCGTTAAGCTTAGGCAGTGCTGCACAAGCTGCGCTTAGTATTAATGGTAGCCCTGAGTCTAGCGCACGCGTCAGTTGGGGTGGGGCGGATAGCTTATCAGAAGCACGCAACATTATGTATAGCTCTAAAAGCTCTACTGCTCCTATCAAAAAAGTGGATAACGGCTACGGCACTACTAATATTACTAATGCCAACAATTATGGCAGTAGCAGTAACAGCTATAACAATACTTATAACACCACTTACCGTGGCGGTTTTGGTAGTAGCGATATGCTACCAATCAGCACAGACTCGCGTAGTGTCGCAGTCATAGATGTCGAGACTGGAAAGTCTATATACGAAAAAGATGCAGATATCGCACGTCCTATGGCAAGTATTACTAAAGTAATGACAGCTATGGTTGTCTTAGATGCTGGTCTTGATATGCGTGAAGAAATTACGCTTGATCCAGAAGACTTTGTAGGTCCTAAGCGTGCAAGCTCACGTTTGAAATCAGGCGATCGCATGAATCGCGCTGAGATGCTACTCATGGCTTTGATGAAATCTGAAAATCCTGCTGCTAAAAGCCTAGCACGTAACTATCCAGGTGGCTATGATGCATTTATGCGGGCGATGAACCGTAAAGCTCAAGAGCTGGGTATGACCACAGCATACTTTGGAGATCCAACAGGTCTTGATAAGCGTAATGTTGCATCATCAAATGACTTAGTAAAAATGGTACGTGCTGCGGGTAACTATGATGTTATTCGTCGTTTTTCTACTACCAAAAGCTACGACTTTTACGTTGCCAACTATTCAAGTGGTAACCGCACCTATAAAGCCAGCAATACGAGTAGCCTTGTGCGCTCAGGAGATTATCCAATTGGTATCTCTAAAACAGGTTTTATTAACGAAGCTGGTCGTTGTGTAGTTATGGAGACTCGTGTCAACAACCGCCCTGCTATTATCGTAATTTTAGGTGCTAACAGCTCGGCAACTCGTTGGGGTGATGCTAAAAATATTCTAACCAGCTTAGCCACACGCCGTACAGTATAAGATGTTTATCTAAACTACTGTAAACCATAGTTTGTAGACAAAAGAGGCTGTTATTTAATATAACAGTCTTTTTTTGGCTTAATTAAGCTTAAGGATGATTTATGACTGAACAATCAACTGTAACTTCAGAGCGAGCAGCGCCTATGCTGTATCTGCTTACTAATGATGATGAATTTGATTTGCTTTATGCTAAGTTAGAGGTAGCTCTAGCGACAGGCGTAATAGGGTTGCTACAAATCAGACGCAAGCAAGTATTGGCTCAGACTCATGGTCAAAAAAAGTTATATGACGAGGCGCTAAAGATAGTAGCACTAGCAAATCTATACGAAGTACCAGTAGTTATAAATGATGATATCGCTTTAGCAGTCAAGCTTGGAGTAGGGGTGCATCTTGGACAACAAGATGGTGCTATTAGTGAGGCTAAACAGCAATTGGAGTCTAATCAGATTATTGGCCGCACTTGTCATGGAGATGTAGCGTTAGTAGAAGAAGCAAGGTCTGCAGGCGCAACTTATGCGGCAATGGGTGCTATATTTGCATCATCTACTAAACCTAATGCCGACACTATCTCTCGTCAACAGCTTATAGATGGCTGCCAACAGACTATTCATAACGACATTGAACTTTGTGTCATTGGTGGCTTGAGAGTCGAAAATGTTGTTCAACTAAAAGGGTTGCCCATCGCTTATATGGCGGTAGTTGGTGACATTTTAGACTTGCCAGTAGATTCAATTGCGCAGCGCTGTCAAGAGTGGCAGCAGGTGCTTACCAATTGGTAAATACCTGCCCGTAAGATTAATAATTTATAGTGTATGGAGAAAAGTTTTACACAGCATGATCCATACATAAGGTAGCGTAAGGCAAGGCTTCTAAGCGCTTTTCTTCTATTGGTTCACCGCACACCTCACATTCACCATAAGTACCGTTTTCGATACGACTCAGGGCATTCTCGACATAAACAAGACTTTGCCGTGCTTCAGCCATCAAATTTTTACGCATATCATTTTGACGATATGATATTGCCTGATCATCCCAGTGTTCGTTCAAGTCGTCTTGTGGATGCTGGATATGATCTTCTATTTTATCGATACGAGTTTCATACTCTTCTTTTAATTTTAGTAAATTTTGTTTGGCAACATCAAAGTCAATGCTCATTATAATCTCCTAATGGGTTATTGTTATTTTCTACCGAGTTATCATTTATCAAGTGATCGAAAGTCAGATAGTGCTTTATAGTAAAATGAACCGTTACTAAGTGCCACCACGAAATGTTAATGGGCTTCTAAAAAATGTCTCTAAATTATGATGGTATCCTGAATAGCAGGCGCCAAATATTATGCATCTGAGATTTTTATTAAAAATTTACTGTAATACTTGTTTCTTGCCTAGAATGAGCAAGCTCTATTGTATAAACTACGGCTCATATGATATTGGCGGTTAATTTAACTTCATAAAACGATAGACAAAATAATCCATATAGCCTAGGAGCGGTAATGAATTTTTTACGTATGAGTGAGCTGACGTTAACGGACAAAGTAGTATTGATTCGTGAAGACCTAAATGTTCCTATCAAAGATGGTAAAGTGACAAGCGATGCACGTCTGCAGGCCAGCATGCCAACTATCAAAATGGCGTTAGATAAAGGGGCGGCAGTAATTGTATGCTCACATCTAGGACGTCCAACAGAAGGTGAGCCTGAGTCCAAGTATTCTCTCGCTCCAGTTGCTGATTACTTGACAGACAAGCTGGCTGGGCAGATAAAAAAGCCTGTAATGCTTAATAATAATTATCTTGGTGAAGGCGTCTCTATTAAAGCTGGTGAAGTGGTTTTATTGGAAAATGTCCGTTTTAATAAAGGTGAAAAAAAGAATGATGCTGGGCTGGCAGAAGCTTATGCAAGCTTGTGTGACGTGTTTGTGATGGACGCATTTGGTACTGCTCACCGTGCACAAGCCTCCACTGAAGGGGTGACTAAAGCAATGCGCCAAGCAGGTAAGACTGTGTGCGCTGGACCATTGCTCGCAGCTGAACTCGATGCATTGAGTCTAGCACTTGAGACTCCAGCACAACCGATGTTAGCGATTGTTGGTGGCTCAAAAGTATCTACTAAACTTGAAGTTCTTCATAGCTTAGCAGAAGTTTGTACCCAAATCATCGTTGGTGGAGGTATTGCCAATACTTTCTTAGCCGCACAAGGTCATAGTGTAGGTGCATCGCTACATGAAGCTGATTTGGTCGATACTGCTCGTCAAATCATGACCAAGACTGATATTCTGCTGCCTGAATTTGTAGTCGTCGCTGATAAAAACGATATTGATTTTGATGACTTTGTAGGCTCATTGCAACAAGCGAAAGCTACTGTTAAAGCGGTAGATAATATTGGTGCCGATGATATGATATTGGACATTGCGCCGCAAAGTGCTAAACAATTAGCCAAGGCTATTATTGATGCTAAAACTATCCTTTGGAACGGTCCAGTTGGAGTGTTTGAAGTGGATGCTTTTGGTGCTGGTACTGAAATTTTGGCAACAGCAGTACAAGTTAGTAACGGGTTTTCGATAGCTGGCGGTGGTGATACTCTAGCTGCAATTGATAAATACCAAGTTGCTGATGGCGTAAGCTACATGTCTACAGGCGGCGGTGCATTTTTAGAATTTGTCGAAGGTAAAGTTTTGCCTGCGGTAGCTGCATTACAGATTGAAGTGAAAGAATAGTCAGTCAGACAAAATAACAGTTCTGAAAAGTAACAGGATTATTACAGGTTAATAACTAATTATTAATATAAGTAACAATAATAGTAACACTACGCGTACAAATGAAATCTAATATTTAAGGTAGGCTGTAGGGATATTGTCAGCTTGAGGTATACCAATGAGTATGCAGCGCTGACGATTGAGGATTATTATTAAGCAGTTATTATTTGTTAATATACTGAAAATTGTTATTGCATGTCTTATTTGCTATCTATAAAATAGCGCAATCATGTATTCTGACATGCACCATTTACAAGAGGTTTATTATGTTAAAACGTCATTTGTTACTTGCTAGCGTACTTGCTGGTACTTTTGCAGTCACTGCATGTAGCCAACAAACTGAAGACCAAACCGAAGCTGCTGTTGAGTCTGCTGGCGATGATGCCGCTGCTAACACTGAAGAAGCTGCTGCTAACACTGAAGCTGCTGCTCAAGAAGCTGAAGTTGCTGCTCAAGAAGCTGGTACTGAAGTTGCTGAGAGTGCTGAAACTGCTGGTGCTGCCGCTACAAATGCGCTAGAAAATACTGGTGATGCTATCGCTGAAGGTACTAACAAAGCTGTTGAAGGTACTGCTTCAGCTGTTGCTGATGGTGCTAACGCTGTTGCTGATGGCGCGAACGATATTGCTGTTGATGCAGAGCAACAATACTAAGTAAATTAGCAGCTAGTTTATTTATGGATTATTCATTGATAGGTAAGCCATTAAACTAGTAATTGCTTTATAAGCCTCCAGAATATTAAAAAGCCTTGATAATAATCAGGGCTTTTTTGCGTTTGCTATTTTAATTGTATCTTGCACAGTAGCTTAGCGTAGACGTTAACTGCTTATAGAACCTGCCAGACAGATAAATACTAATGCAACCGCTACGAGATGTAGGTAAATTTTGCTATAATCACCCCGCTATGATTTTGATTGCTATACATAGTTGTCATTATCTATACGCAAAGTCTATGTTTAATGCTAAATAACCATTAAGTCGACATTCACTTTTCGAAGCTAAATCTATTTTGTGACTTGCATATGCTTTTAGTAGCATGATGTTTTTGACAGTATTCAATAATAGTATCATTTTTTAAAAACCAACCAGAGAGCGTTTTATGGCCTTAATTTCGTTACGTCAACTTTTAGATCATGCTGCTGAGCACAACTATGGTGTTCCCGCATTTAACGTAAATAACTTAGAGCAGATGCGAGCGATTATGATGGCGGCGGATGCTTGTGATTCACCTGTCATTGTACAAGCCAGTGCCGGTGCACGCAGTTATGCAGGGTCAGCTTTTCTACGTCATTTAATTATTGCTGCTATTGAAGAATGGCCACATATCCCAGTTGTCATGCACCAAGATCATGGTATGTCACTAGCTATTTGCCAACGCTCAATCCAGCTTGGATTTTCATCAGTAATGATGGACGGCTCTTTAGGTGAAGATGGTAAAATGCCAATGGACTATGACTATAATGCTAGCGTTACGCGCGAAGTAGTCAAACTTGCACATGCTTGTGGTGTGTCTGTAGAAGGGGAAATTGGTTGCCTGGGCAGTCTCGAGACAGGTATGGCTGGTGAAGAAGACGGTTCTGGTGCAGAGGGAATTCTCGATCATGAGCAGCTGCTGACCAGTGCTGACGAAGCTGAGCAGTTCGTAAAAGACACCAATGTTGATGCCCTAGCGATTGCTATTGGTACTAGTCATGGTGCCTATAAATTCACACGTCCACCGACAGGCGATATCTTATCTATTGAGCGAGTAAAAGAGATTCACGCGCGTATTCCTAATACTCATCTTGTCATGCATGGTTCTTCATCAGTACCCCAAGAGTGGCTAAAAGTCATTAATGAGCATGGTGGTGATATTGGCGAAACTTATGGTGTACCAGTTGAGCAAATCGTTGAAGCGATTAAGCATGGTGTACGCAAAGTAAACATCGATACTGATCTGCGTTTGGCATCAACAGGAGCTATCCGTCAGTTTTTAGCAGAGAATCCTAGCGAGTTTGATCCGCGTAAATATTTCAAAGCTTCTATGGTGGCGATGTCAGATATCTGTACCAATCGCTTTGAAGCCTTTGGTTCTGCGGGTCAAGCGCATAAGATTCGTCCGATTAGCCTTGAAGGCATGGTTGATTTTTATCAGTAAGCGAACCTAATAAATAGTTTGGCTTGGGCTTCGTTTGAGGGGCATTGGGAATACTGTTTAGAATAATGCCTTTTGAGCGAAAGTCGCTTATTCGATTGTTAATGACAGGTGATGGATTATGATTGGACTGATTACTGGACAGGTACAATATTTAATGGCACCAACAGCTTGTATCATGACCACCTCCGGTGTAGGTTATGATATTGAGCTACCATTGCCATCATTTTGTCAGCTGCAGGTAGAGCAGCAAGCAAGTATTTGGACGCATTTTCATGTGCGTGAAGATGCTCAGCTGCTGTACGGGTTTATAGATCGTAAAGAGCGTGATGTCTTTCGGCAACTCATTAAAATTAATGGTGTTGGTGCTAAAATGGCGCTAGCGATGCTATCTGCTATGTCAGCGGCTGAGTTAAAAATGCATGTCGAGCAGGACTCGGAGGCAGCACTTACTCGTATACCGGGTATTGGCAAAAAAACAGCACAACGCTTATTAATTGAGCTTAAAGATAAGCTGAAAAATATCGAAGTCGATAATAGTAATTTAGAGTTTGCTATTCAGCCAGTTGCTGTATCTCACGAAGGCAGTATCATTGCCGAAGTGGAAGGCGCATTGATAAGCTTGGGGTATAAAGAAAAAGAAGCTCAGCAAGCGATTAAAGCTGCTAAAAGTAATGGTGATGTTTTTGCTGACACGCAAGGCTTATTAAAGGCGACCCTGCAGCAATTATCTGGTTTCTAAGCTAATTTGTTCAGATTTAATATTATTATAGTTAATCTATAAACACTTTTAAGTAAGCGACACTAGTTGTCGCTTACTTTTGTTTTAATGCTTAGTTTAAGACGTTTTGCATGACTTATCCGCTAGGTTTGGTTATGCTGTTTATTGGGGCGTGTTGAACATTCGACCGTGGCACTGACAGAGACTATTTTTTAGTCGATTCTAGATTAAAAATATCTAGTTTAGTCATTCTAAGCGGATCTTTTTAATGACGAATTGACAAAAAAGAGTCCTGTCCTTACAGGCTGATGCCAAAATTGCTCCATACTGTGTTGCAAATCTAGCTAAGGCACCTGCATTATCTTCGATTTGCGCCTTGTCTGAAACAATTTTAGCTATCAGCAGTGCCGACTTGCGAATGTTCAACACGCCCTGATTTTACATTGTTTATTTCCTTAATATAATGATAAAACCTATGATGCAAGACCGCTTAATTAATCCGCTACAAGGAGCAGATGATGCTCCGGATAGCAATATTCGCCCTGCATTGCTGTCTGAATATATTGGTCAGCCGGTCGTGCGTGAGCAGATGGAAGTCTTTATTGGTGCAGCGCGAGGTCGTGATGAGGCGCTGGATCACACTTTAATTTTTGGTCCACCCGGTTTGGGTAAGACTACGCTTGCCAATATTATTGCTCGCGAAATGGGCGGTAATCTGCGTTCAACATCAGGGCCTGTGCTTGAGCGTCCAGGTGATTTGGCGGCCATGCTGACCAATTTAGAAGCGGGTGATGTGTTATTTATCGATGAAATTCACCGTTTGAGTTCGGTCATCGAAGAGATACTTTATCCAGCAATGGAAGATTTTCAGCTCGATATTATGATTGGCGAAGGGCCTGCAGCACGCTCTATCAAGCTTGATCTGCCACCGTTTACTTTGGTTGCGGCAACCACACGAGCAGGATTATTGACCTCGCCACTGCGGGATCGTTTTGGTATCGTCCAGCGTCTTGAGTTCTATAATATTGCTGATTTGACGACCATTGTTACGAGAGCAGCGCGTCTAATGCGAGTGCCAATGAGTGGAGATGGCGCTATCGAGATTGCTCGCCGGGCTCGAGGTACACCAAGGATTGCTAACCGTTTGCTACGCCGAGTCCGTGACTATGCTGAAGTTAGAGGGGATGGCAGTATAGATGGGATGATTGCTGCCAGTGCACTTGATATGCTGGCAGTCGATAGACGCGGCCTAGATCATCTTGATAGACGTTATATTGAAATCTTGCATGAACGTTTTGATGGTGGTCCAGCTGGCGTTGAAGCGATAGCGGCAGCGATGGCCGAAGATCGTGGCACACTTGAAGATGTGATTGAGCCATATTTGATTCAGCAAGGCTATGTATTACGCACAGCGCGTGGTCGCGTATTAACGCAAATGGCGATTGATCAGATGTAATGATTAATTAGATGTAATATAGTTAATTTGGCTTGCTCAATTAAAAATGTGCCTACTTTATCAATTTAAAGTAGGCGCATTTTTTTGTCCTAGTTTATTTATGCTTCTACTACTTCTTGTGTTTCTACTATTAAAGGTTGAGGCCATATTTTACCGGGATTTAGGATGTTATTGGGATCAAGAGCGGATTTTATGGCTTGCATTAGCGGTATGGCGTTGCCGTGTTCTTGATCCATATATTTCTGCTTACCTTGCCCGATTCCATGCTCACCAGTGCAGGTGCCATCCATCTCGATAGCACGCGTGGCTAGACGTCCGATAATATCTTCAGCCTTTGCAACTTCTACTGGATCATCGGCATTAACCAATAATAAGACATGGAAATTGCCATCACCGACATGACCGACCATAGGGCCAATCATCCCAGCGTCTTCAATATCTTTTGCGGTGGCGCTGACGCATTCAGCTAAGCGTGAAATAGGGACACAGGCATCAGTAGACAGAGCTTTGGCTTCTGGGCGTAAAGCTGAGCTGGCATGATAAGCATTATGACGCGCTTGCCACAGACGTTTGCGCTCAGCTTCATTGGTATCCCAAACAAAGTCCGTACCACCGAACTCTTCGATAATATCGTTAAAGGTTTGTGCTTGTTCACGTACACCCGCTTCAGTACCATGAAACTCTACAAATAGCGTTGGCGTCTCAAGTAAATCAAGGTTTGCGTACTGATTACAGGCTTTTATCTGCAAGGCATCAAGTAATTCAATCCGCGCGATAGGCAGGCACATCTGGATGGTGAGCATCACGGCCTGACAGGCGTCTTCAATTGTTGGAAAATGACAGAGTCCGCTACCGATGCTTTCACTAAGCCCAAACAATTTGAGCGTGACTTCAGTGACGATACCAAGCGTACCTTCAGAGCCTATCATCAAGCGTGTCAAGTCATAACCTGCGGCAGACTTTTTAGCACGCGTGCCTGTTCGAACAATCTCTCCAGTCGCTGTAACGACTTCGAGCGCGAGCACTACATCTTTCATCGTGCCATAGCGTACTGCGTTAGTGCCTGAGGCGCGGGTCGCAACCATACCACCAATACTAGCATTAGCACCTGGGTCTATAGGGAAAAATAAGCCTGTATCACGTAAATAATGATTCAGCTGCTCACGCGTGACCCCAGGCTGTACGGTAACGGTCAAATCTTCATTATTGACTTGCAAAATAGCGTCCAGCGCATGCATATCGATGGTGAGTCCACCATAAGGGGCGTTTAGTTGACCCTCAAGTGAAGAGCCAATACCAAAAGCGATCACTGGCATTTTATGTTGATTGCAAATCGCTACCGCTTTAGCAACGTCATGTTTATCATGAGCCGTCAACACGGCATCTGGTGGCTGGTTAGCAAGCCATGTCATCGTATGTCCATGTTGTTCACGAACAGTCAGATTGACACTGAGCTGCTCACCAAACTGAGCTTGCAGCTCAGCAATAGCCGCGCTGTGATCCGGTTTAATCGGTATAGTATTAACTTGAGAGTGGGGCATAGATAATCCCTATCAATAGAGCAGATTGAATTAAATAAGGTTTTGAATAAGAGATATTAAAATCAGCTAAGCAAGCCAGCTAAGCAAATAAGCTGAGACGAATGCTCAATAGCTGAGTAACCGCATACTCATGCTATAAGCATACGTCTAATGAGCTATGGTTGTATACGAGAATATTTTTTTAATAGCTTTAAGCTAGGATGCGCCAAACAACTGCTAGCATTGCTAAAACATAAAAGACAGGTGATAACCAGCCAACTACTTGCGTTGCGATGGCAATAAATAGGCCAAATCCTGCTAATGCTAACCAATCACGGCGACGGTCATTGAGCATATCTGCACGTATCTGCTGAATCTCACGCAACTGACTATCTTGACGTGAGCCTTGTGAAGCTAGGCTTTGCAGACCTTGATCTAGTAGTTTTGGAATATCAGTACTGGATAATAAAATCTCTGGTAGCTGTGCGCGGAGCTGTTGGAAGTTGCGCATAGGGTCAAGCTGTTCTTTGATCCAGCTGCTCAGGATAGGCTTAGCCAGTGACCAAATATCCAAATCCGGATACAAATCACGACCAAGGCCTTCAACGTGTACCAATGTTTTTAGAAGGAGCATGAGCTGAGGAGGGATACTCATATGATGGCGACGGGCAATATCTAAAATTTGCATCAAGACGCCAGCAAAATCGATCTCATTGATAGACTTTTGCAGCATCGGGCCAACGGTGCGCTTCATGTCACGCATCAAGGTATGTTTATCAGTATTCGGTGGGATCCATCCAGCACGGCTGACGATATCAACCATAGCAGTGAAGTTGTTGTTCATCACTGCTAACAGCATGCGCGCTACAATCAGTTGGTCATCTTTTGATAAGGTGCCCATGATGGCGCAATCAAGACCAATATAGCGGGGCTCATGGCCGAGATTGACCGCTTGCGTATGACTGTCTAGCGTCTTAACAGGCGGGGTCTCTACGAATACATTACCCGGATGCATATCGGCATGAAAGAAGTTATCACGAAAGACTTGGGTGAAAAATATCGTGAGGCCTTTTTCTGCTAATGCTGCTCGATCATAGCCTAGCTGATCAAATATATGAATTTGTGAGATCGGTACGCCTTGAATGCGCTCCATGACCATGACGTTTTTGGCCGCGTCATAGACCTCAGGCACATACATCAATGCAGAACCCAAAAAGTTGTTACGCATTTGGGTGGTATTATCTGCCTCTAAAGTTAAATCCAGCTCGTTGAGCATGACTTGCCGATAGTCTTCAACGATATCGATGATATGTATCGCACGTGCCGCTTCAATTCGTGCCGATGCCCAATTAGCAAGTTCACGCAGCAGCTCAAAGTCTGAAATGATAGTAGTGCGGATATCAGGGCGGACGACCTTTACCACGACTTCACGGCCATCTGTCAGTGCAGCGGTATGCACTTGAGCAATGGAGGCAGCAGCTAAGGGCTTGACATCAAAGCGCGCAAATAGCGCCTCAATAGACTGACCAAGACCATGTTTTGTATCTTGAATTTGAGCGATGGCAGTATCAGCGTCAAAGGGTTTTACTTTATCTTGCAATTGAACAAGTTGTTCGATAATTTCAGGTGGCACTAAATCGCGACGAGTAGAGAGGAGCTGACCGAGTTTTAAAAATAGCGTACCCATATCCTCTAGCGCATATTTCACCGCATTTGGCTGGTGCTTTTTGCCCCAAGCAGATGGATGCATACGAATTAAGCGCACAAGAGGCTGTAATTGCGGAGACTCTTCAACGGTAAAATGAGTATCTATGCGGTAGCTTGCAGCGATACGCCAAAGCTCAAGTAAACGGGCGCGATGAGATAATAGCATGGGTGATAATTACTCTAAATAGTTACTCTAAATAATAAGGCTAGATAAGGATACAGATGGATAAATGAGGCAAGATAAATCATGCTCATCTATTGGTTAAGCGTGCTTGCTCAGCTTTAATCGCTGCTAGCCGTGCCTCTTCGCGCTCGACATCAGCCCGCAGCTTAAGGATTTGCTGTTTGAGACTATCCGCTTCTGCTTTTTCGGCAGGGTCAGAGGCGCTATTGCCCGCCACATCATTTGCCCAATCACTCACATCATCAAAGGCACGCTTGGCAGTATGGCGAAAGCTGCCTTTAAGATGAGATATAAGTAGCTGTAACTGGCTGGCCATTGGTTTGCCAATGAAAGGCTCGAGCTGACCGGCGATATCAGGATCAAATCCAGCAACCAGTTGTTTGAGCTGCATCAAAACCTTGTAGTCGCCATCAATGGGCAGATTGCCTTCAGCGCCGCGCATCAAGTTGAGTAGCTGTGCAGGATTTTCAACGTTGATAGTGCAGTCTGGACTACTATGACCAATACGCCCCATATGTATATCTGCTTGCTGACGCTCGTCAGAATTTCTGCCAACGCTTTGTCCACGTGGTTCAAACACACTATTAGCAGTAATAGGCTCAAAACGCAGATGCTCATGGTTGAATAGAATATCTAATTGTATCTTAGGCATCACCATATTTAACCGCAGCACTTTACCAGCAAGCGGTACAAGACCATCTTGAGTAATCTCATCGCTAGCAATAGCCATATTAATGAGCTTTTCGGCACTTGCCAAAAGTAATACCGTTAGCATAATACTCTCACATATTTAAAATGATTATAGTCATGTTGCAGCATTGTCAGCACTGGTTTTAGTGTTGAGTTATATTGAACAGCATTTGCTATGCCTTAAAACCTCTATGCACAGCAACAATACCGGCCGTTAAATTATGGTAATCACAATTTTCAAAGCCAGCTTGTTCCATCATTTGCTTCAAAGTTTGCTGGTCAGGATGCATACGAATCGACTCTGCTAAGTACTGATAGCTTTCAGCATCGTTGGCCACAAGTTTGCCCATAAGTGGTAAGGCAGTAAAAGAGTACAAATCATAAGCTTTAGATAACGGCTCAAAGATAGGCTTTGAGAACTCTAAAATTAATAAACGACCGCCTGGCTTTAGTACACGGTACATTGAACGTAATGCCGCATCTTTGTCTGTGACATTGCGTAG
This sequence comes from Psychrobacter sp. P2G3, assembly GCF_001593285.1. Lineage (NCBI taxonomy): Bacteria > Pseudomonadati > Pseudomonadota > Gammaproteobacteria > Moraxellales > Moraxellaceae > Psychrobacter > Psychrobacter sp. P2G3. Next base: position 922,633 of record NZ_CP012529.1, read on the forward strand.
ACCGAAGCTGATCGTCAATAAATCAAAGCTCTCATCTTCGAATGGAGCAAGCGTTTCGGCATTGGCAAGGACGAAGTCAACGTTGTTGCAACCAGCGTTAATCAAGCGCTCACGACCAACTTCAAGCATGGCTGCGTTGATATCTGATAAGACCACATGACCATTACGACCGACTTCGCGGCTAAAGACTTTGGCCAAATCACCAGTACCACCAGCAATATCGAGTACATGCTGACCAGCACGTACGCCAGACAAGCTAATGGCAAAGCGCTTCCAAAGACGATGAATACCAAAAGACATCAAATCGTTCATGATGTCGTATTTTTTGGCAACCGAAGTGAACACGTCAGCCACGCGCGCTTGTTTTTCAGCTTTATTAACAGTTTTATAACCGAAGTGAGTCTCTTCTGCACCATCGGTATCAGGCGTATGTGGGTTATTAATATCATCACGTTGGTTAAAGGCAGCTTGCTTTGCCGCTTGTGTATTTGAGGACTGCGCTGAAGTTTTACTCATTTCATTATTGTTTGGCATAGTAGTTTGCTGACCTTGCGGCGTTCCTGTCGGTAAATCTTGTACTTGCGTGAAGTCGCTATTATTGGTATTTGCTGTGACTGTACTATTTGATACTGAATCATTAATCGATGTATTGTGAGTAGGGTTCTGACGAGCTTGAGCCTTCGAGCTAATGTTTTTAGTATGAGCAATACTATCTTTGACTAATTTATCTTGGATATGGCCGTTTGTAGTGAACTTGTGATTGGTCTTTTTTAAGGTGTCGGTCATAGAATTATCCTGTGGCTTATTTTTATGTCTATTTGGTAGTGACAATTATTTAATAATAATTATTATCTTTCCAAATGTAAAAGCATTTTGCTAGCACTTAAATGATCAATAGTTATTGACCAATATTGTGCGCGCAAAATGCCCAATTCAGTGCCTATTTTAGCCTATGATACAGCAAATACGTCAACGTTGCCGTCACTATCAGTATTGTGAACTTGATCGATAATTTTCAGTTCGCGCTCGCAGAATGGTTCAATAAAACTAGCCACACTTTTGAGAGGTTTCATCGCTGTAAAACCTGCATCGATAAAGTCGTATAACGGCTGATAGCCACGACTATATGCCGTGCCTTTAGCAAAAGAAAAAGCCTTACGTAACATAAATGAGTTGAGATATTTGTCGGTACGGTAACAGACTTCTTTAAGATTGTTAATCTGAACACGGCGTTCATCTGCTTCATTAACAGCGCGGTAAGCTTTAAGCATATTCTCTTCATTGACTGGTAGATCTTGCTCTAGCAACCATTGCGCCAAGTGCATATCCAGCTCAATCGCCAAAATAGCTGCCTGTACCGCCATAGTACCAGTCTCTAATACGGACTCTTTGGCAAGTCGCTCAAGCTTTTTCGCTTTTGGAAGAATACGTTCTAGTTGTTTGGCCAATAGCTTAAACTCCTCACCCCCATATAGTTTGGTGAGAAAATAGCTTGCCATCGGCTTGTTGTTTGGCTGCTCAAATAGCTCTGAATGGGTGCGTTGAATACGCGCGCGTTGCCATGCTTGTACGTCATTAAGCTTAGCATGTAATGCTTCATCATCGTGATAAGGTAATGCCCAGTAGCGCGTTAAATGCTGTTGTAATTCAGATAAAGCAGACATAGCAATCCGTCCTGTATAGGTAAATGTGTATTTTTTAAATGGAAATGGCTTTTATTTTAAAGTTATAAATAGTCGTAAATAGCATCGCTAACGTAATATATTACCTTAAAAGAAATTAACACAGAATACAAATGTCAAACTGTTACATAGCACTGTTATTTCCTGCTCAAACGGATGCTATTATTATTAAACAGTAATAATTAATAAAAGCGCTTATAAAAATAAAATGGAATTAAGATATGTCTAATAATAAACAAGATCCTGTTCAGCATAAAGAGCAATCTAAAGATCAGAAGCTAAAAACGGTAAACAATCAAATGAGCAAGCAAGTGATAGATCAGCGTTTGACTCTCAATCCCCTGAGTCAGTTTTCGATGGATAAGGATGCGCTTAGGTTGGCATTGGTGACTGCACAATATGCCTTGCGAGCGACCCGACAACAAACGCCGCCAACCGTCAATAAACCAACCGGGCTTCTGGTGCTGGTCAATGGGATGGAGCAGGCAGGCAAGGGCACTGCTGTCAAGCAATTGCGCCAGTGGGTCGATCCGCGATTATTAAAAGTAGAAGCAACGATTGGTCACCCGCCTCTCAAATACCAACCTATTTGGCAAGCTCATACAAAGGCCATGCCGCGTCATGGTGATGTCATGGTTTATTTTGGCAACTGGTATGCTGACCTGCTATATAACGTGATGCATATGGCAACCATAGCCATTCAGGATGAGGATATTAAAAAATCAACGCGTAATAAAAGTAAACATTCCAAAGATAAGTGCTCTAAGCATAAAGCTATTAACTACAATGATTCAGATAAACATCAAATGCTACCTATTGCTAAATGGCAAGATTATTTGCAGCAGCAGCTGATTAAGTTGCAGATATTTGAGCGTGATCTAGCGGCGAACCAAACCAAGATACTGAAGTGCTGGTTTCATATTGATGTGGATACCTTGCAGGCACGTTTAAAGGATAAAGAGGCCGATCCACAGTTTTTATATCAAATTGATTGGAGTGATACCGAGATATTAGCGCAGTTTAATCATGTTGCAGTGGCGTTATTAAGGCAACAAGATGACTGGGTCATTATTGATGGTAGTGATAAGTCGCAGGCCGCGACTGACTTTTGTCATGAAGTATTGCAAGCTATGCAGATGGCGCTTGCGAGTAGCGTTCCTGCAGATGATGACAAGGCTACTGACGAAATTACCGATGGAATGGCTGATAAAGCCACTAATGCTAGCAAAAATAACACTAATAACACTAATAACACTAATAAAAATAACAGCGAAAATAGTGATAACAGCAATCAGAACTTTGCATCTAAAAACCCTGAATCTAGGAATTTTGTACCTGTAAAGATACCTGAGAAGCTTATAGAGATTGATGCTCCAGATGTAGATAAGTCAGATTATAATAAGCAACTTGCGAAGAAGCAAGGCAAGCTTGCAGAGTTACTACGTGCACGCAAGGGTCGTCATGTGGTATTTGCCTTTGAAGGAATGGATGCTGCTGGCAAGGGCGGTGCTATTAAACGGCTTGTCGCACCACTCGATCCACGTGAGTACCAAGTTTATAATATTGGCGCACCGATGTTATATGAGTTGCAGCACCCATATTTGTGGCGATTTTGGACGAGTCTGCCAAATGAGCAGACTGATCGTATAAGCCGTATCGCTATCTTTGATCGTACTTGGTATGGACGAGTATTGGTGGAGCGTGTCGAGGCGTTAACAGACAAGGCAGTTTGGCAGCGCGCCTATGATGAAATCAATCGTTTTGAAGCAGATCTAACAGCAGCAGGAACGATTGTTATAAAGTACTGGCTTGCTATCGATAAAAAAGAGCAGTTAAAACGTTTTGAAGATCGCCGCGAGACCCCGCATAAGCAATTTAAACTAACTGATGATGATTGGCGCAACCGTGATAAATGGCCAGACTATGTGCAAGCAGCGGCTGATATGCTGGCACGTACTGATACAATCGATACACCGTGGTGCGTAATTGCAACTAACGAAAAGCGTCGTGCACGTTTAGAGGTACTAGACCATGCTATTGCACAACTAAAATTCCGCTCATAGATATTACATTAAGTACGATAGCATTATTACAAAGCAACTGAAAAGAGATTGGGTTTAAAACGTCTTGATATTAATACCTTATATGTTTTCTTTGACAATTCACCGTGAATATTGATAATAGGGCCAACAATAACTGAAGATTCTATATACTCTTATTTAGCCTAAGCAAAAGTAAGCACTATAAAGACAGCTGATGCAGATATCTTCAGTTACAAATCTTATAGTATCATTATGCATTATGTTCAATTATTTAATATAATAGGCACGTGCTCGCAATGGCTGAATAAGCAATCTGCTAATTTCAGCGCAAAGTTATATTACAAGTGGGTTATTAGCCTTATTTAATAGCAATAATTAAGTTGTTAAAATTGACAGTATCATGAACATAGCTATCATGAGTGAATATTTAAGCCGCAAGATGCTTTAATCAAATGATTTAGCGTTATACCTTGCGGCTTAGTAGTATGTTAGACGCTCTAATTTCTATCGCACGTTTATAACGTGAAAAAGTCAATATAATGACAAAAAATCGATAAAAATCTACAAGCCAATAAATTTCTAAAAAAGTACTTAAAGCAGTGTTTCAAAACAGTATTCAAAAGAACCATGTCGCGCATATGATGTCATGACTTTAATCCTCCTCTGACATAGATAGTGTTATGCGTTGCAATGTTATCAATCGCAAGTATTTTCAATCAGCTTACGCAAGGCGTATTAATTTATGGGTATTAGCAGCAGTTCTACAGAGCCGACCAAACCAGTTGGCAATATGAGAATCAATCTATTTTTTGCTATTTTACTGATTGCGATGACCAGCTATTTTTTATGGTGGGGATTCGATTACACCCTGCGTCAACAGACAACGCTATTCATTGTTGCGACGGCTTTTGGTGTCTTCATGGCATTCAATATCGGTGGTAATGATGTCGCCAACTCTTTTGGTACCTCAGTAGGTTCTGGCACCTTGACTATCCCGCAAGCGTTATGTGTGGCAGCGATATTTGAAGTGTCGGGGGCAGTACTGGCTGGTGGTGAAGTGACCGATACTATTCGAAGCGGAATTGTCGATTTAGATGGTCTGAGTGTCACGCCCAATCAGTTCATCTATGTCATGCTTTCAGCTTTGATTGCTGCTGCATTTTGGCTGTTGTTTGCTACGCGTAAAGGCTTACCAGTTTCAACGACGCACTCCATTATCGGTGGGGTTGTTGGTAGTTCCATTGTCCTTGGCATCACTCTGGGCGGTACTGAGATGGCGCTATCAACGGTAGATTGGGGAACCGTTGGAACTATTGCTATCTCTTGGGTATTGTCGCCGCTACTAGGTGGTGTTCTGTCCTACCTCCTATATGGACGGATTAAGAAAAACATCATTGAATATAATGATAAAACAGAGGCGCACATTGCGACACTCAAAGGCAACAAAAAAACCTTAAAGCAAAATCATAAAGAGTTTTTAGACGCTCTAACAGAGTCAGAGCAACTCGCTTATACTTCAGCGATGTTACGTGACCAAGAAATCTACAAAGATGATGATTGTATTGTTGAAGAATTAGAAACCGATTATTATAAACGGCTTTATGAAATTGAAAACGAGCGCAGTAACCTTGATACGCTAAAAGCACTTAAACAATGGGTACCTATTATTGCCGCTGCAGGTGGCGCAGTAATGACCTCTCTAGTCGTCTTTAAAGGCTTGAAAAATGTCAATAACGGCTTGACGACCCTGCAGGGTTTTCTAATCATGGGGATGATAGCGGCGTTGGTGTGGCTCGCGACCTTTATCTATACCAAGAGTATCCGTGGTAAACATAAAGAAGACTTAACCAAAGCGACATTTATTATGTTTAGCTGGATGCAGGTCTTTACCGCATCAGCCTTTGCTTTTAGTCATGGTTCAAATGATATCGCTAACGCTGTTGGTCCATTTGCAGCGATCATGGATGTGATTCGTACTAATAGTATTTCCACAGAAGCTGCGGTACCACCTGCTGTGATGCTGACCTTTGGTGTGGCACTTATTGTTGGTCTTTGGTTCATTGGTAAAGAAGTTATCCAAACAGTGGGTACCAATTTGGCAAAAATGCATCCTGCTTCTGGTTTCTCAGCTGAATTGGCTGCCGCTGCTGTGGTTATGGGTGCATCGACGATGGGTCTGCCAGTATCGAGCACCCATACCTTAGTAGGTGCGGTACTGGGTATTGGTATTGTTAATAGAGATACCAACTGGAAACTCATGAAGCCGATTGGTCTGGCTTGGATCGTTACTCTTCCTGCAGCGGCTTCAATGTCTGCAATCAGTTATATCGTATTGGTCAACATCTTTTAATGCTAAGGTTGTAAAGTTGGTAAATCAGACTTTATGAGTTAGGTAAACACAATAAAAAACGCTTATCCGTATTTTGCAGATAAGCGTTTTTTTGTATTCAAGTTAAAGCTGAGTATTTAGAGCGTGACATCAATTAGCCATTTTAAGCCTCACGATCTAGATGATGACATACCCTAGATTTAAGCAGTACCGAATTGCTGGCGTTTTTTGGCAAAGAAGCGATCTAAGCGATCCATAGCGTCTTCTAAATCATGCAGATTGGGCAAGAACACCACGCGGAAATGATCAGGTGCATCCCAGTTAAAGCCAGTACCTTGCACCATTAATACTTTTTCCTCTAGTAGAAGCTCCATCATAAACTGCATGTCATCCTCTATAGGATAAACGGCAGGATCCATCTTTGGAAAGCAGTAAAATGCGCCTTGAGGCATGGTGCAAGAAATGCCTTTGATAGCATTAAGACGTGAAACAGCCATTTCGCGTTGCTTATGTAAACGTCCTTTTTCTGAAGTTAATTCTTTCATACTTTGATAGCCACCCATCGCGGTCTGAATTGCATACTGTCCTGTGACGTTTGAGCATAGGCGCATGGACGCAAGCATGTCCAAGCCTTCAATAAAATCGCTGGCATGTTGTTTTTTACCAGAAACCATCATCCAGCCAGCGCGAAAGCCTGCAATCCGATGCGATTTAGATAGTCCGTTATACGATAAAATAAGAACCTCATCAGACAAGGTGCTCATTGGCGTATGCACCATGTCGTCATAAAGCACGCGATCATAAATCTCATCTGCCATAATGACCAAGTCATGCTCAATGGCAACTTCAATGATTTGTTTGAGGACTTCATCTGAATAAAGCGCACCCGTAGGGTTATTAGGATTGATGACGACAATGCCTTTGGTCTTGCTAGTAATCTTTGATTTGATATCTTCAATATCAGGATGCCAGTTGTCTTCTTCATTACAGCGATAATGCACTGCTGTACCGCCAGCGAGATTGGTTGCTGCTGTCCATAATGGATAATCTGGCATCGGAATCAAAACCTCATCACCATCATTCATCAACGCCTGCATAGTCATGACGATCAGCTCAGAAACGCCATTACCTAAATAGACATCACGCACATCTACGGCAGATAGCAGGCCTTTTGATTGATAATATTGCAGTACAGCTTTACGTGCCGAAAAAATACCTTGCGAGTCTGAATATCCAGTGGCTTCAGGCAAGTTCATTGCTACATCACGCAGGATTTCATGTGGTGCGCTAAGTCCGAAGGGAGCAGGGTTACCAATGTTTAGTTTTAAAATACGCTGACCTTCTGCTTCCATCTTAGTCGCTGTTTGTAGCAATGGTCCACGGATGTCGTAGCAAACGTTTTGTAATTTAGTAGATTTTTTTAGTGATGTCATAGTATTACTACCTGTAGTTATTTTATTTTTTGAGTCTGCTTGCTGGTCTGTTGATTGTATTGCGCTGTTAGCTTGCTTACTGACAGTTTTTTCTTGTGAATTATAAGATGGATGATGAATGGCTTGAGTATCTGATGGGCTAGCTAGTCTATCGTTGTTAATAGCGTCTTGATTCTTGTCGTCACTCTTTAGGTCGCCACGAAGTAAGTAACCTTCGCTACATCCCAAGATACGTGCGAGAGTTGGCAGTTTAGATGAGACGATACCGTTAGTGCCACGCTCCCAATTGGAGATCGCGCCGCGACTAACTTTTGCACCAGCTTCAGTCATCGCTTGAGCCAATTGCTCAGCAGTAAGACCCTTATCTCGACGCAACTGTACTAAACGTTCGGCTTGTGTCAGCTTGTCCTTAGTATCACTCATAATCGTCCCAGCCTTCTATTTTGTTAGAGCTATTTTAATGACTCTAATTAGGTGTTTTTAATAAATTAAGATTTTAATTGGTATGGAATTATATTTTCACTGTGTCTATTGCAAGATATTATTGCATTATTTACATGGATGCAAGTTTTTTAACAATTGATAATGCAAGTTATTCTTGCATTAAGTTAAGTGAGAATGTAATGGTAGTTTCAATAAGATTATAAATATCATCATAGCTGACATAAGAATTAGTAATCTGCATTAAATAAACTGGAAATGACACAGGTTCTAATCGTCACATAGTGTTGTTATATTCTTTATAATCATGATGTTATTAAAGTCTTAACTAGCTTATTAGTGTTTACCTCACAGCTCGCATTTTTACGTGTAGATTTGGTAAATGTAGAGAAGGATTTATTGTGTAATCATGGTGAATTGCTATATCTTATTTATCTACTATGCTGAGTACTACATACATTCATTAACAAATACGGGCAGCGGGTTTTAGATACTTGCCTTGAATAACTGGCTTATAACCAACAGATAAAGAACGTTAGATTAGTCTCTTAAAGTGTTCGCAATAGTACTTTATTAACAGGCTAGATAATAATTGGCAGACTAGATAATAAATACTCAAATTAAGGATAGACCATGCAAGACAATCAACTTAGCAAAGAAGAGATCAGCCAGTTAACTGAAGCTGACTGGAAAGAACGCTTAAGCGCCGATGAATATCACGTAATGCGCGAGAAGGGTACAGAACGTCCATTTACTGGCGTTTACAATGATACTGAGGATAAAGGTATCTATCGTTGTAAAGGCTGCGGTGCCAATTTGTTTGACTCTGCGAGCAAGTTTGATGCTAGCTGCGGTTGGCCAAGTTTCGATCAAGGGATCGATAACAGTGCTATTGAAGAGCATGTTGATAATTCATTGGGCATGACTCGTACAGAAGTCACATGTAGCAACTGCGGTGCACATTTAGGTCACGTATTCCCAGATGGGCCAAGTGAAACGACAGGCATGCGCTATTGCATCAACTCAGTTGCTATCGATTTGGACGAAGCAGACAAGTAGAATAAGTACTGTTAAGACGACTACATTTTGCACCATTCAAGTAAGTGATTAAAACAAGGATAGCTGATGAGCACTATTTATGATTTTACGGCTGAGCGTGTAGATGGTACGCAGCAAGCGTTTTCTGACTACCAAGGTGAAGTGCTGCTGCTGGTTAATACTGCTAGCAAATGTGGCTTTACGCCTCAATTTGAGGGTTTAGAAGCACTTTACCAGCAGTATAAAGATCAGGGGTTAATGATCATCGGTTTTCCTTGTAATCAATTTGGTAGTCAAGATCCAGGCACTAATGACGAAATTGGTGCGTTCTGTCAAAAGAACTATGGCGTGACCTTTCCTATGATGGCCAAGATAGATGTCAATGGTGACCATGCTCATCCTATCTTTGAATGGCTTAAAGAACAAAAGGGTGGGGTACTCACAGATGGTATCAAATGGAACTTTACTAAGTTTTTAATCGGTCATAATGGACAGGTAATCGATCGCTATGCACCAACGACCAAGCCTGAATCAATGAAAGCTGATATCGAGCGTGCATTAGTAGCCGCTAAATAGTTTGAATAACTAAAATAGCTTTATATTGCTAAAAATATAAAGCTAATTAAAACAATTGCTTGTCGAATTATTAAGTAATAATGCAAAAAATATGGAATAAAAGGTCAAATAGTATTTGACAGGCAGTTGTAAATCTATATAATACACACCCACAGCAAGGGGCTTTAATTAATAAGTTCTGAGTTGTTAGAAATTATCGTTAAGGTATTTCGATATTAACTAGAGCGTGACTACTTTAGTTAATAAAAGCTTTAGAAAATTCTATTTAAAGAATTTTCTCTTGTAGTAAGATATAGGAAACGAGTTTTATAGAATTTTCAGATACGAAAATTCTCTTGCGCTCGGATGAAGCAGTGCTTCATTTATTCCTCGCTCAGGGTGATTAGCTCAGTTGGTAGAGCGTCTGCCTTACACGCAGAATGTCGGCGGTTCGAATCCGTCATCACCCACCACTTATTAGCAAGTGGACCTGTAGAAAGGTTAGATGCTAAAACGACCTAAGCAGCGGTAGTTCAGTTGGTTAGAATACCGGCCTGTCACGCCGGGGGTCGCGGGTTCGAGTCCCGTCCGCTGCGCCATATTTAAAACGAATTTAGACTCTCGAGTTTATCCAAGTTTTGCCCCAAGTATTCATTTACTTGGGGTTTTTTTGTGCTTGATTACTTTGTATAAAATATTGATTTATAAGATTATTTTTTTTATAACTTAATACTTTTCAAAAACTTCTCTCTTGTTATATTCAGTATGTTTTCTCGAAAATTATTTTGTTGTTTTTTATCTTATTAGAGGATTATATTGGCAGATTATGTAATAAAAGATGGTGAAATATTGATATGTATTTATTAACTAAATGTTTTTAGTTATAGCTTATATCGAAAAATTCAGCTTGCGTCGTCTTTGCAAGAAGGTTACTGTTATAGATAATTTATGTATGCCGTTGCTAATTTTCATCTAAATATATCCATATATGCGGATATATTTATCAGATTGTAATAATTGTTCCTCATGCGTCTGACAAAAGTATTTTAGTAAACTGAGCTTATAATAATAATTTTAAATCCAGTGTCGGATTTATTCGGCAGTGAACCAATGATCCATGCTTTTGCAATGTGTAAAAAAACAATTGTACTAAACATCTAAATGGAGAAATTGAAATGATTGAGAATAACAAACCTACCTCAGACAAGAAGTATCCCAAATCCACAGAATATAAAGGACGGAAAATTAAGTTTTCTGATCTGCCAAGCTCTGACCTAAAGGACAAGGCGGCACTTGAAGTCGAGAAACGCATCGATAAAAGCCAAAAGCACTTACGGAAATTAAAGGTTGAAATCGATGACAAAGCATTTGAAGTCGTAGAGTTAAATGAAGGGATATTTGAGTCCGGTTTACTGCCGTATTCTTCGTACTCATCGCCGGTTGAGTTGGCACAAGACGTGATTGACTACATAACAGAATTTAAAAAATAAACTCTCTTAAAAATACAGTTTATCCAAATTCACACTGCCTGGACCTTTGCTTCAAGCATCTAATTCCAAGCATCTTATAAAGGAATTTTCACTCATGACTTGTAGAAAAAATGTGAATGCTCTGACGACAGAGGAAAAGGCAGCTTTCATCACCGCTATTAAACTTATGAAGGCCGAGGAGTACGTGTACGTCGACAACCCAAACGATGAACCACACGTACGTGCCAGATATCCTAATATAACCAACACCTATGACAAGTATGTACTCGACCATCATATCGCTATGTATACAGGGACCCCAGGAGGGTGGGGGAATGGTTTTTTGACTCGCAATGCAGTGTACCGTGGTCCAGCGTTTTTGCCATGGCAACGTGAGTTTATACGCCGTTTCGAGCTGGACTTGGACAGATTGGTGCCCGGGGTGACTTTGCCATATTGGGACTGGGCGTCAGATGCGGCGAACCCTATGAATGCGGTGGTCTGGACGAATGACCTTATGGGCGGTAACGGATCTGGCGCGAGTAGAGTGGTTCGAAGTGGTCCATTTGCTTATGATGATGCAGATCCAGATAACAGTTGGGTTATTATTAATTATCTTGGACTACCCGACGGCGGATTGGTTCGGAATTTTGGCTCGCGCCGTAACACTCCGAACTTGCCCACTCAAGCGGACATTGACGAAATACAGCAGATTTCCACATATGATAGCGGTAATTTTGATACTAGTAGCGTGGGTTATCGCGGCGCGAACGAAGGCCGCATACCTGTCAATGGAAAAACACCTCCGCCTAGTAATACCCATGCTCTCGTACATGAATGGATAGCTGGCTCTATGATGCTTGGCACGTCGCCCAATGACCCGGTGTTTTTTCTGCATCATTGCTTTGTGGATAAATTGTGGGCTGATTGGCAAGCGCTGCATCCAACAGTACCTTATGTACCGGGCAACACAGCAAGCAATAATCTTAACGGTCACCGCTTGAATGACGAGCTTGTTGGTTTGGGTACGCTGATATCTGCAACGTTGGATCACCATGCTATGGGGTACTCATATGATACGGATACGCCGCCTATAGTGACCCCGGTCAACACGACGTTAGTATTTAACGACACCCCTGTAGGTAGCACCGCTGTGCAGGCTGTAACTTTTAACATTAGCACCCCAACTCCTGATAACAGTTTTTGTAGAGATTTGATATTCACTATCACAGCCGGCCCGACAGGCACGGGGTTCGGAACTCCTAACGGCGATAGGGTCGTCGTTAATAGAGACAATACGAATACGGCGCAGGTTTGGTTTTCTTACACGGCTACCAGTGACACTGATCCAGTTACGGGAGAAGCAGAAATTACCAGTGTGCAAACAGGGCAGACGTGGCACATTAGTTTGTCTGCCAACACTATGCCTGTCAATAATACCACTAGAAAAAATTTGAATACTCTGACGACAGCGGAAAAGGCAGCTTTCATTAACGCGATTAAGCTCATGAAAGCCGAGGAGTACGTGTACGTCGACGATATAAACGATCCAATATACGTACGCACCAGATATATTAACATCACCAACACTTATGACAAGTATGTACTTGACCATCATATCGCTATGTACACGGCAACACCTGGGGGCTGGGGCGGGAATTTCATGAATCGAAATGGAGCGCATCGCGGTCCATCATTTTTGCCATGGCACCGTGAGTTCATACGCCAGTTCGAGCTGGACTTGGCTAGATTAGTGCCTGGGGTGACTTTGCCCTATTGGGACTGGGCGGCGGATGCGGCAGATCCTATGAATGCGGCTATCTGGGCCAATGATTTTATGGGTGGCAACGGATCTGGCGCGAATAGAGTAGTTCAAAGTGGCCCGTTTGCTTATGATGCAGCAGACCTAGAGAACAGTTGGATTATCATTAATTATTTTGGACGGAACGACGGCGGGCTGGTTCGGAATTTTGGCAGTAGTACTTTGAATTTACCTACCCAAGCTGACATAAACGAAATACAGCAAATCTCTACTTATGATAGCGGTGATTTTAATCAAGGTAGCGTGGGTTATCGCGGCGCAAACGAAGGACGTCTGCCTGTCAATGGCAAAACACCACCACCTGGCAACACCCATAACCTCGTACATGAGTGGATAGCTGGCTCTATGTTGCCTGGCACATCGCCTAATGACCCGATCTTCTTTATCCATCACTGCTTTGTGGACAAACTGTGGGCTGACTGGCAAGCATTGCACCCAACAGTGCCTTATGTACCGGGCGACACGGCAAGCAATGATCTCAATGGTCACCGCTTAAGCGACGAACTTGTTGGTTTAGGTGTGCTGGTATCCTCAACGCTGGATCACCATGCTATGGGATACTCGTATGATACAGATAGCCTGCCATAGTGACATCGATCAATATAGCGTCAGTGTTTAACGACACGGCTGTAAGTAGTACAACCGTGTAAACTGAAAATTTTAATATCAGTGTACTCAATCATGACGGTGATAGCGTCATGATTGATACATAAAAAGCTAAAGGAATGATATATGTCGTCCCTTTGGCTTTTTATTGCTTAGCTTTTATAGCTTAGTATGAAGAGTTAGATGGTACGTACTTTTCAATCAGTTTATTTTTCATCATAAACCTCTTTTCATCTAGCATAGTGCCAATGAGCAAGTATCTAATTAATCCATCGACATATAATCCATTACATATGAATGTAGCCTGGACTCACTCTAATCATCATATTTCTACTCAAGCAACATTAATCTGCTATTAGACTTTCACTTTATATTTATAAGCAATTCTAAAAATCACATTTAAAAAGAATTATAAGAAATCCTATTAAATAAATCTTAGTTATTTAGTATATTTGTAATAATGAGTATATCAAATAACTAAATTGAGTTTAGATTAATTAACAATACTTCTTAAGATATTAATGCAAATTTTACAACCATCTGGAGGCTGGTATTAGGTTTTTGACTCTCTTTTTCTGCTGCAAATTTTGAAAAACATTAAATCTAATAGGAGTGGATTTTATCGTCAGAATGCTAATCAAAATCTCTGTAGATGGAATCTCATGGGTTTGACAACTCAAATTAGACTGTGTATAGATAAAAGTGATAAACCATTGATGTAATGGATAATTTCCAAGCATTAGTACATTTATTTTATGTGTTTGGTAATCATTTCTACATCTGCTCGTGCTGTTGACTTTCAGTTGTGATGTCCGCTGCAATATAAGGCTAAACCAAACAGTCGTACTAAATATCTGGCTAATGGAGAAATTAAAATGAATGAGAATAACAAACATACCCCAGATGAGAAGTATCCCAAATCCATAGAGTATAAAGGACGGAAAATTACCTTTTCTAAACTGCCAAGCTCTGATAAAAACCAAAAGCTTTTACAGAGATTAAAGGTTGAAATCAACGATGAAGCATTTGAAGTCGTAGAGTTTCGTAATGGAGCATTTGAGTCCGGTTTATTACCATATTCTTCATACTCGTCACCGATTGAGTTGGCGCAAGACGTGATTGATAACATATCAGGTTTCTGACAATAACTCATTTCATATACACAGTTTATTCAAATTCACACTGCCTGGACCTTTGCTCCTAGTAATTAACTTCAAGCATCTAATTCCAAGCATTTAATAAAGGAATTGTCACTCATGACTTGTAGAAAAAACGTGAATTCTCTGACGACAGAGGAAAAGGCCGCTTTCATTACCGCTATTAAGCTCATGAAAGCCGAGGAATATGAATACGTCGAAGATCTAAACGATCCAGCACATGTACGTGACAGATACCCTAACATAACCAACACCTATGACAAGTATGTACTTGACCACTATATCGTCGCGCGAACAGGAACACCGGGGGGGTGGGGGGTAGGTGACGGGGTACGAAATGGAGCGCATCGTGGTCCAGCGTTTTTGCCGTGGCACCGTGCGTTTATACGCCAGTTTGAGCTGGACTTGGACAGATTAGTACCTGGAGTAACATTGCCGTATTGGGACTGGGCGTCAGATGCGGCGGATCCTATGAATGCGGCCGTCTGGGCCAACGACCTTATGGGCGGCAACGGATCTGGTGCGGGTAACTTTGTTCAAAGCGGACCATTTGCCTATAACGCTTCAGACATAAATAACAGTTGGAATATCATTGATATATTCGGAAATAATACCAACTCATCGGGTATGCATTTTGGTTTGGTTCGGAATTTTGGCTCTCGTCCTAACACTCCGGACTTGCCCACTCAAGCTGACATTGATGAAATTCAGCAGATCTCCATTTATGACAGCGGTAATTTCGATTCAACGAGCGCGGAGGGTTATCGCAGCGCGAATGAAGGACGTCTAACTGTCAACGGCAAAACACCTCCGCCCGGAAATACCCATAACCTCGTCCATGAATGGATAACTGGCTCTATGCTGCCTCCCACCTCACCCAATGATCCGGTCTTCTTTCTACATCATTGCTTTGTGGATAAACTGTGGGCTGATTGGCAAGCGCTGCATCCAACAGTGCCTTATGTACCTGGAGACACAGCAAGCGATGATCTCGAGGGTCACCGCTTGAGCGACACGCTCTTTGGCTTGGGTATGCTGGTATCTGAGACGTTGGATCATCATGCTATGGGTTACTCATATGATACGGATACGCCGCCCATAGTGACACCGCTTAACACGACGTTAGTGTTCAACGCCATACCTGTAGGTAGTACAGCGGTGCGGGCTGCAACTTTTAATATAAGTCCTCCTAGTCCTGACAACAGTTTTTGTAGAGAGCTAATCTTTACTATCACGTCTGGCCCAACGGGTACAGGGTTTGGAACGCCTGACGGTGATAGGGTCGTCGTTAATAGAGACAATACTAATGTGGCACAGGTTTGGTTTTCATACACGGCAACCAATGCCGGTAGCTCAGGCCCAGAAACCGCGGAAGTTACCTGTGTGCAAACTGGGCAGACGTGGCTCATTAGTTTATCTGCTACTACTATTCCCAAACCAACGGTTGCCACCGTTTTGGTGTTGGATAAATCTGGTAGTATGGCTTGGGACGCAGGCGATGGTCGGTTGCGTATTGATGTGCTCAAAGACAGCGCGCCTGTATTCGTCGATCTATTAGGCGATGAGGACGGCATTGGTGTGGTGTATTTCGACAATGATGCGACTCTAGGGACTCCGATTGCGGTTGCGGGCGCAGTAGGGACTGGCTCTGGGCGTATAGCTGCGAATGAAGCCATCACGGATCAACCATCACCTGGCGGTTCGACGTCTATTGGTAGTGGGATTGAGTTGGCCAGTAGCGAGTTGGATGATTTGGCATCTGGCAGCTATAATCATACCGCTATAGTGGCGCTAACGGATGGTCGCGAAAACCGATCGCCTTACATTGACGAATTGGATATTGGCATCATTGATGACAGTGTCTTTGCCATTGGTTTAGGAACGGCACTACAAATTGAGCCTGCTGCCTTGATTGCACTAACTGGTAGTGCGGACGGTTACGTTTTGATGACTGGCACGTTGGACTCCAATGATTACTTTACGCTTCAAAAATACTTCTTGCAGATATTGTCAGGGGTTAAAAATACGGAGGTAGTGATGGATCCCGAAGGTTGGATTCAACCTGACCGCGAGATACGTATTCCGTTTAATCTTAACGAAGCAGATATCACAGTGGATGCAATTTTGTTGACGGGAGACGTTCTACCAGATGTTTTTGACTATGTGCTTGAAACTCCGAGTGGCAAAATTATCGACCCAAGCATTGCCAATGCTTCTGTTGAGTTAGCGTTTTCAGCAAATGAACATGTGCAGTTTTATCGCATGACTTTGCCGACCGCTGTCGCAGGGTTGGAAGAACGTGAAGGTCAATGGCATGCCGTCCTCAATCTGAATGAAAAAGTATTCGCTAAATATTTAGCCAGCCTTGAAAATGACCGTGAAAAATTTGATGAGGTCAAAACACATGGGCTACGCTATTCTTTCAACGTGCATTCTAGCTCTGATTTACGCCTCAAAGCGCAGCTTGAACAAGCCAGCCGAGAACCAGGTGGCATGATAACGTTATCAGCACAATTAACCCAATACGAGCGCCCCTTGGACAATAGTGCGTCTGTCCGAGCGGAGTTGGAAAGACCTAACGGCACTAAATCAAACCTAACCTTATCGGAGGTTGAGCCTGGTGTTTTTAATGTCACATTCAATGCTGGTTCAGCCGGTGTCTATAAGGTGCGAGTTTTGGCTAAAGGTCAGTCGATACAAAACAACCCTTTTACAAGGGAGCAACTCTTAAGTGCTTCGGTCTGGATAGGCGGTGATGAGCCGTTCCCAAGCAGTAACACGGATGGACGTGATCAAAAACTTTGCCATCTGCTCATGTGTTTGCTGGAGATGGATAGTATTCGCAGCTTCCTCAAACGACAAAAGATTGATGCCGAAGAGGTGATCGAATGCCTTAAAAAAGTTTGTACAGATGACAATCAATCGGAATTACGGCCCGAGATTGCCAAAAACAAACAATTGGCCGATACCTTACTCGCGTTTGCTAAGAACCCAAACCTCATAGCAAAGTTGCTTAAAGCTGCGAAAAATATGTCGTAGTTTTATAGACATATAAAAAGCCAAAGGGATGAAATAATTTTTCCCTTTGGTTTTTAATTTAACGTATAAATGATCTTCAGAAACTTCTATTCATAGAAAACTCTATAACATTATTTAGATAATTAGCTGATACAACTAATTCGGTCTCAAGTATTCGTTTATTCGGGTTTTTTTGTGTGCCCTTAATTTGTAACATTGAAATGTTAGATTAAAGACACGTTTACATAATAGTTATTAGCTTATAGAACCTGATTTCTGATAGAGTAAGATCTGCAGGTTTTTACTCTTCATTAGTTTATTAATGATAATCGGTCCTCATTTGGTATTAAACCCTTACAAATAACAATGATTTATTACCAACATAGGATAACTATCACGAGATAACTATGTTATATTCTGAAAAAAGAATACAGCTGTACACTAATTATTCATTAACGAACAAGGAAGTTTTTTATGCCAAAATCAAATATGTCAGATAAAAAAGTTGCTTTAGTAACCGGCGCGCTTGGTGGCATCGGTACGGCTATTTGTGAAAAGTTAGTGGCTAGTGGCTACCATGTTATTGCAACTTTAAGTAAAGACGATCCAGAACGTACGAAGAAGTGGTGCGATGACAATGGATTTGACTCGAGTAACTTTGAGTTTCTGGCCGTTGATGTGAGTAATCACGAAACCGCGATGGTAGCGATTCAACAGACAATTGATAAGTATGACAGTATTTACGCCTTGATAAATGGAGCAGGTATTACTCGTGATAGTAGCTTCAAAAAAATGAGCTTTGCGCAGTGGAAGGAGGTAATTGACACCAACCTAACGTCTCTTTATACCATTGTTCATCCAGTTTTTGTAAAAATGCTAGAACAAAAAACAGGCCGCATTGTCAATATCAGCTCGATAAATGGTTTACGTGGTCAGTATGGACAGACGAACTATTCGGCCGCTAAAGCAGGTATTATTGGATTTACTAAGGCTCTAGCATATGAAGGTGCTACTTCTTCAGTTACCGCCAATGTCGTCGCTCCCGGTTATACATATACGCCCATGGTAGAAAGTGTACCTGAACACATAATGGATAAAATCAAAGAAACTATACCAATGAATCGTTTAGCTAGTGCAAATGAAATCGCTGCTGCTTGTATGTATCTTATTAGTGATGACGCAATATTCGTCACAGGTGAAACCATATCAGTTAATGGTGGTCAATATATGTCTTAACTCTAATGTTAAATAAATTATATTTGTTACATTACTAAATAATGTCTCAAACTTAATAACATTATAATGTTTTCTTAACAACCAACACGCGTAATTCTTTTAACCATCAATCCTCGGAGTAGTAATATGTCACAGCAAACCCCTCAAGATTATATGAATCAGTTTAACGAGAGCGCAAAAAAAATGTTCGAGCCTTGGACAAAGCTAAATCAATCATTCGATACACGGAGTAATAATATGTCACAACAGACCCCGCAAGATTACGTGAACCAGTTCAATGAGAGTACACAGAAAATGTTCGAGCCTTGGACAAAGCTAAACCAAGCTTTTTTGAAAAATGCTGAAATGATGACCGAGTTTTCCCTTAATACTATTAAGACCTACGCAGAAATGGGTCTAGAGAATATGCGTCAAGTTTCAGAAATAGACTCTCCAGAAGCTGCCAAAGACTTTAGCAGCAAGCAAGCAGAAATGCTTAATACAATTAGTCAAAAAATGCTATCAGATGCTCAGCGCATGACAGAGCTTGGCAGTAATATGCATGATGACGTTATGAAAGTTTTGGGTGAAGTTCAGGGTCAAACCAGTGAAAAAATGCAGGAAAATATGCAAAAAACTGCTGACCAAGCAACCAAGACAGGTCAAGAATACGCAGCAAATATGAATAAGATGGCTGAGCAGTTTAGTGAGCAAGCCACAAAGGCTGCAAAAACTGCTACCGGCACAAATACACAAGCAGATACCAAATCAGATACTAAAGCCGATACTAAAGCCGATACTAAAGCCGATACTAAAGCCGATACTAAAGCCGATACTAAAGCTGATGCTAATACAAATTCCAATTCCAATGCTAAGACAAATGCAAAGACTGGTACTAGTAATACTAGCAGCACTGGAAAATCAACAAATAAGTAATTGTAATTACTGATGAATTTAATTATCTTATTAGTAGTTAATAATGAGATATCATGTAATTATCACACCTAAAAGGTGGGTTAGATAGCTCTATCCCATCTTTTTTCTATTGTGTTAGCAGTGTGAACTTATTGTGCTTGCACTTTCGTACAAATTAGATGTAGTTTATAGCTAGATATCGTTTATAAACAGGAACATGGGTAAAGATATGGATAATCAGCAGTCCGATAGGGATAATCAGAACTCCGATGAACAATCAAACAAGTCATCCCACGAGTCAAATACACAAGATAGTCAAAATAACCAAGACAACACTAATGATGCCTTTAATTTTAGTGGCTTTGGTCAACAATATTTAGATCAGTTGAACCAAGTTAGTCAATTCAACCAATCTTTATTTAATCAATCTGGTCAAACTTCAAACCCATTTGAAGCCAATATGAAGCTATGGCAAGATTCAATGAAGAGTTTTGGCAACTTTATGATGCCGAATGCTACTGGAAACGCGGGTTCTCAGAAACCAGACTCATGGCAAAATGATCAAAATACTGACAACGATGCGGGTGACTTTAACGAATCGACCCAAAAGTTATTTAGCGAAATGTTAAAACGAGTCGGTCAGGACGATAATATAAGCCAGTCCCTAATGCTTAATTTGATAGACGGATGGCAGCAGTTCAATACTGGCGTCACAGACAAAAGCCCCACTGTGTTAATTGAACAGCAAACAAATCTGTGGAAACAGCAGTTCCAACTGTATCAAAACACCCTAATGAAGGGATCAGAAAATCAACCACAACCTCTCGTTACCCCAGAAAAAGGCGATAGACGCTTTGAAGATGATGAATGGACCAACAATCCTGTTTTTGACTTGCTAAAACAAAGTTATCTGCTAACGGTTAACGGCATGATGGACACCATTGATAATACTGAAGGTGTTGATGAAAAAACTCGCCAGCGTTTATCCTTTTTTACTCGTCAATGGCTAAATGCAATGGCACCAAGTAACTTCTTATGGAGTAATCCTGAAATACTGCGATTGACCATGGAGTCAAAGGGACAGAATCTAGTAAGGGGACTCAAGCAGCTAACAGAAGACATGGAAAAAAGCTCTAAAATGCTGAGCATTCGCATGACTGATAATGATGCTTTTAAGCTGGGTGAAAACATCGCCACGACGACGGGCAAAGTGGTGTTCCGCAATCGGTTGTTTGAGTTGATACAATATAATCCAACTACAGCCAAAGTTAATAAACGTCCTTTATTGATTGTACCGCCATGGATTAATAAATTTTATATCATGGATTTAAAAGAGAAAAACTCATATATCCGTTGGGCGCTCAATGAAGGTCATAGTGTATTTGTTATGTCGTGGGCCAATCCAACGCGGGCTTATAAAGACGTCAATATGAAAGACTATATGCACGAAGGGTTGCTGACTGCTTTAGATGTCATTAAAGAGATTACTGATGAGCCAGATGCCAACGTCATCGGTTATTGCATCGGCGGTATGTTACTGGCGTTGACGCTGTCTTGGTTAACTGAAAATGAGCAGGCAGATCGTATTGCTAGTGCTACTTTCTGGGCCACGATATTTGACTTTAGCGATCCTGGGGATTTAGGCGTATTTATTGATGAACGTACGGTGAGTGCTCTTGAACAAGAAGGAGATCAACAAGGTGTATTCGACGGACGATTAATGGGCGCCGCCTTTAGTCTGTTACGTGAAAACAGCCTTTATTGGAATTATTATGTGCAAAATTACCTAAAAGGTGAGCGTCCTATTCCTTTTGATCTCTTATATTGGAACTCTGATGCCACCAACGTGACGGCCGCATTGCACAGTTTTGTACTACGTGAGCTGTACCTAGCTAATAAGATGATTAAAAAAGGCGAACTAGCATTTGACGGCGTGAAGATTGATTTGTCAAAAGTGACTATCCCAACCTATGTCGTGGCAACATTGCAAGATCATATCGCCAAATGGAAAGGGAGCTACGCGTCTACACAAGTGCTCGGTGGAGATGTTACTTTTGTACTCGGTGAGTCAGGACATATCGCTGGCATTATTAACCCGCCAACGGGAAAATACGGCTTTTATATACATGAAGATTATGTCGCCGATCCTGATGAATGGTATGCCAAAGCAGAAAAACAGGATAAGAGCTGGTGGCTGCATTGGGGAGAGTGGATCAAGAAGCACAGCGCAGGCGAAGTAGATAGCAGACAACCGGGTGTGAAGCACACAGGTAAAGAGTGGCAGGTAATATGTGATGCTCCGGGAGAATATGTACACGTTAGAGCGGATGAAGCTTTACGCTCGATTAACACCTAGTTGACAGATCTTATATTTTGGTTAAAAGTTAACTTTACCGGATGATCAATAGGGGTGGCATACAGCTCCTATTGAGCTTAGAACTTAGTATCAAGATTTCAGTATCGAGATTCAGTATTAAAATCAATATATACAATGTATGAAAAAACATGATCGTTAACTCAAAATTGGAACCAGCTATGTCAGACATTATTGAAGAAAATATTGAAAATCCAGACAAAGCCGAAGTATGGTTAAGTCGTAGCAACCCACATCATAGAGCTACAGGTTTGATACCAAACTTTCAAGATATGGTAAACCATCAATTTTACAAAAATGAAAGTACCTTAGACGAACTCAACCTACAAAATCACTATAGGACAGATAGTGCTGGTTTGCTAATAGAAGTTACTTGTAAACATCTACAACAAAATCATCAACAAATTCAAGAAAACATACGGACACTGAGTCAAGACAAGAATGCCATCATGAACAGTTGGCAAAAGACGTATACCCCAAAAAGGCTATGGCAAGAATGGTTAAGCTACAGCACTGACAGTAGTAAACGATTTTTACAAACGGTCGATGTACTCAAGGAGCGTGGCGATATTTTTCTTGAGCATGAGCTGGCTGGCTGTCCACCGGTTTTAGATTATGATTATCAAGTAATCATGGATGCAAGCAAGTTTGAACGCCCGTGCAACTATGTCTTACTGAGAATAGAGCCGCCTGAAGGGATTGTCACCAATGACAATGAACGCCCTTATATTATTATCGATCCTAGAGCTGGGCACGGTGCTGGTATCGGCGGCTTTAAACATGAGAGTCAAGTCGGTGTCGCACTTAATCAGGGGCATCCTGTATATTTTGTGGCGTTTAAGCGTCTTCCAGAGCCGACACAAACCATTGCCGATATTACTTATGCAGAAGGAAAGTTTGTCCGTGAGGTAGAAAAGAGACATCCAAATGCAGAGTCACCAGTAATCATTGGTAACTGTCAGGGTGGATGGGCAGCGCTCATTTTAGCTGCAACCAATTCAGATATTAAAGGCCCTATCGTCTTAAATGGTGCGCCTATCTCAGCTTGGAGCGGAGAGGTTGGGATCAATCCAATGCGTTACAAAGCAGGTGTCAACGGTGGCACTTGGCTATCCATGCTTAGTGCTGATATGAATAACGGGGTGTTCGATGGGGCAGCACTGGTCGATAATTTTGAAAAAATGACCCCCTATCGCAACTATGTGGGAAAATATTACGATCTGTACAAAAACCCACAGGCTAATCGTCAGCGCTTTCTTGATTTTGAACGCTGGTGGGGTGGATTTTTCTTGATGAATGATAAAGAAATTCAGTGGATTGTAGAAAATATCTTTATTGGTAATCGTCTTGCTCGCAATACCGCACAGCTAGAAAAAGGAACAAATATTGACCTGCGTAATGTCAAAGCACCGATTATAGCTTTTGCCTCACGTGGTGATGATATTACTCCTCCACAACAGGCATTAACGTGGATTTTGGATGCTTATAGTGATGAGAGAGATGTTGAAGTATGCGGTCAACGTATCATCTATATGATTCATGAACAAGTAGGTCATTTGGGTATCTTTGTGAGCTCAAAAATAGCCAACCATGAACATACAGGTATTGCCTCGATAATGGATATGATCGAAGTTTTACCTCCTGGACTCTATGAGTTGGATATTGACCGTATTGAAGGATCTGGGCAAGAAAAAACGTTTACCGTTGATTTGAAGCGTCGTACTTTTGAAGATTTAAGTCAGGCGATAGGGGATAATCGAACGGATGAAGAGTTATTTAAGGCAGTACATCGCTATTCGATGACTCAAACCCAAGCTTATGAGCATAATTTGCGCCCACTAGTGAAGGCTATGAGCAATGAGACTTCTGCTCAATTTATGCGTACTATGCACCCACTGAGACTGCAAAGAAGCATATGGAGTAGTAAAAATCCGCTAGCAGTAGCTGCCTGTAATTTGAGTAAAGCAATTACTACTACAACCGATAATCAACGAAGTGAAGACTTCGTTCCTACACAAAAAACTCAAAAAACGCATCAGCCTTCTGATGTTTATGCCAGAGTAAAACTGCCAGCTATTGAATCTATGCAGCAGGATAACCTTTTCTTGCAAGTAGAAAAAATGTTTATGGATAGTGTTAGAGTGACGCTAGACTTTTGGAGAGATTGGCAAGGTAGGTATACAGAGAGTATGTTCTTCGGCATTTGGTCAATGCCTTGGTTTCGTGAGTATGGAGAATCAGTAGGCTCACGCCGTCTTTTGAATAAAGATGAATTGCATGAATTGCCGAAGGTAGAGGAGGCACTGACCAAAATTGCTGAAGGTGGTTTTAATGAGGCGGTTGTGCGTATGATGATCTTATGCAATATTGTTGCTGATAATAACATAGACCGTGACCAGCTGATGCGTTTGACCGAAGTGCTTACTGAGCAAGAACCTTTTACTCACTTGTCGCACACTGATTTGGCGGCTATGATACATACTCAGACGCTTATCGTTCGTTTTGCTGAAGATGCCTCTATTAAATCTTTAAGCACACTAATCGAGACTAAGCCAGAACGCATCGACGCCTTCAAATTGGTTTACTATGTGGTTGGCAATAAATCAGAAGACAAGAACCCTGATACCTTGTCAATGATGAATGATATTAAAACAGTATTAGATTTGACGGATGCTGATATCAAGTAGTAGTTTTCACAAGCACAAAAACCTCAAGTATTCGTTTACTTGGGGTTTTTTTGTCTGTTAATTTATTTAATAACACCAAGAGTTTTATGAATAAGTCGTTAATATGCCAAATATCTAGGCAAGATTTAAAAATAGCTTCTTTTACTACTTTTGGTAGTGTGCTATTAATATAAGTTAAATAACAACCTATGAATAACTATTATCAATGGATAAGGTTTAACATCATCCATAATTTTCTTATTATAAAATGGACAAAACATGGAATATAACAATATAGCTAGACAGTCGCTAGGGTTTTTCCCAACACCATTAATTGAACTCACCAGATTAAGCAAAGAGCTTGCTGGCCCTGAGATTTTCATGAAAAGAGATGACAATACAGGACTAGCACTAGGCGGTAACAAAACCCGCAAGCTTGAGTTTATCATCGGTGATGCGCTTGCCAAAGGCGCAGATACGATTATTACCGCAGGTGCTGCACAATCAAACCATTGTCGCCAAACGGCAGCCGCTGCAGCGAGCTTGGGTCTTGAATGTCACTTAGTGTTAGGCGGAGAAGAGCCTGAGCAAGTAAGTGGCAATCTGTTGCTGGATAAAATATTCGGTTGTCATATTCATTGGGCAGGAGCCAACCGTAAAGGTGAAGACATTCCTAAAATCGTTGAGCAATTAACCAAAGCAGGCAGGAATGTCTATGTGGTGCCTTATGGTGGCTCAAGCGAGCTAGGTACTTTAGCATTTGTAGAAGCCTTTAAAGAGCTAGAGTCGCAACGTGAAAGCATCAACGAAACATTTACTCATATCGTCTTTGCCTCCAGCTCTGGTGGCACACAAGCAGGCTTAATGCTTGGTAATAGAATATTCAACTCGCCTTATAAGATAGTAGGTATCAACATTGATAAAGGCGAAACCGATAAAGTGCCATTTGATCAATATACTATCTCTCTTGCTAACAGTACGGCAAAACTCATCAATGCAGATTACGAGTTTTCAGAGTCTGATTTAATTCTTAATTCTGATTATGTTGGCGAGGGTTATGGAGTGGTTGGCACACTCGAAAATGAAGCCATTGAGTTGACGGCGCAAACAGAGGGAATATTATTAGATCCTGTTTATACGGGTCGTGCGATGGGCGGGCTCATAGATATGATTCGTACGGGAAAAATTAAGAAAACCGACCGTGTTTTATTTTGGCATACTGGCGGTGCGCCTGCCTTATTTGCCTATTCAAGTGATTTGGATGTCACTCAAAGACACTAATAAAACTACGTTTAAACTTTAAAAAAAGAGGCTGTCCATGATTATGAGAATAATCTTAGGCAGCCTTTTTAGTATGCGAATGCTTATCTATTTACTATAGTCGATACTAAATAAAATGGATACGTTATTTGATAACACGAAACTGGTATAAATTTTTCTGGCTTGCTGTGCCTACGCAGATAGATGCTGCTAAAAATTCATACCAGTAGTCCTGTATCTTGTTATCATCGCTTGTCTATTTATGATAACTGCTCGCGACCATGTGGCGTATTAAAGTCAATATAAGGACCGACAGGTACGATGCCAGTTGGATTAATATTGGCATGACTGGTGTAATAATGGCCCTTGATATGATCCATATTTACGGTCTCGGCTATACCCAGTACTTGGTATAAGTCTCGTAGGTAGCCCCAAAGGCTAGGGTAGTCGACGATACGGCGCAGGTTACATTTAAAATGACCTACATAAACGGCATCGAAACGCACAAGCGTGGTAAAAAAACGCCAATCAGCTTCAGTAATGGTATTACCGACCAAATAACGCTGGTCTTTCAAACGCTTCTCTAGTACATCTAGCGCATCAAATAGCTCATTAACGGCTTCTTCGTAAGCTTCTTGCGTGGTTGCAAAGCCAGATTTGTAAACCCCATTATTTACAGCAGAATATACAAACGCATTAACCTCATCGATCTCCGCTAGTAGCTCTGACGGTATAAAGTCACCTGATAGCGCACCAACCTCATCGAAGGCTGAATTGAACATACGAATGATTTCGGATGACTCGTTACTGACGATAGTGTTGGTTTTTTTATCCCATAAAATAGGGACGGTGACGCGTCCTGTATAATCTGCTTTTGCGGTAGTGTATATCTCATAAGCGTAGTTAGCATGAGAGATAGGGTCGGCAATCACTCCAGCGCCATCTGCAAACGTCCAGCCGTGATCACCCATGTAGGGATGAACGACAGATAGCGAAATCATATCTTCCAAACCTTTGAGCTTACGATAAATGGTCGTGCGATGCGCCCAAGGGCAGGCCAAAGATACATATAAATGATAACGATTAGGTTCAGCTTTGAAGCCGCCTGTACCTGTTGGTCCTGCGCTACCATCTTTGGTAACCCAGTTTCTAAAGCCTGACTCTTCACGTTTAAAATGGCCGCCACTAGCATCGGTATCGTACCATTGGTCCTGCCATTTGCCATCGACTAATAAGCCCATACCGATCTCCCATTTATTTTGATTTAAGTATTAATTTTTAATTTAAGTTCGAATTAAAAACGACTATAACGAGGATTGATAAAGATAGGTGATAGTTCAGCTTGAGTATCTATTAAAAAAGGTATGCAAAGAGGGACTGTATTCTTATGATTTTGTAGTTATGGCAAAGCGTTCGTCTCTATCTTAATTAATCTTACCGTTATCAATCTTACCGTTATACTGTCATTACAGTTTATTAGTTATTTAGAAGTAGATAAATAGCCATAATCACAAATCAAAGTTCTTATTTGAAGAACAATGATGAAACGGATAAATTGTTTTCATTTTTACGCTATGTAAGCCATTTAGTGAGGCTTACAGTGAGTCGAAGGCGTATCTTTGGGCGGGAAGCCGAAGTGTTTTTTGTAGATACGCGAGAAATAACTTTGATCGGTAAAGCCAACCTGATAGCCAACTTCTGCAACAGAGCTACAATTAGCTTTAGTCAATAGCTTGTTGGCGGCTAGCAGTCTGGTTAGTTTGACCCATTCCGAAAACGAGTAAGGCAGGTCTTGAAATAAAAGATGTATATAGCGCTCAGAGATATGACAGGATTGTGAAACTAGCTTGGGAGAAATCTGGGGGTTGGCCAAGTTAAAATGTATAAAATTTTCGATACGTTGCAAGTGAGCGGCTTTTATCGTTGAGACTTGGCTGTCTGCTAGAGATAGGGTAGGACGGTGCAAAGTATGTATGATTAAATCTAGTAGTTGTTGCTCTAATAATTGCGACTCTACAGATGATAATTCAAAATTAGTGGCTAAGTGCAGGGCATGATTGATTTGATGATTAAGTAGTCTGCCAGAGCCTTTTTCAGTAGTGATAGGCTGGGCAAAATATTGCTCTATTAAACGCTGGTGGTTTTCTAACTTGGCGATAGGCACTTTGAGGACTTGTAGCTTTACAGTTTCAGAATGGTAAAATTAATAAGGTTCGTGAGACAGCTCGATAAAGAATTGACCTGGGTGACAAGTTAACTGCCGTTTTTGTTGTTGGAAACATACTGAGCCATTGAGTGGAAACGTCAGCAAAATACTATCGCTGGCCTTGGATAAATCCTGACCACTACGCTGATAATGGACAGAATCAGCAACATAGTCTGAGATACCCATTTGATCCAAAACTGCTTGTTGAATTTGTCCAGTGAACTGATTGGGTCTTTTGACTTGTACTTTTAAGTCAAAATAGGTTTCATTAACAACACGTTGCCAACCGTTTGCATTGAGCAGCGGTTTACTTTCTGATTGAAGCCCCTGAATGCTACTAATTTTCTCAAAACCAGTGTGCTCATCGTGTTCTTTGTTTATTACTTGACTATGTTCCATTTGCATTCATCCTTAAATGCTTGGCAATGAATTTACAGCTCTTTATTCTTTCTCAACTTGTTTTTCAAATTTATCTTGTTTTTCATGTTTGTCTTAATAAAAACGATAAATACCCTTCTCCCATAAAGAGAGAAAGGCGAAGGTTTAACTAATACCTATAAAGAGTATTATATTCACATTATTAAATTTTACTCAACTTATATGTTCCAGATTGATGCAAATCAGCTTGCCAATTAGGTTTAATCACAATAGTTGTGGTTGGCTCTTCAATCAAAGCTGGACCAGTAACGACTGCTCCTGCGCCCAATTTGTTGCCATCATAAATAGGCGTTTGAATCCACTGGTAAGTATGATCATGTATCATCTGGCGCTCATCCACTTTAGCACTTTCTACAGATCCAACTTGAGCATCTAGCGTCGGTAGCTCAGGTTTAACCACTTTACCAATGATTGAAACTTCTACGTTCACAAGCTCTACAGCACTATCTCGTTCATCATAAGTATATAATTCTTTATGACGCTTATGAAAGGCTTGTAGGATATCTGCGGCAGCATTACTATCTATGTTGCCGTTTGGCACGATGACATTGCATTCATGGACTTGTCCAACATAGCGCATCTCCATAGCGCGTTCAACTTCTATATCGTCGTCACTAAATCCGTCCTCTTTAAGCTTTTCAATACCATCTTTCTCTAGCCTTGTAAGAGTGGCATTCAAAGATTCAAGGTTAGCATCTGCAGACATAATCATAATCTGAGTGGCTAGATATGAGTATTTGACATCAGAGATAATCTGGCCAAAAGCACATAGGCAAGAGGCTGACTTGGGCACAAGTATGGTATTAATACCCATCTCTTCTGCTAAAGGAATAATGTGCATACCAGCAGCACCGCCTGCACAGACTAAGGCAAAGTCGCGAGGGTCATAGCCTTTTTCGATAGTGATGCGGCGAATACCATTGGCCATATTTTGATTGACAATAGTGCTGATGCCATAAGCCGCATGCGGCAAATCAATATCTAATGGGCGAGCGATATGCTCTTCGATAGCAGCCCTTGCTTTGTCTTCATCTAAGGTGACAATACCGCCTAATACCGCGCCAGGACGCAGATAACCCAGAATCAAGTTGGCATCGGTGACCGTCGGTAGCGTGCCACCTTTACCATAACACGCAGGACCTGGGGTCGCGCCTGCACTTTGTGGTCCTACCTCTAGCATGCCAAAGGTATTGATATGGCCGATAGAGCCACCACCTGCACCTAAGGTTTCGACATGAATCATAGGTACGCCAATACGATTTCGTAAAAAATCAATATCACGATTCAGACTGGTTTTGCCGTCTTTTGCTAACGTAATATCAAACGAGGTACCACCCATATCGACAGTAATCACATTATTGATACCGAAAGGTTCAGCGATATACAATCCAGCTTGCGGGGCAGAAGCAGGTCCTGAGTTAATGGCGTTAACCGCACGCTCCTTCATCACTTCGCCCAATGCAAGACCGCCATTAGATTGGAAGTAACGTACCGGTTGATCAGCGCCGAGCTGTTTGAAGTAGTCATCAATTTTATAGACATAAGATGACATAATCGGACTCAAATAAGCATTAACTAGAGTCGTCGAGGTGCGTGTATATTCTTTAATTTGCGGATAGACCTCACTGCCGCAGCATACAAATGCATCAGGCATGTGCTGCTGTACCAGCTCTTTTGCGCGCTGTTCGTGCTTGGTATCGCGTATTGACCACACAAAAGAGATGGCCACACTTTTGATATTTTGGCGTTTAAGCTCTTCTATGGCTGCTAGAATATCGTCTTCATTAAGCTCTTCACGCTCTGTCCCATCGGCAAGTATCCGTCCGCGAATAGGGAAGCGCAAATCTCGCGGTGCTATCTGCGGCGCTGGGGGATAGCTGGCATCATAACGGTGGCCTTCTTCTTTATGACCCAAACGAATTTCGATACTGTCTTCATGTCCCTTAGTACAGAGTAATCCTACCTTCACGCCTTTCATTTGAATCAGAGCATTCAGGGCAACAGTCGTACCGTTAATACATAAGTCACAAGCTTGGATAATATCTGTGATTGAGCGATTAAACTTCTCTGAAATTTGTTGCAGCCCGTTAGCAATCGCTTTGGTACCATCTTCAGGGGTAGAAGGGGCTTTAAACAGATGTATGTCTCCGCCTTTTTCAGCCAACACGAAATCGGTAAAAGTACCACCAGCATCTACGCCTAAACGAAATTCATAACTCATAAGTCATCCTTAAACTTCTTTATATAATATGTAGAGTCAATACATCCCTGTATTAACTATGCCGCTTCTGCACGTAAGGCTTTAGTGGCTTTTTCATCTAGTTGCAAGGTCTCGCTATCGATAACGACACCGTACTCCTTGGCAGCAGCATTTATAGAGACAATACCTTCTATAACGTCACGTAGCACCGCTTCAGGCTCACGCTCAAAAGAGCTACCAAAACCACCGCCACCAGGGTTGGTGTTACGCGCGCGTTCTCCAGCCTTTATCTCAATCACAGTATTATGAAGATGTAAATCAGTCTGGCCGCCTTCACGGAACACTTCTAGCTTACCTAATTTGAGCTCTGGTGAGATTTGCTCAGCACCGCCTGCACCCATGGTTGGGATATGACGTCCTTCACCGAAGGCAACAACCGTCATGGTATGATCAAGTGGCTCAACTTCCCAGACTGTACCGCAACCGCCCCGCAGTCGCCCAGCACCGCCACTGTCTTCTGCCAATCCATACTTATGAATGACGATAGGGTATTGGTATTCTAATAACTCAATATCACCTGAGCTTAATGCGCCAAAGCAACATAAAGGCCCGCAAGCATGCCAGCCATCCATTTGCTGAGTCGCTCCTGCACCTGAAATAATTGACGCGAGTACCATGGTGACATATTGTTCACCCGTTTTTGGATCAATACCGGCGATGTTAACCCCTGAGGAATGTCCCCATGATGCCGTTACGCGCTCAGGTGCGGCGTCCTCTAATGCTTTACGAACCGCATCTGTCAGCGTCTCCATCGGCGTAGTAGTACAGTTAACATGAGGTGCGGGTTCTTTGGCATTACATAGCGTGCCATGTTCACCTAAATCTACCGTGACGCAGCGATACAGACCTTCGTTATAAGGAGGGTCTACTTGAGCGAACATCATGAGGCCAAGCAGGACGCCTGACATCGAATTGCCAGCATAAGAGTTAATAAAATAAGGCACTTGTGGCGGACTGCCTATCTTGATATGGACATCACTGCCTTTGATAGTAATGTCAGCAGTGATGGTCAAATCGCCAAGACCATGTCCTGAATCTTCCAGAATGGCCTCGCCATGATAATCACCATCATTCAGTGATTCGATAAGCGAGCGCATATGCCTATCAGCCATGTTCTTCAGCTCTTCGATAGCTGCACGAACCGTCTCTACACCATATTTGTCTAGCAAGGCAATCATGTTGCGCTCACCAACCGCGCAAGCACCGTACTGAGCATTCAAATCGCCTTCTTGATTGCGACGTGAACGCATATTGCTATGAATTAGGTTGATAACGTCGTTACGTCTAACGCCTTTTTCCCATATTTTGATCGGCGGAATGCGCAAGCCTTCGGCATAAATCTCTTTGGCGTCTGGGTTATATCCAGCAGGAACAGGGCCACCAATATCGGTGACATGACCTTTACATACGGTCCAAAATACCAATTCACCTTCATAAAATACGGGCTTATACATACAGCAATCTAAAATATGACTGCCCATAACGACAGGATCATTATGATAAATAATGTCTCCTTCATGAATATCATCACCATAAAACCCTGCCACTGCTTTCATGGCTGGCATCAATGAGCCTAAATGGATAGGGATATCTTGACCTTGCAAGATCATTTCAGGTAGATGATCAAACAGCGCATTACTATAATCGTGAGCTAGGTTAAACACACTAGAGCGTGCTGTTTTTTCTAAGGTAAGTGTCATCTCGCGTTGCGCGGTTTCTAACGCGCCACGAACAACGGATAAGGTGATAGGATCGAGGGCCGTGGTTGAAGCTGTGGTCGAGGTGTTTGTAGCTTGATTCATGATTCACTCCTTGTAATCTTATTATCGCACTGACTTTACTATAGCAACGCGCACTGTAAATAAATGGATTGTGCAGGTACAGTATTTGACTGTGAGCGCACTTTTTATCTCATTTATTTAGCCAGTCATTGTTTTTGGTGAGAGTTGTAAAACGTGTTGCTGATTTTTGGGCATCAATATCGCGTACAGGACAGTCGCTGTAATAAAGGTCAAGGTCGCATACCAATTGACCCAGCTACCGCCCAGATTCATTAGTACGATTCCGACGATTGAGGCTGCTATCCAAGCGACTAATCCTGACTTATCAAATGCTGGCAAGCGCTGCGGATCAATGACGGGAACCGCGCCAAAGATATCTTCACGTTTAGGATAGAGAATGTGGGTTAGGGCAATAGCCACCCAAGCCACCACAAACACGCCTTGATAAGCAAGCGCTTGTAACAGATAGGCAAATACATCGAGTAGCATGAGAACGAAAATAAAAGTACCAATTAATAAAGCCCCAACGAATTTTGGAATCTTAATATTGATAGTATCTTTGAGGAAGGCCTGTAAATTGGTCGTCGCTAATAAGTAATTTGCAGTGTTAATACGAGTTTGAGTAATGACCACAAATATGAGGCCGAACACACCCATTAATTTTACCAGTCCTAAAGTGATGGACACCTCGGATAACGCGCCTTCTAAGGGGATAGTGCTCACTAAATAAATACCCGCCAATCCGCTTAAGAAAAAAGCGACGAGATAGAAGGGGATACCGAAATTAAACCAAGATAAGAATTTACTGTCTTCTTGCTTGCCATAACGCGCATAATCAAAGGTATACATCATCAATACCCATATGCCCATGTAATATACGGCAACGTTCCACCAGCCAAAGGGCAGTGCTTCTTCAGGCCCTAAAGACAGCCAAGCACTACTATAACCATACTCATTGGTCGCCATGACGACCGCCGCAATGAGTCCGATAATATAAAACGGCAAGAGCACACCATTTAGTTTGTCCAGCCAGTTTTGGACACTGCCCATAATCATAGGCACACTATAAGCCACCACGATTAAAGCGGCGATCCAGTAAGGGACAGAGGGGTAAGTTTGGCTAAAGGTGACGGCAATGACAGAGCCTTCAAATACCGCGTAATACATAGCCGTGGCAAAAAATATGAGTGTCGCTAAAGCTGCGCCTTTGTGACCGAATAATACGCGAGAAAACAAAGCCACTGACATGCCTGTACGAATGGCATAGCGAGTGATGATTCCATTGATAATCCCGTAAGCGACGCAGCTTATCAATAAGCCGATAATAGCGTTCTTAGTTCCATAATTCTCTGCCATCGCAATACCAATGACCAGATAGAACATGGCGCTACAAACGCCCCACCACGCCATGGTTAAAGAGCCTTTGGTAGCTCGATCTTCGTTTGACACTAACTCTTGGTTAGGATCAGAAGGGGTGGCAGAAATGTCATGCCCTTTATTCTTTGGTTGTATTACACCCGCCATATCACACTCCTTATGATAGTCTATTGGTTGTACTGTCGTCATAATCGTCTATCGACTAAACATAATTAGTTGCAAAGACTTTTGATTCGTTGACAGTAGCCACATCATGCCTTTTACGTCCTGTAAAAAGATGCTATTCCTACAATATCTCTATATCTAAAAAGATAAATGTAGTCATTTAACTATAGACAATACTTTAAGAAATAAAATGACTGGAGATGCAGTATTTTTGATTGAGGGTGCAGGTTTGTTAGAATTTATCGGTTGGTGGTTTTTGTTCACTTCCACCTAGCCACATCTGTAATAGTTATTTATAGTACTATCAGCGAATATAATTAGCTCGATCACCATAACCAACACCACCGTAATAATTATTAAAAATAGGGCTTAAAAAAGATGGATACCTTAAATATCCTATACTTAGTAGGGGCATTGTTAATTTTCGCCAGTATCATGGCAAGTACGCTATCAGCACGCTTGGGCGTTCCATTATTGTTGTTGTTTTTAGCAGTAGGCATGTTGGCGGGCGAGCAGGGTATCTTGGGGATTGAGTTTTCACAATATAACATTGCCAACTTCGTCGGGCAGGCAGCCTTAGCCTGTATCCTGCTAGACGGCGGATTACGTACCTCTTTTAAGTCATTTCGAGTCGGTCTAAAGCCTGCGGTCACTCTAGCGACTTGGGGCGTACTTGCTACCGTCATGGTGCTAGGGGTCTTTGTTACTTGGTTACTCGATGTTGATTGGCGCTTTGGTTTGCTAATGGCAGCAATCGTTGGCTCTACCGATGCGGCAGCAGTGTTTTCTCTATTACGTAATGGCGGCGTCAAGCTCAATGATCGGGTACAAGCTACGCTCGAATTAGAGTCAGGTGCCAACGATCCTTTGGCTATCTTATTGGTTACGGGTCTAATTGCTCTAAATGTAGATCCTGCTGGGCAGACGGTATTCGGATTTTTAGGTTTACTATTACAGCAGTTAAGCTTTGGCCTAGGAATGGGCTTACTCTTTGGTTATCTACTATCTAGGCTACTACCCAAAGTTCTTTTGGCAGAGGGCATGTATGCAATTTTGATACTATCTGCTGGCTTGTCAGTCTTTGCGGCTACCAATTTAATTGGCGGTAGTGGCTTTTTGGCCGTCTACCTCACTGGTGTGCTAATCGGCAACCATAAGGTACGCTCAACTGAGCATGTCATGCGAGTGATGGATAGCTTTGCATGGTTATCGCAAGCGGTGCTTTTCGTCGTTTTAGGACTATTAGTCACCCCATCTAACGTCATCAATGTCTGGCATTATTCAGTGGCAATTGCAGCCTTTATGATTTTGGTTGCCCGTCCTATTGCCGTCTATACCAGTGTTAAGCCTTTTAAGTTTAAAGACAGAGAGATCGGTTTTATCTCTTGGGTTGGTTTGCGCGGTGCTGTCCCTATTACCCTTGCTATTTTGCCAGTCATGGCGGGGATAGATGGTGCCTTTATGCTGTTCGATATTGCATTTGGGGTGGTGGTCTTATCGTTGATTTTACAAGGAACGACCATTCCTATCATGGCGAATTTATTTAAGGTGCGTATTCCGACTAATAAAGATCCAAAAGAAGAGCATGAAGTTTGGGTGTCAGACAAGGCAAGTATCACCTTATATAAGTTTGAAGTTCAATCAGGGGCGTTTGCTATCGGTCGTCATCCTAAAGGTATCTCTAACCGGGTGAGTCCTGATGAGATTAGTATTTTTGCGCTAGTGCGCGGACAACAAATCGTCATTGTCGATGAAAATACCAAGCTAAAATTTGGTGATAGTGTCTGGTACGCCATGAGGGGAAACCATGCCAGTAAAATTGCTAAGATTTTTAATGACACAACGTTAGACCGTAAAGCTATTGATGACTTTTACGGAGATTGGTTATTATCGCCCAGTGTCAAACTTGGAGATTTACCATTTTTTACGGGCGTTATAGCATCCGAAACCCTCGCAGATAAACTCAAGTCTAAAGCTGACGACCAATCAATAAATATGTGGCAGCAGACCGTTGCTGAGTATGTTAAAGAAAATTTAGAAACTGCTCCAGTGTCGGGTGATACCGTCGCGATAAATGACGAATGGTCGTTGGTTATTAAGGAAGTCGATGACAAAGGAGCATTGAGAACCATTGGTTTAAAACACCAAGAATTGCCAACGGTGGTCTAATGCGATAGTCAACTTGGCTACTGTTAAAAAAACGAAACTATGAAGCATTAAGTCATGAAAAGTCAGGCCATGTCTGATAAAGGATAATGCTCCTGAACGTACTTGATACACAACTCATAAAAGGCTTGCGCTGGCGGTGAGACGGTTTTATTGGCCAATTTAAAGATACCAATTTGTCTGTTTAAAGTCGGTTCAAGTAAATCAATCCAAACAAGCTCAGGCTCATTAGAGGGGAAGGCAAGCTTGGGCAAAGTCGTGATACCAAGGTCATTGCGTAATAGTGAAAATAAGGAAGTAATGTTTTCGACCGTATAGCGTGCATTGCGATTGAGCACCTCAGCTGGCGTGTTCTCAAGTAGCCGACAAGTGCCGTTATAAATAAAAGGCTGCGTGACTAGCTGTTGCCATTTAAGCCCTTTTTTTCGTTGGCTCTTTGTCTGGTTGTTTGACTGCTTTTCTAGCTGGTTTTTCAATTGATTTAACGAATTGCTTTTTAAGCAAACGACACCAATAGGATCTGAGATGAGCGGGGTAAAATCTATATCCGTCTGATCCATACTGGTACAGTTACCCAATGCTAAATCTACTTCACCTGCCAACAATCGATTGGCCACACCAACAGAATTATCATCTATTAATACAATCTCAATATCAGGGTGTTTTTTTGAGTATTCGACCAATACGCTAGGCAATAGCTTAGTCACTAGCGATGGCACGCTGGCAATTCTTATTTTACCTTTGTCGCCAGACGCAGACGCTTTAAGATCATCTTCTAGTGCTTTATAAATTGTGAGGAACTGCTCAACCTTCGGTAAACAGGCTTCACCGAAAGAGGTAAGCGTGGCCTTATTACCACTTTCAAACAAACGCTGACCGAGCGTTTTTTCTAATTCTTTGATGGATGCTGACAACGCTGCTTGCGACCGATTGGCACGATCAGCTGCGGCACGAAAGCCGCCTTCTTCTACCACAAATAAAAAATGCCGTAATTGCTGTAATTTCATATTTTTAACTCTCTAAATCTATTCACTAATAATATATCTCCCATGATAGATTAAATCTATCAATTTTAATATTTAATTAGTTAGATTTGTCATTATTAAAAAGGTAGCATGGATGCAACATAGCAATACAGGCTATCAAGTAAATAACTGATGCCACCATCTATTTAAGGGATATCACCACATGACGACTCACACCGCCAAGCAACCGGTTAAAACCTCACTTTACGCTTCTAAGTCACCGTTAGAGTGGGCGATTACTAATAATGGCACGCTGTATACCGCGCAGATTCCTATCGATGAGAACGGTGAAGTGGTCGCAGGTGGTATTGAGGCGCAAACTCGGCAAACGCTAGACAATCTTAAGCACACATTAGAATGTGCCAATGTCGGCATGGATTCGGTATTGCAAGTGCTTATTTATGTGACGGATCGCGAGTATCTCAAAACCGTTAATCAAGTCTACGCTGAATACTTTGAAGCACCATACCCAAACAGAGCCGCTCTGGTTATCTCAGGACTTGCTCGTGAAGAGATGCTGGTAGAGCTGGTTGTTTATGCCGCTGTGCCTTAAGCTTCTCATAGATTCTCTAATAAATAATCATTGTACGTTTTCAGTATTTTAATTATTCAAATAAATTTTCTAAGCATTTGATTTTAATCGTTTTACTAAGGATGTTCTTATGTCAGCCCAAACCACACAACAAGTATTGCAACAAGACCCAACCAAATCACTTTATATCAATGGTGAATGGCAAGCGGGCGCTGATACCATTGCCAATATCAACCCATCTGATACCAGCGAAACCATTGGTGAGTTCGCACAAGCAAGTAAAGACCAAGTAAAAGATGCCATTGCCGCTGCTCGTCAGGCGCAGCCAAAGTGGGAAGCAACGCCACTTGAAAAGAAGCAGTCTATCCTGCAAGCGATTGGTGATGAGATGATTGCCCGCTGTGATGAACTAGGTACTTTGTTGTCACGTGAAGAAGGCAAACCTTTTCGTGAGGGTCGCGGTGAAATTTATCGTGCTGGTCAGTTCTTTCATTATTATGCTGCTGAAGTATTACGTCAAATGGGCGATCTTGCTGACTCGGTACGTCCTGGGGTCAAAGTCGAAGTCACCCGTGAAGCTGTCGGTGTGGTTGCAATTATCTCTCCTTGGAACTTTCC
The DNA here is from genome assembly GCF_001593285.1 of Psychrobacter sp. P2G3. Classification (NCBI taxonomy): domain Bacteria; kingdom Pseudomonadati; phylum Pseudomonadota; class Gammaproteobacteria; order Moraxellales; family Moraxellaceae; genus Psychrobacter; species Psychrobacter sp. P2G3. The sequence continues at coordinate 961,223 of NZ_CP012529.1, forward strand.
AACTGCAACTGCCGTATGGAAAATCGCGCCAGCTTTAGCATTTGGTAACAGCGTTATTTGGAAGCCTGCGAACTTAACGCCTGCCAGTGCGGTCGCGTTAGCGGAAATTATTCATCGTCAAGGCATGCCAGAGGGTACGTTTAACCTGTTATTAGGCGGCGGCTCTAGCGTCGGTGATGCGCTCATCAATTCTACAGATATCGATGCAGTCAGCTTTACGGGTTCTGTACCAACAGGTCGCAAAGTTGCTGCTGCTACGGCACCGAACTTTATCCGCTGCCAGCTTGAGATGGGTAGTAAAAACGCCTTGGTCATCGCTGATGATGCCGATTTGCAAGTTGCTATTGATGCGGCGGTTGCTGGTGCTTTTGGTGGTTCAGGACAAAAATGTACCGCTTCGTCGCGTTTGATTGTTATGGACAGTATCCATGATGCCTTTGTCGAAGGTGTGGTCGCAAAAATGAAGACGCTAAAGGTCGGTCATGCGCTTGAGGACGGTATCTTTATGGGGCCTGTGGTCGATGACAAGCAACTGGCAGCAAATATGGACTGGGTCGAAAAAGCCAAACAGTCTGGAGCCAATTTAGCCTTTGGTGGTGAGCGTTTAGAGATGGCTCACGATGGCTACTATATGTCACCGACTTTGTTCACCGAAACCGATAACAGCTGGGATATCAACCAAGAAGAAGTGTTTGCTCCGCTCGCCTGTGTTTTGCGTGTCAAGGACTTGGAAGAGGCGATTGCCATGACCAATGATACCCGCTTTGGTTTGACTGGCGGCATCATCACCCAAAGTCTGCGTAGTAGTGCGATGTTTAAAGAGCAAGTACAAGCGGGCTGCGTGATGGTGAACTTAGCGACAGCGGGTACCGATTATCATGTTCCGTTCGGTGGTCGTAAAGAGTCGAGCTTTGGCCCACGCGAGCAAGGTCAGTATGCCAAAGAGTTCTATACCATCGTCAAGACTGCTTATCAAAAAGCGTATTAACTTGTATTAAAAATCGTATTTGTAAAAGCATAAAAAGGGAATGGATATGTATCAAGATCATATCGTCATTGACGGATTACAGTATAGCCATTGGGATCGTGACTACTTCAAGATGCTAAAAGATAGTGGTATCAATGCGGTACATGCCACCTTGGTCTATCACGAAGACGCGCGTCAGACCATGACCCGCTTTGCTGAATGGCACGCGCGCTTTGAGAAAAATAGCGATTTGATTTTGCCTGTGTATTCGGTCGCTGATATCAAAACCGCAAAAGAGCAGGGTAAAGTCGGTATCTTTTTTGGCGCACAAAACTGCTCACCAATCGATGACGAAATTGGCCTGATTAGCGTCATGCGCCGCTTAGGTTTATTAATTATGCAGCTGACTTATAACAACCAAAGCTTACTAGCGACTGGCTGTTATGAGCAGAACGATAGCGGCGTTACGCGCTTTGGTCAGCAAGCTATCGCTGAGATGAATCGCGTTGGGATGATTATCGATATGTCGCACAGCGCTGAGCAGTCTACGCTTGAGGCGATAGAAGTCTCATCGCGTCCGATATGTATCAGTCATGCCAATCCGACTACCGCACATGATGCCCTGCGTAATAAATCGGATACTGTCATTAGCGCCTTAACCAAAGCGGGTGGCCTGTTAGGTTTTAGTTTATATCCGTTCCATTTGCCCAATGGTAGCGCATGTACGCTTGATGACTTCTGCACCATGATTGCTAATTGCGCTGATCAATACGGTGTCGAGCATTTAGCGATTGGTAGTGATTTATGTCTCAATCAGCCGCAAGCGGTGCTCGAATGGATGCGAAATGGACGTTGGTCAAAAGCGATGGATTATGGTGAAGGCAATGCTAATAATTCAGGTTGGCCAGACACTTTACCATGGTTTGCTGGCAAAGATGGTATGGAAAATATCTATAACGGCCTGCTAAAGCACGGCTTTAATGAGGCTGATGCTGGAAAGATCATTGGTCAAAACTGGTTCGATTTTTTAGAGCAAGGTTTAAAACCTTTGGCTTAAAGATTAATACTCTAAAGCTAATTTTTAAAGGCTCGTTTTTTAGAGGTTCATTGTTTAAATCTGAGCTTTGCAAGCTATTACTCGAAAGCGCTATAAGACGAACGACGTTTTATAGCGTTAAACTCCTTTCATTTTTATAGTGGATTGACTGTATATCTCTGATTTAAACAATATAACGTTAGCATATGGAGCCACATCATGGCCGATTTAAAGGGATTTAACAACGATGAGCAAGGACGCTCTATTATTGGTAGTGATATCAATAAAACCGTGGGTACATTGGCTCATGTAGAGGGGCCTTCCGATACTTTAGGACTTAAAAACCCAGCGTTTTGGTACAGTGGTGGTTTTCTAGTCGCCTTTGTTTTGATGGCTATCTTTGCAGAAGAGCGCTTGGCAAAAATAGTTGAAGTAGGCTTTGCTTGGTCGGTCAATATCTTTGGTCCTTTTTGGCAAATACTGCTATTGGCGACCTTTGTGATTGCTTTAGCTGTTGGTGCTGGTCGCACGGGACGTGTCATTTTAGGTAATTTACCAGTGCCTGAGATGGATAGTTTTAAATGGATGGCCATTCTTTTCTGTACGCTACTTGCTGGCGGTGGGGTATTTTGGGCAGCCGCTGAACCTATTGCACATTTCGTTTCAGCTCCGCCTTTATATGGTGAGTCACCAGACTTGCAACAACGCGCATTTAACGCTTTGTCACAATCCTTTATGCATTGGGGCTTTTTGGCGTGGGCCATTGTGGGCAGCTTGACGGCTATCGTTGTGATGCATTTGCACTATGACAAAGGTTTACCGCTTAAACCACGTACGCTACTTTACCCTATGTTTGGCGAGCGTGTGCTCACCGGTCAAACGGGCGCAATCATTGATGCTTGTTGTATCGTTGCGGTTGCTGCTGGCACGATCGGTCCTATCGGATTTTTGGGTCTACAGACCAGCTATGCTCTTAATGTCTTGTTCGGCATTCCTGATACTTTTACCACTCAGCTGATTATTATCCTATTCGCTATTGCGCTTTATACCATCTCGGCTATTAGTGGACTGACTCGCGGTATGCAACTGCTTAGCCGCTTTAACGTCATATTAGCCTTTGCGCTCATGGTCTTTATTTTAATCTTTGGACCGACCAATTTTATTATCAATGGCTATATTCAAGGTGTCGGTGGCTTGATTGATAACTTCATTCCGATGGCAACTTACCGCGGTGATGAAGGCTGGCTTAGCTGGTGGACGGTGTTCTTTTGGGGTTGGTTCTTAGGTTACGGCCCGATGATGGCTATCTTTATTGCCCGTATTTCACGTGGCCGTACGATTCGCCAATTAATCACCACCGTTTGTATTATTGCGCCATTGGTTACCTGTTTTTGGTTCACCGTCGTTGGTGGTTCAGGGCTGGCGTTTGAGATTGCCAATCCCGGTAGTGTTAGTAGCGCTTTTGAAGGTTTCAACTTACCTGGCGCGCTATTGGCGGTCACGCAGCAATTGCCGTTTCCATTGATTACCTCGATACTGTTTTTGATTTTGACCACGGTCTTTATCGTGACGACAGGGGATTCGATGACTTATACCATCAGTGTCGTTATCAGTGGCGAGCATGAGCCAAATGCTATGATTCGTACATTTTGGGGCGTTATGATGGGGGTTACCGCTATCGTATTAATCTCGCTTGGTTCAGGCGGGGTAACGGCGTTGCAATCATTCATCGTGATTACCGCTGTTCCGGTTTCGTTTGTTTTATTGCCGTCACTATGGAACGGACCACAAATCGCACAGCAAATGGCACGCGATCAAGATTTGTATCGTCCGAATCGAGTTGAAGTCAATCATCGAATGGCGGAAGAAAAACTCGCTAAAGAGAAGGGTGTTAAAGAAAATAGCTAATGGGTCAACTATCGTAATTGCAAGCTAGTCATTAGAGGTTAATTGCGATAGCCATTCGTTTGTTTAAAGCAATTTAGTTGAAATGGTTCGTTAAAGTTGTTCGTTGAAACGGTTAGCCAGTTTACTGGCCTAGCACATTATGTAAGGTAGTGGAATTATGAATTTGGTTCACGCAAGCAATGAGAGCATTGACGTAGCGACACTGTCTTTACGCAGCCCCGATGTGGTTATGAATGCTGAAAGATTGGGCGCCATGCACCAGACGCGTATCAGCTTTGTGCGCACATTATTGCGTAAAATTGATAGAGAAAAATGGACGCTAAGCAGGCATCTTTGGGATTTAGATGACAATGGTTATGGACAAGTCATTTATCGCCTGCAAACCCCAGAGTACAAGTATCATCTGGTGGTATTCTGTAACGAGCTGGCGGATGACGAGCGTAATGATCGGGTAATAGCACAAAAGTGGGACGTCACCTTTGGTCTGGTTTTTGGGGAGATTGGTCAGGAGCTGCTCGATAATCTCAAAGCCAATGTGCCATTACAAGAGGCAGGTCGCAACTCCAATATGGTGATGGTGCTGGCACGTGCTAATAAAAGCGTGCGGGTCTTTGATCATATCGTCAGTGCGCTAGCTGATGGCAAGCAGCCAGACCTTGATGTACTAGCACAAGTAGGTTATATCCTGCGTACCACGGCAGTCTATGGCAATGGCAAATTTGGTATTTATGACTTTAAGCCATTAGATCATAGTGAAGACTTTAATCAGTCGTTTCGTGCGCAGATGTGTGCGGTTTATTTACTGCGCGAATTTAGCCTTGATTGGGTTGATTTTTTAGCCAAGAAAAAGGGCGGTAGTAAAACGGTCGCCCTCCATCCAGAGATTAAGCGTTATCTCGGAATCGGTAATGCGACTGGTCTTGGTATGGCGCCATATTTGATTAACCACCCTTGCGTCGTTGATCAGTGGCTCACCACTCGCGAAGAAGCCGTGCAAGCGACCTTGGTCTGTGCTATTGAAGCAGAAAAGACTGAGTACTTTGAAAGCTTACTTAAGCGTGCCATTCAGCACTTTACCGAAATCGTTACCATCAATGAGCAGCAAGCTACATTAAATGCGACCGTGGTTGCAGAGTTGACCTCATTACAAAGCGCCTTGATGACGACGATTGAAGATTACACGATATGGGCAGAGTTCCTGCAAGCTCATAATCACTTAAGTTTTGAGAGCCAAGAAGTCATCATTTCCTGCTTGATGGAGCTATATCCTGAGCGTGTGGATTCGTTTCAAGAAAAGGTCAACGCCGATGAAAACTTAATACTACCTAAAGGCAAAGTGATTCAAGATTTGCTTAACGTATTAGAATCACGTTATCAATGGGCGATTACTATTGATTTTAATGAGCCTGAAAATAGCTATTGGTTTTGGTATCGATCGGTGGATAAAGAAGAGCCACGCATGGGCGTACGCGGACAAGAGCCCGGTGATGATCGAGAGCTGTCATTAGACATCGCACGGCAAGCAAAAAATCTGTATTTAGCATTACAGCAAGCCGATCCACAGCAGCTCATATCTGAGTTTATGTTAAGCAAACCTAAGTACCGCTCTATCGCTCGCCGCGTATGGACCATGGGCCATAAAAAAATGGGCGATATCCAGATGAATGTCTTACATAAGAATGCACCGCCGATGCATCTGCTACGCTGTAAGCTATCGATGTTTGGCGCGACCAAGTTCGATCCTAGATCTGATCGCTGGGTGCGAATTACTTTGTTCCAAGGTGCGCCTTTATTTAGCGAGGTGCATAGTGATGAATGGCTGTTTCCTTTATTGCCTAATTTGTCAAAAGAAGAGCCGTCAATAAAAGAGTCATCCACACAGTAGGGAGGTTTAGACATGATTGTATCGCATAATGAAATCGTAGCAATGGTGTATAAAGCCTTTACTGGTATGCACCGTGAAGTAGGCGAAGCTGATGTTATTGCCTCAATGGTGGCTGAGCTAGAGATGGCTGGACTCGACGGTGTGCGCCACTTTAATAATGCCAGCCCATATATCTTAACTGAGCAAGATACGCCCATTGATATCGTTCATCAAGAAACGGGCGCGATTCGCTTTGATTTGCATGGCAGCAGTTTGATTTGTCACTTGCCTGCCATCATGGACTACGCACTAGAAAAAATGGGCGATCTTGATCATTTTCAGATTTATTTAATGAACTGCCATAATCGCTGGTTGGCTTATAGTGAGCTGGTTAAATTAGCTGATAATGGCATTGCCTGTCTAGCGAAGTGGGATAATGGCACAGTACCCAAGCATACTTTGTTAACCTTAAACCAAGGCTTTGTCTATCCTGATTTATACTTTTTTAATGAACCGCAAGACAATTATAATACTAATGATATGATCATTGAGCTGGCTACTGCTAACTTCGATATTGAGCAAGAAATCGAGCATTTCGATCATAAAATATCGACGGATGAGCTATTTGCAACGCATCAGCGCTCATGGAAGGAAGGTATCCATGTCGATGATGAACAGTGGGCAATACTCAAAAAAACAGCGGCCGCTATACTGGTAGAAAATAGCGAGGCGTCAAGCAAAGGCGCGGGCGGGGTGTAGATTTTATAGCCTTTAACACTTTTAAAACTTAGGTTCTAAAGTTTGAACCTCTTGTACACACACTATCTAAAAACTAAGATTGCGTTAATCAGTTTTACCCTAAGTATTTATTTACTTAGGGTTTTTTTATGTTTAATGCTTTTATGAATGTTAGGTAGGTTTGTTAGTATAAATACTTTTTTGGGACACAGTACAGAGGCTATTAATTGTACTAAAACTGTAATATGCCAATTTTTGCCTTGTACACATAAAGTTTTATTCATATAATAATATTAAGAATAGCTAATTCCAGGATTAGTATTATTAAGTTTTTATTAATAATATAATTCAACTTCGTTATACCATTTCAGCATTTATTAATGAGTTAGTAGGTTTCGGCTGTAAGATTTTCCTAGCCCTAAATTTTTATAATTATTCACTTTATTATTAGGATATTAAATATGTCTAACAAACTTTTAGAATTATTGAACCCTCAGAATAGTCAGCTTATTTTTATTGATCAACAGCCGCAAATGGCGTTTGGCGTACAGTCGATTGACCGCCAAAGTTTAAAGAACAATGTGGTTGGTTTGGCAAAAGCGGCTAAAGCTTTTAATATTCCAACGACGATCACTGCCGTTGAAACGGCTAGCTTCTCTGGTAATACGCTACCTGAACTTTTGAGTGTATTTCCACAAAACGAAACGCTTGAGCGTTCTTCGATGAATTCTTGGGACGATCAAAACGTACGTGATGCCTTGGCCAAACATGCACAAGATGGCCGTAAAAAGATTGTGGTATCTGGTTTATGGACAGAAGTATGTAACTTATCTTTTGCGTTATCATGCATGCAAGACACAGACTACGAAATTTATATGGTTGCTGACGCTTCTGGTGGAACTTCTGTTGAAGCGCATCAGTACGCAATGGATCGTATGGTGCAAGCGGGCGTTATCCCTGTTACTTGGCAACAAGTCATGCTTGAATGGCAACGTGACTGGGCTAATAAAGCCACTTATGATGCGGTTATGGATATTGTAAGAGAGCACTCTGGTGCTTATGGTATGGGTGTTGATTATGCTTATACAATGGTGCATAAAGCGCCTGCCCGTGCTCAATCTATTGGCAGCATCGGCCCTAACCCTGCCAAAATATAAGATTAATTAATCACAAAAGGTTGGTTGTGTCTTTAGCTATTCTGGACAGCTAAAGGTTCAGCCAACCCTTTATAATAAAATGATAGGAATATGAAAATTTATATCATCTCATTGACTGTCGGTATTCTCGCTGGTTTGTTATATGGTGTACTAAAAGTGCGCTCACCTGCGCTCACCTGCGCCGCCAGTTGCTGCCTTAGTTGGATTGTTTGGTATGCTGATGGGCGAGCAGATAGTGCCTTTTGCTAAGCAGTTTATTAACAAATCCTCCTTTGCCTTTCACCAAACCGTGACACTAGATAGTAAAAATAGTAGCGCGCCCGACAGCACTGTTTCTTTAAAAGCTCCTATACAGAATGATTAAAATTAATAACAGTACAATGTTTTGAGATGTAGTAATTATAGAAACGTAGTGTTTATAGAAGCAATGTAGTGTTTATAAATGCAGTGTCATTTGATTGGTTTTATTGCTAATAAAATTCATATAGTTAAGTTGTTTGACACTAAGGTCTCTTACTATAACAAGGATAATATTATGACAAGCCCTGACATTATTTATTACAACGGTAAAATGACCACCCTTGATCCTGCTAAGCCTAATGCTAGTGCTGTCGCTATCAAGGACGACCGTTTCATCGCTGTCGGCAGTGATCAAGAAATACAAGTGCTCAAAGGTGATAATACCAAGTCGATTAATCTTAATGGACGTAGCGTGATACCAGGTCTATTCGATAACCATACACATGTCATTCGTGGTGGTCTGAATTACAATATGGAACTGCGCTGGGATGGCGTACGCTCATTAGCCGATGCTATGTCTATGCTAAAAACGCAAGTAGACAAGACACCGTCACCGCAGTGGGTTCGTGTCGTTGGCGGTTTTACTGAGAATCAATTTGTAGAAAAGCGGCTACCGACATTAGATGAGATTAACGCTATCTCGCCAGACACGCCAGTGTTTATCCTGCATTTATATGACCGCGCTTTGCTTAATGCGGCAGCGCTTCGCACCGTGGGCTATACCAAAGATACGCCAGAACCACCCGGTGGTGAGATTCAACGTGATGCCAATGGCAATCCAACAGGTTTGCTTATCGCCCAGCCTAATGCGACTATTCTTTATGCCACATTAGCCAAAGGACCAAAGCTGCCGTTTGATTATCAAGTCAATTCAACCCGTCATTTCATGCGTGAGCTTAACCGTTTAGGCGTGACTGGCATCATTGACGCTGGTGGTGGTTCGCAAAACTTCCCTGATGATTATGAAGTCGTGCAAAAGCTCAATGATGATAATCAGCTTACCGTACGTATGGCTTATAACTTGTTTACCCAAAAGCCGAAAGAAGAGAAAGAAGACTTCTTAAGATGGACGCAGACCACCAATTATAAGCAAGGCGATGATTACTTCCGCCATAATGGTGCAGGCGAGATGCTGGTATTCTCAGCCGCTGACTTTGAGAATTTTCGTCAGCCGCGCCCAGAGATGCCGCCTGAGATGGAAGGCGAGCTTGAGGATGTTATTCGTATCTTGGTACAGAACAAGTGGCCATGGCGCATGCATGCCACTTATGATGAGACTATTGAGCGCTCACTAAATGTGTTTGAAAAAGTCCATAGAGACATGCCTATCGACGGTCTCAACTGGTTCTTTGACCATGCGGAAACTATCTCACAACGCAATATTGATCGTATCGCGGAGCTTGGTGGTGGTATTGCGGTACAGCATCGTATGGCGTATCAAGGTGAGTACTTTGCTGAGCGTTATGGTACGGCTGCTGCGGCAAATACGCCACCCGTTAAGCAAATGTTAGATAGTGGTGTCAACGTATCTGCCGGTACCGATGCGACGCGCGTCGCGTCTTACAATCCATGGGTATCTCTGGCTTGGCTTATCACTGGCAAAACTGTTGGCGGTATGAAACTATATGATCAAGACAATTTGGTCGATCGCGAAACAGCACTACGGATGTGGACTGAAAAAGTCGCTTGGTTCTCTAATCAAGTAGGCGAACGTGGCCGCATTGAAGTGGGACATTTGGCTGACTTTATTGTGCCAAGTAAAGACTTCTTTAGCGTGGCAGAAAATGAGATTCCATATTTGACGTCGAATATGACGGTGGTTGGCGGAAAAGTCGTCTATGCTGATGGCGAGTTTTCAGATTACGATACGCCACTACCGCCTGCTATGCCAGATTGGTCACCAGTCAATCAATATGGGGGCTACGGTGCATGGGGCGAACCTGAGGGTGCGGGTAAAAATTCACTAGAGCCATTAATGAATCAAGCAGCGATGGCTTGTGGTTGTGCCAGCGCTTGTACGCTGCACGGTCATAACCATGCTAAAGCTTGGACTTCGAAAGCACCAGTGTCTAATTTTAAAGACTTCTTTGGTGCCTTTGGTTGCTCTTGTTGGGCAGTGTAAGACCACTCTAGCTGATAGCCTGACTTGTTTATTGACATTAGAAACCCGCTAAATTATTTTTAGCGGGTTTTTTGCTGTGTGTTGTGCATTGTTAAAAGCTCTAAGTCATCACTTATCAACATTTCTGATTTATTATTTGTTGAATTATTTCAATATGTCTGTATTATTGGACATATGGAAATAACAAATGCTATCGCAAGCTTCGCTGCGCTCTCTCAAGATACTCGTCTCAAAGCCTTTAGGTTACTTGTCAGTCAAGAGCCTGAGGGTTTGCCTGCGGGTGAGATAGCCCGTCAGCTGTCTGTGCCGCATAACACTATGTCGGCGCATTTATCGGTGTTGGCACGAGCAGGGTGGGTAGTGTCAAAACGCCAAAGTAGGCAGATAATTTATCGCGCGTCGCTGTCGCATATGGAAGCTGTCGTGCAGTTTTTATTGCAAGACTGCTGTGCGGGACATCCAGAGCTGTGTGCCTCGCTGATGGATAGCTTAAGCGGCTGTGAGACTGCCAAACCTAATAAACAAGACAGTCTTTAAAGCAAGCGCTAAGCCGATAGCTGATTCAATAATTATCTCTCAATAAATAAATTTTTAATAAACGTCTTCTTAACAAATATATTCTTAATAAATATACCCATAAAATAGGTAAGATTGCTATGAAACCATTAATTTTTCATAATCCTAACTGCGGTACTTCTCGTAATACACTAGCCATCATGAAGGCATCAGGCGAGCAGCCAGAAGTAGTGGAATATCTGAAAAACCCGCCAACCCGTGACTACTTGTTTGAGCTATTGGCAAAAATGAACCTCTCGCCAAGAGAGTTGCTACGCAGTAAAGAAGCCATTAATGATGAGTTGGGCTTAGATAATCCTGAGCTATCTGATGATGATATTATCGATGCCATGATTGCCCATCCTATCTTAATCAACCGTCCTATTGTGGTCACAAATAAAGGCGCAGCCTTGTGCCGACCTTCAGAGCGAGTGTTTGAATTGTTAGAAAATCCAGTGAGCAGCTTTACTAAAGAAGATGGAGAGGTTCTATATCATGGTCAAGGTTAATACATGTCAACCTGATGTAGATGACTTAGCCAATCTAGATGACTTGCCTAATATTGATGCCAGTAAATTACAACCGATTGATATTGAGTCATTGATTGCGCCAAATGACCCACGTCATCCGCCTAAGATACTAGTGCTATATGGGTCGTTACGTGAGCGCTCATTTTCACGGCTGGCAAGTGAGGAGGCAAGTCGGCTATTGCGTTGGTATGGCTGCGAGGTGCGGATTTTTAATCCATAGGGGTTGCCACTGCCTGATGATGCTGATGTCGATCACCCTAAAGTGCAAGAGTTACGCGAGCTGGCGCAGTGGTCAGAGGGCATGCTGTGGGTGAGTCCAGAGCGTCATGGCAGCATCACCAGTATTATGAAAGCACAAATCGATTGGATTCCATTATCACTGGGCGGCGTACGTCCAACCCAAGGCAAAACCTTAGCGGTGATGCAAGTGAGCGGTGGCAGCCAAAGCTTTAATACCGTCAATCAGCTGCGTATTCTTGGACGTTGGATGCGCATGATTACGATCCCCAATCAATCGTCTATTCCTAAGGCCTTTTTAGAGTTTAACGACGATAATCGCATGGACAAGTCGCCCCTATATCTGCGCCTCGTTGATGTCTGTGAGGAATTAGTAAAGTTCACTTGGCTTACTCGTGGACGCTCAGCCTATCTGACTAATCGCTATTCAGAACGTGTTGAAAACGCTGAAGCAGTATCGCAACGTGTCAATCAAAAATCGCTCTAATCTTTTATATATTAAGTCGGCTAAACCAAACCAGCTAAACCAATTCGGTTAAAACAAGCTGGTTAAAAAAGTCAGCTCAAATAAGGTTGCTCCATGCTCGCATTAATTATCTTTATCGTGACTTTAGTTTTGGTGATATGGCAGCCTAAAGGATTGGGCATTGGTTGGAGCGCGATGGGCGGTGCATTGGTCGCCTTAGCTTTTGGTGTGGTGCATTTATCTGATGTTGGTATCGTCTGGGACATTGTTTGGGATGCAACCTTTACTTTTGTGGCGCTTATCATCATCTCAATTATATTAGATAAAGCGGGATTCTTTGGTTGGGCGGCCCTACATGTGGCTAGACTTGGCAATGGGCAAGGACGGTTGTTGTTTCCTATGATTGTGATATTGGGCGCGTTTATCTCCGCGTTTTTTGCCAATGATGGCGCTGCATTACTTCTGACACCGATTGTCATCGCTATCTTGCTACGGCTTAATTTCTCACCGCCATCGGCATTGGCTTTTATCATCGCCACGGGCTTTATCGCTGATACTGCCAGTCTGCCGTTAGTGACTTCTAATCTGGTCAATATCGTCAGCGCCAATTATTTTGATATTGGCTTTGGACGTTATGCGGCAGTCATGGTGCCGGTAAATATCGTTTCTGTCATCGCGACATTAGCAGTGCTATGGGTGGTCTATGCGCGCCAAATTCCAAAACACTATTCCATCGCCAATCTTAGCGCACCTGTATCCGCTATTGAAGATTCGCTGGTTTTTAAGGCAGCTTTTCCGCTATTAGCATTATTACTTGTTGCTTATTTTGCGACTGAATCACTAGGTATTCCTATTTCCCTCGTCACTGGCGCTGCTGCGCTGGTGCTGATGGCTATTGCAGGGCGCTGGTGGCAGGGTGGTCGGGGAGCTGTTGTTTCTGTATCTGATGTTGTACGTAAAGCACCTTGGCAAATTGTATTGTTTTCAATCGGTATGTACTTGGTCGTTTATGGGTTGGGTAATGCAGGGTTAACGGCTTATGGTGCCCAAATACTTAACTGGTTAGGACAGCAGGGCAATATCATCGCTACAGTAGGGACTGGATTCCTTTCGGCGATAGTGGCTTCTATCATGAACAACATGCCATCCACCTTAGTAGGTGCATTGGCTATTGATAGCGCGCAAGTACCCGCAGCGACTCGCGAGCTGATGATTTATGCTAATGTGATCGGCAATGATTTGGGACCGAAGTTTACGCCCATCGGTAGCCTTGCGACATTATTATGGCTACATGTATTGGCAGAAAAGGATTATAAAATCAGTTGGGGGCAGTATATGAAAATCGGGCTGCTCATCACGCCGCCAGTATTATTAGCCACGCTGTTGGCCTTGGTATTTTGGTTGCCGATGCTACCGAGTTATTGAAATCAGTTATAATTATCCGTTGACTCTTATCTATATATCGGGATATCATGATTTATGAATATTGAAAATGTAATCTCCGCCCTTAACAACCCTATGCGGCGCAAAATTCTTGAATGGTTGAAAGATAGGTCGAACTTTCCGCCTTCGCTACCAGAGCATGCTGATTTGGACGGTGTTTGTGTTGCGTACATTCAAGAAAAAGCAGGGTTGTCACAATCGACAATTTCAACCTATATGAGTCTTTTAAAGCAGGCTGGTTTGGTCATTGCTGAGCGTCATGGACAATGGACCTTTTATCGACGCAATGAAGTCAATATCCAAGCGTTCCTTGATGAGGTTGAGAAAGAGTTGTTAAAGCATTAATAGTTAATATAAGTAATTAGCATATAGGCCAACCACTTTAAAATCGATACAGCGCTACTGGGATGAATTTTTCGCAGCCTCTGTGTTAGCAGCAAGCAAGGAAAATCTATACCAGTAACACGTGGCTATTAACGTATCTATTCTATTTCGTACTGATAAAACTAAAGACAATGCATTTAACAGAACCACAGTATTTAACAGAAACTTAATATCTAAATATTTCGATATAACGATGGAGAAAGTCGATGACACAATTACAGACTAAGCATGAACTTTCAAGTTCGGCCAATGTATTAGCCGCTCCACTTGAACTGCCATGTGGTGTGATGCTCAAAAACCGATTATCAAAGGCCGCAATGTCAGACTCACTTGGTGATGGAAAAGGCAACGCCACTACAGCACAGTCACGTCTCTATGAGCGCTGGGCGGAAGGCGGTACAGCCTTGTCCCTGATTGGCGAAGTACAGGGCGATCCTCGACATCCTGAAAAACCTGGCAATCTAGTATTAGGACCAACTACTGATCAAAACGCATTGCAATCCTTGGCACGTCGAGGATCTAACGGTGGAGCGCATATTTGGCCGCAACTCGGACATGCTGGAGCGTTATCCTATTTGCCTGTCAGTCGGCCTAAGGGTCCATCTGCGTTAGACCTTGAAGGATTGAAGTGTGAGAGCATGTCAGTCGAAGATATTAAGGAGTTACCAAGTATCTACGCAAAGGCTGCGTTAATTGCCAAGGATGCAGGATTTGGTGGTGTGCAGATTCATGCTGGACATGGCTTCCTTTTGAGCCAGTTTTTATCTCCGTTATTCAATCGACGTACGGATGAATATGGCGGATCAATCAAGTCGAGATTTCGCATTGTTCAAGAGATTATAGATACGGTTCGGCAAGCTGTTGGAGACGCGTTTCCGATTGGTATTAAAATCAATTCAACCGATAAGTTGGAAGGTGGATTGACGGAAGACGACGCTATGGAGATGGTTCGATTGCTTGATCAGACGTCTATTGATCTAATCGATATCAGTGGCGGAACTTATTTTCCAGGGGCAGTTGCAAGCTCAGACAGTAATTCAGGTACTGGGCCTTATTTCCTTGATTTTGCAAGCCGTGCGAAAAAAATAACTGCGATTCCAATCATGGCGACTGGTGGCTTTAAGTCACGTCAGCAAGCAATTGATGCTGTCGAAAGCGGTGCTGTAGACATGGTAAGTATAGGACGTGCTATGGCGCTTAATCCACATCTTGCACATGATTGGCTAAGTATTGATGGGGGCGATCCAGAGTTTCCAAGATTCGATACCAATCCTCCAGGCGGTGTGACTGCTTGGTATTCGATGCGACTGACAGCACTTGCAGAAGATAAGGAGGATGAATTCAATTTGAATCTCGAATCTGCTATGAGCATATATGACAAGCGTGATGCAGAACGCTGTGAGGGCTGGTGTAAAACCTTTGATTACTTAAGAGAATAAACTTGGAACATCTAACTTTGAGTGCTACAAAATTACCTCAACTTGGAAGTAATAATCATCTTTGATAGTAATGCTGACTTTGCCGTTATGGGCGTTGACGATAGCTTGCACAATGGATAATCCCAGACCTGATCCTGCATGCATAGTTGTCGTTCTATGATGACGATGGAAGCGCTCAAATAATTTGTTCGCCTCAGTTTGAGTCAAGGGTTCGTCCAAGCGATTGGTGATGGTTATTTTTAAAGGTGATGGTTTAGAGGTTTGTTTTATTGTTTGCCCTAGATTTTGGATGTCATTATTTTTTACATTGCTTGCTACATTGACTTTTGCGCTATTTACCACGTGATGAGAGGCAATAGAAGTAGTGGCAATCGCAGATGCTGCAATAGTAATGACGCTATCACTAGCCGCATAATAGATGGCATTTGACATTAGATTGGCAAACAATCTTTGCAACAAGCCTTCATCGCCTAATACTGCGCCAAAGTTGCCCGTTTTTTCAAAAGCTATCTCACGATCTTCCGCTATCATTTCATAGTAGGAGATAAGCTTTGTGATTAGTGACTCGGTATCGACAACGTTGAGTTGAGAGTCATAAAGCCCTTTTTGAGTTTTAGCTAGCAAGAGCATGTTATTAATCAGCGCAGATAATTGCTCAAGCGTGTCATGCTGATGATGCAATTGCTCGATATATTCATTGGTGTTTCTCGTCTTGCTAAGCATGACCTGAGTCTGAGTACCAAGGGTTGCAAGCGGGGTACGCAGCTCATGCGCGATGTTATCCGAAAAGCGCGATAATGATTCAAAGTTACTCTCAAGCTTACTCATCATTAAGTTATAAGACTCAGCAAGCGGTCGTAGCTCGCGCGGCATATCATTGACGATGACTCGTTCATCCAGCTTTTCAGGGTTGATGCCCTTCATCTTTTGTACGATAGTAGATAAAGGCGCAAAACCCCAGTAGACACTTAATGCTGCGACTGACACCAATAGCAGGGTAATCGCTATCAATATCATACTGAGCTGGCGGTTAAACTGTAATAAATACTGATGATGGACATCAATAGGCAGGGCGATAAGCGCGAGCATTTGATTGTCTTGAATGATAACTGCTCGGTAACTTCTATTATTTATCTCTATAACAAACTGCTGTTCGTGATGGTCTTGCCATAGAGATGACAGGTTAAAATCTGTGGGCAATTCATCGGCAAAACTACTAGGAGTGCTAGACAATAAGCGGCCGTTTTTATC
This sequence comes from Psychrobacter sp. P2G3, assembly GCF_001593285.1. Lineage (NCBI taxonomy): Bacteria > Pseudomonadati > Pseudomonadota > Gammaproteobacteria > Moraxellales > Moraxellaceae > Psychrobacter > Psychrobacter sp. P2G3. Next base: position 977,620 of record NZ_CP012529.1, read on the forward strand.
GGCTACGAGCGTCTTTAGATCGTAGTCTAGCCAAGAGGAATGCAGGTGGTCAGCTCCAATTGGTGCTGGCGCTTGTGCTGGTAAAGTGGGCGAGTTCAGCGAAGTTGATGAAGATATTGAAGAGGGTAAAGTTGGAGAAGCCGTTTCTTCATCGAGATGGGTTACTCGCTTGCGTAGATTAAAGGCGGCATGAGTAATAATCTCTGAATCCATTTGCTCAAAGTGACCATTTACAGAGCGCTGAACCCAAATGTAAATAACGATTTGAGAGATAACAACGAATATCGTCAGTAAAAAAATTGTCCGCCATAGCAGTGGTAAGCGTCGATTTTCGAAGTTATATTTCATTTTATTTGGCTTCAGTGCTATTGATGGCAACGCTATTCATTGCATTGTCATTGATTGTAGCGCTATCAGTATTCGTATCCGAAGTATTTACGGCATCCAATCTATAACCCATCCCGCGCACGGTATGAATCAGCTTTATAGCAAACTCGTCATCGATTTTGAGTCGGAGACGTCTTATAGCGACGTCAATGACATTGGTATCACTATCAAAATTCATGTCCCATACTTGCGATGCGATGACGGAGCGCGGCAATACCTCACCTTGGCGTTCTAACAAAAACTGCAATAGGGAGAACTCTTTTGCAGTCAGCTTAATGGCGCTGTCGCCTCTATATACGGTGCGCTTGGCAATGTCCATTTTTAGATCTGCTAACTCCATAATAGTACTTTTATAATCAGATTGATTGGCACGGCGCAACAGACTTTTTATTCTGACTATTAATTCTGCAAAGGCGAAAGGCTTGGTTAGATAATCGTCTCCACCGATTTCAATGCCTTTGATTTTATCACTCAGATCATCTTTTGCAGTCAAAAACAGGACGGGCGTATGCTTCCCAGCAGCGCGGTAATTGCGTATCAACTCAAAGCCACTGACATCAGGTAGCATCACATCCATTAACACCACGCTGAACTCATCTGTCATCAAGGCATGATAGCCGTCTAGACCAGTCATATGGTGGTCAACGATGAAGCCAGCCTCGGTTAGCCCCTTTTTTATATACTCTCCAAGCTTTATCTCATCTTCTACCAGTAATACTTTCATAGCCTATCCTTTTTAATAATATTTCTTATATTAATAGCACTTCTTATATTAATAGCATTTCTTACTGCACTTTAATGATTCGTAGCTTAACAGAAGATGCTTGATATAACTGCGCGGGCCAAAAAGCATAGGTGCCACCGTGGGTTTTAGCATTTGGTCTTATTGGAGAGTATGACAAGATTTATTTATTTCTAACAAACATGTCATGTATTCGTCATTAAGCTGTCAGTCTCAATTTAGTATCCTTAATCAACGCTAAATAGAAAGCTTTGTCTGCTAGAGATGGCCTTTAGAAGATAAAGATGACTTCTATAAATAGCTTCACTAACAAACATTCTACTTGAATGTCCAATTATTTATTTTTGAGAGTATTATATGAAAAATTATGGTCTAAAAAATGCAGCTCTATTATCACTGTCGATGTTTATTGGCATGTCAGCAGCAAATGCTCATACTACCAACCTAAGTACTTCGATTATCGACAACTGCGATGCGGTTACTGAATTTGCAAAAAATGCTGATCACAATGATGCGCAGATATCTGATGCTCAAATGAAAAGCTATGTCAATGCAAGAGCGGCCTGTCAGGTTCAGCACCAAGATCAACATCTACAAGCTGAAAAGTATTTTGTAGACAAGTACGGTAGAGATCGTGACAGTAATGCTAAGACAATACTAAAGGATTACGTTCAGCATTAAAATCTATAGATGCGAAGATGACAGAATTGTCATCTTAGTGTCATCTGTCAGTCAGAATGAGTAAGTTATCATTTAAACTGATTTAATAGCCTTAGTCTTTGACAACTTTAAGTGACAATATATTCTTTAAGTTTCAATACATTAAAGCTGAATTCAACCCAAACCTACGCTTTATAAGCTGTTAATCAAATCAAACAAGGAATTAATTATGTCACTATTCAAATCAATGCCTAAATCAATCATCGTTACTGCTGTTGCTCTAGTCGTTTCAACGTCTGCTATGGCACATGATCCAAAAATGCATGCTGAAAAGGATCAAATGAACTGCGAAAAGATGGAAAAGCATGTGCAAATGATGGGCAAAATGGATCATAGCAAAATGGATATGAATGACCCTGCTATGAAAGCAATGATGGCTAATATGGGCAAAATGAAACAAATGTACCAAAAACACTGTGTGAGCAGTGACAGTAAGTCTTAAGAATTTCAAATCTAGTCCTGTTAAATATACATCACTATTAGGCAGTTTTATTAAATAAGCAGTTTTGTTAAATGATAGTGATGTATTAACAAAAATGGATTTTTAGGATAAGTATATGAAATTTTTATTGGGGGCACTTTTTACTGTTGTTGTCGCAATTGCTGGTATTTTCATTGTCGTTATCAGTGGCGTCTCAAATGTTGGGGCCGATCAAGAGCATAGTCCTATGGTCTACAATTTCTTGGAGACAGCTCGTAATCGTTCTATAGAAAACGCGAGTAAAGATATCATCGTTCCAGATTTAGAACAGGTGGACATGATTAGCACTGGTGGCGCGGATTACAAAGATATGTGCGCAGGCTGTCATTTGTCTCCTGGGGTAGAAAAGACTGATTTCAGCGAGAGTCTATATCCTAAACCGCCTAACTTTACCAAGACTGATGTTGTTGAACGTTATCAGACGGAAGCGGGTGCACAACAAAGTTTTTGGGCGATTAAACATGGCATCATGGCATCTGGAATGCCAGCATGGGGAGCTTCTCATGATGACGATAGGATGTGGGCAATGGTTGCTTTTATTAGATCATTACCTGAATTGAATGAAAGTCAGTACACCATGCTAACGACTAGGTTAGACGACGATATGTTGGATATGTCATTTGATGGCAATATGGATATGTCGGGCGATGAATCTGGAATGCAGCATTAATTATTTTCAATATTATGGTTTTTAGTATCGTGGTTTTAGTACATGGGTTTTAACACATGGTTTTTGATGTCAACAACGCAGTACTGAGCAATACTGCATAGGTGCTGCGCTTAACATTTTATATTAGGCCCATACTACTTTAGATGCAGGGTAAAGTATTTAGAATATCAAATATGTAAACAAACGCTTAGGAGTGGCTTTATGAGACGCTATACCAATATTTTTTCTAATGAACACAACCGGTTATCTGGTCGTGTTCTTTTAGTGATGGTGACATCTTCACTATTATTAGCGGCTTGTAGCCAATCAAATACGAGCGCATCTGATTCAAAGCCTGTACAACCTGAGCCAACGGTTGCTACACAAACGGCTCAGGTAGTAGAACCACAAGCTGAGCTTACAGCGGTGACGGCTCCTTTGATAAACCAATCAGATCTCCTTAAAAATGTTTCTGCCACTGTTTATAAAGATGCCAATTGTGGCTGTTGTAAAGAATGGGTAGGTTATGTAGAAGATAATGGTCTAAATGCAACGGCGAACGATGTTGCAGACTTGTCTTTATTCAAAGAGCGTTATGGCGTACCGCCGCAAATGCAGTCTTGCCATACCGCAGTCACCACCGATGGTTATGTCTTTGAAGGCCATGTCCCCGCCAAGCACATGGCACAATTCTTAAAAAATCCGCCTAGCGATGCTATCGGTCTTGCTGTACCCGGTATGCCAGTCGGTAGCCCTGGTATGGAGTATCAAAACCAATTTATGCCGTATCAAATTATGCAAATTAATAAAGACGGTACGACAAGCGTTTATGCTGATGTTGAGTCGCCGCAACAGCAATTGTAGTTTTGGTTTGAATAGAGTTAACCACCATCTCGCAGATTAAGTTAGGTCATCATTATGAATAATAAAAACATGCTTAACCGTCGACGTTTTTTGACAGGGTCATCTACGCTACTTGGCGCGTCTATGTTATCGACGTTACCAACCATTGCCAATAGTGCGTTGGGTGCAAATCAAAAAAACGCCGTCATTAACAGTGATAAACCCGAGCATAAAGTACCCATACTGACAGGCAAAGAGTTTGATCTTTATGTCAGCAAAAAACCCATTATTGTTAATGGAAAATCAAGCACGGCGACACTCATTAATGACTCATTACCAGCGCCGACGCTAAAAATGCGCGAGGGTGATACGGTAGTGATACGCGTCCATAACCAGATGAATGAGTCAACCTCTATCCATTGGCATGGTCTGCTAGTGCCATTCGAGATGGATGGCGTGCCAGGTATTAGTTTTGATGGTATCCCAGCGAATAGCACCTTTACGTATAAATTTACGCTAAAACAATCTGGCACTTATTGGTATCACTCGCACACTGGATTCCAAGAACAAACTGGTATGCGCGGGGCCATTGTCATTGAGCCAAAAGGACGCGAACGTCATCCTATCGAGGAAGACCATGTCATTTTACTCAGTGATTGGACGCACCGCGATCCGCATAACTTACTGAAACTATTAAAGCAACGCGCCGACTTTGATAATTATCATTTACCAGATTTCAAAAAGCTACTGTCCGATATTGCCGCAACAGATCTAGAAGCAGCTTTTGATAAGCGCAAAATGTGGAATCAGATGCGGATGATGCCGACAGATTTTACTGATCTGTCCGGTGAAAAGACCTTTACCTATTTGATGAATGGTAAAACGACAGCGGCTAACTGGACGCAACTTGTCAAGGCTGGACAGCCGGTCAAACTACGTTTTATTAATGGTTCAGCGCAGACGATATTTGATGTACGCATCCCCGGCTTAAAAATGAAAGTCGTCGCGACGGATGGGATTGATGTCAGTCCTGTCGATATCGATGATTTCCGTATTGGGGTGGCCGAGACTTATGATGTCATCGTGACGCCGACTAAAGACGCGCATACCATATTTGCTCAAAACATAGATCGGTCAGGCTACGTTGCGACAACGCTTTCGACCAAAAAAGGCGCTCGTCCTACGATACCTGCTATGGACAAAATCGAATGGCTGACGATGGCCGACATGATGGGCGCCATGGGCGCTGATGGCTATAAAGCCAAGCATGCTAAGACAGAATATGACTTTAAGTCCGATATGCGCGTTGATAGTCCGCGTATGAACCTTGATGACCCTGGTATTAATCTACGTAACATTGATAGAAAGGTTTTGAATTATAGCCAGTTGCGCTCTGTCGGCGATGAGATAATGGCAGAGCAGCGCAAACCCACCAGAGAGATTGAAATACATCTGACGGGAAACATGGAGCGCTATATTTGGGCTCTAGACGGAGTTATGTTCAAAGATGCCGCACCGGTCAATATTAAGCCCAACGAGCGCGTACGTATTACCTTAGTCAATGACACCATGATGAATCATCCCATGCATTTGCATGGTATGTGGAGCGATCTGCGGATGCCTTCAGGTGAGTTTCAAGTACGTAAGCATACGATAATGGTACAGCCTGCACAAAAGATAAGCTTTGATGTCACCGGAGAAGCTGGCAGATGGGCATGGCATTGCCACTTGCTCTATCACATGGAAGCAGGGATGTTTAGAGAAGTTGCCGTTGTTTAATAAACCTTCGAATATGAGCCTTATTATGAAAATATATAAAGTAGGTCTACCGTTTATTGGCATGTCATCTTTGATGTTATTAATGTCACCTTTAGCAAATGCTGCTGAGATGTCGCACATGGATCATGGCAGTATGGATATGTCTGGTATGGATATGTCTGGTATGGATCACAGCAGCATGGATATGTCGGGCAATATGTCAGATATGGACCATAGTGGCATGGATATGTCAGGCGATATGTCTGATATGGATCACAGTGGCATGGATATGTCGGGCGATATGTCAGGTATGGATCATAGTGGCATGGATATGTCGGGCATGGATCATGGCAGTATGGACATGTCAGGGATGCAAGGTGGCGAAGCACCAGCCGATGCTCGAAGCCCTGACTACTCGAACGGTGTTCCCTATGGTCGCTTTGGTAAGCCTGTGATGATGGGTAGCTTACCGTTATGGGGCGTATCAGTAGACGATCTGGGCTATCAGTTCGAGGAGGATCAAATCAATTATGAGTTTGATACGTGGTACGGTACAGACAGCAACCGCGTAACGCTACGTAGCGAAGGTAGTATCCAAACTAAAGACGATAAAGAAATTGATAGTTTAACCTCACTCGCTTACTGGAAGCCACTTAGTATTTTTTGGAATGGGGAAGCCGGTGTTGCTTATGATACCGAAAATGATAAATCTGCCGTGATGGCTGGTATTGCAGGCACTGCACCTTACTTCATCGAAACCGATGCTAGAGCTTATTTATATACTGATGGGCAAGTTCGTCTAGATCTAGGTGCAGAGTACGAGTGGCGCTTAGATCAACATTGGGTAGTGATTCCAGAAGTAGAGCTGACGGCATTTAGCAAAGATGATACGGATAACCATATTACTAAAGGCTTTAATGAGTTTGGGGCTGACGTTAGGCTTACTTACGAGATGTTAAGTCGTCAGCTCGCACCTTATGTGGGTATCAGCTATGAGACCGCTTTAGGCAACGCAAGAGATTTGCGACGTCAAGAAGACGAAGCTGTTGATTCTAGTAGCGTTACAGCTGGTGTGAAATTTTGGTTCTAGTGTTAACCATGTAAGCAAAAAACAGTTTATAACACTAGCTCCAAAAAAAGGCACCTCTTCATTTAGGTGCCTTTTTTACTAAATTAAGGACAAGAATATGAATAACCATATGGATAATAAACAGAAGCAAATGAACCCCTATGTGAAGTTCACCCTGATGATTTTAACATCGACAGTGGTGATGTTTATCATGATGTATTTTAATACTTATCAATGGGATCACGTTTATTTTAGCGAAACCAGAGCTTATATGGCGTTATATATGGGCGCTATGATGGCTATTATCATGCTCGCCTTTATGACCAATATGTATAAAAAGACTAAGGTCAACCTAATGGTTTATGGGATTAGCGTCGTGCTATTTGCCTTTGGTCTATGGGGCGTTAGATCACAACAAACAGTCGATCAAGTGGATTGGATGCAAGCGATGATACCGCATCACTCGATTGCTATTTTAACCAGTTCACGTGCTGATATCGAAGATCCGCGTGTACGTCAGCTTGCTGATGACATTATCGAAGCCCAAAAGCGTGAAATCGATGAGATGCAGCAACTTATTGATGAGTTGGAATAAACAGTCGTAAATTTTGAGCATTTCATATTAGGTGTCATTAAGTAAGCAGCCTATTGAAAGGTATACGTTCACACGCCAGTACTATATCATTACTTATACTAAGGAAATAACAAATAAGGAGTACTTATAATGGTTATTATGATGCACGGTATGATGAATGGGCCTATGGATGGCATGATGAATGGATCGATGATGCATGGTATGAGCTGGGGAATGATGGTTGTCTGTTTAGTATTTGCCCTACTGTTTTTTGCCATATTAGTATTAGTAATTATGTCGCTGCTCAAATATCTGCGTAAACGAGATTGAGTCTTACGCTTAACTAAGTTGTTAAGCGTGTAAAGCAAGAGTAGAAACAACGGCTATCAGCGGTTGATATAACTGATTCAAGATCTCTACTCATGGTCTTCAAGGAGTGGTTTTATGAAACATATTGACGATACAAAGTCTATAGAAGGTGGACAGTACGATAAAGTACCTGCTGGCTATAGTGGCACAATCTATACCTGCCCAATGCATCCCGAAGTCCGAGATATTGAGGATAGTGGCTGTCCAATATGCAACATGGCACTCAAACCTGAAGACCAAGTTGTTAAAGAGGTCGCTGATTCCAAAGACAATGAAGACAGTCATGCGCATTGTCATGGTACGGATACTACTGATAATAGTGCTGAGGTAAAGTCTATCAAAGGCAGCAAGTACGACAAAGTACCCGAAAATTATAACGGTACGATTTATATTTGTCCTATGCATCCAGAAGTTAGAGATGTTGAAAAAAGTGATTGCCCAATATGTGGCATGTTTCTTAAACATGAAGACGAGGTTGCTAAAGATGATAGTCACGACAGTTGTCATGGAAAGGGTAGTAGCGAGGTAAAGTCTATCAGAGGCGGTAAATACGACAAAGTACCAGACGATTATAAGGGTACGGTCTATATCTGTCCTATGCATCCCGAAGTCCGAGACGTTGAAAATAGTGGCTGTCCAATATGCGGCATGGCACTTGAGCCAGAAACGGTCACCATCGGCGAAGAAGATACGTCTGAGCTTGACGATATGACCCGTCGATTTTGGGTTTGTACCGTACTCACCATACCGCTATTTTTATACGCGATGAGCGATATGTTCGGGATAAACTTAGATAATATTGGTCAATATGATATCTCAGGCCCCGTCTCGCAGTGGTTGCAATTAGCGCTTGCTACTCCCGTTGTACTGTGGGGCGCCGCGCCGTTCTTCGTTCGAGGCTGGCAGTCTATAAAAAGCCGCAATCTAAATATGTTTACTTTGATTGCGATAGGCGTAGGCGCTGCTTATATTTTTAGTATTATCGCGACCTTTTTCCCGCATATTTTTCCAGACAGTTTCAGAGATAGCGCTGGTCAAGTCGGTGTGTATTATGAAGCGGCAGCTGTCATCGTAACCTTAGTGCTACTTGGTCAAGTGCTGGAGCTAAAAGCCAGAAGTCAGACCTCGGGCGCAATCCGTGCTTTACTTGAGCTCGCACCGCCGACTGCAAGACGTGTCGATGAAAACGGCAACGAAGTCGAAGTCTCACTTGATGAAGTCATCAGTGGTGACCAGCTAAGAGTTAGACCTGGAGAGAAGCTGCCAGTAGACGGTACTGTGCTCGATGGTAATAGCAATGTTGACGAATCAATGGTTACGGGCGAACCCATTCCTGTCTCAAAAGTGCAAGGTGATACGGTCACCGGCGGTACGGTGAACGGCACTGGCACGCTATTGGTCGAAGCGGTCAATGTCGGAGCAGATTCGGTATTATCCAAAATTGTGCAAATGGTCGCCGAAGCCCAGCGCAGCCGTGCCCCTATCCAGCGCCTAGTAGACCAAGTAGCGGGTTGGTTTGTGCCCATTGTCATTGTCAGCTCTATCATAACCTTTATTGTATGGGCGACATTCGGACCTGAGCCGGCTATGGCCTATGCACTGGTCAACGCTATCGCGGTACTCATTATCGCTTGTCCTTGTGCGCTCGGACTTGCAACGCCGATGTCAATCATGGTCGGTACGGGAAAAGGCGCACAAAATGGCGTACTGATCAAAAACGCCGAAGCACTAGAGACGATGGAAAAGGTTGACACTATTGTCGTTGATAAGACTGGAACGCTCACCGCTGGTAAGCCCGAGCTTACCGCAATTGATGCGCTCGCAGGTCAAGATGAAGACGAGTTCCTCGCACTGGTAGCGGCAGTAGAAAGCGCGAGCGAGCATCCTTTAGCAGAAGCTATCGTTAGAGCGGCTCAAGAAAGATCACTCACTATTCCTAAAGCTACTGACTTTAATTCGACTACTGGCGAAGGTGTACAAGCCGTGGTCGATGGTAAGAAAGTCGCTATTGGTAACTCAAAGCTTATGGAGAGTTTAAACAGCTTCGATCAGGATTTATCTACTAAAGCCGACGTCCGTAGAAAGGACGGTGAAACGGTAATGTTCGTGGCGATAGATAGTAAAGCTGCTGGTATTATTTCAGTTGCTGATCCTATTAAACCAAGCACCAAAGAAGCTATTTCACTGCTTCATGACGCGGGACTAAAAGTCGTTATGCTAACGGGAGATAACGAAAAAACCGCGCAGGCAGTCGCTAACAAGTTAGGCATTGATGAAGTCCATGCGGATGTGTCACCAGAGGACAAAAACCGCATCGTCAAAGAGATGCAAGACAGTGGTAAATTGGTGGCGATGGCAGGTGACGGTATCAACGATGCGCCAGCGCTAGCGCAAGCGAATGTCGGCATTGCTATGGGTACTGGCACTGATGTGGCAATGGAGAGTGCAGGGATTACCCTGCTAAAAGGTGACTTAATGGGAATTGCCAAAGCCTATAAGCTTAGCCACGCAACCATGCGTAATATCAGACAGAACCTGTTCTTCGCCTTCATTTACAATGCGCTTGGTGTTCCAATTGCCGCAGGTGTGCTCTATCCCGTATTTGGGCTTCTTCTTAGTCCTATGATAGCAGCGGCAGCTATGAGCTTATCGTCAGTTTCGGTGATTGGTAACGCGCTGAGATTGCGTACTTTGGATTTATCCAAATAGTATTGGGTATTAAGCATAATGTGGTTTAAATATACCTAAGACAATTTAACAAAAAAGTGATTTAAAGGGCTACCATTGAACACAGTGGTAGCCCTTTTTTATGGACTATAACGATAACTGGACTTTCAAACACGGTATAAATTTTAAATTAGAGTTAGTCAAGTATTTAGACTCAATCAAAGCAGGGTAGTGGCATAATAAATAATGGGTCTGTTCTATAGTCAGTTCAAAATAAAAATGTTATGCCTTGGACAAATATCATAAAACAATTTGGATAAGTCATTTTGCATCCAACCTTGGCGTAGAAACTTCACTTGAGCCCATTTCTTTTCGATAGGGTTTAGGTCTGGGCTGTACGGCGGCAACCAAAGAATACATGGTCATACCCTCGTCTAAGCTTTTTAGTACTTGTTTGCGAAAATCTAGTGAGTAAGTCATGGTCTTTATGATAACAATTGGGTTTAATAATTAGTTTATAACACTTTTAAATGGGTTTGGCTATAGATAAGCGAAATAATTTAGGATAGCGTAATGCGAAAGAATAAATTAAGTCAGTACGAACAAAATAGGCTTATTAAGTTATTTATTGCTGGCTCTATAGCGAGTACAGCAGCGAGTAAACTCATTCTAGGAAAGCCCCTCAAATCATTAGCAATTAAGAATATTAGCAATCGGCGAGATAATCATGAAACTAAACCTAACAAAGCCTTTAAAACGAAGCTACTGGCAAGAGTCCATTGCTCCAGTAGAAGTATTGCCTATATTAAGTGGCAAGCATCAAGCTGATATAGTGGTTATCGGAGGTGGTTTTGTTGGTCTATGGACCGCTTTAACTATCAAGGAATACGAACCAGATTGTAATGTGGTAGTGCTCGAGCAAGATATTTGCGGAGGAGGCGCGTCAGGACGAAATGGTGGGACCATACTGTGCCTGTAGCTCTTGCGCCCAAACTTTGCGCTCGACAACAGGCTCTATAGCTTTTTTATAATCTCTTCCTGCATCTGAGATTTTAAGCTTAAATCAGCATACATCTGTTTGAGTCTGCGGTTTTCTTCTTCAAGCTCTTTTAGACGATTCACATCAGACGATTCACATCAGACGATTCACATCAGACGATTCACATCAGACGATTCACATCAGACGATTCACATCAGACGCTTCACATCAGAGTCTTCCATACCACCGTATTTGGACTTCCATTTGTAGAAGGTTGAACTAGCGATACCGTATTTACGGCATAGCTCTTTGGCAGGTAACCTTGCATCAGCTTCTTTTAAAATGGATACAATTTGCGTTTCAGCCATTCGTTTGCCCATGTTAAAACTCCTTATAGGCATTTTATAAGAAATTCTATGGCTGAGCTGTATTAGTTTAGGGGATAGTTACACGAGCATGCAACTTTTATGATTTTTCATCAGTAACTCTAATGCTGATTTCTTGTGTACGTTTCTTAGGTCTGTTATTTGGCATTAAGACTTCTTAATGAAATGATATCTATCGCATATAACTGACATTAACTTCTCTGGTAGAGCTATGCATTCGCATACAAATAGGATACCATCGACGATATCTTCTTAGTCGACTGGTGTACAGCCTACAATGCTGTATTTACAGTAATATTTATAACAACTTTATATTAACCTTTTGGACAGTGTTCTTATGAAATTTAGAAAAGATATTAATGGCCTTAGGGCAATCGCAGTTATCGCTGTTCTGCTATTCCATTTTAATCCTTCTTGGATGCCAGGTGGCTTTGCTGGCGTTGATGTCTTCTTTGTAATTTCAGGGTTCTTAATGACTGGGATAATATTTAGAGGTATTGAGCAAGAGAAATTTTCTATTCTGAAATTCTATGTTGCTCGTGCCAACAGAATTATTCCTGCCTTAGCATTGCTTTGCTTAGTACTAATGATTTTTGGTTGGTTTTACCTTACGCCCTTTGATTACAGAATATTAGGTAAGCATGTTGCCAGTAGTATAGGTTTTTTATCCAACGTCATGTACTGGAGGGAAGCTGGATATTTTGATGCAGCTTCCCTTGAAAAATGGCTGTTACACACTTGGACATTATCAGTAGAATGGCAGTTTTACATCATCTATCCATTAATTCTGGTCGCTATGCGCAAGTTTCTGTCAATAAAGACTATGAAACTCATACTACTAGTGGCAACAGTTCTAGGCTTTATATTTTGTGTTTTTTCTACTTACAAATGGCCCAATGCTTCTTACTTCCTATTGACTACCAGAGCGTGGGAGATGTTGATTGGTGGTGTTGCCTATTTTTATCCTTTTACTTTAAAAGAGGGCAGAAAAAAGTTTGTAGAGTGGATAGGCGTAGCTTTGGTTGTCAGTTCTTATTTTTTAATATCAGCAGAAAATCCTTGGCCAGGTTACCTAGCATTATTTCCGGTTCTAGGATCGTTCCTAATTATCCAAGCACAGCGTAACGATAGTATTATTACGAGCAATATAGTCTTCCAAAAACTAGGGACTTGGTCTTACTCAATTTACCTTTGGCATTGGCCACTTGTTGTAGGTATATACTACTTCTCACTAAGCAGCTCTTATATTTACTTAGGTATGGCACTCTCTATACTTCTTGGGTTTTTAAGCTACAAATATGTTGAAAAAATCAATTTCAGAAAAGAGTTTGGCAACTTATTTACTTATTTAAAACACAAGCCTATATATATAGTATTGGTAGTTGGAGTCATGGGAAGCTTTGTTTTTTTAGATAAAGGGATTGAGGAAAGATTTTCGTTAAGCGCAACTGACAAAAATATTATTGATGACCTAAAAATACCTTATAGAAATAACGGTTATTGTTTTTATTCATCTCATGACCCAAGTTTTGAAGTAAGTCAAAGTAAGGGAGTTGATTGCTATTTAGGTAATAAAGAAGAAAATGCCAAGACATTACTATTTGGGGATTCTTTTGCTGGTCATAATGAACCATTTTTTGACGAGGTATTTAAGGCTAATGACGCATCCTTTCAATCAATAGTTACCAATTGGTGCGTTCCGTCTCTTACTGAAAACTTTATTGGTTCTAAAACGAATAAGGCCTATGAGCAATGCTTACTGAATAGAAAGTACCTGAAAGAAAATATGCAAAATTATGAAAATTTAATATTCGCAGGATCATGGGGTAATGCTCTAGAATTTAAACAATTTAAAGATGTGGAAATACTGATTGATGAAGCAGCTAAGCTGGATGTAAATATATTCCTTATGGCAGCTCCTTATGATTACAAAAAAAATCCATTACAAGGTTTTTATAAAAGTATTTATTTTGATCAACCATTTGATATTGATGTTTTCGATGGTAACGATAAATTCGTAAGTGAAGCAAACATGAGACTGAATAATTTATCTCAAAACTATGACAATGTTTATTATATTGACAGAACAATGCTCTATGAAAACAACAACACTTTTGATGTTGATGGAATTACTGTTCCGTATACTTTTGATGGAGATCATATCTCAGTTATAGGTTCAAAATATTCTGCAAAACACTTTATGAATCACAGTAAGTACCAAGCTATGATAAATAACTTTAAGTTAAATTAACTGTTTGAGGCCTCAGAGGGGACGTATGCCCCTTTTGACGGCACGTGAAATGATGGTTGTAGCAAAGCAAAAACTCCAACTTTCACGACTGCTGACTTATTGGTTGTATACTTGGAGCATCTATTTGTCTGTACTTATTTTTAGAAATACCTGTACTTATATAAAGGCGTAACTGACTAACTGTCACTTCGGGCATAGCCCTACGCCTTACGTCACTAAAACAGTCTCCCAGACTGTTTCTTAACGTTCCTCATTTGCAAAGTACGCCGTGGCCTCATTCGAGCATAGCTCTCATCTTGCGTTGGGGCGAAGCAGTGCTTCGCTTTATCCCTCCTCATTTAGGATCTTTAGTTCCTCTTCAGCGACTTTAAGCTGCCGCTTGAGCCGCTTTATTTCCTGAATAGCTGCCACAAGCTCAAGATCATATTGTTCTGTGCCAATAAGCTTGCCTTGATTGGCTTTGTTCTGCCAGTTTGATAAGGCTTGCATCGCTATGCAAAGTTGCTTGGCAGTGGCCGAAACATTACCGTTGTTGTCCGCTATCTTCTTAACGGCTTCTGCTTTAAATTCTGTGCTATAAGTTCTGATTTTCTTGGTCATAGTAAACTCCTCATTGAGTCGTTAGTTTACCAAGTTTATCTCTACGGTTTCTTAAGCATAGCTCGGTTTTCCATTCTTCGGGCCTTTACTCAGTCCAATGATAGCGGCAGCTGCTATGAGCTTGTCGTCAGTATCGATGATTGGTAACGCGCTGAGATTGCGTACTTTGGATTTGTGATAGGCGCTCATACTAAAGCTTGGTCATAGACCTGTTTAAGCTCATTAAACTTAGCTGCTTGTTCTAGGTGGTTTAAGGTAGTGAGCTTTATTGATTCTGTAAAAGAAACGCCCGAAACATCATGGATGATATCTTTTAGAGTTAATGGCTTACCCAGCTCAAATAAGTAATAAAGGTCAACTGAATCCGATGATTTTCCTGACTGTTCTTCATTAATGGCACGTCTCGATTTAAGAGTCACGTTTTTGATAGGCCAAAGCATGGTAATTTGCTTGCTATTGGTATTTTGCTCAGATGTGATTGCCAATGCCAAATAGCGTATTTCATTCACAATGTTTTGTTTGTATTTACCTAAAAATGTACTTTGAGGCAGATGATACCAAGTAGCCAATCCATTTTTAAAATTATCAAAATAGGCCGAATGGCGTCCTTTCCCCCCCCCTCCCAAAGCAATAGTCATAATCAGATCAGGATATAGCACTTGCTCCATACCTGAATAGGGAATACGTGCAGCATCTTGTAAATAGAGACTCTCTTCAAGATTATGAGTATGCTGTGTGAGTTTATCTGCATGAGAGTCGTGGTCGTTTACTCGGTATGCGACAGCGGTACTATTTACAGTACTGCTATTTTTGATTTCGCTGCTATTTTTGCCACTATTATACGTTGGGTTAGTAGCAAGGTTATTCCCCAATTGCTGACGCAAAAAACTCAATAGCCACTGATGCCCATTATTACTATTTGAATCTGTTTTAAAGGGGCTTGGCAGTAATGCGAATGCACCAATCCCGACCTCATTGATCTCATCGAGATAAGGATTCGTAGTAACTGCTTGATTAAAGTAACCGGGATATAAAGCAAAAGCACCGAATACTGGACGACTTTTTTGGAATTCAGTCGTATCTTTGCTTTCTTTATCCTTTGTTAGACGAATTAAGGCATCACGGTAGCGATGCATCTGATTTATCGCATCATCTGGCACGTAGTCGGTAGTATCGATATTTATATTAGTATCATCGTAGCGGTTTTTAATGGTCTTAATACGGTACTTAGCGTCAAATAACCAAATAAAGCGCTTGTTGCTAGGTTTAGGTAGCGTTATCTCTAATACAATATCAGGCTTCTGGCTGATGAGATATGAGCGAATATCTGCCCCTGCTTTAGTGAAAATTGGCTCGTGAGCGAGCCTTGCTGTAACCCCATCGCTACGCTTAAATTCAAATGCACCAGCGAAGCCATCCTTTAACTGATATTCAAAAAAGTCATTCAACTTTAGTGACTGTTTTTCAGTAGTTATTTCTTCAAAGCCAAGCTCATCTAGCAAGATGTTTCTGAGGGTTAAAAAACACCACACCTCATAAATTTCAGCGACCGACTTCATAGAGATATTAGATTGATTATCAAAGACATCTAGGTAAAATTTTAACTCTTGCCAAATTCGATATACTGAGCTGTAGCCGACCTTTTGCTGCAATACCAATGACTCGTGGTTACGTCCATTATAAGCACCGACATCAGTCATAAAGCCTTGTTTCAGGGTTTTCTGTAGAGGCTGTTGCCAGTGGTGTAGCTCATCTAAAAACGTGTTAGACAGCCGTTGTTTATCCGGTGCTGCGTTGTTTTGTCTAAGCTTATGTTCAAAGTCAGCCAGTCGCTTCTTGGAGGTAGAGACCACCATCTTAACAAAGCGGTTCTCTGGAGTATCTACGCTCAGCTGTTTTTTGGTGACTTGATAGCGCTTTTCATACAGACCATTAGCAAAATCTTCTTTTATTTTTGCACCCAGTCGCGCTGGTAGCTTACCTTTTAGCCGTGATGCTTTATTATAAGAGGTATGTGCTTGTAGGCGGCTATGCGGTGCTTGGTTTATGACTTTAAGACCTTGCTCAAGTTGGCTACGCAGATGGCTAAAATTAGCTAACCATAACAATGGAAAGTAGTTACGCTGTTGGCTGTTCGCGGCATCCTGCTCGGTTTTTTCTACTAAGCTAAAGCGCCATAGCGGAAAGACGCTATCAATCGACCGATACATCGCTGGCAAGTCATCGTGCAAGCTCATCTTGGTGGGCAGCACTTCAAAGGCAATATGGCTTTGATGGGTTTGACCGTTTGTGACATATTCAAGAGGAAGGCGCATCCAGCCGACATGGTTAGAGGTATTAATAGATCCTGTCAAACGTGCTGGTATTGAGCGATGTGCTTCAACGAATCGAAAGCTTTCATTCACTAAATGACTGCGATGGGTTAAATAAGCGTTTTCAGTTTTCGCTTGTTCATCAAAGCCCTTTTTATCAAAAAATACCCATTCAAATTGATATTGGATATTTTCAAAGAAGATAGGCTCATTAATCTCAATTTGGTTAAGCAGAGTAGACTGGTTAATTGCATCATCTATGTCGATTCGCTGACCCATAAAGGTAGCATCAATGATAGATAATGGCGGAGAAAAGCGGATAACGGGTATCTGGTAATGAGTAAGGTCATTAGGCGCATGGTGTGCTTGGCGTTTTTCTACAGTTGCCTGATAAGCAGCTTGCCGTTTGCTAATATCGCTACACCAAATGGACAGCTCAAAATCAGGAGTTTGTATCCGTAACAGTTCTGGCATTATTGCTCCATATTGCTCCATTAATTTTGCTGTATCAGTGCTAAATGCCAAAGGCTAAGAGCAGCTACTGAGTTTAGATGTGCTTATGCATTTTAGCGATTAAGGCCAAAAACTGGTAAATCCTGAACGTTCTAAACGTCCTTTCATCCATGCTAGTTTGGCTCCACTGCGACAAGTGATACGCAATACTTTATCATCCTCTTCTGCTACTAACTTCTCGCGATATAAGTCAGGACGAGCGTTAGGAGAATCCTTTGGCTCATGCCAAATATCAGCAAGCTCTCGTGCTAATACGAGCGATAGCTCATCAAACAATGAATCGTTGTTAGTAGTACTATTATGAATAGTCAGTTTATCGTGATCACCTTCGATACGTGGCAGCACTTTATGCATTAGGAAGTCATCCCATACCGCTTGTAACTGCCGATCATCTGTCGGTTGGGTACTAATAACGGCTAGCAATAACTCGTTGAGTGCTCTAAAAGCCAATTGGAATGGCGTGTTATCAAGCACGCTATTAATAGACTGTAAGAAGCTAATACTTCTGTTACCTGTGCTATCTATAGTAGGCAAATCGTCGATAGTGGCTTGAGAATAAAGGGGATAACTCAAAATGTTATAAGTCACTTTCGGTTCGAAGAAGTGTTCAAAGTCATTGGGGAAAAACTCACCAAAATCAAAGCTCAAAGCGCGATCAATCACTTTGCGTGAGAATCCATGGGTAGTTTCATCCATATTTACCGTACCAGCGACGATTAGATTAAAGGGTAGGCTTAAACCATGCTCACAAAACAATTCCCACTCTCTATCGTATTTACTATCTATAAAACCCAAATCGCTACGCAGTTTGTTTGTGTCCGCTAATTGTTTAATAGTTGCTGATTTCAAAAGAGGATCACAGCAATAATCAAATTGCTCAGCATCCCATTGCCATACGCGTGTCTCTAACACTGATAAATAATCAGCAAAATACTGCTCAACAGGCGCTAAGTTCATTTCATCTAAGCATAGCCAATAGGGCAGTACTCCATCTAATTGAGCTTTATCGCCAGTCACAGTGAGCCTTGTATCAAGGCCATTAGAGTCGCTAACGCTTAGCTTAAGCCCAGCATCGATAATCGCCCGCCACGATTTAGCAATGAATTGCAGCACATCAGTGATGATGTATTCAGCGTTACCATCTCCACCCAAGCGTGATATATAGCCTAATATGTCACTAGGCTCATGCCAATCAGGGCGTACGGAAGTTAGGCAGTAAGTATCGCTAAGGCTGCCTGTGGCTTTGGCTTGCTCACGGACAAAACGAGTTTTACCAGTGCCAGAGATACCAGCTAGGAGTAGGAAGGGTTTGGATAGGGGAGTTACATCATCAGGGAGAGATTTTTGCTTTTTTTGGAGAGGTTTAGTTCTTTCTTCTGGCTTATTCATAGTAAATTTCTGCAACTCTACTTCAATATCTAAGGTTTCTATCTTCCGATAATAAAACAATAGCTTTCGTAGATCTTGCTTTAAAGATTCACTGTCTAGCTCTATATCTAGGCTATAGTACTTAGCGACGATATTTGCAGTCTCATAAGACTTACCTAGTGGTGTATTCGCATTTAAATCTATTCTTTGCTCGCCCCAGTCTTTTAATTCAGGAAACTTTTCAAGTATATACTTCTTAATAAGCTCTGCCCTGATATCAGCTTTAACTTTACCTAGCTCTTCCTTAGGTGTTGTTGTACCTTGGTTTAAAGATAAGTAAAAACCTAAGCCATCGGTACTGAATAAGTACACAGGGTATATACCATCTTGGATTGCTGTCGTTATTTTGGGATTAAGTATTGCAAGCCATGGAATATTAGCCCAATTTCCAGCTCCCACGCTAGCTTTTATTAAATAGTTATTATCAAAATCTTTAACGATAGCTGCTATTTCTTCTTTTAAGTCGTTTCTCAAAAAGTTGGCGGTTGGATGGTTTGTAAAAGACTCATTAGTTGCTTGAACCCAACTAGAAGTAAATTTCTTTAATTTTTCTGCAAGGTTCATGTCAGCCATTTATTCATCCAAAAGGTCAGCTTAAGTTTGTTGATTAGTGTACACAATACTAATAAGTTAGGCCAGACAAGGTAATAGATTCTGTATCGTGAGAATATAAAAACTATTGATCTCAGTTATTTTTCTAATCTATATAGTCTAAGCAATTAACCAAACATTAATATTTCTCAGAGTTTGTGCTGGGCTAAAGCCTCAGCCTACGGACGAATCGCTTATAAAATAGCCTTCTGCTAAAGTAGGCTGTATATCTAAAAGTTACTGAATAAGGGATAATACCCGTCATGGATTCTGCGACACTATAATAGCTAAAATGAGCCGAAACTTATAGCCGTAGACATTCAATACCGCAAACTCATATAACAAGGCAGTTCTGAATGACCAACAATAACCCATATAATCTTGTGCCCCTGCAACCTACCGGCAGAAACGAAGAAGACAACGTAAACACCTATTCTCCTGATGACATGATAACCATATACGAGCAACAGTTTCTCACGCAAGTACCCGAAGACAAACTAACCGAGTTTTTACCAGCTCTAAAAGCCTTTTATGATATCGATGATAATACTTTAGATATCAGCGCGGTTATTTTTGACGCCATCGCTGATTTTTGTATTATCTATAATCATAAGGTAAAAGTAGGAGATTATCAGATATTAGGAAATTTAGTAGAAGAGCAGATTGAAGTAGATGAAGACAATGCAGACGATGAAAATAGTGATAGCCAAGCCTACACGATAGACTGTATGCGTACTTTCTTTATCAATGATGTAGAGCTGCCTTATCACTTTAATGTATTCATCCAAGGCGAGGGTTACTCTACTTTAACCGAAAGAGATACGTTGTTAGAAAAAATATATTGGTTCGTCAATGCTGGGTTTGATGAGCACCTATTAGGAAATCCTGAGGATGTCGTAAGCTTAGAGTCTATCAACGAAGAGCTAGCCAGTTTGGGTATCAGAGAGATGGATCTGACCACCATCTATGAATTAGTTGATTATGTTGAAGATAGTATCATAGATGATGACATGGTAGATGCGCTAAATAAGCTAATAGATGACGCTGAGTAGGGTTTGGTTTTAGTCGTAGGGTGCATTACACGTACTCTACGAGCCAGAGCCAATATATCGTGAGTTTTTTGAGCAGTTTTATAAACTAACACGCAAAAAAATACCGCTAACAATGAATCGTTAGCGGTATTTTAGTATTGGTACCGGTGGTCGGACTTGAACCGACACGCTTTTAAAGGCAACGGATTTTGAATCCGTCATGTCTACCAATTCCATCACACCGGCGTGTTAGGTGATAAAGTTTGTTTAAAAACTAAAAATTATCGAATTGGGCTACAGGGTTAACTGTATAGGCTGCGTATTATAACAGCCTATTTTTAGCCGTCAAGAATTATTTATGATAATTGCGTATTAATTAACTCAGTACTAATTAATTTATCCGACAAACGCACGTTCAACCGCATAATCTGCCTGTACGCCCATACGCGGTGAGACAGTAAGACCAAAATCATCTAAAATCGCTGAAACTTCCGCATTGAATGGCATGCTACCGCAGATCATCACACGGTCATCTTCTTTATTCATCGGTGGTAAACCAATATCTTCGAACAGTTTGCCTGATTTCATTAAATCGGTGACGCGCCCAGTATTTCTGAACTCTTCACGTGTGATAGTCGGATAGTAGATGAACTTTTCGCGGTACCATTCGCCAAAGATTTCGTCATTTGGCAGCTCGTTTTCAAACATATCTTGATAAGCCAAATCATCAATGTAACGTACACCATGTACCAAAATGATTTTATCAAAGCGCTCATAAACTTCAGGGTCACGCGCCAATGCTAAGAACGGCGCAAGTCCAGTACCAGTTGATAGCATATAAAGGTGTTTACCCGGCAATAAATCGTCAAGCACTAACGTACCTGTTGGTTTTTTGCTGACCAATAGCTCATCGCCGACTTTGATATGCTGTAAGCGTGAAGTCAATGGGCCGTCTTGAACTTTGATAGAAAAGAATTCTAAATGCTCTTCATAGTTAGGGCTAGCAATCGAGTAAGCGCGCAGTAATGGTCTGCCATCGATAGCGAGACCAATCATCGCAAACTCACCATTACGAAAACGTAAACCGTCATCGCGCGTGGTTTTGATGCTGAATAGAGCGTCATTCCAGTGATGAACCTCTGTGACCGTTTCGGTGCGAAGTTTTGACATAAAGTCCTCGTTAATAGATTACTGACTACATTATTAGGTTTAAATGAGTATTAAATTAAAATTTTCAACGGTGAATCCAATATTCTAAAAATACCTGCTGTTTTTAATAATTATCAAAATAATTATAAAGACAGCTATCGCGACTGCTCATGATATAAATCTTAAACCTACTAGGCTTATCCGACTTGGGCATCATGGGTCTAAGAGCATCATGAGTCAAGCAAACAGGCTGTGTTATAAATATCGCTATTTTAACATTATTATAAGCGTTATACGGGGCTGGGAATGCCTGCAAAGTCTATGTATAGAGACGCTAGCATATGAATGCAAGCGATTCTCAACAAATTCACCGCTCATAATACCAAACTTTAAAATAAAAATCCGCTAAGTGGCTCTGAGCGGGCATGATAAAATAGAATATCGTTAGTAAATAATTTTGTATGATTGGATGAGACCGTTTTATAGTCAGTCTGTTTTATTGTATAAATCTGTTTTGAATAGACAAATTGTCACTATTGGCAAGTTTTTTTGGAGATTTTTTATGTCAGGTGACAATATGGTAGAGGGCGATAAGTCAGAGAGCAATGCGTTAGAGGGCAATGTGTCAGAAGGTTATCACCATGCGCCAATTATTGGCTACCATCGCGCGCCACTATCACAGAAGTTTGGGGCGCCAAGACAGCCAAATCTGGTGGCACTGACAAGTGTGATTGAGATGCTAGCGCCTTACGACACACCAGCCGCGTTTGTCGGATTAGAAGCGTTTAGTCATATTTGGCTTAGCTGGCAGTTTCATCATAACTTTATAAATAAAAACGGCCATGCAAATAAAGCCAGTCATGCAAGTAAAAACGGCCATATCAATAAAGCGGATAGCAGTTTTCGCGCGCAAGTACGACCACCACGGCTAGGCGGTAATGAGAAGATAGGCGTGTTTGCCAGTCGCAGTATGTATCGACCTTCAGGTTTAGGGCTGTCTGTGGTTAAACTTCAACGGGTTGAGGTAGTAGAAGGCCGCGTATTACTTATCATTAGCGGTGCTGATATGATTGATGGTACGCCAATTATCGATATCAAACCCTATGTGGCTTATAGCGATGCTGTTGATGATGCAGAGAGTGGCTTTGCGCCAACTGCACCAACACTGCTGAATGTGACAATGACTGAATCTGCTTACGAGCAGTTTATGGCTTTGATTAATGTAGAGCAGGTTAATGTAGAGCAATCTGATAAAGCTAATAATAAAAATAATGACACAAATAGTGGTACGGAAAATGCTGCATTACTTTTTATAGATTCAATGAATTCAATAAACTTAACAAATTCGCTAAACTCAAGAGATGGGCTTGTCCACAAGGTGCAAAAGCAATTGCTGGAATCTGATATCGACTCTATAAAAGCCTTAATCGCGCAAGATCCACGTCCAGCCTATCGCCGTACGGAGATAAATACACCTTTTATCATGCGCTATAAGTCTGTGGATGTGAGTTTTCAGTTGCTAGAATCAGGGCAGCTACAAATAATGGCAGTTGTAGAAGTGAATGAGACCTTGTAGGGTGCTCTTTAAGCACCACTTACCGATAATAAAAGAAGAAAAATATGTCCGCTCAGCAGTATTCGATAGTGATTGATTTACGTTGGTGTCTTGATGAACTATTGGCAGATAGGGTGATTGACCAGCGTGGCTATAATTTGGTGATTACTAGTCGCCGTGATAAGGCGCAGCATCCGCTACTGACGATTAGTGAATTTGGTTTGCCAAATGGTCATGCGCTTGATAATAAGCCTGAGAATAAATTAACACTGGCATGGCTCAATCAATGGCTGGCAGCCAAAGCAGATATGCCAATCGTGCGTATTGACCCGTTAAAGGTTGATGTGCCGGCAGTGACGCAGCTGATGTCTTTTGAGTATGCGCGCTTGCAGCATATTTTGCCGATTGAAGTGACGCTTGATGAGGTAGTTATCGGTACCGATCAGCCGTTTTATACGGATTGGCACTCAAATATCGAAAAAATCATCAAATCTAAAAGCTATCGTACGGTCTATATTAATCCTGAGCAGATTAATCGTTATCGGCAAGAGTTCTATCAAGTCACGCAAGCGATTGCCGGGGCGAATAGTATCCATAAGCGTGCGGCAGCTGATGTGACCAATGTTGAAGCCTTATTACAACTGGGCGACAATACCAATCCAGATGCCAACGATCAACATATCGTCAAAGTCGTCGATTGGTTACTGCAGTATGCCTTTGAGCAGCGCGCGAGTGATATTCATTTAGAGCCGCGCCGTGAGACGGGAAAAGTGCGCTTTCGAATTGATGGCGTGCTGCATACTGTTTATGAGATGCCACTGGCGATTATAGTAGCGGTGACCGCACGTGTTAAAATTTTAGGACGTCTTAATGTCGCAGAAAAACGCAAACCGCAAGATGGTCGCCTAAAGACACGTACCCATAACGGGATGGAAACCGAGCTGCGTCTGTCTACCATGCCGACTGCTTTTGGCGAAAAGCTGGTCATGCGCGTATTTGACCCAGAAGTGTTGGTGCGCTCGTTTGCTCAGCTTGGTTTGTCGGGTAAGCAGCTTGAGACTTGGCATGAGCTGACGGCACATCCAAACGGCATTATTTTGGTCACCGGTCCGACGGGTTCTGGTAAAACTACCACCTTATACAGTACGCTTAAGCAGCTAGCGACGGAGCAGGTCAACGTCTGTACTATCGAAGATCCTATTGAGATGATTGAGCCAGCCTTTAACCAAATGCAGGTCAATGCAGGCGTGGATTTGCACTTCGCTGATGGTATCCGCTCCTTGATGCGTCAAGACCCAGACATCATTATGGTCGGTGAGATTCGAGATGCTGAAACTGCTAATATGGCAGTGCAGGCATCCTTAACTGGACACTTGGTACTCTCGACTTTGCATACCAATGATGCGCCCAGTTCAATCACTCGCTTACACGATTTAGGGATTCAGCCGTTTTTGACTTCGGCAACTATCTTGGGCGTGATGGCGCAGCGCTTGTTACGTACATTATGTCTACATTGCAAGCAAGCAGTTGATGTTACGCCAGATAGCGAGATAGCTATTCAGTGGCAGGAGTTGGTACAGCCTTGGCGCGCTGCTGTGCCAGCACAAATTTATACGGCGCAGGGCTGTGAGCACTGTCGCCATACAGGTTATCAAGGCCGTGTCGGTCTGTACGAGATCATGCCATTGTCGAATGAACTAAAAAAGCTGGTAGCCGCTGATGCCAATTTGGATACGCTCAAACAACAAGCGTACCGAGAAGGCGTGCAACCATTGCGCCTATCTGGGGCGAAGCGCATTAGTGAAGGGGTGACGACCATAGAAGAGGTGATGCGCGTTGTGCCGTTGCATTGATTACATTAAAAATCAGCTTTGATCAGTACGTGTCTAAAGCACACTTGAAAAATACTCTTTTCACTGCAATTAACACTAGTACAACTTGAATGCTTTATCCGAATATTTTTTGTCTGCAAAATTACTATAACTTATCTAAAAAATTACTATAACGAGATTGTTTATGTTTACTGATAGCCACTGCCATCTAAACCGTCTGGATTTAACAAAGTATGATGGTCAATTATCCGGCGCGATAGCTGCTATGAAAGAGGCCAATGTCACCCGTGCGATGGCAATTATGTGTGATTTTGCTGAATATGATGAGATTGCCAATATCGTCAGCACCTACGGTGATGAAACCTTAAATTTAGGCATGAGCGTGGGCATCCATCCTTGTGAAGATATTGGCGTATTGCAATCAGCGACGGTCGAGCGTTTGCTAGAGACCGCTGACGCTGAGCACGTTTGGGCAATAGGGGAGACGGGGCTGGATTATTACTGGTCGACAGAAAATAAAAAAGAGCAACAAGCAAGCCTTGCGCGTCATATTCATGCCAGCCAAAGTTTGAAGAAACCGCTGGTCGTACATATGCGTGATGCCAAAGAGGACACTATCGATATCTTAAAAGCGGAAGGTGCAGAACATGGCATTATTCACTGCTTTACCGAAGATTGGGACACGGCAAAACGTGCGCTGGATTTAGGGTTTTATATCTCATTCTCAGGTATTGTTAGCTTTAAGAGCGCGCAAAATATTAAAGAGGCTGCGCAAAATATGCCTAGGGATAGAATACTTATCGAAACTGATAGTCCGTATCTAGCTCCTGTGCCAAAACGTGGCCGACCTAATGAGCCAGCATATGTTCCTTATGTCGCTAGCTGTATTGCCGATATGTATGGCTGTAGTAGCGATGAAGTCGGTGCACTGACTGCAAAAAACTTTGAAAATTTACTGGCACAGTATCATTAAAATCGTTATGCTATGACCAGTCAGTCATTAATTGTATAGTCCTATTACTGCGTAAAGAGCTATTAAGCTCTAAAACGTAAGCGTATGATTATCAATGACTATTAAGCAAACGTAAGCAATGTAAGCATAGCCACTATTTATATCATAGTCCCTTATAGCCCTTTATAGTCTTCGTGCAGTTCTCATACCGTCATTGCCGACTCACTATCTATCGCACTGTCATAGCAATAGGGTCATATGCTTAGTCTTGTCAGGTTTTAGGAGAGGTTATGAGTCGTCAACATCAGTTTAAAGCTCGCGAAGAGAATATCTTAGCGATGGCTGAACAATTATTACTTGAGTCAGGCGACGGTGATATCACTTTAGACAGTTTGGCCGATCAATTGGATTTGGCAAAAGGTACGCTATATAAGCATTTTTCGAGTAAAGATGAGCTTTATTTACGTATTATCATTCGTTATGAAGAGCAACTTTTTGAGATAAATCGTATTGATGATTGCCCGTCAGCAGGGATTGCGCGAATGATATTTCAGCAACTGTTCAATCCCCAAAAAGCCATGCTGCTCAATCAAATAGAGGAACGTTTGGCTGCTTCGGTGACCGGTCTCAACCGTCTATTCGGTGAGCTATACGATATTCGCCGCCAGCGTATGAAGCGTTTGCTCGATATAATCAGTATTTATCTAAAAGATGAGCGTAGCAGCTTAAGCACCCGTGATTATCTGTCCTCCATTTGGGCGATGGGTCAAGGTGGAGCAGGACTGTTGAATTCCAGTTTCTATCAGCGTTATTTAGGTCGTCGTGATACTTTACGTTATGTTTTTGTGCAGCAAATGCTTGAATTGCCCAGTCATTACCCAGCTGATGAGATAGATCAACATGCATTGGATGAGGACATGCAAGAGTTGGTTGAGCAAATTGAAACTGAATCAGAAGAACATCGTAATGCGACTTACTGATAGGGTGTACTTTTACTGATAGCATAGATTAAGATTGGTAGGTTGTAAGAATTGCTTTTATAATTTTTAAAAGTAACTTGCCAATTTTTAATCATGTTGATTTGATCTTTTTATGATTATGCTGAAAAATGACCTAGGTTTATAATAATTACTTCTTACTCCCATTCTACGTATTATATTGTTGATAGTAGGTACACCATGCCGATCACTGCCAAGACTCAGTCCAGCTCAGTGGTCGAGCACGCTTTTTGCCCCACAAAAAGTAAGCTAACTAATCTAAATAATGACACAGCTATAAAATTCAGTCATCGCTGTTGTCAGACTCCTAAGCATTTTCAAGAAAGCTGTTCGCAAAAAAAACAGCTCCAAGAAAACCATCACCGAGCACTTTCTAATCGAGTAATACCTAGTCGAATACTTCCCACAAAGTTCGCATTATCAAACTTACCACGTTCGCAAACAGGCTTTACCTTGGTTGAAATCATGGTAGTCATGGTTATTCTGTCTATATTCGCTGGCATGATTGCTGTGTCAGTCGGTAGTAGTGAATCCAGAAAAAACCGCGCCTTTTATGAGCATCTTACTGACTCATTAAGTTATGTCAGACTACTGGCAGCTGAGCGTATGCAGCCGATGGGTCTGAGCTTGCAAGCAGACAAGCAAGGTCAAGTGACGCCCGTCATTATGAGTTTATCAAACCCTTATATCAGCTATCAGACCCAATCAGTAACGCCAAGTAACGGTGATAGTACGCCCAAAAACTCAATGGAGTTGTCTGCAGACTTGTCCGGTATGTCAGGGGCTAATGGAGAAAGTCAACCAACTCCTAGCTGGGAGCTGGAATCGGAAGTCACGTTGCCAGAAATGCCAGCTGGGGTCAGCTTAAGCATTCAAAGTCTGCAGGCGAATAATGCGTCAGGGCTAGAGTCTGCCCAAACTTTACAACCTTGGTTTAATGGCCAAGTAGTGCCGCAAGTATTGTGGTTTGGTACTGGGCAGGCAACTCCTGTCACGATTGAGGTGCGTCATCAGTCGCGATTAGTCGGAGAAGTCATCACTATTATGCCGGATGGCAGTATGACTATAGGGCAGGGGCTGTAGCAGATGACGAAGAAATATAATTATAAGTACAAACCAACAACACATATTAAAAATCGTAGCGCATATCAAATTCCATTTTCAAAGCGTGAGGGTGGGTTTACACTGATTGAAGTGATGGTGGCACTCGCCATATTAGCAGTGGTCGCCGTTGCCGCTAGCCGTGCCAGTAGTGCATATCTGAACTCGGTTGAGGTATTACGTACGCGTACGCTTGCACACTTTGTGGCACAAAACGCCGCGGCTGATTTGCGGATTCAAGAGTCGTGGTTGACGGCCAATAGCACGCAAACGATGGATGCCCAAGGCCGCGCGTGGCAAGTAGCCATGACTGTCAATAGCACTTTGACGCCAGCGTTAAAGGAAGTGAATATCAGTGTTGCCCCTATTATCGATGGGCAAGTGCGCTCAGCGGTAACGGATATCAATGTGATCCTAGGCAATGCAGAGCAAGACGTCGGTAGTTTAGATTTGGGTAGCTTAAATCCAAATGGAGGCAACCCGTGAGGCAGCAGCGCGGCTTTACCTTACTTGAGCTCATGGTAGCGATGGTGATATTTGCGATGCTTGCGGTCGCAGGGTGGCAAGTATTTGATGGGGTCAACCGTGCTCGCGAACGGGCGCAGTTTCATGCCGATCAGCTGGCGGTCTTACAGTATGCGTATTTGCAATTGCAACAAGATATGGGTCAAGTCCTTGCTTATCAAGCACCTTCTACGCAAAATAGTAGCGCGAACGGCTCCAACCTGAACGCCAATACCAATGGCAACACTAATGGCAATGATACTAATAGCGCTCAAGACTCTATAGCTGCTGAACCCTTTATGAGCTTAGATGGTGAGCAGCTTAGCTTTGTGCGTTTTGCTGATCCTGATCCACGCTACCAAACCAGTCCAAGCTTGCAGCGTGTTGACTATATCTTTGCAGATGAGCGTCTTATCCGTCGACAATACAACAGTATCCAAGGTGGGGCTGATAGCGTCAGCTTAGATACGGTGCTTCTTAACGGTGTCACAGCAGGGCGCTGGCAGGCCTACTTACCTGAGGTGAGTAATAATTTCCCTAGCGCAGATAACCAATTTGGTAATAATGAGAACAATAATAGCGATAACTCTGCTATTGATAAGCCGGAAACTGTCTTACTTCCTAAAGGGGTAGGGATGAGTTTTACTTATCAAGATATGCCGATTACTTGGCAATGGGCCCTCGCACCACAATCTCTACCAAATAATAGCAATAGCGGTGCTGGTAATGAGAATAACAACGGCAATAATGAAAATAACTCTGATAACATGACAAATGGTCAATAATAGGAGGCGCTTATGACAATGACAGCAGACTCCCAGCGCGGTGTGGCACTATTGACCATTTTACTTTTGGTTGTCAGTATTACAGTAGTAGCAGGTGCAATGCTTGCTAGTCAGAAAATCGCCATTCGCCGCAGTGGCTTATTGTTTAATCAAGATCAACTACTACAAGACATCGAGGCCGGTCAGCAGTTAGCAATTACCATTATTCGCGCTGATGATAAGCTGAATGATACCGATAGCGCACAAGATATTTGGGCACAGCCGATGCCGCCTTATACTTTAGGGGTGCATAGCATCACTATGGAGCTACGTGATGAGGCTAGCCGCTTTAACATCAATAATCTTTATCATGATGGCACAGCCGATACCAATGCATTAGCGGTGTTTCAGCGTTTATTGACACAGTTAAATCTAGAGCCTGAAATTGCTATTGCGGTGCTTGATTGGCAAGATGCAGACAACGAAGTCTATAACGATGGCGGTGATGAGAGTGTCTTATATAGCCAGTCAGCAAGTAGCAGCGCCAATAAAACTCTGCCCAATCAGCCATTGGTTAGTATAGACCAGCTCCAAGAAGTACGCGGGGTCAGCGCTGAGACCTTGGCAATCTTACGACCGTATATTACCGCAGTGCCTTACTTTTTACCTACCAATGTCAATACGGCAAGCCCTGTATTGCTCGCTGCGCTGATGGATGAGGTGACCCCAAAACAAATGCAAACGCTGACAGATCTGCGTGCACAACAAGTATTAGCATCTGTTGATGATCTATGGCAATTGCCACCGTTTATTAGTATGGGCACTGAAGAGCGTAAAGGAATGGACTCATTATTAGCGGTGGATACTCGAGCATTCAGAGCTCTTATCACCGCCACTGATAGCACCGGTGTAGGTGCAGCACGGCAACGTTTTGCGACAGTATTAATTAGCAAAACGAGCGCTAGCAGCGACGATGATAGGGATGATAATAACAATGGCAACAATAACAATGCTAGTGAAAGCAATAATAATGAGGCTAAGACAGTAGAAGTAATATCACAGCGCTTATGGGCATTCCGTCCTAGCTTTTAATGACTAATACCATTAATGAGAAGCAGCTAATGCATTATCAATCATTTAATGCACTATCAATCATTAAGCTGAGTTTCTTCGCTCGATTTCCAGTTATAAGCACCATAAAATAGCATTTGTGCTTGACGGGTACAATTGTGTAGCATCAGCTGTTTTTTATCTTCAATTTCTGCTGAATCAACTTCATCGTCATGCTCTTCAGAATAAGTCAGCTCTAACCAATCGATAATCCAAGAGAAAAACATATTAACCCCCGCCTCAGCGAGCAACCGGCGGTCATAAGCATTGATATGAGTAAAAGCAGGCTGTAAAGCTAGATCTTCTCCTAGTATTTTCCCATGCATCTTTATCAGATCGCTAATAGCTTTACGGACAGCTTCTGAGCCACCAAAGCGTTCACTGACCAAAAACTGCCAATAACGTGGCTGCGCGCTCACGGTTTGTAAAAATAGCTGAATACTCTTGGCAATCTGACGATCAAAACTGCGTTTACGGCCAATCTGTAGGCCATCACGCAACGTAGCAAGCGTACCACCTAACTCTTCAACAACTAATGCCTCGCCCAACGATTCCATACCATCAAAATGGCGGTAAAATGCGGTCGGCACCACGCCAACCTCACGAGTTACTTGTCTAAGACTGATAGAGCTAAAAGATTGCCCAGTGATACATAAGTCTAGCACTGCATTAAAAAATGCGCGCCGAGTTTGAAGCTTTTTTTGTTCGCGACTGCTCATAATATTTCAAAATTACCTAATAGATGTTTATCATACTCATTTCAACGCAAAAATACGAATGAAATCCCTAGTTATGATGGATAAGATGGATATTGGATGGTGAATTTACTAGACCATCGTACCCCAATGACCTTGCAACTCCTGCGCCAACCTATAAGCTTCATGATCGTTCATGCCAGTAATAAAATCTAAAATATTTAGAATGTTATGATAAATATTATCGGATAGTACCCGCCGATGCTCATCAAGATGCGGCTGTAGCAAGCTTAAGAGGCGCTGCTGCTCAAACGGTTTTGGTGCGTCCGCAAGGGCTGTCCAAGCCAGTGGCATAAATGCATCAAGGAGACGATGCAAGCATTGATTGGCCATCAGCTCCATACGTACTTTACTGGGATGATTAAATATTTGTTCGCGGGCCAACTGCTTGGCTTGGGTAATGCCATTTTGTACAGTGGGCTCGCAATGATTAAATAAGCTACCTGTGAGTGTGCCAGCAAGCATAGCGCTAGAGTTGGCAACAAAGGCATCGGTTACCGTATTAACCAAGCGCATCATGGCCCGAGCACGTAGAGCTGCTAGCTGTTGTCTGACGGAAACTTGCGGTGGCAAAGCGATAGGCAATGCAATGGTATCAGAGCGTTCACCGATCAGCTCATAAAGGATGGCTGCTACATCGCTATAACTCAGCATGTTTAGATGAATACCATCCTCTAAGTCTATCAATGCATAGCAAATATCGTCTGCCGCTTCAAGTAGATAAGCGAGTGGATGACGCGCAAAGCCATCATGCTGCTGCGAGCGCGGCAAATGCAAACAGTCTGCCAATTGCTCCAACTGCGCAGCTTCACTATAAAAGCAGCCAAATTTCTGCACGTTGGTCGTCGGTAAGTTTTTGTTAACATCCTCATTCTTCTGGTCGCTGTTTATTGAATTGCTATGCGTTGCTAGCCACGGATACTTCATAAACGCGCCCAAAGTTGCGCAGGTCAGACGCATACCGCCCTTATCTGGATGATGCTCATTACGCGCTAGCAGTCGAAACCCTTGTGCATTGCCTTCATAAGCCAGCAAGTCCAATTGCTCATTGCTGCTCAAATGCTGCAAGATTGGTTGACGATCTGGATGAATAAACCAATCACGGATAGCATACTCACCAGCGTGACCGAAAGGTGGGTTGCCGATATCATGGGCAAGGCATGCTGCTTGTACAATCACCCCGACATCAGCTGGCGACACGCCTGCTGGCAGTCCGTTATCCAGTTTGTCATGCAATTTTTCTGCTGCCATTATCCCTAGCGAGCGTCCAATACAAGAAACCTCAAGCGAATGAGTTAAGCGCGTATGGATACCTAGTTGATTGGTGAGTGGGTGAACTTGGGTTTTTTGATTCAGCTGACGAAAGGAATGTGAAAATACCAAGCGATCGTAGTCTTTATGAAAGGAGGAGCGAGCACTGTCTTGGATAGGTGCTTTTTTCACACTGCCTAAACGCTGTGCGGTAAATAATTGTGCCCAATGATCGGCTGGAGTCTGTGGCTTCTTAAAATGAGCGACCATAATCTATAATCCATTATTTATTATCGTTTTTTAAAATATGCATTGTAAAAATGTGCGATGTTTTTCAGCGCTGGTTAAATCAGTATAATAAAAAAAGCCAGCACAAAGGCTGACTTTTGGTTGTTCTATGCTAAGACTGTGTAAGCAAGGTATCAAGTAAAAGAAATACTTAAACCATCAGAAGGCTTATACGTTAAAGCGGAAATGCATCACATCGCCATCTTGTACGATATAAGTCTTACCTTCTAGACGTGATTTGCCTGCAGCAGCTGCGCCTTTTTCGCCATTGTATTCAATAAAGTCATCATAAGCGATTACTTCAGCACGAATAAAGCCTCGCTCAAAGTCTGTATGAATCACGCCAGCTGCTTGAGGAGCTGTAGCGCCCACTTCAACGGTCCAAGCGCGTACTTCTTTAACGCCAGCGGTAAAGTAAGTCTGCATATCAAGCAAGTCATAACCACCGCGAATCACTTGGTCTAGACCCGCTTCTTCCATGTTCATCTCGGCCAAAAAGTCTTTTTTATCATCTTCATCAAGCTGTGCGATTTCAGATTCAATTTGGTTACATAGAGCGATAACGATAGAATCTTCGCCAGTGGCATAGTTGCGCACGGCATCTAGATAAGGATTGTTCTCAAAACCATCTTCGCTGACATTAGCGATATACATAGTTGGTTTCAAGGTAATTAAACCATAACTTCTAATAAGCTTTTGCTCATCTCTGTCAAGATTGGCGGCGCGCGCGGCTTTACCTTCTGCTAATAATGGTTCGATTTTTTTGAACACATCAAGCATGGCCCCAGCATCTTTATCACCACCTTTGGCTTTTTTGGTTAAGTTAAATACCGCGCGCTCAACGGCTTCGAGATCAGCGAGTGCCAATTCAGTATTGATGGTTTCGATATCATCAATAGGGCTGACGCGACCATCGACGTGTACGACGTTGTCATCATCGAAACAACGTACCACGTGAGCAATCGCATCGGTCTCACGGATATTGGCTAGGAACTGGTTGCCCATGCCTTCGCCTTTTGACGCACCAGCGACCAGACCGGCGATATCGACAAACTCCATCGTCGTTGGCAATACGCGTTCAGGATTGACGATGTCAGCCAATTTCTTTAGGCGTGGATCTGGTACTGGCACGATACCAGTGTTGGGATCTTTGGTACAAAATGGAAAGTTTTCAGCGGCGATTCCCGCTTTAGTTAAGGCATTAAATAAAGTGGACTTACCCACGTTTGGTAGGCCGACGATGCCGCAGTTAAAACCCATAGTAGTTTCTCAATATAGTAATAAGACTGAATCCAACTCTTAAGCTAGTTTAGGCTATGGTTTTAGCCCAGCATTTTGCTTTCGCAAAGATTTAAGCTGAGCTAAAACGGTAGCCTATGATAATGATAGCTAGAAAGCTAAGAGTCAGATAGTTAATTGGTTTAATATGAAATAAAAATTGGCGCTATTGTAGCAAAAATTACCTGCCAACGGGCGTATAGATGTGCTAATTTTACTTCAACTCAACCACTCCAATCATGACACCCATCTCTTTTTTATCGTGTTTATCGATACTGGGTGCATATAATGCCGAAGCAATCCCGCCATCTAAAAATAGTGCATTCGGACAGCTTAAGTCATTTTTAAACAGCGATGCAAACTGATAAAACGTCACAGGCTCATTACTATTAACGAGACGTATACTGCCATCACTGCAAACACCTGCACCATTACGAAACTTGATTGAGTTGCTATCCGAGTTAAACTGCGGGTGTATCTCATCGTTGATGACTAGCATCGGCCCTGATTGCGTGGCATACCAAGGCTTAGCTTCGTCATTCTTAATCTGTTCATCTAAAGCGTTGCTTTCGGTAATTTGTACATTGCCAGATTTATCCCACCACATGACCCCATTAGGCAGTAAATGGAAATTGCCACCACCTTCGTTTAGGTTTAAGGCGCGAATCTCTTTACCTTTAATGACTGTATAACCAATCGGCGCGTAACTTTCGTTATACATGCCTGCATTCATAGCAAAATTAAGCGTTTGGTTAGTTGGTAATGTCGCTAATAAGTTATCAAAAGTAAGCAATGGCTGCGTATCGCCGGGCTGTTGCCAAAAAAGCTGTAGTGAATAACGTTCGCTATTTAACGCGTCAGCGTTAACGCTACAAATACTATAAGTAAATGGCGTATCTTGCGACTGACATGACCAGTTTTCTGTGTCGCTGTCAGACGCATCAGCGCCTATTGGTTGGCAAGCACTGACGCTTAACGCTAGCAGTGCTAATGATAAGGGTAAGGCAAAAACGAAACTTGGCATCAATTACTTATCTTTTGTAATATGGATATAATTTATAGACTTTTATTGCTGAGCACTTTTTAGCTACTGTTCAATCGCTAGTAGATGGAAATTCGCGAAAAGTATTGTTGACGTTGCCGATTAACTGTCCACCGCCAGTGATGCTAGCGAAGTTCCCAAGGCTCTGTTCCGTTGATGTGGTGGTTTCTCTACCTTTATCTCGTGAATCTTTATTATAAGCAATTAGGGCATCGTTATTTGCTAAAAAGCTATCAGGATTTGCCATGACCCACATCTGATTAAACACGTCCGCGCGGGCGCTACTATTAAGTAGGGCGCCTCTATCAGTGAAATAAAAGAATTTCGATAAAAGTTTTATCTGCCCGTCATCTAGACGACGCGCAATATGATAAGGCTGCAACTGACTCGGATGTTGTAGACCAACGGCACCGACGATATTAGAAAGTGATTTGAGCGTATTCTTATGAAAGCTTGCGACGCGCTCAGCTTTACTAGGCACATCGAGCGCCTTTTGACGATAGGGGTCTTGGGTCGCAACGCCTGTCGGGCAGGTGTTGGTATGACAAGAGCGCGACTGAATACAGCCAACGGCAAACATAAAGCCACGTGCTGAGTTACACCAATCTGCACCCAGTGCGATTAGGCGAGCAATGTCGAAGCCGGATACGATCTTACCACTGACGCCAAGCTTGATTTTGTCACGGATGCCAGCGCCAACTAAGGTGTTGTGTACCAATAAAAACCCTTCAACCATTGGCATGCCAACGTTATCCATAAATTCAACTGGTGCTGCGCCTGTGCCGCCTTCTGCGCCATCAATGACAATAAAGTCAGGATAGTTATCAGCTTCTATCATGGCTTTGACAATCGCCATAAACTGCCAAGGCTGTCCAATACATAGCTTAAAGCCGACTGGTTTGCTGCCCGACAACTCACGTAGCTGCTGCCAAAAAGTAACTAGCTCGCGCGGAGTGCTAAATGCCGTATGGGAAGAGGGCGAGACGCAATCTTGACCAGTAGGCACTTGACGCGTATCAGCAATCTCTTGGGTGATTTTTTCCGCTGGCAACACGCCACCTTTACCAGGCTTCGCCCCTTGAGATAGCTTAATCTCAATCATTTTTACTTGAGGGTCGACGGCTTTTTCGGCAAAAGACTGTGGATCAAAATTGCCATCATCATCACGGCAACCAAAATAACCGGTACCCAACTCCCAAATCAAATCGCCACCAAATTTACGGTGATAGGGGCTAATCGCACCTTCACCGGTATCATGGGTGAATCCGCCCATCTTAGCGCCTTGATTAAGCGCCATAATGGCGTTGGCAGATAAGCTCCCAAAGCTCATCGCTGAGATATTGAATACTGACATATTATGCGGCTGCTGACAACGTTCGCCACCGACCATGATGCGAAAATCTTGGTTTTCTAGAGGCTGGCTGACCGCCGACTGCAAAAACCATTCTTTACCGGGCGTATATAAATTATCCAACGTACCAAAGGCATTGGTATCACTGACGTTCTTGGCGCGTTGATAAACAAGGGCGCGCTGCTGGCGTGAAAACGGCACTTGCTCTTTATCGTTTTCTAACAAATACTGACGAATCTCAGGACGAAAGTCTTCAAGTACGTAGCGAATATGCCCCGCCACTGGATAGTTTCTCAAGATGGCATGCTTTGACTGTATGACGTCATAAATCCCCAAACATACTCCAAACCCGCCAAGAATAATCAGCCACCAATTCATCAATAATAGCCCTGCTAAAAACAGCAAGACAGCAGCGGCAAAAGTGCTGTAACGTAACAGCACACCGACTAAATAAGGCGAATTGGTTTTGGGTTCTGGGTTTAGATTGGTACGAGATTGGGGCATAACAACGCTCAACAGTAATATGTAAAGATTAAAAAGGCGAAGATGATTGAAAGAGAAAGTAGGTCAAAAGTCCACTCTTTTATCATCATTATCAAACACAGATAACGCGCTCAGATTTATCGCCTACATCATACACATATGATATCACTGCATAACGGTATTTGAGTAACAATGTGCTAATACTAGTATTCTGACATTGATATTATTAGGTGGTTTTAACAGATAACCTGCACCAATGTTTTATCGCCATCAATGGCTTTAAACTTATTATAAATTACAATCTACGCACAGCCTTCTCCCAACCTTAATGCAGACTCAAAGCCGATACTGATGCTGGTCACGACATTATTATCGACTTGATATTTAGTGCCAATTTTTTGCTCACTGCTTTGACCATTATCTTCATACCAATAGTAGAGAATAATATTCTCGTTTGGATTGCCGTAAGGGCTGTCTTCGACTTCAGGTTGTTGTCCTTGATGCTTAGCGTATAGTTGTTCAAGACTGTCACCTACCATAACCCCATAAGCAGATAAGATGTCTGTACTTGATGTACCTATTTCAACCACAGTATTGTCGATGATTATATAACCAGCAGCAGGATGAGCAGTGCTCTGAGCGCCGAAACAGCCGTCTAAATTTTCAGTGTTTTGAGTCAATATCTGTGGGTTAAAGTCAGAACCGAGCTTTATATTGTCGAAGCTGTTTTTAGTAAACGAACCAGAAGGTGTGATATCAGTAGTAGTGCGGTCATCGACCTTAACTTTGGTATCTATATCGGTGATAGTATCTGGCGGTGGCGCACAGCTGGTTAAACCTAGGAGTAGAGCGGTCATCACTACTATCATTCGGTGCGAGCTAGCATATAGAGTCATCGTTATATCCTTATTCACTAACATCAGTCACTAATATCAGTTACCAACGTCATATTCTGGAATCATAGTCAGATCTGTAGTGACATCAATTTGATAATTATAAGTATGTTTTTCACATTAATAATACCATTAGTAACGCTATCTGACTGAGCAGTAAAGTAGTAGCGTAATAGTTAAAAAGTGTTGAACACAGGCTCATATTGTTTATCAGTGATTTCTTATATTCTAAGCACCATTTCCAATCCGCTCAGCCAATTCCTGCAACTTAGGCACAATTACCGCTGCATAGTCGTCGCTTTGCCAATTAGCACTCGGAACGCTGGCATTGAGTGAATAGGCATACTGTCCAGTGGCAACATCAAATACCCCAACGGCTACTGCTAATATATCACTAGAAAACTCGCCGTCAGACAACGTATAACTGTACTTCTTATAATATTCTGCTGACTGATTTAACGCTGTTTGCGCATGGCTGTAATCTGTGTCAGATAAATTATTTTGCAAGTGAGAGCTAATGACCGCTTGTCTGGTTGGTAAGCTTGCCGCATAGAACGCACGTCCAATAGCGGTTCGTGCGACGGGGACCGCTGAGCCTACTTGTAGATTCACGGATAGGCGAGCAGGGCTACGGCAGCAAGCTAAGTAGCGCATTTCACCTTCGATTTCTGTCGCCAAGTTTACTGAGACTTCATTTTGAGCAGCAAACTGACGGAGTAATGGCTCGGCAAACGCGACCACATCATGACGACTCCATGCCGTCGCACTTAGTCGTACCGCGCTACTACCCAATTCGTACTGACCGTGTATCGTCGTACGCAAAAACCCAAGCGTAGTTAAGGTATAAATTAAGCGTGTAACAGTCGCCTTTGGCAGTTCTGTCATTTGACATAATTGCTGGTGACTTAGCTGATCTTGATGTTCAAATGCAGCAAGTAGGGTTAAGCCACGGCCAAGGGCAGTGACAAATTGCCGATCATCTTCCTCTTTGCTTCGAATAAGCGTCGCACCCATTCGATCTAGTAAAGGCATAGTTGCTAGTGATTTTCTTATCATTTTTTGACCATATATATTTAAAAGGGTTTACAAGAAGAATAAATTTTGCTTAAATGGTTTATATTATGAAACTAAGTTTCGCACAGCGGAACATGTAAGTCAATTACTAGTTGCATTAACCAAATCAATCATTATCGTCGGTCAGGATGACTGACACCAAGGAGATCCACATGGCAACATCTACTCGCCCAAGTTTTGATTGGGAAGATCCTTTTTTATTACGTGGTCAGTTAACCGATGAAGAGCGTATGGTCAATGACAGCTCACGTCAGTTTTTTCAAAAAGAGCTAATGCCTGGCATTATTGAAGCCAATCGCCATGAGAACTTTGATCGCAACATTATGCGCCAAATGGGCGAGATGGGCTTGCTTGGTGTGACGATCGAGGGTTACGGCTGTGCTGGCTTGTCAAGCGTGGCTTATGGTTTGATTGCTAAAGAGGTTGAAGCAGTAGATTCTGGTTATCGTTCAGCGATGAGTGTGCAGTCAAGTTTGGTTATGCATCCTATCCATGCCTACGGTACTGAAGAGCAAAGAGAGAAGTACCTACCTAAGCTTGCAACTGGCGAGTATGTCGGTTGCTTTGGTCTGACCGAGCCAGATTCAGGTTCAGATCCTGCGTCAATGTCGACTCGTGCGCGCGCTGTCGATGGCGGTTATGAGCTGACTGGTAATAAAATGTGGATTACTAACAGTCCTATCGCTGATGTGTTTGTCGTTTGGGCAAAAGATGATGCAGGCGACATTCGTGGCTTTATCTTAGATAAAGGTATGAAAGGCTTATCAGCACCGAAGATCGAAGGTAAGTTCTCACTTCGTGCTTCAGTCACTGGTGAAATCGTCATGGATAAAGTATTTGTCCCTGAAGCCAATGCTTTCCCAGATATCCGTGGTCTTAAAGGTCCGTTTGGCTGTTTAAACAAAGCCCGTTATGGTATCGCATGGGGTGCAATGGGCGCAGCTGAGTTTTGCTGGAAAGGCGCACGTCAGTACACGCTAGATCGTAAGCAGTTTGGACGTCCACTAGCAGCAACGCAGTTGGTACAGTTAAAGCTTGCTAATATGCAAACTGAGATTGCTCTTGGTTTACAAGCGGCACTACGTGTGGGTCGTTTGATGGACGAAGACAATGCAGCGCCTGAGATGATTTCATTAATTAAGCGTAATAACTGCGGCAAGGCATTAGATATCGCTCGTGTTTCTCGTGATATGCACGGTGGTAATGGTATCTCTGATGAGTTCCATATCATTCGCCATGTTATGAACTTAGAAGCGGTGAATACTTATGAAGGTACGCATGATATCCATGCACTTATCCTAGGTCGTTCGCAGACTGGCATTCAAGCGTTTTATTAATCTAAAGCATTCAATAGTTTTTGATTAAAGTACAACTCAGTATAGATTTTCAACGACTAACGTACGTTACTGTTTAGCCTTTAATATAGCGCTTAACATTAGCGTGCGTTTTTTTATAAGTTGAAATAATGGTATATGAGCAAGCTTAAAATAATAGATATCTCAATGTTTCTAAAAGGTAAGGGAATATCATGAGTACAACATTACAACCTTCTAATGCACAAGACGATGTTGATAATGCACCACGGGCAGCATTACAGGGTATCAAGGTATTAGATTTATCGAGAGTATTGGCAGGTCCATCTTGTACGCAAGTTTTAGCAGATCTTGGCGCAGAAGTTATCAAGGTTGAACGTCCTGGCATCGGCGATGAAACTCGCCACTGGGCCCCGCCAAAATTCAGCGATGACACTTCTGCCTATTATGCGACTATTAACCGCAATAAAAAATCGCTCACTGTTGATATTACTAAACCTGCAGGACAAGTCATTATCAAGCAGTTAATCGCTGATAGCGATATCGTGGTGGAAAACTTTAAGGTTGGCGGTCTTAAGAAATATGGCTTGGATTACGATAGCTTGAAACAAGACAATCCGCGCCTGATTTATGCGTCATTGACAGGTTTTGGACAAACGGGACCAGATGCTAAGCGTCCAGGTTACGATTATATTATTCAGGGCTTATCAGGACTGATGAGTATCACTGGTCCTAGTGATGGTGAACCGCATAAGGTTGGCGTTGCCGTTGTTGATTTATTTGCAGGCTTGCAGCTCACGATTGGTATCCAAGCGGCACTATTAGCGCGTCAACATAACGGACTTGGGCAGCACGTTGATGTGGCGCTACTCGATAGTGCGCTGGCAATGTTAGCCAATGTCGGTATGAATCATTTAGCGTCAGGAACTGTACCGCCAAGACTGGGTAACCAGCATCCTAATATCGTGCCTTATCAAGTGTTTGCAGGTCAGAGTGAAGAGCATTTCATTTTAGCATGTGGTAATGACAGTCAATTTGCCAAACTTTGTGAAGTGCTAGGAGTCGATTGGCATACCGATATTCGTTTTATGACCAATCCTGCACGAGTTGCAGAGCGTGATCTATTGTGTGATGAGCTGGCTAAGAAGTTTGCTGAGCACCCGCGTGCGTATTGGTTGGAGGTTTTAGATCAGGTAGGTATTCCGTGCGGTGCTATTCATAATATCGCTGAAGCCTTAGCAATGCCGCAAGCACAAGCACGTGAGATGATTGTTGATTTCGCCGCGCAAGGCAGTCCTGTAAAAGCACTTGGTAGTCCTATTAAGCTTTCAGGGTCTCCCGTCACTTATCGTACGCCGCCACCAAAATTAAGCGAGCATACTGACAGCACGCTTGCAGATCTTGGTTATGATAGTGAGATGATAGCGAAGCTTAAAGCTGATGGAATTGTTTAGTTAGAATTAGTCAAAATAGTAAACAGGGAGTTGCTGGATGCTATTTTGAGTATTCTGTTTTTTGAGGCGTTTTAAGTTTAAAAGCTTATAAACCAAGGTCTTTAGGTGAAAGCTGTTGGAAAAACTAGGCTGAATGCGAAGGTATAAAGCCTAAGCGCTGTTCAATTTGTTTAGCTAATTCAATAAGGACAGCACTAACTTCGGCACGCTTAGATTCATACTCTACCTGCAAAAAGCTGACCGCCATGCCAGCGACTGCAGTGCCAGATGCGTTGCGAATATAAGTACCCAAGCAATACATACCCTCGCGTAGTTGCCCATCATCCAATGAGATACGACTGCTATGAATAGCGGTCAGCTCGTCAGATAGACTAGCAAAATTATCTACACCATTTGGGGTTATTGGTTTAGGAAAGTCGCTTTCGTATAGTGTCTCGATGGTGTCCATAGATAAGGTGGAGAGCATAGCCTTGCCGGTCGCTGAAAATACCGCTGGTACGCGCACCCCAGCACGGAAGGTAAAACCGAGTGGGGCAGGCGCTTCATGACAGGCCAAAAATACGACCTCGCCTAAGTCTAGCTTGGATAGGGTGACAGTATGTTGTAGGAGCGCCGGATATTGTACGATTAGATCTTTAAATAACTGTATGACCCCCTGCTGCTGCTCATATTTGCCCGCCCAATACATTAAGTATGATCCTAGATGAAAGCGATTCTCAGTATCTTTATAAATGACATGCTTGGTCAGTAGACTTTGTAGAATATTATGAGTTGAGCTACGAGGAAGCTCTAGTTCTTTAGCGATATGTGCTGCTGTTAAAGGCTGAGAGCTGGCCGTAATCAAGTCTAAAATCTGGAAGGTTTTATCTAACGCAGGAACGGCGGTCGAGCTCATAAGTAACCTATAAAAGTAAGTAGAAGTAGAAGGGTATAAAAATAAAGCTTTAAATAGTCAGGAAAATGATAATAGGGGTTGCAAAGTGTATCCTATCATTCTTATAATGATGTCTCATATATAGAATTGATGTTCAGTATATTGAACAACGTAACAGTTATCAATAATTATTTATAGATAGAAAGTCGTATCCAAACGATGCCTTTATTTATTATTACAAACACGCAATCAGCCTAATCGACAAGGAGTGTCAACATGTCACAACTGCCACAGTCTACGCTAAAGCTATCAAACCCAGACCTACTCAAACAACATTGCTTGATTAAAGACGGATGGCATGCCGCCAGTGATGAGGCAACTATTGAAGTGAGCAATCCTTTCAACGGCGAAGTCATTGGTAGTATTCCAAGCCTGACGACCGATGATGTCAACGATGCGGTTGCTGCTTCTCATGAAGCACAAATCACTTGGGCGGCCAAAACCCCAAAAGAGCGTGCTGAGCTACTACAAAAGTGGGCAGACCTCATCGATGCCAATAAAGAAGATTTGGCTATCATTATGACCGCTGAACAAGGCAAGCCTTTAAATGAATCACGTGGTGAAGTTGGCTATGCCAATAGCTTTATCCGCTGGTTTGCCGAAGAAGGCAAGCGTGTTTACGGTGATGTTATCCCTGCTAATCAATCACAACTGCGCCATGTCATCCTAAAACAGCCTGTTGGTGTCTGCGCGGCCATCACGCCTTGGAACTTTCCAGCGGCGATGATTACTCGTAAAGCAGCGCCTGCATTAGCGGCAGGCT
The DNA here is from genome assembly GCF_001593285.1 of Psychrobacter sp. P2G3. Classification (NCBI taxonomy): domain Bacteria; kingdom Pseudomonadati; phylum Pseudomonadota; class Gammaproteobacteria; order Moraxellales; family Moraxellaceae; genus Psychrobacter; species Psychrobacter sp. P2G3. Next base: position 1,020,814 of record NZ_CP012529.1, read on the forward strand.
GTACGATGATTATTAAACCTGCGACCGAAACCCCATTTTCTGCGTTAGCGCTTGGCGCTTTGGCGGAGCAAGCTGGTATTCCGGCAGGCGTTATCCAAGTGGTCACTGGTAAATCATCTGTCATCGGCGACATCCTAACCGGTGATGCTCGCATTCATAAGCTATCGTTCACAGGCTCTACCGAAGTCGGTCGTACTTTGATGGCTCAATGTGCGCCAACTATCAAAAAACTGTCATTAGAGCTAGGTGGTAATGCGCCCTTCATCGTCTTTGATGATGCCGATCTTGAAAAAGCCGCTGAAGGCTTGATTGCTTCTAAATATCGTAACGCTGGTCAAACCTGTGTTTGCGCCAACCGTGTCTATGTTCAAGACAGTATCAAAGATGCATTTTTAGATGTATTCGTCAAAAAAGTGGCTGAGTTGAAAGTGGGTAACGGCTTGGAAGAGGGCGTTGATATTGGCCCTCTGATTAACAAAAAAGCGTTAGAAAAAGTGCAAGCACTACTCAAAGATGCATTAGATAAAGGCGCGACGCTCATTGCTGGAGGCAGCACTAACAGCGCATCGGAGCTGACCTACAATCCAACGGTCATCACTGATCTTAGTAGTGATATGGATATTGCTCACGAAGAAATCTTTGGTCCTATCGCAACTATCTTTACCTTTAAAGATGAAGAAGACGTCATTCGTAAGGCCAACGACACTATCTACGGCTTGGCCGCTTACTTCTATAGTGGCGACTATGCACGCTCATGGCGTGTGACTGAAGGCCTTGAGTACGGCATCATCGGCCATAATACGGGTTTAATTTCTACCGAAGTCGCACCATTTGGTGGCGTCAAGCAATCTGGATTTGGTCGTGAAGGATCAAAATATGGCATCGAAGAATATGTTGTAACCAAATACTGGTGCTCTGATATTAGCTAATAGCCTAGCTAATTGGTTCAATATTTAGTTTTAAGCCTTCAGTTGATCAAATAAGTTGTTCGACTGAAGGTTAATTAGATAAATCACTACTCAATAACCGCCACTTAATAACTGGCACTTATGTTAAAAATAAAGAAAAGGACATTTCTATGACTACTACCAATCAATCATTGTTTGAGCGCCGTAAAGCTGTTTTACCAACAGGGCTTGGGGTTGCGTTTCCTATTTTTGCAGAAAAAGCAAAGAACTCAGAAGTTTGGGACGTTGAAGGCAATCGTTATATCGACTTCGTTGGTGGTATTTCAGTATTGAATACTGGTCACAGCCATCCAAAAATCACTCAGCGTGTGCATGAGCAACTAGATAAGTTCACCCATACTGCGGCGCAAATGATCAACTACGAATGCTACGTGGATCTTGCTGAAAAACTTTGTGAAAAAGCCCCTATCAGCGGTGAGAAAAAAGCTTTCTTCTTAACCACTGGTGCTGAAGCGGTTGAAAACTGTATCAAGATTGCACGTGCTAAAACGCGTCGTCCAGGTGTGATTTCTTTCGTTGGCGGTTGGCATGGTCGTACCTTAATGTGCATGAGCCTAACGGGTAAAGTATTGCCATACAAAAAGAACTTTGGTCCTATGCCAGGTCCTGTGTTTCATGCGCTATTCCCTGCTGAAGAGCTAAATGTTACAGAAGCTCAAGCACTGCATAGCCTTGAGATGATCTTCCAAGCGGATATTGATCCTAGTGAAGTGGCCGCGATGATTATCGAGCCAGTACAAGGCGAGGGTGGCTTCCATCAAGTAACGCCTTCATTTGCTAAATCTTTACGCGACATCTGTGATGAGCACGGCATCGTCCTAATTTTTGATGAAGTACAGTGTGGTTTTGCTAGAACAGGTACTTTATTTGCAAGTGAGCAGTTAGGCGTTGAGCCTGATTTGATGACCAGTGCCAAGAGCTTGGCTGGTGGTTATCCTATCTCTGCGGTCATTGGTCGTGCTGATATTATGGATGCCCCTCAAGTAGGCGGTTTAGGTGGTACTTATGCTGGTAACCCACTTGCTTGTGTAGCAGCGTTAGCGGTTATGGAAGTGATTGAAGAAGAAAACTTACTTGAGCGTAGTGTGGAGATTGGCGACAAAATTGAAGCATTCTTAAAGGGCTTAAACCTTAGCAGTATTGGTCATATCCGCCATAAAGGCGCGATGCTAGCTTTTGAGCTAATCGACAGCGAAGGCAAGCCTGATACTGATGCAACGGCTAACCTAAAAACCAAATCTTTCGAGCAAGGATTATTATTAGCATCTTGTGGAATGCACGGCAACGCCATTCGTGTGATGGTACCGCTAACAGTTGAAGATGAAGTCCTACAAGAAGGTCTTGATATTATTAAGGGTATTCTAACTGCTTAATTTTTATTAAGTCTTAGCTATTTTACATTAGACAATATATTATGCGTTGTAGCACTATTAATTAGACTTATTAGTTTGATTAAAATTTAAGATGTCAATGTAGTAGTCAAGGTCTACCTCGACTTCGGAGCACTAGCTCTGAGTATAAGCTCTGCAACGGCGTCTTGTAAATCAAGACGCCGTTGCTGTTTTTGAGGTTTGAGAAACTTCAATAATCAAAAATGTTTGTTGGAGACGGTACTCAATAAGTACGTTGTTTGAATAGAATAATAGGTAGGTTTAACCTATAAATCAAAGTCAGCTTAACCCTAAAAAGGTTAACACGGATGACACACGGACAAGGAGTAAATTATGTCTGGATTAAAGAAATCGTTGGGGACGTTCGATATTATTGCCCTAGCATTTGGTGCTATGGTAGGTTGGGGCTGGGTCGTCTTAGCTGGTGGCTGGATTTTATCTGCGGGCACATGGGGCGCTATGCTAGCGTTCTTAATTGGCGGTATAGCAGTGATACTGATTGGCGTTACTTACGCTGAGCTGGCATCATCAATGCCGATTACAGGCGGTGAGCATACTTATACGCACCGAGCATTGGGGGTCAATGTCTCTTTTATTTGCTCGTGGAGTATTTTGTTTGGTTACTTCTCAGTAGTCGCATTTGAGGCAGTAGCCCTACCAACAGTCGTTGAATACTTTATACCCAATTATAACCAAGGTTACCTATGGACCATTGCCGGTTGGGAAGTTTATGCCACGTGGGTAGGCGTCGGTATGCTAGGGTCGGTCGTTGTAACTTGGCTTAATATTCGTGGTATGGAAGTCAGTGCTTGGTTCCAGAAGACAGCAGTATTAGGTATCTTGTTTGTTGGTACGCTGCTAATTATCGGTGCAATACTATACAATCCTGAGACTTCAAATGCAGTGCAATCGCCAGCCTTTATCGGTGGAGTCGGTGGCATGATGGCGGTTATCGTGATGGTACCGTTTATGTTTGTAGGCTTTGACGTTATTCCGCAAGCGGCAGAAGAGATTGATCTGACACGTCCTAATATTGGTAAGTTTTTGATTGTCTCTATCGTCGTTGCTGTGATGTGGTATGTGGGCATCGCATGGAGCGTTGGTACGACATTGCCACTTTTGCAAGCGGAAAACTCAACGCTTGCTACTGCTGATGCAATGACTAACGCATGGCAAGGCAAATGGGCAGGTATCTTACTAGTTATTGGCGGTGTACTCGGTATTTTATCTAGCTGGAATGCGTTCCTAATCGGTGGCAGTCGTCTACTATATGCCATGTCAAAAGCGCATATGTTGCCAGCATTCTTAGGTAAATTACATCCAAAATACAACACACCTGTTAATGCAATTTTACTGATTGGTGGTCTTGCAACGCTAGCGCCATTGTTCGGTCGCAAGATGCTGGTGTGGATCGTTGATGCAGGTGGTTTTGGTATTGTTATCGCTTATACCTGTGTTGCTATCTCGTTCTTAGTGCTACGCTACCGCGAGCCTGATATGGTACGCCCGTTTAGAGTACCAGCTGGAAAGCTGGTAGGCATAATCACAATTGTTTTATGTTTTGGCCTACTTATTCTATATATGCCAGGTATGCCTTCGGCGCTTATAGGTGTTGAGTGGTGGATCTTCCTTGGTTGGACAGTGTTAGGTATTGCATTGTATGGCTATGCATCAGTTAAATATCCAGGTCAAAGTGAAGCAATCATGTCAGAAGAATTACGTCAATTGAAGATTGTGAATCAGTTGTGGTTAAAAGACAATCCGCCCAAAAGATAATATTTTAGATAAAATATTATCTTCCAATAAAAAAGCCTAACATTCAATGTTAGGCTTTTTTTCTAAAAAATTAATTCATTAATTACGATTTATCACGAATTAACTTATAGTTTAAAAATTCAGTGATACCAAGGGTACCAAGCTCGCGACCAAAACCTGAGCGTTTGACGCCGCCGAATGGGGTATTGGCTTCAGAACCAGAAGGTGAGTTGATCGTAACCATACCGACTTCCAATTGCTCAGCGATCTCTGCTGCTAATGCTGAGTCTTGAGTCTGAATGGAAGCACCAAGACCAAATGGGACATCGTTGGCAATCTTGATAGCATGTGCAACATCACGCGCCTTGTAGATGACTGCGACAGGACCAAATAGCTCTTGGCTATAGACATCCATTGAATCATCAACGTCTGCAAGTACGGCAGGAGCAAACCAAGCACCGGGCTTGTCTTTGACAATGCCGCCTTCAACCAATACAGTTGCGCCCGCTTTAATAGCACCGTCTAACTGCTCTTGCAAATTCTCCGCTGCACTCTGTGATGACATCGGTCCAATAAACGTTTTCTGATCTAACGGATCAGACAAAGTCATTCCACGTACGGCATCGGTGAAGCCTTTTACAAACTGGTCATACACGCTTTCGACGATGATTAAGCGTTTAGCAGCATTACAAGCTTGTCCCGTGTTACCAAAGCGACCTTCGATTGCACCTTTAACGGCTTGCTCAATATCAGCATCTGCTGCAACGATAAAAGCATCAGAACCACCAAGCTCTAAAACGACCTTTTTAAGGGCGCCGCCCGCTATTTTGGCAACCGCTTGTCCTGCACGCTCAGAACCTGTCAACGATACACCTTGCACTCTGCTGTCTTCAATAATAGTCGCTGCTTGATCGTTGGTAGCAAAGATATTGTTATAAACGCCATCAGGTAAACCGGCGTCTTTTAGGATCTCAACGACGACTTCTGCGGTATTAGGACACTGCGGCGCATGCTTTAGGATAATGGTATTACCCGCTACCACGTTTGGTGCCACAAAGCGTGCTACCTGATAATGCGGGTAGTTCCATGGCATAATGCCAAATAATACGCCAACTGGTAGCTTTTCTACCGAGGCTGAGCCTTGATCTACATCAATGGTATTTGGTGCTAATAGCTGCTCAGCATTGTCCGCATAATAGCGATAAATTTCAGCAACTAGGCCAATTTCACCCTTTGCTTGGGCAACTGGCTTGCCCATTTCTGTAGCAACCCTATCTGCCAGCTCATCCTGACGATCAATATAGATGTCAGCGACTTTATTTAATATTGCACTACGTTCGCTAAGAGACGTTTTTTGCCAGTCTTGATAAGCCGTATCAGCTTGCTCAATAGCATTCTGAATATCTTGTTCGTTTGCAGTAGGGTAAGTGGCTTCAACTTCGCCAGTAGCTGGGTTGGTTACTTGATATTCGCTCATAAATATTCCTTAGGTTCAAAATCCATTTCTGGTTGTTATTTAAAAAGGTGCTTACTCTGTTAAATTAATTTAAATCTTAGAATAAAGTCTTAAACTAAACAGCCCTTAACAGGTTTGTTGTTAATTAATCACAATTTGGCTGCTGGTTGCTGCTGGGTAATACAATGTATATTACCGCCGCCAAAGACAATCTCTTTCGTCCGTACTCCCACTACCTGATGGCTAGGAAAGACTTTTTCAAGCTGCGCAATTGCTAAACTGTCATTAATATCATCATATTGCGGTACGATAATGGCATCATTACAGATTAAAAAATTGGCATACGAGGCGATGCATACATCACCTGTACGACGTGCTTTAGCATCATCAGACTGCTCAACGTCGTAATGTTCAGGCAAAGTTACGGGGTCTTTAGTACAACAAAGCTTATGAACTTTCAAACGTCTACCTTTAGCATCTGTCATAGCAGATAACTGCTGATACGCTTTTTGCGTAGCGTCAAAAAACGGATGACTAGGATCATCGGTAAATAAGCAAACCACTTCACCGGGGCGCGCAAAACAAGCAATATCATCAATATGGCCTGTGGTCTCTTCAGGATCAATACCGTCATCGATCCATAGCACTTTTTGAGCATTAAGATAAGCTTTAAGCTGGTCTTCAATTTGGCGCTCGGTAAGATGCGGATTACGCCCAGAACTGAGCAGACACATACGCGTAGTCAGTACTGTGCCTTCGCCATCGACATGAAAAGCGCCACCTTCCATCACAAAACCTTCAGTACGATAGCGTTTGATATCTAAATAATCGCATAGACGCGCAGCTAACTTATCATCATCATCCCAAGGTGCATAAAGACCGTCATAGTCTCCGCCCCATGCATTGAAAGTCCAATCACAGCCGCGTAGCTCACCTGCATCATTGATTAAAAAGGTTGGAACGATGTCACGCGCCCATGCATCATTGCTCGGCATGGAGATGACTTCGATATCATCAGGCAGGCTATCACGACATTGTTGATAGTCATTAAGGTTGACTAAAACTGCGACCTCACAAAAGCGTCTGATAGCCATAGCTACCGCTGCATAAGCTGCTTTAGCAGGTATAGCTTGCTGACGCCAGTTATCCGCTCGATAGGGCCATACCATCCATACTTTCTGTAATGGCTCAAATTCCGCTGGCATATAAAAGCCGTCATCGGACGGAGTTGAGTCTTGAATGAGTTCAGACATATGAGTCACCTTGTTAGCAGTAGTATTTTAAGAAACGATTTTGTATGGCCTATATCAGTCATAGTTTGACATTATTTGCAGTTTAGCCATGGGTAAGTAAAGTGCCATACATAGATGGACGACGATCGCGGAAAACACCCCACTGATGACGATCACTGGCAAGCTTATCCAAATCAAAGGTTGCGCTAATCACTTCAGTTTTATCTGCTGAGGCTTCTTCGATAATCTCACCTCTTCCATCAGTGATAAATGAGCTACCGTAGAACGCCATAACGCTATCAACGCCGTTCTGCGTTATCGTCTCGGAGCCGATACGATTAGACGCCACCACTGGCATTAGGTTGGCTGCTGCATGACCTTGCATACAACGCTGCCAATGGCCTTTTGAGTTGATACCCAATGTTGGCTCATCACCAATCGCTGTCGGGTAAAATAATATCTCAGCACCCATAAGTGCCATACTACGCGCGCATTCAGGGAACCACTGATCCCAGCAGATACCTACACCAATCTTGGCATATTTGGTCTCCCAAACCTTGAATCCAGTATCGCCTGGGGTAAAATAAAACTTTTCGGCGTAAGGAATACCATCTGGTATGTGGGTTTTACGATAAGTGCCCAGTATTTCGCCATCGGCATCAATCACGGTGACACTATTAAAAAAAGTATTACCTGATTTTTCATAAAAGCTAATCGGTAGTACCACTGCTAGCTCTTTGGCCAAGTTTCTAAAGTGTTTGATAGCAGCGTTGTCTGCTACTGAGGTAGCAAGCTTAAAATAATCGAAGTCATGAACTTGGCAAAAGTAGGGGGTCTCAAACAACTCTTGTAGCAAGATAATATTGGCGCCAGCCTTGGCAGCTTTAGTGACTAAATCAGTAGCGATATCAATATTTTGTTGTTTATCCCAGCTACAAGCCATCTGAGTGGTAGCAACGGTTACAGTGCGCATAATCTAATTCCTTTTATAGGCGGATAAGTAATGTCGGACAAAAAGATGATGTTGGACAGTTAATAATGGGCAACTACCAATCAGTAATTGCCCATGGTTTAACGGTTAATAATAACGCTAATCAATACTTAAGCCATCATATAACCTAAGCCTAAGAAGGTTACGACGGACAATACTGCACCAAGCATCGCATAGGGGAACTGCGTAAAGGCATGCTGCATCGGTGAACAGCCAGCTCCTTGTGCTGCTAGTAATGATGAATCACTAAAGAAACAAGCATGGCTACCAAATGAAGAGGCAGATAATAATGCGCCGATCATCAATGGTGTACTAACACCTAATGCTAATGAGATTGGAAATACAATTGGCATTGCTAGAACGTATAGACCCCAGCTTGACGAAGTCGCGAATGTTAAGAAAGCCATAACGGCAAAAATAACTGCTGGGAAAATTATAATAGTCATGTAAGGGGTAATGGCATCGATAACATAAGTTGTCATGCCAAGGCTATCATTGATTTCTTTCAAGAAGAAACCACCAATGACGGTTGAAAGTGGGTAAAGCATGACCTTAAAGCCTTTAAAGATAGCTTCAACTTGCGTATCAAAATTCAAGATGCCTTGTATCCAATAGATGATAACCGTTACAAAACAGGTAAATAATGCACCACGTAATAGATCAACCTCAAAATAAATCGTTGAGCCGATTAATAGGATCATAGGAAAGGCGAAGTTAAATATATTGGCCTTAAAAGAGAGCTTGCGTTTGGCTTGTACGTTAGAGACTAGCTGCTCTTCTACAAACGCTTCAGGAACAGGATTGCCAGCTTTGGCGCGTGCTTCCGCTTTTTTCATCGGACCCCAATCGCCTAAAATACCGTAGGCTACCAAAAAGACGATAAGGAGAGCAAACCACGCGTAGGCCATAAAGGGAATAGCACTAATATAGAGCGACAGCCCGCCACCTTCTACTGCGACATTATTTTCTTCTAATAAACCTGCAAAATAGACGGCCCACGTAGAAATAGGAACAATTACACACATCGGCGCAGCTGTTGAATCGACAATATAAGCAAGCTTCTCACGGGATACATTGTAGACATCAGTAAGTTTTTTGACAGACGTTGAGACTGCTAAACAGTTTAGATAATCATCAATGAAGACCACAACGCCCAAAGCAAATGTAGCCAATAGTGACTGTCTACGCGACTTGATTATTTTTTGTAGCCATTCGCTAAAGCCGTCTAAACAACCGCTAATCTCGAGCAATTGAATAAGACCACCCATTAGGCCACAAACTAAAACAATCCAGATAATAGTCTCATTACCTAGAACCATAGAAATATTGTCAGCAAAAGGTGAGACCAGATTGAAGGGATTAAGCATCACCAGACCAGCGACACAGCCCGCTATCATCGACTCAAATGGACGTCTAGAGATAATAGCAGTGACTAGTACTAGTAGCGTTGGTAGTAGTGATAAGGCGCCCCATGATTCAGATGCATCACGAGTGGTTGAGAGCCAAACAAAAGCAAGGTAAATGGCTATACCCACTACCAGCGTTAGAAAAACTCGCTTGTTATGATACTGTCCTTCAACAGCATCATTGAGCTTCATATTCATATTTACACTCCTTGTAAAACCTCATTGTTTTTGTAGAACAAAATTCGTTCTTTAATTAGTTCTTAATAGGAGTGGCGAATCGACTTCCTATCAAGCCCATCACAACACTCCATTGTTATGATGGTGTAATGTAACAACGATCCTCAAAATAAAGATTTTAAAACTGGACTATTATCTATTAATAAATCCAGCCAGTCTACATGCCAGTACTATCTTTTAGGGCGTACCACCATGATCCCATCATAGAATAAGGAACCCTTAATGCACGGCCACCTGGGAAAGGTATCCACGGAATCTTGGTAAAAGTATCGAACTCTGCGGTCTTCCCATTAATAGCATCAGCTAGTATCTGTCCAAATAAATGTGATCCTGTTATACCATGGCCACTATAGCCATGAGCAAAAAATACTCGGTCATGTAGCTTACCTAGTTGTGGCACACGAGAAAAAGACAAGGCAAAATTACCACTCCATGCATAGTCTATTTTGACATCGCGCAACTCTGGAAATATTTTATTCATATTAGGTCTGATCTTGGCAGTGATGTCGGCTGGGTCTTGACCACCGTAAACAGTACCGCCACCGAATAACATACGTTTGTCGGCAGAAAGACGGTAGTAATCAAGAATATAGCGTACATCTTCAACACAGACATCAGTTGGGAGTAGTTGGTCTGCTAGATCTCCTAAAGGTTCGGTAGCGATAATCTGAGTGGATACTGGCATAACACGGTCAGTCAGTTTTGGAATGACTTTATTTAAATAAGCATTGCCGCAAATAACCGCTTGCTTACAAGTAACCGTGCCAAACTCGGTAATAATTTTGATAGAGTCATCAGCATACTCAATATCAACCATGAGCGTATTTTCATAAATGATACCGCCGCCTTGTTCAACAGCAACAGCTTCACCAAGCGCAAGATTTAACGGGTGAAAATGCCCACCCGAGTGATCAATGACTCCGCCTACATAAGCATCTGTTTTTATATGCTCTTGAATACCATGCTTGTCTAACATCTCTCGATCATGCATACCATGGCTTTCCCACAGTGCATGCGTTTCTTGTAAATCTTTTAATTGACCGTTATTTAAAGCGGCAAAGATATTTTTTTCTTTTAGGTCACAGTCAATATTGTAGTCGCTGATGAAACGGCGAATGATTTTGCCACCGCGAGTCACTAGCTGACCGACAAAGTCTGCATTCTGTTGACCATAAGACTTTTTAATCTTTTGTAGACTAGCGTTGAGTCCGTTGACAATCTGACCGCCATTACGTCCTGATGCGCCCCAGCCAATCTGTGCCCCTTCAAGAACGACGACCTCGTGATCAGTCTCAACAAGATGTAATGCTGTTGATAAGCCACTATAGCCGCCACCAACCACACAAATCTCAGTTTGAATGTCGTTTTTCAAAGCAGGTCTGTCGGGCTTAGGATTACGACTGGCAGCATAATAACTATCAGGGTATTGACCTTTGTCTGAATAATGCGGGATATTGCGCTTGTTATTAGACTGAAGGTTTTGATCCATAGGCGGAGTAGCATTGCTATTTGACATATTAGACATCCTGTAAATAGGTGAGGTATTCAAGGTTAGTGACTTGCTGAGCAAAGCGCTTGGCTTCTTGCTTTTTGACTGCGATTAACAGCTCAATCATCTCGCTTGGGAATAAAGAGTCAATTAAATCGCTGCTTTCAAACTTACGGATAGCTGAGAGCCAATCTAAAGGCAAGGTTTTAAGCTCAGCTTCGTTATAAGTAATGCTGTTAATTGGTTCTGGGGCTTCAAGCTTGTTTTCGATGCCATATAACATGCCTGCTAAAACTGCACTACAGACTAGATATGGGTTAGCATCTGCACCAGATACACGGTGCTCAATGCGGCGTGCTCTAGAATCGCCACCAGGGACACGAACTGCCGCTGTACGATTCTCATAACCCCATGAAATGTTGTTTGGTGCCAGTGTACCAGGGGTAAAACGGCGATAAGAGTTAACATGTGGGGCAAATAATAAGGTGCAATCTGACATAGTCTTTAGCAGACCTGCGACCGCATGACGTAACATGTCTGAGCCTTCATCTGACCCATCATCAAACACATTATTGCCGTCTTTATCAAGCAAGCTACAGTGGACATGAAAGCCATTGCCCGATTGTAGACCAAAAGGTTTTGCCATAAAGGTGGCAGTTAACTTGCGACGTGCAGCGACAGCTTTAACAACTTGTTTGAACAAAATAGCATCATCAGCTGCTTTTAACGGATCGTCAACGTGTAATAAATTAATCTCAAACTGACCGCAACCGTTCTCAGCTAAAGCTGCATCAACGGGAATATCAAGTTTTTCGCATTGAGCATAGACTTCATCTAAAAATTCATCGAATTGTAGCAAGTCATTGATACTTAAAATTGAGGTTTTATTTAATCTCAAACCGCTTTTTGGACGGATAGGTGGTTTTGGAGTTTCACCTTCAATGTAGTCAACCAGATAAAACTCAAGTTCAGTTGCCATCACTGGCGTGAGTCCAAGCGCTTTGAATTTTTTACTGATGTAATCTAAAACGTGTCTAGCATCACCGTAATAAGGCTCATTGTCTTCGGTATATAGCCAAACGGGTAGCAAGGATGATGGTGCACTAGTGTTAAGAAGTGGATATGCTGCGCGGCCTGTAGGACGGGCAATGGCATCTATATCACCATTACATTGAGATGACTCGATGACATCAGCGCCCCAAATATCGACTCCTAAGATTGACAAAGGTAATCGTATCGCACCGTTTTCTGCTTTTTCCATCTGATTAAAAGGGATGCGCTTACCACGAAGTAAGCCATTAATATCACCTGCTGCAACATATACATATTCGGTGTTGTTTGCAGATTCGACCATTCCATTGGTTGTCGTCATGTCTATAATTCCTATTAATTTTGATGATTTCTTGGGTTGTTGTTACTACGTTTTTAATAGCTGTCATTTATAACCTTTTAGTAGAGGTTATAAATGGTTTTAAATAAAACATTGGCTATAAGTGATGCAAAAGATAAGAGCTGATTTACTTGCTACGAGTCATTATCAACGTTAATTAATTTATTTTTTACAATAATATTAACTACTTAACGTTATTTCATAACCACATTTATCAATTTGTTTAATGTATAAAATGTGTCTTTTGTCTTACTGATGTCCTCCAATATATGACTGAAATTTATATATGTCAATTTTTATTTAAAACTATTGAAAAGTAATTTATTACATTCATATTTATTAATGGATATTAATAATGAAGTTTATAGTTTACATTTTAGGAGTGAATATGTTAAATTTTAGTCCATGAGAAGCTCATACTAGGCTTTTAGGTTTAGATGTCACATTCAGGGAAGACTAACATGCATACTTTCAGACCAATTATCGCTATTGTCTCTTGTCACAAAATGGTTGATGGTCAGCCAGCACAAGCGGTTTATCAAAAATATATCGATGCAGTAAACTTCTATGGCGGTAATCCCATATTGCTGCCAAACACTGCTGCTGATAGTGAAAATTTTGATGCACTGCTAGAAATTGCTGATGGCATATTATTAACTGGCAGCTATAGTAACGTCGCACCGACACGCTATGGAGCAACGCATATTGAAGAAAAGCAAGATTTGGGTCGTGATGATCTCAGTTTTAAGCTGTTGGCATATGCTGATAAAACTGGCACGCCCTTATTAGCGGTTTGCCGAGGTTTACAAGAGATGAATGTCCATTTTGATGGAACGTTGCATCCAGATTGGCGTGACATAGATGGATTTTATGAGCCGCATTTAGAAGACAATACACAACCACTTGAAGTGCAGTATCAGCCGGTACATGACGTTATCATTCAGCCGAAGGGAAGGTTAGCGGCGTTTGGCAAAGAGTGGCATGTTAACTCGCTACACAAGCAAGCTATCAGTGAAGTAGGCGAGCGCTTATTTGTTGAAGCAATGGCCCCTGATGGGCTAGTAGAAGCTATAAGCTTAGTACAACATCCATTTATGATTGGTGTACAATGGCATCCTGAGTTAAATTATGCGCAAGATAACTTGTCCAAATTTCTATTCACGGAATTCATTCAATATGCCAGCAAAAAACTCTCTAGATAATATTACTGATACTGATACTGATACTGATACTGATACTGATACTGATACTGATACTGATACTGATACTGATACTGATATCGACGATGAATTGATACCTGACAAAGTGTCGGCAGTGCTCGAAACAGATGAACAACCAGAAGAAGATATTGGCAAAAAGATTAATCAGCTGCGCCTTGCTAAAGGTTACTCACAACGTAAACTAGCAAGGATGGCAGGACTGACCAATACTTCAATTAGTGCTATTGAACGCAATAAAGTTAGTCCAGCAGTCAATACATTAAAAGCAATATTAGAGGTGTTAGGTTCTGATCTCACCACCTTTTTTAGTGATGAATGGAAAGAGCCTAAGGCGAGAGTAGTGGTTACCCCTAAGGATTTGATTGAGCTCAGTGAATCTAATAGTAGAGTTTCACTCAAGCAGGTATATAACTGCAGCACAACAAAGAATCTAGGATTCCTGATTGAGACTTATCAACCGAATAGCTCTACTGAAGAGAAGATCGCTCATGAAGGAGAAGAGATTGGCACGGTCATCGAAGGCAAAATTCTTATCCGCATCGAAGAGACCACGTATTTGCTAAATCAGGGTGATAGCTATGTGATTGATACTATGAAGCCGCATACTTTTATCAATCCTAGCGATATTGTCACTCGTATCGTTAGTGCGCATACACCAACGACTTATTAAATTAGAATCTTAGTAAATCTTGTTTAGTAGTATGTTATAGAGTGATATGTCGATAAATTTCGCTGTCTATTTTTATCGATTATTATCAACTTCCTTCTTATTCGTGTTGTCTGTCTTTTTGATAACTACCTTAGAGTCGCCCATCGCTTTTGGCGACTTTTTTAATAGCTCAACCTTAGTACCTTCTGGCCTTTTGTGAATAGATTCGATAACAGGTTTGTTAATAGCTTTCAGATGCTTTTTAGATCTCTTTAATGAGTGAGCCTTCAATAGTGCTTGTTCTTCCGCTTGTAGCTCGTCATATAGACTTTGATAGACCTCAATCGTCTCTTTAATCATCTCACGCATGGTGAATTTATCTGTCATCTCAGGACGAGTGACGCTCTCTAGTTGACTTTTAACGACTTTGCACAGTGCTTGAGCACTGTATTTTTTGACCAATCCTTGGGGGTATAGAGGTTGCAAAATTTCACTAAATGCGGCTTGATCCCAACCTACTACTGGTGTGCCCAAATGAATCGCTTGTAGTGCATTAATACCAATAGATTCAGGCTCATTAGCAAGTGCCATCACGATATTTGCTGCTGATAACCACTCACGCATATCATTACGCTTACTGCCAACATAGGTGATGCGGTCCGCAAGCTCAAGAGCGTGAGTACGTTGCCGAAAATCCTCGTGTGCTACATCGCCATCTCTATGATCTTCGTCCATTATAATCGCGTGGATATTGGGAAATTGTTCCTGCAAATTTCCCAAAATATCAATCAGCCATTCTTGACCATACTCATTACCGATTACCGTTGGGAATACCAGCCACTTTTTATGTTCAAGCTCAGGGTATTCTGCAAAAGTCCGTCGTAACCAGTATACGGATGGGTTATGGCGATACGGATAACGACGCGTATCAACACCGCGGTAAATGCGTTTGATTGCTTTAGAGTCGATATCTTCGCGTTGTAGTCCTTTTCTTAAATAATTCGTCACACTGTCTGATACCGTAATAATGGTATCGACATCGAGTAACGCTTGTGAGTATTTATTAATAGAATAAAAGCCATACATGGTTGAGACTAATTTTGGCCGACGTTTTACGCGTGCGCGACGTAAGGCTAAATGTAATATCCAAGCAGGCGTGCGTGAATGCACATGGATAATATCAGGATTGTATTGTTCAATAAGATGACGTAACGGTGCGACCTGTAATAAGGATAACCACGACTTTTTATACATATGTAGCTGATGGTATATATTGCCATCACGCTCTAAACGTTTGACCAAATCGTTATCATCATTAGCGCTAGAGATAATAATGGAGGTATGTCCATTTTTGACCAAGGCACGCCCAAGATGAAAAATACCGCGTTCGGATTCATCATGCTTTAAAGACGACAGTAAGCGCATAACTTTCATAATAGCGTTGGTCACCAGTTAAAATATCAAGCTGCTATTGTCAGTTAAAAGCGCTAAAAACTCAACCATGAAGGCTAATTAGAGGTTACAAATAATTTTAGCAGTTATGTTTTTATAATAAATGTAATTATAGAATGTTTGATCAAAAGTCAGCGCCGTTTTTGCAGGTGCTCAGCATTAGGCAATACTTGTTTTTCACTTAAATATTTCCAGTAGCGCTGCGGTAAATATTGCTTATGCAAACGCGGGTTTTTACGCTCTTTGATATTGACGTTGGTAAAGTAACCTTGCCAAAATTTCTGATAGCGCTGTTCATCCTCACTATGAATACTGGCAGGATTACGTAGTACGGCATCATCAAGGTCAGTAATGGTCTGCAAGGCTGCAGGGCGCGAAGGTGTACTTTGGCTCTTGTCATAATAAATACCATAACCACGAGCCAAATCATAAATCGCCCAGTGCTGATCTTGGTAACGCTGCCGAAAATGCTCACCAATCAAGGGCAAAACATTAAAATCAGGCTCAACGCGAGCAAAGTAGATATCATCAGTCGTATGCTCAAAACGCACAAACGCTTCCATGCGATGCTTCTCACGACCGACAGACTTTACCGTCTGTACCAACTCCAGCACATCTAAATTACCCAAATCTTCCATAATATGACGGCTAGGGTAATCAATAGCGTATTTAATCACCTGAAATAAAGTGGTGCCGATGTTGTCTTTTTCAGACAAAAATCCCCATAAAATATTGCGCATACCTGAACGACCTAATAGCTTATTCAGTTTTATCAGTACGCGTTCGGCTTTATCTTCATCAATACTAACATTAGCTGCTTGAGCTATTAGTGAAGGTACGTAACAGTCCTGAGCGGTCAGTTGTAACGATTCATCGTCTTGTAATCGGTTGGCATATACGTAAAATACGGCGCTTAGCCAACCCTCAAAACTTGGCTCATAAAGCACAATACTGGGCGTTAAGTGACCGATAGCGTACGTTGTGTGTTGCGCAAGTTGCGACATCGTCTATCCTAAGATAACATTTAGAATGTAGTGGCTTATTTTATAAATAATTTTTAACACTATATTTAAAATAATGCCAACTGCCCACTGCGCTGATCTTTAAACTTGGTCTGCGTTTGGGCAAGTACATATTGGCGGAAGTTGTCACGCGTTAAATGCGCAAGGTGCTCGTTTTTACCTGTAGTAGCAATGAAGTATTTGGCACGATTGACCGCTGCGCCCATCTTTTTTAAATGATAAAGCGTTAACTGATTAAACTTGCGTGCCTTCACTATCTTTTTAGCTGTCTTAGTACCGATACCTGGAATGCGCACAATCATCTCGTAGCTCGCCGTTTGAATATTGACAGGAAAGTGTTCGCGATGGCGAATAGCCCAAGCCAGTTTTGGATCGCAATCTAAATCTAAAAATGGTGATTCAGGTTCAACAATTTCATGTGCGCCAAAACCATAAAAACGCATCAGCCAATCGGCTTGATATAGGCGGTTTTCACGTACCATCGGTACTGGTGTGCCAATCGCTGGCAGGCGACTATCGGATAGCATTGGTACGTAACCAGAATAGTAAACGCGCTTAAGGTCATACTGTTTATAAAAATGACTCGATAACTGGATCACCTGTAAGTCGGTTTCGTTACTAGCACCGACTATCATCTGGCTGGTTTGACCAGCAGGTACAAACTTAGGGGCTTTTTTATGAGTTTTACGGCTTTCACGAATAGTGATGATTTCTTCTTTTACCGTTTCCATCGGTGCTTTTAATTGCTCGTGCGACTTCTCTGGTGCGAGCAAAGCTAGACCAGACTTGGTGGGAATCTCGATATTAACGCTGAGACGGTCTGCATATAATCCAGCTTCTAACAGTAATTCTTTTGAAGCGCCCGGAATGGTTTTTAAGTGAATATAACCGTTAAAGCGCTCACGGGTACGTAATATCTTAGCGACTTCTACCAAGCGCTCCATCGTATGGTCGCCACTTTTAAAGATATCTGAGCTAAGAAACAGCCCTTCGATATAGTTGCGACGATAAAACTGCATGGTTAGATCAACGACTTCCTCGACACTAAAAGCCGCGCGCGGGGTGTCATTGCTTTTGCGGGAGGTGCAGTACGCGCAATCATAGATACAGTGATTGGTCAGCAGAATTTTAAGCAAGCTGACACAGCGACCATCTTCGGTATAGCTGTGACAGATACCTGTTGCTGAGGCGTCACCGAGACCACCGCCTTGGTTTTTGCGAGTGCCAGCGGATGAGGAGCAAGAGACATCATACTTAGCGGCATCCGCTAAAATGTTGAGCTTACCTTGCAGTCGTTCATAATTGATGGTTGCCATAAGTGGTAGTTACCAATGAATTAATGAAAGACTATTTTATCAAATTTGTAGTTAAGTCATTGTATTTATAGGATTATTTATAAAACAACACGACAGGTAGTGTCGTACTGCAAATAAATGATATTACTGGTAAAAACTGCTCAAATGATTGTATGAAAAATTAATTAAAAAATTTCACCAACTAAAAAAGGCCTTGCCAACTATAAAACTAGTCCGCAAGACCTTTTATCAACTTTAGTATTTATTAAGTAATAATACTCTAAAATCTAATTTTTATTGAACCTTAGCGCGTATAACCACGGTTTGTGGAGTATTGGCATCAAGATTGACCAAATTCCATTTTAGACCAGAATAGTTCTCTTTGATAACAACAGTGTTGCCAACTTGTTGAATGGTTTGATAGCTGTCACCGCCAGTAGTAGCGAGCGTCGGTAGTGGGCTATTTAGCGATACTAATTTGACGCCAGTTGGTAATGAAACCATGGCATTAATATCATTCACCGGTTGTGCAGTAGTATTAGTATAAGTGGTGTGATATTCAATGACATCACCGGGTGCAACATGATTAGCAGGCACCGCAAGCTCACGACCATCACTGTTTTTTAGAATTTTCATAATTTTGGTTTGCGCGCCAACGATATCAGGCGTACTAAAAGTCGGTTGTAATTGCAAGGTATCCAAAGATGTCGTTGCAGAGACTATTTGGCTGGTCATCGGTTGGCTGCTAATCACTTGGGTCGTTGCTGTTTGATTGATAACAGGCAGCGATACATTGGTAGCGACAGGCAGCACTTGGGCCACTGTATTTACAGGAGTGGTCAACACACCTGCTCGGGTAACTTGGTTGGTCACCGGTATGGTATTGAGGGGTATGGTATTAACGGGGACTGTAGTGATAGTTGTACTGCCCTGAGTAGTGCCTTGATGAATAGTATAACGTGGCACATTAGAGATTTGAGTGACTGCAAACGGTAGGCCGTCTTGCATCGTAATACTATTAGGCGTGGCAGTGATGGTAGCGGTTTTGCCATCAGAGTACTGCTCAACGACGGTAGTACTACCAGTCGTAGGCTGGCTAATCACAATTTCAGGAGCAGCATTTGCTGTAGAAGTAGCAAGAATACAACCAGTAAGAACACCAATAATAGCAGTGCTAATGCACACCGGTTGAGTTTTGTTAAGTATTTTTGGCATATTAAGATTGATGGTCATAACAGAGTCCTTTCAGATAATGATAAATGAAGCTAAGATAATTAAATACATAGATATAAAAAACCCTCGTGGGTTGACAATCTAAATCATGTCAACCCACGAGGGTAGGAACCTTAATGGAAACCAGCAATTCGACCGACACCATTTACAAGATACGTATTAATTTAAACCCAAACAATTATGCACTAAAAAAATTATATTAGAAAAGCACAATTGTGTAATTTATAAAATATTAAGTAGCTGTAAGAAGGTTCTATAGTCAGTAGCTATAAATATCTATACTAACCGTAGATGATTTTCATCACTTCATACTCAACCACACCTTTTGGTGTTTCAATACGGGCTTCATCACCTTCAAACTTACCGATAAGACCACGAGCGATAGGCGAGTTGACAGAGATTTTGCCTGCTTTAAAGTCAGCCTCGTCATCACCAACGATCTGGTAATGTTTTTCTTCTTCAGTTTCCATGTTTTCAATAACGACGGTCACGCCAAATACTACACGACCTTCTTGTTTTAAAGTCGCAGTATCAATCACTTGTGCTCCACCAAGTTTTGCTTCGATGTCACGAATACGTGCTTCACAAAACCCTTGCTGCTCACGGGCGGCATGGTATTCAGCGTTCTCTTTTAGGTCGCCGTGTTCGCGAGCTTCAGCAATAGAAGCAGTGATGCGCGGACGGTCGATACTTTTTAACTGTTTTAATTCGGCTTCTAAAGCCGCATGTCCTTGCGGAGTCATGGGATAACGTTGCATGTTTTTTTCCTTAAACCAATAACATCACACCACCTCATAAGAGATGGTGTCAGCGTTATTGCAATGAATGTGAATATAAAAAAGGCGGTGTTTGCGTTATGTGATCTTTAGATCGTCAATAATTTATTGGTTTGTTCAGTAGCTCACGATAAGCTTACGTAATAAAAAGCATAGTCGCAGGTAGGCCACTATGCTTTTCAAAATGATTACGACATTAAGGTTACGACTATAATTCTAAACACTGTAATTTTGAACTAAGAAATATGTGTTAAGTCGTCATTACTATTATGCTTAATCTACTGAAGTTATTCAACCAAGTCAATAGACTTTGCTTGCTCATGCAAATCTTGTAGCTTATACACATCAAACGGTAAGTCGATAGCATAAGATTTACAGACTGCATCTGCTGCACCTAAGGTAGTAACGTAGAATACTTTACCTTGTAGCGCACTACGGCGAATAGAAAATGAGTCCTCTTGCGCCTGTTTGCCTTCGGTCGTATTGATAATAAGGTCAATCTTGCCGTTTTTCAAGGCATCAACGATATGCGGGCGACCTTCAGTGACTTTGTTGATTTTCTTACATTCAATACCGTTATCGCTCAGCACTTTTTGCGTACCAGTGGTAGCGACAATGTTAAAGCCAAAGTCTACCAATTGACGAGCGATGGGAGTAACTTGTTCTTTATCGCTATCACGTACTGAGATAAAGACCGTTTTGGTTTCGCCTTCAGTTGGTAAGCCAGGCAAGCGCTCATTGCTACCGATAACCGCTTTATAGAAGGCTTCGCCAAAGGTTTTGCCAACGCCCATGACCTCACCCGTTGATTTCATCTCAGGGCTCAAGATTGGATCGACGCCAGGGAATTTAGCAAATGGGAATACTGCTTCTTTTACGGCATAAAATGCAGGAACAATCTCTTTAGTAAAGCCTTGATCTTTTAGCGAGGTTCCAGCCATACAGCGCGCCGCAATTTGCGCTAATGACGTACCGATACATTTGGAGACAAAAGGCACGGTACGAGCGGCACGAGGGTTGACCTCAAGAATATAAACCGTTTCACCTTTTACCGCGAACTGTACGTTCATCAGACCGATAACGCCAAGCTCTTTTGCCATGGCAACGGTTTGAGCGCGCATCACATCACATAATTCTTTAGATAGTGAGTAAGGTGGTAATGAACACGCTGAGTCACCAGAGTGGACGCCTGCCTGTTCAATATGCTGCATGATACCGCCAATCACCACGTCAGTACCATCGCAGACACAGTCAACATCGACTTCGATGGCATCATCCAAAAAGCGGTCTAACAATACTGGCGCTTCGTTTGAAGCTTGTACCGCTGTGCGCAAGTAATGTCTGAGCTCGTCTTCGTTATAGACGATTTCCATCGCACGGCCACCTAAGACGTATGATGGGCGCACTACCAATGGATAACCAACGTCTTTTGCTTTAACCAAGCCGTCTTCCAAACTAGTTGCTAGAGCGTTTGAAGGTTGAATTAGGTCTAATTGATGAATCATATGTTGGAAGCGTTCACGATCTTCAGCACGATCAATGGCGTCAGGGCTAGTACCAATGATTTTTACGCCAGCAGATTCTAAAGCGCGGGCAAGTTTCAATGGGGTTTGACCGCCGAATTGTACGATAACGCCATCAGGATTTTCGATACGCACGATTTCAAGCACGTCTTCTAAGGTAATTGGTTCAAAATATAGACGGTCTGAGGTGTCATAATCGGTTGAAACTGTTTCAGGGTTACAGTTAACCATGATGGTTTCGTAACCATCTTCGCGCATCGCAAGGGCAGCGTGTACACAGCAATAGTCAAACTCGATACCTTGGCCAATACGGTTAGGACCGCCACCGATCACCATGATTTTCTTGTTATCAGTTGGATTGGCTTCACATTCGCTGTCATACGTTGAGTACATATAAGCGGTGCTAGTGGCAAACTCTGCCGCACAAGTATCGACGCGCTTATAAACGGGGTAAACGTTTAAATCCCAGCGTTTCGTACGTAGCTGCTTTTGTGAGACGCCAAGCAGTTTCGCCAAACGTAAATCTGATAAACCTTTACGTTTAAAGCTACGCAAATTCTGTTCGGTTAGGCCACCGAAGCCTAAGGTTTTAACTTGTGCTTCGGTTTTAACGATGTCTTCGATTTGCACCAAGAACCATGGGTCGATTTTGGTAAAGTTAAACACTTCGTCGACGCTCATCCCAACGCGGAAAGCATCTGCGACATAATAGATACGCTCAGGAGTAGGGATGGTCAAGCGATTGGTAATCTCGCTACGGGCTTTCTCAACGCTGACTTTTGATAAATCAATTTGCTCATCAAAACCATCATTGCCTGTTTCCATGCCGCGCAAGGCTTTTTGCATTGATTCTTGGAAGTTACGGCCAATCGCCATGACTTCGCCGACTGATTTCATCTGCGTCGATAGGATATTGTCCGCTTGCGGGAATTTTTCAAAGTTAAATCTCGGTATCTTAGTAACGACATAATCAAGCGCAGGCTCAAAGCTTGCTGGCGTTTTGCCACCAGTGATGTCGTTTTGCAACTCATCTAACGTATAACCAATAGCAAGTTTTGCCGCGATTTTCGCAATCGGGAAGCCAGTGGCTTTTGATGCTAATGCTGATGAGCGTGATACGCGCGGGTTCATCTCGATGACGACCATACGACCCGTGTCAGGGTTGATACCGAACTGGACGTTTGAGCCGCCTGTTTCCACACCAATCTCACGCAGTACGGCTAATGAAGCATTACGCATGATTTGGTATTCTTTGTCGGTCAAGGTTTGTGCTGGTGCAACCGTGATCGAATCGCCAGTGTGTACGCCCATTGGGTCAAAGTTTTCAATGGTACAGATAATGATGCAGTTGTCGTTTTTGTCACGAACCACTTCCATCTCATATTCTTTCCAACCGATTAGCGATTCATCGATAAGTAATTGATGGTTCGGCGATAAGTCAAAACCGCGCTCACAAATCTCGATAAACTCATCGCGATTATAAGCGATACCGCCGCCTGAGCCGCCCATCGTAAATGATGGACGAATGATACAGGGATAGCCCATTTTCTCTTGGGTCGCAAAAGCTTCTTCCATGGTCTCAGCAGTTTCAGCGCGAGGACATTCAAGGCCGATACGCTTCATGGCTTTATCGAATAAGTTGCGGTCTTCTGCCATCTCAATCGAGTCTTTGGTCGCGCCAATTAGCTCGCAATTGTATTTGGTCAATACGCCGTGTTTGTCTAATTCTAAGGCACAGTTTAGAGCAGTCTGTCCGCCCATAGTTGGCAAGATGGCATCAGGACGTTCTTTGGCAATGATTTGCTCAACCGTCTGCCAAGTAATTGGCTCGATATACGTCGCATCCGCCATGGTAGGGTCGGTCATGATGGTCGCAGGGTTTGAGTTGACCAAGATGACGCGGTAGCCTTCTTCTTTTAGCGCTTTACACGCCTGCGCGCCTGAATAGTCAAACTCACATGCTTGGCCGATGACGATAGGGCCTGCGCCAATGATAAGAATGCTTTTTATGTCGGTACGTTTTGGCATAGTTAGGGCTACCTTCGTTTGGGTGATATTTTAAGTAATCTATATTTTAACAATATTCTAAATAATGCTTATCATATTTGGTATGCTGCAGCTTGAACCACCGCTAGTGATTCAAGCTTTATATTGATTATTTGCTTGCGGTTAATCATGGATAACTTAAGCTTTCACTGCTGCCATCATTTCTGCAAACTTATCAAACAGTGGCGCAGCATCATGCGGGCCAGGGCTGGCTTCTGGGTGACCTTGGAAGCTAAAGACGGGCTTATTGGTCAGCTCAATCCCTTGGTTAGTACCGTCAAATAATGAACGATGGGTAGATTTAACGTTGTCAGGCAGTGTGTCTTCGTCAACGGCAAAACCATGGTTTTGACTGGTAATCATGACCGTACCAGTCGCTAAGTCTTGTACCGGATGATTAGCACCATGATGACCAGTTTTCATTTTAATGGTGTTTGCACCGCTGGCAAGACCAATCAGCTGATGACCTAGGCAAATACCAAAAGTTGGAATCTCTGTTTGTTCAATGATATGACGTACCGCGTCGATAGCGTAATCACAGGCAGCAGGGTCACCAGGGCCATTTGATAAGAAAATACCGTCTGGGTTCATCGCGAGCACGTCTGCGATAGGCGTTTGCGCTGGGACAACGGTCACATGACAGCCACGGTCTACTAGCATACGCAAGATATTGGTCTTGCTACCAAAGTCGTAGGCAACAACGTTAAATTTTGCTTCAACATGCGTACCCAAGTGCTTAAAAAAGCCGCCCGTGCCACTGTCATGACTACCAGGCACGTCACGGTTGAGTAAGGTGTCTGATAAATCCCAGCTACCCGCTGTCCATTCAAAGGTCGTCGGCGTACAGCATTCTTTTGCCAAGTCCATGCCTTCAATACCAGCAAATTCTTGCGCCAATTTAATCGCTTGCTGCTCGTCGTCGCTGCTAATCGTTGCGCCGTTAGAGGCCGTCATGATACAACCGTTCTGAGCCCCTTTATCACGTAGTAGGCGGGTCAACTGGCGCGTATCAATTTCAGCGATGGCAACGGTATCGTGGTTCTGTAGGTAATCGCTTAATGATTCAGAGTTGCGGAAGTTTGAAGTAACCAGCGTTGCATCACGAATGATAAGGCCTTCTGCCCATACTTGATGTCCATTACCAGACTCGACATCTTCAGCGTTGGTACCGGTATTGCCAATGTGTGGATAGGTGAGGGTCACTAGCTGGCGCGCGTAGCTTGGGTCGGTCAGGATTTCTTGATACCCTGTCATGGCTGTATTAAAGACCACCTCACCGACACGATGACCTTCACTACCGATACTAACACCGCGAAAAATCGTACCGTCTGCTAGTGCCAAAATTGCTTGTATTTCTGCCGATGAATTCAAGGGTTGCCTCCGCTATTATTTGTGAGTGCCACGATAATGTGATGGTTCAAATATTGACCTATAATCGCTATCTATACTGTTATAACTGCCGTCAAAACCAGAATAAAAAAGGGCTAAAGCCAAAAATTTTCCACAAAAAAGCGAGAAGACATTATTGATGGAAACTACAAAACTCACTAGGTAGTGAATAGGTAACTTGCATCATGTCCGCTCGCTTAGGCACAGATTTTGCGCATTATATACAATATATGCTGATATAGCCAGCCGATTCTCTAGGTTAATGGCTACACTATAAATTTACTACCAAAACGGCTGGATTTTAAAACATAGCTTTGCCACAATGGACGGCATTTAATTATATCTACTAAATAATAAAGTCAACACGTACAACTAAAACAAGGATTCGTTATGATTTATCAATATTTAGACAAAGTGCCTGAGTTTGCTAGTCCTTTCAACGGTTGGGTCGCAGATTCAGCGCGCGTCATCGGTGATGTTTATTTGGGACATCAAGCCAACGTTTGGTTCGGTGCTGTGCTGCGCGGTGACAATGAGCGCATTTATATTGGTGATTACAGCAACGTGCAAGAAAACAGCGTCATTCATACCGATGAAGGCATTGAAGTCAAAATCGGCAATCATGTCACTATTGGTCATTTAGCCATGTTGCATGGCTGCGAAGTAGGTGATAATAGTCTCATTGGTATCGGTGCAGTTATTTTGAATAATGCCAAAATTGGTAAAAATTGCATCATTGGTGCTAAAGCCTTAGTCACTGAAGGCAAAGGGATTCCAGATAATTCGCTCGTGATGGGTGCCCCTGCAAAAGTGGTCAAAACTCTGACTGATGAGCAAGCGGCTATGATAAAAGAGTCTGCTATGCATTATGCGGCGCGTTGCCAGAAGTTTAAAACTGGTCTAAAAGAGATTAAGCAGCCAGAATAAGATAACTTTAACAACACTGAGTTAATAGCGATAAAAAGCATAGTGAGTTCAATATAAAAAAGATACAGCGGGACTGGGATGCTTAGTTTTTAATGTTGGTTTTTGTATCCTCTGTCGGCGTCGGCACAGCAAGCCAGAAAAACTTATACCAGTCGCGCGTCACAACCTAACGTATCCATTTTATTTAGTATTGGCTATATCAACCAATTCAACGATATAAAAACATCTTAACCAACACTTATTTCTAATGAGCAATTTAATATGAGCACCAAAAACATCGACACTGCTTCCGTAGCACGCACCCTAGCGTTATTTGACTTAGACCACACTTTACTCGATGTCGACAGCGATTACCTATGGGGCGAATATATCGTCAAGCACGACCTCGTCGATGAAGCCGAATATCGGACTGCCAACCAAAAGTTTTATCAGGACTATATCGAAGGCACCCTTGATGCAACGGAGTATAATGAATTTGTTGCGCAGTTTTTGAGCAGCTTGCCGATGGATAGACTCCATGAGTTACGAGAAGATTATATTAAAAGTGAAATCGAGCCTCATATCCGCCCCAAAGCGATGGAAGTACTGTGTCAGCATATTGAACAGGGTCATGATGTCGTGATTATTTCTGCGACCAATGACTTTGTGGTGTCTGCTATTGCTAAGCGGTTTGGCATCACAGAGGCCAATGTGCTTGCTACACCGCTTGAAATCAAAGATGAGCGCTATACTGGCAAATTGACTGATAAGCCAAACTTTCAAGCGGGTAAGATTTATCATCTTGATAAATGGCTTGATAAGCAGCAAATAGCAGGGGTTAAGTTTGAGAAAACTTACGCATATTCAGACTCCAAAAATGACATACCACTATTAAATTGGGCGGATGTGGCTATCTGTGTGTCGCCTGATGATGCACTGCATGCGCATGCGCTCGCCCATCGCTGGGCAGTCGAGGATTGGTCGATTTAGGCTGTGTAAAACTTCTTAATATAAAGACAGTTTAATAGAAAGGTAGTAATAATTAGCCAGACATTGTATTCCAATCTCATTTAATATAACGCCATATCAGTTAGATATTTAATATTAACGAAACAGGAAAACCTATGGAAATCAATCCGTATCAAGAACAAATCAAAGATCTATCTGAGCGTGGACAGGACTTACGGAGGTATCTTTGACTTCGATGGTAAGCAAGAACGCTTAGAAGAAGTCAATTTAGAATTAGAAAATCCCGAGCTATGGAATGATCCAGAGCGTGCGACCAAGATTAATAAAGAAAAAAGCCAGCTTGATGGGGTTATCGACGTAGTCGTCTCGCTTGAGACCACCTTAGAAGATGCGTCTGCCATGCTGGAGCTGGCGGTAGAGGCAGAAGACGAATCGTTGCTTGCTGATGTACAAGCCGAGCTCGACGATGCGGAAAAGCGCGTTGCGGACTTAGAGTTTCGTCGCATGTTTAGCGGTGAGATGGATCCGAACAATTGCTACTTGGATATCCAGTCAGGCAGCGGCGGCACAGAAGCGCAAGATTGGGCAGAAATGCTGCTGCGTATGTATACGCGTTGGGCAGAAGCGCATGGTTTCAAAGTTGAAGTGATTGAAGTATCATCAGGTAGCGTCGCTGGTATCAAATCGGCCACGATTGAGATTAAGGGTGACTATGCTTTTGGCTGGTTACGTACCGAAATTGGTGTGCATCGCCTAGTCCGTAAATCGCCATTTGATAGTAATAATGGCCGTCATACCTCATTTGCGGCCGTTTTTGTCTCGCCTGAAATCGATGATAATATCGAGATTGATATCAATCCAGCGGATTTGCGTATTGATACTTATCGTTCATCGGGCGCGGGTGGTCAGCACGTTAACACGACTGACTCTGCGGTGCGTATTACTCACGAACCAAGTGGCGTGGTGGTAACTTGCCAGAACGAGCGTAGCCAACATGGTAACAAAGCCACTGCAATGAAAATGCTACGTGCTAAGCTTTATGAGCTTGAGATGCAAAAACGTATGGAAAGCCAGCAAGCGGTTGAAGATGGTAAATCTGATGTCGGTTGGGGCAGTCAAATTCGCTCATATGTACTGGATGACTCACGTATCAAAGACTTGCGTACGGGTGTTGAGACCTTTAACACCGGTGCAGTATTAGACGGTGACCTCGATCAATTTATCGAAGCGAGCCTAAAAGCTGGACTGTAGGGGTGTTTTTAAGAATAAATCCCTACTCTTAATTCTTGAATCTTTTTGAAGTAGGCTGTGGCTTTAGCCCAGCTTAAACCTTTGCCGAAGCAAAATGCTGGGCTAAAGCCACAGCCTACAGCAGTCCATAAGGTTGATAGTTGGGTAACAAAGCAAAAATTACTTAAGGAAAAATTATGTTAAGCGTAAATAATTATTTTGATGATAAAGTAACTTCTATTGCTTTTCAGACAGCGACTAAGCCAGCTACTGTCGGTGTCATGAGCATTGGTGAATATGAGTTTGGCACTAGCGAATTTGAAACCATGACAGTCGTTAGTGGAGCGTTAACGGTAAAATTGCCAGAGAGCGATGAATGGCAAACCTTTAATGCTGGCGAGCAATTTACTATTGAAGCCAATAAGAAGTTTAATGTCAAAGTTGACGTAGAAACGGCTTATTTATGCACTTATGGTAAATAGTCGGTTTTAACTTATAGACATATTAGCTAAATTAACGCCAAGTGTTTAACGCTTGGCGTTTTTTTTATAAATGTTTTTTGAATTAGGTATGATTCATAAAATATTTGGCAATCGTTATAAGTTTTTACGATACTGCACCATATCCGTCTGAGTTGCGATTGCTTCATAAAGTTTGCGAGCCGTCGTGTTTCCTTCTTGCGTCGTCCAATAAACACGGTTGCAATCTTTACTACGAGCGAAATCGTATACCTGTTCAATCAGTGCACGTCCTACACCTTGCCCACGAACAGATTCACTAACATACAGATCCTCTAAATAACAACACTCGGTCGTATTCCAAGTATTGAGATGTAGCACCACATGCGTGATACCTACCAAAGTATCGTCTTGCCAAGCTCCAAAGCCATAAATCGGTGCGTTATTATCAAGTAGTTTGTGCCACGTTGTATTAGTCGTACTCAGTGGCAAACTGGTTTCATAAAATGCCAAATAACGTTGCCACAAGTCTAACCAACTATCGTAATCAGTATTGGATAATGTAGCGGTTTTTATCGAAATATTTTTTGTCATATTTGGCTCACTCTTAATGGATATTTAACGTTAGACGAATTTTATAACTTTCGTAGCAGTTTAGGGTCTGTTGAACATTCAAATATTAGGACTGCTGATAGCTAAAATCACCCCAAACATCTTATCAAATCAGGCGTAAACCGACGATAATGTCGAGACCTTAGCTAGGTTTATAACAACGTTTGGGGTGGTTTTAGCATCAGCCTTTCAGGGCAGGGCTATTTTTTGCCAATACATGGCGAAATTGTCTAACCTAGAATGACTAGGCGTCAAAAATTTCACTGCGTATTGTCTAAAAAATAGCCACTGCCAGTACCACATTTGAATAATCAAACAGACCCTAATAAGTTAGATTTTACACAGCATTACACTTTATCTGTGGCAAGTAAACAGCAAAAATAATGACAGTTAATTATGCTAAAACAATAACTTTCAATAGGCGTACTGTTTTATGGCAAAGGCAAATCAGCAAGCAATTACAGAAGATACGCGTCATGATTACGAGCATTTAGCGCGCCGTGCCAATCTACGCTACGTGAGCGACGATGAACCTGGATTTACACGTAGACGTTGGGGGCGCGGGTTTACTTATCGTGATGCGACTGGCAAGACTGTGAAAGATAAAGCTTTGCGCAAGCGTTTTGATGCTTTGGTTATTCCACCGATGTGGTCAGAGGTTTGGATATGCCAAGATGACAAAGGCCACTTGCAGTCAACGGGTCGCGATGACAAAGCACGCAAACAGTATTTGTATCATCCATCATGGAACAATATCCGTGATCAGGCTAAGTTTGATGCCATGATAGGTTTTGCAGAAGCCCTACCAAATCTACGCGCACAAGTCGAAAAAGATTTAGAAGCTGAGTCATTATCGCGTGAAAATGTACTGGCTGCAGTCGTCAAGTTGCTTGAGACTACTTTGATTCGTATTGGTAACAGCCGCTATGCTAAACTCAATAAAAGCTACGGCCTTAGCACTTTAAGAAGCAAACATGTCAGCGAAACAGACAAGGGTTTGGCTTTTGATTTTGTTGGTAAAAGTTCGAAGGAGCATCATACTGAACTGCAGGACAAGCGTTTAATTGACATTGTGCAGGCATGTAGTGAGCTGCCCGGTTATCAGATTTTCAAATATTTGGATGGCAATGGTGACAAGCAAGTCGTTGATAGTGCAGATATTAATGACTATTTGCGAATGCACACTTGCGGCAACGATTGTGAAAGCAAGATGTATAGTGCAAAGGATTTTCGTACATGGATGGCGAGTGTGCTGGCGGCCGGCTACCTCTACGATGAGCTGCAAACGTCAGTAGGGAAAGAGATATTGGCAAGTGCGCCTGAGAGCAACGAGCGCCAACAGCTCATCACGGATATGGTCAAAGATGTAGCAAATGAGCTGGGCAATACACCTGCCGTGTGCCGAGCCTCCTATATTCACCCCGTTATTATTGAGAAGTTCTTAGTAGGTGAGTTTTTTGAGCCTTACAAACAAGCACGTCGTGGACGTACTAAAGAATATCAACGCTGTGAAGAGAAAGCGTTACTTGGGTTTTTAAGCACATTAGAATGAATTTACATCTATGAGAAGATTTGCATTTAACTATAAAAATGATACGTTATGTATTGAAATAAATATAAAAATGCGTTACTAATAGGTTATCTTAAATATAAGAATTTCAAACGGTCTATAGGATATGACCGTTTTGCTATTGAAACTAACACATATCCGACTTGAGCCGTTGCTCTCTATTTATAAAATGCTAAAGGATTAGCTCATGACTATCTCATCTTCAAATACCAATTCATCTCAAAACACCACGCAAACTGCTTCCGATAATTCAAATACTCTAACAAGCTATGCCGATTACTATAATAATTTCGATATGGATGCATTGTTAACAGAGATCTTTGGTGAGCATTTAGATGATCGCCTTAACGCTTATATGGCTTGCTGTGGCCGTCATGTGCGTGACGGTCGTGCTGATAATATCGCGCTGGTACACGAAGATACTGTGGGTAATGTAACGCGTATGAGTTTTGGTGAATTAGATAAAGCCAGCGCACAGGTAGCCAGGTTATTACAGTCTTATGGCGTGCAAGTCGGTGACCAAGTAGCGACCATGCTACCGCGTACGCCTGAGTTATTAATCATTGTATTGGCAACTTGGAGAATTGGAGCGGTTTATCAGCCTTTATTTACCGCTTTTGGCTATGATTCAATCAAGTACCGGATGGACAAAGCTAACACTAAAGTAGTCTTCACTAACCAAGAAAATCGTAGCAAGTTCGAAGATTTGGCTAAGCAAACGAAAATGGTCGTAGTTGGTAGTACAGCGGATGGTGCGGCTTGGGGTGATGACAATTATGCTGAGATGACTGAAAAGATGGCAACGCAAGTGCAGAGTCAACATTCACAAACAATGACGTCAGTACTATTAGACAGTGATTCGTCATTTTTGCAAATGTTTACCTCAGGGACCGTTGGCAAGTCAAAAGGTGTCAGTGTTCCATTAGCTGCGCTGCCAGCTTTTTATCTATATATGCGCTATGCGATTGATCTACGCGAGAGTGATAAGTATTGGAATATGGCAGATCCAGGCTGGGCATACGGTTTATATTATGCGATTACCGGACCTTTATTATTAGGTGTCACGACTTATTTTAATGAAGCGGGTTTTGATGCTACCAACACGCGCGACTTTATGGTGCGTCATAAGATTACCAATTTAGCCTCTTCACCAACGGCATTTCGCATGATGAAATCCAGCGGTGTCTTTGAAGAAATTACTGTAAATACTCCTTCGAAATTATCATTGCGCTGTGCTAATTCAGCAGGTGAAACTTTGAATACTGAAGTAGTAAGCTGGATTGAAAGTCACTTAGGTTGCAAAGTCTGTGATCAGTATGGACAGACAGAGACCGGAATGACCTGCTGTGAGCATCATGCGTTAGAACATGAATGTCCCGTCGGCTCGATGGGCATGGCGTTGCCAGGGCACACCCTCGTCGTATTGGGTGATGATATGCAAGTATTGCCTGATGGCGAGCAAGGCCAGCTGGCAGTTGTAGTCAGTCAATCGCCAGCGTTTTATTTCCGTGGTTATAGCTGGAACGAAAAACAGGCTTTCTTTGAAGATTATTATCTGACAGGAGATGTGGTTGAGCGCCATAGTGACGGCAGTTATTGGTTCTCAGGTCGTGATGATGACATCATTACTACGGCAGGTTACCGTGTCGGTCCAACTGATGTTGAAAACACTGTATTAGAACATGAGGCTGTTGCTGAATCGGCTGCCGTCGGTGTCCCTGACGAGGTGCGCGGACATAATATCAAATCTTATGTGGTGCTAAAAGATGGCATCGAAGGCAGTGACGAGATTGCCCAGCAAATTAAAGACTTGGTACGTAAGCGTTTATCGACCCATGCTTATCCACGCGAGATTGAGTTTGTTGCAGCATTACCAAAGACGCCAAGTGGTAAGATTCAACGCTTTTTATTACGAAGTCTGACGACTGAATAAATAGGCTTAATTGTCAAAATTTTTAATGCTTTCAACTAAAAATTTTCCAACATTTTAACTAAAAATACTAAATCTTAAATGGTTAAGGAATAATCATGCAAATTCAACAACACAGCTTTTTGGTTACCGGTGGTGCATCAGGATTGGGTGAGTCAGTCGTTCGTGCCATCGTTAGTGAAGGCGGCAAAGTCGTCATCGCTGATTTGAATGAGTCAACTGGACAAGCATTGGTCGATGAACTGGGTGACAATGCTCGCTTTGTACGCTGTGATGTCACCAGTGGCAAAGAGGTACAAGCGGCTGTTGATAAGGCTGAAAAAGAGTTTGGCGGTCTGCAAGGTTCAATTAACTGCGCAGGTATCGCTGTCGTACAAAAGCTACTCGATCGCGAAAACAATCCAGCGGACCTTGATGCCTTTAGTCGCGGGGTTAATATTAATCTTGTTGGCTCTTTTAACGTAGCGCGTTTGGTCGCAGCTTCCATTGCTAAGCGCATAGCGAACAACAGTAATACAGAGGGCGCTGCAGAGAAGAACACTGATAATGGTGTCATTATTAACACTGCTTCTATCGCTGCTTTTGATGGGCAAGTAGGACAGGCAAGCTATGCATCGTCCAAAGCTGGCGTGGTCGGTTTAACTTTGCCATTAGCGCGTGAGCTGGCAC
Organism: Psychrobacter sp. P2G3; assembly: GCF_001593285.1. Taxonomy (NCBI): domain Bacteria; kingdom Pseudomonadati; phylum Pseudomonadota; class Gammaproteobacteria; order Moraxellales; family Moraxellaceae; genus Psychrobacter; species Psychrobacter sp. P2G3. The sequence goes on from NZ_CP012529.1 coordinate 1,054,078, forward strand.
GTCATGGTATACGCGTCATGACTATCGCACCTGGGGTGTTTGCGACTCCAATGATGGAGACTATCCCTGAAAAAGCTCGTGAGCAGTTAGAGGCTAGCGTTCCTTATCCTAAGCGTTTGGGCAATCCTGATGAATTTGCCAAATTGGTGACTCAGATTATTGATAATGCCTACTTAAATGGAGAAGTCATTCGCCTAGATGGTGCCATTCGTATGGTCTAACTTATACCAGCTAGTTGGAAAATATCTTTAACAATTGAGTCTTATTCATAAAATTTTCACAAAATTTGGCATAGCGCTTTGATACATTAGGCAGATTCATTATCAGATTGGTACATTGTGATTTAGTTCTCCAATAGTCAATCATAAGGATCAAAGCCTATGTCGTTTTCTCCCATGGATTTCAGCAAACATTGGCTAATTATTTCTATTGGACTTGCGATTGCTGTCGTTAGTACAAGTGCGATAGCTCATATAAAAAAAGTATCGGTCGATACGCAAGCTCTCTTTCATAACCCCAAAGCCATTCCTAATACGGTAATTATTGATAAAGTCTTTGTCGATAAATCTGCGCGCGCGTTACAGTTACTCAGCAATAACGAAGTGATTAAATCCTATCGTATTGCGCTAGGAGATAGTCCAGTAGGTCATAAGCAGTAAGAAGGTGATCAGCGTACGCCAGTAGGCATCTATAACTTAGATTATAAGAATGAAAACCCTATCGCCTATCGTTCTATCCATATCAGTTATCCTAATGCCGCTGACAAGGCCCAAGCTGAAGCACTCGGTATTAATCCGAGCGGGGATATTATGATTCATGGGCAAATGAATGGCTTTGGTCATCTAGCGTGGATTAATCAAAAAAGCGACTGGACTGATGGTTGTATCGCTGTCACCAACAATGAGATGGATGAGATTATAGATGCCGTTGCGCTTGGTATTCCGATTGAAATAGTAGAGTAATGAGCACTTTTCTTTTCTGTTGCATTAATAATGAACGTTAATTATAATTTTTCACTCTCAAGCACTAGGGCGTGTCCTCAATTTGAAAGAACCTCTTTACCTATAAAAAGTGAATTGAATATTATTACTAGGTTATAACAACACCGTATATCGTGGTTATAAGACCGTATATCAATTATGTTTTATGTTGCTAGTTTTCTTTTAATGTTTCTATGCTATTGTCTATAATCGTTTATACGAATGTAAGGGGAAAACTGTGTTTGATAAATATACTCACCACGAGTATAGAAATGACATCCAAGGGTTAAGAGCAGTAGGCGCCATTATTATTATGGTTTTCCATATATGGTTCAATAAGGTATCAGGCGGAGTTGATGTCTTTTTCGTCGTTTCTGGGTTTTTGATGGCTTCAATTGTATTGAAGAGTTATTTTTTAAACGGTACATTTAGCCCATTTCCTTTCTGGGGAGGGGTGATAAAGAGAGTGGCACCATCAGCATATATCGTGCTTGCAGCCACATTAATTGCTAGCTACTTTATTTCATCTCCAGTCCTTATATATACTGTGCTACATGAGATAATTGCCAGCGCCTTACATCTTGAAAATATACAACTGATCAGACTTTCTGTCGATTATTTATCTTCTGGTAGTCCGCCTAGTCCTGTACAACAGTTTTGGGCGCTATCTATCCAGATGCAGTTTTATGTGGTTTTCCCGCTAATTCTAATTCCTCTAGCTTATATCGCTAAGAAAAAACAAACCTCAGCGCCTTTATTTTTAGGAGTAATTTTCGTCATATTGGCGTCTTTTGCATATGCTACGGTGTTGGTTAAAGACGATCCAGCGATGAGTTACTTTAATCCGCTATCAAGGATTTGGGAGTTTTTCTTTGGATCACTCGCATTTCTTTTAATCTCAAATGCTAAAAAAATAAAATATAGACAAGCATTGGGGATTGTAGGTATTGCTCTGATTGTTGGTGGAGCTATATTGATTCCTAGAGGGGCAAGTTTTTCAGGTCCTGTATCATTGATTCCGGTACTTGGTGCAGTTTTTATTATCATGTCTGGCATTGGTGGTAAGGGCGTAGTAAACAACCTATTATCAAATAAATTCTTAGTGTTTTTAGGCGGTATATCTTTTACTATTTACCTTTGGCACTGGCCTATCTTAGTATTTTATAAAGAATATTTTGGTTATGAATCTGTTAGTCTGTTGCAAGGACTAATGATTATGATTGCCTCTACAGTTTTGGCATACTTCACCAGTAAAAAAATAGAATCTCCTTTTAGAAAAATACCAAGAGAAAAAGTACTTGTTAACTTCTCAATCGGAGTCCTGTTTTTCTTACCGGTGATGGTAGCGGCTTTCGCATTTAGACATGAAGTAGTATCTACCACCGAAAGTGCAAAGACAGCGTTGGAAAGTAAGTCTGTTGAACCCTTTAAGGGCGACAGTATCTACGTAGAAGATCGAGCCTTCAAACCAGATCGCGATCGGCTGCTTACGATAAAACAAAGAGTTCCTGCTGCCTATGCTCCTGGCTGTAATCAATCTATGGATGGAGAGGAGGTCACTACTTGCGAATTTGGAGACCTGAGTTCTGATAAAGAAATTGTACTAGCAGGAGGATCTCATGCCGTACAATGGATTACAGCGCTAGATACCATTGGACAAGATAATAATTTTAAAGTTATCAATATGACTAAGGCCGGATGCCCTTTAGGAGCACTTGAAGAGTCGAATGAATCTTGTCAAAAATGGAACGAAGCCGCCATTGAAAAAATTATAGATATAAACCCTTATGCAGTCATTACAAACTCTACTAGAGTGAACTTAGAGAAAGGCGAATTTATTCCTCCATCATATGTTGATAGCTGGAAAGTGCTTGCTGATAACAAAATCGATGTTATCGGTATAAGAGATAATCCACGTTTCGACTTTGATGTACCGGACTGTCTACATAGGAATAGAAACGGGTCAGACGCAGATGCTTGTACCATAGATCGTGCAGATGCTTTACTACCGACTGATCCTACTTTAGAGTATCAAGACATTATTACGGGCATTGATATGTCAGATATGTTCTGTACCGCCGAAAAATGTCTGACTACTTTTTCTGAAAAAATAATGTACCGTGATGCTGAACATATCAGCATAGAGTATGCTCATTTTATAAAAGATAAATTTGAGGATAAGCTAAAAGGCGCATTATCCACTCTCAGTTAAATAGAGTTTATAGTCGTATATAAGCAAATCAAGATAGCACCAAAATTAGGAAGTAGGGTAATGGATATACGACAAGTATAACTGTTAGCCTACTTCCTTTTTTGCTTAAAAATATTGTCTTTTGTCTTGAGATTTTGCACTTGAAATATATTCTAAAAATACCAATTAATAGTCAATATTAATATCAATACTAGTGGTAAGGTTTAATCTTTGCAGAGGTTGTAATCAGTCTGTCTTATGTATATACCAGAAAGTCATTATCTATTATTGACACGGTATACTTTTTAGTTGAAATACAATTCAACATACCGCATATATATAACAGTTGAACAAAAGGGTTACACTATAAATCCACTACAAAGACTATTGATAAATACTAATTATAAAAGGTGAGAATATGAGGTTTGAAAAATTTACGCAGAAGCTACAGGCCGCCATTCAAGAGGCGCAAAGTCTAGCACTAGGTCGTGATAATACTGGGATTGATCCGGTGCATTTACTGGCAGTTTTATTACAGGATGAGTCTAACTTGTCTATCTGTCAGCAAGCAGGTGCATCTATTCCAGCATTAAAGAATGGCGTGGCGAAGGCATTGGACAATCAAGCTAAGATTGCTGAACCTACCGGTGATGTAAATCTAAATCCAAACGCAGTTAAAATTCTAAATTTGGCCGATCGCCAAGCGCAAAAAGCTGGTGATGATTTTATTGCAACAGAATGGGTTATATTGGCACTGGCTGAACAAGGCGAGACTAAAAAAATATTTGAAAGTGCAGGAGTGACTGCTGCTAAGTTAAAAGTAGTAATCGAGCAGCTACGTGGTAATGAGAAGGTAGACAATCAAAACGCTGAAGATCAGCGTGATGCACTGAATAAGTATACGATTAACTTAACTGAGCAAGCAGAACTCGGTAAGCTTGATCCAGTCATTGGCCGTGATGAAGAGATTCGCCGTACCATTCAGGTACTGTCACGTCGTACTAAGAATAACCCAGTACTAATTGGTGAGCCAGGTGTTGGTAAGACTGCTATTGTCGAAGGCTTGGCGCAAAAAATTATCAACGGTGATGTACCAGAAGGTCTACGCCGCAAAGAAGTGCTATCGCTAGATTTAGGTGCATTGATTGCCGGTGCAAAATTCCGTGGCGAGTTTGAAGAGCGTCTCAAAAGTGTGCTTAGTGATTTAGCCAAGCAAGAAGGTAATGTCATCTTATTCATTGATGAGCTGCATACCATGGTTGGGGCGGGTAAATCGGAAGGTGCGATGGATGCAGGTAACATGTTAAAACCTGCGCTGGCACGTGGTGAGCTACATTGCGTCGGTGCCACTACTTTGGATGAGTATCGTCAGTATATCGAAAAGGATGCGGCGCTTGAGCGTCGTTTCCAAAAAGTCTTGGTCGATGAGCCGACAGTTGAAGATACTATTGCTATTCTGCGTGGTCTCAAAGACCGTTATGAGCTGCATCATGGGGTCGTTATTCAAGATAGCGCTATCATTGCGGCTGCGCGTATGAGTCATCGCTATATTACTGATCGTAAACTGCCGGATAAGGCGATTGATCTCATTGACGAAGCAGCCAGTCGTCTGCGGATGGAGATGGACAGTAAGCCTGAGGCATTAGGTAAGCTCGATAGCCGTCTGATTCAGTTAAAAATGCAGCGCGAAGTGTTGAAAAACGAAGAAGATGCGGGTGCGAAAGCAGAGCTCAAAATACTAGATACACAGATTGAAGAAGTTGAAAAAGAGTCTGCTGACCTCAATGAGATTTGGCAGGCTGAAAAGGCTTTAGTTGAAGGTAGTAAACAACATAAAGAAAACTTGGATAAAGCACGTATTCAGCTAGAAAAAGCCTCGCGTGATGGCGATTATGCAGAAATGTCTCGATTACAATATGGTGTGATACCCGAACTTGAAAAACAAATTGCCGAGATTGATTTGGCTGAGCAAAAGGAGCAAGCAGGCGAGCCAATATCCGTCAAATTATTGCGGAATAAAGTAACTGACAATGAGGTTGCAGAAGTCGTTGCGGCAGCCACAGGGATTCCTGTCAGTAAAATGATGCAAGGTGAACGCGATAAGATGCTGGCGATGGAAGACAAGCTCCACGAACGCGTCATTGGTCAAGATGAAGCAGTTGAGTCGGTTGCCAATGCGGTGCGCCGTAGTCGTGCAGGCTTATCTGACCCGAATCGTCCTTCTGGCTCGTTCTTATTTCTAGGGCCAACAGGCGTAGGTAAGACTGAGCTGACCAAATCTTTGGCAAACTTCTTGTTTGATAGTGAAGATGCGATGGTGCGTATCGACATGAGTGAGTTCATGGAAAAGCACAGTGTCAGTCGCTTGGTAGGTGCGCCTCCTGGTTATGTCGGCTACGAAGAGGGTGGTACATTGACAGAAGCGGTACGCCGCAAGCCTTATAGTGTCGTGCTGTTCGATGAGGTAGAAAAAGCGCACCCTGATGTGTTCAATATCTTGTTGCAAGTATTGGACGATGGGCGCTTGACTGACTCGCAAGGTCGCGTAGTAGACTTTAAGAATACCGTTATCATTATGACCAGTAACTTGGGTTCACATAAAATCCAAGAAATGGTTGGCGACGATTACAAAGACATCAAAGCGGCAGTGATGGATTCAGTTGGCGAGCATTTCCGTCCTGAGTTTGTGAACCGTATTGATGAGATTGTAGTGTTCCATGCGCTGGGTCAAGAACAAATGGCCGGTATTGCTGATATTCAGCTAGAGCGTCTGCGCCATCGCTTGCAAGAGCGTGAGCTAGACATTACGCTATCTGATGAAGCAATGAGTCAGCTGGTCGCAGTTGGTTATGATCCTGTATACGGTGCGCGTCCGCTCAAGCGTGCTATCCAACAAGAGATTGAAAACCCGCTATCATTGAAATTGCTGGCAGGTGACTTTGTCGCGGGTGACATCATTAAAGTCGATGTTGGCCTAGATGATAAGCTGACTTTCGATAAGCTTAGAATGAGCTAATAAAGTCAAAATGATCCTATATTAGAATATTAGTTTGGCAATAAACCAACCCCTTATTTGCAATAGCAGGTAAGGGGTTTTTCTATACAAAAACATAATCTGTACCAGAGCGTGCGTTATGCTTGTTATATTAGAGGAAAGCGGACTTAAAGGAATAATATTATGATAACGAATACTAAGCTTATAAAAGTACCTTTGACCATAATAGCGCTATTATTTAGCGCCTCTGCTTGCTCTAATCCATCTACAGTGAATAATGACACAGCCACTGTGCAATCAGAAGCGTCCGACAGCTCTGCTACCGAGGTAAAAGCCGATGGCGACGAACCTGAATTCACGACTAAGACTCTAACCAGCTTTGATGAGCCATGGGCGATGACAGCGCTACCTAAAAGCGATAATGAGTCACGTAAACTACTAGTGACTCAAAAAGCAGGTGAGCTGTTTATTGTCGATACCGCAACAGGGAACAAGACAAAAGTAAACGATGTACCCAAGGTCGCTTATGGTGGGCAGGGGGGACTCGGTGATTTAATTCTTGCGCCAGACTTTGCTACTACCAACATGGTATATCTTAGCTACGTTGAAGCAGGAAGTGGCGCAGATAGCAATCAATTTGGGGCTAAGGTTATCAAAGCCAAACTTGCAGGATTAGATACTGATGCGCCAAGCTTGCAAGATATTACGCCAATTTGGCAGCAAACGCCAAAAGTTAAAGGTCAAGGCCATTATAGCCATCGTTTACTATTCTCTCCTGATGGACAGTACTTATATATCAGCTCAGGTGAACGTCAGAAAAAAGACCCTGCACAAGATATGACGGTCAATTTGGGCAAGATAATACGGCTAAACGCTGATGGCTCTGTACCAAAAGACAATCCATTTGTAGGCAATGCTAACGATATCGCCTCGCAGTTTTGGACGATAGGTCATCGTAACGTACTCGGTATGACGTTTGATGATAGTGGTAGACTCTGGGCGCACGAGATGGGTCCAAAAGGCGGTGATGAATTTAACCTGATTAAAAAAGGTAGCAATTATGGTTGGCCTATCGTCTCTAATGGGCGTAACTATTCAGGCACTGATATTCCTGATCATAATACTCGTCATGAATTTGAAGCGCCTAAAATCACTTGGACACCAGTGATATCACCGTCGTCTATGAGTATATATTCTTCTGGTACTCAAAACGATTTTCCAGCATGGCAAAGCAGTGCACTTATCAGTGGTCTATCATCCAAAGCATTGATAGTGGTAAGTTTGGATGAGAATGACGCAGCTCATGAACGTTACCGTTATGATATGGGTGAGCGTATTCGTAGCGTGCTGGCAGTAGATGGAGAAGTATGGCTACTAGAAGATGGTGATAATGGTAAGTTGCTAAAATTGCTACCTTAATCGGGTGATTGCATTAGACAGCATTGATAGATGAGCTGACTAATTATTCTATACCTCAACCTCACATTTGTACGAAATGTGAGGTTTTTCAACATTTGACTATTAAAAATATTGAGTAAAAATATTGGTTTTTTTAAATCAATTTGGATTAGAGCGAGTGGTTTATCTAATGATACATTGGCATTAAGACAAACTTAGTAGTAGTTAAACACAGAGATAACGGAAGTATTTTTATTGAGTTTTATTTTGTAATTAATTGATAATTAAGGATTAGTTTGTTAAGGTGACATTCCTTAGATTACGAGATTTTAACCCATGAACGAAGTAAAAGTAGAAAGATTGGGTCCATTCCCAAGGGTTAATAAGCCTGTTTTTATTACCTCAGGTGTTTTAATTGTTGGTTTCATTATTTTTGGTGCTTTTTTTACTGAAACTGCATCCGCACTTTTTAGTTTTTTACAAAGTTTTATTGCTGATAAGTTTGGCTGGCTGTTCATTATATTAATGAACGTGGCATTAGTCTTTTGTATCTATCTAGCAGCGAGTCGCTACGGTGACATTCGTTTAGGTAAACAGACAGAGCGACCACAATATAGTCTTGTCTCTTGGATAGGTATGTTGTTCTCAGCTGGTATTGGTATTGGGCTGGTATACTGGGGCACAGCGGAGCCCTTGTACCACTTCATGGCACCACCAATGGGTGAAGCAGAAACAGTAGAAGCCGCCAAACAAGCGATGAATATCTCATTTGTACATTGGGGATTGCATGCTTGGGCAATTTATACCATCGTAGCGCTCTCCTTAGCTTATTTTCATTTTCGCCGTGGTCTGCCTCTATCCATTCGCTCAACACTATATCCATTATTGGGTCAAAGGATTTATGGCGGTTGGGGACATACTGTCGATATTTTGGCGGTATTTGGTACGATGTTTGGTGTCGTAACTTCGCTAGGTTTGGGAGTTATGCAGATCAACTCAGGCCTTGAGGGTTTGTTTGGCATACCAAACAGCTTACCTGTGCAGTTTCTCATTATTGCCTTTGTGACTGCATTAGCCTGCGTATCTCTTATGTTGGGTCTTGATAAAGGTATCAAGCGCTTAAGTGATATCAATATGGGCCTTACTGGTGTGCTGTTAGCCTTTATAGTGATTTTAGGTCCAACACTATTTATTTTTGATAGTTTCATTGAAAATATTGGTAACTATCTAATGTCTGTCATTCCATTAGGTTTTTGGGGTGAGGCTTACAGTAATACCGATTGGCAGTCGTCATGGACAATTTTCTATTGGGCATGGTGGGTAAGTTGGGCGCCATTTGTAGGTGTATTTATTGCCCGTATTAGCCGTGGTCGTACCATCCGTGAGTTTGTATTGGGTGTGCTATTAATCCCAATGACCATTTTATTCTTCTGGTTTACTGCCTTCGGTGGTGTTGCTATTCATATGGAGCTGTTGGCAGCTCTTGATCCAGCCTTGGTTAGCCCAGGATTGGTCGAAGCCGTACAAGCAGATACTGGTAGCGCAATCTTTAAATTGGTCGAGTACTATCCACTTACCAAACCTATTACTTTGTTGATCGTCATTATGATTGTACTTTGGTTTGTGACCTCATCAGACTCCGCAAGCTTTGTTATCGATATGTTGACGGCTGGTGGTGATACCAATCCACCAAAGATTCAGCGTTTATTTTGGGCAACGATGGAAGGTCTGATTGCGGCTATATTATTAGCAGCAGGTGGATTAGGTGCACTGCAAGCAGCAGCTATTGTGGCAGGACTACCGTTTGCCTTAGTGATATTTGTAATGATGTATGCACTTTTACGTGGTCTGGGTCGAGATCGTTTGATACTTTATCGCGCTCAACAACAATTTATTACTGATGAATCTGCGGATCATAACTCAGCCAATGAATTTATTGATGAAAAACTGCTAAAGGGACCACCTAAAATTGTAAAAGGTGACTAATTTTTAGTGTTTAAGTTCTAGTGATTAAGTTCTATAAGAAAGCCCAACTCTGTATGAGTTGGGCTTTTTTTGAGAGCGAGTTTGTAATGATAAAGGCTTAGCGATATATGTACTCTGAAGGTAGCTTTTTAATCATTCATATTTAAAATCAATACGTTACTTAAGCAAAAAATAAACTATAACTTAAATCAATAACTCCTTTTTTATTGCAAACTTTTTTTACAATAAAATCCCATTAAATTGATAATTGGGTAACATCTTGTTATGGTAGCAACCCCTTAGATTTTGGAAAGCATAATGAGCGAACTCAAAATTGGCCGTTTAGGGCCTTTTCCACGAGTAAACAAACCTGTATTTATTGCTTCAGCAGTACTGATCTTAGGTTTTATTATATTTGGTGCTTTGTTTCAAGAGCTGGCAAGCACTCTATTTAGTACCATGCAGACTTTTATTACCCAACGTTTTGGCTGGCTATTTGTCATACTGATGAACGTTGCCGTATTTTTATGTTTGTATTTAATATTTAGTAAATATGGTGATATCCGTTTAGGTCATCAAACCGAAACGCCGCAATACAGTTTGCCCTCTTGGATTGGCATGTTGTTTTCAGCCGGTATTGGTATTGGCATTATGTATTGGGGTACAGCTGAGCCTGTTTATCACTTTATGTCACCGCCACTGGGTGAAGCGGAAACAGTAGAAGCTGCCAAACAAGCGATGAATATCTCCTTTTTACATTATGGGATACACGCTTGGGCAATTTATGCTGTGGTTGCATTGTCATTAGCCTATTTTCATTTTCGCCGTGGCTTACCTCTCGCTATTCGTTCTAGCCTATATCCGATATTAGGTCAGAAGATTTATGGCAAATGGGGACATACTGTTGATACGTTGGCAGTATTTGGTACGATGTTTGGTGTGGTGACCACGTTAGGTTTTGGCGTGTTGCAGATTAACTCTGGATTAGAAGGGTTGTTTGGACTGCCTAATACAGTAACGATGCAAGTTATCTTAATCGCTTTGATTACTATGCTTGCGTGTGGCTCATTAATGATGGGTTTAGATAAAGGTATCAAGCGCTTAAGTGATACTAATATTATTTTGACATTTGTGTTGTTGGGCTTTGCCTTTATCATGGGTCCTACTCAATACATCATGGATAGTTTGGTAGAAAATACTGGTAACTATCTACAAAACCTTGTCCAGCTTGGTTTTTGGAGTGAGGCTTATAGCAAAGGTGATTGGCAGTCATCATGGACGATATTTTACTGGGCATGGTGGGTCAGTTGGTCACCATTTGTAGGTGTATTCATCGCCCGCATTAGCCGTGGTCGTACTATCCGTGAATTTTTGCTAGGTGTTTTATTTGTACCTATGATTATTCTGTTTTTCTGGTTCACGACCTTTGGTGGTGTGGCAGTAAATATGGAATTAATTGGTAATCCTGGATTTATCGAAGTAGTACAGAATGATTATGGTAGTGCTATCTTTAAGTTGATGGAGTTCTATCCATTGACCAAAGCCACTACGATGTTGATTGTCATTATGATTGTACTGTGGTTTGTGACTTCATCAGATTCAGCCAGTTTTGTCATCGATATGTTGACGTCTGGCGGTGAAACCAACCCACCTAAAATTCAGCGTTTATTTTGGGCTATTCTGCAGGGTTTGGTTGCAGCTATCTTGTTGGCGGCTGGTGGCTTAGGTGCTCTACAGGCGGCAGCTATCGTCGCTGGATTTCCATTCGCTATCGTTGTCTTCGTCATGCTATACGCTATGTTGCGAGGGTTTAGTCGTGATGAGCTGATACTGTATCGAGCAGAACAACGATTTATCACTGATGAGTCAGTTCAGCACAATACGGCCAATGAATTCACTGATGAAGAGTTTTTAGAAGGCCCCCCTGAAGTTGCCAAAGGTGACTAAAAAACAGCGTTAAATCTATGGTTGATAAACGAACCCCCAGTCTCTTCGTAGACTGGGGTTTTACTTATTAAGATAGTTAATAAAGTAACGAACGTAAAAAAGCTATTCCAAAGAAGTACTTATAAACAAAAAATAGTCCCAAAATTTTTAGGTTCGTTTCTTATATTAGAGTTAAGCATAACGACTTTATATTTGATAATTGATTGATATCTTGATATTGTGACGCTATTTTGTCTCTAGGAAGCTCTATGGATCATGTCAAAGTTGGCAGAGTGGGCCCTTTTCCACGGGTAAGTAAACCGGTTTTTTTAACCTCGGTAATTTTGATTACCTTGTTTATTATCTTTGGCGCTTTTTTTAATGAACAAGCAGAAATAGTATTTGGCCAAGCAAAAGAATTTGTTTCTTTGCGCTTTGGCTGGTTCTTTATTGTGGTTATTAATGCCACCGTGATGATGAGTATCTATATGATATTTAGTCGTTACGGCGATATCAGGCTTGGTCATCAGACAGAAAAACCTGAATATAAATTGCTTTCTTGGATTGGTATGCTGTTCTCCGCCGGTATCGGTATCGGACTGTTGTACTGGGGAACGGCTGAGCCGCTTTATCACTATATGGCACCGCCACTTGGTGAGGGAGAGACTGTCGCATCTGCTAAGCTTGCGATGAACATCTCATTCTTGCATTATGGTTTCCATGTGTGGGCACTGTATGGCATGGTCGCTTTGGCTTTGGCCTACTTTCACTATCGCCGTGGTTTGCCACTAGCTATTCGCTCAACGCTATATCCCATATTAGGTAAAAAGATATACGGTGGTTGGGGTCATACGGTCGATACGCTAGCGGTATTTGGTACGATGTTTGGGGTGGTGACCACCTTAGGTCTTGGGGTGTTACAGATTAACTCTGGTCTTGAGAGTGTATTCGGTATCCCTAACAATATTACCGTGCAGATTATCTTGATTGCATTTATCACTGTGCTGGCAGGATTGTCCTTGTTTATGGGACTAGATAAAGGTATCAAGCGCTTAAGCGATATCAATATCTTTTTGACTATTGTGCTATTGAGCTTTGTGATTATTTTGGGCCCTACGCAGTTTATTTTTAATAGCTTTGTAGAAAACATTGGTAATTATCTACATCAAGTGATTCCTTTAGGTACGTGGACAGAGTCTTATGAAGGTCAAGAAAACTGGCAGTCATCGTGGACTATTTTCTATTGGGCATGGTGGATTAGCTGGTCACCATTCGTTGGGGTATTCGTGGCCCGTATCTCTCGTGGTCGTACCATTCGTGAGTTCACGTTAGGGGTGTTATTAATCCCTATTACTATTTTATTCTTATGGTTTACTGCTTTTGGTGGATCAGCTGTACATATGGAACTCATGGCTGCAGCTGATCCAAATATGGCAAGTCCTGGGTTGGTTGAAGCTGTTAGAGCAGATACGGGTAGTGCTATCTTTAAGCTGATGGAGTCTTATCCATTAACGACCGTATTCAACTTGCTGATTGTGCTGATGATTGTGCTTTGGTTCGTCACCTCATCAGATTCTGCTAGTTTTGTTATTGATATGCTGACCTCAGGTGGTGATACTGATCCACCAAAGATTCAGCGTCTATTCTGGGCAGGAACTGAAGGCGTCATTGCTGCAGTACTATTAGCAGCAGGCGGGTTAGGGGCATTGCAGGCAGCTTCTATTGTGTCGGGCTTTCCCTTCGCTGTTGTGATACTAGTGATGATGTATTCTCTATTACGGGGTTTGAGTCGAGATCACTTGATCCTTTATCGTCAGCAGCAATGGTTTACGACTGAAGAGTCAGCAGAGCATAACTCAGCAAACGAGTTCCGCGATGAGGATCTGTTAGAGGGTCCGCCTGATATCGTTGTAAAACCTAACAAGTAAAAACCTAGTAAGTAAATAGACAGAATATCTTTAAAAAGCAATATTGATAAAAACCCCAACTGATATCAAGTTGGGGTTTTTTATTATTAGGATATTAAATGTTTTTGGTTCGAGCTATTGAAAGATTAGATACATTTGCCTGGTACATAACCTATTGCTGCAGTGGTGCCACAGGCTGAGCAGGCATTACCCGCCGTACGATAACTCACTACCGAACCAACTTTAGTAGTAACGCAAACAGGGTCATATTGCATAGTACACATGTTTTGCTCTGGATTGTGAGGCGGGCACTTAGTAAACAAATTATCACTGGGTGCTGGTTGATTAGTGGCTGGTGTGTGAATCGGAGTGGTATCAGGCTCGGTACCACTCGGTATATTACTACAGCCTGCTAACGTCATTGCTACGGATATTCCTAGTAACGACAAGCATGAACGCCAAGATGTCCAAAAATTATTGTTAAACATAAGATGTCCTTATCTATTAGAGTCACGATTTATGAAGGTCGCAATTTATGAAAACTATAACGTCCTATTGTAGGGAATGAGCTAATAATCGGTTGCGTAGCAGACTCTTCTGCTATATCTGCTTTTGTAAGTTAATGATAGCCTAAGCTCGAAGAGCTTGAACTTCTTTTAATATCAATCTAATTGTAGTCAGTCATCTGCTAAAAAGATAGCCAATAAAAAACCCCAGTCTATGAATAGGCTGAGGTTTTGTTTTAAGACTGAATAATAAAGCACTTATTTAGCCGGTTTATCATCTTGATTAAGCTGAACATATTTATCGAAGTTCTGTGCATAATCGGTTAAATTGTCACTCAGCATCTGACGGTACTGCTTAACGTAAAACTCTACGATATCGTCTTTTTCTTTTGCAAAGTCATCACCCTTTATGAAGCCAATAGAGGCAACCGAAGCGCTATAACGAGCTGCAGCATAAAGTAGTGAAGCACCGACTTGCCCTGAATGAGCATCAGGACCTAATTGGCTATTCGCGATACCAATGATAGCATCGGCACGCTGATAAAACGCCTGCATTTCAGGGGTGATTTCAGCCATTGCTTCAGCATTGTCGTTTACGTTAGCGTTAACATTGTTATCGATATTGTCTTGAGACATAAGCTACTCCTATTGAGTGTATTTGAATATAGATTTATAGACCTGCATCTGCTTTTAAAATCTCAGCTTTGTCTGTTTTTTCCCAAGTAAAGGCAGTTTCAGAACCTTCGCGACCAAAGTGTCCAAAGGTCGCCGTTCGTTGATACATAGGCTGGAGTAAGTTGAGCATTTGCGTAATGCCATAAGGACGCAGGTCAAAATGAGTGCGAATCAGGCGAATGATTTCTTCAGAGCTGATTTTACTCGTACCAAAAGTATTGACCGAAATAGAGGTTGGTTCAGCGACCCCAATTGCGTAGCTAACTTGCACTTCACAGCGCTCAGCCAATCCAGCTGCGACGATGTTTTTGGCGACATAACGTACCGCGTAAGCAGCGCTACGGTCAACTTTTGAGGGATCTTTACCACTGAATGCGCCGCCACCATGACGAGCCATACCGCCGTAAGTGTCGACAATGATTTTACGTCCGGTTAAGCCTGCATCACCAACGGGACCACCAATGACAAACTTGCCAGTTGGGTTGATGTGGTAGCGAGTACCAGCATGTAACAGATCGGCTGGCAGTACTTCTTTAATGATAGATTCCATAATCGCTTCTTGCAGATCTTTCTGCGAGATACTGGGATCATGTTGAGTAGAGAGCACCACTGCATCAATCGCAGTTGGACGATTGCCATCATATCTTAGTGTCACTTGCGCTTTGGCATCTGGACGTAACCAAGGTAGATCGCCTGCACGGCGCAGCTCAGACTGGCGCTCCATAAGACGATGTGCAAACTCGATAGGGGCAGGCATCAAGACTTCTGTTTCATTACTAGCATAGCCAAACATCAAGCCTTGGTCACCAGCGCCTTGCTCTTCTGGACTACTGCGATCAACGCCTTGAGCAATCTCAGGTGATTGTTTGCCAAGCATATTAATAACCGCGCAAGTCTCGCCATCAAAGCCGAGATCTGAATGATGATAGCCGATACCGTTGACTGTATCACGTACAATGCGTTCTACGTCGATGTTAGCAGTAGTTGTCACTTCGCCTGCTAGTATGACTGCACCAGTTTTAACCAGCGTTTCACACGCTACACGTGCTTGTAGGTCTTCACGTAAGATGGCATCAAGGATAGCGTCTGAGATTTGGTCAGCCATTTTATCAGGATGGCCTTCGCTCACGGATTCAGATGTAAATAAGTTGTATTCACGCATAGTTGGATCGCTTAATTGCAAGGACTGTTATTAATAAAATCAGTCATAATTGAATGTTAACGGAAAATAAGAGGCAAAAGTGAATCAAAAAATTAGCACATTTTACCGTGAATCGAGTTAAAACTCTAGTGTCAGCTATTGTTGCTAACAATCGTAGAAATCATCAAGCTGGCTATCTTCTTGCCAGCGATACTCTGTATAGTTAGCGATTTGTCGCACAGTAGCAATATCATGTCTATCAGCAATAAAACCAAGCGTCATATCCATTCCAGCACTGACGCCTGAGGAAGTATAGAACTTGCTGTCTACTACCCAGCGTGCTTGCTGTACCCAATTAACTTTGTCTGATTGCTCAATAACCCATTGCCAAGAAAGCTTATTAGAAGTTGCGCGCTTACCATCCAAGATATTAGCCTTGGCTAATAACGCACTGCCAGTACAGACGCTGAGCACCCAGTCAGCGTTATCAGAGAGTTTGGTAAGAGTCTGCAAAAACTGGCTGTCCTCGATTACTTGACGCGTACCTTTACCACCGACAATTAATAAAATATTAGTTTGATGCTCTAACTCTGCTACTGCAACAGTTTGCAACGCGACACCATGATGATTATGAATAATACCACCTGCTATAGAAGCAAATTGGATACTATAATGCTCAGGTAGGCAGCCGAACATCTCTATTGGTCCAAACAGGTCTAGCGTCTCAAAATTATCAAATACTAGGGCAGTGAGCGTTTGCATTATTTTTCCTCAAGTTGAGACAGCTATAATCAGATAGCTATTAAGGTAGCTATAAAAGGTCGTGCTAACTGTATAGAATTTTTAAATCTCTACAAACGCTGCTTTATCTTTAAACATGCATTCTTCATAGACTGGACAGGCACCGCATTTGGGGGTGCGCGCTTGACAAGTATAGCGCCCATGCAAAATTAGATAGTGATGAGCGTCAACTAAGAGATCTTCTGGAATACGCTCGACCAAATTTTTTTCTACTATTAATACGTTCTTACCAGTGGCCAGCCCCGTGCGATTGCCTACACGGAAGATATGCGTATCAACAGCCATTGTTGGTTGTCCAAAGGCAGTGTTCAAGACCACATTAGCGGTTTTGCGTCCGACCCCAGCGAGCGACTCTAAGTCTTTACGGTTATCGGGTACGATGCTATCAAACTTTTCTATTAAGTCGCGACAGGTTTTGATTACATTTTTGGCTTTGGCATTATATAAGCCAATATTTTTGATATAGGATTTCAGCCCTTCTTCACCTAATGCCAATATAGCCTCAGGGGTGTTCGCGACTGGATACAGCTGCTGAGTGGCAATGTTGACGCTCACATCAGTCGCTTGTGCCGAGAGTATTACTGCAATAAGCAGCTCAAAGTTACTACTATAGTTTAATTCAGTGACAGGCTCGTCAATAGTAGCAGCCAGCTTTTCAAAGAACGGTCGCACGTCACGATTGGGCATGCGTCTTGATGGTGGCGTATTGGCAGTTTTATGTTTAACAGTTTTACTCATGGTATTCAGGTAATCATTTCAGCTGTTGATGTTAGTGAGAGCAGATATTGAGTTAGATTGAATCAAACAGTGAAGCACTCTCTAAAACTATATCTGAGACAGTTGTGCTTGTAATGCGGCTAATTCAGCACTTTTTTCTGGATTAGGACGGACGCTTAGCCGTTTTTCTAGCTTTTTAATTTTACTACGTAGTTTGGCGGCAGCAATAGTATCTTTTGCTTGCTGCTCATTGATATCAATAGTTTGGGCACTGGCATTATTGAGCTTGGCTTCTACCATACTCACGACAGGTCTGCTATTGCTGCTATCTGAAAGCTGTTCGGTGACGCGTCTAAGGTGAGTATGATAACGTTGGCGTAGCTCGTTTTGCTCTTGAACGCGCTCAGCGGCTGACAATTCACGCTCAATAGGAACAAGATCAATGCAATCAACAGGGCAAGGCGCAATGCATAGCTCACAACCTGTACATAGGTCGGTAAAAATCGTATGCATATGCTTGCCCGTACCGACGATGGCATCGACTGGGCAGGCTGGGATACATTTTGTGCAACCAATACAATCATCTTCCTGAATAATAGCACGTACTTCATGCGGACGTTCGGTCACAGGGTCTATCGACCACTTTGATGGTACGGCAATCAGCCCTCCATGATCATTACTGGATGCTATACTTTCTGAGAAAACATTATCTAAAGTGACATTATCTGCGCTCAAAATAAGGGCAATCGCATCACTGACAGGTTGACCACCAGGCACACACTTATTATACGGCTCACCGTCTACAACGATAGCAGTGGCGTAGGGTAAACAACCATCTGGATGCTCGCAGAGACCACATTGAGTCTGAGGCAGGCACGAATCGACATATGCAATCCGCTGTTGTATATCAGCAGATTGCGTCTCTAAGGTTAACGTATCAAATAGTATAGGCAGATTCGTTAAACGGGCATGGGTAAGGGAATGGACATTACTGGGCATTTAATTCATGGCCTTAAAACTGGCTTAAAAAATTGGAGATAAATAATAGTCGGTGTAAAAAGTTATATATAGCGGAAAACTATACTTTAAACGCTAACATATCATATAAAGCTAAAGTATTATGCCTTGCTCATGAGCAATCTGTGCGATTAAATCGTAAGCAATACTGCCTTTAAAAGGTATCTTCGGTAAGTTTGAGATATCAAAAAAGTCAGCGTGTGATAACTCATCTTCTTGTATGACTATCTCGCCGCTTGCATAAGAGGCTCGAAATCCTAACATCAAATTAGAGGGAAATGGCCATGGCTGACTACTAACATAGCGAATATCAGTCAAACGAATACCGACTTCCTCTTCTACTTCACGCACTACCGCATGCTCCAAGCTTTCACCTACTTCTACAAAGCCTGCAATCAGTCCATATAGTAGCTGCGTGCTTGGCTGACCATAGCGATGGTGATGCGCTAATAGTATTTGCATCTCACCTGTTTGCGGGTTTGGGCGAGTGATCGCTGTGATGACACAAGGTTGCACACGTGGATATTGACGCAAACGGCAGACCGGACAGACCATCGCTCGCTCACCGAATTTAGTAGTGGTCACTGATGCACTGCAACGACTACAAAACTGAGTATCTGCCTGCCAGCGCAGCAATTGAATAGCTTGGCTCAGCTGCGTGGAAAGGGCAGCAGGAAGTTGTGTTATAAGCTGTCGATAAGTGATGAAATCAACGTTTTCAGTATGTTCGGATGATGAAAGTAACGTGGCTAACTCATGAGAGTTTTTAGTCAACTCAGGGGTAGCAATGCCATGAGTTTGTGCATAATGATAAGTGATAGCATTGTTAACTGGTACATCATCATTGTTTGTAGGCTCCTGATGGGTAGCAAATGCTTGCGACTCATCAGGCTTCCAATGGCTTGCTGCTAAGCTTGCCAGCAACTTAACACGTCCGACTTGATACATATCATCTGATAAGTCTTCTTCCGCTACGCCTTGCTCAACTATATTATTTTCAATAGCTGAAAGGGAGACTTGTAAGGGCCACCAGCCCTTTGCTGTATAGCGGCAGAGTATCGTTTCATTATCAAGTACAAACGCGGTGGTCATAAATGGCTATCCAAAGCAGCAATAAGCTTGCTTAAAAGTTGTTTATATTAATCTTATTTAAGCGGCAATTAATTGACTTAGACTATGTTGACCGGCATCAAGTGACTGTTTGCTTACAGGGTGATTATTCTCAAAACCCTCTAAGCGATAGTCTACTGCCATTAACACATCAGCAATATGAGCAAGCGTGCGATCATCTATATTTCGACCACTTGCAAGGCGCTCTTGCATATTAGTAGTCAATTGGCTAAGCATATTGGCAGCGGTAGGTAATTGTAAAAAACGGACTGCCCCAGCGACTTGGTGCATCATATCAGGTATGTTCTGAATATTGAGTAGGTCGCGCTTGTCATCTGCTAAATAGTCGTTAATCGCTTGCTCTGCACTCGATATCGCCATACGGCTTTCTTGTACTAAAGTGTTGTAGGCAGTATCAATTTGGTGTAGTGAGATATGTTGACTATGCGCAGATAGATGAATGGCACCTGGGGTATGCATTTTTGCCATCGCAATTGAAGCGTTCTCTGCATGCATAAGTGCTAATAATAGACTATCGAATTCTTCAGGTGTTGGGGTCTGCCAAGTTAATACGGCATCTGCGGCAGTTTTTAATGACGCTGCAGCATCTGTTAAGCATAATAACCGTAATACTGAGCTAAGTTCTGTGAGGTCAGCGGCTATTGAGTTCACTTGCAGAGCAGTAGAGCTAAGCGTATCACCACGTGCATAACTATCGACTTTTTCTTTAATTGTGCTAATTTGATTTTGAATAATATCGTTTAGAGTATCAGTAATGGCGCGGTTTGGACCAAATAAGAAGCGTTGCATTTGTTCGCGTTGTGGCGAATCTATCTGATTGCTCGCATATTGGATGCGTAGCTTTTGCGCTTGTTCGTTATCACGCTGGCAGGCAAAACTCACTAAGTCAGCAAAACGTGCATCCATCACTGGAAGGTAGCTATGGAACTGCTGTTCTAAGTAAATAAGGGTATGCTTTTGACTAAGGCTCAATGGCAAAATAGTTTGGATATCTGTAACAGCGGCGGTTGCTGCTTGCCAAAATAGGCTACTAGTATGCGCGGCAATCATCGCACAGGCAGCACTCATAGCATCAAGCTTCTGCTGATCATCTGCTGTTAGTGGGGCATTTTGTTGGGTAAGTACCACACTCAGACCACTACGGTAAGCATTGGTCAGTAACTTACTATCCAGATTTAACTCACTTAATGGCTGAAAGTTTTGTTCAGGATTAGCGATAATCACGCTGCTGCTACCAAAATCGGAGAAGTAACTGGCATCGATTGCATCTTGCTGACTATAAGCATGCAGTTTATTAATGATTGGCAGTAGCAGTGTAGGCTCTACCGTCTCAGTTAATAGTACGAATTCAATATAGCGATCAAGCGTCATGATTGCTTCTGATAAATCCATAATCAGCGCTGTATCGTTATTATTGCTATCATCATGAAGCTGTTGTAAGCCTTGTGCGATAGCGGCGCTCAATAATTGGCCACCAGCCAATGCAATTAGCTCAAAAATACGAGACAGTTGGGTTAAGACGCTGATGGAATCTAATAATAAAGGTGCTTGCTCTTTATCGTCGTTGAATTCACTCAGATGGTTTTCAGTATCTTTGAGAATAACAGTGATTTCATTATGAAGCAGATGCAACGAAGGTAGTTTAAAGTTAGTAATACTAAGGGTAGGAGTGGTTAACGTTGTTTGCTCAGATTGGCTCATAGTTATTTTTCCATAAATAAAGTATTGATAGAGTCGACTCTAACAGCAGATATTGATTTATAAAAGTTGGTATTTTAATATATTGTTAGACTTTTCAATGTATTACACTAAGTTAAGTCAACTTAGTTATGCACTTTAATGTGTTTTACCACTGCGATAGTCTGGTTTTCAAATCAGGATAATCTTCTGCTAAACCTGCGAACCAATTTTGATTGGCTTGGTTATCTACGGTTGACTCTAGCAATAAAGATGCCAAATTAGCAAAATTAGCATGAGCGGTATGCCCGCCATCTGCTTGGCTGTCCTCTTCGATCGCTAGCGTCACCTGTCCACCGGTCATTGCCAGATAAACTTCCGCTAAAATCTCCGAATCTAGTAATGCTCCGTGAAAAGTACGATCTTGTTTACCAACATCTAATCGGCGAACCAAAGCATCCAAGGTATTCTTTTGCCCAGGATATTGCTGCTTTGCCATTACTAATGAGTCGGTGACTTGAACACGTTCCGCAAAGTCTGTCATACCAACTTTGCTAAATTCCATATTTAAAAAGTTCATATCAAACGTGGCGTTGTGAGCGATGATTTCTGCACCATCCATGAACTCATATAGCGACTGAGCAACCTGATCAAAGGTAGGTTTATCTGTCAAAAAGGCCTCAGAGATACCGTGAATACGGATGACTTCTTCATCCATGCCGCGCTGCGGGTTGATATAAACGTGCAGCTTTTCACCGGTGAATTTACGACCGATCATCTCAACGATACCGACTTCAATGATTCGATCGCCTTTTAGTGGATCAAGTCCCGTAGTCTCCGTATCCATAATCAGCTGGCGATTAGGTTCATGCCGATGGATAGGCTTGGGTAACAAAGGACGAAAGTGTGGGTTCGCACGACTGGTATCGCCATCGAATTTTGGTAATTCTGCAGATGCGTCTAGTGTATTGCTGTCTGCCGTCGTCTCGTTTACTGTCATGTCATCTGATATCATGGCATTGGTACTCATAGGGTGTGTAGCATTATTCGGTTTGCTGCTGACTTGAATAGGAATTGAATCATCATTATCTGGCGTTTCATCTAAATCGCTTTCATCTAATAACTCTTCATCGAAATCTTCATCCATCATGTTAAAGCCTAATGGATCGTCATTTAGCCAGTCATTAGCGGCTATTTTATCTTTTTTTTTAGCAATATCAGTGTTAATAGTGGCAGGACTATCTACAGAGTTAGATGCAGATAGATGCTCGCTACTAGAAGTCACGCCTAGATTGGCCAGCTCATCAGCTTTTTCGTTGCCTGCGTGCCCAGCATGACCTTTAACCCAATGCCAATCAACGTCGCGTGCTTGACGAAGCTCATCCAATTGTTGCCATAAGTCTTGATTGGCAACAGGCTTTTTGCTGGCAGTTTTCCAGCCACGTTTTTTCCAATTGGCAATCCATTCGGTAATGCCATTTTTAACGTAGCTGGAGTCAGTCCAAATCTCAAGCTTCAAGTCGCGTGGACTGTACTCTAGGGCTTTTATTGCGCCCGTTAGCTCCATACGATTATTGGTGGTTTCTTTATCACTACCGTACAAATCTTGCGTACGTCCATCACTGAATATCAGATGTGCGCCCCAACCACCAGCGCCAGGATTACCTTTACAAGCACCATCAGTATAAGCGACGGTAGTATTTGCTTTCACTGCTAGCGGATCAGCTGCATTTTGCTGACTTGCGCTAAAAACATTTGCAGTTGTGCCAACAGATGCACTAGAAGTATGGAATGATAGAGCAGGGTTGTCTGACATAAAAATCTAATGGCCTAATAGATAGTTAACGTACGATAAACAGATATATTATTCGCTTCGCAAGCTCATTTCTGTAGAGCCTCTGCGCTATTTATTTATATCTATACTATCGATATTGACTATAGTGTAACTGAAAGTTTAACTGGAATTAATGCGCTTGATTATAGCAAATCCATTGGCAACATGCGCCATCGCTAAGCACAAAACTGTAAAACTAAATATCAAAACAGAAAGGGGATTGTTTTCTGTTAAAATGAGCCTGATGAGAGCACAGGTTTTCAGTTGAAACTGATTGCACATGCCTCAGTCCCTTTTAACGCAGGATGACATTATCATGCTCAAGCGCTCAGACGTTATTTGCAAAAGACTTACCTTGTTAGCAGTTAGCGGTATCACTTGTAGTGCGCTATTGCTAGCAGGTTGTGATGATAGCAGCACGACCGCGGTAGAAGATGTGGCGAAGACCGAGACGGATTTATCCATATTTGAAGGTTGCTATACGGTTAGTAATGACGAGCCTGCGCAGATCAAAGTTAGTCAGCAGGCAGGTAAGTGGGTCATGCAGATGAAAGAGCCGGCAAGTGCCAAGCGTGTCTGGGATACTGCTGAGCCATTAGAAGTGCTTGATAACAGTGAGATACCCAATTTTTTCTCTATCGATCCTGACAATGTCGATGCAGTTATTGGACGTCCTGATAGAGTGCTGGTCATGGCGCATGTCAAACCTGTTTACGCCAATATCGATCCACTACTTGATAGTGAGTATTTGTCTTATATCTATAAAGGCGCAAATACTATTTATCGGGTAGAGTGTGATGAGGTCAATACTGATATTTTGGCCAATCCACATGCCAGTATTATTATTGATAATGTTGGGCCGAGTAATGAAAGTCTTTGATAGAAAACAGTATTTATTATAGGTTTATTGGACAGCAATATGTTCTGCCAGTCATTTAGTAATAGAGTCAGATAATATGAATTTTTTGAGTTATGTCGTGTTAGGCGGATTATCCTATGCAGCTGGTTGGGCCATACGTATGTACGTGCTCGACAAGCAACCTGCACCAGAGCAACCTTATAACTTAAAGCATCCTGCCATCCTAGGATATTTAGGCGCATTTTTCATTATTATGCTCATTATTTCATGGTTGATTGGACGCTATTTACTTGGGCACGTCACCATTGATTTACCGTTTATTATCATTAACAGTATCGTTGCGACCTTTGTTTATTCATTCGGTCTGAACCCAGAAAAAGCGCGTTATGATGTGCCTGATTGATTGCTAGTTATCATTTACTAATGATGGTTTACTAATTTTTAGCTTAATGCGCACAAAAACACGGTCATGATGAACTCATTGACCGTGTTTTTGTGATTAAAGATATTATTAACGACTATTTTAGTCATTAAGGTTTTTTCTTAGCTTTGGCATTTTTGTCTTCAGTATCAGAAGCTTTATCTTCAGACTTTGCATCATCTTTAGACGTTGACTGCTCGTTTTTCCAAGTTTTATACTTGTTTAAGTCTTTTTCCATCAGTTTTAAGCAAAACCCTAGTACCAAGGCATCATCAACTTGACCAATAAAGGGTATAAAATCTGGAATAATATCAATAGGGTTTAATACGTACAACAACCCAACCACTGCCGCTGAAATGGTTTTGTAAGGTATATTGCGATAATTACCTTGGTAATAATCTTTTACCAAACTCATAAGCAACATCAAGTCTTTAGCGTAACGCTCAAGACCGCGATCCTTGTCGACTTGATTCTTTATTCTGTCTTCTTTGCTTAAGATGAGTTTGATATTGTCTAGAAGAGACTTATCATCTTTTTCTTTATCAGCCATACTAGCGTTCCTTTCATTATTAGTGAATCATTCATTACTATTTACTATAACAAGAGTAATGGTAAGTACCAAACATGGTTGTTTAACAATTTGTTGTCGTTGTAATAAGCAATAGTTATAAGGTTATGCAATCATTATCGTAATAGAAGGCGAAACACTGTGATGTCTCTATCAAACTACGATGCTTGTATAAAGTTAATGTTAAAAACGTTGATAATTAAATCATTATTCTAAAATAAGTTTTGAGGTAATAGTTCAGTATGCTTACAAAAAATCCGACTCTTTTACAGCAAGCTGATATAAACACTGCGGCTAATAAGGAGCTTAATCGTCGCCAATTCTTATGTCGACTAGGGGTGAGTACAGGTGCTGGACTACTTGCAACTCAAGGTATTGCTCAAGGCTTGACCGTTAAAACTAACGGTAAAAATCATAGCATGCAGTTGACCAAAGATGATCTGCCAACTGCGCTGACAGACAGTAATCAGTCAATAGCGTCCAACTCACGTTGCATTAATCCTACTATTGAGACGCGTCTATTCGCCAGCTCCAACGTTGGCGGTAGTAACGAGCGTAACCAATTGGCATTAGAGCGTATGGCTTGCGCAGGTTTTGAAGTGCAGAATCCTACTATTACTGAGCGACAATATTTGCGCTTTGCAGGAACGGACACGCAGCGGGCGAGTGATCTACAAAATATCGCGACTGGCGCGATTGCTGCACCCAAACTGTTTATGGGTGTACGCGGTGGCTATGGCGCAATGCGTCTATTGCCGCTGATTGATTGGCAAACGCTGGGACGCATTATGAACGAGCGGGGCACGATATTGACAGGCTTTAGTGACGTCACTGCCATTCAATGTGCACTGCTGGCGAAAGGGCAAATGAGTTCGCTCGCTGGCCCCATGCTCTATAGCGAATTTGGTAAAACGACCCCTGATGAGATTAGTTGTAGGCAGTTTGCAGAAGCGCTTACTAACCCTAATTTGAGCATTGCTGTTCAAAATGCCGATTTGACCAGTAAGCAATTACCAGCGATTCTAGCGACTGATAATACTCAAACAGTCACGGGAACGATTTGGGGCGGTAATCTGAGTGTGGTATCAGCGCTGGCAGGTAGCGAGTATTTGCCGAGTATTGATGGTGGCATTGTGTTTTTAGAAGATGTGGGTGAGCAGGCTTATCGTATTGAGCGCATGCTTTATGATTTATATTTGGCAGGTGTGTTCAAGCGTCAGCAAGCAATTGTGTTTGGCTCACTGTCTGGCACGGGTGAAGATAGCTACGATAAGCGTTACGATGTCGCGATGGTCATTCGCCAGTTGCATAAGCTGACTGGATTATCTATCTATAATGGCATGAGCTTTGGGCATATCAGTAAAAAACATAGCTTTCCACTGGGTGCGACCTGTCAGATTACACCAGCCAGTAATGCAGAAGACGGCTATACATTGAACTTTACGGATTATCCGACTATTGAGGCAAATAAGATGAATGTCGAAGGGTTGTGGCAGGGGTAATGTAGGGTAATTAAAATGCTTTAAGCTATTGAATTAACAATTAAATTACGGAAGATATGATTAATATCTGCCAAGATTGATTACTAATCGTTCTATTATGAATAAGGATTTATTATGATGTTGACCTCTAAAAAAACGAAATTATCATTACCTTCTATTCATTGTAATTCTAGCTGCAGCTGCAAGAAATGTGGATGTACGAGTCCTTCCACTTGTGAAAAATGTGACATGTGCTCAAAGTGTTGCCAATGTGACCAAACTTAATAAGACCGAGCTTAACAAACAGCTGCTAATTAATTAATAGTTACTTAAAAGAAGCCTTCTAAATTTTTCTAGAAGGCTTCTTTTTTGGTTCTGATATATCGATGCGCGTTTAATACATTGGTCTCAGTAATTTTGATAGTACCTTCCTCATTATTAGATCGTGACTTATCAAGTAGTTGAGCATTATTCCCATAATAATTTTTTGCATAGCAAGTATGCTTATAAGCATGGTGCTGAAGGCGCGAATATTAACTTTAATGAAGATGGTTCACTGATGTTCATTATGGACTCAGGGTGGATTGAACAAACGCTACATGCGGTAGCGAAAGCCACTGGTCAAAAGATGCCTCGCTATATCAAGCCAAACGCTAATAATGACTTTAGTGAGAAAGCCAGTAATAATCCTACGGTTTAAGAGTCAGTTTATGTTATTTTAAAATTAACTCAGACAAACTCAATAGCTTGTCTGAATTAATAATTCTTATTATTCATAGCCGTAGCAGGTGCTTGGCATTCAAGGATACTTTAAATAAGAATAATCTTACTTTTAAATAAATACAGGGAATGTATTATGTTAGGAAAAATGATGTATCAGCCATTGCTGATTAGTAGCCTCATCGAGCATGCTGCTCGCTATCATGGCGACACCGCTGTGTTGTCTAAAGAAGTCGATGGGCAAATTACCCATAGTGATTGGCTTACCATCTCTAACAATTCAAAACGTTTGGCAAATGCATTAGCATCTCTAGGTTTAAAATCATCAGAGCGTATAGCTACATTGGCTTGGAATAACCGTCGCCACTTAGAAGCTTGGTACGCTATTTCAGGCAGTGGCATGATTTGTCATACCATCAATCCGCGTCTGTTTCCTGAGCAGCTCAGCTACATTATTAATGATGCTGATGATCGAGTATTATTTTTTGATGTGACCTTCCTACCACTGATTCTGGCAATTAAAGATCAAATCGATAATATTAAGCATTTCATCTGTTTGGGCGCTCGAGAAAATAAAGTATTAGAACAACTGCCTGAGGTTTTGTTTTTTGATGAATTACTAGCAGATCATTCTACTGACTTTGAGTGGCCTCAATTTGATGAAACGACGGCCAGCTCCTTATGCTATACCTCGGGAACGACTGGCAACCCCAAAGGAATTTTATACACTCATCGTTCCTCTGTGCTTCATGCCATTGCATTATCCATGCCTGACATCTCAGCACTATCCGCAAAAGACGTTTTGCTACCGGTAGTGCCTATGTTCCATGTCAATGCATGGGGTACGCCCTATGCTGCTGCCCTGACAGGTTGCTCTTTGATATTACCTGGCCCTAATCTTGATGGTGACAGCTTAGTGTCTTTAATTGATGATTATAAGGTCACTGTTGCTTTAGGTGTTCCTACGATTTGGCAAAGCCTACTAACGGCTGCCAAAGCTCGTGGCAGCAAACTTGAGAGCATGACTCGAACCATTGTCGGTGGCGCTGCTTGTCCGCCATCGGTGATCAAAACCTTTAGAGAGGATTTTGATTGCGATGCGATACACGGTTGGGGTATGACGGAGACCAGTCCGCTTGGCACGATGAATCAGATCAAGGCCAAGCACAAATCGCTTAGCAAAGATGAGATTAACGAATTGCGCAAATCTCAAGGTCGTCCACCTTACGGCGTTGAGATACGGCTTATGGACACCGATCAACCACTGGAGCCAGTTGAAGAGGATGGGGTATCTCAGGGACGTCTACAAATTCGGGGTCACTGGATTATTAACGACTATTACAATCATAATCCTGACGCTATTACTGAAGACGGTTGGTTTGATACCGGTGATATAGCCACCATCGATTCAGATGGCTATATGAATATTCGTGATCGCTCAAAAGACTTGATTAAATCTGGTGGCGAATGGATATCTTCAGTGGAGCTTGAGAATATTGCCGCCGCGCATCCACAGATAACAATGGCAGCTGCCATTGCTGCAGCCCATAAGAAATGGGGCGAGCGCCCAGTGTTGATTGTGGTTAAAGAGCAAAATTCAGAACTGACTGAGGCACAAGTGCTTGCATTTTACGAAGAGAAAATTGCCAGTTGGCAAATACCTGATAAAGTTATTTTTGTAGAAAGTATCTTGTTAAATGGGGCGGGGAAAATGGTGAAAAAGGATTTACGTGATGAATATGGCGATGTGCTGCTGAGTGCCTGATATTATATTTGAAAATGAGTACCACACCTTACTTAAAGGATACTAGAAACAAACAGCATCCTAAATTGGTACTGATATCTTCCATGGCTGGATTAATGGGGTGCTACGGATACGCAGGATATTGTGCTTCCAAGTTTGGTGTTGTTGGTTTAGCAGATGTACTTGGGATAGATAGAACAGGACAGAATATCAGACATAAAAAAACCGCAAATCATTATGATTTGCGGTTTTTCGTACTACTGTAATGGTACCCGGAGCCGGAACGGTTAATTATTGTTAAGTATTTGATATATATGGATAAATATATAAGATTATAATTCGGTACACTTGTGAGTATACTTAAGATTTGTTTTTCAGTTTTATGGTAATTTGGTAACAGAGAACTGATAGCTTCAATCAGTACTGAGCTACCAG
This sequence comes from Psychrobacter sp. P2G3, assembly GCF_001593285.1. Lineage (NCBI taxonomy): Bacteria > Pseudomonadati > Pseudomonadota > Gammaproteobacteria > Moraxellales > Moraxellaceae > Psychrobacter > Psychrobacter sp. P2G3. The sequence continues at coordinate 1,083,167 of NZ_CP012529.1, forward strand.
TTGGTTTTTTATGCTCTTCCAACCTTTTGCTTTATCAGCTTGGCATTTATCGAAAAAGGATCGTCATCAACTATTTTATCATCAATGTTGTGAAGATTCTCATCTGTAGCTAAAGTACCTTCAATAGCATGCGAGCTAACCACAGGTTTTACATTTTCAATCGTAATGATGTCTACAGTTGTATCAATGTTTTTGCGGGGAGTCATAGCAAGAATGAGTTCATCTGTTAAGTTGCCACTAGCGCTATTATCAGCGTCTTCCAAGTTTTTACATCGATTATCAAACTCTTTTGGTTCAGTATTTTTGACTTGCTCATCATTCTCGATTTGCTCATCATTCTTAATGCATTCGTCGGTCTCAGTATATTCAACACATTTACGGTTTTCACATTCAAAGCCTGTTGCTGGTTCTAATATATCAGTTCCAGAAACTACATCTGTATCCTCCTCACTATCAACCAGCATAGTCTCAGAGCTAGCCTGTTTAGCTTTAAAGCTTTGCTGCGTTTCAAATGTATCTATATACGGTTTTCCATAATCACCCACTATATAAGTACCAGTAGCTGTAGTGGTTTTAGGTACTTCGGAGAAAAAAGTTTGATTGTAGCTGGCAACGATATCGTTAAGCATTTGCGTACGAGTTTTACCCTGTCTTTTAGCAATCAGACTGAGGGTTTTCTTGTTTGCACTGGTAAGTACTAGACCTTTTTCTTTTATGTTTTTATTACTAAGACGGTTAGCCTTTGAATTTGAGACGTTCTTCATCATCTCTATAAATGTAATTCTATTATTGGCTTTGTCTCCTTTTACCGCCACACCCTCTCCATCAAACCAATAAGTATCAAACATCCAATAATCGAGTGAAGCCAGCATATGGTTAAGCCTACTGACCCTATCTGATTCTTTTATGACAATAGTATCAGCACAAATCAAAGCTTGATTAGGATTAGACGTAACGCCCTCCAGCTTAATAAGGGTATTAGCTTTTTTATTTATTTTATTTACATAAAGGTTATTAAGATCGCAAGGTTTTTGCATATATTGGTATAAGTGATTAACCTGAATATTATTGCGACTATCCAGCCATTTTGTTTTCCCTAAGCCAACCTTACTACGAACGTAAGCTTGTTCTAAAAAACCTAAAACTTGTTTTTTATTCAGTACTAAAGAGTCGTTGTAAGAATCAGATCCTATGTGAATATTTTTTCCTGAAATACGAATATTTGCATTGAAAATAAGGTTATGAGCAAAAATCGTGATGTCTGATTTCGTTTGTATATAATCGCTTGCTACATTATATTTTTTCAAAACCATATTTATCCACAAAGCCGCTCTATCGTCTTCATAAAACCATCTAACGTAGGATAGAGGTACGCTTTCGTCAGCACTTATCTGTAAGATTTCATCCAAATTCTTAGGGCTATAATTTACCTTTTTTAAGATACGAATCAACTTTGATTTAACGTTAGTGTCGTCTCTTAAAATCTGTCTATCAAGGAATTTATTTAGAGATCGCAATGTAAATAAACACCAATAAGCGCTATACACACTAAGACTGTTGATCTTCTTTTCGATATATTCTGCATTTTTTTGAGTCTGACTTAACTGATTAAATTCAGTTCGGGCCTCAGCTTCACTCATCTTTATATCTCCAAAATTAAAAAAACAGACTTAAGTTTGCTAAATAATCATGATAAAAACGTTATTAAAACGTTATTAAAACGTATTTAATTATCTGAGTATACTACCACATAATGAGACATGAGCTTACGAAATACACTCAAATTATTGTAGATATCAAAGTGCTAACTCCACTTTAACCATTTGTCTTTAAAGTCCTATAATCCACTGCTACCTATCACCATAATTTCTAGAGCGCGCCTACACAAAGCTGCACTACGGCAGCTCATCCTTAGTGGGTTATTTATATTATTATTTAAACACAGCAGCTACATGTTCTACTGCTGAGGGCATAACCCTCAGCGACCATTATTATAAAAATACGGACTGATCCCACCCTATGAAACTAACTTCATAGGAATACCATAATGTCTTACTCACACTTAAACCAACCGCTAGCTGCTGCAAACGTCCATAGTCTGGTTACGGATATACTAGCGAACACTATCTGTTTTAATGAGGTCTTAAATAAACTGAACGGATTTTATTATCCGTTCATGAATCATCTTAATACAGAGTTATCTTATTCAGAGCCAGCTTTAGCATTTTTTAATAGCACTCAAGCAATCGTTGGTGACATCTATCCAGAAAATGTGATTTGGGATCATGATAAAACTCAGCGTTTTATCGACATACTGCCATGCTATAAAAATGATATTGAAAATGAACGTAATGCATTCATTTACCAAGAATCTCAAAATAAAAATGAACTAGGGTGCTATATTAATAATCTAATCGGGCATTATTCAAGACTGCTCTTTATTCGTGTGGACTTAAAATACGCTCAAGAAATGAGTCACCTTGTTAGTATTGAAGATTTTTATAATCATATGAGCAAGCTTCGAGGTTTGATTGGTAAAGCGAATGATCCTAAAATAAAGAACTGCTTTGATGATTTGCAAGGTAATGCTTGGGCTATTGAGCAAGGAGGGGTCAACGGTGGATTACACTGCCATTTACTGCTTATGTATGATGGAGCGAGGCGACAGAATGATTGGTATATTGCTAAAGAGGTGGGTGAGAAATGGAAAATGATTACTGGAGGCTTAGGCGAGTACTATAGCTACCACGATAAAGAACGCAAGCAGCAGTATAGTCAATACGGTAAATTGGGTATCGGTATGATTCATCGAAATAATCCACAAGAAGTGGAAAATGCAGTGCGCTCAGCTTTATACTTAACCGATCCCAATAAACATGAGCAGCAGCTCAAATTATGGATATCTGGTAAACGTACTTTTGGTCATGGTAAGTTTCGTACAGAAAACCGTAGAGGCCTACCGCCTATATCAAAACAATTTTAGATATACAGTATCATCATGAGATAAAACAGGAAGCCTAGCTACCTGTCTACTAACCTCGATCCACACTAATTAAAGGTCTGCTTAATCGCAGGCCTTTTTTATGCGCAATCGAAAAAGGAGCAATTTATGAGACCGATCTGCCCACACTGTCATTCAGCGAACGTAAAAAGCAATACCGATACTGACAGCCCCTTTAATATCTTCGAGCAACTGTGTTCACAATCTGCCTTATCAGGTCTTGGTGTGAGTATCTGTAAGTACTACAAAATCAATTCAGCAATCGGTGTGGTGGTAGGAACGGCACTGGCTTCTGCGATTAGCTTGGCTAAAGACAAACTACAACAGCCACCCTTACTCGTTTTGGCAGCAAAGCCCAGTTATACCTGCAATACCTGCTCAAGAACTTTCAGCATTTAACCTATCCATATAACCCATAATTCTAATCAAATCTAAAAGGACAATGATCATGGCACATTTAATCGAATCAATGGCATACGTTGGCGAAACCCCTTGGCATGGCTTAGGTAATGAGCTGGCTCCCAAGCAGCCTATCGAGATCTGGGCAAAGCAAGCGGGTATGGATTGGCGTATAGAATCCTCAGACGTTAGCTACATGGCGAATAATGATAAAGGGCACAATCTGATTTTGCCCTTTGCTGAGCAAAAGGTGTTGTACCGTAGCGATAACTTTGAGCCGCTATCGGTGGTCAGTCAACGCTATCAGGAAGTACAGCCGCGTGAGATCTTAGAATTCTATCGTGATCTTACCGAGCAATCCGACTTTGAATTAGAGACCGCAGGCGTCTTAAAAGGAGGGCGTAAGCTATGGGCATTGGCTCGTACAGGGCAGTCAGCAACGCTTAAGGGTAAAGATGTCAGTAATGGCTACTTGCTTCTTGCAACCGCTTGTGATGGCACGCTAGCGACCACAGCACAGTTCACATCAATCCGTGTGGTCTGTAATAACACGCTTGCTATTAGCTTAGCTAACGGAAGCGGAGGCGTAGTAAAAGTACCGCACAGCACATCCTTTGATGCTGACAAAGTCAAGCAGCAATTAGGTGTATCCGTCAAACAATGGGATGAGCACAGCTATGAGATGAAGCAGCTATCAGAGCGCCGTGTCACCCAAGCAGAAGCAGCCAATTATTTAAGCCGTGTATTCAATGATCAGGACAATGACATCATTCTGTTTAACAGCGCTAAGAAAGAGAAAGACGCTGTGCCCAATGCTCGTGCCATGAATCAGGTCATGAACATGTTTAACGGTCAAGGTCGCGGAGCCGATCTAGATGCTGCCAAAGATACTGCTTACGGTCTGCTGTGCAGTATTACTGAATACGTCGATCACGAACGTAGGGCGATGTCTAGAGACCATCGATTAGATGGCGCTTGGTTTGGCTCTGGCGCTAAGCTTAAACAAAAGGGTTTAGAAGAATCGCTACTGATGCTGGCTTAACTAGCCACATTTAAAACCTGACAATACAATCAACCACGCCTTCGAGCGTGGTTTTTTATGCCGCTTATTTCATTTAATACCAATAATCAATTTATCGAAGGAGTTTGTCATGAACATGATCGCATTAAACAGCACTACTCAGCCGAGACAAACCAAACGTGCAACCGTTAGGCTTAAACCATCAGTAGTGAAAACCAAGCAAAATGATACTGCTGATAAACCTGCCCAATCTAATACTTCAAAGACTGCCAAGCGTTTAATTAATACTAAAGATTTAAGCCGTGAGGACTGGCTACAAGTACGCAAGCAAGGCATTGGCAGCTCTGACGCAGCAGCTGCTTGTGGTATTCATCCGTATCTCTCTATGCTGGAATTATGGATGATTAAGACAGGACGCATGAGCTCCGACATCGATGAGAGCATTGAGGGTTATTCACCCCTCTATTGGGGCAATACCTTAGAGCCGATGGTCGCTAAATACTATCAAGAACATACCGGCAATAAGGTACGCCGCGTGAATGCTATCTTACAGCATCCTGAGCAGCCATTCATGCTAGCAAATTTAGACTATGCCATTACTGGTAGTGGTGAGGTACAGATTTTAGAGTGCAAAACCGCTGGTGAACATGGTGCCAAGCTCTGGAAGCATGGCGTGCCGTTATACGTCACCTGCCAAGTGCAGCATCAGCTGGCGGTCACTGGTAAAACTGCTGCGCACATCTGTGTCCTGCTTTGTGGACACGAGGCTAAGATATACAAGGTTGAGCGGGATGAGCGCTTGATTGAGTCCATCATGGAGCATGAGCGTCTGTTCTGGCAATACGTGCAGACCGACACCCCACCAACGCCTGATCATTCAGAATCCGCAGCTCGAGCATTAAAGCAGCTTTATCCAACGCCCAAACCCTCAAGCAAGGTTGATCTACGAGATGACGATGGTGCCAATAAGTTATTTGAGCAACTACTGAGTTATCGTGATTACATGCAAGAGTTAGAGCAGCGCCATGATCAGGTTAAGCACCAGCTGCAAACACTGATTGCCGATAATGAAGTCGCTGTGTTTGAAAAAGGCGCAATTTCTTGGAAGCGCTCGAAAGATAGTATCGGTCTGGATAGCAAAGCCGTTATCAAAGCGCATCCTGAGCTGTTAGCTAAATTTAGTAAAACCAAGCAAGGTAGTCGCCGCTTCGTCATCTTAAACGACTAAGCCGAAACCTACTACACTTAACCAAAACAAGCGCATAACTGCCCACCCTAATCGGTGGGCTTTTTTATGGCTAAACACATTTTATTAAACCCATAAGGAATATCACCATGATTAAAGGTCTAACCATAACCCCACCAGTTTTAGGTCGTATCAGTATTGGACGTGTCATTCAAAAAGATGGCAAGCGTTTGCCTGCTAAAGACGATCAATTCACTATCACCAGCCAAGTTCAAAATAAGGATGGCTGGATTAACCATCCACTCGATGCAAAGCTACGCGAAAAGAATGACGGTAAGCTGAGACACATACCGGTACGCATGTTGTTTAACGATCCTGAGCTAAACCTGCGAGCTGAGTACACCTTGTTCGATAGACAAACCGGACGGCCACTATGCGTGGGTGACGGTGAGCAGTGTCAACGCCGTACAAACAATGGCGTGGAAACGTTGCTTTGCCCGTCACCTGATCGTTGCCCATTAGCGCAAGGCGGTGCTTGTAAGCCGTATGGCAGACTTTACGCAAATCTGAGTGAAGACGACGAGTTAGGCACGTTTATCTTTCGCACCACAGGCTTTAACAGTATTCGCACGCTTGCCGCACGGCTGAGCTACTTTGCTGCGGTATCAGGCAATAAGCTGTCCTGCTTACCACTGCAATTAACCCTAAGAGGCAAAAGCACCACGCAAAGCTATCGTACGCCGATTTACTTTGTGGATTTGACACTACGTGATGGGGTGACACTAAAGCAAGCAGTGCAAGATGCGCAGGCAATTGATGCGGAGCTTAGCGAACACGGCTTTGATCAAGCAGCGCTAGAAGAGGCTGCAAAACAGGGTTACGTCAATTCATCCTTTGAAATTGATAACGATGGTTTGTTAGACGTGGCTGAAGAGTTTTATCCCATGGAGACAGATGACGTTAGCAATAGTCAGCAGGGGAATTATCAGAACGGGTTAGCCACTCATAACGTGACTAGCATAGAGCAAGGGCTACGGCAAAGCGTGACGGCGGTGAGCTAAAGTAATTGAGGAAGATATGCGGCGTAAATTAGTTAGGTTGAAACAAGCGATTTTAGGTCGCTTGTTTTATTTCTTATCGGTTTATTTTTAGTGGCTTAATACCTAGGTTAAGTCTTACAATGTGCTAGTTCTTCATAACGGCATATTAAAAACAGATTATTACTGTTTAACGTAAGGATAGCTAAAATGGATTTAGAAAAGACAATGGCATTAAGTAATTCAGTACAACTGTCTAAGAAAATATCTAAAAGAATTGCCAATCAGACTGAACGTTATTTACAGAGCTTTGGTGAAGATACGGTAACCACAAAACCTCTTAAAAATGTATGGGATGATATTTGCTATAAGTTCCAAACAGAAGAATTTTGCGGCAAGGTTTACGAGTCCATGGTTGTAGAATATGTTGGTTCACTGGTCGATGCTTTAGAAGACTATGAATTTAATGCCCTCTACCTTCAAATTGAAAGCCTGCGTACGATCCTAGCTGATTCAGCTAAGAGTACGCCATCAGATATAGATGAACACAGTCTTATCAGCATGCGTTTTTTCAAAGATCGAGTTATTTTATATCTCATTGAAGAGTATATTTATAAACGGGCTAAAGGCTACACAAACAAAAGGCTTAGGAAAGCTCTAAATAGTTAAGATAGTCGTGTATGTAACTTATTATTAAAAGTATTTTTAACACAGAAAAAGGAGCTGATGATTCAGCTCCTTTTTATTACTCTATGCATAAGGTCTATCGGACGATATAAGTCTCATAAAAAAATACAGGACTCCCTGACTGTATGAGAACAGATGTTCCCATACAATAATTCGGAGATAATCATGGAAAATTCAAACGCAGCACAGCCAGTAATTGAGCAATGTAATCACATACCACAGCTATTGAGTATTAAAGATGTTGGTAGCTATACTGGTCTTAGTCGTTCTACGATTTATGAGATGGTTAATGAAAATTCTGATCGTTATGATCCAACATTCCCTAAGAAGGTACAACTGACACAGGTAAGGGTGGTGTGGGTAGCAAGCGAGATTGCAGAATGGATTAATACGAAGATTGCAGAACGTTCAGTATAGATTTATCTGACCGTCCTAACTTTAAAAGTAGGGCGGTTTATTTTTTTTGTATTATGAGAGGTTTCTTAATCTAATACACTAAGTAATATACTTTAGGCAGAAGAAAAGGCCTCAGCCACTTTGTGTTTACAATCAAAGTTTTATCGCAATTAAAAGGCTATTTCATGCGCAAAATCTTGTTAGGGAAAAATTGTGTAGGGTGGTACTTGGCGTTCATAGAAATAGGCAAATAGTCTTTCGAATAAAAGACTATTTAAACAGGCTAAAAGACTATTTAAAGATTCTTTAAAGGCTATTTTTCACTATTAAACATATATAAAACAAGGGCTTAAGGGTCTCTCCAGAGAAATGATAAAAGTATTTATCTTGTTAATAATCATCTATCACTATCTTGATCAAAAGCAGCCGCTAGTAGGGCGCTGTAAGGGGTCGCCTCATTCTCATGCATATAGATTTAATAGGATGACGTTGAATGGCTATATCTAAGCTTAGCAGGCTATCCGACAGATTACAGCTTAAACGTTTGGAAGTAGGGCAATATCAAGAATCGTGAGCTGTTAAATATGTCAGACAGAAGTATATCCTTAGAAGGATATTTCAAGCTCGTATGGTAGACTACTTCGAATAATATAATCACAAAACAATAATCATCATGTATAAGTTAATCTTTAATAGAGAGTTTACGAATGAGCAAAAACCTTAGCGGTGCGGACTACCCTTTATCAAAAATATTTAGCTCAGATTTTGAATACGTTATTCCACCTTATCAAAGACCATATGCATGGACGATAGATCAGGCATCCGAGTTATTTGAAGATTTACATAGTTTCTATCAATATGAACCTGATGAGGAATATTTTCTTGGTAGTATTGTTCTGATTAAGGAGGAAAATAAGCCTCATTCTGAAGTAATTGATGGTCAGCAAAGATTGACCACTTTAACAATCCTACTAGCTGTGCTATCAAATAAACTACAGGGTGATGATAGGAAGGCACTACTGCAATACATACTAGAGCCAGGGAATAAATTTGAAGGATTAGAGAGTAAGCCACGATTGACTGTTCGCAGTCGAGATCGAGATTTTTTTGCATCTTACGTTCAAGGCCTAAAGTTTGATGAACTTTTCGCAATGGATGAAAAAGCGCTTGAGAATGAATCACGTCTAAATATCAAACGCAATAGTCAGCTTCTAGATAAGTACGTTTCAGAAAAGCTTGGTGATGATGTAGAGCAAATTGAGAGTTTTACAGCTTTCCTACTTCGAAAGTGTTATTTAGTAGCGGTATCAACCCCTAATCAAAAATCAGCCTTTAGAATATTTTCAGTAATGAATAGCCGAGGGTTAGACTTGCAGCCAACTGATATCATTAAGGCCGATACGATTGGCATGGTTGAATTAGAGGCCCAAAGAGAAAAATATAATGAACGTTGGGAAGAGATGGAGGTCGAGCTTGGACGGAGTCGTTTCAATGATTTGTTTTCTTATATTCGTATGATTCATGCTAAAGAAAAGGCAAAACGTTCGTTGCTAGAAGAGTTTAGAGAACACGTATTAAGTAAAGGTATTAGTCCTGAAGATCTAATTTCAGCAGTATTAGAGCCTTATGCAGAAGCATTGTTGATTGCAAAAAATAGTGATTATGTAGCGGTAGCCTATGCCGAAGAAGTTAACAGGTATTTAAAATGGTTAAATAGAATTGATAACTCTGATTGGGTGCCAACAGCAATCGAATTTATAAAGAATAATAAAGCTAAGCCTGAGTACATGGCTTGGTTTTTTGAAAGATTAGAGCGACTGGCAGCATTTATGCATATTTGTGCCTATAACATAAACCAACGCATCGAACGTTATAACAAGGTGCTTAGCGCACTTGAAAACAATCATTCTCTTACTAATCCTATAAACGAGGTAGAATTAACAGATGATGAAAAGCATAAAATGATTAAGGTGCTTGATAGTGATATTTACGATCTAACATCAAGAAGAAGAAACTACTTAATATTGCGATTAGATGCATTTATATCAGATGGGGGAGCAACTTATGATCCTACTATCTTAACTATTGAGCACGTTTTACCCCAGACAGTAGACAAGGAAAGTGAATGGGCCCAATGGTGGCCTGTAGCAGAAGAAAGAAAAATATGGGTACATAGATTAGCTAATTTAGTACCATTAAATAAGAGACGCAATTCAAGTGCTAGAAACTTCGATTTTGATAAAAAGAAAAATGCTTACTTTTTAGGTCGAAAAGGAGTTTCTTCGTATGCACTGACTACACAAGTCATTGGCTATGCTCAGTGGAAGCCAGAGGATTTGCCTAAACGTCAAATGGAGCTTATGGACATTCTAGCTGATAACTGGCGATTGAAGATCGACGCATAAAAATTCTATGTTGCGACTAATAATAAGATTTGAATTATGAATAAGGTAACCAACCACCAATTAAAGTATTTTGCTTGGGAAATTACTAAGCAGCGTAGTAGCTCCGACGACGCACGTATTGCGCAGTCGCTATTCGATGCTCAGGTTGACGTAAACCCACACCAGATTGAAGCGGCATTATTTGCGTTGAGTAATCCTTTAAGTCGAGGTGTTGTCTTAGCCGACGAAGTAGGTTTAGGTAAAACTATCGAAGCGGCTTTAGTGCTTTGCCAATACTGGGCAGAGTATAGAAGAAATTTATTAGTTATCTGCCCTGCGTCGTTACGTAAGCAATGGGCATTGGAATTACAAGATAAATTCAACCTACCTGTACAAGTACTAGACTCGTTTACTTGGAAGAAGTTACGTCAAGAAGGTGTCTACAATCCTTTTGAAAATAAAAAGATCACTGTTATATCCTATCCATTTGCAACCAGAATGGAGCATGAGCTGGCTAAAATACCTTGGGATATGGTTGTAATTGATGAGGCGCATCGGCTGCGTAATGCCCATCGTCCCAGTAATAAAACAGGCAATAGCTTTAAAAAGTCTCTAGTTGCTCGTAATAAACTGCTACTGACAGCCACTCCACTACAAAACTCATTAATGGAGCTATATGGGCTTAGTACTATTATAGATGAGCATTTATTTGGTGACGATAAGGCGTTCCGCCGTCAATATGTTAACGAAGATAACTTGCCAGCCCTTAAGCGCCGATTGGATCAGTTTATCCATCGTACGTTACGTAAGGATGTTTTGGAGTATATTCCATATACAAGACGCCATGCTTTAACGGTACCATTTACACCTAGCGATGTTGAACAGCGTTTGTATGATCAAATTAATAGCTACTTACAAAGAGAGTTTAGCTATGCCTTTCCTGTACAGCAGCGCCACCTAATCACCATTGTTTTACGTAAGCTATTGGCGTCTTCTACTTCTGCTGTTATAGCAACATTAGAATCGATTCGTAACCGTCTCCAAGCTCTTTTAGACAATCAAACCATTGATGCAGAATGGATAGAGCATTTTATTGCTGATGAAGATATAGATGAAGAGCTTATCGAAGAAGACGAGGACGAGTATAGCGAATATGAAACTCGTGGCGTTGATGCAGATTTACTTAAATCTGAAATTAAAGAGGTCGATCAGTATCTTGCTTTAGCTCATGAAATTGATGAAGACCGTAAGTCTTATGCGCTATTAACAGCATTGGAGCGTGGGTTTGCCCGTATGTTTGAAATGGGGGCACCAAAGAAGGCCGTGATATTCACTGAGTCACGCCGTACTCAAACCTATCTTGTAGAGTTTTTGCAGTCTCATGGTTTCAATGGCAAGGTAGTCGCTTTTAATGGTAGTAATAATAGCCCAGTCAATACTGGCATCTATCACAGATGGTTAGCTAAACACGTAGGTAGCGACAGAGTTACTGGCTCATCGTCAATAGATAGACGTACAGCGCTCATTGATTATTTCAGAGATGACGTTGAAATTATGATTGCTACCGAAGCCGCTGCTGAGGGTGTCAACTTACAATTCTGCTCCTTAGTGGTTAACTATGATTTACCTTGGAATCCACAAAGAGTCGAGCAGCGTATTGGTCGCTGTCATCGCTACGGCCAAGCTTTTGATGTGGTTGTAGTCAACTTTGTCAACGAGCGTAATGCAGCTGATCAAAGAGTGATGGAGCTACTGAGTGAAAAGTTTGATCTGTTTGAAGGTGTGTTTGGCGCTTCGAACGAAATACTAGGATCGATAGAAAGTGGTATTGATTTCGAGAAACGTATTTTAGAGATTTACGATAAATGCCGTACAAATCAGGAGATTCAAGAAAGCTTTAATAAACTACAGTCTGAGCTTGAGGCTCAAATCAATCAAAAAATGCTACAAACTCGTGACCTTCTACTAAAGCATTTTGATGCAGATATTCATGAGCTGCTCAAGATTCATAAGCAACGAGCTGAAGAGCAGCTTGATCGTATTAGTAATTTCTTTTGGGCGATTAGCCGAGCACTACTAGCGCCCTATGCTGACTTCCATCCTAATCAGTTAAATTTTACGCTGCATAAGTCGCCTACAGTAGATATAAAGGTTGGTAGCTATCAGCTGATCAGAAAGGGCGAATCTGTACCTGATAATACCTACATATATCGTCTAACGCATCCACTCGGTGAGTATGTACTAAATAAGGCAAAGTACCTACCTACTGAGACTGCGCAGATAAACTTTGATTACAGCAATTATGATAAAAAAGTATCCAGCCTTGAGCCATTAGTAGGGCAGTCAGGATGGTTGTCGCTTAGTTTATTATCACTAGACTCGTTTGCAAAAGAAGAGCATTTAATATTGACAGGAATGACTGATAATAATACTGTCTTAGATGCTGATATCTGTGAGCGTATTTTACGTTTAGAAGGGGTAGTGGTTGAAGATAAAATAACGAAAGCTATTCCGAAACTATTCACTGATACAATCGAGTTTCAGCATAAAAACAAACTGAGTGAGGCGCTTGATAGTAATCAGGTGTTTTTCAAACGTGAGCAAGAAAAGATTGAAAGTTGGGCAGATGACCATATGGCATCAGCTGAGTCAGCGCTTGATGACATTAAGCTCAAAATACGTAGCCTAAAGCGAGAAGCTCGCCAAGCCAGTACTATCGATGAGCAAAAGCAAAAGCAAGAGCAGCTCAAAAAGGCAGAACGTGAACAGCGTAAACTTCGTCAAAATATCTTTGATGTGACTGATGAGATTGAGGAAAGGCGCGATACATTAATTGAAAACTTAGAACAGATGATGCATAAAAAAAGCCAGTTTGAAACGCTTTATCATATTCGTTGGCACGTAAAATGAGTTGATAAATTTTATAATGGAGCAAGCGTTTTTTAGCTATTGAAGCACTGATCTGATATAATGTTTGGCTGATTTTTTTCTATTTTAGAGCTAGGTTTGGTTTCATTAATTGAGACTAGCCTAGCTCGTTTTGTCATAAGCCTATGACAAAATGCTGCTATAAAAACCCTGTCGAAGGACTCACCATGAGCCAATATGCCAATCTTAATCAAAAACTAAAAAATATCTTTCAAATTGATCGTCCTGATCTAGATTTTGGTATTTATCGCATTTTGAACGCGCGTCGTAATGAAATTAGCGACTATCTAGATAATCGTCTCAGAGCCAAAGTAGAGACGTATCTGACGGACGCCAAAAGCGATGTTCATGACAGCCAGCTTGAGAGTATCACTAATCAAATTAAGGACGAGTTTGGTAAGCGTGCGTTCGATGAGGCAGGCAAATTAGTCAATGAAACCGCTATCGAAAGCTCACTTGGACAGCAGTACCAAGAGCTACGCGATCATGCTGATAGCAGCTTTGATCAAGCGCAAGTGTTTAGCCATTTGTACACCTTTTTTAGTCGCTATTATGATGAGGGCGACTTTATCAGTCAGCGCCGTTATAAAGGCGACACCTATGCCATTCCTTATTCTGGCGAAGAGGTGATGCTGCATTGGGCGAATAAAGACCAGTACTATACCAAGTCAGGTGAGATGTTTAGCAACTACCGTATTCGCTTCAATTCGATAGGTGAGTCAGACAAATCCGTCTTATTCCGTTTGTTATCTGCTGATACGGCGAAGGATAATCAAAAAGACAATGATAAAAACCGTCGCTTCGTTATTCTCTCTAAGCCAAAGACGGTAACTCGTACCGATGAAGAAGGCGAGGAATATGAAGAAACCGTACATCCTATAGAGCTTAATGACGCTGGCGATGAGCTGACGGTATGGTTTGAATACGCGGTAATGGACAGCAAGGCCAGACAAGATAAGCTCAATACAGAAGCTCATGACGATATATTGGCAAATACCACAGTCAGTACAGCATGGGCAACCTTACTCAAGCATCCAGCACCAACCGAAAAACAGGCTGATCGTGACTTACTGCGTAAGCATCTAGATACTTATACACAAAAAAACACAGCTGATTATTTCATCCATAAAGACTTAGGTAAATTCTTAAATAATGAGCTGGACTTCTATATCAAAAACGAAGTCATGCATTTAGACGATGTGGTTAATAGCTCAGGCTTTATAGAGATAGAGCGCCAGCTTGCGCTGATTAAATGCTTACGCAAAATTGGCCGTGAGTTAATTGACTTTTTAGCGTCGCTAGAAAACTTTCAAAAGAAGCTGTGGCTTAAAAAGAAGTTTGTGGTGTCGAGCCATTATTGTATTACGCTTGATCGTGTCGATGAAGCGCTGTATAGCGAAATTGCTGATAATGAGGCTCAGTGGCAGCAGTGGGAGAGCTTAGGGTTTAAAGTAACTGATGATAGCCTACCGCATTGGGGTAGCAGCCAGTATTTAAAAGCACATCCGTATCTCATGGTAGATACCAGCTTGTTTGAGTTGGGCTTTAAAGCTAAGCTATTAAATAGCATTGATGATTTGGATGAGCAGACGGATGGTCTCGTAATCAATGGTGATAATTTTCAGGCATTGAATTTAATGCAAGAGAAATACCAAGAAAAGATTAATTGTGTCTATATTGACCCTCCTTACAATACAGGTAGTGATACGGAAAACAATACTTTTTTGTATAAAGACAGCTATAAACATTCATCTTGGGCAACGATGCTTGAAAGCCGCTTGATTTTAAGTCGTGAGTTGATTAATGATTTCGGGGGTATTTGGGTTAGTACTGATGATGGTGAGTATGCTCGTCTAAACTTAATTTTAGAAGGTATGTTTGGGGCCGATAACTTTATTGCAGATGTAATCTGGAAAAGTCGTTCGTCTGTTTCAAGTGATACTATAATTTCTGGCTCGATTAACCATACAACTTTTTATTCAAAAAATAAGAGCTATCTCAATACTCACAAAGGTGATTTTAGACTCCCTGAATCTTTGGACGGTTTTATCAATCCAGATAATGACTCAAGAGGTCCATGGAAGCTAGATCCAATGGATGCTCCTGATATTCGTGAAAACTTGAGTTATGCTATAACTAACCCTGATACTGAAGAAGTTTTTTATCCTCCTGAAGGAAGACATTGGCGTTTTGAAGAAAAAGATGTCATTGATTTACTAAAGGAAGGCACAATCATATTCGGCAAGTCAGGTAAATCAAGACCTGCGTTTAAGCGCTTTTATAGCGATGCTCAAGGTAAAGGAAGAACAACAACTACGCTGTGGGATGATGTGAAAACAACTAGCCATGCAACTAAAGGCTTATACGATTTATTTAGCAATATATCTAAAGAAACATTAAACAGAATAAAGCCAAAACCAATTGAGCTAGTAAAAAGAATATTGGTACTGTATAGCAAAGTTCAAAAAGACACAATCAACTTAGATTACTTTGCAGGAAGTGGAACAACTGCACACGCAGCAATAAATTTAAATCGTGAAGATGGTGGTAATCGTAAATATATTCTAGTTGAGCAAGGTGAGTATTTTGATACTGTACTCAAGCCACGTATTCAAAAAGTAGTCTATAGCGAAGGTTGGAAAGGCGGTAAGCCTTTATTGCCTAAAAGTAAGAGTAGCGGAAGTACAGAAAACCCTTATAAAGGCATCAGTCATTGTCTAAAAGTCGTCAAGCTTGAAAGCTATGAAGACACTTTAAATAACCTGGAGCTTAACCGTAGTCCCGCTCAGAACGATTTGTTTGGTGATTTAACACCTGCTCAGCAAGACGACTATCTCATGCATTATATGCTCGATATCGAGAGTAAGGAATCACTACTAAACGTTGCTGATTTTGCTAATCCATTTGATTATCAGCTAAAGATAACCGCCGATAGCGCTGGTGCTTATACGGTACAAAACGTCGATCTTATCGATACTTTTAACTATCTCATAGGGTTAAAGGTTAGAAATATAGACTATCAGCTAGATCGAGGATTTGTACAGGTAGATGGGCACTTGCGCACAGGTGAGCTAGTTACCGTGTTTTGGCGTGACTGTGAACAGATTGGTTATGATGAGCTGGATAAGACGCTTCAAAAGCTGCGTATCAATGCCTTAGATAGCGAGTATCAGCAGATATATGTCAATGGTGATCATAACATCAACACCAAGCTTACCAGTACTGATGGTAATGAGAGACAACTAAAAGTCCGCTCGATAGAGCAGGTATTCCTTGAGCGCATGTTTGCAGAGTAAGTTATGGCTAATCCCAGTAAAAAGAAAAGCAAAAAGATAAACTTTCATGAGCAGCTGGTACTTACGCAGTGGCTATGGTCAAAGTTCAATCCTGACAATATCAAAGGTATGCATACGCTATTGGATTTGCCTGTTCATGAAGGTGTTGAACACGAAGGTGAGGACGCAGGTCAAACCAAGTTTTTCACTGAGCTTACCAGAGACTTAGTCGGTAAGCAGACTTTAGATATCGATACCTTAAGACGCTATGATAGAAATATCGTGCGTTACTGGCTACAGATTAGTGAGGCTCGCAATGAGCAAGCTAATAGTGAGTTGAATCTAAAATACTTTCAGTATTTGTCACTGCTGTTTACGGAGTATTACTTAGATCAATACTTCAATAATTCTGAGCAGATGCTAGAGGAGCTAAACGCTACCGTAGTTGCCTATAACGAGGACAAAAGCGATAGCGAGATATTACAACCGTATGTAGCCAATGACTTAAACAAAGTTGCGTACTGGAGTGCCACAGGTAGCGGTAAGACGCTATTGATGCATATTAATATTTTGCAGTATCAGTACTACACTGAGCATGCCAGCCACAATGATAAAATAGAGCAGATAATTCTACTGACTCCTAATGATGGGCTTAGTAATCAGCACCTTGAAGAGTTCAAGATGTCTGGTATCGAAGCTATGATATTCCAAAAAAACAAATCCCGTGACCAGTTTTTAAAATATGTGCAAATTATTGATATCCATAAGCTGGCTGAGAGGGATGGTGATAAGACGATAGCGGTAGAGTCACTAGAAGGTCAGAACCTTGTACTAATCGATGAAGGTCATCGTGGCACAAGTAGTGCTGGTGTATGGATGAGCTATCGTGACACGCTGACAAAAGATGGCTTTAGCTTTGAATATTCAGCGACCTTTGGTCAAGCGATTAATAAATCTAACAACGTCATCAAGCAAGAAGAAGAAGAGATAAAAACCAAAGCAAAAATGCACTTTGGTACTAAGGCGTTAACTAAACTAGACGATACTCAGTTGAAGGCTCTAAGTTTAGATGAGCTGGAAAAGCAAAAAGCAAGGCGCGAAGCCTTGCGTGAAGTCTATGCAAAAAACATCTTGTTTGACTACTCGTACAAGTATTTTTATGATGATGGCTATGGTAAAGAAGTCAATATTCTCAATATGAAAAAAGGTGAGACGCAGGATAATCAGCAGCTATATCTAACCGCCTGCTTATTGGCTTTTTACCAGCAGCAGCACCTTTATCAAAATAACGTCGGACGTCTTAAGCAGTTCAAAGTTGAAAACCCCCTTTGGGTATTTGTCGGTAATAAAGTAAATGATGATGATTCAGATATTTTGACCATCATCAAATTTTTAGCTGACTTTTTAGACAGTCGTCATAAAGCAGAAACTATCAACTGGATTCATGACTTTATTACCAATAAGTCACGTTTGGTCGATAGCAAAGGTAACAATATTTTTGTTAATCGTTTTGCTCCATTGCATGGTAGAGACGCTGAAGCTATTTATCAAGATATACTCAGCCAGTTCTTTAATGCAGGGAGTAACCAGCGTCTAAACGTCATACGGATCACTCAAAACACAGGTGAGCTACGCCTACAAATTGGTGAGAATACACCGTTTGGTGTGATAAACGTAGGCGATGAAAAAGGCTTGTTTGATCACTGTGAAAAGCTAAGTGATAGCCATTATCTTAATACGCGTACAGATGAATTTACCCCGACGCTGTTTGATACCATCAACGACGATAATAGCAAAACCAATCTGTTAATTGGCTCACGTAAATTTACCGAAGGGTGGAGTAGTTGGCGCGTCTCGACTATGGGTCTGTTGAACATGGGTTCTGGTGAAGGCTCACAAATCATTCAATTGTTCGGACGAGGTGTACGTTTAAAAGGTGAGGGCTTCTCACTTAAACGAACGCCGCACAATATTTATAGTAAAGCTGAATATAAAGATCTGTATCTAGATTTGCTACAAACCATTAATATCTTTGGCTTACATGCTGACTATATGGAAAAATTCCGTGATTATCTAAACGATGAAGGGATCGTCCTTAACCAAGATTTAGTCACTTTAGATTTCAATACCAATCGTATAGCAGCGCCACATAGACTCAAGACTTTGACGCTTAAAGATGGTTACAAAGATAATCAGCCAAATGGCTTCAAGGCACAGGTTAAGCTGTCGCTATTTGAAATTCCTGATAAGTATCAGGGGAAAATTAAAAAGCCGTTTGTGATTTTAGACTTATACCCACGACTCCAAGCCTATCATACCGATAAGCGCAAGCGTAATAATGACTTAAAAGACAAGCGTCAAGAGCATGAAATATCGCCTGATATCATGCCGTTCTTTGATTTTGACAGTTTATATTTACAATTACAGCAGTATAAGATGCAACGTGGCTATACCAATATACGTCTTGGTATCGACGAGCTTAGAGCGTTCTGCTGTAAGCCAATTAAGAATACCCATGATGACTGGTATAGGCTATTGGTCGATAGCGAAAAGCTGACGAAAGATGTAGAGGGTATTCGCTTTCAGCAAAGCGTCTTATTAGAGCTGCTACAAGCGTACATGGACAGATTTTACAAAACCATGAAAAACGCATACGAAGGTCAGTACTATGAAGTGACAGAGTTTAATGTCGGTGACGATGATCTGCCTATTCACATGTGCGACAAATATGTATTTACATCAAAAGAAGGGTTTAATGGTGAGGCAGAAGAGTACTTTAAACGCCTTACCAAGTTACAAGATATAGTCAATGATGGAAAGCTAGAGAAGACAGTCAACTGGCAGGATGGTAGCTTACGTACAGTCGTATTTGACAAGCATCTGTATTATCCATTGTTCAGCAAAAATGATGATAGCTTGCCATTTACTTGGTCGCCTTCAGTATTTGATTATGACAGTAAGGGTGAGAGTAGCGAAGTCAAATTCGTCGATGATCTACAGCACTATATCAATTCTGATAAACAGATTGATGCGCTTAAAGATTACCATATCTATTTACTTCGTAATCCTGATAACCGTTACAAAGGATTAGGTTTTGCACTAGCAGGTAATTTTTATCCAGACTTTTTATTGTGGTTAGTACACAAAGAGACGGGTGAGCAGTACCTGACCTTGATTGATCCTAAGGGTATCCGCAACATGAATACTGATGATGCCAAAATTAATCTATATAAAGAAATAAAAACCCTTGAGAGCCGCTTAGAAGATAAGCTGATACTAAATAGCTTTATTTTGACCACGACGCCAATGAAAGAGTTGATAAATAACTCATTGAGCGAAGATGAGCTTAAAGAGCGAAATGTGTTGTTTATGGTAGGTAATCAAACCGCTTATTTAAATGATATGTTTGAGGGGATTTTGAGCTGAAGGCATCTTTAGTTATAGGTAATTAACATAATGGCCGACATGGTAGTTATTACTATGTCGGCCATTATGTTTAATAAATAAAGAATACCTATAAACTGAGCATAATTTTCTTATAAATAATAATGGTTAAGATTTAAGAATATCTTGATCTGCAAAGCCCAAATCTTTCAAAAAAGAAGTAGCTTCATCATCATTCCTAAAAATCATTGCTTTAGACAAGTCGGAAGAATGACATAAAAAGTGTGGCTTACCTTCATATAGTGGCTCTCCGTTAGAACCGTTAAATAAAATAGTGACACCATCTCCGGCTGTAAGTAAAGTAGCTTGTTGAATTATACCAGCTTCATATCTTATTCTAGCTAAAGATGATATTACAGAATCGCCACCATTCATGCCGCCGAATTTAATCTTACCTGCCCCAGTTTTATTAGCTGAAGACTTTTTGTTCAAATTATCTATCATAATAAATTCTCTTAAATTATTGTTATGTGGTAGTTTTACACGCTATTTATAAACACTTATATTTATATACTACACATAAATAATCATGAGATACAAATCTGTCTAAAGGCTGTGTTACAAAAGCTTTTATAGCTAACAAAATAATTCATGAATTAAAAATGTTTCTATTAATAATATATATTTGACTAATGTTAATAATACAGCTGGCTTTACCTATATTCACATTACATCAGCTTGAAGTATCCTTAAAACCTTATCCTCTCCCAGCTGGTCAATCAACGCTTGCAGATGGGTAGTAGAATCAGACTTGTTTTGGGCATCTGCTCTAAATTCTGCCGTATCTCTACCTTCACGCAAAGCATCTAAATAGTCCGCCCACTTCTGCATCATATTACTACGATCATCAATGTATTCAAATCGACCATAGGCGGTTCCATTAGGATCTTTCGTCGTATGACCCAATGCCATCTCTACAAGCACAAGTGGATACTTTAACTGCTCTTGTAGGATGGTCTTCGCTGTCGCTCTAAAGCCATGAGCACAATGTATATCTTTATAGCCTAAATCCTTTAACCGCTTATTCGCTGTCGCATCTGATATGATCTGATGCTTTTTTGCCGTTTCGCTAAAAAAGACATATTCGGTGTGACCATTAATCTTTTGCTGCTTACGTAATATTGCTACCGCTTGACGCGGTAGGGGAACGACCATGTCTTTGACCATGTTTACCTTGCCTTGCCCCTTCAATGGCTTTAATCGCCATCTGCCAGTTTCTAGGTCTAGATCAGCCCAGCGCATACGTCTTAAATCACCATTGCGAACAAACAGAAGCGCTAATAGCCTAAGGGAATTTATGGTGTTTGGGTCACCTTCTATTGTCTCGATAGCTTTAAGTAATTTAGCCAAGTCCTTCGGTTTAGTAACCGCAGGACGATGACCGTAACTTGACTTAGCCAACTGGCTCTTAATGAGCGCCGCAGGATCACTCGTACAGAAACCTCGTGCCCCAGCATAGACAAACACATCACTGGCAATGCCAGCACAGCGTTCAGCCTTGTCTGTGGGCTTACCATCCTTGTTTAATGACTTAGCTTGGATGTCTAATAGCACTTCAAGCATTTTAGGTGAGGTGATATCGCTGATTGGCTCGTCACCAATATATTTGCATATAAGATCAAGACGACCTTTCTTACGAATGAGGGTGTTACTTTTCTGAGTCTGATCTAAGCTATCAAAATACTCCCAAGCAAAATGATTAAAAGAGTTTTTAGTTTTACTAATAATAATTTTCTTTATTTCTTCACGATGAAATTTTGGGTCAATACCTTTGCTTAACAGGTCTTCATATTCACGCCAAACCTCACACGCACGTGCATACGAGATACTTGGATATATACCAATGGATATAATACTTTGCTTAGAATTTGAAGGAGGGTAGTAGCGGTACATCCATGACTTAGTCTCAGTAGGACGTACCATTAAGAATAGTTTGGGATGATTTTTGACAGCAACGAAGTACTTCTTATCTTCAGGCTTATGGCTGCTGATGCTTCTGTCTGAACTGATCGCTTTTCTTTCCATATCCTAGATCTCTATGAGTAGACTCAAAACTCGGTATACTTGACAGTATACTCAAAGTGCATGGATTAGGATAGATTCATAGGACAGTATAGAACGCCAGATACAACAAAGCCCCTGATATCAGGGGCTTTAGCTGTTCTATAAGATAGTATAGGACTATGTAATGGTACCCGGAGCCGGACTTGAACCGGCACGCTATTGCTAGCGAGGGATTTTAAATCCCTTGTGTCTACCAATTTCACCACCCGGGCAAAACTTGTAATATCTATTCAGTAAGCTTTCTACTTCTTAGATAAGTGGTCGCATTATAAACGGTTGTACTAATAATGCAAGCCAAAATTAACATAAAGTTAATAAATAATTGGAGGCTGGAGTCGGAATCGAACCGGCGTTAACGGAGTTGCAGTCCGCTGCATGACCACTCTGCCATCCAGCCAATCAAGGAGGACTATATTAGCAAAAATATTTTAAATTACAAGACATTTTTTAACCAAACTGATTTTAATTCATTTAATGATGGTGTTTTACAAGATTTGGCTGAGTATGTAGGCGTAAAATCATTAAGCCCTACCTATTATTAAGCCTGATTTATAGAGTCATCGCTGATCTTATTTGATGACAATAAAAAAGCCACACCGTTTTTACTAAGTGCGGCCTTTCATTAATGATATCACCATCAAGACTAAGCTTAATGATGACAATTATTTAAAATTAGATAATTGAACGGAAAGTTTATACGATATCTTTGTTATTACGGCGTGATTTTTTCAGATCGCGATAAGTCGCAGTACAGATCAGTACGAGCACTGCAAGGGTAATCACGGGCCAAATTAAAATATATAAGCCGTAGATAAATGTATTGTCCATAATAGCTCCTTAAAGTAATTATTAAGTCGTGTACTTAAGCGTCTGTTACCGGTTTTACGTTTACTTTAGGCTTGTCATAATCACCAACTCGTTGTTTGATTAAATCAAAGTCAAAGTGTTCATTGCCCATCAAGCTAATCGCTATACAGACCACAGTACTCACACCGTAAGCCGTTAATGAAGCGACCAATATCATATATTGACGTAGGAAGCCTGTTGCATATATAAGCATCAGTATGAGCGTAATAACGGCAGCACCCATACCCATCTTACGGCCTAAGAAACCAAAGACCATAAGACCGATCACCACTGCACCCCCGACACTTGCCATCACTTCAAAGAAGAGCGCAGTCACGCCAGTAATCGGTATTAGCTCAAAGCGCGCAATACAGAAGAAAATAAGCGCGGCAATGACAGAAGTGGTGAAGGCAACATTAGTCACGCGATTCCAGAACACACTGGCAATCACAGGGAATACTATCGCACCCCATAGCGCCCCAACGAAGACGAGCATCACGAGGATATCAAGCTTAAAGCTGGCAAAGATAAGTCCTGCTGCCGTGGCAACAATCATCGTCGAACGACCAACAAGCATCATTGTTTTTGGCTTTACGCGACCTTTGGCGATATTCTTTGCATAAATATCGGCCATCATAATAGTCGATAACGCTGACAAATCAGAATCGGCAGTCGAGGACAATGCGCCAATAACCAAAATGAAGAACAGTGCAATAAATACTGGATGCAGATACATACTAACCATCTGCGGAATTAAGTTATTCATGTTGCCATCTAATGGCTCAACACCAACGGTTAGCGCCATAAGTCCAATCATACCCAGACCAATGACAATACCGGCATAACCAACAGTGGCAGTAATAAAGGTCGCTTTAATCTTAGTCTTATCAATTGCAAATAGCCGCTGAGTAATCGTTTGATTACCAATGGCATAAGCTAACACTGCTACAAAATAAGGCGCACCTTGCTGAAAAAACGCTTCAGATGAAAATATATCTTGCTGCTGTAAAGTCAGGTTTGATAATCCGCTGACCATTGCCTCGGGCCCACCCATTGAAAATAGTATCGCAGGAATAATAACGACACCAATCGCCATTAACGCGATTAATTGGGCAAAATCAGTAAAGACCGATGCTCGAAACCCTGAGGTTAAAGTGTAGCTTAGGACACCGACACCAGCGATCATTACACCTGTCTGAAAGGACAGTGGTGACAATACTGATACTAATGCACCGGCTGCCGTGAAGTTGACCATCAAGCTAATTAAGCTGCCCATAAGGTTAGATATGGCTAAAATTAATTGGCTTGATGCGCCATGACGGGCATTAATAAGCTCGCCTAAAGTGTGTCCATTGGGCGCCAGTTCACGAAAGCGCATACCAAAGGGGTAGATGAACAAAATCATTAATGCGCCCCAAAAGCCATAATGTAGTGGCCCTGATACGCCATATTTATAGCCGGATGTAGCAGCGGCATAAAACGATGCCGCCCAAATCCACGTGGCGGTCATACTTGCCGCGCCCATCCCGAAGCCAACACCGTGGCCTGCAACCATAAATCCTGTGGTAGATTCTTTGTCTTTCTTAATCAACAAAGACAGCAGATACGTACCACCATAAAACGCCACCAATAATAAAATGATGGTAAGTGCCGAAAATTGGAACAATGACTCAGTTTTCAAATTCATACCTCGCAATTGTTTTAGATAAAAAAAAGCTGGTACTATAATTTATAGTCCCAACTATGATGAATTTAATAAGCAGCCCAACACCATTCGTGCTATTGATACACAGGGCCGTTGCTTTATTAACAGTCGGTCAGCAGAACATACTACGAAAGCGTTATATACGAAGAGTGGAGGCGTGACTCATGACTTGCGTCTGATAATGGAATCACGTTAATAGCGTATAAACTTGCATTTCTTAGTAGTTACTACGAATAAGTATTTATTAGATAAGCACTTATTATTTGTGATAGGCAAGTTGGTAGCATAGAAATACTAACCAATTGCATGTGATACATAGAAAATAGTAGAGTTGTTATTTAGCGTAACGTACGTTTTACATGCATATGCATCTTAGTATTGATAAATAAAACTACATCTAAGTTAAGGATAAGTAACATTTGCGTGTCAACAGAGTAACACTATTGAGTATTAAATCCCAAATTTTCGAGAGATTTAACAATTAAAAGTCGATAATTAACTGTTTTCAATCGCTAATATTAATAGGGTTTACATTAGTTTTTTTATAAAAAAATCTTTAGATTTTGCATTAATTTTGACCTAAGTTATGTTGGTGGCTGGGCTTTTGGTCGCAAAATAGGTACAATGCCCAGCTTAATACAGTCGCTATTTTTTGATATGTTTATCAGCATGATTATCACCTCAATATTGTATAAAGTGTGAGACACATATGCTTACAGTTTGCGAGCGCTAATCTACGGTTACCGAGCAAAATAGTGGCCGACGCTGTTATCATCTTCCTTATTGCTTTATCTATTGGAGTTACTATGTCAAATGCCTCGCCAACTGAAACGACGATGACGTCTGATCACGAGTCTGCCATATTATTAGACGGCAAAGCACTTGCTAAACAAATAGAGCAAGAACTGCGTACTCGTGTCGATGCTATTAAAGATAAGACTGGACGTACACCAAGCTTAGCGACGATATTGGTCGGTGATGATCCTGCTTCTGCCACTTACGTGCGTATGAAAGGCAATGCCTGTAAGCGTGTCGGCATGGATTCTATCCGAGTAGAGATGCCAAGTGTGACTACCACATCTCAGCTTATGGCTAAGATAGACGAGCTCAATAGCAACCCAGATGTACATGGCATCTTACTGCAACATCCTGTACCTAGCCATATTGATGAGCGTGCATGTTTTGAGCAGATAGATCTTGCGAAGGATGTGGATGGGGTGACCTGTCTTGGCTTTGGACGTATGAGTATGCAAGAGTCAGCCTATGGCTCATGTACACCGCAAGGTATCATGCACTTGTTAAGCCATTATGATATTGAGCTTGCAGGCAAAGAAGCGGTGGTAGTAGGGCGTAGTGCTATCTTGGGTAAGCCGATGGCGATGATGCTATTGAATGCCAACTGTACGGTGACTATTTGCCATTCAAAGACAGAAAATCTAGCTGCTCATATTAATCGTGCTGATATTGTCGTTGGCGCAGTAGGCGTGCCTGAGCTGATCAAAGCGGAATGGATAAAGAAGGGTGCTGTCGTCATTGATGCAGGCTTCCATCCCACTGACAATGGCGGCGTAGGGGATATCGAGATGCACGGCGTCGAGAATATCGCTAGTGCTTATACACCAGTACCGGGTGGTGTCGGTCCGATGACTATCAATACGCTCATCCGTCAAACAGTCGATGCTGCTGAAAAGTCAGCTGGTTTAGTATCAGCTGATGCGTGAATCTTCCGAGCCACAACCGTCATTAAGCAAAGATCCTGAACCTAAAATGGCGAAGACGAATGTAGATATTCATGAGCGTCTGCAATATATCGGTAGAGAGTTTGTTGATATTTGCCACTACATTATCCTATTTTTAATCAGTGTGGTGGTAGTTTGGACGGCTGGTAAAGAGTTCTTGGTGATTGTGCAAAAAGGCTCAGCAGATTTAAAAGATATCTTGATGCTGTTTATCTATCTTGAACTACTGGCGATGATTGGTATTTATTTTAAGACTCATCGTCTGCCAGTACAGTTTTTGATATTTATTGCCATTACCGCGCTGTCACGACATTTGGTCGTTGATGTACAGGCGGTATCAGACTATTTTCATCTATGGTTATTGGCGACTATTTCTGTCGCTATCATGGTTTTAAGTGCCTCTGTTGTTATCCTTACTTGGACGGCAAAAATGTTTGGTCGTCCTGAAGATTATTTAGATGATCATCAGAGCACCAGTACCGAGCATCACTTGCCTAGTGTTGAGAGTGCAAAAAATCGTCATAAATAGTCATTGATAGATGATTTATCAATAAAAAAGGGCTAACCTGAACCGACCCCCATAAGTTGGACACAACTTATGGGGTATTTTTATGCTTAAAATTCTTGTGCCTGCCATTCGTGTACTTGGCAGTGCAAGCTATAACCATTTTAATCTTTTAAAGTTATAGTATAGATAACTACATAATGACAGGATAAATAGCATAATTATTAAATAAGAGTACTGCCAGTGTAGCTCAGGCATAAAGTCAAAGTTCATCCCATATATACCAGCGATTGCCGTTGGTACTGCCAAGATACCTGCCCATGCAGCAAGCTTACGTACGACCTCGTTCTGCCCCATATTGACCATAGCTAAATAGGTGTTCATCACTACATTGAGCATCTCGTTCAGACCGTTGATAGCATCTAAAGAGTGTAATAAATGGTCATTAACGTCGCGGAAATAGGGTTTAGCCGCTTGAGAAAATGCTGAAACTAAATCGCTTTTTTTATGATTAATAAAGAAGCTACAGATATCTTGTACTGGCAAAATAACTGCACGCATATGGACCAGTTGCGACTTAAGCTCATATAGGTTTTTTAGGGTGCTTTTATTAAATTCATAGGTAAATACATAGCGTTCTTGCTCACGCAAATAACTGCCTAAGCGATCAGTGACCGGCATATAGTTATCAACGATAAAATCGAGGACAGCATGGAGTACAAATATGGGTCCCATCCGTAGCTTTTCAGGCCGACGGTTACAGTGTTCACGTACCGGCGCATAAGAGTTAGAAGGGCCGTTACGAATGGTAATCAGATAGTTTTTGCCCATGAATATTGCTGTAGTGCCGTAGCGAATAATATTGTTTTCAAGTTTAGCCGTACGTAGCACTACAAAGATCATATCGTTATCGTAGTTTTCGACTTTGGCGCGCTGATGGTCTGCAAAGGCATCTTCAATCGCCAACTCATGCAAGTCAAAGGCATTTTGGACTTTTACCATGGTTTCTAAGCTTGGATCATAAAGACCAAGCCAAATAAACTGACCACTGTTACTCAGGGATTTATTGACATCATTAAGTGCTACCTGATCAAGCTGCTCGCCCGTTTTACGAGAATAGGCATAGCAATTGACTACCTCGTCAGCACTAGATAAATCTATATCCTCATAGCGTTCAGAGTCAGGATCGTAAACAGTCATCGTTTCAATAGTATCTTCGGCAGTCGCATCGACATCACCGTAGATATAGCTGTCATAACTATTTAGATAAGGATGCTCGTCGCTGACATCAGAATAAATACGGCTGACATTAGAGTCAGGTGTGATACGAGTATTCGTCCTGACTAGTAGATCGTCATTGCGGTTCATACACCCTCCCTTAATATCGTCATAAGAACCCAGTAGAAAATTAACAATAAAGACTATGTTTATAAAACGCTTATAAAGTTTTCATAACAATATCTTGATTAAAGAATGTCTAGAATATGACGTAACGACGTAAATTAGTCAGCCTAAACAAACTTAATCAGTCTCAATAGATAATGTTGAATTTATAGTGCGTAGCGTTTTAAGGTTTCAATATCGACTAGGGTCAATAGACTTTCATGACAGCCTTCTAGTTTTAATTTTGGCGCGATATCAAAATCTAATGCCTCAACCCAACGTAGCGCACAGATACACCAGTAATCACCAGGTTTTAGGCCAGGAAAATTATACTCTGGTAGAGGCGTAATCAAGTCATTGCCCCGACTCGAGGAAAAGTTAAGAAATTCACTGGTCATTTTGGCACAAACAGTATGCTGACCGACATCATGATTGCCAGTATGACAAAATCCATTACGATAGTAGCCAGTAATAGGGTCAAAGCAGCAGCTGGCGAGGGCAGTACCTAATACATTGGTTTGATTAATAGCAGGGTTAGGATGGTAGTCAGATGACATAAGGTCTCCGAAATTAAGTGGTTTTATAGGGGTTGGTAAATTGCTTTTTTGCAATGAGTTGCTTGTGCAGTTGGTTATTCATTGCAAAAATACTTTATAAAGTGGCCTTTTATTGATAACCAATTATATATAGCGTATTGCCAAATCGTAGTAATGCTATCAGTGGCTGTTATTCATGAATAAACTGTAGTATTACAATGCTTACTGACAGCATCGAACGTGCGCCAGTGTAACATGAGTCTATCAAGAAGACGTCAATCAAATAACCCGTATAATGACGTGTAGAGCATAGATGATAACTTTTTCTTACTATTTATCAGTAGCGGAAACCATAAAAAATGACGACTATAGCTTAGAGTAAATGGTATCGAGACTACCAGATATTTATGACCATTCAGAACACATTGATTTGAATTGTGACTAGGCGAACCCTAGCTGCTATGATAAACTAAAACATAAAGTGCCCTGATGATTTATCATATTTTATTAGCGCACAAAGATACTCGTCTTATCATCCTAACTAATACTTATTACTCACCCTTTTTGCGGTTACCTAGTTTGTTTATAAATAATTGGGTCAATGATGTTGCGCGTTAAAAAACTGTCAAAAATTTACAGTATTCATCGTTGATATGTTCGTAAATATAACCTTATCATGCCGCGTTTTTTGGTAAGCGATACGCCAAACAAGGATTTATTGTGTCTGCCAGTTCTGATTCAGCTGTACCCGTCCAATCACGCCCTGAAAATAATGCCACTACTCAGCATGCTGATAACAGTAGCGTACCCAATCATCTACCTTATCTAAGTAATTTTACTGCAGAAGTCGCCAATAGCTGGCTGCTACCTGACGGTGTGGTTGATGTGTTATTTGAGGATGCACAAAAGCAAGAAGTGCTTCGCCATCAACTAACCCAGCAGCTCATCACTCATGGCTATCAGCTCGTATGTCCGCCGATGATTGAGTTCACTGAGTCACTACTTAGTGATGCATCAGAAGATCTAAAGCGCCAGACGTTTAAGATTATCGACCAGCTCACAGGTCGTTTGATGGGAGTACGTGCGGATATCACGCCGCAGATTTTGCGTATTGATGCGCATCATGGTGGCAACGGTATTGCGCGTTATTGTTATGCAGGCGATGTCATTCATACATTGCCATCAGGACTGTTTGGGTCGCGTACGCCATTACAATTGGGTGCTGAGATCTTTGGTTGTGCCTCACTCAGTGCAGATTTTGAGCTGATAGACGTTCTGTTTACGATGATTAATGATTTAAACATGAGTGCAGCCTTGCATATTGATTTAGGTCATGTAGCCATATTTAAACGTTTAGCCATATTAGCAGATCTGCCAGAGAATGATACCAAGCAGCTGATGCACCTATATGCAAATAAGAATTTGCCAGAGCTCAAGCGCGTCTGCCAAGCACTGCCAATGGGTAGTGACTTTTATGCATTAGCGCGCTTTGGTCATGATATGACACAGCTATTGGCTAAGCTTTCAGATACCGCTCAACAAGATGTTGATATTGCTACGGCGGTCGATGAGCTTCAACGCTTAAAAACGCATCTGCAAGAGCAATGGAATTGCGATGTCAGTATCGATGTCACTGAACTTTCAGGCTATCATTATCATACAGGTATCGTATTCAACGGCTACATCAATAGTGAAACCCAACCATTAGTACGCGGTGGGCGTTTTGATGGTATGCAGAGCGGTGATCACTTAACAGGTAGCCAGCTGCGCGAAGCCACTGGCTTTAGTATGGATGTCAGCCGCTTATTAGCACATGTTCAACTAGACGCTCCGATGGTCGTTATCGTTGATTATGATACCGTCAGTAATACGGACAGCGCACAAAAACAGACATTACAACAGCAAGTTGATAGCTTGCGCCAGCAGGGTTATCGCGTGACTGTACCGCTAGATGCGCACGATTGTCCTCAGGGTATCACGCATCGCTTAAGCATCGTTAATAACCAATGGCAATTAACCGCTATTTAATTAAGCTGTTCGTCAAAAAATAATTTTATCAAAAGATAATGTTGTCAAAAAAAGCACTACTTTTCGCTTAGTTTTTTAAATTGTTACCGTATAGCTGTTCGATAATAGACAGGCTATGCATCTAATAAATCATTGTAAGGATTAATCATGGGTCAGAATGTCGTAGTTTTAGGTAGCCAATGGGGCGATGAAGGTAAGGGTAAAATCGTTGATTTACTTACTGAAAAAGCCTCAGCAGTAGCGCGTTTTCAAGGTGGCCACAATGCAGGTCATACCTTGGTTGTCGATGGCAAAACCACTATCTTGCACTTGATTCCATCAGGTATCCTACGCGAAGGCGTCACCTGCTTCATCGGTAACGGTGTGGTGTTAGCACCTGACGCATTGTTAAAAGAGATGAAAGAGCTAGAAGACAACAACGTACCAGTACGTGAGCGTCTGCGTATCTCACCGAATTGCCCACTAATCATGCCTTACCATGTGGCACTAGATCAAGCTCGTGAAGCCAAGCGCGGCACGGGTAAAATCGGTACGACAGGTCGTGGTATCGGTCCTGCTTACGAAGATAAAGTGGCGCGCCGTGCTATCAAGCTTGCTGACTTATTCCGTGATGACCTAGAAGAGAAACTACGTAACTTAATCGAATATCATAACTTCCAATTGACTCAATATTATAAAGTTGATGCGATTGATTTTGATGAGACGTTCAAGCTTTGCCAAGAGTGGAAAGAAGAGATTAGAGGTATGGTTACTGATGTGACCGAAGACCTTAATCAATTGCGTTTGGCTGGCAAAAACTTAATGTTTGAAGGTGCACAAGGTACGCTACTTGATATCGACCATGGTACTTATCCGTTCGTGACCAGCTCAAGCGTCACGGCAGGCGGCGTATCTACTGGTACGGGTATCGGTCCATTATATTTAGATTATGTACTTGGTATCACTAAAGCCTACACCACACGTGTTGGTAGCGGTCCGTTCCCAACAGAATTGTTTGATGATGTTGGTGCCCACTTAGCCAAAGTTGGTCATGAGTTTGGCGCAACCACTGGTCGTGCGCGTCGCTGTGGTTGGTTCGATGCAGAAGCGCTACGCCGTGCTGTCGTACTGAACTCTATGTCGGGTATCTGCTTGACCAAGCTTGACGTATTAGATGGTCTTGAAGAGTTACTAATCGGTGTAGGTTATAACTTACCTGAGACTGAATGTGCTGGCGCGCATGATGCTGAGTTTTATGAGTCAGTGACACCAAAGTATGAGACCTTAGAAGGCTGGAGCGAATCTACCGTTGGTATCACTAACTATGACGACTTACCAGAGAACGCTAAAAAATACATCAAGCGTATCGAAGCGCTAATTGACTGTCCTATCGATATTATCTCAACCGGTCCTGACCGCGAAGAGACTATCGTATTACGTGACCCGTATGATGCGTAAGTAAATAGACTGAATTATCGAACAATAAAACCCTGATGCATAAGTGTTGGGGTTTTTTTATTTATAAGACATTAAAGGTATAGGTAAATGTTTGGCACACCATGCAAGTGTTAACGTTTAATAAATGCTAAGTTTACGTTTAAGTAAGCTGCATTTATAAATTGCCTCTATCATTTATAGCGTCAATCATTATAATAGTCAGCAATCCTGTGTTGACGCTTGTGTTTTTGTATTGATAAACCATGAGTAATCTAAGTCAGACCAAGTCAACGTTGTGATCAAAGAATAAATTAATTGCGATTTCATTTTTATTTAACTTATCATTTATTAGGAGCTTTTCATGGCTAACGAACGTACTTTATCTATCATCAAACCTGACGCTGTTGCTGGCAACCACATCGGCGCTATCTATGACCGTTTTGAACAAGCTGGTCTAAAAATTGTTGCTGCTAAAATGATGCAACTTGATGATGAAAAAGCAGGCGGTTTCTACGCTGAGCATGCTGAGCGTCCATTTTACAATGACCTAAAATCTTTCATGATGTCAGGTCCAGTATTGGTATCAGTACTAGAAGGCGAAAATGCTATCGCTAAACACCGCGAAATCATGGGTGCAACTAACCCAAAAGATGCAGACAAAGGCACTATCCGTGCTGATTTTGCTAGCAGCATCGATGAAAACGCGGTTCATGGTTCAGATTCAGCTGAATCAGCAGCACGTGAAATCAGCTATTTTTTCAATGATAATGAAGTTTGTGCACGTACGCGTTAATATAGTAAACCAACTATAAACTGCTACGTTGTCAGACTCGCTTAATGTACTAAATGTACAATTTGCTCTCGTCTTTCTAGTATCAGTCTTATATTTGATTCACTATAGCTGAGCGTTGTTAAGCTGTAAGCCTAAGCATTAACAACGATCAGTATTAATCAGTAGTGTAGCAAAGCGGCTTATACTCAATAGGGTATAAGCCGTTTCATCTATTATCAATAATTTAGATATTTTATCAACGGCGCTGTTATTTATCGAAGCATTATTAAGCTTATCGGTTGTTTTTATTGAAATTTATCGCTATGTCCCTCATTATTGATAATTAATCATTTAATTAGCGTTATCAATCCCTTATCAGCACATTGTCGCTATAGATAATTATTTGCATTCTATATAGGACAGGTTCTGCGCTCATAACGGATTGCTCAATGCATCATTTAATTGTAAAACTACGCTCATGGCTTATGCCAAAAGGTTACCTATTATGTCAACGATTCAAACACCCACTCAGCACGTGCCCAACAAGCTTACTGGTAGCATTAAGCTAGTAGATGAAGCGCAGGCAAGAACCAATTTATTGGGAATGACGCAAGCCCAACTTGCTGATTACTTTAAGAGCATCGGTGAAAAGCCTTTCCGTGCCACTCAAGTGGTTAAGTGGATATATCAGCAAGGTGTTACTGACTTTGAGCAGATGACTAATCTGAGTAAATCATTGCGCGATAAGCTGTCTATGCATGCCTGTGTGACCCCGCCAAAAGTTATTCATCGTCAATATAGTGAGGATGGTACGCGTAAATGGGTCTTTGAAGTGACAGGTGGCTCATTGGTTGAGACGGTGCTAATTCCAGCAGATGATAGCAAGGTAAATGGCCGCAAGACTTTATGTGTATCTTCACAAGTGGGCTGTGCACTTGATTGTAGCTTTTGTAGTACTGGTAAACAGGGCTTTGAGCGTGATTTAAGTGCTGCTGAGATTATCGGGCAGCTATGGGTGGCCAATGCTTCTTATATGACGGATGAAAATGACAGTCTAGAAAATGTTGACCATAGCTTGTGGGAAAACAACGTGACCAACGTAGTCATGATGGGCATGGGTGAGCCGCTATTAAATTATAAACCAGTGGTTGGCTCAATGGAGCTAATGCTCAGCGACCACGCTTATGGTTTATCAAAACGTCGAGTGACTTTGTCAACCTCAGGCGTGGTACCTAAAATGTACCAATTAGCACAAGATATTGACGTAGCACTGGCTATCTCGTTACATGCGCCAAATGATGAGCTGCGTAATGAGCTTGTGCCAATCAATAAAAAGTATCCTTTGAGTGAGCTAATCGCTGCTGCAAAAAACTATGTTTATGATGTTAATCCGCGTCATAAAAAACACGTGACCATCGAATACGTCATGTTAGATGGTGTTAACGATAGCAATGAGCACGCTGAACAAATGGTTAAGCTATTAGAAGGCTTGCCAAGTAAGATTAACCTTATTCCGTTCAATCCGTTCCCGCATGCGCCTTACGATAAATCAAGTAACAACCGCATTCACGCTTTTAGCAATATTCTTAGCGAAGCGGGTTTTGTCTGTACTATTCGCCAGACGCGTGGTGATGATATTGATGCGGCCTGTGGTCAGTTAGTGGGACAAGTGGCAGATCGAACCAGACGCTCGGCAGCATGGCAGCAAAGTATTAAAGATCGCGGTATTAAAGACGATGCAACTGTTTGATAAATAGCAGATATATGGCGAATGAAGGCTTAACCGCAGATAAGGGCTAAGCTTTCTTTTCATTTTATAGATCGCATTAAATAGCCTTCATAACAATAAAAATGTAGTCATAGTAACTAAATTGTACTTAAGGGGTCTAAATCCATTAAACTAATGGCTGTTTGAAACCCTAGTGCTAAACTCACAGTACTGAAACTTAGTTTTATGATGGCGGCTATGATGATTTCTAAATACTCTTGTCAACTCAAGACTCAGCGCAAAATTCCTTTATTAATGAATGAGTCCGCAACAGTGATCACGTATCAAGAAACACTTCATACTGCGCTTAGCAGACCAAAATGTCTGCTAGTTGCTAGTGCCATTATGGCGTTATTGCTAACAGGTTGCCAAAGTACGCCAACAGATGGTTTGAGTGGCAGTACCCGTTATCAAACTTCAACGCAGCCAAGTGATAACCGCAACCTTGATAAGCAAGAGATTGCTCGCGTGCGTACTTCACTTGCCGCACAATATATTCGTAAAAATGAGCTTGATACTGCTCAGCGTCAACTTGAAAAAGCTTTTGCTGCTGATAGCCGATATGCGCCAGCCTATGATATGATGGGCGTTTTGTTGCAGCAAGAAGGCAGCCGCCTTAATCTTGAAAAAGCCGATCAATACTTCAAAAAAGCGATTGCGCTTGATAAAGATTTTGATCAAGTGCGTAATAACTATGGCGTATATCTATCACAGATGAAGCGTTATACTGAGGCCGCAGAACAGTTTGAAATTGCAGGTGCAGCACTTGGTTATGAAGGGCGTATTGGCGCACTTGAGAACCTAGGACGTACTTACTTACAGCTTAATAACAATCCAGCCGCAGCCAAAGCATTTTTACGTGCCTTAGATGGTAATCGTAATAGCTTGATTGCTCATATTGAGCTGGTTGACTTATTGCTTGAGCAGCAACGTGTGCAGCAAGCACAAAGACTCTATGATGAGACTTTATTGCTTGTGCAAGGCCAAGGTATTAGCCCGCGTTTGTTATTGCAAGGTATCAAACTTGCCGCCGCTCAAAATGACAGAACCACGCGCCAACAATTGGCACAGCAGCTGCTATCCGCTTATCCATTAAGTGATGAAGCAAAACAACTTAAGACTTGGCTTAACAATCCAGAGGCACCATGGAAATGAACAACCCATCATCAAATCATCAATCTAACGCTCAGGGATCATTTGGTGCCATGTTGCAGCAAGCCCGTAAAGCTAAGCAAATTAGTTTAAAAGAAGTAGCAAGTGAGTTGTTCATCTTAGAGCGTCATCTGCAAGCGCTAGAAGACGAAAACTTTGCCGCTTTACCACAGGTGACTTTTGCACGTGGTTTTGCAATCAACTATGCAAAATTTTTAGATCTAGACCCTACAAAAATTGCGACAAGTTTTGATGCTTCTTATCCAAATGAGCTTAAAGCTCGATCGGTCAATAATATTGATACTCCATTGCGCCCAATGGGAACGTTGCAGCGTGATAGTCGTAGCCGTATTCGCTTTAACCCATTACTTATTCTTGCAGTAATAGGTCTTATTATCTTAGCGGTATTTTTATTCCGCATGGTGACCAATGCCAGCCAAGATAACCGCACGCCTGTGACGGAAGTTGAGGACTTATCTGCATCGGAACAAGCGCAAGGGGCAGCGGTTAATAGCCAGTTCGATAGTACTGGTCTAGATGATGTCGGGGCGTCAGGTTCAGCACTTAATTTAGATAGTGCTAATGATATGAGTAAAGTCTCATTAGACGTTGACATCACAGATGATGCTAATGTAACTATTACTGATGCGTCTGGGAACAGTCTCATGACAGGTAGCCAAGCTCGTGGCAATTATAAGCTGCTAGGTACACCGCCATTCAATATTCAAATTGATAACACTGATAATGTAAGCTTATTACTTAATCAAGAATCTGTTGCGTTAAATGAATATGCCACTAACAAGCAAGCAAGTTTTGCACTGTCGCCTTAATAGGTGACTTACTATCAGTTTTTAGCGCTATTATTAGTTTTTTATAACAAGTTTATTAAAAGTTTAGACTGCTAATATTCTCTTATCTTTTGCTCTGATTGAAGGATTTTATATGTCAACGTCATCGCCTATTACTCGCCGTCCTACCAAAAAGATTTATGTCGGTGATGTCGCGATTGGCGGCGATGCACCGATTAGTGTGCAAAGCATGACCAATACCGATACTTGTGATGTAGCAGCGACAGTCGCACAGATTGAGCGCTGTGTTGAGGCAGGCGCAGATTTTATGCGGGTATCTACGCCAACGATGGAGACGGTCGAAGCGTTCGGTAAGATTCGCAAGCTGGTTAGCGTACCATTGGTCGCTGATGTGCATTTTGATCATAAGATTGCACTTGCGGTTGCTGAAGCTGGCGCAGATTGTCTACGTATCAATCCGGGCAACATCGGTAGTGATGCTAAAGTACGCGAAGTGGTAGCTTGTGCTAAGCATCATAATATTCCTATTCGTATTGGGGTCAATGCAGGTTCTTTAGAGAAAGATATTCAGCGCAAATATACTGAACCAACTGGTGCGGCGATGCTTGAATCTGCCATGCGTCATATTGACATATTGGAGCGTTTAAACTTCGACCAATATAAAGTATCAGTCAAAGCAAGCAACGTGTTTTTAACTTTGGATGCCTATCGTTTAATATCAGCACAGATTGATAATC
This sequence comes from Psychrobacter sp. P2G3, assembly GCF_001593285.1. Classification (NCBI taxonomy): domain Bacteria; kingdom Pseudomonadati; phylum Pseudomonadota; class Gammaproteobacteria; order Moraxellales; family Moraxellaceae; genus Psychrobacter; species Psychrobacter sp. P2G3. The sequence goes on from NZ_CP012529.1 coordinate 1,120,385, forward strand.
CGCTACATTTGGGTGTGACTGAAGCTGGTGTATACCGTACTGGCGCAGTCAAATCTGCTATTGCCCTTGGTGGTTTATTATTAGACGGCATTGGCGATACTATTCGTATCTCCTTGGCAGCAGAGCCAGAAGAAGAGATTAAAATCGGCTTTGATATCTTAAAGTCGCTTAATATTCGCTCTAATGGCGTAAACTTTATTGCTTGTCCAAGCTGCTCACGTCAAGAGTTTGATGTGATTAGAGTAATGACTGCTTTAGAAGCGCGTTTAGAAGATGTACGCGAGCCGATGAACTTGTCCGTAATTGGCTGTAAAGTGAATGGTCCAGGAGAGGCAAAAGAGTCTGATATTGGTATCGTCGGCGCATCACCAAAGTCATTAGTATACCGAATGGGTCAAAAGAGCCATCTTATCGACACCGACAATCTTGTTGATGAAATAGAAAGCATGGTACGCGCTCATGCAAGAGAGCTTGAGAAATCGCGTGAGAATGAGATTATTAGAGTAAAGTAGGGCGAAGCGTAAAATACTTACTATTATAAATGGTGGTAAATAGTAACGACAAGAATAACAATAGAGACAATTGTTGTAATATTTAAGGATACAACCGAATCATGATCAAAGCTATTAAAGGTTTTAATGATATTCTGCCGGAGCAGGCAGCAAAATGGCTTCAATTAGAAGCAGTGTTGGCAAACGTGTTGGCTAGATACGGTTACGAGAATATTCGCTTACCTATCGTTGAACAGACTGATTTATTTGCTCGTGCTATTGGCGGTGCTACGGATATCGTCGAAAAAGAGATGTATAGCTTCGCTGATAAGTCCGAGCCACCAACACCTTTGACCTTGCGCCCAGAAGGTACAGCGGGTGCAGTACGTGCAGTCATTGAACACAATTTGCTGCGCGGTGATACACCAAAGCTTTGGTATATCGGTCCTATGTTTCGCTATGAGCGCCCGCAAAAAGGTCGCTACCGTCAGTTTCATCAGATAGGGGTCGAGAGCTTTGGCAGTGCATTACCAGATGCTGATGCTGAGCTGATTGCGATGACGCAGCTGATGTGGCAAGAGCTGGGTCTTAAAGATGAGATGCGCTTGCAGCTAAATAGTTTGGGTGAGATTGATGAGCGTCACGCTTATCGCGATGCTCTGGTTGCTTATTTAACAGACAAGCAAGATCAGCTTGATGATGATAGTAAGCGCCGCTTGACCACCAATCCGCTACGAATTTTAGATAGTAAAGAAGCAAGCACACAGGCGCTGCTCACTGACGCACCCAAACTTGCTGATTTTTTGGGAGCTGAGAGTAAAGCGCACTTTGAGCAGGTTCAAGCTTATTTGACGACGCTAGGCATAGATTATGAAATCAATCCGCATTTAGTACGCGGTCTCGATTACTATAACAAAACAGTTTTTGAATGGGTGACTGATAAGCTTGGTAGTCAAGCGACTGTCTGTGCAGGTGGACGTTATGACGGCTTAGTCGGTCAGCTAAAATCAATAGATGCTCATGATGACAAGGATAATAAAAAACCTGTTAAATCTGAACCTGCTGTTGGTTTTGCGATGGGGCTTGAGCGCTTATTGCTACTCATTGATGCTGTTAACCCTATGCCACCTACATCAGCATGCGATGTTTTTGTCGTTGCCCATCCAGAAGTATATAGCTCGGGTCTCAGTTATGCACAAGACTTACGCCATAGCCGTCCAGATTTACGAGTTAAGATGGCGAGTGCGACCAGTATGAAAGCACAAATGAAAAAGGCTGATAAGTCAGGTGCAGCATTGACTGTTATTATTGCGCAGCAGGAGCTTGATGATAATACGATTAGCATTAAAAATATGCAGACCGGTGATCAGCAATCAGTGGCACAGGATTGGCTGGCGACAGCAGAGAATTTTACGCGTCTGTAATAGTCTCACTAGTAAAGTGCAGCGATGTAATAGACAACCACTTGCTGTTATGCAATTAGATTTTAGCAACTAGATTTTATCAGGTAAATAACCATGGCTCAGAATACCCAGTCGCCAAATACAGACAACTCGATGCAAGCGCTTAAGCAATATGGTAGCTATATCTTCACAGCTATATTATTAGCATTAGCAGGCTATTTTGGCTGGACATACTGGCAAGATAACCATGCACGGGTAGATACCGTTGCCGCTGATCATTATGCGGATATTCAAAGGCTCAATGAAGAAGTTAGTCTAGCAGCACAAAACCCAGATTTAGAGGCTGAGGCATTGACTGCACTTGCTGCTAGTCGTACCCAGCTCAATAAAGATATCGATGCACTAGTTAGCACGCATGGGGACTCAGTCTATGCTTGGCAAGCATTAATGATTAAAGCTCGTCAGCAGGTCGATAGCGATGATTTTGCTGGTGCTACCGAAACTTTAAAAAAGGCTCTAGCAATAGATTTGGGTGATGCAGGCTTAAGTGCTATTACGCGCTTGCGTTATGCAGAGACGCTATTATCCGCAGGTGATGCAGATGCAGCTTTAGCAGAAGCTAACAATGATATGCCAAGCTCGTTTGAGGCCAGCCAACAAGAGTTGCTAGGTGATATTTACTTAGCAAAAAATGATGAAGATGCTGCTATCAAAGCTTATACTAATGCTTGGAATCTCATCAGTAAACGTCAAGAAACTCGAGCAGTATTGGCATTAAAGATGGAGAGTCTTGGTATCGTTCCTGAACCAATTAGCGAGCCAGCTAGCCTTATTCAAGCAGCTGCTATACCTGAGACAGCAACACAAAATCCTAATGTTAACGTTAATGATAGCGTTAACAATAGTAACGTTTCTGACCAAGCAGCGCAGTAAGTCAGCAGTATAATAAGTAATGTATATTACAGACAATTATGGTGCTATTTATTCGCAGCTTCTCAATTTATAGCCCGTTTATCGATAGTTAATTTATTCGTAGTGAGAACATACAATGACCCGATCTATTCGCTTCAGCAAAACGATAAAAAATAAGACCATAAAGTCGACTGTCATGAATGTGGCAGTCTTGGCGCTGATGACGACTGCTGTCGTTGGGTGTAACCGTGGTATCAAGCCAGTGGTACATGATCCAGTCAAACTGGTGCAAATTGCACAACCTGTTAGTGTGCTTCAGCCTGTATTTAGCGTTGATGTTGGTAATAAAAAAGCCAGTAAAAAAGACCCTCTTGCTCTACAAGTTGGCTATAGCAATGCACAGATTGTCACGGCATCACGTGGTGGTGAGGTGACAGGTTTTGATAGTACTGGTCAGCGTTTATGGTCAATGAATGTTGGCAATCAAATCACGGGCGGTGTGGCACTAGATCCATTAAGTCAAACCGCTATTGTTAGTACACGTAATGGCTTAGTAATGGCGTTCGATAGCGCTACGGGTGCTAAGCGCTGGGAGCATCAATTATCGGGTTCTGTGCTCACGCCTGCACTGATTAGTAATAACCGTGTGGTATTATCTGCTAATGATGGCTTTTTACATGGCTTATCTTTACAGACTGGTCAATCGATATGGCAGTTTGCGACTCAAGTCCCAGCTATTAGTGTCCGCGGTAGCGCAGCGCCAACCTTATTAGATGACAAAACGGCATTACTGGCTACTGCTGATGGCCGCCTGCACGCTATCACGACCGATAGTGGTTTACCACAGTGGTCAAGACGTGTCGGTGTAGGTACTGGTAGTAGTGAAGTTGAACGTATGAGCGATGTCGATGGCATGCCTATCGTTGATAATAATCAGTTATATGCAATTAGCTATAGTGGTCAGTTGCTTGGGATTGATTTAACGTCACGTCAGGTCATGTTTGTTAACGAACTTGCTAGCCTAAAAGCACTTGCGGTGAATAACAAACAAGTCATTGCAACCAGCTTAGAAGGTAAGGTCGTTGCATACGATCGTATTAATGGTAACGTGTTGTGGGAAAGTGAGGCACTTGCTTATCGCGATTTGACCAACCCTGTCATGATTGGAAACTATATCGCTGTTGGTGACCTTGAAGGGGTAGTGCATTTATTTAATCCTGCAACTGGCGATATTATTAGCCGAGTACAGACTAAAGGTGCGTTAACTAACTTGCAAGTACAGGGTAGTCGTTTAATGACTCAAAGTGTCTCTGGTCAAGTAGCAATATGGCAGTTAGCACGTTAAATACTTAAATCTATTGTTGTTTTAACTTATTGTTTGTAACTTATTAGATTGCGTTACTCAGTTATTTTTCTTAGTAAGAGTATCTAATAATAGCTTTATATAATTTAAACGCTGCCTTGTCAGCGTTTAATGCCTTGTATAGACAGTACGTTTCGCGTAATCTATGCGCCCTTATATAGGTGCAGTTATTTATAACTAGCGGACTGTCTCATACGATTAATGCATTATCTATCCAATCACAGACTGTTATCCCTTATTATTATTTTTTATCTTTATCATTCATTTAAGTTTGCGGTAATATGACACGTATTTGTTGTCATTATTGTCCGTCATTGAGAGTAACGCATGAGTATCAAGCCCGTGGTCGCCCTAATTGGCCGTCCCAATGTAGGTAAATCTACTTTATTTAATCAATTTACCAAGAGTCGTCAGGCTTTGGTTGCCGACCTATCAGGTCTGACTCGTGATCGCCAGTATGGTGATGCTGCCTATGAAGGCAAGTCATTTATCGTTGTGGACACTGGTGGTATCGGTGAAGCAGACGATGGCAGAGGTGATATTGATGACTATATGTCTGAGCAGTCACATACCGCGATCCATGAAGCTGACATTATTGTCTTTGTAGTTGATGCGCGCGTAGGCATGATTGGTGCCGATGCAGAAATCGGTAAGTTCTTGCATAGCTTAGGCAAGCCTGTATATGTTGTCGCCAATAAAGTCGATGGCGCTCATGATGCTGCGCCTGCAGAATTTTATGCACTAGGATTGGGTGAACCTTATCCAATGGCTGCCAGCCATGGTCGCGGTGTCGGCAATCTTTTAGAAGTAATTACTGCTGATATGCCTGAAGACGTAGATGCTGGAGAGCCAGATGGTCTAAAGCTCGCTATTATTGGTCGTCCAAATGTAGGTAAATCTACGCTTGTGAATCGTCTATTAGGTGAGGATCGGGTCGTTGTGTTCGATATGCCTGGTACCACGCGAGATAGTATCTATATTCCTTATAAGCGCGATGGTAAAAACTACGTATTGATTGATACTGCTGGTGTACGTCGCCGTGGCCGTATTGATGAAAAAGTAGAAAAATTCTCTGTTATTAAAACCTTACAAGCTATCGAAGACTCTAACGTTACTGTCATCGTTATCGATGCGCAAGAAGGTATCGTGGATCAAGATCTGCATATGATTGGTTATGCACTTGATGCAGGCCGAGCATTAGTAGTCGCCATTAATAAGTGGGATGGTTTAACTCATGATCAAAGAGACTATATAAAAATCGAGATGGATCGTCGTTTTAATTTCATACCGTATGTAAAAGTGCATTTGATATCAGCATTGCATGGTACGGGTGTGGGTAATCTTTATCCATCCATTTTACGTGCCTATCAGTCTTCTATGTTTGAAGTGTCTACCAATCGTTTGACGCAGATTTTAGAAGATGCTGTTACTGCGAACCCGCCACCAACCGTTGCAGGCCGCCGTATTAAACTGCGTTATGCTCATATTGGTGGCCATAATCCACCGGTAATTGTTATTCATGGTAATCAAACTGGCTCATTACCTAAGAGTTATCAGCGCTACCTCGAAAACCAATTCCGTGAAGTGTTTAAACTTGAAGGTACACCGCTTAACGTGGTCTTTAAGCTCAACGAAAATCCATATGCTAATAAGAGTGATACGCCAACCAAGGCTAAAGCACAACAATTGCTTCAGCGCCAGCGTAATCGTAAGCAAAAGTATTCAAAGAATAATAAAAGCACTGATAAAAAACGATAAGAAATATGTTTAGAGACCTCTGCAATAGAGGTCTTTAGGCCAAATAAATTGAGAAGATGGTACTAGTATAAGTACTTTCTATCCTTACCACGCATCCTAAAACAAACGATCCATACACTTATGAGGTACTATAAGTAATAGCCGCCATGAGTTGATTGATTAACATGAGTACAAGTCTTCCTACAAACATACCCACGATTATACGTCGTTCCGTATTGCAAGCTATCATTGTGGCAGTTTTGGCAGGCTTCTTATTGTCTTTCGTCTATGCCTTTGTTTATAGCTATCAACAAAAACGTCTCCATGTTCAGCAATTGGGTGAGATGCTTGCAAATAGTGCTTCAATCCCTGATGGTGCTAATCTTGTTGCCAGACAAGTAAGTACATTGTTAGATAGTGACCCGACTCTACAAAGTATTCTGTTTTATTCGACTGATGATCCTATTGATTCCTTGGGTCAAGATGATATCGATAGCGTGAGCAACAATTGGTATAACGCCTTGATTGCTGATACGGTCAGCTTTAACTATCCAGTTACTAGTTGCTACCTTAGTGGCAATAGTATTCAGCGTGCTAACTCCAGTCAACAACTTGCTAGTACATTATCTGTTGAAGCTGAAGATACAACTATGTCAACGACTCAACTGGCAGCTCGTAATACCTTAGTTGGCTATATCAATATTACCTTGGATATCAATAAGCTGCGTTGGTACTGGATACGCATTAATTTGTTATCGTGGTTTGCGACCATTGTTCTGGCTATCTCTATTGTTTGGTTTGTCTTGCGTAAACTTAATTGGCCGACCAAAGATATTATTGAGCTGGCAAAAGTATGCGAAACGGCAGCCAACAACCCTGAGCTTGAACAACTACCAACTATTCAACAGCGTTTTGGATTTGAAGAGCTGATACGTATAAAAAAAGCCTTTATTATTTTATTTGATCGACTAAGAGCCGCACAGCAAGACTACCGCGACCTTGCAGATTTTGAGCAGCAGTTACATAACAAGGATTTGTCTCTTGATATGCAGCGCTCCAATTTTCAAAACATGATTACTCATGAGCTAAAGACGTCACTGAATGCTATTACAGGTGGTTTACAGTTATTGGATAATCAATATCTCAACGATGAACAAAAAGACACCTTAGCCATCATTCATAAAGGAAGTCATCACTTAGAATTAACGCTTGAGCAGATTATCCAGCTAAATAGGATAGAAAAAGGCCAAATGATCGTCAGTTTAAGTGAGTTTAATCCATTACAAATGATTGCCGACTTAATAGAAAAATTCGAGCCCGCAGCGAGGCAAAAAGATCTAGAGTTAATTAGCCGTATTCATCACGTAGAATATACCCTTGAAGGGGACGTGACTAAGATTCAGCAAATCTTAACCACTTTGATAGACAATGCGATTAAATTTACTTATACAGGCCAAGTTGTTATTGATTCTCAGCTGACACATTTTAATGAGAGTATTCGCTGGCAAATTAAAGTTACTGATACAGGTATTGGTATTGATAAAACTTACTTAGAAGATATTTTCACTCCATTTTTCCAAGTTGATTCGTCAGATACTCGTGAGCATGAAGGGGTAGGAATAGGACTGTCAGTTATTAAACAAATTATCCAACTACTTGGTGCAGAAATTGAAGTTGATAGTGAGCTCGGTACAGGTAGTAAGTTCATTGTTACCATGCCCCTGCGTTATAGAAGTCAGACTCAACACCAGAATCTCTTAAAAGGAATGGATATTGTTTACTACCATCACGATGAAACGGGCTTTATGGTACAGACATTGAAGCAGCTTGGGGCTAATGTCAAATCCCAGCGTAACGGACAATCGATGATGGATTACATTTTGAAAGCAAAAGTAAATACGATTATGTTTGCAGAAGAGGTATTACCCGAACAGGTCGCTCAATTAGCCAAGTGTATTCGTGAACGGGAAACTACTTCTCGCTCACTATTAATTTATTGGTATCCGCCGCATAAAGAGCGTTATGTAGAAAGTTTTGAATACGATTTAAAAGCCGCAGGGGTAGATTACTGTCATAGTACGGTACAAGATCCTAAAGTATTAACTATTTTATTGAAAAAATGGTTAGCCTAGTTTTTAACTATTAACTATCAAGTTTTGCAGTAACAAGCTTTATATCTGGAATAAAAAAAGACGCTTGATTAGAAGCGTCTTTTTTATGTTTATAAGCTTATCAAAAATAATTGACTGGCTATTATTCTAATAAACTTAGAACAAGTTCTGTGCCCAGCGTACCACATGCTGCCACATCCGGCTCATAAAGCCTGATTGTTCGACATCATTGGTCGCTACGATAGGCACTGAAGCTACTGCTTTACCATCAATTACTGCCAACATTTTACCGATTTGTTGACCCTTTTTGATAGGTGCTTCTATGCTGTCAGGGATATCAACAACAGTAGTGATTTTGTTTTTTTGAGTTTTGCTGGTTAGAATTTGTAGAGTATCGCCTGTTGCCAACTCTACCTCATCTGCCTCTCCAAACCATACTGGTAGCTTGCTAACAAACTGACCAGACGGTGCTTTAGTCACGGTAGTAAAGTGTCCAAAACCCCAGTTAAGCAGCTCTCGCGACTGATCAGCACGCGCTTGCTGGCTTTCTGTACCCATAATGACAGAAATCAGACGCATATCATCACGGTTACTTGAGGCAACCAGACAGTAGCCTGCTGCATCAGTATGACCCGTTTTTAAACCATCTACGGTAGGATCGGTGGCAAGTAAAGCATTACGATTGCCTTGAGTGATACCATTGTAGGTGAATTCTTTTTCAGCATAGATGTCATAGTACTCACCGCTATTTTTAATGATAGCGCGCGCAAGCTTTGCTAAATCAAGTGCTGATGCTTGGTGACCTTCATCAGGCATGCCCGTTGCATTCACAAAGTGCGTATTATCCATTCCAAGCTTTTTGGCTTGTTCATTCATTAATATTGCAAATGACGCTTCGCTACCTGCAATATGCTCAGCCATTGCTTTTGATGCGTCATTACCTGACTGAATGATGATACCGCGTAGCATATCGATGACACTGGCGGTTTTGTTCACTGGCACATACATACAAGACTGGCTACTGCTACCGCGACACCACGCGTTTTTGCTCATCAGTACTTGCTCATCTTCGGTCAAGTCGCCTGAGCTTAAACGCTGCTCGATGATATAACTGGTCATCATTTTGGTTAATGAGGCTGGTGGTAGAGGCTGGTTAGCGTTTTTTTGCGCTAGTATTTCACCAGTATTATAGTCCATCAATACATAGGCGGTATTATCCATCTCCGGTGGTTGAATGGCGGCATTTGCCATTACTGCACTTAAAGATAAGCTAACACCAACTACCAGCTGTACGAGCTGTTGTTTTACAAGCTTTACTGTCATAGATTGTTACACCACATCATGAAACCCAATGCGTCTACCGCCAACTATACTGATACAAGCATTTGAAGCTGACGGTGGACATAAAATTAAGGCCTTATCTTAGCAAAATGCTACCCGATGGGGAAACAATAAATACGATAAAATAAGACGTCGACAATGTGGGCAAGAATAGTCTAAAAAACAGTCTACAGCAACAGCTATGATGACTATCATTTAGATTTAATTTGTTAAAAGATGCGAGAAACTATTTAGGATAGTGATGGCTTTACTATACGCAGGTTATATAGAGGTTTTAAACTTGTACAAATGTCTTATAAAGATTTAATACAAAAAAGCTTGCTACCCTTTACTCTTAGCTTTCAGAGTGAGGGGTAGCAAGCTCAGTTTGGGTTAAAGCGATTATGCAGTGAGTTATTATGTATAAAAAAGCTCTTATAATTGTTTTATTAGTAGCTTACTTATAGCTAAATTACCATTAAAACTTGTTTTTACTAGGTTGGCAGTATGCCAGTCATTAGTACTCTGCGTTCGCTAAGTCTTCACAAAGCGCTTTGTTGTCTTGTTTAGAGAATCCAAGAGTCCAACTACGAATGCTTTGTAGAATTTGACGATAATCTTGCTGCGTTGACAAATACTGTATAGCCGCTTTAGGGTCTTCTAAAGAAGGCATAAGTTCATGTAGCTGTGTATTATAAGACTTGTAAAACCGTTGTTTTTGTCTTTTGTTTAGCATCGGTGGGCAAATCTCAGACAGTACCTGCATAACAGCAATCTCATGTTTAGTAATACTAACACCAGACATATCAAGAGGAATGGTAGAGACATTACCATTAGCTGCATTAGACGTTTGTGCTAACATGGTAACAGAGGCTATCAATCCAACAAGGCCAACTTTTGAGGCTATTTTCGAAACTGTTTTTGTCGTTATAGAAATCATAGCTAATATCGATTGATTCTTCATTCGGTATCACACTCGCTTTGCGTTATTTAATGGTGTTATGGTAATCGGAAAAAAAATAAAAGTCACATAAAATATTGGCTTATGTGTAGATGTCTTGTGACCTGATGGCGATTCGTAGCAACATATCAGTAGCATCTGCCCATAAGTTACATTAGCCTTAATAGATAATTGTCTATTGTTGTTCGTTGTTGCCTATTGTAACGAAAAAATAAGCTAAATGGTGACCAATCAGTATCAGTATATACATCCACAAAGGTGGATTTTGTAATGTTAAAGGAGTCATCAAGCATTTGTAGGTGCAATTGCAACTGATTGATTATACTTGACTTTAAGGTAAGAAGTTAAGTGTTAGTTTATGAATGTCCACTATTAAGTTATAATCGCTTTCAAGGTTATATAGTGATTCTATATATCAAGTGATTCTATGCACATAGACTCGCTATTGACTTACTTATCTATGAATAGGTATTCATTAAATATAACTATTATTACGCTGATAACTGTATTTCAAATGACATTGTATTTATACGACGTTTTTATTTTTTACTTTTTTATATCTATATTTATCTGCTGCGCTTTAGCTCACCAAAACTATCTTTTACATCAAAGCATTGCTACATTGTGCTGTCTATATTGATAAGTCATATGAACAGTAGCAATGAAACTATAGTAAGCGAGTAAGCGGCTAGAAAATAATAAGCAGCTAGAAAATAAGATATGATTATATTGAGCTGATATGAAGTTTTTAATTAGTAATGATGATGGGATACATGCGCCAGGATTATTAGCGTTATATCAAGCACTCTCTAAAGTAGGAGAGGTAATGGTCGTTGCACCAAATGCAGAAGAGAGCGGTAGCGCAAGCTCGCTCCATATCTCACAGCCATTATATACCCACGAGCTGCCATCAGGGTTTATTGCCGTTAATGGCTCACCTGCAGATTGTGTTTATCTTGCCCTACATCAGCTTTATTCAGATATTCAGTTTGACTGTGTGATTACAGGTATTAATTCTGGAGACAATTTAGGGCAAAAGGTATTTTTTTCAGGTACTTTTGGTGCGGCGTTGACTGCCCAACTCTTTGGCGTACCAGCGATTGCAACCTCGTTAGTAGGCGGTAAAATCAAGGGTAACGGAGAGGATAAAATCAGTCATTATCAAATGGCAGCAGAAGAAATCGTTAAACTATTGACTGAAACCCCTATATTGGAAGAAATCACGCGTTTGCCCTATCATGTACTAAACGTCAATATTCCTAATGTAGACACGGCTGAGGCTATTAATGGACGTAAGGTCACGACTCTAGAACATAGTCTACTGGCAAACCCTGTACATCAGATAGTGGATCCACGTGGCCGTGATGCCTATTGGTTGTGTTTAAAAAACTGCCAAAATCCGAAAACCGAAGAGTATAGCGGCGCTTCTATCGATACGTTTAATGATGATCCTATAAATGGATATAAGCCTCTAGGTATAAACAGCCTTGAGCTTAAAAATCAATCGATAACAGATAATAACGATAGCGTAGTTGTCTATACTGATGCTCAAGCCGTCGCAGCAGGCTACATTAGCTTATCACCTGTTCGTCTGCATCATACGCCGACTTATGCGCTTGATCGACTCTCGACCTTAGCCTTGTAAGGCGCTCATATATTGATATTTAATATTAGAAGTACTGTTTTTATAAATAGAGTCAAATTCTATAAATAGAGCGATATTATGGTTATAATAGCGGCGGTATAACTCTATAAACTGTAAAGATAACAACACGATAATCGTGAGTAATATAAAGAATAGGAAACCTTGTATGAAAAAGCTTATTTCTAAGTCGCAGCTGGCGACTGCTGCTTTAGTCGGAACTCTAGCGGTTGCGATGACAGGCTGTGCGACTAAGCCTACTTATCAAAATTCTGCACAATCAGGTCCTAAAATCATCACCAATAGCCAAGGTGTACCTAACTATCATCTTGTCAGACGTGGCGATACTGTTAGTCAAATTGCTTCACGTTATCGCTTAAATTATCGTCAAATCGGTGCACTTAACGGTCTTGATAGTAAATATACTATCTATAGTGGTCAATGGCTCAAGCTTTGGCACGGTGAGCAAAGCGCGCCTGTACGTCCTACTAGTAACAACAACTATAACGTTGCTGCTACACCATCGACTCCGCAGCCGCAGTACACACCACCGCCTACGACTGGCTCAACTCCTGCTTATGAGGTAACTGCTAACTCGACAGCAGGGTACGAGTATCCTAGCCGTAACCAAGTAATCCGCAATTTTGATGCTTCATCTGGCAACATGGGCATGTGGTTTGCTGGTAAAGAAGGTGATCCAGTACTTGCTAGCCAAAGTGGAACGGTACTGTATTCTGGCGATGGGCTAACAGAATATGGCAATCTTATTATGATTCGTCATAGTGGCAATTACATTACCGCTTATGCGCACAACAGCCAGCTACTCGTCAAAGAAGGCGAAGCAGTACAGCTCGGTCAACGTATTGCCAGTATGGGTAGCAGCGGCCAGACCAACCAAGTAGCACTGCAATTCCAAGTGCGCTTGAATGGTAATCCTATCGATCCGCGTGCAGTCTTAGGTCGTTAAATATTGCTTAACTTAGGTGTCATTTAGTCTAAGCTGAGTAATAGGAGCTCAAAGCCTATTGCATATCTATAACCTGTCACTACTTTTCATATCGTTGCAAAGCCTTATGAAAAATAGTGACAGGTTTTTTTATAGGTCGTTAAAAGTGACTTAATATACAACCTATTAACGAAGTACCATTTTTAATTCAATAATTTTAAATAGACAGTTTTTACCCAAAATTAAAGGCAATATCCTGCAATGACTACCACGATTTTTGATACTCACCGCTATAATTATCCGCAGAACTTTATGGAGATTAAGCCTAAGCTTACGCGTCTTGAAAAGGCGATAAAGAAGCTCGAGGCCAATCTAATCGACGCTGATGACGATGCAAATATCGAGCTGCTTAAGCAAAGATTGAATGGTGAATTAGAGTTAAAAGTAGACTATGCCAGTGAGCTAAATCCTGACCAATTGTTAGCAGCCACTACTATCGATGGCAAGGTATTGGTCATCGCAGGTGCTGGCTCTGGTAAGACCAAAACGTTGACTTATCGCACCAGCTATTTGTTAGAAAATGGGGTGACACCCAAAAGCATTTTGCTACTAACCTTTACTCGTAAAGCGGCGAATGAGATTAAGAGTCGCGCTAAGACGCTGCTAAATAATACTTTGTCTGATGATGAATTATCAGAAGATATACTACCAACTAGTAAAGCGTTAAATGATATCACCAGTGGAACCTTTCACTCATTCTGCAATATGCTATTGCGCCAGTATTCAGGGCTGCTTGGTATTAATCCGCGATTTACTATCTTGGATACAGGCGATAGCGAGGATGCGATCGATTTAATTCATAAAGAAAAAAAGTATCCTGCGCAAACCAAAAGCCAAGCCTTTCCTCGTAAAAAGACCTTGCAAAATATCATCTCCACCTCTAGAAATAGACGCATTCATATCCGCGATTTAATCGAAAGTAATTATCCTGATATCGCCGTACATATTCCCATTATCGAGCAATTAGCAATCGATTTTCATGAGTATAAGCGTGCCAATCATCTCTATGATTTTGATGACATCATTAGCCAAGTCGTGCGCCATTTAAAGACCAATGACACATTTAGACAATTACTACAAAACCAATATCGCTACATCATGGTCGATGAATATCAAGATACTAATATCCCGCAAAAGCAGCTGATAGATTTGATTTGCGAGCCTGAATCGGTATCGTTGATGGTGGTCGGGGATGACAACCAAAGTATTTATGCTTTTCGCGGCGCAAATTACGAAAATATTCTACTGTTCGGTGAGACCTATCCTGAGGCGAGTCTCATTAAGCTGGAGCAAAACTATCGCAGTACGCCTGCTGTTTTAAATTATATCAATGCCTTGTCCGCACAAATCACCTTGGGGTATCAAAAACAGCTCTATTCAAACGCTACTATAACGGGCGAAAAGCCGATATTTAGCCGCCTGAGTGATGAAACGAAAGAAGCTAAGTTTATTGCCGATAAGATTATCGAGTTAAAGCCAGATCAGGATTACAATGATTTTGCGGTACTGTGCCGTACGTCTTTTCAGTCCAATTATGTACAGTTAGAATTTATGGAGCGTCATATTCCATTTATCGTGGTAGGGGGTATTAAGTTCGTTGAGCGCCGTCATATCAAGGATGTGTTGGCCTTTATTAAAATTCTTTATAACCCCAATGATACGATTGCATGGCACCGAATTTTGACCTTGTTCCAAGGAGTTGGGGCAGTCACTGCGACGCGTTTGACTCAAGCAATTAATTCTGATAATAATTCTTTTGAGCCATTGCTGACGGCAAAGTTTGCCAAAAAAAGTGAGCAACTTGAGCTTTTGTATCATACTCTGACTAAGGCAAGTCAGGAAGAATCAGTCGAGACTATTATTGAGCGTATTTTAGAGTTTTATGTTCCTATTTTAAAGACGATTGAAGAGAACTGGCGTGAGCGTAGCGAGGACTTTCGCGTTCTCAAAAACTTGGCAACAGAGCATAGCAGTCTTGATAATTTCTTAGAAAATTTGGCATTAGATCCGCCCAATGACTCAGTGGCAACGACCAGTCAGCCTGAGGAAAACGATAAAGACAAAGTTACTATCTCGACCATTCATAGTGCCAAAGGGCTAGAGTGGCCAGTGGTGTTCGTCAATTCATTAGTCGATGGTATCACGCCGCATCATCGCTCTTTAGATGACTTTGAGGAATTAGAAGAGGAGCGAAAATTATTCTATGTTGCCTGTAGCCGTGCTAAGAGCAGACTGTATCTAACCGCGCCAGATTATTTTGCCAGTTATTCAGGGTATTTTGACAAGCCCTCACGATTTATCGCTGAGTTGTCTGCAGATGAAGTTGAGGTTAAGCGTTCTAGGAAGTCCTTAGAGATGCTGGCGAGTGATGATCCGGTGTGGTGGTGACCGTTAAGGTTATACAGCCACCATTTTTAGTATTTGAACTGAGCATTATATGCCTAAGCATCAGCTTCGATATCAATGGTTGGTTCTTTAACAGTAGTGACGACTCTAGATTCAACATATGAGCTACTATATAAAGAATCAGTAGCGATTGGATAAATCTCTAAACGCTTCAATTCTGCTAGTAAGTCTTGTATGACTTCATCTTTACGGGTTACAAAAGTGGAAGCAAAGCAGCGCCAGAATTTCCAGCCAGCACGTTCAAGAATACGCTGACGCTGCATATCACTATCCCATTTATCAGGCCCATGATATCTATCACCATCACATTCGATGGCGAGGCTATTGTCCTCTTCACCTTCGACAACCATATCGATTCGGTAGGCGCCAGCTTTAACCTGCGGAATAACTCGGTAGCCTCTCTCGGTGAGAAGATCAAAGACTTCTGTTTCAAAAGGCGACTCACACTTATCGCGCAAATCAACGACTTCTTCTTCATGTTGCATAAATGGTGCTTGAAAGTATTTGATGAGTTCTGCTCGATAATGATCAGCTTGGCTAAGCTCATCCAACTCAATACTGCGTACCAAATACATTCTATCGCGTGCTCTTGAAGCAGCGACATTCATCCGCTGGGCAAAAGTGTCTCTCGTTTGTGCATGGGCAGCTCCGGGTGCCACTACCAACGACAAAAACATGATATCGCGCTCTTTACCCTGAAAGGTTCTCGCATCACCGCAGGCAATATCAAAAGTGGTCATGAGAGTCTCATCCAATTCTTTATTGAGTATCTCCATAATACTATGCGCTTGCTTATTGCCTAATAATGAGACGACGCCGATGGTTTTACCTTTGTAAGCTGGGTCAGAAACGATGGTTTTGATTTCATCGACAATAAACCTGACTTCTGAAGGGTTGATATTAGAGCCTTCAATGCGATAGCCGTCGGTAACGTATACATCAATCAGTGGTGGATCTAAGCGCTCTGAAGGTTTGGCTTTACGTAACGGTATCAGCTCATGATTATAAAATTCACGTTTTGAGAACTCAATAATAGGCGCAACACTACGAAAGTGCTCTTTTAACATGACGCTGCTATCGGCAAAAACGACTTTGAATAAATCATATATTGAACGATCAGGTGACATCTGTGAGCGGTAAACAGGCACTTGATTGCTGAGATACTGTGCCATCAAATTACGAATTTTTTCGATATCGAGACCAACGCCTTCTGGTGACACTTGCTTATCGTCACCAACGATTAGAACTTTCTTCGCTCTCATGATGGCTGGTAACGCTGTTAAATCAGATTGGGACGCTTCGTCGATGATAACCAAGTCAAAACTACCAAACTCTGCTGGCAAGGATTCAGAAATACGATAATGCGGCATAATCCAACAAGGGATAGCCGCACTTGCTCCCGCAGAGGCTTCGCGCGCTTCTCGGCGATAATAATGTGCGCCTTTGCCTGTCCCTTTACCAATACGCATAATGGCAGAGCGGTATTTCTCTAAAGACGCCCTAACGTTTGGCGTCGCATTCTCAGCGACTTTTAGCCATGCTCTTTTGGTGATTGCTTCTTGATAGAGTCTTGCCAAATCTGACTCTAAGTGGCTACGAGTTTTGGTGAGATCAACCAACTCTTTGCGACCATCTATACTGTCTATAAAGCCCATCAATCGGCTAAGACGCCAAATCTGCTGCCAGTTATCAGGCAGCAAGTCATCAGATGACAGTGTATCAAATGACAACGTATCTTGAGAATTAAGACAAGGCTCATGGCGTAATTGATTTGCCCAGAGTAGTGCGCCACTGTCGTCGATAAGCTGAGTAACGGCAGTGACCGTCTGTAAGTCTGTTGCAAGATTATTTACTCGCTGTAGCTCATTGAGTAGCTCTTCCCACTCCGTACTTAAGGCCTCATCTGACAACGACAAATTACCGATTTTCTGATTTAAAAAGAGCGTTATTTGTTCACTAATGACGCCATTACAGTCAGCAAGCTTATTAAGTGAATTTTCTTTTAGCGTGAGACTTTCTGCTAAACCATGTCTCTTCAAATGTTGTTTAAGAATACCTTCAATTTTAACTAAAACATCCTTATTATAAGGTGCGGTAGAAATAATATCCCAGTCCAAGAAAATAGCATGTAACGCTTGTTTAATAATGTGTTGTAGGTTGTTGCTATCGACAATGTCTCTATATAAATGAACGGCTGAATTTAAATTAGACAAGTTATCAGGTGCTACATCGAATATTGGTAGGGGTAGGTCATTCGATAATGAATTCCAACGAATAATGAGCGCCTGAGATTTTTTTCTAAAGTCTATATAGCTAGATATATATTGCCAGTCTTCTACAGTTGAGGGTTGCGAAGAGACAATCGTGATAGCTTCAAGGATTTTCTTCTCAGCAGACTTACCAAAAGTCCCAGCGATACCAAATGGTTTCTTGCCTTCGGATAAGTTTTTGACCGCGTCAACAAGCTCTGGATTTTTATCAAAACCATCAGCCATCGTGATAGGTTTGGTTAAATAAATGGTTCTCTCATTAAAAAGCGACTTAATCTCATCGTTGAGTACAGTTAGATGAGCGATGATGTCTTGCTTAGTCTCATCAGCTAAGTGCTGCTGAATATGAGTCGTCCAATCCTGCCCAGCCACTGCAATCTTTTGAAGAAGATCAATTAAACGAGAGGTATTAGAAGCAGCATCGTGAGCCATGCTGATAGTGCTATCGTTTTCGTTTACTAAGCTTGGTAGCGCTCCTTGCTTTTCAGCTGCTTGCGACTCATTGAGATAACTCAAATCTTTGTGCAGTTGTTTTACGGTATTGATAGAAGGGAAGTCTGCAACAGCAGGTATTTCTTTATCAAGATAATCTAAATCGCTTCCGAGCTTTATTCTCATTTTTCTTAGTTCAGTCATATCGGCATGAGTAAATCGAGGCCTAAACGTCTCTTCTATGCCTAATGTATCTGAAAAGCTTTCGATAAGCTGCCTGTTTTGAGCAACCTCAGTCGCTGCATCTATGGGCTTGATGGTTTCGCTATCCATAACGATATCATCAAGATTTAAGCGCGCCCAAGCCGTAATCTTATTGTCAGTATGAGCCATTTGCGCATGAATGGTATCGATTTGATTATCAAGCATGACGATTTCTTTTTTGTAGGCATCTCGATTGATACTCGCAACTTCACTTGATATTTTTTTAATCGTATATTCGAACTGTTTTAAACCCTCATTTTCACTGGTCAGTAGACTAACCGCTAGCGGGCGAATGGATTCAGGCAGTTTTTCTTGCAGCACCTTTAATGCAGGATCTTTCATCGACGTGACTAACACGCGTTTACCCAGCGCTAAGTAATGACAAATAACGTTGGCAATGGTATGAGTTTTTCCTGTACCAGGAGGACCTTGAACGACAACGCCATCGTGGACATTTAGTTGCTGTACGATTTGTACTTGTTCGTCATTGAATGCTTTAGGAAAATATAGCTCAGCTGGCGTGCCTGTATAATTTTCACTGCCGCTGACCATAGATAAACCACGATAAGCAGGTAGTATGATTTCTTTATTTTCTGTAGCAGGTTCGGTCAACATTGCTATAAGCGCACTTGGTAAAGGAAGGTCATCGCTATTTTCAAGCTGAATGGCGAATTTATCTAAATCTTGCAAAAATATATTATTGCTTCTAGGACGCGCCATAATGACCCATGTATCAGTGACGATAAGGTAATTTTGCGCCTTAGGTATTTTTCGCTCATCTGCAATGGTATGGTCAGGCCAATAAACGCCGGAAGCATCAAGCAAGGTCACTGCTGATTTTAAAATAGGCTCATAGCTACTTGGCAAAAACGGATTTAGTAAAACATCCTCTGATTCATAAAATTGTTTACTATCTTTTAATAGATTGGCCAAACCTTGATTTTCATCCATGGAGAAAGGTTCAGTCTCAAGCGTAGAAGGAGAGGGATTAGGCTTTATAAGTAGAGCCATTGTCTTTTGATCTAAGACAATTTCTACAGATTGTGTTAGTAATGGATACTTGATTTGCTCGCTATTCTGTCCATTATCAGTATTTTTTCTTACAGCAACACCGACACCCCAAACCAGCTCAAGCGATTCATCAGCTAGGTTGCCTTGTAGCATTTGATTGAGCTTAAATAACTTTGCATATAAAGCAATACTTTGGCGTACAAGCTTCTCTTGCACTAGCCAAGGCTTCCAAATATTTTTGAGATAATCGTTAAATTCATTTTTTAAAGATTCTCTTTCAGGAAAATCTTTTAGATAAACTTCTTTTTCTGATAACTTTTCTTCTACTTCTAATGTCTTATCCTGATGGCTATCCTCGACTTCAAACGGGGTGAATACTTCTTCATAAGCGATAACACCATCATCTATTAAATTTTGTACATTGATTTTTTCTTTCAATAAAGGCTGATCGCTAAATTTGATTGGAAATGTTAACCAATGTGCTAATAGTGAGCTGTTGGGTTTAGGTGCTGAGTTTTCACGCAATCGCTCTAAATGAAGCCAAACGTCCTCGGAGGTATCGTCGGTGAGGTTCAGACTGATACCTGGCAAGCCTATCGTTTGTTCTTCAGTACAAGTGAAATCACTGTGTTTAGCAAAATCTTGAGTAGGCGTTTTTTTCATCAAAGCACACTGTTTAATGAATTCAGTTTGAGAGGCCAGTCTTTGTGCGTAAATACTCATTTATTAAATCTTCCAAATCATCAAAAATATTAGCGATTACTTCACTGAAAACACAAAGACCAAACTATAGCATAGAAATTAAAATCAAAATTTTATGTCCTAATGAGTGTGTCCATCGTTACTAATACTTGACAATATTTCAATAAACCCTATACTTTTTTCATAGGATATTTTAGTAGCTTTTGTTGGTAATCTATCAGTTTTGTTCTTAATATCGCAATGATGAGAATCCATTTTAAGCCCTCACAAACTGGTCGTCTCCACCAACTCAGTGTTGGCAGTGACATTTTAGCAACTACTTCCCTTTATCCAAATGCCTTTTTCTGGACAAGTAGCCTCAATCAAAGCTCCTTTAGTCACATACTAGTGTTCAGTCATAATTTCTTAGATGTCGACGCATGTTTATCTTTAATAAGCACACCTATCTGCTTAACCACGCTATCTGCAGATCGGATGCCTACTTGTCGGACAGGCGTCATTCAGGCAATTCGTTATCAGCACTCAGACGGCGCCATGCACTTTTACACCCTCGATATCGTCACCCCTAACTGGCAATTGACCCAGTCCATCCATACCCGCAGCTTTGTCAATCAATCTACCCTTGATATCCTCACCATTCTCCTTAGCGATTACGACTTCGACTGGCAGCTCTCAGAGCAGCTACTCTCATCAGAGCAACTAACCACTCAGCTTGCCATGCGCACCCAATCTGATGTCAGCGATTATGACTTTATTACCAACTTACTTGCTGATATTGGAGTCTCTACGTTGTGGGTATCAGGTGACTCAGTGGATGAGCTGGGCTATTGGTCTTTAGTCAGTGCGCTAGACGAGAATGAGTTATCACCACTTGACTATCGCTACGAGAAGTCCTCAGTACAGTCCGGTACAGACAGCGTCGATGAGCTACAAATGAGCGCCAAGCAATTAGGCACTCGAACAGTGGTGGTACGCGCAGATGGACTCGCTACTGATAGTATCTATGAAGGCGTGGCAGATGATGACTCGCCCTTAGCGTTTGATGACACTGCGGTACTACTTGGAGCGCCGTCTCGGGTGTATAGCGATGCGTCTGCCACCAGCTTAGCTGAGCAATGGGTACGTGCCAATGGTTGCAATAGAGAATACTATAGCGCCACAGGTGCCATGCGTGGCCTAAGCATCGGTAGCAGGGTTAGCATCAACAACCTACCTTCTATCGGCCATTTATCTACATACTGTACCAGCATGACCATCGTCGGTATCGAACCTAACAGTGATAGCGTCTCCTACCACAACCAAGTGCTGATAAAAGACTGGCTAGCGCGTACCGCAAAGCAAACAGCGCAAACAGCACTTAGCGCCATACCCGAGCACGGCTACGACATCGCTCGAGACACCGGCATCTGGGTAACCGCCACGCTATTAGACTCCGCTATTCCTTACTGTCCCTATCCAAGCCAGCAGTCCTTTGTCAGCAGTAGCTACAACGGTCTGACCCAAGCTCGTATAGGCGATACCAGTACTTCATCCTCGCCAAGTTACGACTCTAGTGTCACAGATGAGGGTCTACAACAAACCATCACCACCCCGGTCTGGGCAGGTATCAGCCCGCATGATGATGGAACGACACCACCGCTGCGTAGCCTGCAGTTGTCCTCAGGTGCAACTCACGGCTGGCAGTTTGCCCCAAGGCTTGGACAATCCGTCCTTTTAAACCACTGGTATGGTGATATCGACAGCCCCGTGATTAGTCGCGCTCTCTATGACGGTATCGGCATGGGCGATAGTGACGACAATGACATCACTACCCGTGACGCTGGATTATCCAACAGACATAACCTACAAGGGGGATCCTCGCCAAGATGGCATGGTGGCGGGATGGGTCACTCGCAAGTTAATGACGACGATAGTCACCAAGGCTGGCTATCCGGTATTGCTCAATACGGACTGACCTCTGATACCGAGGAAGTAATAAGAAAGGCGCAATTAGTTAACTAACTTCATAGTTTGAAAGTCTAATTCCGTATTAAATGTTCTTTTAATGACCATATTATTCCTACCAATTTACCTCTTATTAGATGCCTATAACCAAAAGTATCTGATAACGAAAAAATCCGTCAGATATGGGTTTATTAATTGTCAGGTTCGCGTTATTATCACCCCCTATTAAGCAAGACTCTACTACCTATCAGGAAAGGATATTCTATGCGCTATGAGGTTATTGTTATTGGTGCTGGTATGGTTGGCACATCGATTGCGTGGCATCTACAAAATAACGGTTCGCAGGTGTTGTTGTTAGATAAAAAACTACCAGGGTCAGAGACCTCATATGGTAATGCTGGCTTGATCCAGCGCGAAGCAATTCATACGCATCCTTTCCCACGCCAAATTACTGAAATGATTAGAGTATTACCCAACCAAGGGACTGATATTCGCTATCGTATACCAGCAATTTTGCGTTATCATCAAGCGTTATTGCAGTATTGGAAATACTCTGCACCCGCGACTGTTAAGCAGATCGAAGCAGAGTGGCAGACGCTGATTGCGCATTGTACCAGCGAGCATCAGACCATGATTACGGCGTCTGGCGCTGATGAACTTATCACCCGTGATGGTTGGTTACAGCTACATCGTTCTGAAGACACCTTTAAAGAGGCCATTGCTTCAGCCATCGCTGCGCGTGAGAAAGGGGTTGAGCATAACGTATTGAACGTTGAAGAATTAAAAGTGATGGAGCCTAGCGCTAATTTTGATGGTTTTGTCGGTGCGATTCATTGGTTGAATTCATGGCAAGTATCAAACCCAAGCGCCTTGGTAAAAGCATATGCAAAAAACTTCCAAGATATGCAGGGTACGATTAAAGAAAGCAATGTAAAAGAAATCGTCCAAGATGGTGAAGGCTGGAAAGTCATCACGGATAACGATACTTATTATAGTGATAAGTTAGTCATCGCTGCCGGACCTTGGTCTAATGATTTGATCAGACCACTTGGCTATAATTTGCCATTGTTCCCAATGCGCGGCTATCATCAGCACTTTAAAGTGACTGATAAAAATAATATCAATCACAGTATGTTTGATATGGATAAAGGCTTTGTCATGGGGCCAATGCAGCAAGGTATCCGTATTACCACTGGTGCTGAGATGACAACGATGGATGCGCCAAAGAATTTTGGACAGTTGAAGACAGTACTAAAATTTGCTAGAAAAATTCTACCATTAGAAGATGCGGTAGAGAGTGAAGCGTGGGCAGGATCACGTCCTTGTATGCCTGATATGAAGCCGGTCATTGGGCCTGCACATAAACATGAAAAACTATGGTTTGCATTTGGTCACAGTCATCAAGGCTTCACTCTAGGGCCTATGACGGGGCGTATCGTTGAAGAGCTGATACATAACAAACCTGTCGTGGTTGATGTTGAGCCGTTTAGCGCCCAGCGTTTTTCTAACTAAGCTATTGTTTCTTAACTGAGTCATCACTGATTCAAATATTTTAATAAATTAAGGATGAAATACGATGAAAAAGCTACATAGCAATCAACGTATGAGTAAAATTGTTGTCCATAACCAGACCGTTTATTTATGTGGTCAAGTGGGCAATGCGGAAGATGATATCAAAGCGCAAACACTGACTTGTTTAGAGAAAATACAAACACTGTTAGAAGAGGTGGGCAGTGATAAATCAAAGTTACTATCAGTGACGGTCTGGATAAAAGATATGTCAGACTTTGCCGCGATGAATGAAGTATGGGATAAATGGTTTGAAGGCATACAGCCACCAGCTCGTGCTTGTGGTGAGTCCGCATTGGCACGTCCTGAGCTATTGGTTGAGATGATAGCCATCGCAGCTGAATAATTGACTGGTTATGAAGTTTGTATAAAAAAAGGAGATGATAATAATATCGTCTCCTTTTTCTATGGGCTTTTATATGCCAATTTTTTATAAAATAATAGGGTTATCGAAGTAGTTTTAAAAAAAGCGAGCTCACTAAACTAATGTGTTTGCTCAGTTAATAGCCTAAGCATCTGCTCCAAAAAAGTACCGACTTGTTTATGTAGGTTTTCTCGATAGGCCCAGTGGTGACTCACCTCATAACTTGCTTCTTCAGGTAATAAGATTTTCATCAGTCCCATTCCCTCATAACGCTTTGCCAAATCGTTTGGTAAGTAACCCACGTGATGTCCTGCGAGAATCAGCTGCGCTGTTGCTTCCATATGGTAAGTGGTGGCACTTAACGTCTTAGGTCGAATATGGTTAATACTGTGCTCGGTAATATATCCTCTTTTAATCCATGGGTAGTTTTGTTCTAAAGACTTGAAAGTCAGACCCTCTGATTCATGAAATAATATATGCTCGCGTCCACAGCAGACTACTTGCTCTTCAATAAAGGCATGTTTAAAAGTTAATAAAGGCGGAAAACTGCCAAAATAGCCCACGCCAATATCACTTTCATTACTCAAAAGCTTGTCGAGCATACTCTCAGGGCTCTGCACATCGATAGAGAAATGTATCAATGGATTATCACGATAGCTAGCAGCGAGACACTGGCGTAAGGCGTCATAAAAAATCGTTGGCATCTGATCTATCAAACATAAGCGAATATGGCCACCACGAACAGAATCTAATTGACGAATATAATGCAATTGATGTTGGAAGCTGGCAACTGCCTCAGTAAAGCTCAAGCACGCCTCGTAGACGGCAATACCATCTTCTGTAAGCTTAAATCCAGCACGGCCACGATGACAGAGTTTCATCTCCAGTCTGTCTTCTAGATGTGCCAAGTGACCGCTAATAACAGAGGGGGTAACGTTTAACCGTGATTGAGCGGCCGTCACACCCTGACACTCTACGATAGCCATAAAGCTACGTAGGGTTTTTATGTCTATTTTTATAAGTTCATCGAGCATTTATATTCACGCTATATAAAAATTAAGTGTATAGGAATGGGAGTATTTTAAAGGTCAGGTAGTTTTAGAACACCTATTACATATTACTGATGCTCACTGCACATTAACGAATAAATGGTATTCTTATCAAATGTTTAGATTTCATCATCGTTTTTAAAAGTAATTTTATATTCACCAAACTTCTAATAATAACGGTTAAATCTTCTTTACTACGAAATTTTAGAAGTTTACTTCTGAATTTTACCATGGTCTACGCTGATATATTTAGGTATTGTCGAAGCATATAAAAAATTGCCTATTCTAAACAAACTGAAACAAGGATGTGATTTATGAAATTCAATCAACCACTAAGTGGCAATGATATGCCAAGATTTGGCGGCTTTGCTTCTATGATGCGCCTGCCGACTCAAGCTGATGCTGAAGGGCTGGATGTGGCTTTTGTTGGAGTGCCTTTAGACATTGGCGCATCAAACCGCAGCGGTGCAAGATTAGGTCCTAGACAAATTCGTGATGAATCACGCATGATTCGCCCTTATAATGTTGCCACTCGCGCTGCTCCTTTTGAATCTTTACAAGTCGCTGATATTGGTGATGTACCTATCAATACCTTTAACTTGCTAAAAAGCGTCGATATTATCGAAAAGTTCTATACAGAAAAAGTGGTGAATCATGGCGCTATTCCATTAACCTTGGGCGGCGATCATACGATTGCACTGCCTATTTTACGTGCGCTTGCCAAAAAACATGGCCCTGTCGGTATGGTGCATATCGATGCTCATGCTGATATCAATGATGATATGTTTGGCGAAAAAATTGCTCATGGTACACCGTTCCGCCGTGCTGTTGAGGAAAACTTAATCGATGGCAACCGTGTGGTACAGATTGGCTTGCGCGGTACTGGCTATAGTGCCGAAGAGTTCGACTGGTCAACCCAACAAGGCTTTCGTGTTGTGCCTGCTGAAGAATGCTGGTATAAGTCGCTGACGCCATTGATGGCAGAGGTGCGTGAAAAGTTAGGTGACGGTCCTGTTTATTTGAGTTTCGATATTGATGGTATTGATCCAGCATTTGCGCCTGGTACGGGCACTGCTGAAATTGGGGGCTTGACGTCAACTCAAGGTATCGAGATTATTCGTGGTATGCGTGGCCTTGACGTGGTTGGTGGGGATTTAGTAGAAGTGTCACCGCCATATGACCCGTTTGGTAACACCTCTGTGCTAGCAGCGAACTTGTTATTCGAAATGTTATGTATCTTGCCAGGCGTACGTTATGACGACAAAGTCAAAGCAGTCTACTAATCGCAACTCAAGATATAGATAATAAATCACCCTTTATGAGAATAAAGGGGATTTTTGCTATGCCGCTGAACGAATTATTTAACTGCTATTGAACTTTTTTAGGATGATCTACTCATGACGCAATCAACGCAAGCGCCTTCTTCATTGCCAATCACTTCGCCTCTGACCTGCGGTGAGCTACTGGTGCAATGGCTAGAGTATTATGGAGTTGAGACCGTATTTGGTATTCCAGGTGTACACACGGTAGAGTTATATCGTGGTCTGCCTAATACTAATATTCGCCACGTGACACCGCGTCACGAGCAAGGTGCAGGTTTTATGGCCGACGGCTATTACCGTGCCTCTGGTAAAGTCGGGGTGTGCTTTATTATTACCGGCCCTGGTATGACCAACATCATGACTGCTATGGCGCAAGCGTTAGCAGATTCTATACCGATGCTAGTGATATCTAGTGTCAATAAAGTTAAAGATACGGGTAGCGGTGAAGGGCACTTGCATGAATTGCACGACCAACAAGGCATGGTTAGCAAGGTTGCGCTCATGAGTAAAACTATCTGGCAACCTGAGTCATTACCTAAGGTCATCGCTGAAGCTTTTGCGTTATTTAATGGGGCGCGTCCAGGACCGGTCCATATCCAGCTGCCTATCGATGTGATTACCGCAGATGCTAGTCATGTCGCTAAGCCATCTGATTTAACACCTTATTTAAATGGCTCTGCAAAAAGCCAAGCTGATTCTCAAGGTTTAACACGACCACAAGTCATGAGACCGCTGCCTAATCCTGCACAATTGGATTTGATTGTTGAGCAGTTAAAAAGTGCAAAAAATCCAGTTGTATTGTACGGTGGCGGCTGCGTTGATGTTGATCATGAGGCGCAAAAATTGGCAGAGCTTATCGATGCACCGACATTTTTGACCATTAATGCCAAAGGTTTATTGCCACCTGGTCATCCTTTGAGTTTGGGTAGCAATCAGTCATTAGACGCCGGTCGCGCCGTTATTAGCGAGGCGGACTTGGTATTGGCGATTGGTACTGAGCTTGGTGAGACCGATTACGATGTGTTCTTTAATGGCGAGTTCCAAATAAACGGCACACTCATTCGTATTGACTGCGATGCCCAGCAGTTGCAGCGTCCTTTTAGAGCGGATATCGCCGTATTATCTGATGCGCAAATGGCTATTAGCGGTCTTTGTACGCGTTTAGAAAGTCATCAGCTTAATCATCAAGCAGCGTCACGAGTAGCTGAGGCAAAGCAGGCGTTAATAGAAGCTATGACGCCAGACTTTGCTGGACAAAATGCACTGCTTCAACTAATTAGAGATGAAGTAAAAGACGTCATCTTCGTTGGTGATTCGACCCAACCGGTCTATAGTGGCAATCTTGGCTTTGAGGCGCTGGCGACCCGTAAGTGGTTTAACTCATCGACTGGATTTGGCACTTTAGGTTATGGTTTGCCTGCCGCAATTGGCGCAATGATTGGCTCGAAGCTGCCGGTTGTGAGTCTAATCGGTGATGGGGGTATTCAGTTTACCATTGCAGAACTTATCTGCGCGGCCGAGCTTGAGCTACCATTGATTGTCTTACTATGGAACAACCAAGGTTACGGTGAGATTCGCCGCTATATGGAAGAAGGCGGTTTGCCATTGATTGGGGTGAATATTAAGACACCTAACTTTGAGCCGCTAGCAGCAGGGTTTGGTGCTGGTTATCGTAGAATTACAGACAAACAGCAACTGCTAGACGCATTGCAAGAAGACATCAAAGGTAAACAACCTGTCATTTATGAGATTGATGAGGCTGATGATTTTCTTTTTGAAATGGGTAAGACCTTCACCTGCTTTAGTTAATGAGCTGATGCTAGTTATGCAAAAGTCTGGTCGCTCAAGGAAGAACGTCTATGGTGTTAAATTCTAATCGCTCGTCTAGTAAGTTGTCTGAGCTGTTAGATGGCTTATTAGCTGATTTGACGGCTGTTATTGGGGCGACTAATGTACTGACCAAGCCCAGCCAGCAGCAAGCCTATGTGTACGGAGCGATTAAGTCTGTTGCTTCTACTACAGTAGCAGTAGTGACACCAGATTCTTTAATCGCACTATGGCGTGTCATCAACCTTTGCGCGGCGGCAGATGTCATTATTATTGCTCAAGCTGCCAATACCGGACTGACTGGAGGATCAACGCCATACGGTGAGTATGATCGGCCTGTGGTAGTGATTTCGATGCAGTCGCTCAGTGGTATTTATCTACTCAATGATGCGACGGAGGTTATTGCCTTACCAGCTGCGACCCTGCAACAACTGGAGTCTAATCTTGCACCGTTAGGGCGTGAACCACATTCAGTATTAGGCTCTAGCTGTGTTGGTGCTTCGGTCATCGGCGGTATTTGTAATAGTTCTGGTGGGATGTTGGTGCAGCGTGGCCCTGCTTATACTGAGATGGCACTGTTTGCCAGACGCAATGCCTTAGGTGAGTTTGAGTTAATCAATCACTTAGGAGTTGATTTAGGCACGCATCCAGAAGAGATGCTTAATAATTTACAAGCTGGCACGTTCGATAAAGATTTGGCTAGGCCTAATAAAGCATGCGCAAACCATCAGTATCAAACCAAAGTACGCGATTGCGAGGCTAAGACGCCAGCTAGATTCAATAATGATCCTAATGGATTATATGAAGCGTCAGGTTCAGCAGGTAAAGTAATTGTATTTGCTGTAAGAGTAGCGACTTATCCTAAACCTAAGCAAGAGCAAGCGTTTTATATCTCGACCGATGATGCTGATACCTTGACCACGCTGAGACAGCATTGGCTTAAAAGTGAATTACATCTGCCTATTTTGGCAGAATATATGCATAAAGATTACAATGACATCACGCTACGCTACGGCCGTGATACTTGTTTGAGTATGCGCAAGCTGCCTGCTAGTAAGATAGGAGCGTTGTATCGACTACAAGCAAAGATTGGTTATTATCTGGATAAATGGAGATTACCAAAAACTTTGCCAGATCGCGTGCTACAGATAGCATCTACCTTTATGCCAGCATCATTACCGAAAGTTTTAGCCGAGCAAGCAGTATCATACCGTTATCATTTAGTTATAAAAGTAGCGAATGTTTGTGCAAGTGACAGTCATATCGCATCTGCTCAAGAATTTTTGCAGTCTCATATGCAGCAGCATCAAGGTGTACTACATACATGCACAGAAGAAGAAGCACAGGCATTATTAGTATTTCGCAGTGCGGCAACGGCTGCTATGTTTCGTTATCACAATCTAAATCATAGTGAATTTGGCGAGCTAGTATCTACAGATATCGCCTTGCCAAGGAACGCTGTAGATTGGGATGAATCGCTACCTCTTAACTTGCAAAGACAAGTAAGCAAAACCTTTTATTTGGGACATTTTTTTTGTTATGTCATGCATCAAGACTACTTACTAAATCCTACTATTGACTCAAAAACGTTCAAGGATGAATTGTTGGCATTTTATGACCAGCGTCATATTGAATATCCCGCTGAACACAATGTGGGTCATGTTTATACCGCTAAGTCTGAATTACATTCGTTTTATAAAAAACTAGACCCGACTAATTCGCTAAATCCGGGAATTGGTCAGACAGCGAAATGGAAAAATTGGCGATTGTCGCCCATCATGGAGGAATTAAATGACGGTTAATATAAATAAGTCGCAGCAGCCTGTTCTAGGCAATAATGCTGTCGATCCAAAAACGCCGCAAGGAGAGCAATGGCGCGCGTCATTGTGGAAATTTTTATTATTTTCAGCGCTTGGTATTGCGCTATTTATCATTCCATTTCAATGGGATGGTAAAGTTACCATTTTACTTGGCGTATTAACCGATGCTTTGCAAGCTATTTTAGGTGGTTACGTCGCTTATATTACACTGGCGATAGTTACGACCTCTTTTATCGGGGCACTGGCAGTAAAAGTGTTGCGACCTGACTTGCATGCAGACTCTTTATTAAGAAAACTATTCGATGTCGATTGGTTTTGGCTCGCTGCACGTTTTTTAGGCGCCTTGTTCATTTGGATGATTTTTTTACAGATTGGCCCTGAGTTTATTATCAACCGTAATACTGGCGGTGTTATTTTTGAAGATCTTATCCCAATTCTGATTCCTTTGTTTTTCTTTGCCATCTTGTCCTTACCATTTTTGACTGATTTTGGCTTGATGGAGTTTTTGGGAACGTTAGCCAGTAAAGTATTTATCAAACTATTTAAACTCCCAGGACGCTCGGCAGTAGATGCCATGTCCTCTTGGTTTGGTGCAGCTTCCATTGGCCTACTAGTCACCATGCAAGAGTACGATAAAAGTTATTATAGCCAGCGTGAAGCGGCGATTATTGCTACGACCTTTTCGGTAACTTCAATTGCTTTTACTTACGTCGTTGCCAAGACTATTGGCGTAGACAACAATTTTGTTTTCTTTTATCTGACCATCGCTCTGACGGGTTTTATAGCTGCTATTATTATGCCGCGTATACCACCGTTGTCATTGAAGCCTGATACTTACCATTCTGGCAAATGTATGTTAGATGAAGAAATTCCTGCTCAATATAGTATGCCGCAGTGGGCGTTGAATCGTGCTGTGACTCGCGCGCATTCTATGCCAAGCTTGGGTAGCGTGTTTAAGCATAGCGTCAAGAATTTATTTGATATTTATCTTGGACTCATTCCGGTTATTTTCGCTATCGGTACCATTGGTCTTGGCTTAGCAGAGTACACGCCTGTGTTTAAATGGTTGTCTGCACCGTTAGTGCCAGTCCTTGAATTGTTACAGATTCCAGAGGCTGCCGAAGCTGCACCAGCGATGATCATGGGCTTTGCTGATATGTATCTACCAGCGTTGGTCGGTAAGAGTATTGAAAGTGAGATGACGCGCTTTATCGTCGGTGCTGCATCTATTACCCAGATTATTTATATGTCTGAAGTTGGTGCACTAATTTTGAAGTCAAATATTAAGCTCAACGTTTTAGAGCTGTTTATGATATTCATCATTCGCACACTTATTAGCTTAGTGGTTATCACGTCAGTAGCACATTTGCTGTATTAGCAGTCTACTTATAGCATCAATAAAGCCGATTTGATTTAAAGTCAGGTCGGCTTTTTGTTTTCTGCTCTTTGTTAAGCCCTCATATAATCGGTCCTGAAAAAATAAGTGCAAACACTATAACGCGCTACTGGGATAAATCTTTCTTGCTTGCTGTGCCTACGCAGACAGAGGCTGCGCAAAATTTACCCCAGTAGCGCTGTATTTATTTTCTAGTAGATCGACTATACAAAAGTACTATTAAGAAACATTACTAAATCGCCAACCGCGAAAACTTATCTTGATATTCTTTCGGTGTCAGCTCGGTGGCGCGCTTAAACAAACGTGTGAATGACGAGATATCCTCGTAGCCGACTTGCTCGGCCAGCGATTTTATCGTCACATCTCCTGATTCTAATAGACGCTTTGCTTGTTCAATTCTAACCGCTTGAATATACTCAATCGGACGCATCGCGACGCAGGATTGAAAACGTCTATTTAAAGTGCGTGGAGTGATATTGACCATGGCAGCCAAACGGCTGATTTGGATAGGTTGCTTAAAGTTTTCCTCGATAAACTCTTGTACTTGCTTAACCAGCTGGTCTGAATGCGGCTTATGCAAAGTCACATTGGTATAGCTATTTTGATTACCCCGTTTACTATCAATAATCTGGGTTTTCGCCACTTGGGTAGAAATCTCGCGCCCACAAAATCGCTCTATCAATAATAATCCCAAGTCATAAAACGCGCTACCGCCCGCTGCACAAAATATATCGCCCGATTGGTGTGCTAAATCACTTTCCGACTGGTTTTTTGATTGAATCTTTGATTGAGTGACAAACTGGTTCTCTTGCAAATCAACCAGTGGAAAATCTGCCTTAAACTTACTGGCATAGCCCCAATGGGTTGTCGCTACTTTGCCATCGAGCAAGCCCGCCTTTGCTAAAAAGAAAGCCCCGCTACAGTTGCTGGCAATATCTGCTTTGGTATTTGCCAGTCGCTGCAAATGCGGAATTAACTCACTGTTTTGACTCAATACTTTATCGATTGAATCACCAATCGTTGGAATCAATAGCAGGTCGCACTCAGTTACGTCTTGAATATCGCAATGCGCTTGCATGATTAAGCGATTGCTACATCTGATATCCGCACCACCTAGGCTTGCAATCTGCACATTAAACTTTGGCTCTACCACCTCGTCCAAAAAACGTTGCCAACTGACCCCAGTAAACGAAAACAAATCTAGCGCCCCAGCTAGCACGCTGCCGAGCACACCATCGAAACCAACAATGATGACTTTAAAAGGTTTGGAGTAGGGCAAAATTCAGCTTCCTTTTAAATGTATGCGTAATTTGAAATTCCTTAACCATAGATTAATAAAATGTCCTATTTGACCATAATTATGTCATAAATGACAATACGGCAAGACGTTAAATTAGATTAATATCAATTGATAACCAAATTTAATGAGTTAACGAGACTACTATGGCAGCAGATACGCTTATCAACGACTTTGAATTACCGTTCCAATTATATGATGTACTGGGCACTGAAACGCTAACCGAGCATTCAAAATTTGCAGAGCACAGCCGCGAAACCTTCGATGCAGTATTAGACACCGCCAATAAAATCGCGACCCAGTTGTTCTTGCCACACAACCATTTAGCAGATAAAAACGAGCCGCAGTTTGACGGCAAAAAAGTCAGTATGATAGACGATGTAAAAGTTGCCTTTGATGCGTTTCGTGAGTCAGGCTTTATCGCGGGTCGTTATAGCTTTGACGATGGCGGGATGCAATTACCCGAAACCGTGATGACGGCGGTGGCAGGCTATTTTATGGCAGCCAATCCATCGACCACTGCTTATCCATTTTTAACCACTGCCGCGATTAATGTTATCTCACATTTCGCTAGTGATGAGATTAAAAATGCCTTTATGCCGCGCATGCTAACGGGTGAGTTTACAGGAACGATGGCATTAACTGAGCCACATGCAGGTTCGTCGCTTGCTGATATCAAAACCACGGCAGTAAAGCAGGACGACGGCAGCTATCGTGTCAAAGGTAGCAAAATTTATATCTCAGCAGGCGATCACGAACTGTCTGATAACATCGTGCATTTGGTATTGGCCAAAGTGCCGGGCGGTCCTGGTGGTGTAAAAGGCATTTCTTTATTCGCTGTACCCAAGTATCGCTTAAATGAAGATGCATCGGTCGGTGAGCGCAATGACGTTCATTTAACCGGACTAATCCATAAACTCGGTTATCGAGGCGCGACTTCTACGGCGTTAAGTTTCGGTGATGCAGGCGAGTGCTATGGCTACCTTATCGGTGAAGAGCATTTTGGTCTGCGTTATATGTTTAAAATGATGAATGAGGCGCGCATCGCTGTTGGCTTTGGCGCGGCAATGATTGGCTATCGCGGTTATCAGTATTCGCTCGATTATGCTAAAGATAGAACTCAGGGCAGAATTGCACCGAAGAATAAACCTGAAGATGCGGCAACGGCGATTATTCAGCATGGTGATGTCAAGCGTATGCTCCTTGCGCAAAAAGCTTATAGCGAGGGCGGTATTTCACTGTGCTTGTATGGCTCAAACCTAATCGACCGTATCAATACTTGTGAAGATGATACGCTAAAAAATGAGCTGACAGAGTTGCTAGATTTACTCACGCCAGTGTTAAAAGCATGGCCGTCTGAATATGGGCCGAAAGCCAATGACTTGGGTATTCAAGTATTGGGCGGAGCAGGATATACGCGTGAATATCAAGCCGAGCAGTTTTGGCGTGACAACCGTCTCAATCCCATTCATGAAGGCACAAATGGCGTGCAAGCGTTAGATTTGTCATTTCGTAAGTTATGGCAAAATAAAGGGCTTGGTATTCAAGTTCTAAAACGTGAAATTACCAAAGACTTAGAAAGCATCAGCACGCCCGAGACTGCCAAACTTGCCGGTAAATTGATGCCTTATATGGGTCATCTGCATGAAGTGTTGGTGCATTTAAGCAAAATTCTGCAAACAGAAAAAGCCATCACATTGACTGGTAATGCACAAGCATTGATGAATATCTTTGCCTCTATCGTGGTCAGTTGGATTTGGATTCGCCAAGCCAGCAAAGCTGAGCAATTATTAAGTGAGACCATGGACAGTAATTCACAAGATACGGAAAAACAAAACTTCTATCACGGTAAACTGCAAGCAGCAAAATATTTTATCGATTGGGAATTGCCCTTAATCAATCGTGATATCGAGCTGTTAAATAACGACAATGCTGTATGTACCGATATGCAAGCAGAATGGTTCTAACCAATGAGAAGTTAGTCGCATCGTGTTGAAAAAACTTGCACCATATAAAATAAAACTCTTTTAAAGGAATAAAGTATGACGTTAAACACAAATGGAGTTGCATCAGACGTAACTGGTAAACGCATTTTAATCACTGGCGGGGCGTCTGGTATTGGAGCCGCAAGTGCGTTATTGCTAGCCAGTCGCGGGGCCAAAGTAGTGATTGGCGATTTGGCAGAAGAGATGGGCGCAGCCGTTGCTAAGCAAGCACAAGACGCTGGCAATAGTATCGTCTTTAAAAAGGTCGATGTCACCAGCGGTGATGATGTACGTGCGCTATTTGCTTTTGCCATGGAGACGCTTGGTGGTCTTGATGTGGTAATAAATAATGCCGGCATCGATCACAATCCAGCACCCATGCATGAGCTGAGCGATGAAGATTTCGATCGTAATATCGCCGTCAACCTAAAAGGCGTTTGGCATTGTATGAGGGCCGCTGTTACTTGTATGGCACCCGATGGTGGCGGTCATGTGATTAATGTGGCCTCTATCGCAGGCCTGCGTTCTGCGCCGCTATTATCAGCTTATAGCGCTGCTAAGCATGGGGTAATGGGATTGACTAAATCTGCTGCTCACGAGTATGCGCGCGTTAATATTCGTTTTAACGCGGTATGTCCGAGCTTTATCGATACGCCGATGGTGCGTAATACCATGGCAAACATGGACGAGCGTGCCCAACAAGCAACCATCAAAGCCAGCCCAATGCGCCGTTTAGGTGACGTCGATGAAGTGTCTGGTGCGATTGCATGGCTGGCTAGTGATGAAAGCAGCTTTATGAATGGCCATGCTTTTACCATTGATGGTGGCATGTTAGCTTAATGGTTTTATACCAATCCCAAAAATATGATTAGCGGTGTCAAACTCGCTTAGTCTACTAATTGTAGTATTTGCACTCGTCTTCCTTGCTGCTCAAATTTTTGGAGATGGTATTGAGTTTCGCAGAGATGATAAAAATTTAAAAATAATATATTTAAAATATAAGGAATAATGATGAAAGATTTATTTGATTTAACCGGTAAGATTGCTTTAGTTACTGGTGCCAGCCGCGGTATTGGTGAGTCTATCGCTCGTCTATTGGCATCTAGAGGCGCACATGTGATTGTCTCTAGCCGTAAGATTGATGCTTGCCAAGCGGTAGCCGATAGCATCGTCGCTGATGGTCACAAAGCCAGTGCCTTTGCCTGTCATGTGGGCGAGATGGAGCAGATTGATGCGATCTTTGAGCATATCAAAAGCGAATTTGGTCAAATTGATATCTTAGTGAATAACGCCGCAGCAAACCCTTACTATGGGCATATCTTAGATACAGATTTGGCAGCTTTTGATAAAACCGTAGAGGTCAATATTCGCGGTTATTTCTTTATGTCGACAGCGGCGGGAAAAATGATGCGCGAGCAGGGCGGCGGGGTGATTTTAAATACTGCGTCGGTTAATGGCTTGGTCGCGGGTGACAAGCAAGGCATCTATTCAATCACCAAAGCTGCAGTTATTAGCATGACCAAAGCCTTTGCCAAAGAATGTGGCCCATTAAACATTCGTGTCAATGCATTATTGCCGGGTCTGACCGATACTAAGTTTGCCTCAGCATTGACCACCAATGATAAAGTTTTAAAGATGGCACTACATGCGATTCCACTAGGGCGCGTAGCTGACCCTGACGAGATGGCAGGTACGGTATTGTACCTAGTGTCTGATGCGTCAAGCTATACGACAGGCGCGACGGTCGTTGTCGATGGCGGTATGCTTGCTTAGTAATGAATGATTGTTTTTAAAAATACAGGCAGTAATTAAAGTAGAGAAACCGTGTGATGCTAATATCATGCGGTTTTTTTGTATTTGCTTTCTGCTATAAGCTCATATTATCTACACTAAAAAATAAATTCACTTTGAAGTATATTTAATAAAAATAAAAAAATAGAAGGGTCGTTGTCGTGTAATATAACTATTGTGATAGTAAATGATGGTTGTATCAAAAGTGATATATAGTCAATCTTTTATAAAAGAACTACAGCGTTAACCTTGCTTGAAGTATTACATATACATCTGCACTCGGTTTCCTTGATCCTCTTTTAAATTGAATCGTCTATAGAGTATGTACTACGTTTTTTACTATCTATCTGTCACAACCAAGCACGAAATGGAATTCATCACATAGTTAGCATACGCTATCTCTACGCCTCAATACGATAAGGAAATCGTCTATGATACATTCTCATATCACTATTTATAATAAGCAAAAATCCAATAATAAAATTAACCAAAAGTCCACTACTAGTAGGATACTGAAGTCAACTCTTACCGCCTTAGTGGCTAGTCTAACGCTTGTATATAGCGCGCAGACATTTGCTCATGGCGGCAAAGTAAATATGGTTCCGATAGAAGAAGCGATGACCACAGCAGGGGCAGATGTCAAATACGATAGCTACGCTAATATGTATACCATTACCAAGAATTCCACACGGGTACAAATCAAACCCAATAGCAAAACAGCCATGGTTAATGGGAAGTCTCTTGCAATTACGAGTCCCCTAGTCATGAAAGATGGTCAAGCTTTAGTGCCTGATTCGTTAGCAAATGAGATTTTGCAATCAGGTTTAGATCAGACTTTTAAGATAGAGCAAAGCCCGCATCCACTCAATGTTTTAAGTAGTAAGGAGATTGAGCAAACGTTGGCTATTATTAAGAAAGCCAAACCTACCGAGACTAATTTACGGTTTTCTGATATACGCTTAAAACAACCTGATAAAGATGCAGTATGGCGTAATGTCACTGAAAACAAGCCTTATAAAGGTGATCGTGTAGCAACTTTTAGTATTTTGAAAGGCAATACGGTCATTGAAGGCGAGGCAAATTTAAATAAAAATTCCTTGACCAGTTGGAATGCGATAGAAAATACCTTTGGTATGGTGCTGGTAGATGATTTTTTTGCCATACAGGACATCATTCAAAACAGCCCAGAATATAAAGTAGCGTTAAAAAAGCATGGTATCGATGATGTGACTAAGGTTGTCGGCACACCTCTAACGGTTGGCTATTTTGGTGATCAGGACAATTTAGATCAGCAGCTACGAGTCCTTAAGATCGTCTCTTATCTAGACGTAGGCGATGGCAATTATTGGGCACATCCCATCGAAAATTTGGTAGCAGTTGTTGATCTAGATAAGCAAAAAATTATTAAAATTGAAGAGGGCAGTGTTATTCCGGTACCGATGACTCCGCGCCCGATTGATGGTCGTGATAAAAAAGTCGTCAATAGCAAGCCGTTGAATATTATTGAACCAGAAGGAAAGAATTATACCATCACTGGCCGAGACGTTGAGTGGAACAATTGGAAGTTCCATATTGGTTTAGATAGTCGTACTGGCTTGCAACTCAGTACCGTTACCTTTAACGATAAAGGCGTTGATCGCAAAATCATGTATCAAGGCAATTTAGGTGGTATGGTTGTTCCTTATGGTGATCCTGATATGGGTTGGTACTTTAAGTCTTATTTAGATGCTGGTGAATACGGCATGGGAACTTTAACCTCTCCGCTAGAAAAAAATATCGACGCACCAGAAAATGCTGTACTCCTTGACGCTGTTCTTCCAGATTATCAAGGCAAACCTTATACCATTCCGAATGCTATCGCAGTATTTGAGCGTTATGCAGGCCCTGAGTTTAAGCATCAAGAAATGGGACAAAAGAACGTCAGTACTGAGCGCCGTGAGCTGGTAGTACGCTGGATCAGTACGATAGGCAACTATGATTATATTTTTGACTGGGTATTTCAGCCAAACGGAACGATTGGTATTGACGCTGGAGCCACTGGTATCGAGGCCGTCAAAGGTGTCCTTGCAAAAACCATGCATGATCCGACGGCTAAAGAAGACACTCGCTTTGGTACGTTGATTGATCATAATATCGTCGGCACAACTCATCAGCATATCTATAATTTCCGCTTGGATATGGATGTCGATGGCGAAACTAATCATATTAAACGCATAGATCCAGTTGTAGCTGACAATACACGAGGCGGCCCGCGTACCAGTACCATGGAGACTCGCGAAACTACAGTGGTGACAGAGATGGCAGCCAAAGAAAATTTTGATCCCGCTTCTGTGCGTCTAATCAGTAATGCTAGCAAAGAGAACCGTATGGGAAATCCGGTATCTTATCAAATGATTCCGTTTGCAGGCGGCACTCATCCTATTGCAAAAGGAGCCAACTTTGCAGATGATGAGTGGATATACAATCGTCTTAATTTTATGGATAAGCAGATTTGGGTGACCAATTATGATGCAAATGAGTTATATCCAGAAGGCAAATACCCTAATCGCTCTAACAAAGATACAGGCTTAGGGCAGTTTATGAAAAACAATGAAAACATCCACAATAAAGATTTGGTAGTGTGGCTAACGACAGGTACAACCCATATTGCACGAGCTGAGGAATGGCCTATCATGCCGACAGAATGGGTAAATGTCCTATTGAAGCCATGGAATTTCTTTGACGAGACACCTTCGTTAAACATGAATCAGAGTGAAAGCGAGAGCAAATAAGCATCTGTAAAATATGAGATTATTAATGTGGCAGTTATATTGTCGCACTAATATCAATTATTGCTGATCAGACTGACGCTCTAGCTCATTTGATTTTATGGCTCGGTTTCAGTATTTTCATTTAATCCTATAGGTAATAATCCTAATAATAAGAGTTAAGAAAATGAGAGAATTTAATTTAATTATCAACGGTAATAGCGTTGGCACTGCTGACTATTTTGATGTTATCAATCCAGCTGACAAATCTATCATTGCTCGCTGTCCAAAAGCGAGTGTCGAGCAGTTGAATGATGCAGTAGCTGCTGCTAAAGCAGCGTTCCCTGCTTGGTCGGCATTGACTTATGAGCAGCGCCGAGACCAGTTAATGCAGCTTGCTGATGCCGTCGAAGACCATGGTGAGGAGCTGATGACGCTACTGACCAAAGAGCAAGGTAAGCCTACTAAAGGCTTTGCTGATCTAGGCGCAGGCTTTGAGTTGGGCGGTACATTGGCTTGGATACGTGCTACAGCCAGCATGGATTTAGAATCAGAAACCATTCAGGATAATGATATAGCGCGTATAGAACTGCATCGCAAGCCGCTTGGGGTTGTAGGTTCGATTACTCCGTGGAATTACCCATTATTGATAGGTATTTGGCACATTATTCCTGCTCTCTTGACAGGTAATACGGTCGTCATGAAACCCTCCGAGATGACTCCATTGACCGTATTGCGTTTTGGTGAAATCGCCAAAGCTATTTTGCCAGATGGTGTCTTGAATGTAGTAACTGGTGAAGGTGATATTGGTGCGGCGATGACCTCACACAAAGATATTCAAAAAATCGTATTTACAGGCTCAACGCCCACTGGCAAAGCCATTATGAAAAGTGCAGCTGACAATCTAACCCGCTTAACGTTAGAGCTTGGTGGTAATGATGCTGGTATTGTCTTAGCGGATGCCGATATTGCAGCTTGTGCGCCAAAGATATTTGCAACCTCTTTTATTAATAATGGACAAACTTGTGCTGCGTTAAAACGGCTTTATGTCCATGAGTCGGTGCATGACGAGCTTTGTGAAGCACTAACTAACATGGCCAAAAGCATGAAAACCGGCAATGGCTTCGATGAAGATACAGACTTTGGACCACTACAGAATCAAAAACAGCTAGATATCGTCAAAGCACTTGCCGAAGATGCGAAAGATCGGGGTGCGAATTTCTTATGCGGTGGCGAAGTCACTGATGAGAGTGGTTATTTTTACCCTATTACGCTTGTGAGCAACATTAACGATGGCGCAAGGTTAGTCGATGAAGAGCAGTTTGGGCCTATTTTACCTATTATTAAATTTAGCGATGTGGAAGAAGCAATTGCTAGCGCAAATCGTTTGCAAGTTGGACTAGGTGGTTCGGTCTGGTCGCAAGATATTAAAGAGGCGCAAAGTATTGCTTCTCGTTTAGAGTGCGGTACGGTCTGGATAAATAACCATGCTATGGTTCAGCCTGATGCCCCATTTGGCGGTGTGAAAGATTCAGGGTTTGGGGTGGAGTTTGGAGAAGCGGGCCTAAAAGAATTCACCTTTATTCAAACCGTACAAATTTTTAAGTCTTAATACCTGCTGTTATTTATAGAAAGATTTATTAAAGAGTCTGTGATGCAAGAAAGACTGCAACGCAGACTCTTTATTCACATCTGATAACTGGTTATATCATTTGACTCTGACTAGGCACTGGCATATATTCAATGGTTGCTATCAGCAAGTATTGTACGTTTGACTATGGTTTTGAGCCGTATTCAAAGCTGCAATAGTTGCATTATAGAAAATGGAATGCGCCACAACCAATGGAGTGTACAGAGTGAAAATATATAGTCATGAAAACCTAAGTCTGCATAGACCACTGCCTTACTTTTCTTATGGAAAGATGCATGAGCCGTTAGAGATACCGGAGCGTATGGTTGAGATGCTAAAAGCACCAGCGGCATTAGGGCTAAAGGTTACGAATGCTAAAGAAATCGGAATCGGGCCTATCTTAGCGGTACACGACTTTGGTTATGTTGAGTTTTTAAAGCATGGCTATGACGAATGGATGGCGGTAGATGAGGACCTAGGAGCGCAAGTACAGACGGGGATTTTTGTGCCGTATGACAATCCTGGACTGGGCATCATGGCAAAAGCGGCAAAATATCAGGCGGATGATAGCGCGCCAATCAGTGAGCATTCGTGGACATCAATCTATTGGTCAGCGCAAACGGCGCTTAATGCTGCTGAAGCCCTACTCAACGATGACAGTGGCGACAGCAATGTACAACTCTGCTTTTCACGACCTCCTGGTCATCATGCACGCAAGAGCGCCGCAGGTGGTTTTTGTTATCTAAACAATGCTGCCATCATCGCTGAACATTTAAGGAAAAAATACGCAAAAATAGCGATCATAGATACGGATATGCATCATGGTCAAGGTATTCAAGAGATATTCTACGACCGTAAAGATGTCCTTTATACCTCGGTACACGGTGACCCTGTTAATTTTTATCCTGCTGTTACCGGTCATAAATTTGAGAAAGGTGAGGGCGAAGGTTATGGCTATAACGTCAACTTCCCAATGCCGCATGGGACTGATGAAGAAGGGTTTTTTGATTACGTCGACCAATCAATCGAGACCATGAAGACATTTGATGCTGATGTCATCGTCCATGTCTTAGGTTTCGATGTCTATCAAGATGATCCAGAAGCAAGATGTAAAGTCAGCACAGAAGGCTTTAAGGTATTAGCGCAAAAGATGAAGGCGTTAAATAAACCTTTGATTGTGCTAGTAGAGGGTGGCTATTACATCCAAAAACTCAATGATAACTTGCAGGTGTTTTTATCGGGATTGATAGAAGAAGATAGTTAAATAGGTATTTGATAGATAGTTATTTAATCGAAAAATTGACTTAAAAATGAAAAGGACACGATATCAGTTATCGTGTCCTTTAATGTACTATTTAAGCTGTAACCTACACACTAGTTATACTTTCTACGATACAAATGCTAAGCACCCGTCATAACTCTTATCCAGTACGCCAATTTAAGCTATAATCATCAGCAATTTTCCAATTCAGTCGCATAAAAAGGCCACGAGTAATGATTAATACCAAAATATATAAATCCATTTATGTTTTAGCTGAAAAGCTATTAGAAGCTGATAGTAAAAACGATCAAAAAACATTTGATTTGCTTTATGGGCAGCTAAAAGATCTTTGCATTGAAAATGAAAAGAGTGATAAAGACCACCCAGAACAGTGGGAGACACTTGCTGACTTCACTGAGGATTTGGATGCAGCGCTAGTCATTTATGAGAAAGCGCTGAAAAAAGCCACGGCAATTAATTCAAAAGATCACATGTCATCGATTGCCTTTTCTATGGCAGTATTGCAAATTGAATTGGGTCAAAAAGACGCTGCTATCAACAATCTACAGAATGCCAAAATC
The DNA here is from genome assembly GCF_001593285.1 of Psychrobacter sp. P2G3. NCBI lineage: Bacteria > Pseudomonadati > Pseudomonadota > Gammaproteobacteria > Moraxellales > Moraxellaceae > Psychrobacter > Psychrobacter sp. P2G3. The sequence continues at coordinate 1,162,999 of NZ_CP012529.1, forward strand.
AGCGCTAATAAAATTGAAGATAAAGAGTTTAAGGTCGAGATAGACGAACTACTTGCCACATTATTGGCAGAATAAATTTAACAAGCATTGATTCATTATAAGCTGCATTGGTTCTATCAAATTGAATATACTTAGGCTCATCTACTTGCCTTTTGTAGAAAAATTGTCCAAAATGCTGCAACGAAATCGTATTAACGGATTCGTTGCAAGTTTACCTCATTGTAGTGTTCGTTTTAGTATTCATTGTATTGAGGTCTGATTTTAATAGGGAAGTTAATAGGAAGAATGTTATGGGTTCAATTAACCACGAAGAGCGCGTTCAACATGAAGGCTTGCGTGAAAAGATCATGTCTGCTGAACAAGCAGCTTCATTTGTACAAAACGGAATGACGCTTGGTGTTGCAGGATTTACGGGTGCAGGCTACCCGAAGTTCGTACCAACGGCTATCGCTAGTCGTGCTAAAGATGCTCACGCTCGTGGCGAAAAATTCGGCATCGGCATGTTAACGGGTGCGTCAACCGCTCATGATTGTGATGGTGTGTTGGCAGAAGCCAACTGTGTTAATTTCCGTGCGCCTTTCCAATCTGATCCTGCCATGCGTAACCACATCAATGCTGGTAACACTCACTACGTTGATATGCACTTATCACACTTTGAGCAGCAAGTTCGTTTTGGCTTCTATGGCGATATGGATATTGCATTGATTGAAGCGACTGGCATCACGCCAGAAGGTAAAATCATTCCTTCGATGGGTATTGGTACCAATAACCAGTGGCTCAAAACTGCCAAAAAAGTCATCATCGAAGTCAACTCGCGTCAAAGTATAATGTTAGAGGGCATGCATGATATCCCAGCAGACCTCGGTGAGCCGCCGTTCCGTCAGCCTATTCCTATTGTCAAACCAGATGACCGCATCGGGACACCGTACCTAGAGTGTGATCTCGATAAGATTATCGGTATCGTAATGACCGATGCGCCTGATCGTAATAGCAAGTTTGCTGATCCAGATGATAACTCTAAAACGATTGCTTCACAGATTATTGAATTCTTAGATCATGAAGTCAAAAAAGGCCGCTTGCCAAAAAACCTATTACCACTACAGTCTGGTGTGGGTAACGTTGCAAACGCAGTATTAATGGGTCTACAAGATAGCCCGTTTGATGATTTGATGGGGTACACCGAAGTACTCCAAGACGGTATGCTTGATCTTGTGCTTAGCGGCAAAATGAAGTCAGCTTCGGCAACGGCATTATCGTTTAGCCCAGATGCGCTACAGCGTTTCAATGATAATATCGAGTTTTTGAGTGACAAACTCGTCCTACGCCCGCAAGAATTCACTAACCATCCAGAGGTTATCCGTCGTCTTGGTATTATCGCTATGAATGCGATGATCGAAGCCGATATTTACGGTAACGTCAACTCAACCCATATTATGGGTACCAAAATGATGAACGGTATTGGTGGTTCAGGCGACTTCACTCGTAACTCACATTTCTCGTTCTTTGTCAGCCCATCAACAGCGAAAGGTGGGGCTATATCTACTATCGTGCCGATGGTATCGCATCACGACCACTCTGAGCATGATGTGATGTTCTTGGTGACTGAGCAAGGATTTGCAGATTTGCGTGGTAAGTCGCCGCGTCAACGCGCCAAGCTTATCATCGATAACTGTGCGCACCCAGACTATCGCCCAATGCTGCAAGATTACTATGACCGTGCTGCTAAGGCCAGTGGCCTACAAACGCCGCATCTCTTAAATGAAGCATTGTCATGGCATCAGCGTTTTGTTGAGACGGGAGATATGCGCATAAATAAGATGCGTATAGCTGTATAGGCGACTCGTAGCAGTAACACAAAACCAGTAATACATTAGTCATAAAACAGTATTAACGCCTCTTATCTGTCATCAGGTAAGAGGCGTTTTTTTATATCTAAAAATAGCTTCTAAACTGCTAGTCTTCAAACTGCTATAGTCAGTTCACAATAAAAGAGATACGTTCAAAACAGCGTTCTGCTGGTATAAACTTTCCTCGCTTGCTGTACGCTTTGTACCCCAGAGGCTTCGAAAAATTTATCCCAGCAGCCCTATGCTATTTTTGAATTGAACCTACTATATGATACGTTCTACGCACTGGTATTTATGTCAGTGGTGCTTGAAAAGCTGTCATCAGATAAGAGGCTTTTTCTTATGTTCAAAATTAGCTTTCAGGCTCCTATTCTTCAAAATCAGCTAACATCTTGGTGATGCGCTCATCTTTTTGTCGCCATATCTGCTCAACCCAGTCGAACATTCTCGCTTTGACGGCAGCATCATCTTCATAACCGCCATTTTGAACAGCCACAGACAAACCATCCGGTATGTCAATATAGCGGACATCGACGCCTAAGCGCTTGATACTGCCTTTCCACAAGTCACTATAGCTCGGTACGCCATCAGGATAGACAATCGTCATATCCAATATGCCGTCTACCTCTGCACCCAAGGCGTTGATAGCCAGCGCCAAACCGCCTGCTCGTGGCTTGAGCAGATGCGTGTAGGGCGACTGCTGCTTGTCGCGTTTGACAGGTGTAAAACGCGTTCCTTCTAGATAATTGAGCAAGGTGAAAGGCTTGTCTTTGAGCAGTGCGCAGGCCCGTTGTGCTTCTTTAAGATCTTGACCCTTTAAGGCAGGGTTTTTGGCAATATCAGCTCTAGAATGCCGACGCATCATAGGAAAGTCTAAAAAGTAAAAGGTTTGACCCACGATAGGAATGTATATCAATTCAAACTTGGTAAAAAAGCGCGTCAAAGGCAAGCGATCTTGGCTAATATACTGGACAATACTGGTGTCAACCCATGATTGATGATTGCTAATCAGTAGATATTTGCCGTCTGTATACACGTCATCAGGTAGGCTAATTCGCCAGTCCTTTTGCGGTAAGACCATGTCAATCACAGCGTTATTACTATTAATCCAATGATTGGCGATTTTAATCACAGCCTTGTCAGCGATAGCTGCGCCAGTAATCATTTTGGTCGCACCCATAAGCCACACAGGGATGCTACCAGCAAAGCTATTTCCTACAATGACGCCCGTAGCCGTTGCTAGTGATACTGCTTTGGCAAGTTTGGGCTTACGGTCGTGCATTTTTTGAAAAACTGATGCCAAGCGCATGTTAAATCCCTTCCGTTTGTCTATTATTAATTGTTATTAGCGTTATGGCGTAATTTTAGCAGATATAAATATTTGTGCACCAATAGTGGTGTGACTGGTCATTACATATAACGAATATATCAGTAGAAGGTGAATTGGGACGCGTTATAGATGCATTTCAACTGTTATCATAATCAAGTGTTAGAATTACTGTATGAAGTAAAAAACTATTTTGAGTGAAATACTATTTTAGGAGCGTTACTTGGAAATTATAGGAATTATTTTATTTATTATCGGTGTCCTCATCTCTTTTATTTACGGTATTAAGCTAATTATTATTGCCTTTCAAGAGTCAATACTCTGGGGTCTGTTATATTTGTTTCTTCCATTTGCCAACTTATATTTTATTGTTACGCGTTGGGAAAAATGCAGAGAGTCCGTTTTCAAAATATTAATGTCAATTCCATTTTTATTGATAGGCGCTATGCTAAGTTCAATGCAATAAGGTGTTGTGGATGCTATCTTATCTTTAAAACACGAAATAGTTTTGTAGGTGATAGGGTGCGTAGAGCGTACCCTACACCTACAAAGTATGTTGGAAGTAACTCTCTATTTATAAATGCTTAACCACGCCCCATATAGAAGAGAACCATTTAAAAGCCAATTATTTAAAAGAAATAAAAGACAACTATGATTTTTATAAGTAATAATATTAGCCTAAGCGATAGTGAGGTAGAGATTAGCGCCATCCGTGCGCAAGGGGCAGGCGGGCAAAACGTCAATAAAGTCTCCTCCGCTATCCATCTGCGCTTTGATATCAACGCCTCAAGTCTGAGTGACGTGCAAAAGCAGCGCTTGCTTGACAGCAAGGACAGCCGTATCACTAAAGAGGGGATATTCGTCCTCAAAGCTCAGCAATTCCGTACCCAAGAGCGCAACAAGATTGACGCTTTTGAACGTCTTAAAGCTTTTATCTTGCAATCTACCCAAGTCGCTAAAGCTCGCAGAGTTACTAAGCCGAGCAGAAATGCTAAGCGCAAACGTGTCGATCAAAAGACACAGCGCGGCAAAACCAAGGCATTACGCGGTAAGGTTGATTATTAAGCTGGCTACTCTCAAACCGAATTTGGACAATATCCCATGCTAATTAATGCAGATTTTTCACGTCGTACTGAGCTAACGGCTGAGCAACATCAATGGATTAAATCACCGCAGAATGGTGTCGAGCGCGTCATGCTTGATCGCGTGGGCGCAGAGAAGGCGCGGGCGACTAGCCTTGTGCGCTATGCGCCTAACTCGCATTTTCCGCATCATCAGCATCCGGGTGGCGAGGAGATTTTGGTATTGTCGGGTATTTTTTCTGCTGATGATAAGCATTATCCAGCTGGCTGGTATTTACGCAACCCGCCAGCATCAGGCCATACGCCTTATAGCGATGAAGGTGCGGTTATCTTTGTTAAGCTGCGACAGATGTCACCGTCCGAAGAGCGTCATGTCGCTATCGATACGCACGATAGCGCAAACTGGCAACTAGTCGGCAACCGTGAGGTTTGTGCTTTGTTTTCGGACGATAGCGAACAGGTAAGCTTACAGCGTCTGAGCGCAGGTGATGCATTATTCACAGAAGATCTTATGACTCAAACAGTGGCAGGTGGCGCAGAGCTGTTAGTAGTAGAAGGCACTCTGATAGAAGGCGATCAAACCTATAAACAAGGTAGCTGGCTACGCTTGCCCGTAGGTGCGCAGCCACAGTTAAAATCAGGCGAGGAAGGCGCTACCGTCTACCTTAAGACCGGACATCTTGCTCAAATCATTGGCGCGGATGTTGAAGCTCTAGACGTTTAATTAGCTAGGCGCAGTTATCCATAATTTAAGATTAAGATGTTAAGCGCTTTCAACGCACCATAAAAAGAAAAATCCTATGCAAAAAGTAGATATAACAAGTGTACCCGTAGCAATTATCGGTGGTGGTTTAAGCGGTCTGTATGCGGCTTATTTATTAGAGCAAAAAGGCATTGATTATATATTGCTAGAAGCGCGTGATAGTTTGGGCGGTCGCATTCTCGCTAGTAATTTTTCAAAAGATTCAGCATTAGAGCAACCGATTTCACAACATCTTGGCTCTGATAGTGTACAAGAGGTAGATAGCTTTGATTTAGGACCTTCTTGGTTTTGGCCTGATTATCAGCCGCAGTTGGGCGATCTGGTCAATGAATTGCAGCTAGAGACTTTTGCACAGTTTGAAGAGGGCGATATGATGGTTGAGCGTGTTCCTAACGAGCCTGCTGTGCGTATGCAAGGCTATAAAAGCTCGCCACCTTCGATGCGTCTAGCTGGTGGTATGGCTGCATTGATTAATGCTTTATATCGTCGTCTTGATTCCTCACGTGTTTTTAATAGTCACATTGTACGTCGGCTGCATAGAACAGGTGAGCACATAGAGATAACTAGCGAAGACGCGTCCGGGCAATTCACGACTTGGCGAGCGCAGCATATATTACTGGCGCTACCGCCTCGGTTGGTGGAAGACAGTATAACGTTTGAGCCGGCTTTACCATCCGATATGATAACCCAATGGCGCAACACAGCGACTTGGATGGCGCCTCATGCCAAGTATTTTGCCGTTTACGATACGCCTTTTTGGCGCAAGCAAGGTCTCTCAGGAGCAGCGCGTAGCTCGCAAGGGCCAATGGTTGAGATTCATGATGCCTCTAGCATGGGTGGCAATGGTGCGTTGTTTGGTTTTATAGGAGTACCTGCCTCCGTACGCCAAAGCGTCTCTGACGAAGTGTTAAAAGCATATTGCCGTGCGCAATTGGTACGTCTATTTGGCGAGCAGGCAGACACGCCCAAAGCTGAGTATCTGAAAGACTGGTCACAAGATAAATTCACCGCAACGACTGCCGACGCAAGTAGTGATGGTCAGCATGCAGTGGCACCTGTTTCTAAGGCAACATCAGGTGTATGGAGTGATTGCATAACGGGGATAGGCAGTGAATGGTCGCCACAGTTTTCTGGTTATATTGCTGGTGCTATTGAAGCGGCAAGCCTTGCGGTACAAGGCTTGCCTGAAAATATGTAGTTTTTTAATTTAATTAATAGTATTGTTTTTAAGTAGTGTTCTTCTAAATAGTGGAGCTATTAACGCCCCGTCCATACTGCGTGGCGCTTTTCGATAAAGGCGTCAATGCCCTCGCTGACATCGTCTGCCATCATATTGCAGGTCATCACTTTACCAGCATATTCATAAGCATCCGCTAAGTCCATGTCCAACTGTTTATAGAACATATCTTTGCCCGTTTTAACCGCGACAGAAGATTTAGCGGTAATGACATCGATTAAAGACTGCAGCTTTGCATCTAACTGATCCGCTGGCGCGACACGATTAATCAGTCCTTGTTGTAGGGCCATATTTGCATCGATAAACTCACCCGTGATAAGCATCTCAAATGCTTGCTTGCGAGATAAGTTGCGGCTGACTGCAACGGCAGGCGTAGAACAAAACAGCCCGACATTTATCCCAGAAGTCGCAAACTTAGAGTCATCAGAGGCCACTGCTAAGTCGCAGGCCGCGACCAGCTGACAGCCTGCGGCGGTAGCAATGCCTTGTACCTTAGCGATCACTACTTGCGGCATTTGATTGATGGTTAGCATCATTTGACTACATTGTTTGAATAATGCGCTGTGGAATGCCTCGTCTGAGTTTGCGCGCATCTCTTTTAGGTTGTGACCTGCACAAAATGCCTTGCCATTCGCGGCAATGACGACCAAGCGGATATTGTTATCTTGAGCGATGCTGTCCAGCTCTGTTTGCATGGCGGATAACATATCTACTGATAGCGCGTTGAATTGTTTGGGACGATTTAGTGTGAGGGTAACGACGCCGCTTGAATCTTTGCTGTCTTCTCTGATAACTAATGGCTCGTTAGTGTCTGTAGTAGGGGCGTCTGTATTTATAGTATTCATTTATCATCCTTGATAATTAGTATATAAACGTAAGGAAAGATCTAAAAAAGCATTTGAATAATACTCTAAATAGTAGCATGACTTATAAGTTATACAATAGAGTGCTGTTATTGAAATTGTACACATAAAAATAGCGCACTCATATTATGAGTGCGCTATTGGTTTCTTTATCAAGAATAAATCGACATGTAGAGATAAGTCCGATTTTTTAACTTTCATAACGAAGCGTTATTTTACTCTTAAGCGCTACAATCTAATATGCGCCTTCGCTATAAATAAGCTCATAGCTGTGGCTGTATATTTCAACGATATTGCCAAACGGGTCTTCCATATAAATCATACGGTAAGGTTTTTCGCCAGGGTAGTAATAACGTGGTTTTTCCATACGCTTTTTCCCGCCAGCCGCGACGATACGTTCAGCGAGTTCTTCAACATTTGGATCTTGAACACAGAAGTGAAAAATACCTGTTTTCCAGTATTCAAAGTTGTTTTCAGGATTTTCTTGATTTTTGAATTCAAAGATTTCAACACCGATACGGTCACCAGTAGAGAGATGAGCGATACGGAAACTACCCCAACCTGAGCCAAAGACTTCAGTACACATCTCACCAATAGGGCTGTTATCTTCAACGATTTCGGTCGGCTCCATGATGGTGTACCAACCCATCACTTCAGTATAGAATTTTACTGCTGCTTCTAAGTCAGGAACGGAAAGACCAATGTGCGAAAAGCTTCTTGGATAAACGTTATTCATAATTCGTACTCCTGTTTTGATATGGGAGTAGTTTACAAAGTTAAATCTATTACGTAAAATTATCATCTATTATAAAGTTAAGTATGTATTGTAATGATAAATATCACGTGGCTACGTACATTCTGTACCCTTTTTGAAGTGGGGCATTTTACTCACACTGCCGAGCGCCTACATATGACTCAGTCAGGTGTGAGTCAACACATACGCAAGCTTGAAAGTCAGTTAGATGTTGACTTACTCATCCGTCAAGGTAAACAGTTTTCATTGACGGATGCAGGCGAGGAGCTGTATAGGGAAGCGGGTGATATCTTGCAGCGCTTAGCAAATCTAGAACAGCGTATCGGTGAGGATCCCGCTTATGCAGGGCTAGTGCGATTGATGTCTCCTGGCAGCGTGGGCTTAAAGTTGTATCCGCAGCTTTTGACCTTACAACAGCAGTATCCGCAACTAGTGATTGATTATCGCTTTGCGCCAAATTCTAATATAGAGCGGGCGCTTGCGAATCACGACATTGATATTGGGTTTATGACTGATGTCTCAGATGACGAGGGAATAAGTTGCCAGTCAATAGCTCAGGAAGCGTTGATACTGGTGATGCCTGCGATGACTGATCAACCAAGCTGGGAGACACTCATAGCTCTTGGGTTTATCGATCATCCTGACGGTGCCCATCATGCCAGTATGCTGCTGAGCGCCAATTATAGCGAGTTCCAACATATCAATGACTTTAAGAAAAAGGGCTTTTCTAATCAAATTGGCTTGATTTTAGAGCCTGTCAGTAGGGGGCTTGGCTTTACCGTATTACCAGCACACGCGGTTGCAGCGTACGCAAACCCTGAGCTTATTAGCAGTCATCGCTTGCCAACGCCAGTGAGTGAAACACTCTATCTTGCCGTACGGCGGCAGCAAGCCCTACCTAATAGAATGCAAACGGTCATTAATAAGGTAAAGAAGTGGTTATAAGTGCTTGTTAAAACTTTATAAAATGGCTGTTTTGTAAAGTAATTGTCTTATAGTTAGTCCTAAATAAAAGAAGTACAAAAGTTATAACGCGCTACTGAGATAATTTTTACTAAAATAGCGCCTTCATAATATGAGAGCGCTATTTTTATTTATCAACCTGTTAATCAATATCAATCTATTAAACAATGCCAGCCTGTTAATCAATACCAGCCAAATCACTATTTAACCGCTATAACGGCTATTAAGTTGATACTGGTGCATCTAAAGTCACTGGTGCTACATTACTTTTTTTACCATCAACTGCGGCGCTTAGGTTCACTAAGAAGATAGCGACGGCGGCGATAATACCAGGTATGGCGATAAACAAGAAGTTCGTTTGGTGGCTTAGCTCAAGCGTGAGTAGCGCCCCAGTCAAGATAGGACCTACGATAGCACCAATGCGACCGATACCCGATGCCCAGCCCATAGCGGTGGTACGTACAGCGGTCGGATAATACTGAGCGACAAAGGTGTAGAGTAGTATCTGTGAGCCAATAGTAGTCGCACCTGCAATTGCGATAAGGGTATAGAGCACTACTTGAGGGCTGTTGTAGCCAAGTAATATCAATGCAGCAGCACCAGCGACAAACATAATGGTTAATACTGGTTTTAGATGGAATCTATCAGCCAGCACACCGCCACCAATAGCACCGATCATCCCGCCAATATTAAGTGCGAATAAGAACAGCATACTAGCGCCTAGCGAGTAACCTGCTTGAATCATAAGCTTCGGCAACCAGCTGGCGAGAGCATATACCATCAACAAGCACATAAAGAAGGCTATCCAAAACATGATGGTAGTAAAGCCACGATTTTTTAGGAATAACGCTTTGATAGGGGCGTCGTCGCCTTTGGTTGGCTCATCTAAGATTAAGTCAGTAGAGGCTGTGATAGTCTCTTGTGGTGCAAGTTTGCGGACGATTTTTTTGGCATCGTCATGTCTTTTTTCTTTGACTAAATACATCAAAGATTCAGGCAGCATTTTCCAAATGATTGGTAATAGCAAGGTAGGAATACCTGCGATATAAAACATAATCTCCCAGCCATAATCTACCACCAAAAATGATCCTAGCAATGCGGATGCCATTCCGCCTATCGCGTAACCACTAAACATAATGGCGACTAGCGTACTACGCATACGCTTCGGGGCGTATTCAGAGGTCAGTGCCACACAGATGGGCATCACGCCGCCGATACCAAGACCTGCAATGAAGCGTAGAGCCGCAAACTGCATCGGACCATTAGCAAAAGCGCCAAAAAAGGTAAAGCTACTAAATAGGGCGACGCAGATCATGATGGTCTTTTTTCGGCCGATCTTGTCAGACAAAGTACCAAAGATCATGGCACCAAACATCATGCCAAAAAGTGCTGCGCTGGCAAGAAAGCCTGCTTGTACCGCGGTCAATGACCACTCTTCCATGAGTAACGGTAGCGCCACGCCATAAATGATGAGATCATAACCATCAAAAATAATGATCAGTAAACACCAAAACAGCACCTTCCAATGAAAGGGCGCAAACTTGGCTTCATCAATAACTTTATTGATGTTTAAGGTTGGTGATTCCATTCGTGTTTCTCCATGGGTAATATCCTTATAAGTATCTAACAAGTTATTGTTTTCTGATGATCAAGTCAAAAACTATCTAAGTATAAAGATATACCTATAAAGTATGGGTTTTGATTTTATAGAGTATGAAAAAGTATAAGTGCGTGTAGATAACTTAAGTAAAACCAGTGGAGGTTTTCTAAAATGATATCTAAACAACTCGTAAGGCTATGAATATCCATGATATTTATTTTTTTGAAGAAAGTTATGTGCTTATTAATAATAGATATTATTTCTTAAAAGACGGATAAAAAAACAGCTCATATATCTTTTAAATATATGAGCTGTTTTGATTTTTATCAAAATGTGTCGGCTATAAAATACTAATTAACGGCGAAAATTGTGGAGCATTTATCTTTAAGTATTTATTTCTAAACACTTATCTTTAAGTACGAATTTAAGCCATTACTTATACCAACAGGTACCGTTCGCTTAGAGAGTTATTTTTTCATAGCTAAATAATCTATTGCTAGCTGGCTAAGCGCTTTAGTACCCACCTTAAATGATGCTTCGTCTACAGAGAAGTAGGGAGAGTGGTTATAGGGTGCCTTACTTGCGTCTTGCCCTACGGGTGTACCGCCTAAAAAGAAAAATAAACTAGGTACTTCTTGGGCATAAAACGAGAAATCTTCAGATGCCGTTAGCTTAGGCACCTCAAGTACATTGTCTTTACCTGCTACGTTCTTAAGCGTCGGTAACATTTGCGCGGTGAGCGCTGGGTTGTTAATCGTAACTGGATAACCTTTATTAATTTTGACGTCAGCTTTCGCACCTGATGCCATTGCTATATGAGTCGCTGTCGTCTTTATATTACTAAAAATTTGGTCGCGATTATTCATATCAAAGTTACGGATAGTGCCAATCATATTGACACTATCTGGAATAATGTTATCGCGTACACCGCCGTCTATTTTACCAAAGGAGACAATGGCAGGCTCTTTAGTGATATCAATTTGACGGCTCACTATATGATTAACTCCGGTAACGATTTGCGCCGCAGCTGAGATAGGATCGACCCCATTCCAAGGTGCTGAGCCATGAGTTTGCTTACCGTTTACTGTTATGTCAAAGGTATCAGCACTAGCCATAATAGGGCCGCTTCGGTAGCCAATTTGACCACTATTTAAGCTCGACATAACATGTAGCCCAAACGCAACCTCGGGCTTATACTTTTTAAAGATGCCTTGCTTAAGCATGAGCTCTGCACCGCCTTCTTCACCTTCAGGGGCACCTTCTTCGGCAGGCTGAAATACGAACATAATATTACCGTGCAATTCATTTTTAACAGCGGCTAATACTTCTGCCGTGCCCATTAGCATAGCAACATGAGTATCGTGTCCGCAGGCATGCATGACACCAACGTCTTCACCCATGTACTTAGTGACAATGGTTGATTTAAAAGGTACATCTGCTTTTTCGGTAACGGGTAATGCATCCATGTCTGCGCGTAGCATCACCGTAGGCCCGGGTTTAGCACCCTTCAAAAAACCAACAACACCTGTATGCGCTATATCAGTTTCGACCTGCATACCTAGTGATTTTAGATGCTTGGCAACAATAGCGGCAGTACGAGTTTCTCTATTGCTTAATTCCGGATGTTTGTGAATATCCCGACGCCATTCAATCACCTTTTTTTCAACACTTTTCACTTCTTTATCGATGTTGATGTTGGCATGAGCACTAAAGGTGCTACAGGCAACAATACCGACAACTAATGATAATAATGATCGTTTCATACTTTCGTCCTTGTTTGATGTTTCTTCCTTGTTATTACTTTCCTATTCTCACATCTCACGTTTCATATGAGAGTTTTAGTGACCAATAGAGCTATTGAATATTTAAATATTGTCGCACGAGTTTATTGAATGCTTCAGGCTGTTCAATATTCGAGATATGTGAGGCATCGATAGTAGCGAGCTTAGCGTTAGGTATATAATCGACCATATATTGACCATCGGCAACCGTCGTCACTGGGTCCTCGATACCTGCCACCACTGTAATGGGTACGCGAATATCTTTTAGCTGTTCGCGAGTATCAGCCACAGATAACGCCTCGCAGCAGCTGGCATAACCCTCGCTACTGCCAGCCGCGAGAGCACTGGACAATGCCGCGACTACATCAGGATAATCATTGATAAAACCCGCTGTGAACCAACGCGGAGCAGCGGTGGCCGCGATAGGAGCTAGACCTTGCTCACGTACCAATTGCGCGCGATCTCTCCATGCCGCCTCATTACCAATCTTCGCTGCGGTATTGCATAGCATCAAGTGATGGAAGCGGTCAGGGTGATGGATAGCTAACCATTGACCCGTCATGCCGCCCATAGAGATGCCACAAAAATAGGCTTTATCGACATTTAAATGATTGAGCAAATCAATTACATCTTGTCCAAGCTGATTAAGGGTATAAGGACCTGTTGGTGCGGAGGATTTACCATGACCACGGGTGTCGTAACAGATAATAAAGTATTCAGTTTGCAACACATCGATTTGCGGCTGCCACATATGGTAGCTGGTACCCAAAGAGTTGGAGAATAGTAGAGCAGGGTTGCTGCTATCGCCAAAAGTGGCATAGTTTAGCGTTACGTCTTTATTTTCAAATACAGGCATGATGAACGTCCTTGTTTGTGATTATCATGTGAGTAAGGTATTGGTTTTTGCATATCAATGAGGGCATCTATTTTATTTTGAATTATCAATCAACTCTCAACACGTTCAATAATCATCGCGATACCTTGTCCAACGCCAATACACATCGAGCATATAGCATAACGCTTACCTGTTTTTTCAAGTTGATTGAGGGCAGTTAAGATCAAACGTGCGCCTGATGCGCCGAGTGGATGACCAAGGGCAATCGCACCGCCGTTAGGATTGACGCGTTCGCTATCATCGGATAATCCTAAGTCACGCGTACAAGCTAGAGCTTGTGCGGCAAAGGCTTCGTTTAATTCAATGACATCCATCTCATCAAGCGTTAGTCCCGTATGCTCAAGCAATTTTTTCATCGCTGGTGCTGGGGCGAAACCCATAATACGCGGTTCAACGCCTACCGTAGTTGAGGCCACAATACGTGCACGCGGCTTTAGGTTAAATTCTTTAACCGCTTGCTCTGACGCCACTAGGAAAGCTGCTGCGCCATCATTAATCCCAGAGGCGTTACCAGCTGTTACCGTGCCATCTGCGGTGACGATAGGACGCAGTTTGGTCAACTTCTCAAGGGTGGTGTCAGCACGAGGATGTTCATCGGTATCGATGGTGACAGGCTCGCCTTTACGCTGCGGGATGACGACAGGGGTCATCTCGTCTCTAAAGAATCCTGACTCTTGCGCCGCTGCGGTACGTTGTTGGCTACGTAGCGCAAATGCATCTTGGTCAGCTCGATTGACATTGAATTGCTCTGCGACATTTTCGGCGGTTTGCGGCATGGTCTCTGTGCCATATAGCTCATCAAGCTTTGGATTGATAAAGCGCCAACCCATAGTGGTATCTTCCAGCTTTTGACTACGACCAAACGCCTGATCCGATTTGCCCATCACAAATGGCGCACGGCTCATGCTCTCAACACCACCTGCGATAATTAAATTGGCTTCACCAGCTTTAATCGCACGAGCAGCTATCGCTAACGCATCCATTGACGAGCCGCACAAGCGATTAACAGTGGTTGCAGGCACTTGATAAGGTAGGCCAGCTAGCAATGATGACATGCGACCGACGTTGCGATTGTCTTCGCCGCTTTGGTTGGCACAGCCGTAGATGACGTCATCTACTTTTACCCAATCGACATTAGCATTACGTTCCATTAACGCCTTGATAGGGATAGCACCTAAGTCGTCTGCACGTACTGGTGCTAGACTGCCACCGTAGCGACCAAAAGGAGTGCGAATGGCATCAATAATATAAGCGTTATTTAAACGAGTGATTGAATCAGTCATGGCGATTATCCTGAGTTTTGATTATCTTAAATTCTGATTAAGAGGGTTTTTTATTTAGTAGCGTCAATTAACGTTGCGCCAGTCAATGCTTGCAAGTCCGCAAAGCTCATGCCATCGACCATTTCAGTGACGGCTAAGCCTTTATCAGTGACATCGATGACACATAGATCAGTATAAATTCGATCAACGCAGTTTTTGCCAGTCACAGGGTAGGTAAGCTCGCTGACGATTTTAGGGTCGCCAGTCTTAGTCGTGTGATTGGTCATCACAAAGACTTTTTTGGCACCGACGGCTAAGTCCATAGCGCCGCCAACGGCAGGTATTGCATCCTCTGCACCAGTACTCCAGTTGGCTAAGTCGCCATTGGCAGCCACTTGAAATGCGCCCAATACGCAAATATCGATATGACCACCGCGCATCATCGCAAAAGAGTCGCCATGATGAAAAAAGCTACCGCCATCGAGCATGGTGACGTACTCTTTTCCAGCATTAATCAGCTCGGGATCCTCCTCGCCTTTAACAGGTGGTGGTCCAAAAGCTAGTAAGCCGTTTTCTGAATGCAAAAATACATCTTTATCATTCGGTAAGTATTGGGCAATTTTGGTCGGTAGTCCGATGCCTAAATTGACATAGGCACCATCTGGAATATCTTGTGCAGCGCGCTCGGCGATTTGATCGCGGGTCAAAACAGTGTAGGAAGTATGGCTCATGATGACGCTCCTTATAATTGGCAGTATTAAGCGGTGGCTTTAGTTGCTGTACTAGAAAGTTCAGCGCTAGCAGATTCATTATTAGGAGGCTGGATTTGCACCACATGCTGCACAAAAATACCCGGTGTAATAACGTGCTCAGGATCAAGCTCGCCAAGATCCACCGTTTCAGAGACTTGAGCGATAGTCACGTCAGCTGCCATTGCCATGATTGGACCAAAGTTACGTGCAGACTTGCGATAGACCAGGTTGCCCCAGCGATCGCCTTTAGAAGCTTTAATTAACGCAAAATCAGCCTTGAGCGGATATTCTAAGACATAGTCTTTGCCATCGATATTACGAGTCTCTTTACCTTCTGCGAGTAAAGTGCCGAATCCTGTTGGCGTATATACTGCACCGAGTCCCATACCTGCTGCTTGAATACGGCAAGCCAAATTACCTTGTGGTACTAGCTCCAGCTCAATCTTGCCAGCATGATAAAGCTCATCAAATACCCAAGAGTCCGATTGACGCGGGAAAGAGCAAATTATCTTACGCACAGCACCCGTTTTTAAGAGCTTGGCAAGGCCATGGTCGCCGTTACCAGCATTATTATTAATGATGACCAAATCCTTTACGCCCAAATTAATCAGCCCATCAATGAGTTCAGCTGGTTGCCCTGCGGTACCGAAGCCACCAATCATGATGGTGGCTCCGTCTTTAATTTGGCTGAGTACGTCAGTTATACTTTTATCCGCTTTATTAATCATATTCATATCCTATGAAAAGTAATATTAGAAATCGTTTCTGCTGTAATATTTATTAGTGCTTTAATAGTTAAAGTGCTTTAGAGATTTAAATAGTTCAGATTGTTTGTTGGTAATTGTTTTAAATAATAAAGATTTTACAGTTAGGCTTATTAAGCAAATGACAATAAACGTTTTTTATTTAAAACATAATGAGCAATCATGCCGATAAGAATACCCCAGAATACAGAGCTAAGACCCAAAAAGCTCATGCCGGATGCCGTCGCCAAAAAGGTAATTAATGCGGCGTCTCTTTGCTCATCGTTTTTCATAGCAATGGTGATATTGGCAGAAATAGCCCCGATAAGTGCGAGTCCAGCTAAGGCGGCGACCAATTCCTTTGGTAGTAAGCTGAACACCATCACAATACTACCAGCAAACAAGCCACCTAATAGATAAAAAATACCATTGGCTACTCCAGCGATATAGCGCTTTTCCTTCAGCTCGTGCGCATCTTTGCCCGTACATAGGGCAGCGGTGATGGCTGCTAGCACAATGGTAATACCACCAACACATGCGACTGCTAATGAGGCGAGGCTTGCGACACTCACAATAGGCTTGGCTGGCGTGTCATAACCGCTGAGATTTAAGATAGCCATACCGGGTAAAAATTGTCCGGTTAAGCTGACAAGGATAAGAGGGATAGCAAGGTTAAAGGTGGCGTTCCATGACCATTCAGGCCAAATAATTGTAGGTATGGTGATGGCTAAATTCATGTCGACGGGGTTCATCTTGCCGAAGATAACACTTAAAATGACCCCGCAGAACAGTACCCAAATCATGGTATAACGCGGCGAAAAGCGTTTGGCTAATAAGTAGCAACCAAGCATACTAAAGACGATAAATGGCATGGTATCAGTGGCGACGAATAACTCTAAGCCAAATTGAAACAAAATGCCAGCCATCATGCCAGCAGCAATGCCGTTCGGAATCCATTTTAAAATCTTGTCAAATGAGCCGGTTGCACCGACCAAAAATATCACAACCGCTGAGATAATATAAGCGGATATCGCCTCATTGATACTCATCTCTGGAAACACGGTCACCAGTAGAGCCGTGCCGGGTGCTGACCAAGCGGTAATAATAGGGGTTTTGTATTTAATAGATAGGAAGATGCCAGATACGGCCGCGCCAATTGAGACGCCCCAAATCCAAGAGGCCATCATCGCATCTGAAACTTGCGCCGCTTGTGCTGCCTGAAAAAAGATAATCAAAGGTCCAGCATAAGAGATAAGGACGGCTAGAAACCCTGCAACGGACGCGGAGAGCGACCAGTCTTCTTTCAAGGTTTGAATTACAGTTGCCATATTGCTTCCTTGCAAATCAGCACTAGTCAGATAACATAGTCTGTTCAAAAAAAAGAGATACGTTTACTGCTGGTATAAATTTTCCTCGCTTGCTGTGCGCTTTGCCAGACAGAGGCTTCGTAAAATTCATCCCAGCAGCTTTTTGCTCTTCTTAAATTTAATTAACTATAGTAGCTTAAACGCTGCTTAAACGCTGTGTTGCCTAACTTAAAAGCTCAATTGATATGGTTAGCCTTCGTCACCGCCGCCCACAGGAATGGTACTCCCAGTGATATATGACGATTCATCTGATGCTAAAAATGCAATGGCATTGACTTGCTCATCTATCGTACCGTAGCGTTTCATAAAGGTGCGGTCAATGGTCTGGTCAACGACTGCATTCATCCATGATTTTTCATCATCAGTTAAAGGCTTTGCATTACGTGGAATCTTTCTAGGCGGAGCTTCAGTGCCACCAGTCGCTACTGCATTTACTCGGATACCATCGTTTGCGTACTCAAAAGCGAGCGATGCGGTCATGGCATTGACGCCGCCTTTCGCTGTCGAGTAGGGTATGCGGTTGATACCGCGTGTGGCGATAGAAGATACATTGACGATAGTACCAGACTGCTGCTCAATCATCGTTGGTAATACCGCATGGCAACACCACAATGTCGGAAATAATGAGCGACTGACTTCTTTATTAATCTCTTCTTCTGAGAAATTGACAAAAGGCTTCATCCATATCGCGCCGCCAACATTATTGACCAGCACATCAATACGCTCAT
Source organism: Psychrobacter sp. P2G3 (assembly GCF_001593285.1). Lineage (NCBI taxonomy): Bacteria > Pseudomonadati > Pseudomonadota > Gammaproteobacteria > Moraxellales > Moraxellaceae > Psychrobacter > Psychrobacter sp. P2G3. The sequence continues at coordinate 1,180,963 of NZ_CP012529.1, forward strand.
AAGTATCAAGCGCTTTATTAATAGCCTCTTGTGCACCTTGATAGGTCTCAAGATCAGCTTGGATAGTCGTCGCATGCCCGCCATTTGCAATGATTTCTGCTAACACATCTTCTACCAAAGGTGAGAAATCTGCCATCACTATCTTGCCGCCTTCACTTGCTAAGCGTAATGCGACCCCGCGACCGATACCTTGTGCGGCACCAGTTACGATACATACTTTATTATCAAAGCGCTTACTCATTGCTATTCCTTAAAAACGAAACTGTATTTCTAGAGCATATCTGTATGTATTTAATTCAAATTAAATATACTAATTAGCAGGTGTTACTGGTAAAAATTTTCTTGCTTGCTGTGCCTACGCAGACAGAGGCTGCAAAAATTTGTTGCCAGTAACGCTTTGTCGGTTTCAATACGAATTGGCAGTACTATCAATTTCTACTAGTATTGGCTAATAATCTATTACTGCTCACTAGGTGTAAACTTTTCATAATAAAAATTGCTAGGTTTTAGGCTGCTTGTATCTAACCAGTTACTAACGGCATCGACCATTGCTAAAGGACCACACAGATAAACATCAACATCGCCATCATTTAACCAATCAGCTTCGACATGGCTGGTCACATAGCCTTTGCGCTCGTGGCCACTTTCCTCGCTTGCTACACAGGTATAATAGTCAAACCAAGCGTGGTTTTTCTTCACCTCTTCCAGCTTTTCAATCTCTATCAAATCAGCGTCATTAGTAACACCGTAGACCATCTTGACAGGATGATGAGCACCCGATACTTCTAAACTTTTTAGCATCGATAAGAAAGGCGCGATACCGGTACCACCTGCCAAAAACAATGTGGGGCGTACAACAGGGCGCAAATAAAAACTACCAAATGGCCCTTCAAAATCAATATCTTGACCAATTTGCGCAATATCGGATAAAAAGGTGCTCATCTTGCCATTAGGAATATTACGGACGACGAATTCGGCCTGCTTAGCACTAGGGATAGAGCTAAACGAGTAGGAGCGTGTCTCGTCAGAATCAGGAATGCTGATATTGACATACTGTCCTGGCAAAAATACTAGCGCATCTGGATTGTCGACTTCGACGCCAAAATGAATGGTGGATTCCGAAAGCACGTTTAGCTGTTGTAGCTTGCCTTTGAACACAGACTTGCCAACTTTGCAGGCCTCAGAAGAGGTCGGTACTTTGATAACGCAGTCGCTTTCAGGAATCATCTGACAGGTCAAAACGTAGCCTTCTTTGGCCTCAGCTTCAGTCAGCGCTTCTTCGATATACATGTCAGGGTGCATATCGTAGCTGCCTGACTCACAATGACAGCGGCAAGTACCGCAAGCACCATCGAGACAATCAACAGGAATGTTATATTTTTGGCGATAGGCTGCTTCGGCGACGGTTTCATCTGCTTCACACTTGATGAATCCTGTGACACCGTCTTCAAACTGTAGAGCAATATTATATTCCATGAGAAATATCCCTTTTCAACATATGGTTACTAACTAATCTAGCTGTACTTTAATCGTCTCATTGATAACGGCTGATTCATAAAAGCTGTTTGATAAAGGCTGGGCTATCAATGGGTCCGTTGTAGAAATTTAACTGTGCATATTGGCTGTTACGCATAACTAGAAACACGCAGAATTTAGACGTGATATACATCCATAATTTGATGCACATAATCATCTTTTAACACGACATATTTATCCAAAATCTTTGGGCTGTCTTGAGTCATGTCTATTTTGTACTTGGAGAATCCCCAATAAGTATTGGTCTCCTGATAACGATAGGATTTATTAATCCAGTTAAAGCGGACGCTAATGATACCGTCGTTATCTTCAAGCAACTCAATATTAGATAAATTGTGCGTGGTACGGGTATCAGGAATGGTCGCAGAAGAACGTTCAGTCTCGACACGGAAAATGCGGTCTTCAAGGCCACGACGATCAGGGTAATAGATAAGTGAGATTTCTCGTTGCGGGTCGCTGATCAGCTCGCCATCATCATCCCAGCTGGGCATCCAAAACGGACAGTCTTCGTCATAACAAGCCAACCATTCTTCCCATCTTTTTTCATCAAGCAGTCGTGCTTCACGGTACAGAAACTGCCGTACATCTTCGATGTTAACCGTTGCATTTTTCATTAGCGATATCCTTTTATATTTGTTAGTCCTGCAATAACCAGCAAGTGAAGGGCTTCAGTATTTAGGGGCAATATTTAAATTGAATAATTCCCCTAAATACTTAGCTAATATTAGCCTGCGCCATGTAGTTGCTGCTCTTGCTCTAGGGCTTTTTTCATCTCTTCATGCCAGTAGCGATGCTGTACGGTGTACAAGCCTTCATCTTCGGTCTTGACCCCACTTAATAACGGTTTAAGGTCAATGGCTTTTGCACCTTCGTCAGCGCCTTCTATCCAATGCTCAGAACCGCGGCACATATCGTTCCATTCAAGCTTGATACCGTTATAACCTTGCTGGCACGAGCGAAATTCTTCTAAGTCATCTGGCGTTGCCATGCCGGTCACGTTAAAGAAGTCTTCATACTGGCGGATACGGCGAGTACGTGCTTCATCGCTTTCGCCCTTCGGAGCGATACACCAGATGGTGACTTCGGTTTTATCAACGGCTAGGGGACGTAACATGCGAATCTGTGAGCTGAATTGATCCATGATATAGACGTTTGGATAGAGGCATAAGTTGCGCGAGCGTCCAATCATCCAGTCGGCCATTGCTTCACCATATTGGGCAACATAATCATCGCGATAGGCAAAGTTAGGACGATCTTGCGGATTTTCCCATTGGGTCCACAGCAGTAGGTGACCATTTTCAAAGGAATAGAATCCGCCACCTTGACGACCCCATTTACCAGCGTTCATGGCTTTAATATTGTCTTCTTTCACGGCTTCTTGCTCTTTACGGCGTGCCGTCGTAGCAGCATAGTTCCAATGTACGGCTGAGACATGGTAGCCATCAGCGCCATTTTCAGCTTGCAGCTTCCAGTTACCATCAAAGGTATAGGTTGAGGTGCCGCGTAATACTTCTAGGCCTTCTGGTGATTGGTTGACAATCATGTCAAGGATTTTGGTTGAGCCACCAAGCCAGTCTTCAATTGGTTCGACATCATCATTAAGGCTAGCAAATAAGAAGCCTTTATAATTGGCAAGTTTGACTTGCTTTAAGTCATGCGAGCCATCTTTATTAAAGGCGTCAGGATAACCAGCACCGCGTGGGTCTTTAACTTTAAGCAGCTTACCTGAGTTGTTATAAGTCCAACCATGGAAGGGGCAAGTATAAGTGGCTTTGTTGCCTTTTTTATGACGGCACAACTGGGCACCGCGATGAGAACAGGCATTAATCATACAATGCAGCTCACCTTCTTTATTACGGGCAACGATGACCGGCTGACGGCCGATGTATGTTGTATAGTAGTCGTTGTTATCAGGGATTTGAGTCTCATGAGCCAGATAAACCCAGTTGCCTTCAAAGATATGCTTCATCTCAAGCTCAAATAGCTCTTCGTTGGTAAAGGCACTGCGATGTAGGCGATAAATCCCTTTTTCTGCATTCTCTTCTAAAAAATCGTCAATGGCGATATCTGATCCTTCAGGTACTAGATTAATGCGCTCGCTCATGGCTGTCTTCCTTGTAAATAACGGTGTTAAACGATGTTAGGGTATGACGCTTGATACGACAACTGAGTGCATATCAAGCGAAAATCTATAATATTTAGTGGTTGCTAACAGTAGCTAGCGATACTCAATAATTAAGCTTGAGCACGGCGACGTTCAACTTCACTGCCTTGTACTGGCTTATCAATGTCTTTCACTAAATGAAAGTCAAAATCGATACTGGCATACGGCGCGTCCAGCCCTTTTTCTTGTAGCTTGTCCGCATCTTCAACCATCGTCACTTCTGGTACCAAGCCTTCACGGCTAGCAAAGGCAAAGTCATCCCACAGATACTCATCACCATCGATGTTAATCTGCGTGGTCAATTTGCGATGACCGTCAGCACTCGCGAAGAAGTGAATATGAGCTGGGCGATGACCATGACGTCCTAGCGCGCCCAATATTTTTTGGGTCATACCTTCTGGCGGCACTGAGTAACCTAATGGGACGATACTGCGAAAAGCATAATGGCCGTTTTCATCAGTGATAATGCTACGACGCAAGTTAAAGTGCGACTGCGACTCATCAAAGAAAGAGTAATTGCCTAAGCTATTGGCATGCCATACTTCAACCTTGGCATTTGGCAATGGCTTGTCATCTTCGCCATAAACGGTCCCTTGCATGAATAGCACGGTGCCATTGTCAAGATCAGTGCCATCATCTAGACGCGCAAAGCCTTTTTCTTCTGGCGCACCAGCGACATAGAGTGGACCTTCGATGGTACGTACAGTGCCACCGTCAAGACCAGCTGCTTTTAAGTCTTCTTCAATCATTAAATCCATAAAGTGATCAAAACCTAGACCCGGTGATAGTAGACCGGCTTCTTTGCCTAGATCGCCGATATATTCAACCCCCGCCCAATATTCATCTGCGCTGATTTTTAAATCATTAATGGTTTGCATCAGGTCGGTCACGATGCGTAGGACAATTTCTTGTACGCGTGGATTGACTTGATCTGGAAAGTCAATCTTGCCTTTGATGAACTGGTTGGCTAGCGCTTCAATTTGAGTACGTTCCATGTCTCTCTCCTAGTTGAGGAATTATTTAGATAACTATGTAGATAATTAAGATGGTATCAAGCAACCTTGCTCAATATGTTGGTACATTTAAAAAGTAGTTTTACGGGCTTAGCTGTCATCACTACGCACAGAAGAGGGATGACGCAACAATGGCGTGACCTCAACCTTCATATACGGATAAAGGGGTAGCGACATCATGATATCGTGTAGCTCTTCGTTGCTGTCCACATCAAAGATACTAAAGTTGGAATACTCTCCAGCCAAACGCCAAATATGACGCCATTTGCCTTGCTCTTGTAGCTTTTGCGAGAGGGCTTTTTCAGTGGCTTTTAGCTCGTTAACCTTATCAGCATCCATATCTGTGGGTATTAAAACATCCATTCTCACGTGATATAACATTGCTATTTCCTTATTAATTGTTAGGGGCTGTATTTAAGATTCAGCAGTATATTTCTTTGACTCTGAAAGCTTGGGTAAGGCGATGCCACCCTGTTCAGCATAGTGATAAACCTTGTCTTTATCTACTTCGATACCAAGTCCAGGGCCTGTCGGAACAGTTAAGCCAAAGTTTTGATAATCCAGTGGCTGCGCTAGCACATCATCCGTCAGTAAGAGTGGGCCAAAGAGTTCTGTATCAAAATTTAAGCTAGGATAAGTCGAAAACACATGCGCCGATGCAGCGGTACCGATAGGACCTTCTAACATCGTACCACCATACAGCTCAATACCGGCTAGATGTGCCATTTGACCGATAAGACAAGCTGCTTTGAGTCCGCCTGCTTGATTGATCTTTACGGCAAAGACATCAGCACAGTGATTGGCTGCTAAATGAAAAGCGTTCTGTGGATCATGGACAATTTCATCTGCCATAATAGCCACATCAAAGCGCTCTTTTAAACGTTTTAAACCCGCTTGATTGCGCATAGAGATAGGTTGCTCTATCAAATCAACGCCGCCTGCTTGCAGTAGGCTAATACCTTGCATCGCGTCAAGCTCCGTCCATGCCTGATTGATATCAACCGTAATACGGCAATCAGGTAGGGCTTTCTTGATAGCCAATACATGCGCAACATCCTCAAGGATAGGGTTGCTACCGATTTTTAATTTAAAGATGCGGTGTTTCTTTTGCTCGACCATTTGCTTGGCCTCGCTAATATCAATTGCAGTATTACCACTGGCCAATGTCCAAGCTACTTCAAGGCGATCACGTACACGTCCACCGATGAGCTCGCTAACTGGTAGATTTAGGCGTTTGCCTTCAATGTCGAGTAGGGCGGTTTCAATGGCACATTTTGCAAAGCGGTTGCCACTGATGTGCAGGCTGAGCAGTTGCATGGCTTTTGCCGTGCTCGCTGGCTGCTCTTTTAATAGGAGGGGAGTAAAGTAGGTGTCGATATTAGTCTTGATACTGTGAGGGCTTTCTTCAGCGTAGCTTAGACCACCGATAGTGGTGGCTTCGCCCCAGCCTTCATAGCCATCTTCTGTTTGAATATGCACTAAGACTAATACTTGCTCTCTCATGACCGTACAAGCGAGCTTATGCTCTCGAATCGTCGGTATCGGCACTAGCAAGGTGTTAATTGAGCGAATCATAGTTGTCCTTAACATAAGAGTTATCTTTAATTTATCAGTCGTACTTCCTTATGCTTAATAAGAACTATAGATGCTAAATAAAGCCATGTCTAAGACCTATTTAGTTCATTTTTAATACCTTTTAGGTATTTTGTTGTTTAACCTTTATCATGTTATGTTCTTATAGGTATAAAGCTCATCCTCTATCATTAACTTCTAAAATGTTTATTTGAAACATATTTGTCGCCCAATCAAGGAAGAGAAAAAATGGAACTTAGGCATTTACGCTACTTTGTGGCGGTAGCAGAAGAAAAAAGTTTCAATAAGGCAGCCCAACGTTTATTTATTTCACAACCTCCACTTAGTCGGCAGATAAAACAATTGGAAGAAGAGATAGGAGTTACGCTCATTGATAGAGAAAATCGACCTTTGAAGCTTACTGAAGCGGGGGAGTTTTTTTACGATCATGCTATTCAAATATTGACGAAAGCAGACAACCTGCGTGCTATGACGATGCGTAAAGGCAATTTTGATAGCTCATTATCTATAGGCTTTGTATCATCAATACTATATGGCATATTACCAAAAGTGATTGCACGCTTTCGCGAGATTTACCCAAATATAAATATTAAGTTATATGAGCTGAATTCTTGGCAGCAAACACAAGCGCTGACAGATGGCAAAATAGATGTGGGTTTTGGTCGGCTTTTATTTGAAGATGCCTCTATTAGGCGGTTGTTACTAAGAGAAGAAAGCTTGGTCGTCGCCGTTCCTTCTGGCCATCGTTTGGCACAAGAACGACAAGCTAGCGTTCGCCTAATGGATTTAACAAACGAAAATTTATTACTATATCCAACCGCGCCGCGTCCTAGTTTTATTGATTATGTGCTGGAGTTGTTTGAAGCGCGTAATTTAAAGGCGAATTATTTCACCGAAGTCCGTGAGTTACATATCGCTTTAGGTCTAGTAGCGGCAGGAGAAGGGCTGACGATCGTACCAAAGACGCTTGAGCATCTGCGTAGTCAGGAGGTAACTTATATTCCATTTGAAGATGGGCTGTTAACCTCACCGATTGTGATGAGTGTGAGGCACTTTGATAAATCAGAGCTATTAAAAACCTTATTAGCAGTGACTTACCAAATCTATGATGCTGAAGGCTTCAATTATAAACGTGAAGAGATATAAGAGTTAAGAATAGTTATTTCATGCTTTGCCCTAGCCGAATGGCAGCAGCAATATTGACCGCGGTAGTCTCAATATTTTTATAAGCATTGCTTAATACGTTATCAAGGGTGTCCAGCTTTTGGATACTAGGCATGACGACGTCAAATTGAGTGGTCTGAGCAGGATTTAAGCCGTCAATGCTACCGCAAATAGCGATCACGGGCTTGTGACTTGCTTTTGCAAGTTGACTGATACCGCCAGCGACTTTACCCATTAAGGTTTGTGCATCAAGCTTGCCTTCACCAGTAATCACCAAGTCAGCGCTAGCAATGTGCTCTTCTAGACTGACAGCCTCAGCGACGGTATCAAAACCTGATTTGAGCGTAGCATCGCAAAAGGTCATTAAGGCATAGCCGAGCCCGCCTGCTGCACCTGCGCCTGCTATATTTTGGTAATCCTGATAGCCGTGCTGTCCAGATACCATCGCAAAGTGACTCAAGGCTTTGTCTAATAGTGCGACTTGCTCGGGACTGGCGCCTTTTTGTGGTCCAAAGATAGCACTAGCTCCTGATGATCCGCATAATGGATTGGTCACATCACACGCCACTTCAAAGACCGTGTCTTGCAGCTTTGGATGAAGCTTTGCGTCTTCTATCTGTTTTAAGTTGCCCAGTTCGCTACCGCCTTGTGCTAAAGACTTGCCATCATGGTTATAGAAATTCATTCCCAATGCCATTAACATACCAAGACCAGCATCGTTGGTAGCACTACCGCCCAGACCGATAATGATGCGCTTGACGCCTTCGTCCAAAGCATCCGCAATAAGCTCACCGACACCGTAACTGCTGGTAATGAGTGGATTTCTTTCTTCACTCATCAATAAATGCAGACCGCAGGCTTGAGCGATTTCAATCACGGCTGTTTCATTTTCTAGTAGCAGATACTTGGCATTAATTGGTCGCATCAATGGATCATTTACAATCGTGTTTTTCCAGCGTCCGCCTAGCACATAAGATAATACGGCTGATGTGCCTTCGCCGCCATCTGCCATGGGCAATAATGTATAGTCTGCATCAGGAAAAACCTGACTAAACCCAGATTGGATAGCGCGACAAACCTCTAGCGCTTCTAAGCTTTCTTTAAACGAGTCAGGGGCGATTAATATTTTCATGAAGCTCTCTTATAATTATGCAGGTTTGGATCGTGCAATTAGGCTAATCATATCATTATAAATTGGATAATCTGCTACCATAGTCCCCTGTTTCATTTATAACCTTTAGGATGCTTCCCTTGACCACATTTACACTGCCAACCATTGCCAATATAGAAAATAATGACCTACGTCAGCAGCTACAACAAATTATAGACCTGAAGACCAAACCACTTGGTGCACTTGGTCGCTTAGAGACACTGGCACTGCAATTGGGCATGATTCAAGGGACGCTCACACCGCATATTAATCAGCCACAGATTCGAGTATTTGCTGCCGATCATGGTTTAACCAAACATGGCACCTCAGCGTATCCGAGTGCCGTCACTGCGCAAATGGTTTATAACTTCTTGCAAGGTGGCGCTGCTATCAATGTCTTGGCACGCCAGCACAATATCGAGCTAAAAGTAGTCGACGCTGGTGTGAATGCAGACTTTGCCAATTCTCCTTTTAAAGACCATCCACAATTGCTCGATTATAAAGTTCGTCATGGTAGCCGAGACGCGCTAGCAGAACCTGCTATGACTGAAGCAGAATGCTTAGCAGCGCTAGAGAACGGTATGAAAGTGGTTGAGAACTTAACGGGTAATTTGCTTATCGTCGGTGAGATGGGTATTGGTAATACATCAGCGGCGAGTCTTTTGCTGGCGAGATTAGGTGATGTGCCGATTGCTGATTGTATTGGTCGTGGTACGGGGCTTGATGATGCAGGGCTACAGCATAAGACGGATATTTTAACGCAAGTATTGCAGCGTCATAGCGAGGCACAGTCTCCACTGGACGTGCTTGCTGCATTAGGCGGGCTTGAGATAGCCATGATGGCAGGTGCGCTGATTCAAGCCGCCAGTGAACGCCGTATTTTATTAATCGACGGCTTTATTGCCAGCAGTGCTTTACTGGTTGCGGAGCGATTAACGCCAGGTGTCGCTCAATACGCTATTTTTGCCCATCATTCAGTTGAGCCAGGACATGCGCATTTATTAAAATTACTTAATGCTGAGCCATTACTTAATATGGGTATGCGCTTGGGCGAGGGTAGCGGGGCAGCGCTTGCTTATCCATTATTGCAGTCAGCTTGTGCCATTATCAATGAGATGGCAAGCTTTAGTGATGCTGGAATCAGTGAGCAAAACAAATAATGTCACAGCCATTAAAGCAGGAATCAAAACAGGCGTTAAATCAGCCAAAGCCGTTACAGCAGTCTTCGCCTAAAAACGTTGGTCAATTCATAAAGCACGAATGGATATTGTTACTGGTAGCCATTCAGTTTTTGACGCGCCTGCCAGTTCCGCCATTCAAAAATTATAATCCCCAATGGTTACACCAGAGCAGTCGTCATTTTCCCGCAGTCGGTTTGCTGGTTGGACTACTTTGCGCTGGCGTGTTTTGGCTCGGCAGTATTTTATTTACGCCCTTAGTGGCTGCAGTGCTGAGTACGGTATTCGGGATTAAGCTTACGGGCGCTTTTCACGAAGATGGTCTTGCGGATAGTTGCGATGGTTTGGGCGGCGGTCTGACTCGCGAGCGTACCTTAACCATTATGAAAGACTCGCGCTTAGGAACATACGGCGTGTTAGGGTTAGTCTCTGCGCTATTGCTAAAGATTTCCTTGTTAGCCACCATGCCGTTATCGGTATCTATTGTCGCGCTGATTATTGGGCATACTGCGTCGCGTTTGCTATGTATTAGCCTGCTTGCGCTGCTGCCTTATGGCGGTGAGATAGAACACGCTAAAGCCAAACCTATGGCGCAGCAGCTGACACCGTTACAAGGATTGTTCAGTAGTGGTTGGTTGCTCGTGGCAGGAGTTTTAGCAATGGTTATATTTCCTAATGCCATACAGCAGATTAGCATCGGTCAGTGGTTATTGGCTTTGATACTGGCGTTAGTTGCCACTGAATATATGCGGCGCTTATTACGTAGGCGTCTTGATGGCTATACGGGTGATGGACTAGGAGCGACACAGCAGCTTAGTGAAGTTGCGATATATGCTGGAATTGCTGCCTCTATACCTTTTATCTAAAGTGTATAGTCAGTCCCAAATGAAATGAGTACAAGTATTATAACGCGCTACTGGTATAAATTTTCTTTGCTTGCTGTGCCTGCGCAGACAGAGGCTACGAAAAATTTATCCCAGTAGCATTGTGTTTATTTTATAGTGAATTGACTATAGAAAAATAGGAGGCTAATCAATCAATGACTCTTTACATTTGGCGTCACCCGAAACCCTTTGAGGCTGAGGGTATCTGTATTGGTCAGACGGACATAGGGGTAGATAGGCGTAAATTAAAACGCCTTGCCAATCAGGTCGAGCGCTTTGTGCGTCTGCACCAATTACCTAGAGTCATTTGGGTAAGCCCATTACAGCGCTCACTAAAAGTTGGTCAGATATTGGCGCACCGTGGCTTTCAATGTCGAATCGCGCCTGAGCTTGCTGAGATTGATTTTGGCGAATGGGATGGTCGCCCTTGGGAGCAAATCGCTAAGCAAGAGATTGATGACTGGTGTGATAACTTTGCGCACTTTACGCCCGATAATGGGGAAAGTTTGCAGCAGTTATTTGACCGTGTTGAGGGTTGGTTGAATAAGGTTTTGGCTGAACAAGACAACACCCCAATACTAGCAATTGGTCATGCTGGCTGGATTAATGCTGCCAAGATTATGGATACTGGGCAAGATGTACCGAAGACAGCAGCTGATTGGCCCTCTTCAGTTGCATATGGGGAATGTAGTTGTTTGACGCTTGCAAGGATTTAGCTATCGCTCATTTACTTTTAAACGGCATTACGAGCAATCCCCATAGTGAGGCGTTTTGCTTGGGTGATGGATATTCTTTTAAGCCAATATCTAGCTCGTTATCAGACTTCTGCGCTTCACTCTTATAACTACCAAAAATCCAATCCCACCAAATGACGCTAAAACCATAGTTTGAGTTAGTCTCACTAACGCGTTGGCTGTGGTGAATACGGTGCAAAATCTGCGTCATAAATATTAAGCGCAGTGGCTTTTCAAGGGCGGGAGGCAGACGAATATTGGCATGGTTAAACATCGCTAAGCCATTTAGAGTAATCTCAAAAATCAGTACTGCGATGGCAGGGACACCCAATAAGCTGACGGCAACGAGCTTCACTAGGATGCTTAAGACAATTTCAATAGGATGAAACCTAAGGCCTGTACTGGCATCAACATGCGCATCAGCGTGATGGACTTTATGCAAACGCCATAGAATAGGCACACGATGGAATAATCGATGTTGCCAGTAAATGATGATGTCGAGCAATATTAGGCTTAATATGATGACAACAATGCTTGGCAAGTCGATAGTATTGAATAGACCAATCCCATGCTGCTGATTATAAAGTGCCACAGCCGTTAGACCGACAGGCACCGCTAGACGAGCAATAACGGATGACGCAAACACCAAGCCAAAGTTAGCGAACCAGCGTTTGCTGCTTTTGATCGGCGCTTTACGTGCAGGCATGCGCCACTCAGTCAGCATCATAATCACTAAAATGCTCAAAAAGAACCCAAGCCGCCACCATACTTCATTAGTCATTGCTTACCTCTTGAGGGTTTAAACCAGCTGAGCTACTAACATTCGCCTCTAGCTGTTTAAGGGTATGATAGCCACCATAGATACGCGTAAAAATCGTGATCGCGCAGGCCGTTGCAAAAATGCTAGCGAGTAGTACAAAGTGCTGTGGCCAAATGCAAAAGGCAACAAACAGCGCAATGGTTTCGGTGCCTTCCGTCAAACCGTTTAAATAATAAAAACTTTTATATTTGAACTGTGGTTTATCCAGTTTAAACTTTTCGGCCGCGATGGCAAATGCCAAAAAGCTGGAGCCTGTACCAATGAAAGCGCCGAGCAATAAAGCACCTGCAATGGCATTCTGTTCAGGATTTGCCAAGATAAATCCCAGCGGCACTGCTGCATAAAATAAAAAGTCGAGCGTAATATCTAAGTAGCCGCCTGCGCTTGAGCTTTGCTGAGCATGACGAGCTAGAGCGCCATCAAGACCATCAAAAATGCGATTCAACACAATCGCTGCAAGTGCGCCATACCAAAGCTCAAACGCCAGTAATGGTAAGGCTAACATGCCGATTACAAAGCCCGCTACCGTGAGTTGATCAGCCGTGATGCCGCGTTTATGTAATACAACGACCACAGGGGCTAGTATCGGCTTAATCATGGGCGTGAGAAATTTGTCTAGCATGCGCTTGCCTTTTATATTTCGCTTTGGTGTTTAAGGTTATAATTCTAAGACTACAGGTCTAAATGAATAACTTTACCCTTTGCGGCCTCAGCATCGCTATGATCGTGCGTGACCATGATGGCGGGGAGTTTATGCGTGCGAATTTGCTCAAATACCAGTTGGCGCGTATCTACTCTTAGTTGGGTATCGAGCTTGCTAAAAGGCTCGTCTAGTAGTATCGCTTTTGGCTCGCTGAGCAAGGTGCGCAGGAGCGCCACTCGTGCTTGTTGTCCGCCCGATAAATTGTCAGGATGGCGATCTCCCATGCCTGCTAAGCCCACTTGTGCAAGCGCTTGTGCTATTTTTTCACTACGCTGTTTTCTATCGCCCATTTTGTTACCTTTAGGCATCGCAAAAGCAATGTTGCACGCTACCGATAAATGCGAAAACAGTAGGGCATCTTGATACAGTACCCCAATCTGACGCAGGTGCGTAGGTAAGTGGCTTACATTTTCATCATTCAACCAGACCTCACCAGTAGCGGTGAAACCATTTGGTAAGGTACCTGTCAGCCAATTCAATAAGCTCGATTTACCACTGCCAGATGGGCCCATGACAGTCAATATTTCACCACCAGCAATCTGCTCGTCTAGGCTTAGTAATAGCTTGCCTTGTCGATATAACTGTAAGTTTTTTATCTGTAAAGATGATTGCATCAAGGACCCTTTTTTGTGTTTTTAACGACTGATATTTTCACAGCTACCTGACTCTTAACTTAGTATGGACGAACGTAGGCTGTGGCTTTAGCCCAGCATTTTGCTTTTGCAAAGATTTAAGCTGGGCTAAAGCCACAGCCTACGCCAACTGTTTCTTTAAAGTGGAGCGCTTATAGATGTTATTTCTAACGAGTGCCACTTTTAAAGAAATACTTCGGCAATACCCACGCCAATATAAAGCCAATTAACGGTAACGCCATTTGGATGATGGCGTACACCGCACTGGTGCGCCTACTGGCACCATTTGCGAGAGTCACCGCTTCTGTGGTGATGGTGGCGATTCGTCCGCCGCCTGCTAATAATGTCGGCAAGTATTGACCAAAGCTAATCGCCAAACCAAGGGCGATAGCAATTAACAGAGGCGCAAACAGTTGTGGTAATTTCACCTGCAAAAATACTTTGGCTGGCGTCGCACCAAGGCTCGCGGCTACATGAGCAAAACGAGGGTCTAGACGCCTGTAACTACTGGCAAGCGATAAAAACACATAAGGCAGTACAAAAAGCAGATGGGTAAACGCCACATTAAAAAACGCCGTTTGGTTATTCACCAGTTGCTGTAGCCACACCAAACCAAATAAAAAGGCAATACTGGGTACTAACAGCGGCAAATAGATAATTAAACTGGTAAATTTTGAGAGTGGTTTTTTACTTAATTGTTCAGCTTCTAGACATAATAAAGTCAGCACAATGGCAAATATGGTACTCACGATACCGATAGCAAGAGTATTAAATAATGGCGTACCCATTTGCGTAAAGGCACTTTGAAAATGTAATAACACCAATTGCTCTGGCAATACGGCGGGAAAGCGCCAAAAACCAGCTACTGACCACATTACCAGACCAACGAGCGCCAGCAAAATAAAGCCAATCACCACAGTGGTCAACGCGGCGGTAATTTTTTGCCATAATGCATCGGCATAGTGGCGCTTGCCATTTATCAATGTGCCATTAAAGCAAGCTTTTATCGCTCTCTCGCTACCAAGCCACAAGGCGATTAAACCACCCGTTAACGCCAGCTGTAATAACGCGCCCGCCGAGGCTTTTATACGTAAGTTCAAATCAACATCGTTAAACCATTGCATGATAGTAACAGCGAGCGTTGGCGGCGTGTTTGGACCCAATATCAATGGCATCTCAACGCTGGCACTGGCATAGGCAAGCACGGCCAAGATAGGCAAACGTAAAAAAGGATAGAGGACAGGGAGTACGCCTTTAAAAAAGGCAGTGATGGGGAAATAGCCGAGATTTAGCGCAACTTTATATTGCTGACGTAGCTTTTTACCAAGCTCAGGTTGTGCCAAGGCGCCTAGTGCCATTAATAATAAAAACGGCAGCTCTTTTAAGGTTAAACCCAAAATGATGCTGATGCCGTACGGGTCATGTGGAAACATACCGCTTGGCGCCAACTCCCAGCCGCTAAGCCACGGTGAAATAAGACGTGAAAACATACCAGAAGGCGCAATTAAAAAGCCAACTGCAATGGCTGCCGCTGCATGAGGAATGACCAAGATTGGACTCAGTAAACGCTCAATACGGGTCAGCCAAACGCTATTAAAAAATGCTGCCAATATCATTAAGGTCATGACAAAAGCGAATAGGGTACTGATTAATCCAGTGCCAATACTTAACGCGACCATTTGGCTAAGACCAGGCGTCTGCCAAAGATCGTTAAAGCCTTGTAGACTAAGAGTCGTTTTCTCAAGTGCAGGCACCCAGCTAAAGGCAGGTAACAACACACTGAGTAAACCACCGAGTACGGGTAATATCAACAGTAGCAGTAAAAATTTCGGACTCAAGGATACAATGTGCGTAAATAGGTCTGTTTTATAGGGCGCTATCACTCCAGTGTTTGCATCAGCCCTTTTATCGTTAAAATTTTTACTCATGGGCTGACCCCATAGCGTGTCTGCCAGCCTTGCATAACGGCATCAACCCAGCTCGGATGTGGTTCATTCACGGTCCGTTTTATAGCGTCAACAGGTAGGGCGCTCGGATGGGGTTTGTTAGTCTTGAATAGCGCTTGTTGCTCAGGGTCAAGCGTCGATTGGATGAGTACGGTTTTATCACCCCACACAGCAGGCGTTTGCTTTTTAGCCTGTGCTTCTGGACTCATCAGAAAGTTTGCCACCAACTGCGCGGCTTGCGGATGGCTGGCGTTATAAGGAATGGCCACAAAATGGGTGTTGCTTAAGCTGCCATCGCTCATGGCATAGCTACGAATGCTCTGGGGTAAATCATAACGCTGCACGGCCGCAGGAATTTCAGGCGCGGAAAAGCTAAAGGCTAAGCTAAGCTCGGTATCATCGACCAGACGTCGCATGTGCGCGCCCGTTTGCACAAATTGCTCACCCTTACGCCATAGAGTTGGATGCAAATCATCTAAAAACGTCCATAAAGGGGCTAATATAATATCTGTATTTTGCTCAGTGGCTGGCAGGTTGAGCTGTGCTTTGATATTTGTGCCTGTATTCGCATCTTGCTGCTCGTGCAGCATGACTAAAGCGTATTTTAAAAAGCTCATGCCTAAAAAGTCAGGTGGCTTTGGATAGCTAAAACGCCCGGGGTTTTGCGCCGTCCAATTGACCAGCTCATTTAAAGTGCTTGGTGGCTTATCAGTTGATAAGCTGTCGTAATAAAAAGTCAGCGAGGCTTGACCCCATGGCGCTTCCATACCATTGGTTGGCACACCAAAATCAAAGTTAACGGCAGGATTACTCTCTGGATCGGTCAAGGCAAAGTTAGGCAGCTTGTTCGCCCATTGTTTGAGTAATAACGAATTCTCACTCATGGTGGCGAAGTT
This sequence comes from Psychrobacter sp. P2G3, assembly GCF_001593285.1. Classification (NCBI taxonomy): domain Bacteria; kingdom Pseudomonadati; phylum Pseudomonadota; class Gammaproteobacteria; order Moraxellales; family Moraxellaceae; genus Psychrobacter; species Psychrobacter sp. P2G3. Next base: position 1,197,376 of record NZ_CP012529.1, read on the forward strand.
TGCGCCATTTATCCAGATGAGATCAACGCTGCCTTTATTATTATTGTTGGCAGACTTTTCTGCGAGTACGCGACTGACGGCTTCACTGGTGTCGCTCAATTTGACATGAACCAAATTGATATTATATTTATCATCGACTTGCTTAGCAGCCCACTGTAGATAGGCATTGATCTGCGGGTCACCGCCCCATGCATAGAAGTAAACGTCTTGGTTTTTACCTTGCGCCTCTATCTGCTGCCAAGATGATAAATTTTGATTAAGGTCATCGGTAGTAGGTGAAGCAGTGCTTGCTGATATACCAATACCAATGCTAAGCACCATAGCATAGGTGCTATAGCGACTTAGATTTTTTAACGTTGGCAAAGCTGGTAAAGATTTAATAACGTACATTTAAGTTTCCGTTATGATGATATATTTGCAGTGCAGTTGATAAGAATTCAACTAACCTCGACGCCATGTATGATATTTCTCAAGCCAGTTTAATACTTTTTCAGGTGCATGATTGCGTTTCCATTCACCAGCCGCGTATTTATTACCCTCCGCCCACGTTGGATACATATGAATGGTGCCGAGTATTTTATTCAGCCCTAAGCCATGTTTCATTGCTAATATAAATTCCGGCATTAAATCACCAGCATGCTCAGCGACGATGGTCACGCCGAGTATTTTATCTTTACCTTTTGGCGTAATTACTTTGATAAAGCCATAGTTGGCGCTTTCCGTCACCGCACGATCTAAGTCTTTAAAGTCGTAACGGGTAATTTCAAAATCGATGCCTTTTTCAATAGCCTCTTGCTCATTTAAGCCAACGCGTGCGACTTCTGGATCAATAAAAGTCGTCCACGGAATCACGCGGTAATCTACTTTAAACTTCTTTAGATGCCCAAACAAACCATTTACCGCTGCGTACCATGCCTGATGGGAGGCCACATGAGTAAATTGATAAGGACCAACGACATCACCAGCAGCGTAAATATTGGGGTAGAGGGTTTCTAAATAGTCATCGGTCTCGATGGTACGTTCAGTTTCAATCCCTAATGTTTCTAAGCCATAGCCTTCTAAGCGCGCACTGCGTCCAACGGCACAAAGCAATTCGTCATATTCAATAGCGATTTCTTGTTTATTTTGACTGTCTTGCTTACCGGTACTGCTTTGCTTATCGGTACTGTCGCCTTGCGGTTCAACGATAATGAACTTTTTACCATCGCGAGCTTCACAGCGAATTGCTTGATGCGAGGTTAAGACATTTACGCCACTCTCGACGAGTACTTTGTGTGCAAATTCAGAGACTTCCACGTCTTCTTTTTTCATAAGACGCGCGCCTCTTTCGATTTGGGTCACATTGGAGCCTAAGCGTGCAAAAGCTTGCGCCAGCTCAGAGCCGATAGGCCCACCACCAAGGACGACCAGCTTTTTCGGCGCTTCATCAAGCTCAGTAAACTTGTTCCATATGGTATCGCTGGTCACATAGCCGGTTTCTTCCAAGCCTGGCAAGTCTGGTACAAAGGGGCGCGCGCCAGTAGCGATAACAATGGAACGTGCGGTTAGTGTTTGCGTGCCGCCATCGTTTAGCGCAATCTCTACCGTCCATGGGTCGATAAATTTAGCGTAGCCTTTTAACACTTCGACACCCAAGTCCGTATAACGCTCGACGCTGTCATTTGGCGCAATATCAGCGATGACTTTATGGATACGGCTCATGACATTTTTGAATGAAAACTCTGGTGGCGTATTGTCTAAACCATAACGCTCAGCATGGCGCATTTGTTCAGCGACTTTCGCGCTTTTAATCAAAGCTTTACTGGGTACACAGCCATAGTTTAAGCAGTCGCCACCCATTTCGCCCGCTTCGATTAATGTCACTTTTGCTCGGACGGTCGCTGCGATATAGCTGGTCACTAAACCACCGGCACCAGCGCCAATCACAATCATATTACGGTCGAATTTTTTAGGTTTGCTATAGTTTTTATAGACGCGGCGCTTTTTTAGCATATTTAATATCCCTTTTGCTATTAATGGGAAGAAACCTAACAACGCAAATGAGACAATTAAATTAAACGATAAAATCCCTGACAAGCTGTCAATTTGCGCCAGTTGCGTACCGGCATTAACGAATACAAAGGTGCCTGCAAGCATACCAACTTGGCTTACCCAGTAGAATGTCCTCGCTTTAATCGCGGTGACGCCCATGAGTAAATTAATCAAAAAGAACGGAAATATCGGTACTAAGCGTAAGGTAAATAAGTAAAACCCGCCTTCTTTTTCAACGCCAGCATCAATGGCTGCTAAGCGTTCAGGAAAGCGCTGCTTAATCGTATCACGCAGTAAATAACGTGAGGTTAAAAAGGCGAGTGTCGCACCAATACTGGATGCAAATGAGGCTACCAATAAGCCTTGCCATAAGCCAAATAACGCCCCAGCTGCTAAGGTTAAAATAGCTGCACCCGGTAAGGATAGGGCGGTGACGACGACGTAAAGTAAAAAGAACCCACCGATAATTAATAGTGGTGATTGCGCTTTATAGTCGTTAAATTGCGCCATCGACCCTTTTAAGCCGTCAAGCGTCAATAATTGATTTAGGTCAAAATAAAAAAAGCTTGCCGCTAATATCAATATTAACAGTATTAAAAATATTCTTTTAATCATGAAATGTCCGGCTAAATAGTGGGGCAAAGGTTAAAGATCACAGTGATTTTTTTGGTTGAGCATCTTCATTGTTTTAATAGCAGCAGCCATTCCATTGAATGGTTCGAATGGTCTATTAGTTTATCTACTATAAAATAGCTAACTTATCAGTATTAACAGTATATAGCCTGTGTTCTGCTGACTGGCATTTTTATTACCATTATCAAAATGAGGACAGGCTTTAGTCTAACAGTAGGCACGATTTAATAAGCCCTATTGAATAGGCACTATCTGATTTTGCGTAAAAGAGGTTCTTTTGCCTAATGTTAACGTGTCCCAATCTCGCATTAAGAATAACGCGACACAGGCAGCCAACATTGGCCATGCGGCAAAAAACAGTAAGTTATCAAAAGGCGTTAGGTAGAGACCAAAGGTTGCAAAAGTAGAGGCTGCGTGTAGCAATAAAATGATGCCGTATGTCCACTTTTTGAACAAACCTGCCACAAACAAAAAGATGAGTATAATTTGCAAGCTACCAACAACGTAAACAATGCTGGTGCCTAAATTTTCTAGTGCATAAAATTTAGCAAACACACTTGCAGCATGTTCAGGGTTTACAAATTTGTCGAGTGTCCAAAAGAAGAACACAATGAAGATACCAAGTCGAAGCAATAATAGTGAAAGTGGTAAATGTTTTGGCATAACTTTTTGCATAAGTTTTCGCTTTTGAAAAGTTTTAAAAATGGGTTCAAAAAATTAATGAATGAAATGAGTATCGATACTTTCTATCATTATAAAATAAACATAAAGAAAAATATTTACCATATTGAGTGATTGCTCAAAAATGAATACAATATTGCTGCTAGATGCTATAAAGAAACTTATTGTAGTTGTTCTTGAATGATTGTTCAAGTTCGTATTGTCTTGTATATTATGGTTACAAGAATTCGTTACACTCTTTCAATAAATCAGCAATGCTAGCTTAAAGGTGATTGTTTTATATACAATCGACGTTGTATATGATTAGCTTTTTGAGCAGCACATATCGTAATGGGAAATGTTTTTCCTAAATGTTTTCAGAAGAATGCATTTTTAAGTAGGAGCGGGTAGAAGAAATAGACAAATAAAAAAGGCTGAGTCAATGCTCAACCTTTTTATCAAAATAGCTTTGTTAAAGACTTTTTAAATGATTAGTTCTTTAATACTTCAACCATCGCATTAGCAACATAGTCGATATTACTACTGTTTAAGCCCGCGACGCACATACGTGAGTTAGATACCATATAGATACCAAATTTGCTTTGTAGCTGCTCAACTTGTTCAGGGGTTAATCCTGTAAAGCTAAACATGCCGTTTTGAGCAGTTAGGTAGTCAAAGCTACGACCAGGGACTTTAGCTTCTAGCACAGATTTTAGCTTCATGCGCATAGCTTTGATACGATCACGCATCGTATAAACTTCGTCAACCCATTGCTCGTGCAAGGCTTCATCATTCATAACAATATCGACGACGCGTCCGCCATGTGATGGTGGGCTTGAGTAGATACGACGTACCGTAGAGGTCAGCTGACCGAATACACGCTCAGTCTCATCGGTAGTTGGGCAAACGACTGATAGGCCGCCGACACGCTCACCGTATAGTGATAGGTTTTTGGAGAATGAATTGCTCACAAACAATGGCAGGCCCATATCGACCGCTTTACGAATAGGATAAGCGTCGCTGTCCATGTCTTCGCCAAAACCTTGATAAGCGATATCCATAAACGGAATCAGCTCGCGCTCTTGAACAACGTTTAATACTTTATCCCACTGCTCTTTAGTCAAATCCACACCCGTTGGGTTATGACAGCAAGGGTGTAATAACAGCACATCATCTTTATTCAACGTTTCAAAAAACGCAATCATTTCATCAAATTTGATGCCGCCAGTGGCCTTATCGTAGTACGGGTATTTGCCAACTTCGACATCAGACCCTTCAAAAATAGCAATGTGATTGCCCCATGTAGGGTCACTCACGTAGCATTTAGATTGCGGGAACCATTGATTGATAAACTCAGCGCCTACTTTCAACGCGCCAGAGCCACCAATAGTGGCAATAGTCGCAACCAGACCGTCTTTCAATACTTGAGCATCTTTGCCAAATAACAGTTCTTGACAGCCTTTACGGTGTCCAGGCAACCCTGCCATTGGTAGGTATGGACGAGGAGAAATTGGGTCTGCAATGCGCTGTTCGGCAATTTTTACACACTCAAGTACCGGCATTTTGCCGTCTTCGTCGTAATAAACACCCACGCCCAAATTCACTTTATCGGGATTGCTATCTTCTGCAAACTTGTCCATCAAACCTAAGATTGGATCACCAGCATAATAGTCGATACGTTCAAACATTTTTTTTCCTTACTAGAATAGAAACAAAGCCGCCAAAAAGCATAAACTAGATTGGCTATTAACTCAACGAGAGATTCATCGATATTGATTAATTAACTGATTAGATGAGCTATTTGATAATCCAAATGCTTTTTAAGCTGATTAAACTATTAATAACCATTTAGAATATAGCATTTAAGAACAGCTATAGAATAGTACCTACTTACTCTAGCTACTCTGCAAGTCGTTGAAGTGAGAGGCAAAATAAGTCTGTAAAAACTGTTTAAAGGCAATGCTGGCAGGCGACAGTGCTCTTGAGGAGCGTTGATAAATAAAGAATCTACGCATCTTAACAGGCTGTGCGAGCGACCGCATTTGTAAGCCATTGGCACTCACCCAATCAATGACCTCGGGCATATAAGGCAGACATAAGGTAATACCGAAGCCTTGGCGCGTCATCTCAAGCGCTGTGGACATAAAGTTCACTTTGTAGCGCGCTTGCTGGATATGAGTGGCAACGGTCTCATCCAGCTCAGCGGTCACTTGCTCAATAAAAGGCCCTTGTAAGGTAATGAGCGGGATATCTATCAAATCCTGCCACGTTACCTCAGTTTTTTGAGCCAGCGCATGGTTATCTGGCATCACTACACAAAACGGCAACTCATATAACAAATCAGCGCTAATGTCGTCTTCACTTTCCATAAAACCAAGCTCGGTACCAACACCCAAATCTACTTCGATATCCTGAATGTGTTGCAGGACGTTTTCTGCAGAGCAATCTAACAAAGACACGCTGATATCAGGATAGTCTTTTGAAAATTGGGCGATGACTGCAGGCATGGAGGAGGCGGCAAACTGCGATACTGCTAGTCGCACTTGACCTTGCGCTAAGCTCATCAGACTGCTCGCTTCGTTTTCAAATAACTGCATCTCATTAAGCACTCGGCGCGCTTGTGGCAATAAATGTCTGCCTACTACCGACAAAGATAGCTGGCGGGTGGTACGGTCAAATAAGACGATACCAAGACTTGACTCCAATTCTTTTATCAGTCCACTGACGGCAGATTGGGTTAAATGCATCTGGTCGCTAGCACGGGTAAAGCTACCGTTGTCAGCAACTTTGATAAAAGCGGTCAATTGGCGAATGCTGATATTCATAAGTAAACCTGATAAATAAATTAAAAAATACGATTAGTCTTATAAATCAAGCTAATCTAAGATGAATACATCGTCAACAATATTTATTGTTATATACAACTTTTTACACTGATTTATACCACCAATTGAAATTAAGGATGATTACAATGGCAGATTTATTCGAAAACCCAATAGGATTGCAAGGGTTTGATTTTGTTGAATTCGCCTCGCCTGAACCGAAAGCGGTAGAAGCACTTTTTGAGCAGCTTGGTTTTACCCATGTTGCCAATCACCGATCAAAAGATGTCTCTTTATACCGTCAAGGTGACATCAACCTCATATTGAACCGTGAACCAAAAAGCCAAGCCAGCTACTTTGTGGAAGAGCATGGAGCAGGGGCCTGTAGCATGGGCTTTCGTGTTAAAGATTCCAAAAAAGCCTACGAGCTTGCGATTGAAAACGGCGCACAGCCAGTAGAGGTGCCGACAGGGGTAATGGAGCTGAGACTTCCTGCTATTAAAGGTATCGGCGGCTCATTGATTTATCTGATTGACCGTTTTAAAGACGGTGAATCTATCTATGATGTCGACTTTGAGTTCTTCCCAGATGTAGATAAGTATCCTGTTGGACATGGCTTCAAAGTTATTGACCATCTTACCCATAACGTCTACCGTGGTCGCATGGCTTACTGGGCAAACTTCTATGAGCGCATCTTTAACTTCCGTGAAATTCGCTATTTCGATATCAAAGGCGAATACACTGGGCTGACCAGTAAAGCCATGACCGCGCCTGATGGCAAAATCCGTATTCCTTTAAATGAAGAATCTAAGCAGGGCGGCGGACAAATCGAAGAGTATCTAATGAGCTTCAATGGTGAAGGCATTCAACATATTGCTTTAGCCAGTGATGACTTATTGGCCAGTATCGATAAACTAAAAGAGGCGGGTATACCGCTCATGACAGCGCCAACCGCTGCTTATTACGAAATGCTGAGTGAGCGCTTACCAAATCATGGCGAAAACGTCTCTGAATTGCAGACTCGTGGCATCTTATTAGATGGCACCACGGAAGGCGGCACACCGCGTCTGCTATTACAAATTTTCTCTGAAACTATCTTAGGTAGCCCCGTATTTTTTGAATTCATCCAACGTAAAGGCGACTACGATGAAGGCTTTGGTGAGGGTAACTTTAAAGCGCTATTCGAATCAATAGAGCGCGATCAAGTGCGACGCGGCGCTATCGGACAATCTGAAACAGAGACAGAAACAGAGTAAATTTATTAATAAGTTAAACAAACATGGCAGGACAAAAAGGAATTTGTCTTGCTATTATTAATACTATAATGATTGATATAGTAAATCTGAAATACTGGTCCAAATAGAATGGACTAATGGCAAAAGGAATACCGGCATGGAACGCCAAAGCAAACAACCTTATCTTTCGCATCAACCTGATGCCAATGGTCATATTCATTATAGTGATAATGAGAATGCCATGTGGCAAGCGCTTCTTGAGCGTCAAGCCAAGCAAATACCCAATCGTGCCTGCTCGGCATATCTAGATGGGCTCAAAAAGCTAAATCTACCGCCAGATCGTATTCCGCAATTACATGATATCGATGAAGTGCTGCAAGCGACCACAGGTTGGCAAACAGCTGCGGTGCCAGCTTTAATTAGCTTTGGTAAATTCTTTAAGCTGTTGGCCAATAAATCCTTCCCCGTTGCGACCTTTATCCGACGCTTTGATGATATGGACTACATCGAAGAGCCGGATATCTTTCACGAGATTGTTGGACATTGTCCGCTGCTGACTCATCCTGCCTTTGCTACCTTTAATGAGACTTATGGCAAGCTTGGTCTTAATGCCAGTAAAGAAGAAAGGTTATTTTTAGCACGGCTGTATTGGTTTACTATTGAGTTTGGTTTGGTCGGGCAAACAAGGGATACTCGCCGAATTTATGGCGGTGGCATCTTAAGCTCACCATCTGAAACTATTTATGCACTCAATGATGAGGTTCAAAATCAATCGCACGATCAATCAAATCATCAATCACATCATCAACCTGAACACCGAGCCTTCGATTTGCTAGATGTGTTACGAACCCCTTATCGAATTGACCATATTCAGCCTATCTATTATGTCATTGATAATTTAGATACGCTGTTTGACATCGTGAATAGCGACATCATGGGGGTGGTCAAGCAAGCGATGTCACTCGGAATGTTTGAGCCAACCTATAAAGTTGAAACCAGTTGATTGCTTAATCAATTGACTGTTTAATCAACTGATCATTAAAGCAAGTGATAGCTTAATTAAGAACACTTAAACATTGGCTGCTTAAATAGACAATCACGTCAACATGGACGTACATTTAATAAAAACTCAATAGTTAAAATAAAAGGAATTTACTATGACTGAGCATTTACAAACCCTATCTCAAGCCAGCTGCGAAGCCTGCCGTGTCGGCGCGCCAAAAGTTGACGATACTGAGGCACGCGAGATGTTACAACAACTTCCTGATTGGTCGCTTATCGAAGTCGACGGCATCAATCAATTACAACGTCAATATAAGTTTAAAAACTTCGTCACAGCGATGGCATTTGCTAATCGGCTTGCAGATATCGCGGAAGAGGAAGGGCATCATCCCGGCATATTGGTAGAGTGGGGCAAAGCGACAGTGACATGGTGGTCGCACAGCATCAAAGGTCTGCATCGCAATGATTTTATCATGGCAGCAAAGACGGATGGTCTATTCAGTAAGTAATGAGGGTGGCAATAATCAAAGCAACTCATTAAACTTACTACACTTAAAGCCAACCCTAAACCAAATTCAACTGGTTATCTAAGGATGTGTGATGCCTCCAAAAATACTAACCCAGTTCTCACCCAAACTGGCATTTATTATTGCTACCACTGTCATCGCCATTATGGGTGTCACCATGATTGGCCTTGGCTGGGTGCCACATTTATCATTGATACTCGCTATCTGCGTGTTATTGGCTATCGGTCTATTTAAGGGCCTTAGCTTTAATGATATGCAAGCGCAAATGGCCTCTGGAGTGATGAGCGGTATCGGTGCGATTTACTTATTCTTCTTTATTGGCTTGATGGTTGCCGCTCTAATGATGTCGGGAGCTATACCGACACTGATGTATTTTGGCTTCGAGCTAATATCACCGGAGTTTTATTACATATCAGCCTTTGTACTCACTTCGATTATTGGTATTGCATTGGGCAGTAGTTTGACTACTGCGGCAACGTTGGGCGTGGCATTTATTGGTATGAGTAATGCGTTTGATGCCAATGTCGCTATCGCTGCTGGCGCTGTCGTATCGGGTGCGTTTTTTGGTGATAAGATGTCGCCATTATCTGATACTTGTACTATTGCTTCATCGGTCGTGGGTATTGATTTATTTGAGCATATTCGCAATATGATGTACACCACGGTGCCTGCGTGGATACTGACTGTCATACTTTTTTGGTTCTTCTCTGGACAGACTGTTAGTGGTGACTTGAGTCAGGTGACTGTCTTGCAAGGACAGCTGATCGCAAGTGGCTTGGTACATAGTTATGCAGTATTGCCGTTTGTGGTACTTGTTGGACTGGCTGTATTTCGAGTCAACGCCATCTATACTATTATCTGTACCATTATTACCGCTCTGATTGTCACCTACTTGCATAGCTCGCCAAGCTTTGGACAATTGGGCGGGTATTTCTTTGCAGGTTATGCGCCCGCTGAATCGCTAGATCTTGGGGAAGTAGGCGGTATGCTCTCGCGCGGTGGCGTACAAAGCATGTTCTTTACTCAAATGATTGTGATATTGGCACTTAGCCTTGGTGGATTGCTGAGCGCTTTAGGTATTTTGCCAGCGTTGCTATCAGGGATAAGAGATACTCTAACCAGTCCAGGACGCGCAATATTCGCAACTGCCATGTCAGCACTAAGTATTAACGTGCTTATCGGTGAGCAGTATTTGAGTATCTTACTGTCAGGCACAGCGTTTCGTCCGATATTTGAGCGCTTAAACTTACATCCAAAAAACTTATCTCGTACCATTGAAGATGCAGGAACGGTAATCAATCCGCTCGTACCTTGGAGTGTGTGCGGGGTGTTTATTAGTCAAGCCTTAGGCGTACCAGTACTGGATTATCTGCCTTATGCGTTCTTCTGTTATCTATCGCTATTACTGACGATACTATTTGGCTTTACAGGACTGACAATTAGTCGTAAAGATGGAACTAAAGTATCAGCCCGATAGTTAGGTTAGATTTTAGTCACGATTCTATATATTGATAAAGCTCGTACAAAGTAAAGCCGTCCCAATTTAATGGTGACGGCTTTTTTAATTTCATTATCTAACAATCCCGCTATCCAAGGCCTTCGCCCAACTTTCACATTCACAGCGCACGCATTGCTGATCTGGCTTCGCAATATAATCGACATAGCCACAATGCATACAAGCATAGCAATGCTTTGGATCTATCTCTTTAACTGGCTGATACTGCTTGGGGAAAAGTGGCAAACCATAACGCGTTTCATCAGGTGGAAACAGCAATAAGCTAAATGAGCCATCCGTCTCTAATAAGCCTACACGTACCTGACCTAGATGTTCAACGCCTTGTTGGCGCATTTCAGCAAAAAACTCATCATGCGACATCTTGCCTCTTTTAATCTTATCTATTACTAAGACGCCGTCTTCTACAATATAAATCGACTTTCCTTCTAAAAGATCTTCAAAGGGCTGGTATTTCATCATTACCCAAGTGCAGAGCCGATACATGATAATCACGATACTCATGATGAGTACCGCTTGTATAATCGGTAAATCCTCGGTGAACATCGGATCACCAGCGATAGAACCCAGTGACAAAATAATGGTCAGCTCAAAAATAGACAGCTGCCGGACGCCGCGTTTACCAGTGAAACGTAAAAATATGATAATCATGCTAAACATAACAATCACGCGTATGACGATTTCGGCAGCAAACGCCCAAGTTGTGTCATGAATAAAGATACTTGCCAAATCCATGTATGTCTTTCCTTTTAAAGTCTGGCTATTTAAAGTCTGGCTATCAAAACACGTTATAGCTATTTCTATTGTGGTTAATACAGGCACTTACTTTGCGTGAAATGTCAGATATTAGATGTTAAGCAATGGGGCTTGTGCCGAGTCGCTGCCGAATTTCTCCATTGCTGCAGCATTATAAATTAATAAATTCATTACCTTACAAAACAAATCAAAATTGAGACTAAAATAGGAAGCAGTAAACCACAAAATAGCTTTTATACCTTATTAAATTACTCAGTAATCGCTTGCAATGTAAATTGATATAAATTACATTATATGTAAGATGTTAATCTATACGTAATTTACTATTTTTTATAAACTGTTTTCCATAAAACTATATTCATAAGACTCATTGACCAGCAAGGAGCTAACCATGTCAACGATTGACACAAACCTCTCTTCATTTCTCGATATCGCTAGCGACTCTGATTTTTCTATTCACAATTTGCCTTATGGCATCTTCAGTGAAACTGCCGATGGTAAGCGCCGCGCTGGTGTCGCCATTGGCGAGTACGTTTTGGATTTAGCGGTACTTGAAACCGAAGGTCTACTTAAATTAGAAGGTGGGAGTTATTTTGATCAGCCGACACTTAATGCCTTTATTGATTCTGGTCGAGATAATTGGACTACCGCGCGTAGCACTATTCAAACACTGTTAGCTGCCGACACTGACACTCTACGTGATAACCAAGACTTGCAAGGTAAGGCGTTATTTAAGCAAGCAGATGTCACGATGCATCTACCTGTCCATGTCCCTGGCTATACTGACTTTTATTCGTCCAAAGAGCATGCTACTAACGTCGGTACGCTATTCCGTGATCCTGCTAATGCGCTATTGCCGAACTGGAAGGAAATGCCAGTCGGTTATAACGGCCGTGCCAGTACGGTCTTTGTGACGGGCTCCACAGATATCATTCGTCCGTCAGGTCAGCTAAAACCCAATCCAGATGAGCGTCCTATTTTTGCGCCTTGTAAGCGTCTTGATTTTGAGCTTGAAACTGCATTTATCGTAGGTCAACCTAATAAAATCGGAGAGCCAATTTCTATCAAAAACGCATGGGATCATATTTTTGGTATGGTGCTGTTTAACGATTGGTCAGCTCGTGATATTCAAAAATGGGAATACGTTCCTTTAGGCCCTTTTAATGCTAAAACTTTTGCTTCTGAGATATCTCCTTGGATTGTCACCTTAGATGCGCTAGAACCTTTTAAAACCTCAATCCCAACTCAGGATCCGGAGCCACTGGCTTATCTACGTGAGAAAAAATCCGATAACAGCTTTGATATTAATTTGTCAGTGGAATTGCTTCCAGAAAATGCTGATAGCGCTACCGTCATCTCTGAAACCAATTTTAAATACATGTACTGGTCGATGGCTCAGCAATTGACGCATCACACTATTACTGGCTGTAAAGTCGAAGTCGGCGATATGATGGGCTCGGGTACCATCTCAGGGCCAACGCCAGACTCTTATGGCTCAATGCTCGAGATCGCTTGGAACGCGACCAAACCTGTTGAGCTTAAAGGCGGGGGCACACGTACTTTTATCGACGACGGTGATACCGTTATCATGAAAGGCTATAGCGAAAAAGGTGGCATTCGTGTTGGGTTTGGTGAAGTGCGCGGTAAAGTATTGCCTGCTTTAAACTTTGATTTTGACGCATAAACTTTTATAAAGAACAGGCGTAAAACAATCGATTGGCATTATTAAGATTAGGAGCTATACGACTTAGGTTAGATCGACACAAAAACCTTATAGCGGTAGCAACCTCAGGTTTTACGCCTTATCAAAAGGATATTGATATGAGCTTTAAAATAGAACAAATTCATCATGTGGCCTATCGCTGCAAAGATGCTAAAGAAACCGTAGAGTGGTACAAAAAACACTTGAATATGGATTTCATTTTAGCTTTTGCCGAAGACCACGTACCTTCTACTAAAGCCTTTGATCCCTACATGCATATCTTTTTGGATGCAGGTAACGGTAATGTGTTGGCGTTTTTTGAATTACCCAATCAACCTGAAATGGGTTCTGATCCTAATACGCCAGACTGGGTACAGCATCTGGCAATGAAAGTAAAAGATCGCGATACTTTAATGGCTGCGAAGAAGCATTTAGAGGATGGCGGGATTGACGTCATTGGTGTAACCAATCACGGTATTTTCCATTCTATCTACTTCTTCGATCCTAATGGTCATCGTATGGAACTCACTTACGATGATATTACCTCAGAAGAAAAAGTCTCGATGATTACCGAAGAGATAAAACACGACATGTTAGAAGAATGGTCACGTACTAAACGTGCGCCAGCTCATACACATTTTTTGCATGCCGAAGAATTGAAAGAAGCTAAAGAACAGGTGCCTGTAGGGGAGTAGGCATTGCTTCATGCTAAGCTTTAATAGTGAGAACTCAATCATCAAGAAAGGACTCTACGATGAAAACCAAACTATCTACTGGAATCGCTCTGGCTACCGTACTTGCAATGTCTGGGCTAGCATTATCTGGCTGCTCTGATAATAATCAAGCTACATCTGCTAATGGCGACTCAGACGATGTGACAACGCTTAGATTCTCACATTTTATGACGGCTAATGACAATATGAATACTGAAGGCTTTGAGCCTTGGGCGCAAAAAATTGAAGAAGACTCGAATGGACGCCTAAAGATTGAGATTTATCCTTCCGCTACTCTAAGCAAACCAGGCGCCACTTATGATGCTGCGGCAAAAGGCACTGTAGATATTGGTATGCAAGTGCAAGGCTATACCGCTGGGCGCTTTCCTCTAACCCAAGTGGTAGAGCTACCGGGTATATCCAATACCGCAGAGCAACAGACCTGCATACTATATAAGCTCTATGACGATGGGGTTATTTCAGATGAATATGAGGACACCCATCTGCTCGCTTTGATGGGTTCAGGACAGGGGGCGCTGCATACCGTTGAAAAGCCCATTCGTACGCCAGCAGATATGAAGGGTATGCGAATTCGTCAACCATCTGTAGTTGCCAGCCACATTATTGAAGCTACTGGTGCGGCTCCCGTGGGGATGCCTGCTAGTGATACTTATACTTCGCTGCAGCGCGGCGTCATCGATGGTCTAGCCTTTACTTGGCAGCCTATTCAAGCGTTCCGTCTCGATGAGCTACTGAGCGCGCACACCAACATACCTTTTTATAACTCTACCTTTGTAGTCACTATGAACAAGGATAAATACAATAGTCTGCCTGATGATCTCAAAAAAGTTATTGATGATAATTCAGGGCTAGTCATGTCAGATCGTATCGCTAAAATATTTGATAGAAGTAATAATGAAGCAATGGCTGCCGCTCGTGCCAAAGGCGATACGATGATCGATATTCCAGACCCTCTAAATGACCCTGATTGGCAAGGCCCGTTACTTGAGGGTACGCAGAGATATCTGGATGAGTTAGCGGCTAAAGGCTTGGATGGTCAAACCGTCTATGAAAAAACCAAAGCGGCCAGCGCAGCCTGTCTGTAAGGTTTAAATTATTTAACAGGTTAGATGAGCGTTTTGTGCAAAATAAACTAGTTAATAAGACAGCTAATAAAATAGCTAAGCAATCTGATAACGCTTAGCTATTGATAGTATTTTATCCATTACTTGCTGGTTATCCAGCGGCAGTTGTTCAGCAGTACCGATAATGGTGAGCGCGTATTCTAATAGCACATCGTTAGCAGATGCACTGATATCGTTAACGTCTTTAGACTGCGGTAAAGTAACGGGTATGCTAATAGCATTAATCCCCATTAGCATATCTCCGGTAACCGTGGCATATCCTTGCGCCTGGATTCCAGTTTGCAGCTTTGTAAACGCTTGCCATTTAACGGATAGTTCGGCTTTGTCGGCTTTAGCAGTAGAGGTGGATGTAGGAGCTGAGGACAAAATATCAATATCTCCTTGCCACTCTGCAAGCACTAAAGGTTTGATAATAGTATCAGGTTGATAGCTGGCAAACAGCCTACCTGTTGCAGAAGACGTCAAAGGCATGCGTGAGCCTATACGAGTAATGATACTAATTGGACTGTCCGGCTCAAATGAATGAATAACGATGGGCCCTTCACTAAACCACTTGGCGATTTGTACCCCGCAATTAACGGCATTTTTAATTTCAGTAGCAGCATTAGTAAGTCGCTGCAAAATATTGTTTTGATCGAAACTGGTGTGACCTAGTGCATTGACTCGAGCACCTAATCCGTAGCGTCCGTCGCTTAGCTTGCGCGCATAGTCTTTACGAATGAGACTAACCAAATAACGATGTACTTTTGCAGGGTGCATTTGCATCGCTTGAGCAATGTCTTTTAGCATCATAGGTTCGTGATACTCTATAAGTACATCTAATACAGAGAGACCAATCTCAAGTGACTGTATGCCACCTTGGTTTTTATTTGCTGTTGTTTCTGTTGATGACATTGATAGTCCGGTTGAATAAAAAGAACAATTTGACGGTTATGTTTGATAGCTATATTCGATAGTTTGAATTTAGCAGGTTTATCACTGTGACTAATTATATAGGTAATAATGAGCGTTTGATATATATAGAAAAACTCCCTTTAACGGCTAATATGATTATAAGCTTGACCTAGTTTTTTGAATGGAATCACCTATGGCTTAGTATTTATAACGAAGCATTCATAACTAAGTGTTTACAACTAAGCACTTATAACTAAGAACCTATAACAACATATGCAGGAGAATAACTATGATGAAACTTTATGGCTACTTTCGCAGTGGTACGTCACACCGTACTCGTATCGCGTTGAATCTAAAGGGCTTAGATTATGATGCTATCTCTATCAATTTGGCACAGGATGAGCAGTCTGAGCCATCATTTAAAGCCATTAATCCGCAAGGTTTAGTACCCGCGTTGCAGACGGACGATTTACTGCTTTATCAAAGCCCAGCTATCCTAGAATGGTTGGAAGAGGTTTATCCCCATAACCAACTATTGCCCAAAGACGCTGCTGGGCGTATGCAAGTACGAGCGTTAAGCGCGATGATTGGCTGTGACATTCATCCGGTTAATAACCGCCGTATCCTGCAATATCTACGCGATGAGTTGTCAGTTGATGAAGATGAAGTTTTGGCGTGGTGTCAGCGCTGGATAGAAGAAGGCTTTGCTGCGCTAGAGACGTTACTGGCAAAAGATGAGTCGCGCGGCAAATTTTGCTACGGTAACAGTCCGACCTTCGCAGATTGCTATTTAATCCCACAAGTATATTCAGCTCGCCGCTTCAAAGTTGATTTGACACTTTATCCGAACATTATGGCCATTGATGAGCATTGTCGTACGCTTCAAGAATTTTTTGATGCGGATCCTATGAATCAACCTGATGCACCGCATTAAAAAGGCAATAATGTTCAAATAAGTTAACCGCTTATTTAACTGTTACTTCCTTCACTGTCACTCAATTTACTAAGCCGATAGCTATTTTGCTATCGGCTTTTTGGTGTCGTTTTATGACTGATAGAATGTTTTTTGAAGTAATACTTTTGATTAGACTATCAAAGAGAGTGAATCATTAGGCTTAATATCAGTACCTATTGTCCAATGCCTCAATCCAATGCCTCAATTTGAGATATAATCTTAATACGTGAACAAATGCTTTTATTAATAAGACTATCAGTACAGCGTTACTAACGTCTAAACAATCTCCCAGTTTTGATAAACTAGCTACTATCAGCAGTGCCTATTTGTAAATATTTAACACGCCCTATATGAGATAATAAATATAAATGATGAAAACCGAAACCAATAAGCCCCTTGCGTTTAGAAGATATCCGTCGACTACTGCCTTGCAGTGCTTTGAGACAGCTGCACGCCATTTGAGTTTTACCAATGCCGCGCAAGAGATGCATATGACTCAAAGCGCCATTAGCAAGCAAGTCGCTCAGTTAGAAGAGATGTTAAACATTTCGCTCTTTTATCGTACGCCGCACCGTATTTCATTGACGCCAGCTGGCAAGACTTATTATCTTGAAGTGTTGGAGATTCTCAAACATATCGAGGTGGCGACCACCAGTTTGATGTCACACAGTGATAATACAGAAGTGCTTAAGATTGCTTCACACCCGACCTTTTGTTCACGCTGGCTGATCCCTGCGCTAAGTGGTTTTAGTCAAGCTCATCCATTGATTAATTTAGATATAAAAGAGCAAGTTGGGCCATTTTTTACTGAAGACCAAAATGTCGATATTGCCTTTTTATATGGCGATGGTATTTGGGGCGGAATGGAGGCGATTAAGCTGTTTGATGAGTATTGCGTGGCGGTCTGCCAGCCTGAGTATTTAAGGGATAAAAACCCCTGTACGAGCAATGTAGATAACTGTACGTTACTACAGTTGAGCTCACGTCCAAGTGCTTGGTATGAGTATTTTAAGCAACAAGGCATCAGTATTGATGGGACGTTTGTAGGCCCGCGCTTCGATACTTTTCATGCTTGTATTTCTGCCGCCTTGCTCGGCTATGGTATCGCACTCGTACCCCTGCGTTTGGTCGCTCCTGAGCTGCAGTCAGGGACGCTGGTGACAGCATGGAATTATGCGTCAAAAGGGCGGGGCTCTTACTATATAACTTACCCCTTGTCCTTGGGCCGATCGCATAAGGTAAAAGTCATTTTAGAATGGGTCTCAGCGTATCTTGAAACCTCTAATCAGCATGAGGATGCGATAGATTTTGTATTTTAAATCCCAAACTGATTCCAGTATTTATTTTCATCAATAAGTCTGCGTCGGCCTTCATCTAAAGACCCTTCTTTATCCGAAATCTACTCTTTATCCAAAATCTATTTTTAATCTAAAACCCATTGCTGAATCTAAAACCCATTTTTAAACATATATTTCTTGGCAAAGATAAGTATCTTCTACTTTGCCAAGTCATTTTTAAGTCTGTTGTTCTAATGGCAATGACAAAAAGGAATGAGCGCACAACTATTATTCGTTTGCTGAGTAGGCAGGGTTTTGCTGAAATGAGAGCCACACTCAAGGAAGATGAGAGACGCTCAATGGATATGCGCTATAACGTCACGGATGCTTTTACGATGGTGCATCCTGTGACTCTTACCAAAGGCAAAAACGCAAAAGTTTGGGACAGTGATGACCGTTGCTACATCGACTTTGTTGGCGGTATCGGTGTCTTAAATTTTGGTCATTGTCATCCTTATATCGTCTCCGCGATTATCAATCAAGCACAATCTCTTATTCATTACGCCTACAATGCGGCTGCTCATCAGCCGTATCAAACCCTTATGCCACGGCTTTGTGAGCTGATTCCAATCAGTGGTGAGCTATCAGGCATGCTGACTAATTGCGGTGCAGAAGCCACCGAAAATGCTATAAAAATTGCCCGCCTAAAGACAGGTCGTGTGGGTGTGATTGCCTTTGATGGTGGCTTTCATGGGCGCACACTGGCTGCGGTAAATCTAAATGGTAAAGTCGCTCCTTATAAGCGCGGGCTCGGGCCTTTAGCAGGTGGCGTTTACCATATTCCTTTTCCTAGCCCAGATAATGAAGTGAGCGATCAGCAGGCTATCGATGCGCTTGCGCGTCTATTTGCTGTAGAGACCGATATTGATAATATCGGCGCCATCATCGTAGAGCCAGTACAAGGCGAGGGTGGATTTCAGATAATGTCGGCCACATTCGCCAAATATTTGCGCGCCTTTTGTGATGAGCAGGGCATTTTGCTCATTATGGACGAAATTCAATCGGGCTATGGTCGTACGGGTACACCTTTTGCCTTTACACATTTAGGGATTGAGCCTGACATGATATTGCTAGGCAAAAGCATCGCAGGTGGTTTGCCGTTAGGGGCAGTGATAGGCAAAGCGAGCGTCATGAATGGCTTGTCTAAAGGTAGCTTAGGCGGCACTTATTCAGGTAATCCAGTAGCGTGTGCCGCCGCCAATGCCACGTTGGACATTATGCAAGAAGATGAGGTATGGGAATCTGCCAGACATTATGCCCACACCGTTGAGCAGACGGTGAACCAATGGCAGCAAGAGGGCGTATCGCCTTGGCTGTTCGGCCTTACTGGTATCGGTGCAATGCGTGGTATCGAGCTTCGCCATCCTGAACATGATGTCGATCCAAGCGTGATGACATATGTGTTAACGCAAGCACGGGAGCGTGGTCTGCTGTTGATGCCTAGCGGTAAATATCGCCATATTATTCGCCTGCTGCCGCCTTTAACGATTGAGCCTGAAACCCTGCAAGCCGGCCTTGATATTCTAAAAGAGGTTTTAAGTACTATTCCTGATGAAATAGCAGTGAATAAAAACTCTAATATTGAAAATTCAGCGAATCAAGTGTCAGCAATCAAAGCGTCAGCGTTTCAAACATCAATGACTCAAGCACCAGCAAATTATTTTTCTGCCACGTAACTCTCTTTGTATAAAGCTCTGCTATATAGTTTTTATGGTTATTTTCCATACTATAGTTTGTTAATTTTAAAAGCGATAAAGTGCTGCTGGGGTAAGTTTTTTCAGCCTCTGTCCCGCTTGCGAACAGCACGCAAGAAAAATTTATACCAGTAGCACGTGACTATTAATTAGCAATTTATATTTAACCACCTGTATTTAACAGCTTGATATTAATAAAAATTTCTGGGATTTTAACAAGGATGTCTATCTGTGAATCATACATTTATAAATAGCGATGCTATTCGCCATGAGTTCTCTATGGCAATGTCAGCCATGTACCAAACTGAAGTTCCGCTATATGGTGACTTGCTCGATTTAGTCGCTGAGGTGAATACTGAGGTGCTAACCAAGCACCCTGAGATTAAGGAGCAATTGGAGTACACCGGAGAGATTGATAGACTCAGTATGGAGCGCCATGGTGCGATTAGATTGGGCACAGCGGACGAGCTCAGTATGATGCGTCGGCTTTTTGCCGTAATGGGTATGCATCCTGTTGGCTATTATGATTTAGCACCCGCTGGCGTGCCCGTTCATTCTACGGCTTTTCGAGCCATTGATGCGCAAGCATTAAATCAAAGCCCATTTCGAGTTTTTACCTCTCTATTGCGCCTAGATTTGATTGCTGATGAAGCACTAAAACAAGAAGCGTCAAACGCATTGTTCAACCGTAATATCTTTACCGATAATGTCGTCAGCCTGATTAAGCGCTTTGAAGGGCAGGGTGGTTTAACGTTGGATGAAGGTGAGCAGTTTGTCAAAGAGGCTTTAGAGACCTTTCGCTGGCATGATAAAACGCCTGTCTCAAAAGAGCTATATCAACGCTTATTAGAGCAGCACGGCCTCATTGCTGATGTCGTCGGTTTTAAAGGCCCACATATCAATCATTTGACCCCTAGAACGCTGGATATAGATACCGTACAGCAAGGCATGCAGGAAAAAGGCATCCCACCAAAAGCTATTATCGAAGGGCCGCCAAAACGGGATTGTCCTATTTTATTAAGGCAAACGAGCTTTAAGGCATTAGAGGAAGCCGTTAGTTTTAAAAATCCAAATGGTGAGTATGAACAGGGGCATCATACTGCGCGGTTTGGTGAGATTGAGCAGCGCGGTGTGGCATTAACGCCAAAGGGTAGAGCATTATATGATCAACTACTTAGTCAAGCACGCAATCAATTAGGCGCAACTCCGAATGAAGACAATGCTTCACAGTATTATCAAATTTTAGAGAGTGCATTTGAAGCGTTCCCCGATGATTATCATGCGATGCATAATGAGGAGCTCGCTTACTTTTATTATCAACCAGTCGATAATGCTGCAGATATAAGTAGTGCTATGCTTGGTTTGGAAAGAGTTGATGTACAAACGGTTGATTCAAAACAAGTAGTAAATGCTTTGATTGAGAAAGGCGCTATCCGGATTGAGCCTATCGTTTATGAAGATTTCCTGCCCGTTAGTGCCGCTGGTATTTTTCAATCCAATCTTCAGCAAGATAAGCAGAGCAACTATGATGGCAATTCAAATAAACATGAATTTGAGCAAGCACTTGGTGCTAGTATTCATGATGAGCTCGCTTTATATAAAGATATACAAGCTCAAAGCTTAGAGAAATGCCTGATGTCTTTAGGCAATTATGTATAGAAAATTAATTATGTATAAAAATGCACATAGCCATTTTATTTATACACTATTCCAAAATGGAATGACCGTAAGAAATTTATTATTTTGCAACTTAACTGGTTGCAAGGTAGCTTAAAGGTCTATTAAGGACGTTATAAATTAATATACAAGGGATTGAATATGATTAAGCAATACATGTCTGCCATGGGTGTCAAAGAAGAACAATATCAACATGGCGATTTTGAAGTCAATACGCCTATAGACGGTACAGTTATTGGCAAGATAACCTTAGATAGCGTTGATGAAGTCAATAATAAAATCCAAAACGCCAAAAAAGCGTTTAAGGAATGGCGCGTCGTTCCTGCCCCCAAGCGTGGTGAGTTGATTCGTCTGCTGGGTGAAGTGCTGCGCGAGCATAAAGAAGATTTGGGCATGCTGGTGTCGTTTGAGGCAGGCAAGATCAAAGAAGAGGGCCTAGGTGAAGTTCAAGAAATGATCGATATCTGTGACTTCGCTGTCGGCGTTTCGCGTCAGCTTTATGGCTTGACGATTGCCTCAGAGCGCCCAGGTCACCATATGCGCGAGACATGGCATCCGCTTGGTGTTATCGGTGTCATCTCTGCTTTCAACTTCCCTGTAGCAGTGTGGTCTTGGAATACAGCGCTGGCCATCGTTTGTGGTAACCCCGTAGTTTGGAAACCGTCAGAGAAGGCGCCTTTGGTTGCTTTGGCCTGTCAGGCCATGTTCGAAAAAGCCTTAGCAAAGTTTGGTGATGCACCAGATCATTTGTCTCAAGTGATATTGGGTAAGACAGATATCGGTAATGCCCTAGTTGAAAACAAAGACGTAGCTTTGGTGAGCGCGACTGGAAGCACGCGCATGGGTAGAGCTGTCGGGCCAAAAGTTGCAGATCGTTTCGGTAAATGCTTGCTTGAGCTTGGTGGTAATAACGCTATGATCTTGGCGCCAACGGCTGACTTAGATCTTGCGCTACGTGGCATTATATTTTCAGCAGTTGGTACAGCGGGTCAGCGTTGCACCACCTTGCGCCGTCTTTTCGTCCATGAATCTATCAAAGACGATATTTTACCACGCGTAAAATCAGCTTATGAGACTGTCAGTATTGGTCATCCGCTAGAAGGCAATTTGGTCGGTCCACTGATTGATGAAGACAGCTTCAATAACATGCAAGCAGCGCTTGAGAAGGCTCGAGAAGCGGGCGGTACAGTAACAGGTGGCGAGCGCGTATTAGCAGATAAATACCCTGATGCCTATTATGTCACGCCTGCCATTGTAGAGTTTGATGAGCAAAACGACGTTGCTAGAAGCGAGACTTTTGCGCCTATTTTATATGTCATGACCTATAAAGACTTTGATGATGCCATTGAGATGCAAAACGATGTTCCGCAAGGGCTCTCGTCATGTATCTTTACCAATGACTTACGTGAAGCTGAAACTTTCCTCAGCGATCGTGGTAGTGATTGTGGCATCGCTAACGTCAATATCGGTACTAGCGGCGCTGAGATTGGCGGTGCGTTCGGTGGCGAAAAAGAAACTGGCGGTGGACGTGAGTCAGGATCAGACGCATGGAAAGCCTATATGCGTCGTCAAACCAACACCATCAACTATTCAACAGAGCTGCCACTTGCCCAGGGTATTAGCTTTGGTTAATGCCAATCTGTTTGAGGATTGAATATTTTAGCTTTTGATTTAATTCTTAATTCTTATATAAACTTATCGAGTATAGATTTACTGAGTACAAATTACTGAGTACAAATTACTGAGTACAAATTGTTGGACATAAACTACCAAGCATACTCTGCGTATGCTTGGTAGGCTAATAATTATAAGCAATCAAGGATTGGTTGCAATACCCATTGACGACTACTAAGGAAGGTAGAATTATCATGATCGATGACAAACCGCATGACCCCGCTAATGATGGCTATGGTCCATCTTCTAGCTTCTTACTTGATATTGCCCCTCTAGTATTGACTGCCATGATTCTTATGGTGCAGTTTTTCGTATTTAAAGACTTTACCCCGCATATACCGTTGGCCTGTGGCATCTTAATCACTGGCTTATTTATGAAGATGCGTGGCCGTGACTGGCAGGGTATGGAGGAGCGGTTCTTAAAGGTTATTAAAATAGGCCTTCCAGCGATGATTATTCTAATGGGCGTCGGCATGCTCATTGGCTCATGGATTATTGCAGGGACAGTTCCGACCATTCTTTATTACGGTTTTAGTATTTTTTCTCCTTCCTCATTTTTATTTTCAGTTTGTATTATTTGCGCCATTATTTCTGTCGCAACCGGCACTTCTTGGGGCACAGTTGGTACGGTTGGACTCGCGATGATGGGCATCGGCATGGGGCTTGGTATTCCAGCCCACTTTACAGGCGGTGCTATCGTCTCCGGTGCTTTTTTTGGAGACAAAATGTCGCCATTGTCGGATACTACCAACCTAACTCCTGCTGCTGCAGGCGTTGAGCTTTGGGATCATATTAGAGGTATGCTGCCGACGACCGTCCCAGCAATGGTTACCGCCTTAGCACTCTATGCATGGATTGGCATGGGTTATGGCGATGACAGTATTGATTTATCTTCTATCCGAGCCTTACAAACAAGCCTAGCTGACAACTACAACTTAAGCATTATTACCTTATTACCCGCGCTTGTGGTTGTTATCGCGGCTGTTATGAAAATGCCAGCGATACCGACTGTCTTAGGCGGCGTTGTCGTGGCATCAGTTATTGCGTTTTTTCTACAAGGCGTTGGGGTCAGTGATATTTTTAATGTTTTACAAAACGGCTTTGTCAGCGAAACGGGTTTTGAGGTCGTTGATAAATTGTTATCAAAAGGCGGCGTCATGTCAATGACATGGGTCATTACTTTGACCATCTTTGCACTCGCTTTTGTCGGCTCACTTGAGCATTACGGCACACTGAAAGCCATCATGGCGAAAATAGATAAGGCCGTAAAGTCGCGTATTGGTTTAATTCTAACGACTTATGCCAGCGTCCTTGGCGTGGGTACTTTAATCGGAGACGTTTATACAACTTTGGTATTACCAGGTCGTTTACTAAAAGAGAAATATAAAGAGATGGGCTATAAGCGCACGACGCTAACGCGCTCTATCGAAGACAGTGGTACGCTATTGTCACCGCTGATTCCTTGGAACATGGGCGGTAGCTTTGTCGCAGCGACACTGGGCATAGCAACACTGACTTATGCACCTTTTGCTTTTGCGTGTTGGTTGTCGCCTTTATTTGGCTTGTTATGGGCGTTCCTTGACAAGTTTATACCGCGTGAAGAGCCCACTGTAGAAAAGCTCGACACAGCTACTTCAACTTCAATTAGTGACGTGTGATACGAAGGGAGTATGAGATGTTGCAAGAGCAATGTTTGTGGAACATAACTGCGCCCAATATTGACACCTACAGCCAGATGAGTAGCGATACTCAAGCGACTATTTGTATCATTGGAGGCGGTTATACAGGGTTATCGGCTGCGATTCATCTGGCCGAAAAAGGCGTCAAGGTTATCTTGCTAGAGAGTCAAACGATCGGTAGTGGCGGCTCAGGGAAAAGCGTAGGGCTAGTCAATGCAGGAACTTGGGCACGGCCTGATGACTTGAATATTGCTTTAGGTGAAGCGGCAGGTGAGCGTCTGACAGAAGCCCTTGGACAAGCGCCAAGCTTAGTATTTGACTTAATCAAGCGTTATAATATCGATGCACAAGCCACTCAAGCCGGTAATATCCACATGGCACATAATGCCAAAGGTGAAGTTGATGTCGATATCAGATACGAGCAACTAAGCCGTCGCGGTGCGAATATTGAGGTATTGACCGGAAGCAAATGCCATGAATATTGCGGTACCAAAAGTATCAATAAAGCACTACTAGATCATCGTGCTGGTACCATAAACCCGTTGGCTTATGTCAGAGGACTCGCAAAAGTAGCAACCAGTCTTGGTGTCACTATCTACGAGCATTCAGCTGTTGAAGCACTAGAAAAAGTAGATGGCCATTGGTACACAAGGACTGCTAAAGCCCGCGTAAAGTCTGAGCGTGTCATTATTGCGACTAATGCCTATACCGAAGGCGAATGGACAGAAATTACCAAGACGTTTTATCTGGTTTATTACTATCAGATTGCGTCTGAACCGCTTAGCGGAGAGGCTGCAGATCGTATTTTGCCATACAGAACAGGTGCATGGGACACGCGCTTAGCATTATCTAGCTTTCGTCGTGATGACGATGATCGCTTGTTATTAGGAACAGTTGGTGGTACCCAGCTTAAACCGAAATCCTTTTACCAATCATGGGCCAATGCTGTGCAAAAAAGCTATTATCCAGATTTGCCAGCATTTAAATGGCAGTATGAATGGACTGGTAGCTTTGGCTTTACGCAAGATCATATCTTTCGAGTGATGGAGCCCGATGAAGGCTTACTCACAGCAACGGCTTATAACGGACGCGGTATTACCACAGGCACGCTAATGGGCAAGTGTTTTGCAGACTATATACTGACGGGCAATAGAGACAGTATTCCATTACCATTTAAGACTTTAGAAGAAGCAAAAGTCTCTTTTGGAGGACTCAAATCTGGATTTACTGAAGTAGGATTGACGCTGTATCATGCGGGACAATGTTTAAAAATCATCAGATAAATTGATGAGCATCCCTGAAAGTCATATAAATTAGCAAAGATATTGATTAGTATCGATATTACCATTATGGTTAAAGCCAGACAGCATTTATGTTGTCTGGCTTTTTTCTTCTATTTTCATCATTCATAAGACAATTATATTTAAAAAAATGGACAATAACATGCAAGCGCCTAGCAATAAAAATTTCACTCATATGGCTAATGTGGCAAATACCAAAACATGGTTATTCGTCCCAGCGACTCGAATAGACAGAGTAAGCAAAGCCTTTGCCAGTGGTGCAGATGCTGTGATTGTGGATTTAGAGGATGCAGTTGCTCAAGAGGATAAAGCGCAAGCGCGCAAAGCATTACAAGGATACTATGATAGTGCAGACTATCAACCAGTTTGGGTACGAATTAATCAAGCAGGTAGTACTGATTTTGCTGAAGATATAAAAGCATGCGAGCAGATGCCCAATCTCGCTGGAGTCATACTGCCTAAAGCTGAACAAGCCACAGATATCGAATACATTCATCATTTAACCGGATTATCTGTCATTGCATTAATAGAAAATGCCATAGGTTTGCACCAAGTCGATGCTATGGCAAAAGCGTCAGGACTAATCGCGTTCAGTTATGGCTTTCTAGACTTATGCAATGATCTGGGAGTCCAAGTAGGGACGCTAGCGGCAGATATCGTCGCCAATCAGATTCGCTATCAATTAATCCTTACTTCAAAAATCAATCAGCTGTCGCCGCCCATTGATACGGTGTATCCCGATTTTAATGACACTGAGGGATTAAGCGCTCGCGTACAGCTGTGGTCGCAGATGGGCATGTCCGGCATGCTCTGTATTCATCCTAGACAAGTAGCTATTGTCCAAAACGCGCTTCAACCAACAGATGCTGAAATTGAGTTTGCTAGGCATGTTGTAGAAGAATATGAGCGCAGTGGACAAGCGGTGTTTAAAGTAGATGGTGAAATGGTCGATGCACCAGTGATTCAGCGCTGTGTGCAGCTGTTAGCTAGGTAGGTTGAGAAGAAAATTTGCTTTTTATCACACTTGTTATGTACAAAATTAGATTTACAATGTTTATGTATAAGCTACTTTGCCTATCGATATAACCACTTTTAATTTGAATTGGAGAACCCTATTGCGCGCTGTCAACTATAAGTATGTGATTGTTATCGTACTGCTGATGCTTGCCTTTGGTTTTGTGATATTCCGTTGGTGGCGAGGGCCGTTGTTGCCTAGTTACAGCGTCTCATCCATGCCACTGGTACAGACGGTGGTAGCGACCGGACGTGTAGTGACGACGTCACGTACTCAAGTAGGTAGTGAAGTAACTGGTGTGGTACTTGAGCGCTTGGTACAAGAAGGTGACCAAGTTGCAAAAGGAGATCTATTACTGGTACTAAGTTCAGATGGCGTTGCTGCTCAAGTGCGTCAAGCTGAGGCTGAGCTGGCTGAACTTGTGACTAGTACACGACCACAAGCCGTAGTGGATCTGTCCAAAGCAGAAGTGCAGCTAGCACAAGCACGTCGTAACGTAGCACGTCGGCGCGAGCTGGCAGCGATTTCGGCAATTTCAGATGAAGAAATGGAGCAAGCAAAGCAAGCGGAAGATCAGGCTCGTAATGATCTCGAAGCAGCACGCTTGCGAGCAGAAGCATTAGCATCTGGCGGCGTTGAGGAGGTTTTACTACGTGAGCGAATAGCGGCCTTGCAGGCGCAACTTGATAAAACTGAAGTACGTAGCGAGGTATCAGGGACGGTATTGACCCGTGATGTAGAGCCTGGTGATTTGGTACAGCCTGGTAGAACTTTATTTACCATTGCGCTCGATGGCAGTACGGAGATTGAGGTGTCGCTTGATGAGCGCAACTTATCACGGCTAGCATTGCAGCAAAGTGCAATAGGCGTCACTGATGCCTATCCAGACAAACCTTTTCCTGCTCGTATTAACTTCATTGCACCAAGCATTGACTCACAGCGCGGTACAGTCGAGGTTAGATTAAGCGTTGATCCAGTGCCTCAATTTTTGCGCCAAGACATGACTGTATCGGTAAACATCGAAACAGGTCGCCGCGAGCAGGCGCTAGTGATTCCAAATAATGCTTTAGCAAATGTCCAAGAGGATAATGCCCAAGTACTGCTATTGCATAATGGCAAAGTACAACGGCAGAAGGTAACTTTAGGCCTGCGTGGCTTGGCAATGTCCGAAGTTATCGAGGGTTTAAACGTTGGCGACCAAGTATTAGTTGATGCAACTTCATCATTGGCTGATGGCGCGCGAGTACGTACTGAAGTACAAGCAATGCCATTCTCTGAAAATAGCAATGATCCAAATAGCAACGTTTCAACTAACGATAATAATTCAGCTACCCGTAATGAACCAGCGGTGAAATTAAATTGAAAAATTTCTTCGGGCGACTATGGATTGAAGCAACCATTGCGATGAGCTTTTTGCGCGAAGGGCGTGCGCAGTCGTTAATGATTACCGTAGGCGTAGCAGTGGGTGTGGCTGTTATCATCTTTATTACGGCTCTGGTTCAAGGGTTGCAGTCTAATCTTATCGAAAATACCTTGGGCACTCAGGCGCATATTCGTTTGTTGTCACCGGATGAAGTCAATCGGGTAATTCCGCCTAAAGCTGGTACTGTACAGTTGGTACAAGAAGATAAACGCCCGCAGCGACTACGATCAATCAATAACTGGCAGCAGGTGACGACGACTTTGGATCAACTGCCCTTGTTGACGGCAGTGTCACCGACGGTATCAGGGCCAGCATTTGTCCGTCGCGGTGATGCATTAGAGTCGGTAGCACTTGTTGGTACCGACCTTGAACGTTACCAGAAAATCATTCCGCTGGAAGATTATCTCATTAGTGGCGAGCTGCGAGTAGGCGCTGATGATGTCCTGATTGGCAGCGAATTGGCAAAAAACCTAGGGGTACAAGTAGGTAGTAAGCTGCGCATAGAAACTGGGCAGCAGAATAATGCAGTGGTAAATATCGTCGGTATATTCGACTTAGGTGTACGTGAGTTAGATGCACGCTATGTCTACTTAGATTTGAAGCAGGCACAGTCGCTACTCAGTCTCCCAGGCGGGGTCACCGTAATTGATTTAACCGTCGCAGATATTTTTGCGGCAGAAGACATCGCCGCACAGGTAGGTCGCTTGACCTCATTGCAAGCAGAGAGCTGGATTGAGACCAACTCGCAACTGATGAATGCGCTTTCCGCACAAAGCCTATCTACCAATATGATTATTGTCTTCGTTGCTATCTCGGTAGCCTTTGGCATTGCGAGTGTGCTGTCCGTCAGCGTTGTGCAGCGTACTCGAGAGATTGGTATTTTACGTGCAACTGGCGCTACCCGTCAGCAAATCTTACGAATTTTTCTGATTCAGGGTGCAGTCTTTGGTTTACTTGGATCAATGCTAGGTAGCGTGGCCAGTTACGCTCTAGTATGGGTGTTTAATACTTTTGGGCCAGGTTTATTTTATATTCCAGTGTCTGCAAATTTGATCATGCTAGTCATGTTACTAGCGACGCTCACTGGTGTTCTGGCTGCTGCGATACCATCACGTCGAGCCGCTGCTCTGGATCCAGTAGTGGCTATTCGCTATGTTTAATCATGAGCCTAATACTATGTCTGACAATACATCTAATAACTTTCATAATTCTCATAACATTCATAACTCTAATAACCCTCATGAAGTCCTGCGTTTAGAGGCGTTGAAAAAATCTTATAATATTGGTCAGCCTAACGAGATTGAGGTATTGCATGGTATTGACTTACGCATTGATAAACATGACTTTGCTGCGCTGATTGGTCCCTCTGGCTCTGGGAAAAGTACGTTGCTAAACGTACTTGGTTTGCTCGATAAGCCGACCAGTGGTGAGCTCTATCTGTTAGGTCAGGCCACTAGTAATATGGATGATGCTGGACGTACTGCCTTGCGAGGCCATAGTATTGGTTTTGTCTTTCAGTTTCATCACCTCATTCAGGCATTTACAGCGTTAGACAATGTATTGATGCCACTGATGCTGATTCTAGGTCGGCCAGATAAGTTGACAATACAAAAAGCGCGTGACTTGCTGGCTGCGGTTGGGCTTGAGAAGTTTGCTGATACCAAACCGAACGAGCTTTCGGGTGGTCAACAGCAGCGAGTAGCCATTGCAAGAGCACTTATAACGGAACCTGCGCTATTATTAGCTGACGAACCGACTGGTAACCTAGATACAGTCACAGCTGCTGAAGTGTTTGAGCTGTTCCGTAAGGTCAATCGCGAACACGATTGTGGCGTGCTTCTGGTCACTCATGATCCACGTCTGTCGGCTTCCTGTGATCGCACCATCAATCTGGTAGATGGGCTGATTGAAAGTGATGCTTTGAATGGATAAACGCTAAATAAGATTAGTGGATACATTATTAGAAAATACCTTATTAAAGAATACCTTCAAATATACCATCAATGTACTTTTCTACCGCATCCGTATCACTGCTGACTTGCGCATAAGTTCTTAAACCCATTACCTGAATTTGAAAGTAGCGAGCCAGTTCAGCTGGATCTTTATTACTACTAATTTCACCATTATCAATGGCTTGTTGAAAAGTCTTAACAAAAGAGGATTCAACACGTTCTAAAATGCTTGTTGCGTGATTAAGCAAATCTGGACTATCGTTTTGCGTGAGCTCACCGATAGTTTTGACCACCATACACATGCCGCTAGGTGCAGTGCCTTTACTACAGACAGTGACGCTATGAATGAAGCGCTTTAGGCCAGCAAGCACTGTTTTTTCTTGGGTAATACTATTGGCGAGATTCGCAGCACCTTCTTCCGCATATCGATTTAATGCCTCTTTAAACAAATTGTCTTTATTACCAAAAGCGGCATAGATACTACCGGGGCGCATATCAACGACATCTTGCAGATTTCTCATAGAGGTAGCGTGATAGCCCTTTTCCCAATAGAGGTTTTTGGCTTTTTCGATGACATCATCACGATTGAACTTCGCTTGTGCACTCATAATTTTCACCTTAAAAGCTAGTATCTTATTAAAGATATGAGCTTATTAAAAATATAGTCTTAAAATCTGGAAAACCAAGTCACACTAATATTATTGGTAGCATTAATCCTAAACAACAAAAGCATAACCATTATAACGTGCTGTTAGGATAATTTTTTCTTGCGTGCTGTAGCTAGTCGCTGCAAAAAACTTATCCTAGCAGCCCTGTATTGGTGATAACCAGTTATTCTGGTTTTAGTGCCAACACTTTATCGATATCTGTCGCACTATGGCGATTTTCCAGCTGTTCCCATTCTTCACCGTGAGTGCGGTTAACGATGCGGCCACGTTGTACGGCTGGTCGCGCTAAGATGGCTTTTGCCCAGCGCTGCACATGGGTGTAATCATCGACCTGCAAAAAGTCCTTTGCCTCATACTGATTACCCAACACCAAATTGCCATACCAAGGCCAAGTGGCAATGTCAGCGATACTATAGTCATCACCAGCAATAAATTCATTTTTTGCTAATTGCTTATCGAGTACGTCCAACTGACGCTTGGTTTCCATTGTAAAGCGATTGATGGCATATTCAAACTTTTCGGGTGCATAAGCGTAAAAATGCCCGAAACCGCCCCCTAAGTAGGGCGCAGAACCATGTAACCAGAATAACCAGTTAAAGACTTGGGTACGTTTGCTGCCTTTTTCAGGTAACAAGACCCCAAATCTTTCAGCAAGATAAACTAAAATAGAGGCAGATTCAAATACCGCTTCAGGCTCAGTGCCAGAGTAATCAACGAAAGCTGGAATTTTAGAGTTAGGATTGATATCTACAAAGCCTGATGAAAACTGATCGCCTTCGCCAATATTAATCATATGGGCGTCATATTCTGCGTCTTTGCCTAATGCTAATAACTCTTCTAGCATGATAGTGACTTTTTGACCGTTAGGCGTGCCCATTGAGTACAGTTGCAAAGCATGTTTGCCTACTGGTAATTCTTTCTCATGGGTAGCACCTGAAACGGGGCGATTCACACTGGCCCACTTACCGCCACTCTCTGCATCATGCGTCCAAATTTTTGGGGGTACATATTGGTTTTCCATTATTATTCCTATTTTTATGTGTATTCTTATGTTTGGGGTTATTCGATGTTTTTGGCAAAGTTTTGTGGATAGAGGGCACGTGCAGCTACATCATCAAAGCCAGATTTGAACTGAATGTCTTTAGCAATATTGCGAGCCTTATCTATAGCAGGACGAGCGTTTATACTAGCAAACCAACGTTTAAGATTAGGGTAGTTGTCTAACCCTTCTTCGCCCAAGACAAACGTTGCCTTATCGACCCAGCCCCAAGCGGAGATATCCGCAATAGAATAGTCGTCACCAACCAGATATTCACGGCCTTCCATGTGCTTATCTAGCACTTCGTAATGACGCTCAGCCTCACGAAGATAGCGATTGATCGCATAAGGTATTTTTTCGGGCGCTTTATGTCTAAAGTGCACGGATTGACCGGAAAATGGGCCTAAGCCGGTCGCGACAAACATTAGCCATGAGAGCATTTCACCTCGATCTTCTGGCTTTCCTGCAAGCTGGCCTGTTTTTTCAGCCAAGTACATCAAAATAGCCGTCGAATCAAAGACACGGTTTCCATCATCTTCGATAGCTGGCGTTTTACCATTTGGGTTAATCGCACGATATTCAGGCGTATGTTGCTCACCTTTCATGGTATCTATTGGCATTAATTCGTACGCTAAACCCGTCTCCATTAAATAAAGAGCCACTTTCATAGGGTTAGGTGTTTGGTGAAAATAAAACTTAAGCATGTTGATATCCTTAGACGGCTCGAAAGGTTTAGGTGTTAGTCTTACAACCACTATAAAGAAAAATGAACGACCGTTCAAGTATAGTTTGAGTAGTTGTTTATATCATTGAAGTCAAATACAAAAGACCTCTTGCTAAGCAGACTAAGCAGATTTTTGTGGACGTAATAATAAGGCAAGTCCAATCGCTATAAAGGCTGCGATGCCAGACACCATATAACTGATACTAAAGTCTCCCGTGATTTCTGCGAGATAGCCTGCTGCCACTGGCCCAAGAGCCTGTCCGCCTGAAAAGGCAAAAGTCAGCGCCGCAAGTGCACTTGCCGCCGCTGCAGGCCCGAAATAATCGCCAGCGGAGGCCGCCATAATGACAGGAACGCTCCAAACCACTAAGCCAAATAAGATAATTGACAAGTAAAGCCCTAAAGTCCAATCAGTCAATCCAACCAGAAGATAAGCGATAGCAAGGAAGAAAAAAGCCAGCGCGAGACCAAGGCGACGTCCAATATGGTCAGAGATCCAACCAAAGAGCATGCCTGAAAAGACACTAAGCAGACCAATCCACGCCCAAATACCGCCCGCAGTCGCTTCACTCAGTTGATACGATCCAACCATGCTAGTCACGATAAAGGTCACGTAAACCATATAAGTGGCGCCATAAATGGCAAAGATAACGCCCAAATGTACGAGCAGCCTAACATTGCTACGTTCTAGCTTTTTCTTATTTTTGACAGGTGAGGTGGGTACACGTCCAAAAGGGTTTTGATTAACATCATCTGGATGATTGCGAATCAAAGTGAAGGTAAGCCAAGCCACTATGACATTAATAACTGCAAAAATGAGCCAACCCGTCTGCCAAGACAGTAGACCGGAGATGGGTAAGAGCTTTGGTACGACAAAGCCTGATAGAATAATGCCAAATCCAGGGCCAGCCATGACCAGTCCCAAGGCGAGCCCACGATGTGAAGGGAAAAACCAATGCGACATGACGCTCATCATCGGTAAGACCACGCCGCCGCTACCAATACCAGTCAATACGTAAAGTGCGCAGAGTAGGGGAAAGCTTGTGGTAAAAGCCATACCAAGCATAGAGACAGCGATTAAGAGAAGACTGGCCGTCGCCGTAGCTCGAGTACCAAATCGAGGTATAATGAGCGGGCTTAGCAGAACGGCAACGAGATATCCTATCAAGTTAGTGAATCCCAATATTCCGCTTTGAGTGTAATTTAATCCCAAAGAAGCCGACATAGAGGGTAGCAACATACCAAATGCAAATCGTCCTAAGCCAAGTCCACAGAACATCGCTATAGAGCCTGTAGCGGCTACAATCCAAGCATAATTTAACCCGCCTAGTCTGAGAGGAGGAGTGCTACCTTGGTCTTCTTGTTGAATGATTTCATTATGCATCACGAATCTCCAATAAGTCGAAGAATTCGAAAGTTCGTGATGCCCGTCATAATTGTATTTAGACCGAAGAAGAATACTTCCCTGTTGCAAGTTTTATCCATTTTACACTCATCCTTTTGTGCTTAATTTTTATAGGTCTTTCATCGACTGTTGCATGATATTGACATAAATAGCTTTCGCTCCTTGCTTAGTTACTTATGTCAGTTAGGCTATTCCAATCAGCTTTTTTGATATGGCAATCGATTATATTTCTATCCAATAGAAACGAGTATAACTTTACCTGAACGTTCGTTCAACCCGTATCTAAGTAATAAGTAAATAGTATTTAGGTAGATATAGTCAGTTCAATATAAAAACGATACAGCGGGACTGGTATAAGTTTTTCTTGCTTGCTATGCCTATGCAGACAGAGGCTACAAAAAATTGTACCAGTCCCGTATCATAACCTAACGTCTCTATTTTATTTGATATCAACTATAGTTGAAGTGATTTTATAAGCAGGTCTATTAAAGAAAATGCCAGCCCATCTAAGTGGCTGGCATTTTGACTGTTACTTTTTAACATTGTCTTTTTATCTAGCCGAGTCTTCTACTTAACTCAGGAAAGCGTTTTATCATAAATAGCATCAGTAATAAGGCCATAACAGCAATAGCTGCCCCAACATATCCTACGCTTGATAGCGAGAGGTGCGTCACCGCATAACCTCCAAATAGAGCACCCGTACCAATCCCTAAATTGATAATACCTGAAAACATCGACATCAGCATGTCTTGCGCATTAATATCGACCATGATGACTTTAGCCTGCATGGAGATAATAAGCAGCATGAGCGCAGCTCCCCAGAGTAAGGCATTCAGACTGAGTGCCCATATTGAGGTCACGACAAACGAAAGGGTAAGCATCGACAGTAGCATTAATATCGTCGATATCAGCATCAGCCTAGTATTAAATCTATCACCCCAACGACTGAATATCACACTACCTGCAATTCCTGCGACACCGAACAGCAGCAGGACAAAAGTAGCCGAGTTTTCGCTAACTGAGCCGACCTGACGCATGAAAGGCTCGATATAAGAGTAGGCGGTATAATGCGCTGTAAAGACCAGTAGGATGAGCAAATACAAACAGACCAATAACGGGTTTTTCAGTAGTTCTGGAATTTTTCTAAAAGAGCCTTCAAACATACTGGGCAATGTTGGCAATAGTCTCATTTGCAGCATAAATACGATAAAGGCAATACCGCCAATACCGCCAAATGTCGCGCGCCAGCCAAACCATTGACCGACCAAGCGCCCTAAAGGCACACCTAGCACCATCGCTAATGAGGTACCCGTCGCAAGAACGCTAAGTGCTAATGCCTTCTTGCCTTCAGGCGCCACGCGTATGGCGATCGCTGCTGTAATGGACCAAAATATCGCATGCGATAGTGCAATCCCTACGCGGCTAATGAGCAGTACATCAAAGCTCCACGCAAATACGGAGAGTACGTGACTGGCAATAAATACTGCAAACAATGCCAAGAGTAAGCTTTTACGCTCAAAGCGACTGGTCAGTAGCATCAGCGGCAATGACATGGCAGCGACAATCCAAGCATAAAGCGTCAACATCCAGCCAGTCTCAGCTGTAGTAATAGAAAAGTCTTGGGCAATGTCGCTTAATAAGGCGACAGGGACAAATTCTGTGGTATTCATGATAAAGGCACTGACGCCCATCAAAAATACTTGAAAATACTGAGTCCGGCGAGCATTTGAGCTCGCCTCAAGGTTGTGTTTCATAAGATCCAATACAAAGAAGGTATTAATATAAAAAGAGGGTTAGCCAATAGTAGGGTCAAACATGTTTGGTAATAAAAGTCTTTAACGATATAAGAGTGGCGAGGCAAGATACCAAGTCAAGGGCATTAGTGAAAGGGCGTTTTTGATAATGATTGTTAATAAGTGGTTTAGCGTTAGATGGTCAGTTCGAAATAAAATTGATACATCAATAATGTCGTGCTACTGGTATAAATTTTACTTGCTTGCTATGTCGTTGCAGGCAGAGGCTGCGCAAAATATATCCCAGCAGCACTGTATCGGTTTTAAAGCGAATCGGCTATATGTTACGGACTAACAATAATTCTAAAAAAGAAGCACACATATTAGTATTTATTTACTCTCATCTGATATGCTATCATCATTCAACAAACTATCGTGGGTTTAACAGCTTTGTCATTGCCAACCGCTATTGCAAGTTATCATAATTGCAATTAATGGTGACGTACAAACCTTGCAACTTCCAGCACGATATAAAACAATCCTGGTAAAGCGCATGAGCCTGTACTCCGACATCCTCATTTGTGCCTGATTTTATACTTTTTTGTCGGAGTTATAGGAATCTAAGGTGTTCAATATCATGAGCCACTCTACTAATCAATCCAAATATACTCGCCGTTATCATCCGCGTCATCCTTTAGCACAATATGCTATTACTCAAATAGACACGCTTGAACTGCGTGCGCAAGATATTGTAAAAATTATGGGTTACCCTCTAAAGCATACCATACCCGCCTGTGAGCGCCTGCGTCATGTATTGTCGAATAAACATCTTGGGCTTGATAGTAGTTATATTGATAAATGCTTTACGGCTGAGGAGTTTCTAGTAAAGCTTTTCTTAATACTTGATATACCTTATGAGCCATTCGTAGAAGATATCGCCCAGATTAAATATCAGTTGGCGCATTTACCTAATTATTCACCCAAATATAGCTTACCGTCAGACGTTGGTTTTAGGTTTAATAGTGTACATTGGATGTCTCGTGATGCTACTAAGGATTATAAGTTGATTGTTGAGCAGAAGAGTGCGGAGATTGATAAAGTGGAGCGTAAACTGGCAAAAGCCAGCGGTGCTTAAGAAGAAGTACTTAAAGTTTTTTTAGTCGTAAACAGCGAATTTTTAAACATATCAACATAGCATAGCCTCACTATTATAGTGGGGCTTTTTTTTACCAACTGCTTTCTAATATATTATGATTAATGGCTTACTACTAGCTTGGCTTCGGGTCTTCGATTGCAATTTACTAGAGCTTAACGTGTTAGAGTTTGGATAGAGCAAAGGAGTTCTAACATGGGGGTAATATAATCATCATTGAAGGCAAGTGTTCGCGTTGTTATCATGAGCAGTAAAGGTGTTGTCTCTATGATTTAGCATAGAATATGGTAAATAGTAAGAGACAATAACCTTCATTTCTGACGTCACTCATCTCGATTCAACTGAGAAAAACATCTATGACTGCTTCATTACCTCTTTTGTACTCTTTTCGCCGCTGCCCATACGCCATACGTGCTAGGCTTGGCATCTTGTTTGCTGAGCAGCAAGTAGAGCTGCGGGAGATAGTACTAAAGAACAAGCCATCACAGATGGTAGCGATTAGCCCAAAAGGTACTGTACCTGTTCTACAGCTTACTGATGGTAAAGTGATTGAAGAAAGTAGAGAGATAATGGAGTGGGCACTTGAACAAAAAGATCCGCAAGGATTGCTTGATGCTGAGATTTTATCTCAGGCCAATGCGCTGATCGATAAAAATGATAATGACTTTAAGCATTGGCTGGATCGCTATAAATATGCTGACCGTCATTTGGAGATGACCCAAAAAGAGTATCGGCTACAGGGTGAAGAGTTTTTACAGGTTTTAGAAGAGTTGTTGAGTAATAAACATTACTTACTTGGAGATAAGGTAACCATTGCCGATATTGGCATCATGCCTTTTGTGCGTCAATTCGCTCATGTGGATCGCGATGTTTTTTACAATCTGCCTTACCCAAATTTGCAGCGTTGGCTACAACACTGGCTGGAGCATCCACTCTTTTTGCAAGCGATGTCCAAGTTTCAACCTTGGCAAGAAGAAGATGAGGAAGTGGTTTTTTCAGCTTAGCAATTAGCGCTTAAACCTTAGTAGTCCTTATTATGATTTAGTATCGCATTGAGTGTACTATTCCAAGCCTTAGTCAGATTATAATGTATTTAAATCACTGCTTATTTAAACGCTATTTATGTAAGATCCGCTATCAAAGAACATTTATACAAAACTATTGATATAATGCCCATCGCTATGAAATAAAGACTATAAATTATGGAACAAAGTAAAAACGCTGTAGAGCAAAAACCCGTATTTATGCCTAGAGTCAACAGTGACAATCTGGTAAAAACGGACATGGTTAGGTTTGAGCGGCATGTGGGGTTTGCAAGTCGCCAAAAGAAAAAGTCCATCAATGACCTACATCAAGTCATTCGCAAAAAGTATGGATTTAATAATGTCTTGGAGCTATCTAGTAAATCTGGTAATAAGCTAAGTTTTTTGTTAAGTCCACTCAGCTTACAGCTCACTGATGAGCATAGCGGCGGGCAGTATAGTGTCGAAAACATCTTTCAGGCCAGTAAGGTTTTTGAACAGGGTGGTCCCTATACTGACTTGCTGACAGCCCCGCCAAGACAAGCCAAAAAAGATGAGCGCTTACACGACTCAGGTCAGCTTATTAGCTACAATGATTTTGGTGTGGAGTGGGGTATTGAGCCGCTAACCGCGTTTTATGATTGGCTTTATATCAATGCACTAAAGCAAAACTCTCAGCTACATGAGGAGGTTATGCAATATCAAGCCTTTACCGATATTGAGTTTAATCCAAAAAAGTCTATCCATTGTGCGGCTTATTCGCTGGCGATGTTTGTGGCGCTCAGTAAGCGAGAGTTGCTCGGTAATGTTGAAGATCCAGGAACGTTTTACGATCTACATACTGAGTTTAAACTGAGTAATACAGAGCATCTTTTGGAAGAGGGGTGGTTTTGATAGTGAACCGTCCCAAGATTGTCGAAGACGAAACATTCTGAGTTAATACGAAAATATTGGGGCGGTTTAAAATGAAAGATCTGCTTTCACTGCCGTTTTTCGATTAGAGAGTAGCTTCGTTTGTCCGTCCTACGTCTTTTAATTCGTATAAGCTTTTTGATCTTTTAACATCATGAAGAAGCTCTTTCAACGCCATCTCGATTTATACGATTCTGGATACATTTCTAGGTTTTTGCCCATCTCTCCTGAAATAGGTATTGAATCTCCTATATAATGTGAGCCATCTCGTTGTTAATGATCCATTCAATTTAGGCTTTTTTCTTAGCAAGAAAGGCTTTTTATTAAGTAAAAACGGTGCTTTATGTTTAATGCTTCCTCGACTCGTTTAAATAAATACATCAGCGAAAGCGGTATTTGCTCTCGAAGAGACGCTGACCGCTTTATTGAACAAGGTAATGTGTATGTCAATGGCAAGCGTGCTTCAGTGGGTGAGCAGGTGGTTGCTGGAGATACGGTAAAAGTCAACGGGCAGCTCATTGAGCCGAAAGAAGCTGATGACTTTGTTTTTATTGTATTGAATAAGCCAGTCGGCATTGTTAGCACCACGGAAAGCTCCGAGAAAAATAACATTGTTGATTTTGTCAGACATAGCGTACGTATTTTCCCTATTGGCCGTTTGGATAAAGATTCCCAGGGTTTAATCTTTTTGACCAGTAATGGTGATCTGGTTAATAAGGTATTACGTGCTGGCAATAACCATGAAAAAGAATATTTGGTGACGGTGAATAAGCCGATAACAGATAATTTTATTGAGGGTTTGGCTGGTGGCGTGCCTATTTTGGGAAAGATGACGAAGAAGTGCCCGGTTACTAAGGTGGCGCCTAACGTATTTAACATCACGCTAGTACAAGGTTTGAATCGTCAAATTCGTCGCATGTGTGAGCATTTTGGCTATGAAGTCGTGAAGCTTGAGCGTACGCGGATTATGAATGTGAATCTTAAGGGTCTTCCAGTTGGAGATTGGCGAGATTTAACCCCAAAAGAGTTGTCTGTACTACTTAAATCTATAGAAGATTCTTCTGCCAATGTTAGTGCTCCGGCCAAGAAATCTCGTAATGCACCAAGAAAAAACGCTCGTACTGATACCTCGTCAAAGTCAAAGGCGTCTTCAAAACCACGGGGCGCAGCAAAGGGGAATAGTAAACACCCTAAAGACGGTGCTGGAAAACCAGCGGGTTCTAAAGGTGGGCGTCCTTCTGGTCATGGTAAGAAGGCTGGTGACAATGGCAAACCTGCTGCAAATGGCAAGCGCCCTGCAAAAGGTCGAGGTTCTCAGCGGTCTTCAAAACGATAGATTGATATGTAGTGCTCAGTTAATTAGGACGCCTGATTAGAGACGCTGTATAAAAATCCAGACAACTTAAGCTATCTTAGGTTTGGGATGATTACATTCGATGCGGGATAAAATAGAGTCTAGTATTAGACGCGTAAGTGGTACAAAAAACCTATCTTATTATCCACTGCAAAAATTTAAAGTGTGATTGCTTTGTTCATTTTTGAAATGGCAATAAGCTAGAGAACTTTAACCTTGACGAGATAATATTATGTTTAAAATAAAAGTAGAACGTATTGTCAAAAAACCGATTGACGATGTCTTTGAAGCCCTAAGTGACCATGCTAGTTATGCGTTATTTAAGTCTGTAGGTATTGCTGAGTTGTTGACTGAAGGTGATGAAGAGCGCAATGGAACTGGCGCTTTACGAACAGTACAAACCGGAGCCTTTAAAGTATGGGAGCGAATTACTGCGTTTGAGCGTCCTATTCATATGCAATATCAAATCGAAAAAGCCAAGCCTATAAAAATGGAACACTACAAGGGCATTATTGATTTAAAAGATTTAGGGGATGGAACCACACACGTGACTTGGGTGTCTGAAGGCCGACTGGTTGTGCCACTGATCGGAAGGGTTTTTGATCGTAAAATGCAGAAACAAGGCATGATAGTTTTTAATAGTATGCTCAAGTCTTTAGAAAGCCGCTAAGTTAGCGGCAATGTTTACTTTCTATCTCAGTCTTTTAGTAGTGACTTTTATGCTTTGATCTAAGCATAGCTCATGGAGTGCGGGCAACTACTGTTATTCTTGATCAGTCTTGTTCTTGGCAGCTTCAATTTCATTAAAGCGCGCTAATTGCTCCGGTGTGGCTTTTTGTTGATACTTCTCTTTCCACTCAGAATAAGGCATACCATAAACAAGTTCGCGCGCATCTTCATAGTCGATTTCGATACCACGCTCTTCACCAGCCGCTTTATACCATTTGGATAAACAGTTACGACAAAAGTCTGCAAGGTTCATCAGATCAATATTTTGTACATCTTTGCGCTCGTCTAAGTGAGCTAATAAGCGACGAAATGCTGCGGCTTCTAATTCAATGTTTGATTCTAATTTTGCCATAAATTTTTCCTCAGCGTTAATGCGTGTTTGTGGTTATGTGTGGTGTCTTAAAAGCAATGGTAACTATATACTGTTTGCCAGCCTATTACAGATGTAATAATATCAGATGATTCTCTTCTATATTTACAGTTTATCTATACTTACAACTTACTCTTCTAAGGGCTGACCATGGGTTTGAGAGACCATTCTTTTAAAAATCATAAAAAAACTATGTAGCCCTTATATCTAAGGGCTACGCAGTTCGGCAGTTTGATAATATTAGAGCATCTATCGATGCCTGATAACACTTAATAACAACAGTCAAGCGTCAATATGGTTAAGCATTACTTTTCAAATACTCTAACATGGTGTCTGCATCTGATACTTCAAAGGGGTCTATTGGGCAGTTGTCGCCAAAATCAGGTTCCTTAAACACTTTTTTGATGGCTTTATTGTCGATATACATCGAATAACGCCATGAGCGCATACCAAAGCCAAGATTACTCTTATCAACAAGCATACCCATTTTACGAGTGAACTCACCATTCCCATCAGGAAGCAAAAAAACGTTTTCACGGTTTTGTTTTAGGCCCCATTGGTACATGACGAACGCATCATTGACAGAAATGCAAACTATTTCATCTATACCTAACGCCTTAAACTCATCATAAAGCTCTTCGTAACGAGGGAGATGGCTGGTCGAACAAGTTGGCGTAAAGGCACCTGGTAGTGAGAATACGACCACTTTTTTATTGGCAAATAACTCATCCGTGGTTAGGTTATACCATGTGAATGGGTTGTCTCCTCCGATAGATTCATCACGAACACGAGTTTTAAAAGTTACATCAGGTACATGGGTAATCATTATTTACTCCGATTTAGGTTATTGTCTTTTTGTTTTCAAAATCCAGCATTTATATGATAATAGTTATAGTAGTTCATAAGCAAATCTTTAAGCTGATATTCACTATATAAGCTATCAAAATATATGACTTTTTTTAGACCTTACAAGCTATGAGCTATGCTGAAGAAACCGTACAACTAAAATTGGTAAACTAACGACTCTATGAGGAGTTTATCATGACCAAGAAAAAGCAACGCTACAGTGCAGCTTTCAAAGCTGAAATCATCGAATAGATAGTTGATAACAAAGGTAATGTTTCAGCGACTGCAAAGCAGCTAGATATAGCCATGCAGACATTATCTAACTGGCAAAACACAGCGAATGGAGGTTGTCGTATGCTCTCAGCATGTTGAGTCTCCGACAGTACTGGGGTGCTGGTGCGATTCACTTTGAAGTAATGAGTTGCCTCAGCATTATAAAGCCTATGGTGTAGTGGCAGCGACACTCAAAAGATATCAATTCTCATCCAAAGAGTAGCGCTTGTGTAGATAATGATTTTTGATAAAGTAGAGTATATGAATGAGTTTAGCAACCAAGGTAAGTAGTGATATAATGCCCCGATAATCGATATTTTATAAAAGGTTTATATTATGGCTCGTACAGCTAGCGCATCACATATTTTAGTAAAAGATAAAGAACTGGCTGAGGACATTATTAGTAAGCTTAAAAAAGGCGTCCAGTTTGATGTGCTAGCTAAAAAACATTCAACCTGCCCATCAGGTAAAAAAGGCGGTAACTTAGGCGAGTTTAAAAAAGGCGACATGGTACCGGCATTTGATAAAGTCTGCTTCAACGGCGAGCTATTTACCCCACATTTAGTAAAAACCAAATTTGGCTGGCATGTGATTAAAGTGCTTTACAGGACATAAGAGTTAGAGTCTGTAGTGGCATAGAGGCTTTGGACTGTTTTTAATAGATGATGGACAAGAAAAGCCAGACAACTAAGCTGTCTGGCTTTTTTATGATTAATACTTATCTGTCTGCCAAAAATTATGCTCACATATACAGCTACTTCAATCAGACAAGGATAATTGCAGTACTCACATATAACATCGTCTAAGTAAGCATAGCATTGGGAAATCGTCTCAAACTGGGTTTTCTATATTATGTGCTCT
The DNA here is from genome assembly GCF_001593285.1 of Psychrobacter sp. P2G3. Lineage (NCBI taxonomy): Bacteria > Pseudomonadati > Pseudomonadota > Gammaproteobacteria > Moraxellales > Moraxellaceae > Psychrobacter > Psychrobacter sp. P2G3. Next base: position 1,240,805 of record NZ_CP012529.1, read on the forward strand.
ATTTCTTTCTAAATCGCCTTACCACCAAAAATATCCAAAAATTGATTGACAGTTTTCGATGCATCCGAGAGAGGGTTGTCAAAAAGGTTAATCGATCGGTTGCAAATGATACGGTTAAGCTAAAAAAATTCAAGAGTTTGAAAAGGACATGCCTAGTTTTGAAGGTGAGGTTACAAGCTTAGATAGTTATAATGACTATGTGCTAACTGTGATTAGTCAACTTAAACAGAATAATAAAGGAAGTCTTTCTTCTGCTTTGATCAGCTATGTGATGCATCTTTTGTTGATAGTTAATGATTTGGTGGTGTGTCAAAAAGTATACTGATTAAAATTTGAACAATTCTTGAAGCCTTGAAAGCCCTATAGAATCAGAGAACTTAGCATAGATTTCTTATTGACTTTTATCGCCAGCATACTTTTTAGAACACCACCAATAATTTAACTAGTGAAGAAACAGAAACGCTAGGTTAGTGTGTGAGAGATTGAAAATATGTCTTTTAATAGTAACAAACGGTTGCTACCTCTTCACAACCTTGCTGATAGTAGCGGCCTATTACCGCTAACTTAAAGTCTGTGTCGCACTTCATAACATCCATATATTGTGTCCAATTAATGGGGCAGGGCAAGTTCAATAAAAAGGTTTGAAGAAGCTTAAAGGTTATAAGTATGTTATTAAGTGAGCTATTGATTAGTAGTTTTCTAAATAGTGAGCACGATTTCATTAATAAATATTGGATATCGTAAAGTATATAAAGAAGAATCAAAACATAAAGTATATGTAAATCTATACTTTATGTAAAACCTATCAGACACAAAAAAACCTCAAGTAAACGAATACTTGAAGCAAAACTTGCTTAGACTTAAAAATCTAAATTCGTTTTAAGTAGGAATGAGCACTAGTAAAATCTAATACTTAGCATCCCAAACAATATCTCTATATCTATTTGGATTAGTATCTCCTTCAGAGCTAAATACTAAGACTACGGAGTCTTGATCCAAACCTAACTTTTCAAGTAGATCATGATTTGAGGGGTCGCTACAAAGCTTGTAAAGCACACCAAGTGTAATTGCGCCAGATTCTCCACTAATAACTCGAGGATCATCTTGTAAAGGATTACCCAGTACTCGCATACCAGTGGCAGTTACGTTGTCATCAACAGAAGCAAAGTAATTACTGCAATCTTTTAAAATCTGCCAAGTGACTGGATTTGGTTCACCGCAAGCAAGCCCTGCCATGATACTGTTTAGTTCACCCGTTACATTAACGATTTCACCTTGCGCACTGGTACCGGAGCGATAAATACAGTCAGCTGCTACAGGTTCTGCAATAATGGTTTCAAAGTTGTCTGCACCAAGCTTGTCTGCAAGATAGCCCAGTACACCACCAGCCATCGAACCAACACCTGCTTGTAGTATTACATGAGTTGGCATTCCTTCAGACATTTCAGCTGCTTGTTCAATAGCTTCATCTGCCATGGTCATGTAGCCTTGGGCGATCCAGGTCGGTATTTTCTCATAGCCTTTCCAAGCGGTATCCTGCACTAAAATCCAGCCATTTTCTTCGGCTGTTTTATTTGCTAGGCGGACTGTATCATCATAATTTATATCGGTTACGATACATTCTGCACCTAATCCTCGAATACGCTCGACACTTACTGGTGATGATCCCTTCGGCATATAGACAACAGCTCTTTGTCCCATTTCACGAGCAGCCCACGCTACTCCAGTGCCATGATTACCAGCTGTTGCTGTCGAAAATACTAGAGGCTTGTCTAATTTAGAAGATACTGTTTTTAAATCAATTTCTGTAATATCAATGTCAATATATTCAGCTAATAAACTTCCTAAAGCATAGGAGCCACCTAGAACTTTGAATGCGTTGAGTCCAAAACGATGAGATTCATCCTTAACTAGGATTGATTTTACACCAAGTTTTTCCGCTAACATTGGTAATGAGACTAGAGGCGTCGGTTTATAACCATCAATCTGACAGTGAAATTTACGTATTTTTTTAGCTGATTCTGCATTAAAAAGGGACGAGTTTTGACCTGTATAAAAATGGTTTTCAGATATTTTCAGCATAATGTTCTCTTATAAATAAAGAGGAGAAATGATACTGCGGTAGCAATATCGTCTTATAGACTATCGAATAAAAGCAATTGCTTCTATTTCTACCAAAGCATCTTTTGGTAAACGAGCTGCCTCAAAACAAGTGCGACTTGGTGCAGCCTCAGTACCGAATACTTCAGTATAAACATCATTAAACGCAGAGAAGTTTTCCATATCAGAAAGCAGACATGTTGTTTTCAGTACTGAGTCTAAAGAGGCACCACTTGCTTCAAGTATCGCTTTTAAATTGGCTAGAGACTGGCGTGCTTGCTCTATGATTCCACCTTCCACAAACTCCATTGTTTTAGGATCTAGTGGTAATTGTCCTGAGGTAAAGACTAGCTCTTTAAATGCCATACCTTGAGAGTATGGTCCAATTGCTGCTGGTGCTGCATCTGTATGGATTGTTTTTTTCATTACCAATTCCTTTTGTTGGTTATTAGGATTTAAATTCTCGGATATATTTATAGATTGCATGGCGAGTGATTCCTAAATGCTCAGAAACCATTGCTGTTGCTTCTTTAAATTCAAATATTTCATTTTCAAGTAAAACTTTAGTTATAGCTTTGTTTCTACCTTTCTGGTTAACCGATGAGTCATTGTCAATTTCCAAAATTGCGTTATTAAGTGCTTGTTCAATTATATCTGTTGCAGATGAACTAAAGTTTTCATTAACGCCAGCATGTAAACCTGCCATATCCGGCATTAACGTTTGAATAATTTCTGGAAAAGGGCAGGATAAATTCATATTTATGCAGAACAATCCAATTGGTTTACCATCTTGACCCGCTAATACACAAGTAGTTGATTTGAGCAAAGCGCCATCTTTACTGGTAGTAAAATAACTTTTTGGTGCTACTTCGCCTGTTTTCTTGAACTGGCTGAGCATCTTTAACCCTACATCTGTAATAGGTGAATAGACAGTACGACCAGTATGGTGACCATTGACTATTTTAACGACTGATTTCTCAAAGCTTGCAAATGAATGAATCACTATTTCGCAATGAGGACCTATTAAGTCAGCGATTGTGTCAGCAAGTCGAAAGTAAGTTTCTAAGAACTTTGCATCTTCATCGGTAAATTCTGCGTTTAGTGCCTTAAATATTGTTTTTTTCACTTTTGAATCACTATTGTTAACCAAGTATGTTGCTTATATTGGTCTTCATAAAATAAAAACGCAAGCTAGAAATTAACTTTGCGTCACTATAAGACCATAAGTTTTGAATCAACGCAACTGTAAAGTTCACTAAATGTAATAATAATTAGCTACTTTTAATAAGTTAAAGTAATTTTTATGTATAGATAAATCGTTGATACAAAAGGTCTGTGACTACTTATTTACATAAAGTAACAATATATCAATTATTTTACACTCTTATAACGGATACTATATTTAACTATTGAGAAGCAATATTTTATTCAGGTAATTTTTATCTAAATAACGACAACCGTAAGGCCTATAGTTCACTTATGTGGCTTTTGGTCATGTACCCTACTGTGATAACAAGGAAGATGTCACCATGATTAACTATCTACAACGTGGTTTTGAGCAGTCTGAATTTGAAGAAAGAACTGCCCGTGCACAGAAAGTTATGCACAATATGAAATTGGACGCGATGTTTTTTACCACTGAACCAAACGTACGTTACTTCACAGGGTTTCATACCCAGTTTTGGAAGAGTCCAACGCGACCTTGGTTTATAGTTATACCCGCAGAAGGCAAGCCAATCGCAGTTGTACCTGAAATCGGTACCAGTGGTATGGCGGAGACTTGGGTTGATGACATCATCACTTGGCCATCGCCACGACCAGAAGACGATGGCATTAGCCTCGTTGCTGATACCTTAAATATGCTACCGAATCGCTATGGTCGTGTGGGGGCGACGCTAGGTATCGAATCGCACTTACGTATGCCGATTAACAACTACCTACAGCTTACTGAAAAAGTAAATAAAGAGTTTGTTGACATCTCTTTAGCGGTACATGAGCTGCGCCAAATTAAATCTCAGGCTGAGATTGAAAAAACGCGTGAAGTCTGTCGAATTACCAATTTCGGTTTTAATAAACTGCCCAGTTATGCTCGTGTCGGTATGACGGAGCGTGAAATCTGTAAACAGCTACGTATCGATATGTTGCAAGAAGGTGCAGATGAATGTCCATATATCATTGCAGGTTCTGGGTATGATGGCTATGACAGTATCATTATGGGCCCGACAGATCGAGCCATTGAAGATGGTGATGTATTAATTATTGATACTGGCGCAGCTCGTGATGGTTACTTCTCTGACTTTGATCGTAACTGGGCTTTTGGGCATGCAAGCGAGCAAACTAAAGCGGCTTATCGTGCTACATATGAAGCCACAACCAAAGGCTTTGAAGCTGCACGTCCTGGTGCAACCACTACGGATATATATAATGCAATGTGGGGTGTATTAGAGGCTAATGGCGCATTAGGGAATGATGTTGGCCGTCTGGGTCACGGCCTAGGTATTGAGCTGACAGAACGGCCATCCATTACCGCAACTGATAATTCTGTCCTCAAAGCGGGCATGATAATGACACTTGAGCCTGGCATGGTGTATGCGCCGGGAAAATCTATGGTGCACGAAGAGAATATCGTGATTACAGAAGACGGTGCAGAGTGGTTAAGTGTGCGCGCTGAGCCTGAGCTTATCATTATTAAATAATCCGCAGGAGTAGCTGTTATGTCAGATATATCAACAAAAACTGCGGAACCTAAACAAGGTCGATTAATATTTTTTAGCACCATGAGCTTTATTGTTTTAGTAGTAGCAGCAGGGATATTATTTCCAGATAAATTGTACACAGTAGGCATTGGTACTATGACTTATCTGACCGATACTTTCGGTTGGATATATATGGCAGGCTCATTTCTTTTTGTCATGTCGATGTTTTATCTTGCTTTTAGTAAGTATGGTGATATTAAACTTGGTGCTGATGATGCCAAACCTGAATTTAGCACGTTTTCTTGGATAGGTATGCTGTTTTCAGCAGGTATGGGTACGGTCATGCTCTATTGGGGTGTGGCAGAGCCTGTATATCATTATATGGAACCGCTATCTACCACTGGTATCCTTCCGCAAACTGCAGAAGCCGCGGAATTTGCAATGAAGCAGAGTTTTATTCACCAAGGTATTCAAGCTTGGTCGGCTTTTTCAGTGGTTGGTTTGGCTGTCGGTTATCTGATGTACCGCAAAAAAGAGAGCGGTCTAATAAGTAATATTCTCATTCCTTGGGGACGTGATAAAGCCAGTGGTTCGCTTGGAAAAATAGTTAATATAATCTGTGTCTTTGGTGCTATCGCTGGTATTTCAACTTCCCTTGGTCAAAGTGGACTATCCTTAGGAGTTAGTTTTTCTTACCTTTTTGGTACACCTGACGCGCCTTGGGTCGTCTTTTTACTCGTTGGTGTAATTGCTTTAATTACTATTGTATGTACCACGACCGGTCTTGAAAAAGGCATTAAATTGCTCTCAGATTATAATGCCTACCTGCTAATTGCTCTTATTCTACTAGTAGGATTTGTCGGGCCAACGACGACTATGATCAATGTCTATTTTGATTCTATCGGTAACTATATCAATGACTTTTTTAAAGATGCGTTGATGCTACCAACATTCGCAGCAGAGGAAGAGGCACCTTGGATTCGGGGTTGGCCAATCTATTATTACGCTTGGGCTATTGCTTGGGCACCCTTTGTAGGTCCATTCATTGCGCGGGTCTCTAAAGGACGTACTATACGCGAGTTTGTTTTGGGTTCAATGATTCTACCTTGTCTTGGCATCTTCTTATGGGTTGCCTTCTTTGGGACTATAGGTATTCAGTCGGAGCCTGCGGTATTAGAAGCAGCGGCAGCGTCCTCAAAAGCGGCAACCTTTATTGTATTAGAAGACTTTCCATTAGGTAAGGTTATCTCGCTAGGTGTGGTTATCGCGCTATTTACTTGCTTTATTACCTCACTTAACAGTTCTACTTTCACCCTAGCCAGCATGAGTGAAGAAGGTTCAGATAATCCCAGCAATAAGATGAAAATTATCTGGGTAATCGCTCAATCAGCTATGGCACTTACGCTAATGATGAGTAGTACAGGTATTGATTTATTACAAAGTATTAGCTTGATATTTGCATTGCCGTTGATGTTCGTACTTTTCTTGTGTGTTGCCAGTACCTTTAAAATGCTACGTGCTGAATTTGCAGAAGAATCTACACTTACCTCTAAAAGTGTTGCAGTAAAAATAACAAAAGATATAGAAACTGATTAACCAAAATCTGACTATTAAATAAGCCCTTACAAGTTTTGAAATATTAGATGCCAAGTTTTTAAATAAAATAGAGGTGTTCTAATGGCAAACTTATTTCTAATTAAGAGTTTAGTAAAATGAGAACAATAGACGAATTTAAAAATTTTGAAACACCTCTATCTTACGTTCCTGCAGAAAGAATGAACAGAGTTCATATAGGGCTTGTACAGTTGAGTACAGACCATTCATTGGAAATGGATTGGGCAAAATTGGTTGGTTCACAAGCGGCAGTATTTAGTACTCGAGTTTTTTATAGCAGTGAAATGAACGCAAAAGCACTTAATCAAATTGCAACGGGGATTAGTGATGCATCTAAGCTAATTGCAATGGGACTACCGATGGATGTCATGGCATTCGGCTGCACTTCAGCATCCATCATCATTGGTGAAGAAAGAGTTGCAAAACTATTAACCGAAAATCGAGGCAATATTCCAGTAACAAACCCATGGACAGCGGCCCAATCTGCATTTAAGCATCTTGGTGCTAATAAAATAGCAGTGTTTTCACCCTATACAACAGAGGTAAACTTTCCGCTTTACCAACAACTAACGCAGGCAGGGTTCGAAGTCTCTGTATTAGGGTCATTAGGCATAGAGAAAGATACCGATATTACTTTGGTATCTAAAGAGTCAATGTTCGAGGCGCTAAACCAGTTGTTGCCAGACTCAGGTGCTGACTTGGTGTTTATGTCTTGTACTAATCTAAGAGTATTAGATCACATTCAAGAAATTGAAGATATGTTTGATATGCCAGTTGTGTGTAGTACCTCAGCAATGTTCTGGCACGCAATGCATCTCACAGGAAAGAAAGCCATTTGCCCAGGCTACGGAAGTTTACTAAATAGTTAAATCATAATTAGCTTAGATATTCCGAAGTAATCTCAAGCTAATTATGAACATATATAGACACTGAATAAGGCTACAAATTATATGATTAAGATCGTTTGTTGCTGTTTTAAGTTTTAAGTGTAAACCGAGTATTAATTTTATATTAACTATCAATAGATATCTTAAATTTAAAAGGAGTTTAAATGGGTATCTTCAATAAAATCGATGATTTTGTTTCGATGATAACAGAATGGATTCTTGGCATCAGTATCATACTGATGGCAGTTACTTTGATTGCAAACGTCATAGCTAGGAAAGTATTTTCTAATAGCATTCCTGCAGCAGATGAGATTGGCGCTACGCTTCTCATTCTTGTTACCTTTAGTGGTATCGGTTACGCAGCTAGAAAGGGACGACATATTAGAATGTCAGCAATTTTTGACGCTGTACCCTTTAAAGCACAAAAAGTATTAATCATTATCATATCGATTGCAACTTGCATCACTTATTTATACGTCTGTTACATCGCATATGAATATATTCAGCATACTAGAATGTTAGGAAGAGTAACTTCAGCTCTTGAGTTGCCAGCATGGATCATACAGCTCGTCGTTCCTATCGGTTTTGGTTTAGGTGCTATTCAATATTTTTTAAACGTTATTGTAAATATAAAAGAGCCTGAACTATATATTGGAACAGAAAAAATAGATGGAGGTGATGGGATGGAACCCGATTTGTATACTGTGGATGAAGAAACGAGCGGAGGCCCTAAGGATGTTAATTAGCCTCTTGGTAGTTATGATTGTACTGCTTCTTATGGGTTTTCCCATGATGATGACAATGTTATTTTCAACACTCTTTTATATGATTTTTTTTATGCCTGATGTTGAAACTTTCACTTCAGTTCAACAAATGGTTCTTGGTGTACAAAGCCCTGTGCTGTTAGCCATTCCAATGTTTATGCTTGCCGCAGACATTATGTGTACGGGACAGACCTCAAAACGGCTTCTTGATTTTGTCGAAAGTTATGTAGGGCACCTCCCTGGTGGAATGGCAACGACGACAGCTATTACGTGTGCACTTTTCGGATCTATTTCAGGATCAACACAGGCAACGGTGGTGGCTGTCGGACGTCCTGTTCGTAATAGACTTCTTGAAAATGGTTATGATGACAGCGAAGTTATGGCGTTGATCATAAATGCTAGTAATTTGGCATACCTAATTCCTCCTAGTTTAGGCATGATTGTTTACGGAGTTGCTAGTGGTGCTTCTATTGGTGACCTATTTATTGCAGGCATAGGCCCTGCAATTCTAATTATAATTATGTTTTCTATTTATAGTGCTTTTTATGCAAAGGTTAAAAAAATCCCAAGTCTAAAAAAAGCATCGAATAAACAAAGGTGGGTTGCAACTAAAAAATGTCTTCTCGCTTTCGGATTTCCCTTAATTATTATGGGAGGTATTTATACAGGAATATTTAGTCCTACTGAAGCCGCTGCCGCCGCTGTACTCTATGCAATCATTGTAGAAGTAGGCTTCTATAAAAGCATTAAAATTCAAGAAATTTATAATATAGCTCTATCAACAGGCGTTATTACCACTGTGGTTTTCATTCTTGTTGCAGTAGGGGCTGCTTTTTCTTGGATTATCTCTTACGCTAGAGTGCCGCAGTTAATAGCTGAAGGACTTTTAGGAAATGATCCTTCAATCCTTACCATACTACTCGTTGTTAATATATTCTTTTTTATAGGATGTATGTTCGTAGAAGCAATCGTTGTTATTCTAATTCTCACTCCAATATTTGTACCAATTGCTTCTGCAGCTGGTATAGACCTTATTCATCTCGGCATCATAGTAACATTGCAGGTAGCCATTGGCTCAGGGACTCCGCCTTTTGGTACAAGCATTTTTACCTGTAGCGCTATCTTTGATCAACCTTACTTAAAAGTAATAAAAAACCAGGGTCCTTATATCGCTATGCTACTGATAGCCTGTGTGCTCGTTTCGGCATTCCCTAGTATATCGTTGTATTTAGGAAGCTTCGCTCAATAATTTTTTTGCAATTAAAGGATATAATGCAATGAAGAATATAAAGTCATATCTCGCCCTTGCTTTGTCGCTACCATTGTTGTTTGGTTGTGGCTCTAATGAAAGTGCCTCCACAAACGATCCAGATAAAGTTTATACGGTTAAAGTCACTCATGAAGAATACGCCGATACTGTACCTGATCTTTATGCTAAAGAACTAGCAAAACGTGTTGAGGAAAAAAGTAATGGTAGAATGAAATTTGAAGTATTTCAGGTTGGTCAGTTGGGAGTCGGTGTTGATTTAGTTGATCATCTTTTAACCGGAGCAACTCAGATGGCCATCATGAGCCCTGGTAACGTCGCAACAATCGTACCTGAAGGTCAGGTTTTTGCCCTTCATTATTTGCTCCCAACGGATGTGAAAGAGGCTTATGATTTTTTGGCAGAGAGCAAGGTTGCAAATACTGACCTACCAGCTATTTATGCTGAAAAAAACCTCAAACTAATGGACTTATGGCCTCTTGGAGGCAGTCAATGGCTTACTAAGAAGAACATACAAAGTCCTTCTGATTTTGATGGAATGGCTTTTAGAACCATGGATACGCCTCTAATTGTCAAAAACTACGAAGCATACAACGCCAATCCTACGCCTGTCTCATACACTGATGTTTATAGCGGCTTGCAGCTAAATATGGTTTCAGGAGTAGAAAACCCGCTTGGTGCTTTAGTAGATATGAAATGGTACGAAGTTCAAGATTATTTAATCATGTCTAATCATATTATGTATCTTGAAGGTGTTTTCCTTAATGACAAATACTTTAATTCACTTCCTGAAGATCTGCAAATTATTCTAAGTGAAACTATTGATGAGATGCATGACTATGCTTTCGAACTTCAGAAAAAAGCTAATGAAGACGCTGGGAAAGTACTGGCTGAGAATGTCAAAGTGATGCATCTATCTAATGAACAGACTGCGAAATTCAAAGCTGCAGCGCTTCCTGTTCGTGATTATTTCAAGAAAAATGAAAGTGAAAGATCTGCTAAAGTACTTGAAGACCTAGAAGCAGAAATAAGCGCATTTGAAAAAAAGTAGATACAGAGATCTTCACATAATAGTAACTGTTAGAACAAATAAACCTAGGGCAGCATGACAGTGCTGCCCTTTTTAAAGTTATTAGGAGAAAATTATGACTCTAGCAAAAAAAGTCGCTGAATGGCGCCGTCACATCCATCAATATCCTGAGCTAAGCACTAAAGAGTTTAAAACTGCAGAATTCGTTGCTAATAAGCTTGAGACGTTTGGGCTAGAAGTACATCGTGGTATCGGTGGCACTGGTGTAGTAGGTATTTTGAAAAATGGTACTAGCACGCGTTCCATTGGTCTGCGCGCCGATATGGATGCTTTACAAATTCATGAACAAAATACTTTTGATTATGTCTCCAAAAATGAAGGCGTTATGCACGCTTGTGGTCATGACGGTCACACCGCCATGCTACTTGGTGCAGCTCATGTGTTGGCAGAAAATAAAAGCTTTGATGGCACCGTGTATTTTATTTTTCAGCCAGATGAAGAGCGCGGTACTGGGGCTAAAGCGATGATTGCTGATGGTTTATTCACCCGTTGGCACATGGATGCTATCTATGGCATGCACAATATCCCCGGTGTCGCCAAAGGCAAGTTTGTCACGCGACCAAACGCACTGATGGCCAGTGAAAGCAGCTTTAAAATTATCATCAATGCCACTGGTGGTCATGCCGCACTACCGCATATGGGTACTGACCCGATTGTCGTGGGCGCGCAAGTGGTGACCGCGCTGCAAACCATCGTCTCGCGCAATTTGAGTGCTATTGATGAAACCGCCGTGATTTCAGTGACTAACTTTGAGACTAATGGCACGGTGAATGTTATCCCCTCAAAGGTAACGATTACCGGAGACACACGTAGCTTTACCGATTCAGCAATGCACAAAATTGAAAAAGCTATTGAGCGCGTGGTGGCAGGGCAATGTATGTCGGCAGGCGTAGAATATGAGTATAATTTTAACAATAGCTATTTATCCACAGTTAATACGCCAGAGCAGACCGCCCACGCAGTAAGTGCTGCCCAGAAAGTAGTTGGCGCTGAGAATGTAGATGGCAGTTGCGAGCGTTACACCATTAGTGAGGACTTCTCATTTATGCTACGCGAAGTTGATGGCTGCTACATTTTAATTGGTAATGGGGAGGGCGAGTGTGGCGGTACCGCACTGCACAATCCGCTCTATGATTTTAATGACGATATTCTCTCAATTGGAATAGAATATTGGAAAACTTTAGTAAATAATCAGCTTGATTAGCGGTATCTGTATTTTATAATGTCTATATTTAGAAAACTAGAATTGCGGCTTTCATGTCGCAATTCTTTTTAATATTAGGGACTGTCCTAGATAAGTAAAATTATTTAGGATAGCCCGTAATTTTATTTTAAGTATTAGAAAAGTATTGCCGTAAGCTAGAGATTTTTATAAAAAGTCGTGATTTAATCAGAGCTATAGAGAAAGGTGGTTGGTACGAAGTAAGTGTTGTTGGTAGTCATGACTATTTTAAAGCGGGCTGGGTTGACTATCTGACTCGTTCATTTTCCAATACATAAACTTAAGATTATTAGGAGTTGAGGATGAAATATCCCATAGCAATCCAACAAGGTGATGACAATACTGCGTATGGCGTCATTATCCCAGATATAGCGGGCTGCTATTCAGCTAGTGATGAGTATGAAAATATTTTGAAAAATGCTAAAGAAGCTATTGTGCTTCATATAAGTGGCATGATAGAAGATGGCGAACCAATTCCTATGCCTACTGATAGTAATAAATATAAAGATGCCCCAGATTTTGAGGGAATGTCTTGGGCAACGGTCGATGTTCAAATAGATGAGTTTTATTAATAAAGTTGAATGGTAATCAATATACGCAATAAATGAGAATGGAACTCATGCTAGTCGATACAGGCATATTGCTATAAGCAATTACAAATAGTAGTAGATTGAATAGATCGGTACTCATAATGTAAATAGCATTTAGATGAACTGCTTATTTAAATGCTATTTATGCCAGACAAGTTGTGAAAGAATATTTATACGAGAGTATCGATATAATAAGGTATATCGCTATGGAACATGGAATGAGCAGACGCTATTAGAACTAAAAGAAAAAATAGATGTCATAATCTATGCTGAAGCTCATTTAGGGATAAGCTCTTAACCTCACCGATTTTAATGAGTATTAGGTGTTTTGATAAATCAGAACTGTTAAAAATATTATTGGACGTGATTGCTCGGATTTATGCTGCAGAAGACTTTGGCTGTAAGCATGAGTATATATAGATAAAGAGACTAAATAATACCTGAGCACAATACTAAAAAGAATATCAGTCAGAATTTCCCAAACCTATAGTTGAATTATTTGGTTTGTCGTTCTAATTTTCTATCCCATTGTTAAAAAATAGGTATCTTCACACAGCCTAAAGACCATTAATGGACATTATCTATGATAAGAGGTTTCTACAATGCATTAATAATGTAAAGGTGTTAATAGTTATTTTATTTGGCTGAGTTAGGAAATGAATTCAAATATTCGCTTAATTCAACTACCGTTCTTTTTATTTTAAACCAAAAATCTAATATTCTATTATCGATTAAATTAATAAAAACATTAAACCCGTGTTTTTATTAATCTAATCATTTCACACAAACTAAAGTTAACTTTACAAAGATAGTCGTACTTACATTCTAATGAGCTTATTTGTTAGACTCATTTTAAGCTTTCAAGAAATTTGGCGAGCTCTTTCCGACTGGTTGCATTCCCAGATGTATATAGATTTGATCCGAAAATTATTGGGAAAATATTTTCTAAATTATCGATTTGATTCATATAAGCCTCAGTTTCCATAGTTATCATCCATTTTTGATATTTATGACCCATTCCTCTCATGTCTTGCAAGTAATGCGTTCCTTCATGCCTTACTATACCAGCTAGATCGTCCATCCAATGGATTTTTTTAAAATCTATCTGAAGTGTAGAGCTGCCCCAGTTGTATTGTCCACCCCCTGGGAGATTTGCATTAACAATTTTTATATGTCCACGTTTAATTAGTTTAGCCATAACATGGTCTAATGGCTGATTCGAGTGACGGAGTGCACGAACTGCTTGTGCTTGAGGGTCTGTAACTGCTCTTTGTCGTTTGATGAAAACACTAAGATCATCGGAATGCGCAGCAACAGGTGCCATCGCTTTTGAAACTCTCTGAAATGACCTTAACCACTTGGAGGCAACACCAATTGATACTCTAGCTCCGCTGATACGAGCACCAACTGGGTTATAACTAAGGCTTCCAGGACCACCCAGCTTATCTTCTATGTAGTCAATTGGCCGCATAGATTGATTCAAGCCCCAACCCAGTACATCTCGTAATGCAAATTCACCCTTCATTACAAGGTCATCAGCCTTTCCCTTTAATTTAGAAACTCCATTAATAGTACCTCTTAGGCTTTCTTCGATACCATTACGCTGAGGACCTGGACCAATAGGGTGACACCCACTTGGACAAGCCTCTGAATATGGATTATTAAAACTAGGAACTTTATATGAATAACTGCTAGGTGGACTGCTTTTGTCATCTATATAAAAATTATTGCTCTCAGGTCTTGAGTCTGTACCTTTGGGGTCATTAAAAATTAGTGAATTATTAGTTACATAACTATATAAATTAGTCCCATCAACCATTCCTTTAGGATCACGCTGCACAAATCGACCAGTCTGAGGGTTATACTGCCGCGCCCGATAGTCATAAGTTTCAAGCTCAACATCAAATCTCCGAGCGGTATAACGCCAAGGATTAAAAATCTCATTAGCGGGTAATTCAACTAACTCCCCAAAGGGCGTATAGCGATATCCTCCAAATGAATCACCGTTAGCATCAGTTAGCAGACGAATCGACCCTACTAAGTCTGTATGATACCAATGCTCAACACCGTTAGTCGCAATGTGTAGAGGGTTATCTATACCATCATCATAAACATATTGCGCAAAGAGGCCGCCATCTCGATACTCAGTAATAACGTCATCTCCATCAGAAACTAACTGGGTAACATGACCACCGAGTTGCTCAAGAATACGGCGCCCAAGCGCATCGTGCCAGAAGACAGCAATTTCATTGATACATTCTTTATCTGCACATACTTGCACTAGTCTGTTGAGCGCATCGTAAGTAGAGAATTGCTGTTGATCATCCTTAAGGTTGCCATTGTCATCATGGGTGTAGTTTGTGTTACCGCGAGACCTGTATTGATCCAATTGATCGGGATCATAATTGATACTATTACCATCAGACGTTCTTTCAATATCACGATTACCGACTAGATCATAATCATAGGTTTTCGGTATTTGAGGCAGCTCTAACGCACCTATCAAGGTCGTGATAGCGGATTGGCGATTGGGTAACGGGTTTGCTAGTTCCGTATTTGATATTCCAAAATTAGATAAGTCAAAGGACTCAGTTGTATCTGGCTTAAATTCATGCGCGAGTCGGTAAATTGAATCATAAGCAAAGCGTTCCGTACGGGGGCCAGCTGTCAGCACATCATTTCGTATACGTACATTGTTAGCGGCATCGTAAAGGTATTGGATTATTAAATGCGCTGCATTCGGGCCACTGTGAGCTATCTCAATCAAGCGCCCACCACCATCATGTCGATAGCTTGTGCTGGCACCGTTAGCAAAAACACATTGATCAGGTTGTAGACCCGCGTAAATCATTTGAGCAATTGGACGAATATCAATCGATGCTGAGTCGCCAGGATAATCAATTCCATTTGCGATGTTTTGTGTGTTTGTCCTTCTGTTTAAGTCATCCCGATCTATGTGTAGACTGCGCCCACTAGGGTAAGTCAAATCTGTAAGAGCACCGACATCATTGAACTTTCGAGTGATGGTGAAGGGAGTTTTAAGCGGGGCTTCATTTACAATATATGTAATAGTCTCTTGCAATTGCCAGCTCAGCGAATTATATCGGAAAGAACAAATAGCAAAATCATTCTCGGCCATTATTAGGCGATCAAGACCATCATACTCATAGCGTTCAAAGGTGGCTCCAGCAACTACGAGATCAGTAGATAAATTAATTGTATTCACATCTATGCGTGTCGTACGGTTTAACGTATCAAGTGTAAAAAAGCGCTGTAAGCCATTATTGTCCTGCGTACGAATTACATTACTATTTTTATCATAGTCGGTCAGCATCTTACTGTCATTCGGGTAAATGATAGCCCGACGGCGATTGAGCGCATCATATTGATAACGTGTTTTTCGACCCAAGGCATCAGTTACTGATATCAAGTTATTGTTAAGATCATATTCTTGTTTCGTCATCACTGGTATTGCTGCTGGTGTGACTGGTCCTACACCAGTATCGGTTAGAAAATTAGTGGATTTAATGAGCCGATTATAAACGTCAAAAGTTGATTTCGTCTCATTTCCTAGTGGATCAATCAGTCGTACCATATTGTCACGGCTATCGTAAAATATGCGAGTGATATTTCCTAGACTGTCTGTTTGACTTGTCACACGATCAAGTTCATCGAATGTTGAACTGCTTGCAAAAAATCGTTTACTAATTTCTGTTCCGTCTTCTGCAAGCACACTGCCAATCTGGTCTGTGCGAATGACGTTATTATGCTCATCATATTGGGTGAGAGTTTGATTACCTAGTGAGTCGGTAACAAGAGTAGGGCGATCGAGGTTATCATATGCAAAATGTACTTCACGCCCAAGCGGATCAACAGTTTTTACAACTCTGCTATTAGCGTCATATATTGTTTTAGTTTCGACTAAACCAGCTGGATTGGGTGAATCTAACATTATGGTATCAAGCTGACTTAATAAAAATGGGCCTAATGGTTCTTCAAAGCGATCTACGCCATTACGAATAGCACGATTGAGCTCATCGTATTCGGTCTCACTACGAGACAATAAAAAGTAACCGTTGAATTGTTTTTCGAAGAATCTTACGCAGGTAACATTACTGGCTTTGTCGTAGTCAGTTCGTATGATGTGACCCAAAGCATCTACTGTGGCGATAGCACGGCCAAATACATCAAATTCGAACGTCGTTGGGTTACCAAGAGCATCAAATGAACGATGCACTCGTCCATCACCGTCATATTCCATCCGCGTTGTGGCTGCATCTTCCGATCCTGCTCCAGTCGTTTGAGAGGCTGGTAATTGTCGTTCGTTATAACAAGTACGGATTTGATTACTCTTAGGTAAAATGGTCAGGATTTGTTGACCAGCACTGTCATAAACATACTTGGTGACGAGGTGTGTGTCTAAATCAATACCTCCTGTTGTGGTCTTAACTAAGTTAAACTCTTCATCATAGCAAAAGGTAGCGACGCTTGACCCACCTAGCTCTGCTTGCCCAAATTCATCTTTTAAATCTATATCTATCCTTTCTAGCTTACCGGTTCGATCATAAAACTTTTGGGCTTTGAAATTAAATGGAGCTGTGGATGTTGTTTCAATAACTTGGTCGAGCTCGTTATATGAAGTGTGAGTCACAAACCGTCCGTCAGCTGCAGCTACTGATTTTGGCGCATGAACAGCAGTTGTACGACCAAGCTCATCTACCTCATTACGCACTGTAATGTCAAAGCCGCCGACATCGACAACGATCTGCTGCAAATGTCCAAAAGATAATTCGTTTTGATCTTCAAAAAAACTACGTTGTGTAACAACGCCGACTGGATTTATTGAGCGTAGTAATCGGCCTTTTGAATCATAATCGGTAAATAGTTCAACAACGATTGGTTGTGGTTGATTATCGGGCAAGTGTGGCTGAGGGTATTCAACTTTTGAAAGAAGTTTGGTGAGGCCAGTGTAGGAATACTTAGTGAGCGTATCATCATACGATTGAAATTCGTTTGCATCAGGGTTAGCACTTTCGGTATATCGGGGGTCAGAAATAGTGAGTAGCTGACCAAATTCATCTTCATAAGTCATTTTGACAATGATATCTTGGCTTCTATCTATAGTTGCAGGGAAGTGACCATCAAGAATGTCTGGGAAGTTTCCCCATATACCTTGCGTTAAAGTAAGGCTATTAAAATTTGCATAGCCGCCACGGCGAGTTGTGGTAAGTATACGACTAAAAGCTTGCCGCTCTTTCCATGTCAATTGCTCTGTTGGAATATCTCCATTTTCCATCAACGGATGATGACGGGTAAAATAATCCCGTCCGAACATATGCTGGGTCAAAACACCTTCAGGACTCAGTGATGAAACGACATTGCCATCTCGATCATAACGGTACTGTTCGATTAGTTTTCGCAGTAGACCATTCTCAATGACACATTGTTCTCGCTGCAATAAGTTTCCAAACTTATTATAAATGTGACATATGGATTGGCCATTTCTTTCAATCAGGGTGGTTTTATTCGTTGGTCGCTGTTCTGCTGGATAATCAGCATCAAAAAATTGATCGATGATTTCATATGTAAATTGATATTGACCGCCGCCTTGACGTTGCCGAGTGACACGGTTGTAATTCTGTAGATCAGGAGAACTACCGTATTCTGTTTCAAGATATATCTGGCCGGCTGCATCAATTATTCGAGTTAAGTTATGTTGCAAATCTCCAGTTTGGAATGTAGAACTATATTCATAGCAAACTGTTAGGCCGCACTTGTAGCGGTCTGTTGAAGGTGAAGTAACTGCAATTAAGTCGCCGATAGAGTCATAAGTATAATTCCATTGTCGATTGGTATAATTGCTGATAGAGCAAATACGGTTTTGCGTATCGTAAGCAAATTGAACATATCTTCCCGGATGGTTTATTTCAATATCTTTTAACTGGTCGGTAGCGGGATCATAACTGAGCGTTAAATGATTTCCAAAACGGTCTTCTATTTTTGCCAATCGGTGTAAAAAACTGTGTTTTGGATCAACTTCAAATACTTGCCGCGCACCATTTGGCTGACGAAGCACATAGGAGCCATTTTCTGCAAAGAAAATGCCATGACTTCCATCCGGTGGCATCCAGTAATCAAATTCATTATTTATTGTCTCGCCGAAACGGGGATGTTTTATATACGTTTCTTCACGAAAATCACCTGTAGATAGGAAAATAGCTGATGAGCCTTCCCTTAGCCAAACGTGAAAGTTATGTATCCAGTTATAACCAAGCGGCCCATTGAATATGGTCTGATTTCTATAGCGGCGGCTAAAAACAAAATCAATACCCGCGCCATTGATACGTATGTCATCTACATTGTGAATGAACTGACCTTTATACATCATGACTGGATCAGCACCGACATCGGCCAAGTTATCTTTATGTTGGTCTGCGCGAACAGGCTGTTTTTTTTCTGTGATTGGAATCAGCTTTTCTAATATTTCAATTTCCAATGCAGGATTGCTCGACTGACTCATCTCACCTGCAATGAAGTTCGCGACATCAACAGGATCTCTTCCTTCTTTCTGAGCCGCAGCAAGCTCTTCTGCTAAGGCTGGAAAACACTCTAATATTGCATCGATATAGCGAGCTTGATATTCTTCATTTTCATCTTCATTATTAGTTTGGTCATTAAGATTTTCTAATTTAGAACAGTTAGATGTATTCATAATCTACTGCTCCTTGCTGTTTGGCCTGCCGCTATTATCATCTGGCAAGGTCATGCCCAAAATGTACCTCCTTATTTTCGAGGCTTCTGCCGTAGTCAGTCCTGCCTTCTTAGCAAACTTAGTCAAACTCATCGATAAAATACTATCAATAGTCGAGCTTTCGCCTAAGGCTTCAATTACTTCACTCGATAGTCCTTTTACCTCGCAAAGAGGTCTTTCTAGATAATTTCTTGGTAATATGTTTTTAATTTGGTCTTTAAAGTAATCGCTATCTAATAGTCCTATGTCATCTTTATATGAACGACGGCTCGCACTATTACTACTATTGGCCAGTGCTGCTTGTACTTTCGAGATAAACTCCTTTGCAAGTGGCATTTTATTTTGTCTACTTGCATTCTTAGTCATTAGCGATTTATTCATTCTGATCATTGGTTCATCGACAATAGACTCAATAGATATAGGGTCTCTTTCTGGTGGTGTTTTTGAAGGTGGTACGGGCACAACCTCAATACATTTCCCAGACTTAAAACAAGTGCATAGACTTCGGTTGGTAATCAGGAGTCGACCAATATCTGCTTTCGGCTCTTGGTGGCTAGTATTTGGAAGCTCTGATCTTAGAAAAACCCTAAATATTCCTTCGAATTTAGACGTTGGACCATCAATTGATAAAGCATCAATAACTGCTTCTATAGCCTGCCCACCACAAAGCTCTCCCGAAACAGTAAGTGATCCGTCAGTAACTCCATAGTTTAGTGTTGGATTTCCCAGACCGGCATTCGAACCAAGAAAGGACACTCCAGGATGCCCATTATCCCAACCTAGTTCGGGCTCATCAGTCGCTAATCTTTTTCTTTCTGGCCTTTGATCGACAATGTAGCCTGCTGGCATTGTCCAGCTCTCTTCAATAATGACACATTGAGCGTCCTTATCATTGAATGGTATGGAGCTTAGTACTTCACCTTTCGCTTCATAAAGTTTGGTTTTGAAGTCTAAATGTGTTTCATCATATTCTTCAGACGGATCTTCAATTACCGTGTCTTCTGGATAATGTCCCGTTTCAAGTGAGGCTTCTATACAAAGCCCTTCAATTCCTTTCGGCCTAGAGACAATTAAGAAGTATTCCTGCATTCCTTCAATTGCACGAATCCCTTGAACAAAAGTTCGATAATCTGTTGGTTGCAGTACATGAGGACGCGCTAGACTGAGAAAAGAGGCTCTGTTGGTACCGGCATGATAGCCCGTTATTAAATTGTACATTTGACTGAGTTGTGTTGTTGCGCCTTGTGTTTCTCGTCGCTCACGCGATGCATCTGTCTGCACGCTCCATTGGTCCTGATCCGTTTCAGTATTGGTTTGCGTTGTAGAAACCGATGCTTCTCCACCCAAGCCTCCAGTGAGTTGTTCTGGTACAAAAGAAGCTGATGCCCCAAATGTTACACTGCTTTCACTACTCTCGGTATGGGTTAGTGCTTTGTTAGTAGAAAGCGCTGACTTTGAGCCTGATAGAACCTCCCCAGTTTCGGTTGCCGCCTGATATAAATCTCTGCGTTTAGGTTCAAAATCAATTATATGAGGGTAGTCATCAAGTGATAGAGATTCATCTTTACTAGTAAAATAGGCAAACTCAAGAAGTGAAGCTTTGCCATCAGGTGAGATGATAATTACCTTTTGAATACCTTCGGCTTCTATTCGAAGGGTATGAACCTGATCGGGTTCGGAAACTGATTGGGCACTGCCTACTAGACCATTTGAACCAAATGCTTGAAATTTTACGCCCTGTTCACCCAAATATACAATTTTGATCTCAACTGCTGGCATACCCGTAATGGTTGTTAAGGTAACAACCATCTTTGAAGAAAGATGCAGCTCAGAATCACTGTTGTTGCCCGTTGTAATCAAATTAACAAGAGTGTTTTCCTGTTCTGAAATGGATTCGAAGCTTATTTCTGATGAATGCTGATAGGGGTTATCTAATGTTGTACCCGGTAATAAAAAGGAGTCGTCAGCTTCAGTTAGCATCGAAAAATCTATTTTTTTTCTTAAGGTGAATACTTTCTTAGTAGAAGGATATGGAAATATTGCAACATTGAGTATTACTCCATAGCAAGCGAGGTAATCTGATGTAATCCTCTCCAACACTTTTTCTCTGCGGTCTTTATATTCCTGATAATCTTCATCATCCCTTGGAATCCCCAGCATTCGTTCAATATCTTCTTCAGGTAAATCGGAAAAAGCATCTAAGTAACCTTTTTCCGATTTTTTTGGCTGATAACCAGTGATGGATGTTGTGATTTTAATGTATGTAATTTGATCACCACAAAGTTCCTCAGGTAAGTCTTCGAAGAGTGGTTCATACACAGATATCGCCATCGATGAGCGAAACGTAAATGGAAATGATTTACTGCAGAAAGTTTTATCCATCATATCTGGGCTGACGGCAATTTGTCTCCAAGGAATACTCTTAGGTAAATTAAAATATTGTCCTGACATACATTTCTCCTTTAAAGTTTTGCCAACTGCCAAAACTTTTTACGTTCATCAAATATGGGTGGTGTGGAATCCCAGATGATGTATAAATTAGAGAGTGACCAATATTTAATTAATTTTATCCAATTACATTGTTTCCCAAGCCCGATAGACATTGTGAGCGCTATTAAATATTAGTTATCACCAAATGATTTCAGCTTTCAAATTAGAGGAGAATTAAATTCCAAACCTAGCTTAGAATGCTTTTCCGCAGGTGACTGAAATCATGAAGCACTAGCTTTACCATTAATGATAATAATTTTCATTACATACTAATAACCTACACTATATTGAGTTTGACTAAATGTATATTTTGTATTAATCAGTTACAATTATAAATATGGATTTAGGGCCATTCTAAGTTAGAGCGTAATACGCATTACATATAAATTATAAGTTTAATTTTCTTATCTAACAAAATCTCAAAACGTATTAACCCCTTAAAGCTTTGTTAGGTATAGCTCTAAGAGGTATTTTTAATATCAAAAATTATCCTCAATATTGAAAACCCATAGATATATTGTGAAATTAAACCTTAAAATATTCTCACATAAGTTGTTGATCACTAAAAATCGCCCTGAGACTGTCGGAAAGTTAACTTTCTGAGAAAGTACGACAATAAGAAGACAAACCTACACTACTGAGATTAAAGAACGCGCTGTTCACATGCTGATTGAAGCATCAAGCGATTATCCCTTCACATGGTCAGCCATCCAAGCCATAGCCTTAAAGATTGGCTGCACGCCTGAAAATCTACGATCATGGTATAAAAAGCACATAGAACAAACCATTTTTGAAGCTGTATAAGCTCAAAGTCAAGGTCAGCGCATCAAAGAGCTTGAACGTGAGAAGAGAGAGCTGAAGCAAGCTAACTAGATCATACGCAAGGTGGTCGCTTTTTTAGCCCACCCAAGTAATGATCAATTTCATCGATGACAACAAACAGTTTTATGGAATCAAGCTTATCTGTAGGGCTCTACCGATTGCTCCATCGACTTATCGTCTTGCTAAAGGCTTAGAAATTCATCCTGAAAAGCGATCACTGCGCAGCCATCATGGTGGCTTCTATATCAGCGAGATTAAGCGCATCTGGCAGGATAGCAAATGTCGTTATGGCACTCGTAAAGTCTGGCAGCAGATGAAAGCTGATGGCATAAAGGTTGCTCGTTGTACTGTTGATCGTCTAATGAAGCAACATGGATTGCAAGGGGTTTGACGCGGTAAAAACAAGATGACCACCAACAGCCGTAATGTTATCCAACCTAGAAAATAAAATTATAGGTTGTTCGCTATACTAGTCTTTATGATAAACATATAGGCTTATAATCATGACCGCTTCTCCTAATAATTGTCCTTCAAAAGGTAACTCCTCTATAGCACAAGCCTGTGTAATTACCTTCCTAGGTAATGCCAGTAATAGCCTGCAACAAGATGCTTTTTTCTTTTTAGATCACTGGTATCAAGAGGACTTAGGAGTGATGGCAGTGACACCGGTTGCAGCGCCATTTTGCTTGGCAGTATCTGACGGTGTCGCAAGCTCCAATCGCTCGCAGCATTGTTCAAAGGCAGTGGTAAAAGCGATCAGGCGGTTATGGAATGATCAGAAGAGTATCAGTTCAGACAGTATTCATCATCTGATTCATCAAACCAAGCACTCATCTAAGCGTCATGGCGCCGCAGCAACCCTCGCAATGGTGGTCGGAGAGCTAGATAATGATGGAATAGTAAAGGCGACGATAACCCATGTAGGTGACAGTCGTGTTTATCGGCTGCCTAAAGGCGCGTCACAATGGCAGTGCCTGACTCGGGATCATAACTTGTTAAATGAACTTATTGACCAGCAGGCACACGAGCAAGGTCGCCAAGCGGAGTTTGCAGACTATAACTTAGAGGGCATGGCGGGGAGCTTATATAGCATTACTGAATGCTTTGCATTGACGACTGATGACAGCTATACAAGCAGTGAAGCACCAGAAAGTAACTCACGTAAGATTGATATTAATAGTGGCGACTGTATCTTGGTTTGCACGGATGGTATCCATGACTTAGTGTCGAGTCATGAGTGGCAACTTGTCAGTGCGGAAACGGATTTACAAAATTGGTTAATCACTCTTAAGGACCAAGTCTATGATTCAGATGGCAATGCTTATGATAATGGCACGGCAATATTGGTTCGTTTTGTTTGAATATTTATTTTAATAATGAACTCATTACTTAATTAATGTAGTAGAGAAGCCAATATGCCCACATATCCAATCGCAAGCTACACAAAATCAGCACGTCTATTTGCGCTGTATCAGTATTTACCTCGTGATAAAGCCAAAGCTATCTCATTAACAGAGCTTATGATTGAATATGGTGATGATCCTAACAATTTCGCTAACGAGCGTAAAAACTTAGAAAACGATTTGATTGGCTTAAATCAAATATTTAACGATATTTTGTATAGTGAAGCCTTGGTTCGAGTACCAGCGTGGGGGCAAAACATCAGTGGACAGACAGCACGGTTTTATATTGAGCCGAGCTTTAGTATCGATATCATTAACGAGCAAACAGTGTTCTTTTGGGAGATGCTGGATAAATATACCGCAAACTATTTACCAATTTCTTTCAAGCAAAGTATCACAGATAAGCTCACCCAATTACATCGACAGGATAAGAATAATTTCCATCAAAGTCCACTAGGACAATGGCAAGATCATCTCATTACTTTACCTAGTGTGGTACAGGCTCCTATACTTGATAATGAGGTGATTGTTAGTATTCATCAAGCTTTGCTACAAAATTGCCAATTACAAATAAGCTATCAAAATAAATGGGATGATAGTGCTGTTCAAAGAGTGGTTTATCCAAAAGGACTTATCTTTATTGACAATATGATTTATCTCACAGGCTTTAACCCTGCTGATGATCATATCGATGATGACGTGCTGTTAAAAACGCATCGTAATTTTGCGGTCAATCGTATTACTGAAGCTAATGTAATAAATGAGCCAATACCTGATTGGGTAGGGCGGAATGCTTTTACATTACAGAACCTGCATAAACTTGGCAAGCTTGAGCTAAATGATGGTACCCAAATCCATTTAGTTTTAAAGGTGCAAAAATATGCTTGTCAGCATCTCTATGAGCGTCCTTTATCAGAGGATCAAACTATTAGCATTATCGATGACACATGGAATGAGGTGCGCGCCACGGTTGCTAATACTCATCGTCTGCAAGATTGGCTAGTGAGTATGTCGCAGTTGGCAGTGGTAGTAGAGCCAAGTGAGCTAAAAGCGGTTATTCTTGAGCGTCTAAAAAGTGGTATGCAGCTTTATAATGAAAAAAACTAAATACTCAAAAAGGTGCATTAACTTTTTGTGAAAGGTCTAGTAGTAAGGATTTTAAAAGAATAATTAAAGGTGTTTGTTAAAATTAGAGTAAATAAAACTTATAACAACTTTGTGTAACTCAGGACGACATGATTATGAAAAGTAACAGTATTGATCGGCCAAAATCAGGCAACACCTCTAAATATACTTTACCTCAGAATGAAGACTTGCATTGGAAGAAAACGCCCGCTGCCGCTTTATACCAACCAAATATGGATGACTTTCCACTATCTATCATTGGTTGTTTTATCATAAGCGATGGTTGGGATGAACAAGCATTATTGGCACTAAAAGAGAAAGTAGGGGCTGATTTTTTAGTAGGTCTACAAATAGATGATGGTGAGTTTGAGAGCTTGGATATCATAGAGGGCATTGTTAAGTGTCAGCCAGATGAAGTAAAGGATGTTATTAAACTGCTTGATGTAAATTCCGCAAGCAAAATTATTGGTATAGATGTTGTAGATATCAAAAGTCTGTTTGAGTGTGGCAATTTATTTCAATTCATTCAAGCAAGTGCCACAGGTGAGTCTGAATCAGATTTAATAAAAGTAACAACAAATAATTTTATCAGTCAACTTGCAAAAGCTCATGATATTAGAGGATTGTTTATTGGAATGGAGAGCGTTCAAAGCTTACCAATGGAAGCTTTTGCTTACGTAGCAGATGCTGTTGAAGCGTTATTATCTAATGATGATGTGTCTATCTATTATAGTTCAAGTAGTACTGATGAGTTTAATGCTTTTGGGTTAAAGGCGATATATGCTGAGGAGTAGGTAGAGGCTTAGACCTAAGCGTTAGTCTATAATTAAAGCACTACTCTTGATGTTTCCAGTTTTCTTGGTTTAATGGCATCTGGTTGAGTAAGTCGCGTCTAGATTGCCAATCGGGCATGTAAGTGTCGAGCAGGGCCTTAAATCTATCGTTGTGCTGCCGTTCTTTGAAGTGTAGCAATTCATGCAAGATGATATACTCCAAACAGGGCAGTGGCTTTTTGGACAGGTCTAAGTTAAGCCGTACTGTGCCTTCTTCTATATTACAGCTGCCCCATTTGGTTTTCATTTTTTGGATCTGCCAATCGTTGATAGTGACACCAGTTTTCTTCGACCATTTATCGATAAGATCGGGTGCTCTAGCTTTTAGTCGGCCACGATAGTATTCAGACAATAGCTTAAGTTTTACTTCATCAGATAGCCCTTTATTTACGGTTAGTATAAGCTTGCCGCTTTTTAGTTTGACGGTTTGAGACTTTAGGTCATCAAGCTCAATCACTTCGAGCCGGTAACGCCTGCCCCAAAGATAATGCGTCTCTCCATTTACCATCTCCCTTGTAGATTGACGCTCTTGCTTGGCAAAGGTAGCCTGCTGACGCCGAATCCAAGGTATACGGTGGATGACAGCCATCCGAATGGCCGTATCGGTCATAGCATCAGGCGCAGATACTCTGACCTGTCCATCAGGTGGCATCACGCTGATATGTAGGTTTTTAATATCCTTGCGAGTTAGATGTATATCTAACTCGCCAATCTTAACAAGCGCTGACTTAACAATCACTGATATTCCTGTTGTGCTTTCACCAAACTAATCAGCTCTTCTAAGTCAGTATCAACTTCATATTCTTTGATGACCTGATGCACCGCATTTGTAATCTTGCGCTCTTTGATTAAATGACCTCGCCAATCTGCTTGCTTATGGAGGCGGATAGCTGCGTCTACTTTATCTGCCAAATCCTCATTTTGATCCAAGTTATCATATAGTGCGCGCTTAGCAGGGGTGTTAATGGTCTCAGGATATGCGGCACCACTTGCTGTGCCAGTCGGGTTGATTACTTTAGAGGCTAGCTGGCGTATCTTTTGTAAGTACTCAGCGTAAGCAATGGCTTTTTGTCGGCGTAGCTCAATGAGCTCATCGAGTAGGGCAGACATATGCTCATAGTATTTAGGGTTGACGGGGTTTTCATCGACAATCGTTTTGCGCACGTTGTTTTCTATGGTCTCTGCAACGTTTTCAGGGTTGCTCGCTATATCCTCAGGTATGGCTTTGATTAAAGCTTCAGGCCCTTGATTGACAATTAACTCAATAAGTCCTAAATCTTCAAAGTCGATAACCGTCTCGCTAGGTGTGGCATGAATATAAGTGTCTAACATCCTACGCATGGTTGGCTCATAGCTTTTCATATCGATATGGTCGCCACTCATAAGCTTGATGTTATTACGAACCGACTCAAAGTGCTTTACATCATCTTTGATGCGTTTGATCTCCTGATCGTTATATCCCGCTTCCGCCAGTTCATTGGCGATGTTGCCATAAGCACGTATCAGCTTGGAGACGCTTTTGTACAGGGTGAGTCTAAGCTGTTCTTGTTCTATTTTTTCAGCCTCAGTCGTGCCCTCGCTAGGGCAAAAGTAAGCGCCATAATCTTGTGTATTTCTGGGGTATTTAACAGGCTCACACAGTCCTCTAACCATCTCTAGGGCATCATCTAGGTTTTGTTTTGCCGCACTTAAGCGGTTCTTTAACAGCCCATCAATATCTTCATCTTCGTATTCCGAAAACGCGCCTTGCGTATAGTCAGAGATAGTACTGTTTAAAGACTGAAATAGATCCTGATAATCAATGATATAGCCATAGTCTTTTTCTGCACCATCGAGTCTGTTAACCCGGCAAATGGCCTGAAAAAGATTGTGATCAGCCATCTTTTTATCAATATATAGATAAGTAGCAGAAGGTGCATCGAATCCTGTCAGTAGTTTATCTACAACTATCAACAGTCGCATTTGACCTGGTTCTTCGATGAAGCGTTTTTTAACTGACTTTTCAAAGTCCTCGGCCTTAGAGCCTGCTTCTTGTTCGCTGATATCATAATAATCAGCAATCATCCTGCGATAGATTCGATATTTGAAAAGCTTCTCTGTCATGCCTTCGCCAGTTTCTTCCCCTTTGATGCTATCTGCAGTTGGTAAGTAACTGGTCACAATTGCCACTTTGCCTTTCAAGAAAGAGTTCTCAAAGGCCTCATAAGATTTACAGGCTTGATAAATACTGCTACAGACCAGCATGGCATTGCCATGACCGTCCATAAGTCTGGGCTTTTGCTGCATATCGAGCAAAATATCATTGACGATGCATTCAATGCGCGATTGGCTAGACAGAACCCGCTGCATGGTGCCCCATTTTTGCTTAAGCTGGCTTTTAGCAATATTGGTTAAGCCACGAGTATGCGCATCGAACCATTCATCGACTTTCTTAGAGGAGGTAAGCTGTTGATCGATATCACGTGCTTCATATAGAAGGTCCAATACCACACCGTCAGCAACCGCTTCATCAAACTTATAGGTGTGAATAAAGGGTCCAAATACCTCAATAGATTTCTTTTTATCTTTTTTAAGAAGTGGCGTGCCAGTAAAACCGACAAACATCGCTTCTGGCAATAATGCCTTCATAGCGCTGTGCAGCTTGCCAGACTGAGTACGGTGACACTCATCGACAAAGACAAATAAATCGCCCTTAGGGCTAAAGTCTGACGGTAAGCTGGCTTGAATGTCCTTTATAAAGTCGTCTGTGTCTTTACTGTCATGACTATCATCATCACCGCCGCGCCCAAATTTATGAACTAAGGAGCAGAGCAACCAATGGTTAGGCTGATTTAGCTGGCTAATAAGATCAGCACCGCTCTTGGTGCGATATATTGATTCATCGACACCAAAAAAGACCTTCTCAATCTGTTCATCAAGCTCAGTACGGTCAGTAATAATGAGTACACGGCTATTGGTAACATTCTCCCGTATCCATTTAGCCAGCCAAACCATGGTCAAGCTTTTGCCTGAGCCTTGGGTATGCCAAACAATCCCATCCTTGCGCTGTGCAATGTTTTTTTTTGCCGCCTGTATTCCGAAATATTGATTGTGTCGGCAGGTCTTTTTGACACCCGAATCAAAAACAATGAAGTTATTGATGATGTCTAAGAATCGGTGCTTATTGCATATATGATACAGATGGAAGTCTAAGGGCTGATCGGTGAAGTTAGCGTTTGCTAAAGTAAGATGCGTCGGTACGCTAGTATCAGACTGTGGCGTATGATTGGGGTTGGCTTCTTTCCATTCTAGGTAATACTTCTCAGGCGTTTCGATTGTGCCATAGCGTAAGCCTTGGGTATCGTTACCTGCCATAACCAGTTGTATGCTGCTAAAGAAACCGCGAATAAATTCTTTCTTTTGGTTATCTAGGTTCTGGTGGATGCCTTCGGTGACGTTGATGCTAGAGCGTTTAAGTTCAATAACGCCTAATGCAATGCCGTTGACATAAAGGACGATATCGGGACGTTTTTTATTTTCGCCCGCGATAGAAACTTCTTCGGCAATGGCAAAGTCATTGGCCTCAATATTGTCCCAATCAATCAACCAGATGGTCTCTTTATGATCGCCAGTGCCTTCTTTTTCTTTGACACCATAGCGCAGTAGTCTATAAACCTCTTTATTGGCATCGTATAGTTTAATGCCACTGCCGAGAGCGGCTGCTTTTTCTAAAGCGTTAATGGCTCGGTTTTGCAAAGTGCGACTGACATTACGTGAGCTTAACCATGCTGCCAAAATTTCAGACTCAATATTCTTGTTATTAGGTCTGTCTTTAAAGTCGCCTAGATAGCGATAGCCTAGGGTATCGGTGAAAAAGCGTACGACACGGTTCTGAGTGAGTCTTTCTATGTCGGTGACGTTACTCATTCTCAATACTCCTCAATGAGCTACAAGTTTGAATAAGCTGACTAATAACGTCATCTACCGTTGTTAATGAGGTAATCTCGTAGTGCACTGCTTCGTCGCCTGTTTCCTCGTGCTTAGTATATTCGCGCTGAAGTCCATTATTTTCAATTACATCACTAACTTTTTGAGGGTAATCGTTTGATGAGCCGTTTTTAAACTGGATTACGAAGTTCTCTGGGGCTTTTAAAATTTCGAAGTAGTAATTACTATCCGCATGACGCCAACCTTCTATATTCAGACTGGCAGGTATGGTACTAGACATGACTTCCTGATAATTTAGATTTTTAAAGGGCTTTATTAAGGATTTGTCTTGTCTTAGTTTAATTTCAATAACGCGTGTATAAAGTTCATATTGTGTATGGTTGCGTTGAGCTTCTTTAAACAAGATAAACTCATCATCATTTTTTAGAATAAAACCTTGTTTACAGTCGCTGAAAAGTTGCGGATATTGAACTAAATACTCACGCCATTTCTCTAAACCATTACTAGCCAATGCTATATCACAAATATTCTGTAGTGATGATTTAATATTATTAGCATTGAAATTGGAATCATCTAGTACAGCTTTTACGTATGCCTGTTTATCTTCCATCTCGGTAGAACCGATTCGCAATAGACGTTTCCAGCTATGATCCCGATCAATATTGTTTCTAGTCTCTTGAGTGCTTAGCAAGTTATAACGGTCGTACCATTTCTTTTTGGTAAAATACATACCTTTAGTAAGGGTCGCTCTCTCCCACAAGTAGTCTATATGTGAAGAGCCATCAGCTATTAGATTAAAGACAGAACCTAAATATTGATCGTATTTTTCAAAATTATTGTAGAAAACATCATCTTGAATGCTATCCCAGTTACAACTATTATTATTGCGATAGTATTCAAGAACACCAGAGAAGTTGAGTAAACAGCCTATCTGTCCTTTGAAAAACAGGTGATTTTCAGCCCGTAGAATTGCGTCTCTCCAATCGCCTGATTTCAGTATCAGGTGAGCTTTAATTTTTTCTTCAAGAACCTGATCTCCTGAGAATCCTGTAATTTTGGTTTCACTTGTCAATATATTTAAAATGGGCTGTTTAATATCACTTAGAGAGCTAATACTTTGTATAGTACGATAGAAAATATCAGTGCCGTCCACTATTGTGTTTTCAGTTAAGTTGTATATTACACGAGTCCATTCCATCAGTTCAGTTTGGTTTAATGACGCCTCGTTTTTTGCAAGATAAGAATAAAAAGCAAAGAATCTTAGTTTGTTTTTATAGTCTGTATCATTCTGCAAAACCTTCTTAAAAACTTCATTCTCATCATAGTATTTATTGTTAGATAAGTAGGTTGTAAAGCTCTCTTCTGAATTAGTTTTATATAGTATATCAAGCCAATTTATTAATTTTTTAATAAACGCTTGATTTAAGCATTTAAGTTTGTCGTATTGAGAGATTGTAGTCGGTAATAGTTTAGATCCTGTCCCCAATAAACTTGATAAATCTTCTTTATTGAAGTCATTACTTGTAATGTTATTGTCTAATAAATATTGATACAAAATGATTAAGCGAATAAAATTCATAAGCTCATCATCGTAAGTATCATCTTTCGTAGCTGTATTTCTATATGGCCAAAACAAATCTGCCCAATCAGTATCGATCTTATGGATGAAGTACCTATAACCATCTACCAGTGCATCATCAAAACCTTTAATATCTAACTGATAAATAGGCCAATCGCTGCTATATGACTTGATAGTTTGCTCAAGTTTGGCCTTGAAGTGCTCAAATGAAGTCAGTGACTTACCGCGAGCGTTCATTTTAATGTATAGCTCATCAGTTAAACCAAAGGACTGTAACTCCAGATACTGAAAGGTAATATAAGGAATTTCAGTCTCAGTCAGTCTTTGATATAAATTGGTTTCAACACTGCTAAACTTTTGCTCAATGGCATCTAACATGTGCAAACAAGCTTGGACGGTTGGGTCTAGCTTCCACGATGAAAAGAACCATTTACAATCGCTGATTAGCTCGCTTATTTTTAGTTTGTTTGATCTTTCAGATTGATGGAACTTATCTTCAAAGTTTGCATCCGAGGTTAAAGCATCAAAGAATTCTGCTGAGCTTGGGCGGGTCTTATAACTAAATCTAGACTTATTATTAAGTGTGAAATGCTTCCTGAACTCAGATGTACAGTTATTTTTTACTGCCAAAAACCAATGCAGTAAAAACAGAGTAGTCAGTCGTTGCTGCCCATCGAGTACTGAAAAGGATTTATCAGACTCTATACTTCCATAAATGAAGTCCAAATCTAGAGATTGGTTAGATACTGCTCGGTTTTTTGTTAGTGCTGTAGATAGGGCATCCAAAAACAGGTTTCTAACTTCATGTTGATCTTCTCTGCCTTGAGCGTAGTCACGTTGGATAATTGGGATTTCAACACGCTCGACTCTATTAAATAACTCGCAAAACGTTATTTTTTCACCCTTATCCATGGTTAAGCTCCTTGCTACAGAAAAAATCAGTAAATGTGTCTATCATCGCCTGTTGATAATCTGAGCTATCTTTGTCTTTCCAAAACAGCATTTCATCTACGTTTTTACTATAGTATTTTAAAAACACGTTTTTAGTGCATAAAGGGACATAAGTGGCTTGTTTATCAAGTTCAATAATGCATTTTCTTTTAATAGGGAAAATAGCATTCTTATAGCTACGATTGGTGCCGCTATCAAGTAAGGTTAAATTACCTATAGAGTTATCTACTTCATCATCACTACTAGGGTTATAAAATTGAGTGACACGCTGATATAACTCTTCAAACTGTGAGTACTTGAACGAAGATCTATTCAGGCTAGTCGCTTGTTCTTTAATTAGCTGTGCTTCAGTAGTTTGTTTAACTGATAGGTGTTTTTCTTGATCAACAACATCACCGTCTGAAATGTAATCAACAATCTGTTCAAGCCATCTTTTTTGCGTGTCCTGATTTTTTGGCATGTCTGAAGCCACAGAACTTATATGCTCTATATCCCATTTATCTAATTTGTAGCGCTCAAACTGGAATCTAGCATTCGATTTATCGCTGTTCAGCAAACTAACTATATTAAACAGCAATAGGACGCCACGTATTTGATTATGCTGCTTATTGCTCTCATAACTGAGTGAGGATAGGAGTGTCTCGATAATACTTTCAAGTGCTTCAAAATCTTGAGAGAGGTTTTGGGAGTCAAAAAACACTGATTGTGTTATTTTATTAAGCAGTCTGGTTCTAAAGTCACTTTTACTGTGACTGTTATCTCTAGTTTTAAATATATCTTTGATATCATGCCCTTGATGGATTAAATAGCCAATTAAGTGATAAAGCGAGCGATCGTTAAACCACTCTTCGAGTACCATAAATACTCGTTTAATTTCAAGCCATTCATCACTGACATTAATGTCATCATTTTCAAGCCATGAGCTGAATTGTAAAAAGGTTCTTAGCTTGTCGCTTTCGATAATTTTCTCTACACAATCTAACTGTGCAGCTCTAAGATCTAGTACAAACTCTATGCGATTGTCTTTCTTATTTTCTTTACTTAAAAAATACCAAAAAGCGTCATCTTGTAGACTCTTTTCGATTGAATCCCACTCTTGCGATATTTTTACCTGCTCTAAGTCAACGATGATGCTTTTATTCTTATCATCTTTATTTTCGTTGCGTTTGAAGTTGCTAGACTTTAAGAATAATGCTTTGACAAGTTCTGCATTAACCAATGGAATTTTACCCATGTTTAATCGGGTAAATACCTCGGTGGCATTTTCATGTTCGCTGAGTTCATACCATATAAACTTGACCTTAGGTTCTATATCATCACTATTTAACAGAGTTTGAGTGAGCTTGAAGGGTAACATAGGATCTTCATCATCAAACCATTCTTCAATAGCTACTTTTGCGTTACTGATATGGAAATAATCAATATTGTTTTTTGCAAGATCATTATTTATGTTTTTTAGAAAAGCTTCGGAATCTGCTCTTGTTTCATAGCTAAGCTGATAGCATGACTTAATAACCTTGGGAAATAGTTCCTGTAGATAATTTAAAATAATATAAATAGTGGTTAAACGCTGCTGACCATCTACAACCTCCCATTTGTCCTGATTTTTTTTAACGACTATGGGCTGTAAGCAATAGAACTCCTTCTTTTTAGCCTTTTGTTGAAATTCTTTAAGGTCGTTCAGTAGGTCGGTCACTTGCCGTTTAGTCCAGCGGTAGCCCCTTTGATAGGCGGGTATAAAAAACTGTTCATCTAATAAATAACTTATTGTTTTCATCTCTAGTTGATTGTCTTGCATATTATTTCCTTATAATCTTAGTGCGCTAACCGCACTTTGCCTGTCAACAGCTGCTGCATCATGCCTTGCTTAATATCTTTAGTTTTGTCTAAATGCTGCTGCAATGCCTGAATCTCAGTATCCATATCAGAGAGAATAGTGGCGATGGCGGTTTGTTCCTGCTTAATCGGTAATGCAACTGTGAGTTTTTTAAGTTTTTGAGCTGATAATCCAGGTTGAGCAGATGATTCAGAGTACTGATTGAGGTTCATTCTATTAAGCACATAAGCTAGCCATTTATAATTACAATCATCTATTGCTGTAGCAACTAAAGCATGTTCGCTCGCAAAAAACTTAGTATTCACATATTCGACATTACCGCATAACGCACCTTGACGGCCTACTAAAACATGCTCGCCATTTTTGTTGAAAGTTGAGGTATATCCTCGTAAACCATTACCGCCATAGCAGGGAAATTGGTCATCAGAATTAATATCTTTTGATGTTATTGTTTCCCCACTTTTAAGTTCAATAATTTGACCTAATTTTTTTACACCCCAATCCTCAGGAATTCTTCCCAATTCAGTCTGTCTAAACCCTTTTGGATTGCCATCTTCACGAGTAGCAAACTCAGGCAAGCGTGTTTTGCCAGTGAGTAGCTGTTGCATCGTGCCGATTTTGATGGCTTCTTTTTTCGCGATCAGCTTTTCTAGCGATTGGATTAAATTATCGACATCAGATAGGGCGGTGGCGATGGCGGTTTGTTCTTGGATTGAGGGCAAGGGCAATGGTGTCGCATTGCAGTTGTCTTTGTTTAAATAGGGCAGCGCAGTCTTAGTCGCTGCTCCGTGAAAATAACTTTCTTGATCCTTTAGCGCATACATTAAAAAATAGTTATCTATTTTTTTAGAAGGCAAAAATGCATGGAGCTGTTGATTGATGACAATATTAACGCCAGCGATTGCAACCAGTCCCAGCTCGCCCACGCAAGACATAATCACGGATCCTGCCGGTACGATTTTAGAGCCAACAGTTTTTGCTACTTCTTTTGAAATTTTTAACCCTGAGCGCGAAAAAAATACCGCTCTACCATCAATCAAGTCTGGAGTTGTTATCCAAGGAATATCGCCATCAAATTTCTGAGGTTTATTTCGACCAGGAACGATAAAATCACAGACATCTTGAACTTTAATCGAACCCCAATCCTCAGGAATAACGCCAACCTCAGTCTGTTTATAACCCTCAGGTAATTTAACCTCACTCATTACGCCACTCCCATCGCTTGCAGATGCGCTTGTACTTTTTGACTTAATGTCTCCACCTCATCTACGATTTGCGATAAAGGCTCAGCATAACGCTCATCCAGCTCCTTAATACGGTTGGCAAGCTGGGCAGTGATGCGCTCAATCTCATCTTCGATACGCCCTTGTAGCGTGGCGTGCCATTTATCATCAATCAATAGCGTCTTGATAGCCATTTCATCCAAAGTCGGATAGTGCTTAAATACTGCTAGATCTAACGCCTCTTGCGCTTCTTTTAATACCTTTTTAGCATTGGCTTCTAGCTCGAAGTAAGCGAGCAGTTGCTTGAGTGCCTCGATTTCATCGCTATCGGTGGCCAGCTTGAGACGTGCATTGACGCTCGACTTAGTAAAGCTGCCTTTGTCCGTAGCAGCATCTGCTAGTGAGCCTTCCTCATCGCCATGCTCTTCCGTATAGTCAGCTATGGTACTCGAGGCAGTATCTAGCTCGGCTTGCATTTCATCGATATGGGCTTGCTCATCGCTATAGTAGCGGTCGATGATGAGCGCAGGCGGAATCAGCTCGGCTTTATATTTCACCTTATTGATAGTCAGGTCAGGCTCTTCTTTAAGCTTTTCACCTTTAGCCACGACCAACTTGCGCAGCTGTGCGCCTACTTGCCAGCCATCTTGACTAATAGCATAGATGTCGTCCTGCAAGCTCTCACTCCAGTAGTCCATCAATATTTGATAGATATCATATTTATCGAGAAGGGGCGCTATTTCGTAGCGCTGTAGCAAATCTTCGCTGATTTTATGAATAAGGGCTTTAGGTCTATCGCCTTTGGTGATTTCACTCAGCTGGATAGCTTGCCACCAGTCATTGAATGGCGTTAAGCTTTGCTCAGCAAAGGCAATAAACTCAGGATGAGCCAATACCGCTGCTTTGACCTCAGTCGATGCCACGAGACACTCGCGGTAAC
Source organism: Psychrobacter sp. P2G3 (assembly GCF_001593285.1). Lineage (NCBI taxonomy): Bacteria > Pseudomonadati > Pseudomonadota > Gammaproteobacteria > Moraxellales > Moraxellaceae > Psychrobacter > Psychrobacter sp. P2G3. Next base: position 1,276,916 of record NZ_CP012529.1, read on the forward strand.
CATCACGTAAATCAGAAAATAGCGTCTGGCGTAAGGTAGGTAGTACTTGCCAATAAGACTCTAGAGAGTCGATGTCGGCAACAGGGATACCGCCTTTTAAATGCGCGGTCAGATCATGCTGATCTTCATCGATACTGGCATCGATATAGCGAGGAATGTTTAAGTTATAGTCGTTATCAATGATTTCATCTAATTCAACCATTCGGCTATAGCCTGTTAGATTGATTTGAGAGTTAAAGACATCGACGATTTTGTGAATATCTTGGCTACGTAAGCGGTTTTTATTGCCATCTTTCATGTAGCCGCGGCTGGCATCTATCATAAACAGACCCGCGTCACCTTTTGCTCGACTCTCTGCAGTATTTTTATCTATCACGATGACACAAGCAGGGATGCCTGTACCGTAGAATAGGTTGGCTGGCAAGCCGATGATGCCTTTAATGTAGCCTTGCTTGATTAAGTTCTGGCGGATATGTGCTTCAGCGTTACCACGGAACAGCACGCCATGGGGTAGAATCACTGCGCCAACACCAGTGCTTTTTAAACTTTTGATGATATGTAAAAGGAAAGCATAATCACCGTTCTTCTCGGGCGGAATACCCCAAGTGAAACGGTCAAACTCATCAGACTCCGGGTTTAAACCACTGGTCCAGTTTTTATTACTAAACGGCGGGTTTGCCACGATAAAATCAAAAGTCTTAAGCTGACTGCCTTCTACAAAATGCGGGGAAGATAGAGTATTGCCTTTATAGATGTCAGCGCCTGTGGCCCCGTGCAATATCATGTTCATCTTCGCCAATGCGGTAGTCGCGAAATCCATCTCTTGACCATAGATAGTCAAGCCGTTTGGTGCTTCATCACTAACCTTTAGCAGTAGAGAACCTGAACCGGCGTATCCGTAACATATTATAGTGGTGACATGACATTAGCCTCTTAAATACAGGCCATTTACGCCTAAATATTATGTCACCATGTTAGTTTTATTAATGGTGACATAAGCAATATAATGTCACCAACAGTTAAACGTAATAAGTATTTCAGGCTGGGTCATAGACAGTTGCGTCTAGTGGTGTATTGTCATCTACACCGATAATCTTCGCTAGAATACGTGACACTTCTGATGGCGTATAAAACTGCCCCTTTGACTTACCTGATTCGGTGGCGAAATGACGCATCAGATACTCGTAAGCATCGCCCAGCAGATCATCACCATCAGCACGGTTGCCTGATAAATCCAAACCTTCAAATATACCAATCAGCTTAGACAAGCGGTCAACGTGCTCTTTGCCTTTGCCCAGTTTTTCTTCGTCGTTGAAGTCAGCCACGTCAATGACACCACGCAGGCCATTGGCTTCAGCCAGCTTAGCGATAATCTTGTCGACCTTTTCGCCGATCTCTTTGTCACCTTTCAGCGCCACCATGTCATCGAAGCTACCACCTTCTGGTACTACGATATCGCCAAAGGCATCGTCTTTATATTTATCAGACACGTACTTCATAAATAGCATGGTCAATACGTAGTCTTTGTATTGGCTGGCATCCATGCCACCGCGTAGCTCATTGCAACTTGCCCAAAGGGTAGAATAAATCTCGGTTTTCTTAAGTGCCATAGTTATAAGTCTTATGATTAGAGGATACTTTATTAAGTGAAAAAATTATCGAAGAATGGTATCACATTACAGCTTGTTTGCTTGTCATATAGACTGACCTAAAGCGTTACTATATATAAGCTCTAGTCTAGCGTCAGTATAGTTAAGATAAAAGACCATTAAATAGTAATAGAGAGTCACACGTCATCTAATGTCGTAAGTGATCAGCGGTAACTTAAACTATAGTTACTCTACAATCAACAATATCAAGACATGTAGCTATTGATTCTCAAATTTATCTATTATTTTCTAGATATTAATTGTCAATCATTAACTAGCCATTTGTTTATGTTACTATTTACTTTTTGTAAGTTACAGTTTGTAATAGTGAATGTGGCCTGTAGTCATGGATGTTTTTTGACGTAAATATTGGTCATAGGGTTGAGGTTCTTCTAATTTAGCTATATTTGGACTTGATAGGCTTAGTAATAGAGCTGTCAATCTTTTATTTGATGAGATAGGTGGTATTGATGGATTTGTTAGGTTTAGCTCAATTTTCGCAAAAGTTCTTTATTTTGCCACTATCGATGTGTGCCTTCGTTTTGATTATCGGTACAATCTTTTATTTTAATTACACTAGACCTGCTAAATTACTGAAGATCAGGCTATCAAAGCTGGCTAGCGATTTAGAAAAGCTTGATAAAGAATCTATGACTGATAAAGATTCATTAGATGCAAGCTTTACCGATGACCCTGCTTTGAAACAAGCTTGGTTAAATTACAAGCACACCTTTCATAATGTTTATGAAGTGGTGGACGGTGAAGATACTCTAGCTCATTCACGTGCAACTGCGCCTAGCGAGATATTTTTCTCTGAATCAGTTGTAGTTGACGTACCCCTGAAAGTAGAATTTTATAAACATTTACCCGGTATGATTACCGGTATTGGTATTATTGCGACCTTTATAGGCTTACTATCTGGATTATTAGCATTTGACCCTGCGGGTAATCCTGACAAGGTTCAAGATAGTTTAGATTTGCTGCTAAACGGGGTTGCCGAGGCCTTTATGGCTTCTGCAGTAGCTATTCTCGCAGCTATGGTTATCACGTGGCGTGAGAAATCATGGCTTAGACAGTGTTATGCACAGTTACAACGACTGAATACCGCCATTGATAATGCCTTCACTCCTGATGATAGTGGTGAAGAATATCTAGCCAAGCTACTTAAATCATCTCAAGCAAATGAGGCTAATGCTCGACAACTTAAAGATAGTCTGGTTAATGATTTAAAAACCATGATGACTAATTTGGTCGAAGAGAATAAAAGAAATCAAGCTGCCTTTGCAAGTCAATTGAGTGAGTCTTATGCTAAAACAAGCCAGTCGATGGCAACACAGATTGGCGAGTCTATTACAGATAACTTGCAAGGTCCTTTAGATAAAATTGCCTCGAGCGTGCAGCAGGTCAGCGGTGATCAAGGTTCGGCTGTGCAAGAACTTATGACTGATGTCCTAACCGCATTTATGAGTAAGTTGGAAACGACATTCGGTGGTCAAATGACAGGTATGAGCGACATGATGACTCAGTCTGTTACGGCCATGCGTGAGATGCAATCTGGTTTCTCTCAATTAATTACAGATATGCAAACTAACAGTGAAGTGTCGACTAAAACTTTAGAAACTCAAATGGCAAAAATGATGGAAGATATTCATCAAAAGCAAAATGAGATGTCTACCCAAATGAACGAAATGGTAGAAAATTTATCAGCAGGTTCGGCTAAGATTGGTGATCAGGGGCTATATGCTGTTGAGCAGTTAAACAGTAAGGTTTCAGAGCTTGTATCGGGTTTAGGTACTTCAATGTCAGAGTTGCTATCAAGTGTCGCAGAGCAACGTATCGAGCAGGATCGCCAAATATCAAATAACCAACAGAAATTGCATGAGCAGTCGTCTGTAATGATTGATAGCTTAGGCAGTGAAATTAAAGAGCTCATTACGCATAGCAAAGAAGCCGTTCAAACTCATAAAGAAAACATCCAAAAACTCTCTCAAGTGACCACCGATAGTATCACTGGTATGAATAATGGTGCAGAAAGAATGCGCTTGGCTGCTGAGCAGTTTACTACGGCTGGTAGCTCGCTAAGCGCAGTGACTGGTAAAACATCAGAACTTATTGCACAGGTTAATACGACTTCGACCAATATGACTAGTGCAAGCAGTAATCTGATTGAGTTGATAAGAGATTATAAAAACTCTCAAAACAGCGTTAACCTTGCAATTGAAACACTAGAAACTCTCATTCAGCAGTCAAAGTCTGAAGCTGGGATGAGTAGTCAAATGCTTAATGATATGCAGAATATGACTACAGCTTTAAGCCAAGTGAAGATGGAGATGCAAGAGTATTTAGCAGAAGTTAGTGATGTTCTAGTGAAGAGCTTTGATAGTTTTGGTACTTCCGTTGAAAGTAGTCTAAATCAATCGCTATTGTCTTTTGACAATACACTTGACCAAGCCGTTAAACGTCTTGCAACAGGGGTAGAGGGTTTAGGTAATGTGGTTGAAGACCTTGAAGATCTTACGCAAAAAACCAGACGCTAATTTTGGAGTGTATCGCTAATGATTGGTAATAGGTACGCTAAAAAACCTCGTTCGAAGGATGAGGGTGAAAAGCCTTTCTGGATCTCATTTGCTGACTTAATGACAGCGCTAATGACGCTTTTTTTGGTAGTGATGGCGGTATCTTTAATGGTAGTCACTAAGAAAATTAATGAAGCAACCCAAGCGGAGAAAGAACGCAGTTCAGAGATCTTAGATATCTGTACTAGTATTAAAGACGACCTTACTTTAAAGAATCAGCTCATCACAGTAGACTGTAGAGAGAACCGTATAAATTTTGGTGAAGCAGGTCGCTTTGGGCATAATGATTACCGATTGAACTCAGAGGGTATACAGGCTCTAAGTGCTTTGGTGCCTGTTGTCTTGGAAGCTGCCAACAGTGAAAACGGCAAAAAATGGTTTAAACAGATTGTGATTGAAGGTTTTACAGATACTGATGGTTCATACTTATATAACTTGAATTTAAGTTTACGTCGCTCGGAATGGGTGATGTGTAGTTTATTGGATCCCACATTTAACCAAGAACTCACTTTAACTAATGAGCAAAAAAACCAAATCAAACAGCTGTTTCTAGCTGGAGGTGTTTCATTCAATGCGGCAAAAGACAGTAAAGAGGCTTCACGTCGCGTAGAACTACGGATGCAGTTTTATGGCTTAAAAGAAAAAGACAGTGCTGAAGCGCAGCCAATTTTTGTTTCAGCCCCTATTGAAACCTGTCAGTTGGCAAGGTGAATGTGATGAGTATAGCTATTTTAAAGCAGAGGCTAAATCAAAGTATCGATAAGTTCTCTGAACCGGCCCAGTTGCATAACAAATTTGCTAGACCGAATAAACTAATTAAGACCTTAGGCCTTATTGAACGTAAGTTTGATGATATGGAGAATGCCCAGCCTATCGAAGAAAAAATGGTTAACTCAATTTTAAAGTTAGAAAAGCATGGCACAGACTATCTAACAAAGCGCGATTGGAAGAACCTAGCTTGGTCATTAAGTAAGAAACTGCTAAGTTATGAGGATAAAATACTTTTCACCTTTATAGGTGGCCAGCTTATTGAGCAGTTTAGCAAAATGGAGCCTGAGTCACTAAAGCCTATTTATTTCCCGCTGTTGTACGGTTATTTTGCAGTAGAACAAGACGAGATAAACAAACGACCCAATAACTGGATTCAGCTCAGAAATATCTTAAATAACAATCGCTCTACATTATTTCAGGCCACGCTTAAGCCTAAAAAATGGCTTACCACGTTAACTGCTCATCCTGAAGTACTCTCACTAGATCCTTCAAAACGATTCATTCGTGATTTTTTACAGAATAGCGATGACAGCAGAGTCAGTAATCAGTTAGAAAGTTTGAGCATTGCACCAAACAGCTGGTTTTGGGACAGTTTGGTCAACTCATCTATCAAGTCTGTTAAGACCATGAAAGAAGAGGATTACTTTAAAGTGATTCCACGTTTTTTACTGCTATTAGAAAGAAATCCTATCTATACCACCGCTATTCTAACAGCTCTACTTGAACGCTATGCTGCTACCTCAAAGCGCGCGGTAGTACACGGAGCTTTAAAGCACGTCTGTTTGACGCAATGGGATAATCCGCAATACGACTCATCAGCAGGCTGGCGGAATGTCAGTTCAGACACTAAAAAAATGGTGATTCAGTGGTTTGTCCGAGCCGACTTAGAGGCTTTCTTTAAATTATTCAGCCAAACAGCTGATGTCGACCGCTTTGATTATTGGATTAAATTTATTGATAAAATCTCGTTTTCTCAGATATTTTTAGGCCCAGCAGCCGTGCAATCTAGACATGCTGAGCATAGAAAGTTCAGAGAGCTTAATCATGGCAGATTAAAAAATATTACGGGTTCTACTCCTAGTAATAATGCTTTTTTACTAAAAATTGATAACGTCCATATTGTTGATTTTTCAGATACTGGAAATGCTTGCTATGGATATAGTGATTTACCTTTTAATCTTAGTAAGAAAAACATAACGGTTCATGAATTAAAGAGCAAACAGCATTCAATATTTAAAAGTGATTCTGGTCGAGCAATGAGTTTGAGTCATTCAGGAAACTGGGAAGCAAAATTTGATGAAAAACTCGCTGAGTTGGGCGTCTTTGCAAGCCAATCCAGTAGTCTAAAATACAAAAAACGTTATTAAAGAGCTGATATGAAACTAGCGTTCTGGAAAAGAAAAAAATCCGTTGAGCATGCTTCTGAAGAAGATGCAGTAGAAAGTATTCTGCCTTTACAGCTGCAATACGATGATATTGGCTTAAAGCACTGCTATACATCTGCAGCTAAAACGGATGCAGATTTCTATTGGGAGAGCTTGGCTGACGAGGAGGTTGCCTATCAGTCAGATGATAACTATATCTTACCATGGGAAGAGCTTTTTCAGATCCGACAAGACTCTGAGCATGATGGCGTTATTAATCTGCTCAACCTGCCGTTATCAAATGATTTATACCCAGTCATTCGTAGTGAAAATGGCCTCAGTGATTCGAATTTCCAAATTATTTTAGATGGCTGGTGCGATAACAACAAGGTTAAATTCAAAGGCTCAGTCAAGCGTACAGGAGCAATCATTAGTCTTGCTAGTAAAGAGCATCTGTTGAGTGAGGCAACTTGGAAGCTATTAGAGAAAATCAAAGAATTCTCTCGTGTCACGGATAAAGATAAATCATTAAACCAAAAGTATTGGGCGCAAATACGCAGTTTAGCGAATAAAAGTGAGGCGAACTTAGATGAGTTTCTGCGTAAAACCATCGTACTTGCCCCAGAGCAGCTTCAACTTAACCTTCGTAAAAACTTAGTTAGTACAGAGTCAGTGATAGAGGTACAGCCTGACTTTAAAGATTCACCCTCAAATTGGCTACAAACTTTTGATAAATATAATGACGTTCAAAACGAATATACGATCAGCTTACCAGAAGGTGGTTTGGCACACGTTATCATCGATCCGCAAGTTAAAAATGTGCTTAATGAAATTAAGAAGATGCCAAATCGTCGGATAGCTGGCGAGCGTGCACAGACGTTTTTACATAATCCTTTTGCTCAGTTAGGAGAAGATGCCGTCGAGGTTATCTCTTCAGAGGGTTTTGAGCAATCCAAAGAAGAAGCAGAAATCTATAGCTATCGTTTACTAATAGATAAAACTTATAATGAATTATCACATTTTAGTTTGGCTCAATTAACATTGCATGAAAACTCGAGTCGAGAACAAGATCCTATTCTTTTGGAACTCTCAAATCTAGAGCAAGCTCAACATTTTATCGCAACTTATGAGCGATCATCACCTGTTTTCTTATGGGCGGGCTATAGTATAGATAGAACAAACTACTTAGATAACCAGATGGAAGAGCTGAAAAGCGATCTAGAAAAAATTCAACAGTATGATGATGAATTGCAAGCTAAAACAGTGCTAGATTTAAGCAATTACAGCGATAGAGTGATTGGTATTGGTGAAGCTGAAAAACTGAGCTCTGAAGCCATTCAAAAAGATAGTGGTGAATCCGAATGGTTACCACAGAATTTTATTGATGAATCAGCCAACTTATCCCAATTCCCTTTCGAAAATACTGATGCCAGCACTGAACTGCTTGAGCAACGTATCCAGCATGCAGAAGCAGAAGGGGAGGATTTTGTTCTACACCCAGACAGTAATGTATCTATTGGCTTAGAAGATGCAAAAAACTTACTTGATGAGCTTCGTGAGTCAAAAGGTGAGGGCACAGCTGAAAACGATGTAGAACAAGAGCAGCCAGATATTGATGAGAAAAAGAAAAAATCCACCTTATTAATTGCCAATAATATCGATGAGGCTGACTTTACTAAGAAGAGAGCTGAAATTCTGACTTTTGATGAAAGTAATCGCCCTCCGGCCAGATTGCCCTCAAGTTTTAGAAGCCAAGAATTTAGTCTAAAAAAGCATCAAGAATATGGTATCGCTTGGCTACAAAACTTATATCAGTATGCGCCAATTCAGGTAAGTGGTTGCTTGTTAGCGGATGATATGGGATTAGGGAAAACGTTGCAGTTACTTTGTTTTATTGGTGAGTATTTAGAAACCACAGAAGATAAAAAGCCCGCATTAGTCGTAGCGCCAGTTTCTTTATTGGAGAACTGGGAGGCTGAAATCAATAGATTTTTTAGCGCAAAGTTTGGCAAGGTTCTAAGCTTGTATGGAGATAACTTAAAACAGCGAAAAATACCGAAGCACTTAATATCCTCTCAATTAAGAAATGATTACGGAATAACGAATTTGCTTGAAGAAGGTTGGTTAGATGGTGCAGATATCGTATTGACTACTTATGAAACCATGCGAGACCTTGAGTTTTCTTTAGGAAGAGTAGATTGGAGTGTCATGATATGTGACGAAGCCCAAAAAATAAAAGTGCCTACTGCAATGGTTACTAAAGCCGCTAAAGCACAAAAAGCAGACTTTAAGATCGCTTGTACAGGTACACCTGTAGAAAACTCACTTGTTGATTTATGGTGCTTGTTTGATTTCATTCAAGAAAATCTAATGGGTTCGCTTAGTGAATTTAATAAAGAGTATCGTCGTCCTATTGAAAAGAAAGACGATGAAGACAATACGATAATAGATGAGCTTCGTCAATTGATAGAGCCACAAGTATTAAGACGTATGAAGCATGATGTCGCTGAGTTGCCAGCAAAACACGAAGTTAATGATTGTAAAAATATTGAAATATCAACGCTGCAACGCACACTCTATAAACAAGTATCAAATGATTATAGAAGTTTATCTGAGCAAGGCCACAAAGGCGTTATGTTAAAAGCGTTACATGACATGCGAATGATTTGTGCTCATCCCCTAAAGTTCCAACAGCAAGCGAATATCAATGATTCGCCTAAAGCTGAATGGTTAATAAAGACTTTAGAGACCATAAAACAAAAAGATGAGAAGGTAATTATTTTCACTGAGTTTAGAGATATTCAAGTCTTTTTAAAACGCCTTCTCCTTGAGCGATATGGATTAAGCGTTACTACAGTGAATGGGGATTCAAATACTAACAGTAGAGTAGGCTTAACTCGACAGGGCATTATTGATAAGTTCCAAGAAACGGATGGTTTCAATGTGATTATTTTATCCACGGTGGCAGTGGGTTTTGGTGTGAATATCCAAAAAGCTAATCATGTGGTCCATTATACACGAAGTTGGAACCCCGCTAAGGAAGACCAAGCAACCGATAGAGCCTACCGAATTGGGCAAGATAAAGAGGTTTATGTGTACTATCCATCTATTGCAGCAACTGATTTTGAGACGTTTGAGATTAAACTGGATAAGCTACTATCAAGTAAGCGTAGTCTTGCTGATGATATGTTGAAACCAAACGTAGAGCTCACTCAAGAACTGATTCAGTCGATTTATTGATTATAGTGGTTGTTTAACTGCCTCATTATGGTTGGAGACTCAATATTCTGAGAGTGTATGACCATACTGAGGCGCTTCACATTACTTTTTACCAAGTCACCTTACCACCCACACTACCCAAAAATCGACTGACAGCTTCTGATACATCCGAGAGAGAGTTTTCCGTGACATCGAGCTGCTCCAATGCTTTTATATTGGTAAAACTATCAGGCAAACTTTGTAGGCCATTATGATAGAGCCCAAGACTTTTTAATTGATGTAGATTGCCTATAGAGCTTGGCAGGGTTTTGAGATCAGAAGCACGTATCTCTAGTTTTTCAAGGTTTGTTAAATTACCAATACTATCAGGCAAAGCTTTCAACGATTCATTGGCATATAGCTCAATACTAGTAAGCTTGCTTAGATTGCCAATAGCGTCTGGTAACTCCTGAACCTGCGTTCCTCTCATATCAAAACTGGTAAGCGATGATAGATTACCGAGCTCATCAGGAAACCTCTCTAAGCTTTTTGAAAAAATCTTAAGCGCTTTGAGGTTCTTCAGTTTACACAGTACTTTCGGGAACTCGATGAAAGCACAGTTCATATACACCAGTGTCTCTAAGCTATCTAGTTGGGCAATCTCTTCTGGCAGTTCATTAAAACCTCTGAGTCTAAGGTATCTTAAATTCTTTAAATTGCCGATAGCAGCTGGCAATGGCTCAGTGGACTCACTTTCGCTTTGTAGTACTGGTTTATTATCAATATGGCTATAACTCGTCGATTTTCCATACCCCAAATCCAGTCGCTCTAACTGGCGCAACGCTTTAGGTTCACGAGGGACAGTGCTGTCAGAGCTGCCTGCTATATTATGGTTATCAATCCAGTCCCATATCTCTGTCATCCAGCCTTCAACGCGCGTATCTTGATTGCGAGTGGTGATGTTATCTTGGTTGGTTTTATCGCTATATGCTGTCATAAGGTTACCTATTAATACCTGTTAAATAATGATGGTTAAATGAGGTGAGTGCATTCAAATTTTTATTTGGTTTTATTGTTATGCGTCAAACTGCAAAATAGTTGGGCACAGTAATAAAACCAAGGTAAGCCATATTTTTAACAAAGCTTGGTATACCAGTGACTGATAAAGATTTATAAAGCGGTTTTATGGGTTTGCTTAAAAAAGCGGAATAGCACAAAGCGCTCATAAGACTCAGTAGCTGAGTATGAGGAGAATGATTGAGAAGTATAAAGGTTGGATGTAACTGACTAGAAGTAGTCATAAAGAAATCTCCTGTTGCTCTGTCTGTGTCAAATTGAAACGACACAGTCACCTTACAGAGCGAAAAGGAGTTGTGCGTTTTACCAGTCTTTGTTTTTCATCGCGCTGGAAGTAGCGGTAAACCCACGATGTTTTTTTATGATAGCAAGCGGCTTATTATTTGTCAAAAGTGAGATTGAGCTATGCAAAAGAAACAGCACAACTAAAACTGATAAACTAACGGCTTTATGAGGAGCCTATCATGACCAAGAAGATAATAACCTATAGCGCAGAATTTAAAGCAGACGTCCAGTTATGGATGGCATAAACCACTTTTTGGATGCTTGCTGCGTTGCCAGATACACTACCTTGAAAGCTGTTTGATCAAACGTAATGGTCTCAAAAATACTCACTGTTAGCGCCATGGGCAAACATCAACACACCCTAATTTATTAAAACCTCATATTACTTCAATTTAGCGACGGCAGTTGTCGCATGCACTAATTAAGCTCTTTCTTTTCTTCTATTTTTACATTATAGTTACCCAATCAAGAAGTTATTAAGTTTGAAAGAAATAAGGCAACATGGAGTTAACCCTCGAGGCGCAATGCTTCACCCTATAACTCTGCTAGTGCTGTTAAATACCAAAAACTTTAACTTGTGCTAATCATTATTCTTGTTATCAATAAACCCAAACGAATACTAAATTATAGCCATAATGAAAATGATGGTGAAACCCTTCTTTTTGTCAAAATAATAAGACTAGTCAATCATTAAAAAATAATATTTCACTTAAATATATTGTTTTATAACGTGGTTCAAAAAGCTGCGAGCAAATTCGGCTGACTCAAATTTGTCTTGAGAATAAAACAAAAATTAAAAATACTACTATCAAAAAAACTAAAAAATAAGGAAGGTTTTATGACAAACATAACCAACGCTTTTGAGCAAAAACGTATCAATAATATAAACTGGTCAGATGTATCAGAAGTCTCTAAATCCATTCAAAATAGCGTACAAACTAAGCAAAATATCCCACTGTTTTATCTGCATAACGAATCTATCAATGACTATGAAGATGATATTTATTTTGTGAACAACAGCGATGAGACATTGAGCTTTGTTGCTCCCTATGAGCTGATGAACAGAGATTCAGATTGCTCTGAGGTAGTGATTGCTGTCGAACCAAGTGAGCGTGATAAAGCCTTTACCTATACTGATGTATTGCCTAAGCAAGGTGTGAAAATAGATCGTCAACATATCATTTATGATAGTGATTATCTTAATCAAATCATTGTCTATACCATAAGTCGTGCTAGCAAAGAGATGTGGGGTGTATGGCGTTTGAATGTTTGCGAGAAAGGCTTGTTTTCGTCGTCTTATCCCTTGCTTTGGGAAGGTGGGGCTAAACCTTCATACGTTGTAAGTGCCGATAAACGAAATGATCCCAAAGATCGTCCTATTTTACCGCCAGTACTACCCATACGTCAGCAGCTATACCAGCAATGGGTTGAACATTATGACGACGCGCGTGCAAGCTTTATGATGGCTATTACAGATGTGATCTATCGTTATGATTTTGGCATGGTGGGCTGTTATTACAATCATACATGGGATGAGTACAGCAGTGAGGCGGAGCAGATTGCCAATCGCCTCATAAAAGGTGATGCCGATAACGTAGGTGATGTTTTGGCGCTGATGACAGCGGTCTATGACTCATCGTTTGGTGCAGGGTATACCGCGGTTCCTAAAGAGGTCGCCGAGATCATCTATGATCTATGGCTGAGGCATAGAAATACCGTTAATAAGTAAAATAAATAATGATAAAGGAGAAAGCCATGATGTTTCCCACTGAAAATAATGACACATTTTTACTATTCTTTCACGGTCTTGATTCGAGCTGTGAGACCAGTAAGTATACTTGTATTAAACGTGAGCCTAAAACCTGCCAAACCGTCAATTATCGAGAGAACTTTAACGAGGTTTTCGATACTTACGACACATTAATACAAGAAAAAATAAAACAGTATTCGCGAGTGGTCTTGGCAGGGCACTCATTGGGTGCATGGTTTGCCAATCACTTCGCCCATAAATACAATCTGCGTGCGCTATTGATCGCGCCTTGTATCTATCCCAGTGAATTCTTAGCCGATCGCATACCTGAATTAGCTGATATGAAACTGTCGTTCCCGACTTATAACCCTAAGATGGTCAAAGTGATGGTTGAGATTGATGATGAGTGCTTGGATGTGGCTGTTGCCAGACGAACACTGGTCAACTTACCTAAAAGTTGGGAGATAGATTACTTTGAGCGTGGTCATCATCGTATTGCTCGTAGCAGTGATATTTGGTATCACCTAGTCCATCTGTGTGAAGATCCCATTATTTGGATGGATGAGGCGACGTATCATGGGGAAGATTAATCGCTATTACTGATATCATTTCTGACATACTGTTATTATTAAGATCTATCGTGGGTTTAACAGTTTTGTAGGCGCTATCTATCATAATTCTTGAATAGTAGTACCACAAACCTTGCAACTTCCAGCACGATATAAAACCACTCTGGTAAAGCGCATAAACCTGGACTCCGACAAGGTTGTTCGTGCTTAATTTAATGAGCCTATCTTGGCTTACTTTCATAACTTGTTGTCGGAGTCCAGGAGTCAACTATGTCTGATATTAAAGCCCAGTATTCTGAGCAGTCAAAATATACCCATCGTTACACACCGCGTCATCCGTTAGCAGAATATGCTGTCAGTCAAATAGGTAAGCTGGAGCTAAGAGCGCAAGATATTGTCCAAACCATGGGTTATTCTTCAACACATGCTATTGCTGCCTGTGATCGATTGCGTCATGTGTTGTCGAGTGAGATATTAGGGCTGAATGATACGGCTGTCGATACGCACTTCACTGCTCATGAATTCTTAAGAGATCTATTGTTCGTACTTGATATAGCATACAAGCCGTATGCAGATGATATTGCTAAAATCGAGTATGACTTGGCGCATTATCCTTACCCTTTACCTCGATACAGCTTGCGAGCCGATATTAATTTTGTATGGAGTGGGGGCGCAAATTGGATGTCACGTGGCGTAGCTAGTAGTAAGGCCAATGCCTATTTACCTGAGAATATTGCCAAAATGAATGATTCAGAGCGTGAGGCGATAGTGCAACAGTGTATCGAGGAGCATTATCAAAAGTATCATGGTCATCTACCCTATAAGGGCGTGATTAAAAGCTATCAACTTATTATTAAACAGCGTGATGAGATTATTGGTAGAGTAGAGTATGGGTTGCCTGTTAAATTATAACTATATGTGGGCAATGCTTCTTAAGGGGTTTTACATAAGTGAAAAGCCAGGCAACCCAAGCTGCCTAGCTTTAGAATTTTGAACGACTTATCTATGATTATGTTCCCGCCATACAGCATGTTCACATACCTCACAGCACCAACTGTCTTTTGAGCGCATATAAGGAATGTCTGCTGGTATCTGTAAAGGGCACACATAACCACAGTACTCGCATCGCACATCATCTAAATAAGCAAAACACTCACCGATTGTCTCAAACAGTAATTGAGGGCTTATCTTATACTTCTCACAGACGGTTTCTACATGAGCAATATAATAACTTTCGTTATCATATGCCCAGTAATCCTCGCATATTTTGATATCGTATGCGTTCTGCATCATATTAGGCTGAAGTTTTACGCTCATCATATTCTCCTTAGTAGCCGCCATAACCAGAGTGCGGTAGTAGCTCATAAAGCTCGCTCTGAAGCTGATGACACATATCATCAACCAGATAACCAAGACTCGCATCCAAGCGCTTCTGTACCCACACACGCATTGCCATATCATTACCAAAGCAGCGCTTCACTCTCAAGAAGCGTGCTAGGTTATGACCAGATGAAATATACAGCTCGCGCATCAATGAATTAGCGATAAGGTTGGCATCCTCACTAATCGCACCGTCAGGTTTAAACTCACCAAACAGCTCCTCATAATTGATAATTTTCATTATGACGTCTCCTTGTCAGTTTGTGCACTTGTAATGACTTCTTTAGTCTCAGAGCTATTTGATGCGCTGGTTAGCTTCTCCTTGCTCGCCAGTAGCAAGTTATCCATTGCTGAACCATCTTGACGGGTAATATCAGGCACATAGCGGCTATATACTCGAAACAGCATTTCTGTACTGCTGTGACCCATCTGGCGAGCAATCCACTCAGGGTTTTCACCAGCAGCGAGCCAAAGGGTCGCTGCCGTGTGCCGAGTCTGATAAGCACGCCTGTGCTTAAGTCCGAGTAGGGCAAGGGTGGGTTTCCATACCCGTCTATTCACATTACGATACTCCATTGGATTGCTTTGTGAATTGCAAAACACAAACTCTGACTTTCCATAGGTGTGTGCCTTCTGCTCTAATAAGGCGTTATGGACTAACTGTGACATCGCAATGTCACGTTGTGAGCCTAACGTCTTCGTTGGACCCATCTCACCGTTCACTAACGCAGCACGGATACTGATTTCACGCCGATCAAAGTTAATGCAGTCCCACTTAAGCCCATCGATCTCACTGGTACGCATCCCTGTAAAGAAGCGAATGGTGTAGTAGGGCTTATAATCCGCACGGACATGTTTTAAAATCAGCCATACCTCAGAAAGTGTAAAAGGGTTTACATCCGGACGAGCCTGCTTGAGATTCTTAATATTTTTATAAGGCATCTCAAACTCATGGCGATCTGATGCTTCTTCTAGTATCATACGAAGAAGTATCATGATCTGATTGATTCGTGCTACTGACAGACTTGACTGACCATCTTTACCGTAACGAACTTTGGCGAGAGAGCTACGGAAGGTCAGCAAGTCTGGTTTTTTTATGGCATGTACTGCTTTACCACCAAACTCAGGTAACAAGTACTTATCCAAGATAATCTGCGTCTTTTGCCGATAGCTCGGCCGCCATTCAATCTTCTTCTCTTCATACCAAATCTCTGAAAACTGCCTAAAAGTTGGATTGCGACTGATACAAGCTTCGGCTCTATCAGCCAGTGCCACCATCTCCTGTGCTCGTTCACTTTTGGGAAAGTAAGCAGCATAGTCAAAGATACCTAGGGTAATTTCTGCTTCCATTTTTTTCATGACTTGCGCTAATTTTTTACGATTAGCTGGGTTGTCTTCTAAACTGGTCTTTTCTCGACAGCGCTTACCTAAGTAGCGGAAGTCAACGACCAGCTTGCCAAACCGTCCTCGCATAGTAGCCATAGTAAATCTCCTTATTTTTTATTGAAGTGCCATACCGTTGATAGCGCTCATAACCGGCTTGCACATATCTTCTTCGATACGTTCCCATACATACAGAATCTTACGACCACCAAACGGGCGTATGTAGTGAATGTTTTCAATCAAAACGGTGTCTTTCATTTGATTGCGGATAGTACGTGCGTCGTACTTGATGCGTTCAGCTAGCTCATCAGTTGTTAAATAAGTATTGCTCATGGTATTTACCTCTTTTCAGTTATTAAGTCATTGCATTAAGTGATAGAATAAAAATTATTTCATCAGTCTGTAAAAATGTACCTTTGAAGTATCAGCTATAATTTACCCGCTTAAAGGTAATTAGTAACCGATTTGTGTACTATATTATCCTTTTACCTCAATGTAAAGCATTTTTACCCGAAAAGAGGTATTAATTATGATTGTGTCTAAACTTCCTGTGATTCTGGCAGAGAAAAAGTTGCGTGTAGCAGATGTCGTAAGAGCAACAGGCATGAGTAAATCAACACTTCATAAGCTATACAATGAAGAGTCATCAAGAATTGACTTCAATACTATCGACCAGTTATGTGAGTTTTTAGATGTGCAGGTGGGTGACTTATTTATTTATAAGCCAAATACTAAAAATGCTAGTGACGAGTCTTGAAGACCTACAAAAATGGAAGTAGATGCATAGAGAAGTAGAGATACAGCCTTATATACAAGACGCTTCAAAGTATAGAATTAAGGTTGGGGTTATTTTTAAAACTTACTTTTTCATGATTTGGTCACGTTTTGGTCACGCTATGAGCTCAATATACAAAAGCAGTAAAAAAGGAAAAGCGATGTTAAGAAAATATTTCTTAGCATCGCTTTTGATAAAGATAAGAATAATAAGTTGGGGTCAATTACGGAATTAGTGTTTATAGCGTGGGCACGAAATGGTCACGTTTTGGTCACGGTGCTGTTTTTTGGGCTTTCAATATATTAGCTAAACTTAGTAATTACACTTAATAGCTAATACTAAAAATCGCTGTAACCCTCGAAAATTGGACAAAAAAAAGCCTCACTGTTAAGTGAGGCTTTTTAAGTATTTGGAGCGGGAAAAGAGATTCGAACTCTCGACCCCAACCTTGGCAAGGTTATGCTCTACCACTGAGCTATTCCCGCTGAATCATCGTTTAAGTAACATCAGATGATGAAGGCGTATTATACGCAGTTTTTTTGGTCTGTCAATAACCATCATCAAAAAAATCAAAATTTAGCAAAATAGGCATGTCATCATGCTATGAATGTATGATATAACAGATTTTTATAATATGTATTCCAAAAGCTTTATGTTTTATAAATAAGCTAGATATACAACTTTATAATTATCTCCAACCATTTGAATAACCATTATGACTTACACAGATAATTCTTAAGGATAAGAGCTATGAGCCAACAATACACCATCGCTGACTATTTGTTTGATCGCATTGCTGAAGCAGGGGCGACCGAGATATTTGGCGTACCAGGTGATTTTAATTTAACCTTTTTAGACAATATTATCGATTCTGATAAATTGCGTTGGGTAGGCAATACTAACGAGCTCAATGCAGGCTACGCAGCCGACGGTTATGCACGTGAGCGTGGGTTTGCAGCGATGGTGACGACTTTTGGTGTAGGGGAGCTGTCGGCAATCAATGCCACCGCAGGCTCCTATGCTGAGTATGCGCCTGTATTGCATGTCGTCGGCGCGCCTAGTACCGCTCTGCAAGATTCCAAACGCCGCATCCACCATACGCTTGGTGATGGCGTGTTTAACCACTTTATTAAGATGGTAGAGCCAGTAACGGTAGCACGTGCGCAGCTTACCGCTGAAAATGCTGCTTCCGAGATTGATAGAGTCATTCGTGTGACCCTCAAAAAACATCGCCCAGGCTACTTGTTGCTATCGCCAGATGTCGCACGTCAGCCCATTTATCCACCTTCTACTAAGCTTGTCGATAGTGCAGAGAATATAACCAGCCAAGCAGCATTGGTCGATTTTAAGAAAGCGCTGATAGAGTTTTTACCGAATAAGACTACCACTTTAATGGCAGATTTGATGGTGCATCGCTTGGGACTACAAGACCAGCTCAAAGCATTAATTGCTGATACTGAAATTCCTTATACGACTTTATCATGGGGTAAAACCCTTCTAGATGAACAAAGCGAGCGCTGGGCAGGCACTTATGCAGGTGTGGCATCACGTCCAGTAGTGAAAGATGCGGTGGAAAACTGCGAATGCCTCATTAAGATTGGGGTGCAGTATACCGATACGACGACTGCAGGTTTCAGTCAAGATATTGATGAAAAGGTCGTTGTTGACTTGCATTATGAGCGTGCGACTATTAGCGGTAAGAACTTTGCTCCTATCGCATTAGAAGATGCCTTACAAGCGTTGCATGAAGTAATGACTTCGGGTATCAATATTGTACCCAAGCCTTTTTGTAAAGAGATCAAGCCGCATGAGCAACATGGTACTGATGAAGAAGCTATCCGTCAAGATGACTTGTGGCATGTCATCGCAGATCATTTAGACCATAATAATCTGGTGTTTGCTGACCAAGGAACCGCTTACTTTGGTATCAGTGATGTGCGTCTGCCAGAGGGCGTGACCTGCTACGGTCAGCCAATGTGGGGTTCAATCGGCTATACCTTGCCAGCAAGTTTAGGTGCTGCCATTGCATCGCCTGATAAGCGTAGTGTCTTACTCATTGGTGATGGCTCAGCATTATTGACCATTCAAGAAATAGCAGTGATGATCCAAGAGCGTATCAATCCAGTTATTGTGTTGGTTAACAATGACGGCTATACCGTTGAGCGCGCAATTCATGGTGAAAATCAACGCTACAATGATATTCCTAAGTGCAACTGGCACTTAATGCCGCAGGCTTTTGGTGCTGATGAGCATAATAGCTTGGTACTAAAAGCTGAAACGATGGGAGAATTAAAATCTGCCCTCAAGACAGCCGCAGCAACGACAGATAAAATGGTGTTTTTAGAGGTGATGACTGACAAGCATGATATTCCGCCTTTGTTAGCAGATATCAGCGCGGCGCTTAAGCCAAAGGCAGATTAAGTTTAGAGTAATTAAATAGGAAATTATAAAATCCCAAGCTACAGAAAAGCCCTATTCAACCTATTAATGTTGAATAGGGCTTTTTTATAGTTAACCAGTCTCTATATGTCATAAAAATTATTTAAAAATGAACTTTTACTAGCGCGCTTGGAACGCTTTGGTCGACACCATCAACACCAAATTTGTTTTTCCAATAGCTGTATTCCATACCGACTTCGATACGATTATCAATACCAAGCACTTTTTGCAAGTTGTACTTAATCTGCGGGTTAATATGCAACTGATTTGCCTTATCATCGTTATTAAAAGAATAATCAACATAGCCGTCAACGACGAAGTTATTTTTCTCCCAACCATAAGCCAAAGTAATTTGTTGATCATCAGCGTTACTGAAAGTGTCATCGTTAAAAGCATGATATAAAGTAGCTGAAGCATACTTCATACCATCAATAGGTATATTTAAATCAGCACCAATACCTACTAAGAAGTTATCTTGCTCAAAACCGCTACTATTCGAGCCGAACTCATAAGTACCAGCTAAGTTTACCTGCTTAATAAAGCCATTATTGTAGTCTGAAATCTTGAACTTTGGAGACAGCTCGCCATAAATATCTTTGGCTCGGCTACCTTCAGCATTACTGACGCCTTGCAAACGATCAACGAAGAAGAATATGCCACCCCAACTATGAGCGGACGCATGCTCTAAGGTAACTGTCGTCAGCTCTCCATCTTCTGCTAGTTCATAATCAGTACCGTAAAGTACAGAAACGCTCGTATCAGTAAAAAAAGTCTTAGCTTGAGCAGAGGTTAGACTGCCTAAAGCACCGATAGTAGCTGCTGCTATAAACAATGGTTTTAGATAGTAGAGCCTGTTTTTAGCTGAATGGATATGAGTTGTTGCTATTAAGTTTAAACGCACAGTATTACTCCCTTAAGTACAGTCGTTAATTTCCCTTAAAAGCGCAATTATAGGACCATGCAAAGTCCGGTTTTAACATCCTGTCCAAACGCGCTGTTATCTCTAAGGAAAGACAATTTTTAACATAGTTGACCATTTGGTCAGGATTTATATTACTATAAAGAAATTAAAATAAGTAGTATTAATTACTCAGGAATTAACGAGAGAGTTTTAAAGATGCTAAGTATTTATGAATGCCATCTTACTGTGGGAATGGTGGCTGACTCTTTTTTATTGCAGGGCTTATATATCTGACCATGATTTGTGGTATAACAATAATTTGTAATGTTCGAAACGTGAAGAACTCTGTGTCTGTTCTAAGTTATTTTGAAAACTGACTACTAAAAGTTGGATATAAAAAAAGGCTTACAATTTAATGTAAGCCTTTTATGCCTTAAAGAGTGCAGTTTTACTATCGACTATATTTCATTTACATACACATAGTAGTTAGGCATATTCTAAAATCAACTGGTTATATACCAATAATAAGCTTCAATAATTCTTAGTCAGCTTTCATTCAGATATTGCAGTTAAATCTCTCGTCTAAATATAGCAGTTAAATACAGTATCTAGATATAGTAGGCTTGGATTTTTGCTGCACAATCACGTAGTATTGGTAAAAACTGTTCGATTAATACGTCATGAGAGATACGAAGTGCATTGGTACTAATATTAATAGCGCCAATAAGTTCATTATTTGCTTTATAGACTGGCAGTGCTAGCGATAGAAGGCCTGTATCCAACTCTTGATTTACAACGACGTACTGCTGATCTTTAGCTTCTTTGAGCGCCTGACTAAGCTGATTACGATCAGTAATACTGTATGGCGTATGAGCGCATAGTTCAACGTTATTAATATAATCTTTAAGCTGTTCATCAGGAAGGCTGGCAAGAATCGCACGACCCATAGAGGTATAAGCTGCAGGTAGTCTCGTGCCAATCGCTAAGGTAATAGACATCAAGCGATGTTCAGCCGCAGAGCGGGCGATATATACCACTTCATCATCATCTAATACTGCAAACGAGCAAGATTCACCTGTTTTTTCAGTGACGCGTTCTAAATAAAACTGAATAATATCGTGATGGTGGACGCCACTTAAATAACTGGCGCCAAGGCTTAGCGTTTTCGGGGTCAAACTAAACTGACGCTTACTTTTATGAACGTAACCGAGGGCATGCAAGGTTAATAAATAACGTCTAGCCTTTGCTCTATCTATCTTGGCGCGCTCGGCTACTTCGCTCAACGTCATACTAGAGTGGTTTTCATCAAAAGTCAGTAATACGCTCATCCCTGCCGCAAGCGATGCAACAAAATCTGGACTATCTACAGGTATTTTCTCATCTTGTTCTTTATACATGCTATTCAATGATTACCAAAATTAGAGATTCTAAATGAAAATTACTCAATTAATCAATCAGCCATTTATGCATTCTGATATTGCAAAGCGCTTTTCTGATCGTTTGTTTGTGCAGGCCATGTTGGATTTTGAACTGGCCATCATAGAGGTCAGAGAATATCATAGCCTCATTCCAGCAGGCATTCTACAGCAAACTAAAGAAGCGTTAGCGATAGATTTGTTTGATATTGATGATATTGAGGCACAAACCTACCTTGGTGGCAACGCGGCTATTCCTTTTATCGCCCAAGCCAAAGCCTTATTACCTCAAGAAATAAAACCGTATTTCCATCAGACTGTGACTAGTCAAGATGTTATTGATACAGCGATGATGATGATGCTTAAGCCAGCTCTAAAACGTATCAATGACGATTTGCTGGATGTGCTACAAGCTTGCGCTATATTAATTGAGAGTCATCGTACAACACCGATGGCAGGTAGAACATTGTTGCAACAAGCTTTACCGATTACTTTTGGAGTAAAGGCCTCGCAATGGGCAGCATCGCTAATCGCTGTTATGCAAAATTTAACGCAATTAGAGCATTCTGGCTTTTATTTACAATGGGGTGGCCCTGTTGGGGTTAGTAATGAAGAGAATGAACATCATGAGTTGCCTCAACAAGTGGCGACATTACTCGGACTATCGTTGCCATTGCTGCCTTGGCATACGAATAGACAACCTATTCATGCGCTCGCTTCTGGATTAGACGCTTGTGCTGGCGCTATGGAAAATATCGTTGAAGATATAGCCTTGATGTGTCAGTCTGAATTAGGTGAGTTGGCTGAACCTGCTATTGAAGGGATGGGCGGCTCATCATCGATGCCGCATAAACGTAACCCTGTGTTGTGTGCTTTAATTAAGACCGCTACGTTAAGAATGCACGGGCATCTAAGTGTGATTAGCAACACAACCGCTCAGCCTTTTGAGCGTGCGTTGGGCCAGTGGCATGCGAGCTGGATGCCTTTAATGGAAGGCGTCGCTTTGGTCGCTGGTGCCGCAGATTATCTAAAGACTTTATTACAAGGGTTGCAAGTGTATCCCGAGCGCATGGCGGCCAATCTTGATTTAAATAGTGATGCGTATCTCGTTGAACCTTTAAAACGTCATTTTCTAGACCGTCAAGAGCGAATCTATCCTTTAATAGAACAAGCTAGCCAGCAAGCACATAGAGAGCATAAAGGCTTTGTGCAAACTTTCTTTGAGATAACAACAGAGTTATTGGTAGATGATAGCGATAATGACTCAAATGAGCTTGCAATACTTCTATCTCCTTTGACTTATTGCGGTGCAGCAGATAGACAATGTCAGCTCACACTACGAGCAATCGAAACAATAATTTCAAATTCATTAAGCATAAACAGATAACCAGATTGACAGAAGCCTAGAAAAGGGTTACGTTAATTCACTATACGAACAAGAATTCTTATATAGAACAAATTATAAATATTTTATTAGGATTATTTTTGACCATCAAAAAAAGGAATTTATGATGAAGAAAACCCTCCCTACTAGTATGGCGTTGGCAGCCTTAATTGGTTTTACTGGCTGCTCACAATCAAACGATACCGCTAATGATGCGGCTAACGGCGATGCTGCAAGTTCTAAAGAGACGACGACATTACGTTTCGCGCATTTTTGGCCAGCGACTTCAGCGACGCATACCGATGTTTTTGAACCTTGGGCAAAAAAGGTTGAAGAAGAGTCAAATGGACGATTGAAAGTTGAAATCTTTCCTTCTGCAACACTCAGTAAAGCCGACGCTGCCTATGATGCAGCTGCTAAAGGCACTGTTGATATCGGTTCTCAACTTCAGGGTTATACCAATGGCCGCTTTCCATTAACTCAAATCACAGAGCTTCCCGGTCTCTCCAATTCAGCCACTCAAATGAACTGCATGCTACAGACATTGTATGATGATGGGGTGATTTCGAGCGAATATGAAGATACGCATTTGCTATTTATGATGGGTACCGGTCCTGGAGGCATTCATACTATTGATAAGCCTATTCGTAAACCAGAGGATTTGAAAGGTTTACGTATTCGTCGTCCTTCTGCCATCGCTGGTGACATTATCGAAGCGGCAGGGGGAACGCCTGTCGGCCTACCGGCTCCTGATCTTTATACTTCGCTTCAACGCGGCGTACTGGACGGCTTAAGTCTGCCATGGGATGCGACTGGCTCATTTAAACTTATCGAGCTTGTAAATACTCATACCAATATGCCTTTTTATAGTTCCGCTATTATGGTTACTATGAATAAAGACAAATACGAAAGCCTGCCTGATGATCTCAAAAAAGTCATTGATGACAACTCTGGTAAGGAAATGGCTGCTATTGCCGGTGAAGTGTTTGACGGTGAAGACGCCAAATTTATGGCTGAGGCAAAAGCCAAAGGCGACATTATGATAGACATTCCTGATCCATTAAATGATCCTGCATGGAAAGCACCGTTAGAAGCAGGGACGCAAAAGTACTTAAAAGACACTGAAGCGCTGGGATTGGATGCTCAAACAGTCTATCAAAAAGCAAAAGAAGCCAGTGCTGCTTGTCAGTCTTAATTTGTACGGTAACATTACTTCGTACAGATGATGTTTTGTGTGATTTATAAATATTCTAATAGTGCCTTATTGATTTTATGTTTAGTAAATTTAATTATTTAAATTTTTGAACTATGTTGATTGTATAGTTAATGGTAATAATTTCTAATTTATCTACAAGGAAGAGATAAAGATGTTTATTAAAATTAAAATGGGCGCTATACCTTTATCTATAGTAATGGCATTGAGTATATCAGGTTGCTCTAATCAATCCGAGCAGGGTGGCGATACTAATTCAGCCGCAAAAGATGTAACAACGCAGGAAGTTACGACACTAAGGTTCTCACACTTTTGGCCATCTACAGCAGCTTTGCATACTGATGTGTTTGAGCCTTGGGCTAGAAAAATTGAAGCAGACTCAGAGGGTAGGCTGAAGGTTGAGATTTATCCTTCAGCCACTCTAAGTAAACCTGATATCACTTATGATTCGACTGCTAAGGGTACTGTTGATATAGGGGCGCAAGTTCAGGGCTATATCAGTGGCCGTTTTCCATTGACTGAGATTACCCAGCTACCCGGTCTTTCAAGCTCAGGTGCTCAATTAAGCTGTATGCTACAAACCTTGTATAACGATGATGTGATAGCAAGTGAGTATGAGGATACCCATCCGCTATTTATGATGGCTTCAGGACCTGGCGTTTTTCATACTATCGATAAGCCTATTAGCAAGCCAGAAGATCTCAAAGGCATGCGTATTCGCCGCCCGTTAGAGATAGCGGCTAATATTATCGAAGCGGCAGGAGGTACCCCTGTTGGTATGCCAGCATCTGATCAATATACTTCCTTGCAACGCGGTGTAATAGATGGAGTGAGCACGCCTTGGGATGCGGCAGGCGCCTTTAAGTTAGCGGAATTGACTAATACGCATACGACCATGCCTTTATACAGCTCAGCATTATTAGTGACCATGAATAAAGATAAGTATGAGAGCTTGCCTGATGATCTCAAAAAAGTCATCGATGACAACTCAGGTATGGATATGGCAAAGATTGCTGGCGGTTTATTCGATAGTGAAGATGTTAGAGTTAAAGCTGAGTCCAAAGCTCGCGGCGATACGATGATAGAGATTCCTGACCCATTAAATGACCCTGCTTGGAGCGGTATACTTAAGACAGAAATTGAAAAATATCTTAATGATGTGGAAGCGCTTGGATTAGATGCACAAGGCGTTTATAAAAAAGCCCAAGAAGCTGGCGTTGCTTGTAAGGTTTAATTTTTATTAGCGAAAAAATTAGTACCCATATTGAAGTATTGTTTTTTCAGTTTTCAGTTTTCAGTTTTCAGTTTTCAGTTTTCAGTTTTCAGTTTTCAGTTTTCAGTTTTCAGTTTCCGTTGATATAGTAAAACTCAATCTTAATAATTTTTAAGGGATTAAAAATGGTTAATAGCGTTCACCCTACAGGACTTTTTGATAATAGTGCAAAAGATTATCAGCATATTACTGCCCATCCTTTAGCATCAGCTATGGGAGCAGAAATCAGAGGCGTAGATTTAAGCAATGTCAGTGATGATGTCATGGCTGAAATCGAAGATGCTCTCTATCGACATAAAATGATTTTTTTTAGAGATCAGGAAATATCTTTTACTGATCACGAAAACTTAATCCTTCAACTTGGTGAGTTCGGAACGGATGCTTATACGACTGGTGTCCCTAATCATCCCAATATTCAACCACTCATCAAAGAAGCGAGTGTCGCCACCAAAAGCGTGTTTGGCAGTGGCTGGCACGTGGATTCAGCTTTTTTAGAATGCCCACCTTCTATTGCTATTAATTATGGTGTAGATATACCGCCATATGGTGGCGATACGATGTTCGCCAATGCTGTATTGGCTTATAACTCTTTAAGCCCAGCGATGCAGGAGATGATAGCGCCGCTAAAAGTATGGATGAGTGGTAAAAACGTCCTTGCCAATATGCAAGCAGAAAAGCAATCTCAAGAATCAGGAAAAGTAGGGGCTATCGGCAATATCGAGCTTGATTTGAATACCCAGCAGATGCTAGAAGGCTTTTATCATCCAATGGTCAGAACCCATCCCGTGTCAGGTGAGAAGTCACTGTATGTCGACAAGATTTATGCTTGCGGAATAGAAGGCATGACGGACGATGAGGCGCGACCTTTGCTTGATTTTTTATCGAGCTTTGCCACTCAAGAGTCTTTTACTTGCCGATTAAGATGGGAAAACAACACGGTTATTATGTGGGATAACAGGATTTGCTTGCATCAAGCGTTTAACGACTATGATGGTTATAGACGTGAGATGTATCGTGCGATTGTCATGGGCGAGAGACCAGTATAATAGAATTATAGTAATAGGATTGTATTATGGAAGATATTTTTGCATCTACAGTAACCCCGCCAGGCTATAGTGACGTTGAGTGGCAAGCTCGAGTCGACTTGGCGCTGTGTTATAGAATGGTTGATTACTACGGCTGGACGACTCAAGTCTATAATCATATCTCCTATAGGATACCCGGCACCGAGCATTTACTCATCAATGCTTTTGGACTCTTATATAGTGAAATAAAACCTTCAAATTTAGTAAAAATAGACTTTGATGGTAATAAGGTCGACGACTCGCCTTATCCTATCAATCAAGCCGGTAATGTCATTCATACCGCTCTTCATAAGGGCAGACCGGATGTACATTGTGTGATGCATACGCATAATGCCAACGTCCAAGCGGTCAGTGCTTTAAAGTGCGGATTTATACCTTTATACCAAGAAGCTTTCATGTTCTACGATCGAATTGGATATCACAGTTTTGAAGGCATCGTATTAGATGAAAGTGAGCAGCAACGACTCATAGATTCACTCGGACCGACCAATCATACTTTGATGTTGAATAATCATGGGGTTATCACCATTGGCCCTGATGTTGCTTGGACATTTATGCGAATGTATCAAATTATCCAAGGATGTGACGTACAGCTCAAGGCTATGGCATCAGGAGGAGAGTTGATTGCAGTGAGTGATGATGCGATGAGAAAAACAAGAGAGCAATTTGAAGGTGGTGACGCTCAAGCTGGTGCCGAAGTAAGATTGCCTGAATGGCCAGCTTACTATCGCTTGATGAATAGATTGGATCCAAACTGGGATAAGTAATAGCTCTTTGAAAGTTACACGCGCAGGAGAACAAAAATGGCATTTTTAGCAACCGACGTACACCTTATTGCTTATCAAGATAGTGGTGAGTCTTATTTACCAGTATTATTCATGGCGCATCCATTAGGGATGAGTCGTGACGTTTGGGATAAGGTATGTGACCAATTACATGGGCACTACCGTTGTATCCGCTGGGACTTACCGGGGCACGGTAGTAGCGGAGCAGCAGCAGAGGGTGTCTCAGCAGAAATGCTGGCTCATGATGTACTCGCCTTAGCCGATACTCTAGAGATTGAAAGTTTTAATTTTATCGGTACGTCAATTGGCGGTGTCATCGGTCAAAGCTTATGTCAGATAGTGCCTGAGCGTTTAGAGCAAGTTTGGCTTACCAATACCGGTGCTGTCATCGGTACCAAAGCAGCATGGGCAGAACGCGCTGAAAATGTACGTCATTTAGGCTTGGCTGAGATGGCTGAAGGCATTGTGTCACGTTGGTTCTCGCCAAATTTTGTTAAACAGAACCCTGAGACATTACAAGGCTGGCAAGTACAATTGTCACGCAGCGACGATGAGAGCTATGCCAAGCTTTGTGAAGCATTAGCACAAGTTGATAACCGCGACAAACTAACAAGCTATGCTAGAAGCGTTGCCTTACTTACTGGTTCGGATGATGTGTCTACTCCTCCTGCTACTTTAGAAGCATTGCAGTCGGCTTTTTCTGATGCACACTTGACCGTATTTGCAGGAGTAGGTCATGTCCCATCGATTGAAACACCGAATCAGTTGGTGGACTATATTCAAACGAATGCTGCTCGTGCGACTGTCGGTCAAACAGGTATCAGCTATGAGCAAGGGCTTGTACAGCGTAAGCGGATTCTTGGTGACGCGCATGTCGAAAGAGCGTCTAAAAACGCGACGACGTTAGACAGTCCGTTCCAGCAGTTTATTACTCGTAATGCTTGGGGCGAGCTATGGGGAGATCCCAGTTTGACCTTCCAGCAGCGCAGTATGATTACGACCGCTATATTGGCAGCACTTGGGCGTGATGGTGAGTTAGGATTGCATTTGCGCACTGCGCAGCGTTTGGGCATCAACGAAGCTCAGCTGCGTCAAGTACTGATGCATGTGTCTATCTATGCTGGTGTACCAGCGGCCAATCATGCGTTTTCTTTAGCCAAGGAAAATGGCTGGGGTAATGCAATACCTTAATATTAAAGCGGCTTAAAAAGACAGTGTCTTAAAATCAAAGTGTTAAATGCTTTAAGCCTTTTATAAAAATGGAGATACTCCTAATGAATCAGAACACCAGCAAAATGAGTCAAAATTATCCTTATTTTGTCGCTCGTGATCGTGCGTGGCAACCTGCCCAATATACACCGGGTTATAAAACCTCAGCTTCTCGTTCACCGCGTCAAGCATTAGTCAGTATTCAAAATGCTAGCCCTTCAGAGCGCAGTGGCCCTGTCTTTAATAATTTAGACATGGGTCAACATGATAATGATTTATTGATGAACTTCCGCACTGAAGGCTCGCAGGCAGGTTTACCTATTGGTGAGCGCATTGTGGTGCATGGCCGTGTGATTGATCAGTTTGGCAAACCAGTCCCCAATACACTAGTTGAGATGTGGCAAGCCAATGCTGGGGGCCGTTATCGTCATAAAAAAGATAGCTATCTTGCGCCTCTTGATCCAAACTTCGGTGGGGTCGGTCGCTGTATGACGGATGCTGATGGTCGTTATCGTTTTCGCACCGTGCGCCCAGGTCCTTATCCTTGGCCAAATGGTATTAATACGTGGCGTCCTGCGCATATTCACGTCTCAGTCATGGGCCCCTCGATCTCAACACGTTTAATCACCCAGATGTACTTTGAAGGTGATCCATTGGTTCCATTGTGTCCAATCGTACAAGTATTAAAAGATCCAGAAGCGGTAGAAACGATGATTGCGCGCTTGGACATGGCTATGAGCAAACCGATGGACTATTTAGCGTATCGTTTTGATGTGGTCGTTCGCGGCGCATTACAAACCTATTTTGAGGAGTAAAACATGTATAGCCAATACAAATTACAAGACGAGACGGGTCTATTACGCGAAACAGCTTCACAAACGGCAGGGCCTTTCGTCCACATAGGTTTAGCGTTAGAGATCGCAGGCTTTGAATCACGCTCAGATGAAATATGGCAGGATTTGGCTAAAGAAAATGCCGAAGGTGAGCATATTGAACTGGTTGGCTCTGTATATGACGGCAATGGCGATTTAGTACATGACGCCTTAATTGAGGTTTGGCAAGCCGATAGTCTCGGTAACTATATTGCTGATTTTGATAATAAAAAACCCTTTAGCGGTTTTGGTCGTAGTGCCTGCGCAATGGATGGTGACTTTTATTTTAAGACGATTAAACCTGGGCAAGTAGATTTTGATGGTAAATCAATGGCGCCTCATATCAATATTGCCATCTTTGCACGTGGTATCAATCTTCATTTGCAAACTAGAGCGTACTTTGATGATGAGCAGGACGCCAATGAAAATTGCCCAGTCTTAAATAAAGTTCCGTCACCCGTGCGCCGTAAAACATTGATAGCAGTCAAAGAAGCAGGTGCTGGAAAACCGCGATATCGGTTTGATATACGCTTACAAGGTGACGATGAAACGGTCTTTTTTGACTTTTAATTTGACTCTTAACATTGGGGTGGCATAGAACTCTAAACGGACTTTATTAAATATAGAGAGGGATTTCATGACTAAGACTCAGGCAACTTCAAATGCACAAGTAACGACCAAAACCCAAGTTGCCATCATTGGTGCAGGTCCATCTGGCTTATTACTCGGACAGTTATTAACCAAAGCTGGTATCGACAATATTATTTTAGAACGCCAGACAGGTGAGTATGTGTTAGGCCGGATTCGTGCTGGTGTATTAGAGCAAGGCACGGCAGACTTAATCCGTGAAGCGGGTGCTGGCACGCGTATGGATGAAGAGGGCTTAATTCATACTCACACAGACTTTAGTTTTCAAGGTGAGCATTATCAGTTAGACCTCGAAAAATACAGCGGTGGCAAACATGTGATTGTGTATGGTCAAACAGAAGTCACTCGCGATTTAATGGCTGAACGTGAAAAAGCGGGCGCTATTACAGTGTATCAAGCGGATAACGTTAAGCTACATGATATTGAATCAGACAGCCCTTATGTGACTTATCAGCATAAAGATGAAATATTTCGTATAGATTGTGATTATATTGCTGGGTGTGATGGCTTTCATGGCGTTTCGCGCAAATCTATTCCTGCTAATAAATTAGAGGAATACGAAAAAACCTATCCATTTGGTTGGTTGGGTTTGATGAGTGATACGCCGCCAGTCAATGACGAATTGGTTTATTGCGCCCATGAGCGCGGCTTTGCACTGTGTTCAATGCGTTCCCCAACCAGAAGTCGTTATTATATCCAAGTACCTGATACGGATAAAATCGAGAACTGGAATGAAGAAAAATTCTGGGAGGAGTTAAAGCGCCGTATACCACCAGAAATGGCTGAGCGCTTAGTTACTGGCCCAGCATTAGAGATGAGTATCGCTCCATTGCGCTCTTACGTATGTGAAACCATGCAATATGGCAAAGTGTTTCTGTTGGGAGATGCCGCGCACATCGTACCTCCGACCGGTGCGAAAGGCTTGAACCTTGCTGCCAGTGATGTAGAAACCGCGTTCCGTCTGTTTGTAAAAATCTACGAAGAGGGGCGTACTGATCTAATTCCACGCTATCAAGAGATATGCTTGGCACGGGTCTGGAAAGCAGTGCGTTTCTCATGGTGGATGACTATGTTATTGCATCGCTTTCAAAGTGCAGGCCGTTTTGATTTCCGTGTACAGCAGGCTGAGTTTGACTACTTTATTAACTCAGAAGCTGGCAAGACGACCATTGCGGAGAATTATGTGGGCTTGCCATGTGAGGCATTGGAATAGTAGATAAATACTGAATTATAATTAAAACGAAAAGGCCTTTAATGCTATGTTTATTATAGTATTAAAGGCCTTTTTGTTATTTAAAAACCCATATGTTTTCTCAAGATCTTATAACACATAACTGCTACGATTGAGTACAGCGGTTGTGCTACGGTTAAACGTAATCATTCAATATATTCAAATAAAGTAATGGTGTTCTTTTCACTCTAATGGACTAGATAATAATATGAATATTAATTTCCCTGACCTCGAAAAGCTGATAAAGATAGTTGAACGCTCTAACATAAATTCCTTAGAAATAACGGATGGTGACGCGCGTATCTCTATAATATGCCGATCTGATGGCAACGAGGGTATCAGCGATAACAACAATAACAACAAGCGCGATCTTGCTAGCACCTCCGGCTCAAAACAGCGAGCGAATATAAGCGCTGAGAGCAATAAAAACGCTGTTGATGATAGCGATGCAGTTCTCAATAAAAAAGAGGCAAATGAAGACGCCCAAAATCGAGTAACAGCACCTATGCTAGGGACTTTCTATCGACGCTCAGAGCCTACTGCTGATGAGTTTGTTAAAGTAGGGGATAAGGTAGACAGAGGACAGACGCTATGTATTATTGAGGCTATGAAAATGATGCACGAGGTCAAAGCTGAGTTTCCATGCACTATCAAAGAGGCATTAGTAGATGAAGGTGAGGTCGTAGAATATGGACAACCCTTGTTTGTCATTGAACCTGCCAGCTAAGATTAGCTTAGATTGCTCACTTATTGTAATTTTAAGAAGACCAGCTTAGGAAAACCGACATGTTCTCAAAAATCTTAATTGCTAACCGTGGCGAGATTGCCCTACGCATTGTTCGAGCTTGTAAACAGTTGGGTATACAATCAGTCATAGCCCATTCGGAGTCGGATAGAGACTCGCTACCCGTACGTTTAGCTGATGAGAGAATATGTATTGGCCCTGCTAATGCGACACACAGCTATCTTAACCAAAGAGCGATTGTTTCCGCGGCAAAAATGACCAACGCCGACGCCATCCATCCAGGCTATGGGTTTTTATCCGAAAATGCAGAATTTGCGGATTTAATTGAAAAGTCTGGTCTCGTTTTTATCGGGCCGACCGCAGATAATATCAGACAAATGGGAGACAAGGTCGCTGCCAAAAAACAGATGATTGCCGCGAGTGTGCCTTGTGTACCTGGTTCCGAAGGTGCTTTGCCCGCAGATAGCGATCAGATAATCAAGACTGCAAGTGATGTCGGCTATCCCGTCATTATTAAAGCGGCGAGCGGCGGCGGTGGCCGCGGTATGCGAGTCGTGGAAAAAGAGGCCGATTTATTATCCGCTATTTCTATGACGCAGACAGAAGCTAAAGCCAATTTTGGTAGTGCTATCGTTTATCTTGAGAAATACTTACAAGCCCCGCGCCATATCGAAATCCAAGTACTGTCTGATACCCACGGCAATGCTATTTATCTAGGTGAGCGCGATTGCTCTATGCAGCGCCGCCACCAAAAAGTAATAGAGGAAGCGCCAGCACCAGGTATTACGGATGAACAAAGACAGCGGATAGGTCAAGCTTGCGCGACTGCCTGCCAGCAAATGAAATATAGAGGGGCGGGCACGTTTGAGTTTTTATATGAAAACGGTGAGTTCTTTTTTATCGAGATGAATACTCGCATTCAGGTTGAGCATCCTATTACCGAGATGGTCACTGGGGTCGATATCGTTCAAGAACAAATACGAGTAGCCGCAGGGCTCAAGCTTGCGCATAAACAAAGTGATATTGTTATCACTGGACACGCTTTTGAGTGCCGTATTAATGCTGAAAATCCGGATACCTTTTTGCCTAACGCTGGCCGTATAGACTACTGTCATATGCCGGCAGGGCTTGGCATTCGAGTGGATAGCCATATCGAATCAAACTATACCGTTCCACCCTCTTATGACAGTTTAATAGCGAAAATATGCGTGCATGACCATTCAAGGGAAGCGGCGATTAAGAAGATGCAAGCGGCATTATCAGAAGCGCAAATTACAGGCATTGATACCAATATCAGCCTTCACGAGCGACTGTTTAAAGATGAAGCATTTTGTCAGGGTCAAGTGAGTATTCATTATCTAACCGAATGGATAAAAGAGAATATCTAAGTTAAGTTTTAATATTTAAAAATAGATCTGAAGCCGACATGAAAGACAAAGATAACGGAGCGTGTGGTAATGGAATTACAATGGCAGCTATGCAGTGAGACCAATCTAACTTTGTTTTTCCCTAAACCTATAACGTTAGAGAAGCAGCAACAGTGCTGGGCGCTCGCCGACAGCATACAGCAAATGCCAGAAGTCTTAGAAGTCGTCATCGGCATGAACACGCTAAGTGTCTTTACCGTCTCCTTAACATGGATCGAGCTTGAAGCGTTTAAAGATAGACTATCAGCTCTGCTTGATGACATTCCTTCAAAAACCATAAACGGTAAACATATTGAAATTCCAGTACATTATGGCGGCAAATATGGCCCTGATTTAAAAACACTGGCCACTGAACTGGGTCTCTCCGTTGAAGCGGTTGTCAAATTACATACCGAGGCGACTTATACCGTTTATTTTATTGGTTTTCAGCCCGGATTTCCTTATCTTGGCGGCTTATCTGAAGCCTTATATTTTCCAAGACATGCGACCCCCAGAACGAAAGTGCCTGCAGGCTCAGTCGGCATTGGTGGTGAACAAACCGGTGTCTATCCCTTTGAATCCCCAGGTGGTTGGCAGCTGTTAGGCCAAACTGATATACCTTTATTTGATTTAACAAAAGCGTCTCCTACTTTGCTTAACGCAGGCGATACCCTGAAATTCACAGCTATCGATATTTATAAATAAAACATCTTTAAATCAGATATCTGCTAATACCAATAAATAGGTGCTATCAATGAAGATTTTAACCACTAGTGCGCTTGCTAGCATCCAAGACTCGGGACGATTCGGCTACCGAAGCATGGGCGTGGATAGAAGCGGGGTAATGGACAGCTGGGCTTTGCAAGCGGGAAATGCGTTGTTAAAGAATGATCTTAACGAGCCTGCTATCGAAATAGCTGTCGGTAGTCTTACGGTGCAGTTTGAAGAGGACGTGTGTTTTTGTTTAACGGGTGCGCTCTACGAGGCATATATAGATGATAAGCGCATTCCTTGCTATTGGCGTATTAATGCGCAGGCGGGACAAACGCTTAAACTGCTGCGTCCATTACAAGGTATGTATACCTATCTGTGTGTACATGGTGGCTTTGATATCGAGCCTGTCCTGCAATCGTCGAGCACCAACCTAAAAGCCGGTTTTGGCGGTTTTAAAGGTAGATATCTTAAAACAGATGATGTTCTGAAAGTTAGAATAGCTTCAAGCTTACCCGTTATAGGGGTGGCTCGCCTTGAGCCAACCAATATGATTAGAGTGATAAAAAACAGTGAGTACGAGTATTTTACCTCTGCCTCAAAAGCAGCGTTTGAATCACAGCAATGGCAACTACAAAGCAGTAGCAACCGTATGGGTTATCGCTTGGATGGTACCGCACTTGAGTTTAATGAAGCTACGCAAATGAGCTCGCACGGTGTCGATATCGGCATGATTCAAGTACCGCCGCAAGGGCAGCCGATTGTTCTGATGGCTGATGCCCAAACGACAGGTGGCTATCCTAAGATTGCGACAGTGATTAACGCTGACATAGGGTTAATGGCGCAAATTCGGTTTGGTAAAACTTGTCAATTTATCGTCGTAGAGGTAGAGCAAGCATTGCGTGAGCAGCAAAAAAGACAACACTATATCGAGCAAATTAAGGAGTACGCCCATGAAAGTTGATTTAAATGCCGACGTTGCCGAAGGCTGCGGACAAGACGATAAGCTGATGACCATAGTAAGCTCGGCTAACGTGTGCTGTGGATTACATGCCGGTTCTTATGCCGAGATGCTAATCACCTTACAGTTGGCAAAAGAAAATAACGTCAGGGTAGGGGCCCATCCCAGTCTAGACGATAGAGAGAACTTTGGTCGTACCGATCAAGTTTTAGACGAAGAAGGCTATCGTGCCTTAATGCGGTATCAGTTGGGAGCAACCAAAGCGCTTTGTGACTTGGTTGGTGTGCCGTTAGAGTATGTAAAACCGCATGGCGCTTTATATAACCAAGCCGCTGCCAATGAATCATTAGCAGATATTCTGGTCAGTGAAATTAAGAATTTTGATTCGAATCTAAAAGTGATGGGTTTGTCGGGTGGCTATCTGGTCAAGTCAGCAAAAAATCATGGTCTAGAGGCGATATCTGAAGTATTCGCTGATAGAAACTATGAGAAAGATGGTTCTCTGGTCTCGCGTAGCAAAGACAATGCCCTAATAACGGACACGGATGAAGCGACCAATCATGTCATGCAAATGATTACTGAAGGCTCTGTTACCAGCGTATGCGGTGAAAAAGTGCCGGTAGATGCCCAAAGCGTCTGCTTACATGGCGACGGTGAACATGCCATTCTTTTTGCTCAAGAAATAAAAAAGCAGTTAGAGCTGAAAGGTATTGAGATATCAGCTTAATATTAGATTAATAATAGTTTGAACGACCTACTCTGTATAAAACAAGGATGTTTATGAGTACCTTAAAAAAACACAATACAGCTATTTTAGGTGCCGCTTTTTTGATGGCAACCTCAGCAGTAGGACCAGGGTTTTTGACACAAACCGCCACTTTTACCGAAAGCTTGATGGCAAGCTTTGGTTTTGTTATTTTAATCTCTATCGTCATGGATATTGGCGTCCAGCTTAACGTTTGGCGAGTAGTAGCCGTATCCAAAAAGCGTGCGCAGGAAATTGCTAATTTAGTGTTTCCTGGAGTGGGCTATTTGCTCGCTTTCCTGATTATTGCTGGAGGCTTAGCATTTAACATTGGTAATATTGGCGGCGCTGGTCTTGGTATGCAGTCGATGTTCAATATCTCGCCCATTACTGGCGCACTGATCAGTGGGGTAATCGCTGTTGCTATATTTCTAGGCCGCGAAACCGGGCCTATCATGGATAAGTTCACTCAGCTAATGGGCTTTATTTTAATTGTGTTAATTATCTATGTAATGTTTAAGTCTGATCCACCATTAGCCGAAGCAGTTACCAAAACCATCATGCCTGATAAGATTGATGCCGTCGCTATTGTGACTTTAGTAGGCGGAACGGTTGGTGGTTATATTACTTTTTCCGGTGCGCATCGATTGTTAGAAGCAGGCGTAAGCGGGGAAGAAAACCTAGACTCGGTGACCAGAAGCTCGGTCTCTGGTATTTTGATTGCCTCTGTTATTCGCGTCTTTTTATTCCTTGCCGTCTTGGGCGTGGTCTCCAAAGGTATTGCGTTAGATCCAACCAATCCAGCTATGTCGCCTTTTCAGTATATCCTAGGCAATACTGGTAAAGTTGTTTTTGGTATGGTGATTTGGGCGGCCTCAGTTACCTCTGTTATTGGCGCTGCGTATACTTCCGTATCTTTTATGACCAATTTTCATCCATTTATTGAGAGACACAAGCGCTATTTTATTATTGGTTTTATTGTCATCTCGACATTCGTCTTTGCCACTATCGGCAAGCCAGCTCAAGTACTCGTATTAGTTGGGACGTTAAATGGCTTAGTACTACCTATCGCTATGGTGATTATACTTATTGCCGCTTATAGAAAAAATATCGTTGGCAATTACAAGCACCCTATTTGGATCGCTGTCTTTGGTTGGATAATTGCCATTGCGATGAGTATCCTAAGTGTGATGACTATCGCTCAATATCTCGGCATCAGTTAAGGAGTTTATTATGGATATAGAACAAGTGGCACGGGTGGTTAAACTCGTTGAAAGCAGCCAATTATATAAAGTAACGATTGAAAATAACGGGCAGTCAGTTACAGTAGTGAATAACGTAAACCAGCATGAGATGGCCAGCCCTGTAAAATCAAAGACTATTCAAAATGGCGCAGATAGAAATAGTGTAGACATCGACAGTGCTCTATCGCAGGTGCGCGCGACTCATGTTGGTCAGGTTTATTTAAGTAAAGATGGCGCAACAGATCGTTTAGTTAGCAAAGGTGACCACATCGAAAAAGGTCAAACGATTTGCTTTATTGAGGAATTGTCTCGTTTGCTACCTGTGGTCAGTGACAAAGCAGGGGTTGTGAGCGATATATTGGTTGAGAATGGGCAAATTGTTGAATATGGGCAGCCTATTTTAGCTTTGGAAGTGTAAAAAAATTAAAGTGAGAAAATAGTCCTTATTAAGGCTATTTTTTATATTTGGCTTAACTCTTTTTGTTAGGCTGCTTGATAGGAAGTATTCTAAGTTATGTAGTACATTTTGAGCTAGGTGATTAAAATCTCTTAAGTTTAAATGTGTGGATTTGACAGTAAGGATCCATCACGGAGGCAGGTAGTATTATGTATAGTTGATATACATAAGTGTCATAGTTTTTACCCTGTTAGTTTTATAAGGTGGATGACGGATTTATCAATAGTATCTAAAACAGGGATGTATGACATCATGGAAAACGAAACGATATCAGATGTAAAAGGAGTGGTAACCCAACAAGAATGGGATATGCGAGTCAACCTTGCCGCTTGCTATCGACTGATTGCCTTATATGGTTGGGATGATTTGGTCTTCACACACATCTCAGCGCGAGTGCCAGATACCGAGGATGAGTTTTTAATCAACCCTTATGGTTTATTATTTGAAGAGATTACTGCCTCAAACCTTGTCAAAGTGAATCAAGCTGGCGAAAAGATATTATCATCAGCCTACGATATCAATCCAGCAGGATTCACCATTCATAGTGCGGTACATGATGCTCGCGCCGATGCTCACTGTGTCATTCATCTACATACCAGTGATGGGGTCGCCGTCTCTACTCAAGTGCAGGGCTTACTGCCTATTTCTCAGCAATCATTATTTCCGTTATCTAACTTGGCCTATCATGATTATGAAGGGATAGCACTAAACCCTGCAGAAAAAGTGCGACTAGTCGATGACCTTGGCGATGCCAACTTTATGATTTTGCGTAATCATGGCCTGCTAACTTGTGCGAGCACCGTTGCCGATGCGTTTTTATTCATGTATATCATGCAAAGAGCGTGCGAAGTACAAATCAAAGCCCAAAGCGGCGGCAGCGAGTTGACACATATACCACCGCAAATACTAGCTGGTATTCAAGCGGCATCAAAAGCAGTCACTAAAGAGGCTAATGGTGATATCGCTTGGCCCGCGTTATTAAGGAAACTACGCCGTACCGATCCATCATTTGAGGAGTAATGATGGATGATCACTCTGAATGAATGGCAGCAGCAGGGACAGCTTGAATCTATCAATGGTCAGCAAATCTTTACTCGACAGGGTGGGGATAAAAGTGCGCCGGTATTATTATTGATTCACGGCTATCCTAGTGCGAGCTGGGATTGGGAAGGGATGTGGGAGGCTCTGACTGATTGTTATTATGTTATCACCCTCGATATGTTGGGCTTTGGTTTATCGGCTAAGCCCAAAAATGCACGCTATCTTATTACTGAGCAAGCAGATATTTTTCAGAGTTATTTAAATAAGCTAAAGGTCAGTAACTATCATATTTTGGCTCATGATTATGGCGATACAGTCGCTCAAGAGCTGCTGGCAAGACAGGTCGACAGCAATGACGGTAGTGGTAGTCACGAGCCGCGTATTGCTAGTGTCTGTTTTCTAAATGGTGGCTTATTTCCTGAAACTCATAAACCCATATTAATCCAAAAATTATTACTATCACCACTAGGGTCTTTAGTAGCTAAACTCATTAATAAGCAGAAGTTCGCGGACAATTTACAGCGAATCTTTGGGCCAGCAACCCCGCCAACTCAAGAGGTAGTTGATACGCTATGGCAGCTATTAAACTATAATAATGGTCTAGCAGTGATGCATAAATTGATAGATTATATCCCTCAGCGCAAGCAGCATCGTGAACGCTGGGTAGGAGCTATTATCAATAGTGATGTTCCGGTAAAATTAATCGACGGCGCTAAAGATCCCATCTCAGGTCAGCATATGATCGATCGTTATCGTGAATTAATTCCCAATGCCAATGTGACTGAAATGCCAGATCTAGGCCACTATCCACAGATTGAGGATGCTGATGCTATTACTGCTGCGTATCTACAATTTAGAGAGCATATTAGCTAAAGAGTTATATAAAAAAAGGGTGCAGAATATAATGAGATGGTATGTAAGACTAAGTTTTGAAGAGAGGTATAATGGCGTCAAATTATAAAGATAATATTGGATATTGTTTATAGTATATTTTCTAGAATTTAAGCAATAAAAACAATAATAGTCTTCAATAGATTGGCTCAGATTAGGCTTGTTATGCATGTTGATTTGGCGCAATATACAATTTGACTTGTATCATAATTCATTATTCATTGCTCAGTAAGGTATGGGCTATAGACCCCACCTCTGTTTTTAGTGTCAATCAGGGCGACAAGGCATTACTTATATTTTGTAGCTATTACTCTATTTATCACTCTAATCAAACTATAAACATAGTTACTTCTAATGGGTTATCTTATAAATTATTATGATATCGAATCCATTTACTCGCCTTATCAATGTTTGGATTGCTATTCTTGTTATAGTATTACATGGTGTTACTGTATGGGCTATGGTATCTATGGATAGTCCTGAACGTCCTATGATAAATGCTCCCGAGCCTAAGACAATTCAATTAGAGTTAATAACATTATCAGCACTATCCAACGAAAAACCTGACGTAAGACCAAAACTCAAGTCCGTTTCTCAACCTCAAAAATCATTGCCACCAGTACAAGAAGTAACTGAGCAAACTGAAAACATCAAACTTACCAAATCTGCCAAGCTAGCACCAATATTAGAATCTGAACCAAAAGCAAAACCTATAGAACCTAAACCAAAAGCAGAACTATCAAATTCAGTAGAAGACTCTGTAATAGCTACAGAAGAACCTCAGTTAAATCAAGAGACCAAGGATTCTTCATCAGAGCAAAAACTAGTAATAACAGAATCAAGAAAAATATCGAATGCCACAGATGAGATAGAGTCAGATCTATCCGCGATGATTCTGGCCGTGACAAAACAGTTCAATCGCGAACAAGCTATGCAGCAGCAAGCCGTTCAGAGTCAGTCTAATAGGAAACGTATCGAACAAGATAAATTACAGCTGCAAGCTGTTAATGATGCCGTCGCCAAAGTGTTAGCAGCAGACCAAGCGAACGAAAAAAAACCTGAACAACCAGCTCTAGAGGATAAGATTGATGAGAGTAGTGAAGTAGTACCGTTTTTGGAAGAGCAAGCCAATTGGCTTGACGAATACCAACCTAATACAAGCCTTCCGCTGATAGTATGGCGCAATACTACTGCCCGATCGGGTGATATCTTTAATGTATTATTGGAGCTATATGTCGATAAAAATGGTCACATTACTGAGGTGCAACTACTCCAGTCATCCGGTAATGTAATCATCGATGCGGTAGCAATGATCCAAATAAGAGAAGGACAGTTCAATCCATTTCAAAAAAACGGTCTGCCAGTAAATGCTACTGTACCTATGCAATTAAGTTATGAGATGCCTTAGCAATAAAGAATATTCTGCTTTAGACATTTTTATAAATGGCTCTTTTTAGTTGAGATAATTAAGCTCTAACACTTAAGCTCTACATGGATGAGTTTGTAGGCTTAATAATTAGTAGAGCCTATAAGTTTTAGAACAAGATTAAAATGCCCTCTGAAAGAACCACCATAATGCAATCAAGATACTGACCACTGAACCTGCATAAAATATGATCGTTTTATAAAAACGCGTATGCCGTAGTAATAGCGCTATCGGAAATACTAAAGCGATAAATACGAGTTGCCCTAGCTCTATTCCTATATTGAAACTCAGCAATGCTAGTACGCGCTCGCTAGTGGCTAGTGGCAAATCTACAAGTACATTAGCAAAGCCAAAACCGTGAATCAGTCCAAAAACGAATGCCAGATAGACGGCGCGTACGCGTAGCAGGGGCACTAAATTGTTTAATGCTGCGAACGCTATGGATAGAGCGATTAAGGATTCAATAAAGCGGGCAGGTATACTGACGATCTGAAGCGCCGCTAAACTCAAGGTAATTGAATGCGCTAACGTGAATGAAGTTGCAATCCAAAAGACTTCAAGTAGCGCTGCTTGCGGTTTAGTAACGGCGATCAATGCTTTTTGCTTACGTAAGTAAACTGCAGGGATAAGCAGTACAAATAAGAATAATAAATGATCCCAACCAATCAGCAGGTGATGTATGCCACTTTTCAAAAAGTTTGTTGCCGTAGACAGCCATCCAGATTCAGCCCCCGAACCTAAGGGGTTTTCTCCTACAGCCAGCACTTGAAGAGGTGTCTCATCACTAGCCCCTGTTAGAATCAAGCGGTGATTGGCATCGATACCTGCTAAGATTTGATAGTCAAGATTATCGATTGAGGTCGCACAGTTTATCTCAAAGTCTGTGTACAGGTAATTAAACCCACCGCGTGTATTAATAGCCAATGGTGCAAAGCTTGTCATGTCACAGACTTGAGCACCAGCTTCTAACTTTACTTGGGATTCGATTAGCTGCTTTATGAGTGGCGTTTGCGATTTTACCTCTATCCAACTTACTTTATGATCTTGGTTTGAATCTATATCTACTAGCAAAGCAAGGTCGCGTAGTGACAACTCATATTTAGCATTATAATTAATATTTGCTGCGGCTTTGGAATTGCTCGTTTGAAGGTTCAAGTAAGCTGTACTAGATTCGTGCGCCTGTAGTGCCGTGCAAGTCATCGCTAGTAAAAGCAGCGTCAAGTAACGATAGCTATGACTCCAAATGCGTCTGCTAAGTGCGCTCATAAAGGCTTATCCTTGCTTGAAGTTTGCATGCCTGAGGGTGGGCAGTTCAAACAGTCACTAATTTTACCCAAACGTAGATCGCGTTCAAGTGCTGGATATTCAAACTGAGTGTCTTTTATGAATTGGCGTATAACTTCAATGTCTTTTTGGCTGCCAGCTTGGATAGCTGCTTTTGTATAAATCTCAATATCAGCTGTTTCGCGTTGCTGTTGCCAGTTGTTTCGAGCCAACTGTAGTGCCGAGTCGATTTGATTAGCAAGCATGGCGTAAGTAGCTTGTTCACGCATATGTGCATTTTCTTTGCGTATTTGCCATACCTCAATACGTTCTTCCATGAGCGCTAAGTTTTGTTTAGATTTAGGGTCACGCAGTTTGATTTGAGCCGTGATGAGTCGCAACAACAACGCATCTTTATCAGTATGAGTTTTAAGCAGTTGAATTACTTCTTGATACTCTCCGTTACTCAATAACCAGTCAGCGCGAGCCATGAGTGCAGGTACAGTTTGAGCATCTATAACGCTAAAAACTTCATCAGCAAGAGAGGTATCTTGGCTTCTTAATGCCGCGTCCGCTTGAATGAGATATATCCAGCGTGCTGTAGATGCATCAAGTTGAGGTGCAATAGCAGCTAGCTCATTTAGAGTTTGTTTTGCCTGTGTGATCTGACCAGTCATGCTCTGTATTTGAGCCTCGCATGCTGCACGGTAGACACTGAGTGATGAATCATTAAGCTTTTTGCAGTAACCCATGGCTTCCTCAAACTGACCTTGAACAACTAACAGAGAGGAGAGAGTCAAAAGGGCATCTGGATTAGCAGTATCTTTACTTAGTATCTGTTTTAACAATTCTTTTGCTTCAGAGAACTTATGATCTGATTGTAAAGCCCGCGCTCGTAGCATGAGTGTCTCTATGCTTTGATCTGTTGTTTGATCAAGTTGCGCTCTTGCTTGGCCTAGTGCGCGTGGGTCGCCTTGCAAGTAAGCACGTTCTAATAGCTGGCTAGTCTGTTCAGGATCATTTGTATTTTTGCTAGACGAAAAATCGTCTGAGCTGAGATAGCGTGCAGGCGGTGAATCTGAAGGTAAGGTTTCAAGAATCTGTTGGTCATCTTTAGGAATAAAAGGGGTGGCATAAAGTAATTGGCTGCTTATGATTAATAAACATAGTAATCCGATAAGTTGCTTAATCCATTGCATAAATTCTGTCCGTTCAAAACATAAAGAAACACCTGAACAGTAGCCTGATCAGGTGCTCGATTTACCTCATATCAGACTACAATGAGGCGTTGGCGCCCGTCACAGCGACAGGTTCTGCCAAGTTGGCTTCGGGAAGTATAATCCGATCGATGTCTTGCGGCTCATCGGTGTTTACATCTCTACTGACGTCAATTACGGTAGATGTCCTGCTAACCGCCAATTTTGCCTTAGCTTGATCTATCGCTACTTTGCTATCAGTCCGATCCTGTGAGTTAGAGTTGTTATTATCGTTAAAGCAACCAGAAAGAGCGGCCGATCCGGTGACTAATACTGCTAAAAGTACATAGCGCATCGTATTTCTCCTTGAGTTAGATTCAACTTATCGGCTACCTGGATTAGGGGTGGTTAGATAAGGAAAGACTGAGTCAAACTCGGTAGCGGGTTTAAGTGCACCATCAGTAAATAGAGCTTTTCCGGCCCTGGCATCAGCAGGGACACAGGTAACATCTGCTGGTAAGCCCGCGTGACATAATGCACCCATAGATACTCTTAAGGCAATATCGGTTACATCATCTCCAGGTCTTCTGCCATTCGGAAACCCTGCAACATCTTTGCTATTGGCACTAGGTCGACCATCGTTTTGACCAGGAATGATACTAATGACACCTAAGTCGTTTTGATTAGCAGCTGCTACTGCAGGTGTGCTGGTATTCAAACGCAACATATCCGCTGGTACAACTTTGGCAGGTTTATTGATAGTCGGAACACCTGTCAAAAAGGCAGTGACTAAATCTTGACGTGGAAAATTAGTTGGCGCTGGTGCTTGTGGGTACAAAGTCTGAATCAACGCAGGAAGCGTAGGATAAAAGACATAAGGCGCAAATTTAGCCACGTCATCTTTTGGTTCTGAGGCATTAAATTTGTCTTTGTCCTTAAGACCGATTACAACTTCGTTGACCAGTGGCATACCGAGTCTTGAAACCTGAGTCCATGCACCGCCTTTTTTTGCTGTGGTACTAATACCAGATTCAGGAGAAGGATTTACTAAAGTCGCCTGACGGACACTAGCGGTCGTCCAAGCTCCAATTACTGGATCGTTACCAGCTGAGTTGACTAAGCACGCTTTAGGAACTTCCAACGCAATTGAGGTAATGTTTTTACCTGCC
Source organism: Psychrobacter sp. P2G3 (assembly GCF_001593285.1). Classification (NCBI taxonomy): domain Bacteria; kingdom Pseudomonadati; phylum Pseudomonadota; class Gammaproteobacteria; order Moraxellales; family Moraxellaceae; genus Psychrobacter; species Psychrobacter sp. P2G3. The sequence continues at coordinate 1,321,403 of NZ_CP012529.1, forward strand.
AACACGTTCGTACCGGCATTACGTGCACCCAATGGGTTTAGGTTAATCAGATCAAACACCTTACCTAAATCGATAGCAAAGCTTTCAGCACGTTGACCGACGAACACTTTACCTTGCCCACAGCTACCCATGTTCAAAGTTTTGATAAAGCCTTTTGCATACGTTGGGTAGTCTGCAAAAGATTTAGTACCGATATAGTCAAACGGCTTGTTAAAATTCCCCAGCGAAGTACGCGAGCCGCTGCGGCGATCGCCTTTAACCATCGTCACTTCGTAACTCTCGCTAGTTTGTACATTAGCGGGGTTTGAAGCATCACCAGCATTAGACAAAGGAATCGCAACGTTTGGCGTTGATGGGTTACTGTCTGAGTCAATTTCAATGCTATTTAACTTTTGGTTAAAGTCAAACTGGAATGTGAGATCTTCGACCGCATCGCCATTGTTGTCGATATGAATCTCATACAGTGCATCGGCGTCTAGGGCGAAGTAATTGGGTCCGCCGTAAGCGTCTTGAAGTGGTAAGTAGTTAGCAATAATCGTGACATAATCTGCACGATTATTCTCATAACTATTAAACATATAAAAGTCAGTGGCATCGACTTTAGGAGTTTTAGTGATAGAAGGGGCTTCACGGTGGCTAGATGCCACAGCGCTTGCGCTAATGCACAATGCCATCGCTGCTATTAGAGCCTTAGTAGTATGTTTCATACGAAATCCTTGTAGAGAAACTTGAGGGGTACTGGCTGCTAAAATAACTTAGTATTACGTATAATTTATAAGTAACTTAAACTAAACTATTCTTACGACAAATTAAACTAAACTATACGTATAAGCAAGATTTTAGTTAGGAGGGTGTGTACAAGATAATTAAGAATAACAGCCGAAAAAACACTCGTTACATTGTAATTTGTTCATCATAATCCAAAAATATATGCTCTTTACGATCTATAGATTTCTCAGAAATTAATAATAAAAAATTTTCTGATCCTATAAAAATTAAGGGATGGTAGATTTTTACAGATAGTAGAGTTTAATCAACACTTTAATTTTAATAATAAGTCCAATATAAATAATTCGTTATTAATGAAACGTTTAGCACCTTCTATACTGTTGTCTAAAGTGAATTTTATTCAAATATTTTTATATAACATGAAAAATTAAACCGATGATAAGCGCTAATTCATCATTAATTTGTTCTCAGTTTTGATTGAAAGCGGTAAGGATGTACACAGGTACTATCATTAACCGTCTAGTAGATTAATAACAGTATGGAGTAATAGGTATTGTTCTTTTATTAGATCTTAACAAGTTGATAGGTAGAAATTACTGAAGGATTGATCTTTCAGAAATATCACATGTAAATTGATGAGCTATGCTGTCAAATCCGTAAATATTAACTTAGGAGATTTTGATTAAGCAGCCTGACGATAAGAGTCAAACCACATTTGTCTTGGCACTTTATAGCTTAGAACCTTTTGGACCCTAGTACCACTGCGAGCATAGCCCTCATTTTGCGTTGGGGCAAAGCAATGCCTCGCTTTATCCCTCCTCATTTAATATCTCTCGTTCCTCTTCAGCTATTTTTAATTGCGGTTTAAGTTACTTGATTCCTTCAAGAGCTGCCATAACTTCAGTATAATGTGGTTCTATACTATATCTCTGGATTTTCTTAGTCATGGTAAACTACTCGTCGAGTGGTCAGTTTACCAGGTTCATCTTTACGATTTTTTCAGCATGGCTCAATCTCTAAGTGATTAAAAATTACTTATTTAATTAAGCAAACACAATAAAGCAGCCATTTCATTAACTTTGTACTACCATACGCCTTTAATAAGAAGAGTTTATTATGCCAAACCAACGTCCGTTGTATATTCCCTTTGCAGGTCCTGCACTGTTAGAAACCCCTTTACTAAATAAGGGTAGCGCTTTTTCATCAGAAGAACGTGACAGCTTTAATTTAACAGGTTTATTACCTCACAACATTGAGACGATTGAAGAACAATCATTACGTGCTTATCATCAACTTCGCTCATTTACTAGTGATATGGATAAGCATATTTACTTGCGTAATATACAAGATACCAATGAAACCTTATTTCATCATTTGATTGAGCAGCATATTGAGGAAGTTATGCCGCTCATATATACACCAACGGTTGGGCAAGCTTGCGAAAAATTCTCACAAATTTATCGCCGTAAACGTGGTTTGTTTATCTCTTATCCTGAGCGCCATAAAATCGATGACATGCTGCAAAATGCCACCAAACAAAAAGTAAAAGTGATTGTTGTCACTGATGGTGAACGTATCTTGGGCTTAGGAGATCAAGGCATTGGAGGAATGGGCATTCCAATTGGCAAACTGTCGTTATATACGGCCTGTGGTGGTATTAGCCCGGCATATTGTCTACCAATTTTGTTAGACGTAGGTACTAACAATCAACAGTTACTTGACGACCCTATGTACATGGGTTGGAGAAATCCACGCATCTCTGGTGATGAATATAATGAATTTGTAGACTTATTTATTCAAGCGGTTAAACGTCGTTGGCCAGAGGTATTATTACAATTTGAAGATTTTGCTCAGGAAAATGCGACACCATTACTGAATAAATATCGTGATCAGCTATGTTGCTTCAATGATGATATTCAAGGGACCGCTGCTGTTTCAGTCGGTACATTGATTGCAGCGTGCTTGAATAAAGGTCAGAAACTTAGTCAACAAAAAATAGCATTCTTAGGTGCAGGATCGGCAGGTTGCGGTATCGCCGAACACATTATTCGCCAAATGCAGCGTGAAGGATTAACGGAAGAACAAGCCCGCAGCCAAGTATTTATGGTTGACCGTTATGGCCTGCTCACTGATAGCATGACAGAGCTACAAAAATTCCAAGAACCGTTGGTACAAAAAGAATCAGATATTGAAAGTTGGGATAAAAGTAAGAAACTCGGTTTAGCGCAAGTGGTTAAACAAGCAAAAATAACGGTATTATTCGGTGTAAGTGGACAAAAAGGTTTGTTTACCCAAGAGGTGATCGAAACGTTATGTGCTAATACTGAACATCCAATTGTATTACCGCTTTCAAACCCAACGTCTCGTGTTGAAGCAACACCGCAAGAAGTCACTAATTGGAGCAAAGGTAAGGCAATTGTTGCAACCGGTAGTCCTTTTCCTCATACAACTTTTGAAGGTCAGACTTTCGAGGTCTCACAGTGTAATAACAGCTATATTTTCCCCGGTATTGGCCTAGGTGTTTTAGCATCGCGTGCGACGGGCATCAGCGATAATATGTTAATGGCTGCAAGCCAAGCATTGGCAGATATATCAATGGAATATGAAAAAGCACCAGGTGCAGTATTACCTCCAATTAAAGTCATTAGAGAGATCAGTGAAAAAATAGCCTATGCAGTCGCACGACAAGCGATTGAAGATAAGTTAGCATTACCTGTCACGGCAGAAAACCTAGAACGTCGATTAAAAGCTAATTTTTGGTTACCTAAATACCGTAACTATCGTCGTACCTCTTTCTAGCGGTTAAAAAGTAACTGCTAGAAAGCACATAAAAGAAGTACCTATAAAAAAGCCGAATGTTATTGAAAATAGCATTCGGTTTTTTAGTACTTATATTAGTATTAATCTTTAGATAATAAAAAACCCTTACAAGCCAATGACTGTAAGGGTTTGAATTTGGTGGGCCCAGTAGGACTTGAACCTACGACCAAAGGATTATGAGTCCTCTGCTCTAACCAACTGAGCTATGGGCCCTAACGTTAGACGCACAATGATACCTGATTTTTTTAATTTTTCAAGTAAAAGATAACAACTAAACGATATTATTTAGCTATCGTCACTTGCTTACTAAATATTACCACCAGCTAGGGTCAAACTACGACCACCATCTACGTTAATAATCTCTCCTGTGACATAGCTGGCCTTTGCCAAATACAACACGCTTTGGGCAATATCATCTGGCGTACCAATCCGCTGCATAGGAATAGAGTCGATGATACTGTGCTGCTGTGTGTCATCAAGTGCTTGGTCGCTATCGGCATCAGGCAATACGTTTACTCCAGGTGCAACGCCATTAACGCGAACATAAGGCGCCATATCTAGCGCAAGAGACTGTACCATCATCCGGTGTGCTGCCTTTGCCATATTATAGACAGTGTAGTGCTTAAACGGCTTATTATGAGCGTGAATATCAAGTAAGCTAATGATGCATCCATGCTGCTTTTGTAAGTAAGGTAAAAAAGCTTGGCTAAGTAATAATGGCGCTTTGGCATTGGTCAAAAACAGCTCATCCCATTGGTTATTGTTAATATCACTGAGCGGAGTAGGATAAAACCTTGATGCGTTATGTACTAGCACATCAAGCTGTCCAAAATTATCTATAACGGATTGGACGAACTGAGTTAATAAACTGCCATCGTTGACAACTGCTAAATCTGCAACGATAACTGCAGCGCTATTGTTACGGATTGTATTAAGCTGAGCTGCTAGAGCTTTTGCTTCTTGCTCACTACGATGACAATGAATAATGACACGATAGCCTTGATGATGCGCTGCCCGAATAATAGCTGCACCAATACGCTTGGCGCTACCAGTAACGAGCATTACGGGGCCACCATCATCAGATCTTACTGTAGATTCAACTGTCATAAAATAAAGTTTCCATCATCTAATCGTATTTCGTTTAATCAAAACGGTTGTGAGCTATGATTATTAGATTGCTCTATAGTAACCAAATGCGCAACACGTGCCTCATTTAATGCTCTGCCAATTGCAGCGCCTTTAATATCTGGAGCAATGGCTTCCATACCGATGGCATGAAAGCTGTTTAATGCGAGCATCATTTGGCGGTGCTGACAGGCTAACTGCAATACGTGACTGGTTACCAATAGCTGTGAGAGCTTATTAGGTTCTTTGTGGGCGCTACAGGCTTGGATAAGGTCGATTTTCTCAGCTGCAGTCAAGCCATCTATGGTGTTCAGTTTGCTGGCTTGTTGAATGAATAGGGTTGCAAACTGAGTGGGTGCTTTAGGTACTTTGGCGCTGTTACCTATAGAAGTAATGGCTTTTAGAGCAGCTTTTTTCTCATCATCCGTAACACTAATATTTAGATGAGATGATGGAGTTTTAGGGTCAGGTTTGGAATCGAATAACGATAGATTAAGGCTAGCCATCAATAGCGCCCAACGCTGGGATAAGTTCAATTGCATTTGACCAGCAAAGTACAGCGCCGTCTGCACTGTTTCTCGTATATGTACATTGCTCCAAGCATGATGCAATGGCGCAAAGTACTCAGCTAAAGCACCGATTGCATACAGCTGCTCCCAATAAACCTGAGGAGAGCTCTGCATCGTTGCACGGCTTGATTCTTGCCAAATGCGTTCAGCACTTAAATGCGCAAGCTCACCTGAATCGACCAATTGGTGCATGAGTGTGATGGTTTCCTCAGCAACCTGAAAGCCTAAGCTGTAATAACGTCCATAAAAGCGCGCGACTCGCAGCACCCGTAGTGGATCTTCGCTAAAAGCCTCCGATATATGACGTAAGGTCTTGCTTTGGATATCATCGAGTCCTCCGTGATAATCGATCACTGCACCTGTGAGAGGCGTGTCGTCGGTTAAACTGGTGACTTCAATTGCCATCGCATTGATAGTTAAGTCGCGGCGCTGCAAGTCTTCCTCTAAGCTGACATCAGGGCTGGCATGCACACTAAAACCTTGATAGCCATGACCAAGTTTGCGCTCAGTACGTGCTAATGCATACTCTTCCTGAGTAGTTGGATGCAGAAATACCGGAAAGTCTGCACCTACTTGCTGAAAGCCCGCTGCTAGCATCTCATCGACAGTTGTACCAACCACCACAAAGTCTTTATCTATAATAGGACGACCTAACAGCTGATCACGAACTGCACCACCGACGAGATAGACTTGCATTGGAGCCTCTTTTATTTGCTAGATAAATTTTAATAACATGAATTTTGACAATGTTTTTATTGGATCAAAAAAAACCAGTCAATACCATTTATTACAACGGCATTGACTGGTTTTAGTATAGCAGACTGCTACTAATGATGATTAATAGTAGTAAGCCGGCTTTAGCGATATCATTACAGTTATCGACCGTTTTCTAAGTCTTGAGCTTCGGTTACAGCAAGGGCTGTCATATTTACCACACGGCGAGCAGTCACTGATGGAGTCAGGATATGTACAGGCTTGTTAGCACCTAACAAGATAGGACCAATAGAAGCACTGCTTGTTGCTGTTTTGAGCAAGTTAAAGGCAATATTTGCTGCATCAAGCGTTGGCAAGATGAGCAAGTTGGCAGCGCCTTTTAGAGGGCTTGATGGCATATCTTCTAAGCGGATATGCTCGTTAAGAGCGGCATCACCTTGCATCTCACCATCAAAGTCAAAATCTACATTCATCTCATTCAGTAGCTCATAAACTTTGCGCATTTTAACAGCACTGGCACGATTAGAGGTACCGAAGTTTGAATGTGAAACTAAAGCAACACGAGGTGTAATACCGAAACGGCGTAATTGATCAGCAGCCAACACTGTCATTTCAGCTAATTGATCGGCAGTAGGATCTTCATGGATATAAGTATCAGCAATAAAGATATTGCGGTCTTGCATTAAGACAGCATTCATCGCATAAAAGTCTTTAACGCCTTCTTTTTTACCGATAACGTTTTGAACATACTCTAAATGCAGTTGATAGTGGCTAAACGTACCACAAATCATACCTTCAGCATCACCATTTTCAACTAACAATGAGCCAATTAAAGTGGTTTTGCGACGGACATCGCGACGTGCAAGCTCGATACTAACACCGCGGCGTTTGTTCTTCTCGTAATAGCCCTGCCAGTAGTCTTTATAGCGCGGATCATCATCTTGGTTGATAATAGTCATGTTTACGCCATCTTGTAGACGTAAGCCAAGCCTTTTGATATTGGCTTCGATCACTGAAGGACGTCCGACCAAGATAGGTTTTGCCAGCTTCTCATCAACGACGACCTGTACGGCAAGAAGGACATTATTGTCTTCACCTTCACAGTAAACGATACGTTTTGGATCTGATTTGGCGCGAGAGAAGATAGGCTTCATTACAAACGCTGAGTTATAAACAAACTCAGATAAGCGCTGACGGTAAGCATCAAGATCATCAATCGGTAGAGTCGCAACACCTGAGTCCATAGCAGCTTTGGCTACTGCAGAGGCAATCTCAATGATTAAGTTTGGCTCTAGCGGTCCTGGAATGAGGTATTCACGACCGAAGCTTCTCATGCTTTCGATGTCTCTGACGTTTTTAGTTGGTGTCGCTTCGACATGTGCCATCGCTGCAATTGCACGTACGCAAGCGATTTTCATCTCTTCGTTAACAGTCGTTGCACCTACATCTAATGCACCGCGGAAGATATAAGGGAAGCATAACGCGTTGTTAACTTGGTTTGGATAATCTGAGCGTCCGGTTGCCATGATGACATCTGGACGTACTGAATGCGCCAATTCTGGCATAATTTCAGGCGTTGGGTTGGCTAGAGCAAAGATAATAGGGTCTTTGGCCATACGGCGAACCATATCGGTGCTCAAGATACCAGGCATTGACAAGCCTATGAACATGTCCACATTGTCCATCACATCATCAATGCTACTGGCATCGGTGTCACGAGCATAACGTTGTTTTGACTCGTCAAGGTTTTCGCGACTAGTGGTAATAATTCCGCGTGAGTCAGAGACAAATATATTGTTCTGATCCACACCAAGTGCACAGATAATGTCTAAGCAAGAGATTGCTGCAGCACCAGCGCCTGAACAGACAATTTTGATCTCTTCAACCTTTTTGCCAGTCAGAATTAATGCGTTAAGCATGGCAGCCGCAACAATAATTGAAGTACCGTGTTGATCATCATGGAAGACCGGAATTTTCATACGCTTGCGCAATTCGCGCTCGATTTTAAAACATTCAGGCGCTTTAATGTCTTCTAGGTTGATACCACCAAACGTTGGCTCAAGAGAGGCCACTGCTTCGATAAATTTATCAGGATCATTTTGATCAATTTCAATATCGAAAACATCAATACCAGCGAATTTTTTGAATAATACCCCTTTACCTTCCATCACTGGTTTTGAAGCCAATGGACCGATATTACCTAAACCCAGTACAGCAGTACCGTTGGTAATAACACCAACCAAATTGCTACGTGCAGTATATCTAGCGGCTGCTGTTGGGTCTTTTTGAATTTCAAGGCAAGGAACTGCAACACCTGGCGAATAGGCCAAAGCTAGGTCGCGCTGATTAGCGAGCTGCTTGATAGGAGTTACCGAAATTTTACCAGGTCTTGGAAATTCATGATAATGCAAAGCAGCTTGTTCGAACTGCTCTTGATCTGTATTGGGATTATCCATATTCAAATTGGTATCGTCATTCATAATAATGGCCATTGTTGGAATAAATTGAAATAAAACAAAGTGTGATAAACAAAATAAGTTAACGCTTGACCCTAAAAAAATCGTTGAATATGAGCTCCAGCAATTACTAGATTGAGGAACTACTAACAAATTATTAAAAGGCGATGCACAGTCGAAAGAGCGTTAATCTGTGATTAGATGGCATCGTAAAATAGAAAGCTAGTAAACATAGCTATTCTAGCATTATTGACAATTAGCTGCCTAGGGCGTGCCCTCAATCTGAACGAACGAACTTTTAATGGGCTAAAAATGGCTATATTTTCGTCAATCTTTGAAAATTCCTAGACAATATGTTCATATTCTCTGCAAAACTTCCTTTGATTGACAAAAATCTATCTCATTTTTATCACCATTATCAAAATGAGGACACGCCCTAGTCAACCATAGCGAAATGCATAACTTATATAATAAATTGATAACGAACATTTAGCCAGTTGATAGTGATAAATAAAGTAAAATTTACAATATATATGCAAGATTGTGACTATTGTTTTTCAAAACCAGTTTGGTTGTTGATTATTAACCAAACTGGCTATGATTATTGGCTTTAAATTTATCAAAAAAATATGATTGTTTATGACGAACAGCTAATTGGCATTTGCGGCGCATGAGGCGCAGGGGGACTGCTATCAAGTGCTGTCGCGATATCCTGTACAGTATAAGGGCTGGCGAGCAGGTCATATAACCGCGCTACCTCCTCAAACTGGCCTTGTTCAGCAGCAGTAATAGCCCGCTGAGCCATACTATTACGTAATACATAAACTGGATTAGTCGTTTGCATCTCGTTGATAACTTGCGCAATAGGTAGCGCTTGCACATGCTCTAAGTAGCGCGCTGACCAGTCTTGCCAAACTTTTAATGCCTCACCTTGCAATTCATGAGTCAAGGTAGCTAATAATTGCTTTTCATAAGGGCAATCTTCTGGAGATACTAAACCTAAGAGCGCACGGAAGCTGTTGGTATAATCAAGTAAGTTGTCCTCTAACAAGGTTAGCCATTCGAAAGCCAAAGTTAAGCTTTCTTTTTGATGCGCTAAGCCTAACTTGCGGCATAATCCTTGTTGATAGTGCTGCATAAAGGTGGCTTCATAAGGTGCTAAGCAATCTGATAAGGCCTCACGCGTCACTCCTTCTAATCGCATAAAGTGTGGCAACCAGATGTTGAGGTTCCAATGTCCAATAGCGGGCTGGTTTTGATAGGCGTAGCGTCCGGTATGGTCAGAGTGATTGTTAATCCAAGCAGGATCAAAACGTTCCATAAAGCCAAATGGACCAAAGTCTAAGGTACTACCAGTGATGGATAAGTTATCAGTATTCATCACCCCGTGAGCAAAACCAATCAGCTGCCAGTCAGCTATCATACGTGCGGTACGCTCAACGACGGCTTGCAAAAATGCTAGCACTGGCGTTTCGCTATCACGGCATTTTGGATAATAAGTATCAATCATATAATCGGTAAATTCACCGAGCAAATCAGGGGCAAAGCTTGCAATCCATTCTATGTGACCTAAGCGAATATGACTATCCGCTACCCGCATCAAGGCAGCACCTGCTTCCATACGTTCGCGGCGTACAGGCGTATCGGATACGACAAAGCCCAGCGCATTAGAGGAGGGGATACTGAGCTGGTTGAGGGCATGACCACATAAATACTCACGAATAGTACTGCGTAAGACTGCACGTCCATCACCCATCCGCGAATAAGGTGTCAGACCAGAGCCTTTAAGGTGCAAGTCTTGCAATTGGTTATCATTGTCTAGTACTTGTGCCACGAGCAAGCCGCGTCCATCACCCAATTGACCTGCCCATTGTCCAAACTGATGACCTGCGTAGGCCATTGCCAAAGGCTGAAACTGAGCAGGTACATACCGACCCCCGAGAATCTCAACCCAGCGTGCCATTAAATCTTTGTCATCTATCCAACCAAGCTGCTCTGCCACTTGGGTATTAAAATGCCCAGCACGCGGATTTTCTAGCGCTGTTGGTGGCTGCTTATGATATAAACGTGGGTCTAAATTGACATAGGTATTTTGATAGCGCATACGTGCTTTTCCTATTGATACTGACTAAATATGAATAATAACGACGATATAAAAAACAATGAATCTACTATAACATAGCCCTAGTGCTACACCTGTGCACTCTGTCCATGTCTTGTAATTTATCTTGAATTAATCACTGTTATAGAATGGCAAATTACTTTGATGATTTGCAATTGTAGCTTTTGCTTAAAATCCAATTTCCAATACAATATTTGACTCGCTGTACTCATATTGAATAAGTCTATATTGGCTAAGCTTATATCAAATATTGATAAAAATTCACAAAAAAATCCCCCTATCTTTTGCAGAGAGGGGGATGAGGTAGCATTATCATGAATACGCTAATTAATAATTAGCTAGCCAATTTTAGGCGGCTTTTTTATTATATCCAATCGAGCGAAAGGCAATCTTCAAGTTGTCATTATGCTCATGGATTTTCTGTTCAATCTTAGCATACTCAAGTTTGAGCTTGTCATCGACTTCATGCAAGCGATCTGCAAATTCAGTCTTTTTCATCTCAACGGCTTTGGCCTTTAGTGCCTGCCATTCTTCTACAGTTTGCGTAAAGGCATCGTATTCAAACTTGATGCGATCTTGGAAGCTTTGCATGACATGCGGAATATCAATGCCGCTTGCACTTACTGTATCGATCTGCTGTTGAGCTTGTTTAAACTGCATTTGAACTTCAGCGTGCTTAATTGTCGTATCATCAACTGTACGAAGCTCAGTCGTCAGACCAAATTTAGATAAGCCAGCAATCAACCATTTAGTAGGGTCATACTGCCACCATTTCACACCGTTACGATAATCGTATTGGAAGAAGTGATGATAGTTGTGATAACCCTCACCCCACGTAAAGATAGCTAAAATGAAGTTATCACGAGCAGTGTTGGTATCAGTATAAGGACGCGAACCAAACATATGGCATAACGAGTTGATAAAGAAAGTAAAGTGATGAGTCAATACTAAGCGTAGCAAACCTGCTAGTACTAAAGTCCCCCAAACATCACCCAATAACCAACCAACAGCTGCTACTAAACCGACGTTCGTCGCTAGCACCCAAAGACCATAATATTTATGCTGAATTTGAAGTACTTTATCTTTGGTCAAATCTGGAATGTTTTTGTAGTCAAACTTACCGCTTGGATAGTTACGTAGCATCCAACCGATATGACTAAACCAAAAACCACGCTTAGGTGAGTACGGATCTTCCATACGGTCATCAACATGGCGATGATGGCTACGGTGACCAGAAACCCAATCAAATGCAGAACCCTGTACTGCCAATGTCGAACCAAGCAATAAGAAATTTTTGACTACTGGATGTGCTTTATAGGCACGATGCGAGAGTAGACGATGATAACCTGCAGTGATACTGATACCTGTCCATACCATAAAGGCACCAAACACCCCCCAAACAGGTGCACTGACTTGATGGGTAAACAAGTACCATGGAGTAATGATAGCAGCAGCAATAGGCGTTGCTACTAGTATGGTCGCCGGTATCCAGTTGATTGGCGCCTTTTTAAACTCAAGTTCACGTAAATCGATGGTTTGGTCATTCATGGAGACATCGCTTTGCTCAGCAACGTTTGAATAGTTGCGTTTAGCGGTAGGTTGCTCATCGAGCGCAGCTTTTGCTTTAGCATTATCAAACCAAGTCTTAAAACGCGTCACCTGCGTGGTTGCGTTATCCAAAATGCTGTCACCAGATTTGATAGCGAAACGTAAGCCTTTAAGCGGTAAGCCCATTGCTTTTTTTGCAATCATATAATATTCCTAGCGGTATTAGTTTCAGCCCCTATATTAACCTAAAAAGAGACGAAAGTGAACGGTTATGCACTAGAAAAATCTTAATAAATAACAATAACTTGTATGAGTTATTAGATATTATATTGTAAATACCCTGCTAACTATCAGGAATTAGGTGAAAGTGTAAGTTCTGCTAATATTATGTTAAGTCGCTATATGGCATAGAGTTATATCAGTAAGTGTGAAGAGTGGTTTTTGATAGCTTTATATCAATTATGTTGGCATGTCATAGCAATTGTGTTGGAATATCTGTGATAATCACATCAACCTGCCATTTTACAAGTTGCTTCGCTACTTCAATGTCATTTACTGTCCATGCACTCACTGGTAAACCGTGCCGATGAGAGTTTTGGATAACCGACTGCGTAATGAGCGGATAATATATACCAAGCCGGGTACAGCCCAATTGCAAGGCAGTATTAGGTGCTGATGCAAGTAATTGTGGCATACGTACTAATAAGCCCCGCGGGATATGTGCGAGTGATTTATTACGTTGAAGCTGGGCGAGAAGTTGGACATCAAAGGTGGTTAGAACGATAGGTAAACTGGCAAGTGGCGTATCTACTAGATAACGTGTCAGTGCCTGTATTAATTTGGAATAATTTGTGCGGTCATGGGTTTTAATCTCTAGCTCAATATGAGTAAATTGAGTCAAAGTAGGGATGAGTATTTTGGGCTTTTGAGTAACAGGTATTAAATACTTAGATAAACTTGATTGAAAAAGAACAGCTTTAGAGGGATAAATCATTGATTGAGCTAACATATCTAAAGTAATGATTTTATGCCCTGATTGTAGTTGGCGTTGAATCTCAACCAAACTGAGCTGATCTACTCGTGACTGCAAGCCACATAATCGTTGTAACGTCTCATCATGAAATATTATCAAATGACCATCTGCAGTCAGCTGTACGTCAAACTCTACCCCTGCCAAGCCACGTGGCTGTAAACCATACGCATGCTCAAAACCATATAGTGTATTTTCTAACGCTTCACTACGTGCGCCTCGATGACCTAAAAGCAGCGTATTATCAAGTTTTATCATAAATGCCTGCTATCAATTGTTTCTTAGCTCAATAGTATGATGCCTCGTAAAATTTTGCCAAAAAATATAAAAACTGTGTGGTACGAATTTAAACAGTTTAATTTTAGAGGGCTTAGCAAAAATAGCAATTATCATCAACTCAGTTAAGATAATAAGCCAGTTAAGCTATAAATATCTTAATGAATGTTTGTTGCATTTTTGCAACTAAAAACGTCTTTTATGGTCCTTGATAGATTTTATTTGTATATCAATGGTCTACATTACTGACCAACAGCTGTAAACCTCGTATAATGGCCTGATTTTAATATTGGTCTTACGTAGCTATCATGGCTGTATGACAATCTAGATAGCAATACTGTCCATCGTTGACGGTGCAAATGAGTAAATCGGGAGCAAAATAGATATGAGCGTAGCGAATAAAAAATGGATGAAATGGCAGAAAGCTGCTGGTATTAGTGTGATATGTGGTTTAGCTATTGCTGGGTGTGATCGTTCGGATAAAGAAGACGATACTGCCGAGACAGCAGAGGTGACAACTGAGCAACCGGCAGCCAATGATGGCACAGTTGTTCCTGCTATTAGCTGTGATAACCCAATGGTACAAGATCGTTTGAAAATCTCCCTAAAAAATATGCTCAATCAGCAGGCACAGACATTGGCTGCTAATTATGCAAACGATGCAGAAGTAAGTGTAAACACTGGTGCTATCAGTGATAAGGTTAACAGTATTTTAATTGATGTACAAAATGCTGCAATTTTACAAGAAGCCAATGCTAATGGCATGACGACCTGTCAAGCAAGTGTCAGCATGACGTTGCCAAGTGAGGATTTATATCAAGCTAGCCAAATGCGTGCTGCTAATAACCAGCCAAGTTTGCAGACTAGTCTCGCGCAAGACAATATTCGCATTAATAATAATATGCTAGTCGATGATACGTTTACTTATGTCGTTGGTGCTCAAAGTGGTCAGATACAAGTACGTATCGCCGGACAGCCAGCCTTAATTACCGTAGTATCTGATGTGATGGCAGGCTCTGTCTTAAAATCAGTTGTGGATGAGCAAATAGCTAAGCGTCAAGCACAAGAAGCTGCTCGTCGCCGTGAAGCTGCGCGCAAAAACAGTGAAAACCAAGTAAATCGCCAGCCTAAAGCTGTAACCCCAGTTGAGCCAGTGCGTCCAGCTAAACCTGCTACGCCACCTAAACCTGCTACGCCGCCTACTATTAATCAAGGTAATAGCCAAAGTAGTGCTCAAGCAGTAGAGCTACCTAGTGTTGACGCTAAAGCACCAGTAACGCCAGAAGTACCAAAGATCGTTCCTAAAGATGAAAGCATTGATATGGTTATCGTTGAAGATGAAAACGCTACTTATTAACAGTTAGCACTACTTTTGAGCTAGATGATAATTATTTCAAAGTTAGTTATTTAAAAGCTTAGATAAGAAAACGCCCGCAACCATGATAAGTTGCGGGCGTTTTACGTATTGAAGAGTGGTGATGAAACGAAATGAAGTTAGATGATTAAACAAATTATATGCTAGCCATCATTATTCTAGCTGTTTTGTTTCTAGTTATCGTTCTATCCATTAGTTTACTTATTGTTAGTTGTGAAAGCCTCTAGTACCTTACTATTCCATAGTATCTCAGAGACTTGTTCGGGGTCAGTACAGAAGCGTGCGGCGACAAACAGCCAATCAGATAAGCGATTGATAAAGCTCACCGCAGTACCACGAATTGCTTGTGGACGCTCTTGCTGTAATAGCACTGCTTGACGCTCAGCACGGCGACAAACCGTACGCGCTACATGCAGTTGGCTGACCAAAACTGAACCTGTCGGTAAAATAAAATCTTTTAACGGTGGCAGGGTGGTATTCATCGCATCAATCTGTTGTTCTAACCATTCAATATGGGTTGCACTCACACCTTCATATTCTGGCATGGCAAGCTCGCCACCGATATTGAATAATAAATGTTGAATAATGATTAAGGCTTGTGCAAAGTCCAACTCTTTTTGTTGCAAACGCTCAGGTAACTGTTGTTTATTTGGCGTCTCGTTATCAGTTATCGCTTGTGTGAGATGTGCCCGTACTAGGCCGATATGTGAGTTAAGCTCATCGATATCGCCCATTACGCTAAATAGGTTATCAGCTTTACTAACGCGACTACCATCTGCCATGCCAGTACTGCCGTCATCTCCAGTACGTGTATATATTTTGCTTAAGCGATTACCCATGTTTAAATCCTTAGATGTTTTTATCGTTGAATACAGTTAGTTATGCGCTCATTGTAGTATTTTACAGTCGTTTTCGCTAAGATAATGGGTTAAGTTTTATATTGTAGTAATTTTTGGAATTATAAGCGGAATTTCAGGCTTGCTAATAAGCTTAATACTGCCAATATGTTCCTTTTATCTCAATTTATCTATCTTGTTTTAATTAAAAGGCTTTTATACCATGAACACACCACTTGCCGACGCTATGTCTCAGCTTGCCATTTATGATTCACTGACTGGCGGTAAACGTCAGTTTGAACCGCTTAAAGCCGGGCAGGTAGGCATGTATGTGTGCGGTATGACTGTCTATGATTATTGTCATATTGGTCACGCCCGCGTGATGGTTGGGTTTGATATGGCGGTACGCTGGCTTAAGCAATTGGGTTATGACGTTAATTATGTACGCAATATTACCGATATTGATGACAAAATCATCGCTCGCGCTAACGAGAACGGCGAAGATATTAGTGTACTGACTCAGCGCTTTATCGAAGCGATGCACGAAGATGCGACCGCACTTGGCTGCCAAATGCCGGACGCTGAACCACGTGCCACTGATCATATTGATGAGATGCAGCAAATGATTGAGACGCTGGTCACCGGCGACTATGCGTATGCAGGCGACAATGGTGACGTTTATTATGCAGTAGATAGCTTCGCAGATTATGGCAAATTGTCAAAGCGTAATCTTGATGATATGCAGGCAGGCTCGCGAGTCGATGTCGAAAATGATAAGCGGAATCCGTTTGACTTTGTACTCTGGAAATCGGCAAAACCTGATGAGCCGCAATGGGCATCACCATGGGGACAAGGGCGTCCAGGCTGGCATATTGAGTGCTCGGCCATGTCGACTAAGTGCCTAGGCAATACCTTTGATATTCATGGCGGTGGTCATGACTTACAGTTTCCGCATCACGAAAACGAGATAGCCCAATCTGAAGCAGCGACTGGCTGTGAGTACGCGCGTAACTGGATGCACGTTGGTTTTATCAATGTCGATGGCGAAAAAATGTCTAAGTCATTAGGCAACTTCTTTACCATTCGCGATGTAACCGCAAAATATTTGCCTGAAACGGTGCGCTTCTTTTTATTATCGAGCCATTATCGTAGCCAAGTGAATTTCTCTGATAGTGCCTTAGATGAGTCGCACAATAGCCTAAGCAGATTATACAATGCGTTAAAGCTAGCCGAGCAGCAAAAAGGGCAGGCTTTGACAGTCACTGACGAGTTGATAAATGATGCTTACAGGAGCACTGCTGGGCAAGATTTCATTAAAGCGATGAATGATGACTTTAATAGCTCAACGGCGATTAGTGTATTATTTGGGCTGGCACGTGATATTAATAAAGCTGTCAAGGCTGAAGAGGTAGATACTGCATGGCAGTTGGCGCAGCAGCTAAAAGCGTTGGCACAGGTGCTGAACATTCTACAGCAGCCAGTCCAACAGTTTCTGCAAGCAGTGATTGGCGAACAAGCGGATGACGGATTAACCGATGCTGCTATTGATGGCTTAATCATTGAACGTGCAGATGCCAAAACCAACAAAAATTTTGCACGTGCTGATAAGATACGTGAACAACTAAAAGAGGCAGGTATTGAGCTTGAAGATAGCCGTGCTGGTACGACATGGCGTCGTGCTTAACGTAAAATCTAGCTTTCGTATATACGTATACTAACAAATTAAGTCAGCTTTACGCTGGCTTTTTTTTGCTGACTGCATTAGCTTATTATCAATCTAAAGCTAAAATTTTTTTGTATGCAAACTCCTTATAACCAACGATTTTTTAAAAATATGAATACTTTTAGAAGTGATGATGTTAAAGGTAATAAAATTGCAAATCGTCCTAAGTGCTCTTACTCTTACGAAGCTACGTGGTGCACTGTGCTTCAATCGATATTTGGTTTTATAGTCATTGCACTGGGTACTATTTACACTCCTGTTTATGCTGCAACCAGTGATAATGAAGCTAGCACTAGTGAACAGAACGCTGGTATTCAAGATGATTCAAAATCACAGGTGGCGACCAAAGCAGAGAACTTAGTAGATTATGCTGCCCAAAAGATTGAAACAATCAAAAAGGAAGGTGTTAGTGTCTCCGGTGTAGCAGAAGAGATTTTTGATCCAACTGAACGCAATGCAGTACAACAAGCTGGAAACTTACAAGGCGATACAGGACTTAAAGGAGAGTATAACGAAGGCTACTATCTTTTAGACAAAATCAATACTGGTCTACCCCCATTGTCTGAGCCACCAAACCTATCAACACCGTTGGCTACTTTAGAGTTTTTCCAATCAGCAGTGATGAAGCAGCAATTTGACTTGGCAGCCTATGCGCTTAATATGAACCTGATTGATAGTGAGGTTCAGCGTAGTCGTTCACTTGAATTGGCCAAGCGTCTTGATTTTTTGTTATCTGAAAGAGAGCTCTACTTATTTGATGACCTGCCAGATCGTCCTGATGGTTTAATCGAGCCTCCACTTGGCAATACCAGTAGTGTAATGGGTATTCCGCGACGCTCTATTCAACTCGGTTACATCGAGTACCGTGAACGCCGTGTACCTGTCTATCTGGAGCGAGTACAAGTTGATGACAAGGCACCAATTTGGGTGTTCTCAGCGCAAACGGTTGGCAATATTGACAATCTTTATGAGCAATATCATCCAGCAGAGTTTGAACGCTATCTACCTACATGGATGAAAATACAGTTTTTTAACATTGCCTTATGGGAGTTTTTAGCATTATTTTCATTTTTCTTAGTGACTATGGGAGTAGGTTGGCTACTTAGTAAGGGTACTGAAAAAATTATCAGCCGTTATATTGATGATGATCAGAAATACAGCTCTTACGTCGGCAGCACTAATGGTGTGGCAGACTTAGTCAGTAAGCTAACCGTGCCGCTAACCTTTAGCATTAGCTTTTTATTAGTTTTTACTTTAGTGTCGGGTGGTTTTCCCTATCTAGATGCAGTAGCATCATCGACTCGTCCAATCATTTGGATTGGGTTAGTGTTTAGTACCATGTGGTTGGGTATACGCGTTATTAACTTTTTTGCCAATCGCTATCAAGACATGCAAATTGAGAATTTGGCTGAAGAGCACTTTGATAAGGAGCGTCGCCGCCGCACTTATGTGTCGGTATTTCGTCGCGTTTTTATCTTTGCCATGATTCTCGGCAGTATTTGGATTGGTCTTAGTGAATTCACTAATATGGAAGGCCTTGGCACGACGTTATTAACATCGGCTGGTATTGCTGGCGTGGTCATTGGTATTGCCGCCCAACCTATACTAGGTAATATTATTGCTGGTGTACAGGTGGCCGTCACTCAGCCAGTACGTATCGGCGATACAGTGATGATGGAAGGTGATTGGACAACGATTGAGGATTTACGTTATACCTATGCGGTGCTAAAAACATGGGATGAACGCCGCTTGATTGTACCGATGCGTAGACTAATTACTGAAATTGTAGAAAACTGGTCACATACGGAAGTTCATCAAACTTGTGTGGTTTACCTATATGTTGACTACGGCGCAGATATTAAAGCCATTAGAAAGAAGTTTGTGGAACTAGTGCAAGCGAATGAGTTGTGGGACGGCGAAACCGAACCTGAGCTGCTCACTGTATCATTAAGCGAAAATACGATTAAATTACGTGGAAGTTTGGCTTCTGATGGTCCTATGAGTGCTTTCGACTTGGAATGTCAGGTACGTGAACAGATGCTCAACTATCTGTACCATGAACAAAGAGAACATCTACCAGCTGAACGCTTGATATTCAAGGATAGAGATGAATAAGTAGTCATAGGTTAAGTTTTTTGCCCATAAAAAAGTGATGAACATAATTAGACAGATATCAGTAAAATAATCTGATAAATATAGCATGCGATTTGCACGCTTATTTGTTATAATATGGCGTTATTTTTAAGGGATAACTGAGCTATTAAGAGTAAGACTGCGCTATATTTGCGCTAACTTACAACTGATAAATCAATTGCAATTTTCGAGTGTCTCCATTTGTTTAATGACAAATAACTACTGGTTTATTGCTAATTATCTAAAGCTCTATGATTGTAAGTCTTTGCCACATAAGACTTAAATATCGTAAGGTCATACCGGTATCTTGGTTCATTGTCTTAATATGAAAATCCCACCCATCAAAATAACCACCACTAGGGGTCTGTATGTTGCGAATTGTCGATGAAGCCTTAACCTTTGATGACGTCTTGTTGTTACCAGCCTATTCTGAAGTCCTGCCAAAAACTGCCAATCTGTCTACTCGTTTGACCAAAAATATCACTCTGAATCTGCCGCTAATTTCTGCTGCTATGGATACTGTGACTGAGTCAGAGATGGCTATTACTATGGCACAGCTGGGCGGCATGGGTATTTTGCATAAGAGTATGGATATCGTTAAACAAGCCATGCAAGTACGCCGCGTCAAAAAGTTCGAAGCAGGTACGGTCGTTGATCCTATTACGGTACATCCAGAGATGACGATCGGTAACTTATTACAGCTAACTCAAGATAATAATATTTCAGGTGTGCCTGTAGTAGAGAAGGGTACAGATAAAGTCGTTGGTATCGTTACCCATCGTGATTGGCGCTTTGAGACCAATTTATCGTTACCAGTTAGCCATATCATGACGCCAAAAGAGCAGTTAGTCACCGTTCATGAAGGCGAAAGTAACGAAAATATCAAAAAATTGCTGCATGAGCATCGTATCGAAAAAGTCATTGTCATTGATGATAATTTCCGTCTACGTGGCCTGATTACAGTTAATGACTTTGCCAAAGCTGAAAACAACCCTAATGCTTGTAAAGATGAGCATGGTCGTCTGCGTGTTGGCGCTGCTGTTGGTACGGGTGCAGATACACAAGCGCGCGTTGAGGCTTTGATTGAGGCTGACGTGGATATTATTGTAGTCGATACAGCTCATGGTCACTCAAAGGGTGTCATTGATAAAGTCTCTTGGATTAAGAAAAACTACCCAAATGTGCAAGTTATCGGTGGTAATATTGCGACAGGCGACGCTGCTAAAGCCTTACGCGATGCGGGTGCTGATGCGGTAAAAGTCGGTATTGGTCCTGGGTCTATTTGTACCACGCGTATTGTCGCTGGTATTGGTGTACCCCAAATCTCCGCTATCGATAATGTTGCCAGTGCATTGCAAGACAGCATTCCATTGATAGCAGATGGCGGTATTCGCTATTCAGGCGATATAGCAAAAGCAATCGCTGCTGGTGCGTCGTGCATCATGGTAGGTTCGCTCATGGCTGGTACTGAAGAAGCACCGGGCGAAGTTGAGTTGTTCCAAGGTCGTTACTATAAAGCCTACCGCGGTATGGGTAGCTTAGGCGCGATGTCAGGTTCGAACGGTTCATCAGACCGCTACTTCCAAGATGCCAAAGATGGTGTAGAAAAACTCGTACCAGAAGGTATCGAAGGTCGCGTTCCTTATAAAGGACCAGTTGCTGGTATTGTTAACCAATTGGTTGGCGGTTTGCGCTCATCAATGGGCTATACCGGTTGTGCTACTATCGAAGATATGCGTAGCAAACCACAGTTTATCAAAGTCACATCAGCAGGCATGAAAGAATCTCATGTCCATGATGTGCAAATTACCAAAGAAGCACCGAACTATCGTGTGGACTAAACGAAAGCGTTAACTAAATTATCGCTTTAAATATTCATTCTTTGATATATAATGTCTTTAAGATACAAACAGTCAACAATGCTCGTGTGTTGTTGGCTTTTTTTATAAACGATGCAGTAGATAGACTGTGATGTCTGATGGCATTATCTAGTCTTTTACTTTTAGCACCTAGCATAAGGATATAATCATAATGAGCTATTTTGGTACCGATGGTATACGTGGAAAGTTTGGTCAACTACCTATTACCCCCGATTTTATTTTAAAACTAGGTTATGTAACGGGGCGAGTGCTCATAGAAAATAATGATAATCCTAATCGCAAACCGAGTGTCGTAATTGGTAAAGATACACGCCTATCAGGCTATGTAATTGAAGGAGCGTTGCAGGCAGGTTTTAATGCCGCAGGGGTAGATGTTCATATGCTTGGCCCATTACCGACACCAGCTATTGCACATATTACTCGTAGTTTCCATGCAGATGCTGGCGTTGTTATTTCAGCTTCACATAACCCTTATTATGATAACGGTATCAAATTATTCTCAGGTAATGGCAAAAAGCTGACCGATGAGATGCAAAATGCCATTAATGATAAGTTACAAGCGATGATGAATGCATCTCATAGTGATAATGATTTACTTATGCCTATTGTAGATCCAGCGCAGTTGGGTAAGCATACTAGAATTGATGATGCTATAGGTCGCTACATTGAATTCTGTAAAGGTAGCTTTCCTTATCAGTATGATTTAGGCCATCTGACGGTAGTAGTAGATTGCGCGAATGGTGCAGGCTATAGTGTAGCGCCGAGAGTCATGCGTGAGCTTGGTGCCACGGTGATTGCTATTAATAATAAACCTGATGGCATTAATATTAATGCTAACTGTGGCTCGACGCATCCCGAAGGTCTGCAAAAGGCTGTATTAGAGCACAATGCAGATGTTGGTATTGCTTTAGATGGTGATGGCGACCGTATCGTGATGGTTGATGAAAAAGGCGAGCTGGTCGATGGTGATGGCATCTTATATGTACTTGCTACCCAAGGTCAGACGCGTGCTGAAGGGGTTGTAGGTACGCTCATGAGTAATATGGGTTTAGAGCTGGCACTACAAAACGAAGGCATTGAATTTACCCGTGCCAAAGTTGGCGATCGTTATGTGATGCAAGAGCTTGAAGCCAATGACTGGATACTAGGCGGAGAGCCATCGGGACATATTTTATGTTTAGATAAGAGTCGTACTGGGGATGCTATTATTGCAAGCTTACAAGTGCTTGCCGTTATGCAATCACAAGGTAAAGCATTAAGTGAGTTGACGGAAGGCTTTGAGATCTTACCGCAAAAACTTGTCAATGTCCGTTTGAATCAAATGCAGGACCCTTACGAGTATGAGGAATTGGTGACAGCTTTTGATAAAGCACAGACTACTTTAGAAGGTCGTGGTCGTTTGCTTATCCGTCAATCAGGCACAGAACCGATGATTCGAGTTATGGTCGAGTCAGATGACGAAATTGAATGTGATGTAATGGCCAATGATTTAGCCAACCACATTAAAACCGTATTGGGCTAATGGTGTTTGATATGATAATAATATTAAAATAAGGAAGCACAATGAGCATGGACTTTACTGATCAGCGTTTATCATATGAAAAAGGTAGTCTTGATCAGCAGTCGGTACCAGCATCACCGTTTGAGCTGTTAAAAGGCTGGATGAGTGAGGCGATAGAGCAGCAAGTGCAAGAGCCGTATGCTATGAGCTTAGCGACTTGCGGCGCGGACAATAAGCCTAGTGTCCGTATCGTTCTTATGCGCGAAATCACTGAGAATGGCGTAGTATTTTATACTAACTACGAAAGCGCTAAAGGTCAGGATATCGCAGAAAATCCAAATGCTGAGGTACTGTTCTTTTGGCATGAGCTTGAGCGTCAAATTCGCATTAGTGGCAGCATTGCTAAAATAAATGCTGATAAATCTGCAGCTTATTTTCAAAAGCGTCCACATGATAGTCAAGTAGGCGCGTGGGTCAGTCAACCACAAAGCGGTGAAGTGGCTAATCGCGAAGTAATGGAGCAAACCTTTACCGAGCTGCAAGCTGATTACCCAGAGAATTCACAAGTACCAACGCCGGAGTTTTGGGGTGGTTATGAGATTACCATTAATGAGATTGAGTTTTGGCAAGGGCGCGCTAGTCGCATGCATGATCGTATTGTCTATACTCGTGATAGCAGTAATGTGAATAAAGATGATGCTAGCTGGTCTACCAAGCGCTTATTGCCATAAGCTTCTCATTCTTTATTGCAAATAAAAAGGAGCCCAATTTAATTGGACTCCTTTTTTTTAGTTATCATTATTTATAGTGGCTAAAATGACAAACAAGACATTTATGTTTGTCTAGATTCATCATACTCGGCTTCAAGGCGCATAGCGTTTTGATAGCTCTCAATGCCAGCAAGCTGCAATGCATATTGCTTAATGTTAGGATAATCTTCAAGCTTTTGACGCTTAGCAAGAATAATTAAATCAAACGATAGCATAAAGTCGGCACCACTCAGTTTATCACCTACAATAAACGACTTATTTTCGACTGATTTATCCAGATATTTGAACAATCTGGTTTTTTCTGTCTCGATATAACCGTTTAAAAACGCATTGTCATCAATGCCTGCTTTACTAGTAAACAGTTCAAGCATTAATGGCAACATGAGTGAGCTTTCTGCAAAATCAATCCATTGCAGATAATAGCCATAATCTGAGCTATCTGTTGCAGGACGCAGACGATCTGGCGCAAATCGTTCAATCAACAACTCAGTAATAGCACCTGACTCAGCATAGATTTGTCCATCCATCTCGATAACCGGAGACTTACCAAGTGGATGTACCGCCTTTAGTGAATCTGGTGCTAAATGAGTCTTGGCATCGCGTTGATGACTGACAACTTCATAAGGCACACCCAGCTCTTCTAATAGCCAAAGCGTACGTAGCGAGCGCGATTGATTAAGATGATGTAAGCGAATCATAGTATTGGCCTTTTTTGATTAGTCTGTTGTGTTAGTCATCGATCGAATGCTATTAGCCTTTAAGCTTAGCAATCAAACGTTTAGCAGCTTCTTCTGATGAGGCTGGATTCTGACCAGTAATCAACAAACCGTCTTCGACCACAAACGACTCCCAATCAGCGGCTTTTTCATAGTTACCGCCATTAGCTATCAGCGCATCTTCTACCAAGAATGGCACCACATCGGTAAGGCCAACTGCTTCTTCTTCTGTGTTAGTAAAGCCAGTAACGGTCTTACCTTTTACTAAGTATTCACCGTCAATCTTAACGTTTTTGAGTGCTGCAGGAGAATGACAAACAAAGGCAACAGGCTTGTCTTGCTTCACAAAAGTCTCAATCAAATTGATAGAGTTTTCATCGACTGCCAAATCCCATAATGGACCATGACCACCAGGATAGAATACTGAATCAAAATCTTCCGCTTTCATATCAGCAAGTTTTTTGGTATTGGCAAGATGCTTTTGAGCATCGCTGTCTTCTTTAAAACGCTTGGTATCTTTCGTTTGCGCATCTTCAGTATCGCTACTAGGATCAAGTGGTGGCTGACCACCAGCAGGAGAGGCGAGGGTCACATTGACGCCAGCATCAAGAAAAGCATAGTAAGGGGCTGCGAATTCTTCTAGCCAAAAGCCAGTTTTTTTACCAGTATCGCCTAATTTGTCGTGTGAAGTTAGTACCATTAAAATATTCATATTTGTCCTTTTTTATTAAAGTGATTTTTAAATTATTGATTGTTAGCAGTCATGCTTAATTCATAAAACCTAGTAAATATTGGCATTAACGATGACTGCTAGCCGTATTCATGTAACAGTATTCATGGTAAAGATGTCATTTTCAGTAGTTGTCTTAACAAATTATGTTGTTAAGTCGTTATTTAACTGTCCAGTGAGCATCGGTTATTTAACAAGAATTATTTAACGTCAGCTACTTTAACGACTGTTTTACCGAAGTTATCGCCATTTAGCATACGAACGAAGGCATTTGGTGCATCGTCTAAGCCCTCAGCGATGGATTCTTTGGTTTTCACGTCACCTGACTCAACCCATTTGCTCATGGTTTTTAGGAACTCTGGGAAATGATCACCATACTCTTCAAAGATGATAAAGCCTTTGATGGTTAGACGGTTGGCCAATACTTGACCCATTAGCATACCTAAACGATCTTTGCCATCAGGCAGTTCAGTCGCGTTGTATTGAGAGACCAGACCGCACACTGGGATACGTGCATGAGCATTTAATAATGGCATGACCGCGTCAAATACTTTACCGCCGACGTTTTCGTAATAGATATCGATACCATCTGGGCAAGCGGCTTTTAATTGTTCAGCGAAATCATCGGCTTTATGGTCAATACAGACATCAAAGCCAAGCTCATTCACTGCAAAGTCACATTTCTCTTTACCGCCTGCGATACCAACGGTGCGTACGCCATATTGATTACCAACTTGACCAACTGTTGCGCCAACGGGACCTGTTGCGGCAGCGACGACCAGCGTCTCACCTTTTTGTGGTTTACCGATATCAGTCAAACCCATGTAACCGGTAAAGCCAGGCATCCCCAATACGCCTAAACCATATGAAGGGTTTGGCATATCTTTATCTAATTTCAGTACGCCTTCGCCATCACTGACGCTATAATCCTGCCAGCCTGAATTTGAAACAACCAAATCGCCGACGGCAAATTTATCAAGGTTAGATTCAACGACTTGAGCAACCGTTGCGCCCATCATTACATCGCCAACTTCTAGTGGATCAGCATAGCTTTTAGCATCGCTCATACGTCCGCGCATATACGGGTCTAATGATAAATAGACGGTACGTAGCAGCATCTCATTTTCATTTGGCGTTGGGATATCGCTGGTTGTCATGTCAAAGTTTTCAGCTTTTGGCGCGCCATGAGGGCGACTGGCCAATTTAATTTGACGGTTTATTTTTTGATTTTGTTGTTTATCAAAGCTCATTTTAATAATCCTTATTTTATTTATTGGTTTATAGTTTTAAAGTATGGTGTTAGGTTTTAAAGTTAGCAGCCACTCAACAGTGAATGGCTACTAATAATAAAAACAATACGCAAAGCTGCTGTTTTATATAAAGTTATTATTTTTATTGGCTTATATTCTCAGATTACAGCTTCTAAAAGACTCTACTACTATTAAGCCACACTGGTTAACGAACGTTCTAAGATACGACGTGATACTTCTAAGTCATTGTTACCGTGTTCGCCCAGTTTTACCATGTTATGCGCTTCAAGCTGCTTGATAATCGGGTCAATCGCTGACTCATCTAATTCAGCATCTGCTAAGCTAACTGGTAGGCCAAGGCTACGGAAGAAGTTCTCGGTATATACGATAGCAGTCTCGATGATGCTGTCGTCGTCTTGTTTTGTATCAGTATTGCTATCGATAGCCCAAACGTTACGGGCATATTGAAGTAACTTGTCTTTTTTGCTTTCTTTTAGCTCACGCATTACCGATGGCAACAAGATGGTAAGAGTACGAGCATGGTCAATGCTATGTAATGATGTTAATTCATGACCAACCATGTGTGTCGTCCAATCTTGTGGTACACCAGTGCCAATCAAGCCGTTAAGCGCCATAGTTGCCGTCCACATAATATTCTTACGTGTCTCTAAGTTTTCTGGATCTGCTTTAACCGCTGCGCCTTCCTCAATCAAAATCTTAAGTAAGCTCTCAGCGAAGGCATCTTGCACTTTCGCATTGACTGGATAAGTCAGGTATTGTTCCATCACATGGACAAAGGCATCAGCAACACCGTTCATTACTTGACGTTCAGGTAATGTCATCGTCTTGGTTGGGTCTAGAATTGAGAATTTAGGGAAGACAAGTGGACTACGGAAAGGTAGTTTTGCTTGACGTTCACTATGGTTAACCACACCGCCGTTATTCATCTCAGAACCAGTCGCTGGAATAGTCAATACGGCACCCAAATCGATAGCAGTATCTATGTTTGCACAACCATTAAGAAGTGCATCCCATGCTTTTTCACGTGAGACAGTGCTGTCATCTTCGTTAAGTGAAGACACGAGCGCGACAAACTTACTACCATCAATGACTGAACCACCGCCAACTGCTAATAGAAAGTCAATGTTATGTTCATTAACCATATCAGCTGCTTTAAGCAGAGTATTGAATTCTGGGTTTGGCTCGATGCCGCCAAACTCAAAGACTTCGCGATTTCCGCTCGCTGATAACGCTTTTCTGACTTCGTCTAGAGTACCTGTGCGTTCAGCCGAGCCGCCACCATAAGTGATAAGTACTTTTGCATCATTAGGCACTAGATCTGATAGTTGTTCGATTTGGCCTTCGCCGAAGACGATACGTACTGGATTGTAATATTGAAAGTTATTCATAAGGTTCCTGAAATTCATTTAGTATTGGTTGAGTGTATGGTTTGTAGAAGTTTATGGTTTGCAAAAACAGACTAGAAAATTATCTAATCCGTTTTTGCGTATGTGGGCATTGTACAGTAATTAGACCGGTCGTCTATAGGTTTTTACAAAACTCTCGTATATCTATCATTTATAAGAAACTGGATATGAAAATGAGAATGCAAAATCTTTGAGCAGAACTTAAAGTACAAGCTTAGTAACCCATATGCTGTTAAGCGCTGCTTAGATCATCTTGAGAGTAAAGTAGTTAGGATGAAACTGATAGATAAAGAGGCTTGTCTAATATAGCTCATAGGCTAGACGTAATAGGTCTTGGAAATAGTTTTTACAAACTTAAAGCTAGATATAAAAGGGATACAGAGCAAAGAGCCGCTATTAGCGGCCCATCTCTGTAGTGGTCATCTGCCATACTTCGGCAAGTGGTGTATTGGTTTGACTAATTTTAGCAATCAAGCTAGCACCAAGCCATGCAAAGTACCAACGCTTCGCCACACTTTCTGCAGCGATATTATCGAGTTGTGGTACAGAGTTATCTGCCCAGCCAGCTTTGATTTGTTCGGCAAGCCAACTGATGGTTTGCTGGTAACCGGCGTAAAGTACTTTACGCATGGGCTCTGACATATCGGCAACCTCAGCGCTAAGCTTAACGACCAAGCATTTTTCGTGATCACAGCCGTTTTGCTGAGTGTCATACCAGCTTTGAAAATAGTCATAAAGCTTTTGCTGCGCGCTAATATCTTGGGCGCCAATAGTCTCAAGGCGATTCTTATACTTGGTAAAGTAATGATTGATAATAGCTTCACCAAACGCTTCTTTCGAAGCAAAGTAATGATAGAAAGAACCTTTAGGGACGCCTGCCGTGTCTAGTATCTGCTTGATACCGACAGCAGTGAAGCCCTTCTGCGCAATCAGTTGGTAACCTATCGCTAGTAGGTGGGCCCTTGTATCTGATGGGGTGATATTCGATGGAGCAATATCTGAAGGTGCAATATTTGATGTTGTAGCAGTTTTAATAATAGACATAAGAGCTCTGTTCTCCTTAGAACAATGTTTTTTAGTTTTATAATTATATTAGTGTAAGAGTTTCAAACTAAGGCATCAGGTTATAACGCTTAAAAACATTGCGTAGTGCTGTGTAGTGCTATATTACATAAGTATAATTTTATAGAAGTTACGTTTTATCAACAATGTTTAACGCCGAAGCAGTCTTGTTTTATCTACCGTCTATGTTACCATTAGACCAGTCGTCTAGCAAGCTTGGTTTTTGACTTAATAGCTTTATCGTCTATATAAGGTATATAGTCTAGAATCTTGCTAGCGCTTTTTTATGATTTTCGCAAAATATTTTATAAAGAATAATTTTAATTAACATCACACTAATAATTATCACAACTAATTAAGGATAGTAGTTATGACAACCAATAATACTGATAGCAATAACAACGCCTATAGCGACTTTCATTTGCAGTATATTGCAGGTGAGTGGCAGAGCGGACAAGATGACAGCATCAATACTAATGTCAATCCATATAATGGCGACACGCTGGTCGAGATTAAACAGGCGACGAAAGAACAGCTTGATGAAGCCTATCAGGCAGCGAATGCGGCACAAAAAGAATGGGCACAAAAGACGCCAGCTGAGCGTGCCAGTTTAATGTATAACGTCGTTAATGTCTTAGATCAGCGTCAAGACGAAATTGTCGATTGGCTCATCAAAGAGTCGGGCAGTACGCGTATCAAAGCAATGGTAGAGTTCGGTAGTGCGCGTGCGATTACGCTTGAAGCAGCCAGTTTCCCTAACCGTGTCCATGGCGAAATTCGCGCATCAAACACCCCCGGTAAAGAAAACTTCGTCTACCGTGAGCCAATCGGTGTCGTAGCCGTTATTAGCCCATGGAACTTCCCGCTACATCTTACCCAGCGTTCTATCGCGCCTGCATTAGCACTCGGTAACGCGGTTGTACTTAAGCCTGCAAGTGACACACCTATTACCGGTGGTTTATTGTTAGCAAAAGTATTCGAAGAAGCCGGTTTGCCAAAAGGATTACTCAACGTTGTCGTCGGTGCTGGTAGTGAGATTGGTGATGCCATTGTTACTCATGACATTCCAAGCTTTGTATCATTTACTGGTTCAACTTCAGTGGGTAAACATATTGGCGAATTGGCCAATGGTGGCGATTACATCAAGCAAGTTGCGCTTGAGCTCGGTGGTAATAGCCCATTTGTGGTATTAAAAGACGCAGATATTGAGCAAGCGGTTAAGGCAGCAGCCTTCGGTAAGTTCCTTCATCAAGGTCAAATCTGTCTCGCTATCAACCGTATTATCATTGAAGACGAGATTTATGATGACTTTATTGAGCGCTTCTTAGCTCATGTTAAAACCTTAAACGTCGGTGATCCGAACAAGCAAGATACGGCAGTCGGTCCAATCATTAATGAAAAACAAGTCAAATCACTGAAAGAAAAAATCGCTAAAGCACAGGAAGAAGGTGCCAAAATGATTTTGAGTGGTGAGATAAAAGGTCAGGTAGTACCACCGCATATCTTTACTGAAGTCACTCGTGAGATGGATTTGTCACGTAATGAGGTGTTCGGACCATTGGTCGGTATCATCCGTGCCAAAGATGAGGATGATGCGTTATCGATAGCCAATGACTCCATGTATGGTCTATCTAGTGCGGTATTTACAGTAGATATGCAAAAAGGTCTGCGCTTTGCGCGTGGTATCAGAGCTGGCATGACCCATATTAATGATATCTCAGTCAACGATGAGAGCAATATGCCATTTGGCGGCGAGAAAAATTCAGGTATTGGCCGCTTTAATGGTGAATGGATACTGGAAGAATTTACCAGAACGCATTGGATATCAATGCAAAACGAACCGCGTCAATATCCATTCTAATTTAGCCGTTTTAATAATACTAAACTTAATTAACACGTATGAAAAAGACCGCTTTTTTAGCGGTCTTTTTTTGTGTGAGTATTGGTCGTTCTATCTAAGAATTTTCTATCTAAGGTTGTGCTATCGAGAATGAAAACCTAGCAAGGCTTCAATTTCTTCAATAGTCATATTTCTAACAAGCGCTTGCTCTTCTACTGACAAACGATTGGTATGTTCTTTTATCATCGTATGGATGCTACGAGAGATCTCAGATGTCGTTGCATAATACATTTGTGGCTGTTCTTTGGTAAGCGTCATCAAAAATTTATTGACGATTTTGCGTTTTTCTTCCGGTGCATTTTCTTCAGTCATAGTATTCTCCTAGAAGTGAACCATTTAAGCAGCGAAGGTCTTAACAGTCAATGAGGCGAGTGTAATGTAAAAGATGAAGGAGCGATAATGTTTACGGTTATCCATTGTATAGCTTATAACATTCATTTAAAATGAATTTTAATATCTATTTTCTAAAATTACCCTAAGAAGACGGTCATGCAATCTATCAACTTACCTAGCAAGCCACCAAGCTCTCCGCATCCTATTCTTAATTTGAGCTTTCGCATATTTTTTAGTGCAGCGGCAGTATTTGCGGTGGTGATGATGGTGCTGTGGTCATTTGTATTTACTGGACATACTGATATCGATGCACAGGTTTTAAATCCGTTGTACTGGCACGGCCATGAGATGATTTATGGTTATGCCTTGGCAGTGGTCGCAGGATTCTTGCTGACAGCGGTAAAAACCTGGACAGGAGTAATGATGCCGCATGGCTATAAGTTGCTGGGTATCTTTAGCTGCTGGTTGCTGGCACGTATTAGCTGGTTCGCTTTTGGGCTTGGCATGACGATTGCGGGTAGTAGTATATCGTTGTTATATGCTGCCGCAGTATTTGATTTATTGTTCATCGGCTTAATGGCTTTTGTAATATTTCGAGCAGTATTGCAAGTAAAGCAGTATAAGCAGATGGGTATTTTAGCGAAGCTGGCGCTATTAACGTTGGGCAACGGATTGTGTTACTGGGGGATTATCAACGCAGACATGAGTACGACCAGAGTAGGTATCTACTTGGGTTTTTACTTAATTATCGGCTTGGTATTGACCATTGGCAGGCGCGTGGTGCCATTCTTTATTGAACGGGGTCTTAGCGTGACCAATGCTGAAGGCGTCAAAGAAACCGTCACCTTACGTAATAGCAAAGTGCAAGATATCGCCAGCCTAGTGTTCTTTTTAGCCTTTTTTATCGTGGATTCGTTTTACCCTAATAAGTACTTACTTACCGTTACCGCGCTTGGCGTGGCAGTGGTCAATATCGTGCGCCTAAAAGGTTGGTATCACCGCGGTATTTGGCAAAAACCATTGTTATGGTCACTATATATCGCGTTTTTAGGTATGTGTTTGAGCTTCTTGTTGTATGCGCTACAGCCATGGTTAGGGTACGCGCATAGTATTGCTATGCATGGGTTAGCGATTGCAGGTGTTGGGATGATGACGGTGGCGATGATGACGCGTGTATCACTTGGGCATACGGGACGCAGTATTCATCAGCCACCCAAGAGCGTGAATGTAATGTATATT
Organism: Psychrobacter sp. P2G3; assembly: GCF_001593285.1. Lineage (NCBI taxonomy): Bacteria > Pseudomonadati > Pseudomonadota > Gammaproteobacteria > Moraxellales > Moraxellaceae > Psychrobacter > Psychrobacter sp. P2G3. The sequence goes on from NZ_CP012529.1 coordinate 1,353,667, forward strand.
TTGATGGTGCTGGTATTTGTTAGTCGGGTATTATTACCACTCGTTGATATGAGTCATTATCTATTATGGATTATGATTGCTCAAAGCGCATGGATTGCCTGCTTTGTGCTATTTTGCATGAGTTATCTGCCGATGCTCGCACGTCCTAGACCCGATGGTTTATTTGGGTAATGACTTATAGTTTATAGTTTTTTGGTAATTAGGTTTGAATGGATAAATTTTTAAGTAATTTGAATTAAATAGGAGCGCAAATTTATGCGACTGACCAATTATAGTGATTATGCACTGCGCTCATTAATTTATTTAGCAGTGAAGCCAGAGCCAGAAACACTGGCAAATATCAGTGATATCGCTAGCAGCTATAATATATCCAAAAGTCATTTGACCAAGATTATTCATCAATTAGGTCAGCTTGGTTATATAGAAAGTGTGCGCGGTAAGAATGGTGGTATTCGGCTGGCTTATGCGCCTAAAGACATCAATTTGGGTGTATTGATTAAACAGATAGAGCCTGATTTTGACTTGGTCGAGTGCTTTGCCACGCCAGTCAGCAGTGATGATAGAAAGCCACGCTCGACAGGTTTGCCAATCACGCTTATCAATGAAGATGTCAATAAAACTGTAGGCTGTGTAATTACGCCAGTATGTCAACTTAAAGGCGTGTTTTTTGAAGCGTTAACGGCGTTTATTACCGTCCTTGAAAAATATACCTTGGCAGATATTATTAAAAATGAAGACGAGTTGAGTCAGTTTTTGTTCTCCCAAAAGATGTAAAAAGGCTCAACATCAGCGATATAGTAAATCCACTATATTGCTGGTTTTGAGCCTAGATTTTTATCATTCAAGTTTAGTAGTACTCAAACAATAGACTTTCTGAATACTACTAATACTTGTTATTGGCTATTAGTTGCTAAGCTGCTCTACCTTACGCGAGCCTTGTGGCTGAATAGGGCGGTTATTACCTTCGTACAGATCAGACATAATATCAAACTGATCGCTAGCAAGGGTCAGAGGTTGCTTACTGACATACCATTGGACTTGTTCTGAACAAGGTGGTGTCGTTAGCGAGCCACTATAATGATAGAAAGTAGGCATTACAGGTGCTAAAGCAGACAAATCAACTTTATTGGCTGTGAATTCATCATCGTTTAAGGTAGTGATTTTAGTGCCGTTTAGCAATACGCGTAGCACATCATTGGCTTCACCAATTTGCAGCATAATACCCATTACAGCAAGATTGCCTTCACTATTGGCATGAACAAAATGAATTTCGCCTGGATAGTTCTGACTACCGAATTGATGCTCGCTTGGGGTATGGTAATGGAATTGCTTGAGCACATAGCGCTTATTGTCTAACTGAATTGTATTGTCTTCGGTCGTTGGTGTGTAGACGACAGTATGACCATTATCATGAATGCGGACATCGGTAGATTGGTTATAGTTAATGACAGGAGCGGCTGCACTACTGGCGGTAACGTTTGTAATATTGATAGGCGATTGCTGTTTGCCAATTTTGCAAGCGTTAGCACCTTCGACGTCACCCCAATATTCGGGGCCTGTATTGCCTACATATGACCATTTAGGATGATGGACGCTATTATTATCTTGCGCTGCCACTACGGTCGCATTGGCATCAGTAGGCTGATCTTTCAAAGCTTGCTGATTAGAGGTACAGGCAGAAAAACCTAGGGTGCTTACTGCCAAGATAGCAGTCGCTAAATAATGACGATTCATATTACAGTCCTTAATATGGTTAAAACGATAGTGTTATAGTTCGTTCAAAATAAAATCGATACGGCTTCTGTCAGCCTCGCGCGCAGATAAAACACATCACACTTTTATTTGATATGGGCTATAGCTTGCACTTAGTTTATTTATATCAACATTATTATCAATTGGCTATAAAACAGATTTATTAAAATATGGTTAAATGAATAATTAATAAATTTAACACTATTCGTTAATAAGAATATATTTGTAAGAAGGGTTTATAACAGAACGGTATTTATTTAGCAAATTACGATTACAGAAAAATATTAATGTGTAATAAACAGTTTTTGGAAAATTTTAAGAGATTTTCTCTTTAAAAGATGAACTTACGCAGTTATTTCTCAGAGTAGTAAAATCAAAGAAGCCACCAAGATGGCAGCTTCTTTTCTAGCTTTATCTTTTAACTTTTAAAGAATTACGCTTTTTCAAGCTTAGGGCGCGCTTTTTCAATAGCTTTTAATAGTGCCTTTTCAAATCCACCAATTTCAAACTTAATCAAGCTTGAATGGGCAGCACAGAAGTTATGAGTTTCGCGCCATTGATGCGCAAGCTCGGTTGCCCAGTTGCAATACTGTTTACCTGCATCTGGCTCATCTTTAAGCGCTTGCTTGGTAGTAGGATGTAATAGTAGCTCAGGTAAGACTGCTTCAAGAAGCTTTGCCGGTGGACTCATAAAAGTATCGTCAACGTGTAAGCTTCTGCTAGCAGGATGATAAGCCAATAGCGAACCTGCATGAATTTTTTCATTAGGCGAGATATAGTAGACCCCCTGAGATAAGGAGAATTCAAGCTCCGGATAACGCTTGGCGACTGCATCGCTTTCGACCAAATCATCTGCCCATGATATCTCAGGTATTTGTTCATGATGACGGCTACTGCCGTAAAATTCGGCTTGCGGAAAGTCTTTTGCCATTTGGACGCAATGCACCGTATGGAAAGGATGAAGATTTAACACTGCCTCTACATCTTGACCGTCATTAGTCAATGCCATGACTTTATCTCGGACATCATCCGTCAGCTTATAGCTATCTAAAAAAATAAACTTGCCTGACTCTAATTGCACGAGCGAGCATTGAGTGCCTATATCAAGCACCCCTCCCAATCGGAATGACCCGCGTATATTCCAAAATCCTGCCCCTAAATCATAAATTTTATCTGCCATTAGCAATATTCCTTAATAATGGATAATTTGTAAAAATAGTAAATTAAAAATTTGAATCGAAAAGTTGAGTAGTTAAAGCATACTATGCTTCAAGCTCAGGACGCGCTTTATCGATGGCAGAGAGTAGAGCTGCCTCAAATCTGTCTTCTTCAAACTCGACCAAACCTGAAGGCGCGCCACAAAAATTGCGTACCTCACGCCACTTATGCGCCAGCTGAGTTGCCCAATCGCAATACTCTTTACCCGCATTAGGCTCATCTTTAAGTGCTTTTAAAGTTGTTGGGTGTAAGCCTAAGTCAGCTTGTACAGTATTAATTAACTTCGAAGGTGGAATCTCAAAAGTATCATCAACATAGATACTCAGACTGGCTGGATGGAATACCAGAAGTGAGCTGGCATGAACACTCTCATCAGGTGCGATGTAATAAATACCTTTGGGTAAAGAAAGTTCAAGCTCGGGATAACGTTAAGCGACAGCGTCACTTTCAACCAAATCGTTACTCCATTGCACGTTAGGAGCCTGCTTGGGATGGCGACGGCTACCGTAAAAGGTCGCTTGCGGAAAGTCTTTTGCCATCTGCTCACAATGAACAGTATGAAAGGGATGCACGTTCAACACCGCTTCGACATCTTGACCATCATTGGTTAGTGCCATTACTTGCTCGCGCACGTCATCCGTCAGAGTGTAGCTGTCTAAGAAAATAAAACGACCAGATGACAGTTTTACCAAGGCACATTGAACACCTATGTCTAGTATGCCATTTTTAATAAATGAGCCTCTGATACTCCAAAATCCTGACCCTAAGTCATAAATCTTATCTTCCATAGTTGTTATTTCCTGTTGATTAATACTTGATCAAATAGTTGTTTAAAACTGGAGACTATAGCTGCTGTCACAGTTGTTTTTGAAAATTATGAACTGCGAATTTATTAAAGTCTGTTATAAAAGCGATGTGGAATGTATAGATAATTTAGACTGATGCTGATTGGGCAACTAAAACAGAACATAATACGGTTCTAACAATGGATAAGTGATTTCAATGAAAGGGCAATAATGTATCAAAACATTTAATAGGCAATGCTTGACAGTATGCATCTGTAATTGTTATAAAGCATCTACCTAAACGAATATAGTTAAACAAATGCCTATATCATCAGATTCAAATCTTAGAAAGATATATATTAGAGATTATAAGTCACCTCAAGCTGCTGTAGACTATGCCAAGTCTATCGGCGGCGCTCGGATTATATTCCCAAATGGAGATTATCCATGTAGTTTGGTGATTAATAGTCCCAATATCGAGCTGTTTAGTGATGGTAATACCATACTACGTGCTGCAGGCTCTTCTACTGTCGTTGATGTACAGGCAGGCGGCATAAACTTTGTCTTAGATGGCTTTGATATACGTGGTCAAACTTTACGTGATGAACTGACATCTAATAGAAATGGCACCAAGAATAATACTAAGGCTTTGCACTGTATTCGCATTCAAGAACGTGGGTCTCGCCTGCGTAACTTCAAGACAAGTGGCGCGCGCTATGATGGTATTTATCTTAAATATGACGGAAAAATCGATTTTGAGGCGCAGGACTTTTTATGCGACTCCACTGCTCGTAACCCAGTATCTATTATTGCAGGACAAGGCTTTAAATTTATACGGGGTAAAGTGCGTTTAGATAATAATTTTTCTGCCGGACAAGGTAAATTAAGAAGCGGTATATATTTATTTGATTGTGAGCCAAATACTACCAGCGATAGGTACCGAGATATTGTCTTTAAAGAGGTAGTTTTTGAAAATGCTGGTAAACGTTATGGCAATAACCAAGTTATATTTCAAGATACCAATATAGGCAATTCAAATGATTTGGGTGTGCACTTTGAAGACTGTGATTTTATTAAGTCTGGTACAGCTACTGGATCTGCCTATGTACGCCTTAAAGCTGATGGAAAATTGAAAGAGTTTAGTAATATTCACTTTGAAAGAACCTATCATCAAAACAGAGCCATGGCAATTGCTAGCGGTCGCGAGCTATTACTTAAAAACTCATCCTTTAACGATGTTGTTATTGATGATCGAAACCTAACATTTGCTATTAGATTATCTTCTGGCACGGTCGTTAATAATGTGCGCACAACAGCTGATAAGTCATCGGCTAAATCTAAAGCCCCAACTGTCCGTACATTCTTAAATAAGCCCGTAAATTTGCTTTTAGATAAGAAAAGTAATGTAAAAGTTATCGATGTTCCTGGGTACTAAAATTATAGTTCTAATCAATATAAGCTGCCTTAAGCGGCTTTTTTTGTGTCTTAAGATTATAAATCGTGTTGGTCAAAAAGTTGCAGCTTTGATTAAAAGTATTATGATTACTCTATGATTCAGCTCTCATAATTATTCTTAACGTTTAAGCTTGATAACCAATACCAAACTTACATAACATTTTGCATCTTAAGCCCAACTTTTAGTGTGCTACCATGATGCGCTTGTCATTATGACTATAAATTTAGGCCTTTATATTTATATATTTACAGCCTGTTCCTACCACCCACGCCGATATCAATCGCGTATAACATAGTCAGTAACTTTGTGAATCACACACCAGATAACGCCTCAATTAATAACACACCGCAAGATAGCGCGAATTCAACTGTCTCTGCAAAATCATTGACTACCTATGCTCCTCAATCTAATTCACCTTCATGGGTTTTAAAACTAACCATTGGCTTGATTGGCATGTTTGCTTTTTTGCAGGTGTATTCAATCCAAGCAGTGTTACCTGTACTGATGGTAGACTTTGCTGCGACTGAGGTCCAAGCAGGCATGGTCGTTGGCGCGACAGTGATGGCGATTGCTATCATGTCACCATTTTTAGGAATGTTGTCCGATGCAGTAGGGCGCAAATCATTTATAGTCGGAGCGTTATTATTTTTAGCGATACCGACAGCGCTCATTGCGCAAAGTCCGAGTATTGGCTGGATGGGTCTGTGGCGCTTTATGCAGGGCTTGTCCGTGCCCGGTATTACCGTAGTGACGATTGCTTATATTGGTGAAGAGTTTGAGGGACGGGCAGTTACTGAACTGATGTCATTTTACGTTTCAGGTTCAGTACTTGGTGGCTTTTTAGGACGTTTTCTGCTTGGGCATTTGCATGAGCTTATCGGCTGGCGTTATGGTTATTATGTGATGGCGGCGATGACGCTGATAGGGGCAGTATGGGTAGGTAAAATGCTACCAACCTCACGTTGTTTTGAAGCCAATCCAAACTTTCGATCCGCTATGCAGACGTTGGGCGAACATCTGACGAACCGTTATGTGGTTACGGCTTGCTTGCTCGGTGCTTGCGTACTGTTTTCTTTGGTGGGCTGCTTTACCTTTATCAATTTACATCTGGCCAAGACTCCATATGAGCTAGGTACTGGACAACTTGCCAATATCTTTGCTGTGTATTTAATAGGCGTAGTCATTACCCCATTATCGACGACACTATTGCGCCGATTTGGCGCAGCGCGTACGGTACGAGTGGCAGTAATGGTATCGATGGTAGGGGTGCTATTGACCTTAGTGACGCCGTTATGGGGTGTGATTATTGGGCTAGCGATCATGTCATCTGGGGTCTTTATCACCCAAGCTGCGACCATTAGTTATATTGCAGTCAACGTCAAAAAGGGGCGCTCATTGGCCTCTGGTTTATACTATATGGGCTATTACGCAGGCGGGACAATGGGTGCATGGCTATGCGGAATTGCCTATGCACGTGGGGCGTGGACGCTGACAGTATGGCTGTTGTTAATTGTGCAGGTTTTAGCGTTATTGGTAGCAAGTTTTGGCATGATTAAAACCAAAGCTCGTACTGCTTAAGTTAAGTCTCGTACTATTCAAGATAAATATCAGCTAACACAATGTGGTAAGTAGTGGAATCATTATCCTCGAATGCTGAGTGTTGTCACGCTTACGTGCGCGCGCTTTACATAGGACTGGTTTTTTCTTACTATCAATAAGCACCCTGTTAAAAGGCAACTTATAGTCAATCTACTATAAAAGAGTTGCGGCGTTAACCTCGCTTATTAAAATAATGGCTTGCTTCTAAGTAAAAACAAAATTATTAAAAATTTAATTGCCTATGCCTTATTTATATTTATTCATAATTTACGAAAATGAGAATTCACAAAAACGACAAACAAGGAAGTCCGATACATGTCAAATATTTATAACAGCGCCCCGTCAGCCTACGAGTTTCCACTACTGATCAAACAACTATTAAACCGCGCCAAAACAGTATCATTAGATCAAGAAATTATTTATGCGGACAAAAAACGCTTAACTTATAAAGATTTATTTACCCGCATTAACCGTTTAGCCAATGTCTTAGCGGGCTTAAATCTCGATGCTGGGGATGTGGTAGCAGTGATGGATTGGGATAGTCATCGTTACCTTGAATCGTACTTTTCTGTGCCTATGTCGCAGTATATTTTGCAGACGGTCAATATTCGCCTGTCGCCTGAAAAGGTGCTTTACACTATTAATCATGCTAAGCCAAAAGTATTAATGCTGAACTCTGAGTTCGCAGCTTTGGTTAAAGATTATCAGTTTGAGAACTCAAGTATTGAGCATATTATTTGGCTTGATGATAATGGCATGACGGTTGAAGGCGTTTTTGGTGGTAACCAAGGTCGCGTTATCGGTGAGTATGAAGCGTTATTAGAAGCAGCTGACACGAACTTTGATTTTCCGGATTTTGATGAAAACACTATTGCCACAACCTTCTATACTTCAGGAACGACAGGTGATCCAAAAGGCGTGTTCTTTAGCCATCGCCAATTGGTGTTACATAGCTTAGCAGAAGCAGCGTCACTAGGTATGCTACCTAACAAACAAGGCGTCAGCTACGGTGATGTCTATATGCCGATGACCCCGATGTTTCATGTTCATGCATGGGGCTTTCCGTTTACGGCTACTATGATTGGCTTAAAACAAGTCTACCCAGGTCGCTACGCCCCTGATACTTTGCTGGATTTAATTATTAATGAAAAGGTAAGTATCACCCACTGCGTGCCAACGATATTGCAAATGGTACTTAAAGAAGCACAAGATCGTGATGTCAGCTTTAATGGTTTAAAAATGATCATTGGTGGTTCAAGGTTAACTGAAGGCTTGGCTAAGTCGGCATTGGCACAAGATATTGAGGTATATACAGGTTACGGAATGTCAGAAACTGCACCATTGATTAGCTTAACTGACTTTAGTGTTGATGAGCCTGAGATGACTGAAGATGAAGATATTAGCCGTCGCTGTATGACAGGTAAGCCAGTATTGATGGTCGATGCGCAAGTCTGGAGTACAGATAATGAGTCGGTAGGCGTCGGTAAAGAGAACACTGGCGAGTTGGTACTGCGTGCCCCATGGTTGACCCAAAGCTATCTAAAAAATGATGATGCGGGTAAAGAGCTATGGGAAAACGGCTATATGCATACTCAAGATATTGCCTATATTAGACCTGACGGTTATATCAAAATTACCGATCGTCTCAAAGACGTTATCAAGTCTGGCGGCGAATGGATCTCATCATTAGAGATTGAGACTATTTTATCGTTGCATCCAGCGGTAGCGGACGTGTCAGTAATTGGTGTCCATGATAAACAGTGGGGTGAGCGCCCATTAGCACTAGTGGTGCTAAAGCCAAATAAACAAGACACCAGCGCTGAAGATATTATTGCCATTGCAGAGCAGGCAGTCAGTAAAGGTATTATCCCCAAATATGGTGTACCAAGTGATTTTAAGTTTGTTGATGAGCTGCCTAAAACCTCTGTTGGCAAGCATGATAAAAAGGTAATGCGAGAGATGTATGCCAATCAGACGCAAGTGTAATTAATCTTCACTGTAATCATATTGCAGTTTATGTGCTAAACAGTTGACCTTTATTACTAGCTCTGCTACATTTTAAACCGATACATAACGTATCGGTTTTTTGGTTCTAGCAGGGAAAGCCAGAGCAACAATACTTAAGCTATTATATAAATTTGCTATATTGTACTTATAATATATAAAGCGACTATTCAAACTTCATTTGCTATTTCATATAGTATATATAGTCGTATTGCATCACATTTCGTTTACGCTAAGGATAGCCATTATGAGCGAGCAAGCCAACAATTTAGCTTCTAACCAAGCCTCCAAAGACACCGTCACCTCTACGCAGAATGCCACCTTTGCTGATATCTATAACGCTTCAATCAATGATCGGGAGCAGTTTTGGGCAGAGCAAGCAAAGCGTATCTACTGGCATAAAGAGCCTGAGCAAATCCTTGACGATAGTAATCTGCCTTTTGCTAGATGGTTCGTTGGTGGTGAAACTAACCTTTGTTATAACTGTGTAGATCGTCATCTTCCAGAACGTGCTGAGCAAGATGCTTTTATTTGGCTCTCATCAGAGATCAATCAAGAGTTAACAGAGACTTATCCAGCAGTGATTGACGCGTTTAAAGATTTGGGCAATAACGTTGAGTTTTATACTGACTATACCAAACGTCGCCTAACCTATAATGACTTATATAAAGAAGTTAATTACTTTGCAGATGTGCTGCAGCGTCATGGTATCGAGAAGGGCGATCGCGTTATCATTTATATGCCGATGATTTTAGAGGCCGCTTATGCCATGCTGGCCTGCGCTCGTATCGGTGCGGTACATTCGGTCGTATTTGGTGGTTTTGCCGCGCACAACTTAGCTATTCGCATGGATGATGCCGAGGCAAAAATGGTCATCACAGTCGATGCTGGCCTGCGCGGTGGCAAGGTGGTTAATTATAAAAACCTTGTGAATCAAGGGGTCGAGCAGGCGAGCGTAAAACCTGAACACGTGCTAGTAGTCAATCGCGGCGTGTTGCCGTTTGAGCCGCAAGCTATTGATGTGGATTATGCGACTCAGCGCCGCATCAGCTGCGAGGCCAATGCTGTGGTAGAGCCAGTTTGGCTTGAGTCAAACACGCCATCGTATCTGCTCTATACTTCTGGTACTACGGGTACGCCAAAAGGCGTGCAACGTGATACGGGCGGTCATGCAGTAGCACTCACTACCTCGATGGATTATATCTACGATGGCAAGGCAGGCGAGACCTTTTGGGCGATATCAGATATTGGCTGGGCGGTTGGACACTCTTATACGATTTATGCGCCATTGCTGGCTGGCATGACGAGCGTGATGTATGAAGGCTTACCACATCTACCAAATCCAGGTATCTGGTGGCGTATCGTAGAAGCCAACAAAGTTAACATTCTATTTACTGCACCGACCGGTGTGCGTATGCTCAAAAAGCAAGATGAGACTTGGATGACGCGCTACGACGTCTCAAGCGTGAAGTCATTCTTTTTGGCAGGCGAACCACTTGATGAGTCAACGGCCAATTGGCTTACTCAGCATTTAGGTGTGCCAATTTTAGATCATTATTGGCAAACAGAATCCGGCTGGCCCATCCTAAGCAATACCCCAAAGTTTGATCATAAACCGCACAAACAAGGCTCGCCTGGTTATCCAATGTATGGCTATGATGCGCATGTTATCAATGAGGAAACAGGAGAGCCTTGCGCTGCTGGAGAAAAAGGTCTATTAGCCATTAGCGCACCATTGCCGCCGGGTTGTCTCACGACTGTATGGCGTAATGATGAGCGCTTTATCAGCAGCTATTTTGGGCTGTTTGATGGTAAGCAATATTCAACTTCAGACTATGCTGTAACCGATGAAGATGGGTACTTCTATATTCTTGGTCGTACCGATGATGTGATTAATGTAGCTGGGCACAGACTTGGTACTCAAGAGATTGAAGAAGCTATTAGTACTCATCCAGAGATGGCGGAGTGTGCAGTCGTAGGTATTCAGGATGAGTTAAAAGGCGAATTGCCCATCGCTTTTTGTGTGCTAAAAGATCATGAGCAAGTAGCGACTACCGAAAACCGCTTCCGTCTTGAGCAGCAAGTAATCGGTGCCGTTGTGAAGTCCCTTGGTGGTATCGCCAGACCTGCGGCGATTTACTTCCCGCAAGCACTACCAAAGACTCGCTCTGGCAAAATCCTACGCCGTGCTATTCGCGCATTAGCAGAGAACAAACCTACCGGTGATATGTCAACACTTGATAATCCAACTGCCATTGATGCCATTAAGCAGTCTATGAAAGATTATTGATTAATATGAAAGGTTAATCCGTATTCGCTAGTTGTGAATAATTATCTGAATATTGCACAAAAGCTCATGAATCGTCATGGGCTTTTTTGTTTACTCAACTGTTCTATATATCAACGCTGATAGCTAACGTTACCAAAATTTCAACAAAGCACTTGACCCTAAAATTGATTTATTGTTATAGTCAATAACGATACGAAATAAATCATTTTAAAATAAATTTTCATTAATATTAAAACATCGATTTTGACACTCTTAATAAATACAGACGCTGCTTAACGGCAGTCTCGCAAACAAGATAAGGATATCTTATGCACCACGTCCAGCAGCTCATCAATGGTCAATTTACCAAATCAACGACTAGCGAATGGCTCGATATCACTGATCCAGCCACGCAAGAAGTCATCGCTAAAGTCCCGCAAACCACTGACGATGAGATCAATCAAGCCGTCGCTGCCGCCCAGACGGCTTTTCAAACATGGCGCAAGACCCCAATTACCACGCGTGCGCGAATCTTTTTAAGATATCAAGCGCTCATACGTGAGCATATGGATGAGCTAGCAGGAATCTTAACTGCTGAACAAGGCAAAACCATTGCTGATGCTCGCGGGGATGTATTCCGTGGTTTAGAAGTGGTCGAGCATGCAGCGGGTATTGCTAACTTACAGATTGGTGATTTTGTTGAAAATGTCGCCTCAGGCGTTGATACGTATAGTATCTGGCAGCCACTAGGTGTCTGTGCTGGTATCACCCCGTTTAACTTCCCAGCGATGATTCCGCTATGGATGTTTCCAATGGCGATTGCTACGGGTAATACTTTTATCTTAAAGCCTTCTGAACAAGACCCAATGGTTACCATGCGTTTGGTTGAGTTGGCAGTCGAAGCGGGCGTGCCTGAAGGTGTGCTCAACGTGGTGCATGGTGGCAAGGCCACCGTTGATGCCATTTGTGATCACCCAGATATCAAAGCGGTTTCATTTGTTGGTTCTACCGCTGTTGGTAAGCATGTCTACGAGCGCGCTAGTAAATCTGGCAAACGTGCCCAGTGCATGATGGGCGCCAAAAACCATGGCGTTATCTTGCCTGATGCCAATAAAGAACAAACGCTCAATCAGCTAGCAGGCGCTGCATTTGGTGCTGCCGGTCAACGTTGTATGGCGCTGTCAGTCGTGGTGCTAGTCGGTGCAGCAGGTGAGTGGATTGATGATATCAAAGCCAAAGCAACAGGCTTAGTCGTATCAGCAGGTAAGCATGATAAAGACTTAGGTCCACTGATTTCTCCTGCTGCAAAAGCCCGTGTTGAGCATCTCATTGATACTGGTGTAGAAGAAGGGGCTAGCTTGATTCTTGATGGTCGTGGTATTACCGTAGAAGGCTATGAGAAAGGCAACTTCGTAGGACCGACTATCTTTGATAATGTCACAAGTGATATGCAAATTTATCAGCAAGAAATCTTCGGTCCAGTACTTTGTATTATGCGTGCAGCTAGCCTTGATGAGGCAATTGAGATGCTTAATGCCAATCCACATGGTAATGGCACGGCTATTTTTACTCAGTCGGGAGCGGCCGCGCATAAATTCCAACAAGATATTCAGGTCGGTCAAATCGGTATTAACTTGCCAATTCCTGTGCCACTACCGATGTTCTCATTCTCAGGTTCACGTGCTAGTAAGCTTGGCGATCTCGGTCCTTATGGTAAGCAGGCAGTACAGTTCTATACTCAGACTAAAACGGTGACTGCACGCTGGTTTGATGATGAAGCAAGTCGCGGAGTCAACACCACTATTTCAATTTAATCGTTCATTCACTATGTTTGCGATATAGCGTCAATCTTACTTAATATGTGCTTTACTAGTAGAGCATAATTTTGTGAATGTCGTTATGTCGCTGCTATACTGTATAAACGATGTTGGATTGATGACTTACCAAACTTTCTTCACCATATTTGCTTTGCAAGCACAAGGATGATCTTATGGATTTCTCATTAACGGAAGACCAAATTGCTTTTCGCCAAACCGCTCGGCAATTTGCCCAAAAAGAGCTAAAGCCGAACGCGGCTGAGTGGGATCGTACCTCACATTTCCCAATCGATGTCATCAAAAAATCAGGCGAGCTTGGATTTTTAGGGTTATATACCAATCCAGAATATGATGGCTTAGGGCTACCGCGCTTAGACTCTGCAATGGTATTTGAGGAGCTGGCATGGGGTGATACGGCAGTCGCTGCTTATATGAGTATTCATAATATGGCGGGCTGGATGATCGGTGAGTATGGTAGTGATGCCTTATGTAAAAAGTATTTGCCCAATATGGTCAGTGGTGAATGGCTTGGTAGTTATTGCTTAACTGAGCCGAATGCTGGTTCTGATGCGGCTTCATTACGTACCAAAGCCGACAAGCAAGGCGACTATTATGTACTCAATGGCGAAAAAACCTTTATCTCAGGCGCAGGCTCGACCGATGTCTTAGTGGTTATGGCGCGTACAGGCGGTGCAGGCCCAAAAGGGGTTTCAGCATTTGTAGTAGACGCTGACAGCGATGGTATTGAGTATGGTAAAAACGAGCATAAAATGGGTTGGAAAGCGCAACCAACGCGTGCTATTAGCTTTAAAGACGTTAAAGTGCCAACAGAAAATTTAATCGGCGAGGAAGGCCAAGGCTTTCGTATTGCGATGAAAGGCTTAGATGGCGGTCGTATCAATATCGGTATCTGTGCGGTAGGTACGGCGCAGTCAGCGCTAGAGACAGCGACTAATTACGTCCAAGAGCGCAGTCAATTTGGTAGCCCGATTGCCAGCTTACAGTCAGTACAGTTTAAACTTGCGGATATGCTCACTCAAACAGTTACCGCGCGGCAAATGCTGTATCTAGCGGCTAATAAAGTCGATAACAATGATGGGCAAGCTTCTACCTACTGTGCGATGGCGAAGCGTCTTTCCACTGATCTTTGTTTCGATGTTGCCAATGAGGCCTTACAGCTACATGGTGGCTATGGTTATCTAAATGAGTATCCGCTAGAGCGACATGTACGAGACTTGCGTGTCCATCAGATTTTGGAAGGCACCAACGAGATTATGCGAGTGATTGTCTCGCGTCAGCTCATGCAGGATAATGCATTGAGTCAATTGCGTTAATCGAAGTACGCAACTATTTTATGGCAATATTTTAAGTTCGCTATGGTTTTCTATGGCTATTTTACCTAGCGTCTCACCAATAAATCGTACCAAATTCCGATAAAATAAAGGATTATTTATGACGGATTATACCAATCTCAAGTTATCAATTGACGGTCATATTGCTACCGTGACATTGAATAACCCACCAGCTCACACGTGGACGATGGACAGTCTGCCGGCCCTCAAGCAGCTGATTACTGACCTGAATGCGAATGATGATGTTTATGCCTTAATTATCCATGGCGATGGTGAGAAATTCTTTTCAGCAGGTGCGGATTTAAATAATTTTTCAGACGGTGATAAAGGCCAAGCAATCAGCATGGCCATTGCTTTTGGTGAAGCTTTTGAAGCGCTATCAGCGTATCGCGGTGTCAGTATCGCAGTCATCAACGGCTATGCGATGGGCGGTGGACTTGAGTGCGCGCTGGCCTGTGATATCCGTATCGCAGAAGCGCATGCACAGATGGCCTTACCAGAGACCGGGGTGGGCTTATTGCCATGCGCGGGCGGTACGCAGAATCTGCCTTTACTGGTCGGTGAAGGCTGGGCAAAGCGTATGATATTGTGCGGCGAGCGCGTCGATGCCGAGACAGCATTACGCATTGGCTTAGTCGAAGAAGTTACGGCAAAAGGTGGCGGTTTATTAGCGGCGCAAGCCTTAGCGCAAAAAGTCGCTAAGCAATCACCCGTTGCCGTCAGTTATTCTAAACAGCTTATCCAAGCGGCAAGAAACACCCCGCCTGCACAGAACCTTATCCATGAGCGCGAAGCTTTTGTTAAGTTGTTCGACACCAAAGATCAGCGCGAAGGCGTGCAAGCGTTTTTAGAGAAGCGCAAACCCACTTGGCAAAATAAATAGGCCAAATTAAATCAGACTTAGCGCTAATATTTTTCCTTTTAATTTTTAGGTTACTTTTATGACAGCAGCTACGACAGCGACGGACGATACTAATAATCAAAATTCCGTAGAAAATATCACACAAGAAGCGCCAGTATTGTTCGATACCGAGCCGACAGAGTGTGGCCATCTTATCGGAATAATGACGTTAAATACGCCCAAATCTCTCAATGCACTCAGTGTTGAGATGTGTCAGTTATTAGCTCAGCAGCTAGAGCAGTGGCAAAATGACGATCAGATAGTGGCATTGGTATTAAAAGGGGCAGGTGATAAGGCGTTTTGTGCCGGCGGCGATATTCGTAAGCTGTATGACAGTATGTCTACCAGTGCGCCGCTACCGAACCCTTATGCGACAGAGTTTTTCGGTCATGAGTATCGTCTTTATCGGCAGATGCATTTTTATCCAAAGCCGTTAATCCTCTGGGGCGATGGCATTATTATGGGTGGCGGCATGGGTTTGATGGCTGGCTGTAGTCATCGTTTGGTCACTGAGCGCACCCGCTTTGCCATGCCAGAAGTGACTATTGGACTGTTCCCTGATGCCTCTGGCAGTTGGTTCTTGCAGCGCATGCCAGCTAAAACAGGTTTATTTTTAGGGCTAACAGGTGCGATGTGTAACGGCAATGACGCTTTATTATCTAATCTTGCAGAGTCTGCCGTTGCCAGTAGTGATTACGAGGCCATCATACAAAGTTTAAAACAGAGCGATTGGCAAGTGGCAGCAAGTAGCACCGATAAATGTCACAACAATAGCGCCCATAGTATCGTTAGCCGCGCACTGGCAGCACAACCAGTAGCCGAATTGCCTGCTAGCAAGTTAGCGACATATTGGAAACCTATCCAACAGTTGATGAACAGCGGCGGACTGGGAGATATTGATGCACTTCTACAACGCGATGAGGCGCTGGCAAAGCTAGATACAGACTTTGCAGCAGACAGCTGGACGCAGCGGGCAGTAGACACTTATCGTCAAGGTTGCCCAGTTACTGTCGCTCTGACCTACGCGCTTTATCATAAAGTCACGGACTTATCGCTAGAGCAGGTTCTGTATTTAGAGGCCAACGTAGCGGTGCATTGTGCGGCCAATCCTGACTTTAAAGAAGGCGTACGTGCGCTACTGATTGACAAAGATCGTAATCCACAATGGTCACGTTCATTAGCAGAGTGTCTCAGCACCGAAGGGCAGGAATATATACATCAGCACTTTGTAAACCCTTATGCTAAAGGCGAGCATCCCTTAGGCGATTGGTTGGGTGATGAAGCGTTAGGCAGCCAGCTTGTGCGCTAAGTATCTTTAACTATATATAAAGCACTATAAACAATCTAAATTAAATAATGCAATACCATATGTAGCACTGTCTGCATAAGCAATCATCAAGGAGCGATGAGATGGGAACAAAGGATTCAAGTTTAAGCAATACAGCTGCGATCGATAACAATACTGCTAAGCCAAATATAGCCTTCATTGGGCTTGGCAATATGGGCGCACCGATGGCAGAGAACTTGTTAAAGGCAGGTTATACGCTCTCTGTCTATGACTTGTCTGAGGAGGCGACCCAGCGCTTGCAGCAAGCAGGTGCCAGTGTAGCTAATAGCCCTAAAGATGCTGCGAGCAATGCACAAGTCATTATTAGCATGTTGCCTGCGGGCAAGCACGTTCATTCTGTCTATCTAGGTGAAAATGAGGCTGATGGCTTACTAGCAGAATTACCCAAAGGTACATTGGTCATTGATAGCAGTACCATCGCGGCAGCTGATGCTAGGACGGTGGCAGAGGCTGCAAGTAAGCTTGGTATAGACTTTTTAGATGCGCCAGTCTCTGGCGGTACGGGCGGTGCTATCGCTGGTAGTTTAACCTTTATCGTCGGTGGCAGCGCTGATGCGTTCGCTAAAGCCGAGCCAATACTAGCCGTTATGGGCAAAAACATCTTTCATGCAGGCGACCATGGTGCCGGACAAGTCGCGAAAATCTGTAATAACATGCTGTTAGGTATTCTAATGGCGGGAACGGCAGAGGCGATTAATTTGGGGGTAAAAAATGGTCTCGACCCTAAAGTACTATCAGATATTATGCTACAAAGCTCAGGTCGTAATTGGACATTAGAAGTCTATAACCCTTATCCGCAAGTGATGGAGAACGTCCCATCTAGTAATGGCTATAAAGGCGGCTTTATGAGTAAGCTGATGCAAAAAGATTTAAATCTTGCGATGCAAACCGCTAAAGATACGGATGTTGAAACTCCAATGGGAGCCAAAGCGACAGAGCTTTATGAAGCACATACAGTAGAAAATGGCGATAAAGACTTTTCTAGTATTATGGCGCGTCATGATAGTTCGGTATTGTCTTAAGGCTCCAAGTGCTTAAAATTCATGATGCTCAAAGTTCTTAACACTTAAGGTTCTTAATCAGTTTTAAATAGAGTACTTTTGCTAGTTGTCATAGCACTAGCAAAAATAAAGTATAAAAAAGGTCTGCGCTATAAAAATAGCGCAGACCTTTTTTGTATTCGGTCATATTTTTTCTTAATGATACAGACTCTAGTTTTGTAGCTCATACACCAACGCTTGAATGTCTTGCGCTGCTGTTTGCAATCTTGGTACATGTGTCAGTAGATCATCTAAAGATACGCGTATGGTAGGTGCATGCAAATACAAAGATGCTAGATAGCGCGATTTCTTGTCCAATATTGGCACCGATACCGCTACCATCTCAGAGATGAATTCTTCATTATCTACGCCAACCCCTGTCTTGGCAATATGGTCAAGTTCAGCATTTAGGGCATCAATGTCTACAATGGTGTTTTTAGTAAATTTATTTAAAGGCAAGTTACTTAGCATTTTACGGCGACTTGCGGGTGAGAGCTGACTTAGATACAGTTTGCCAGTTGCCGTACACCACATAGGAGATTTAGCCCCAACAGGTAAGTATATCTGTAGTGGCAATGATGTTGTGACGCGATTGGTATAGATCATATCCATATGATAAGGGATACCAATACCGCAAGTTTCTTGAATATCATCTACTAGCTTTTGCAAAATAACTTGGCGTTCATTAAAGAACTGCCGCTGTTGCCATAAAGCCACACTTAGATTGCGTACGCGCTTACCAGGGATAATACCACCACCAATATCAATCGCTACAAATCCTTCATCGACTAAATTTTGAATCAAACGATGAATGGTTGGTTTTGGAATATCAAGCTCTTGTGAAAGCTCAAGCGGAGAGATAGGTTTAGGCGCATAGGATATCGTTTCGATAATCTCTAATACACGGGTAATCGAAGACACTTTCGGCATATAGATAGCTCAGTAATGATGAATGATAAGTAACGTCGGGCGTTATAGTATTAGTCACATCGACAAATTAAAGAGACTAAAGTTAAAGAGACTATAGCCAGATAAACACTATATATAGATTATAAAATAAAATAAGACTGAAAGGTGAGCTGTATCATAAACTTTTTTTGAGAGCAACTATTGATACATCATCTGACAAATCACAACAAACAGTAGTAATAAACTATATAACCCTTATTGAGTTATTTTAGAGGATACGACATCATAGTTACATACTTTGCAGTACTGTTGCGCAAGCTTTTACTATTTAAGGTATATATATTTATACTGATTAGTTACTTTGAGAGTATCGTGTAACGGCAGGGCGATTTTTTACAGGTTCGTGTAGTAATTATTACAATTTCTATGCAATCTTTACATAATGGCAAATAAAAAGCTCCTTTGTAGGGGTGACTTTTGAAGCCAAAATTGTTTTAATCTGCTCAACAAAACGATTGTTTAAAATAGAACAGAAATAATCGTTTTTTTGGGCTAGTTATTTCATACTTTAGGAGAACAACCATGAAACTTATTAAATTAACTGCAATCTCTGCTGCTGTTTTAGCATCAACTGCTGCTTTAGCAGCTGAGCCTGTAATCGTTGTTGATAACAATGATGCAGTAGTATACGAAGCTGAGCCTGTAGCTGTTGCGTATGAAGCTGAGCCTGTAGCCGTTGCATATGAAGCTGAAGTAGCTCCTGCTGCTTATAATAATGATGCAGGTGTTATTCGTAACACTACTGGTGCTATTTTCGGTGGTACTAAGACTTTATTTAACACAGCTATTAACCCAGCATCTGTTAGTGCTGAAGTTGGTACTTTAGGTTATGGTGCTAACGTAGCATGGAGCATCAACGAAAAAACTGAATTACAAGCTGGTTGGGCTGGTGGCGATGTTGCTGACTTATTTGGCGGTGATTTCGATGCAAACGACGTAAACTATGACGTTGATACTGATTTTAGCAACCCGTACTTAGGTGTACAGTTACGCCCTATGTCTAACTGGTTCACTGTTGGTGCTGGTATCATCGTTCCTGACAACGATATCGATGTCCGTGCTAACGCTGAAGGTCCAAACTTTAGAATTGATAATGTCGATTATAACTCTGCTGAAACTGGTACTTTAGAAGGTACTATGGAACATCGTAACAAACTAGCTCCATACGGTACTATTGGTTTCCGTCCTAACATCGGTAACAACTGGGGTGTATTCGGTGAAATCGGTGCAGCTTATATGGGTACTACTGATGCCACTGTTCGTTCAAGCAACCCAGATGGTGATGTCACAGCTACTTCAGTAAATGGTACTACTACTGTTACAGGTAACGATGTTGCAGCTGCAGCAGAAAAAGAGCTAGAAGATAAAGATTGGTTAGAGTGGATGCCAATTGTTAAGCTTGGTGCAACTTACCGCTTCTAATCTAATCACAGTTTAAGTACTGTCATTAGAAGAAGAGTAAAAGCATAAAAAACGACCCTAAAAAGGGTCGTTTTTTTATGTCTGCTCCAAAGTACTAAATAGTCGTAAAGAGATAAGGTTGACAAAATTATGCTAAAAAATGACCACGGTCTGGTGAGAAAGTAACAATGTAATCTGATAGCCTAACTCATTATCTTCAATAATAGTTAGAAGCGAATTATTTTGTTCAAAGTTGACAACAATATTCGGAATGAGATGTTCATAGTTCATTCCTAATCCTTGCGCCAACTTATAATGGTGAATCTTAATAAAGCTCTCTTTTATCTGCCAAAGTAACTTAGCAGTGGTTTCACGTTGAGTAGTGGGCAATGTTTGTAGCAGAGCAATCTCGTTAGAGTGATAAAAACGCTGTGCCACATGCCAATCGACTTTATTGGTTTCTATATCAATACCCACAGTGCGCTGACGACTGATAATTACAGCAACCTTATTATTTGCATAACTATCACTTGAATGACTAAAGCACACGTAGTATTTGCTATTAATGAGTCGATAAGGGTATTGGGTTTCGTCTAACGTATCCTCTATTTCTAACTTGGTCAGTAACTCTTGTAGCAATAACCGAACGCCTAGACGTTGTTGTTGACGTTGATTCAGAGCGTTTTTGCGTGCTGATAAATATGTTTCAGCAGTATAGTATTGCCAGTTAAAATCAGTAAAATTAATAGGATGAGCGCGTAGAGTGTTAGACACTAATGATAGAGGTGGCTTATTCCGTAAGCTTAGATGTAAAGGTGAGCCCACATCGGCAACTGCGCACCATGTCATAGGATCAAGTTGAGTATATTCGATGTTAAAAAGATGTGGGATTGGCATAATTTTTTTATATCAAAAGTTAAAAACGATTATAAAGAAATATAAAAAGTTAATTAATAAATAGCAACTATATATAAACCTTGAGAAAGTAACCATTATTATTATCTTAATTTAACATCATTTTAGCTGAACTAAAAAGCCCAACAATATTAATATTGCTGGGCTTTTTTTGATGCTAAATAAAGTCTATCAACTACATATAATAGCTCTTAGTAGGAAAGCTCGGCACGACGGTTCTGTGCATAAGCTTCTTCAGTAGTACCAGCCGCAGCAGGACGCTCTTCGCCATAACTGATGACTCGGATGTTATTTACAGAAACACCTTGGGCAGCAAGATAATCACGTGCTGCCTGTGCACGGCGCTCGCCTAGAGCAACGTTGTATTCACGGCTACCGCGTTCATCAGTGTGACCTGCAATCACGACACCAGCTGCTGGATTTGAGCTTAATAGGTTAGCATGTTGGTTCAAGATGCTAGCAGATTGTGAAGTAATTTCACTACTGTCAAAGGCGAAATATACAACGGCTTGAAGATTTTCAGCACCAGTAAGAATAGCATTTGAATTGTCTACAACCACAGCACCAGTGTAACCGACTTGACCACCTGGGATACCTAGAGGAGCAACGACGACTTCAGAAGTAGCGCGCTTAGTAGCACAACCAGTTGTGATTGCGACAGCACCTGATAATAGGGCAAGCGCAGCGATTTTAGCAAAACGGCTATTGGATATAGGGTTAGACAACGTAGAGTTAATTGACATGATGAGCTCCTAAATTTTTAATAAAATTTGTTTTTTTTGAACTGCTTATAGTAAAACCTAGGCAATTACTGCCCATAGTAGAATCAATGTTACGTTATGTAAATAACATTACTGTAAATCATGTCAAAATTTGTCAGCTATTACAATATACATTTGGCAACTTTTAGTGAGAATCAGTGGTCTGACAAGTCATAAAGCCATTACCAGCGATGTTTGTTCCAGTTTTCAGGGTTGGCCCAATAATCAGCATTCAGCCAATTTGGTAGCTTTTTATAATCATATAAATTAAATTGCCATAACGTTAATGATGCTGACAAGTTTGACGATGACTGAGGCAATGGAGTCTCACCTAATATATCAAGAGGTGTAAAGCCATAAGCTCGCAGATCTAAAGTACTATCAAGAGCAATAACTAAATGTGCAGCATAGAGGTCACGGTAGCGCATTAGCAATGGAATGTAGGGTTGCAGCATGTCTAATGATAAGTTGGGTAGCCAAAAGCACGCAAGTTGGTAGCGCTGCGGTATGGATTGCGTCGTAAGCTCTGATAATGTGGAGAAGTCTGCTATTTTTTTCGTAGCGGCATTTATACTAGCAGGAGTGTTGACAGTTTTTTCATCATTAGCCCCTTCATTTTTGAGACCCAACTGCGATCTTAACTCAGCAAGCATTTTCTGATTTTCAACTGTCCATAATAGCTGAGGGATATTATTCGACTTTATATTATTCGATGTTTTATTGACGGTGTTTTTATTATCTGAAATCGCTGCATTATCCTCAATATTAGATGGTGAGATTGAATCGTCGAGGGTGGGTAGTAGTGCCTCTATATAATCATCCAATATATTTAGGGTAATCGTACTATTCGTTGTATTTGCCGATGAGTCAGTCATAGAGTATTGCCAGCTGATTAAAAAATGAGTCATATTTTATTATAGAGGATAAATAAAAAGTTTGGTGACCGAGCTTAAAACTTGCTCGCCCTTGAAATCTAGCAGACTGAGCCAATGTAGCAATAGAAATGAGTATCATATAGTCTATCGCTTATATACAAAAATACTGTAGAAAATATATCGCTTTGTTTTACCTCACAACTATGCTCATTTGCTCATTATAATGATAATTATTGGCTCAAGCATATTCATCTTAAATAATAGGAATTTCTATGTCTATCTCTGAAACTGATGCTCAAATCATTAACCCTGATATGCCTGACGTGCCACCACATGCACCTAGAAAAATTCATCTGACTGATTATCAGCTGCCAAGTTTTGATGTGGATACCGTAGATTTAGATATCAAGATTTTCGATGATTATGCAACGGTTGATAGCAAGCTAGTCATGAACCGCCAAGCGGTAGGTGATTTGGTGCTATACGGTGAAGATGTTGAGCTCGTTACTATTAAGGTTGATGGTGAGCCTCTTAGCTCTGAGCAGTATAGCCAAGCAGATGGCAAACTCACGATTGCTGATGCTCCTGATAATTTAACGTTAGAGTTGCAGGTTCGCATTCATCCGCAGACCAACACTGCGCTAGAAGGTTTGTATATGGCAGGCACTGGTAGCGATACCATGTTTGTCACCCAGTGTGAGCCAGAAGGCTTTCGCAAGATTACTTTTTATCCAGACCGTCCCGATGTACTGGCGATATTTACCACGCGCGTTGAAGCAGATAAGCGTTATCCGACACTGCTCGCCAATGGTAATTTGGTGGAGCAAGGTGAAGTTGCAGATGTGCCAGACCGTCATTATGCTATTTGGCATGATCCGACCAATAAGCCAAGTTATCTGTTTGCCTGTGTTGCTGCTGATTTAGATGTGCTTACCGATCATTATACAACCAGTGAAGGTCGCGAAGTCACGCTTGAAGTGTATGCTAAATCTACGGATATTGATAAATGCCATGTCGGTATGCAAGCATTGAAAGACGCGATGGAGTGGGATGAAGTTAATTACGGCCGTGCGTATGATTTGGATCGCTACATGATAGTCGCGGTCAGTCAATTTAATATGGGCGCAATGGAAAATAAAGGCCTAAACATCTTTAATACCGCCTGCGTATTGTCTAGTCCTGAGACCACGACCGATGCGCGTAGCTTTAATGTCAAAGCAGTCATCGCTCATGAATACTTCCATAACTGGACGGGTAACCGTATTACCTGCCGTGACTGGTTCCAATTGTGCCTAAAAGAAGGGTTGACGGTTTATCGTGATCAATCCTTTTCAGCGGATCAGCAGTCGAGTGCGGTGCAGCGTATCGATGATGTAGCGACATTACGTGCGCATCAGTTTGCGGAAGATGCAGGACCACTTGCGCATCCAGTACGTCCTGAAAGCTTCGTTGAGATTAATAATTTTTATACCACCACTATTTATGAAAAAGGCGCTGAAATCGTGCGCATGCTGGCCAATACATTGGGGCCGGATAATTTCCGTAAAGGCACTGACGAATATTTTCGTCGTTACGATGGTCAAGCAGTCACAGTTGAGGACTTTTTATCAGCACTAAGCATTACTGACGATAAAATCGAGGACTTCATCGATTGGTACCGTCAACCAGGTACGCCAATGCTGTCTGGTCATCAAGACTATGATAGCGAGACGCAAACGTTGACCATTACTCTGAGTCAGCAAACGCGCCATGTGAGCGGATTTGAAGCTCCTAAACCTTTACCGATTCCAGTAGCGACAGCGCTATTCGATAAAGCGTCTGGTGATATAGTCGGCGAGCGTATGTTGTTGTTAGATCAGGCTGAGCAAACCTTTAGCTTCGATAATATTACCAGTGAACCTGTGGTGTCATTACTCCGTGATTTCAGTGCGCCGGTACAGCTCAACTATGACTATCAAGATGAAGACTTGGCATTTTTACTCAAACATGAGACCAATGGTTTTAACCGCTGGCAAGTGACGCAGATGCTAGTAAATCGTATTTTACTGCAAGGTCAGGGCTCTAAAAGCAGTCCTGAGGTATATCTGCAAGCATTGGCACAGACCTTACCAACCTTGGCTACTGACGATGCTATGTTGGCTGCACGCTTGCTTGATATTCCATCAGCGCAAGAGTTGGCCTCTGCCATTCACAAAAACTACGATCCGATATTGATTAAAGAGCAGCGTGAAGGCTTGTATCGTCAAGTGGCAGAGTCACTATCGGGGCAGTGGACAACGCTCTATGAACAACTGCCGTTACAGGCTTATGAGGATAGCTCTGAGGCTCGCGGGAAGCGTGCCTTGCGTAACGTAGTATTGGATATGGCATTGACTGCCAAAGTTGCAGGCACGGCTGAATTGGCACAGCAGCAGTACGATAATGCTAGCTGTATGACCGAACGCTTTGGTGCATTAAAGGCGATGGTCAACCATCAGGTCGCAAATGCTGATGAGTATTTGGCAGATTTTTATAATCGCTTTCAAGCCGATGACTTAGTAATTGACTTATGGTTTAGTGTGCAAGCCGCTGCTGACAATGTGAGTACTAATAAAATTAAAGATCTGCTGAATCATGCAGATTTCGATTGGAACACGCCCAATCGTGTACGCTCAGTAATCAGCGCTTTTACCTCGCAGCCGACTATACTTTGGACGACAGAAGGATTGGACATCTATACCGATGTGATTCAAAGGTTGGATGATGCCAATCCTGTCTTGGCCTCGCGCTTACTGCAAGTGCTGGCACGCTGGTACACATTGGTTGAACCACGTCGTCAAATGGCGCATGAGCAGCTTATCAGTTTGCAGGAAAAAGCATCTTCTAAGCATGTACTTGAGAGCTTAGATAGTGTGCTAGGCGCGGCAGCGGATTAATAATTTGCTTTAACAAGTAAAATAAAAGGCTAAACTAAAATATCAGTTTAGCCTTTTGACGTTATGAGTTAGGCTATTTGAAGATCTAAATTCTCGGCTTGGGCGCAGGTTCTCTATCTGAATCACCAGAATTTGGCTCGCCTTTTGGTTCGATTAGTAAAACCTTCACTTCATGCTCTGCGCGTGGTCGATGGCTCACACCTTTGGGTACGATAAACAATTCCCCAGCTTTGACAAGACGAGAATGTTCACCTTCTATATCCATAAACATCTCGCCCTCTAACACATAGAAAAAGTCGTCCGTTTCTTCATGTTTATGAAAGGGGTACTCTCCTTGAAATTTTACTACCATCACTTCGTTTTGATTATAATCAGCAACGACATGTGGATCCCAGTAGCTTGAAAACATGCTTAGTTTATCCGAGAGTTTAATGGTATTCATGGTTTTCCCTTTTCATATAAAGATCATTTATCCCATAATAAACTAAAAGCTTATTGTTTTAATTTGATTAGGCAATAAAAAGCCCACCTACGCATAGATGGGCTTTTTCTCAATTAATATTTAGGTAGTTAGCTATTAGCGATTAGGTAAAATGTCTTTCACCGTATCACGTAGATTATGTATAGCAGTCACGGTACTATCCCAATCGAGACAACCATCGGTGATAGATTTACCATACTCGAGCTGGCTCAAATCTTCAGTAAGCTTTTGGCTGCCACCTTTTAAATGGCTTTCAATCATCATGCCGATAATTGATTTATTACCGTTTTGAATCTGCTCAGCGACATTTTGGATGACCATCGGTTGTAAGTAAGGGTCTTTACCTGAGTTTGCATGACTTGAGTCGATCATAATCTTACTGCTGGTTTTTCCTTTAGCTAGCTCGTTTTCGACTTGGGCGACAGCGGTTTCGTCATAGTTAGGTTTGCCATTACCACCGCGCAGTACGACGTGTGCATAAGGGTTGCCTTTAGACTTGATGATAGATACTTTGCCATCTTCTGATAGACCTAAGAAGCTATGACCAGCTTTTACTGCTTGCATAGCGTTGACTGCGACAGTCATGCCACCGTCAGTACCATTCTTAAAGCCTACTGGGCACGATAAGCCTGAACTCATCTCACGGTGTGTTTGGCTCTCAGTGGTACGTGCGCCAATCGCTGACCAGCTGATCAAGTCCTGCATGTACTGCGGGGTATTTGGGTCTAAAGCTTCAGTCGCACAAGGCAAACCCTTCTCATTTAAATCAAGCAGTAGCTTACGAGCGGTACGTAGACCTTTTTCGATATCGAAGCTGTCATTCATATCAGGGTCGTTAATCATGCCCTTCCAACCAACAGTAGTACGTGGCTTTTCAAAATAGACACGCATAACGACAAAGATAGTGTCTTCGACTTCTTTTGCCAATACGGCTAAGCGGTCAGCATATTCGTGCGCCGCCTTGATATCATGGATAGAGCAAGGACCGATGACTATAAACAGGCGCTTATCTTTACCATCCAAAATATCTTGAATAGTATGGCGACCTTTTAGAACGGTTTTATAAGCTTCGTTCGAAAGGGGCAGCTCAGCTTTTAGCTCAGCGGGAGTGATCAAAGGAATGAATTTTTCAATGTTCACGTCATCAATATCTGCATTATGGGTAGCTGGTGTTGTCATGATTACACTTCGTCTAGCTAATTTATAGGGATATTCATTATGCGGTCAAAATTGCATGTTGACAAGGGCAGTCGTTCAGTTAATTGACTGATAACTGGAATGTTAAAACCAAAATTTTGTTATACTTGCCCATTATCGGGATGCGCAGGGTGCATTTTTACTATATGTAGCTCATTTATGGTCTACAGTTTTACGCATTAATGTACTTAATATGTTTAATAAAAAATCAAAATCATAGGTTAAGGCACATAGTTTCATACTTTACTACATAGACAAGCCCTGATTATTTTGTTTGTACTAATTGTTTTAGACGTCTGATTTTAGGCGCTTCCCCATCTGATTCTTATGGCATACGCTTTGCTGTATTTTTTAATTGTTCATTATTGCATTGTTAATGTTGAGACCTGTCATGACTGATTCTGCCACGCCCTTTCAAACTACTGAAGAATCTGCCGATTCATTTGGTATGACGAATGATAATCACCAGTTGCCAAACAAACCGCTGGTGATTGGTATTGTTGCAGGTGAAGTATCTGGTGATAGTTTGGGTGCAGATTTTATGCAGCAAATGAATAACCTGCGTGATGATATCATTTGGGTAGGGGTTGGCGGGTCAAAAATGCAGGCGCAAGGGTTACACAGTATTTTCCCATTAGCACGCCTAGCGGTGATGGGTTTGGTGGAAGTGTTATCGCAGTTGCCTGATTTGCTCAAAGCACGACGTGAGCTATTAGCAGCTTTTCAGGTTGCTCATATAGACTGGTTTGTCGGTATTGATGCGCCTGATTTTAATCTACGGGTTGCAAAGAAGCTCAAACCAAAAGGGGTGTTCTGTGTGCAGTATGTTAGCCCGTCAATTTGGGCTTGGCGTGAATCGCGTATTCACGGCATTAAGGCAGCGACCGATTTAGTACTATGCTTATTTCCATTTGAGCTGCCAGTATATGAGCGTCATAACCATCCTGCGATATGTGTCGGCCATCCGCTATTGCGAACCCTAAATCAAGACTTGGTAGATACCCCGACCAATCAGCTACGTAGTGAGCTGGTCTGGCATAATGACGGCTTGCAACAGTTTTTTATTGAGCGTTTCGATGATGTTAGTCAGTTGATTTGTGTAATGCCGGGATCAAGGCGTGGTGAGATAACCGCTATCTTGCCACTCATGCTAGACGGTATTCAGAAGTTATTATTAGTAGATCCTAAACTGTGCTTTATCATACCAACTGTTGATCAAAACCATCAATACATCGTACAAGATGTGATTGATCAACGCTCAGAGCAATTGCGTGCTGCTATTGTTGTAGTCTATGACGAAAGCCAGCCAGCCTTTAGCCAACAGGCCATGGCAGCCTCTGATATTATTATGCTGGCATCGGGTACGGCAACGCTTGAAGCCATGCTCCTTGAACGCCCGATGGTCGTTATTTATCAATTAAATCAGCTTACTTATCAGATTGCCAAGCGTCTGGTAAAAGTACCCTATGTCGCATTACCTAATATATTAGCAGGAAGAACTATCGTAACTGAGCTTATACAAGAGCAGGCGAGTGGGGAAAATATTTGCCGAACAGTCACAAAGTTATTGCAGCCTCGCGCCTATGCTGAGCAGTTACAAGCTTTGATCGAGACCAAGCAGACATTGCAACAGCAAAGCAATCATGAGCCAGCTAATAGTGTGATTGCGCAGTGGTTTGCTCAAGGTAATCGTTAAATTATTAATTGATTGGTTTAATTGTTATTGATCGAAGCATTATTGATTGAAATATTATTAATTAAAACATTGTTAAAAAATAAATAAAAAGTCTGATAATTATGGATATTGAAACCTGTTTAGATAGTCGTATTATTCATATTAAAAGCGATATTGAGCTCATAGATGTTAAAGGACAGTTTATTAGTTTAGCTGCTCCGATTCGCTTAACTGGTCAATTACGGCTTACTGACGATTTACGTCAGATACTTGCGTGTATAGACAATGAAGTAGAAAAATTAACGCTACAGATTGGGGTTGATGAAGCAGGGCGCGGCCCCTTGCTAGGCAGTGTGAACGTGGCTGCCGCAATACTACCAAGCGCGTGGTCAGGTTTGATTGAGATGCAGACATTAGTGAATACGCCGTTATCTATACTGACGGACTCCAAGCAATTAAGCGAAAAAAAACGCGATAAGCTTTATCCATTGGTGCAACAAAACGCTTTAGGTTATGTGGTTGCAGAGATTCCAGCAGCGGTCATTGATCAGATAAATATTCTGCAAGCAACGATGCTTGGTATGCGCTTATGTACAGAGGCGCTATTAGTTGCGGTAGCAGAGCAAATTGCAAATGATACAAGTAGCACGTCATACAATCTGCAGGCTCAGGTATTGTTCGATGGAAATCGCTGTCCAGAGTTAGATTATCTGAAACTCTCATCTTTTGGTATATCTGAGTCAAGCATTGATTGCCAAGCTTGGGTAAAGGGTGATGCACGTCACACTAGCATTGCAGCTGCTAGTATCTTAGCAAAAGTCAGCCGCGACCAGACTATGTATCATTTAGATTCGTTGCATCCACAGTATAGTATCGCTAAGCACAAAGGTTATCCCACTCGTGTTCATATGGAAGCCATTGAGATGTATGGCGTATTGCCTGAACATCGTCGTAGTTTTGCGCCAGTAAGGCGAGTACTTGAGAATAAATGACGAATTAAATCTAGAAGAACTACTTATTCTACAAGGTGATTGAAGGCTAAATAGCCTAAGCAAATAATCTTACAGCTTTCACATTAATCCTAAATTTATTATTCAAACCCCTCTCCAAATTACCTTTCAAATCAACTCCTAAAATTCACGTTATATCAAACCGTCTCCTACAGACGGTTTTTTTATTGTCATAGACGGTTCTATTTACTATGAATTGGCATGCTTATTGCTCATTTTGACTATGGTCACTCAATATGCTCACTTCATGCTTTTATAGGATAAACGATGAATTTTATTACCTCAGAAAAAAGTCTCGTCATTGCTCTTTCTTCAGCTCTGCTTTTAACTGCTTGTGGCGGTGGTGGCAGTGAGAGTTCCGATACTAGTACTAGTACTAATTCAAGCAACTCGAACTCACCTGAAGCAATTAGTCCGTCAAGCCCTATTGATACTTCTAAGCCATCAGAGCCTAACACTTCTCCTGAACCGTTAAAACCGACTACTTCTCCTGAAACATCAGCGCCTGAGGCTACATCGCCAGTATTAAAAGTTGAAGTCGATATGAAAGATGTGGAGAGTAAGAGCTATGATGGGGCTGCGCAGGTTGGCTCAAAGCTATTAAACTCACAAAGACAAGCCTGTGCGCTTGGTGGGTTAGCACAGAATAACGAGCTAACCAAAATAGCAACCCAGCACGCGCAGTACATCCAGCATGTTTTCGCAAATAGTAGCCCAACGATGTTTAATGCGCACGATGAAAGAGAGATCGAAGATATAAAGACATGGACAGGAAAGAACAATCCATTCTTTACAGGTATTAGCTTCAAAGATCGTCTACTTAAAGCTGGATATTCAAACTTGGCTCATGGTGTTGTAGAAAACATATCGAGAATAACGTATTACAGCTCAGCTGGTAGAGTCGCGTCACCAGAGTATGCTGCGCATTCAATGACTAAGTCTCTACTAGCTGCACCTTATCATATGCGTCTATTAGTAACTCCTAACCTTAGTCAAACAGGCTCAGGTATGATAGCTTACAAGCCTTATGGTAAGGCTACTGATAAAAGTCAGGGCTATGTTTTTGTCAACGCATCATCAGCTGATCGAAATACAGAAAATCGTTCGGTTGAGGGACTGTTTACTTATCCTTGTACTGATGTAGCAGATACAAATACTGCGCTTTACAATGAGTTTCCAAGCCCAGTGGCAGGGACAGGACGTGACCTAGGTACTGATCCTATCGGCCAGCCTATCTATATCAACATGCCATCGGCTAAAAACATTAAAATTAGTAATATTAAGTTTCGTGATATCCAGCGTAATATAGACGTGCCTGTAGACCTGCTAGATTATAGCAATGACCCTCATAAGAGAACCGCCTACGAATTACCGCAAAACGAAGCTTTTATTCTGCCGATTACTGATAGTTTGCAAAGCTGTGAAACTGGTCGTAGAGTAGGTAAAAACTGTGGTCTTTATGGCAATAGTAAATACCAAGTCAGCTTTGATGTTCTAGTAGATAATAAGACGCTAGAAACTAAGCAGTTTACCTTTACAACAGGTGAAGTTAACTATTAAACCTGTATGCACGTTAGCGTATAAGTCTTGCGCTAACGTGCACACAGTTAATCAAAATGACGAGTCCGGCTGCTTTAGAAATGCTTTTTCTTCAGCAGTCGACTCTCTATCTAAAACCTCATTACGATGCGGATAACGGCCAAACTGACCAATGATGTCTTTGTGGCGATGTTCAAAGTCCAAGGTGTTCGCATGATCTAATTGCTCAAACAGTGGTAAATAGCGCTCATGGATCATCGCTGACTCAGAGTGCATAAATGGCATGATAATAAATTTGCGCCATTCCATCGGCAAACTATTAAAATGTGGCTGCCCAATAGCTTCTTGAGCCAATACCAGTGCCATGCCATCCTGCGCAAAAGCACAAGCCTGTCCGCGACATAGATTGCGTGAAAACTGATCTAAAACAATAATTTCTGCTAAGCGTCCCGCCAAAGCCGTGGTTGAGCTGTTACTATCTGTTGATGTTTCTGCGGTTCGCCAAATCACGCATTCACCTTGTTTTGCGGCTTGCCAAATTTTGCCAAACTTATCATTTATTTGCTTATCAAAACCATCGTTTTGGTCAAACCAGTATTGCTCATTATCTTTGTCGAACCAAAAATCTAACACTGCACGCGCATCAGGATTAAGATGGGTCATATCGATATTCTTTGGATCGAGTTGAGATAAGTTAGCTTGGCTGGTAGAAGTGGAATAATCGGTCGAAAGCGACATAAGATATTCTAATTATGATGAATTTAGTCTACTATAGCGCAAATATTTATATCTGTCATAACCCTATCAAAAGCCATTAGGTTATCTCTTATGAACTCGATAAAAACTTTAAAACCAGTTGCCGTACCAACACCTTATTATTTGCTTGATGAAGCTGCAATAGTCGCTAATATGCAGATTATTGCACGTCTGTGCGAGCTGTCTGGTGCTAAGGCATTACTGGCACTCAAATGCTTTGCCACATGGGGTGTCTTTGACGTCATGCACCCTTATTTACATGGCACAACATCGTCTTCACTAAATGAAGTGCGTTTAGGCTATGAAACCTTCGGCAATAATAGCAATGGCAATAGCGAAGATAAAAAAGAGACTCATGCCTATAGCGTGGCCTATAGTAGCGATGAGATATCTGAAGTGCTTAGCTATGCGGATAAGATTATCTTTAACTCTATCTCGCAATTAAATGCTTTTAAAGACCAAGCCCGTGCACAAAATATTTCAGTAGGGCTGCGCTTGAATCCAAAGACCAGCAATTCATCATTTATCATCGCTGATCCTGCTCGTCCCTTTAGTCGTCTTGGTGAGCATGATAAAGATAAGATTGCAGCGGTGCTCGGTGATATAACTGGGGTGATGATTCATAACAACTGTGAGAACGACAGTTTTGAAGCCTTTAGTGCTAGCTTGGCTGATATCGAAGATAGATTTGGTGACGTTTTAGCACAGCTCGAATGGGTCAGCTTGGGCGGTGGCATTCATTTTATCGCCCCTGATTATCCACTAGAAAAACTCGCTGAAAGGTTAAAAGGCTTTAGCGAAAAGTATGACGTACAAGTCTATCTAGAACCTGGCGAGGCAAGTATCCATGGCGCAGGGTCATTGGTTACGACGGTATTAGATACCATGCATAATGAAAAAAACTTAGCCGTCGTCGATGCTTCTATCGAAGCACACATGCTTGATTTGCTGATCTATCAGGAGTCAGCGTCTATTGCCTCTATTAATGATGAGTCGGTTGATGTTGTGCCCGCTAGCACTGATCAAAAATATGACGCGCCTGACAATACGATTATCTATGGTCGTTCTTGCTTAGCAGGCGATATCTTTGGCGAGTATGCATTACCTAACCATTTAAAAGTAGGTGATAAGATTGCATTTGGTAATGCCGCAGGTTATACCATGGTGAAGAAAAACTGGTTTAATGGGGTCAACATGCCAGCGATTGTTATTCGTCGTTTGGATGGCAGTATTGACGTACAGCGTGAATTTGACTATCAAGACTATAAAGCGAGTTTGTCCTAACTTCATTGAGCTAATGATTGGCATAACCTTTAAACAATGGTTCAAGAATCATTATGCATTCTGAAGTTTTTAAGTTATGTTGTAATTTTTGCCGAAAAGCGAATAAAAATTGTTATAATTGCCGCTGGCAAAGGCAGCAATATTTGTCTAACGGGTGCGTGGGTTTTCCTCGGTCTTCCTTTTTAATTCACGCATATCATTCACTCGTTTCTGTTTTGCATAGCCAATATCAATGGTATCGACAGGGACACAAAGGAGGATTGTTCATTGAACACAAATCAACAAGCTAAGTCCAACAAAAAAGATGTACTCATCATCGGAGCAGGCGGCGTCGCTCAAGTAGTTGCTCATAAATGTGCAATGCATAATGATGTACTCGGCGACATTCACATTGCCTCGCGTACTCAGGATAAATGTGATGCGATTGCTCAGAGTGTGAAAGATAAAGGTAGCTTTAAGCAAGCTGCCGTTTTACATACCCATCAAATCGATGCGATGGATGGTCAAGCGCTTGTAAAACTAATACAAGATACGGGCATCCAGATCGTTATTAATGTCGGATCGCCTTTTCTTAATATGAGCGTGCTTGAAGCCTGTATCGAGACAGGTGTCGCTTACATTGATACTGCTATTCACGAAGATCCACGCAAGATTTGTGAGACGCCACCATGGTATGAAAACTATGAATGGAAACGTCGTCAGCGTTGTGAAGACAATAACATCACTGCTATTTTAGGTGCAGGATTTGATCCTGGCATGGTTAACGCCTACGCGCGTCTTGGCTATGACATGATGGACGCAGGTTCGGTCACTGACATCGATATCATCGATATCAACGCAGGTAGCCACGGCAAATACTTTGCGACCAACTTTGATCCTGAGATTAATTTCCGTGAATTCACAGGTACGGTTTATTCTTGGCAAGATAGCAAATGGCAATCTAACAAGATGTTCGAAGTGAAGCGCACCGATGATCTGCCAGTCGTTGGCGTGCAAAATAGCTATTTAAGTGGTCATGATGAGATTCATTCTTTATCAGCCAATTTAGATGTGCCGAATATTCGTTTTTGGATGGGTTTTGGTGAGCACTATATTAATGTTTTCACCGTGCTACAAAATCTAGGTCTATTGTCGGAGCAGCCAGTGATGACTGCTGAAGGACAAGAAGTTATTCCGCTAAAAGTCGTTAAAGCTGTGCTACCAGATCCAAGCTCACTAGCACCCAATTATACGGGTAAAACTTGTATCGGCGATAAGGTTAAGGGTAAAGTTGACGGCGTCGATACTGAGGTGTTTATCTATAACGTCTCAGATCATAAAGAAGCTTATGAAGCGATGGGTAGTCAAGGTATCTCTTATACTGCAGGCGTGCCACCTGTTGCTGCTGCTATGCTAGTTGCTACTGGCGAATGGGATGCTGGCAAGATGGTCAACGTCGAAGAGCTGGATGCCAAGCCGTACATTAATCTTTTGAATAAGATTGGCTTGCCAACGCGTATTCAAGACAGTAAAGGTGATAGAGCGTTAGAGTTCGATATTTAACATGTTCTAGGTATTCAAAAAAAGCCTGTCTAATTTCTCAATAAGAGAGTTAGATGGGCTTTTTAATATGTCTTCATTAATTATCTTCAATAATTAATAACTTAAGAATTTTCTTCAATTCCAAACCAAGAATCAAGGTATCGAAAAATCTAACACTATTACCTATACTCATTACCTAGACCTATCCTCAGACATCCATTACCGGCACTATCAAATTATTCGCTATATGACATAATCCTATTATTAAGTTATAGCTTAACTGACAATTCTGAGGCTTAATTGACAACTCAGAGCATGCTCGCTTGTCCAATATAAATTCAATACAGGGAGTAAAAATGACCAACGAACCAAATGACGATAGCTTAACCGAGGCTGACCAGCCAAATGAGCAAGTTGAAAGTTCGCGCACACCGTTCGAGCGTAGCCAGTTTGGCGGTACAAAACGTCAATCCAAACCTTTTGATGAAGACGTTCCTATATCGCGTAATGATCTGCAAAAAGGCGCGCAAGAATTATCAGAAAACAGCGTTGCCCCTATTAATTGGAGCGTGCTGATTATCTCCTCGCTAGTGATTGTTGCCTTTTCCATATGGGCGATTTTTATGCCTGTTAATGCCAGCACGACGATGAGAGCGGTGGTGGATTGGATTGCGACCAATCTTGGCTGGTATTACGTGATTACGATGGTGATAGTCATCGGCTTTGTGCTTTGGGTCGCATTATCCAAAGAAGGCAGCATACGTCTTGGGCCTGATGATTCGTGGCCACAATACAAGCTAGGTACTTGGGCGGCGATGTTATTTGCGGCTGGCGTTGGTATTGATTTGCTGTTTTTCTCGGTGACCGGTCCTGTCGTACAATATTTAACCCCGCCTTCTAGTGATGGGTCGAGCGCCGCAGCCATGCAAGATGCTGTCGTTTGGACGATGTTTCATTACGGCATCGCTGGCTGGTCGGTTTACGCATTGCTCGGTATGGCGATGGGCTATTTTGCCTACCGCTGGGATATGCCTTTATCCATTCGAGCGGCCCTTTATCCATTACTTGGTAAGCGGGTAAAAGGTCCTATCGGTCATGGTATTAGTATCATTGCATTAGTGGGTACGGTGTTCGGTGTGGCGACGACGATGGGTATCGGCGTGGTACTGCTCAACGTTGGTTTCTCAAAGCTGTTTGGTTTAGAGGAGGGCTTAACGTTACAGATTGCCCTCGTGGTTGGTGCCGTTATCTTGACCATTCTTGCCACTACCTCAGGTGTTGACCGTGGTATTCGCTGGATATCCGAGTTGAACCTTTGGAGCGCAGTGGCAATGATGGCGTTTATCCTTATCGCTGGCGAGACGGCATTCTTATTAAATGCTCTGGTTGAAAACCTTGGTCAGTTCTTTGTCACGCTACCTGCTAGGATGTTCAAAACCTTTGCTTATGTACCCGGTAGTAGCGACTGGATGGGCAGTTGGACGCTGTTCTTTTGGGCTTTTTGGCTGGCATGGGGACCGTTCGTTGGGGTGTTTTTAGCTCGTATTTCGCGTGGTCGTACGCTACGTGAGTTCGTCATTGCCGCGATTACCGTGCCGGTATTGTGCGACTTTATCATTGTTTCTTTCTTTGGTAATTCAGCCCTTTATCAGGTAATGCAAGGCAACACAGCCTTCGCTGAACTTGCAGTGCAAAGCCCAGAGCGCGGTTGGTATGCGCTACTTGAGCTGTTCCCTGGTGCGACTATTTTGGTAGCTTTAGCGACACTTTCAGGATTACTATTCTACATTACCAGCGCCAACTCAGGGGCGATGGTCATGTCGAACTTTTCAACCTCCATTCCCGATCCATCAGAAGATGGCCCGAAGTGGCTACGTATCTTTTGGGCGGTATTGACGGCGATGTTGACCATCTCTATGTTAATCGCAGGCGGCGTCATTACCATGGAATACGCCACGCTTATCTTCGCGCTTCCTGTGACCATTATCGTTTATTTGGTGATGTTCTCTTTTTCTAAAGCGTTAAAAATAGAACGAGCCGAGCGCGAAGGCACCGTGCTGCGCCGTCCTTCGGTGACGCCAAGCGGTGGTTATATACCAGAGCGTTCATGGAAGCAGCGATTGGGACAAATGCTTGCATACCCATCTAAGCGTGAGACCGTCCAATTCCTTGAGCGTGTCGTCCGCCCAGCGCTAAACGATGTCGCCAATGAGTTTGAGCGTCAAGGTTATGATATCGAGCGCGATAACATCCCTCACATAGCTGATGACATTGATATTGGCGGGCCATTGCTAAAGGTATCCACCGATGCTCTGAATAACTTTTATTATCAAGTCTCTATGGTTGAGACGCCGTCGCCTACCTTTAGTGGCAAGATGTCGCCTGTCAGTGACGTTTATTACCGTTTAGAGGTGACGACCCAAACCGGCACGGGCGGTTATGACTTGATGGGATTGACCAAGCAGCAAGTTATCGATGATGTCCTTGAGCAATACGAAGCTTACATGACCTTTATTAGCGCCCCAGCAGACACTAATACTGGTCTGGACAGCGCGTTGACGTCAGTGGGAATAACAGGTAAGAGTTGAGCTGCTGGTCGTGATTAAACCATATAGATAATAGGGGAGCCAATCCTGCCATCCGCTATTATCTGCCATTTCTGCTAGGGCAGTGGCTACTGGCGGGACAGGTTGCTGCTACCGCGACACCCTGACCCGCCAAGCCTTTGCAACCTAGCAGTTATGACAGGATAGCCGCTACTGTCAGGGCTAGCGGTGACATCGCGTTCTTGCTACTATCTATCGTGATTTGAGCAATTTTTATCGGTGCGCTGGGCGCATCCT
Organism: Psychrobacter sp. P2G3; assembly: GCF_001593285.1. NCBI lineage: Bacteria > Pseudomonadati > Pseudomonadota > Gammaproteobacteria > Moraxellales > Moraxellaceae > Psychrobacter > Psychrobacter sp. P2G3. The sequence continues at coordinate 1,391,350 of NZ_CP012529.1, forward strand.
ACGGCTACTAATAGAGTTTAACGAAAATTATAAAAATTAATATGAGAGTAATTTAAGACTTCTATGAACGTGAGTTGATATAATTCAATAGTTAAAGTTATTAAAAAAATATGTAGATTTAACCTACTAATGTTAGATATCTATCATGACATTAAAATTTTAAGTAGATATGAGGATTTAATTATGAGTGATAAACCAACAATTTTTATCGCATCTTCGTCAGAGGCTCTACCTGTTGCAGAAGCTGTTCATATTAAACTTGATACAGAGTTTCGCCCGAAACTATGGGAAAATGCTTTTGATTTATCTTCGATGACAATAACTACACTTATAAGTAAAACAAAAGAAGCTGACTATGCTGTTTTTGTATTTCATCCAGATGATAAATCTCTAATACGTGAAAAAGAATATAGCTCTGTCAGAGACAATGTTATCTTAGAACTAGGTATGTTTATAGGAGCGCTTGGGTTAGAAAAATGTTTTATTTTGGTACCAAACTCTTCCAAATCAACCTTTCGTCTGCCAACTGATTTAGCAGGAATAACAGCATCTTTTTATGATGATCAAGATGTTGACGTGTCTGATGCTGTAACAAGTAGTTGTGCCAAAATAAAACAAATAATAAAGAAATTGGAAGCCAAAGAAACTAAAATAGCTACAACAACTGAGTCAGAAGTACTAAAAGAGCAGTTAAGTCATGCGCAGTCACAACTTTGGATGGTCAATCATGATGTTCAGCGGTCAAAAGAACAGTCTCAATCTTTTCTAGAGTCAATAAAGAGTCATTTCTTCTCTATTGCAAAACCTGCAACTCCTGGGGAAATAAAATTTTGGGAAGATGGGGCTAAGGGAAGTTATTTGAAGGATATAAAAATACGAGAGAATAATGTTTACTTCGTAGACAAGGATGTAATCATTCCACCATTACATGGTGCAAATTCTATTTCAATAATTGTCGCAAAGAGCGTTAGAGTTCATGGTGTTGATAAATGGAGTCATAATAGTATTTATTATATGGATGGATTCAGGACAGACGCCTATGTATGACTGGTTTTCAAGAGGTTGTTTATCGTGGATTGGATAGTAAAAATTCGATACAATGCTTAAGATACTTATCAAATAGGTTTAATAGATTTACCTAAACTAAGGCGCAACTTATAGATAATAAATGTATAAGTTGCGCCTTAGTAGATCAGAAAAGAGATAGTTAGCTAACTTCCACTAGGATTATACTTCCTTAACGCCGCAATACGATCATCAAGCGTTGGATGTGAGCGGAAAAGGTTAGCGATACTAAAGCCTGTGGACTGCCCAGACGAGATTGCAAATGCTTTCATGCTCTCTGGCATTTGATCTGGACGTTGTGCAGAAGGGCGCAAGGCATCAAGCGCACTAATCATTTTGTCTTTGCTGGCAAGCTTTGCACCCATCTCATCAGCGCGGAATTCACGCAGACGTGAGAACCACATGACGATGGCAGATGCCAAGAAACCAAGCAGAATATCCATCACGATACTAGTGACAAAATAACCAATACCAGAGCTATTACTCGTATTCTTAAAGACAGTCCGGTCGACAAAGCTACCAATGATACGTGCAAAGAACATCACAAAGGCGTTCACCACGCCTTGGATAAGAGCAAGGGTTACCATATCACCATTTGCCACGTGACCAATCTCATGCGCCAACACCGCTTCTACTTCATCTTGATTCATGTTCTGCAATAGACCAGACGAGACCGCGACCAAAGCCTTGTTTTTATTCCAGCCAGTTGCAAAGGCGTTTGGCTGTGAATTATTAAATATCCCCACTTCTGGCATCCCAATATTTACCGCTCGTGCTTGTTTAGCGACGGTATCTACCAGCCATTGTTCCGTAGCGTTGCTTGGCGACTCAATGACAACCGTTCCCGTAGATCTTTTCGCCATCCACTTTGAGATAAATAGCGAAACCATCGAACCAACCATGCCGTATATACCGCACATAATAGCAAGGCTGTTATAATTTAGTCCGCCCACGCCATGTACACCACCAATCCCAAAAAATCTGGATAAGATACCAAACACGATGCTAAATACCACAATCACCGCTAAGTTGGTCAATAAAAACAATCCAATACGCATCATTACGTTAACTTCCCAATTAAAATTTAAATGCAACTTTAAGACCTAATCTCATAATTGAGATATTATTGCTTTATATATGTTTTTATATATTATAGCTCTTCATAAATGGCGTTGTCTTGATAAATAACAATCTCAGTTAACCGTCCACACACACCGAAATCGCCAAAAGAACGAAAGCATAAGAATTAAAAACAGTCAGCTCATCTAATAGACAGTCAACTGTTCAGATATATCATTTAATCATGCATAAGGTCTAATAATGAACGCTCTAGAGCTAAAAGTACCACCTGTAGCCCAGGTCACCATTACCGCAGCTGCCATGTATGGCGTAGCTAAAATCATGCCAAGCTTGCAGTTCTCTTTTAATGGCTCAACTGCACTAGCGATTTGTTTGGGTGTTATAGGATTGGGCAGTGGTATTATGGGAGTGGCTGAATTTAAAAAAGCACAAACTACCGTTAATCCACATACTCCCGAAAAATCTACGAATCTAGTGACACGCGGTATTTATCAATACACTCGCAATCCTATGTATGTGGGATTGGTACTTATCTTATTATGCTGGGCATTATATTTGTCTCACTTTCTTGCGTTTGTGTTAGTGCCAGTTTTTATGCTTTATATGACTCGTTTTCAGATTCAGCCAGAAGAGCGGATGATGGAACAAAAATTTGGCAAGCGTTATCAAACGTATCTAAAGAAGGTGCGGCGTTGGATTTGAGGTATAGTAGGTAAAATGTTTTATTATTAATTAACGATTAAATCAGGGAGATAATGTTATGGAAATGAAAAATATACCTTTTGGGATTACTGACTGGACGGAAGTAGAAGCAGTAGAAATCAAAGGTGAGACTGGCACAGGGTATTGGAAGACTTGCGAATTTAACAATATCAATGTGCATATGGTTGAGTATTCTGCAGGCTACCTTGCGGATCACTGGTGCTATAAAGGGCACATTTTGTTCTGTGTTGAAGGAGAATTAAACACGGAATTAAAGGACGGTCGTACTTTTACCTTGACACCGGGTATGACTTATCAAGTAGCGGACGATACAATCGCGCATCGCTCGTCAACGAAGATAGGCGCTAAGCTGTTTATTGTGGATTAATGATGCTCGTAAAAGTATTATAAATGTGACTAAAAATGAGAATATAAAAGGCGGGATTCTGGATTGTGTCGTTACGGGCGATAAAGTGTTTATTTCTGGCAATGCCGTGCAGTATTTGACCGGATTTATCACCGTTTAGGAGTAGTGGTTTTGACTGAATTGAAAACCGTTGGGCTGTTTGTGCTGACAGCATTGGCTGAAATTGTGGGTTGCTATCTGCCTTATCTATGGCTGCGAGAAGGTAAGTCAATTTGGCTACTTATCCCCGGTGTGCTTAGTCTGGCAGCCTTTGTATGGTTGCTGACCTTACATCCAACCGCTGTAGGTCGAGTTTATGCGGCTTACGGTGGGGTGTATGTTGCAATGGCAATTATTTGGCTATGGACTATCAACGGCATTCGACCAACCACATGGGATATATTAGGTTCTGCGGTCGCGCTGCTGGGAATGGTGATTATTATGTTTGCGCCACGCAGCACCTAATATAAAAGCAGCGCCTAGCATAAAAAATGCCAATCAAACCGTGAGATTCAAGTGGCACAGCTTTAATATTATAGTTCAGATTAATATAGGTTCAATTAGCATATTGATGTACTTAATATTAATGTTTGCCTAAGATACTACCATTATCTTCTTTTTTAGATTTTTTGGCGGCTTTTTTCTCTTTTGCTGTTAACAGCGGTTTCTTTTTTACATTCTTCTTACTATCTTGACCTTTACTCATGGTTCTTTCCTTTTTAAGGTAACTTATACTGCCTTCTGATTGAGTCAAATGGGGCTGACTATCGGGCGGTATTGATACAATTGTCGCAGACGCTGCGTTCTGAATTAAGTATAGCCCTAAGCCTCCGCAATAGATAGCGATAGCACAATTTCCCTACGCTCCACTCAATTCATCCTTTTAAGCTCGGTTATATTTAACTCTGCTTTTATATTGAAATTAAGCGTATTCAAATTGAGTTTTTGGCTAGAGTCGCGCTCGAATAATGTATAAAACAATAATAGTATTAATAAGTGCTTACTTACGGATACATGCCGATTTGCTATAATAAGCGTTAAGCCAATGATTAGGTTTGGCAAACTCTTACTTATTAATATCTAGCACAATAGTGCTTACTGTTTTGGTCAAAATTATTATGCGTATTCGTAAACTATTTAAATTTGAAAATGCTCATATTGTTCGTAACTGTAGCTCTGAGCGCTGCAAACACTCTATCCATGGTCATAGTTATCAGATTGAGCTTATCTTAGAGGCCACTCGTCTAGATCATGGGCAAATGGTCTATGATTTTGGCTTATTAAAGTCTTCGATCAAAGACATCATCGATAGCTTTGATCATGCGATTTGTTTTTGGAATAAAGACGATCCTGAGTATATCGCTGCCTGTAAGAAGTTCAGTGCACGCTGGATTAGTTTGCCAGTGTCACCTTCAGCAGAGCAATTCTCACGAGTTATCTTCTTTTGGGCACAAGAAATCCTAAAACAAACCCAAATGCAAAATGGTGAGTCTGATGTCAGCGTCTACTCGGTGATTGCACACGAAACCGCAACTGGTTATGCCCAGTGTTTTGCTGATGATGTGGCTAATGAGCAAATGGGCAAGCTGGTATTAGAGGATTTTGAATTTAGCGAGCAAGTCTGTAGTGAGTGGCATGATCCTGAATTATATGCCAAGCTGATACGCGGTGAGAATTTTGTAAATCCTTCGGTAACGATGCAGGTTCACGAACAACAAGCAGGTACAGTCTGATGTCTAATCATAATGATACGCCTTTTACTGATAAACAGTTGCGAATATTAACTCTATATTCAGAAGCAGATACCGAAAGCTTAGCCGAGCAGCTTGCCGCCTTGTTAGTGTCAGGTAGCGTTTGGCTGGCAGGTGATTTGGGCGCAGGTAAAACCACGCTGACACGCTATTGGTTGCAAGCACTTGGGCATAAAGGTGCGGTAAAAAGCCCGACTTATACTTTGGTCGAGCCTTATAGTATTGAGCAAGGCAATGGCGTAACTAAGCTGGTTTATCATACTGATTTATATCGTATACAAGACCCTGAAGAGTTGTCTCTTATTGGTTTTGATGAGTACCTTGATGATAAAGATGCGCTGGTTATTATCGAATGGCCAAGCCGCGCTGATAATTATCTACCACCGCCGACACTGTTCATTGATATGACTCAAAGCGTTGATGAGTCACGTCAGGTGGAGATACGATTATCAAAGATAGGGGAAGCGCAAGGCTTAGACTTATCAGTTTTGAAAATTTAGCTCAAAAAATGCCTGCAATCCAAAATATATGTCCCTCACTAATGCTAGATAATCACTCTAATACACGAATCAAAAAACTATCACCGCTACTAATCAATCAATTAGCAGCAGGTGAGGTTGTGACGCGTCCATCAGCTGTGGTTAAAGAGTTGCTTGAAAATGCTATCGATGCTGGTGCCAGTAATATTGAAGTGCATATTACTCAAGGCGGCATGGGTATGATTGAAGTGGTGGACAATGGTGTTGGTATTCATCCTGATGATATGGTCATGGCGATTACTCGTCACGCGACCAGTAAAGTTGCTGATGTCGCAAATTTACATGGTATTACTACTTTGGGTTTTCGCGGGGAGGCATTGGCAGCAACGGCGGCAGTTTCACGATTGACGCTAACCAGTAGTCATGATGATAGTGGTATCGGCCGCCAGTTGCAGGTCACTGGTATCTTAGATGATCTGCCGAAACTGATACCTGTTGTGCACAATCGCGGTACGATAATCACGGTAAAGGACTTATACTTTAACGTGCCAGCACGCCGCGGTAATTTGAAATCTATTTCGACCGAGTTTAGTCATATCGAAACGATTGTGCGTGAAGTAGCTTTGGCACGCGCTGATGTAGCGCTTAGTCTCTTTCACGACAATAAAAAACGGCTGTCGCTGTCCAGTGCGTTGTCTTCAAGTTCGTTATCGATAAATGTTAACGGAAAAAACAATAACGCTAGTCGTCTGCCGTTATCACGTCTTGAACAAGCGACGGGTAGGCCATTGACGGATAACGCGCTAGAAGTAGCAATTGATTTATCGAGTCTAATGCAGCAGCCTATAGGGCATGCTGATAATCATTACTCAGGTAATCAGGTAAGTATCAGTGGTTGGTTATGGCCTAGCACTGATTCACAGGACGCCTTGCCAAAGCTGCTATATGTGAATGGTCGTTTGGTAAAAGAGCCGATCGTTAGCAATCAGTTGCGCCAACTTGCTCACAGTGCTGGACTTAGTAGCATCGGTTACGCCCTTTATTTTGATCTACCAACCGAGTGGCTCAATATCAATGTGCATCCATCCAAACAGCGGATCAAAATCAGCCCGTTAAATAATATCATGGCACATTTAAGCCATGCAGTTCGTTTGAAACTTAAAACGGTTAGTACAACGGAGACGGTAGCAACTACCGATTACGATAGACAGATGCTAGACAGAAATACCTCTCCAAGCACATCTTTTAATGCGTCATTGCCTAAGACATTTGCTACTAGTAACTTAGCGCAAAACAATCAAGTACATACTCCTAAATATCCGTATCAACTGTCAGCAAGCAAACAGTTCTCTAAAAACGTAGCGGAATTCTGTTCAGCAAAATCTTATGTTGACGAATCGTCTGATAAGAATGTTAAACCTTCAAGTGCAACTTCCGCTGATAGCCTTAATATTTTGAATAGCTCATTTATAAAGACAGGGCGTTTACCAGTTTGCTTGGATGTTATTAATAGCTTAAATGGTTTAGTAAGTGAATCTTCTAACCCTAAAGACATCGATGATAAATCGCTGCCTTGGTTATTGTTTTACAACCAAGGACAGCTTTCACTTATTAGTGCAGCAGATTGGCACTTAAAGCTTCGTCTATTATTTGAGTCACATGTACTTAGCAGTAATATATTTAAAAAAGATGAAATGCTAAATAGCGCAGCATGTGTCAATCAGCAACTTGCTATTGTAAGCGCGCAAATGACTGCGCAAGATTTGACGATTTTTATAGTAGATGTTGAAGAGTTGCTAACTAACAATGCAATCAAAGTCATAGACCGCAATCAATTAGTTTCGTTGATGCTATTATCTGCCTCCGAACAAACTACATTCAGTTAATCTGAGCCTTAACAATAAATACTAGCTTTTATATAGCTAGCCTCTGTTCTATCTATTCAAACTACAACCAGTAAAGGCATCCCTATGCGACATTCGTCTGATAGCTCATCCCGTAGCTTGAGTCCCAATCTAGCGGATAATAGCGTGATTTGCTTGATGGCACCAACCGCGAGCGGTAAGACTGCACTGGCTTATGAGTTGTACGATACAGGTCGTTATGAGCTAATCTCAGTAGATTCGGCTCTAATATATCGTGATATGAATATCGGTACAGCGAAGCCAACTGCTACTGAGCTGGCGCGCTATCCACATCATTTAGTTGATATTATTGATCCTATGCAGAGCTATAGTGTCGCTGAGTTCGTCAGCGATGTCGCCCGTTTGATTGATAGCTGTCACGAGAACGGCAAGATACCCTTACTAGTCGGCGGCACCATGATGTATTACATGGCGCTACTGGATGGGCTATCTCCAGTACCTGATAGCGATGATAGTGTTCGCGTACGCGTAGAGCAGTGGCGACAGGAAGAGGGCATTAGTGAGCTATATGACTATCTGGGTGAGGTTGATCCGATAAGTTATCAGCGTCTTAATGCCACTGATACTCAACGTATTACTCGCGCTATTGAGGTATATCTGCAAACAGACATTCCTATCAGTGAGTGGCAGCATAAGCCTAAGCAAGCATTGGCGCACAATCCCAATCAGCAGTGGCATGCATTAGCAGTGATGCCTGATCGCCCATGGTTACATGAGCGTATCGCACAGCGTTTAGATATCATGTGGAATGAGGGGCTAGTAACTGAAGTAGTTAGCTTGCTTGAGCAGTATCCACTGACACCAAATCTGCCTTCTATGCGCTGCGTTGGCTATCGTCAAGTATTAGAATACCTAGTACATACTAATCATCCAATATTTGAGCAACCGCATTTGGATAAAGCTCAGTTCAATGATGCCTTTGGTGAACCCGAAGAATTAGCCAATCAAAACATGAAACAGAATATCGCGTTTCAGTCGCAAGCACAGTCATCAATGCTTAATAGTCAGGCTGAAGCACTTGCTTGTTATCAAATGCAAAATAAGGCATTATATGCTACAAGGCAACTGGCAAAGCGTCAATACACTTGGCTTCGTAAGTTAACTCAATTACCGATTATCAATACTGATTCAACAGGTGATGATAAAAATAACAAAATCGTCATACCATCATTTACGACCATGGCGCAAGCTGGTGAATATCTACGTTGATTATTAATTAATACTAATCGTTGATACTATCTGAAAAACGGTACATGACATTAAGTACATATGCTATCAGTAGTAAACAACATTCTTTATAAGTTGATATCGACAATAAAAATAAATCACAATAAGTTTCAAAGTGTAGTCTAGATAGCTGTTATAATTTGGTAACCTACCATTTATAGGCAGGTTATGTTGACTATTGCTAATTGGTTGTTACATTAAAGTGTTTTTTTCTAATAAAAACTACCATAGAAACAACTGGTTACTTAATTATTTACAATAATCTGGCATTCAAGATAAAGTAGAATTACTCAAGAAAAATTAGTGCTTATTTAGATACGTTTTATTAGTAAAACTTATTATTGTATCTTCCTCTAACCATTATAATTAAACAAGCACTTATAATATAATTATATAATATTTAGGAGAGTTTTTATGTCAAAAGGACAAACATTACAAGATCCGTTCTTAAACTCACTACGTAAAGACCGCATTCCGGTGTCTATTTTTTTGGTCAACGGCATTAAATTGCAAGGCCAGATTGAATCATTTGACCAATATGTTGTTTTACTTAAGAATACTGTCAGTCAAATGGTTTATAAGCATGCTATCTCAACTGTAGTGCCAGCTCGTAATCCACGAGGCACGAGTACAACGGCGACTACAGGTAGTAGCATGCAGACTCAAGGTGCCGCTGGATATCAAGGTGGTAGTACCAGTAGCGGATTTGAGCGTGGTAGCACTGCAGGTGCAGCTAGCGGTTTTGAAGAACGCGGTTTTGCTTCTAATCGTAGCGGTTTTAATCGTGGTGGCTTTAGCCAAGGTCAAGATCGTGGGTTTGAACGTGGCGGTTTAGGTCAAGGTCAGGATCGCGGGTTTGAGCGTGGTGGTTTTGGTCAAGATCGTGGATTTGAAAATCCAGCAGAAAGCACTGACCCTGAAGATAAGCCGAATGATGATATTGATAACAATAACAACAATTAATCGAAGATACATATGAAGGCGCATCATATCGTTAGTAATCGCCTTTATTAATAAAAAAGACCTGCTATTGAGTGGGTCTTTTTTGTATAAACCAGATGAGTATTATACAAACCATAGCGATATTACTGCCACTATCGCTATTCTGTTATTAATCTAGCGCACCATTAAAATTTTCTAGGCTGTATTATTAATATTACTCCCAATATAGTAAAATACGTTATCCATTATAAGTATCGAGTCAAACCATGAGCAACTGCGCAAAAAACCTTACCCATGCCCAATTTATAACCACTGCTATTGATGCCATCAATACTGAGATGGCAGCACTGGCATTGTTAACGGAGCAAATAGACGATAGGTTTGCGCAAGCTTGTGATATTATTTTGGCTTGTAAGGGTCGAGTAGTCGTGACTGGTATGGGTAAGTCAGGACTGATTGGGCGCAAAATAGCAGCGACTTTCGCCTCGACTGGAACGCCAGCATTTTTTATGCATCCTGGCGAAGCAGGTCATGGCGATTTAGGAATGCTTGTAAAAGGCGATGTGCTACTGGCCATCTCTAACTCTGGTGAATCTGACGAGATTAAGACGTTATTGCCAGTCGTCAAAAGGCTGGGTATTCCGCTGATAAGTATTAGCCGAGATAAACGCGGTATGCTACCGCGCGCAGCTGACATTGTATTAACGCTTGGTAAATCACAAGAAGCTTGTCCGCTTAATCTAGCACCTACCTCTAGTACTACCGCCACTTTAGCGTTGGGAGATGCCTTAGCTGTCGCTTTAGTGCATGCACGCAACTTTACCTCAGAGGATTTTGCGTTATCGCATCCAGCAGGCGCACTTGGTCGTCAGCTACTAACGCGAGTAGAGGACTTGATGCACAGTAATGTAGAAAACCTGCCTCTCATCAATCAAAAAGCCCCATTGCAAGATGCGCTATTCATCATGTCTGCTGGTCGTTTGGGTATGACAGTGGTAGTTGATGATGAGAAAAAAGTCGTTGGTGTATTTACAGATGGGGATTTGCGCCGTGGTTTAGAAAAAGGTATCGATCTTGCTATCCCAATACATGATGTGATGAGTACTAATCCACGACAAGTGAGCAAAACAATGCGCGCATCAGATGCGTTAAGCGTAATGAACGAAAATGCGATTAGCCAGTTATTGGTGATAGATGAGCAAGAGCGTTTAGAGGCTATTATTACCGTACATGACTTGCTACAAGCAGGTGTAAAGTAATAACTTAAACTGAATAGATTTTACAATTGAATAAAAAACTTCATAAGAGATAAATTATGCAAGACTTAATCAAAAAAGCCGGACAAGTTAAGATGCTTGTGATGGATGTTGATGGTATCTTATCGAATGGTCAGATAATCTATGATGCTAATGGCATTGAGACCAAAGCATTCTCAGTGCAAGATGGCGTTGGGATTAAGTCTTTAGCACGTTATGGTATTTTAACCGCTATTATTACTGGTCGTAGTAGCCCTATGGTCAATAAGCGCGCCGCTGAGACGGGTGTTGACTATGTGGTACAAGGCCGTGACGATAAGCTTATCGCCTTAACAGAGCTGCTTTCGACATTAGATCCAGCATTAAATATTACCGCTGCCGATTGCGCTTATATGGGTGATGACTTACCTGATATTAAAGCCATGCAAACGGTTGGCTTTGCTGCGACAGTGCCTAATGCACATGCCGAAGTGATTAATCGCAGTGATATGGTGACTACGCGCGCAGGTGGTACAGGGGCGGTACGTGAAGTATGTGATCTTATTTTAAAAGGTCATGGACACTATCAAGACTTTATCGCGCACTATACGCTTGATGAAGTACAGGCGCAGGATAACTTGTCGTGAATACTCGTGTTTTAATTATTTTAGCGTTAATCATTGCTGGTATCGCTGGTTGGTTTTTTCAGCAACAAGGTAAGATTACGCCACCAGTAAATATAGAAGCTTCTGAGGTTGATTATGAGGCGACTGATATCAAAGCGGTACAAACCAATGAAGAAGGCGAGACGGAGTACGAGCTCAATGCTGACTCACTGACACATAATCCAGTGACCAATCAAGATGAGATGTCAGGTATTACCATGAATTGGGAGCCATCTGATGAGCAGCGTTATAAGATTCAAGCGGGCAGTGCTACTATTAATCAACAAACAGGAGAGCTGCGTTTATCTGGTGGCTTTACCTTGGTTAGTGAAGACAAAGCTGGTGTGGCATCAGATATTGAACCGATTAAAGTCACAGGTCAGACGCTCAAAGGTAATACTAAATCACGCCAAGTCTATAGCGATGAGTCAGTCAAGGTTGAGCAGGGTATGAATCGTTTTGAGGCTTCCAGTATGAAAGCCAATCTTGAGACTGGTGAATATGAATTTGGGCAAGTGGCTGTGACCTTTACGCCAGCTGAGCGTCAAGATAAAGCATTATTTTAATATCTTGTATAGTACGTATGATAGCCTCAGATAGTTTAAAATAGAGGGTAAAGGTACTCGCAATAAATTGTCTAACAAGTGACTCACTTATTACTACTCGGTATTCAACTTTATTAATTTAGTTTAGTTACCTAACGGCTTTTGCTTTTCTACTACTCATTACCTCCTAATTATAAAAGAGTAACTGCTTATGAAACCTAAATTTTTGCCTACCATTCGTTGCAATCAAGTGCCACAATTTTTACGTATTTTACCGATAACCATGATATTAGCATTACCGCTATATAGTCATGCGTTGCCATCAGATGCTAATCAATCCATCAAGTTATTGGCGGATAAAGCGACTTATAGCGAGCGTACTGGTGTCACCAGTTACTCTGGCAATGTCATTATTACTCAGGGTACACTAAAGCTTACTGCTGATGATATCACCGTAAATTTATCGCAGCAGCGCAGCATTAATTCGGCAGTGGCAACTGGACGTCCAGCGACGATGCAACAAGTCATTACTCAAGAAAAAGGACTGGCAAAAGGTCAAGCAAACAAGATTGATTACAATGCAGTGAGCGGTATTATTACCTTAACGGGTAATGCAAGACTGGTTCAAAATGGAGCTAGCTTTGCGGGTAATGTGATTCGTTATAGCCTAAAAGCTGGAGATGTTGAGGCCACAGCTGGTAATAGCCAGCGTGTTGAACTGGTACTTCCACCCAATAATAATACCAACCAAAGCGGTATACGCTAGAATGATTTTGTCAGTTTTTATAAGCGTCTAAATTTTGCATTAGTATGAGTATCGTATGAGTGATAGTAGCAGTTTTAATAGCAGTCTTGACAGTCAGAATACGTCTGTAATAAACAGTACGACTACGCCTGTAGTCGAGCGTCTGACGATGCAAAATTTAGGTAAGCGTTACGGCAAGCGCTGGGTAGTTAAAGATGTCTCATTCTCTGTCGAGCAAGGACAAGTCGTTGGCTTGCTAGGACCTAACGGTGCAGGTAAGACAACCAGCTTTTATATGGTAGTCGGTTTAGTCAATATGGATAAAGGCCGCGTTACCTTAAGCAAAATGGACTTGTCTAAGTATGCCATGCATGAGCGTGCTCGTGCTGGTATTGGTTACCTGCCACAAGAGGCTTCTATCTTTCGTAAGTTATCAATCGAAGATAATATCTTGGCTATTTTGCAAACTCGTAAAGAGTTATCAGCCGCTGAACAGCGACAAGAGCTTGAAAAATTAATCGGTGAGTTCCATTTGGAGCATGTACGTAAATCCCTAGGGATGAGTGTCTCAGGCGGTGAGCGTCGCCGTTGTGAGATTGCACGCGCTTTAGCAGCTGACCCTAAGTTTATCTTATTAGATGAGCCTTTTGCTGGGGTTGATCCTATCTCTGTTGGTGATATCAAAGACGTTATTTTGGCGTTAAAAAATCGCGGTATTGGCGTACTAATCACCGATCATAACGTTCGTGATACCTTAGCCATTTGTGATAAAGCTTATATTGTTTCAGAAGGTGCCATTATCGCTGAAGGCACATCGTGTGAAGTATTAGATAATGAGCTAGTAAAATCAGTCTATTTAGGTAAAGACTTTCAAGTATAGGTAATCCTGTGCGTAGCCGCTCATCTATAACTCATAAATAAGAACTATAGATGAGCGGTTAAAAATATTTGGGGCTGTCCTAGATAAGTAAAATAATCTAGGATAGTCATATGAGAAAGAGTAGATTAAGTTGGTACAAACAAACTAAGCTTATCGAACTATTTGTTGCCGGTTCTACCGCAAGAACAGCAGCAAGCTTAGTGGGTGTTAATAAAACAACAGCCAGCTATTACTTTCACAGGCTAAGACTACTGATTTATGAAAATAGTCAGGAACCTGGCCTTCTAGAAGGCGAAATAGAAGTTGATGAGAGCTACTTTGGCGGCAGACGCAAAGGCAAACGTGGTCGCGGTGCTGGTAACAAAGTTCCTGTTTTTGGACTGCTTAAGCGCAATGGTAGCGTCTATGCTTGTATCATCCCTAATGCCAGAGCTGATACCTTAATCCCTATTATAAGAGAGAAAGTAAAGCCTGATAGTATCGTTTACACAGACTCCTTTAGAAGTTACAACGCACTTGATGTCAGTGAGTTTACCCATTACCGCATTAACCATTCAAAAGAGTTTGTACAAGACAGTAATCATATTAACGGAATAGAGAACTTTTGGAGTCAAGCAAAGCGTCATATGCGTAAATATAATGGCATCCCAAAAGAGCATTTCCATCTGTTTTTAAAGGAATGTGAGTGGCGTTTTAACTACAGTGATCCGAAACGTCAATTACGTCAGCTAAAACAATGGGTTAAAAAGGAACTGAACTAGTTATCTAGGACAGCCCCAAATATTTTTATAGTATTCGATACATCTTGAGTTTTTATTTACTAACCCAATTTAACTATTATAATTAATTCATCTAACTCTGCACTTTCACGTCTGCATTACCAACCTTCATTCTTTTTTATCGAAGCGGTTATTGGTTTATCATAATTTATGATGACTTATCCTATATAAATAAAACTATCTTAATCTCTCTTTATTTCGCAACCTAAACAGGGCGCATACACGATGGCAAAAAATAAAAGTAGCTATGTCTGTCAGCACTGCGGTGCACATTTTGGTAAATGGTCGGGACAGTGCTCTGATTGCGGCGAATGGAACAGTTTAATAGAAGCCCCAAATGTTAGTATGCCGCATCATAATAAAAATACCTCTAAACCCGCAGCCAATAGAGCAACGCCGCGTGGCGCAAATGGTGGTGCTCCAACAGGAAATTATTCAGGAACGCATAGTGCTGTCATGCCTCTTAATGCCGTTAGTGTAGGGTTAGACACACGTCTGCCAACAGGTATTAGCGAGTTTGACCGAGTATTAGGTGGTGGGTTGGTTGCCGGTTCGGTGGTACTGATAGGTGGTGATCCTGGTATTGGGAAATCTACTATTTTGCTGCAAACGGCGACCAATATGGCACGTGCAGATTCGTTAGCGGGTAGTGCGCTCTATGTAACTGGTGAAGAGTCGTTGGCACAGGTGGCGATGCGAGCCAAACGTTTAGATTTACCTGCTGATCGTTTGCGAGTTCTGGCTGAAACCAATGTAGAGACCATTTGCGCCGCACTAACTCAAGAGCAGCCTGCTATTGCAATTATTGATTCGATTCAGACCATTTATACGGATGCGATTAATTCAGCTCCTGGCGGTGTCAGCCAAATTCGAGAGTCGGCAGCTATTTTGACTCGCTATGCCAAACAGACTGGGACTGCTTTGTTTCTAGTGGGTCATGTGACCAAAGAAGGTACATTGGCAGGTCCAAGAGTACTTGAGCACATGGTGGACACAGTTTTATACTTTGAAGGACAGTCTGACTCACGATTTCGTATGATTCGTGCCGTCAAAAACCGCTTTGGCGCCGTTAATGAGCTGGGTATCTTTGGTATGACTGACATGGGTCTCAAAGAAGTCGCCAATCCATCGGCCATATTTTTGAGCCGCTATGATAAGCCAGTTGCTGGCTCAGTGGTTATGGTTAGCCGTGAGGGCACACGTCCACTATTGGTTGAGGTGCAAGCACTGGTTGATGACTCTCAAGGACAGCCAAGACGTATGGCTTTGGGGCTTGATTTTCAGCGTCTATCAATGCTGCTCGCGGTTATGCACCGTCATGGTGGTATTCACACTAGCGGACAAGACGTTTATGTCAACGTGGTTGGCGGGGTTAAAGTGATAGAGACGGGTTCGGATTTGGCAGTGCTATTAGCTTGTGCCTCTAGTATTAGAGAAAAGCCTTTGCCGTCATCATTGGCAGTATTCGGTGAGGTGGGCTTGTCGGGAGAGATTCGACCCGTACCGAACGGTCAAGAACGCCTAAAAGAGGCCATGAAACATGGATTTACTCATGCTATCATTCCTAAATCAAATGCACCTGCCAGTAACTCGCCGCAGTTCAAAGGTATTACTGTACACGCTGTAGAGCGTTTGGATGATGCTATAGAGATAGCCTTCGAGATTTAGTCTTCATCTGAGTAAAACTTTCTTAATAATAGCATCCATAAAAAAATTTCCAGACTCACTTGAGTTTGGAACTTTTTTACATTTTTAATATGCTTTATATATTTTGAATTGCTAGTTTTTCTAAGTCTGTAACTTTAATTGAGTATTTAAAACTATAACCTAAAAAACTATGGACCTGAAACACGTTCAATTGAAACGTTGCCAACACCTTTACTAGTGATGCCTAAACGTTTAGCTGCACCATAAGACAAATCTAGAACGCGATTACCATGGAATGGACCACGATCATTTACCTTTACTACTACGCTTTTGCCATTAGTTTTATTGGTTACTTTTACATAGCAGTTTAGTGGCAAAGAACGATGAGCAGCTGTCAGACCATTCATATCAAAAGTATCGCCACTGGCAGTTTTACGGCCATGGAACTTACGACCATACCAAGAGGCGAGACCAGTTTGTTTGAACTTGCTGACAGAATTAGAGGCCACAGCAGTCAGTCGCTCTAATACATCTTCATCATCAGTGACTTGACTAGTATCATTAGCCAATAGAGAGCTGTTAATAGCTAACGATGCTGGCTGACGTGCAGATTTTACTAAGCTTGAAGCATTATCATGTTGGCGAGTAAGCTCACCAAGTACACGATCAATATGGGAGGCGTTATCTTGAGACAAGGTCGCAAGGGATGTTTTTGCTTCTACGGCATTGGCATTAGATGCTATTGCAGAGCCAGCAAACAAACACACTGACATTGTAAGTAAACCAGATAGACGCTTATTCATAGATACCTCTATAACTTATATATTAAGACATAGTATCCAAAACCTAGGGTTGAGCACAACAGAATAAAGTAATTCTGATAACGCTACAGATCATGCATGCTCGTCATCTATGTAAGTACCATAGGATATGAGCAATGGCTGGATAAGTCTCAAAACATGGGTAATTTTCATTTCGCAAATTTTCAATGTAAAGCTACTAATTAAGAATTCAAAGTTTTACTATCTTATTTTGTTATGAATACGTTAACTTAAGTAGTGCCTTTGAAAAGCTAGATGCTCACTATACGGAGCAGCTACGACCGAAATATAATTGAATGCAAAGTTTATTAGCAACTCTGTACATGTTATGTATCAAAGAGTAGTAAAAAGAGAGTAACGCAAATTTTTGTAAAAAACAAGGATTAAAGTTTAATGATGATTGTTATTAATGACAAATGTATTAAAGATATAAACAGGTAACTTTCTACATATTTCTGTAACAATAACAGCGTCTTAGATAACATTGTTTTTTATGATAATAGTGTAATTTTTATAAGGAATATTTTTATTTACTAAATAAATATTTTTATAAATGTTTGTTTTTTGAATTGATGTTATTTATATCGGATACTCATAATACTTTTTAATATATGCTTCATTTTGAATATAAACAATCTAATATAAATTGTTATCTGTATTTTTACTTCTTTATATTTATAATTCTGGTTCTTTTAACCATTAGATTGCAATTTTTATAATCTTAAAGCCAATATTTATATAAGACATATTTTTTGAACCATAGTTAATTATTAATTCATACTCACACTATATTATTTAGCTTAAGTAAAAAATACTGCTACATAAGCTTATGAGCAGGGCGGAGTATGGTTTTGATATATTAGCTATCAGGACAATTTGACTAATCAGCTTTGTGAGTATGAATGGACATCAAAAGTCCAAACCCGCCCATTAAGGTTACAATTGCAGTACCACCGTAACTAACGAAAGGTAAGGGAACGCCAACAACAGGTAGAATGCCTCCAACCATGCCAACATTCACAAATACATAGACAAAAAACGACATCGCAATAGCACCTGCTAATAGGCGGCTATAGGTATCAGGGTGGGTAAAAGCAATATATAGTGCACGTATTAATAGGCAAGCATATATCAGCATAAGTAGTATCACACCGAATAGGCCAAATTCTTCTGAGAAAGCAGCAATGATAAAGTCAGTGTGACCTTCAGGCAAAAAGTGCAGTTGTGATTGTGTACCGTCTAGATAACCTTTACCTGATAGTCCTCCAGAACCGATGGCAGTTTTAGACTGAATAATATTCCAACCCGCTCCCTGTACGTCATCTTCAGGATTAAAAAGGGTTAACACTCGCGTACGCTGGTAATCGTGTAATAAAAAATACCATGCAAAGGTTACAAAGGGTATGGCTAACGCTAGCGCTGCTGAAATCATCCACCATGAAAGACCTGCCAAAAACAGGACAAAGAGCCCACTTGCTGCAACGAGTAGTGAAGTACCAAGATCTGGCTCTTTTGCGATCAGTATTACCGGTACAATGATAATGCCCAAAGTTATTATTACACTTGAAAATGATGGCGGTAGTTCACGTTTGGATAAGAACCATGCACACATCATTGGCATACCCAGTTTCATAAACTCTGATGGCTGTACGCTGCCAAAACCTGGCAAATTAATCCAGCGCTGTGCTCCCATCCTTACTTCGCCAATAATATCAACCAATACCAGTAGTATCAGTCCTAACACATAAAAAACAGGAGTAAAGGTGCGATAGATGCTAGGTGGCACTTGCGCCATAATAAACATGACTGTAAAAGCCACTCCATAGCTTACTATTTGTCGGACAACCATACTAACGTCTTGGGTTGAAGCACTATATAAGATAGTCAGGCCAATACAGCAAATCAGCAATAACAGTACAGTCAGCCATGGGTCTATATGAATACGCTGCCACAGCGTTCGTTCATGACGTTGGCCGAAATGATGGCTTTGGCGTGAAAAGCGATATTGTGGATTAGAAGACATAGGCAAAAGTGACTGTAATAAAAGGAAGTATATTAAAAGAGACAGTTTAAGAATGCTTTTTATTAACTATTATCATAAATCTGAACACTAACTATAAAAAAGCAATCAAAAATAAGGTATGGTAAATATAATAATTCTACTAAAAGTATCTTTGATGTAGCAAGATACCTAGTTTTAAGACATTATTATCGTATAGCTATCGTAGAAAATAACAACAATAGGGTGACTTGATAGTAATAGAGTAACGTGATTATAAAAAATGATAATGATAAATGTTAATAACAAAATTATTAGCTATTATCAGGGGCGATAGTTTAGCCTGCTTGCGTAAAATTTGATAGTATCGATAAAATATTTATTAGTGATAACTGCTCACATGACCCATGTAAATAATAGTATTCATAGGTTTTCCTATAAGCCTAAATGTAAACAGGCCAATTTTTCTATTTACCCGAAAGATATTTACCCTTCTATAAATCTGAAATTTCATATGACATCAATTATAAAACCTTTAGTTGCCTTTATCGTTTGTAGTAGCAGCGTTATTGGACATGCTGCTATTTTAAATGACAGTAGCGAGCGTCGTATTCAAGTGCGTCATGCTAGTGATAGCAGTAGTAATGCCTATATCGCCCCTGCTGCTAGCATTAATCATAAATCGCCTGTGTTAAGTGGTGATAGTATGCAAGGTTTGATTAACCAAAAACAACGCGAATATGAGTTTGATTCTAAGGTATCAATAGAAGAGAATAAACGTGTGAGTGTGAATACTCGCAGTCCAAATTATAGTACTTCTGACTTTAAACGTGTGACTTACAATCCTAAGTACAACACAGCCAGTAATACTTATAACAGTATGGTTGATATGGACTTCAATGGTTGGTTAAACAGCAACAGCTTTCGTGCTCAAGAAGTGGCAAATTTTCAACGTTATTTAAGCTCACAGATTGGTGCCCGAAACGTTCCACCACTTGAAGAGCTTCTTACTACTGCACGTAGCTGGGACAAGTGTGGTTATGAGCCTTATCAGCTGCCCCCACAAGAATTGTGGTCAAATATAGTACCTACTTTGCGGCTTTATAGTAATTTAAAGAACCAAGGTATCCTGCCTGCAAGTAGTAAAATACGTTCAGCATATCGTAGCCCAGGATTGAATGGTTGTGCGGGTGGTGCGAATAGCAGCAAACATATGACCGCAGGGGCAATAGATATTTGGGTGCCTGAATACGATGATAATTTTTGGCTACTGAGTAATTTGCAAGACGGTCTATGTCAATTTTGGCAATATCAA
Organism: Psychrobacter sp. P2G3; assembly: GCF_001593285.1. Lineage (NCBI taxonomy): Bacteria > Pseudomonadati > Pseudomonadota > Gammaproteobacteria > Moraxellales > Moraxellaceae > Psychrobacter > Psychrobacter sp. P2G3. Next base: position 1,411,558 of record NZ_CP012529.1, read on the forward strand.
GGTCAGTCTCATAATTTTGGCTTAGGATTGTACTCAACGGGCGCAATACATCTAGATACGCAAGGTTATCGAAAGTGGGGTTTTAATCATGCCAGTAGTAGCTCCTCATGTCGCTATTAAATTTAAACAGCGCCATAATTTAAAAAACTAAGCCTAACTACTGGAGTCTTTGATATTGAGCTGATCAAATATGCTTAAGAGCGGTTGATAGATCCCATATAGCTATTTGGTTAGACCTATAAGTCATTAAAAACTAGTAATATTGTCCCAAACTATGTTCTAATAATCACAAATAATTGTCTACATTTTATACAAGTTCCTTGTTTCATAAACAAGGTTCAAGAGTTTGATACAAGCGGGATTTATGAAGGGTTTTCGGTCGATAATATCAGGCGCACGTAGGTTTAATTTGAGCAATACACTTAATTCTCAATCAAACACTTTACGTCTTATGTTGGTTGTTGTTGCTATCTTGTTGGTACTACTTAGCAACTCTTGTAGTCCGGAAATGCCTACGGATAGTCAAGCAGATGCATCACTGGCGCAGCAAAAACAGTTAGAAGTTGCCAATATTGAGGATAATATTACCAACTCGTATGCAAGGTTAGCTGCAAATCGTGCAGATATTTGTCCCAAACTATTGCAAAAAGACATGGGTAACAACGATATTAAGCGTGTTGCCGAAGTGATGGTTAATGACTATTGTGACTATTTTTTATATTTAGAGGCTGGACAGCGCATTGATGTCGATGTCGATAATAGACAAATAGAAGCCCTACTGATTGTGCCCACTATGCATAACTTCGCTAATGGCGAGTATCAAGTGGCATCCTATGATAAGCATGTAATCCGACTAGCCTATAATGGCGCTACATACAAGCCTGAACGCTTAAGCTACGACGTTGCGATAACAGTTACGGATTAAGTATCCGTAACCTTGTTTTCTTAACTTATATCAAAAGCGCCTGCTAAAAAATTACTCAGATTTGATCGTTTTGGTTTGCCAAGGATCGTCCTGTCCAACTGTCACAATCAAGAATTTATCTGGATTAAGAGTATCGCGCATAGTCTGATTCACTCCTGATAGTTTAACGTTTTCAATACGTGCCATATAATCCGTCAGATAATTATCTGGCAGTTGATAGAAGTTCATCATTCCCAGCAAACCATTAATTCCCGCATTACTTGCAAAGCTCATCGGAAAGCTATTCTTCATATTGTCCGTGGTTAGACGCATCTCATCATTGTTAATCCCGTTATCTAACGTATCATTAATGACCGTTAAGCTGGCATCAATAGCATCGCGAGCCTTGTCATTGCGGGTTGAAAAACCTATCTGGTAAGGGCCACGAGTTAGCATTGGACTCATAGAGCCTGATATACCATAGGTATAACCTAGATTTTGACGTATCTCAGTCATCAACCGCGCATTAAAATTACCGCCTGCTAATACCTCATTGCCAATAGCAAAATTGGTTTGTTGCTGTTGCGCTTGAGGGTCGGTAGCACGCTTATTACCTAGTTGTCCCATTAGTACTGTGGTTTGGCTGCTAGGAAAGGGGATGTGAATATTCTTTGCTTGGGTGAGTGGTTTTGGCTCGGGTAAAGCATTGGCGGCCTTGCCTATAGGTAAATTAGTAGTAATGTCTTCAGCGAGTTTTTTGGCTTGAGCGAGCGTCAAGTTGCCAGTCATTGCTAATGAAGCATTGGCAGCGACAAGGTAGCGATTTTGAAAGTCAGTTAGGTCTTTTTTCTCGATACTGGGTACTGTTTCAAGCGTACCTGACGAAGGATGGGCATAAGGATGGCTGCCATATAGAGCGTTATCAAAAGCCAGATTGGCAAGGCTATTAGGATCTTGTTTCTGCTGTTGCAGACCGACTAATAGACGTGCTTTGTTACGCGCTAAAATTGATTGATCAAAGTTGGACTGTGTCAGCATTTGCGTCATCAAATCGATGGCTGGTAGTAGATGAGCATCATCAGATAAGCTACGTAGCGAGACGATAAACATATCCTTATACGCACTACTATTTAAATCAATCCCTAATGTTTCAACCGCTCGCGTAAAGTCATCTTCGTTCAAGCTCTCAGTGCCTTGCGTGAGCATCGTAGCGGTCATATTAGCAATGCCAAAGCCATTCGCACGTATATTACCATCGCGTGCACTACCAGCATTAAAACGTAAATCAATATCTACGATAGGTAACGTGGTTGCTCGTACAAAAGATACGGGCACGCCGTCCGTCGTTTTAAAGTGTTCGATAGTTGGTACTGTTACTTGTAAAGGTTTAACGTTGTTAAGACTGGTAAGCTTAGCCAATGCTGCAATGGGCGCGTTTACATCGACCGCAGCAGCGGGCTCACGATATTCTTCAGCACCGACTGAGTCTGCATAAGCGGGAGCAATAAACGCTGTTAAGCCTAGTAGAATGCTAGCACTAAGATGAGACTTGCAAATAGATTGAGACCAGGTTGAGTCTGGATGTGGTAGCGTTCTTTTGATCATGAATATAAAAGTTTTCTGAGTCATATCTTTCTTCTTATAGATGTTCTTAAACTATAGGCTTCTTAGGAAAGAAGGATGGCGCAAAACTATAACGAACATTAGCAATTTATTCTAAGTACTAAGTTTTAAATACCGAATTTCAAGCATTGATTATTAATTGCTTGTTGGTGCCTTGCTTGTTTTAGTTTCATCTGTCTTTTGTTTAGGCGGTACGATATGCATCACGGTCAGATTATCGTTTACAAGATACTTTTTACTAGCAGCCTGAATATCAGCGATGCTCACACCATCAAGCTTGGCAGGTAAGCTTGCAAGCAATCTGTCATCCAGCCCTATAGATTGTAGCGAGCCTATCATCCGTGCTTGGCCTTCCATACTGTCTTGCGCATATACCAAACCTGTAACGGTATTGGTCTTAGCACGACTGATTTCATCAGCATTAATAGGATCAGTGGTAAGCTTATTGATTTCAGCTGTGATAGCTTCTTGTGCTTGGGTTAAGCTTACGCCTTCACGCGGCGTTGCTTGTATTAAAAACAGTCCATCACCGCGATCAAGTAAGTCGTAAGAAGTACCGACTGTGGTCAGCAAACCTTGCTCGCGTATGAGTCGACTCTCTAAACGCGCTGATAGACCACCATCTAACACATCTTGGGCAAGTGATAGCGCATAAGCTTGCTTTTCATTGTTCGCGCCAACAGTCGATAGGCTAGGGACGTTGTAACCCATCAACAATACAGGCACTTGTACCGCTTGCTCAGAGTCAACTTTTTGATAACCACGGAAGCCTTGCTGTTTGACCGCAGGGCGTGTGGGTAATTTGCTGGCAGGCAGATCACCGAAGTAGCGTTTGACTTGTGCTAAGACCTCTTTTGGCTCAACGTCACCGACGATAACTAAGGTTGCATTATTGGGTGCATACCAAGTCTTATACCAATCTTTTAATTCTGTCAGTTTAATGGATTCAAGCTCGCTCATTGGCCCGATGACAGATTCACCTTTAGGACTATCAGGTAAAGCCAACAGGCGAAACGACTCATAAGCTTTGGCAAGTGGATTGTCATCAGTACGTTGACGACGTTCCTCCATGACTACTTGATGCTCTTTAGTAAAAGCTTTTTCATCAAAAACTAAGTTTTTCATGCGATCCGCTTCTAATTCCAAAGCTAAAGCCATTCTATTAGCGGGAAAGAGCTCGTAGTAGCCAGTGTAATCGTAGCTGGTGAAAGCGTTATTAACGCCGCCAAACTTTGCAATCAAGCGCTCATAATCATCGCTTGAAACGTCAGCTGTCCCTTTAAACATCATATGTTCGAGCAAATGCGAGATGCCACCTTTATTTAACGGCTCATCCGCAGAGCCAACCCGATACCAGATCTGCGTCATCGCTACTGGCGCCCGATGATCTTCTTTGATAATTATCTTGAGCCCATTTTCTAACTGATATTCATGTCGACCTGACATATCGATAGTCAGATCCGAACTCATGGATGGCTTAGCAGTTACTGTGTCAGGCTCAGCTGTTTGTTTCAGACCACTGGTTTGACATGCAGTTAGAGTAGTGGCGAGTGCTAAGGCGCAGGCCATACGTAACGATATAATAGGTAATGGTGAAGACAAGGGCATGGTATGTTCTACTTATAAAAAATGACGACTTATCAAAGACGATGACTTATTAAAAACTATAAAATAATATTGTTGTCTTAAAGATAACAACCGCAAGCGCTATAAAGATTTATGTCCACCAACAATCACACTGGCTGTTGGTTTGAATTCTTGCGTCGTACTACAGCCTACGCTTAATAAGAGTGGTATGGAAATAACCATAGCGATTCCAATATTTATAACAAGTTTCAAATGAGAAACCGTTGGTACAGGTTTATAATTGGTTTTATGAGTTGGTATTATCGATGACATAAGTATTCCTGATTTTAGAAGACAGTTTTAGAAAAAGAGCTTTCTTAAGCTCACCTTTAGAGGTAAGACCACCAAATGTATAGATATGCTAATTGATGGCATACCATAGACTGGTAATGAAAATTATTACAAAATCTTTTTTAAGTCATTAATTAATTCAGCTGTTGGCTCTAGTGCTTGCAGAGTAGCACAACCTACAGTTGAAAAAGACAGGGCTGCTATAAGAAGCAACAGGCTGAGCGCATTAGCCTTTCTATAAATAAATTGCCTTTTAGGAATAGGCTTAATATCAGGTCTTATGCCGTTTGATGGATATTGTCGCTTTGGCAAGTATATATGCTTTAAAAAGCAAGTTTGTTTTAGAGGTGGCATGGCTATTCCTATTCATTGAATAAAAAGACCGAACGGCTAATTGATTGCTCAGAGCAGGCAAGTATTAAATAGACTGTAGCGAAATTTGACCTTACCAAAGTCAGATTTTTGTGTCTGAACCTTAACCAAGCTTTCTTACAAATCGGCTATTACTTTATCATTCGCTATCACGGACAGCGCTGAGCGACACTTGAATTATGCTAAACTAGCACAAAAACCAGCTTTCGTTTTAATGATATTAAATATAATGATATTCATTGCACAATAAATAAATTACTGACATTGATAACTTTTAGGGCAAGCTTATGAATAATCCGAATAATGCCAACCGTGTGGTCATCAATCTTGATGGCAGCCTTGATGATTTAGATGACGATGATATTACCTTACCGAGTCTACCGACGCAATCAGTCCCCATTATTGATGATTCTGGTGTCGATGAAGTTGAAACAGCAATTAAGGCTGATGAGCAAGGTAATGGTGTTAGTCATACAGCAAATACGGATGTATCAAGTGCAGATGCTGCAGAACAGATAGCTTTAGGTGCGCCAATCGTCATGCCTGCAGGACAGCATACGAGCGAAGATACAGTGGTGAGTAACGATAAGATCGACAATAAGACTAATCGTACTGCTGTACCAAAAATGCCGCTACAAGATCAGTGGAGCGACAATTCCAGCAATAAATCTCGAGCCGCTAACCCTCAATCTGGCAGTACTGGAAATATCAATCCTGACAGTGCAAGTCAAGCTAGCGTTTCTGAATCTAGCGTTCCTATGAGACAAGCTGTACCCAGTATGCCTCAAGACGAGCAAGAAAATGAAACCCAAGGTCGTCAAAAAGGCAGCTGGTTCAACCGCATGAAGTCAGGGCTGAGTAAGTCACGTAAGAATTTAGCGGAAGGTATGGTCAGTATTCTTATCGGTGGTAAAGAGATCGACGATGAGCTGTTAGAAGAAGTCGAAGATCAACTGTTGGTCGCTGACATTGGTGTAAACGCAACCAACCGCATTATTAAGAGTCTAACCGAGCAGACAGCACGTGGGGACTTAATCTATGCACATTCATTGTATAAAGCGTTGCAAAGTGAGTTGGTCGATATCTTAACGCCAAAAGTTGCGCCACTGGTCATCGACACCAGCAAAAAACCTTTTGTTATTTTAGTTGTAGGCGTTAATGGTGTTGGCAAAACGACGACTATTGGAAAACTTGCCAAACGTCTACAAGGTGAGGGCAAATCGGTCATGTTGGCTGCGGGTGATACGTTCCGTGCGGCCGCGACTGAGCAGCTGCAAATTTGGGGTGAGCGTAATAGTATTCCAGTCGTAGCGCAAGGTCACGGCTCAGACAGCGCCTCTGTTATCTTTGATGCCATGCAGTCTGCTAAGGCTAAAAATATCGATGTGTTAATTGCTGATACTGCTGGTCGCTTGCAGAATAAAACGCATCTAATGGCGGAGCTTGAAAAAGTCGTGCGCGTCATGCGTAAAGCCGATCCAAGCGCGCCGCATGAAGGTATGATTGTTCTGGATGCTGGTACAGGACAAAATGCTATCAATCAAGTTGAGCTATTTAATAAAGTCGTGCCTTTGACGGGTATTACTATTACCAAATTAGATGGTACTGCCAAAGGCGGGGTCGTGTTTAATATTGCTGAAACTACTGATGTGCCTATCCGCTACATTGGTGTTGGCGAGTCCATTGATGATCTACGTGCCTTTAGTCCTAAGCAGTTCGTTGCAGCATTGTTCGATACGGATGAAAGTTAAGATTTTTCATAAATTGAGTATTATTTCATTAGAGCTAAGTTGGAGGTAACTATGATAGTCACTACAACAAGTTTTGGTCAACATCGACTAATTTTAATGGCAAGCGCTAATGAGAATGATATTGCTCAGCTTGCTGAAGTTAATTGGCTATTAAAAGGCCAGTCATGGCGTCACTCTAAATCATTTACTAAGCTCAAAAAGCACTATAAGCTTAGCGAGGATGATTTTATATTTATAGATGAAGATGAATTAAATAGTAAAGATGCCTCTCAATCTTTACTATTAGCTGCCATCGGCCAGCTTAATGAGTATGCTGATGGTAGACGTGACGCTTTTGATTTGTCATTAGATATATCTTTAGGCACTGAGTTTCAGCAAAAAGTATGGCGAGCATTACAAGATATTGCGCATGGCGAAACGATAAGTTATGCAACGCTTGCTCAGCGTGTTGGTAACCCTAAAGGATTCCGAGCAGTGGCAAACGCTAACGGCAAAAACCCTTTTAGTATCGTTATTCCCTGTCATCGAGTGATTGCCAGCGATGGTAAGCTGGGTGGCTATACTGGCGGGCTGGACAAAAAAGAGTATTTATTAGCGCTTGAAGGTGTAAAGAATAAAACCTAGTTTAAGAGATTTTAGATGAACGGTTATTGGATGTATTGTTAAAACGCATTAAAAAAGAGCCAAACGCTAAAAACGTTTGGCTCTTTTTATGAGTGATCGATCATTTATTACTGGTAAGTTATTGCTGGACAGAAACTATTGCTCAAGTTGTGCCATCACGTCAGCAGAGAAGTTCACATTGCTATAAACCTCTTGTACATCATCTATGTCTTCTAGCATATCAATCATCTTCATGACTTTTTCTGCATCATCGATATTATCAATCTCAGCACTGGTCGATGGTGACATAGTCACTTCAGCATTATCAGATACCAGACCTGCAGCATTGAGAGCATCTTTGACTTGACCGAAACTTTCCCACTCAGTGATGACAAGCAGGCTTTCACCATCATTTTCAATATCAAGTGCGCCTGCATCTAATGCAGCAAGCATCACTTCATCTTCTAAGCTTACATCATTAAAAGTGATTTCGCCGCGCTTATTAAAAAGGTAAGCGACTGAACCTGAAGTACCAAGATTGCCATCGTACTTGGTAAAGGCATGGCGCACTTCACTGACAGTGCGATTAACATTGTCGGTCATGGTTTCGACCAGTACTGCGACGCCACCGATACCATAGCCTTCATAGCTGATCTCATCCATGTTTTCAGTATCACCGCCACCAGTACCGCGATCAACAGCACGATTGATGGTGTCTCTGGTCATATTGACTGATAAGGCTTTTTCAATAACGGCCCGTAAACGTGGGTTTTTGTCAGGGTCAGGATCACCTTGCTTAGCAGCTGAAACAATTTCACGAATAATCTTGGTAAATACTTTACCTTTTACTGCATCCTGACGGGCTTTACGGTGTTTAATATTTGCCCATTTTGAATGACCTGCCATATTATATCCTTAAGTGCTATATACTTTTTAGTATGAGCTCAATGTGAGTCATACCTATTACGAGTACTTTTTTATACCAATGTTTGAATGTTTTTGGAGCTTATAAATTTCACACTAACTAGCGCTTTTAATGTACTGTTGTAAGGTTATAAGCTTACGTTAACGTTAGCAATTTGTATGTTGCTAAGAGCTATTTTTTGCTACACTGTGGCAACTTATATGTTGTGATAACTGCTATAAGCGAACAATATTATAAACCAATTTTGCGTATTTTGAATAACTTGCGCTTATCCATCACACTTTAAATCATTGGATGCTATCAAGCCACTGATTCTATGAAGCCACTGATTCTATGAAGCAACCAACCGCTGAAGCCATTACTCATTTACGCAATCGCATTCACATTACTATTGAAGGCACAGATACCCGTTTGGGTAAGCTTTTTGATATTGTACTATTGATTGCCATTTTGACCAGTGTGGCTATCGTAATGCTTGATAGTGTTCTATACATGCGTTTGCAATATGGCACACTGTTTTTTTACGCTGAATGGTTTTTTACGATTTTATTTACGATTGAGTACGCTCTAAGGTTATTCTCAGCACCCAATCGTATTCGTTATGTTTTTAGTTTTTTTGGAATAGTGGATTTATTATCCGTATTACCAAGCTATTTAAGTCTAATGTTTGTGGGTGTGCAGTACTTACTCGTGATACGTATTTTACGTATTTTACGTATTTTCCGCGTTCTCAAGCTCAAAGCGTATATGCAACAAGCTGGATTTTTGGCTTCTGCGCTTAGAACCAGTCAGCAAAAGATTACGGTATTTTTCTTATCGCTCGTCTTATTAGTAACGATCTTTGGCTCGGTTATCTATGTTGTGGAAGGTCCAGAAAATGGCTTTACCAGTATTCCATTATCTATCTATTGGGCGATAGTAACCATGACTACAGTGGGATATGGTGATATATCACCAAAAACGCCACTAGGGCAAGCAATTGCATCCATGGTCATGATTACTGGTTACTCTATCATTGCAGTGCCAACAGGGATTTTTACCTCTGAGCTGGCACGTAATATGCGACCACAGCTCAATCCAATCACTTGTCCCAACTGTGGGAAGTTTGGTCACGCAGTTGGTGCGACATTCTGTGATCGCTGTGGCCATGCGCTACATGTTTAACGGTCGCTAGTATTGATTTTTTAGGTCTCTATGTATTCATTAGTTAGCAATGATAAGTCAATTTCCACCCCGAGGTTAACTAAGTTCCAGTACTGTCCTGATACGGTACGATCAAGCATCATGGTAGTTGCGGAAGGCTGAAATTGAGCAAAGTATTTTAAAGACGTACGCATCTGAGCAATAACTTCGTGGTGCACTTGACTACTAGAAAAATCAAAATGGCCATCTTGATGAGGCTTAATAGATAAAGGCTTCAAGCCAATAGCGAGCCATTGCTGGTAAAACTCGCCTGGAATATTGGTATCATCATTCCGGCGTATTCCCAGTGCAATCAGATCTTGTTCAAGTGCCGTCACATCGCCTTTGATAGCATGTTTAGCAAACCTACGAAACAATTGCACCTCACTATCACTATAGCTGCGAATACCGCCAAAGTCGTAAGCTACTACGCTACCATCAGTGCGGAAGGCAAAGTTACCGGGATGAGGATCACAGTGCATCCGGTATAAGCCAAATAGCTGGCCTGCTGTAAAATGAAACAGGCGCTCTGCTATTTTTTGCTTAACATCATTATCCCATGTCGCCGCTACTGTTAGCGTCTCTCCCATCTCTTCTGTCAAAGTCAAAATTCGTTTAGAAGAGTGGCTACCAATGACCTTAGGGATGATAAGACCGTTGTCCTCAGCATGAAATGCCCCAAATACCCGTAAGTTATGGGCCTCTTTAGTATAATCAAGCTCATCATGTAAGCTTTGACGTATCTCGTCAAATAGCTGATTTTGCAGGTCACGACTCATGTTAAGAACGCCAGCAATCTTTAAGGCCATGCGTACTTGCTTTAGATCACTGTCGCAATTCTCATCAACATCTAGATATTGCACCTTAACTACGACCTTTTGGCCAGAGGGCAGAGTAGCCTTGTGTACTTGACCAATGGAGGCTGCCGCAAAAGGTACTTCTTCGAATTCTGCAAACAGCTCACTAATAGATGCTTCAAGCTCACGTTCTACCTGTGTGCGTATCTGTACATATGGCATGGGTGGCGCATCTTTTTGTAGCTTTTCAAGCGCCGTTGCAACCTCTGGTGGAAACACATCTTTATATTGCGAGGCGATTTGCCCCACTTTCATGACAGCGCCCTTCATCTCACCAAGCGTTTCAGCGATTTGAACGCCTACATCTTGCATTAACTCTGAGCGTGCCTGTAAGCGTTTTTCTTCGTCACTAGAGAGGTGCTTTAGCGAGTTCTTAGCAGCTTTACCTGCAATACTTGCAGTCATGCCAGCAAGTTTCATAAAGCGTTTTCCGGACGATTTAGCCATTCATATCACCGTATATTGATTTTTTAGTTTTTTGCTTATAAATTAATGATTGATTAAAGAACGAGTCATATTTAATGCAATATTTCAGCCAATAAAACCCTTGATTTTAAAAGCGTGCTAGGGTTTTTCTAAAGACTGTATTAAGGCATGTGATAATGCCACTTAGCTGTCATTGTCCAAGTCAATGTGGTACGAATTAACCAGCCAATAATCGAGTGCCATCTGATAGCCTAAGTGGCCTAAACCACATATTACTCCAACTGCCACATCACTTAAGTAAGAATGTTGCCGAAAAGGTTCACGTGCATGAACATTAGATAGATGCACCTCTATGAATGGCTTTTGAGTGGCTAGTAGGGCATCGCGAATAGCGACTGACGTATGGGTAAATGCAGCTGGATTAATGATGATAGCATCCACTTGTGATACAGCATCAGCTAACAAACCATGATGCTGAATAGCATCAACGAGCTGTCCTTCGTGATTGGATTGAATACAAATAAGTTCAATGCCATGCTTTGCTGCTCTTATTGTTAAATGTTTTTCGATATCAGTAAGGGTTGTATGACCATAAATTTCTGGCTCGCGCTTACCTAATAAGTTGAGGTTTGCCCCATTAATGAGTAGTATTTTGCGTGTCTGTAGATTGTCTGTTTCTGAACCAGTTGCGTCTGCTACTGTTGTTTTTGAAGCTGATGCTGACGGGGAAGAGTTGCTCATAAGTTTCTCTACAGATTTAGGTGAATGTAATATTAGGTCTAATAGGGTTTGTAATTATAACTCATCTATAGTTTACTAATAAATCTTTAACATCATGTCACAGGCATGGTTTTATGGTGATTGCATATGCTTTGGCAATGCATTAGTGAGAGATGCCTTTGTAGACCTTACCTTTGCGTTAATACTCTTGTAAACGAAATATTCATTGAAATAACGGATAAGTAAGAGATTAAACTGTTACGCTAGATATGGGACTTTATCATAATAGCTCAATTGTTAGTTTATAAAAAATTACATAGATAGCTTACCTAAACATCAAAAATCATGTTAAATGACTTTGTGTTGCTAAAAACCCATGCTATGATATTTTTAAGTAGTGAATCTTGCGATTTTGTTGCTGCTACTTTTTGGAACAATTATAAGTAGCAATCATCCTTAAGTGATGATGCAACATCGCTAGTAAGTGCGTTAAGGCGCGATTATTTCATCTAAGAAGAAATTCTTATTATTTGATGAAAATGAATGTCCTTATATATTCTAAACGCAACTTTTAAATGATGGTATTTAAATCGTTATTGATTAAATAATTGATTTAAATTCTGATTTCATAATCTTAGACCCCGTTTATATGCAATTTCGCAAAGGAAGTTGGGGCTAGGCGTAATTTTAGGAAGCAATGTTATGTCAGATCGTGAGCAAGGTATCGTTAAGTGGTTTAATGATTCAAAAGGCTTTGGTTTTATTCAACGTAATAGCGGTGAAGACATTTTTGTCCATTTTCGCGCTATCCAAGGTGATGGTTATCGCTCTTTAAAAGATGGCGAAAAAGTTGAGTTTAACGTAGTGGAAGGCCAAAAAGGTCTACAAGCTGAAGAGGTTAGAAAAGTAGAAGACTGATCAATTCAGTCATTATAGTAGTTTAGCTATAATGATTTTACTAACTGCTGATATACTACTGAGTCAAGCCTGTCTATTCTTATCGATATTGGGTTTATTACAACATCGATAAGAATAGACATTAGGCTTGGCTTTTTTACGCTCCTATATTTCATAGGCCGTTAATTATTAGTTGCAGTTATCTATCCGCATTCATCTGCATTCATATACCAGCAGCTTTATCTAAATCTAAAAGCTACGTTAAGGTTTGCTGTGAGTCTGCTACTGTCAATACATAAGGATGATTTTTTGAGTAATTTTACGACATTTACTGATTTGCCACTTTCAGCGCCAACATTACGAGCAATCAGTGATTTGGGTTTTACCGAGTTAACGCCTATCCAAGCTCAGATATTACCACATACATTAGCGCATCAAGACGCGATTGGACAGGCGCAAACGGGAACAGGCAAGACTGCGACTTTCTTGATTACTATTATGGAAGCTTTACTTAAGCGTCCTTTTGGTCAGGAAGAAGAGCGTCATTTAGGTGAGCCTCGCGCCGTGATAATGGCACCAACACGCGAGCTTGCGCAGCAGATTTTTGATGATTGTGTGGCATTGACCAAATATACCGAGCTACATAGTGTCTGTATTATGGGTGGTACTAATTATGAGACTCAACAGCATGAGCTTGAGCGCCAATATGTAGATATTTTGGTGGCTACACCTGGACGTTTGATTGATCTTATGCATAAAGGTATGGTCTATTTGGATCGTGTAGAAGTACTTGTGTTAGATGAAGCTGACCGTATGCTTGATATGGGTTTTATCCCCGATATTAAACGTTTGGTTGGACGCATGCCAGCTAACACTGATCGTCAAAGCCTGCTGTTTTCAGCTACCTTTAATCAAGATGTTATGAACCTTGCTTATCGCTGGTTACATGAGCCCCAGTTTGTTGAAATTGAGCCTGAACACAAAACTAGTGAGCTAGTAGACCAGCATTTTTATTTACTAACAGAAGATCAAAAGTTAGAAGCGTTGCAGCGTATTATTACTGATAGCGCTGTAGAAAAAGTCATTGTCTTTGCCAATCGTAAGGATCAGGTGAAGCGTCTGTATCACAAGCTTCGTCAAGCGCATAAAATTGTTATGCTATCAGGTGACGTGATTCAGCAGAAGCGTGAAAAATACTTACAGCGTTTTAAAGACGGTCACGCCTCTATATTAGTCGCAACTGACGTAGCTGGGCGCGGTATTCATGTTGACGATATCAGTCATGTGGTTAACTATACCTTGCCGGATCAGCCAGATGACTATGTACATCGTATTGGTCGTACAGGGCGCGCTGGGCAAACAGGTATCAGTATTAGCTTTGTGAGTGAAGATGATGCTTTTAATCTACCTGCATTAGAGAAACACTTAGATACTAAGTTTAGCCTTGAGCAATGGCAACAGTAGTTATATCAATACTAAAAGCTTAAGTGTTGTCAGAAAAAGCCCGCAGCGATATTAACGTTGCGGGCTTTTTTTCGACATGCTTATAAGATATTGGCTTTTGGTATTTTCTGAGCTCAACTATTGAGAATGGTTCATGGTTTCGGAGTCAGCATCCATATAATGCATATTAGAATCCATTTGGCTCATATCATGATGGGTAGAGTCGCCTGCTTCAGAGGTCATAGCAGAAGAGCTACCATGATTCATTTGTGCGCCACTATCATGTCCACCATGCATATTAGTCATTATGATAGGCACAAACGCCACAGCCATTCCCGATAGTACCATCACTACACCATTTAGCTGGCGCAAGCGAAAGCGACCAATTTTGTCACGCATCCAGCTGACTGTTTTATGAGTAGCAACTAACATTGGCACTGTACCTAGACCAAAGACAAACATCAGTGCTGCGCCTCCTAAAGGATTATGAGCGACAACTGCAATAAGTAGGGCGCCATACACAAGTCCACAAGGTAGAAACCCCCATAGCAGACCAGCAGTTAAAGCACGTGGAAAGGTAGTGAGTGGAAATACCTTTTGGCGTAGTGGTCCAAGGATTTGCCAAAAACGCATACCAAAGCGCTCAAGCTTGGTTAAAAATGGCGCGCCCAACATTGTGACGCCAACAAGTACTAGCACTAAACCCAATAGAATACGTGGCATACTATTGCCTTTCATCAATGGCTCTAATACGGTTGTGCCAATTAATCCTGCCATCAAACCTAAAAAAGAATAGCTAAGTAAACGTCCAAGATGATAGGTAGCAACCAAACCACGGCGCTTGGCAGGACTAGCATCCTTCATTGATAGTCCAAATGCGCTCACCAGTCCGCCACACATGCCTAAGCAATGCGGTGAACCAAAAAATCCCATTAGTAATGCTGCAACTAATAATGCTGTGGTCATGAGCAGCAACTCCTAGAGTAAATAATAAGGTGAGAAAATGTTTATTCTATTGAAAATAAAAGCAGTAGATCGTTAACTAGATTAGAAGTTTTTAAAAATTTAATGCTATTTTTTATTATTAAGATCTGTATTGCTACCAGTTGTTATGTCATCTTCGTCCAAAATTACACTTTTAACAGTAGTTTCAGTGGATATTGTATCCGTTTTTTGAACAGTGTCGCTTGGCTCATGCGATTGGATAACCTGACGACGCTCTTGTCGATCATCCAAGATAATACGCTGCGAGGCATTATCTAAATCCTCAAACTGATTGGATTTTACGGCATAACGTACTGCCCATATAGCGACCACAAACAGCATTAAGCTTAATGGAATCAATAAAAATATACTGAGCATGGCAAACCTCTTAAATAGCAGTTTATTCTATTATTATACACTTATTGCAAGTGTAATAAATTGAGCTATGCAGGCGAAATCTGGGCAACTAAATTGGCACAAATTCATGAAGTATTTGTATTATTCATCAAAGGTTTTGACTGCATTACCTCTAGGCGTTAATAACTGCTGAGTGCTGACTTCTTCTGCAAGGCGACAGTCTGATTGCGGGCGCAGAACATCACGTAAATAAGCGGCTATTTCATAAACAGCACGTCTTGAATGGCTTAAGTTTTGTGCAGGCTCCATCCAATCAAGTTGAACGGGTAGTGGCGCGTTGATAGGAGTGCTATTAATCCCGTTTAGGGCAAATTGCCTGCGTGCCCGCGCCATATGATAGCTATCAGTGACAAGGTAAACATGATATAGAGGAACACGTTTGGCCGTAAACCGTGCATTTTCGCAAGTATTCATACTGGCGTTTTCGCTAATTGGTTCATCAATGCCGTGCTCGATGAGCCATTGACTCATCCAAGGCGCTTCAGCACCACTTAAAATAATAGGTAGCGGAAAATCATGATAGGCAATAGCGGCAGTACGGATACGGTTGAGACTATAACCATTAAGGATAGTTTGATTATTATTATCATTAGTGAGACCACCACCAAGGACCACATAAGCAGTAGGCGGCGAACTCATGGCACTAGCCGATATCGTAGGTAGCGGTAGATGCTCGAATACATAAGTAACCGTACGAGAAAACAGCGGTGTGAACAAACTAACAAGAATCAAAATAATCGCAGTCGAGCCCAGAAAAAAAGTCATATTAATAATACGAAACAATTTAATCATGCGTTCAGCTGAGCGCAGGTAATGCCCTGACAGCTTATGAGACCATGAACGCTTAGACCCCATGCTCACCATATCCAACTGTGCCATTAGTATTAACCCAAACTGGCTCACGGGCTAAAGTGATAGCAAATTTTTCATAAATACAGCTTATGATATGGTTCTGGGCTATTGCCACATCATCTTGGGTGGCTTGGTAAGGACGGTGATTAGTCAGTACTAATGCTTGTTTTTTATGAGTTACGATTGGTTCGATACCGCCGCCTTTTAGACCTGCTTGCTCTATTAACCAACCTGCTGCGACTTTGACCATTGAATCTGGCATTGGGTAGCCCACAATATCAGAATAATTACTCTGTAATGATATGAACTGGTTTTGACTGATAATAGGGTTTTGAAAAAAACTACCACAATTAGGGAGCTGTTTAGGATCAGGAAGTTTTCGTTGTCGAATATCGATGATAGCATGCATCACGTCCGCAGGAGCTGGTTGCATACGTCCTTGTTGCTCAGCATAACGTTGCGCCACTGTCTGGACATCACCATAACTAGCTAATACCTTTGTCTCATCAGTATGCAAGCGAAAACCCACACGGCTGATTAGCCAAGTGTTAGGCGTACGCTTAAAGATACTATCGCGGTAGCCAAACTCACAGTCAGTAGCGGTAAGAGAGTGCCAAGTTTTGGTCGGTAAGTGATAAGCGCGCACATACTGCAAATAGTCTTCTAACTGAACGCCATATGCTCCGATGTTCTGCACAGGCGCTGCACCAGTTAGCCCAGGAATCAAAGCCAAGTTTTCTAACCCGTACCAGCCTTGATTGACCGTATGAATAACCAAGTCATGCCAGTTTTCGCCTGCCATGACTTCAATATCAACATAATCTTGAGTCTGATCGGTGAGAGTAATGCCATGCATTTGCGGTCGTAGCACGATAGCTTGCAACTGCGTAGGTAACAGCACATTACTACCACCAGATAACACAAACAACGGCAGATTATGCCCAGTATTTTTTACATAACTTGTCATGAAGCTATCTAGCTGCGCCTCATCTTGTAAAGTCACTACTGTATCAGCTACACAAGCGAGCGCCATTGTATTGGTATGAGAAAGATCATGCGAACAATCATATTGGGCACTAGGAGCATGATGCAAATCTGTAGTCATAAAGCGACCTATTAGGCAAATAAATGGGGGCTGTTAAAGTAATGATTAAATTTCAAGTAGGCCTTAATACGCTCGTTATTATAAGGGATACGCGCTACAAAAGCAGATAAAATACTTAGGTTTTAGTATCCAACCAATGTTATTTAGCCATCATTACATTTGTATGCCTAAAGTTTCCTTACATGGCTTTCCAGCTTTCAATCCATGCTTGTGCGCTAGATTCAATACGTTCAATAACGTTTTCAAAAGCTTCTCCATCACCCTGAAAAGGATCTGGCACATCATCGCCGCCATAGGTAGGATCTTCTTCGCTAAACAAAGCTAATTTAGCCAGAGGTTTTTGCGACGTACCTTCAATACTGTCTTTTAATGCTTGCAAATCAGCTAGGTTCTGACCGTCCATTGCAAGGATTAGATCAAATTTACGAAAATCGTCAGCACTTATCTGACGTGCCACTAATTTGCTAATATTGTAACCATGACTCTTAGCATGGCGCTGTGAGCGTACGTCAGGGGTATGACCAATATGCCAATCGCTCGTACCTGCTGAGTCTATTTTCATTGAAAGCCCTGCAATAGCAGCTTGCTGACGGAAAATTTCCTCAGCAGTTGGTGACCGACAGATATTGCCTAGACAAACCAATAATACAGATGATGGTGCAGAAGCTTTAATCAGCATAATATGACCCTTTGTGACAATAAAAAAACATGCTATAGGGAACCAACATTAATAATGTGGTTCGTTAGCATGTTAGTGGATAAATAAATCAGCGCCAATTAGAGTAAAATGATAGACAGTTATCTTTGCTTAATTTAATAACGTCTACTTGTAATCTATTATCATCTAGCGCGACTTGTTAAGCGTAACGGTTAATGTGGTGAATAACAAGAGCACAGGCAAAACAATAGAAATATTTTAATCTTGCTGATGTTTGAAGCGTTGTAAATCACGGCGCTCCTTCTTGTTAGGCTTGTTATCAGGTCGAGCAAGGTTGGCAAGTTTACGCTGCTCAGCATAGTACGCGCGGCGCTCTTCACTTTCCTCAGTCTCTGAATACAACACTTGAGCGTTGGTAGCATTGCCACGTTGTGCAGTTAATGCTTCGACGACGACTGTCTTTTCGGTCATGGCAGTGGCTGAGCCTTGTCGGATACTCAATTCATCTCCGACTGCAATCTCTTTGCTGGTTTTGACACGGCTACCTGCATAATGCACGCGCCCACTTTCGATGGCTTCTTTGGCAAGAGTGCGAGTACGATAAAATCGCGCTGCCCATAACCATTTATCGAGCCGCATACGCACAGCATCAGGTTTACTGTGGCTGGGTTGATTATGGTTTTTATTGTGTTTACTCATCAAAACCTCATAGATATCAATAAACTAAGATAATAATGGTGTTTCTTTTACGAATTAAAAGAGTGATAGCTTATTAAAATAACAGATGATTTAAATGTTTGTCTGTATTTAAAACAAGATAGCATCAACGGAGACTAGGGCGGCTTTATGCCAAAACAATGGTATGTGACAAGCTTCAATACCATTATTGGTTTGAGCGACCAAGGTTGCCAGCGGATTAACCGCAATAAAATCGATAATACTATCAAAATTGTTTTCGGCAAAATTTGAAGGGACATGCATGGTATTCTCAATCTAAGCCTTAGTTAAAATCAGTTACACCATTGTTTTTCACACGGTATACCATCGTTGTTACCGTCCATTTTCGTATCTAGGCAGTTATTTGTGAAATAAGTGGCTTCTGCACACGAGGTCATCTGAGAGCAATGCTTTCTGCCATCGCATGAGAAGCTTGGCGCTGCTGGCTGTGACGTTAATACAGGACTTACTGCAGAGGTTGATGTTGAATTTGGATCAGAGTCAACGTAGGTTGGCGTTATATCATCAAGGTCATCAGATGTGAAAGCAACTCCAGTTGATGTGTCATTCGCAATATTAGGTATAGGATTACTCGTGAAATTTTTGGGTTGAAGGATTTTGTAACCTATAATTGCTAAAGTCAACAATACAACGATCATCAATATTTTCCTTATCACTGCTTAATACCTATCAATAATATTTACAAACGAATAATCACTATTAATTCATCTATAGCAGTTTTCTAATTAATTAAAAAACTGCCACTGAAAATGATAGCTTACGTCTATTTTTATTTTAAAAATAACTGATAGCCAATATTGTCATTTAGCATGGTGCAGTCATAGCCAATATCAAGTAGGGCGTCTTGTAATTGACGTGAATTACTCTCAGAGGCTTGCAGACCAACCAACACTCGACCTTCAGCAGCACCGTGATTGCGATAATGGAAAAGCGTAATGTTAAAATCATCGCCCAGTTTTTCTAAAAACGTTAGCAGTGCACCTGGGCGCTCAGGAAAGGTGATTTTTAATAATTGCTCGTTTTCGACATGAGCATGTCCACCAATTAAATGACGAATATGTGATTTAGCGATATCATCATCAGTTAAGTCATGCGCCGTATAGCCATCAGCTGCTAATTGGTTACTAATCGTTTGACGTTCTTTATCACCTTCTTTTAGCGCAATACCGACAAAGATTGACGCAGGCTCCATAGAGTCTGGCGACTTTTTGCTATCAGCACGGTAATTGAACTCAGTGATATTACGTCCATGCAGGCTGCGGCAAAAATTTAAGAACGCACCGGTCTGCTCAGGAATAGTCACGCCAAAGATGGCTTCTTTTTTCTCACCGATTTCAGTACGCTCAGCGATATAACGTAGGCGGTCAAAGTTCATATTGGCACCGCAAATGATGCCGACGCAGTTTTTACCTTGTAAATCATTAGCTTCAATATATTTTTTCATACCAGCGACTGACAATGCGCCAGCAGGTTCAACGATACTACGATTTTCTTCAAAGATATCTTTGATAGCCGCGCAGACTTCATCATTGGTACAGGTCACGACCTCAGGCTCAACAATTGGCCCTGAATTATCGCTTTTTTGCGTACGTACGACGTCAAAAGGTAGCTCACCAATTTGGGCGACTGCCACACCATCGACGAATAATCCTACTTGCTCAAGTTTGACTCGCTCACCGGTCTCAAGCGCCGCTTTTAGGCAGGCTGATTGTTCGGCTTCTACAGCGATGACTTTGACATGCGGAGCCACTTCACCCAAGAATGCCGCGACGCCTGAAATCAAACCGCCACCGCCAACCGCAACGAAGACATAATCCATATTGCGCCATTGCTGGGTTAGCTCAAGTCCGATGGTGCCTTGTCCAGCAATGACCAATTCGTCATCGTAAGGTGGGATAAAGGTTAAGCCCTCAGTCTCAGCACGATTGATGGCATAGCGATTGGCTTCATCAAAGCTGTCACCATGTAAGTCGACATTACCACCAAGCGCTCTAACGGCATCAACTTTAATGTCAGGTGTCGTCGTGGGCATTACTATAATGTTTTTAAGATTAAGGGTACGGGCAGAGTAAGCAACCCCTTGCGCATGGTTGCCCGCTGAAGCACAAATCACTCCGCGCGCTTTTTGCTCATCATTCAGTTGGCTAATACGGTTATAAGCACCACGCAATTTAAAAGATTTGACTGGTTGCAGGTCTTCGCGCTTAAGTCGAATATCATTGGTAAAACGCTGGGTCAGCTTAGGTGCGGCCTCAAGTGGCGTTTGAATAGCAACGTCATAGACAGTGGCTTGCAAGATGGCTCGTACCCAATGTGATAGCATAATGATCCCTAAACAAATGATATATGATGATAAAAATGAAATAGATTAGCCTATGCTGATTTTGACTATCTTGCAAGACACAATTGCAAGTTTTGCTTAGAATTTGATGCTTTGATGGATATGAAAGGTTTGTTTATAGCAAGTAGCACAGCTAAACAAAGATTAAATTAGAGTGGTCATTACCCTAACATCCATCAAATTCATCGGTTATAATAGCCACGCATTTTGATATTATTCTCACGTTGCCAAGGATTTATGATGAGCGATCAGCAAGCACAGAAACAAGCCGCAGCCAAAGCTGCTCTAAGCTATATCGAAGATGACATGATACTTGGGGTAGGGACGGGCAGTACGGTCAACTGTTTAATTGAGTTGTTGCCTACATTGAGGCTTGCTGGCGCCGTTGCTAGCTCACAAGTCACCGAAGATAAGCTTCGCGCGCTTGGTATCGAGATAGTTGATCTAAACTTTGCAGGTCAGCTTGACATCTACATTGATGGTGCTGACGAAGTTAACGCGCAGTTGCAATTAATTAAGGGCGGCGGCGGCGCACTCACTCGTGAAAAAATCGTCGCAGCGGCGTCTAACAAGTTTATATGCATGGTTGATGAGAGTAAAAGTGTCGAGATACTAGGACGCGCGTTCCCAGTACCAATTGAAGTGTTGCCACAAGCACGCTCATACGTAGCTCGCCAGTTAGCCCTTCTAGGCGGTGAACCCGTTTACCGTGAAGACTTTGTCACAGATTATGGCAATGTGATCTTAGATACTTATGATTTGGATGTTAGTAATCCAATAGCGCTTGAGAAAGAGTTGAACAATATCGTAGGCGTGGTATGTAATGGTATTTTTGCCGCCAATCAAGCAGATGTACTGTTAAAGGCGGGTAGTAATGGGGTGACGACACTCACTCGTTAAAAACGGCTCTTTAGACGGCTCGTCAACTAGTTGCTAATTTCTAATCGAAAGCTAAAAAGGCAGAACACTATAAATGTGATCTGCCTTTTTTATGCGTAATACTCTATGCGTAGTATTTTATAAATAGTTTGCTTAGTTATCTATGCAGGTAGCTTAATCTTGTCTTTTAATAAAAATTCCATCAAAGCTTTTTGTGCGTGTAAGCGGTTTTCTGCTTCATCCCACACGACAGAGCGTGGATCATCTAGCATATCATGAGAGATTTCTTCGCCGCGATGGGCAGGTAGACAGTGCATAAAGACGACGTCAGGATCTGCTTTATCTAATAGCGATGGCGTCACTTGATAAGGCGCAAAACGACGCGCACGGGTATTTTGCTCTGACTCTTGTCCCATACTTGCCCATACGTCGGTGACAATGAGATTAGAGTCTTTGGCAGCGTCTTGTACGTTTTCAACGAGACTGACACAATGCGAGAAGCGTTCCATCAGTTTTGGGTCAGGCTCAAAGCCATAAGGAGCCGCTACACGTAGCTCAAAACCAAACTGATTGGCTGCTTGCATAAATGATGAGCACATGTTGTTGCCATCACCCACCCACGTCACGATTTTGTTTTCAATACTGCCGCGATGCTCGTAGTAAGTTTGCATATCAGCAAGCAGCTGGCAAGGATGGAATTCATCAGTTAAGGCATTAATAATTGGCACACTTGAATACTTAGCAAAGGTCTCGACCTTTTCGTGGCCAAAGGTACGAATCATAATAATGTCGACCATGCTGGAGATAACGCGAGCTGAGTCTTCTAACGGCTCGCCGCGACCAAGTTGCGTATCATTTGGTGATAAAAAAATAGCACTACCACCAAACTGTCCCATACCAGTCTCAAAAGAGATGCGTGTACGGGTGGATGACTTCTCAAAGATCATGCCAAGCGTACGACCAACAAACGGCTGATATATCTCGCCTGCGTGTTGCATCTTGCGCAATTCGCTGGCGCGTTTGATAAGATTTTCTAGTTCTTGTTTGGTTAAATCAGATAAGGTCAAAAAATGGCGCAAACTCATAGCAATCCTAGCAGTCGATCACAGTCAATGAAACGTTATCAGCCGTCAATGGCGACAAGCAACTGCCTTGGCCGTGGTGACAACAAACTTTTAGTATAGCGTAATTACTTTCAATGTAAATGCCAATTTTTGGTATCTGAGCCAGTATGATGACTGACCTATAGTAAGTAAATTAAATAGAAATACAGTTGCACTTATGCACGTTTGGGACGAGCGCTTAATCTACATAGTAGCTCATAGCCAATAGTGCCTGCATGACTGGCGACTTCATCAACGTGCGGCATAGCGCCCCACAGGAAGACTTTGCTATCAAGTGCGATATCTACCGGAGCTGCGCTCAAGTCAATGACAATCATATCCATAGCAACTCGCCCACGGATAGGGCATGGATAGCTTGTGTCGCTTTCAGCATCGATAATACAAACGTAAGCATCATCGCTGATGACGCGTGGATAACCATCACCGTAGCCAATACTAACAAGAGCAGTTCTCGTATCTTGCTGTGCAGTCCAGCGGCTGCCATAGCCGATTGCATCACCAGCATTAACTACTTGCATTGCCATAATATGGGCGCTAAATTCCATCGCAGGCTGTAGGTTTAAGTCGTTAGCTGATTGATCGATGACAGGTGAGCTACCGTATAACATGATACCTGGACGTACCCAGTCAAAATGGTTATCAGAGAAATTTACTATTCCTGCTGAATTACACAATGAGCCTTCAATAGCTGGGCTTATCTGTTGTTGCAAATAGCTCAACATCTCAGAGAAGCGCTGTATTTGAATGGCATTTAGCGGATGGTCACGATTATCAGCGTTCGCAAAGTGCGTTGTTAGAATAAGCTGGTAACCAGCATCGTGTAAGCACTGTGCTGCTTCTACGACCGTCGTTTCGTTGAAGCCTAAACGATTCATGCCAGTATTATATTTTAGCCAAACTTGACGCGCTGGGCTGTCAGCTGCTGGGACGTTCTCTAAAGCCCAGTCTAACTGCGGTGCATGATGAATCACACAGCTGCAAGCGTTATCGATAGCTTGCTGCCACTCTTTGGCGCTAAACACCCCTTCAACCAAACCAATCGCTTTATCCCAGCCCAGTTGCCGCGCCTCCATTGCTTCGGCAAACGTTGCAACGCCAATACCATCTGCTTGCTGCAATGCTGGCAACACGGCAGCCACGCCATGACCATAAGCGTTGGCTTTTACCATTGCCAGCACTTTAGCATTGGGCGCGCGTTTTTTGACTTGATTCAAATTGTGAGTAAGAGCAGCAGGATTAATAGTAATGGTAGCAGTGCGCATAATTAAATTCTTTATTAGCAATTGGTTGTTAGAAAGTAGTTATAAGTCGTCAATCATTAAATTGACGTTATTCATCATTCATCGTCAAAAGTCACACCTTGATAGTACTCAGGCGTCAGGTTGATAAAGCGGGTAAATTGACCTTCAAAACCTAAACGTATGGTACCGATAGGACCGTTACGCTGCTTACCGATAATGATTTCAGCCACCCCTTTATGGTCTGAGTTTTCATTATAAACCTCATCACGATAGATAAACATAATCAAATCGGCATCCTGCTCAATTGCACCGGACTCACGTAAATCTGACATGATTGGACGCTTGTTAGGTCGGTTTTCCAAGCTTCGGTTCAGCTGCGATAGGGCAATGACTGGACATTCAAGCTCACGTGCTAGAGCTTTTAGACTACGAGAGATTTCCGAGATTTCTCCAACACGGTTACCATCGAGGCCAGGGACTTTCATCAACTGTAAATAATCGACAATGATAGCGCCAAGCTTGCCATCATGGTTTTTAGCGATACGGCGACAGCGTGAGCGCAGCTCTGATGGTGGCAATGCAGTACTATCATCAATGTATAAATGCTTAGACTGCAAATGCTGAATCGCGTTCATCATTTTTGCCCACTCATCTTCATTCATTTGTCCTGAACGCAAATGAGTCTGATTAATGGCGCCCCAAGAAGATAGTAGACGCATCACAATAGATTCTGCTGGCATCTCCATAGAAAACACAACGACAGGCAAATCTTCATTAAACAACACGCCTTCTGCTAAGTTCATAGCAAAAGTAGTCTTACCCATAGAAGGACGTGCGGCGACAATCACTAAATCGCCTGCTTGTAGACCTTGGGTTTTATTATTCAGCTCAGCAAATGGTGTCTGTAAGCCGATCATACCGTCAGGATTTGATTTGAGCTCCTGAATTTTATCAATTACGTTGGTCAATACTGAGGTAATACCGACAGGGCCGCGCTGCTCAGCACGCTTATTGTGTTGCTCGTTGATGCTAAATATCTTGGCCTCAACGTTATCTAAAATATCGCTGACCGTTTGATCTTTAGGATTATAAGCAAGGGTCAGCATATCGTTGCCAGTGGTAATCAGCTGGCGTAGGGTTGATAATTCTCGTACACGCTGAGCGTAGGCGGTCAGGTTAAATAAAGTTGCAGGGCTTTGACTCAAAATATCTGCCAAGTAGCTGTCGCCGCCAGCGGTTTTGAGCAGTTTTTGCGCCTCTAGCCAATCATGTACCATGACAGTATCGTAGGGTTCGTTAACCGCTGCCAAGTGAGCGATAGCATCAAATATGTGTTGATGACGTCCCGCATAGAAGTCGTCTTTGGTGACGATATCTGCAATCTTGTCATATGCCTCTTCGATACTCATCAAAGAAGCCAGTAGCGCCTTTTCAATATCTATATTGTGCGGGGGCTGCTGATTGAGTAGGTCGTCAGTTTTGCTAGTGTCTGCCATGAGTGCCTAAGTATTTATAAGTGAATTATTTATAAGTCAGTACTTCTAAAATCGCTACAAGTATAGCGCTAATTGTAAGCGCTATATCATAAAATGGCGCATCCAGCACCTACGATAAGTACCACAAAAACAAGCCTCAATTGATGCTACAATTAAAAGCGAAAGTCTATCACATTATGATTGTTAAGAGGCTGACAATAGATAGTTTCTCTAATTCTGTTAGTCAGTTTATTGTCAAAAATAGCGACTGTCATAACCGTATAAATGACGATTTCTTTTATAAAAAATATAATAATATCTGGTATTTAAGACAAAAATAAGGATAAATTCATGAGTCAAAAACAACCGTTATTAATCACTACAGGTGACCCTGCCGGTATCGGTATGGATGTAGTATTGTTATTAGCAGAAGCAGGGAAATTACAGGATTTTGCGCGGCCAATCTGGGTGACAGCCGATGCCAAAGCAATGCAAACGCGTGCAGACCAACTAATCGCTGCTGGTGTACTAAAAAACTGTCCTACTTGGCAGAGTGTCGCGCTCACTTCATCGTTAATAACTGATATTGATAGTATGGACTTTAATACGGCAAACAATGCATTTCTATTATTGGACATACCTTGTGCAGAGCCTGTGCTGGCAGGTCGTATTGACACTAAGAATGCAGCAATGGTTGCCAAACAATTGGAAATCGCTCATCAGCTTGCAGTGAGCGAAACCGTAGCCGCCATCGTCACTGGGCCCTTACAGAAGTCTGCGTTAATTGATGCAGATATTAAACTATTAGATGGCACTATGTTTAGCGGTCACACGGAATTTTTTATGCAGCAAAGTGGCTGTGAAAAAGTGGTAATGATGCTGGCCAATCAAGTGATGAAAGTTGCTTTAGTTACGACTCATCTAGCTTTAAGAGATGTACCTGCTGCTATCACTGTAGATAATGTTCGCCAAACCGTGCAAATCGTACTTGATGATATGCAGTCGAAGTTTGGCATAGCAAATCCGTGTATATTAGTTTGCGGTCTTAATCCGCATGCAGGTGAAGGTGGACATTTAGGCATGGAAGAAATTGAGATTATCAACCCCGTACTGCAAGAGTTTATTGCCGCTGGCGTAAACGTATCAGAAGCGATGCCAGCCGATACGTTATTCACCTCTAGGCATTTAAATAAATGTGACGCGGTGATTGCAATGTATCATGACCAAGGACTTCCTGTGCTAAAATCGCACGGCTTTGGTGATACGGTTAACCTAACCTTAGGATTGCCTTATATTCGTACGTCAGTCGATCATGGCACAGCGCTTGATTTGGCAGGGGGCGGCGGTGCAAGTGCTACTAGCTTGTATCAGGCATTAGTTATGGCAAATGAGATGGCTAACAAGTCATTATCTAGATAGTTAACGTATGCAGAATGAAGCATGATGCTAAAATACAGCCAGATTATAAGCTGTGGTATAATTTTGACCCAATACAATGCTATAAAATACAATGCTGCAAAATTATCTTTCAGCATCGTCCTATATTGTTGATGTCTATTAATAAGCTATTCTGTAGCTTTGTAATCTCATTTTATTATTTCGTTTCTCATTAATTAAGAATCTTTTATGTCCACAAACTCGTTTGATGCTAATACATTAGCTGCTAGCTTGCGAACTGCCAAACACCAACCGCGTAAACGCTTTGGTCAAAACTTTTTACATGACAGCAGTATTATTCGCCAAATTGTTGATAGTATTCGTCTAGACCGCGATGACAACTTGATAGAAATTGGCCCTGGTATGGGTGCTTTGACTGAGCCTTTATTGGCAGAAGTTGATGCCATGACCGTGGTTGAGCTGGATCGTGATTTAGCAGATAGCTTACGCATTCGTATCGGCGCAAACAGCCATCCTAACTTTACGATTGTTAAAGAAAATGCCATGAATGTGGACTATCGTGAATTTTATAGCACCGATCGTGGCAAGCTACGTGTGGTGGGCAACCTGCCTTATAATATCTCAACGCCAATACTGTTTCATTTGCTTGGCTATTCTGATGTCATTCAAGACATGCATTTTATGCTGCAAAAAGAAGTGGTCGAGCGTATCACTGCTGATGTCGGTAGCAAAACTTATGGTCGTCTGTCAGTTATTATGCAATATCACTGCGAGACTGACTATCTGCTGACTGTTCCTAGAGGCGCGTTTAATCCACCGCCTAAAGTGACCAGTGCTGTGTTTCGTCTGACACCGCATATTGATAAACCAGTCGTCGCAGAGGATGAACAGTATTTTGCTATCGTGGTGCGTGAAACCTTTAACCATCGCCGCAAAACTTTACGTGCTATCTTCAAAAAATCAACGCTATTACCGACCTTGAGTGAAGATGACTTTGCAGCTTGTGGTATTGATCCTCAAGCACGTCCAGAAACACTCAGTGTGAGCGACTTTGTGGCGTTAAGTAATCAAGCCAAGAGTGTAGAAGAATAAGCTCTACCTGGATTCAACAACTAATAGTTCAATTGCAATAGTCAGTCGTTGTACTTTCACACGTGTACAGCGCTATTATCATTAGTACTTAGGGTGTATCCTCATTTTGATAATGGTAATAAAAATGAGATAGATTTTTGTCAATCAAAGGAAATTTTGCAGAGAATATGAGTATATTGTCTAGAAATTTTCAAAGAGTGACGGAAATATAGCCATTTTTAGCCCATTAGAGGTTTACTCGTTCAGATTGAGGACACGCCCTAGCTATTTAAAAGAATCATTTAGATAATCATCGAGGGATTATGAGTTTTCGCCACCAATATGTCATCGGTGATTTACAAGGTTGCTATGCTGCGTATCAAAAACTACTCGAGACCTTAGATTTTGATCCTACACAAGATAAATTATGGTTCGCGGGTGACTTAGTCGCACGTGGAGAGGATTCGTTAAATACTTTGCGCCATGTGAAAGCACTATGCGAGCAGGGTGCGGCGGCGACTGTCCTTGGTAACCATGATTTAAATTTACTTGCAGTATGGCGGGGCGCAACTAAGATTAGGAAAAAAGATAAAACCGCGCCGATTTTTGCCGCCGAGGACAGTGAAGAATTATTGCAGTGGTTAAGGCGTCAACCGATTCTAGCGTATCCTGATGAGCGCACAGTATTGGTACATGCAGGTATACCACCGCATTGGACGATCGATGTAGCTGCACAATATGCCCAGCAGTTAGAGGCGCAATTGAAAGGTAGTTTGCAACAACTGGATCGACTATTACCGCACTTGTATAGTAAGAACGCTGATGATTGGCATGATAATATTAATGGCTTTACCAAGATGCGTGCAATATCTAATTATTTTACCCGTATGCGCTTGTGCAAGCAGGATGGGACGCTTGAATTTAGTTTTACTTCTAGTCTAGATCAGCATATGCCTGATGATTTTATGCCATGGTTTGAATGGCAAGTACCACGTGCTCGCAAAATATTATTTGGTCATTGGGCAGCCTTAAAGGGTGAAGTGGACTTGCCACATGCGCGCGCGCTTGATGGTGGCTGTGTTTGGGGTAACTCTCTACTAGCTTACCGACTCAGTGATGGCAAAGTGATAACGTCAAATGAGCAGTGTCCGAACTCTTAATGATCGCTTATCTAACCTTGATATACAAGGCTAGATAAGCGGTCTGTTTTAAGTAGTTCTGTTATAGCAGTCTACTTTGAGTGGTCTACTAATAGATTTTATCAGTGTAATAGACTGGTTTCATTGGGGTATACCCAAAATATAGATCCTCTAAACGATAACTCATCTATCAGTAGTTGAGGCGGTTCAGAAAACTGATTTTACATCCATAGGTCGAGTCGTATGGCGTTTTGCCATATATTTGCCCAGTAAGGGTAAGCAAAATGCTGGTAATTGAAAAGCACCCAGTAACGGTAAAAACACCGTACCCATGAAGGGTGCAGTTATGGTGTAAGCAAGTAATACATTGCGTCCACCACACACCAACGCAGCGATAATGGCATTTTCATAGCCAAAACGCCGATATATTATATAAGCGGTAAAATAAAACACCAATGCCAATGCAGAACTTAGCACCAGTAATGACAACGCTTGCCACGGATTATGATCAAAGGTAGTACGAAACCCTGCCATCAGTCCCAGTGGAAATAACATCAGGAGTAAAATATTAAACTGTGCAATTTTGGGATAATAACGCGACAAAATAGGCGGTGAAACGAACCGACGCACCGCCACAGCTAGCACTATTGGCATAACAATATAAACTAACAAGCGATTAACATATATGCCAACGTCTATATGCGCATTGTCATCGCCTAATAGCCACAATACGCCTAATAATGTACATGGCATAACGAACGTAGCAGCGATAGTTTTTGCCGTCGCCAGTTGTGCATCAAATCCCACCGCATTGACCAACGCACCACTACCGAACAATGGGGCAGTGGCACCAAGACCTGCAATCGCCAATAGCCAATCGCCACGTACACCGAGTGCATAAGCAGTTACTATTAAAACCAGACTCATACCCCCGCTTTGTAACAAGGCAAAAACCCATACATAGCTTGTCGCTATACGCTTTAAAAGCGCATATTGGTCAATGCCTAGTAAAGTAAAAAACATCAAGAAGAACAATATTTGGGGTAAATATACCAATACTGTATTGGATAAGTTTGGAAAAACAAAGCCCACAATTGCACAAACTGGCATAATTAATGTGCTATGGCGCGCAATAAAACGAAGAAGCATGACCTTTCCTAATAAAAAATATTCGTAAAAAAGTGGGTATTACTTCCCTTTTTTTACCATCCGTTATGCAAATAATCCCCACATGATACTATTTTAATATTTGGGGCTGTCCTAGATAACTAGTTCAGTTCCTTTTTAACCCATTGTTTTAGCTGACGTAATTGACGTTTCGGATCACTGTAGTTAAAACGCCACTCACATTCCTTTAAAAACAGATGGAAATGCTCTTTTGGGATGCCATTATATTTACGCATATGACGCTTTGCTTGACTCCAAAAGTTCTCTATTCCGTTAATATGATTACTGTCTTGTACAAACTCTTTTGAATGGTTAATGCGGTAATGGGTAAACTCACTGACATCAAGTGCGTTGTAACTTCTAAAGGAGTCTGTGTAAACGATACTATCAGGCTTTACTTTCTCTCTTATAATAGGGATTAAGGTATCAGCTCTGGCATTAGGGATGATACAAGCATAGACGCTACCATTGCGCTTAAGCAGTCCAAAAACAGGAACTTTGTTACCAGCACCGCGACCACGTTTGCCTTTGCGTCTGCCGCCAAAGTAGCTCTCATCAACTTCTATTTCGCCTTCTAGAAGGCCAGGTTCCTGACTATTTTCATAAATCAGTAGTCTTAGCCTGTGAAAGTAATAGCTGGCTGTTGTTTTATTAACACCCACTAAGCTTGCTGCTGTTCTTGCGGTAGAACCGGCAACAAATAGTTCGATAAGCTTAGTTTGTTTGTACCAACTTAATCTACTCTTTCTCATATGACTATCCTAGATTATTTTACTTATCTAGGACAGCCCCTAATATTTTAATTACATAATCGTGCCACTGTTACGGTTTACTGCCTTTTAATGCTGTGCCATTTTTTACTAAAAAGACGCCGCATATTTCATGGTTTATACTGGTGTTTGCAGTGAGCTTTTTATGCTCTCTAGGTTTGCGACATTATCGATATCACTATTGGGCAGATAAATACCATAAAAGTATCTCTTTGATGCGTATGGGTATGCTGAACCACGCTGGGATTGTTTAAGATCCAATGATCTTAGAGAGTAGGAAAATTCCGAGTTGTCTCAATTCATAGATACAGGTAGTAGGTTATTAAATAGCCATAATATGACTAATATTATATTTTTAGACGAAGCTAAAAGAATTATATTTGAGACTGAAGATATGAGGTTTAGTATTACAGACGTTATGGTAAATGGCTAAATCTAGTAACTTTGAATATTTATGTGATGAATATCAATGAGGTATCAAAAAAATATTGTTAGACATGTTATCAGCCGTTGACCAAGTATAAAGCTACCAAAACTGTCCTATTAATTAGGCAGTTTTGGTGGTTTTTTAGGTTTCGGTAATGGCGTTTTTGCATCGCCGGCTGCTTTGTTATTGGGGTTTTCATTATCAGCACTACTGTTTTCGCTACTATTAATGGCATCGAGTGTTTTGGTCGCTTTATCGTATTGAATATCACTAGAATAAGGCACGCTATTAAGTTCTTCATCTACTAAACCATCATCTAGGTCAACAACCTTTTTTGCTAAGGCTTTTGGTGAAGAGATGTGTGTTGTTTGCCCAGAGCTTTTCAGTGAATTTGAATCTATGAGGTTATCGCGCTCGTTGTCTTGAGGCTGATTATCATAGTAGATATCTGTCGTCATCTGCTCACCTTGTGCATTAGCAGCTACAGATTTAGGTAATATTTTGACGTCAGATAAACGTCGCACTACATAATTGCTAGGTAACGGCTTGCCACCTTTTTGTCCAGCAGTATCATCAAATATCATATGTCCTTGACTATCGATACGTGCGTATTTCATTGGCTTATCTCGGGGCCAAAAAAAGTCAGATGGGTGACTGATGATATGCCCAAAAACCAGTTTTGTTAGTCGGCTCCATTCAAAGAATTGCACCTCTTTTGAGCGCAATGCGACGAAGAGTGCCAGTGAAAAGCTGACCATTAGGTTGACCATACCGATCAGTGCAACACCAAGAATAGAGATTAAAATAACATCCCAACTGATTTGTGCCGATGACATATTGAATAGTCCATGAGCCAAATTGGCAGATGCAAAGGCAATATGGCGAATATCAATGGGTAAGCCAAATAAGAAGCCAATGGTAGCGGTACTACCTAAGAATACACCGAATAAAAAATTGCCCATAATAGCGCCCAGATTGGCTTCCACAAAGCCACCCAAACGCTGAAGCCATGTTTCAGGGAGTAAACGCTGGAGCAACCAATGCCTGCGAATACGAGCGCCAATCTGATTATAGACAGCCAAGTTATCATAGTAACCAGCAATAAGGCCGGACAGGAATAGATATACGCCGGCAATGGCAGCGTGGGGTAGTGCTAAAGATCGAAAGGGGTCAAGATCATGAAGTAAATGTCCTGCTTTATCGGTGTCAATCATCGGTACGCCTGTATACTGTAACCAAGCAAAAGAGATGATTAATGCTACTGGTATAGCTAGCATAATGTTACCCATGATGGCGATAAACTGGGTGCGCAAGATATCCACTACTAGCTCTGATAACTTAGTAAGCTGATGAGATTTTTTTCCAGAGCCTTCCGATATGGTCGAAGCAATGGCAGCGGCAGTCATTGCTGGCTGCTTAGTCGCAACCGTACCATGCACGATATGAATAAAAACAAAGCCTAAACCATAAATCATACTGTTAATAAATGCTCGCCCCATCGGTGCAAGCGCCAAGTGATAAGCCAATATTTTAGTAGTGGCCATAAAGGCAATAATGAAGCCACCAATGGACGCTTTTTTGAACATGTTTTGATAGCCAGCTCTATCTGTGCTGATATAGTGCTCACCAACGCGGCTAGCATTTTCAGTGACTTTGCGTGACAGCAGCTTAGTATTATTATCAATCAAATAGCCAATACTGTAACGACGGTTAGCAGTCGTAATAAGGGTCTGAATCAGATCAATCACGGCTTTGTCGCGATTGTGACCGCTATCAGCAACCAGTTCGGTCAAAATGCGCATACGCTGTAAGCTTTGATCAAGGCGTAACATCATATTGGTCAAGCGAATAGAGATACCAGTCTTATAGATACGTTTACGTACTGTTGCCACGATATCTTCACACTGTTCAAGCATGACAAGTAGGGGTGCAGGATTGACCGCATGTTCGGGAGTAATATCCGTTAACGTGTCGAGCTCGTGCGCCTGCCGATATTGATTAACGAACAATACTGCTTCTTGGTTTTGTGCGACAAAGGATGCTGAGTAGTTCAAAATTTGCGGATAAGCTTCCATTAAATCGGGGTGCAGACCGATACCGCTAATACGGTAAGACAAAATAACAATCGCATTTAGAATACTGTTTTTGGCCGTAGCTACTAGAGGTAAATGCTCGTCTTTGACTTTGAGAAGATCGACGAGAGCATCCCATTTATCTTTTTCGATATGAGCGAGCCAGCGTTCATCCTGACGTTTATGAAACAAATAGCCGACCAGCTCAACGACTGAATCATCCTGAGGTAGTAGCGGTAAAAACCGATGACCGATCAAGCGGCGTAAACTACTAAAAAAACCTTCATCTGACATAATGCCAGTGTCGGTATATAGGGCAATTTGACGGTATTGAATGATTAGCTTTAATACAAAGCTGGCAAGACCATCGCTATATTCTGGATGTTGGCGCAAGATGTCGATAAGGGTTTGGATATTTTGATTAGCAAGTGCAGGCTCTTTCTCATTGACTCGCAGCTCATTAATCAAGCGCTTAAGTACAGACGGCTCTGGCACGTCACTCAAGGCAGTAATCTGTTGTAAAATACGTTTTATCTCTGACACAGCGTACCCTTTATCGTTATTATTTTGATAGTCAATATTTTGATATTTATAATGTCATATCATTTATAGCTATGACTATCTATAGAGAAATTAGAGGTTATTAGGTATTTATTAAGCGTTTAGATGCAAATATTTTTGACAGTCTAAGAGTGAATGCAAGTTATTTGGAGTTATTTTAATCGCAAGCACATTACAATGCTGAATTATTTTGTTAGCAATTAATTTTGGCAAAAAAAAGGACAGTAATCATACTGTCCTTTTTTGTTGGTAAGTTTTTATTAATAAATAAATAGCTATTAGTTTTTGAAGACTAATTAGCTGGCAGGTACATTAAAATAATCCAAGTCAAAATTCATCATTGGATCGCTACCAGCTTTGACCATCTGCGCATGAGCATCAATGCGCGGCAAGACGCGACCAACAAAGTAATCAGCAAGCTTGGCTTTATTGGTATAAAACTCGCCATCTTTACCGTTAGCTGCTTCAACCATCAGCGCAAACATATATGAGTAGCATAGATAGCCGACTGCATGCATATAATCAACTGCGCAGCCATTAATCTCATTTTTGCGAGAACCGATGTTAGTCAAGACTGTTTTAGTCAACTCTTCGACAGTATCAGCGGCATCTAATGTCGCTTGCTTAATACCATGATCAGCTTGCATAGTGTTAACATAGTCACGAATTTCACCTAAGAAATGGGTGATATATTTACCGTCGTTACGGGCAACTTTACGGCCTAATAGATCAAGTGCTTGAATACCGTTTGCACCTTCATAAATCTGAGCAATACGCGTGTCACGCACGATTTGCTCCATGCCCCATTCGCGCACATAGCCATGACCGCCGAAAACTTGCTGGCAATCGATAGTGGCTTCCAGCGCTTTATCAGTTAAGAACGCTTTTGCAATCGGTGTTAGTAGAGCAACACGTGCAGCAGCTGCTTGAGCTGCTTCAGGATCAGTGCTGAACTTTTCAGTATCTAGTTGTTTGGCGACATACATCGCAAAGCAGCGTGATGCTTCAGCGTTAGCTTTAGCATTCAATAGCATACGGCGCACATCGGCATGGTGAACGATAGCATCAGCTGGTTTCTCTGGGCTTTGTAGCTGAGTATCACTACGACCTTGACCACGTTCAAACGCATAAAGTGCAGCGTTTTGATAAGCAAGCTCAGTACCGCCAAGTCCTTGCAGACCCATCGTTACGCGCTCATAGTTCATCATAATGAACATTGAAGATAGGCCAGTATTCTCAGCACCAACCATCCAGCCTTTTGCATCGTCGAAATTCATGACACAAGTCGCTGAGGCTTTGATACCCATTTTGTGTTCGATAGAGCCAGCTGATAAGGTATTACGTTCGCCTACGCTGCCATCATCATTGACCAAGAATTTCGGTACAACGAATAATGAGATACCTTTTGAGCCTTCTGGAGCATTTGGCGTTTTAGCTAATACGAGATGAATAATATTGTCGGTTAAGTCGTGCTCACCGCCAGTAATAAAAATTTTGGTACCAGAGATGTTATAGCTACCATCATCATTTGGTATGGCTTTGGTTTTGATAATACCTAAGTCAGTACCTGCGTGCGGCTCAGTTAAGCACATGGTACCTGACCATTCGCCTGAGTACATTTTTTCTAAATACGTTTGCTTTTGCTCTTCTGAACCAGCCGCGTTGAGACACAAGGTTGCGCCAACCGTTAGGTTAGGGTAGAGCGTAAATGATTGGTTGGTAGTAAAGAGCATCTCTTCGGTGAGCATGGTGACCATTTTTGGAAAACCTTGTCCACCATACTCAGGATTACCGCCAAGTCCGACCCAACCTGATTCAGCATATTGCTGATAAGCTTCTTTAAAACCTTTAGGCGTAGTGACGACGCCATCGCCATGATAAGTCGCGCCTTCTTCATCACCGCTACGATTGATAGGTAGCAAGACGTTTTTACTTAATTTGGCCATTTCTTCTAAAATCATATCGACTGTTTCCATGTCGACATGAGACAAATTGTCATTATTTTGCCAAAATTCATGAGCTTTAAAGACATCAGTCAAGATGAAGCGCATGTCAGTCAGAGGGGCATTATAAACAGCCATAAACATTCCTTTGGTTTAAAATTAATAAAATTTAATTCGCATAGTATTTGAAACTATAATTTTACATTGTTAATTATGAAGCTATATACAGTGTTTGCTTATATTTATCATGATGTTCTTAAGGAGCAACGGTAACTACTGCAACGGTTATTAACAGATTTAGACTTGTGACAATAAGTAAAGTTTAGCAAATTAGTAGATGAGCTTGTGTATCTCTTAGTGAATAGTGCGTACACTAAAAGTTCGCATGCACTCTTGCAGCGCGCAAATAACATATTTGAATGTTCAACAGACCTTAATATAAACAAAATAAATCGGCAACATACTGAAGTACGCTGCCGATAATAAGCCATTTAAATCACTATACTAACGTCCAAATGCAGTTTTTGATTATATATCTAACTGCATATCTAACTGCTTAATTCAAAAGAAAATGTATAAACGTTTATGCTCATGTATCGCTTAATACCACTACTGATTTAGCTTTGAGGTGCAAACAGTGCAGCTTAAAATCTTTATATAAATCAAGTTGAAAATTAGTGATTTAAGAAAAACCGCAGCATCTCCTTTGAAGCATCTGGACCCTTGGGATCAGTGTAAGACCCTGCGCTACTGCCGCCTGCCCAGCTATGCCCAGCCCCGTGAATCTTCCAATATTCTAACTGACTAACCCCTTTACTATCACGAATCTCTAGTTGAGTACTGCGACAATTTTGCTCAGAGCATTGCTTATGCTGGTGGGTCGTTAAACCAGTTTCTTGCGCTTGTAAGTGCTGCTCTGCCTGCTCAAAGATCTGCCCGCCATTACGGATACTCACCGTATGATCCTGATCACCATGAAACACAATCGTCGGGACAAACTTACTACTCCCTGTACGTTTTGGAGTAGCTGCGCCACCCTGACGCATTGTCATTAATGCAGACGGCAGATCGGTGGCACTGCGATAAGCTAACCCTGAATGCACGCCAATCGCTGCATATAGTTCTGGATAAGCCTCTGCCATAATCACTGCCATAGCAGCGCCTGCGGATAGCCCTGCAATGTATACACGTGATGAGTCCACTGCGTAATCTTTAATAATAGATTGAGTCAATGCCGCAAGCCATGCAGGCTCACCTTGACCTTGCCGTTGATCAGTAGGTTTAAACCAGTTCCAACAGCGATTTTGATTAGCAGAAGCTGGCTGAGAAGGATAGACGATCAGGCAACGGTGTTCTTCTGCCAACTCATTCATACGTGTACCCGCTGCAAAATCTTCCGGTGATTGAGTACAACCATGCAGCATGACTATTAGAGGTAAATGTAAACCTTCTTCCACTGCTTTTGTGTAGTTTGAGGGAATATATAACCGGTAGTCATGATTTCCTTGAGATGACTTAAGGGTGCCTTTAAGAAATTGCGCATTGTCAGGAATAGTCGGCTCATTATGCGTATTGAACCCAGTACGCAGGGTACTCACATTCATAACCGTTGGTAAGTCCAGCTTAAAATTCTTCATTTTATCTGTAAGATCTTGCAAGTGATTAGGCAGTTTACTGGACAGCTTATCAGTGCTTGTAGGCTTGTCCGTCGGGGTCGGGGTCAAACGATCTTGTAGCGTTGGCACATCAGATGCTATATCAGGCGTCACATCCTTGATAGTCTTCTCATCAGTATGGCTGGCTGGTGCTGCGCCGCTCAAGTTCTTTTGAATTAAGTTAGTGGCCTCTTGTAGCTGGCCTGATTTCATCAGTTTCATCGCTTCTTCAAGATGCGGTGGTATCATGCTAAATTTTGAAAAACTCATTTGTTATTTCCCGTTACATTCATACAAATTTTAAGAGTGGTCGTAAAAGAAAATGCTTAAATCATTTTGTTAACCAATACGGCTTTTATCTCTGGGCTTGCCTGCAGCACACCTAATACCGTAATACTTTCAATAGTAGCTTCCACCAGTTCTGGGGTTACGTCTGCCGCGATGGTCGCCAGACCCAATACTTGAATATGTAATTTTTCATTACGCTCTTGAACGTCTTCAAGATCGGCGCGGGTGTAATGACGTAGGCCTAACTCTAAGGTTTTACGAGCAACGGTTTGACGCACCACGTCAGCATGCGTGGTTAGCTGATTGCGTATCGCAGTGCGAATAAAGTCAGTGCGATTAGAATAGAAACCTTCCTGCACCATTAAGTCGACTTGTCCAAGATCAACGTAGCCTAAATTAATAGTGACCTTTTCTGTATCACCTGCTCTAGTACGAATAGGCGTTATATTGTTGCTTGCCATCGTGTCTTCCTTTGAGTAAAAACTGCTTGATGTGGTAATTATACTCCATATAGAATCCAATTGGAGTATAAAATTAATATTTTAATAAAAATTAACAAGCGAAGTTCTTAAAGTACTTTTAAATCTATACTCATACCATCCCTAAAAATTTAAAGATTAAAGCAACGCGGAAGACTTATACAAGTAACATATCTGATCTAAATTTCAAATTAGTATGAGCTATCGTAGGCTATGGCACTTAAACTACTTATCAAACTGCACACTATCAATAAGCCAATACCAAAAAATCGGCAACATATCTAAGTATGTTGCCGATCCTTATACCGCTTCTAAATTCTTCATCGATCAAAATTTGTAGCATCTAACCATAATAGAGTTTATCTAGGCTTGATTCTAAAAAGCAAATTGATCAACGTCCATGCTCATGTACGGCTCAACACCAGTACTGATACGTTGTACATGCGTAGTAGTGCGCGGTAACAACTTAGCAAAATAGAACTGTGCTGTTTTAACCTTGGCGTCATAGAAGGCATGTTCACTGTTGCCGTTTGTAATCTCAGTTTGAGCAACCAATGCCATACGTGCCCATAAATAGGCAAGGGTAACATAGCCACTGAAATACATGTAATCAACGGCAGCACCGCCAACGGCATCTGGGTTTTCAGTTGCTTGCATGCCAATACGTGCCGTCAAATCGCCCCATTCTTTTAAATGCTTGGCAAGTGGACGGATGAACTGGCCCATCTCATCGTTGTCTTTATTATCTTCGCAGAAATTTTGAATGATATTGACAAAGTTTGCAAGCAATTTGCCTTGTGAGCCTAAGACTTTACGACCAAGTAGATCAAGTGCTTGAATCTCAGTAGTACCTTCGTACAAGCAGGCGATACGCGTATCACGGACGTTTTGCTCCATGCCCCATTCGCTAATGAAGCCATGACCACCATAGACTTGCACGCCATGATTAGCAGCTTCTAGACCAGTTTCGGTTAAGAACGCTTTTGCAATTGGCGTCAGTAATGACAGCATTTGATCCGCAAATTTAAGATCGTCGCCTTCGCCTTTTGCGACAGTATCTGCAAAATGAGAGAGATAATATACTAGTGCGCGGCCACCTTCAGCGAAGGCTTTTTCAGTCAATAGCATATTACGGACAGCTGGATGCACGATGATAGGATCAGCGACTTTATCTGGCGCTTTAGCACCTGATAGTGAACGCATTGCTAGACGATCTTTGGCATAAGTAAGCGAGCCTTGGAACGCATACTCTGCAGCAGTTAGACCCTGAACAGCAGTGCCGATACGTGCCACGTTCATAAAAGTAAACATGCACTGTAGGCCACGGTTTTCTGGGCCAATCAAATAACCGATTGCACCATCAAAGTTCATGACACAAGTCGCTGAGGCTTTAATACCCATTTTGTGCTCGATAGAGCCGCAGACAACGTTATTGTTTTCGCCTAAGCTATTGTCTTCATTAACCATTATCTTTGGTACGATAAATAATGAAATGCCTTTGGTACCAGCAGGTGCACCTGGCAAACGCGCTAAGCAGATATGAATAATGTTCTCAGCCAAGTCATGCTCGCCAGCTGAAATAAAAATCTTTTGACCAGTAATGCTATAGCTGCCATCGTCATTCGGCTGAGCTTTGGTACGGATAATACCCAAGTCAGAGCCCGCATGTGCTTCAGTAAGACACATAGTACCTGACCATTCGCCAGTGACCATTTTTTCTAAATAAGTTTCTTTTTGGCTGTCAGTACCATGGTGCTCGATGGTTTGGATAGCGCCATGTGACAAGCCAGGATACATAGAGAATGACCAGTTAGCCGTACCAACCATCTCATTGATGACCGTAGATAATGAAAATGGCATGTTTTGACCACCAAAATCTTCTTCAGCAGAGAGTGCAGGGAAGCCAAGCTCACAATACTGCTTATAAGCTTCTTTAAAGCCTTTAGGCGTTGTAACCTTGCCATTATCAAACTGGCAGCCCTCAGCATCGCCACTTTGATTTAGCGGTGACAATTCATTTTCAGCAAAACTTGCAGCCATCTCAAACAGGCTGTCCATTAGTTCACGGTCAGCTTCTTGAAATTTTGGTAAGCGTTTATAGTGGCTTTCGCTATCAAGTAACTCATGCATGACGAATTGAATATCACGTAAAGGGGCTTTGTACTGCATAACTTCCTGTCCTTTTTTTGGGTATGACCGACAG
Source organism: Psychrobacter sp. P2G3 (assembly GCF_001593285.1). Taxonomy (NCBI): domain Bacteria; kingdom Pseudomonadati; phylum Pseudomonadota; class Gammaproteobacteria; order Moraxellales; family Moraxellaceae; genus Psychrobacter; species Psychrobacter sp. P2G3. The sequence goes on from NZ_CP012529.1 coordinate 1,452,165, forward strand.
CGAATGAACGACTCTATTTATTGATATCTTAGCTGTTAGTATGTTACTGGTATCAGACTTGCCTACACTAATGACTAGAAGCAACGACACCGGTCATATAAAATAACGTTGAAAAATGATAAAAGAATTATGACTGTATTAGTAAATTCACCACAAAAGATAGGCGTTCACTGGGAATTATACAAGTTTGGTTGTAATACTGATAAGTCATCAACCCATCTTGCATCCTTTATATAATCAACGTTAGCGAACAAAAAATAGTACTAAAACAGGGCTAACTACGGTGCGAAGAAAAGCTATATAAGCCAATCTATATAGTAGTAACGATTGTTTAAACTAATTGAGATCCGTATTCGGAAGAGACGAGTGCCTCAACATTTTGGTTGCTATATCAGCGCAGACAGGCCGACCAAACCAGTAACCTTGTCCATACTTACAGCCCATTTGTAATAACAAATCGCGCTGTTGTTCGGTCTCGATTCCTTCAGCGATAGCGCTCATATCTAAAGCAATAGCCAAATCTAATATAGCTTTAACTATAGCGGACTGCGTACGGTTATCAACGATTTTATCGATGAAGCTTTTATCAATTTTAATAAAGTCAAAAGGGTATTCTTGCAAATAACTGAGCGAGGCGTAGCCAGTACCAAAATCATCGAGTGCTAAACAGACCCCCAGTGCTTTTAGAGCAATAAGCTGTTGCTTAACACTAGCGTGCCGTAGCATCAGAGAAGATTCAGTGACCTCAATATGCAACTGGTGAGGTTGAATAGAGTATTGAGTAAAGAGATTGCTTACAAAGTCAAAAAACTCAGGATGGCTAAATTCAGCAGCATCCGTATTAATACAGACATGTTGGGTAAAGTTCATTGACTCCCAAATGCATAACTGCTCAGCAATTTGAAAAGCCATTTGGCGAAATAAATCAAATGACAGTTTATGTTTAATAATAGCTTCAATAAAGTCCTTTGGTTGTAGTAGCCCGCGTGTAGGATGTTGCCAGCGTACCAATGCCTCAAAACCAGTAATAACCCCAGTATCTAGAGCTACTTTAGGCTGATAATATGCTATGAACTGCTTAGCAACTATCGCTTCACGCAGCTCGGTCTCTAACTGCATACTATCAATTGATGGACAGTTTAGCTCATCGTTATACCACCAAACATCATCGCCTCCATGCTCCTTAGCATACTGTAAAGCCTTTTCAGCCTTGTTTAGTAAGCTGCTCAATTGATTACCGTCTTTAGGGTAATAGCTGACGCCGACGGAGATTTGCAAATAGATACTAGTGCTGTTTAAGACAAACGGTCGCTCACACATATGCATCAGGCTATCGAGCTCATGGCGTACCATATGGGCATCTGTAAACTCGAATAACAACCCAAAATCATCACCACCTAAGTGTGAAAAGCACAGTAGTTGATTAAGCTCAAGGCCATTGATTCTAGCGACAAATTCTTTGATAAGGGCATCGACGTTGTCTTGTCCGAGATTGTTAATCAAAATACGATAACGGTCGATATTTACTCGAATAATAACCACTTCTTGGAAGCTATCCATCAATACATCATTGGTCTGACTCAAAAACACTTTGCGATTGGGTAGACCTGTCAGCTGATTGTGATTAAGTAGATGGGCGACTTGTTGTTGGTCTTCTACGACTGAGGAGATATCGCGCACCATTCCTACATAATAAACGGTTTCATCGGCATAGATCCTACGGTAAGATATATGACAGTTAAGCGTTCGACCGTAACGGTTTAATAGGGCAAAATTATTTTCATAAAAACCATCGTCATCCAATTGATTAGATATATCCTGTAATATAGAACGCTCTTTCTCTGATAGGAATTCAGCGGCATATATACCAAGTGGTCGACCAATCATAAATGGCTCTTCAAAACCAATCATTGCTTCATAAGCAGCATTAACTGACATATAGCGTAGATTGGCATCTAAGATAAATACGGCATCTTCCAGGCACTCACACAGCTCCAATAATAATTGCTGCTTAATCGATGGTGAGATGGGAACAAAGGTAGTCATAATTGAGACTCAATAGTCAATCAAGGTGGTAGTCATGCACATTTTCATAAGCTTAGCGAGTAAGATAGTCATTAGGCATTCACTCACTGGATTTTATTTTTAATAATAAATGAGTATGTTTGTTTATTAATGTTGATGATAAAGCGCATTTAATGTGGCTAGAGCGACTACAGGTGCCGTCTCTGTACGGAGTACTCGATTACCGATTTGCCAAGGGGAAAAGTGAGCTTTTTCTGCTTGCGCACGCTCATCGTCACTCAGTCCACCTTCAGGGCCAATCAATAGCTTGATATAGGGTGATTCGCGTTTCAGTACTGCTAACAAGGACTCAGGCATAGCAGGTTGTCCTGCTGCTGGCACACTCATTTGTAAGCGTAAGTCTGATGGCTGCTGTAATATCTGATAGTAAGCATCTTGGCTTAGTGCCGCGACAATAGGGCTGACGGGCAGGCCGTTAATATTTTTCTCAGTATTCTCATTTATACTGTTAGCAGTAACTTTGCTCACAGCGTTAATAGCTGTATCTGCTCTCAACCATTGGTCAATAGACTGAGGTGCAAGAATAAGCGGCGGTCGATTTAATCCGCACTGCTCGCATGCGGCGATAGCTACTTGCTGCCAGTGTAAAAGCTTTTTGTCTACTTGCGCAGGTTTTAAATTAACTTCACCATGATGGCTGCTTAACAACTGAATAGCGGTCACGCCTAGCTCAGTGGCTTTCTGAATTGCATAGTCCATACGTTCGCCACGACTCATCACTAAGCCGATTTTGCTGATGACAAGCGCACTACGATCATCATCTAAATGTGCTAATAAGGTGACGGTTGCGTGCTTTTTACTAATCTCTTGTAGCTGTACACGATATTCACCACCAAAACCATCGAACAGAATACCTTGGTCACCAACATTTGCACGTAATACGCGGCACCAGTGATGTACGATACCTTCTGTTAATGCAAGCTCTGAGCCAACAGATAAAGTACTCAGTTTAGGGTAATTGATATCGATGTTGCTACTGGCATCGCGTTCATCACTTATAGCATAAAAAAAACGTCGCACAATCACTTAATCCTGTATTTCAAACAATAATCTTTCTCAATATCTTAGCAGAATATTGTTTAGGTAAAAGTATCTCTATAGTAAATAGAGCTTAGTATAAGAGTAAATTTTTTAACCATCTAATTGATATGCAAAATTAATGAACAGCATAAAAAAGCTGGCATTCCAAAGAATGCCAGCCATTAGAAGAATTTGCGTTAAATCTGGGAAGTAAGACCTAAAGCTTCAACTAAGCGCTTGTTGGGCTCAACTTTATTCATGCTATAAAAATGCATGGCAGGTACGCCCTCGCTGATTAAGCGCTCACACAGACGATAGACGACATCAAAGCCAAACTCGCGAATAGCTTTACGATCATCACCGAAATCAGTCAATCGCTTGCGCACGTAACGTGGAATATCAGCACCACAGCTATCAGCAAAGCGCATTAGGTTACTAGAGTTAGTAATAGGCATAATACCAGCCACCAATGGCTGTACTACTGTATCGATACCGCGCTTCTCTAAAGTATCACGCAGATACAAATAGCTATCAGCGTTATAAAAGAACTGGGTGATCGAAGCATTGGCGCCAGCTTGGTATTTATTGACCAAGTTGTCAATATCAAACTCAAAGCTACGTGCTTGTGGATGCATTTCAGGATACGCAGCCACTTCGATATGGAAGTGATCGCCTGAATGTTCACGAATAAACTTAACTAAGTCTAATGCAAACGGCAGCTCACCCATGCCGACCTGACCTGAGGGTAAATCACCACGCAGGGCTACCAAACGCTTGATACCTAAGCTCTTATAATGCGTTAAGAGTTCGGCTATTTCAGTCTTGTCATCGCCAATACAAGACATGTGCGGCGCAATATCTGTCTCACCGCGTGCACATAATGCTTGTACGATATCTAAGGTGCGGCTACGAGTTGAACCGCCAGCACCATACGTTACCGAAAAGTAGGTCGGTGATAGCTTATTCAACTCATCGTAAGTGCTAAGTAGCTTTTCGTGGCCTTGCTCGGTCTTAGCAGGGAAAAACTCAAAGGAGAAAGCAGGCTTACTCACAGGCTAGCTCCTTTTAGTATTTATAAGCGTCAGGCTTGAACGGACCTTCGACAGGCACACCCAAATACTCCGCTTGCTTTTCAGTCAGCTTGGTTAGCGTACCGTTAAAACCTGCAACCATCGCAGCAGCGACTTCTTCGTCGAGTTTTTTAGGCAATACTCTGACGTATAAGTTGTCAGTGCGCTCATCAACTGGCAAGTCAGCGAACTTTTCTTCGAACAGATACATTTGTGCCAATACTTGGTTGGCAAATGAGCCGTCCATCACACGTGATGGGTGACCGGTTGCGTTACCTAGGTTTACTAGACGACCTTCAGCAAGCAAAATCAAATAATCGTTTTCATCGTCTGAGCGGAAGATTTGATGCACTTGTGGCTTGATCTCAACCCAGCGCCAGTTGTCACGCATAAATTGCGTGTCGATTTCGGTGTCAAAGTGACCGATGTTGCAGACCACGGCGCCCGGCTTCAATGCGGCTAGCATGTGTCTATCACAAACATGGTAGTTGCCAGTAGTGGTGACAATCATGTCGGTATCTTCGAGCAAGCGCTTGTTGATATTTTCTGCGCCGCCAGTGTTATCGCCATTGATGTAAGGTGATAATACTTCAAAGCCATCCATACATGCCTGCATGGCACAGATAGGATCGACTTCTGAGACACGTACAATCATGCCTTCTTGACGTAGACTTTGCGTAGAGCCTTTACCCACATCACCATAACCAATAACTAGAGCGCGGCGACCAGCAAGGAACATGTCAGTAGCACGTTTGATGGCGTCATTTAAGCTATGACGGCAGCCGTATTTGTTGTCATTTTTAGATTTAGTAACCGCGTCGTTGACGTTGATCGCTGGTACTTTTAGCGTGCCTTTATTGAGCATCTCAACCAAGCGATGCACACCTGTAGTAGTCTCTTCTGAGATACCATGGATGCTATCAAGCATTTGGGCATAATCATTGTGAATCAACGCGGTTAAATCACCGCCATCATCCAAAATTAAGTTTGCATCCCAAAGCTGACCTGATTCTTCACCGCCAACATGGATTTGTTGACGTAAGCACCACTCATACTCTTCTTCGGTTTCGCCTTTCCAAGCATAAACAGAGATACCAGCAGCCGCAATAGCCGCAGCAGCATGATCTTGAGTTGAGAAGATGTTACATGAAGTCCAGCGTACTTCAGCACCTAACGCGACTAGTGTCTCGATAAGGACAGCAGTCTGGATGGTCATGTGAATACAGCCGGCGATTTTTGCGCCTTTGAGCGGTTGGTCAGCTTCATAGCGACGACGCAAACCCATTAGGGCAGGCATTTCGGCTTCAGCAAGGGAGATTTCACGGCGACCGTAGTCAGCTAAGCTGATGTCAGCAACTTTATAGTCAATAAAAGAGGGATTGATCGTATGGGCAGATGGTATGTTAGACACTGCGTCCATAATATGCTCCTATCAGTTAATAGATAAAAAGAATAAAAACGCAGGTGCCGTTGTTTGCGCTGTCAGTATCCAAAATGATGGACACTCAACAGTTAACCGAGCCTAACATAGTTTATGATTTGTATGGCTCTATAGCCTGAATACAAAGATCAATAATTATGGTGCAACACCTCTCGGAGGTCGTTATTGTAATAGATGAGTCTGCGATTGTCACCTACTGGATAACATAAATGTTAGGTAATAGAGGTATATATAGTTTTGCAGTTTTAATAGACGTAAAAAAGGCCATCGATTGATGACCTTTTCGTATTTAAACAAATACTGGCTTTTTATACCTTTAAATAAACTTAGAACCAGTTATAAGTTAGTGAGGTAAAGAAGTTAGTACCATCGGTATTATAACCTGGTATGGTCGTGTACTTCTCGTTAGTAATATTATTTAAACGCGCCGTCATAGATAGACTATCAGTTAATTGATAGTTACCACTGATATTGAACAGGCCATAATCCTCAACGAGTTGTGCATCAGTGTTGGCAACACCGCTATAATAATCGCCTACGTATTGATATTCAGCACGGATATCTACGCTTGGTAAACGATAGCCTAAGTAGACTAGACCTTTATGTTCAGGACGAATAGATAGAAAGTTGCCATCATTATTGCCGCCACTATTGTTTTTTGCTTCTTGATAGTCATAGCTACCACCGAACAGATAATTATCAATTACCCAATCTGAGGTTAGCGATAACCCTTTGATTTTAGCTTCATCAACATTTTCACTGCTGCCTGCCCACTGATCTTCAGGAGTAGGGTTAGCAACATAACCAATTAAGTCTTCAACTTTATTATGATAGCCAGTCAAACGCGTCGACTGCACATCATTATCGTATTCAATAAAGGCTTCATAATTATCGCTGGTTTCAGGTTTTAAGCTAGGATTACCTGAGCCAGGATAGTATAAATCATTGAAAGTTGGTGCACGAAAGCCTTTTGCATAATTGACACCAGTGCGTAAGTTAGGATTAATATGATAAGCACCGCCTAAATTATAAGTGGTTTCATTACCATATTGTGAGTCATCATCGAAACGTAAGTTAGCTTGCGCATCAAACTGATTATTAGCCAGAACATAACCTAAAAATGCACTGGTGACATCGCGATCATCAACATCATATTGAGTCGTATCGATACTTTGATTGAGATATTCTACACCGTAAATACCCTGACCAACTGGAAGCTTATGTTGACCCACTAGGCTAATTTGATCTTGTTTAGTATCATAAACACTGCTATAGGTTGGATTATCAGACTTATCTATAGAATGTCCATATTGTAGCTTTACAGAAGAACCTGGCATGTAACGCCAATCGACAAACGCTTGTGCTGCACCATTTTCTTGATCAGAATAAGTATCTTCTGCCGCGCCATTATCAAAGTCAGTGGTAGACTTGCTATATAAGGCGCTTGCACCTGCAAGCCATTGGTCATTAATGCGTTGAGTTAAGGCAAGGCTGACATTATTGCTTTCAAAGCCATCATCATCTTTATTGTAAGATGAGTACTCGTTACTAGGATCAGGTAAAGTCGCATTAAAGCCATCCGTCTCATTATGGCTTGCTGATAGGCTCAATGTCGTTCCCGTCTTATTAGCAAATTGTGCACTGGCACCATACAGATATTCGTCATGTGAGCCTGCCCCAACCGTTACCGAAAAATTGGTTCTGTCAACGTTTGCACCTTTTGTAAATACTTGAATGACACCACCCATAGCGTCTGAGCCATAGATACTAGAGCCTGATGCACCGTATAAAATCTCAATACGGTCGATTTGATCAGCAGGTAATAAGCTAAGGGTCGCGCCACCTGCACTAATTGAACTATAGCGTATACCATCGATTAAGACTAAGATTTGATTACTACCATACCCACGCATGTAGAAGTTTGAAGTGGTTCCAGGACCGCCATTAGTATAATGACTGATACCAGGCTGATGTTTGAGCACTTCAAGGGCGCTTTGACCCTGATAACGTTGTAGCTCTTCACTGTCAACCACACGAGTCTGGGCGATGGTGTTGCTGATTTTGGTAGGGGTGCGCGTAGCCGTCACAACGATTTCATCAAGCTCAACTTGTGGCAATCCGCTATCGTTGATTTCAGGTGTCGCTGCTATCGCTGTGTTGAATACAAGAAGACCAAGCGCGCTTAAAATGCTCAAACGAAGATAAGTAGTCGAAGTTGAACGTAAAAAAGTCATAATTAATCCAAAAGTTATCGAGCCAAAATTACCAAAAATGTCATAAGGTGACAGCTGTGCTCATTATCTATAAAAGTTACTGCTTTATAAACAACTTTAACCTAATGTTTCTTCACGGTAAGCTGAATGGATTTCATGATGAGCTGCTATTTATTCATCTAAAGATTATCACAATCAATTTGTGAGTCGTTTTATAAGGAATATTAGCAAAGTAGCGCCACGGAATAAGAAATAAATTACTAACGTAGGTTACGATAAAACGCGCAATCAAAAGTACTGATGTTGCAAATAATTGCTATCATAGTGGCAGGTTTTTTCTGTTTTTTGTTGTGCTATTCATAAATCTAAGAGGTTTGTTTTGTCTATTAAGTGTTATCTAAACTCTGCTACTGCATCAATCTCATTAAGCAAAACATCTTTAATGATAGTGTCACTTTTGATTGCTTTGATATTGAGTATGGTATTGCCGAATACCGCTATTGCTGCTGAAGCGGGAGCTGGTGCGCTTGGTGTAGGTGGTAGTAGTGAAGAGACTGTACGCGAACCGTTGCCAGATTCGTTTGGACGTGATACACCACGCCATACGGTACAAGGGTTTATCAGTGCGCTAGGTGAAAATGACTACTTACTAGCAAGCAACTATCTTAATTTATCCAAATCTGACAATCCAACGACAGCTGTGCGGGAGTTCAAACAGGCGCTTGACGCTGGTGGTCGCTTTCAGGCTGACTTGCAGCTCAATAATACGCCTGAGGGTAATTTAACTGACCAGCTGCCGCCAAGCCAAGAAAATGTAGGTAGTATTAATATTGGTGAAAAAAGTGTGCCGCTGTTGCTTGAGAGGGTCGTGTCCAAGCAAGGTGAGCAGTACTGGCAATTCTCCACTGATACGCTTAATTCAATACCAGAAGTTTTAGAAAATACCAATCCTACTTTAGTCTCGCGTTATACGATTGACTCGCTTGAAGGCAAAAAAATATTTGGCTATCAGCTGACGGATCTGGTCGCTGCACTAACTATGATTATCAGTAGCTTTGTACTGACTTATATCATGGTTTGGATACTGTATCATTTGCTAAAAATTGCCTACCCACGAGTACGCGATGTGCCACTGCCTGTGCCTGACAAGGTTATACTGCCACTGGCTGTCGTGATTATGGCACTCATCTTATCTGAAGTGATGGTTTATGCTGGCGTGTCAGTAACACTGCGTGAGCCAGTCAATCGTTTTACTGATATCGCTTCTTGGCTCGCTATAACTTGGTTACTACTACGAGTAATCGATGCGATTTTTACTCGTGCTGTCAACTTAAGCTATAAGAAAAACTATACTGAACGTGTCTCCATTTTGGGTCTACTGCGTAAAGTTGTCAAAGCGCTGTTATTAATATTCGCTGTTATTGTCATATTTGGTAATTTGGGCTTCGATTTGACGACTGGTATCGCTGCTTTAGGTGTGGGTGGTTTAGCCTTAGCGCTTGGTGCACAAAAGACGATTGAGAACCTTGTTGGTAGTGTCGTAGTGGTAGCAGATTCGCCAGTTCGGATAGGTGACTATTGCAAGTTTGGTACTTATGAAGGTACGGTAGTTGATATTGGTATTCGCTCATCACGTGTCCGTACGCTATCTCGTACAATTGTTACTGTACCGAATGGTGACTTCTCGTCTATGCAAATTGAGAACTTTACCTCTCGCGATATGTTCCGATTTTTTCATCAGTTATATCTAAAGCGTACTGCTGATATCGAAGTTGTCTTTAAAATGGTAAAAGACTTGGATGAATTTTTAAATGAGCATTACTTGACCAACCAAGAATGGAACCAAGTCAATATTTTAGAGCTGCGTCAAGATTGTTATGTCATTCAATTACAGGCCTACATCAATGCTAATGATGTAATGGAATTTTATGATAAGCAAAACGTAGTATTCGTTGATGTATTAACTCAAGTGAAAAAATATAAAGTCGAACACGCATTGCCAACGCAGCAATTGATCGTTAACCAAGCTGAGCTTGAACAGCATATGGAAAACGATATTGAAAATAGTGATGATGGAAAAAATAATAGTGAAAACAGCGATAGTCAAAATAATACAGCTGAACTATTAGCAGATTCAGAAAATGGAAGTAATACCAGTACGGATACGGATGGCAAGCAAGATAATGCTGTTGATTTAAACAAAGATGTCGACAGTACTAAAAAGGATAAAGCAGCTAATAAGAAACAAGAAAGAATTAGAAAGGCTGATGGAAAAAAATCCCATAAAGGGAGTAATTATGCTTTAGCAAAACGTAAGTTCAGGCACGCCAAAAAGAACTTCAGCCTTTCTATATGGAATCAGCCTTAGAGGGTCATTTAAGGAAGTCACTTAACGTTTTGTTAGTTATGCGTTTATAAAGGCACTGCAGTTTTCTTACGTAAGAGGCCGTAGTGCGCCCATAGTAGTAAACTTGCGGCGCTAAGATGCGGTGACCATACTTCGATCAGAATTTTCAATTGTTTTGGGGTTGGACGTTCTGTGAGATCTAACAACTGCATTGCTGCAACTTTAATCGCCAAATCATCGACTGCAAGCACATCTGCTCGTTTCAAAGAAAACAATAAATACATCTCAGCAGTCCAACGTCCGATGCCCGTAACAGCGGTTAAGGTTTTAGTCACGTCCTCATTCGTCATAGTTTCCAATGCTACAAAATCTATATCATGATCTACTAAAGATCGAGTATAACGAATTTTCTGTTTAGATAAACCTTGTGTCCGTAAGGTCTCGTCTGTTGCCTCAGTAATCGCTTGTGGATTGGTCAAATCAGCATCAACCAAGCGTTGCCAAATACTTGCAGCAGCTGCCACAGATAACTGTTGACCGACCATCGCTCTCATCAATTGTTTAAACCCACCTGCATTGTGCCTAAGGCTAGGCACACCAACTTGCTCATAGACAAGCGCAAATCTTGGTTCAATGGCAATTAATTTAATGATGTGTTCTTCTAGCTCTTGAGGGCTCTCAATAATCTGTGTGCTCATAATGGATTCACTCTAATAAAAAACGTGCCTAAAAATAGTCTAGATGTTTATCTAAAGCTTGCTGTTAAAGAAATATAGGATTTATTTATACAAAAAAGGACTGCCATTTGCAGTCCTTTTCATCTCTTTTACTGATCTAACACTAAAAGCTATTCGCCATCTGTTTTAGATTTTTTGAGTAGTACCAGTACTGCACCGTTACCGCCATCTTTTGGCGGGGCAGAGCAAAAAGCTAATACTTCTGGTAACTGACGTAGCCAACCATTTACACAGGTTTTCAGAATAGCTTCGCTACCTTTGCCATGGACAATTTTTACCATAGTCTCATTGTTCTGCTTGGCTTGGCTTAGCAATTGAGTCATAGCAACACGTGCTTCCTCAATAGTACAGCCATGAATATCTACGGCGTCATACCAACGTAGCTTGCCTTGTTTCAGCTGAGTAAAGATCTTATTTTGCAGCGTAGGCTGTTTATATGATAAGTAAGCTTCAGCTGCCACAGGGTTAAGTAGCGCTTGCATATCTGATAAACCTGCATCCAAATCGCTACTTTCACCACCTTGAGCAGCTGCACGTTTTGAGAGAGTAGCTGCATCAGGTTTGCGTGCTTTTGATGCGTTGGCTGGTGAACGAACGTTCTTATCATCAAGTTGATTTACGCCGTGCATCGCTTGCATAAACAGAACTTTATCATCATCGATATGTTCACTGTCTAACTGTTTGACTGTTTTCTTTACTTGCTTTTGGGTTAGCAATGAAACAGGTTCTGTTGGCTTTTGATCTACGCCATCAGGTGAAGTAGTATCATGACCTTTGCTCAGTTGCCCTTTGAGCTCTTTGAGCTGATCTTGCATTTCTTTTGAAAATAGAGAGTTTGCCATAAAAGTTAACGTATCGTTGGTTAATGAATGAGTGATTTGTTTATTAGCCCTTTAAAAGCTATCTAATCTTAAATTAAGCTATTTCAGTTACTTTACTCGTCTGCTGCGACGCCCGCAAGTAAGGATTGTAACGCTTGTCCAGGGTGATCGGTCTTCATGAACTGCTCACCAATTAAAAAATGCTGAATATCGTGGTCTAACATCAAACGAATATCATCGCTACTATGAATACCACTTTCGGTAACGATAAGTGGTTTCTGCGCTGTACTATCAGCGTCAGTAGCCAAAGCTTCGATTAAAATATTTTTTAAATCGAGAGTAGTTTGCAAATTGACATCGAAAGTATTTAAATCACGATTATTAATGCCGTAAATATTGTGCTCTGAACGTGGCAGCTGGAGTGCGCGCTCAAGCTCAGCTTTGGTATGTACTTCAATCAATACATCCATACCTAATTCGATACTCAGCGCATGTAGCTCTTGTAACTGGGTATCGTCAAGGCAAGCCATGATTAACAGAACACAATCTGCACCCATCAAATAAGATTGATAAATTTGATAAACATCAATCATAAAATCTTTGCGCAATATAGGCAGGCTTGTAGCGTTAGAAGCTTGGATAAGATAGCTGTCATCACCCTGAAAATAATCACGATCAGTCAATACAGATAAGCAACTGGCACCAGCTTGCTCATATTGCTGAGCAAACAAAGCGGGCGCAAAGTTATGATTAATGATGCCCTTAGATGGTGATGCTTTTTTAATTTCAGCGATGATGCCGATACCGTTGTTTTTGTTACTGGCAGCTCGTAGGGCTGCTGCAAAGCCACGGCGTGATTTATTATCAGCGGCTACTTTTGCTTGGAGATTTTCAAGAGATAGCGCCTCACGAGCCGCTTTTACCTCGATCTGCTTAGTCGCGACAATACGCTGTAACACTGAGGGAATATCTGTATTGGTTGTGGTCATACTGTTATCCGAATATCGTTGAATGTAAATACACAGTGATTGCTAGGTTTGTATCTTTTAACAATGTTGTATAAGTTAAGCATTAGCTATTAGCTGCTGTGTATACTTGGCTAATGATTCAAGCTTAGTCAAAGCATCGCCATTTTGAATAACTTTTTGCGCTCGGCTCACACCATTCGAGTAGTTGCTGGCAAGTCCTGCGGTGTATATCGCCGCTCCTGCATTTAGTGCAATCATATCACGCGCTTTGAGCACAGCACGATCATGGGTGTCCTCACCCGATAAAGCAGCGCGTATCAGCTCAAGACTTTGCTCAGGAGAGTCGACATCGAGACCGATAAGGGTTTGTGATTCGATGCCAGCATCTTCTGGCATCATCTCATAGACTGATATTTCACCGTCTTTTAACTCAGCGACCGTGGTCGAAGTTGCAAGGCTGATTTCATCCAAACCGTCTTTTGCGCCGACAACCATGACATGACGTGCGCCTAAATTTTTCATGACTTTAGCGATAGGCTCACACAGCTGGGCAGTAAATACACCAATGACTAAATTAGGTGTCCCAGCTGGGTTGGTCAAAGGCCCTAAGATGTTAAAAATGGTCCGTGCTTTAAGCTCACGGCGTACCGGATTGGCATAACGCATGGCACTATGGTGGTTGGGTGCAAATAAAAAGCCTATACCTTCATTTTCGATACAGTTTTTCGCTTGTTCAGGCGTAAGTGCCAAACTGATACCCGCTTGCTCAAGTAAGTCGGAACTACCAGACTTAGTCGATACTCCGCGGTTGCCATGCTTAGCAACTTGCGCACCAGCTGCAGCGACAACGAAGGCTGACGCAGTAGATACGTTGAATAAATTAGCGCCATCGCCGCCTGTGCCGACGATATCAACTAAATAATCACAGTTCTTTGGTGCAATATTGGCAGCCAACGCGCGCATGGCACTAGCCGACGCAGTAATTTCATCAATTGATTCACCTTTCATACGCAGACCAGCCAAAATAGCACCCATCATGGCATTGCTACATCTGCCCTGCATAATAATGAGCATGACTTGATACATCTCGTCGAAAGTTAAATCAATATGTTGAAAAATTCTACCCAAGGCAGTGGTCAATAACTGATGAACGCCTTCATCAGAAAGCTGAGCAATATCATCTGGTATATGAGCAGCTGGTTTATAGTTTTCCTGTAAATTAGCAGTGGTCATTAAGGTCTCACTTCTTATTATTTTTTACATTGGTTTTAATTAGATGTTTGGATTGGTTTTGTCGGTTTAGACTTTAAATCCAGTTTTAATAGTCAGCTAGCCCACTTGCGGCAACTCATCTGCAGATAATACTGCCAGATTATGGGTCCGCAAAAAATTATTAAGCAGCTGATATCCTGCTTCACTTAAGATGGATTCGGGATGGAATTGAACACCTTCGATTGCGAAAACTTTATGACGTATGCCCATAATCTCTTCAATGCTACCATCCTTGTTTTGTGTCCACGCAGTCATCTCTAAACAATCCGGTAAGCTAGTTTTATCAATCACGAGGGAATGATAACGCGTCACTTGTGATGGGTTAGGTAGGTCGGTAAAAACGCCTTGACCAGTATGATAAACAGCTGATAAGCGTCCGTGCATGACTTCACCGGCTTTGACCACTTGTCCGCCAAATGCTTGCCCAATCGCTTGATGACCCAAGCATATCCCCAAGATAGGGACAACGCCTTTAAAGGTATCAATCACTTCTAAGGAAATACCCGCACGATCTGGATCACAAGGGCCAGGGCCAATGACGATGACATCGGGAGCAAGGGTTTTAATCTGTTCGATTGTGACTTGATCGTTACGCCAGACGGTGATGTCCTGCTGTAATTCACCGAAGTACTGTACAATATTGTACGTAAAGCTGTCGTAGTTATCGATCATCAGAATCATTATGCTCTCAATCTATTGGTATGGTTATAATTTATAAACGCTCTACTATTATGCTCGTATTTATCAGGCAAAATTTTATAGAAGCTTGATATCTTACCACTATTTTAGTGGGTATCAAACGGGACACCTATCTATCCAGCTGTTCTTAGAGGTTTTATTTTTTATTACAAGCGTATTTTACTAAATACTAACCTTATTGTAGAAAAATAAAGATTTTTTGCGCACCAATTTAAACCAAAAAAATACTTGAGCACTAATTTAGTGCATTTTTCATATCATTAACGCCTATTATTGTGCAGGTGATAGAGTTGGCATATATATAGTTTTGATGCTGAATTTAGACTTATCCTATACCTACCATGGTTTATCATACAAAATTAACTTTAGGTCGTGATTGCTAAATAAATTTGGCATAGGGTTTGCACCCTTATATTACAATTAGGATGCTAATATAAATTCATCTCGTACCATTCATTATTATAAGTTTAAGGTTAAAATCTAGCAGATGAGTTGGTTGAGATGTTATAACTGTTCAGCATTATTGATCAGATATTGCTAAAATAGCGCCAGCATCGTGTAAGCTTATAAGCGGTAGAGGAAAGTGATTGATCGATATCACAATCATGAGTCTGAGCTAATACCTAAATATAACAGTGAGCACAGCTCTTTAAAACGTAACAACATGATAACCACAAGGGAGACTATTCATGTCTAATAAATTATTGGATCTTATCAAATCATCTAGTGCAAAATGGGTTGATTTTCGCTTTACCGATACTCGTGGTAAAGAACAACATATCAGCTTTCCAGCTTCTACTATCGACGAAGAAGTAATGGAAGATGGCAAGATGTTTGATGGCTCATCTATCGCTGGTTGGAAGGGTATTGAAGCTTCAGATATGATTTTGCGTCCTGATCCAGATACTGCTTTTCTTGACCCTTTCTTTGATGCAGTCACCGTTGTAGTCACGTGCGATATCATTGAGCCAACGACTTTGCAAGGCTATGACCGCGACCCGCGTTCTATCGCTCGCCGTGCTGAAGAATACTTAAAATCGACTGGTATTGGTGATACTGCATACTTTGGTCCTGAGCCTGAGTTTTTTGTATTTGATGAAGTAAAATGGTCGATTGAGATGTCAGGCGTCAGCCATAAGATCGTTGCTGAAGAAGCAGCATGGTCGACTAACAACGATTATGAGTGGGGTAACATGGGACACCGTCCACGTGTTAAGGGCGCTTATTTCCCAGTACCACCAATCGATAGCTCACAGGACATGCGTTCTGTCATGTGTGAGCGTCTAGAAGAAATCATCGGTGAAGGCTGTATCGAAGTCCATCATCATGAAGTTGCGCCTTGTCAGTCAGAGATTGGTGTCGCATTCAACACTTTAGTACGTAAAGCTGACGAAGTGCAGCAGTTAAAGTACGTCGTTCATAACGTTGCCCATCAGTTTGGCAAAACGGCAACTTTCATGCCAAAACCTGTGGTCGGTGATAACGGCTCTGGTATGCATGTACATATGTCTATCTCAAAAGACGGTGTAAACACTTTCTCTGGTGATGAATATGCTGGTCTGTCTGAGACAGCACTATATTTCATTGGGGGCATCATTCATCATGCCCGCGCTCTGAATGCTATTACCAACCCTTCGACTAACAGTTATAAACGCCTAGTGCCACATTATGAAGCGCCTATCAAACTGGCATATTCTGCTTCTAACCGCTCAGCGTCTATCCGCATTCCACATGTTAGTAGTCCAAAAGCCGTTCGTGTTGAAGCACGCTTCCCTGATCCAGCAGCCAACCCGTACTTAACTTTTGCAGCGCTACTGATGGCTGGCCTTGATGGTATTCAAAATAAGATGCACCCAGGTGATGCCGCTGATAAAAACTTGTATGATTTGCCTCCAGAAGAAGAAGCGCAAATCCCAACGGTTGCTGAAAGCTTAGAGGTCGCGCTACAAGCGTTACGTGATGATCATGAGTTTTTATTAAAAGGTGATGTATTCACTGAAGAGATGCTAGAAGCATTTATCGCGCTAAAAGAAGAAGAAGTACAGCGTGTCAATGTTACTGTGCATCCAGTTGAATTTGATTTATATTACAGCTGCTAGTTAACAGTTAAAGCGCTCAGATAATTTGAGTAATAAAAGCCAGCTAAGTAAATCTTAGCTGGTTTTTTCTTTTTTAAAAGAACTTGTAAAACTAAATAATAAGCTTCCTAAAAATCACTACTGATTTAGCGTTAAAAATCCCGCATAATAGTGTTAATCATATATTAATAATAAGCACTTATTAGGTTGGCTGACTATGTATACGCATTCGAAAAATAAAATGAAAAAACAAGACAGTTCACAGTTTAGAAATATCAAGCTAACTGGGTTGTTAGCAGGTGTGTTCATTGGTACAGTCAGCCTTTATGCACCGATGATTAATGCCGCGCCCATCTATAAAGTGGTAGATGAAAAAACTGGACACGTAACTTTTACTGATCGTCCGCAAAGCTATGAAAATCAGGCCAATAAACAAGTCAGCCAAACCGATGTTGTTACTAATGTTACTGCTAATAATACTGCTAACGATAATAATGTTAGTAACAGCTTAGGTGCTGGTTCTAATGGCAGAGCTAACACATCATCTCAAACGACAAATTCTCCAGCAGTCTCACAACAGACTGCATCTCCTGCTACCAAATCTGCACGAGTGAGATATCAGCTGACCATGATAGAGCCGAGCGAAGCACGTGCTTATCGCCGTCCTGCACAGAGTATCGATGTCAAACTACAACTAAAGCCTGTGCTACAAGCTGGCGATCAAGTAATAATTTATCTTGATGATAATGAAGTGGCGCAAGGCCTGAGTGCATCTATCGCAACGGTAGATATTTTACCGGGTACGCATAGTATTCGAGCCGTTATCAAAAATGAAGCAGGGCAAACGCTTAGCCAAATTGAACGTACTATTTACGTAATACAAAATACGGTAATCTTGCAGAATAAAAAGAAAATTGCCGCGCAAATGCTTGCTTATCAGCGTCTACCATGGCATCAAAAAGTAATGTTAAAATTGCGTCAAAAGGAAATCAATCTGCAAAAAGCACAGAACAGCCAACCTATAACTAACGATACTTTTACTAAGATATCTGGGCAATAGCTAGGTAAAGTAGCCAAATAAAACATCAGTGCTCAAGGGTTTATCAGTGCTGAAAGGTTTAATGATAAATATAGTTTAACAATTTTTATAAAGGGGCAATCACTATCAATAGTGATTGCCCCTTATTTTTGCTTGGAAAATACTGTAATCAAACCAAACTTTAATTAGCTGATGTTTTGCCCACTTAGTTCAATTATTTGGTAAGCTCAATTGTACCGTTAGCGGTGACCGATATTGTACTGTTACCAGACTCAAAGCTCTGACTCGGAACTGATGCATCTGCTGCCTCAGCTTTCATATTCATGCTGCTATACATTGGACGAGGATAGTTGCTACCAGTGTTTAAGCTAACATTCACTACACGATAGCCATGAGCATCCCAAGCGCGTGTTAGATTTTTAGCTTGCTTTTGAAAAGAACGAGAAGCATCAGTCATTAACTTTTGCTCTAGCGCGTCTTTTTTATCATCTGAGACCCCAAAATTTAGATTATCCATCACTAAGGTCTCTTGCAAATCAGCAATAAGCTGGCTAGTCGCTGCAAAATCTGTGCTTTTAAGATCTATATTTGCCTGTCCTGTCCAGCCAATAATTTTGTCGTTTTTATCGTAGCGTGGATAAGTGCGTTGCTGGCCGGTGCTGACTGTCACACTAGGGTAGCGTTTAGCAATTTTCATAGCGTTATTGATTGAAGTGTTGAGAGTCGTGGCCAGTGCTTTAGCATTCGTAGCTTGAGCTTTTTTATACATGCTGGCACGCACTTCATCATTTTGGACTTCTTCTTTAACTTCCGTTTGGAAGCTAAGTTGATCATAACCAGTTGGTTCTGCATGCGCACTGCCCATCATAGCGGTTAGTAGGCAAGCGGTACCAGTAGTAAGAGCTACTTTATTAAGTAAAGTGCTTCTCATAATTATCTCCTAAGTAAAATTAATAATATTGACACAGATCATGTTCAAATAGGAATTGCGATCTATATTAGAAGCTATAGGCATTCATTTTATTTTGTTAGGAATTAGCTTCACTAATTAAAATAGCAAAATTTAGACGAGTCCTTGTGAGAATTTTGTCACTAAATATCGCAATTGTTTGCTATGGTAATTAAACAGTTTTGAGATAGGGGTTGTAATACTGAAAAATTCTTGTATAATCTGCAACTGGTGGCTCCATTGGTAGCCTCGCAACATTGTTCTATGAATCCCGCCAGGACCGGAAGGTAGCAACGGTAATAGTTATGATGTGTGCCGAGGATGTGCTTTTGGAGTCGCTTTTTTTTGCTTAAAATTTGATAACTGCTTCGATAAACCATTTAAAAAGTTTATATGATGTACTAAGCCCTTCATTGCAAAGGGCTTTTTTTGTGCCTGCATTTCGTCTGATTCTGGCGTTTCATTGATTAAGATAGGTTAAAATAATATGTATTAAATTTTATCAACGCTGATATTAATACTGAAAGATTTGAGGCTCATTTATGAAAATATTCGTTTGGCTATTTATTATTATTGTGGTGCTAGTCGTTGTTTTTGGTGTATCGATATTTAACAAGTTGGTACGGGCGCGCAACCAAGCGAAGAATGGCTTTGCACAGATAGATGTGCAGCTAAAGCGCCGTCATGATTTGATTCCAAACTTGGTAGAGACTGCTAAGCGTTATTTAACCCACGAAGAAGAGACACTCAGCCGCGTGATTAGCGCACGTAACCATGCCCAAAGCTTGCAAGACTCTAATAAGCATCAACCAGACTCACTTGAGCATATGGCATTATTTGCTAAAGCAGAAGGTATGCTTTCCAAAGCATTGGGGCAATTCTCAGCTGTCGTGGAAGCGTATCCGGAATTAAAAGCGGACAGTATGATTAAAGAGTTGATGGATGAGCTCACCAATACAGAGAACCGTATTGGCTTTGCGCGTCAGCATTATAACGATAGCGTGATGTTCTACAACAATGACCGCGAAGTGTTTCCAAACAATCTTGTCAGCAGCACCTTTGGATTTCGTCCACTTAGTCCTTTAGTGTTTGAAGACAGAAAGGCCATTGCTCAAGCACCTGTCGTCAATATGGGCTGATGTTTCATTATATTCAGATGCGTTTAGCTATCTTTAAGTCAGGCATATAGATGGATTTTTTTGGTGAACAGCGGACACGTACTCAGCGCAGCCTGTTGCTCTACGGGCTGTTTTTTCTCATAGTATTTGCACATATAGCAGTGGCGCTTGGGGTAATGACGCTGCTGCTTACCCTATTTACTGGTGGTGTGTACTATTGGGCACTGGTACTAGTCATTGTTTGGACGTTGGCTAGCTTTATTGGTGGTAGCTTTTTAGAGTACTGTCGTTTAAAGGCTGGTGGCCGTGCTATTGCCCAGCGCGTGGGTGCGGTGCGTTTGTTTATTGATAATAGTCAGAACACTTGGGAACATAGCAGCGGGGTCGCCCATCAGCATGAGACGGTTGCCAAGGTTCGCTTTAGTGACCGTCATATAGCGGTACGTGATGAGCGTGATTTTCCGCCTGTTTATCGGCGTTATTATGAGATTGCCCAGCAGTTGGCTATTGCTTCCGGTCTAAGTATGCCGATTCTCTATGTGCTGCCTGATGAGCAAGGCATCAATGGTTTCGTTGCGGGTCGCCATAGTCAGGATATGGTGTTAGTCGTCACCCAAGGTGCGCTAGATAAACTGTCTGATGATGGGCTATACGGGCTTATAGGGCATGAATATGGTCATATCTTGCATGGCGATGCGACGTTCAATTTGCAGCTGATGGTAGTATTAGCAGGTTTGCAGATAGTCTATGACTGGAGTGATCCTATCAGTAATAACGCCTCTAGTTATAGTCGGCAAGGCAGTTATTTCGATAGCTCGATTAATAGCTCTTTTAATAGTGCTGTTAATCGAGACATGCCTTTGCCACAAAGCGCAATCGATAGTCGTGCGCGCAGCACTGAAGCGCAGACAGAAAGCTTTACTACCCATAGCGATTGGGTATCTTACTGGCAAACCCAATCGAACAGTCATCAGTCATCAGCAAAAAGTCAGTCTAGATGGCTACAAAATAGACCTGTGATTAATCGGCAAGCACCGCGCAGTGTTTGGACATTGTTGTTACATGGGTTGAGTTTTTCGAGTATGGCAAGTGCGCAGCTGATTAAGCATAGCTTTAACCGTCAGCGTGAATTGCTCGCTGATGCGACCAGCGTGCAGCTGACACGCTCGCCTGCAATTATCGAAACTTTAAAAGCCATTCATCAAGATTCACTTGGTTCACGCTTATCAAATATCGCTGATATCAATGGGCTGAGTCACTTCTTTTTTGCTAGCAGTGGGGCGGATCTGGGGGATGTCTCATGGTTTGCTACGCATCCTAACTTAGCTGAACGCATGAGTGCCATTAATGCTAATGCTTATCATGACTTTGCCGTTCAGGTCGCAAGAGAGAAGCGCATAAATCAACAAAAGATAAAAGAGATATATGAACAGCGTCGTCTTGGAGACTGGAGTGAAACAAAAAATAGCCTAAGTGAAGAACCTCAAGCAATCCTTAATAAGCCTTCTCCATTACTGTCTGATACTCAGCAATTTGACAAAGCATCCAATAAGTCTGCTACTGTTTCTAGTAATAATGTTAATAGTAAAATTAATAACGAGATTGATGCAGATGCAGGACTCGAATTTACGGTAGAGGCAGATGTCGTTATTGATGGACGCTTGCAGGTACTGGCAGAAGATATTGGTACTTATCATCTGTTAAAACCATGGATGGCAAAACCTGACAGCGATTTGCCATCAGCAGCTTTGATTAGTATTGACGATATAAACAAAGTCACGCTACCACAGCATGTGCTCAATCACAGTCATCACCCACTAGGAGCGCAGGCATTAATAGAAGCCATCATGCTATGCCATCAAGGACAGACAATATCTACGACTGGCATGTATGATTTAAAAGATATTTGGATTGGGCTTCCAAACGATAGTGTGTCTGCTGCTGACACCGATGCTAATACTAATATTAATACTTTCAGTGACCCTCAAATTTTAGCGCATACGCTAGACCATAAATTATTAAAAATAGTGGCGAGTTTTGACCGGCGTTTAGACAGCGCTTTGATTACATTCGCTGTGAAGCAAATCAGTCAGCATAACTTATCAGAAAGCACTATTGATCAATTACGTCTCAAAAGTGAATGCAGTCATAGTAACCAAGCCCATCAACACTATGTAAAGCAGCAAAAATGCCGTACGATGCTGTTGCGCTATCAACAAGGCATGCTTGAGCTGTTTGGAAAACAGCTATCAGCTGATCTGACCAAAAGTTTTTCTGATAACCTATCAGATGAAAAAAATTTAACAGGTGATGCACAGTCAGTACCGACTCCTTTGAATAATGCGACAATATCAACTCCAGCGCAGCAAGCTTCACCAATTCTATCGTTATGGCAAGCGCTGCATTTACAGCAATTACTGCCGATATTTTCCGAACTTTTAAACGATAGTGATGTAAATACACAGAGTGAATGGCAACTGTTATTACGGAGGGGCATGAGTGATATATGTGCTCAGATTGACCCTTCTGGACAGGTGTTTAACGGCCTTAATGTGGCTAAGAGAGCTATAGTGACGTTGCTTGCATACCGGCTATCGAAAGATGTCAAAGGTCAAATGATATCGACATTAGATAGCTCAGTATATATTTCAGGGCTCGGCTATAATAATGACAGTGTTGCGCACTATATTGTAGATTTACATCGCCATGCGCGCTTGATTGATGTTGATTTAACCGCGGTCAGTGATGCAAATTTGCAGTGGTTATTACTAACCGCTCAAAGTCTAAATAGCGTTCAGCTATTGGCTATTTTTAATGCTGTGCCTGCCCATCCTGCATCTACTTCTATTGAATCTACAATAGAGACTCAGAGGAAAGAGAATTATCCAGAGAGACAACAAGAAAGCAGTCAAATAGACTATAATGAATATCGGCAATGGCTGAGTACATTGCATACGGTGATGTTACACGATACGATAATCAGTCAAGATGAGTATGATTGCTTGATGGTACTCGCAGAGCAATGGTTAGGCGTTCGCGAGCTGTTTTGAATGCAGCTTGGCTGACGCCTCAGAAACTATTAAAAACTGTGATGAGTACTTTAGTTAAGCTGTCAAACTGATCAGCCCATCTGTAAATGATTCAAACAAAATAAGTAGGATAATAGAGACACATGAGTGATATCCAAGAACCGCTAATTGTATTGCAGCGCCGCATGCAGCAACGCCAAATTCTAGCGATGATGGGTATCAATCAGTGGGTGCAGCCGAATTCAGAAACCCTAAATATTGCAGATATTTCTGCGCCTGTTTTACCTGACCCTACTATAATTAATAGCGCCATTCAGTCTACTTCTGCCGATACAACTATTCAACAGCCAAGCATTAGCCGTCCAAATATAGAACATCCAAGTATTGACGCTGCAAACGTTGATCATTCAAATATAGAGTCTGCGGAATCTATATCAGGCATAGTAGATGATGAATCTATTAACCATTATCATGATGACGTTAATGAGCCAAATTTAAGCTATCCTGACGAACAAAGCCCCGTTACCTATAGTTTTGACACGACTGTCCCTGATACCTCTAAGACAGTCATTACATCCCTTGTAGATTCTGTCGTTCAGCAAGCCGCTATTGCTGACACAAATAGCGCTGAGAATTTTAAGGAAGATAGTTTTAAAGAGGACAGCTTTAAAAAAGTAGTGCCATTTGATTTACAAGGTGGTCGCTATGGCGATTGGGTGGTTTTGGTTGATATCCAAGCACTTAATAACGACAGTCAAAAACTGTGGCAAAATATCACGCAAGCGTTGTCAATCACCTGTGAGACAACATCATTTCCTATCTGCGAGGGGATGGATACGGCTGAGCTTGCCAATGCTAGCCTTGCTGGATATGTGTTTAAAATTGGACGCAGCGAAGAGATAAAAGTTGCTGCATTAACTGCGTTGCCTGATAGCCTTGCGCATCCTACTCTGACTACTGTGCCTACATTGGATGAGATGCTTGCTGATAGTAGCCTTAAGCGTCAGCTTTGGGAGCAGTTGTCGAGACAGAGTTAAAGACTTACAGTCTGCTGCAATAGCTATTGAACATAGTGATTAAGAATAAAAATAGAGACAAGACTTACCTTAAGAGGTTTTAAAGCAGCAGTTTGAAGCCTTAGCTTTTAAAACTTATATAACAACGATGATTTCATCATATTTAGGATAATGATTATGACTACCAAAGCCGCTCCTAACCGTGTACCTAATTTTTCAGCGGGACCCGCCACTATACCGACCGCAGTGCTAGAGCGTGCGCAAAGTGAGCTACTTGATTGGCAAGGGCGCGGTATGTCAGTCATGGAAGTGAGCCACCGTAGCAAAGAGTACATCGCAATTACCGAAAAAGCCGAAGCTAAATTGCGCTCATTGATGGACATTCCAGACAATTATAAAGTGCTGTTTTTGCAAGGTGGTGCAAGCTTACAATTTTCAGCGATACCATTGAACTTATTAAATGGTGGGCGCGGTGACTACCTGACTACGGGTGCATGGTCAGGTAAAGCCATCAAAGAAGCGAAGCGTTATGCCAATCTAGGTCTTGGTAAGATTAATCTAGTGGCAACTGGTAAAGACAGTAACTTTACTGATGTGCCAGCCCAAAGCGATTGGAATATAAGCGAAGATGCGGCTTATTTTCATTACTGCGCCAATGAGACTATTCATGGTTTGCAAATATTTGAGCCACCACAAGTTGATGCACCTCTAATTGCTGATATGTCATCTTCTATCTTGTCACAGCCAATCGATGTCTCTAAGTTTGGGATGATATATGCTGGTGCGCAAAAAAACATTGGTCCAGCAGGATTAATCATTGTGATTATTCGTGAAGACTTATTGGGACAGGCGAGTGAGTGGTGCCCGCTACTAATGAACTACGAGCATCAAGCTGAAAAAGAATCCATGTCAAACACGCCAGCGACGTATTCTTGGTACTTGGCAGGGTTGGTATTTGATTGGTTAGAAGAGCAAGGCGGCGTTGCTGCTATCGGCAAAATTAATCAGCAAAAAGCAGATTTGCTCTACAAAACGATTGATGACAGCAACTTCTATAGTAATCCAGTTGATCCTAAGTATCGCTCTATCATGAATGTGCCGTTTACTTTAGCAGACAGCAGCCTTGATAAAGTATTTTTAGAAGAGTCAGAGGCAGCAGGTTTGATGCATTTAAAAGGTCACCGCGATGTAGGCGGCATGCGTGCCAGTATCTATAATGCGGTGTCACTAGACTGGGTGCAGAAATTGGTTGACTTTATGATCGCGTTTGAAAAAAAGCACGCTTAAGTTAGCATAAGCTTTAGAACAAAGGACGCAGCTTTTATGAGTTGCGTCTTTTTTTATCAAAAGTCAACCTTATTTTTGGATGAGTAGGGCGTTATACCGTAACCGTAACACTGCAAACCATTAGGCTAAAAAACCTAAATTTGTTATGATGAAATTTTGCAGCAATTATGAGAGCTTATGTTGCGCCGTATGTTCTTTTAATTGTCATTTAAGCTGCAATGAATTTTCAGTCATTAAGTAAATTCTGCATAAATCCATTTGGTTTGGTAGAGGGGTTTGTTATAACTTTATTATGATAAAAAATACCATGCTAAAAACTGTCCTGTTAGTGGCAATTGTGAGTTGGATACCAGCCAGTATCGCAGTTCCAATCACCACGACTGCGCTTGGTCATAATAGTACCACTGAGTATATTGATGCGCCCTTTATGCCCTATGCCAATCCAAATGCACCGACAGGGGGTACATTATCGCTTGATGCGCGTGGCACCTTTAATGCTGCCAACAAATGGATGACAACTGGTGTGGCAATGATTGGCACCGATTATCTATATGATACCTTGATGACTGGCTCACTAAATGAAGCTTTTACCATGTATCCGCAGCTGGCAAGCAAGGTGACTTACGACCCTGATGACACCAGCTGGATTATCTATCATATTAACCCTGCCGCACGCTTTTGGGATGGGTCTCCTGTGACCAGTAGCGATGTCAAAGCTACTTATGACGCGATACTAAACAAAGGGCCGATGTATATCCGCAGTTATTTAGGCGATATTAAAGCCATTGAAATTATCGATAAGCAACAAGTAAAGTTTGTCTTTGCCTCAGATAATAATAAAGAGATTTTATTAACAGTCGGGCAGTTTCCTATTTTTGCCAAATCCTCTATTGATGCTAACTTTGAAAAAATCAGCTTAACGCCATTGATGGGCAGCGGTCCTTATAAGTTAGGTCGTGTCGATGCGGGGCGCGCGGTTAGTTATATACGTGATCCCAATTATTGGGGTCGTGATTTGATGGTTAATCGCGGTCGTTATAACTTTGATATGATTAAGTTTGTGTATTATCAAAGCGATGAGATTGCCTTTGAGGGTTTTAAATCTGGGCAATATCGCTTCCGCCCTGAAAACAAAGCCTCTAATTGGGCAACGGGTTACAATTTCCCAGCCGTCAAAGCAGGTATGATTAATAAAGAAACCATAAGTAGTGAAAACCCAGTACCGATGCAGGGTCTAGTGATGAATGTGCGTCGGCCACTTTTTCAAGATATTCGCGTTCGCCAAGCATTGACGGCTGCTTATGATTTTGAGTGGATGAATAAAACCTTGTTTCATGGGCAGTATGAACGCTTGCAAAGCTTCTTTCATGGCTCTGAGCTTGCCGCTACTGGTACGCCATCTGCTGCTGAGATGCAGGTGCTAACACCTTTGTTATCTAAGCTTGAACCAATACAGCGTCAAGCCGTATTAGCAAAGTGGCAACTGCCGACTAGTGATGGTAGCGGCTTTAATCGCAAAGCGTTATTAAAGGCGCGGCAGCTGTTGCTAGATGCTGGCTTTTATTATGACGATATGAAGCTATATCAACCTGATGGTAAGCTTGCTCAGATCGAAATTTTGATGACGGGCGAGACTATGGGACGTGTATTGTTGCCTTATATTCGTAATTTAAAGCGGTTAGGATTTGATGCCACCCTACGTCAAGTGGATGGTCCGCAATATTACGAGCGTGTGCGCCGTTTTGATTATGATATGGTGGTTGATGTATTCGCCCAAAGTTTATCCCCTGGTGCTGAGCAAGCGGCTTTTTGGGGTAGCGCGGCTACCGATGAGCCTGGTAATAGAAATACAATCGGTATTAAAAACCCAGTTATCGATGAGATAACAGCTGCACTTGCAAATGCTAAGAGCCGTGAAGAGATTGTTTTATATACTAAAACACTCGATCGCCTGCTACGAGCTGGTCATTATTTAGTACCTCTATATGGCAAATCTGCAACCAATGTTGCCTACTGGAATCAATATCGTCATACTGAAAAGCTGCCGACCAACGCTGTAGGCATTGATTATTGGTGGTCAGATAAAGAAGCAGAAGCACGCGTTGATAAATATTTAAGACAATAAGTAACAATTTTTTTAAAGTAACGGTCTTTAGTAGTGGACCTTTTTAAAATAACAGCAATTTAAGATATTGATAAGGTTACAAACTAAAAGTATTGGCTATCGTTATTTAACACAGACAAAGTGGTTTAGCCGTTCATGGATAACTAGTAATAGAAATAACTATTGGTAAGGATTTAATATGAGTATTCGTATTCACCCAATTAAAGCGTTCAATGATAATTATATTTGGACATTAATCAATGAAAGTAATAAACAGGCGATTGTCATTGATCCAGGTCAAGCCGAGCCGGTTGTTGCCTATCTAGAAGAGAACCAGTTAGAACTCACCTCGATTTGGACTACGCATCATCACCACGATCACATTGGCGGCGTAGCAACACTGCAAGAGTCTTATCCTATGACGCATTTGGTCGCACACAGCGAGCATACGGTAGACGAAGATCAGACTATTAAAGATGGTAGTACGGTAAGTGCGTGGGGCTGTTCTGCACAAGTATGGGATGTCTCAGGTCATACTGCCAGTCACATGGCTTATATATTAGATATCGACGGCAGTAAGCATTGCTTCTGTGGTGACACCCTGTTTAGTGCTGGTTGCGGACGCGTTTTTACTGGGACGATTGAGCAATTGCATGACAGCTTTAAGCGCTTAAATGAGCTGCCTGCTGAGACGTTACTGTATCCAGCCCACGAATATACTGCTAGCAATCTACGTTTTGGCCTATCTATTGAGCCTGACAATGAGGCGATGAAGCAAGCACTGGCGCAAGCAGAAGAAAAAACCGCCCAAGGCGTTCCAACTTTACCCGTAACCTTAGAGCATGAGCGTGCAATAAATGTGTTTTTACGGACGCAAGAGCCGAGTGTGATAACAGGCGTAAAGTCTAAAGTAAATATCGATGATGACAAATCTTTGACGGTGTTTGCAGCGTTACGTGAACTTAAAAACAACTTCTAAATGCTAAGTTGTCATATCTGTTTATTCTAGGAAACCGCCATTATGGGTCGTTATATCTTAAAAAGATTGTTACTGATATTACCGACGCTATTTTTGATATTGCTGGCGAACTTTGTGATTGTACAAGCGGCTCCTGGCGGTCCTGTAGAGCAGCAGCTAGCGCTTATCGAGCAGGGCGCAAAAGACAATGCGCTCGGTGGTAATATCGGCGCGGGCAGTGCGGGCGGTAATAACAGTACCTATCAAGGGACTCGTGGTTTATCAGAAGAAATGGTTGCAGCGATTAATGCCCAATACGGCTTTGATAAATCGGCACCTGAGCGCTTTTGGCTGATGTTAAAGAACTATGCTCAGCTGGACTTTGGTGAGTCTTTTTTTAAAGGCCAATCAGTGACCGATCTCATCATAGAGAAGCTACCAGTATCAATCTCGCTTGGGCTTTGGAGTACGTTACTGATTTATATGATAGCCATTCCACTGGGTGTTTATAAAGCCATGCATCATGGCTCGGGGATTGATAAAGCCACCGCTATGCTACTTGCCATTGGGCATGCGATACCTGTATTTGTGTTTGCAGTCATACTACTGGTGTTTTTTGCGGGTGGTAGCTACTGGAATATTTTTCCACTGCAAGGACTAACCTCTGAGAATTTCGATCAATTAAGCGCATTTGGTAAAGTGAAAGATTACTTTTGGCATCTTGCATTGCCACTGCTGGCAAGTACCGTTGGCGGTTTTGCAGGCTTAACCTATTTGACCAAGTTTAGCTTTCTAGAAGAGCTGGGTAAGCAATACGTGCTCACCGCCCGTGCGAAAGGCTTGGGTGAGCGTCAAGTTTTATACGGTCATGTTTTTCGTAATGCGATGCTGATTATTATTGCCGGTATTCCAGCGGCTATCGTTGGAATTTTCTTTGCTGGTAACTTCCTCATTGAAATCATCTTTAAGCTTGATGGTTTGGGATTGTTAGGTTTCGAAGCCATTCAGCAGCGCGATTATCCAGTGATATTTGGTACGCTATTTATCTTTACCTTGGTGGGACTGTTATTACAGTTAATCAGTGATTTAAGTTATCACTTAATTGATCCCCGTATTGATTTTGAGGGGCGTTAATGTCAAGTCATCCACTACCTTCAACACCCTCAACCGCATCTTCTATTCCACTAGAAAAAAAACGCCGTTTAAATCCTATTTGGCAGGCGCGACTTAATCGCTTTCGCCGTAATCGCCTTGGCGTGATATCGCTGTTTGTTTTTGCGCTGATATTTATCATCTGTATGGCAGCCAATGTGATTGCCAATGACAAGCCACTACTGGTGCAGTATCAAGGCGATTACTATTTTCCAGTGTTGAAAGCCTATCCTGAAACAACTTTTGGCGGGGTATTTGAGACCGAAACCAATTACAAAGACCCTGCGGTGCAAACGCTGATTAATGATCAGGGTTATTATGTGATGCCGCTGATTCCCTTTGCCGACCAGACGCCAAACGTTGAGCTGGGCATTCCATATCCGGCCGCACCCAATAGCCAGAACCGGCTGGGTACTGATGATATGGGTCGTGATGTACTAGCGCGGATACTTTATGGCATGCGGGTATCGTTATTGTTTGGTCTGGCACTGACGCTAGCAGGTGCGTTGATTGGCGTCATCGTCGGTGCGATACAAGGTTATTACGGTGGCTGGGTAGATTTGGCAGGGCAGCGTTTCATGGAAGTGTGGGGCGGTATGCCACAGCTGTTTATGATTATTATTTTGGTCAGCTTGTTTAGCCCTAGTATCACCATGCTATTTGCCATGATGCTGTTATTCGGTTGGATGGGGCTGGTTGGTCTGGTGCGGGCAGAGTTTCTGCGGGCGCGTAACTTTGATTATGTCCGTGCCGCTCGCAACCTTGGGGTGTCGGACAGTCAAATCATGCTCAGGCATATCTTGCCTAATGCGTTGGCCTCAAGCTTGTCGCAGCTGCCGTTTATCTTAACCGCCAATATTATTGCTTTAACAGCACTAGACTTCTTAGGATATGGCTTACCGCCTGGGTCACCGTCGCTGGGTGAGCTGATGGTACAGGGGAAAAATAACCTTGATGCTCCTTGGTTAGCCTTATCGGGATTTTTTAGTTTAACCTTTATTTTATCATTGCTAATTTTCGTTGGCGAAGCACTGCGTGATGCCTTTGATCCGAGGCGCTCCTGATATGACAACTGATAAGATGATAAACGCCAATATGAAAACTGCTACTGAGCAAAACAACCGTTTAAACAACAGTCATAGCAATGTACAAAACAAACTCATGCTGACAGTGAATAAGCTTAGTATTGCCACCAATGTAGGTACTGCTTTAGTCGATAAGCTATCGTATGAACTAAGACAGGGACAAACGCTAGCTATCGTTGGTGAGTCTGGCTCTGGTAAGTCGATTGCCAGTCTCGCATTATTGGGGTTGTTGCCAGACAGCTTGACCGTTACTGGTGAGGTGCAGTTAGCAGATGTAACAGGAATGGCTACATTGCCGGTCACTAATAATAGGACACGTAACGCAGCGTTACGATCTGTGCGTGGGCAGCGCATTGGGATGGTGTTTCAAGAGCCAATGACGGCGCTCAATCCGCTACACACGGTCGCTAAGCAAATTGCAGAATCTCTGCGTCTCAGCGGTGTGCCAAAAAAGCAATGGCGAGAGAAAAGCATTGCCTTGTTAGACGATGTCAATATTAGCGACCCTGCTGATAAGCTGAAACGCTATCCGCATGAGCTATCGGGTGGTCAACGTCAGCGGGTAATGATTGCCATGGCATTAGCGCAGCAGCCTGATATTTTAATCGCTGATGAGCCAACCACCGCGCTTGATGTCACCTTGCAACATGAGATTCTCGCCCTGTTAGATGATCTTAAGAGACAGCATAATATGGCGATGATATTAATCAGCCATGATCTCAATTTGGTCAGGCGCTACAGCGATGAAGTCATCGTCATGCGTCAAGGGCAGACTATTGAGCAGGGGAAAACCGCAGCGGTATTCAGTCAGCCTAAGGCAGAATATACCCGCTCGCTTATCAAACAAGACTTTGGACAAGCGCTGAATTTATTTGAGAATGAAAGTCAGCAACCAACCGTATTGCAGGTCAGCAATTTACAAGTACAGTTTCCAATTGAGAAAAGCTTGTTTGGCAGTACTAAACGTTGGTTCGATGCGGTAAAAGATGTCGATATGATCCTGCAAAAAGGGCAGGCATTAGGTATCGTTGGTGAGTCAGGCTCTGGGAAAACAACAATTGCACTTGCGTTAAGTCAGTTACTCAGCAATCAAACGCGTGTCGGTGGTCGGATACTGGTTAATGGACAGGATATTTCAGCATTGTCCAAGAGCGAGCTGCGTAAGTTCCGCTCACAGATTCAAATGGTATTTCAAGACCCCTTTGCCAGTATCAATCCTCGCATGACGGTCATGCAGATAGTCGAAGAAGGATTATTAGTACAAGGTGTTGATAAAATATCCCGCCAGCAGGCAGTGATGGAGAGTCTTGCTACCGTGCATTTGCCGTTAGAGTTTGTGCAACGTTATCCGCATGAGCTATCGGGCGGTCAGCGTCAACGGGTGGCGCTTGCACGCGCACTAATTATGCAGCCAAGTTTATTGATACTGGACGAGCCAACTTCTGCGCTTGATAGTACCACGCAAGTCACTGTGGTCAACTTGCTACGAGAGATTCAGGAAAAACTGCAAATCAGTTATATATTTATCAGCCATGATTTAAAAGTAGTACGCGCGTTATGTCAGCATATTATGGTGCTAAAAGAAGGCATGTGCATAGAGTCCGGACCTACCGAAGATATTTTTAATAATCCAAAACATCCGTATGCGAAGCAGTTATTGCAGGCAAGTATGCTATAGCCTAAGCAGTCAGAATGGAATAGCTATATGAATTTAGATAAATCGGAACACCCTACATGATTGGCAGGCTCAAAATAAAACCCATCCAAGCCCGAGATCCTAATGAGCCAAATCGACCATCAACCACGCTTGAGCTGTTGTTTGATTTAGTCTATGTCATCGCCGTTGCTGCTGCTGCAAACGGTTTTTATAATCGCTTGAATGAACATGATCTTTCAGGGTTTTTAACCTTTATCGTGGCATTTTTTATCCTGTGGAATGCATGGACCAGCTTTACTTGGTTTGCGTCAGGATATGATCCTGACGACTGGTTTTATCGCATATCAGTGATGTTTCAGATGTTTGGCTCGCTTATGATAGCAGCCAATATCCATCAGTTTTATGAGCAAGGGCTGACATGGATTGGGGTAATGGGCTATGCCATTATGCGGCTGGCGAGTTGTAGTCAGTGGTGGCGTGTCTATCGACAAGTACTAGGACATAAAAAGGTCGCTGGGCGTAGTATAGTCGGTTTATTAACCTTGCAAGCACTCTGGATAATTTGGCTGTTTCTACCCGCATCATTACAAACGCCTGCATTGTTCTTATTTATCGTAGCAGAGTTACTCATGCCTGTATGGGCACGCTCGGAGCAGTTCAACAATTGGCATCCTGGACACATTGCAGAGCGTTATGGCCTGTTGACCATTATCGTATTAGGCGAGGGTGTGGTAGGGGTTAGCAATACGATTCAATATTTTTTAGCCAATTCTTCTTCCGCTGCAAGCTCTATTATGTTTCTAGGCTCAAGCTTAGTAGCATTGGTGTTTTCTTTATGGTGGTTATATTTCATCGTCCCTTTCGATACGATCCTAAACAAAGAACGCCGTCGCCATGATTTGTTTTTATTTGGCTATGGTCATTTCTTTATCTTTGCCTCAATAGCAGGTTTAGGCAGTATGCTTAATTTGGTTACCGAGTCCGTAGCGGGCGATACCAGTGATGGCGCAAATCAAGTCATCTCACAGACGTACGCGATGGGTATGTTGATGGGCATGTTAAGTGTGTTTTTATTGACGCTAACGATACTGCGAGAGTTAATGTGCCGCAAGTCGAGTAACAATATTGTTGCGATGGTCATTGCTTTAATCATTATTGGGCTGAGTTATATTGCTGTGGCGCAAGGTTTGAATATTACTTATGGTATTTGGCTGAGTATTTTAGCGCCTGTAATGATGATTTGGTATTTTGGTCAAGATAATGAGCAATGGTTAGTTAAAGAGAGTAGTTAATAACGATTGAGAACACATCAGTTCACAATAATAGCTGTATTTTAAAAGCTACAGTGTCAAAATGAGATCAAACAGTAGTTAGCTATTATAGCTACTTACACACTTCTTAGCATTTCCGTTTAAAGGATTTTTCATGCCCACAAAAAAAACAAGTATTTCTAAGCTCATTAATACTGATGGTTTGCAGTATGCAGGTTACCTAGCGGTTGCCAAAACTCGAGCTAAGATATTAAATGCCTTCTCACATTTAATGACAATACCAAGGCCTCTATTGTTTGTAGGCGAAGAAGCGTGTAATGAGCTGTGTGACATGATTATCAATGAAGGTGGCCGCAATGTATTCATTGTCACTGATGCTGTGCTTAACAAGCTAGGTATACCAGATAAAGTTACTGATTATCTACAAAAAAATAACATTGGCTATCATGTCTATGACGGTATTACACCAGACCCTACTTTTAAAGTGATTGAAGATAGTTTACGTCAATCTGTGAATGCTAATTGTGATGCCGTATTAGCTATCGGTGGTGGTTCGGTGATTGATACGGCCAAAATGATTGCTATGTGCCAAAGCAACAACTACAAGCCAAAACAGCTCATTGGACTTTTTAAAGCCAAAAAACCTTGTATGCCACTTTATTGTATTCCTAGTACCGCGGGTACCGGCTCAGAAGCCACTATTGGTGCAGTTGTCTCAGACGATAAAACCCATCAAAAGGCGATCGCTATCGATCCAAAAATGGTGCCATTAGCAGCGGCTATTGACTCGACCATTATGCAAGGTATGCCCGCGCATATTACAGCCGATACCGGTATTGATGTCCTCACCCATGCCTTAGAGGCGTGGATGAGTATAAACGCTAGCGCTGAGACCGATTACTACGCTGCTTCTGCTGTCAAATCAGTTATGCAGTATCTACCGATAGCCTATACAAATGGGGACGATCTCAAAGCCAGAGAAGAAATGGGGATTGCAGCTCATTATGGTGGTATTGCTTTAAATAAAGCAGGTCTTGGTTATGTTCATGCCATCGCTCACCAGTTAGGGGCGTATTATAATGTTCCGCATGGTCGCGCTAATGCGATCGTGCTACCTTATGTACTTGAGCTAAACCGTAAGGCGAGTGAAAAAAGATTGGCAATATTGGCAAGAAAGACTGGTATTATAAAGAGTGGTCAAGCTGATAACGGTGATAACGATGTGGCAGACCATCTTATTGCCCAAGTGCGAGACTTGCTCGAAACAGTAGGTATCAACCCTACTGTTGAAGGTATAAAAACTAGTGATTTTGATAGTATCGCCAAAGCGGCTGCTAAAGAAGTCAGCGACACTTATGCGGTCCCTACTTATATGAAGGCACCGGAAATAAAAGATATCTTAATGAGAATTAAGACAGCGAGTGATGATCGTACCAATAAGGCTAAAAGTAGTGATAAAAGTAATGATAAAGCTGCCTAGTAGATAGAATCTTGTTAGAGAAGACGTCACTAAATTTGTATACGAGATGTTTTTAATCGGTTGAAAGTTTATCAAAAGTCCTTCATATACAGCAATATGGGAATCTTTCGGTACTGCCTATGTTTTGGTACTTCCTAAGGGTTCTATAGTTTTATAACGTTACTCTTAGGAACTTCTATGAATCGTAAATTAAAGACAAGCGCTATTATCATAAGTATGGCCGCCAGCAGTATTTTTTACGTCGGCTGTGCTTCTACTGAGAATACTGCCACCGTAAAAAACACCTCCATTGACAACCCTTATGCACCTACTGATCCAAACTTGGCAGTGGCTACGCTAGCTGGCGGTTGCTTTTGGTGCGTAGAAGCGGGTTATGAGAAAATCCCTGGCGTTGTAGAAGTGGTCTCAGGTTATGCAGGCGGCCAGACTGAAAATCCAACTTATAGCACGGTATCGGCAGGTGGTACTGGTCATACTGAAGCGGCGCAAATATATTATGATCCGACAAAGATTACCTACAATGGTATCGTTCAAGCGCTATGGCGAATTGCTGATCCTACTGATGACAAAGGTCAGTTTGTAGATAGAGGTACTCAGTATCGTCCGGCCATTTTTTATAACAATGACCAAGAAAAGCAGATAGCAGAAGCTGCTAAGCAATCATTACAAGCTTCTGGTGTTTATAACAAGCCAGTAGTGATCGAAATTGTTCCTGCTAGCAAATTTTATCCAGCAGAAGAGTATCATCAAGATTATTATAAGAAGAACCCACTACGCTATAAGGCCT
Organism: Psychrobacter sp. P2G3; assembly: GCF_001593285.1. NCBI lineage: Bacteria > Pseudomonadati > Pseudomonadota > Gammaproteobacteria > Moraxellales > Moraxellaceae > Psychrobacter > Psychrobacter sp. P2G3. The sequence goes on from NZ_CP012529.1 coordinate 1,487,848, forward strand.
ATACTTTCAATTCTGGTCGCTACCAGTTTATTGAAAGCGTGTATGGTAAGAATTACCAGTTGGATTTCAGTAAGTTTAAACCTACTGCGGCCAGCGCAAAGCCAGAAATGACAAGCAAGGCTGTAAACGGCAAAACAGGCGCTGGTTTTAATCCAGAGACGTTTGTGAAGCCGACACAAGCTGAGCTTAAAAAATCACTAAGTGACATTCAATATAAAGTCACGCAAAAAGACGATACCGAGCGCGCCTTTGATAATGCCTATTGGGATAACAAAGAGCCTGGACTGTATGTAGACGTGGTGTCAGGTGAACCGTTATATTCATCTCGTGATCAATACAAGTCTGGCACAGGCTGGCCGAGCTTTACCCGTCCACTGAATGCTAGTCTGGTGGTGGAAAAAGCAGATCGAGGAATATTTGGAACTCGTACCGAGATTCGCAGTCGTTATGCAGATTCACATGTAGGTCATGTCTTTGACGATGGTCCAGCACCTACAGGTAAACGCTATTGCATGAACTCAGCAGCTATGCGCTTTATTCCGTTAGCTCAAATGGAAGAGGCCGGTTACGGCGACTTGATTGCTCAAGTAAAAGCAGTTAGTTAAGGCTGTTTGTTCAGAATTAGAAATCGCTCACTATTGTCTAAATGACATGGTGGGCGATTTTTTTGTAAGAGCTTAGCGATTGTGAATACATCAATTACAGCGACAGCGTATATTAGAAATATTGAAACTGGCACAAAAAAAGGATACTCATGTATCCTTTTTTATTCTTTAGCATTTTGAAAAGACTTAAAACGCCGGTTGACGCTTAGGTACTGCGCCTAAGAACTCATTACGTGCTTGATTATCATGCACGTATTCACCAAGCATCGCTGTACTGCGTGTGGTTGAATGCTGCTTACTAACTCCGCGCATCATCATACACATATGCGATGCATCCATTACTACTGCCACACCGCGACAGCCAGTCACATCCATAATGGTTTGTGCCACTTGTTCACTTAAGTTTTCTTGAATTTGCAAACGACGGGCGAACATATCGACGATCCGAGCAAATTTTGATAAACCTAATACGTGTCCATTAGGCAAATAGCCAATGTGTGCAACGCCGTGAAAGGGCAACATATGATGCTCGCATAGCGAATAAAATTCAATGTTCTGTACTAATACCAACTCACGGTTGGTCGATGGGAATACTGCGTCATTGACAACTTCATCCAAACTTTGATGATAGCCTTGGGTCAAATGAGCAAAGGCTTTTGCCGCGCGCACGGGAGTATCTTCAAGACCAGGACGTGCTAAATCTTCGCCTGTTGAGCCAATCAACTGACGATAGGATTCGATACTTTCTTGATATTCTGAGGTTATTATTGGGGTGTTACTCATAAGTTTGGCAGCCATCCAAAATGTAGGTGTAGCTTAACGCTAAATCCTTGGTTATAAACAACGCTTATAAAGGATTTTTATAAAAAGTGTGCAAGCTGGGAAGGGCTGTGATTATACTTGAAATCAGCCCAACTTAATACCGTTATGGACAATGCTTAACGGTTTAATAAATGAGTGCAAAAAATAAGGTGTTATTAGTTTACGACTGTTTACTTAATTTGATTCGTGTATAATAAGCTATCTTTTCTGACATCTTTTTGCTACTTATCTTATAGTAGCTTTACTGATGATATTGAATCACCTTAATTTTAAATCGTCTTAATCGGTCAACAAGGAAACATTATGCTACTGCAAGGACAACGTTTTGTCGTAACTGGCATCGCAAGCAAACTCTCTATCGCATGGGCTATCGCAGAAGCGCTACATCGTGAAGGGGCGTCATTGATCCTAACGTATCCAAACGATAAAATTAAAAAGCGTGTCGATATGGCAGCCGAAAAGTTCGAAGCTGATTTAGTGCTTGAATGCGATGTGGCATCAGACGACTCCATTGCCGCTTGTTTTGAGCAAGTCGCTGCCCATTGGGGTGATGGTATAGATGGTGTTGTCCATGCAATTGGCTTTGCACCGATGGATCAACTTGATGGTGACTTTGTCAGCGCTACCACTCGTGAAGGCAGTCATATTGCTCATGATATCTCAAGCTATAGCTTTGTTGCATTAGCCAAAGCCGCTCGCGAATTGCTGGCTATGCGCCATGGTTCTATGTTGACCTTGACTTATGAAGGTAGTATTTCAGTACTGCCAAACTACAATGTCATGGGTATGGCTAAGGCCAGTCTTGAAGCCAGTGTTCGCTATTTGGCGACCTCTATGGGCGGTGAAGGTATCCGTGTTAACGCCATCTCAGCAGGACCTATTCGTACTCTTGCAGCTAGTGGCATCAAATCTTTCCGTAAAATGCTCGATATCAGTGAGAAGATTGCACCGTTACAACGCAATGTTAATCAGATGGAAGTGGGTAATGCAGCATTATTTTTGCTATCGCCTTGGGCATCTGGTATTACTGGCGAGATTATGTTCGTTGATGCAGGTTTCAATACGGTTGCCATCAGTGAACAATTAATGATGCTTGATGAAGAATCTAAGTAATCACGTTTAACTATTTAACTATAAGCTATAAACTTTATAATTTGAAATGTATAGAAGGCAGCCAATCGGCTGTCTTTTTTGGTTATACTATGCACTTTTTTGCTAATAAGCCTTTAGGCGATAGATATGATAACCAAACTACCAAATTGGATATTGTGGGGCGGGGCGGTATTAGCGTTTAGTGCCGGTTGTGTTAATACCTCAGCACTCATGGGCTTTGCCGGGTTGTCTGTCTCTCATGTCACTGGCAACGTTAGCTTATTTGCAGCGGCTATTGCCTATTTAGACGCTCGCAGCATCTTATATATCGGTGCGTTACTACTGTCTTTTTTGGCAGGGGCGATATTAAGTGGTTTTGTTATTGGTCAGACTTCTTTGAAGTTAGGCAGACGTTATGGGCGCGCGCTATACATTGAAGCGGCGTTATTATTGCTTAGTTACTGGTTATATCAACAACATGATTATTTAGGACAGTTGGCTGCGGCAATGGCTTGCGGATTACAAAATGCGATGGTAGCTACTTATAGTGGGGCGGTCATTCGTACCACACATTTGACAGGCTTGACATCAGATATGGGTGCAGCGATTGGCAACTGGCTAGCTGGACGACCGATTAGTAAGCCAACACTCGGTTTTCAAGCCATTATTTGGTATTGCTTTTGCGGTGGCAGTGTTGTGGGGGCGTTTCTATATGCCAAAGTTGGTTATGGTGCGCTATTTGTACCAATAGCTATCGTGTTGACAGCAGCGTTTGTCTACAACCGTGCTTCAGATCGTCTGCCAGAAATCAGGCAACCTAGACAAAAAAGACACCCATCTAATTGATAGGTGTCTTCGTATTTGTAAACCGAATTATATCGTTATAAAAACTATAGAGCTAAGTTTTATTTTTCTTCGTCTTCATCATGATTTTCATGCTCATGCAAGCCTTGCATCATATCAAGAACGCAATCATCAGTGCGTTGTTGGTCTTCTTTGGCAAGGTCATCTTGGTTGATATCTGTTGGTGCCATTTTAGTCGTTGCGTCAGCTTTGTCACGGTTTGCGTCTGTTTTATCATGGTCTGCCATGAGATGCTCCTATTTGTTTCTATATTCCAATTTTTTATATCGTAATCGCCTTTTATATCACAACTACGACATTCCACAAGAATCACTAATATCAATTAGATAAGTTTCATGGATTTACCTATTGAGTATGAGATATCATTGCTTGCTTGTACAGGGTCAGACTGAGCCAATTTAGTGATGATGTGTAACGATGTGATTGTTTCTACAAGTCGCTTATTACACTATGCTTTATTTAGTAATTTGAATAAAGTGCTGATTATAATGATGACTAGCACATCAAACAAAGAGCGCTAGTGGCTGCTATCTACGGTCGATAACTTGATGAAAAAACGTTATTTATAAGGTTTGTGTAAGGTTTTTTTTGTAATTATAAAAAAATATTGGAAGCGAAGTTCTTTTACGATGGTGGTGTATTTTAGTAGGTAAGCGATGAGGTAACTGCTGACCATTAAAATACGCTTTTATTTTTATGACTTTTAATAATGTCTCTGGGCGCAATAAGGACACTTTATGTCAGAGCAAAAACTAGACAGCCATCTTCCGGATGATGGCAATGAATATTTATTTACCGACACCTTTCCAAAAGGGACAGGTAAAGGGCTTATAGTTGTCGCAATCGCTGCAATCGTTAGTATGATTATCTACAATGTATTACCATTTGAGATCAATGCTAATAAAGGCCTTGCCATGCTGTTTTTTATTGGCGTATTATGGCTGACTGAAGCGGTACATGTGACGATCACCGCGCTCTTAGTAGTAGTGGTAGGTGCGCTAATTGGTATACCAGAATTCGATGCCAAGATAGGTTTGCAGAGTTTTGCAAGCCCAATTATTTATCTGTTCTTTGGTGGTTTTGCTTTAGCAGCAGCTCTACATGTACAGCAATTGGATAGAAAGATTGCGCTGAAGATACTATCAATGTCTGGTGGTAATCTTGGCACAGCGGTCTTTTTGATATTTGGTGTGACAGCATTTTTATCGATGTGGATATCAAATACAGCGACTGCAGCGATGATGTTACCACTGGCTCTTGGTATCTTAACGCAGGTCGATCGAGAAAAAGATCGCGGCACCTTTGTGTTTGTATTATTGGGTATCGCTTATTCTGCCAGCTTAGGTGGTCTAGGTACTATCGTTGGTTCACCCCCTAATGCTATCGCTGCTAAAGCACTAGATATCGCTTTTGTCGATTGGATGAAGTTTGGTGTACCAATGATGTTGGTGCTGCTACCGTTATTGTTAGGGGCAATGTATTTCGTGCTTAAACCTAACCTCAATCGCAAGGTCACTGTTACACAAGAAGCGCCTATTGAGTGGAATAAGCCTCGTGTATTAACGATTATCGTCTTCATCGTAACAGCATTCAGTTGGATATTTTCCAAAAAAATCGGTGCAGCACTCGATATTACGGATACCGATTCTATTATTGCGCTGTCAGCAGCAGCAGCGGTAGTCAGCTTGGGACTAGTGTCTTGGAAACAAGTATCAGACAATACTGATTGGGGCGTGCTCATGCTATTCGGTGGCGGTATCGCGCTATCGACAGTATTGAAAGTCTCTGGTGCATCTTTAGTGCTTGGTGAGACAGTCGCCAATGCATTATCTACTGCACCTATTATCTTGGTCATGATTGCAGTTTCAGCATTTATTATTTTCTTGACAGAATTTGCTTCTAATACAGCGTCGGCAGCGCTATTAGTGCCAGTATTTGCCGCTATCGCTGAGCAAATGGGATTACCACATGAAGTGCTAGTGTTGGTCATTGGTATTGGTGCATCGTGTGCCTTTATGCTACCGGTAGCCACACCGCCGAATGCTATTGTCTTCGGTACAGGTCTAATAAAACAGTCAGAAATGATACGCACGGGCGTGGTATTAAATATCATTGCCACATTCGTAGTCGGGCTGTGGGCTTACTTTTTCCTAATTTAATTTTTTCCTGATTTAATAATGCGTTAACCAACAAAAAACCGATATCTGATTATTTAGATACCGGTTTTTTTATGCTTGTGTGAAGTTGATTTTGTATGAGCTGACTAGAGCGTGTCCTAAAAACTATTCAGCATAATTAATCCACACCCAGCCATTCTCCAGCCATTCGCTCAAATCGTCTGAATCCACATTCTTGACGTCTTGACTGTATAAATGCTCACCATTGGCTAAACGTACAAGGACAGCCTTTGTCGCATCATCCAGACCATCGATACGCTGACCATTGGCATACAGCGTGATGCCATCATTGGTTTGGCTATAGAGTAGGCGATTGCTATAGTCGGCTTGCAGCGTTGCACCTTCTGATAAGGCTTGCATTAGCTCATCAGTATCTACCGTTTCTTCGGGTACCAGCGCATCATATTGACGTTTGCTCACGACTTCCGACACTGCTTGATGAATGATATCGTCGCCACGCTCAGATTGCAGCATTTGCAATAACTGGTCTTTAATCGCATCAATACTATCTGCTTGCAATTCACCTGACGCTTGCATCGTTTGTGGCAATAACATTGGGATAAATAAATCGCTGTCATTGGTGGCGATATCAGCTAGGCTATCAATAATTTGCATTAAGTTTGGACGACGACAGCCAAAAGAGATGGTCAGGCAATCATCTTGAGCAACCCCAAAATGCGAGAGTTTTGGCGGTACATAGAGCACATCACCAGCTTCTAGTATCTCATCAAAGATGATCTCGCCCATATCATCAAATAATCGAATCGGCTCATCTGCGACAAACTCAGTGCTCTTATCACAGAATTTGCCGAGCTGCCAACGCCGGGACCCAAACCCTTGCGCTAAAAACACATCATAATCGTCATAGTGCTTGCCCACCGAGCCGCCTTTGGGTGCATATGAGACCATAATGTCGTCACGCTGCCATTGCGGAATAAAGTCAAATGCCTGCCATAACTGTCCAAGCTCAGGTGACCACTGTTCCATATTCTGAACCAGCACTGTCCATTGTTCTGGTAAATTATCAAAATCTGCTTCGGACAATGGGCTCTTTTTGAGTTGCCATTGTGGCAGGGCTTCTTGCTTAGTCGCTGCTTGGGTTAACAAGCGCGCCGAAGCGTCTTCTTCAACGGCAAGGCCAAGCATGTCTTCTGGCTCGAACATGCCGACTAACTGTGGTAAACCTTGCTTAATAAGTAATGGTTTTTTTTGCCAATACTCGTTCAAGAATTGCTCAGGAGTAATAGAATCGGGTAAACAAAGTGGAATTGAGGTCATTGATAAATCCATATCTGAAAATGGGTATAAGATTAATAGTGAGGAGTGCTTTATAGGAAGGTTTTAATAGTTTATGATTATCGCCTATCTGATAGTGAGCATTACAGTATCAATAGCTACTGTCAGAAAATCCCATCAATCGTAGGAAATTTATGAAAAAATTACATTTTATCGTCATCATCGCTAGCGTGTTTTTATTACAAGCCTGTGTCCATAAGATTGTGACCGTACCTGCTAAAGTCGCTTATAAAACCACCAAAGGCGTGGTAAAAGGCACAGTCGCTGTCGGTAAAGCCATCATACCGGGCGATAGTGATGACGACAAAAAAGACGATTAATTTATTCTATGACAACCATTTTGTGTCTGTTCTAAAAGGCTGTTATTTAACGGTTATTGCTAAAGCTACGATTCTGAAGTAGAAGCTTGAAATAAAAGAATACCTGCTGCAATCAGCCCACCGAGGAGTGCTAACGCCATGTCCTTGTGGGCATCCCAACTATCACCTTGCTGACCATTATAAGCTTCTGCTGCCTCTGGTGATAAGGTCGTTGCAATACCCCACTCTAGTAGCTCATAGAGTAGGCTTGATGACATATTAATCATGAGTGCAATAGCGATTAAAAGTTTGACTGATTGAACCTTAAAGATGGACTTTGAGATCTCAACCATCGCAGAAAATAGCAACAATCCATAGCTAAAATGCACCAGCCTGTCATACATATTGCGCTGCCAACCAGACAACTCGCTTAAATGTACACCGAATAGCTGCTCTGTCCAATCATCGTAGGGCACATACGAATATAGATAGCGCGCACCTATAATGTGGATAATTAAAAATATTGAAGCGAGCACATAAGAGCGCGAGCTAATATGCCAGTAGCGGTATGCTAATGTCATTAATCCCAAAAACAGCAACGTGCCTAATTGATGGAATAGGTAGCTTGACCACTTTAGAGGCTCAATACTTGCCAGTACCATGACGATAAATACCGCAACAGTACTGACAATGACAGAGTTAAACTTTCGATGCATTTGCACGCTTTTTTTGTTAGCTGTTATCGATAGCTAATGATTAAAGCTTAGCAATCCATTCTTTAATCGTACGTGCTTGCTCAGCCGCATTACCGATATAGGTCGCTGGAGTCATCTCACGTAGACGTGCTTTATCGCTATCTGAAACAGCTGCCAGCTCGTCACTTTCAACGAATGTCAACATCGCTTCGCGAGTCATGGCATTACCACGAGTTAAGGCTTTAAGCTTCTCATAAGGGTTCTCAACACGGTAGCGACGCATGACCGTTTGAATCGGCTCAGCCAATACTTCTTGTGCTTGGTCAAGGTCGTCATTCAAGCGCTGTGCGTTCAATTCAAGTTTACCAACGCCTTTTAAACAAGCATCAAATGCAATCATGCTTTGTGCCAGACCAACACCGATATTACGTAGTACGGTTGAGTCTGATAAATCACGCTGCATACGTGAGATTGGAAGCTTCTCACCCAAATGTGCCAACATCGCATTGGCAACGCCCAAGTTACCTTCTGAGTTTTCAAAATCAATCGGATTGACTTTATGAGGCATCGTTGATGAACCAACCTCACCATCTTTTAGACGCTGCTTGAAATAGCCTAAGCTAATATACTGCCAAATATCACGGTTAAAATCGATCAAGATGGTATTGAATCGTCTTACCACATCAAATAATTCAGCGATGTAATCATGCGGCTCAATTTGCGTGGTATAAGGGTTAAAGGTCAGCTCTAAACGCTCATTAATGAATTGCTCAGCATGGGTCTGCCAATCAACATCAGGGTAGGCTGAGAAGTGAGCGTTGTAGTTACCAACAGCACCATTGATTTTACCCAGTAGTTCAACTTGACCGATTTGCTTGATTTGACGGGCTAGGCGATAAGCCACGTTTGCCATCTCTTTACCAAGCGTGGTTGGACTGGCAGTTTGACCATGCGTACGTGACAACATCGGTTGGTCAGCATGAGTAATCGCCAAGTCAACGATGCTATCGGTTACTTGCTGCATTTTGGCAACCACAATCTCGCGGCTGTCTTTTAACATCAACGCATATGACAAGTTATTGATATCTTCACTGGTACAGGCAAAGTGAATAAATTCTAGTGAGTCAACTAAAGCATCCTGACCACGGAATTTGTCTTTAATAAAGTACTCGACCGCTTTTACATCGTGATTGGTTGTCGCTTCGATATCTTTAATCGCTTGCGCATCCGCTTCGCTAAAGTCGTCAACAATGCTGTTTAAAAAGGCATTGGTATCTGCATCAAATGCTGCTAATTCACCAATTGCACTATTATCTGCCAAAGATTGTAACCAACGGATCTCAACGGTGACGCGAGCTTTAATTAGACCAAACTCAGACAAGTAAGGGCGTAAGCTATCAGCTTTAGATGCGTAACGGCCATCAATTGGGGATAGTGCGGTAAGTAGAGTCATAGTCATGCCTCGATAGTTATGGAGATTAAAAATTATGAGAAACTTCAAAAGTCTAAATTAGAAATATCGTCATAAAAAAGCGGGGTTGAAATAATTGAGCGTAATATAGCAGAAATACGGGTTTAAAAAACCCGCCTATTCATATAACTTCATATTTAAGGTGTATTGGCTGTATCAGATTGTGTCGTGCCATACTTAGTATTAAAGTAAAAACTACGTTCCGTTCTTGGATCTAAAATTAAACTTACCGTTTTGACAGTACCGTTATCACCGATAGCTACACTGTCTGTGGCATAGTCGCTTGCTTGATAACTTGGATTTGCAAGTTTGGACGTCACTATAGCGTTATTTACATTTTTTTCTTGCAAGACATCTTGTAGAACAAAGTTATTGATACTGAGGTTGGCACGATTAGTGGCGATAATTTTGTAGGCAATACATCTTCCAGGCTCAATATTATCAATAGATTTGGTGCTAAAGCCAGTATTAGGATCATCGGCAGGGGTGTTACTAATATTGGTGTAATCAAGAGTCGGCGGACAGTTATTTACATACTGATATTTTGTAAGTACTAACGCTGCATTCTGGTCAATGACTCTACCGAAGTCGTTACTTGGATAGTTATAGGTACTCGCTGCCAATGAGACAGTCTTTTTCTCACTACTAGTACGGATAGGATAGCTAGTATTGGGACGTGTTTCGATAATGCATACTGAACTTCTATTACCAATAGTACTCGGAAGTATATTAAATTGATATTTGCCAATTTGATTGGCATCCGTTGATGTCAAGGTTTGGGATGCGTATTCTATAGTAGGGTTAGCACAATCATTTACCAGTCTTATAGTACTGCCTGTAATCCCTTTCTCAGTTGTATTAAATATTCCGTTGAAGTAATCCGCATTATTATACATACCACCGATAGTACTAGCATTTGCGTTATTATCGTCTATACCGCCATTATCATTAAATACTGTACCTGAAAAGGTATATAAAGGTTCGCTCTCTACTCCAAAGCTAATCCATTCGTTATAAGTCTCACCCACCACGTCAGCTTCAAGTGCACTATTGCCTCTCATGATGCCTTCGTACGTTAAAGTTACCGACTCTGCATTCCTGACTGCGATTACATAATTGCTTTTTGAGTTTTCAACACCATAGCTGACGTAGCTACCGTTATTAGGGATAACGGTGCTGGTATTGAGAGCAGCGTATGTGTTTTGGTTATTGGGGTTGGTAGAGGTTTCTTTTAGAATATTGGTAAAGGTAGGCGTAGGGGGCAAGGTACCTCTTTTTTGACCAGATGCAAAAGATACTTGTCCATTAGCATTGGTAGTAGGCGTAAACGAGCTGCTATTGCCGCTACCGTTAAGCGCAGTGATTCCGTAATAATATAAACCACTATCCCCACCATTTGAGCTATCGAAGCGTAGCTGTGGCCGACTTAGCGTATTATTAGAACTAAAGCTATTTCCTGCCAGTTTTTTACCCATAAAGTAATCACCCATGGCACCAAAAAAGTAGCCAACATCGGGGTTTTCTCTAACCGTCGCTTGTACAGGCAGATTGATCTGAGTGTTTCTAGTAAAACTTAGTGTTTGGCGGGCAATTTCAGAGTTACCACCTGTGGTATAGCTGGTTTGACCAATTTTTATGGTATGTAAAGATGTGATGTCATCAGGCGTAATAGTTATCGTATAGGTAAACTTATCTTTGTCAGTAGTAGTATTTGCATCACTCTTAATCTCAACACCATTACCTCCAACTGTAACACTAGAGCCATTATAACCGTTTGACGGTCCTGCGGTAACCTTAAACTTACCAGTAGCATTTGCTGCTGTTCTGTAAGTACCTGAAGCAATACTGCCTGCGATTGTATTTGTGTCGCGAGTAAATGTTCCAAAACCTGTAGGGTTAGCTTGTGCAATTAAAGGTGTAGTAGTAATAACGACGAAAGCAAGGACATGTTTTTTCCATATTGAATAAGGTTTTACAATATTAAAAACAGAAATGAAACGGCCAGTCATGAAATATCCTACAAGCATATCTAAAAAATATTAGTTGATAACGAACGTTGATAAGTAATTATTAGTCTTAAAACCCACAAGGCGCATCAATGGATGCAATCACGCCGCCGCCTAAGCATACCTCGTCAATATAGAATACTGCTGATTGACCTGGAGTGACTGCACGTTGCAGTTCGTCAAATACGACTCGGACTTCACTGCCGTCTGTATTGGTTGCAAATACATAGCAGGCTTGATCTGGTTGACGATAGCGTGATTTTGCCATGCAACGTAAGCCTTCAGCGCCAAATATATCCGTAGGGGGCAGACCATCAATCCAGTCGAGCTTATAAGCTTGCAGCTCATTACTCATGAGCATCGGATGTTCATGTCCTTGACCGACGATTAGACGGTTTTTGTCCAAATCTTTTGCTAGTACAAACCATGGCTCTTCTGGACGGTCTTTAACACCGCCGATACCGATACCGCCACGCTGACCTAACGTGTAATACATGAGCCCATCATGAGTACCAATCACTATATTGTCGTCAGTGATAATGTCGCCTTTTTGGGCAGGCAAGTACTGCTGTAAAAAGTCTTTAAAACGACGCTCACCGATAAAGCAAATACCCGTAGAGTCTTTCTTTTTAGCGGTAGCTAGATCATGTTCTTCAGCGATTTGACGTACGACTGGTTTTTCAAGCTCACCAACTGGGAACAAGGTCTTGGCAATTTTGTCGCCGCCAACCGCATGTAAAAAGTAGCTTTGGTCTTTGTTGTTATCTAGGCCACGTAGTAGTCGGGCAACTTCTATACCATCCTCATTTTTATAGTTCACACTGCGACGCGTGTAGTGACCCGTAGCGATGTAATCGGCACCCAGAGTTAGCGCGTAGTCTAAGAACGCTTTGAATTTAATCTCTTTATTGCATAAAATGTCAGGATTGGGCGTGCGTCCAGCTTTATACTCCGCTAAAAAATGCTCAAAAACCCGATCCCAATATTCCATTGCAAAGTTAGCCGTGTGTAGCTTCATACCAATTTTGTCACAAACGGCTTGAGCGTCTGCTAAATCGTCCATTGCGGTACAGTATTCGGTGCCGTCATCTTCTTCCCAATTTTTCATAAATAGACCTTCCACCTTAAAGCCTGCTTGCTGGAGCAAAACGGCAGACACGGAAGAGTCGACCCCACCTGACATACCAACAATCACATGCTTGCTGCTAGGATTGTCGATATCGGCAAGCGTCAAAGGGCGCTGGGCGCTGAAAGAATCAGAAACTGGTATGCTTGATGTATTTGGCATGACTGACATAGAACGGCTCAACTTTTTATACCTTGACCAAATTTGAAATACTACTGAAATCAATACAACACCCGAGGTTAATAGGCTTAGTAAGTTGACAGGGTCATCTCATCTTTTGGACTTATCGCTTAGACTAGGTATTATGATAAAATAAGCGTCATATTATACCAGCTAATTGAAACTGGTGGCGAGCTATGGCATCTTAGAGTCGACAAAACCGCTTTGAAAATTCAGATAGTAGTTTTGAATTATTTTAATCATCTTTAATTTGGAATAATAATGATAAAAATTGGTCAAGGTATTGACGTGCATGCTTTTCATAATAATGGTCAGCAGCAGCAATATGTTATATTAGCAGGCGTGCCTATCGAGCATAGCCATAGTCTCCTAGCCCACTCTGATGGTGATGTAGTACTGCACGCGCTCGCGGATGCACTGCTTGGCGCATTAGCGCTTGGCGATATTGGCCAGCATTTCCCTGATACTGACGCGGCACATGCGGGTATGGACTCGCGAGTATTGCTACGCTATGTCTATAGCAAGGTACAAGAGGCAGGCTACATGCTGGGTAACGCTGACATTACCGTGATGTGTGAACGTCCAAAACTTGCACCACATAGCCAAGCGATGCGCGAAAACATTGCTAGTGATTTGCAAACAGCAGTCAATAATGTCAGCATCAAAGCCACCACAACTGAAAAATTAGGCTTTACCGGTCGGCAAGAGGGTATCATGGCCAATGCCGTGGTATTATTAGTCCCTAATGTCGTCGATCCTAAATAACGATTGTTGAACCAATATGTAGATTTTGCTTGTAATACAGTGGCAATCGCCCCATGTATCAACCATATCTCCATATAACTATTTTGTAATATAAATAATCATTTTCAATGAACCGCTTTATCAATAGGAGCTTTTATGAGTGAGCAAACCCCAAATACCGCTGCAAACGATGTTGAACAACTGATTCGTGATCAAATCAAAGACAACAAAGTTATCTTATATATGAAAGGTACGCCGCAATTTCCGCAGTGTGGTTTTTCAGCGCGCTCTATCGAAGTATTGACCCAAATCGGTCGTCCATTTGCGTTTGTCAATATTTTAGAAAATCCTGAAATTCGTGCAACTTTACCAAAAATTGCCAATTGGCCAACGTTTCCACAACTATGGATCGATGGTGAATTGATGGGCGGGTCAGACATTATTTTAGAGATGTATCAATCAGGCGAGCTTAAGCCATTGGTTGAAGCAAACAGCCCTGCTGCTTAATATTCAAGCGCTTTTATTGGACTGTATTAATGTCTAAATAAACGACCCATAATATTAAAGCACAGCAAACCCGAGTAGCCTTTCCTAATAGATTGGAATGGTTGCTCGGGGTTTTTTATTGTCTTGGTAATTGGTTGTTTTCATAGGTTTTAACCCCATATAGTGTTCAAGATAAATCCAGTTTAAATAATAAGAGATACTTATGAATAATCAATTAAATAATAGTGAATTAACCGAACAGCAAGCCATTGACCAAAAAAACGATCAGCAAAGTGAGCAACAAGAAGCGCTCGAGCAAGCTGCTATCGAAAAGCGCCGTGAACACCTAAAAAATGAATCTACGCGTATTATTGATATTGCGGGCAATGAGCCGAATTCAGCACTCAAATGTATCCATCAGCTTAGTGTGGCAGGTGGTGCGACTGAGAGTACATATGTCGCTATCGAACAACGTGTCATTGCGGATCAAGATACGGCGGGTGCTTATCACCTAGCATTGATGGCGCAAAATACACCAGATTTGCCGATTGATGCGCGTCAGCTAATTGAGTTGGTCGTCAATAAAGGCGATAACGATCAGCGCTTGGCATTACTCAAAAACTTACCACTGCCACCAGTTGAACTGATTAAAGATCAAATTTTAGCCAGTGATGACGGTGATGCGATCGGGCAGATGAATGCCTACTTGCAGATTAATCCAGAGGGTTATGGTAGTCAGCATATGCTAGGTAGTGGTCACGCAGATCGTATTGTGCCGCTGAGTCCTGGTAATAATTTAAGCTAAACCAAAATGATAATGATAATAACAATGACAATTAAACCTTAATTAGATGGCTCTTATGGCCTAACTTTTACTGCCACAGGTTAATTTTAATAGTTTTTACCGTAACGTTTTTTAAGCAGCGAAAAATTGTTATAATTGCCAGTTATCTATTTAGTTTCTTTTGCTTTTAAAGGTTTCTAACAACTTATCTTATCCGTTCTTAAAATACGATTGACGCCCCTCTATCACGCGACAAGTTATATTCAGTAATCGGTAACTTGTCGTTATAAACATCGTCATTCAAGTGAGGCATGCATGCAATATCCAAAACATTACGACGTGGTAGTCATCGGTGGCGGTCACGCCGGTACCGAAGCTGCTCTGGCAGCCGCACGTATGGGCGCGCAGACCTTGCTGTTGACGCATAATATTGAGACGCTCGGTCAGATGAGCTGTAATCCGGCGATTGGCGGTATCGGCAAATCACATTTAGTACGTGAGATTGATGCGTTGGGTGGTGCTATGGCATTGGCAACCGACAAGGCAGGTATCCAGTTTCGCGTATTGAATAGTCGCAAAGGTGCTGCAGTACGTGCCACCCGTGCGCAAGCGGATCGTATTTTGTACAAAGCCGCCATTCGTGAGACGCTTGAAAACCAGCCCAATCTTGATTTATTCCAACAAGGTGCTGATGATATTTTGGTAGAAAACGGTCGTGCGACTGCGGTTGTCACCTCGACAGGCATTATCTTTAAGACTGAAACTGTTGTACTGACTTCAGGTACATTCTTAGGCGGTGTTATTCACATCGGTCTTGAGAACTCAAAAGGCGGACGAGCAGGGGATCAGCCTTCCATTAAGTTGGCAGACCGTTTGCGTGAGCTCAAATTGCCAGTAGGTCGTCTAAAGACAGGCACGCCCGCTCGTATCGATGCGCGTAGCGTTGACTTTAGTGTGATGACCGTACAGCCCGGTGATACACCGTTGCCAGTGATGAGCTACATGGGTGATGTCTCTATGCATCCTGAGCAGGTCAATTGCTATATTACGCATACTAATGCGCGTACCCATGACATTATCCGTGAGAATTTAGACCGCTCGCCGATGTTCTCTGGCAAAATCGAAGGCGTGGGTCCACGTTATTGTCCATCGATTGAAGATAAAATTCACCGCTTTGCCGATAAAGACAGCCATCAAATCTTTATCGAGCCAGAAGGTCTGACCACGCATGAGCTGTATCCAAACGGCATCTCGACCAGCTTACCATTTGATGTGCAACTAGACTTTATTCATAGTATGAAAGGTCTAGAGAATGCGCATATTACCCGTCCCGGTTATGCGATTGAATATGATTATTTTGATCCACAAAATCTAAAACCGACGCTTGAGACCAAATCTATTGATCGCCTGTACTTTGCGGGTCAAATCAACGGTACGACTGGCTATGAAGAAGCGGGCGTGCAGGGTCTGCTAGCAGGGACGAATGCGGCGTTAGTGACCACTAATAATAGTGAGTTTGAAACTTGGACACCGCGCCGTGATGAAGCTTATCTTGGCGTGCTTGTCGATGATCTGATCACTCATGGCACTACTGAGCCGTATCGTATGTTTACTAGCCGTGCAGAGTATCGCTTATTACTACGTGAAGATAATGCGGATCAACGCTTGACTGAGACTGGTCGTAAACTTGGCTTGGTTGATGACGTGCGTTGGCAAGCTTATCAACAAAAAATGGAAGCCATCGCTACAGAATCCTCACGCCTAAAAGACATGTGGGCAACGCCTGCGAATGCTTTGGGACAAAAAGTCACTGAGCAAACAGGCGAAATACTTAGCAAAGAAGCGACTGCTTTTGATTTGCTGAAACGTCCGCAGATTCACTTTGCTGATATCGCTGCTATTACTGATTCGCAAGTCGCTGCACAGGTGGGTGAGCAGATTGAAATTTCTGTCAAGTACGCCGGCTACATTGATCGTCAGCAAGAAGATATTGATCAAATGAAGCGCTTAGAGAATACGGCGCTGCCAATCGATTTTGACTATAGTATCGTGTCAGGGCTATCAAATGAGATTGTGCAAAAGCTAACGCAAGTACGTCCTGCCACGCTTGCCCAAGCTGGGCGCGTGAGTGGTGTGACTCCTGCGGCTATTCAATTATTAGCCATGACAGTCAAAAAGCACAAAAAAGTCGCAGCAGCTTTGAATTTGTCGTAAAACATCACTAAAAAAAGAACACTGAATAAAGAATCTTAAATAGAGCTCATAACGTTGTTTAGTTATGGGCTCTTTTTATGGTCAAGCGCCTAACAATGCTCTTAACAATTTAAAAACAGCATAATACTGCTCTATTCTGTTTTGAGAACAAATAATAGGTAGAATAGGATTGTTAAAGATAATGGCGTTAGTCGATTATAGACAAGGAGTGCTTTTATGCCTTATGATAAATTATCAGACTTACCGGATGCGGTAAAAGACAACTTACCTAAACACGCACAAGAAATCTTTCGCGCGGCGTTCAATAGTGCGAGTAAACAGTATGATGAGGAGTCACGTTGGTTTGCTACCGCATGGGCAGCCGTTGAGAATGTCTACGAAAAAAATTCTGACGGTAAATGGGTAAAAAAACCAGATCATAAATAGATATGAAGTACACTGTAATGTCTCATTCTATAATGCTGTACTCTATGACATTTTAATCTTCCATTATTTAATCCGACCTATAACAAGTATATGCTCATGGCTTTGAAAACATAGCTTTGAGCATATTGCTGATCCGAGCTTATCTATGATCGAAGCCATTGTTTTTGCGATTACTATTGTACTGCCCAACCTTGCTTTAATGGGATTGGGCTTTTTTATGCAAAGACGCGGCGAGGCGAGTCAGACCTTTATCGATCAGTCCTCAAACTTCGTCTTTAATTACTGTTTGCCATGTTTGCTTTTCTTTAGTGTGGTCGATAGTGAGGTTGATTATGGCAAACAAATCACGCTGATAGTTGCTGGTATTTTAGTGACCTTTATTTTATTTATCGGTGCAGAAGTTTATGCCAAGCGTTTTGTCAGTCGTCCAGCGGATCAAGGGGTATTTGTACAAGGTATATTTCGCAGCAATATGGCTATTATCGGACTGGCGACAGTTGCTAACGCCTATGGAGAGCGAGGCTTAAGTATCGGTGCTGTATATATGGGCGTGGTGACAATATTATTTAATATCTTAGCCGTTATTACCCTCAGTCGTGTGTCCAAAAGCGTCGATGATACGTGGGCTAGTCGCAGCACCATGATCATTAAAAAACTATTTACCAATCCACTAATAATCGCCTTACTAGCCGCCTTTGCTTATAAGGCGTTGCCGCTACCACCGATAACTGGTGTTATTCATACGACTGGCGACTTACTAGCAGCTGTAGCATTGCCATTAGCACTGATTTGCGCCGGTGCTAGTATTGATTTAAAGTCGATGCTGCATCCTTCAGGATTATCCATGCAAGCCAGTATTGGTCGCATTGTTGTGGCGCCAATAATCGCTATCGCAGTAGGATTGGGCTTTGGGCTGACGGGTGTACATATGGGCGTGTTGTTTTTGATGGCAGCATCACCGACCGCTGCTGCTAGCTATGTAATGGCAAAGGCCATGGGTGGCAATGACGTGCTAGCAGCCAATATTTTGGCGTTTACCACGGTAGTAGGAATGTTTGGGATGGCGATTGGCGCGGCGATGTTACGTGCTTTAGGGTGGATGTAGTAACCATATGTAATGGCAATCTAGAGAAGCTACCTTCGTAAGTCGCATTTTTTAATTTACCTAAAAAACTGACAAGATTCTTATTTTGAAGTTTTTTTAATAATATAGTATTTACTGGGTGATGTTTCAACTTAGCATTAAAGTGTTATCGTTACGCCTATTGCCTTGCCTGATAGATAAAGGCATGATGATATGTATCTAAGTATTGAATAGATGGAAGTAACAATAACTTTATAATAAATACGATTATAAACTCACAAATTTAATAAACAAGGAGTGCTCATAGTGCAGTTATTAAACAAAGCGGTAGTGACCGAACATCTTAATATGCAAGCAGCCATTGATGCCATTGAAGAATTATTACATCAGCAAGCGGCGCATCCTAATTGGATTAAAGCGCCTGAACGTCTAGTCATTGAAACCTTTAGTGAAGATAAGAAGCATAGCTCAGGCTCGCATTTATCAATGCCAGCAACTATTTATGATGGTGAAAAAGAGTACACTGCCGTAAAGCTCGTCACTATTTGCCCTGATAATCCTAGTCGTGATATGCCAACGACCACTGCTATTATCACCGTATCAAACAATGATACCGGTGAGATATTAGCGATTATGGATGGCATTTATATTACGCAGGTGCGGACGGCAGCTTTATCAGGTATCGCTACTAAGTATATGGCAAAGTCTGATTGCCAAAGTGTCGCTGTTATCGGTTGTGGTGGTATGGCCTATGAGCAGTTAAACGCCGTATTAACAGTACGCCCTGAAATTAAAACAGTGTATTTATGGAATAGAAATCATAAAGGTGCAGAGCAATTTAAAACGAGTTTTGCCCGTGATTATACTCAGTGGGACGTTGAACTTAAGGTTTGCGCAGAGTTAAGTGATGCGGTCCGTGATGCAGATATTATTAACGTAGCAACGCGTGCTACTGAAGGTTTATTTAGTATTGATCAAATTAGATCTGATACACACATCAATGCGGTAGGCGCCTATCAAGCGACAATGAAAGAGATCGGTAACGACGTCGTTTCAAACAGTAGCATGGTTGTCGTTGATGATTTGGCTGGTAGCCGTCACGAAGCAGGCGATTTAATCCAAGCGCATGATAACTCTGATTGTGCATGGACATGGGATGATCTCAGTGGTGATTTGCAAGCGCTAGTAACGGGTGCACTAACAGAAGAGGCCACTAAATCTGATAAGGGAGTAACTTTGTTTAAGTCTGTAGGTGCGGCAAGTTTTGATGCGGCAGTTGCTCTATATGTTGCAAAACAAGCTGAACAAAAGAATCTTGGATCGTCAGTTGATTGGTAAGGCTATTTAAAAACGCTTTGTACTTTGTTATTTATTATAATTATTAGAACCGTAAAAAAGCCACCTTTTCAAATAAGAGAAGGTGGCTTTTTTAACATTAATTTAAAGTACATTAATTTAGGTTATCTCTATCGCGCTTATCTTTTAGCTGCCGTTTCCGTTTTGCAGTAGTATGATACGTCAGATAACCACCCAGTACCATCACTGCGATAAATGCGACAATATATAAAAATATTGATGAACCGATAAAAGTAGATGATTCCATGACCGCAATCTCATTAGAGTTCATCATTAATTATGCAAGCGTCTTATCTTGTTGTAAAGTAAACAAATTTAGCTCAGGTGTAAGTTCAAGTGAACGTAAACGCGCTGCTTGGTCATAAACGTTTGCCGTTACAATCAGCTCATCCGGCTCACATTTCGCAAGGAACTCAGCAAGCTTCGGTTTAACGGTCTCAACAGAGCCAATGAACGATATCGATAGCGCACTGTCTACCATCATCTTTTCTGCTGGACTCCAGATGCTATCCATATCATGAGTCGGTTTTGGCATTTGACCCGTTTCACCGCGGCGCAAGCGCACAAAACTCTGCTGCGCTGAGGTAAAGTGATAATGTGCGGTCGCATCGTCATCAGCAAGTAGTAAGTTCGCTGCTACCATGACATAAGGCTTGTCTAAATTGGCCGAAGGCTGGAATTGCTCACGATACGTAGTAATAGCCTGATTGAGCATTTGCGGTGCAAAATGAGAAGCAAACACATAAGGTAGTCCTAGATGTGCAGCTAGGGTAGCACCAAATAACGATGAGCCTAAAATCCAAATAGGAACGTTTGATTTGGCTCCAGGGAATGCCTGTACAGGACTATTATCTGTGCCATCACCCAAGAAGTACATCAACTCTTGTACATCTTGCGGAAAGCGCTCAGCATCTTTCATTTGCCTACGTAAGGCCTGAAAAGTCGCACCATCTGTACCAGGGGCGCGGCCCAAACCTAAATCAATACGGTCGCCATATAGCGCTTGCAAGGTGCCGAATTGCTCAGCGATGACAAGTGGGGCATGATTGGGAAGCATAACTCCGCCTGCGCCAATACGGATGCGCTTAGTTTGACTACCAATATGCGATAGTAGCACCGAGGTCGCTGCACTAGCGATACCGGGCATATTGTGGTGCTCAGCCATCCAGTAACGGTTGAAGCCGACTTCTTCTGCTTGTTGTGCGGTCTCAACGGTCTGGGCGATACCTTCAGCGATGGTTTTACCTTCAGGAACGGGAGCTAAATCTAAAAAGGATAAAGGAATTGTGTTACTCATAAATCACCTATTTTTTTATGATGCCGCATCTCAACGACATTATTATATTTGTATTTTTTTAAACATCAGCAGTTATAAAAAGCATTAGCCATAATAATGTGTCAGTCTTAAAGTGCTGGTTTTATGGTTCTAAGACGTTACTGCTTACTGATTGTTCAATAGTTAGTATGATGGGGCGGTTATATTGAATATAAAGGTGAGTGTTAATAATGATAACAAATCTCAACGCTTAGGAGGTAGGTCTTATGAAAATGAAAGGAGAGTCATGTTATATATGAAATCGCGGTCAATATATAGGCAAATGGCATTGATTTTTGACATAGAATGCTGACTGAGCGTATAGTTAAGATATTTGAATAAGTTTATGTAGATAATATTAAAAAATTTTTATTGCTTAATATTCAAATATCGCAGTTTTAAGCTTTAAGAATATAATGGTTCAAAATAATAAGGGATACATATTAATATTTCAGCTAGAAACCAGCTTAAGGGCAAAGTTGAAGAAATAAAAAAAAGGCCCTGTTTCTACGGAAGTAGTTATAGATATTAACGGTTCAGAAGTCGTTTCTAGCATCACGACAGGGTCTGCCGAAAGCTTGAGTCTTAACGTTGGAGACGACGTTGTTGCTATCATAAAAGCCAGAAATGTAATGGTCGAAAAAGAGTAGTTTATTAGTAATACAGATACTTAGAAAATTTAAAATTTATGGATTAAACTGTTTTTGACACAGTTATATAAAGTGCGCCCGTATTGACGAATTTTCGTACTATAATTTTTCGCTAAGAGGCATAGTATGATTTAATTATCAGCTCGTATTTACATATAAAGCTACAGTTTTGTATGGTAGTATTTTGTATTTATAATTGAGCTTTTTTTCAAGCTACATATTTTAATATTACGTTAAGCGACTGATGTTTTATTGAAATAAACTTAGAACTATATGTGTAAAACTTTGGAAATATTATAATGGAAAACAGTGGTGTTTTTATTGAGCAGGCTGAATACATTCAGCCTGCTGATTTTATTGAGTGGTCAAGTGATCACCCCAACGAAGATATTATTATAAAAAAGCTGACGCAATCAGGTGCAAAGCTTTTAACTGGTCCTCGAGGATGCGGAAAAACCACATTAATGCTCAAAGCTTACAATAAACTTTCAAAAAAAGGAGTTAGCGGAGCTTTCCCTATATACGTAAATTTTAAATCTTCGTTAAAATTGGAGCCAGTTTATAAAAGCAAAGCCAATGGTGGTTTTTGGTTCTCTCAGTGGATGTACTTGAAAATATATGAAGGTATTTATAATGGCTTTACTGATGTAGGTTTTTCAGATGAACTGCATCTCAGTGTCGAGTTAGATTTTGCGAAGAAAATTTTAGGATTACTGGAATTAGGAGAAATAGCTAAAGCTGAAAAAGAAAGTATCGAATTAACCACATATAATCTTGAAGACGATATCAACTATGTAATGTCCCTAACAGAAAAACCCAGATGTGTCATTCTTTTAGACGATGCAGCACATGCGTTTTCACCAGAACAACAACATGATTTTTTTGAGTTTTTCAGAAAAATTAAAAGTCGAAAAATATCACCAAAAGCAGCGATATATCCAGGTGTTACTAATTTTCCATCAACTTTTAATGTAGGTCATGATGCAGAAGAAATTAATGCATGGGTAAATCCTGAAGGGGAAAATTATATGTGGTTCATGACCACAATGCTCTCTAGAAGGTTGCCACAAGAAGTTTATGAAACGCTTACAAAAGAAGAGTCGTTATTAACAATAATGTGTTATGCAGCTTTCGGAATACCAAGAATATTACTGAATATGGTTAGAAGCTTCTATTTTGAAGAAGAGATTAACAATTTGTATAGATACAATATATCCTTTAATCGTACTAAATTACTTGCGCAAGTTAAGCAAAGTAATAAAAGTACTCTTGCAGTATATACATCACTTGAAAAGAAATTACCTACATATATTAATTATGTAGAGGAAGGAAATGACGTATTTAACAAAATTATTGATTTAATCAAGGTATATAATAAAGATAAAGTAGTAGAAAGAAAAAGTATTTCGATTGCAATTAAAAAGGAATTGAGTTCTGACTTAAAGAAAATATTAGGTTTTTTTCAATATGCTGGTTTGGCTAGTCATAAAGGACAAATTAGTAGAGGAGAAAAGGGGGTTTTTGAAATATACATCATTAACTTAGCTGCTCTTATTGATAATAATGCTATTCTTGCCTCCAAAGCGACTAAAACTGATGATATTGCGATCGCATTGAGAAATCGCAATGCTCATGAGTTTACTAGAACTAAATCTGATTACTTAATACCAGAAAATGGACCAGCACTAAAACTCAAAATGCCTGCGTGTCAAAACTGTGGTAAAGAAAGAAGTAATGACGAAGCGAGATTCTGTTCTAATTGTGGCTCACCTTTAAAAGCAGCTTCAATTTATGAGGAATTAGTAAATGAGGAAATTGACGTGCTTCCATTAACTACTATCAGGATAAAAGCTATTAAATCAAATTCAGGAATTAGACTTGTACGTGATATTTTACATGATATTGGTCACAAAGAGCTCTTATCAGTTCCACAAATTGCAACTCATTGGGCTACTAAGATTTATCACTTAGCAGAAGAGTATATATCATGACACTTGACTGGAAAAAATCAGTGAGTGCATGCGCTTCTACGGTGACAATACAGAACATAACCGACTACGTTGACATTTGCTCAGTATCCAAATCACCTATTGATAGCTTTTATACAGAAAGAAATAACCTTTTGAGAGCGATCACTCCTGACTATGCGATCTCAAATATATCAATACCACCTCTTGTGTTAGTTGGTTTAATTTCTCTTACGGAAAATTATTTTCGTGAGGTCTTAGCTGGTGTTATTACTATTTGTCCTAAAGCAAAGCAAAAAAGTGCAACAAAGAGCTTGAATTTAGCAACAGCTTGGATCGGTTTCGGTGAGATGGAAAAAGGAGCTTTTGAAAATACCTCGTTCTCTGATCCAAAAACAGTAAAGAAAAACCTTAATGATTTAGTTGGGATAAATATTTCAAGCAGTAACCAAATTTCTACTCCTCTAGATGAGTTTGGAAAACTATGTGAATTAAGACATGCCATCGTCCATAGTGCTGGCTTACTAGCAGGAAAAAATGCAGTTAATTTGGAGCTTCCAAACTCTAGGAACTCCGTCAAGATAAAGGTTGGCTATTCTGAACTTCAAGAAGCTGCAGAAGTTTGTACTGCTCTTGTATGTGCGGTCAACATAGAATTGTTTATAAACATAGCTACTAAATGGCTGAAAGAGTGGCCGAGAACACCTGCTTATCAAGGACACAATCTAAATCCCCTTTTCAAAAATGTATGGGGTTTATTTTTTTCTGAATTTGATCAAAGTAATGGATTGATTAGTGATTCTCTTTCGCAAATAAAAGCAAGAAATCAAATTGCTAGAACAAACGCATCATAATATAAAAATGCTTTTCGAAATATTTAATTTCTTGATAATTATTTATTAAAAATCCCAACTATTATGTAGTTCCTATTCTTTATAATCAAACTGCTTTTGACACAGCTCCATAAAAGCACGGCCATATTGGCGAATTTCTGCATCATCACGTACAGCCATCCAGCTGGTAAAGCGACCAAAGTGATCTACTGGAATAGCCGTTAAATTTTGGTAATGACTTGGCTCAAAAGCCATTTCAGCGATAATACCAATTCCTAAACCAAGACCGACGTAGGTGCTTATCACATCAGCATCGAGCGCTGCTAATACAATGTCAGGCTCTAACCCTGCAGCCTCAAAGGTTTTATCAATAGCGCTGCGTCCCGTAAAACCCCCGTGATAGGTTACTATCGGATAGCTGGCGAGAGTAGGTAGGTCGATGGATTCTTGTCCGGCAAGCTCGTGATCACTCGGTACAATAATACGGTGCGTCCAATCGTAATAGCGATAACAGCGTAGATAATTGTTATGGAGCAACGACTCGGTTGCAATACCGATATCGGCCTGCCCACGAATAACCATCTGCGCGATAGTCTCAGGGTCAGCCTGTTGCAGGATTAAATTAACTTTAGGAAAACGCTCTTTAAATTCTTTAACCACTTGTGGCAATACATAACGTGCTTGCGTATGAGTGGTGGCAATCGTTAACGTACCAATATTTGGATTATTAAAATCAAGACTAAGGTTCTCAATCGTACGAATTTCAGCAAAGATAGACTCAATATGCGGCATCAGCGCGGTGCCCATGGTCGTAAGACCAGTTAAGCGTTTGCCTTGACGGACGAACACTTCGGTTTTGAGTTGGTTCTCAAGTGCAGCAATATGCTTTGATAAGCTTGACTGACTGGTATGCAATACCGTCGCTGCTTGACTTAGGTTATAGCCATTAATCACCGTATGCCACACCGTCTCCAACTGTTTGAGTTGGATTTGTAGATGCCGCTGATTGACCACTACGTCGATTGCCATAACTTAATCCTATTGTATAAATATACAAACCCTGTCTGTATATAAAAATAAAAACGTATAAATATGCAGTAAGCGACCAGTGTAAATCAAATCTATTATTCTTGTATATAATAAATAGCTATCAATTTATAATAATTAGGAATATAGAGGAGTTGCTTTGTACAATGTGAAGCAATGAGCCTAAATGAGACCAATATCATAAACAAAAAAACAGCTATCTTCTAGAAGGTAGCTGTTTGTGGAATAAGGGTTATTACGTTAGTGTTAGAAAAAATTTATTCTATATCTAATAATTGCGATTAATCTAGATAAACAAAATCCTTATGCGATATCAAAACGATCCGCGTTCATGACCTTGCTCCAAGCGCGGACGAAATCATTGACGAATTTTTCTAAATTATCGTCTTGCGCATATAGCTCAGCATAAGCACGTAGTATTGAGTTTGAACCAAACACCAAATCTACACGGCTTGCTTGCCATTTTGTTTTTCCGGTACCACGCTCGCGTACTTCATAAAGATTAGAGGTATGAGGTGTATCGTTGCTTGTCTTGACTGGATGCCACGTATAGTTCATATCAGTTAGATTAACAAAGAAATCATTAGTAAGCACACCAGGTCTCTTAGTAAAAACGCCCTGTTGACTTTGACCATGGTTGGTATCTAAAACACGCATACCACCGATTAATACCACCATCTCAGGAGCAGTTAATCCCATTAATTGAGTGCGATCAAGCAGCATTTCTTCAGGCGCTACGGCATAGTTGCCTTGTACCCAATTACGATAACCGTCGTGCAATGGCTCTAAATCTGCGAAAGATTCAGTATCGGTCATTGCTTCTTCAGCATCACCGCGTCCTGCTTTAAATGGCACATTAATATCTACGCCAGCATCAACTGCAGCCTGTTCAATCGCAGCATTACCAGCTAGAACAATGAGGTCAGCTAAGCTAACATCTTTTTCAAACTCAGCTTGAATACGTGTCAATGTTTCAAGCACGCGTTGTAGTTGTGCTGGCTCATTACCGATCCAGTCTTTCTGCGGCGCAAGACGAATGCGCGCACCGTTAGCACCGCCGCGATAGTCTGAGGCACGGAAAGTACGAGCGCTATCCCAAGCAGTGATAATCAACTCTCGGCGGCTCAAATCGCTGTCTAATATTTGCGATTTTAAAGTCGCCATATCATCAATCGTCAATTCAGTATTGCCTGTCGGAATAGGATCTTGCCATACAAAGTCTTCGCTTGGCACATCTGACCCTAAGTAGCGAGCTTTTGGTCCTAAGTCACGATGCGTCAGTTTAAACCAAGCCTTAGCAAATACTTCATCGAAGTACTCTGGATTTTGATGGAATTTTTCTGAAATCTCACGATAGATAGGGTCTTTTTTCAGTGCCATATCAGCATCGGTCATGATCGGATTACGGCGTACACTTGGGTCATGCGCATCTAATGGGCGATCTTCTTCACGAATATCGGTAGGCTCCCATTGCCATGCGCCTGCTGGGCTTTTGGTTAATTCCCAGTTATGACCTAAGAGTAGCTCAAAATAACCATGATCCCATTGGGTTGGGTTGGTAGTCCATGCGCCTTCAATACCACTCGAAACCGTATCGCCTGCATTGCCTTTACCTTTAGGATTATGCCAGCCTAAGCCTTGTTCAGCCATATCCGCAGCTTCTGGCTCATCTTCTAGTATCGTTGCATCGCCATTACCATGACACTTACCAACGGTATGACCACCAGCAGTCAATGCTACCGTTTCTTCGTCATTCATCGACATACGGGCGAAGGTTGTGCGCATATCTTGAGCTGTTTTTAGTGGATCAGGGTTGCCATCGACCCCTTCAGGATTGACATAGATCAAACCCATTTGTACCGCTGCGAGTGGGTTTTCGAGTGATGTGCGCTCTTGGTCACTCTCGTAGCGATTTTCAGTTGCAGCAAGCCATTCACGCTCAGAGCCCCAGTAAATATCTTTTTCTGGATGCCAAATGTCAGCGCGACCACCAGCGAAACCTAAGGTTTTAAATCCCATCGACTCATAGGCCATGTTACCAGCCAAAATCATCAAATCAGCCCATGATAATTTATTGCCATACTTTTTCTTGATAGGCCATAATAAGCGACGTGCTTTGTCTAAGTTAACATTGTCAGGCCAGCTGTTCAGTGGTGCAAAGCGTTGATTGCCTGTATTAGACCCGCCACGACCATCAGCACTACGATAAGTACCAGCCGAATGCCAAGCCATACGAATCATCAGACCACCATAATGACCCCAATCTGCTGGCCACCATTCTTGTGATTCAGTCATCAAAGCTTTCAAATCTTGTTTGACGGCTTCTAAATCTAACTGTTTAAATGCTTCAGCATAGTCAAAGTCAGCACCCATTGGATTAGTTTTTTGGTCTTGCTGATGTAAGATATCTAAATTCAAGCTATTCGGCCACCAGTCGGTTGCTGCAGAAGCAGTGGTGGTGTGCGCTTGATGCATGACAGGGCAGCCGCCCATGCTAGGACGTTGCGGTGCATGTGATTGGTCTACGTTTTCACTATGGATAGTTGGACCTTTATCATCGCCTTGATCGTAGGTCGTGTTAGTTGCGACATTATTGTGAGCATCGTCACTACCGTGTTCAACTGGGCAACGTCCAGTTTCTAGTGGTGCATTTTTGTCAGTTGGGGTCGAGTTGGACATCGTATAACTCCTAGGCTCTTGTGGTAAATAAGATAACTGGCTAATTACGATAATTATCGGTCATACATAAAGCATATATAAAGACTGTTTATTTATAAAACTCATATATAAGAATTATAAGTTTTATATAACTCATCGTAATTCAATCGTCATAAAAAATTTTAGGATTATTTTTTTTCATTCTACTGCTGTATTTTTATTATATTGCGATAGAAAGCTATGACGTTACATTAATCCTTAATGATAGTAATGAAAAATTGTGTAATAAATAGCTATTAATTAATATTTCTGCAAGCTAATGCTACATAGATTTACTATGTAAATTGACATATGGTTGTTGAGATAGTTCTCAAGCGTTTTAATGCAAAAATATCGTTAGAATGTCTAGTCAAGGTAGGCGTTCTGAAGTACCATAATTCAATTTTGCTGCAAGTGTGGCTTTCTTTATGCAACTCTAAGCAACTTTTATCGATTTTTAGTATCAATTATTGCTGCTAACGATTGATAAAAGTTGTGCATAGTTGTGTTCTTTGTCTCAAGTTTTGGTGAGTTGTTATGTCTGCTGTCCAACCTGTGCCCCCAAATCCTCCAGTCGCCAAAAAGTCATGGGGAGACGCGGCCAAAGCCTATCTCGACCGGCGCGCTATTATCATGCTGTTCTTAGGGTTTGTTGCTGGTATTCCCATTTTGCTTATATTTTCAAGTCTTTCATTATGGTTGCGTGAGGCAGGTATTGATCGCGGCGTAGTAACGATGTTTAGTTGGGCAGCGCTTGGTTATTCGTTCAAATTTATTTGGGCGCCATTAGTCGATGCAGTACCACTTCCCATATTAACCAAACTACTAGGTCGACGTCGTAGCTGGATATTAGTCGCTCAGTTGATGATTATTTTGGCGATTTGCCTCATGGCTAGTGTCAACCCAACCAATGAAGGCAGCCTTGTTTATATGGCAATTGGCGCAGTATTGCTTGGTTTTTCTTCTGCTACCCAAGATATTGTCATTGATGCATACCGTATTGAGCTTGCGCCACCAAGCCTCCAGTCAGTGTTATCGGCGATGTATACGGCTGGTTATCGTTTAGGGATGATTGTCGCAGGGGCAGGCGCGCTATATTTAGCAGATTATTTTGGCTCAACTGAAACGTTTTATAGTTATGAGGCGTGGCGTAATACTTACTGGGTCATGGCAGGGGTTATGGGAATTGGTGTAGCGACCACTTTGATCATTCATGAACCAGTCAGTAATCAGGTGCGTGTTGAACGTAAAACCTCGGACTATTCGCGTTTAGTATTGGTATTTGCATTATCGGTCGTAGGCTTTGTATTCATATTTGCTAATTTGGGATCGTTATTGCCCGAAACAGAAAGTGCACTTTTAGGGTTTCTGTATGAATTAGTACGTATGGTATTGAGCTTAATAGTTGCCTTGATTATTGGTTATGGGTTAGTGAAGGTCAATCTTGTAGAAGCAGAAGTCGCCAAAACAACTTGGGTTGAGCCTATTGCTGACTTTTTCCGTCGTTATGGTAAAAAAGCATTATTGCTCCTAGCACTTATTGGTTTATATCGTATTTCAGACATTGTCGCAGGTGTGATTTCCAACGTTTTCTATCAGGATATGGGTTTTACTAAGACTGATATTGCAAATGCTGTCAAATTGGTCGGCGTCATTATGGTGATTGCTGGCGGCTTTTTAGGTGGGTTATTGGCACAAAAACTGCGTATGATGCAGGCAATGATGGTCGGGGCAATATTGGCTTGTACCACCAACTTGTTGTTCGTATTGTTGACATATCATCCAGGTAGCATGCCTTACATGTATCTAGCTGTGATCTTTGATAACCTTGCTGCAGGTCTTGCTAGTGCTGTATTCATTGCTTTCTTGTCTGCACTGACCTCTATTCGCTTTACCGCTGTACAGTATGCGATATTTTCATCACTCATGACCTTATTGCCAAAGGTACTGGGTGGTTATTCTGGTACCATCGTTGATAGCACCAGTTATCCGTTCTTCTTTATCTTTACCTTCGCTATTGGTATTCCTATTTTGGCATTAATTTATTTTGTCGATAAGCATATTGTCATTGGTGATAATGACGACATTTATGGCGACGATGACAC
This sequence comes from Psychrobacter sp. P2G3, assembly GCF_001593285.1. Taxonomy (NCBI): domain Bacteria; kingdom Pseudomonadati; phylum Pseudomonadota; class Gammaproteobacteria; order Moraxellales; family Moraxellaceae; genus Psychrobacter; species Psychrobacter sp. P2G3. The sequence goes on from NZ_CP012529.1 coordinate 1,518,189, forward strand.
TAATAATGATGGTGATAATAATGGTAAACCGATACTAACGAAGGCGAACCCTAATTTGACAAATACCAATGAGCCACCACGGGCTACCGATTAAGCCTGAGATAAGCAAATAAACGATTTTTAAGAGTCAGTAATGATACTACCTAAAGTACAGAACATGACAGTAAAGCAAATCAAGCAGCAAAGCCATCAACCAATGGAAAATGTAGCGGCAGCTGGGGTTTCAGTAAATGAGATGCCTAAGTTTTGGATAACAGACTGGCTACTACATGTGTTGGATAAGCCTGCCATATTCTTAATCACTGATGAAAGCTATGAGCTGACTGAGTCCGAGTATGAGCAGTTCTATGCAGGTGTGGTTCAGATGCAAACAGGTACACCGCTCGCTTATTTAACGGGACAGCAAGAGTTTTGGTCGCTCAACTTTACCGTCAATGAGCATACGTTAATTCCTAGACCTGACACTGAAATTTTGGTCGAACAAGTTTTAAATTGGATACATTCTCAGCTAAAAAATGTAGGTGATGATAATAAACCAAAGCGCTTGTTAGATTTGGGTACTGGATCAGGATGTATTGCCATTAGCTTGGCACATGAGTTAAAACACAAATCGAAACATGGTAATTGGCAAACGGTAGCAGTTGATTTATCGCTAGAAGCGTTGAAAGTTGCTAAACATAATGGCGTTATCAATGATGTCGCCAATATTGAGTTTGTACAAAGCAGCTGGTATGACGAGCTGTCTACTCAGGACGAGAGTTTATTCGATGTGATTGTCTCAAATCCGCCTTATATTGATGAGTCGGACGAGCATTTAACTTGTTTGCAGGCTGAGCCTATTAGTGCTTTGAGTGCACCTAATCATGGATTGGCCGATATAGAGCATATTGTCCAGCAAGCGCCGCAATATTTATATAAAGGTGGACTGTTGGCGATTGAACATGGTTTTGACCAGGGTGAAGCAGTACGTCAAATATTGTCAGATAATAACTTTACAGCGGTACAAACGGTGCAGGATTTTGGCGGCAATGATCGAGTAACGCTTGGACAAATTTGAAGACTGGCTTTAATGTGCAGTTTCCTAAGTAATAACTTTGGTAGTAAATATGACTTATTCAGCAGAGACAGTTGCGCTATCAGATGATGAGTTGATGCGTTATGCGCGGCAGGTATTGCTCGAGGGCTGGGATATCGATGCGCAGCTACGTTTAAAAGTATCGCGAGTGGTCATGATAGGCGCAGGCGGCTTAGGTTGTCCGGCTTCTGAGACCTTAGTACGTGCAGGACTTGGGCAAATTCATCTGATTGATGATGATGAGATTGAGGCAAGCAATTTACAGCGGCAAACGCTATTCTTACCTGAAGATATCGGTAAGCCCAAAGCGTTGACCGCTGCCGAAATGTTAGAGAGGATTAATCCTTTAATAACTGCTCGTGGTACGGTTGCACGGCTGAGTGAAGACAATGCTTATGATTTGCTTGATATGGCGACAGGTAAGCCTGATCTTTTATTGGATTGTACCGATAACTTTGCGACGCGTGACATCATTAATCGCATTAGTGTGCGCTACCAGATCCCTTTATTATCTGCCTCAGCGATAGCCATGCAGGGACAATTAGCGTTGTATGAGCCGCATCTTAATACAGGCTGCTATCATTGCGTGTTTGGCTCAGTAGCAGTTGATGCAGAGGCTGATGAACGTACCTGTGCCAATTCAGGGGTGCTCGCCAGCACGACAGCCATCATGGGTAATTTGCAGGCCAATGCTGCGTTGCAGTATTTGGGATTAACCAAAAATCCACTGACAAACAAACTGCTAATATGGGATGGTAGCCAGATGCAGCAACGGTTGATGGGCTACCGACAAGATGTTCATTGTCCGGTTTGTGCCAATTTTTCCCAATGATTTTTAAGCAGACCATTAGCAAGCGTTCAACTCGTTCATATTTTACTTTACTTATTCTTATCCCTTCTTTTTATTACCATAGTTGTTTCTTATGAAAATTCATCGCCCTCATTTACTAAAGCATTCGTTCAATGTGGTTAACCGTATGCGTCAGACGGTTAGTGTCGCTGGCTTATCTGCGCTAAGAGTCGCAAAAGGCGAGAAGCCTGATGCAAGACTATTAAAGGATACCTTTGAGCAGCTTGGTACTACTTATATTAAAATCGGCCAGTTTATAGCCAGTACGCCATCTTTATTCCCGCGTGAATATGTAGAAGCGTTTCAAGATTGTTTGGATCAAACGACCCCATTATCCTACGCTTACATCAAGCAGGTATTGACGGCTGAGCTGGCAGTCGATGGGCAAACGCTGGCTGATAAGTTTGCATTTATTGATGAAAAACCATTAGCCTCAGCCTCCATCGCCCAAGTGCATGCCGCGCGTTTGCATAATGGTGATGAAGTGGTATTAAAGGTACAAAAGCCTGAAGTCGAAACCATCATGCAAACCGATTTGGGAGTGTTGCATGGGGTGACCAAACTGATTGAGCTGCTAATGCCTTCGATGAGGTTTGCCAGTATTGCACCGATTATCGATGAGATTCGTTTGCGCATGCTTGCCGAAACTGACTTTATTGCTGAAGCTCAAAATATTCGTGATTTTCAGCAGTTTTTGGCTGTATCAGGGAATACCAAGGTGGTTGCGCCAGAAGTCTATGATGAGCTGACCACTAAGCGCGTGCTGACTATGAGTCGGTTACATGGCGTCTCTATGATTGATGAGACGGCAATGCGCCAGTATTGTGATGACCCAGCGCAAGTGATGGCAGATACGTTGAATACGTGGTTTGCAAGCCTTATGTTCTGCAATAGTTTCCACGCTGACCTGCATGCAGGCAACTTAATGCTCTTAACCGATGGCCGAATTGGCTTTTTGGATTTCGGTATTGTGGGCAAACTAAAGGCCGAAAGTTGGCGTGCCTGTATGGGCATGATGCAGGCCTTGCAAGATAATAACTATCAAGCAATGGCACAGCATATGATCGATATGGAGATGACCCGTGGTCGTAGTAATGTCGATGAGCTTGATTTAGCAAATGATTTACAACGCATGATGAAAACCATCATGGCAGAAGATATTACGTTTACAAGCGGTGTGCCTTTTAACAGTAAAGAGCAGGCTGATGAGCTGAATCAAATGATGCTTGAAATCGTTGAAGTGGGTAAGCGTCATGGTATTCATTTCCCACGTGATTTCGCTTTACTGACCAAGCAGCTGTTGTATTTTGATCGGTTTATGCGTACTTTAGCCCCTGATATGGATATGTTTAGCGACCAACGGGTACAGATATTAGGGCAGACCGATACAGAGCAACCTTCAACGCCCGCACTTAACGTTTCGTAGTTTTTAAGTAGCTTTTATTCGGTTTTTATAGTGTATTTCCGATTTTAAGTATTATCTGTAGATTTTTAACACAAAGGATTGTGTGCCCATTACCACAAATTGGCTCTGTCATGATGACTGCTCTCAAAAGCCGCATTCTTCCTATTATTACCAATGAAATTACCATCGCTTGGATAGGTCTTTACTGTCTGGCGGTGGTAATGGGTTATGGGCGCTTTTTATTTACGGCCACCTTGCCTGATATCATGATTCAATTGTCGTTATCGACGGCCATTGCTGGATGGCTAGCTTCAGTTAATTATGTTGGCTACTTTATCGGTGCGCTCATCGCCATGTTTGTCCCGCAGCGACTCACATGGCAAATGCTAATGCTATGGACGATTGTTAGTGTGTTCACGACTATGCTGCTCGTCGTGCCGGAGATGTCATTAAACCTATGGTATGTTATTCGTTTGCTAGCAGGTATCGCGAGTGGGGTGGCGATGATTTTGAGCTCATCATTGGTGATTCAAAGCTTTAGCAATGAGCGCCGCTCTGTGCTTTCGGCATTACATTATGCGGGGATAGGAGTAGGTATTAGCCTCTCAGCCGTATTGACTTGGTGGTTATTGTTGCTTGGCTATCATTTTGATATTATCTGGCTGGTAGCAGGCGTGAGTAGTTTGCCATTGCTCTGGCTACTCTATGGCATACGACTAATAAATGCAGATACAAATACAACTGCATCTGGCGAGACACGGCTGGCAAACTCATCGTCCAATGCTGCGCACCGATCTATACGCCAAACCTATATTAATTTTAAACGTTCATTATACGAAGCAGTCACCGGACATACCAAAGCAATTATGCTGTTGTCAGCAAGCTATGTGCTGGCAGGTTTTGGTTATATTACATCAGCGACCTTTTTGCCAGTAATGGCAGCACAGCGGCTTACAACCCAAAGTTATGCTGGGCTGCTTATTTGGTTGCTGGTTGGTATTTTTGCGATGCTGTCCAATCCTTTGTGGGGCGCGCTTGCTAAACGTATTGGTGAGACCAAAACCTTGATGGGTTTAACCTTATTACAAGCATTTGGGATGCTTTTACCTTTATGGTCCAAGGGTGCATTTGGCTTATACGCGAATGCGGTAATTTTAGGATTAACCTTTGTTGGTATGGTTTCAATGACCTTGAATATTATCAAAAATATCAATCCAGCCTACTCTAATTTGCTGATAGGATTGGCAACTTTGGCCTATGCGCTCGGTCAGTTTATTGGACCATTAGTGACGGTCGCATTAGCAGGGCAGGATGATAATTTTAATGCAGGCCTATTAGTCGCTGCTATTGGGCTGCTAGTTGGACTTTTTCTAATAGCGCTATTTCGTCGGCAACGTAATAGTTATTCTTAAAAGTAGTTTTTTAGACAATGCTGCGGCTAAAAACTTCTCGTAACTCAAAGCTAGTATGTACTTGTGCAACGCCTTCAATACGATTTAGCCGATGTAATAAAAACTCCTCATAGTGTGCCATATCGCGTACTCGTACTTTAATTAAGTAGTCTTCAGAACGGCCTGTAACGATGCTGCAACTGATAACCTCATCGAAGCTTTGCACCTTTTTTTCAAACTGCTCAAAACGCTCAGCTGTGTGGCGATCCATACTAATAGCGATAAATATAGCGAGCGGATAGCCAAGCTTTTCTGCGTCTGTCTGAGTATGATAACCAGTGATAATGCCTGCGTCTTCTAGACGTTTGATACGGCGTGCGCAGGGAGTAGCTGATAGGTTAACGTTTTCAGCCAGCTCAGTAATGCTCATCCGTGCGTCAGTCTGTAATAGACGTAAAAGACGTTTGTCAATATCGTCGATAGTATGTGTAATCTGATGGGCAAATTGATTAACAGTCATCGTTTTTATCTAGTATTAGTGGTTTGCACTGATTATATCTATAAAATTAGCGATAATCACTAATAATGATTATAAAATTGTTTAATAAAGCTGCTTTTCACTTCAAAATCTTTGCTATTATAATGACATAACTATTATCTCTTATGATAACGCCATTTAGTTAGATATATATCTAGCTCATCATATCGTCTAAAAGGATTGATTATGTCTGACCAAGCCACCCGCAATGCGACCACACGTACTGCAAAGATTACGCCCAAAAACGCTGCTTTCGATTTCCGTAAATATCGTCCATTTGCGTTTGCACCTTCATTGTCAGATCGAACATGGCCAAGTAAAACTATTGAAACATCGCCAATATGGGCGAGTGTTGATCTACGTGATGGCAATCAAGCTCTGATTGATCCGATGACTATTGAACAAAAAATGCGCTTTTTCAAAACCTTAGTTGAGGTGGGTTTTAAAGAGATTGAAATTGGTTTCCCGTCAGCGGCGCAAGTTGAATTTGATTTTGCTCGTAAACTTATCGAAGAAAACCATGTGCCAGATGACGTGACGTTGCAGGTATTGGTACAAGCGCGTGAGCATTTGATTGCTCGCACTTTTGAATCATTAAAAGGCGCAAAGCGAGCCATCGTCCATGTCTATAACTCAACCTGCCGCGTACAGCGTGAAAAGGTCTATGGTAAAGATAAGTCTGAGATTAAAGAAATTGCAATCACTGGTGCCAAGCTATTGCAGCAGTATGCAGCAAAATATCCAGAGACAGAATGGGTATTCCAGTATTCACCTGAAAGCTTTAGCCAAACTGAAACTGAATATGCGGTAGAAGTCTGTAATGCTGTGTGTGAAGTTTGGCAGCCGCAGAACGGTCAGGAAGTTATTCTTAACTTACCAGCGACCGTTGAAGCGTCTATGCCTAATGTCTTTGCCGATCAGGTTGAATACTTTTGCCGTAATCTTGCGCAGCGTGAGCATGTTATTATTAGTCTTCATACTCATAATGACCGAGGCTGTGCGGTTGCTGCTGCTGAGCTTGGTGTGCTTGCTGGCGCAGATCGTATCGAAGGCACCTTACTTGGTAACGGTGAGCGTACTGGTAATATGGATATCATGGTCATGGCGATGAACTTGTTCAGCCAAGGTATCGATCCTGAGCTTGATTTTAGTAATATGAGTGAAATTGTACAAGTAGTTAGCGAATGTAATAATTTACCGCTACATCCACGTCATCCGTATGTGGGTGAGCTAGTATTTACTGCCTTTAGTGGCTCGCATCAAGACGCCATCAAGAAGTCTCTTGATTATAATGAGAAGCATCAAGATGAGACTGATAATGTATGGGATGTCGCTTATCTACCCATTGATCCTGCGCATATTGGTCGTAGCTACCAAGATGTAGTACGTATCAATAGTCAGTCTGGTAAAGGCGGCGTCGCTTATATCTTGCAACGCAACTATGGATTTAACTTGCCGCGCTGGATGCAAATTGACTTTAGCGGTGTGGTACAAAAGCAAGCTGAAACTGCTGCCCGCGAATTACAGAACGATGAAATCTTGCAGACCTTTGAAGATACGTATTTGCAGCAAGGAAACTTTGAGTTATTAGACTATAGTGTCAATAACAAAGGCGGTGAAGTTTACTTCAATGGTCAAGTACAGATGAATAGCGATACCATTATAATTGATGGAACAGGTAATGGGCCATTGTCATCATTCATTGACGGACTTGCGCAGCACACTGGTAAATCAATACACGTTATCAATTATGCCGAGCATGCTATCAATCCGCAGCATAATAGTGGTAATGGTATCGATGATGACAATAACAGCGATAACAAAACCAATGCCAATGCAGCAGCTTACATTCAGCTTAATGTTGACGGAGAAGTTTACTCTGGTATCGGTACTTGTAGCAGCACAGTATCGGCGATGTTAAAAGGGGCATTATCTGCATTTGCTCAAGCGCCAAGCACGACGGCAGCTTAAGTTTAAATAGTTAGACTTGAATTAAAGTACCGCCATATCTTTTAAAGGGACATGGCGGTATTTTTTACGGTTAATAAATATTAACTATGAACATCAACTATAAATAACAACTGTGTTTTTTGTTACTTTTTCAATATATAGATATATTAATGTAAACGTCATTGGATGACTTATTGGTTGTACATCCGACTACCTATAGCATAATGTTACTTGTGTGTTTGGTATCTAGGACTTACACTAATGTATGTACATAACTCATTATTATAAGTATAAGGTTAATTATGGAACCTATTTCGTTTGCTTCATTTACGTTAGCAGCTGTTTTAGCCTCACTACCTTCGAATAGCGAGCCTATTAGTCAGTCGGTAATTACAACGCATATTAGTCCTGCCATCGCTGGTCAATGGGAGATAGATTTAGATAGTGATGTTACCATGACCAAAGAAGCTGCAGCGAAGCAAATAGCGTCGGGTAATATTCAAAATATAGAAAGTAACGAGCCTGAGGTATCGGCTGGGGCAGTAGATGGTGTTTTGGGTCAAAGTGAACGCCGTGTCTTTAAGGTCGCACCCAATACAGCGACCAGCACTAATGTAAAAACAAAAAAATCTACTCAGTGCCGAGAGTTGTATAACTTTGGCTCAGACAATGAGATGTGGGCTGTGAGTGGTAAAGAATGGACTTACGGTCGCTATTTGGTGACGCATCGTGAAGAAGGTTTACCTATTATTGCTATCAAAACTGTCTATGATAATAATGAAGTAGATTGCTCAGGTAATAAAATTGATCAGACTGACGAGGCACTAATTGCTTACTTGAACCATGATGGTAATCAAATGCAGTGGTGTGCTGATCCTGATGGTAAGGAATGCTTTATGAATTTCCATAGAGTACTGCCCTAAATAGTTTGTTTTATATTTAAAACCCTCTAATAATTTATTTATAACGCATAAAAAACCCGCTTTCTGATAAGAAAGCGGGTTTTTTATGTTTGCCACAATACCGATAAAAAGTTTTGGCTATTTCGCTGTTTTAGTTGTTTGCGATTTGAGCAGCTCTTCTTCAAGGTAATGTATATTTTGAGCCTCATTGACAAAATCTTCATCAGCTAAGATTACATCACGATGCATGGGGATATTGGTTTTAATCCCTTCAATGACAAGCTCATCAAGCGCATGCAACGTCTTTGCAATCGCTTGTTGACGCGTTTGTCCATGACAAATAAGCTTACCAATAAGTGAGTCATAATAACTAGGGATTTCGTATCCCGGATACAGATGTGAGTCAAAGCGAACGCCAGCCCCACTAGGAGTATATAGCTGGGTGACCTTGCCAGGTGATGGCATAAAAGTCACTGGATCTTCAGCATTAATACGACATTCTATTGCATGACCTTGGACTTCAATCTCGCTTTGACGATACGATAAACCGTACCCTGCTGCAATTTTGAGCTGCTCAACGACCACATCAATACCAGTAATCATCTCGGTGATAGTATGCTCAACTTGCACCCGTGTATTCATCTCGATAAAGAAGAATTCGTTGTTTTCGAATAAGAACTCAAAGGTTCCAGCGCCACGATAATTAACCAGTTTACAAGCTTTGACACAAGCTTGTAAAATAGGTTCGCGCACATCATCAGGGATATCAGGAGCAGGGGCTTCTTCTAGTACCTTTTGATGACGACGTTGTAGTGAGCAATCACGATCATACAGATGAATAGCATTACCATTACCATCGCCAAGTACTTGAATTTCAACGTGACGTGGGTTTTGTAGGTAGCGTTCCATATAGACTGTATCATCGCCAAACCAAAGCTCAGCTTCTTGTCTAGCGGCTTGCACCTGACCGATAAGGTCATCAAAACGCTCAACGACACGCATACCACGACCACCACCACCGGAAGCCGCTTTAACTATTAGCGGAAAGCCAATATTACGTGCTTGCTCTTCAGCATTGTGCATCGTAACGGCGCCAACTGAACCGGGAACAGTCGGTACGCCTGCTTTTTTCATCGCATTGATAGCAGAAACCTTATTGCCCATCAGACGAATATGATCTGCAGTAGGACCTACGAAGGTTAAGCCAGCTTCTTCAATACGTTCAGCAAATTCAGCATTTTCAGCCAAAAAACCATAACCAGGATGAATGGCGTCAGCACCAGAGATTTCAGCAGCCGTCAAAATAGTATTGATATTTAAGTAGCTTTCGCTAGCATTTGGTTTGCCAATACAGATGGCTTCATCAACGAAGCGTAGATGCATGAGGTTTTCATCAGCGGTGGAGTAGACACCGACAGTCTCGATACCAAGTGCTTTACACGCACGTACGATACGTAGAGCAATCTCACCTCGGTTGGCGATGAGCAGTTTTTTTATCATAGGGTCATCCTTGTCAAAGCGGCGTTGATCAATTCAATCGTTATGGATTATTCATATAGTATGAATATTAACGAGATATTGAGCGTAACAAAGTAAGGTATAGCAGTACAATTAGGCTTTATAGCGTATAACTGGCTGGCCAAACTGTACAACCTCAGAGTTGTCCACTAAGATTTCATCGATGACACCACTTTGAGTGGCCTCAAGCGGGTTCATAATCTTCATCGCTTCGATAATACCAAGCGTATCGCCAGCCTGTACTTTTTGGCCAACTTTGGCAAACGGTGGATCGTTAGGGCTAGGAGCAGAATAGAATACTCCAACCATTGGTGAAGTCTCAACGCTACCGGCTTTGACAGCTGCTTTGGCTTCAGTAGCGATAGGTGCTGCACCAACAGTAGGCGCTGCCATCATCGTTGGGGCTGGCGCATCGTAGTGACGGGTTAAACTGATATGCTCATCGTCTGAACTAACTTCTAGATTAACTAGTTCATTTTCTTCCATGAGGGCGATTAACGTGCGTATTTTTTCGATATCCATAATTTTAATGATGCCTTTTTCTAAAATTGAAGAAAGAAATAGTGTAACAAAATATTGTGTAATTGATTGCTAATGATACCTATATTCGGTGCAATGAGCAATCAATGTACAGTTGTTAACTGGAATTTTTACATATTTTTGACTCTAAGGCGAGTATTAGTAACATGCGTCTTATTTTTATCGAGCTTTTTTTGACAACATTGAGCTTTTCTTAACAGTCTTTTGGTTATGGTTTACGTACTAGATATAGGTTAAAAGGAAGAACTATTTTATAAAAGGTACGTTGTTCATCATAATCGATGTCGCTAAGGAGCGCTAGCATTGGTTACTAGAAGCTACGATAGAAAATTATGCTAGAAAGCTGAAAACCACTCTTAATGTTATCTTAAAAAGCAGTCATTAGCTTGTTATCAAAATAAACAAAACGAATTGTTTAAGCCCACATTGCCGTTAAGCGTTTTTGTTGGTAGCGTAAGCGCAGGGTGAGTAGAATGGAAGATAGGAATAAACCAGTAATCAATGCCATCCAAAACCCTTGTGCACCAACATCTGTAAAACGCACTAGGTAAACCCCCAGTGGCAAAGCGACTACCCAATAGCAGAAAAGCGTTACCCACATCGGTATCGTTGTATCTTGCATTCCGCGTAATATACCAGCTACGTTGACCTGCCAGCCATCAAAAAGTTGATAAGCCAACGCAAAGATTAACAGGTGCATGGCCTGCGCTCGTAACTCAAGATTGTCCGTAAATGCTGCTGCCAGCTGTGGTCTGAACAGCCATATTCCAAGCATACAGACAAGGGCGATCAGCACTGTCCAAATAAGTCCCGTTGCTTGAACATGGCGTAAAGCCAGCAGATTCTTTTCGCCAAAGCGATTAGAGACCATAATAGTCAATGCCATCGCAACCGATATAGGAATCATAAATAGCTGTGAGGTTACCGATAGAGCGACTTGATGTGACGCTGTGGCTAATTCACCTAATGGACTGATAACCAATGCGCCTAAGCTAAATAAGCTGGCCTCAAAGAAGATGGAGAGACCAATTGGAATACCAAGCTTAAGTAGTTTAGTTATTTGCTCACGATTGGGAGCCGTAAAGCTATAAAAAAAGCGCGTGCTAGCAAATTGCTGACGTTTAGAAAAAGTAGTATAAGCGCCTAAAAGTAGCACGTTAATCCATAGTACTAATGCCGTTGCAACTCCGCAACCCGCACCGCCCATCTCTGGCATACCAAATAGCCCGTGGATAAAGATATAGTTGAGCGGAATATCTGCTAATAGGCCGATGATACTAATAACTGTGACTGGTTCAGGTCGACCGAGCGCCTCGCAGTAACTACGCAACACAGCATAAATGGCAAGGGCAGGGAAGCCAAAAGAAACGCCATGCAGATATTGAGTAGCTATCGGTTGGATATTTTCGGGGACGCCCATTATACTTAGGACATTTGGCATCAAATTAACGATAATAAAACCGCAAAGACCGATAACACTAGCCGTCCATATCGACTGCTGAGTGATATGTGGGACTTGGCTGTGTTTGTTTTGCCCTATCGCTTCCCCAATTAGAGGAGTGGTGGCGATTAAAATACCTGTTGCCAATAAGAACAGCGGTAGCCAAATACCAGCGCCAACAGCGACAGCAGCCAAATCGAGCGCTGAGACGCGTCCCGCCATAATGGAGTCAACGACACCCAGTGCGGCTTGGCAAAATTGGGTAATCAAAATCGGTAGCGCCAGCACGCCTAAACGTAAGCTGTAGCTTTTAAAATCTATAAAGGATAATGGCAAAACCATAGTTAGCAACTTTTCATTATTCACGTTGGTTATTGTTAATATTCAAGTACTGCGATCAGTAAATCGTTAGCGAGGCAGTAACATAGGAATCGTGTCGATGATAATACTCCGATAAATAATATGAGCAAGTCTATATAAGCAGAGTATGAAAGAAATGCAGATGCTAAAACAAAAATAACCCGTCAATCTACGAGATGCATTGACAGGTCAAAAGTAGATAGGATAATAAAGAGCTAGGGTATGATATCAACGCTTAAGAAGCGTCTGACATTTTTTAGAATAATTATAAATTTAACACTATGTTTATACTTCTAAAACCAAGGTCTATAACGATTCAGGTAAATCTTGCACCACTGCTTGATAACCAATCAGTTTATTATTCGCGTCAAATGCTTGCACGACAATAGCGTAATTAGTCGAAATATTTGGAATTACAGGCGTAAACAGGGTTTCGTGGTTGGTTAAGACAACATTCTGTACGTAACCGTTAGCACCAGACTCTGCTTTATTGACATTGATTTGACTGACCAATACCTGTTTGGTATTACTTGGATTCTGCCAAGTAACGATTTTTTGGCTACCATTACCAGTAATGTCGAGCATCATAGTACCCAGCTTATAATCAAGCGTATAGGTGGTAAAGTTAGAACGATCACTGAGGGTATAAGTCACTTTACAGTTATCTTCAGCAGCTGAAAGGGTAGTGCCACCTAGACTATCTTGATACTCAAAGCTACCGCGCCATGGTTTACCTGTTTGCTTATCTTCAAAACTACCTGCAAATGTAGTCATTAAGTTTGGCGTTTCAAGATTTAAATCATTGATATATTTTATATCTAAAAATTCTGCTGTATCGAGGCTACCAGTTACCTTACCTGTAATATAATTATCTACTTTAAAACCAGTATTAACATCGAGTGTGCGGTTTTGTTGGCAAATCTGCTGTTGATAACTAATGCGCCCATCAACACTGCCCGCGCCGTCGTTACTAATATCGAAATATATCGCCCCGATATCAATATCGCTATTATCACCATTATTGAGCTCGACGAAGTGACCGACATAGAGACCGCCACGACCACCCTCTGGTGTTAATTTATCTAAGAAATTATCCAATGATTCCTCTGGTAAAAATACAGACTCCAGAATCTCAGCCATACTTTTTTCATCATCAGTCAGCTTGTCTTCGACTTCTTTGACTTTATCTTCCACACGATCGTATTCGTTTTTAACTTGGTCTTCGATACGGTCGTACTCTTCTTTGACTTTATCACCATCGCTGCCACAGGCGCTTAGCGTAAGCCCCAATATACTGACAGTTAATACAGATAGTACGAGTTTGGGTGCGCTCATAAATGAGTCCTAGAATGTGAAAATAGTTTAGACAAAAGAACTAAGGCGTAAATCTAGGGCGTAAATATAGCAAACTTTGATAAGATAGTGATAGAAAAACCTTAAAGTGGTTTTATCTCATATAACTACGTAAAAAACTTGTTTGTTTTTTATATATGCAAATTATATATTGTCGATACAAGCGTTCATTACTCGCACTCATTACTATCTGGCACTAGCTCCAATGTCTCCGCCATATCTATAATAGCCTGCCAGTGTTTGGGCTCAAGCGGTATAACTGTCAATTGCTCGCAGCCCTTTCTAAGTAGTAATGAATCCTCAAGTGTAGGGATAAATTTCAGTTCAGATAGTGGTAAGGTTTCTTTAAAAGCTTGTTCAAAAGTCACATCGACCATATACCAGCGTGGTTCTTCTTCGGTTGCGATGGGGTCGTAATGCCGATGTTCAGGATGAAACTGGGTAGGATCAGGGTAACCAGCTTGGCTTACAGTCATGATGCCAGCGACGCCAGATGGTTTTGCGCTTGAATGATAAAAAAACACTTTATCACCTACCTTCATATCATCGCGCATAAAGTTACGAGCGCGGTAGTTGCGCACGCCGTCCCAACATTCTGTGCCCAAACGTTGTAGGTCTTCAATTCCAAAAAAGCTTGGATTAGACTTCATTAGCCAATATGCCATATCGTGTATCCTAATATTTGTCATGTGATATTAAAGCTGTTACGTAGGTTGTTATAAGAGTGTTTGCACGATTTTCTATAACCTGCGCCTTATAAGTAAAGTTTATATATTTTGCCTGTCAGATGGCATTGTTGATAGTAACGTTTGTTGATACTAGCGTTTATGAATAGTTATAGTTAGTTCAATATAAAAAAGACACGTTAATAGACTAAATTAGTAAAGACAGTGCTTTTCTTTCATGTACGTAGCCGTTATCCTAGCCGTATTTTTTGCGGTTTGCCGCCGCTTTTTATTGAATAAGTTTACGTTATGTCCATATCTGAGTTCGATAATATTACAACGCCATCTAATGTTACGAGTACTTCTTGTATAGAAGCAATAGTCATACCGTTGGCGCTATACATTCATATTCCGTGGTGTGTGAAAAAATGCCCTTATTGTGATTTTAACTCGCACGAGTTGGGCGCTGATGTACAGTTATCAATGTATGATGAGTACGTAGATACGCTCTTGCTAGATGCGCAGATGCAGCAGCCTCTAACTCAAGGACGCCAGATTAGCTCAATATTTATTGGTGGTGGTACACCGTCATTATTACCGATTGTACAGTATCAACGTTTATTTGCCGGTTTACGAGCCTGCTTTGAATTTGCGGATGATATTGAAGTTACCATGGAGGCGAATCCTGGAACTTTGGAACATGCGCCATTCGCTGAGTATCTAAAAGTAGGTATTAATCGCTTATCTATTGGGGTACAGAGCTTCGCTGCTGATAAGTTGCAAACACTTGGACGTATTCACGATCCTAAGCAGGCAACAGCAGCTATTCATGCTGCGCGCGCTGCTGGTTTTGAGCGGGTAAATGTAGACTTAATGCATGGTTTGCCGCAGCAGTCACTCAGCGAGGCATTATATGATATCCAAACAGCGCACGATGCTGGCGCAACGCACATCTCTTGGTATCAGCTGACAATTGAGCCAAATACCGTATTCTATCGCAGTCAGCCTATCCTACCTGATGAAGATAGCTTGGCTGATATTGAGGATGCAGGGCAGGCGCTGCTACAGCGTCTGGGTTATGATAACTATGAAGTATCAGCATGGGCAGGTGAGTCAGATAAGCCATGTCGACATAATGTCAATTACTGGCAGTTTGGCGATTATTTAGCAATTGGTGCTGGCGCGCACGGTAAAATAACCATAAATGATGGTTCGTTAGATAACAGTGTGTCAGGTTTATCAAAAGATAATGAGACGCTCTTAGAAGCAGGTATTTACCGTTTTAGCAAATCACGCTCTCCGAAAGACTATATGACTTATCAAGATACCCCAAAAATGGTCAATTGGCTGCCAATTGCTGATGATGAGTTGGTCAGTGAGTTTATGCTTAATGCGCTACGTTTACATGAAGGAGTGACATGGTCGCTATTTGAATCGAGAACAGGACTGAGCTATGAGAGCATAGCGCTGCAAGTGAATAAGCTAGTCGAGCAAGGCTTATTAATGAATAATACTGAGCTGTTACAACCAACTTTATTAGGTCGTCGCTATTTAAATCAGATATTGCACGCATTTTTATAAGGCTTACATGCTTAACATTTTATATATGTGCTTATAATAACAGTGATTCATCAATTACTGTTATTAAGAATCAAAAAAAGGCTTACCAAATGGCAAGCCCTTCAAACATTTAATCTAAAATGTGAAACTTAGATTTTGTTTTGAACTTCTTGAGCACTACCACTAACAGCGTTACCAGCACTTGATACGTCTTGGCCTAGACCTTTGAAAGTGTTGCAACCAGTTAATACAAACATAGCGGTCAATGATGCGATAATTACTTTTTTCATAATAATGTCCTCAAAGTGAATAGATTCATACGATGGAAGTAGTAACACTAAGCATTTTGGCTAAGTATTACTAACTAGATACAGGATAAAACTGCAAAATCATGATATCAGCCAAACATTGATATAAATGCTGTTCTGATGTCATCAAACTGTCTTGATATCCATTGCAGCCATGATAATCAAAGTTAAAATCTGTGCACAGTATCAAAATGTAATTATTGACAATAAACTGTAACTTTTAATTACGAAAGGTAGCAATCTATTTTACCTATCTGTTATTTGATAAGAGCTAATGAAACATAATTTAAGCGGGTAATAGCCTGTAGATGTCGTGAATAAAATCAATCTTCTCTAACCCTATTTATGGAAAATCTATGACCATTCATATTGTGCTAGTAGCGCCCAAAATGCCTAGCAATACTGGCAATATTATTCGTTTATGTGCCAATAGTGGCGCGCAGTTGCATTTGGTGCAACCGTTAGGCTTTGAGCTGGATGATAAAAAGTTGCGACGTGCTGGATTGGATTATCATGAATACGCACACCTGCAAGTACACGCTGATTGGTCGGCAGCGAAGCAGGCGTTACTTGAGTCAGGTTGCCGAGCAATCACAGCGTTGACGACTAAACTTAGTAAACCATTTTATGATTATAATTTCATGGCGCAAACAAATACTAATACCGACAATACACCAGCGGTAGCGCCTAGCGTAGCACTGGTTTTTGGTTCTGAAACTGCAGGTCTAGCGGATGATATACGTGAAGATATTGGTGTTGATAACTGGTTAAGATTGCCAATGTTGCCCGACTCCCGCAGTCTTAACTTGTCTAATAGTGTGGCAATATGCCTCTATGAGGTATGGCGGCAGCAAGGCTTTAATGGCGATGAAGGTCGCAGTATTGGCTATGAGACCCTCACTGTCTATGATCCAAAATAGTACTTTATAAAGAAGTGGTTTTTATAAACAGTTAGGCGGCTTTGGTAGGCCAGCCAAGCGATTGACATGACGGGCGACTAAACCAGTATGAAATAATTGCTGCAGTTTTTGGTTGCTGATATCGTGATCAGGCAAAGTCTTCTGCAACCATTTAATTAATGGACGGGTAGCTGGCGAGTGATTGAACTTAGCAAAAAAAGCACGTACCTGTTGTAGGATGGCAATATGCTCGTCATTTAGATTTACATCTAATGTATCTGCCAGTTGTTGAGCGATATCAGATGTCCAGATGCTATGGTCACAAAGATGACCGTCTTGATCTAGAGCGATGTTAGATATAGTAATATTAGATACAGTCATAAGGCGATTGTCACTACTTTATCAAACTGTGGGTCTTGGGTCATGGTTACCCAATCATCATCAGTTAAAACACCAGTTAGCTTGGCGTTTAAGTTTAGCTTGGCAGTCGTGTTGTTACTAAGCTGTGCGACATCATCAGCTAGAGCATAAATGCCAGCGATACCTTCTATATCACTATCACTTAAATAGGCATGCAGCCATTCAATAAAAGCGACAGTCGCGCCTAACAAGATAATGCTGTCACCAGCGCGCCATGTTAGTGCCATTTCTTCTGTGCTGTGCCTGAGTCTATCCATTGTGCTGTGTAATTGGTATAAAGTTGCCATATTGAGTTTCCGAATGATTGCAGATCGCAAGTTAATATATAGAAATATATACCGTTAAAAGGCTAAAATCTGCTCAAAATCTTGTGAGTTAACGACTTCTGGTATTAGCGTAAGCTGCGAGGCCAAGTCACTTGGTACCATTCCTGTAAGCCAACCGCTAAATACATCCTCAGGTAGCCAAGCTGGTGGCATGTCATATAGTTCAAGAGATTGAATCATACCGTGCAAACGAGACTTCGGCTGCATTAATAATCCAAAGACAGGGGCGTCTAAATAAAGCTGTACCTCATGACCGAAAGTTGCAAGCGTCAAGGCGAGGGCACAGCCTTCATAACTTGCCATCTCCGTTGCAATGCGCAGCTGAATGAGTAATTTCATAGGTTACTTCTCATTATTCATGATTAATATTCGTGCTCAATTGGCACTTAAAACTGTATTAGACGGCAGTTGCCTTGCATCATCATCGCAAGCTCGCTAAGTCCAACTAAATGAAAGCCATCGGCGATATTTTCACCATTCAGCTGATGGCGTGCGCTGTTATCGTTATCACTAATACCGCGACTAAGCGCGGTGCTGACGCATACAGGTAGCGAGAGCTGGTATTGCTTAGCAAGCGCTTGCCATTCTTGAGTTAAGTCGGTCTGGTCGGCTGACTGCCAGCGTAAACGATTGGCCATATGCGCCGCATCAGCATAAAAAAAGACATTTAACGACTGCGTATCGTTTTCAACGACTTCCTGCTCATTATTCTTATCAGCAGGTTGTATTTGTTGCAGCTTTACTTGTTCTAAAAGGGCACGGGCATAACGCAGCGCCAACTGAGCAAGCGGCTGGCTCGGATCAGTAGTAAGTAGGAGTAGCGGGGTCGGTTTGTTAATTGTAGGCATGGTCATATACGTAGTATCGCCAGTTATCGGTTATTATTAATATTGAAAGAAAGATGGTTGAATATAAATAACGAGATTTTATCTCTATTCAGCTTTGCATTTATGTTGATTATCATGCATTTTAGTTGTCTATCTAGTATTCTTCAACATCTTACTATCAAAAGAGTTGTCCCTAGTTTAAGTTTTAAGTATTCATGCTACCATAAAGTTGACCCAGTCAAATGCTGTATGTATTTTAATAAGCAAACTTATAAAAATACAACGACTTATCTAGTGTGACCATCTCGTAAGAAAAAACTATGAACAATCATGCTTGGTTCAGGTAGTCTTATAGTCCTATGCTGTACGGAGCTCTTATCATTATGTCACCAGCTATGCCATCTAATAAATCTAATAACCAAGGTTATCAGCCCACACCCGAACAGATACAAGTCTTAAGCACTGCAAGTGCTTTTGCCTATCAGATTTGGGAAAGTCGAACGATCTCTTGCCAGACGTTTTTGCGCAGTTATTCACTTAATCAAACGTTGACGCGTCAGCAGATAGATGACCTTATTCAGGATTATACTTTAGATGATAACTATCAGCTTGGTGATGAAACAACAGTGATGAGAGGTCTGCGCAATCTGCGAAATCTATTAATGATGCGCTGGATTTGGCAAGATGCATTGGGAATGATTGAGCTTGAGCAGTTGACTGATGAGCTTTCTGAGCTTGCTGACGGCTGTATTCTATTTGCCAAGGATTATACTTATCAGCATCTAGTCGCCCAATATGGTCAACCGACTTTTATTGATGCAAAAGGTGTAAAGCACATGGACGATATGGCAATTATGGCCATGGGTAAGCTTGGCGCGCATGAACTAAATTTATCGAGCGATATTGATTTAATATTCGTCCATCAAGCACGTGGCGAGACTGATGGAGATAAGGCACAGGGCACGCGAAGTATTGATAATAAGCGCTTTATGACCCGTCTTGGTCAAGGCATTATTAAGCTCTTGGATAATTGTACGGCAGATGGTTTTGTGTTCCGAGTAGATATGCGTTTGCGTCCATGGGGTGATGGTAGTGATTTGGCTATTCATCTGTCAGCATTACAAAAGTATTTCGCCAATCATGGTCGGGCATGGGAACGTTTTGCTTGGCTAAAAGCACGCGTAGTTGGTCAGATTACGCCACCGTTTTATGACGAGCTACAATCGCTCATCAAGCCATTCGTTTTTCGGTATTACGTTGATTATAGTGCCTTTTCAGCGCTGCGTGAGATGAAGTCGCTCATTCAAAACCAAGTCGCACAGCGAGAAGACTTAGATAATATTAAGCTTGGTGCCGGTGGTATTCGTGATATCGAGTTTATTGTACAAGCCTTTCAGCTTATTTATGGCGGTCGTCATCCACAACTGCAGGTTAAGTCCTGCCTGCAAGCAATGGAGGCACTATGTGAGCTTGAATATCTTGAGCCTCCTACCTATGAGCAGCTACAGGCGGCTTATCGGTTTTTACGTCGACTTGAGCATGGCATCCAAGCGATTAATGATCAGCAGACCCAGCGCCTGCCACATGATCTACAGTGGCAGCACAATTTGGCCATTACTTTAGGCTTTGAGAATTGGGAAGCATTATTAACAACGCTTAATCATCATCGAGACAATGTAAACGTACCATTTGAACGTATGGTAACTGAACGACAAGTACCAGCTCAAGAAGATAATAAGCTTGAGCCTGTTAATCTTGATGAACAAATTGCAAAGCTTGACACGGTATTGACAGAACAGAACCGCGCAAAACTAGAAACTTTCTGGCAATCGAAAATGGTAGCCAACCTAAGCGATGAAGCTAGAACGCGTCTAGATGATGCTTATCCAGTAATCATTCATGCTTTGCTTGCGCATCAAGAACAACAGCAGTTGGCCAATAGCGCACTACCGCGCCTGATCGCTTTGCTTGAGGCAATTTGTCGGCGCTCAATCTATCTAGTAATGATTGCAGAAAACCCTAATGCCACGGTTGAGTTGATTCCGATGTTGTCTGCCAGCCCTTGGATTGCCAATGAGCTGGCACGTTATCCTGTGTTACTTGATACCTTTTTACAGCAGCGCTATCGTCATCTGCCGGACAAGCTAGAGCTACACGACATCTTGCGTCAGCGTCTTTTGCGAGTAGAGCCTGATGACGAAGAAGAGTTGCTTAGTGTGTTGCGTTTGTTTAAAAAGAACCAAGTACTGGCCGTTGCGGCTAGTGACGTCTTGGCTGAACGGCCCATTATGAAAGTATCAGACTCCTTGACCTACATTGCAGCCGTTGTGCTAGAAGCCGCACTTGAACGTGCTTTTGCAGAATTGGTCAAGCGTTATGGTTATCCTATCGCTCAAAACGGTGATCCAGTAACCGAAGCGGATTGTGGTTTTGCTATTATTGGTTATGGTAAGCTTGGTGGCCTTGAGCTGTCTTATTCCTCTGATTTAGATTTGGTGTTTTTACACAAGATAAAAGAGCAGGGAATGACGACTGGTGAAAAGTCAGTAAGCGGGATGAAGTTCGCCGCACGCCTGGCTCAAAAGCTCATGACTTATCTCAATACGCAAACGCGTGATGGACGCGCTTATGAGATTGATATGCGTCTGCGACCATCGGGTAATGCAGGTATGATGGTGGTTTCTTGTCATGCCTTTGAGACTTATCAGCGTGAAAAAGCATGGGCTTGGGAGCATCAAGCATTGGTTCGAGCACGGGCAATATGTGGCGACAAACGTGTAACGGCACTTTTCTGTGATATTCGCCGTACAATATTATCACTGCCACGTACGCTTGATGAAGTGCGTACAGAAGTAACAAGTATGCGCATCAAGATGCAAAAGCATCTAGGTACTAGTCAGTGGCAGCAGCAAGCAGGCAAGTTCCATCTCAAGCAAGACGCTGGTGGCATCATTGATATTGAGTTTTTAGCGCAATTTGCGGTACTCGCGTATTCGCATGAGTATCCAAGCCTGACTAAGTGGAGCGACAACGTGCGTATCTTTGAAGAGGTCGCGCTGCTTGGCATTTGGGAGGAGCAAGTCTGTCAAGATTTGACAGATGCTTATTTGCGTATTCGCGCTGCCACCCATCAGTTAGCATTGGCTGAGCAATCATTGTTGGTGGATGAGTCATTGTGGACAGAGACGCGTGCGCTGGTGCAAGCTCAGTGGCAACATCTTATGGGTGTTCCCCCAAGAGAAGAGAAATAAGTTTTTCTACCAAAAGTGATATAAACAAAAGCCATGCAGTGACAAACCAAAATATTTCATTTGCTTGGCCTGCCGATGATATAATCATTTGCACACTAATACGGACTCAGTGTAAGCATGCAATTTTAATTAAAATACTTACTTAAAACTCAACAAAAAAGTTAGTCGTCAGTACTAACATAAGGATCTTTACATGAATATGGCAACACAGGAAGGCAAGCTTTGGATGAATGGCACAATGGTTGAACAGCCCGATGCCAAAGTTCATGTACTTACCCATAGTTTGCATTATGGTATGGCTGTGTTTGAAGGCGTACGTGCCTACCAGACCGCTGACAAGCGCACGGCGATTTTCCGTTTAAAAGACCATACCGACCGTCTGCTAGGTTCTGCAAAAATCTTCCAAATGGACGTACCTTTTGATGCCGCTACTTTAGAACAAGCGCATAAAGATGTAGTTAAACAAAATAACTTAGCAGAAGCTTATATTCGTCCACTTATTTGGGTTGGCGCAGAAAAGCTAGGTCTATCTTCGCATGGCAACAGTATCAATGCGATGGTTGCTGCTTGGCATTGGGGCGCTTATTTGGGCGACGAAGGTATCCAAAACGGTATCCGCGTCAAGACATCATCGTACACACATCACTTGCCTAATGTCACGATGTGCAAAGCAAAAGCCTCTAGTAACTATCCAGTATCTATTATGGCAAACCAAGAGGTTACTCGTAATGGTTACGACGAAGCTATCTTGATGGATCCGCAAGGCTATGTCTGTCAAGGTGCAGGTGAGAACTTGTTTTTGGTTAAGAATGGTGAGTTACATACTCCAGATCTAGCTGGTGGTGCACTTGACGGTATCACTCGTCGCACTATTATTCAGTTCGCTGCTGACCTAGGTATTAAAGTTACTGAACGTCGTATCACTCGTGATGAATTCTATTTAGCAGATGAAATCTTTATGACGGGCACAGCTGCTGAAGTAACACCTATCCGTGAATATGATGATCGTACTATTGGTAACGGCGGCCGCGGTGAGATCACCGAAAAGCTACAATCCTTATATTTTGATGTGGTGCATGGTCGTAATGAAAAATATATGGATTGGTTAGACTTTATTGATTAAAGTTTAGAGTAATTGAAGTGTTTCTATGTTAAAAAGCTAAGACTGTTTATTGTCTTAGCTTTTTTTATAACTACTTTTATAAAGTATAGCTACTTAAACTTTTCTCGCCATTTTATTTTTTTATTTGTTTTATAAGGATTAGGGTAGTCACTATTAAGCCCGATACTATTTTCATAATAATGGTACATTTCTTTGATATTATCTAACTTATATTCGATCAAAGTCTCATAAAACAAATGCCAAAAAAACTCATCTTTTTCAAATGGACGTGAAAGGGTAACTGCAAAGTAAGCAAGCTTATGATAAAGAGATTCTAAAGCTTGATTGTCTATAAAAGTTATTTTTTTATACAGCTCAATGTATTTATCCCAATTATCGATAGAAAGCTCATGTTTTAATTTTTGATAGAGGTGTTGACTATTCTCAGGAGTGTGACGTTCGAGCTGTTTGGATAGCTCTTGATTGTCAATTGCTACAAGTCCTTTGCCAGTGAAATTGTAATTTTTAAGACGTGTAAAGTTATATGTAGTCACTAAGCCGATTAAACTGCCTTCAGGAGAAATAATACACACTGGCTTTTGACAAGCTAAGCCTTCTATAGCGACACGCCCCATTCCAGCAACACCTAAATACCCTGGTATCAGTTCCGCTATATCTCTAACTTCACCTAAAAACCTTACTTGAGTTTTGATATCAAGAGCATTGATACGTTTGCGTAATTCTAATGGATCACCGCCGCCTGCGATGTCAATATTAGCTATATTACAACTATTTGCTGCTTGCAAAAAACGTAAAATTGACTCGTACTTTTCAGCACTTATACGACTTATTAATAGCCAAGCTGGTGTTATTTCACTTGTTTGATGTCGATATTCATTTAAATTAATTAAGTTGGGAATTACTTTAATCAAAGGTGCTTGAGAGAAATATATACCTTCTAAGTGTTTAGAGACACTGACTGATAAACTGAAACTATTACCTGTTAGACTCTGAATAAATAACCGATTAAATGGTGCGCGGTATATATCTGGTGTTCCATGAACAGTAGAGATGACAGGGATACGACAAAGTTGAGCGGCCATTACAGCTGCACAGGCAAACAAATCAAGCATATGTATGCTCAGTAATTCAATATCATGACTCTCGATAGTATCAACAACATGATCGACCAGTTTGATGAAGTCAGTCGCTAAAGACACGCTTTCTATATCAACTGTAGTAAAATGACAGGTATTGAATAGCTTAGCAATATTCGGATCAAAAGCTCTCTTGTTGGTTAGCAAGTAGACCTGATAATTGTATTTATTTAAATATTGAAATTCATCTATCCAGCGAGTCTCAATACCACCAATACCATCAATGCGGTGATAAATGAAAAGAATGTTGGTGGGTTTATTAGAGTCATTAATAGACAATTCAGATAACATAAATTATTTCCTATCCATAAATTTTATCACAGAGATTATAGTCGCTTAGTAAGTACATGAACTTAAAATATGAAACAGTAGATGCAACAACTGATTATCTTATTGCCTACTACTTAACCAACCTTACATTCTTGCACTCCATTGACTCTGCAAACGAATGATTCAATAGTCAGCTTTATTCAATAACCATGGTTCCTACAGTGTGGTTAGCTCTTGGTAAATAGAGTCAAAAATGTGGACACTGACAAACTTATCTTTGGTAGCAATAGGATGATAGCTGCACAATTTGCGCCAACTATAACCGTCTGATCTATAAATAATCTAGGGTTTAAGTCCATTAATTAGCAATTTAGTAACACTCGAACTTATGTTGGTTTGGAAATTATTAACCCCATAAAATCTCATGATAAAGGTTATTAAGAAAGGAATGGCATTTGTCCAAGTGAGGGTAATAGTCGTAATTCTTATGATGCTAACCAGTATTAAAGTACCAAGGCGGCACTGGCACCAACAATTAAAAACTAAAATGCTTACTGAGAGGCTGTTGTTTTACCTATGCAATTAAAAGTGTCAGCTTATTCATCAGAGTACAGTTTAGTAATAATAGAGTGTTTATTGCTGATCGTCTCATCAATCAGTACAGATACGGCGCGAATATTGCAAGTTTAATGAATGTTATCATTTACGGCTGCGTTTGTTTTGGTAATGCCCATTGCTTTGGTAAAAATGGATACATTGGCAATAGCAAAGATGTGACATTACAATTGGTAAGTATGACAATATCACCAAGCACCCCACACGTTAAGCAATCTCTTAAATGATTTTATGCCAGCGCATAAAATGAGGTCAGACATAATGCTGTTAAGATAGATTGATAAAAGCTGTATAATACCCATGATAATAAAGGGGAGGTGATACTTGTAAGAGTTCAATTGCCACTCGCTACCCTAATTAAGGCCTTCGATAACGTCGAGCGGGACGGCTCCTGGGAATAAAGGTTGGTACTATAGAATTAACTAAGAAGCAATTATATTCAGTCTTGTTTCTTACTAGAGCCAATGTACAATTTTTTTAATTGCTGGCTCAAAAACTTACTCTAAATATTTGCTATAAGAGCTCGATATATAAAACCAAACTGCGATACAATTCAACTATTTATTGTTTTTACACTATTGATTTATGAGGATGGTATATGGATATCGATACTATTAAGGTATTTGTTGGTTGTGATCCTAATAATTGTGATTTAGAACAGATGATGGTACTAGATTATAGTATTCATAAATATACAAGCTTGCCGGTAGAGATTGTGTGGATGCAACTGTCACGTGATCCGCAAAGTTTTTGGTATTCAAATCCTGAGACCGGTGAAGGCTGGAATACCACTAAATGGCCAACTCCTTTTTCAGGGTTTCGCTGGGCGATACCTGAATATTGCAATTATTCAGGACGAGCAATCTATATGGATGCAGATATGATTGTACTGTCTGATCTAGCCGAATTATGGGCACATCCTATAAATGGTAAATCCATTGTAGCAGCTAAGACAAAAGCTGATATGACGCGTCTTTGTACTTGTGTTTGGGATTGCGATCTTGCAAAAAATACTATTCCATCAGTAACCAAACTAAGAAAAGATCCTAAAGGTCATCGTAAAATGATGAAGCTAATCAAAAAAGATCCTGCGCTTGTTGAACCTTATCAAGATAGCTTCAACTGTGTGGATGGAGAAGGTTTAGCGATTGAAGATATTAGGATATTACATTATTCAGATATGGGTACTCAGTTTAGCCATAAACATTCATTAAATAGATTGAGTGAAGAAGGGCGCGAGCATTGGTTTGATGGAGAGATAATGTCACATCCAAGACAGGATTTGGCGGATCTATTCGATAAGTACTATGACGAAGCGATAACTAATGGTTATCAGTTAGATAGTTATCGTGTTAAGCCTTTCGGAGATTTTCCAAAAAAGACCCAGCAACGTTATACCGGTAATAAGGTTACACGCCCAGAAGCTTCTAAATCTTTTTTTTCGAAAGTTTTTAAACGTTAAATAGAAATCTCTAATTAAGACTTTATAGCACTTTGCAAATGCTTGCGTATACTTATTAGTGATACATTAGAAATGTGAAATTAAGGTTACTCCTTGATCATTGATAAAGTAGATACCACTTTACGAATAGGTCATTATTTATGAATAAACGTACCAAAATAGCGGTACTTGTTATTAACTGCCTACAAGGCGGTGGTGCAGAGCGTTCTGTACTCACACTAGGGCAAGGCTTTTATGATTTAGGCTATGATGTACATGTTTTGAGGTTTAAGCCGCTTGTAGAGTATGATCTAAACTCGAACTTAAACTATCACTTACTCAGGTTTAAGCCTTATAAGTTGATTCCAGGAGTAGCGCGACGTCACAAGATTTTTGCGCGTGCTGTTGATAACTATATTTTAAATAAAATTGGCCAACCTGATATTGTACTATCGAACCTAGAACGCCCAGATAATATTTTTCGCTATAGTCAGCTATCAAACGTAGCTTATGTAATTCATAGTACATTGTCGTTATATTATAAATTTAGCCAAGTAAATGACATTGATAAGCTTAAATCTAAACTGAAAGACATCTACTCTCAACATCCATGCGTATGCGTTAGTGATGGAGTCAGAGATGACTTTATTCATCATCTTGGTGACATCACGCCTATAAAGACTATCAACAACCCTATCGATAGAGATGGTATTCAAGAATTAGCCAAAGCATTTGTTCCTGAATATCAAAATTATATTATCCATGTTGGTAGTTTTAAAGAGGCTAAACGCCATGATATTTTATTGAAGGCTTATGCTAAAACCGACCAATCCTTACCATTGTTACTTCTAGGGCAGGGTAAGCTCAAAAGTGATATAGAGCAGTTGATTACTGATCTTGACTTAACAGATAAAGTAAAACTTTTAGGCTTCCATAAAAACTCATATCCTTACGTCAAACATGCCCAATTTGAAGTAATGACTTCTAATAGAGAAGGGTTTCCGATGGTTCTTGCAGAAGCACTAGCACTAGGAACACCAATTATAAGTACGGACTGTCAGTCTGGCCCTAAAGAGATGCTCCCTGAACAAAACCTTATGCCAGTAGATGATATTGATGCTATTGCTGATAAATTAAGCCAAGCTATGAAAAATTCAAACCAATTTTACGCAACTTTTGATGAGTCACTTCTCCCTAAGGAAATCGCTAAGCAATACCTTGCGTTTTTGAAAGAAGTTTCTAATTAATAGCATATTTCTTAATGGTATACCTTGGCTCATTTTCAACAGATCGTAATATTATCTTGATGAAAATATAAATAAATTTACTGATAGTACCAGCAAAAAAAGAGAAAACTTAGGATGAAAAAAGCAGTTGTAGTTAGCCTTATTAATGAACATGAACGCCGTAAACATATTGATGACTTGTTCAATGAGCATAGTATTGATTTTAGCTATTTTGATGCTATCAATAAAGCTCAAGTTGAAAATACCCTGCAGAAGTATGGTCTTGCTGTTACTTCAGAAAGAATATCGAAAGGAGAAGTTGCTTGTTATTTAAGTCACTATTGTTTGTGGGAGCAAGTCATAGAAAATGAAATGCCATACTTGATGGTGTTTGAGGATGACGTTTATTTTTCAAAAGAAGCTAAAGATCTATTAAACAGTTCGGAATGGCTACCAAGTGATTTCGATGTGATTAAACTTGAAACTATGCATGGAAGAGTATTGGTTAATAAAGGTACTAACTTAACATCAGATCATAAGTTATGTCGGATGAAAAGCAGTCATATGGGTATGGCGGGATACATTGTTAGCCAAAAAGGTGCTCAAAAGCTAGTTAAAATGACACGAGAGCTAGGAGTGGATAGACCTGTTGATCATATAATGTTCGATAGACTGATTGAGCAGAAAACAAGCAATGTATATCAAGTATCCCCAGCATTATGTATTCAAGATAAAATATATAATGAACAATCTACGCGCTTTGGAAGCTGTCTTGAAGAAGAAAGGCAGTCACGACCCGTTGTCAAAATCAAACTCTCTGCACAGCAAAAAATTAATAGAGAGTTAACTAGACTATGGACACAGATGAATTTAGCTAATCTATCACGCTCATTACTATTGACTATTAACGGCTATAAAAGGCAAGAAATAGAATATAAAGAGTAGTGCTGATGCATTAGCTTGCAAATAGGGTTATCTCAGTCAATAAGCTCTAAGTATCTGGCAGCAGCATAATCAGGATAAAACTTCTCATCTAAAGCCACTGCAAAAATTTCAGGCCTACCTATAACCTCTATCATTTTTTGTGCTAAAGCCTCAGTATAACCTACAGGGACCAAGTTTTTGGAAGGTAATACTTCAGGAGGACCTGATGGACAAGCAGTACTAATGACCGGAGTTCCTAAAGAAATGGCTTCAAGCATGGCAATATTCAAGCCTTCATAGTCTGACGATATCACCATCGCAGTAGCATTTTTAATGTAAGGATAGGGGTTGGAAGTCAATCCTATAAAATGAACACGATCAGCGACACCCAGTTGTCTAGTCAGCGCTTCACATGCTGGACGTTCTACTCCATCACCGACTAATACTAAATCAACGTCTAAGTTGCTTTTTGCATAAGCTTCGATTAATACGTCATGTCTTTTTGCCATTTTAAAAGTACTGACGTTTATTAAGTAGTCTTGATACGTAGGTGTAAATAGCGCTGATAGATCATCAGCCTTTTGTACATCAACAGGATCATAAATGGTCGTTATATTAATAGTTTGCTCTAACAGAGTAGGTAAGTCTGCGGTTACACCTTCGCTTACACCTATGCATGGCTTTGATAAGTAGATATCTTTCAATTGCTTCAACGATCTGGGTGACATACTGTGAAGCTTAGACAACGTATTGTGAACCACTAGATAGACGTTGTCTAACTGACTGTATGCCAAAAACTGATCGATAGATTTCAAGTTAGACAGCAATAAGTCTGGAGCGCCTATATTCTTTATAACAAACGCATCCATTGCTCTTGCTATGATTTTCTTTCGCATGAATCTTGGTATCTTGCGATAATTATCATATGGAAAGATATGTATAGGTATATCGCTAGGAACAGGTAATGCAACTTCTTCTCGTAGTAGTAAAATATGTACGTTATGTTGTGCTTTTTTCAAAGCTTTGGCTAAAGTAATTACAAATTGCTCGGCACCTCCAATACTTAGAGAAGGTATGGCTAAAATAATAGTCTTTGGATTCTTATTTAGATTGGCAGGTATTGTCATAATTTTTGTCTATAATTAAATATGAATAATAGTCAGAGTCATTCTTAAGTAGTGCATACAATATACTTAATCAAAATTAAATAGCTTTTTAGATACTGAAGAATGGTTGATTAAGGGGACACCCAGTTTGTTATAAACTTTACCCATTAAATTAAAAGAGGGCACAATGCGATCAGCGACTGCTTTATCGAGTTTAGATGGAGCATTATTGCTATTATCTTCATAAAAACGTGGTTTATTACTGTTTAATAGATCAATACCATACAAATGGATAGCCCCAGCTTGCCGTGAAAATGCTAATTGAGCTGCGATATAAGCAACCGTTCCTGCTTCAATAAAACCATCAGTGACATCTAATGATACTCCAATAGCCTCTGGCTCGTGAGAAGAGTCGATAACAAAGCTAGAATGATTAGCAAATTTACTAAGCTCTATCTTTTTACTCATGATTTTTTTAATGATAGGTAAGGAAGTTAGCCAGCGCGTATTAGTTTTATCACTTAGCGGTCTGTCAGCAGGAAATATTACCCTCATGTTTTCGTGATACTGAGAGATTAAATTAGGTAAACTGGCTCTGATTGCATCATAAACAGCGACGGTAGCGTATAAAGGTTGTCCTTTGTAATATTGACTCAAAACCTCAGGGTTATTTTTAATGAATCTAGCATCACTGATTACATAACCTACAATATTAGAAAAAGAATGCTCTCTAGTTAAGCTCAAGCTACCATTGACGAATATACTTGGTTCAGAAATTAATGACTCATGGAAAACTAAATCTGCAATAGAAGGACCAGATGCAAAAATATTTACCACTTGTTTATTTAAGTTTTGATTAGCCTCATTTGCGTTAAAAGTTTTGATGACAATAGTTTTTTCATCAACACTTAGATCTATGGTGTTGGGGAGGTTCAAGGCTTTTTTTATATTATCATCCAATATAATACTTCCTGTATGGGGTTGGGAATTAGCCAGCGCCTAGTGCTTGTAATTAGATACTTGGTTACAGCCAATACTTTTTTAGCCAAGGACTTGGCTTCACATGGCGATACCATTTACCACCGCCTCCAGCTATCGCATCTGGTGGATTAATCTCCCCGTGGAAGATAACGATTTTTGCACCGTCAGGAAGTTTTGGTGCTCGCATAAAATTAAAAGGAATGGGCGCAATGCATTGATATTTAAAGCTGACGCACCATTCCTTATCCCAGTATTCTAAATGATGATGTTCACGTAAATAGTTAGATAGATAAGCCTGTTCATGGCGTACTTCCGAGCTGATTTTAGCAAAATTCTGCTCAAAATTATTTAGTAAGTTGGTGTAAGTGTTTTGACCGATTTTAAATCGATACACTGAGCTATTACCTACCATGCGCCATGGCTTTTTCCAGTCACGGATAATCACGACACTATCATCATGTTCGGCTTTATAAGTGAAGAAGCTATCAATATTGTCAACGATAACGATATCAATATCTAAAAATAGCGCGATACCTTTTAGACCATATAATTCAGGCTTAAAAGTAGTGAGCTTTTTCCAGCCGCGCTCAGGTAGCCCAGATGGTAGATTAAGTTCAGGGATAGGATAGCATTTTACTGCAGGATCAATACCGCTACTATCATCAGTTAGGCAAACCATTTGAAAGTCTAAAGTCAGATGCCTACTGACCATATTGTACAAGCGGTTGACGTATTCAGGACCATACTTGTTACCCCATTTCATACAGATGATATAACGCTGTTCAGTCTTACTATCGCTGGTATGAACTTGAACGGTAGATAAGGATTCAGTTGTGTCAGTTGCCATAATAGACTCGTATGGATATCAAGGAAGGATTGAGAATGCTGCTAATCTTAGCATAGATGTGATTATCTGTACGTTAGCAAGCTTAAGCGTACGTACTAGGTATCTACACTATCGTTACGATGCTCAGCCTGATTGACACGAATAAAATCAGCTAAAGCAGTCTCACTAGCGCGATAAGGGTTGCCCAAGACAGGTAAGTTTTTGAAACGTCGATAACCCCACATATAATGGTTAAAGTTATCGGTAATCATATTTTCCATAGCCTGATTTAGTGCATCTGCAGCAATAGAGGCATCACGATCGTATAGTGTTGGGTCATCTAGCTTATAACAATAAATATCAAAACCGCGCCCATCATCGCGGCGGATACAAGATATTCCGACCAATGCACATTTGGTTTTGCTGGCAAGTTTTGAGGCAAGCGTGCTGGTCAAAGTCTTAACACCAAAGAAGGGTACAACGACACCACCTGAAGGATCAGGAACGTGATCGGGCAGTACAATACTAAAACCACCTTGTTTGAGGGTTTTAAATACTGCTTTGACACCACTACCATCGGTAGGTACTAGCGTTGCATTAAGACGTGCACGGCCTTGGAGGACAAAGTTATTTGTGATATTACCCTTGACAGGCTTGTACATGATAGTCGGCGCGCCAAATTGATTAAGCCAAGCGTTCATCATCTCCCATGTACCGAGATGCGGTACGATAGCGAGCATGCCATTAGGGTTGGCAAGTCCTTCTAATAAAATATCTATATTATGGACATCACAAATTTGAGCAATGCTCCATTCGGGCAACATTGCCCAGCTTTTGATAGATTCGACGCTACTTAAGCACTGATGACGAACAATATCTTTAACTAAAGTTTGTTTCTGAGATTCAGATAGTTTAGGGGCGATAAGCCTCATATTGATTTTGATAGTGCGCACCAAACTCGAATTTGGTAGCCACATTATAATCAAAGCCACAAAACGTGCCAGCATCTGTAATACAGACAGTGGCACGTACTTGAAAATATGATACGGATTCATAAACATTCACATAGTGATGAATCACATAATAAGACATTGAATGAATAACCGTTCATTATCAAACCATCTATTGAGAAGGTTTGTTGGTGTCGGCTTGCGCTTTTTCGCGCACACGAATACCAAGATCACGTAGCTGCTTGCTATCGACTTCAGCAGGTGCTTGGGTCAATGGGCACTCAGCAGTTTTGGTTTTTGGGAAGGCAATGACATCACGAATAGAGTCCGCACCGACCATGAGCATAATTAAGCGATCTAAACCAAAGGCCAAACCACCATGCGGAGGCGCACCGAATTTTAATGCGTCAAGCAAGAAACCAAACTTGTCTTCAGCCTCTTGCTCGCCGATACCTAAAGCATCAAGTACGGCTTGCTGCATATCAAAGGTATTAATACGTAAGCTACCACCGCCAACTTCTGTACCATTCAGTACCATATCATAAGCAATAGATAGAGCGTTTTCTGGACTATCTTTTAGCTCCTGCACTGATCCTTTAGGCTTAGTAAACGGATGGTGCATTGATGTCCAGCGACCATCATCAGTTTGCTCAAACATTGGGAAGTCAGTCACCCAAAGTGGTGCCCACTTACACGTCGTCATTTCTAAATCTAGACCAATTTTCTGACGTAGTGCACCGATTGCATCATTGACGATACTGGCTTTATCCGCACCGAAGAAGATAATATCGTTGCTTTCAGCACCAGTACGCTCAATCAAGCTGACCAATACATCATCAGTCATGTTTTTGATGATAGGAGACTGTAGGCCAGATTCTTGCTCCACGCCGTTGTTGATGTTGCTGGCGTCATTGACTTTAATGTACGCCAAACCGCGCGCACCATAGATACCAACAAACTTGGTATAGGCTTCAATCTGCTTACGACTTAATGAGGCGCCACCAGGGATGCGTAGGGCAGCAACGCGACCTTTAGGATCGTTAGCAGGACCGGAAAATACTTTAAATTCAACGTCTTTCATCAAGTCTGCAACGTCGACCAATTTTAATGGAATACGTAAGTCAGGCTTGTCTGACGCATAGTCACGCATTGCTTCAGCATAAGTCATACGTGGGAATTGCTCAAATTCAACATCCATCATAGTTTTAAATAGATGCTTGATAAGACCTTCGTTGATATTCATGATTTCTTCTTCATTTAAGAAAGAAGTCTCAATATCGACTTGGGTAAATTCAGGCTGACGGTCAGCACGTAAATCTTCATCACGGAAACACTTAGCGATTTGATAATAGCGATCAAATCCTGACACCATTAATAACTGCTTGAACAACTGCGGTGATTGCGGTAAGGCAAAGAAGTTACCTGGGCGCGTACGTGAAGGTACAAGATAGTCACGAGCACCTTCAGGCGTAGCACGAGTCAAAATAGGGGTTTCAACATCCAAAAAGCCATGATCGTCTAAATAACGACGAATTGCTGAAGTGGCTTTGGCGCGGAACACCATACGCTCTTGCATTTGCGGACGACGCATATCAAGATAGCGATACTTTAAACGCAAATCTTCTGAAACCGTTGTATTTTCATCATTCAAAGGAAAAGGCGGGGTTTCAGATTTGGCTAATACTTCAATCTCTTTGCCCAATAGCTCAATTTGACCGCTGGTCATATTAGCGTTTTCAGTACCTTCATAACGACGACGAACGCGGCCAGTGATTTTAAGTACATATTCAGGGCGTACCGCATCAGCAGTGGCAAATGCTTCTGGGGTATCGGGATCGACCACTACCTGCAGAAGGCCTGCACGGTCACGCATGTCTAAGAAGATCACCCCACCATGATCGCGACGACGATGTACCCAGCCTACGATACTAATAGTTTGTTCCAGCAAGCTTTCAGTGACAGCACCACAATATTCGTCTCGGTATTCGCTGTGCATCGCCATTTCGCTATCCGTTGTAATACTCTGCGTCATAATATTAGTTATCCAGTTGTCAGCCCAGTTCAAAGTACAATAATGCAGCCATCGCTATGTGATTTCAACCATCGCTATTTTTTGATTAACCCAGTACAAACTATTATGGCAACTATAGCCATTTAGTAAGCTTGGCGTAGTTTGTCGATTGAAATTATTGGTTCAAATGGCGCCGCTATCTTAATGCATGTTGTATTCATGTCATTAAAAAATAGCAAATAAAACGCGATCAAGACAAATCCTCGTCGCGTTGGCTGCATAAAAATAGATGTAAGCGCATATTATGCCTAAAGTGCTTTTGTTATACAACTCTCCTCGCGCAATCCTAGTACAATCAACCATTACTGATGAGGTGACATAAGATTATTACAGTACTCTTATACCGTTAGCTCATAAAGTGATTAAATATTGCCACCTTGCTTGAAAACTATCTATAACGTGCACATATCAAGCTAACGCTAACCCTATAATGTAAACAAGCTAGCATCTTATTTAAGGAAACCGCTTCATGCTATTTCATCCTTCTAAAAACCCTGTTGAGTTAAGAATTATTCATCTAAATAAAAGCCAAGAACAACGTCGCCAAGATTTAATGGAAGCGACGCAAGGCAAAGCTGCATTAAAACAGTTAAAAAAGCGCATGGCCAAAAAAGCCAAGCAAGCTCTAAAAGATAAAGCCAAAGGTAAAAATAAAGGCCAGCAAGTATTCGTACTCGACTTCGATGGTGATCTTAAAGCGACTGCTGTTAAGCATTTACGTGAAGAGATTAGTACGCTAATAAGTACGGCTAATGAAGGTGATGAGGTCGTTGTGCGTCTCGAATCAGGTGGTGGCTTAGTGCATGGATATGGGCTTGCAGCAGCGCAGTTAGCTCGTCTAAAAGATGCGGAGCTTAAGTTGACCGTCTGTGTGGATAAAGTAGCTGCGAGCGGCGGTTACATGATGGCCTGTGTTGCTGATAAGATTATCGCAGCACCATTCGCTGTTATCGGTTCGATTGGCGTAGTCTCGCAGCTACCGAACTTCCATAAATGGCTCAAAAACCACGATGTTGATTACGAGATGTTCACAGCAGGTAACTACAAGCGTACCGTGACCGTGTTTGGTGAAAATGATGCTGAAGATCGAGCCAAATATCAAGAAGAGCTTGAGCAAACGCATGTGCTATTTAAACATTTTGTCAATCGCTATCGCTCAATGCTAGATTTAGATAAAGTGGCTACCGGCGAGCATTGGTATGGTGAAGATGCTTTGCATCTCAATTTGGTTGATAAACTCCAAACCTCGGATAGCTACCTTTTAGAGCTGATGGATAATAATGAAGTCTATGCACTGCATTCACGCCAAAAGCCAACCTTGGCAGAAAAATTAGGGCTGTCGCAAGCGGCAGAAGCAACTTTGAGTATGGCTGCTGATAAGCTACCTGATGCTTTGATGCGCTTTGATTTTAACAGTCGTTTAAATATTTTAAAATAGAATATTAGCGATTAGATGCAATCATAAGACACGAAATTATTGCTGAAAATTGTGTATTGATTTAACAAATTTGTTTAGTAAATATAAAGGTGTGGCCTAGTCGGTCGCGCCTTTTTTGCTGTTTATTCATAATGGCTATGTTATAAATGTAGCAGATGGGAAAGAGTAAACGTACGTACACCGTAAAAGCTAAACTAGATCTTTATATAAAATATATAACAAGGAAGAGGAATATAATAATGTCTACCAATACATCTACTGCTATGTTTACCGCAACGCCACATGGCCAAGCTATGTATGAGCAAGTCAAAGACTTTATCGCTACTCAAATTGAGCCGATAGAAGCGCAGTTTTGGCAAGATTGTCACGAGCAAAATCCTGATGGCAATTGGAAAAACTGGCAATGGCCTGAAAAATACGAAAGCTTACGTAAACAAGCTCGTGAAGCTGGTCTATGGAATCTGTTTCTACCTGATGACACGTTAGGTGCTGGGTTATCAGTTACTGATTATGCACCGATTGCGGAGTTGACAGGACGTAGCTTATTAGCGCCTTATGTCTTTAACTGCAACGCTCCTGATAGCGGCAATATGGAGCTGCTATGGCGTTATGGTTCTGAGGAGCAGCAGGACAGATGGTTGACGCCATTATTAGAAGGTAAAACCCGCTCGGTATTTTGTATGACTGAGCCTGAAGTAGCGTCAAGTGATGCGACCAATATGCAGGCAACTGCTGTGGTTGAAGGTGATGAAATAGTCATTAATGGTAGCAAATGGTGGTCATCTGGCCTTGGTGACCCTGCCGTTGATGTATTGATTGTTATGGCTTATACCCCTGACGAGAGTAAAGATCGTCACCATCAGCATTCTATGGTATTGGTACCAGCGAAAAATGCAGGGGTCAATATCGAGCGCATGCTAAAAGTATTCGGTGATTATGATGCACCGCATGGTCATGGCGAAGTTAGCTTTGACAATGTTCGCGTACCTGTCGATAGCTTTATCGGCGGACCGGGTATGGGCTTTGAGATTGCTCAAGGTCGACTAGGGCCAGGTCGCATTCATCACTGCATGCGTTGTATTGGTGCAGCGGAGAAGTCGTTAGAATTGGCAGTGAAACGCGGCATGGAACGTACCGCATTTGGCCAGCCGCTATTACAACTAGGTGGTAACCTCGAGCGTATCGCTGAGGCACGTATCAAAATCGATCAAGCACGTCTGCTTACATTATATGCCGCGCAAAAAATGGATGCACAAGGCACTAAAGCCGCATTGACTGAGATATCAGCCATTAAAGTTGTAGCGCCAACGGTATTACAAGAAGTTGTCGATATGGCGATTCAAATTCATGGCGGTATGGGCGTGTGCCAAGATACGCTGTTGCCAAGCTTTTTTGCACAAGCGCGCGCGCTGCGCTTAGCCGATGGTCCTGACGAAGTGCACAAAACTATGATTGCCAAATTAGAACTAAAGCGTCAAGGGTTTCGCCTTAAACGCTAAATAATAATTCGCGAGTAATTAAAATAGCCTAAGCAGGAATAAGTTTAATTTAAGAACAATAGATGACCGACTTTGAAATAGTTTCTTGAAACCATTTAAGTTTAAAATAATTTTCAAGGTCGGTCTTTCTTAAAAATATTATTATTAATAAGTGGCTACTAAGCGACCACATGATAAGGAATATCACATGGCAACAGATAACAATAATATGACGACCAATAATAAGGTGTTAGATAAAGGCGGACCAGTACGAGAAGGTGAGGCGCTTGATGCACAAGCAGTTAGTGACTGGTTGCGTGCTCAGGGTGTGGATATCACAGGCGAGCCTACCGTTACGCAGTTCTCAGGCGGTGCTTCAAATTGGACATATCGTCTACAATATGGCGGTGATAAAGGCCAAGATCTCATCTTACGCCGTCCGCCAAAAGGTACCAAAGCCAAGTCTGCCCATGATATGGTACGTGAATATACCGTACAGAATGCGCTGATGGATGCTTATCCTTATGTACCAAAGATGGTAGCTTTGTGCACGGATGAAGATGTAATCGGAGCAGATTTCTACGTCATGGAACGTATGGAAGGTATTATTCCGCGTGCCAATTTACCAAAAAAGATTGAACTTAATCCTACGCAGACGCGTGAGCTATGTACCAATGTGATTGATGCCTTGATTGAGTTGCATCAAGTTGATTATCAACAACATCCTGACTTAGTAGCGCTGGGTCGCGGTGTCGGCTACTGCGAGCGGCAAGTCAGTGGCTGGGATAAGCGTTATGTGAAAGCCAAAACTCTTAACGTGCCAAGTTTTGCGCTAGTGCGACAATGGCTTGGAAAACATACGCCTGCCGACAGCACTACTTGTGTTATTCATAATGATTGGCGTTTTGACAATGTTATCTTAGATGCCGCTGATCCTACCAAAGTTATTGGCGTGTTAGATTGGGAGATGGCTACTTTAGGCGATCCATTGATGGACTTGGGTAGCGCATTGGCTTATTGGATTGAAGAAGATGATAATATCATTATGCAACAGTCACGCCGTCAGCCGACGCATTTAGAAGGCATGATGACACGTGATGAAGTGGTTAAATATTATCTTGAGCGTACTGGTCTACAGATAGAAAACTGGACGTTTTATGAGGTATTTGGGTTATTTCGCTTAGCGGGTATCGTGCAGCAAATCTATTATCGCTATTATCATAAGCAGACGCAAAATCCTGCTTTTAAAAACTTCTGGATTATCGTCCATGTCCTGCATGCTAAGTGTCTGAAGCTGATTGCAAAGCATGAAGGCGATGCGCTATTTATGACTCATGTACAGCCACATTTGCAAGATATGGGCATGGATGCTGCTACCATCGAGCAGTTACCAAGCCCTGTACGAAACGTTATTAAAGGTATATTGCCAAAAGGCTATTTTGATCAAAAAGCTAATTCATCTGAAAAATAAAACTTTAGAATATAATAAAAGGTAATAGTGTTATGACAACTATCCTGTTGGCACGCCATGGTCAAGCATCGTTCGGACAAGAAAACTACGATCAGCTCTCAGAGTTGGGTAGTACGCAGGCGCGCTTGCTTGGTCAGCATTATGCGACCACACAGCGCCGTATCGATGCGATATTTACAGGCAGCCTATCACGGCAACAGGATTCTGCACGCTACTTTTGGGAGACCTATCATCTTTCTGTAGCTGCTAGCGATGCTAAACCTGCATTGGATCTGTCGGCTCCTGATAGCTATGTCATCGATGCATTCAATGAGTTTAACCATAAAGATGTCTTTATCAAGTCTGACCCGGCTTTTACTACTCAAGAAGCTGTTGCCCAAGAGCTTGCTAAGTCTGATACACCAAAGGCTCGTTTAGCTGAATTGTTTAATCTTGCAATGCAGCGCTGGCATGCTGGCGATAATGATTCAGACTATCTGGAAAGTTGGCCGCAGTTTAACGTACGTGCACAACAAGCACTTGAGCATGTACGCACGCAAGCTACGCAACTGAGCCATTTAGAGCGTGATAGCACTATACTAGTCTTTACTTCAGGTGGAGTAATCGCTGCTATTACTGCTCATTTATTGCAGCAAGGCAGTCAGACGGCCTATCAATTGAATAGAAGTCTTGTCAATACAGGCGTTACCTCTATTACCTTAAAAGAGCAAGCCCCGCGTTTACTATCTTTAAATGAATATAGTCATTTATTTGCTGATGGTAAGCGCTATGTTACTTGGCGCTAATCGCGTTTTATAATTGGTTTTGAGGACTCTAGTTACTACGGTAAGTATAATAAAGATATAAATAACTGAATAGTTTAGCCAGTTGAGCTATAAACGCGTTATTACTTGTTTTGATACACAACCGGCACCCATCTGCTCAAACATATCTACTATAATAGGTATTTTTTAGAAACACTCTTTTATATTTATATTAATGCACTGATAGATAAGGGACTGCTTATGCAAAATAAATTAATAAGCCTAGTAACGCAGACGGCTAAGCAAGGCAAGGATCAGGCATTAAGTGCCATTCAACCGGCACGCTATTTAAAAAGTTTGACCACATCTCAAGTTGGAAAAGGTAAAACTGTTTTGATTACAGGTGCCAGTTCAGGTCTTGGCGAAGGGATGGCACGGTTATTTGCAAAGCTGGGCTACAATTTAGCTATTTGTGCTCGTCGTACCGATCGTTTGGATCAACTTAGAGCTGAGTTGACAGAGCTGTATCCTGAGATAAGAGTGGCTTATCGTGTCCTAGACGTCACTGACTATGACGCAATATTTAAAGTGTTTGATGCTTTCGCTGAAGATTTTGGTCACATAGATCGGGTAGTGGTCAATGCTGGAGTAGGTGAGAGTCGCCGTATTGGTAAAGGTCGTTTTGAGACCAATCGCCGTACCGCTGAGATCAACTTTGTCTCTGCATTGGCACAGTGTGAAGCTGCGATGAAAATCTTTCGCGCGCAGAATAATGGTCACTTAGTAGTGATATCTAGTATGTCGGCGATGCGCGGTTTACCTAAGCATATGACTACTTATGGGGCGAGTAAAGCAGGTTTGGCATATTTAGCTGAAGGTATTCGTGCTGATATGCTACTGACTAAATTGCCTATTAAAGTCTCTACTATTTATCCAGGCTATATTCGTACTGAGATTAATACCAATGCCAAACCGCTACCTTTTGAAGTCGATGCAGATACTGGTACTAAAGCTATCGTGGCTGCCATTGAATCTGGTGTTGCACAAGCATGTGTACCAAGCCTACCATGGTCAATCGTAGGGCAGGCGATGAAGCATTTGCCACTTAATGTAGTCAATAAAATAAGCTAGTCGGTTAACTGTTAAATAACACTTATTTAGACAGTAAAAAACCCTCTGCATTATCGTGTAGAGGGTTTTTTTATAGCAATTTTTTATAAAATTTGATCTTCATCAAGCTTTGTAATTTTTAGCCTGAGTTTTAAAAATATGCAGCAATGCATTGCATTGTACGCATAGCTTAGATTGGCTTAGGCATTGTCTGATACATGCTTTTCACGTAATTTCTGACGTAATACTTTACCAACGTTACTTTTTGGTAGTTCACTAACGAATTCGATATGGCGCGGACATTTATAACCCGTTAAATTATCTAGCGCAAAATCTTTAATCACATCTGCAGTGACATTATTGTCTGCTGGTACGATATAGATCTTGACGGCCTCACCTTGCTGCTCATCAGGAATGCCAATCACGGCACAATCGACAATACCATCACAATCAAGCATGACCGACTCAATCTCATTAGGGAAAACATTGAAGCCTGAGACCAAAATCATATCTTTTTTGCGATCAAGCAAAGTAAAGTAGCCTTTTTCGTCCATACTGACGATATCACCAGTACGAAAATAGCCATCTTTGGTAAAGCTCTCACTATTATCATGATTGAAATAACCAGAGGTCACATTAGGACCTTTGATACACATCTCGCCTGCCTGATGCACACCAACGCGTTTATTTTCATCATCGACTATAATAATATCAACGCCAGGACCTGGAACGCCAATTGTTCCATTAAATTTACGATCTGTCACTACGTTAGCTGTACCTACAGCAACGCCTTCCGTCATGCCCCAACCTTCAATCATTGCGCAACCTGTGGTTTCTAACCAGCGCGCTGCTGTTTGCTCAGTCGCTGCCATACCACCTGCCTGCGTGATACGTAGTGAGCTAAAATCTAGCTGTTTAAAGTTCGACTGATCGAGCAGTCCTTTAAATAAAGTATTGACCGCAGGGAAGATATGGAAGGGCTGCTTTGATAAGGTTTTGATAAACCCTGGCATATCGCGCGGGTTAGGTATCAATATAAAGGTATAGCCCGAACGCATACCTAATAGGCTGAGCATAAAGGCAAAAATATGATAAAGCGGTAGAGCCATAACCATATTGATATACACCTCGTTCATATTTGAGGTGACAGGGCGGTACCACGCTTCTGATTGTAGGGCAGCTGCTATGATATTGCGCTGGGTCAATACTGCTCCTTTTGATAATCCCGTGGTGCCACCGGTATATTGTAAAATGGCTTTTTGTTCTGATGCCATTGTTGGTGCTTGAAATGGTAACGCTTTACCTTTTTTAAGGACATCAGGGAACTTGGTTACTTCATGCTTAGGATCGTTAAGCTTATATTTAGGGACTAAGCGTTTAACCTGACGAATAACAGTATTGACCAACATGCCTTTTAG
The DNA here is from genome assembly GCF_001593285.1 of Psychrobacter sp. P2G3. Classification (NCBI taxonomy): domain Bacteria; kingdom Pseudomonadati; phylum Pseudomonadota; class Gammaproteobacteria; order Moraxellales; family Moraxellaceae; genus Psychrobacter; species Psychrobacter sp. P2G3. Next base: position 1,560,095 of record NZ_CP012529.1, read on the forward strand.
ACCCATCATGTCGCCCATTTTTGATAGGACAATACGATTGATAGCGGTCTCATCCACCACTTGTTCAAGAGCTTGAGCAAAATTATCAACGATAAATATGACTTTAGCGCCTGAATCATTTAATTGATGGCGTAATTCACGTCCAGTATATAAGGGGTTGATAGGGGTACAAACATAGCCTGCGCGCAAAATACCAATCATAATTGGCAAATACTGCGGTACGTTTGGCATCATTAGCGCCACAAGACTGCCTTTAGGTAGACCTTGCGCTTGCAACCATGCAGCGACTGCCAATGATGCTTTATCGATATCGTCATAAGTATGAGTAACGCCCATGCAAATACTCATAGGATGCATACGATAGCGATTAAAACACTCCTCATATAGCTCTATTAAGTTGCCATATTTATCAGGGTCAATCGTTTTGGGTACAGTACTAGGGTAATGATCCAGCCAAGGTTTATTCTCTGTCATTTTGAGCGTCCTTAAAATGTATCGATTGCTATAGGGAGAAGGCTTAGAAGAGAGCAGTTCTATCCCTGTCAATAATACAAATTAGCGCTGATGCGACCAATATGGCGCTGATTGCGATAATATCCTTATTTTTTGACGGGCTGCTAAGATACTTTAGTCGTTATATAACCTGAGCTTAGTTTTCTAAAATTTATTATATAAAAACTGTCATATAAAAATTCATTAAGTAGATTCGACTATTAAGTAAACTTGGTCTCTGAGGAAAAATACAATCGAGTTTTATTATCATTACTAAAATTAGTATTGAAATAATGTAGTTGTATAATTTAACATTAGACTAACATAGCTGTAATTGATGTTTATATTGCGGTAGGAATACTAAACAGTATATAAAAAAAGTAGACAATTATATTTATATATGGTGCAAGATAAAGAAGACCAATGGTCACTGGGGTAGGATGAATTGCTTTCTGCGGTTAAAGAAACGTCTATAAATGAGAAGTGCGCTTATCGTACAGCCAAGTGTACTGCTTACACAGATTAAAAACATGGTCACTATCTGATAGCGTACGGCCTGGGTAGGATCTGCGCCAGCGAGTATCTGACCAGTCATCATACCTGGTAGACTGACGATACCGACGACTAGCATAGAATTAAGAGTGGGAGTCATACCATTGACGATTGCAGCACGTATCTGCTCGTGCACAGCTTCAAACGGATAGGCAGATAAGCTCAACATCATCTCAATACGTCCCTGCTGCTCGTGAAACGATTCGACAAGTTGATTGCTGGTCAAGGAGATAGCAGTCAGAGAATTACCTAGTATCAGACCCAATATTGGAATAACAAATTGCGGTGTATACCATGGCTCTACCCTCAAAATAAGGCCAATGGCGATGATGGTAACCAGTACAGCTGATGTGCCGACTGCAATAAGAGTGTCAGTAAACAAACCTTTATAAGTGCGTTTGACTCTATTTTTAGCAGCTATTCCTGCGATGAGAGTCATGATGGTTAAAATTAATAATACTTCATACCATTGTTCACGCGCAAAAATCCAAGCGAGTATCAGTCCAATAAAGCTGAGCTGGACTACTGTACGAATAGCCGCGATTAAAAGTGTTTTAGTCAGTTTTAGGCGTAGTCGCCATGACACGATTAGCACAATGACAATCAAGCTGCTGGCAAGTGCAATGTCACCGTAAGTCAGTAAGATTTGGATATCATCTGTACGAATCATATGTGCTCGTCATAAAATCAATTAATGGTGAACAGGAGAGAGCGAATAAAGGTTGGAGCAGTCAGGCTTATAGAGAGTAAGTTAGTTATGCTATTAAAATATCTCAGTTAACACGCCTGCTTGCATATGCCAATGCTTATCTGCTAATGGCATAATATCTTGCGTATCATGAGTTATCCATAATAGAGTGCGTTGAGGTTTTGATTGTAACCAGCTGATTAGTAAATGTACAAGCTTCGCTGACGTATCAGCATCTAAAGCCGCCGTAGGCTCATCTAATAGCAGTACTTGTGGATTTAACTGTAATAAGCGCAGGGTATTAACCAATTGTCGCTCACCACCTGATAAATGACTGGCCTCCTGCTGTAAAAAGTCTGCTGTACGCTCTAGATACGCAAGCTGCCCTATATGCCAGTCGATATCAAATTGGTTATGCTGATGCGCTTGTAGTCGGTAAGGCATTTGCAGATTTTCAAGGACGCTACCTTCTAGTAGCTGTGGATGCTGAGCAAGTAGAGCAACTTGCGCGCGCCACTGGGTAGGTGAGGTACCATGAATGCTACGATAGTCATTGCTATTATCCCTACTAGCACCTTTATGTTTGCTACCATTTTGGCATAACCAAACATCGCCTGTGGTGATGGGTGATAGTCCGGCTAGAGCTCTTAATAATACAGATTTACCACTTCCAGAATGGCCGGTTAATACTGTCACTTGTCCTTCTTGTAAGGTGCCACTAACGCCAGTTATCAACTCTCGTTTATGAGTAGATAGAGAGTTGTCCGAGCCTGATTTAAGTTTGCTTTTTATCGCCGTCAGCCATTTTTTAGGCGTTGCAGGCTCACTAGCTACAGCAGCACTTTCTTCACCGCTCGGACTTACCATTGTAGAACGTTTGCTATATACCCAGATATTTTCAAAGGTGAGCAAAGGCTTGTTATTGACAGTCATAGGTAGATATCATTGCTCATTAGCGTGGTGGGTAATAGCTTGCTGAATACTATTTTGAAGATTCTTTGGTACTCTTATTGGCCGTATGGGCGCAGCACTAGCTGGGGTAGTAGAGTTAGTAGTTGGATCTGTTGGTTCTGGTTTTGTCTGATTTTGGACGCAAGCAATGACGATTTTAGCGCTGCTTAATAAAGTTTCTGCAGAGGTACGGTTTTTTTGATCCGCCTCCTCTGCCACACGACGATGAATACTTTGATAGAATACAATACTGGCAGGTTTTAGCTCAACTTTATCAATGCGTACATCAATGATTTCATCTAAGAATATAGCTTTTTTATACTGTAATTGTGCCTGACTCACTACAAAATGCTGAATTTGGCCATCATCAGAATGCATAAAATAGCCATTTAATCCAAGCTTGCTGAACCAGTCGCGGCGGCAGTTTTCAAAAAATACTAAGTGATTGGCATGATAGACTATACCGCCAGCGTCAGTATGGTTGATATATACATGGTAATCAGTAGAAAATAGCGGTGTAGCTGTAGAATTTGATGTTTCTGTAGTCATAATTTGGCTCATATAGTTTGGCTGATAGAATTGTTCAATAAAAGTGCTTCAATACTTACTAATGCATACAATATAAAAATTATTAGGATCAAAGTATTAAATTGGTGTTTATGTCATAACGACCAATAAAGTAAGATTTTCCACTGTAGCCTAAGATTTGAGATCACGCAACAGATGAGACAGCTTAGGTCTGTTATCATAGCTATTTATTACCGCATTATATGCAGAAATTTATCAAAAATAATTAAACTCGAATCAATATAGGATATCGCATGACCCGTTTTGTTAGTTTTAATATCAATGGTATTCGCGCTCGTCAACATCAGCTTGAGGCGGTGCGAGAAGTAATCGACCCTGATGTGATGGGGTTGCAAGAAACTAAGGTTCATGATGACCAGTTTCCCCTTGAAAATGTAGAGAGCCTTGGTTATCACATTGAGTATTTTGGGCAAAAAGGACATTACGGGGTGGCATTATTATCTAAGGTTGCGCCTATATTTGTACAAAAAGGTTTTCCTGGAGAAGATGAGGAAGCGCAAAAACGCTTTATCCACGCACGCTACGAATTGCAAGGACGCGAGATTGATGTGCTTAATGGTTATTTTCCGCAAGGTGAGAGCCAAGATCATCCGACTAAATTTCCAATGAAGCGCGCCTACTATGCTGATTTGATAGCTTATATTGATACGCTAAAGGCAGAAGGGCGCTCGCTTATTATCATGGGCGATATGAACATTGCGCCAGAAGATATAGACATTGGCATCGGTGAGGCTAATGCTAAACGCTGGCTCAAAAATAGAAAAACTTCATTTTTACCAGAAGAACGTGAATGGTATACAGAGCTGATGTCACGTGAGCTGACTGATACCTATCGTCTACACTATCCTGAAAGCACTGAGTTATATAGCTGGTTTGATTACCGTAGTCGCGGTTTCAACGATGACCCCAAGCGTGGCTTACGTATTGATCATATTCTATGTACCCCTGACTTAACTAGCCAGTGTGTCGATGCAGGTATCAGCTATGAGTTACGTGCAATGGAAAAACCTTCAGACCATGCACCCATCTGGTCAGCGTTTGATTTAGGTCAAGACTAGTGCGTGCGCAAAAGTAATACTGATAAATGCATCTCTAATAAATAACTCTAAAAATTAATTAATAAGGATTGAGCTATGGCTGTCGGAAACGTTGCAGTACCCAATACTATTTATCCCATTGACGGTATCAAATTAAGTGCTACCGCAGCGGGCGTGCGTTATAAAGATCGCGATGATTTAGTGGTAATCAAAATTATTGAGACTGCAACCAGCGCAGTTGTGACTACTAAAAACACATTTTGCGCTGCACCCGTACGTGTATTGCGCGAGCACTTTGCCAAGACCAGTCCGCGCTATTTAGTGACCAATACAGGTAATGCTAATGCGGGTACAGGTGCTGATGGCAAACGTCGCGCAGAAGAGATTTGTGCTGCCTTAGCTAGTAAAGCTGGCGTAGATACCAATACGGTATTGCCGTTTTCTACTGGCGTGATAGGCGAGCCGTTAAATAGTGAAGCGGTCATTGCAGGGCTAGATAAGGCTTTAGCCAATTTAGGTGCTGATAACTGGTTGGCAGCAGCTAACGGAATTCGAACGACTGATACTATCCCTAAGCTGGCTAGCCAAAAAGTAGATGTTGCAGATACTAGCTATCATATCACTGGTATCTCAAAAGGTTCAGGCATGATTCGTCCTAATATGGCGACGATGTTAGGTTATGTCGCAACCGATGCCAATATCACTGCTGACCTATTGCAAGAAATGCTGATTGCTATTAATGAGCAGTCTTTTAACCGCATTACCGTCGATGGTGACACCTCGACCAATGATTGCTGCGTATTGATAGCAACAGGCGCTGCCAGCTCACAGGTAATCGACAGCCCTGAACATCCGCATTATCAGTCTTTATTTAGCGCTCTAACTGAAGTGTTTGTACGTTTGGCACAATTAATTGTGCGTGATGGTGAGGGTGCAACGAAATTTATGACTGTAAAAGTTACTGGTGGAAAAACGACTCAGGAATGCTGCGATGTGGCTTATGCAGTCGCGCATTCACCATTGGTAAAAACAGCATTCTTTGCGAGCGACGCTAACTGGGGGCGTATCTTAGCGGCAGTTGGTTATGCAGGTATTGAGGATTTAGACACAGAGCAAGTCGATGTATATCTAGATGAAGTTATGATTTGTCAAAACGGTGGTGTAGCGCCTAGCTATACGGAAGAAGCGGGCAAGACAGTCATGAGTCGCCCTGAAATTACCATTCATATTGACTTAGCACGTGGCGATGCTAGCGATACTGTCTATACTTGTGATTTATCCTACGATTACGTCAAAATTAATGCTGACTATCGTAGCTAGTTTGAGTCTTTCACTAAAGTATGTTTCGTTATCAAATACCAGTCATAAGAAAATACCACAATCAGCAGTTAGTACGATTAGTTAACATCAGTTGCAAATACTGACGTTACGTTACAAAGCAGTTATAGAGGCAGAGCTTACTCACGACCTATACTAATTGCAGTACAACAATAAGCAGTACTGCCTATGTTTGGCTATCTAATTTAGCTTTTACTTAGCAGTACTCATTATTAATGCATTTATCTTGAGATGATATATCGTACCTCCTTATTTATATTAATAACAAATAAGAGGTGGATATTGAATTGATAAGGTAGTAACGATTTAACTATAATTAATTGGGGATATAATAATGAAAAAGTTAGCAATTGCAGCATTTGCAGCCACTTTTGCATTGGCAGGTTGTTCTACGATGGGTTTAGATGACGAGCGTACCATGGTTGTAGAAGGCCAAGCGGTAAATGTCAAAGTAGTTAATATTCCAAGCTTCAAAGTAGAAATCGCACCACGTAAAGCGCTTTGTGAGCGTATGGATACTACTGGTAATACAGTCGAAACTCAGTGCCTACAATATCGTCAGAGCTATCAGAAGAACTACAACACGTTAAACGGTAACATCCAAGGTTTTACGTATGAGCCAAACTATCGTTATATGCTAGATGTACGTCAAGAAGCGCTTGCTGATACCGCGTCTGGTGTGGTTAAGCCTGTTTGGATCTTGAATGAAGTAATTTCAAAAACTGCTGAATAATCATTTCTGATTGCAGTTATTGAATGGTTAGTAAGATTTCATAGAAAAAGCCTCTAATTCGTTAGAGGCTTTTTTTGTGGCGTTTATCGAGCTTCGATTATAAGCTTCGATGCTAAAATTTTATTTTAACACTGGCTATAGTTAACACTGACGCCGTGGGTGGCAGTAGGTATACGATTGTCGGCATAAACAGCTAGGCCGCCGCGCGCTGTTTCTTTGTATTTATCCGACATATCAGCACCAGTTTGTTTCATCGTTTCGATAGCTTTATCTAGTGAGACAAAGTGCTGACCGTTACCACGGCAGGCAAGACGAGCAGCATTAATAGCTTTTACTGCGCCCATCGCATTGCGCTCGATACAAGGTACTTGCACTAGACCGCCAACAGGGTCGCAAGTAAGACCTAAATTATGCTCAATCCCAATCTCAGCGGCATTAAGACATTTGGCAGGGTCACCGCCCATAATCTCTGCCAATGCAGAAGCGGCCATTGCACAAGCAGAGCCAACTTCGCCTTGACAGCCAACTTCAGCACCAGATATTGAAGCGTTTTGTTTGATTAAACTACCAATTGCGGTAGAGTTTAATAGAAATTTGCGAGCACCTTCTTGACTGTAGCTCGCCAAAAAGTCGCGATAATAGCACATGACGGCAGGAATGATGCCAGCAGCGCCGTTGGTTGGAGCCGTTACGACATTACCGCCATTGGCGTTTTCTTCATTAACTGCTAGGGCATATAAATCAACCCAATCCATTGCTGCAAGCTTATCGTTTTTTGTACTCGGCTGATCTTTTTCTGCACACAGCTGTAAGTGCAGCGCTTGAGCACGGCGTTTAACATCTAAGCCGCCTGGTAATATACCGCTGTTTTGACAACCTTGCTTAACGCATTCTTGCATCACTTCCCAGATAGAATCTAGATAGGCAAAAATTTCTTCTTTATCACGATAATGGCATTCGTTTGCTAATACTAGCTCACTAACACTTAAGTCATGTTGACGACATTGCTCAAGAAGCTCTGCTGCCGTATTAAAAGGGTAAGGGACTATATCAATCGTTGGTGTACCATGATCCTCATCTGGATTATGAGCATCATCGTCATTAATAACGAAGCCACCGCCGACTGAGTAATAAGTTTGCTGGTAATGAGTATCGTCTGCCAATATGGCACGAATCGTTAGCGCATTAGGATGGTAGGGTAGGACAGTATCATCGTACCAGTAGATATCACGCTCTGTGTCAAAGGCAATGACGTGCGAACCTGCAACATTCAGCTCTTTATCTGAAAAAATCGGCGTAAGATATTGGCTGGTCAATCGCGTATCAATAGTACTTGGGGTGTGTCCAAGTAAGCCTAAGAGAATGGCTGTATCGGTAGCATGACCTTTACCTGTCGCAGCGAGTGAACCATATAGTTCAATCTCTAATCTCTTGATATCAGTCAACTCAGATTGCTTACTCAAAGAAGCCAAAAACAAGTTAGCTGCTATCATAGGACCTACGGTATGTGAGCTTGAAGGGCCAATACCAATTTTAAATAAATCAAATACACTAATCATAATAAGTTACCAAAACAGTAAAAGTGAGTGAGCATGGTTTTTCATTTTAAAAACCTAACCTTTTAAAAACATTGCATTCTAAATAGCTTTATAACATAAACGCATTTGCAGCCTAATTCATAGTGCTAGCATAATAGATATGACAGGCAACAATAGATGTAGGGTACTGCTTAATAAGTTTGGAGCATCGTCTATGAAAATTTTTAAACGCAGTAGTACGGATGACGGGAGAATAATAGCTTTTGTTTATTATTAAATTCCGTTATGATGCTCGGCATCGACGCTTATGTAACATCCTGTAAATGGTTGCAGCTATCATAAATATCAAGAGGCGAGCAACCGATGCGGTAGATTTAGTAGAACATATCTGGACTCAGACATCTAGCAAAATATGACAAATTTGTATAAACAAATTCCCTTTATCAATTATTTTGATGATGAGAGTTGAGCTGAATAATTATCGCTAGATGAATTGGGTAGTATGGTGCGATATACTGGATAGGATGGTGTTTGCGTCATTAATTCTTTATTCATCCTTTTTAGCTATTATTCTCGGCCACATAGGACACGCGCGCATGGCAACCCCCTCAGAAGACCCCTCTAAATCAAAGCACTCCTCTCAATCAAACAATAGCTCGCAAGAACAGAATCCTTTAACGGCGCTAGAAGCAGCTGGTATAACTCCCCCTACTATGAAACTAACAGATAATCCAGACTTTGATAATGGGCGTTGGTTCCCTACATGGCGACCTTACCGTGGCGATCTTGACCACAATCCTGTCGGTATTAACGAGTATCTACCACCTTCTAAGAGTATCTTGCTTGGTATTCAACATACCTTTGCTATGTTTGGCGCGACCGTCCTTGCGCCGCTATTAATGGGTTTTGATCCCAACCTAGCTATTTTGATGTCAGGTATCTGTACGGTGATGTTCTTTATGATTACCGGTGGGCGCATGCCTAGTTACCTAGGCTCAAGCTTTGCTTTTATTGGTCCAGTAATTGCTGTCACTGCTTATGCAGGCGTAGGCTTCAATAGCAATTTAGATGTCGCTTTGGGCGGCATTATGGCCTGTGGTATTATCTATGCGCTAATAGGTTTATTGGTGATGAAGACTGGTACGGGATGGATTGAGCGCCTGATGCCACCTATCGTCACTGGCGCGATTGTAATGATTATCGGTCTTAATCTAGCACCAGTTACTATCCAAGGCGTATCGGCCAATCAGTTCGATGCATGGATGGCGGCACTGACTGTGCTACTAATCAGTAGCGTGGCAGTATTCACACGCGGGATGCTGAGACGTTTGTTATTATTGGTTGGTTTGGTATTATCGTATATCGCCTATTTTGTGATGACGAACGTGCTAGGTTTTGGCACGGCGATTGATTTTACTAGTGTGGCTGCTGCTTCATGGTTTGGTTTGCCAAGTATTCATGCACCGCGCTTTGAGATGAGCGCTATTATCTTGATTGCACCTGTAGCATTTATTCTTGTCGCTGAAAACCTTGGACACTTTAAAGCAGTAGAGGGAATGACCAAATCACGCGTTACTCCTTATATGGGTCGCGCGTTTTTTGCTGATGGCGTGGCAACGACATTCTCAGCAGGCTTTGGCGGTACTGGTGTAACGACTTATGCTGAAAACATCGGCGTAATGGCAGTAACCAAGGTTTATAGTACGACTATTTTTGTCATAGCGGGTCTAGTCGCTATTTTACTAGGACTATCACCAAAGTTTGGCGCTATTATTCAGACTATTCCTCCAGCATTATTGGGCGGCGCTTCTATCGTAGTGTTTGGCTTGATTGCTATTGCTGGCGTGAAAATTTGGATAGACAGTCATATTGATTTTAGCAAAAACAGCAATCTAATTATTGCTGCGGTCACTGTGATTATGGGTACAGGTAACTTTAGCCTGCACCTAGGTGGTTTTGATTTGGGTGGTATTGGTACGGCAACTTTGACGGCTATCGTGCTTAATGCATTGTTTAACAGCCAAAAAGATTAAGACGTAGCTCATTATTACTTAGCTATTCTTACACTTAGGTGTCTTTACATTACCTAGCAGCCTTTACTTATATTTACGTTTATAAAATCTTGAGAAAAAACGATAACGACGCAGCGCGCGTGGCTTAGGTTTGACTGAACCTAAGTAAATGGCGAACATAGTCAGTAGCGCGCCGCTCCATTGTAAAGTGTTAATAGGTTTGTCCAGCCAGCTATAATCAATAATCAAAGCGGCAACCGGTTCAGTTAATAGCAGCAACCCGGTCAGTGCTAATGACAGTTTAGGAATAGAGTAGGCAATCAGTCCCCATGCCACGCATTGCATCACCGCGCCGTAGACCAACACCCAACCAAGCTCTGACCACGTGTTAGGCATTATATTGCCCATATCAAAAACAAACATTGGCACTATCATAGCGAACACTCCACCAATGCTAATCAATTGCATTAATACAAATATGGGCGTTGGTTCTGTGTCGTGAGTCTTACGAATAAAGGTCATGGACGCCGCTAGCATGGCACCTGATACAATCCCAGCAATAAAGCCCCAAGTAGCGTCACTATTGTGGGCAAACTCAGGGCTACCAATCATTGCCACTCCCAGCATCGCTAGGCACAGACTCAGCAATTGCAAGATTGACTGGCGCTCGCTAAAGTATAAAAAACCAATTGCAGCTAAAAAGAAAATCTGCAAACTATTAAGTAAGGTTGAAATACCGGGGCCAACAGCATAAATACTCTCATGCCAAAGCGCTAAGTCTAATCCTAAAAATACTCCCGATAATAAGCCGTAAAAGATTGCACGCCTTGAACGTGGCATCCGCTGACCAGTCAATTTAGCCAATACCGCAAATATGACACCTGAAATAGCAAGACGCCAAAACGCCATTGCCCAACCGCCAATATCGACATGGGCTACGATTAGGCTTCCTAAGCCAAAAATAATACAACCAATCGTTAAGCCGATGGATGCACAACGTGAAGAGGCAACAGCCATAAGTTGTCCTTATACCGCGATTATGGGTTCAGATAGGCAAATAAAAGTAACGCTCAGGCTATCGTGACTGTAGCGAAGAATTCTAAATTTACAGATTAAAAGAACAAGATTAAAACATTGAGCTTATAGTGGTGTTATGAACTAGGTATATATTTAACAACGGACTAAAAAGCGGTTTTAGGATGTACAATTGTAAACGGTTTAGGCAGTGAGATAAATACCATAAGCACTGATTAAAAATAACGACAATGCTTAGCTGTGAATGTTCAGCACGCCTTAATACATGACAGAATTTTGACAGTGTATCTATATCGCAGTTACATCCTTACAGGACTAGTGTTGGTTAAAACGGTCCCATTTGCTAATGTAATAGCTTGTAATCACAACTATTAATCGCTTATTATCCTATTGTCTTTCGCACTTCTATTTTTTGCACGTTTTATTGTCATTACTCGCCTTTGATATTAATTGTCATCGGCATTAATACTTTCAGCTTAGGTTTGAATATGTCTCAAAGATCTATACAGAAATGGCCAATAGCAGGGCAAATATTATCAAAACGCCAGTCTCTGCCGCTATTAGTATCTACTTTATCACTATTACAAGCGCCACGACTATACTTGATGGCTGGTGTATTGTTAAGTACGATATTTGTTATGCCGACAGCCGAAGCAGCCAGTTGTAAAACACCCAAAAGCTACTATAAAAACGTTGCTTGTACAGCTGCTAGTGGTTATTTCTTGGCGGTAACAGATTTTGGAGCACCGGTTGCATTAATCGATAATAAAGGCAAAAGGGTCGTTGATCTATCACGCTATCAAAAGGTCGATGCTGATAAGTTGTCAAGCGGTCTATTGCCTGTACTACGCCACGGCCGTGTCGGTTACATTAATATGCAAGGTCGTGAGGTCATTCCTACTATTTATGATATGTTCAAGGGTAATGGCGGCTGGGCGCGTCCAGTATCTGAAGGACGTATCGTTGTAAAAAGGAATGGCGACTATGGCGTGATCGGTACAGGCAATCAGACGATTGTACCATTTACATCTACGATCACTGACATTGATGATTATCGAGGCGGGGTAGCACGCATACGTAGAAACCAGTCAACGAGCTGGCTGGACAAAAACGGCAAAACTACTAGTGACCCTAATGCGAAAAATGAAAATAATGAGGCTATGTCTGCTTCAAATAACGCATCACCAAATAATGCAGCGTCGAATAATGATCCAATGTCTGCTGCTCAAATAAAGTCACCAAGATCTACGCCTTTTACAACCTTGCAACCGGATCAGCAAGATGGACGCTGGGGGTTTGTTGATGATAAGAATGTCACTATGATTACTTATTCATTTGACGAAGTACGCCCGTTTTCTGAAGGTTTAGCTGGCGTGCGTGTAAATAATAAATGGGGCTTTGTGAATTTAGGTGGTGAGTTGGTTATCCCATTTCGATTTGATAATGATGGCCTGATTACGGATAGTGTTGATAGTACTAAAAACAAGAGTAGTATTGAGACCGAAACTGATAATGAAAACCTAAATGTTAGTGAAAGCGAAGATAGTATCAGAAGCACAATTAATACTGAAAGCGAGTCTGCATTCATATTTAAAGACAATAAAGCTTGGGTAGGTAATCTTCAAGATGGCAGTAAAATTTGTATTGATAAAGAAGGTAGCAACGTTAGCTGTGGATAAATCTGTATCAATCAAATATTAGCTGATGTTAGGGAGTATTTAATACTCTCAAATCTTACAAAGCAAAAAAGAGTTTAAAATGCATAACTAGTTTATGCATCTTAAACTCTTTTTTTTATTTATCTGTATTTCTAAAAACAGCTCTTTGAAGTCTATTTAACCTAGTAAATGGTTACGAATCAAATCAACGAGATAGGGCTGATAGTACGCTGGAATATCATGTGCCATACCTTCGATTAAATGAAACTTAGCATTGGGAATGGTTTTGGCCACTACGCGACCTTGCGAAGCGGGCAGTAAGCCATCAGCGCTACCATGAATGACTATAGTCGGAGCTTTAACTTGCTTACTAAAGCGGCTAATAGAGCCTGATGCCAAGATAGCATTCAGTTGTTGCACAGTGCCCAACGGATGGAAATTACGCTGATAGCGAATCTTGGCAATTTCACGTACCGTGCGCACATTAACATGTCCTGGCGTTCCTACCGTCTTCATAAACCAAACGCTATGACGCACGATATCACGTTCTGAGTGACTCTCAGGACGATTAATCAAGGTATATAACTGCTTAGGCTTAGGAGGTTTTAAGAAGGCGCGGTTGGTTGTCGTAAACATCAGTGCCAAACCCTGCACCAAACTTGGATAACGCGCTGCAACAATCTGTGCAATCATGCCACCCATTGAGGCGCCAAGTAAATGCGTGCTACCGAGATTCAAGGCTTTAATCAGACGTGCGGTATCCTCGGCCATATCGGTCAAATTATAGGCAACCTGTTGGCTCTTATTGGACAGGCCAGTTTGCAGACGCAGCATCATTTTAAGTTGGCTAACACGCGGTAGACCTTCAATCTGAACTTTAGAAGACAGACCAATATCACGATTATCAAAACGAATCACAAAAAACCCAGCATCGATCAGACGTTTAATAAAATCGTCCGGCCAAAACACCATCTGTGAGCCAAGGCCCATAATCATAAGTAGCGGCGGATTCTCAGGATTACCGCCAGCTTCGACGCATAGGTTGATGCCATCACCGATATCTAGCATTGCTTGATAAAGATGATCACTGAGATCTGATACTCGCCAATTATGCTTGCCAAGTTTTTCCCAAACAGGTGTAGGATAGCTAGATGTTGCATTACTAGTTACGTTACTAGATGCTATATCAACAGGTGCTAAAAGGTTGCCAGAAATCTCGGGCAAACCTGTCACCTCAGATTCGCCTATAGCTTGTGTGCCTGTAGGCTCATGCTGGCTGGGATGTTTTGGGTCATTAGAGTAATTTGAATTCGTCATGAGATATCCTAGTTAGAGTTCAGTGAACCTAGACTTCCATCATCTCAAAATCCAACTTACCAACGCCGCATTCAGGGCATGTCCAGTCATCAGGAATATCGTCCCATTTGGTACCAGGCGCAATACCTTCTTCAGGGCAGCCAAGCTCCTCATCATAGATCCAGCCACACACAATACATTCATAACGTTTCATACATAATCCTATCAATTGTTACTAATTTTATAGCTTGTTAGCAGCCCGCAAAAACGCACGTAGTTTATCATATAACGACACTTTACGTAGTTAAGTTTACACTTGTATATTGAGATAAGTAAGCATTTATCAAGTTATAGATTGCTTTTTATTGCATTTAATTGACTGTCCTCTATCGAGTTTAACCGTCAGAATAAGCCTGACTATGCTATGATAGCCGCCGCTAACTGCTGAATTTCACGCATTATTTATTGCCGTTATATCATTTTAAATGAAGGGTTATTATGAGCGCTATCGCCGCCACTACACCAGCTAACATCCAATCTGAGCAGTTTAACGTGCTTAATACTGACCATCCATTTTGGCAAATTATACGTACTGTACCTGACTTCCCAAAAGTTGGCATTGATTTTTATGATATTACACCGTTACTGCGCAGTCATATCAATGAGGTCATTGATGCGTTGCTAGCAGCGTTGCCTGAAGGACTGATGGACGAGGTGGATTGTTTAGGTGCTGTCGAGGCACGCGGTTTTGTATTTGCAAGCTTGCTTGCTGGTCGCTTGGGTAAAGGCATGATATTGCTACGCAAGCCAGGTAAACTACCACCACCAGTTGCAAATAAAGCATATGCGCTAGAGTATGGTAAAGATACCCTAGAGATGCAAAATAACTTGCCACCTGAGCGCGTACTATTAGTTGATGATATCTTGGCAACTGGTGGTACGCTAACGACCGCTTATGAATTGTGTAAGTCAGCTGAGCATACGGTAGTAGGCGCGTTAGTATTACTCGATTTGGTTGATTTGCATGGTGAGTTTCCAGTGCCTGTTTATACAGTTTTAAGGGCTTAAATATAGCTCTTAAAATACGCAAAAAGCGCTCCAACTTAATTGTCAGGGCGCTTTTTTTAAATGATACAACAAGATAGATTTTTAATTCAAACAGTATTAAATTATGGTGCTATTTTTTATTTAATAACTAACTTTAGCGCATTGCCGTTAGGGTTTGAGCTAACTCATCACGTGCACCGATAAAACCATCAATGCCTTTTGGCAGTAAGTTCTGAGTGACTTTATCTTGTTGATAAGCATTACTAAACTCTTCATGGGTTAGGCTTACCTTTTTCATCGCATCCAAATCCATTGACATGCTAGGCGATAGCTGGCGAGTAACAGTGACGTCCATTGCGGCGAGCTCATCAATAAGGTTTGGTGCAATAGTTAATAAATCACAACCTGCTAGCGCGATTATCTGCTCAACCGAGCGAAAGCTTGCACCCATGACTTGAGTATCATAGCCGTGCTGTTTAAAATATTGATAAATGAGCTTCACTGACTGTACGCCCATATCATCAGAGACAGGTACATTTTGGCGACTTTGCTGGCGTTTTTGCCAATCTAAAATGCGGCCAACAAAAGGTGAAATTAGCGTCACGCCTGCATCAGCACAAGCGACGGCTTGGTGTTGGCCAAATAACAAAGTCAGGTTGCAATGAATACCTTGCGTTTCAAGGTAGCGCGCTGCCTCAATCCCTTGCCATGTGGCAGCCATTTTAATCAATACACGCTCAGAATCGACGCCTGCTTTTTGGTAAGCTTCTATAAACTCTAGCGCTTTATCAATGGTCGCTTGCGTGTCATAAGATAAACGCGCATCGACTTCTGTAGATACGCGACCTTCAATCAATTCTAAAATATCACAACCAATTTTAATGGTAAGTGCGTCAATGACTGCATCTACGTTACCATCATGCCGACTCATTGTCTCTGAGAGCATCGCTTGGTTGTCAGGATTAATAAGTGCTTTAGTTATGAGGCTTGGATTGGTGGTCGCATCGATCGGTTTTAGTCGCGCAATGGCGGTAAGGTCGCCTGTATCTGCGACAATAGTGGTCATGGTACTAAGTTGTTGTAATGCGCTCATCATACATCCTTATGGAAACGGTTAACGGTGGCTATTCTCATAATAGCGATACGGCCAATATCTAGTATGAAACTGTAGCATAGTTTGCTGCGTAATTTCGAATGATAGTGAGTTTTAGGCTATTGTATTGAACAGATGTGCTCAAAAATTACAGGCGGGGTTACTCATTATAAGAATTTTGCGCCATTTAGCTCATTTACGCATGGGCACTTTGCATGGTTTTTGCTATAGTAGAGGCGGTCATCTGATTACCTATCAAATATACTCATAGTTAACTTGTAAAAGGTCTGCTATAAAGGCTAAGTTATACAAACCGAATTATAAAAACTGAGCTATAAATATAAATAAGTTATCGTTAATCGTATATGGCGATAAGGTCAGATGAAAGGTAGAGAAAAAGATAGGGAAGAGATACCTCAAATATATTAGTAAAATGCTAAATTCGTTAGCATTTGAGATATTAGTGATACATAACAGTTATAAAAAGGATGGGCGGTAATGAGTGAGCAGTCATCAGATCAAAACATGGACAATCTAAACCCAACTGCCGCAGGCGCTAACGATACCTCGACTGATCAAGAGTTTTTAAACCATCTGCGCCAAAGTATCGACGCGGTAGACTCTGAAATTCATACGCTGATTAATGATCGTGCCAAGCTGGCTCAGCAAGTGGCAACTGTTAAAAAAGAGCATGTGGCAAAGAGTGGTGTTGCCGCTGATCGCAACCCTATCTTTTATCGTCCTGAACGTGAAGCACAAGTATTAAAAGCCGTCATGGAGCGTAATACTGGCCCAATCGCTGACGAAAAGATGGCGCGTTTGTTCCGTGAAATTATGTCAGTTTGCTTAGATTTAGAAGCGCCACAGCGCATTGCTTTCTTAGGTCCAGTTGGTACTTTCACTCATGCTGCTGCTCTAAAGCACTTTGGTAAAGCTGCTGATACGGTACCAATGACGACTATTACTGATGTGTTCCGTGAAGTTGAAGCAGGTACCGCTATGTATGGCGTGGTACCCGTTGAAAACTCCTCAGAAGGTGTGGTCAACCATACCTTAGATGGTTTTTTGTCTTCAACGTTAAAGATAATTGGTGAAGTTGAGCTGCCCATTCATCAAAACTTCTTAGTCGCTGAACACACCAAAGTTGAGAGCCTAAGTCGTATTTACTCGCATCAGCAGTCGCTAGCGCAATGCCGACATTGGCTCGATGTAAATTTCCCTAATGTTGAACGCGTTGCAGTATCGAGCAATGGCGAAGCTGCTCGTCGTCTCAAAAACGAATGGCATTCAGCTGCCATCGCGGGTGATGTAGCCGCTGCCGAGTATGATTTACATAAGCTTTACTCAAATATTGAAGACAACCCTAGCAATACCACACGCTTCTTAATTATTGGTCATGAGGCAATTGCCCCATCAGGACAAGATAAAACCTCTATTGTGGTCTCAGCTTATGATAAAGCTGGTGCATTGATCGAAATACTTAAGCCGTTGTCTTATCATGGTGTATCAATGACCAGTATCGAGACCCGACCTGAACGTCCTAACAAATGGGCCTATGTCTTCTTTATTGATATGGATGGTCATATCCAAGATCCAAATGTTAGCGCTGCTATTGCTGATATCCGTCCGTTGGTGAAGGATGTGCGTGTACTAGGCTCATATCCGAAAGCAGTGCTATAGTTTCTCCACTATAAAAGAGTTACAGCGTTAAACTCGCTTGAAATGTTACATGTACATTTGCAATTGGTCGCCTTGTAACTCTTTTAAATTGAAGAAACTATATAAGCTAGGTTAGGTAAACCACTCTTTGTTATTAGTTCATCATTGGTATTAATACGTAATAGATGAGTCACAACATCTAAGGATAGATCATGCAGTCTACTAAATCGACAGTGTTAGAATTATCACCCTTGACTCCGGCTTATGACAGTATCTTAGAGCTGGCACCGTATCAAACTGGTAAGCCAGTTGAAGAGTTGACTCGCGAATATGGCGTTTCTGATGTGGTAAAGCTGGCTAGCAATGAAAACCCAATAGGATGCTCGCCACAAGTTACGCTAGCTATTACCGAACAGCTAGGAAAGCTGGCACGTTACCCAGACGGAAATGGTCATTATTTAAAGCAAGCGCTTTCTGACTTCACTGATGTAAATATAGAGTGTATTACTTTAGGCAACGGCTCTAATGACTTGCTTGATATTTTGGCACGCAGCTTTGTCAGTGCTGATGATGCGGTAGTGTATAGTCAGTATGGATTTATCATCTATCCGATGGTGACAAAAATGCAAGGGGCGACAGGTATAGAAGTACCTGCGCATCGCTTTGGCCATGATTTGGATGCCATGCGTCAAGCAGTAGAAGATAATCCTAATACCAAGATGGTTTTTATCGCCAATCCCAATAACCCAACAGGCACTCTGCTTCAGCATAGAGAACTGCATAAGTTTGTTGCAAGCGTCCCAAGTTCGGTGTTGGTAGTATTGGATGAGGCCTATATCGAATATAGCCCTGAAAGCAATAACCGTGCGCTGTTAGATGAGTTTGACAATGTGGTTATTGTGCGTACTTTTTCTAAAGCTTATGGGTTAGCAGGTTTGCGCGTTGGTTACGCACTCAGCTCAGCCGCCGTGGCTAATTTGCTCAATCGTATCCGTCAACCGTTTAATGTCAGCCGCGTTGGCTTAGCGGCTGCTGTAACGGCTCTTTGCGATCAAGGTTTTATTGAAGAGACGATTAAAACCAATCAAGAGCAAATGCTTTGGTTAGAAAAGCAATTTGACGCGTTGGGACTGGCATTTATTAAATCGCATGCCAACTTTATTATGATTGAGATTGAGGATGCTGCTGATATCTATCAAGCATTACTTGAGCAAGGTGTCATCGTACGCCCACTTGCTGGTTATGGTCTCAATGACTGGTTACGTATTACTGTAGGCATCGCAGAAGACAATCTACGCCTCATTGATACTTTACGCTCCATCTTAACCAATGACTAGGTAAATACAGTTTACGTAGTGCGTTTTGAAATTTAATAAATAGTCTTTATAGCTTCATGATTAAATGTTCAATTCACTCTAATTATTAATTAAAAATATTATTTCTGTCATTCAATTTTTATAACGCTAATCTAAGCCTATGATTAAACTTGCGTAGGTGCATGGATTGGTTTGTTCAACGAGAAAAGCCGTGAATAGCCAGCAAAAAAATCAGAATAATAACAAACAACAGCATTTAAATGCTCAGTCGCCCTTATTTAAGCAAGTTTGTGTGATTGGTCTAGGGCTAATCGGTGCCAGCCTTGCTCAAGCAATCAAAGATAATGGTCTCAGTGAGCGTTTGGTGGCAGTAGATAGGCATGCGCCAAGTTTAGAGGAAGCCATTCAACATGGATTACTCGATGCTGGTAGCTCTATACTTGGTGACGTGGTTAATGGTAGTGATTTGATAGTCATTGCCGTACCGGTACAGGCGGTACAAGCGGTATTTGTTGATATTAAAAACGCAATGGATAGGGGTCAGCTCGCCACAGATTGCATCATCACCGATGTTTGCAGTACCAAAGTCAATATCATTGAGGCGGCTAAAACTGTATTTACAATACTGCCTACAGGTCTTGTGCCTGCGCATCCGATTGCTGGTGCCGAAAATTCAGGGTATCATGCTCGCCGCGCCACACTATTCATTAACCATAGCGTCATTATTTGCGAGCTACCAACGACGAGTCCTGTCGCAGTTATTAAACTTCGTCAGTTATGGGAAGCAGTAGGCGCCACGGTCATGGCAATGGCAGCTGACCATCATGATGCGATATTGGCTCATACCAGTCATTTGCCGCATTTGCTAGCGTTTAACCTTGTTGAGCAGTTGGCAAGTCATGATGATAATTTAGATATGTTTCGCTATGCAGCAGGTGGCTTTCGCGACTTTACCCGTATTGCCGCCAGCGATCCTAAAATGTGGCATGATATATTTTTTGCCAATCAAAGCGCGATTGTTAGCGCCCTTGATGAGTACAGCGTCTATCTACAGGACATACGCCAACTTATCATTGATAAAGATTCAACCGCCCTGATGGGACTTTTGGGCCGCGCGCAAGCCGCACGGCGACATTTTGGCCATATGTTAGCCAGCACCCCTTATACGGATACCTCTGCTATGTCAGCTTCTTACCTTATCTCTCCTAGTAACACCGTCACAGGCACTATTGCTATTCCTGGTGACAAGTCTATCTCCCATCGCAGTATTATGCTTGGTAGCCTTGCAACAGGGGTGACCAACGTTACTGGGTTCTTGGAAGGGGAAGATGCGCTCGCGACCTTACAGGCATTCCGTGATATGGGCGTAAGCATTGAAGGACCTGATAAAGGTAAATTGACTATTCATGGCGTTGGTATGAATGGCTTGAAACCAAGCAAGACCCCACTCTATATGGGCAACTCAGGCACCAGTATGCGCCTGTTGTCTGGTATTTTAGCCGCGCAAGCGTTTGATAGTGTGTTAATCGGCGATACTAGTTTAAATAAGCGCCCAATGGAGCGTGTCGCAGCACCACTTAGAGAGATGGGTGCAGTTATTCAAAGTACCGGCCATAGTGGCACAGCGCCGTTAAGTATCACTGGGCGTGATAATGTCGGTAAGCCGCTTCAAGGTATTGAATATGATATGCCAGTCGCGTCTGCACAGGTAAAGTCTTGCTTATTATTAGCAGGATTGTGGAGCGAGGGTACAACGACCGTCACTCAACCTGAAGTTAGCCGCGACCATACCGAGCGTATGCTGTCAGCCTTTGGTTATCCAGTAAACGTAGACGGTAACCGTATTAGCGTCGAAGGCGGTGGTACGCTCACAGGCGGTGATATTGCTGTCCCTGCTGATATCTCATCTGCGGCCTTTTTTATGGTAGCTGCTGCTATCAGTCAAGATAGCGAATTGACCTTAACGCAAGTTGGTATTAATCCTACGCGTACGGGTATTATCGATATCTTAAAGCTTATGCAAGCTAATATTAGCTTGAGTAATGAAACTCACGTTGGTGGCGAACCGGTGGCCGATATCACTATTCGTAGTTCAAACCTAGTGGGTATTGAAATTCCAGAGTATCTCGTGCCACTAGCGATTGACGAATTCCCAGTATTGTTTATTGCTGCCAGCTGTGCGCAAGGTCGTACGGTGTTAACTGGTGCGAAAGAATTACGCGTTAAAGAGTCTGATCGTATTGCAGTAATGGCAGAAGGGCTACAAACCCTTGGTGTTGATTGTACTGTCACTGAGGATGGGCTAATCATCGAAGGGCAAGGTATTCAAAGTCAAAATGGTGAAGTGAATAACAACCAACCTGTATTTGGTGGCGGGCATATCACCTCGCATCATGATCATCGTATTGCGATGAGCTTTGCCGTTGCTAGTCTACGTGCATCTCAGCAAATTACCATCGAAGGGGTCGAGACGGTCAATACCAGTTTCCCAGGATTTGCTGAGCTTGCCAATCAAATCGGTATGTCTATTCAAGTCGATCATGGCGATGCGTAACCATATCCAAAGTTAAGGTTTTATTTTGCTATTATCAAAAGTACTTAGACATTAATTAGATGTAGCAAAATATTAAACCTACTAAGAACAAACCTAAATGAGGGTTAATTTAAGATATTTTTAACCCTTGTAAGTTATTTTAATAATGCGGTTGTCGTTAGCAATGTGTTGATACCTAGATGGGTATTAACGCATTGCTTTTTACTTTCTATCCTATATGTAGTAACCCTGCGTTCTTACCAATAAGTTTTTATTGTCTATAAAAGCTAGGTGAGGTCGCGCTTTGCTCTAATAAGTTGTCTTACCTTATGACTACCCAAAATGAAGTCAAAAAACCAGTAGTCCCTATTAAAACTACGAGAAGTGGTATCGTTACTGCGCTGATCGCTTTTTGTATATGGGGTGCATTTCCTTTATATTTCAAACAATTAGTGGCTTATGATGCGACAGAAATTATCGGTCACCGCATTATTTGGACGTTTGCTTGTTTGTTAATCGTCGTGGTCGTGACCAAGCGCTGGCAGTGGATAGGTATCTTAAAGCAAAACCCAAAGTGGATAGCATTAACCTTTTTGTCAGGTATTATTATTGCGACCAACTGGCTTACTTACGTATGGGCAGTCAATCATGACCAGATACTTGAGGCAAGTTTAGGATATTTTATTGGCCCGCTAGTTGGCGTTGCGTTGTCGATGATTCTGTTCAAAGAGCGCCTGCGTACTTTACAATGGGTAGCGATTGGTTTTGCGCTGTTGTCTGTGGTTATTCAAGTGGTCATGCTCGGTAACTTGCCATGGCTATCACTCATTCTTGCATTTAGTTTCAGTACTTATGGCACTATTCAGCGCCAAACACCGCTAACTCCTGTTGATGCAATGTTCGTTGAGACCACGATGCTCGTACCCATCTTTGTTTGGTGGTTTTGGCAATCTGATGTGGTCAGTAGCCAGCTGAGTTTTTGGTTTACCCCAAGTATTTGGTTGCTCATGATCGCAGGTCCAATTACTTTGATACCGCTATTGCTATTTAATAGATCAACTAAGCTAGTTGCTTATAGTATTTTAAGTTTTATGACTTATTTAACGCCAACTTTTATTTTCCTCCTAGCTGTGTTCTATTATAAAGAGCCCTTTGATTTACAGCGTTTAGCAGTATTTGGCTTGATTTGGCTGGGTCTGTTATTATTCAGCATTGACTTATGGCGTCATCGCCCTAGTAAAGCGCTAAAAGCAGCACGTTTGCGTGAAGAGGCTTTGCAGCAAGTTAAATAAAAACTTGAGTGCAAAATTAGAATTAGAAACCTGAACTAAAAAACTAGCAAGCAAGGATGAAAGCATGTTTCATACCGAATCTGATGTGGTATTTGTAAAAGGCCTAAAAGTAGAAGCAGTAATCGGTGTCTACGCGTGGGAGCGCGCTATTACGCAACCGCTACTAATTGATATAGCGCTTGAGACCGATATCAGTCGTGCTGCTGCTTCAGACGATGTCAATGATGCGCTGAATTACAAAGCGGTCTGCGATGACGTTAGCGAATGGTGTCAAGCTATTAAGGCGCAGTTGCTTGAGCATCTTGCTGGGCAAATTGCTGATAAGCTACTGGCAAAATACAACTGTCATAAAATAACCTTAAGTATTGCTAAGCCAACTGCTATTAAGCAGGCTGATGCGGTTGGGGTGCAAATTACTCGTTATGCAAATACGATTGAAGACCAGCCGATTAAAGAAAAGGCTAATGATGCATAAAGCACTCACTGGTTTGAATCTTGAAACACTAAAAAAGCGCCCGCCTGAACAGTTGCAAGCACAGTCTGTGACGGCGGTGCTATTGGCTTTGGGTAGTAATTATAAAGCGGAGTACTATCTGCCACGTGTACGTCAAAGTCTAGCGGCGCTAGGCGACATACAGTTGTCTACTGCGTTTCAAAACCCTGACTTTACATCGACCAAAGAGCAACCCAAACCCGACTATACCAATCAATGTGTTTATCTTGCGCTCAAATCTGAAATGACTTTACAACAGCTGCAGCAGGTTTTTAAGCAGTTTGAATGTGACTGTGATAGACAGCGTTTGACTGAGCCAACAGCACTCAATCAGATAAAACAAGTCAGCATGGATATCGATATTCTGCTGATAAAAACGGTTCTTAATGAAAATAGCCTAAGCAATAAAACAACATCTGAATGGCCAGAGCAGTGGATAGTAATGGCAGATCGATATCCATTTAAGGCACATGAAAGAGCAGGGGTTGAAGAGTTGATTCTGAATGGATTTTTAAAAGGTTAAAAGCTGCTGAGATGCTGTTTAAAGCAAGGAAGGATTTATCGAAGGATGACGTTTTTCTTAAAACATCTCAAAATAAAAGCTGGGCAAAATGCCCAGCCTACAAAATTAAAGTGGTTTAGCTCTCAAAACCTACTGCGCCGTCAAACCACCATCAACGATAAATTCTGAGCCGGTTGAATAACTAGAGTCGTCAGACGCTAAGAACAGTACCATGCCGCTGACTTCTTCTGGCTGAGCAACACGTCTCATCGGAATGGTTTTGGCAAAAGCGTCTACGGCGTCTTTGGTATCGCCTTGCATAATCATCGGTGTGGCAATAACGCCTGCGTGAATGGAGTTAACGCGAATGCCGTGAGGTGCGCACTCTAATGCTGCCGCTTTGGTCATACCACGTACCGCAAATTTAGAATCAGTATAACCAATAGCGCCACCAACCAAACCGTTAATCGATGAGATATTAATAATAGAGCCTTGCTTGGCATCTTTCATCGTTGGAATGACTGCTTTCATGCCTAAAAAGACCGATACTTGGTTGATTTCTAGAATCTTACGATAGTCGTCTAAAGAAGTATCCAAGATAGATTTGTGAGTGGTGATACCCGCATTATTTACTAAGACATCAATCTTGCCGAACTTATCTTGAGTCGCATTAACGACCTGTGCCCAATCCTCTCCATTAGTGACATCATGTTTGATGAATAGCGCATTATCCCCAAGCTCTTTTTCCAATGCTTCACCTTTTTCGACATTAATGTCCGTTAATACAACCTTAGCACCTTCTTCCATACACAAACGCGCATGAGTCTCGCCCATACCTTGAGCAGCACCAGTGATGATGATAACTTTATCTTGTAAACGAGCCATTATGTCTCCTAATTGGTTAAATAAAAGTCAGTGAAGTAGTCAGCAAGTATAAAACATAGTGATTTAATCTTCGTTAGTAAACCTTAAAGAGTTGTCTCAAATAAGTAAAATTATTAAATTTTTTTGAAAGGTTTGAAAGGTTTGAAAGGTTTGAAAGGTTTGAAAGGTTTGAAAGGTTTGAAAGGTTTGAAAGGTTTGAAATTGAGGGTTGGCAGTAACAGTATAAATAATAGATGTAAAGATTGTTAGCACTACATCTGCGTTAAGCGGATTTTTCTGCAGCTATAGCTTGATAGGGAAGCGTGAATACCTTGTCAAAAAGTAAAGTGAAAACAAAGGTATATACTAAGAAGGACATGGTAAGAGAAATTTCCATAGTAAGAGCAGTCCATATGCCAACGCCATACCAAAACATATAAAGCGGTAAACAAACTAAAGTAAGCCCACCTTCAAAGAATATCGCATGGACACTACGTATCTTAAAAGTACGAGCTTTGATTTTATTGCGTCGTTCCCAATATTCAAAGAGAGTGTTGTAAATGAAATTCCAAACAACAGCGGTAATGGCTATGATAACAGCGAGTATTAATGACTGCTTTGTATCACTACCGCTTAATACGACTAAGATAAATGTTGTCAACATGACAGCAAATATCTCAAAAAGTGTGACATACAGCACACGGCGTTTGATAGGACCTAATGTAATCAATTCAAACTCCAGTGTTCTTTTTTAAGCTTTGAGGTTTGATAGAAGGCTATCAACTACTGTTGCTTATCTCCTGCCTCATCCACGTCTTCTCTATCAATGACATCTAGATCTTCTAGACATAGTTTGTCATATTCTTTTTGACAGAAATCAGGATCAATTTTGCACATCGCTTCTTGCAGCTGATCTAAACGTCTTTCCGACTGCTGGATATGATCGAGCATTTTAGCGAAAGCTTCAGCGACTGGATCTTGTGAGGAAGGGTCAATACCATAAGCTTGGAAGGCAGTTGCGCGCGCTGTACTTTGCGTAGTGGTTTTAGGTTGAGCTGCTTGTGCCGCTTTTTCCTGCTGTTTTGCATCGTCTACTTTGGTGGTGATTGGATTGCCTTTTTCATCATGATGTTCTGAAATCATGCGAGCTGCGCTACCGACCATTGTTGCCCCTGCTGGAACTGCCTTGACTACCACTGCATTAGAGCCAATTTTGGCATTTTTGCCAACCGTGAATGGTCCCAAAACTTTTGCTCCAGCACCAACAATGACACCATCTTCTAAGGTTGGGTGGCGCTTACCATTATTCCATGATACGCCGCCAAGGGTGACGCCATGATATAAAGTGACATCATTGCCAATCTCAGCAGTCTCACCGATGACGACACCGACACCATGGTCAATAAAGAAACGTTTACCAATTTTGGCAGCAGGATGAATCTCAATACCGGTAATAATACGAGAGCCATAAGATATCACTCGAGCAGCAAGTTTCTGCTCGTTTTGCCATAGACAATGCGCACCGCGATGCAAAATAAGCGCATGAATGCCAGGGTAGGTTAAGATAACTTCCAGACTGTTGCGAGCAGCAGGGTCACGATTGAACACCGCATCAATATCTTCTTTTAGGTCTTGTTTGATGCTGGCGAGCGATTTGAATAAGGCGGTTGGCAATGACATAAATCATCCTATCGTATTTTTTTTGATTACAATCTCTTTAGTTATAGCATTTTCGCAGCACAAAACATAGCGATGAGTCGTAAGTAAAAACAGATTGCGCTTAAACAAAATATAAACCAGTGGGGCTTTATTTACAGGCAATCTTTTATCATTCAGCTGCCACTGGTGACGTATTTTAACAGCTCGACAACTTGCTCAGGCGTTTGCGCCCATGCCATGGCCGCTGCATCAACCTCTTTTAATGGGTGAATAATATCTTCAGCGTGCAATGTAATATAAGGCTTGCCTAGTGCGGCACAGTAGCCAGCATCGAATGCTGCGTTCCACTGCTTATATTTATCGCCAAAGCGAATGATAGCAATGTCGCATTTTTGGATCATGTTTTTGGTGCGAATAGCATTAACCTTTGATGACTTATGATCGCGCCAAAATCCATTCTCCTCTCTACCAAGCACATCACCGGCGGCGTCACTGGCTTCGTGCTCAGTCACTGCTGATGTAAAGGTAATAGCAAGACCATGGTCTTTCACGCCTTGCATGATTTTCTGTCGCCAGTCGGTGTGTATTTCTCCGGACAAATAAACATTCCAATTCATTATTGATTCCTCTTTATTATTAATCCATATGACTTGCAAAAAAGTACTACTGCTGCTAATTCCGAAAAACTCAATGCCCCAAACTTTGCGCCTTAGAAGATTTAGTCTTTTGCAAGTTTGGCAATTAACGCGCTTAGTAGTTGATATTCTTTTTGATCGAGCTGGATACGTGAGCCAAGTCGAGACAAGCGCGAGGGCAATGATTTTAAGTTTTCACTGTCAGCCAATTTGCGTTGAACCATTAGTGCGGTGGTACGCTCAGTAAGCTGCTGCAATTGCTGCTGGGTAATCGCTGGCTCATCCCATTGCTGGCGCGTATAAGTATTGAGCATAGGTTGTCCTATCGTTTCTAGACTATCAGTCACATCTAATTTATCATAATCGGCTTCGCTATCAGTTTTAATATGTGTTTGTGCATAAGCAAAGATAAAGCTGGCAATCACTTGGACAGCTGATGCCACATTAAGTACTGGATAAGCAGGATTGGCGTCAATCTGAACATGGTAATCTGCATAAGCCAATTCTTCGTTGGTTAGACCGCGATCTTCACGACCAAACAAAATAGCGATGTTAGGTTTATCAGTAGAAAAAGTGGACTGCCTATCAATAAAATCGAACATAATTTTGGCGGCTTGCGTGGGCGTTACTACAGGGCGCGGCAAATGACGACTGCGACTACTGGCGGCAAAGACCAGCTGACAATCTGCTATCGCAGACTCTAGTGTTGGCGCTATCAAAGCTGATGATAGCAGCTCACTACCGCCTGCTGCATGAGAGACGCTGGTTTCATCAATCGGTAGCTTAGGATCAACGACTGTCAAACGAGATAATCCCATGGTATGCATCGCGCGTGCGGCTGAACCAATATTAGCAGGCAAGGTGGTATTGACCATGACGACTTGTAAGCAAGACAGGTAATCAGTAACAGTAGATATTGATGGGGTAGGCGATGCTGGTAAGGAAGAAGTGCTCATTAGTAACTCATTCTTTTATTAATCTCTTGTTCAGCGTACTGCAATGCCAATGATATGTTTTCTATAAGAGCTGCTTGCTGGTTAATCTTTCGCTCGCGGCAGTATTCTTGCAACTGATCACTGAGCGCTACCAATTGAGTCGCACCTATATTCGCACTAGCACCTTTAAGAGCATGAGCGGCTTCAAAACCGTTAGCATTATCATCGGCTGCTTGTGTCGCACGTAGGGTTACAATACGCTGCTGACTGTCAGTAATATAAGTCTGTATTAACTCTGCAAAATCTTCTTCAAACAGATCACGCATATCTTCAAATTGCTCATGATTAATAATGTCATTGTCTAAACTATTATCTAAGTCATTGTTCATAATATTGTTTTTAACATCAGCTCCGGTCATAATTCCATATCCAGTAAGGTCAGAGTGGGGGTTTTAATTTGTTATATTTATAGTACTAACTATAATGAAAATATATATTTTCTTCGTTAATCATGCTTTTTAGCTGCTGTAAATTATCATCGTTAGGATAGACACGCCAATGCTCCGATAGCCCCACATTAGCAATGCCATATTCTTCGTAAATACTCAGTCCAAGCGGTAGACAGTTATCATTGATTGAGGCATCGGTATTACTCAGAGCATTATTAACATAGCTGCTGCCATTATTAAGCACATCCTGATTCATATCATTCTCTAGCGCCAATAAGTCATTGCCGTCTTCATCGTACAAACTGCCACCCATTGCAGGGTCGTAAACGGCACTGTTACTATTGCCGTCTTGTTCGTCCTGATCATTGTTATAAGCTAAGCGTGGCGCAGGTATGATACCCGCTTGCGCCGATTTAAGAAGTGGTTGCAAGCGTGTCAGCAGATTAATATCACTGCCGTGGACTTTGATACTGATTTTTTTCAGCCAACGCAAGCGCGCATCAACCATACTCATTGCATTATCAAGGCGGGCAAATAGACGACCATCGCGCTCACGAATGCTGCCTTTGATGATGACCACTTCATCCACCTTTAACTGTTCTTTGACGCGGTTAAAACGTTCAGCATAGCAGCTAACTTCCAGTCTTGAGGTTCCGTCATCTAAGATAATCACATTACGATTACCAAAATTGGCGATATCAATAATTAATCCGGCAAAATAGCAACTGCCGTTATAGCCAGTGTCCGTTAGCTTATCGAGACGTGCGCCTGAGGTATAGCGTTTGATCTCATCTAAGTATTCATTGATTGGATGGCCAGTTAAATACAGTCCTAAGGTGTTTTTCTCCGCTTTTAAACGGTGCTTATCACCCCAAATTAATTCTGGGGTCATGACCAATGGCGGTGCAGCAACCACACCATCCATTTCACCAAATAAGTCCATCATACCAATCTCGCGGTTCTGACGGTCTTGTTCAGCGGCTTGTACGGCGCTTGGTAATTGACTCATTAACGCACCGCGAATCTCGTAAGCTTCATCGGCTGGCAAGTCAGGACGTAGGGTAGCCGCAAAATCATCAAAGCAGCCGGCACTGACTAATGCTTCAAGGGTACGTTTATTAACTTTTTTGATATCGACGCGACGGCAGAAGTCATATAAATCTTTAAACGGACCTTCACGGCGACGCGCATCAACGATAGACTCAACTGCACCTTCACCAACGCCTTTAATCGCACCCAAGCCATAAATGATATTGGTCGGGGTATCGGCGACGAAATGCCACTCACTGCGGTTCACCGATGGATTGACCACGGTTAACTCAAAGTTTTCACGGCAATCATTAATAAAGAACACGACGTTGTCGGTGTTGTTCATATCGGAAGTTAGTACTGCTGCCATAAACTCAGCAGGGTAGTACTGTTTTAGATAAGCGGTTTGATAAGCTAATACCCCATATGCGGCAGAATGCGAGCGGTTAAAACCGTAACCAGCGAATTTCTCCATCAGATCAAAGACGCCACCCGAGGTAACTTCATCGATACCTTGCGCCGTGGCGCCAGTGACAAAAATATCGCGCTGTTTAGCCATCTCTTCAGGTTTCTTTTTACCCATCGCACGGCGTAACATATCCGCACCGCCCAAGCTATAGCCTGCCATCACCTGCGAGATTTGCATCACCTGTTCTTGATAGACAATAACGCCGTTGGTGTTTTCTAAAATCGGTTCCAGATTAGGATGGTCGTAGATGACTTCCTCACGACCATGCTTACGGTCGATATACATCTCTACCATGCCAGCATCGAGCGGACCCGGACGATAGAGCGCACACATGGCGATGACGTCTTCAATGTTGGTCGGTTGTAATTTCGCCAGATACTTTTTCATACCCATACTTTCAAGCTGAAAGACGGCAGTAGTCTTAGCATCTTGCAAGAGCTTGTAGGCTTTTTTGTCATCTAATGGCAAGTCTTCTAACACCAACGCTTCTTTGCCTTCTTTAGCACGGCGCAAGTTGATGTTTTCTACCGCAGCATTAATGACGGTTAAGTTACGTAGACCCAAAAAGTCAAACTTCACCAGACCAACCGCTTCGACATCATCTTTATCAAACTGACTGACACGGTGACCATCGTCATCACAATAAATGGCGCTAAAATCGGTAATTTTATGCGGGGCAATTAGGACGCCACCGGCATGTTTACCGACGTTTCGGCAGACACCTTCAAGCTTAATTGCCATCTCCCAAATCTCAATGGCATCTTCATAATCCATATTGTCAGGGTTGGAGATTAAGTCTTTAAGCTGCGGCTCTTGCTCGAGCGCTTGGCTGAGCGTGATACCGGGGGTTTTTGGAATCAATTTAGATAGTTTGCTGGCAAGAAAGTAAGACTTACTTTGTACCCGCGCCACATCTCGTACCACCGCTTTTGCCGCCATGGTACCAAAGGTGATAATCTGCGAGACCGCTTCACGACCATAAGTTTGCGCAACATAATCAATAACGCGGTCACGACCTTCAATACAAAAGTCAATATCGAAATCGGGCATTGAGACACGTTCAGGGTTCAAGAAGCGCTCGAATAATAGATCGTAATGGATAGGGTCGAGGTCGGTAATGTTTAACGCATAGGCGACTAACGAACCAGCACCAGAACCACGACCCGGTCCTACCGGTACGCCATTGGCTTTTGCCCAGCGGATAAAGTCCATAACGATTAAAAAGTAACCGGGAAAGCCCATTGATAAGATAACTTCGAGCTCATACTCTAAGCGTTCATCATATTTTTGGCGAATATCCTGCCAATTGTCACCGCGTTCCTCAATCGGAAATAGTTTATCCAATCGATTATTAAGACCCCGTATTGACTCCGCGCGAAAAAACGATTCAATCGTCTCGCCTTCAGGCACAGGAAAATCGGGCAGGACGTTAATACCAAGGGTCAAGGTCACATTACAGCGAGTTGCCAAACGCAAAGTATTGTCAATCACCTGTGGAAGATCAGCAAATAAATGCTCCATCTGCGCTTGGGTCTTAAGATATTGCTCATCTGAATAAGTTTGCGGACGATTGAGGTCAGCGAGCACGTAGGAGCCTGCGATACAAACGCGCGCTTCATGAGCATCAAAATCGTCTTGCTCTAAGAAGCGTACGTCGTTATGGGCAATGATAGGAATATTATGTTTGGCACCTGAGTGGATAGCAGCCTGAATGAAGGCATCTTCCCCTGAGCGATTGGTACGCTTGATGGCAAAGTATAAACGATCATCAAACTGTGCTTGCCATTCTGTCAGCAGCTCATCAGCTTTTTCTGGCATAGAGCCGACTAGCGCTTGACCGACATCTGACTTTTCGGTGAAGAGAACGATAACACCTGCTGCGTGCTCTAAAATATGGCTGCGTTTAATGACAGGCACACCATGATTTGCAGCGTCAGCGCGCCCTTCAGTGAACCCAAGCGATACGATACGGGTAATGTTTTGATAACCCTCGTTATTCATCGCTAGCAGGGTTAGCCGCGTGTCTTCATTCTCCATGATGACTTCGCTACCGATAATCGGCTTGATACCAGCGCCAAGGCAGGCACGATAGAACTTCACCGTGGCATAAAGGTTGGATAGATCAGTTAACGCCAGCGCGCGTTGATTATCCGCCGCCGCCGCTTTGATAAGCGGCTTGATGCGCACGATAGAATCGGTGATCGAATATTCGCTGTGAATACCAAGGTGTACAAATGCCATAGAGGACTCTTACTGATACGATCAAAAGGAAATAGATTATTAAGAAAATAAATTTATTATTATCAATGCTTTAATTGGTATTTTAGAATTAATTGGAAGTAAGTAAGACGTCGATAGCCATATTTATTCCTTTTAAATTTAGCTGCTAATAATAGCATTATTTGGTACGTACAGCCACCGATTCAAGGGTATGAATCGGTGATTATGAATTAAACAATCGTTAATCATACTTAGCGAAATAATCAATTCTATTTTCCAGCTTACTCTAAAGTCGTATATTCAACATTAGAGAATCTATGAGTGAATATTTATATGCACAAATATGAATATAGACTTTTGTTCTTAATTCATTGTAATGCAAAGTTAATTTGACTATATTGTGCATGTAATCAAATAGATAAAAATGGTAAGACTATGAGTAATATTACAAAGTTACCTGCATTTGGTGAACTGCTGAATGCTGGTATACAAACAATAAAGAATCTGAGCACGCGCAACACGATTGGTAGAACTGTTTTTTATCGTGAGTTTGAAAAGCTGGCACAGATAGTAGCGGATCATAAAGAAATCAACTTCATAAGTAATCATAACGTGCGTCATGAATGTCATGAAGGTTCGCCTTGTTATGATGAAATTGTTGATTTGGTCTTATTATGCTTATCTGCAACAGGTTTAATAAAAGAGGATAGGTTTAGTTTAGTGCCTAATTTAAATCAAAACTTCGCTAATTTTATTACTTTCGATGAAAAAGTAACGCCCAAAAATATTATACGTTTAGATCCTTTTGGTAAGACTTATTTTTGGTTATCGGGTAATAACTTTACCCAGTATGTTAATGAAGGCATACCTAACAATGATTATATTGCTAATTTGAAGCGTTTCGACAATAAGGCGTTTGCAGATTTAAAGAAAGTAAATATTGCTGCTTATGGTAAGAATGGGGACGTGCTTATTAATCATTTAATTGATGAGACTCAAAGACGAACCTCTATTTTTATGAATAATTATGCAGATGCTACAGTGGGTAATGACTTTGTCAAAGTTACTCCTGATATGATTATGGCACAAATTGAAAGTCTGTCGCCCTTACAGTTTGAATGGTTTTGTCTCAAGCTAATTGAACGTTCTTTAGAGATTGAAAGCCCTGAGAGTAATTTGACGTCACGTCATACTGGTCGCTCGAATGATAATGGTATTGATGGTCTTATCATTCAAGATTTTCCAGATGGTGAAGTACATAATTATTATATTCAAGCTAAGTTATATAGTGCTGGTAACAATATATCTAACGGTGATCTAAGAAACTTTGTAGGTGCTTATCCGCCACAAAAAACCAATCATCATGGCTTATTTATTACTACAACAAGCTTTACCAAGCCCGCTCAAGATTATGCCAATTCTACTGATTCCCATAGCCTTATCTTAATTGATCAAATGAACTTAATAGAGCTAATGATGCAACATAAAGTTGGTTTGAAGGAAGTTAATGCTAGACCAAAATTACTATTAGATAATGACTTTTTTGGAAAGATAAAGCTATATTGATTTGTCATTGTTGGTTGAAGCATGATTTTCTGTGCATTAATAATATTAAAAAAGCCTTCTATATCATAATGATGTAGAAGGCTCTGATAGGCGAAAGATTTACGATTATTTAGCTAATATTTAACGCTTATCATGTTTATCACTATACTCTATCCAGAAGTCTGCATTTTCAACGCCTGCTTTTCTAGGGTCAAAGACAGGATCGAGTCCTAGCTTCATTTGCTCGTCATAGTCTTTTAACACTTTTAGCGCCGTTTTGCTGAGTAAGACGATGGCGATGAAGTTAAGGTAACACATACTGCCGAAACCAATATCGCCTAGCGCCCACATCATACCTACTGACTGTATACTACCGCTAAAGCAAACGATTAAAAATACAATTTTTAGTAATGGTTTTAAGATAGGATAGCGCATCTTGCTGTCTAGATATACCATCGTTGTTTCAGCGATATAGTAATAAGCAATCAAGCAGGTAAAGGCAAATAAGAAGATGGCAATAGCGACGAAGCCACTACCATATTGGGTAAATACCGTTGAGACTGCTGCTTGGGTAAATGCCGTTCCAGCTGCAATGCCTGGCATGTTTTCAACCAGCACCAAGCCTTCTGCGGGAATGACGTTGTACATGCCTGTCGATAAAATCATTAGGGCTGTTGCGGTACAGACGAGCACAGTGTCAATGTAGATAGAGAAACTTTGCACTAAACCTTGCTTGGCAGGATGTGAGACTTCTGCTGCCGCTGAACTGAAAGTGGCTTCGCCTGCACCAGCAACGTTTGAGAATACAGCACGGCGCACACCCCAAGAGATTGCTAGACCGACAATACCGCCAAAGACGGCATCCATACCAAACGCACTTTTGAAGATAAGCGCGAACATGGCTGGTAGGTTTGAGGCGTTAAACACTAAGACGATGATCATCATCAAAACATAGCCGATCGCCATAATAGGCACGACCTTGCCAGCGAAGCTTGCAATACGTTTTATGCCACCAAATATGATAAATGCTAACAGCGCAACGATAATGAAACCAGTTGCAACAGGTGGGATATTAAAAGCAGTATTAAAAGAATCAGCGATGGTGTTGGCTTGTACGCCAGGCACCAAAATACCATATGATAGGCAGGTAACAGCCGCAACGACAATGGCAAAAGGCTTCATTTTGAGCCCACGCTCGATATAAAAGGGTGAGCCGCCACGATACTGGTCATCAACGGTATGCTTATATACCTGTGCAAGTGTTGACTCGATAAAGGCACTGGCACCGCCAAGCAGACCCATGACTATCATCCAAAATACTGCGCCAGGTCCACCAGCTGCGATTGCGGTGGCAACCCCTGCAATGTTACCGACGCCGATTCGGCCTGATAAGGCCATACTAAAGGCTTGGAATGAGCTAATACCTTGGGTTGATGTTTGCTTGTCAAACAACAGCCTAACCATCTCTTTGAGATAGCGAAACTGGACACCGCGAGTCATCACGGTAAAATAAATGCCGACACCGAGTGCTAAATAAACTAACGCATCGCTCCATATATAGCCGACGATGGTATTAATAATCGCTTCCATGGCCTTACTTCCCTGTAAGTATGTGACTAAAGGCTTAAATCATTTAAGCTGTTTTTTTTATTGATGACTGTACTGACTGAACACGCTT
Organism: Psychrobacter sp. P2G3; assembly: GCF_001593285.1. Classification (NCBI taxonomy): domain Bacteria; kingdom Pseudomonadati; phylum Pseudomonadota; class Gammaproteobacteria; order Moraxellales; family Moraxellaceae; genus Psychrobacter; species Psychrobacter sp. P2G3. Next base: position 1,595,431 of record NZ_CP012529.1, read on the forward strand.
GCTAATTAACCAGCCAAATAGTCTTGGTCTGTGCGTATTGTGATAAGGCTTCTAAACCATTGTCACGACCGCCAAACCCTGATTGTTTATAGCCACCAAATGGCGTCGTGATATCACCTTCTGAAAAACCATTGATTGAAACCGTACCCGCTTTGATGGACGATGCCACACGATAAGCGCGCTTGATGTTCTGTGTATAAAAAGAAGCGGCGAGCCCATAGTTGGTTTCATTGGCTAATTTGATGGCTTCTTCTTCCGTCTCAAAGCTTGTCACCGCCAGCAAAGGACCAAAGACTTCTTCCTTGAACAAAATCATATCGGCTGTAACATCATCAAAAATAGTGGGTTCAATATACCAGCCGCTACCTAAATCTTCACGAATGTTGCCACCTGCAATGATCGTTGCGCCTTCATCTTTTGCGGTCCGTAAATAATGCGAAACCTTGTCAAAATGTGCTTTTTCTATCATAGGACCAATGGCGGTATCAGAGTCATAAGGTGATCCGACCTTCCAACCTTTCAGACCATTTTTTAGTTGCTCAAGTAACGCTTGTTTTTGACTGCTGTGGACTAATAAGCGTGAGCCGCAACTACAGTTTTCACTCATATTCCAAAACGCGGCCGATAAGATATCGTTAATAGCGGCGTCATCAAGTACGGCATCATCAAAGACTATTTGTGGGCTTTTACCACCGCATTCTAAGACGATCTCTTTTAGATTGCTTTGGGCCGAGTATTGTAAGAACAGACGTCCGACCTCTGTTGAGCCGGTGAACGACACCATATCGACATCCATATGTTGACCAAGTGCTGCACCGACATTTTCACCAAGACCGCAGACCATTTGCAGCGCTTCTCTGGGCACGCCAGCTTCATAGGCAAGCTCGGTTAAACGGTAGGCAGATAAAGAGGTCAGCTCAGCGGGTTTAACAATGACGGAGTTGCCCATAATAAGAGCAGGGGCGACTTTCCAAGCGTACATTTGGGCTGGAAAGTTCCAAGGTAATACCGCACCAACGACACCAATTGGCTCTTGCACAATAAGTCCTAAAGCTGCGTTACCTGTCGGCGCGACTTTACCAAATACCTTATCAGCTGCTTCGGCATACCATTCAAAAGTCTCAATAGTCGCTGGCATGTCAGTGTTTAAGCATTCGGTAATCGGCTTGCCCGCATCCACACAATCTAATGCTGCCAGCTCTTCGAAATGCTCATGCATTAGTGCACACCAGCGCTGCATAACAGCCTTACGCTCAGCTGGGGCCAGACGACGCCATTCACCACTTTCAAAACTATCGCGGGCGATTTGCACGGCAGTATCGACATCATCGCTAGTACCCGAGGCAATCTGACCGATAACACTATTATCAATAGGCGTGTAATTGTCTAAAGTCGCTTCTGATAAATTATCAGCCGCTATTAAATGTCCAGCCCACAGCTGTTGCTGTTTTGCTTTCTCAAATACTTGCTCTTTAGTAGCTTGTTCTTTAGTGCTCATTTTTCTAATCCTTGTCTGCTAAGTTTGATGCCATCGATTCGAATTTTGAATACGGCATCAAATTTAGCGTTGGTTATCCTTAACTTTGTTTTTACTAAGCTGAGCTGAGTGCTATTTAGACAGTAGGGCTAAAAACTCTGCTTTTTCGTCTTCTGGCATGTCAGTTAATGGCACGCGCACTGAACCGACATCCATGGTGCCGTTTAAGCAGCCCGCTTTGGCCTTTTGGTTGTAGTTGCCAGATTCCATAGAATGAATAGCAGGATAAATCTCGCTCATAATTTGCTTGGCTTTATCCCAGTCGCCTTGCTGGGTGGCGTTAAATAATGCAACTTGCTCTGCTGGGAACACGTTCGCTGCGCCCGCAATCCAGCTTTTTGCACCCCAAAAGAAGAAATCAACGGGCTGATCATCACAGCCACAAACCACATCAAAGTCATCAAAATTAGCTTGCAGCATGCGTAGCGCATGACTAAAGTCGCCGCTACTTTCTTTTACGCCGACGATATTGGGGTGTTTAGCTAAATGAGCAACAGTGTCAAATTCAATAGCAACGCCGACACGATCAGGGAAGTTGTACATAATAATCGGCAGCTCACTGGCATCCGCAACTTTTTCGAAGTGAGCAATGATGCCATCTTGCTCAGGTAAGCTATAAGGGGTGGCAGATAGCATAAGGCCGTCATAACCTAGTGCTTTGGCTTGTGCGGCAAGCTCAATAGAGTGGTCAGTCGATAAACTATTGATACCAGCGATTAAGGTGACTTTATCCTTTGCGGCTTCGGCGATAGTGGTCAACACCAGCTCGCGCTCGTCTGCCGAAAATGTATAGTATTCACCTGTAGTACCACAAGCAACGATACCGGCTACGCCTTTTTCAATAAAGGCTTCGACCAGTATCGCTAATTTTTGCGCATCAATGTCGCCGTTGTTATCAAAAGGGGTGACGATTGGGACTAAAATTCCATTTATATTCATGAGACTATCCTTATTGGTGTTGATATTGTTGGTGATTTAATGGTTAATGATTCAATGATGAATCGGTTGATTTTTGCTTGGTTCATAACCGTTTAATAAATAGCTTATTTAAAGCGAGCCAGTTGATACGGTTTTGGATCGATAGTATGGTCTTCATCAAAATAGTATTCGGCAATCATTTGCGCACTAATGACGGCTTGCGTTAAACCTAAATGCTGATGACCAAAGCTTAAAAATACACGCTCGATTTTGTCGATGACGGGTAAGGAGTCTGCGGTTGATGGACGAAAACCCATCCATGACACGCTATCGCTAGCATCTAACGGCGCTTTTAACATAGGCTGCGCATGTTGTAGAAGTATTTGTGCTCGCTGCATATTGGCAGGTGCGTCAAGTCCTGCGTACTCCACCGTACCCGCCAAACGTAGTCCTTCTTGCATCGGGGTCATGACGAAGCGCCGATCCAAACTCGATACGGGAATCTGTAAGCGCGCGCTTTCATGAGGTAGCATCAAGTGATAACCACGTTCGGTATCTAAAGGGATGTTGACGCCTGTTAGTTGCTTGGCCAAGGCTTTAGAGTGGGCGCCTGCTGATAGCATCACTTTGGACGCTGTCATATCACCTTGACTGGTCGTTAAATGAATACCCTCTGCATCACTGGTCGCAGCAAGGACGCGGCAATGTTCAATGACATGACCACCTAGCTGTCTAAAGGTATTATGAAGCTGATTAATGACGGCTTTTAAATTGGTGATATGTCCTGTATTTGGGAAAAATAACGCTGCTAACTGGTTATCCTGTAAAGCAGGTTCACGCTCTAATAAAGCCTCTTTGCTCAGCAGCTCATTGCTCACATCAATGTCATTGAGACGCTTACCGTGTGCTGTTAATAGCTCAAGACTACTTGTCTTTTCAACCGTTAATAACGAACCCTTTACTTGTATCCAATCGCCCAGTTGCCACTGTTCAGCAAAGCTTTGCCATGCTTGCAGGCTGTTTTGATTTAAGCTTAACAACGCTTGATGAATCCGCTCAAATGGCTCAGGGCGCATATTCATTAGCAACTGCATTGCCCAAGGCATTAAACGTGGCAGATAGCGCCAATCTATACGTAGCGGTCCAGTCGGATTCAATAACATGGCGGGTACATGACGGAGCATGCTCGCATCAGCAATAGGGAATACTTGCTCGGTAGCGATATGACCGGCGTTACCTAATGATGCGCCTTGACCCACTTCATTGGCGTCGAGCAGTGCGACCTTTACGCCTCGCGCTTGCAACGTCACCGCAGCCACTAGACCGATAATGCCGCCACCAATGATATGTAAGTCGAAGTTTGAGGTAGTCATAATTTTTCTCGATTACGTTCTTCTGATTAAGCACTCTTAATAGTGTTTACGCGTTTATCAATATATATGTCACTAATAAATCATTTCGCTTAATAAATAATGCTACGAATCAGCTAAGATGGAATTCCCCATTTAAAAGGATCATTTTCTTGCACAATGAGTGTGGTTTCAGCACAAACATAAGCATGACCACAAATCGTTGGGATAATGGTCTGTTCAGGATAAGCCGTACCAGCTGCATTATTGAGTTTAGTACTAAGATCAGTATTGAGCTCAGTATTAAGTTCAGTATTAAGTTCAGTTGCATACTGATAACTGCCAGTAAATACGCTGCCGACTACGCCTTGTTGCTGCCAAAGTTGTTCAGGTGCTAGACGGTTGTCAGCAGCTAGGCAAGCAAGTTTGGCGCTAGTACCGGTACCACAAGGAGAGCGATCGTAAGCTGAACCTGGACACAAAACGAAGTTTTTACTATCGACTTGCGTATCATCGCTATCGGCAAATAACTCGATATGGTCAATCTCGCCGCCGTTTTTGCCAGTGATATTAGCAGTGATTAATGCTTGCTTAATTTGCATGGTTACTTGAGTCAGTTTTTCGACATTATTTGCTTGAATGTCTTGTCCATGCTCACTGACTAAAAAGAACCAGTTGCCACCCCAAGCGATATCACCACGGATAAGGCCTAATTCAGGAACTTGAACCTCAACTTGTTTTTTATAACGATAAGAAGGTACGTTTTGTACACTGCAGCTGTCATCATCATGTAAGGTTGCTTTAACCAGACCTACGGGAGTCTCTAGCCAATGTACGCCTGCTGATATCTTTTGTTGATAAGCTAATGAGACGATAACGCCAATCGTGCCGTGCCCGCACATGCCCAAATAACCAGCATTGTTAAAAAAGATAACGCCTGCTGTGGCTTTAGGGTCAGTTGCAGGAAGAAGTAGCGCACCGACGAGGACATCATTGCCGCGTGGCTCTAAGATGATACTTTGACGCAGATGATCGAAGTTTTGTTTGAAGTATTGCAGCTTGTCTTGAATAGTCTCACCGACCAGCTCAGGAAAGCCGTCATAGACCATACGAGTGGGCTCACCGCCCGTATGCGAGTCAATAATTTTAAAATTAAATAATGTAGAAGACATGACCGACGCCCTAATTCATCCGTGAGAAAGTTACATTCCGTTTTTTATGCATGAGACCTAATGGTTTTAACTTAATAGCCAATAGTTGGCTCTTATTTGCTAAGGTCTATGTATAGAGTGGACTTTTTTAGAGAGAGCGTCTTGCTGTTTTTTCATGGATAAATGCGTATTTCTGCATAGTGGCTCAGTGTACACTAGAGAAGTCTGTGCCTAAAAATTGATAGTAATAGAATAGATATACGTGAAATAGTCTGTAAATTATGAATGTTTGGCTGAGTTTAAAATTGATATGACAAGGATGACATACGATGACAGAGGTAACAACAGATGTAATAGAAGATACAGCGCTTGCTATGCTTACCACGTCATTGCAGCAGAATATGACTGCTTACTATCCCGACAGTAGCGAGGCTTTTATTGGTAATGTCTCATTATTGCTGCCGCTGCTGAATACTTTGACCAATGTGGTGTTTTTTGTGAAAGATGACCAAGCACGTTATCAGCTGGCAAACAAAACTTTGTTAAAACGCTGTCAGTTGAGTCAGCACGAAGATATCGTAGGGTTTACCACAGAGGAGGTGTTTTCGCATCGACAGAGTAGGGATTATATTTTGCAAGATATGAAGGTATTACGAGAAGGCAAGTCTATCGTTGATAACTTAGAGCTGCACAGTTATGCGTCTGGTCAGTTAGGTTGGTGTATTACCAATAAACTGCCCATTTATAATAAGAGTCAACAAATAATCGCGATGGTTGGTATTTCGGTCGATATTGATGAAGATAACGAGCGCGTTTTGCGTAAACACGCTCGCTTGGCTGAAGTGTCTCAGTTTGTACGAGGGCATCTTGATCAGAAAATCAATATCGCCCAATTGGCTGACTTGGCTAATTTGAGTGTATCGCAGCTAGAGCGTACCTTTAAGGCTGTACTGAATATGTCGCCATTACAGTTTGTGCAAAAGCTGCGCTTAGAATATGCGATTAAGCTCTTGGCGATGCCTGATATATCAGTTACTCAGATATCGTTGAACTGCGGTTATAGTGATCACAGTGCTTTTAGCCGTCAGTTCAAACAGTTCACAGGAATGTCGCCTACTCAGTTTCGCCAAACTTACCTATAATTAAAAAACTAACTTAATAACTTATTAATTTGGATCTAATTACTGCGGATCCAACAATTCAATCCAGTGCTTCACTGGTATGCTTGATCGGCTACTTAGATGTAGTTGGCAACCTATGTTAGCGGTCACTATCTGCTCTGGATGACCAATCGTCAAGTCCGCAAGCTTATTAGTTAGTAATTGCTCACTCAGCTTAGGCTGGAGTATCGAGTAGGTTCCAGCAGAGCCGCAGCATAAATGTTTGTCTTTAGTAGGCGTGAGCTCAACACCTGCCTGTTGCAAAATCTGTTCAACTAAGCCGCTCAACTGCTGAGCATGTTGCAATGAGCAAGGACAATGTACGGCTGTTTTGCGCTCTTTATCTTGCAATTGTAGCTGACTCAAATCTTCCTTAACTAATATTTCCCCAAGATCACGGGTAAGCTCGCTAACCCGTTGTGCTTTAACGGTATAATCTGGATCATACTGTAGTTTTTCGCCATAGTCTTTGACCATCGAGCCACAGCCAGAAGCACTGACAACAATGGCTTCTACGCCCGCCTCAATATGGGGCCACCACGCATCGATATTGCGGCGCATGAATGCCAGTCCCTCTTCATGGGCTGGCATGTGATAACTGACGGCACCACAGCAACCAGCTTCGGGTGCGGTAAATAAGCTAATACCTAGTTTATCGAGTACCCGAGCGGCCACAATATTGGTATTTGGAGTTGCTGAGGGCTGCGCGCATCCTGCTAATACCAACATCCGGCGCGTATGCTGCTGGGTCGGCAATGCGCGCTTAATTTGTTTAATCGGTACTTGTTGCTTTAAGTCATGAGGCAAAAAGGATCGAACCAACTGTCCTAAGCGTAATAAAAGCCCGAAGCGACTGGGATAGGGCAGGACTTGGCGTATCAACCAGCGCAGTAGCTTCTGCTGTAGTGGTCTCTCTAATTGCTCCTCCATGATGCCGCGGCCTATTTCAGCTAAGCGCCCATATTTTACGCCAGAAGGACAAGTGGTTTCGCAACTACGACAGGTTAGACAACGGTCTAAATGCGTTTGCGTTTTTTCGCTAACGTCACCGGTCTCAAGCAACTGTTTGACTAAATAAATACGTCCACGTGGGCCATCTCTTTCGTCGCCCAATTCTTGATAAGTAGGGCAGGTCGCATTACAAAATCCACAGTGTACGCAGCTGCGTAAGATAGCATCGGCTTCTTTGATTTCCGGATGATCTAGATACTTCACATTAATTTGGGTACGCATAATATTTTCCTATTACATCCAACTATAGAGACGACCTGGATTAAAAATACCCATCGGATCAAAAGCATGTTTGAGCCGTTGATGCAGTCCGCGCAGTGCCTCGGGTTGAGTATGAAATACCTCTTGTAGTCGATCACCACCACTATAAAGACTCACTTGACCGCCCATACTGTTGGCAAGTGCTTCCAATGATTCAGTATCGAAATCACCGCGCAGCCAACGTTGGCTGCCACCCCAATCCACCAGCCACTCTTTATCTGGAAATACATGCTCAGCATTACTATTGACTGAAAACCGCCATAAAGGCGCATGACCTGAAAAGTAGTCTAACTGCTGCTCGCGTAGCTGCGTCCATAGGGTGTCTGATTCTTCTAGAATTTTACCTTGCCACTGCTTAACGGTGCTCTCGACTGCACTACGCGCGCCCTCTAAACGTAAATAAAGATGATTCTCAAACCAACAAGCGCCCGTCAAAGGATTTGGTAAACCTGCCAAACGGTTCATCTCTTTGATAGCCTGCGTTGCCTCCATTTCACGTTTGAGAGTCATAGTAGCAGCAGGTTTGGGCATGACCTTTAAGCTGACCTCGCTAATGACACCTAAAGTACCCATCGCTCCAGCCTGCATTCTTGAGACATCGTAGCCAGCTACGTTTTTCATCACTTGACCACCAAAGCGCAGCGCTTCGCCTCGACCATTAATCAGGCGAATACCGAGGACGTGATCTCTTACCGAACCATTCCAAGGACGTCCTGGTCCTGACAGGTGACATGCTAGCGTGCCCCCTAAAGTCGCCTGCCCATCAAATAGCGGCGGCTCAAACGCCAATCTCTGATTGTGTTCACTCAAAGCGTTATTAATCTCAGTTAACGGAGTACCTGCTCGTGCAGTCAACACCAGCTCAATCGGCTCGTAATTCACAATACCACTGTGCTCAGCAATTTTAAGCGGGACGCCCTCGGGCGTGCGACCCATAAATTCCTTGCTACCACCGCCAACTATTTGTAATTTGCTACCATCACTACTGGCCTGTTTAATTCGCTCAATCAGTTCAGCACTTATATCTTTCATGCCGGTGCTCCCTGTTGTGGCGGCTGACTCACTGAATCGTCCATTATCTTATCAAGCGACCGATATTCCTGACAATTTTTTAGGACAGGAATGCCTTTACCTGGATTAAGCATACCATCAGGATCAAAAGCAAATTTAATAGCATGAAATTGGCGTAATTCCTGCTCATTAAATTGCACACGCATTTGGCGGATTTTTTCTATACCAACACCGTGCTCACCAGTGATACAACCACCTACCTTGACACAAAGCTCTAAGATACGAGCGCCAAATTCCTCAGTTTTTTCAAGCTGACCAGGCATATTGGCATCGAATAATATCAGAGGGTGCAAGTTACCATCACCCGCATGAAAGACATTGGCCACGCGCAAATTATAGTGCTCGGAGAGTTTTTGCATTTCAGTCAATACATGCGCCAGTTGGCCGCGAGGAATAGTGCCATCCATGCAATAGTAGTCGGGTGAGAATCGGCCTACCGCTGGAAAGGCAGACTTACGACCTTTCCATAACAAAGCACGTTCCGCCTCGCTCTGAGAAACTCGAGTTGAGGTGGCTCCCAATTGGATAAAGAGCTGTTCAACTTCGATGATTTGTTCTTGAACCTCAATTGCCGTACCATCTAATTCACATAAGAGCAGCGCCTTAGCATCGGTAGGGTAACCCGCTTGCGCAAATGCTTCGGCCGCTATAATGGCATAGCTATCCATCATCTCAAGCCCCGCTGGGATAATCCCTTTAGCAATGATTTCGCCTACGGCATCGCCTGCCGTCTGTACGTTATCAAAACAGGCCATAATGACCTGCGCCTTTTCGGGGCTGGGTAATAATTTGACCATGACTTCAGTAACTATTCCTAACAATCCCTCAGAGCCAGTTATCAAGGCCATAAGATCAATGCCGTTACTATCAAGTCCTTCACTACCAATGCTTATCAAATCACCTTCGACCGTCACCATTTCTACTTTTAATAAGTTATGTACCGTGAGCCCATACTTGAGGCAATGCACGCCGCCGGAGTTTTCGGCGACGTTGCCTCCTATCGTACAAGCAATTTGGGAGGAGGGGTCCGGACCATAATATAAGCCATGTACGGAGGCCGCCTCACTAATGGCTAAGTTACGTACGCCTGGCTGCAAGCGTGCCGTGCGGGCTAGAGGGTCTATCTCGAGAATATGCTTAAAACGAGACAGTACTAACAGCACGCCATCAGGATTTGGCATGGCACCGGCACAAAGACCTGTGCCTGCTCCGCGAGCTACTACTGGAATCTGATAACGATGGCAAATACGCATGACTTCTTGTATCTGCTCGACCGTATCTGGCAAGACGACTAACAGCGGCATATCACAATAGACAGACAGCCCATCACACTCAAAAGGCTTTTGGGTTTCCTCATCACTGATCACATATTCAGGCTCAATAAAAGCGCGAAACATGCTCGCCAACGTGGCTTTATCAGGTCTTTTGCTCTCAATCATATGGCTCTCCTTAGCGAAATGAATGAATTTTAATACCTAATCTAATACTCAATCAATATCCAACCACTGCCGCATCGACGATACGCGGATCAGAAGAACCGTAAACACCCTTAGGAGTCAACATAATTGATTGTGTTGAGCCCATTGCTGCTTGCGGGCTAACCGTATGGCCCATGGATTCTAGTTTTTTAATCGTATCGACATTGAGCGCCTTTTCAATACGAATCTCATCAGGTAACCATTGGTCATGAATACGCGGAGCATGAGTGGCCTCAGCGATATTCATATCATGGTCGATGACATTTGAGATGATTTGGGTAACGGTAGTAATAATACGACTACCACCCGGGCTACCAGTGACGATAAAAGGTTTATTGTCTTTAAATACCAAGGTAGGACTCATAGAAGATAATGGACGCTTATTGGCTTCAACGGCATTTGCCTCACCGCCTAATAGCCCATAACCATTAGGCACGCCAGGCTTGGCAGAAAAATCATCCATCTCATTATTAAGCAAAATGCCTGTACCTTCAGCGACAAGGCCAGTGCCGTAAGAGAAATTAAGCGTATAAGTATTGGCTATTGCATTGCCGTCTTTATCAACAATGGAGAAATGCGTGGTTTGATCGCTCTCGTAGGGGAGTGGATTATTGGCTTTAATTGTGGCTGCTGGCGTGGCTTTGTTTGGATTAATCAATGTACGCAGCTTATCTGCATACGCTTGAGAGGTTAAGCCGCTGGTCGGCACATCGATAAAGTCCGAATCCCCCAAGTACTCAGCACGATCTGCATAGGCCAATTGCATGGCCTCAGCCATCAAATGGATAGTTTGCGCGCTATTTTGTCCGTAGTCTTTAAGCGGATAGCCTTCTAAGATGTTTAAAATCTGTACGATATGAATACCACCAGAAGAAGGCGGCGGCATAGAGACAATCTCATAACCACGGTAGTCCCCTTTGACTGGCTCGCGAGCAATCGCTTCATAATTGGCCAAATCCTGCAAGCTCATGCTACCACCAGCGTCATTAACGGCTTTGACTAATTTAGTCGCGGTTTCACCTTTATAAAAGCCATCAGCACCTTGTGCAGCAATTAATTTCAGCGAGCGAGCCAGCTCGGGCTGTTTTAGGCGTTCACCAGGTTGATAAGCGCTACCGTCAGGTTTAAAAAATATCTTTTTGGTGCTTGGCCATTTTTGCAGGCGATCGGTTAATGCGGTGAGCGACTCAGACAAGCCAGCGGTAACTTCTATACCATCTTCTGCTAATGCTATTGCGGGCGCCATCACTTGCCCGCGACTCATCGTGCCATGATCTTCTAACGCTTTTAACAGTCCTGCCACTGTTCCCGGCACCCCAACGGCTAAGCCGTGATAACGGGATAAGTCACTGACCGCATTGCCTTCCTCATCGAGATACATATCACGAGATGCGCTACTCGGTGCTTTTTCACGGTAATCAAGAGCCACTGTTTTGCCTTGCTTGGCATCATAAATCATCATAAAACCACCGCCACCGATATTCCCAGCGCGAGGTAAGGTAACTGCTAAGGCAAAGCCAACAGCGACCCCAGCATCAACGGCATTACCACCTTCTTTTAGAATCTTTAAGCCAATATCGGAGGCGAGTGCTTCTTGGGTCGCGACCATACCATTCTTTGCCCATACAGGATGGTGAATAGCATCTTCAGAGTAGATGGCTTCATCGACTTTGGCATTGCTAGTCGTTGATGTAAGCGCATTGGTTTTCGCTCGTGTAATGCGCTTGGTTTCAGACAGTACGGTAGGATTATCAGCCATAATTGCTAGATTAATCGCACTGGTATTAATTGAGGTGTTATTTATCGAATTGGCATCAGTTGGGGAAACGGGTTCAAGTGCGTGAGCAGATACGGACAACAACAACGTACTGCTAATCAGCAACATAGCAGACTTTAGTGTTGTTTTTACTAATGTTTTATTTTGAGGGTTTTGAGCGCGCATAACATCGTTACAAGATTGAGAAGATAGTTTTGGCATCGCAAAGTCCTTTTTACGAGTGGGTAGGAAATCATACTGAAGTACTAAAGAGAACGATTATATAGTTAGATAGTAACGAATATAGCAGCGAGCGCAAAGCTGTTTATCAACTTTTATTTTTTGATATTACTAGGACGTGTCCTCAGTCTGAACGAGTTAACCTCTAATGGGCTAAAAATGGCTATATTTCCGTACCATTCTTACAGAAAGAATTTTTAAAGTTAATTAAAATATCAGATTGATTTGAACGTAAATGTGGAGAACTAAAAAGCGCACCGTTCATACGATGCGCTTTTTTATATTTTTATACCAAGTTTTATGAGACATTAAATATTAATACAAATCTCTCTATTGATGACAACTCAGATCTCTCTTACATGTACATATCTTTTACATGCCTTGGCTTTGCTGTTTGTCATGTCCTTTACGGTTTTGTGAATGCTGACGACCTTTTTCTTGTTTTTCTGACTTGAGTTGTTCCATCTTGGCACGCTGTTCAGCAGTTAAGACCTGTGAGATGGCATGTTGAGTTTGAACGCGTTCAATAAAACGCTGCTTTGCTTTAGCCGCTTGTTGATCAGCCAAACGATTGACAGCTGCATTATTTAAGGTGCTCGCATTGGTTAATGCTTGCATTTGTTGATGCATTTGCGCACGTTCTGCTTTATTTTTTGTACGTTCAGCTTCACGATCGCCGTGCTTTTCTTGCATGATGGCTTTGATTTGTGCCTGCTGTGTGGCGGTCAAATCTAGCTGCGACATTGGGCCTCTCATGCCGCCTTTTTTCATACCATCTTTATGCTGCATTTTGCTGGTCGTTGGTGCTGTATCAGTGGTTGCGTTGACACTTGTACAAGCTGTAACTGCAAATACGCTAGACATTGCTAGTACTGAGCCCATTAATAATTTTTTCATAAAAATATCCTGTATTTAATTCGGTTTGGTTAAATGAACATTAAATTTTTATCTTGCAAGCATGATGTTTAGAGCGTTATAGATAGGTACTGTCAGCCAATCTATAAGTACGCTGTATAAAAGCAATACTTGCTGTTGATATGCGCTATCTTACGACAGTTAAAGGTTGCGAACATTTATGAAGTATTAAGAAAGGTAACGTTTATAGCGTATTGATAAGCACATGCCTGATAATATGGGTGATAACGCTATTAAGGCTCAAGGAGATAGATGTGCCAAATATATTGCTAGGTGATGATGACGAAGAGTTGACCCAGTTATTACAAGAATACTTGCACAATCATGGTATTCAATGCGATTGCGTTCACGATGGTGAGGCAGTCATCCAGAAACTTAAAACCGCATCTAATGATACTTCTGCTTATGATTTGCTGGTGCTCGATATTATGATGCCAAAAATAGATGGGCTTAGTGTGCTACGTCAATTGCCGAATATTAGTGATATTCCAGTCATTATGTTGACGGCAAAAGGTGAAGAGATCGATCGTATTATTGGGCTTGAGCTTGGCGCTGATGATTACATTACTAAACCCTGCAATCCGCGTGAGTTACTGGCACGCATCAATGCCGTTATCAAGCGCACTAATGCGGCGGCATCAGAGCATACTCCGCTACCAGAGAGTCGTTTGCATCTGGATCAAAATCAGCGAATTTGTAAGATAGATGGTGTAGAGCTACAAGTGACGGGGACAGAATTTGATTTGTTAGTCGCGCTACTCAAACAAAAAGGCGAAGTGGTAAGTAAGGCTTGGCTATCAGAGCATGTGTTGCAGCGTGAACTGCAGCCGTTCGATCGTAGCCTTGATGTACATGTCTCGCGCCTACGCAAAAAACTCCAACCTTTCCACGATGAGCCTATCAAAGCTATCCGTGGTAAAGGCTATCAGCTGGTGCTGTAATGACGGACTCATCGATGAAACCTGCCAAGAAAGCTATTAACAATAAAACTCTTAATCAAGCGTCTAAATTCAAAGTGCGAATCACGCTGTTTTGGCGTCTGTTTCTGAGCCTGTTATTAACGATTCTGATCACCTCTATTTTATCTATCGTGGTGGAGCGCTGGCTGGTCGAAAAAGCGCTGAATGCTCGCATGGATGTACAAATTGATAGTTTATTAATTAAGCGTCAAGAGATGGTTGAAGCGTTACAAATGGGTGATTTAACTACCGTTAGGCAAATGTATCGTGAAGACCGATGGCTTATGAATCAAATTAGAGTCTATGACGAGCAAGGCGCTATTATATTTCCGCGTTATCGTGATAGAGATGAGCGTAGACAGGAACATAGGCAGGAACGGATGCCAAATGAAAGGCAGACAATGAGGCCTTCGTCAATGCCACCAATGCAGTCAATGCCTAAGCCTGATAATAAAATGTCTGATAATGAAATGCCTGGTAGCAACGACGATAGAATATTTGATAATGAGCCATCACTTTTAGATAATATCCTGTCACCGATGATACCGAATCGCGCGAATATAGCTAATCCCGATAGTCGTCCTGAGTTGGCTGACGTGACGATCGTCTTACCAGATGAGCAGGCAGTCATTGTACAATTGCGTCCGCATCTGCGTTTTGCCGACGTTGTAGCGCTGCAACGCGGTAATTTTCCGATACGTTTATTACTGATTATCCTCTTTAGCGTCTTAGTTTGTATTTGGCTGAGTCGTACACTGACCCAGCGTATTCGCCGTGTACAAAACACAGTGCACCGTATGATTGACGGCGATTATCAGGCTAATCCAAATCTATCCAAAATGGGAGATGATGAGCTTGGTTTACTCGCGAAAGACGTAGCCAAGCTATCAACACGACTGGCTGAGAGTGAGCTGGCACGCAAGCAGATGCTCAGTGATATCTCACATGAGCTGCGCTCGCCATTGGCACGGCTTGACGTTGCAACTGAGCTGACGCGAGACTTTGCGCCGAATGCCAATCGTTATCTTGATCGTATTGATAAAGAATCTGCGCGGATGAATGAGCTGATTGAGCAAATCATTCATATTCAATCTCTACAAATGCAGCAATATACTATCGATAATTTGGAGAATGAAGAGGTTGATATTTCCGAAATTATCAGTGAGATTGGGCAAGATGTCTGCTTTGAGTTTCAACAGAAAAACGTACACTGGCAATGGCAGCCGGATGATTCATTATTGACAGATTCTTCATTAGTCATGCCTTTATCAGCTACCTCTCCAGAAACTCCTTGGACAGTACTAGGTAACCAAGAACAGCTACACAGTGCACTTGAGAATATCATTCGTAATGCGTTTATGCATACTGCAGCTGATTCAATGGTTATTGCCGAGATTAAGGAAGTGGAGATAGATGGTAAAAGACCTGCTATTCAAGTCAGCATAATAGACGAGGGTGGCGGCGTTGCGAATGAAGATTTGGAGCGCATTTTTCAGCCATTTGTACGGCTCGATTCTGCCCGCCATCGTGAAACTGGTGGTTATGGATTAGGATTGGCGATCGTCCATGCAGTGGTGACAGCGCACAAGGGTCAGATAAGTGTCTATAATCGCCAAGATGGTATTCAAGGGTTGGTGGTGCAGATTGTGTTGCCTGCCTATTCCGCGTGATTTGCACAGCAGTTACCTGCACATCAATAGAAATTGTCTTATCAGCAGAACTTATGGCCATTTAATTGAATGGTCGTTTTAGATAAGCTATTTCAAAAAAGCTATTTAAGTGCAATCGTATAGCTCTGTGGCTTGTCTTGCAAATTGTAAGCTTCAATCGCTTGTAGTTTGAATTCGTTGCGATCGTAAAGGCTAGGATCCTCAGCAGCTCTCGATTCAAGAAGATCCATGATGGAATAATAATTTTCATCTGAGAAATCACCAAAAAGATTTTTGGCGATATAGTTTAAGTACTTTTTATTGTAGCCCTGTATTTCAAACTCCGTATAGTAGCTGTCTTTTTCACGATTGATGACGAGATTATCAGTTATCTCTAGCCGTGATGGACAGTTAAAACATCCTGGAACAAACTGCACATCTTTGATATCGACTTGACTGAGTAAATCCTGTGTTTTGGTTGTTTGACTATTATAATTCACATTGGACTTAGTCGTATATTTGCAGGCCTCATTATCTATTATTCTAATTCGGTTAATCTGATTCTTCTTATTTGTTTCTACATGAAGGCTGCAATCCGCAGATTGTTGATTGCTATAACTGCCTAAACTTTGCTTTTTTAATCCCAAGTTATATTTCTTATTTAGGGTGTTTATGCTTTTACCTAAGGAGCTTGGCGCAATAAAGCTTTGATAATCTGCTGCATGGACAGGTATAGAGATAGTAGCGATTAAGCTGGATATTAATAACGTTTTCTTCATAACTTATACCTAAATTTCGAGAGCATTAGCTGACTTAGTATAACCATCAATGATGCGTTTTAAGCCAACTCTGTAAGCTTAACGCAATTATAGTCAACTTATTATCTGAATGCTATAACCATAAAAAAGCCCCAATACGGGGTTTTTGCGTAATTATGGCGTTAGAGAACGGATTAAGGCAATGATTAAAAACACAATAACAGCACTTGCAATTAACGATACGGACTAGTAATTAGCAAAGTTAATGACCTAGTAGTTCATGAGCTTTGGTTTGGCAGTCATTGTATAAACAAGTATAGTGAATAATCAAACTACCTAGTAACCAAAGACCAAGGATGGATCAATGACTATTGCATGCTTTAAGCCAAAATGGATGGATGAAGAGATCGAAATGCTGCACGAGAGTGCGCTCAAAGTATTTAAAGATTGGGAGGCCCATGATGAGAAGTGGCGTGAAAACGGTATGCTCGATCGTGAGGCTTGGTTAGAAGCGGGCGAGATGGGTTTTTTGTGTGCTTCAATGCCAGAAGAATATGGCGGGGCAGGTGGTGATTTTCGCCATGAAGCGGCGCTGATTTATGCGCAATCTGAAGCCAATCAAGCGGGCTTCGGTGGCTTTTTGCATTCAGGCATCGTCGCCCCTTATATTTTGCATCATGGTACTGAAGAGCAAAAGCAAAAGTGGCTACCCAAAATGGCAACGGGTGAGTTAATCGGCGCGATTGCTATGACTGAGCCAGGCACAGGCTCAGATTTGCAAAACATCAAAACCTACGCAGTCAAAGAAGGTGATGATTATATTATCAATGGCTCAAAGACCTTTATCACTAACGGTCAACTGGGTAATTTAATCATTGTTGCCTGCAAAACTGACCGATCTCTTGGTGCTAAAGGCGTATCGCTTATAGTTGTCGAAACCGATAATGCTCCGGGGTTTGAGCGTGGCAAAAAGCTTAAAAAACTTGGTATGGCATCACAAGATACCTCAGAGCTGTTCTTCAATAACATGCGCGTGCCGCAAGCCAATTTATTGGGTACGGTTGAAGGGTTAGGTTTTGCGCAATTAATGCAAGAATTACCGCAAGAGCGTTTGATTGTAGCACTGGCAGCAATTGGGGCGATGAAATTAGCACTGGACTTGACCATTGACTATACCAAAGAGCGCACCGCTTTTGGCAAACCTGTTTGGAGCTTTCAAAATACTCGCTTTAAGCTAGCAGAATGCAACACGCATTATATTGCCTCAAGCGCCTTGTGTGATGCTGCTATTGAAGCGTTGATCGAAAATAAGCTCACGGTGCAGCATGCTGCCTTAATCAAATATTGGGTGACAGAAAAACAATGTATCGTGATGGATGAGTGCGTCCAGTTATTTGGTGGTTATGGCTATATGATGGAATATCCGATTGCACGTTTATACGCTGATGCGCGCGTACAGAAAATCTATGGCGGTACCAACGAGATTATGAAAGAGCTGGCGTCACGCTTTATGTAAGCGTCTCGTTTATAAATAATCAAAAATTTCACTAAGACCATTTCATTAAGACTATTTTATCAAGACTATAAGGATATAGCATGATTCAGACGGCTTACATTTACGACGCCATTCGTACCCCTCGCGGTAAAGGCAAAGCAGGCGGCAGCTTAAATCAAGCGACCCCCATTTGGCTGGTACGCACTTTACTTAATGCCATGCAACAGCGTAATGATTTAGACACTAGCTTGGTCGACGATGTCGTGCTCGGCTGTGTGACCCCAATCGGTGAACAGGGCGCAGATATTGCCCGCATTGCGGTGCTTGATGCGGGCTGGCATGAAACTGTCGCTGGCGTGACATTGTCGCGTTTTTGCGCCTCTGGCCTTGAATCAATTAACTTGGCAGCGAGTAAAATCATGTCAGGTATGGAGGATATGGTCGTTGCAGGCGGTGTGGAATCAATGAGCCGTGTAAAAATGGGCGCAGATGGTGGCGCTTGGTTTATGGATCCGCGGGTAAATTCTGTGACTGGCTTTGCCCCGCAAGGCGTTGGTGCCGATACCATTGCAACACTTGAAGGTTTTAGTCGTACAGATGTTGATGCCTTTGCTACCGAGTCGCATAACCGTGCTGCTAACGCATGGGCTGCTGGTTACTATGACAATGCGGTGATACCTGTGCATGATTTAAATGGTCGTTTGCTTTTAGATAAAGATGAGACCATTCGTCCTAATACTACCGTTGATACTTTAGCAGGGCTCAAGCCTTCGTTTGCATCGCTTGGTGCTATGGGCTTTGATAGCGTCTTGCTGGACAAATATACCAATATCGAGCGTATCAATCATGTGCATCATGCTGGTAATTCCTCTGGTATCGTTGATGGCTCTGCGCTTTGCCTTTTGGGGAGTGAGGCTGCGGGTAAAAAAGCAGGGTTGCGTCCGCGTGCGAAAGTCATTATGGCGTCGGTTATTGGCTCTGAGCCCTCTATTATGCTGACCGGTCCGACACCTGCTTGCCAAAAGGCGCTCAAAAAAGCCGGTATGACGGCAGCTGATATTGATTTATGGGAAATCAACGAAGCGTTCGCCGCGATACCGATGAAGACAGCGAAAGATTTGGGTGTCTCATTGGATAAAGTCAACGTCAATGGTGGCGCTATTGCGATGGGACATCCATTAGGAGCTACTGGAGCCATGCTGCTCACCACTGTGCTTGAGGAGTTAGAGCGTCGTGACCTAAAAACGGCCATGATTACGCTTTGTATCGGTGGCGGTATGGGCATCGCGACTATCATTGAGCGTGTATAAGCTATCTGTAAGACGATGGTTAAATAATAAGTTTGAATTTAAAAAAAGGAATAATAATGAGCATGGATTGCACCCAAACGATTAATGAGTTGGCAGATTTTTCTGCTGAGCGTGACGATGGCAATATCGTAATAGTCACTATTAACCAAACCGCGCGTAAGATGAATGTGATTGATGATACTTTTAATCACTCATTTGCGGTATTGGTCGATGCTTTCACAAACGATGAGACGGCTAAAGGGCTTATCTTAACGTCAGGTAAAGAGTCTTTTATCGTTGGCGCTGATATTGACCAGCTTGCGAGTATTCAAACCCACGAGCAAGCGTTTAAATTGGTTGAGTCGCTCAAGGCAAGCCTACGTAAACTTGAAAAATCTGGCAAACCTGTCGTTGCAGCGATGACAGGTTCGGCGCTTGGTGGCGGGCTAGAAGTTGCGTTGGGCTGTCATTATCGACTCGCCATCGATTCAGCTAGAACTAAAATTGGATTGCCCGAGGTGAAGTTAGGCTTGCTACCCGGTGGCGGTGGTACTCAGCGTCTCATGCGCCTACTCGGTATGCAAAAGTCGCTTGAGATGATGACCCAAGGTAAAATTGTCAGTGCTATCGCTGCTAAAGAGATTGGGTTTATTGATGCGATAGCTAGTGACAAAGACGATATGTTAAACAAAGCTAAAGCGTGGATTAAGGCCAATCCTGATGCACAGCAACCGTGGGACAAAAAAGGCTTTAGCATTCCTGGTGGCAATGCGAATCATCCAAAGAATGCGCAAATGCTATCTGTTGCGCCAGCTATGGCGTATCAGAAATCTCACGGCAATTATCCTGCTATTATCCATATCATGTCTTGCGTATTTGAAGGTAGCTTACTTGATATCGATGCTGCGCTTGAGGTCGAATCGAGCTACTTTGCTGCTTGTGTACTCTCGCCTGAATCCAACAATTTAATCACTTCTATGTGGACGCAATTAAACCAGATTAAAAAAGGACAATCGCGTCCTAACGGCTTTGATCGACAAAAAGTAAATAAGGTTGCGGTACTTGGCGCAGGCATGATGGGTGCTGGGATTGCATATGTTGCCGCCAAAGCGGGCATCAATGTGGTGCTATTAGACACCAGTATTGAAAATGCCAATAGAGGTAAACAATATTCAGAAAAGCTACTTGATAAAGCCATTAATCGCGGACGCTCAAACGATACCAAAAAAGAAGCGTTATTAAGTAAAATTCAAACCACCACTTCCTATGATGATATTGCAAGTTGTGATTTGGTCATCGAAGCGGTATTTGAAAATCGCGATATCAAAGCCAAGTGTACCGAACAAGCAGAAGCCGTCATTGCTGAAACGGTCGTTTATGCTTCTAATACGTCGACCATTCCTATTACGAGCTTAGCCACTGCAAGTAAACGTCCTTCTCAATTCATCGGGCTGCACTTTTTCTCACCAGTCGATAAGATGCCTTTGGTTGAGATTATCATGGGCGCGCAGACTGATGATGAAACCTTAGCAAAAGCCTTTGATTTCGTTTTACAAATTGGCAAAACGCCTATCGTCGTCAACGACAGTCGCGGCTTTTATACCTCGCGCGTATTTGGTACGTATGTCTCAGAAGGTATTGCGATGTTAGGTGAGGGCGTGCATCCACGTCGAATTGAAGTGGCAGGTCTCAAAGCTGGTATGCCAATGCCGCCGCTCGCGCTGCAAGATGAAGTGTCGCTTGATTTATCTATGCATATCATGGAGCAATCCAAAAAAGATACGCTCAGCGAGGGCAAAGAATGGGTCAGTCATCCATCTGCTGCAGTGCTTAATGTGATTGCAAAAGACCACGAACGCTTAGGTAAAAAGGTCGACAAAGGCTTTTATGATTATTCGCAAAATGATGAAGGTAAAGGCGATAAGAGATTATGGCCAAAACTTACTGAACTGTTTCCACCCATTGATGAGCAGCCAGACATGCAAGAGCTGATAGATCGACTGCTCTATATCCAAGCCAACGAATCGGCTCGTTGTTACGAAGAAAATGTCTTGCGGGCTGTTGCTGAAGGTAATGTAGGGTCAATCTTTGGTTGGGGTTTCGCCCCACATCAAGGGGGTACGCTCCAGTTTATCAATGCGACAGGTGTAGAAAAGTTTGTTAAGCGTAGTCATGAGCTGGCAGCTAAGTTTGGCACGCGTTTTGAGCCTGCACAGATTCTGATTGAGATGGCAAAAAAAGGCGAGGTATTTTCAGATGACTGATGATTCAAGACCGAACAGTTCGATATCAAATATTGCGAAAGACATGATGGCTGACTGTCTAAACGGGCTCAAGGTTGTCGATCTCACGCGTAATCTCCCTGGTCCATTCGCGACGCGCTTACTCGCCGATCTTGGTGCAGAAATTATCAAGATTGAACCAGAGAATGGCGACCCAGGACGTGCGTTTGGTGAGTTGTTTAAGGCTTTAAACCATGGCAAATATTGTGAAAAGGTGGGTTTTCGTAGTGAAGCAGGCATCGAAGCAATAAAAGCACACATCAAAGATGCGGACGTGATGCTTGATAGCTTTCGCCCTGAGGTCCTTGTTGGAATGGGTTTAGATGCCGCTACTTTACATGCTATCAATCCAAAACTGGTGATGGTTTCTATCACAGGCTATGGTATTCCAGAGGCGCTTGATGCATCAGCTAAAGCTTGGGCAGCAAAGGCTGGTCATGATATCAACTTTATGGCAATGAGCGGCACCCTTGATCAACTCAAAACAGCCTCAGGTGACCAAGCCATGCCCAATATGCAATTTGCAGATTTGGCTGGCGGTAGTGATACCGCAGTGATTGCCTTACTGGCAGCGGTATTTGCTGCTAAGAATACAGGGCGAGGTCGACACATTGCCGTGAGTATGACGCACAGCTTGTATCATCATCTGGTCATGCCAAAAGCAACGGCTGATATGATGGAAAACATAAATGGACAACGCCCAGAGCCACATCAGGACTTTTTAGGTGGCATGTTGCCATGCTATCGCTTGTATAAAACGCAAGACGGTCGCCATATGGCAGTCGGTTCATTAGAGTTTAAGTTCTGGCGATTATTATGCGAGACCTTAGACTTATCTGAATACGTTGATGCTCATTGGCAGCGTGGATCAATGCCTAATACAGTTGAAAGTAAAAAAGCTGAGCAGGCAATGACAGAGAAATTTGCCAGTCAATCAATTGCGCATTGGCAAAAAGTATTCGCAGAGGTTGATGCTTGCGTAACCCCTGTACTTAATCTAGCAGAAGCTCAAAGCCATCCTCTGTTTGCGCATCAAGATAAGCATCAAGCAATAGCAGCATGGCAGGTTATTGCTAGTGTATAGACTCAATTAAACGTCATTTACATCCTGTAGCAAAGAGTTAACCATAAAAAGGCCCCGATAAGGGGCTTTTTCGCATCTTTAATAAACTTTTATGTCATCTCTTTAATTTCTAGTAAGCACAATTAGCTCTTGATAGTCCAAATATAAATAGTGTTATTTAAACTTTCAGAATATCTCTGTTTTTTTCCGTATAGTCTTATATTTATAACAATATATCTATGGGTATTAGCTGTACTTATACATAGTATTATTTTATATCGTTTGACTGCAATTATGTAGCGCCATATATTGAATGACTGCCGGAGATGACTGGTCTAAGAATAGATAGTTGATATTTTTTCAACTGTCTATTTATTTATCATTAGTATTTTTAATATAAAAACACCTATTAGCTGGTATTAATGGGCCGATAACTATTATTTATATAGAAATTATTTATAACAAGGGACTGTTTAGAATGAAAATATATAGCCATGAAAACCAAATGCTCCATCATCCAAAAACATATTTTTCTCGTGGACAAATGCGTGAACCACAAGAAAAGCCTGAGCGTTTAACGGAGTTACTAAAAGCGCCAGAAGCGATGGGATTAGAAGTTATCACTGCCAAAGATATAGGTATTGATCCAATATTGGCTGTACATGCCTTTGATTACGTCGAGTTTTTGAAGCATGGACATGATGAATGGATGGCGGTAGATGAGGAGATGGGAGAGGAGGTTCAAACGACCGTTTATATCCCAAATAATCCTGGTCTTGGAATCTTAGCTAAAGCAGCTAAATATCAAGCTGATGGCAGCGCACCTATTGGTAAGCATTCATGGACATCAATCTACTGGTCTGCCCAAACGGCGCTTAATGCTGCAGATTCATTATTGGACGATGCGACAAGTCAAAACGCTATCCAAGTCTGTATCACTAGACCTGCAGGTCATCATGCGCGCAAAAGTGCCGCTGGTGGCTTTTGCTATCTAAACAATGCGGCAATTATCGCTGAGCACCTCCGTCAAAAATACCAAAAAATAGCCATCATAGATACTGACATGCATCATGGTCAGGGTATTCAAGAAATATTTTATAACCGTAAAGATGTGCTCTATACCTCAGTACACGGCAGTCCTATTAATTTCTATCCAGTAGTTGCAGGTCATGAGCATGAAAGAGGTGAAGGAGAGGGATATGGGTATAACATTAATTTTCCCATGCCTCATGGTACGGATGAAGATGGGTTTTTTGATCAAGTCGATAAATCAATAGCATCTTTAAAATTGTTCAATCCTGACGTGATCGTCCATGTCTTAGGATTCGATGTTTATAAAGATGACCCTCAAGCTAAATGTGAAGTCAGTACGCAGGGTTTTAAAACTTTGGCGCAAAAGCTCAAAGCATTAAGCAAACCAGTCATTGTCTTAGTAGAAGGCGGTTACTGTATAGAAAAGCTTAATGAGAACCTACAGGCATTTTTATCTGGATTCACTGAATAAGAAAGTAGCGATTAATAAGTAAATAAGAAACCTCTGTTGAAAGGACTTCAACAAGCAAGATGTATGAAAATACAGGGAGAGTTAACTATGTATGATTCGCAGGAACGTTTAATTTTAGGCTTTTTAATTGTTATATATTTCTTTTTCTTATTTGGTGTATCACTTTATATCAATAAAAAGAGCATTAAAACCTACGATGATTTTAACGTTGCAGGAAGGTCGGTATCCCTATTCCCACTTATACTAACCTTCGTAGGTACTGCGGTTGGTGGTGCTACTCTTTTAGGATTTATGGAAAATGGTTTTTTATTTGGAATGGGTCAGCAGTGGTTAAATTTTTCGATTTTCCTTGCCGGTGTGGTAATGCTTGGGTTCTTCTTAAAGAGAATTCGTGCGCTTGGTGAAAAGTATGAAATGGTCACTATTGCGGATTTTACGGTCTTAAGATTTGGCGAAGGTGCTAGAATTCCTACGGTAGCCAGTACCATGGTTGCTTATAGCGCAATAACAGGATTACAGTTCGTAGCTATTGCTACTATCATCAATTTAACTATGGGTCTTGATATAACCACGGGTATTTTAATCAGTTGGGTGATGCTGACATTGAAGACCTATTTTGGTGGTATGAAATCAGTCATTTGGCAAGATGCATTTCATGGCACGATACAGACAATCGGCATCTTTATTCTATTTGTCATCGTTATTATAGCTTCTGGTGGTTTAGAGGCAGTGCAACTTAATGTAGCAGCGTCTGATCAACCTGATTTTTTGAATATCATGGGTATTCCACCTTCTGAGGTGTTCGTTTATCTGTTGACTATTGGTGCTTACCAAATGGTTAGACAGGATTTATGGCAAAGGTTCTGGGCTGCTGGAAGCGCTAAAACAGCTAGAACTGGGTATTGGATTGCTATTATCTTAGGTGCTGTAACCGCTTTTATGATTATTGCCATTGGCGTTATGGCTCGCTTTGGACTCAATTTGGGAGAAATTGATTCAAACTTGACTTACTACGCAGTAATTAGTGATGTATTTAGTTTCCCAATGGTTGTAGTAATGATTATTGCCCTGCTCGCAACGGTTATTTCAACAGCAGATTCGTTCTTTATGGCAGGCGCTTCTTCAATTGCAAACGATATTATTAGACCAAGGCTAAAAGAGACACCTGATCTTGATAAGCGGTTATTAAAATACAGTCGTGTATCTGTCATAGCAGTTTCTGTCCTCTCACTTCTACTTGCCCTTTATATCCCTCAATTGGTTAGTTTATTTGTGACAGGTGCTGCTATGTTAGTGTCAAGCTTATTAGCACCAGTTGTTGCT
The DNA here is from genome assembly GCF_001593285.1 of Psychrobacter sp. P2G3. Taxonomy (NCBI): domain Bacteria; kingdom Pseudomonadati; phylum Pseudomonadota; class Gammaproteobacteria; order Moraxellales; family Moraxellaceae; genus Psychrobacter; species Psychrobacter sp. P2G3. Next base: position 1,620,600 of record NZ_CP012529.1, read on the forward strand.
GGTTTATTCTGGAAAAAAGCCACTCGATTGGGCGGTACAACCGCAATGTGGGTCGGTTTAATTGTAGCTGTCATTTGGCAAGTGCTTGGTCATCCATTTGGTTTACATCCTGTATTTGTAGGTCTGCCAGTTTCGATGCTACTAGTTGTTTTTGTGTCATTAGCAACAAGCGATTCAAGTAGTGAGATTTAGATCTTTTAATTGAGTGGAGTTGGCTAAGTTTTGTTCAATTAAAAACAACAAGGATGTTTGGTATGAGGATTTCGATTCTAAAAGTGCTCGTGCTCGCTTATGGCGACATTTATTCCAAAGTAATGAGTGCGACTAATAGTCAGATTAAATTTTCTATTATTAATGTGAGGTTTCTATGTCTAAACAATTAACTTCTATTCTAAATAATAGCGATGTGCAGAAAAATTTTAGCTGGCGTACGCTTGGTCCTGGTATTTTATTGGCATCGGCAGCTATTGGCGGCTCGCATTTAATATCCTCTACTCAAGCTGGAGCAACTTATGGTTGGCAGCTTGCAGGTCTCATAATCATAACTAACCTATTAAAATATCCATTTTTTCGCTTTGGTACCGATTATGTCTATGGTACCGGTGAGTCTTTAATTGCTGGTTACTATAAAAAATCAAAAGTTTACTTGGGTGTTTATCTATTTTTATCTATGTTTGCATCAGTAGTAGGCACGGGTGCTGTTGCCTTGCTTTGTGCTGCTATTTTAGGATTTATGTTGCCTGACAGCCTTGGGCTATCGACTATTACGCTATCTGTCATTGTCATGGGCATCTCTTGGGTATTTCTGGTCGCAGGACATTACAAGCTGCTAGATAGCGTCAATAAGTGGATTATCATTGCGCTAACGTTTGGATCTTTAATAGCCGTTATTGTCGCTGCTGGAAAACCTACCGTGATGACAGCAGATTTTGTAGCAACGTCACCTTGGGATTTAGCGACTTTAGGATTTCTTGTTGCACTGATGGGTTGGATGCCTGCGCCAATGGAGTTTTCTGCTATTAACTCGATGTGGATATCGGCAAAAATTAAAGCCGAAAATACGACGCATCGCCAAGGGCTTATTGATTTCAACGTAGGTTATAGCGTCTCTACTATTCTAGCACTGGTATTTTTGGCATTGGGTGTATTTGTTCAATACGGCTCTGGTCAAGAGATTCAAACGGCAGGTAGTGATTACATTGGTCAATTAATCAATATGTACACAGCTACTATCGGTGAATGGTCAAGATTCCTCGTCGCTTTCGTGGCATTCATGTGTATGTTCGGTACTACACTCACCAGCGCAGATGGAACAGCGCGCGCAAATTCTGAATGTTTACGACTTTTTAAAGGTAATAAAGAGATTACCAATAAACAGATATTTTTTTGGACAACCTACGCTATTGTTGGAGGATTGATCATCATCATCTTCTTTACTGGTCAACTGGGCTCAATGCTTAAATTTGCAATGATAGCTGCCTTTATTGCAGCACCCATTGTCGGCGGATTGAACTATGTATTGATTAAAGATCATAAAAAATTATCCACGCTAATGAACGTATGGGCAATCTTGGGATTAATATTCTTAACAGGAATTGCTTTGCTATTTATCGCTAATTTATTAGGACTTTTTACTATTTGATATTTGAGCAAATAAATAGTGTTCTTACCTGATTCTCAAAGAAAATAATATTAAGGAGATTAAAATGAGTAACATCATTCATGGTGGTCAAGCAATCGTAGATAGCCTGCAATTGCACGGAGTCAGTCGAACGTATGTTGTTCCAGGTGAGAGTTACCTTTCAGTATTAGATGGATTATATGATGCTGATATCCAGACGGTCGTCTGTCGTCACGAAGCTGCCTGTACCTATATGGCAGATGCTCATGGCAAGTTTACCGGTCAGCCAGGTATTGCTATGGTGACACGTGGGCCGGGTGCGGCGCAAGCCTATACCGGTATTCATACTGCATGGCAGGATGGCGTTCCTCTTATATTATTCGTTGGTCTCATCCCTGTAGCTGATAGGGGTCGGGAGTCTTTCCAAGAATTTGACCCTAATCAGTGGTTCTCCAGTCAATGCAAGCGTGTCTTTATATTAGACGAAGTATCAAGGGCGTCTGAAATTGTGGCTAAGGCTTTTCATGCAGCATTAGAAGGACGGCCTGGTCCTGTTGTCGTGGGATTACCTGAAGATATTATCCAGCAGGAGTTCCATGGTCAGATGCATCCGGTGATACCGGTAGCTGAGGGCTGTATCGCTGCTGACAAGCTTGATATTATTAGAGATGCTTTGTCAAAGGCTTCGCAGCCATTGATTTTTGCTGGAGGTCAGAATTGGTCTTCTGATGCATCCAAGCAACTAACCAAGTTTGCAGAAGATAATCATCTGCCTGTTATTCATGATTGGCGCGCCTCAGACCGAGTTGCTTTTGACTCTCCAGCACATGCAGGCTACCTAGGTTATGGACGTTCCGATGACTGTGCAGCATTAATTGAAAATGCTGATATATTGCTCACGATAGGTACAGTGTTGGGCGATGTTGCAAGTGATGGGTATCGTCTACGACAGTCTTTTGATAAGCCTAATTATATTGTCAATCTAGATACCAGTTTACGCGGTCATAGTGGGTCAGTTACTGAACATATTGTCGCTAGTCCCATTAGCTTCGTTGAAGCTATTAGTAAGTTGGAGATAGGAGGATCAGATTCTCGTAAAGACTGGTTTAATTATTGCCATGAGCAGCAAAGAAAAGATTGTGCATTTCCAGAGGTAAAAGCTGAGCAAGATGATACTTCTCAGTCTTATGCCAATATGACAGAAGTTATCCGAGAGCTTACTAAGCTCTTACCGAAGGATGCTGTGTATAGTTTTGGGGCAGGCAATCATTGTTTATGGGCTCAGCGTTATTTACCCACTCATACCTTTCCAAGTCAGCTTAGTACTAGAAACGGTGCGATGGGTTATAGCTTGCCAGCAGGTATTGTCGCGGCGTTAGAGTCACCAGATCGTCTGTCAGTCGTAGTAACTGGAGATGGTGAATTCATGATGAATGAAGCAGAGTTATCAACCTCCATACGCTATAACGCACCTGTTTTAATTATCCTCATGGACAATCAGCAGTTTGGCACTATTCGCCAGCATCAAGAAGCACATTACCCTGATAGAGTATCGGGTACGCAGCTACAAAACCCTGACTTTGCTGCATTAGCAAATGCCTTTGGTGCACATGGTATACGAATTGATAATAATAGAAATATTAAGTCCAGTGTAGATGAAGCAATGCGAGTAGTCCTAAAGGATAAAAAAACAGTGTTACTGCATGTGCTTACTGATCCTGAGGAGCTTATGCCCTAAGTTTAATGTAGGGTGTTTCTAGTAAAAAAACGGGAGTTTTTTAGAACATACTGGGATTATCCTCACTATCTATTAGCTTATATTGTATTATGATTTAGACGTCATAATTAAAAGCTGGCTATCTAGATATAGATAGCCAGCTTTTAAATCATTCGATTACTCATATAGGCTTCAAAAGGTCATGATGCAGAAAAAATTAGCAGATAGTCTAAATTGGGCGCTACTTCACGTGTTGATTATCATATATGAAGAGGGAAGTATTAGTGCTGCTGCTGATCGATTAAACATTACCCAGTCAGCTGTTAGTCAAAATCTCAAAAAACTTGAAGAACAGCTTGAAAGCCAGCTTGTTATTCGCAATACAAAGCCTCTAGAGTTGACACCTATTGGTCGTTACTGCCTCCAAATTGCTCAGACGATGTTTACAGAGATTACCTCTATTGAGGCAATGAGAGGCAGTAACTCCCATCTTTTAGAAGGTGTGGTCAAACTATTGGTAGTCAGTCGCATACACAATCCAAAATATAATCAGTTTTTAGTGTATTTCAAAAAAAAGTATCCCAATATTACGTTAGATTTAACTGTCAAATCTAGTATGGATATATTGAATAACTTAAACCAGAAAACTCCTGCTATTGGTATTTGTTTGGCTAGACGTATTCCTGAGAACCTCAATAAAGAACTACTATTCAATCAACGCTATTATTTATACTGTGGCTACCATCATCCTTTTTTTTTAGAAAAAGAATTGAGCTTTGATAGTTTATTAAAAGAAGATTTTATTGCTTTTAATAGTGAAGATATCGGTGATGTTCTCTCACCAATCACTGTGTTTAAAGAGAGTCATGATCTAACAGGACGTATTAGTGCCTATACTAATAATCTAGATGAGGCAGTGCGTCTGATTTATACAGGATATGGTATTGGCGCTTTGCCTGATCAATTTATTGCGGCTACTCATCTGGAGTCTAAACTTAGACGTTTGCCACCTAAGGAAGGTATTGCCGATGTTCCTGTATATATTTTCTGGCATGAACATCGTCCTTTATCCCTTCTTGAAGCAAAATTTATTGAAGAAATCGTAGCGTTTGATATCTCTCTTTAGACGTAGCTTTAAGCTAATTGCTATTCTTAAATACATCAATCATGTTTAAAAAAATGGTCGAGGTTTTGATAAGACGTTGAAAGTAAGAAGATTTATACTTCATACTAATGATATTCCAGCGTATTTTCAGTGAGAGTTGTTTTCTAAATCAGGATGATATTATGAAAGATTTTCATTACCAAGCTTTACCGCTCGACGTTCATTTTGGGAACGGTAAATCAGCTGAAGCCAAAGATATTTTGATACAGCATGGTTATCATAAAGTTTTGGTAATTACGACACCTGGTCAAAAAGAAGCGGGTCAGAAGTTATCGCAGCAATTACAAGAGATTTCAGTAGGCGTGTATCCGCACGCTGTGATGCATGTTCTGGTAGAAGTCGCGGACAAGGCGGTAGCATTCGTCCAATCAAACGATATTGATTGTTGTCTGGCTTTGGGCGGTGGCTCTACGATTGGGCTTGCCAAAGCCATTGCTCTAAAGACGCATTTGCCGATAGTCGCCATACCAACTACCTATGCAGGTAGCGAGATGACGACTATTTATGGCATCACTGAAAACAATCTAAAGACCACTGGTAAGGACATTCACATCCTACCCAAAGTAGTGATTTATGATCCAGAGCTAAATCTAACCTTGCCTGCGCAAATCTCAGCTTGTTCAGGTATGAACGCCATGGCACATGCGGTAGAAGCGCTATATGCTGACGATAAAAACCCAATCGTCAGTCTCATGGCGATTGAATCTATCAAAGCATTAAAGTCTGCTTTGCCTGTAATTGTAAAGGACTTGACGAATATTTCAGCACGTCAGAGGGCAACCTATGGCGCTTGGTTGGCAGGGGTTTGTCTAGGTTCGGTTGGTATGGCCATTCATCATAAGATTTGCCATACCTTGGGTGGCACATACAATCTTCCACATGCTGAAGCCCATGCTATTACGCTTGCGTATTCGGTGCATTACAACCGTAATGCTGATATTGAAGCCATGGATCGATTGGCAGAGGCTTTAAGTGTTAGTAGCCGTGAAGAGGTCGGTTTAGAAATCTATCGTTTAAATCAATCTTTAGGGATTCCGTTGGCATTAAAAGACATTGGCTTACCCGAAGAGGGGCCAGCTGAAGTAGCGCAAATTATTTGTGATAGTCCTTACTATAATCCTCGTGATTATGACTATGAGGAATTAAAAGATTTGTTAAATAAAGCGTATCAAGGACTGTCTCCTGCTTAGGAGTTGCGTAAGAGTTGTCATTTAAAAGCGCTGTTCTAATGCTGTCAATATCCATGCAAAAGCATTGAATGATTTCTCAAAATTATATTGACTTAACTGGCTGTTGCATTTTATGGAGATAGTCCGTTAGGTTAGTCCTGCTAGCCTAGAGCCTTTTGTATATCATTAAGGTTCGATAGTTTTGCTATGATTAATGTGGTAAATTGCTTGAGCTGCTAAAATAATGAAAGTAGTTGATTTATGACAGTAAATAACAATAGGTTAAGAAATTAAAATTGTGATTTTTAACGACGATAAACTGTTATGACAGAAAACTGCAGAAAGATTACCCTCAAAGCAGTGTGACTATTTTGCCAATTAATTCTATGAGAAGGTTAAGGATGATGATAGATAACAACGTATTACGTGAGCGCATGAGCTTATTGGGCTCATTCTTAGGGGCTGCGATTTCTCGCCAATCTGGTGAACAGACGGTACATACCATTGAAACACTGCGTAAAGGTTTTATCCAACAACGCCGCGAGCCTAATGAAGCACAAAAGCAGGAGCTTATTGACTTCATTGCCTCTTTAGATAATCAAACCTTAAAAAACGTCATACGTGGCTTTTCTATCTATTTTTTCTTAGCAAATCTAAGTGAAGAAAATTACTTACGTGAGCAACGTCATACCCTGCGTGTCCAGTCTGAACAAAGCTGGGAAGGGTCGTTTCGTCGTACCCTGCTTGAGTGTCGTGAACGCAATATTGAACCTGCTCAGATGCAAGAGCTGATTGATCAACTCAAATTTATTCCTGTATTTACCGCACACCCTACTGAAGCTCGCCGCCGTACGACGATGAATATCTTGCAAAGTCTATTTACTCATAGCGATGCTTTAAATAATCTTAATGAAGACAGTTTCGCCTACGAGCAAGCGAAAGAACAAACGGCGCAAACGATTGATTTGTTATGGTCATCTGATGAAGTACGTACACGTAAGCCTTTGGTTTATGACGAGATAAATAATGGACTGCATTATTTTAACGCCAGTTTATTTAATGCCATTCCAAAGGTTTATCGTAATATTAAAAGAGCCATTATCGATATCTATCCAGAGCTAGCAGACTACCCATTACCAGCATTTATGAGCTTTGGCTCTTGGATCGGTGGTGACAGAGATGGCAATCCATTCGTGACTTTTGAGACCACAGAGCTTGCCGTACTAATGCATGCTGATACCGTGTTGCGTCACTATCAAGTACTACTCAAAAAACTGCGCCGCCAGCTCATTCATAGCGATACCACTGTAACAGTCTCAGCTGAGGTCTATACCAAAATCAAAAGTTACGATGAGCTCGACAGACGAGTCTTTGATTATAATCTCGATGATTATGGCAATGAGCCTTATCGTAGATTGCTTTCTTTAATCCTTACTAAAGTCAACGCTACTAATCGCCTTATTCAAAGTAAAGGTAGTGATAGTGACGCTAAAAAAGATGCCTACGCCGACCCAGAAGAGCTGTTAGAAGACCTGCGTATCATTCGTCAGAGTGTGAATGGCCATGATACTGCTCATGCAGAAGGATTATTGCTCGATATGATTCGTCTGGTAAAAACCTGTGGCTTTCATTTAGCCGCGCTCGATATCCGTCAAGAGTCTTCTTATCATAGTGAAGTGATTGCCGATATTTTTGCCAGTGCCTCTAATTTGCCAGACTATCAAACCCTGAGTGAAAGCGAGCGCCAAGAGTGGCTAACCCGCTTGCTTGCAAAGCCTGGTACACCGCTCATCTATACCGATAACTTGACTGATAAAACACGTGAACAATTGGCATTGATGAACTCAGTGGCGACATTACGTAAGCTGGTAGGGCAAGAGACTTTTGGCAGTTATGTTATTTCAATGACTAATAACGCTAGTCAATTATTAGAAGTACTACTATTAATGCGGTTTGCAGGCTTGTGCAGGGTTGATGATGCAGGTCAACTGTCTGCTGACTTACCAGTTGCGCCGTTGTTTGAGACGATCGAAGACCTTAAAAATATTGACAAGATATTACCTGCCGTGTTGGATAATCCACTCTATCGAGGACTGCTCCAACACTCAGATAACACCCAAGAAATCATGCTAGGCTATTCAGATTCATCAAAAGATGGCGGCATCATTACCTCTGCATGGCAGCTTTATAGTGCGCAGCAAACCATCAACCGTATCGCTGAGGAATACGGTATCAAAACGCGCTTGTTCCATGGGCGTGGTGGGTCAGTGAGTCGTGGTGGCGGATCAACACATAACGCGATCGCAGCGCAACCAGCAGGTACACTACATGGTCAGATTAAAGTAACTGAACAAGGCGAAGTACTCTATGCCAAATACGCCAATACCGATACCGCTGTATTCGAGCTGACCATGGGTATTACGGGTACCCTGAAAGCCTGCTCTACCAGATTCGTTGTGCAGCCCGCTGAGCTGCCAGATTATGAAGCGCTCTTTGCACGTTTGGCAGATGCAGGTGAGCAGCGTTATCGTGAACTGACTGATAATACTGAAGGGTTCTATCAGTTCTACTCACAGGTGACCCCTGTGCAAGAAATCTCTTTATTAAATATTGGCTCACGTCCAGCGCATCGCAAAAAAGGCTTGCCAAGCAAAACGACTTTACGGGCCATTCCTTGGGTATTTGGTTGGTCATTGGCGCGTTTTACCTTACCTGCTTGGTATGGCGTTGGCAGTGCTCTACACAGCGTCAAAGAAGACGAAGAATTAATGAGGGAGATGAATAAGCATTGGCCATTTTTTAGCGTATTTATCAGCAATATCGAGATGGCTTTTACCAAGTCTGAGATGAATATCGCTCATGCCTATAGTCAGTTATGTGAAGATGAGGCTTTGCGTGAACAGATTATGAAAGCGGTCATCGATGAGCACGATTTGACCTATTCAGGTCTAAATTCTTTGCTTAATCAAACGTCTTTGTTATCTAATCAGCAAAACCTTGCCGCCTCACTACAGTGGCGAAACGCTTATTTAGATCCGATTAACTATATACAAATCGAGCTGTTAAAACGTGCCAGACAAAAAGACGTTACAGGCGTCGTCGATCATGATGAGCTTGACGTTGAAGATCCATTAATCCGTAGTATCAATGCCTTGGCCGCAGGTCTACGCAACACGGGTTAATGGCTAGAGCAGCATATTCGTTGATTAAACATAGTAAAGCGATACAGGAATAATCAAAAAACCCTTCAAGCTATAATATATTAAGGCTTGAAGGGCTTTTTTATGTTTTAAAATTTTGTTCAATAAATTCGTAAGCGGTTTTTCTGAATTTTTAAGATTGTTTGAGCTAATTAGAAAACGCTTTAGCTTATATAAATGTTGCCCTCGATATTATTCTTCATATGCAGCAACCGAGGAGCGATGTCTTCTTCTAATTTAGTACGGCTAAGAACAAAACTTGGCGCGCCACAATTAAAAGTCAGTAAGCCCTCAGTAGGGTGCATCATTGCAGTGGCGACGGCATTGACGTCTTTTTGCCATTCGCTAATCGAAAAACAATATCCATAATCCTCATAATCTTTAAAGGCTTTATCCAGTCCTCGCCTAATCTTTAACCAATCATCTTTGTACTTACTACGAATGGCATCAAGGATGAATTCTTGCTCAGCAGGTGGCATACTGGCTAAGCAAGCTCGTCCCATGGAACTTAAATGAATGGGTAGGTATGAGCCTACATTGCGTCGCATGGTAGTCGTTCCAGACCCTTGCACTACATTTAGATACACCATCATCAGACGATCACGGGTTGCCATAGCAACTGCACTATTAGCATAATCCGCTAACTCCTCCATGTACGGTGTGACTAAATTGTTGATAGAGATATTCGCCATCATAGTATAACCAAACCCTAACACACCTGCAGAAAGCTGATATTTACTACTGTTGGTCGATTGCTTTAAATATCCTAATTTGACTAAGGTATAAGTAAGACGCGTAATCGTCCCTTTAGGGAGCCCCGTCAATTGACTTAGGTCTTGATTGCCGAGATAAGGACGTTGCGGGGTAAAACAACGCAGCAGCTCTAATCCTCGGGCCAAAGCCGTGACAAACTGCCTGTCGTTTTTATCTCTCATGTCACTAATCGGCTCTAATAGCTCAATATGTGTTGATTCATTAGAGTTTTCGTCAGCAAGGGTATTAGTAGTCATACAAGGTTTATTAGTCTCGATTAAGTTAATGTGAACATTATAAAGAATACACTACTTAGGGTGTTTTATAAAAAAACAAAGAAAAGGTTGTACGCTAATAGTAGTCTGCACCTTTAATAAGACTATCTTAAAGGTACAGTTAAAAGTGTAGTTAAATTCTTAATACAGCTATTATAAGCTATTTCGCTGTGCGGTATATATATTGAATAATATTACGCCTTTTGTGGGTCATACTGTTGCTCTTTGATGAACAAAGTTGGAATAAGGCCACATAAGAAGTACGCGCCTGCCATAAGTAATAAACCCGCCCCGATAGAGTTTTGCATGGCCATATAACCAATAGCGACAGGTGCAATAACTGAACCAAGGCGTCCGATATTGAATGCGCCGCCAATAGCAGTACCTCGAATAGCGGTAGGGAAGCTTTCGGTTAAATAGGTGGCATTGATTGCATAAGGGATACCATATAAGAAACCAAAGGTTATCATTAACCAACCGATGTTTTCTGGAGTATGCATATAGACCAATATTGGAATAAACAGTGCGGTGCCCATCGTACCGAAGGCAAATACTATTTTACGACCAATTCTATCAGCCACTAGACCTGCCACTACTTTAGCAAACATCATGGTCAAATAGGTACCCGCCATATATAGAGCCATCTCTTTAAACTTAATACCCAGTTCAGTTTCTAGATAAGAAGGTAGCCAGTTGCTTACCCCGAAATAACCAAACAGTAAAAGTCCTGAACTCATTGACCATAAAATGAACATGATGCGATGTTTTGGATTTTCAAATATTGCTTTATAAGGATTTTCAGGTTTTTGCAGCGAGTTTTTCGCGCCACTGAGTTTCAGTGCACGTGCCTCTTTCCAAGAATTTGGTTCAGGTATAAGAAAGTACATTGCTATCGATAGAATAATAGGTAAAAACGTCAACAGGTATAGTGTGCGCCAACCATAACTAGGAATAATCCAAGCAGAAACGCTAGTGATCACTAAAGACCCTAAAGTAAAACCTGTCATCAACATCGCAAGCACAGTCGTTCTATGTTTGGTAGGTACCATTTCAGACATTAAAGTATTAGTGGCAATATATAAACTACCAAGACCCAAACAAGCGGTAAACCGTAATGCTATAAACTGCTCATAGCTCTGCACAAATCCACTAAAACCAGATAGCACGGAGAAGAGCGCTGTCGCAATCACGATAACACGTACTCGTCCAAAACGATCACAGGCCCAACCGCCGAAAAATCCACCGATTGCCATGCCAAACAATGACCAACTGCCTAAAGCACCAGCTTGTACATTGGTCAACCCAAACTCTAGCTTTAGACTTGAGAGTGTAAAGGCGAGAATACCAATATCAGCTCCATCACATAATAGAACTAAAAAACAAAAAAAGAAGGCCAATTTCCAAGGTTGCTTCTGGACAGAGCTTAAGCTTGAATCTGAAGTTATAGCGGCACTTTTCACAATTTATATCCTTATTGTTGTGAGAATGAAAGACTATAGTCATGGTGACGTGACTCAGGCATCTGCGTCCTAGCAAATACCTCAATACGCTTTGAGAATGTAAATATTCTTTAGTAATCAAATAACCAGTAAGCGAATAAACGACAACTACTCGCTAACTTCTTTGATCATATTGCGGGCGATAATAATTTGCTGGATTTGAGTAGTGCCTTCATACAAACGATATAAGCGCACATCACGATAAAAACGTTCAATGCCATAATCCGCAATATAGCCCGCACCGCCATGAATTTGCACGGCTCTATCAGCAACTCGGCCGCACATTTCGGTCGCAAACATCTTGGCACATGATGATTCAGTAACGACATTTTTACCTTCATCGCGCAGACGTGAGGCATCTAGCACCATAGATTTAGCCGCATAAATCTCTGCTTTTGAATCAGCGAGCATGGCTTGAATAAGTTGAAAATTGGCTATCGGTTGACCAAACTGCTTACGCTCAACGGCATAGTGTAAGGCATCATCTAACATTCGACTTGCTGCGCCTGTACTCGCTGCAGCAATATGTAGACGTCCTTTATCTAGTACTTTCATAGCGGTTTTAAAACCTACACCTTCTACACCACCAATCAACGCATCAGCAGGCACTACGCAATTATCAAAGATAACATCACAGGTATGCGCGCCTTTTTGGCCCATTTTTTTATCAATTTTACCCAAAGTAATACCAGGGGTATCGCTCTCAACGATGAAGGCTGAAATACCACCCGATCTTTTATTTTGTGGATCAGTACGTGCCATCACAGTAAATATGCCGGCTTCAGGGGCATTGGTAATATAGCGTTTAGTACCGTTGATAACATAAGTATCGCCATCTTTAATAGCAGTGGTTCTTAATGAGGCAGCATCTGAACCTGATTCTGGTTCGGTCAAACAAAATGAGCCGATAATTTCACCACTGGCGAGCCTTGGTAGGTATTTTTGTTTTTGCTCTTCGGTACCATCAATGACTAGACCAGATGAGCCAATACCATTATTTGTCCCGATTAGTGAGCGAAACGCAGGAGATGTGCGCCCTAATTCAAATGCCAGTGTGACCTCTTCTTCCATAGTAACGCCAAGCCCGCCGTAAGCTTCAGGAATAGTAAGTCCAAACAGCCCTAACTCACGCATCTGGCTAATAATGTCTTCTGGAAGACGATCGTTTTCTGCTACCCAATGTTCCATTGGTATTAATTGGTTGCTAACAAATTGGCGGATAGTTTCGGTGATTTGGTTAAGAGTTTCCCTATCTCTGATCATGTGATTCTTCCTTGTTTGATTAATACTTAGATTGATAGCGGCTTCATAATTGCCTTGAACAAATAGCATAATTGATAGTTTATTAAATTACAACACTTTTGGTTTAAATAACCGCAATGCGGTATTTATTAAGAAATCATAGTTCAATAAGTTCGTTTATTTTTAAATTTAACTGAATTTCACCCTTCACAAAGGAAAATAAACAGTATATATTGGTCTTAAATATCGCTATGCGGTATTAATTATTAATATATTTTAAAGATTGCGCTATTTTATCTAACGACATTATTTAAAGGACAGCATCATGGAAGATCAAATCATTATTTGTGAAACATTAGAAAATGGCGTTAGTGTAATAAGACTGAATCGTCCCAAAGTTCGCAATGCTTTAAACACTGAACTACGCGAAAAAATGGCAGAGATTTTCATTAAATTAAACGATGACCCAAAGACCAAGGCTATTGTGTTGACTGGTGGCGATAAGGTGTTTGCGGCTGGTGCTGATATCAATGATTTCTTAACCGCAAAAACGGTTGATATCTATCTACGCAATAGCGAACGTTATTGGGATGCCATCACCAATTGTCGCAAGCCGATTATTGCAGCGGTCAATGGCTATGCGCTTGGCGGCGGCTGTGAGCTCGCTATGCATGCCGACATCATCGTCGCTGGCAAGTCTGCTAAGTTTGGACAACCAGAAATCAAAATCGGACTGATGCCAGGAGCAGGGGGCACGCAGCGGCTGTTTCGTGTGATTGGTAAACATAAAGCCATGAAGCTGATATTGACGGGCGACATGATAAGTGCAGAGGCAGCGGATCAAATGGGGCTGGTCTCTGAAGTGGTCGAAGATGAGGCGACTATTAAGCGTGCTATTGAAATCGCTGAACAACTAGCAGGTTACTCGCCTATTGCTTTAACCCAAATAAAAGAAGTCGCTAATCTCGGGGTAGATATGCCATTGCAAGGCGCATTGGCTTTGGAGCGTAAAGCCTTTCAGATTTTGTTTGATACCGAAGATCAAAAAGAAGGCGCGAAAGCCTTTTTGGAAAAACGTGACGCAAATTATAAAGGTCAGTAGCTTGTCAAAGCATAGACTTCTCAAAGCATAGAGAGAAAAAGCAACTATAGTTTGAAAACGAGACTATTCAACAAAAGCATATAAATTAACAAGACCATATAAAGGATTATTATGACTGTTAACTCATTGGCCATTATTGGCACCGGTATTATGGGCATGGGTATTGCCCAAATCGCTGCTCAAGCGGGCATTCAAGTGCTGTTATTTGATGCCAAAGCAGGAGCTGCTGAGCAGGGTCGTCAATCCCTTCAAGCGACACTCGAAAAACTATCGGCTAAAGGCAAATTTACCGATGAGCAGCTACAGTCTACTTTATCGAATCTAACCGTGATTGAAGATATAGCCAAAATTGCCAATGTAGATGTCGTTGTTGAAGCCATTATTGAGAATTTAGAAATAAAACAACAGCTCTTTAAACAGTTAGAAAGCATCGTGACAGCCGAGACAATTTTAGCAACTAACACTTCATCGCTAGCGGTGACCGCGATTGCCTCCGATTGTGAGCACCCAGAGCGCGTGGCAGGATTTCATTTTTTTAACCCCGTGCCATTAATGAAAATCGTTGAAGTGATTCCGGGTATCTCTACTAAATCTTCAGTGGTTGAGACGCTTACGGATTTAGCCAAACGCATGGGGCATTTAGGGGTCGTTGCAAAAGATACCCCAGGGTTTATTGTCAATCATGGTGGCAGAGCTTATGGCACAGAAGCCTTAAAAATACTAGGCGAGGGGATCGCTAGTTTTGAGGATATCGATCGTATTTTACGGGAAGGGGCTGGCTTTCGGATGGGACCATTTGAGCTGCTTGATCTCACTGGCATCGATGTGTCGCATCCAGTTATGGAATCGATTTATAACCAATATTACTTTGAGCCTCGCTATCGTCCCCATCCTTTAACCCGTCAAATGCTAACGGGTAAAAAGCTTGGTCGTAAAGTGGGTGAAGGATTTTATCACTATAAAGACGGTCAAAAATCAACAGTGGGTACGTCGCAACAATCATCGCCTGAAGCATCAGGTTCTAAAGCTAAATTTTCTAAAACAGGGTCTGATACCTCAAACCTAACAGTTTGGATTGGGGCAGATTTGGCAGAAGATAAACAACAGCTGGTTGAGTATCTAAACGCTAACGACATTACTATCGACGATAACGATAAGCCAAACTCTGACAGCTTAATATTGCTGGCAATCTATGGTGACGATACAACCAATGCGGCTATTCGCTATCAGGTTAATCCTAAACAAGCGGTTGCCATCGATATGCTGACTGACTTATCCAAGCATCGTACGTTGATGCCAAGTATCGTCACCCAAGATAACTTTGTAGCGCAAGCTTATGCCATATTTGGTAGAAATAATAAGTTCGGTAAAAGCTCGGATGAGGGTTCAAATGTTGCTGTCGATGCCACGCTAATTGCCGAAAGCACTGGTTTCGTGGCGCAGCGAGTCGTTGCGATGGTCATTAATTTAGGTTGCGATATTGCGATGCAAGGTATTGCCACACCAAAGGATATCGACAATGCCGTCAAGCTTGGATTGGGTTATCCGTATGGTCCTATCTCATGGGGGGACGAGCTTGGTGCCGAGCGTATTTTACTTATCTTAGAGCGTATTTATGGATTAACAGGTGACCCACGCTATCGTCCGAGCCCATGGTTACAGCGCCGTGCCAAGTTAGGCATCTCATTATTTACTCAACAGAGCAATTTTCAACGCTAAGAGCTAGACCAATTTAATAAACTCTATATTTCAATAATGCAAATTCTCAAACACAACAAGGAACAGTTATGTTAGACGCCTATATTTATGATGGATTAAGAAGCCCTTTTGGTCGCCATGGTGGAGCATTAGCAACCGTGCGTCCTGATGACTTAATCGCCACAGTGATGAAAACTCTGGTCGAAAAGCACCAATTACCTAACGATATCTTTGATGAAGTACTGATCGGTAACACCAATCAGGCCGGTGAGGACTCACGCAATATTGCTCGTAATGCTGCATTGCTAGCGGGACTAGATGTCACAACGCCCGGTCAAACCGTCAACCGTCTATGTGCCTCGGGATTATCTACAATTATTGATGCTGCTCGTAGCATTACTTGTAATGAGGGTGACGTGATTTTAGCGGGTGGCGTTGAGTCAATGACCCGTGCACCCTTTGTCTTTGCTAAGACCGAGCAGCCTTTTAGTCGTGAATTTAAAGTATTTGATACCACTATTGGCAGCCGGTTTCCCAATCCTCTTTTGACTAAAGAGTTTGGCAGCGATAGCATGCCGCAGACGGGCGATAATGTCGCTCGCAAATACGGTATCACTCGTGAAGAGGCGGATAAATTCGCAGCAGCCTCGCAAGCTAAATATCAAACCGCCAAGCAAGCTGGGTTCTTCGATGATGAAATAACGCCAATTATGGTATCGCAAGGTAAAAAATTACCTGAAAAAGCGATAACAGAAGATGAGCATCCTCGCGCCACATCTACTGTGGAAGCACTGCAAAAACTGAAACCTTTAAATGAGAATGGCGTAGTTACAGCAGGGAACGCATCGGGCATTAACGATGGGGCGGCTGCGCTGATTATTGGCTCAAAGCAAGCAGAAGAAAAGTTAGGCTTTAAACCTATCGCCAAAATTCTATCTTCAGGTGCCATGGGTGTTGAGCCCAGTATTATGGGCGTAGGCCCTGTTGAAGCCATTAAACTGGCATTGAAACGTGCCAATTTGACTCTTGATGATATGTCCATCATTGAGATTAATGAAGCATTTGCCTCGCAAGTTCTGGGTTGCCTTAAGGGTTTGGATATAGATTTTGATGACAAGCGCGTCAACCCCAATGGCGGGGCGATTGCCGTCGGGCATCCGCTGGGTGCATCAGGCGCAAGACTTGCGTTGAGTACAGCGCGCGAGCTACAGCGCACGGGCGAAAAATACGCGGTAGTTAGTTTGTGCATTGGTATCGGGCAAGGGCTTGCCATGGTGATTGAACGAGTCTAACTCTATTAATACTCTCGCCATAATATTTTATTATCAAGGACGACAATAATGACTACCATACTCAACCAACATGAAGATTACCAACAAGCCGAAGAAGCGTACGGTTTTCCTTTGATTATCAAACAGCTGCTAAACCGTGCAAAAGTTGCCTCTACTCAGCAAACCATTAGTTATGCCGATAAGGTCACTTATACGTATGCTGAATTTTTTAAGCGTGTTAACCGCTTGGCAAACGTACTTAAAAACATGGGTTTGCAAGCAGGTGATGTGGTTGCGGTTATGGACTGGGACAGTCATCGTTACCTTGAAGCGTATTTTGCCGTGCCTATGTCTGGCATGATTTTGCAAACCGTCAATGTACGCTTGGCTGAAGATAAAGTGCTGTATACCATCAATCATGCTAAGCCTAAAGCCTTGTTATTAAATGCTGAATTTGAGCCAATGGCGAAAAATTACCGTCATGAAGCCCCTTCTATTGAGAAAATTATCTGGCTTGATGATGCTGGTTTCGAAGGTACTGGTTTTGATGATGCTGAGTATAGTGAAGACAATATAAAAGCTAAGCAAGTTAGCATGCCAGATTATGTCGAAGGTGAATATGAAGCCATGCTAGCTGCGGCCAGTGATGAGTTTGATTTTCCAGATTTCGATGAAAATACCATCGCTACCACATTTTATACCAGTGGCACGACGGGAGACCCAAAAGGCGTCTTTTTTACCCATCGACAGATCGTATTACAGACGCTATCGAGTACCCTTGCATCTGCACTCAGTGCCGAAGGTCAAGGTGCTCGCTACAATGATGTCTACATGCCGATGACGCCATTATTCCATGTGCATGCATGGTGTTGGCCGTATGGGGCAACCATGATAGGGCTAAAACAAGTGTATCCAGGCCGATATGTATCCGAAGTATTGGTTGATTTAATTGAACGCCATAAAGTCACGCTGTCACATGGTGTCCCAACCATTTTACAAATGTTAATTAAAGAGATGGCCACCCGAGGTCGCAAGTTTAAAGGCCTTAAGTTATCAGTAGGGGGTTCCAAATTAAACGAAGGCCTAGCTGAAGCCGCTCTTGAAAGTGGAATAGAGTTTATCTCGGGGTTTGGGATGTCAGAGTCATGTCCTGTACTCGCCAGAATGGCATTCGGTGATCAGACAAATGCGATGACAACGACAGAAGAGATCAATTATCGTTGTCTTTCTGGCTCACCAATTATGCTGGTATCGATGGAGATTTGGGATGCAAACGGCAAAGCTTTACCAATGGATGGTGAGTCGACAGGGGAGCTGGTTGTGCGAGCGCCTTGGCTGACCCAAAGCTATTTTAAGAATTTAGATGCTGGCAATGAGTTATGGCGCGGTGGTTGGATGCATACCCAAGACATTGCCTGTATTGCCCCTGATGGCACGCTAAAGATTACCGATAGACTCAAAGACGTCATCAAGTCAGGTGGCGAATGGGTATCCTCACTTGAAGTCGAAAATATTTTATCCTTTCATCCGAGCGTTGCTGAAGTGGCCGTCATTGGAGTAGCGGATGAAAAATGGGGCGAGCGTCCTTTAGCATTGGTAGTCTTGAAACCTGAGCATGTCGATATCAAAGCGGACGCTATTTTAGCGTTAGGTCATCAAGCGGTTGAAAAAGGCTATTTACCAAAGTATGGCGTGCCAAGTGAGATAAAGTTCTTAATAGAAATGCCAAAAACCAGTGTGGGTAAGCTCGATAAGAAAAAGATGCGCATGATGTACGCAGAAAAATTAATTTAATCCAAAAAATTCTATTGATGATTGCAAAAAACAATTATTTGAGCTTACTGATGATTTTAACGTTTATTAATAATACCTGTGTTAATTGGCATTACTAGAGGAGAAAACTATGAAGGCTTTAGCTATATTACCGGAAATGCAAGAGACGCTGAATAAAGACAAACACCATCCCATGCATGGTTTTGCGGTTATCTATTCTCAACAAGTAGAATGGGGCGATATGGATTCTTTTGGTCATGTCAATAATGTGGTCTATTACACTTATGCCCAAAACGCTCGTATTTACTATAACAGTCAATTAAATCTATTCAATGAAAAGACTTTTTCAGTCATGGCAGCGTCATCCTGTCAATATTTCAAACCAGTGACTTATCCCGATACCTTATGGATTGGGGTTCGAGTTAAGAAAATTGGTAATGCCAGCGTGATTCATGAATATACCTATTATAGTACGGCTATGAATACTATCGTCGCTAGCGGTGAATCAGTACTGGTATATCTTGATAAAGCCAGTGGACAAAAGAAAAATATCGATGAAACAAAAAAAGCCGCGATTACTGCTTTTGAAAGTTTCAACTAAATTAGGAGGCAAGTTTCTTTATATAAGGAGATGGTGCTGGTATTTATAAGATTAAAAAATACGGTAGCAATAGAAATTCAAAGGGATTTAAATGGATTTTAAATTAACACAAGGAATGTATAGATCATGCTTTATATAAAAAAGTTGTCTTTTGGTTTGGCGGTTCTGGGGGCATGTGTACAGGCACAAGCAATAGATCTTGTCACCAATGGAGATACTACTTTAAGTATCGGTGGGTATGTTAAAGCGGAGGGTATCTTTTATTCTCCAGATGAAGGGGAGTCTGAGTTCAAAGGAAGTGGACGACAATCTCGGATTAATCTTAAAACCACGAAGAACGTAAATGATAAAAAATTAACGGGTTTTATTGAAGGGGATTTTTATGGCAATGCCGCGAATGGCGGTTCAGACTTGCGGCTTCGTCATGCTTATGCTCAAGTCGATGATTTGACCGTAGGTAAGACATGGAATGGTCAGTTCTTAGCGGTCTATCCACTTTTGACTGATCAGCTTGACTTTCGGGGCACGGGTTTGGGCACCATCTCTGGTGGTGGCGCTTATATTCGTCCAGATTTGACTGTGCATTACGTTCATAAAGGGCTTCGTTTTACGGCTCAAGAACCTGTTGATGAAGAAGCTAATTTGCCGGATATGGTTGTTAGCTACAAGGATAATATATCTGATCTTAGCTATAACTTGGCTGTTACTGCTCGTGAGGCTAAAAATGGAGAAGATTCGGATATAGGCGTCGGTGTCTCTTTGGCTGGTAAACTAAAGCTGGGTAATGATTCGCTACATGCGAGCGTATATAACGGTAAAGGGATGGGCGTTTATTCCACAGTATGTGTTGGAAGAGTCCTTGGTGCGACTAGCGATTTAGATTGTGATGCCGAAGACGGTAAGCTTGTGTCGCAAACTGGCTTCACTGTAGGGTATAGGCATAAGTTTACAGAGAAACTGATGAGTAACATGCGTTATGGTGAGATTAACGTAGATGATGAGGTAGATACCTCTGTGAACGTAAAAAGCATCAACCTTGTCTATGAGTATTTACCAGATCTGGATATTGGTATTGAGTGGAGAGATCGAAGCGATAAGACCACTTTAGAAGTGAGAAAAGGTCAGCAAGTTGAAATAATGGCCAAATACGAATTCTAAGCTGAATAGTTAAGTTTAGAATTGACAGTATAATTTATGAAGCTATTCTAGATAGGTAAAATAATCTAGGATAGCTCTTAACTGATTCTATTTGGTTGGTAAGTTGTGAAAGTAAATTAAAGGCTTTTATTGAATTACGGCTCATATAGTTCAGTACTGGTAAATTGCAATTAAATAGACTTACATTTATCAATGCGCTTTAGTACTAGCCCGCTGTTTAAACACTAATAAACAGACAATGATAAAGCCTAATAGTGCTGCGGAAGCGCCAAAGCGACTCAATGCAAGACCACCATGATCAATAGGCTTATCTAAGAAGTCACCTAATACCGCTCCTAAAGGGCGAGTCAAAACGAAGGCACTCCAAAATAAAAGCGTTTTTGATATTCTAGTGCCAAAATGCATCAAAGCAATAAGCACCAATAAAGAGCCAAAGATGATAGCACTCGTTGTGTAGCCCATGCCTTTGGTATCTGCGACCCAGTCGCCTAATGCGGTACCAAGCGTCTGCGAAAACATAATAGTCGTCCAGTAAAACACCTCCGCTTTGGGTTTACT
The DNA here is from genome assembly GCF_001593285.1 of Psychrobacter sp. P2G3. Taxonomy (NCBI): domain Bacteria; kingdom Pseudomonadati; phylum Pseudomonadota; class Gammaproteobacteria; order Moraxellales; family Moraxellaceae; genus Psychrobacter; species Psychrobacter sp. P2G3. Next base: position 1,641,402 of record NZ_CP012529.1, read on the forward strand.
AATACTGTCGACGGCAATGCTCCCCATCGTTTTTTGCCATATAACTAAACACATCACAAGTAGAGCGACTAGTAACGCTGAGCCGCCAGCGTAGCCAATTCCTAATGATCTCGTCACATAATCTGCTATCGTTGTTCCTAAAGTCGTTGTCGCGATAATCGTCGTCCAATATAACCATTTATTAAACGAGTTCGCTTTAATTTGGGTGGCAACCGCTATGCCAAATAGGACAGCGAATATACCAGTACTGACGATGTAGCCTAGGTTGAGCGACATTGATAAGGCGTCGCCTGCTGTCTCACCAAGTGTCGTAGCAGCAACTTTGATTATCCAAAAAAGTAAGGTAACCTCTGGAACTTTGGATAAAGCATTTAATACTGGATCGTTATCTGAAACGCTGGATGAGTATTGAGCTTTTAAGGTTGTATTCATGGATGGATTCACTCTATCGATAAGCAAATTTAGTGTCCTGTTGTAGACATTACTAAACTATCAATAGAGGTGTTAAGAAAGTGTCAAGATACAGCTATTTAGATCTAGAAAGCTTCCATGAAAAGTTCAATTTATTGATTTAGAAAACCAGCGTCATACAAAGCCCTCGATTACTATTCTGACTTGAAGTTGCCGAAGTGGAGTCGTTCATAAAGACATCTATACCTGCCTGCTCGCAAATTGACTTGACGATAGAGAGGCCTAGTCCAGTGCCTGTTATTTCTTGTGATTTCTTGCTGGCACTATCTGATCTTGATGCGCTTATATTATCGCTGAATTGATCAGCTGTACTTGGTACTTGATTAAGCCTTACAAAGGGCTCAAAAACATTCTCATAATCACTAGGATGAATACCTGCGCCTGAATCTATTATCTGCAACACCAATCTGCCACTTAAGGTTTTGGATAAATTATTTAATTTTCCAGAGTGAATCACATGTGAGCCAAAATTGTACTGAGCATTTAAAGCCGATTTATCCAAACTGCCTGAGTTTTGCTTAAGTTGATAGAGTTTAACCATGACTTGACCATTATCTGGTGTATAAATAATGGCGTTTTGAATCAGGTTTTTGATGAGCATTAATAACGAAGTCTCATCTATATCTACTTTGCTATTAGGTTGCAAGTCAACGGTCAGCTCGATGCTTTTATTATCAGCAATGGGAATGAGTAAGCCAATGACTTGTTCGATAATGAAGTTAACGCTGGTTGGTGTTTCTTCAGGATCGAGCGCTGTATTGATATTGCCAGCTCTAGCGAGCGTTAATAACTGCTCAACCAAACTTTGATTGCGTTTCAAGCGAATAGCCAGTTTATCAAGACCTTCTGACATAACGGTGTCATTACTAATACGCTGTAGTCGTTGTAGCTGTAATGAGATAGCAGTGAGCGGCGAGCGCAGTTCATGGGCAGCATCAGCGATAAAGCGTTGCTGACGTTCAATACTAATTTTTACTAAAGCCAATAGTCTATTTAAAGATGCTGCTAGTGGCAGCAATTCAGAGGGCAGTCTACCAATCGATAAAGGACTTAGGTCATTCTCATTACGTGCGCTTATCTCATAGTGTAATTGGCGCACAGGTTTCATCATTCGCCACATGATAAAAGGGAGTAAAAGCAGTAATAATGCTATACCGATAATAAGGGGTAAAAAAGACTGTAAGGCACTGGCTTTGGCTAAATCGTCTTGTAGATCCGTTTGTTGGCGTAAGATTAGGGCTACTTTTTCATTAGTATTCAAAGGCTCAATCTTGACATTACTTCTATAAGTTCGCCAAGTATGGTCATCAATGTCTTGATCACTTATTCCTATTGGAATATTAGTTAATAATGCCATCGGTATAGGTTCTGAGTAATCATGCTCGTCATCACTTTGATCGTTCTGATAATCTTCTACCCCGTTACCGTTACCGTTATCGAGTGAGGCAGAGAGTATGACTATATCAACGGTGATAGCACCATCATCGTCATCGGTATCAAAGTGAATGTTGCTGCGGGCATGCTCGTCACTGTATGAATAAGCAGCATTATTATTTAAACCACTAATATTAAGCGACTGCTCTAACAATGCCGCAGTATTTTTTAAGTTATCATCTTGAAAGTCATTTATCTCGTTATAGCTGTACCAAAATCCATAACCACCAGCGACTATTGCCAATAGCAATAATGACAAAACAGACCAAAAGATAAGTTGGAACTGTAGTGAGTTAAAGAGTTTACGGAATTTAGGCATAGCATTTAACTTTTATAGGTGATAGCTAGGGTTTTTGAGTTATTCATTTAAAGTTAGGCATTGCTGATGTACCACCCAAGCCCACGAACATTCTTGATTCTATCTTGCCCGACCTTTTTGCGTAAGCTATGAATCAAAAACTCAATGGCGTTACTCTCAACTTCACCGCCCCAACCATATAACGAATCCTCAAGTTCACTTTTGGACATGACTTTTTCAGGTGACAACATAAAGGTAATGATGAGCATATACTCTTTTGCGGTTAAATCGATAGGATTGCCATCCATCATGACTCGTTTGTGCGCGGTATCTAGACTGAGATTACCAACCGTCACTTGATTGTCAGCCTTGCCTTGAGCTCGGCGAATAAGCACTCTCATGCGTGCAAAGACTTCTCCTAACTCAAAAGGCTTGACGACATAATCATCAGCCCCTGAGTCTAATCCTGCAATTCTGTCTTTTAATTGATCACGCGCGGTGAGTATCAACACTGGTGTTTCAATCTTGGCATCGCGAATAGCAGTCAACACGCCCATGCCATCAACCTCTGGTAAGCCTAAATCTAATAAGATGATGTCATAAGGTTGCACCCTTAATGTCAGTATGGCTTGACGACCGTCTTTGACCCAATCAACCGTATAAGCCTCATCTTGCAAGGCTTCACTCAGACTCTCGCCAATCATCAAGTCATCTTCGACTACCAATACTCGCATGGGATATCCTTATAGATGTGGTTCAATGCCGCTATTTTAGTCATCGTCGTCTAACTGACTACTGATAACTTGACCTGTCATGCTATCTATAATTAAACCATAGTTCTGTGTGCCCTTGGCAATTTCAATTTCGCAAAAACGGTTGTCAGCCGTTTCGATATGAGTCCATCATACAAAATAAGATATAGGAGAAGCTTAGCGCAGATTAAGCATTTGATTAGAAGTTCAAATTCACTGGCAAAAAAAGACCCTATAATTTATAGGGCAGAAGCATTAGGTAGGTTAGTGCTAATAGCTATTTAACTGAGTCTACTGTACTGTTTAAAATAAGATTACGTTCTTTGATAATAGCTGCGCTTTTAAAAAATACGCTGGCAAGCGCACAAGCTATCGTTAGTGAGAGTAACATCGATACTAGTGTATGACTAAAGAAATGATCCCCAAACAGCATCTTGTACATTCCCATTGTCCATCCTAAGGCAGTAACTATTGCAAGTGTTTTATAGCGATACTTATGCAAAGTGGGTAAAAATGCTAATCCATATAAGGAAAAACCTGCGCTAGCATGTGCCGCTGGGAAGCATTTGGCTGGCGTTTGGGCAACTATATTTTGCCAGAGATTAAGATAAGGAAGATCACCATTAAATAATGTTAAGTGATTGGGGCAACTAACATGGGTGACACCTTTTAATAGTGCAATAGAGCTTGGCACTGCAATCAAAATAATAAGTAAGTAACCTATTTCACGAACTGATAAAGGAATAATAAATCTATCGAGCTTACTACGGTTAATGGTAGAAGCAGTATTCGAAGGTTGTCTGTATTTGATAATTAACACGATTATCAAATACATTGCCACTAGGATCAAAAGTGCTTTAGGTCCATCATAAAAGATAAAAGCGTAAGGCTGAGCGCCTTTTTCTAGAAACCATTGCCCATTGGTATAAAAAAGCTCACTAATACCAACATCAAACTGACTATGCTCAAAAGTTAGACTCGCAATGACAGTTAAGCACAAAAGCTTAAGCCACGTCCAATTAGCTGAGTTATTTTCTAAAGTCATCAAGACACCCTACTCAATTTATTAGGTTGTAAAAGCTTAAGTGTTGTTCAATGTAAAAGGCTTAATAACGCCATTATCCATAAAACAAATAACAGTAATAACGCCAAAAACTGCGCAGCAGAGCCGACATCTTTCGCTATTTTAGCTAATGGATGTTGCTCCATCGAAGTATGATCGACACTCGCTTCAATACCAGTATTAATGAGCTCAACGATAAGGGATAAGAAGGAAGCGATCACAAGCATCATTTTGATACTGATGCCAAAAGGCATAAATATAATGACCATGAACAATATTAGATTGAGCCAAAAAATCTGCCTGAATGCCGCCTCGAACTGATAAGCCGCTTTAAAACCATCTATAGAATACCCCGTAGCTTTTAAAATACGAGCCAGACCTTTTTTACCCTTAACATTATTTGCAAAGTTATCCGCTACCATTAAAGTATCAGGTGTTTTTTGGTTGTCAGAATGGGAGTTTGTGTGGTCGTTGTCGAGAGTAATGGGTTCGATATGATTCATATTGATTGCTTAATAGTCATTAATATTCGGGTATGTAGCAGGTTTTAAGAAGCGTGTTAAATACTTAGTAAAATCAGCAGACTTTGAGTATATGACAGAGAAGATTAAGAAAGCGTTAAGGTAAAACTAATATCTGTTTTTATACATAGCAAAAAGCAGTAGCTGACACCTTGTTCTATTATAGTATCAGCTACTGCTACCTACTAACGTTGAAGTTAAAATATAATGTAAGTGCAATCATCGATCTAATTATTTTTTTAATGATCCCAGCTAGGAGAAGGTCACTGGTTAGCACTTAAATCTTAGTATGGGCTTGGCGCTGTTAAGAAAACGTTAAGATAGGATAATAGCTAAATTTAAAACTCATTCTTTTGGCTCGTTCTTTAGTCATCATCCTCCACGTCAACTTGACTACTTAACACCTTACCAGTATTGGCATCTATGCTCACATCATATATCTGATTGCCTTTGACGACTTCAATGTCGTAAACAGATTGACCTTTTTCTAGCTCGAACTCAGCACTAATTATTTTACCATTCACACTTTGTGCTGCTTTTTGCATGGCCCTAGTTAGCGTAACTTTGGCCTGCTTCATAGCACTGTATTCAGCCATGTCCTCTTTATCTAGTTTTTCTTGCTCAGTCTTGAGAACTTTACCCGTATTGGTATCAATCTTGACTTCATAAGCCGTACCGTTTGATACAAACTCAACTTCATATTCGCCCGTTACGGCACCCTTGCCATTATCATCATCGTCGTCATAATCGAATTCTGCGCTGACCAGATCACCTTTAGCATTCTGTTTAGCTATCTCAATTGCCTGCGTTAAGCTGATTTTACTTTGCATGGCGCTAACGGCTTCACTTGAACCAGTTACCGCTTTGATATTGGCGGCAGGGGCTGCTATAGCGGTTGCACCTACACCTGCAATAGTAAGGGCGACAATCATTGATTTGGTTAACACTGATAAGTTTTTCATAAGATTCATCCTTTTTATTAAGTCAATTTCTGACACACCGTTAACGGTTTTGTCAGCTACCTTGTGGGTATGAATCTATATTACGAAATAAGACATAGGAGAAACTTAGCGGGAATTAAGGGTTTAATTAGCGAGTGAATATAATAAACATTGCTTACTTATCGGAGTTAAATCACTATCTAAATAGTATTAGCTACACTCGAAAGGGCATCTATCTGTTAACTTAATCGTTGTTGTAGCGTATTTTGGAATAAAGAAGTCATTGAATATCAAATATCAAATATCAAATATCAAATATTTAACCACTCTCATTTTTGGCTTGAATAGCAACCTTGTTAAGCTTTTGATCAAAGGTGTTTCTATAGGGGGAAGTGATGTCAGAAAAATTCTTACAAAACACGACACTCATCGCGTATTCATCCTCACGAGTATCAAAACTACCTTGTGATGACATTACCAAGTTGAACTTTGAGACACAGGGTGACGAGGTTTTTTGGCTCAATACATATGGGCTGAGCGAATTAGACGAGATGAGACAAATTGTCATCCAAAATCAATTTGATGACTTCTTAATTAAATTACTCCAAGATGATGACCATGCCAACAAGGTTATCGAACTGGATAACGTATTGTTCATCGCTTTAAAAGTATTGAAAACTGATGATAAAAATTTAGACAGTGAACAACTGATTTTTGTTGTATCGGCAAATATGTTATGGAGTTTGCAAGAGAATATTGGCGACCATTTTCAGTGGATTCGTGATCGCTTGATTCAAGGTAAAGGGCAAGTACGAAGCAAAAGAGTCGATTACTTAATCTTTCTTTTGATTGAATCACTGATAGCAAACTATGAGGAGACGTTTGAAAAATTATTGAATGCTGACAGTGACTCTATAAAGGTGACGAATATTAATCCAACTCCTTATTTTACTGAAAAGGTTGAGGAGCAAAAACGTCGCATGTTAAATTTTAAGAAAGCGACGCTAAGCTTGCGTAATACGATTGTAAAACTAGAGACAATTAACATTATCGCTATGGAAAGCAAATATTTCATAGAGCTCAAAGAGCAAGCAAACAATTTAATTGATGAAATTGATTTTGAGTTGTTTGAGCTTGACAGTAAAATCAACCTAATATTCTCAATTCAGGGACATCGTTTGAATGAAATCATGCGTACCTTGACTTTGGTGTCAGTGGTATTTATACCATTAACATTTTTGGTAGGCGTTTACGGCATGAATTTTGAGTACATACCTGAGCTAAAGTGGCACTATGGTTATTTTATTTTACTTAGTTTGATGGTAACGATAACAGTGAGCATTATTATGTATTTTAAGAATAAAAAATGGTTTTGAAACATTCCTATTGATGATGTAAGTTAATACCACTCAGTATAGTTGTATAATCTGAATCCTCATTGATAAGGTATGATTAAAATTATGGCACTATCATCAGATACGTTTCTTAGTCATTGGCGTTTGCTAGGTAGTCTGTTGATGGGGCTTATCGTTGGGATATCAGCAACCAGTATTTGGTCGTTGTCTTTTAGTACCAGCTTTATTATAGGATGGGACTGCGCCATTCTTGTTTTTCTGAGCACTATCATAATCATGCTACGAAAAGATACGATGCACGAGCACTTAAATAGTGCTAAGCAAAGCAAGTTTTCGATTTTAAGCTTGATTATAGTTTCAAGTTTCATTTGCGTTTATGCCATCGCTAAACAAACTCAAATTGGTAAGAACTATCAAGACCTTATGTTTGCTCTAAGTATTAGTCTGACTATTGGGACGATATTCATTACTTGGCTGATGATTCAAATTATTTTTGCCATGCAGTATGCCTATTTATATTTTTCTGAGGCGCAAAAAGGTCATATTTTACCCTTAGCTTTCCCTGAAACAATGATGGAGACTAACGCTGATCGGAGGACACCAATTGACGTCAGTTTTGAAGATTTTTTTTATTGTGCAGTTGCTATCGGTACTTCAGGTCAGACCGCTGATATTGTCTTTACCTCTAAAATAGGTCGGAATCTGGCTACTCTTCACAGTATCATCGCCTTTGTCTTTAATTTAGTCATTATTGCCTTACTGATTAACATCATTGCCACTTACTTGTAATACATTAGGACTTTTAAAGGCAGTCTCTTAGTAGAAGTTATGTATAATAAATACTAAAGGTACTGCCGCCTGAATCATTGGCTTGATGGGTAAGTTGCCAGCCCATATGCGCCATGATGCGCTGCACGATGCTAAGACCCAATCCTGTGCCTTCAACCTTATAACTAGAATATCCTGTTGACAATACCTCTGTATCCAACTGCGTATCATTATGCGGTTGCTCTAGACGTTCAAATCTCTCATAAAGCAGGGGCATCAAAGCTTCAGGAATGCCCAGACCTGTATCAGTAACGGTGATTTTTTTATCATCAATAGTAATAACTACTTCACCCTCATCCGTGTATTGAAAGGCATTTTTTATTAGATTCCCCAGTGCCATTTTTAGCAGTTCAGGTCGTACATAGGCGAAATACTCTTGTTCAGCCACGACTGTGCAAGTCACCGTCTTATAGCGCAGCAAGTACTTTAAGCGCTCTACTTCATTTGAAGCAATATTGTTGATAGAGGTTTGCGGCGTGTCTAGTTTTTCAGGCGCACGAGAGAGCAATAATAAAGCGCTGATAATCTCAGAGGTTTCTTTGGCAGTATTGCTAATGCGATTGGTAAATTCGTTCAAATGGCTGTCGCTTACTAATTGTGAGGCCAACACTTCTGACGCACCCATGATGATAGTTAATGGCGTGCGCAGCTCATGGCTAACATCACCGGTAAACAACTGCTCGCGCTTTAGATACTGCTCAAGCTTATGGTTTTTCTCATCAATGGCTCGCGCTAATACGCCAACCTCCGATGGCAAATGAGTCAATTCGGTTAAATTTTGATGATCGGTTTCTACTGCTTTTTTTAAGTCTAATAAAGGTTTAGTAATTTGCCTAGAGGACAACTGAGAGAATATTGCGGCAATTAATAAACTTAGAATAACGGCGACTCTTAAGGCATTGGCAAATATATCTTCTAAGTGTTCAAATATCGCCAAAACAGGGTAGTTACCCATCACCATCTCGGTGCCTTCTAAGTAAGTCAAAATATATTTCTGTTTATCTTGTTGATGGATAAAGAAATGAAGGTTACTTGCATGTGAACCCGATTCCGTATTTATCGTGATAGAAGTTTCCTGCACCGTTTCGGTCGCTATAGCTTTCAAACTTTCAGGCGCACTGCCATAGCGATAAATTTTTATGCCTGGATCTGCGACATAGACAGTTTGCTCACCCTCTTTTTCTCGACTAAGCTCTAACTGTTGTAGCAAGCGAGCTTTGACCAAATCTTGCTCTATTCTGACTTCAGCATACATAAAAATACTGACGAAAGTTGCGCAAAGCAATATTGCGAATAAGAAATATGATATTCGAAACTTGTTAACGATAGAGTCAAGACTAAACATGGCATTTACTTCGTAGGGAAAGACAGTAAGAAGAGTGATAATAATTACGAAAAATACTACTTATAATAAGAATAAGCAGCTAAAGCCTATTATCGGATTTTATACCTTGTCTGGGTCAATAATCTGATAACCAACACCGGGTACGGTGATTAGCATGGTTTTAGCAAACGGTTTATCGACTTGTGCACGCACACTATGCATATGGGTACGCAATGCATCGCTACTTGGAATATCCTCACCCCATACCTTTTCCTCTAATTCATTCTTGCTGACGACTCTAGGTGCAGCGCACATCAATGTATTTAATATTTTAAACCCTGTTGGTGTGAGCTTTAATGATTGGCCTTCTCGGCTAATCGTATGCTCCTCAGTATTCAAAGACAGTTTGCCAATCTCTATACTGTGCCCAAAGTGGTCATCTTGATGTCGACGTATGAGGGCTTTGATACGTGATTCTAATTCAACGAGTGAGAAGGGCTTAACTAGATAATCATCGGCACCACTATCGAAGCCTGCAACTTTATCCAAAATCGTATCGCGAGCTGTCAGCATCAATACTGGGGTTTTATTATGCAGTTCTTCTCTCAGCTTTTTACACAGTTTTGTACCATCCATACCAGGTAGCATCACATCTAGTAGAATAACGTCATAATAATTATTTGAGGCCAGCGTTAAGCCACTAATCCCGTTATGAGCGTTATCCAGCTCAAAGCCCTTTGGCTCAAAAAAAGCATAAATATTGGCCACGATATCGGGATTGTCTTCAATAATAAGTATCTTATACATAGGTGTCTCGTGCATAAATGCTAGCATTGCTTGGGTTAAAAAGATTAATTAACAGTTTTAAAAAAGGTTGGTGCTGCTTTTACTTCATCGGTAGTAATACCGAAGAAGCCTAGTAAAGTAGGGGTAATAAAGTCGTGTGATACGGGCTGGTCAATCATGCTGGCGAGACTGCTTTTATCCATACTGTTGCCATCAATACCATTGCCAGTAGGCGACCAGACAATCACAGGCACCTGTTTTTGGGCGTCTGGCGCAATACTATATGGTAGACCATGCAGGTAGATATTATTTTCGCCCAAACTTTCTCCATGATCGCTGATGTATACCATCACCACATCATAATCCTGCTCATAAGCTTTTAGCGTATTGATAACGTTATTCAAGAAGTAATCAGTATAGCGAATGGCATTATCGTAGCCGTTGATGACGGACTGATCGTCGCACTTAGATAGCTCATTGGTCATACATACCGGCTGATACTCTTCAAACTCTTTAGGGTAACGTTGGTAGTAAGCAGGGCCATGATTGCCCATTTGATGCAATAAAATAAGCGTATCTTTAGCAGGTACGTCTGATTTTACCAGTTTATCAAAGCCATTGAGCATGCCGATATCACGACATTCGCCGTCACAACTAGGATTAACATCTGACGTTTTATAATCCTCAAAAGTGACTCTATCCGCAACCCCTTTAGAGCTTGAGTTGTTGTCTCGCCAAACGACGTTGACGCCTTGTTTATGAAGAGTATCAAGCACGTTTTCATTATAGTCCGCACTACTGGCATCATAATCCTTTCTATCAGCATAGCTGAACATGCAAGGAACGGAATAAGCGGTAGAGGTGCCGCAAGAGGTTGCATTATTGAAGCTATAAATATCTGGCTGGCTGGCCAGTAGTGGCATAGTCTCGCGCTGATAACCGTTTAAACTAATATGGTCAGCGCGAACCGTTTCACCGACGACAAATACCATCAATTTGGGTTTTACTTTACTAGTGCTAGTGACGGGTGTTATACGTTTGGCATCTGTCGCATGAAGTATTAGGGTATCAGGACGGCGCAATTCATCGACGTAATCGGTACCCAGTTTGATGACAGAGTAGATAGGAGTAATGGGGTTGGTATAACTACGAACCACTTTATGCTGGCGAAAAAAAGTGGCGTATTGATCACCAAAGGGTAATAGACAAACTGCTATTAAGGCAATAGAAAGAATTAAAGTAACTGCTCGTTGCCATAATGCTCGACGTAAAGGAAGTCGCTTTATACGAATTTTAGCAATAATAATAGCAGGTATAACGCCTAATAAAACGACACGAATAAAAAAACTTGGCGCCATTAGTCCCATCGCTTCTGCTTGGTCGGTTTGCAAGCTATTGATCAGCATACTACTATCGAATATTGTCCCATACCCATCGGTAAAATAACTACACACGGCAGCTATCATTACCATAGCAATTAGGACTGGTTTGGCGATTGGTCGATAACACAATAACTGAAAGAGTAGCCACATCAAGCCGAACAGTAAGCCTGTGATAGAAACTATAAAGCCAATATTTGTGCTAAAAGGATAAATACTTAGCACTTGCGCAAAAAAACCAATATTCGCGGTGGCTACTAAATAGAGGGTAACAATGATAATCAGATAATTAAGATTAATCTCGTAATTAAAGATTTTACTTATATGGCCTTTTTTAGTATTAGCTTTAGTATCATCAGTGTTAAGTGCTTGAGATATCGACATAACTAGGCTTCTCAAAAGAATTATAAGGAACGTAATTCTTTACGATAGCAATTAGCCTGTTAAGAAGACGTTAAGGTAGCTAAGCTAACAATATGACGAGTATTAGATTAAAACTATCTCGTGCTGTGCTGATAGTTAGCAAAAAGCCTTTGTATCGCTTGGCATACAAGGGCTTTTTTATATGTGAGGGGATCTGAACTTACGTTGATCTGACTTCGTATTGTCATATTTTTTTCATCGAAATGTCATAACTGACAGATACACTGCTGACCTATCCAAGATGGATAATTAGATTGTTAATTATAAGCGATTAGGGAAGTTGATATGTTAGAGCTAAGACAGGTTACGAAGAGATATGATGACAAGGTTATATTTGAGGATCTTTCACTTAAAATTAACAAAGGTGAGATAGTTTCAATCTTAGGGCCATCCGGCTGTGGCAAGACTACTTTACTGCATATGATTTTGGGCTTAACTGACATTAGCGGCGGCCGCATCGCCTATAACGGCGAAGATATTACCCGCGTCTCTATGAGACAAAGAGGGTTTAATATTGTCTTTCAGGATTATGCGTTATTCCCCAATCTTAATGTCAAACAAAACATCGAATACGGTCTGCGTAACAATCCTAGTGTCAGTACACAACAAGAAGTCGATGAATTGATCGATTTACTCGATATTAAGGCGCACCTAAGTAAGCGTATTCATCAGCTATCAGGCGGTCAAAAGCAACGTGTCGCGCTGGCACGTACGCTGGTCATGAAACCCAAAATACTACTGTTAGATGAGCCTTTGTCGGCATTAGATGGGGTGATTAAGGAAACCGTCAAAGAGCGCATTCGTGAAATCGCCGTGCGCTATCAGCTGACTACTCTAATTGTCACCCATGACCCAGAAGAGGCGATGACGTTATCGGATCGCATCCTACTGCTATCGGATGGCAAAGTGGCGCAATTCGCTGAACCCGCTGAAATCATACACAATCCTGCAAATGATTTTGTCACCAACTTCATTCTAAATCAGCTCAATATTAAGCGTCGCAATATCTTAAGCTTATTTGCCGATGGTATATCTGAAGCTGATCCACTAAGTAAATACACTCAAACCCAAAACTATGGACAGTATGAGGCTGATATTAGCCCCCGTCTTACTGATTCTAAAGCTATCGCTGTCCATGATAAGCAAAAGTCAAAAGATACGGTAAAAGGCTAATTTTGTAGAAGCTGACAGTGACTGAATCGGCAACTGACATACTGACTATAGATGTCATAAATTAAAAACCTGACCATTTGATTGTTTTGGATGTTTATGAAGCTTAGTAATCCACCCCAAGTAAAAGCCATTTGGCTCTTCGTGACGATTTTATTCATCGCTTTTCTGTTTGTACCCTTAGGTAAAATGCTGGCGTTATCATTAAATGTCGGCGATGGCATGGGCTTAGATAACTATAAAAGTATCGCAAGTAGTGATAGCTTTAAGCAAGTCATGCTCAATAGTTTTTTTGTGGCGACGGTGAGTGCGCTGAGCGCCACGCTACTTGCCTTTATCTTAGCTTATACCGTGCACTGGACCAATTTACCGAAGGGCTTTAAAAAGGTCATTAAAGTTGCTGCCTTATTGCCCATGTTATTGCCAACGGTGACCTATGGCTTTGCCATTATTTATACCTTTGGCAAGCAAGGTTTATTGACCCAAATACTCGGCTTTCAGCTGTTTGAAAATATATACGGCTTTCAAGGAATGTGGCTTGGCTATACCATTTATACCTTACCCATCGCCTTTTTATTACTCAATAATACCTTTCAGTATTTAGACAAAAAATTCGTTATCGTCTCAGAATTAATGGGCGACTCGTCTCTGCGCCAGTTTGACATGACGGTCATTCGCCCGTTGATTGGTACTTTTGCGGCGGCAATGATTCAATGTTTCTTTTTAGCCTTTACGGATTTTGGTATCCCAGCTTCTATTGGTGGGCAATATAAAGTCATCGCTATTGAGCTTTATACACAAATATTAGGGGCATCTCCTTCGTTTGAAAAAGGGGCGGTGGTCGCACTGTTTATGCTCATTCCATCGATATTGAGTATTGCCATACTCTGGTATGTCGCGCGCTTTAATATCCGCTACGATTCGGTTGAAAATATCGACTTGCCTTCTTCGAAAATCAAAGACCGAGTATTAGCCGTATTATCGAGCGTTATCTTGTTCTGCTTACTGATGGTCTTTGCGGTGATATTTATCATTCCGTGGATAAAGACATGGCCTTATCAAATGCAATTCAGCACGGAAACCGTCAGCAAGGTTTTAGAATCTGCCAATCTCATGCGGGTCTATAAAAACTCACTCATCGTAGCGGTATTGACGGCTGTCTTCGGTACCTTAATCACTTACTTTTCAGCACTGTTGTGCGAGCGCTCAGGTTTATTCAGAATTGGTAAATTCAGTATCCAGAGTTCAGCTTTGGTCACCAACACGGTACCAGGAATGGTCGTGGGTATTGCCTATCTTATGATTTTTTCAGGCTCAGCAATTGCCAATACTATTTTTATTATCGTGATAAGCAACATCATTCACTACTTCGCCACCCCTTATCTGATGAGTAAAAACGCACTGGCTAAAATGAACTTAGGCTGGGAGACGACGGCGAGTTTATTGGGCGATTCATGGTTTACGACACTGCGGCGCATTGTGATTCCCAATTCATTCTTTACCTTAATTGAAGTCGCGTCCTTCTACTTTATCAGTGCCATGGTAACGATTAGCGCGGTTATCTTTATCTCTGGTGCCAAAACCATGGTGCTCACCACCAAAATCGTAGAGTTACAGCACTTTGCGCGCTTTGATGAGATTTTTATCTTATCGCTGATGATATTGCTGACCAATATCTGCGCCTTGATACTGTTTGCCATCATGCGTCATATACATAGCAGACGGCTCTACAGGACACCGAAAGCAACGGACGAAACGCTTATTGCACCAACGACGACTTAAGTATGGTTATCGAATATACAAATCAAGCTTTAACAATTAAAACTCAACAAAATCTATAGGATAAAAAATGTTTTCATTTAAAACGTTAATGATAGGTCTCACGTGCGGAATTATTTTGACAGGCTGTAGCTCAGCTTCTTCAGAGGGAAATAGCGCAGAGGAGGTCATCATCTATAGCAATGCCGACGAAGAAGCGGTAGAAGTCATCCAAGAAGTGTTAAATGAAGCAGGGTATGAAGGGCAATATATATTTCAGTCTTTTGGTACGGGTGAGCTTGGCGGGCGTTTATTGGCCGAAGGTAAAAATATAGAAGCAGATTTAGTCACCATGAGCTCATTTTATTTAGAGAGCGCGCAGGCAAAACATTCGATGTTTAAGGATGTCAGCTTTGAGGTTAATCCCCAAGTAGCGGTTCCTAGTTACTATGCACCCATTCTAAGCTTTACTGGGGCGATTATTTTAAATACCAAAGAGATGGCTGCGCAAAATTTGCCTAGACCAACCAGTGCCAAAGATTTGGCAAAACCCATCTATAAAAACAAAATTGCGATGGTTGATCCCAATGGCTCATCGACCGGTTGGTTGTTTGTGCAGAATATTACTGCTACGTATGGCATGGATGCCGAGGGGCAAACCATCATGAATCGTATTCGTGAAAACGCCGGACCAAATTTAGAATTATCAGGTTCAGGTCCATTAAAGAAAGTAATGGCAGGTGAAGTGCCTATTGGCTTTGGCATGCGTCATCAAGCAGTTGTTAATAAAGCAGAAGGATTGCCTATTGATTACATCGATCCTAGCGAAGGTAACTATACGCTGAGTGAGTCGGTGGCTGTCATCGATAAAAGAGATAAAACCAATCCGAATGCAATGAAAATGGCCGAAATCATCGTCAAAAATGCGCGACCACAGCTGTTAGAAATATACCCAAATATCATCTATGACGGTGAAACTGTTGCATCTGAGAACCAAATCAAAAATGTAAAAACCTATGCTGAGCCGCTTACCGCTGAGTTATTAGATAAGCACAGGGCATTTTTCCACGGTCAAAAGCTATAAGCGTTACAACCAGCGCGAGCTAAATTTGAGATATAAGTTCTAATTTTATATTCAAAGAATAAGGAACATCAAAGTGCAGTTAACAAGCAAATTGTCTGAAAAAAAATACGATGTAGTGATAGTTGGTGGTGGCATTGTCGGTCTTGCCAGCGCTTATGCTGCGGTTAAAAAAGGTCTGAGTGTGGCGTTGGTCGAGCGTGAGTCACAAAATAAAGATGCGTCAGTACGTAATTTTGGTTTTGTCACCGTGAGTGGGCAGCAAAGTGGCGCGCATTGGCAGCGAGCCATGCATACGCGTAATATCTGGGCAGATATTGCTCCCAAAGCAGGTATCGAGGTGGAGCATAGCGGTCTGCATATGCTCATTCAACGCCCGGAAGCGATGGATATCGCTGAAGCATTTTTACAAACAGAGATGGGCGCGTCTTGTCGATTGCTGACGCAAGCTGAAATAGCAGAAAATACGCCTTATCTTAAAGACGGTTTGGGGGTGTTATATAGTCCTCATGAGCTCAGAGTCGAATCAAAAACCGCCATTGGCAAACTGGCGAATTGGCTAAGTCGAGCGCATGGCGTAGATTTTTATAATAAAACCACTGTGCATTCCATCGAGCTACCTATCGTTCATACCAGTCGTGGTACGCTGCAAGCAGAGCATTGTGTGGTCTGTCCCGGTACAGACTTGCATAGCCTATATCCAGAGACTTTAGCGCAGGCTAAGGCCAAACTTTGCACCCTGAACATGATGCGTGTCATGCCAAAAAAAGCATTTAAGCTAAATGCAGCGGTGATGTCGGATTTAAGCTTTGCGCGCTATGATGGGTTTGCCCAATTACCTGAAGCCCAAAAGTTAATCTCATTGCTGGATAATATTCAGTCAGCTGAGCGCAAAGCAGGCGTCCATCTGATTGTAGTGCAATCTGCTGACGGTTCTCTCATCATTGGTGATAGCCATGATTATAACGATAGAGAGCTGCCATTTAGAGATGTGCGAGTTGATGATTTAATCATTAACGAGTTTCATCAA
The DNA here is from genome assembly GCF_001593285.1 of Psychrobacter sp. P2G3. Classification (NCBI taxonomy): domain Bacteria; kingdom Pseudomonadati; phylum Pseudomonadota; class Gammaproteobacteria; order Moraxellales; family Moraxellaceae; genus Psychrobacter; species Psychrobacter sp. P2G3. The sequence continues at coordinate 1,658,016 of NZ_CP012529.1, forward strand.
GTGATGGATATTGGCGAGATTGATATCGTGCAGCATTGGTTAGGTGTTTATCCCAGCGGTGATAACGTAGTTTTTAAAGCCTCACCAGAAAAAGGCGTGGTTGTCGGCTCTGTCACTAGCGGCACTGGCGCATCGACAGGCTTTGCATTTGGTGAAGAGTTAATTCATTTAGTATTGGAGTCAAAATAATGAGTACAGATATTAATAGTATTAAAGAACAATTCAATCATATCAAACTATGTGTTTTTGATATGGCAGGCACGACTGTCAATGAAGACAATCTCGTTTATAAAACGGTACGTGATGCGATCAATCAAGCGCTTAGCGATGACGATAAAGTGGATAAAGAAGTTGATTTAGATATCTGCTTAGAATTTGGCGCTGGCAAGGAAAAACGCCAAGCTATCAGCGATATACTAAATGAATTGGATATCGCTGAGGATGAGGTTGAACCACTTACCGATACAGCATTTACGATTTTTAAAACCAGTTTAGCGAAGGCTTATACAGCAGATACCTTGACTACCTTTGATGGCATGCTGGAGCTGTTTAATAAGCTAAAAGCCAGTGGTAGAACAGTGGTTTTAAATACGGGCTATGACGCAAAGACTACCAATAAGATATTAACTATTTTAGGGTGGTCAGTGGGTCGCGAGATTGATGCACTAATTACAGCTGATGATGTGGTGAATGGTCGCCCTGCGCCAGATATGATTACGCTTGCCATGGACAAATTTGGTATTGAAAATGCACAGCAGGTGTTAAAAGCGGGGGATAGTGGCATCGATATTGAAGAAGGGAAAAATGCCAATTGTGGCTTATGTATAGGCGTGTTGACCGGCGCGCAAACCAAAGCACAGCTTGAAAAGTCTTCTCCAGATATAGTATTGGATAAATTAACTGATATGGCTCAGTTGATTTAAAAATCAATCTATAAGGCAAGTCTATAAAGTAATACTCTGCTGAAAGCCTTCTATGTTATGTAAAAATAGCGAAGAGGGCTTTTTATGGTTTTGACGAATGAATAATTAATAGGGTATCAGCCCTTGATTGATAGCTATAAAGAAAGGCTCTTATGCCTGTTGGTCTAAGGTAATAACCGCCTGCTTTAACCACGTGCCAGCCTTACCTAACGGCTTTTCTTTATGCCAAATCAGCTCAACCGCAACGGGCCAACTGTGCTTATCAAAATCCAGCTTTGGTGATACCAAAGAGCCATCCTTTAACGCATCAACGATAATATGCTCAGGCACCAACGCCCAACCAAGGTTACGTTGCACCAGCTCAATAATCACCCACTGACTCTCAACCCACCATACATCGGCGGCAACCCGTAGGCGTGATTTTTCTTTACTCTCGTTGCGCGTTGCAACAATGAGCTGACGGTATCTTTTTAAGTCCTCCCAGCTGACCACTCGGTTCGCTATTTCATGCTCAGGCGCACAAACCATTTTAAGTGGAATCCAGCCTAAGGTATGAAAACTAATAGCCGATGGCAAATCCTCTTGGCTCCACATAATGCCTAGATCCGCGCGCTTTTCTAAAATCAAACGACTAACATCTTCCATGATGGGCAGCAGCAATTCTAACTCCACCGTAGGAAACAAGTTATCAAACTCATCGAGCAATCGCGCCAGCCACTCTGATGGATAGAGATCATCGACTGCCAGCACCAAACGGCTTTCGACACCTTCACTTAAGCTTTTGGCCACCCCGAAGAAATGCTCGCAGCGCTCCAGTATTAAATACGCTTCAGCTAGTAGCCGTTTACCTTCCTCCGTCAATTCAGGATAGCGACTATTTCGAGTAAATAACACGTTGTCCAAGTCGATTTCTAAATTTGCCACCGCCGCACTAACCGATGACTGTGCTTTGCCAAGCCGCCGTCCTGCTGCTGAAAACGAGCCCGTCTCTACCGTTGCCACAAATGCTTGTAGTTGCTCTAAAGAAAAGTTCATGTATCGGTTTTTCCTATAGACAGTAACTTTGATCTATTAGTTTAACAGATACAATAGAGTCAACTAAGTAATATGAATGTATATTCTATAAGGATTAATCATGCGAACTCATAGAGATCGTATACGTCACGCTGTTGGATTTGAAATAATTGCATTAATACTATCCATTCCCATTATGAGCTTCTTTTTTGATTTTGATATCAAAGATATCGGTGTTATTGCCATTGTAGGTTCTATCATAGCAACTATATGGAACTACGGTTTCAATATTGTCTTTGATAAAAGCATGGTAAAGTTTAAACGCAGCACATTTAAGACCCCAGCGATTCGAGTGCTTCATGTACTGCTATTTGAGGGTGGTCTGCTGCTTCTATATCTGCCCATGGTCTCATGGTATCTTGGTATTAGTTTATGGCAAGCATTTATTATGGACGCGTCATTGGTTGGATTTTATCTGGCTTATACATTCTCTTATAACTGGGCTTATGACAAGATTTTCCCGATACAATATTTTAAATATATAAAAAATAGAGCGGTTTCTATATAAGTCGAGCTAACAATACTTTAAGTTATATCTGATGTTGATGGGTGCTAGAATAGACTCTAAATTTAAATTTTTCACCTAGATAAAATCGGTGATTAAGCCTTTTAGACTATAAAATATATAGTTTAAAAGGCTTTACTGTATTTTAAAGCCGATGAAACACTTCTGTATTTAGAATTAATTTTGAGATTCTTAGAAACTTATTAAGGAAAGGTTATGCATATCACTGCCAATTTCGATGCAGGTAATATTGACGTTATTAATTTAGACGATAAAAAGGATATCCAGTTGGCTATTCGTCCAGACGTTGGTGGCGAGTTTTTCCAATGGTTTAACTTTCGTTTATCAGGTCAGGTTGGTGAGCAATATGTCCTCAATATTGTCAATGCAGGGGAGGCGTCCTACGTTAAAGGGTGGCAGGATTACCAAGCCGTTGCTTCGTACGATCGGGAATATTGGTTCCGTCTGCCAACCACTTATAAAGATGGTAAGTTAACCATCGTGGCAGATTTAGAATGTGACACCATTCAAATTGCTTATTTTGCCCCTTACAGTTATGAGCGTCATCAAGATTTATTAGCCGCCGTACAAACGCATCCGTTAGTGACGTTAGAGCATTTGGGTGAAACCATTGATAAGCGTGACTTAACTTTAGTGAAAATCGGTAATGGCGATAGCAATAGTGAGGTGAATAAACGCAACATTTGGATTACTGCGCGTCAGCACCCCGGTGAGACGATGGCTGAATGGTTGGTTGAGGGTCTGATGCATAGCTTGTTAGATAGTGATAATGCCACCGCTAGGTTGTTGTTAGAGAAAGCGAACTTCTATATTGTGCCGAATATGAACCCCGACGGTGGTGTGCGCGGACATCTGCGTACCAATGCTGTCGGTACTAACTTGAACCGTGAATGGTCAAATCCAAGCTTAGAAAAAAGCCCTGAAGTGTTCCATGTGATTAACAAAATGGAGGCGACAGGCGTTGACCTGTTTTATGATGTGCACGGCGATGAAGCGCTGCCTTATGTGTTTCTTGCTGGCTCTCAAGGGACGCCAAGTTATAACGATCGCCTCGCACGTCTGCGTGATAAATTTTCAGACGTGTTGAAATTAGCCAGCGCTGATTTTCAGTCACAATTTGGTTATGACGTTGATGCGCCAGGTACAGCAAACATGACTGTCGCAACTAACTGGGTGGCAGAACGTTTTGATTGCCTTGCCAATACCTTAGAGATGCCTTTTAAAGATAACGATAATCTACCTGATGCAGACATGGGCTGGTCACCAGAGCGTTCTATCAAACTAGGAGAGGCATCGTTGATTGCGATGTTGGCGGTGGTGGATGATTTGCGTTAGTGAATGATTCAGACCAACGTGTAAAGCTAATAACCAGTTTATGTTGGTTTTATGGTGAATATGTAGCACTTTCCTGCTTACACATTCGCAAAATAAATACTTTCTTTCAATGTTCTTATCGATAGTAATCGGCAAGCACAATTTTTTCGTTCTAATCTAATGAGCACTATAACCATAGGAATGAGATTTAAATATCTAAAACCACAAAGTTTTATTATCCTCAAAGGAGGAGCTGCTATCAATAATTGACGTTAATGCTTACGATGTCGGAGTAGTTATCAGGTTTAAAATCGGCACTGGGGACAGTAACATAGACAGTCTTTAGTTGAGAGGTTCCATCGCCAGTACCTACTACGCCGTTCCCTACGTTATTCGAGGTAGCGGTGTTTCCCCATATATTTCCACTTGCACCATCAGTTGAATGCAGTTGATAAGGTATCTTATCGGTATTGCTGCCAGTACCGCTCATGACACCAGCACCATCTATACTGTTATTGGAGGGCATCAAGCCAATATTATAGGGTGCACCATTTGTACAGGTCACGCCAATCGCGCTAGAATTATTGCCCATGATATTGTTTCTATTTGCAGAATGAGAACCTAAATTGACATCAGTGGTAGAGGTAACTGAGCAGCTTGGAATTACGGTCGCTTGAACGGTAAATGGGAATCGAATACTATTCTGACTTTCCGTCGCGCAATTGGATGAGTTTAAGTCTTCATCGGCTTTATATGTCAATGCGGTATGGTTGCTATTAAAGTTATTGGTATAAGTGCCTGGTGTAGCAAGAGCGTTATTTGCGAGTAAAGATACATCGATAAAAACACTTCCTCTGATAGTAGATTCGGTACCTGCGAGGCCTGGTCTTCTTGGCATGATAAGCGGTCCCGTATTGTATTCTGAACCATCATTCCGTGCGCCCCAAGGCTTATTATCTATTGTCATGGCGAATGCTAAGGAGGAGTTAGTGTCAGACTTATTCCTCATGTACCGAGGGTTAGTGATAATGGGAATATAATCGCCATCACCAACTGCAAGGCAAACTGACACATAGCCGTCCCTGAAACCTCCGTTGGTACAGGTATAGTCCAATCTAGTAGTAATCGTGGCATTATTAATATTAGCGAGAGTAATCTTATCACCAATGTTTACAAGGCTTGGAGTCATACTTGCTGTGCACTCAGTACGAAGTAAAGATCCGGCCCATACATGATCCATAGGTAACCACCATGCACCTACTATCAAAAATAGGCTATATTTCCATCTTAACAATTTCATTATTCTTCTACCTTTTGACAGATGAGAGGACCGATTAGTGGAATATCGTCGCCCTGTTTATAATAAACAAAACTGACCGTACAACTATCCTTAGAGGGCATGATTACTTTTAGTACATTGTGCTCATCTAAGGTATCCAAATAGACTTCGCCATCAAATCCAATAACTGCTGAAGGTGCATTTTTGTTCGTAAGTAACTGTACTTGACTGCCTAACGGTAGTGGCTGGTTATCGCTGTCTGTGAGGATAACAGAGGCAGAGCGCACCGGTGTGATGCCAAAGCTTACTAATACTCCTGCGCGGTCAGTCGGTGTGGCTTCAATATTCACCTTGTCAATACGCAGGTCAGCAGGCAAATCCATGGGGTCAATCGCAATCTTATTGTCTTGGTAAGCGTTCAATGGCGTCACCAATAACAGCCCCCGCTTATTTGTTGTACCAATGGGACTGTTTTGCAGCAGTACTGGTACATCAGCGATACCATCAGTGGAGACCACGGCAAAACCATTATTGATTTGGCGGGCGGCAAATAAGCCTCCGCCCATCATTACCAGCGCGCCTGTACCACTGGCATAAGTAGAGTAGCTATCGTTGTTACTACTGATACCAGCCTGTAATCGACCGTATGGACCAAGATAATTCAATTCGGCTAGGCCATCGGTACTGCTGTTATTAACCGTACTGTTATTACCTGTACTGTGCCTTGCTTGTGCGCGCCAGCCTATGCCGCCCACACCTGGTGTTGATTGCGACACATCTGTTACCAAGTCATGACGATCGTTGGTGCTCTGCAGACTACTGTTCAGCGAGATATTACGGTCTAAGGATAGCGAGGCGCCAAAAGAGACACTATTATTATCAGAGTTATGGATATCATGATTGTAATTGGCGTTCAGGCTCAGGCGTCGCCCAAAGGATTTTCGCCAAGAGGCGCTGGCAAACTGTGAGGTCTCTTGCTGCGCAAAAGCGATCTGGTTATAACTGAGACCAAAACTGCCTAGAGATTGGGTGTTATAACCTGTTGAGAGTTGTTCACTTCGGCGGTTGGGAGCATCCCCGTAGCGTGTGGCGACGTCACGGTAGTCACCTTGAGTACCGGTAGCATTGAGACCAATATGGAAGCGACTGTTATTCCAAGAGTAATTTGCACTGTATTGCGAGCCACTTTCACCTTGGCTGTCGCTACCCGCTAGTGAGGCAAATAAGACGCCGCCTTTACTGCCCAATAACCAAGTGCCACCGACACCCGCATTACTAAGACCGTCAGTCACTTCAGCATGGGTTTCGGCGGTAAAGCGATCACTGACCCCATAGCGCCAAGTGCCAAAGCCAGCAATATCGCTGCCGTAATCAAAAGATTTGAGCCCATAGTTTTGGCGTACGGCACCAAGCTCTACTGACCAATCAGACAGCCCTGGCTGTAGTAAACGATGGGCATCATAAAGTGAGAAATTAAGCGTGGTGTTTTGTCCTAACGCATCAGTCAAGACGAGCTGGGCATTGCCCGCACCGCTAAAGCTGGGCGCTGTATGCAGCTCAAAAGGACCGGCGGGTACGTCACCGCTGTATTGCTTGAGACCATTAATATACAGCTCGACCGCTGAGGGCAGGGTGGCAGAACCAAAAAACGACGGCAAAGGCGTGGTGGTCATATAGGGCTGCAGGTCAAAATTAGTGCCAAATTGCAGTCCGCCTAAGCGCGTCGACCTGGTCCATGACAGTGCCCCTGTGAGGATGTCGCCAGCGCTGACGGTGAGCAGCTTATCAGGGAATGATTTGCTCCAACTGCTATCCAAACGCACCGTGCGGCTGTCCCAATCATTGCGATTAGTATCGCTACCGGCAAAGCGATTGCCAGTCGTCAGGGCAGTAGAGCTTAATACACCGAGGTCATTAAACGCGCGCAGTTCTGTATAAGCACTTAGGCTGGTCGCGTTGTTTTCGGTTTGGGTACCATAGAGGTTGTAATTTAACAGAAAACCAGGCGAGGCGGTCGGTTGTGGACGCCTGCTATTGCGGGTATTAACGACGGTGGTGGCAAGGTTGAGCATGTTTAGCGGTGCAATGAGGTTGAGCGTTTGCTGACGTGCATCATAATCAATCTTGATATCGGGTAGGGTGTTTAGCGGTATTGGTTCGAAGTTGTCAGGCGGCACTATAAAGCCGAGTTGCTGCAATACGTTGGTACTGGCCCATAATTGCTCATTATAGTATTCGAAGGACGCTAAGCCCTTATCAGCGCCGTTAAGCTTAACCTCCAAATAGAGATCAAGCTTGTCTGTATGGTCATTTTCGTCACGATTATCACGGTCTAAATCAAGCTGTGCGAGACTGTCGTTGGGAAGGTCTGTAGAGGTAGCTATGATATCGTTTGGTTCGATAGCATGGCTGATAGGTATCATTAAGGTTTGCAATAAGGCTATTTTAGCGATCGGAAGTGTCCAGCGTAACGTCTTGTATCGTCTCAGTTCCATTGATCATTGCCTTGAATTTACCACCTGTCGTTAGTGCTGAGGGCGGTGTTTTCAGTGTCCAGTACATGGTAGCGCCTGGTAAAACATAACCCAGCAAACCTTTATGGACATCAATGCTAGTACCAGTCGTATCTACAAAGCTTAGGCTTGCCAGTTGGGCATGACCATTACCGCTATTGTGGACCCGTAACTTTATCTGCTTACCCTCTGGCTGCACGTGCGTGCTCCATTGCAGTTTTGGGGCGGTCTTGACAACACCAACAGGCTGTACAAATACGGGTAGGGAATAGCTCAATGCAAACTGTAAGCCACTTTTTTGGTCAGGGGATTTAATCGGTAACTCATTAACCAAAACTCGGTAGCTATCTTCTACAGCGCCACTGCCGTGCGGCGGTGCTTTGGCACGGATAATTCGAATTAATTGCTTGTCGTTAGGGTTGAGCTCAATCATTGGCGGACTGGCCAATAATCCTCGTGATAGTGTGAGCTGATCGCCTGTTTCATCCTGCGACCAGTGGTACACACGCACTTGCGCATGCACCACATTGTCACCGGTATTACTTAGGGTCAGACCACTGGCATTTTCTCGAGCTTGTATGCTTAAGGAGATGGGAGAGACCTGTAGGCCACTCGCCATCGCCCAATTGCTACACAGTAGAAAGCTTGAGATCACACTATATTTTGCAACACGGTGTAACCAGAGATTTAACATGGATATTAGTAAGCTACAGAAACGGTAATGGTTTCTGTATAAGTGTCTGGTTTAACAACGTTGAGGTTGGTGGCTGTGACGTTTGCATATACTTCATGTGGTATGTTAGTTCCCATACCTGTTCCTGTTCCACCCTGACTACCATCAGTCCAAGGAATAATGCCTGCTGAGTCAGAAGTCATTTGATACTCGATAGTATCTACGTTATCTGACGTACCCTTCATTGTGCCAAGACCAGCAGAGTTTACAGCGCTTGGTAACATCGAAATAGTATAAGGCGTACCTGTGGAGCAGGCTACATTAAGGGTACTAGTTCCAATTGCTGGAGTTACGCCTGCATCAACAGTTCCTAGGCTAATATCATTGCCTGCTACTACTTTACAGTTAGATTCAACTGTCATAGTTACATCAAATGTGTCACTAGTCGGACTAGCAGCATTAGCACTAGACATAGCAACGAAACCACCAAGAGTAACTAATGTAGCGGTCATTAAGGATTTTTTAAATTGCATGGTAAATCTCCAGAGGTTTAGATCTTTTAGGGTTTCAGTAATGGAATGCACCGTAATCAGTTGAATACGATGTGCTTGCCGAGCTAGATAGCAGAAATCACGTCTTTTTGGCAATCTAGAACCCACTGGCATAAGATAGTTACCTGAGGCGAACTGACTCTTTTGGTTACGGTAACTACGACTATCGTCAATATTTGTTACTAAAGCATGACAGGGTTGCTATAGAAGTTTGTGACTAACATGTATCCACGCTAATATCCAATTTTCCACATATATTGTTGACCGATTAGTCACTGCAAAAAATCTAATTTAACATGCCAAAATCCTATCGGATAAAGCTTCACAAATTAATATACCTAGCACCATCTGAACGGGTAGCTATGTCCGCAATAGACTCACCTTTATATGTAACAAAACTTAGTGGTGTTAGATGCAATTCAACAAGCATCGGTTGAATGTAATAAGTTCAAAAATGAGAGTCATTGTAGTGATAAAGGAGTTCAATGCTTGTCTATTCACTACGCGGAGAGAATGACAGAATCGGAGGTTAAAGGTTCTTTAGTTTAATAAGATCCTTTTAAATAGTGCGGTTGGTTATGTTTAATGTTTTGAATATGAAAGACGAAATGGTCATAATTTAAAAATATCAGTTTTGGCTGGCTGACTCAAGCAAGTCAACCTCCGATAAAACGGGGCAGTTCAAACAGAGTTATGAGTATATAACACACCCTAATACCTCCTAATTTTTTTAAAGATTTTAAAGCACTCATCGCATAAAAAAATTGAATAACCTAGAGAAAATTTTGGTAGTTTATACTCAAGTATCTGTTTTTATTTTAGATTTATAGTGTTTTGACAGGTGTTGAAAAATAGTGCTCAATATCCGACTCAGTTAGATCTTCTAGTTCGCTCGGAGCCCATTTTGGAGAACCGTCTTTATCAACTAAAACGGCACGAATACCTTCATAAAAGTCAGCTGTATCCATGAAGTGAATGGCCATGTCCTTTTCCATCTCAAGGCATTCGTTAAGCGATTTATATTTTCCATTTATTAATTGCTGAAATGTAACTTTTAATGAGGTAGGCGACTTTGAAAGAATGTTATTTAATTCTTGTGTGACCCACTCATCACCATTAATTGACTCACTTCGTAAAGACGCTACTATTTCTTCTACTGTATCATATTGAAAATGTTGGTTTATTAATTCTTGATGTACCTTCAGTTCTGAAATATCTAATGCACTTGTACCGGTTGCGGTAAGTAATTCCCCTAGATCTTTAAGAACTGATGCAGATGACCAATCTTTAGTTAGTAATTTTTCTTGTATAGTTTCCCACTCACTGCTTTCCATATAGTAATCAGCTGTACCAATATAGATAGCATCATTTGCTTTTATAACCTTTGCGGTCAATGCAAGATAACGACCTATATATCCCGGTAGTTGATTGAGAAAAAAGCTTGCTCCAACATCTGGAAAAAATCCAATGTTCATTTCAGGCATCGCCCATTTTGTTTTTTCTGTTACGATTCGGTGAGATGCTCCGACGGAAAGTCCGACTCCACCTCCCATAACAATGCCATTCATATAGGCCAAAATAGGTTTTGAATAGTTATGTATAAGTGCATCTAGGCGGTATTCTGTTGAAAAGAACTTCTCTGCATAAGGTATGACATCTTCAGCTTCCAAATCATAGAATTTTCGCATGTCTCCTCCTGCACAAAATCCTTTTTGACCCTCACCGTACAAACAAACAAACACTACGTTAGAGTCTTTTTCCCATTTTTCTAAAGCATTCGTTAACAGTTCAACTACTTCAGTATTAATAGCGTTTAGGACTTCAGGTCGATTTATTTTTAGCCAGCCAATACCGTTTTTTACTTCTGACGTAACAACCATTGATACGAACTCCTAAATTTTGTAATTTAAAATTATATAAGTTTATGGGTTTTTTATAAAAATATGAGTGATTGCGGTTAACTATCATAAATAACAGCTTGATAGTAAGTTCCAAAAAATAAATTTAATAAAATTATCAGAGGATAGTATAAGCATGAATATAGTCGTTTAATAAAAAATATGACTATATTCATGCTGTTCTCATGTATTATGCTATGAAAGTTAATCTTTAAAAGTAGGTTTGCGTTTTTCCATAAAAGCATTAACGCCTTCGATCATGTTTTCTGTCTTAAATAATTGAGCCCATTGTTCTGATTCTATTTCTAAACCTTTTTCTAAGGTTGTTGCCATACCTTCATTAACAGCTGTAATAGTTGCTTTGATAGATTCTGAGCTTTTATTGAGAGCAATTGATTCAGCCAGTTTTTTCGTTTCATCCATTAATTCTGAAAGTGGCACTGATTTATTAACGAGACCTATTTTTTCTGCCTCTTCTCCACTTAAAAATTGTCCAGTTAGTATGAGTTCTAATGCTTTTGCTTTATTTGTTATACGCGGAAGTCTTTGAGTCCCGCCGAACCCAGGTATCAAACCTAAATTTAACTCTGGTTGACCCAATTTAGCTTCATTGGCTGCAATCCGTAAATGACAGCTCATGGCAAGCTCTAACCCTCCACCTAAACAAGCGCCATTAATTGATGCAATAACGAGTTTTTTAGAAGACTCAATTGTATTCATAACGGCTTGTGCATCTTGGGATAACTTCTTTCCTTTTTCTTCATCATGAAAAGCGTCAGTAAACTCTTTTATATCTGCCCCAGCAACGAACATTTTCCCTTTACCGGTTATAACAATTACCTTGATACTTTGATCTGCTTCCACATAGTTAAAACACTCAGATAATCCGTTGATTGTTGTAGTACTTAATGTATTAGCAGGCGGGCTATCAATAGTTATGTAGCCAATTCCGTTTTCTGTACTTAAATTTATGTTAGAAAATTCTTTAGTTTCCATTGCTCTTTCTACTCCGTTCAGATTATTTTTAATAGCGTGTCTATTGACAAGTATCAATTATGAATATAACTCAAATTATCGTATCTTAATAAAATTAAAGCTTTAGCTAAATTAGATATTCTAATTACTGTAATTAAAATATTTGTTTACAGTATGAGTGTAATGTCTTTAGTTCTCAGCGTCAATAAAAATCTGACCGGATAGAATAATTTTTTCGTTTGTCATGATATACGAGTTGCAGAAATGATGTTTTTCATCATGTGGTAGCTGATTTAGCTAAGATGTATGGTGTAAGATACGATGATATTGATAATTCAACGAAATAGCTGAAATACCTATGGAAGTTACTGATATTTTTATACTTTTAAGAAAGGAGTAGATACTTTCCATATAGTATTAGTCGGTTTCCATCCAATCTTTCATTACTAATTAACGTGTTTTAATGCTATGATTTTAAGAAGGATTGAATGGTTTCGATAGCATAGTGACCGTTCAAAGAGGACCTTTTTAGCATTTTACTTAACTATCTTGCTTTCAGTGAGAAATAGTAAGCAGCTATTAAGCAATATTTTGGAGTGGAACAACTGGTAGGTGGATTTAGTGACTAAGAGAGCAGAAGAAAGAAGAAAACAGGTGTTACGTGCAACACTTAGAGCAATCAATGATAAAGGGTTTAGCGAAGTTACGCTTCAAGATATTGCAGATTACACTGACTTTAGTAAAGGTGTTATCAGCTATTATTTCAAAAACAAGGAAGATGTCTTCTATCATTTACTTGAATGGATGACCGATCGCATTTTCCAAAATGAGTATGTCGCTATCCAAAAAGAAACGACGGCTATCGATATGATGCGCGCGTATGTTGATACTGTGTTTAAGAGTCCTAAAGATAACAAAATATTTTATAGTGTTTATCTCGAATTTTTGGCTCAAACGAAAAAAAATGAGAGCTTTCGTGAAGTGAACAATAACTTCTATAAGAATTGTTGGTTCTTAGGTAGTGAAATTATTGAAAAAGGAAAATCAGAAGGGATTTTTAAAAATGTAGATACGGTAGCTGGAAGCCATATGATTCGTGCTTTGATTGATGGTTGTCTTTTACAGTGGTTGATGCGCGATGACGAAACGCTGCACGCTTATTACCGTGAAACTTGTTATGAGACGATTATTACTTATCTAAACCATAAAGCTCCCTAGAAGATATAATTTCTCCTTTTTAACAATTTTTTCTACTCAATGTAAATTTCAATCGTAAAGAATCCACTAAGATTTTGTGAACTAATCGCTCTCCTATATGTTTATCCAAATGGTTCGATAGGGGTCAGTTGTTATGCGACCTAGACGTAAAAGATAACAGTTATTACCTGTTATCTTTTACATATAAAACTACCTATTATTATATTTTGGTCGTTAGATACTTATTTCCCTTTTAAAAAAGCGCTTAATCCTTCTTCACGAATGATTCGTCCTGCCTCTGCAAACTCTTGTTCCTGACTTAAGAAAAACATAGAAATCGCCGTTTCAATATTATAGTCAAGTGACTGTTTCAAGTTCATCATCTCGTACGTTTTATTGATTGTCATCTTTGTTATTTTAAGTGCTGAAGCAGGCACACTGACCATTTTTTCAGCCATCTTTATCGCTTCTTCCATCAATTGCTCTTGTGGCACCACTTTATTAAAAATACCTAGACGATAAGCTTCTTCTGCATCAACAGAATCACCGGTATAAAGCAGTTCTTTCGCTTTTCTCAAACCTACAATCCACGGCATCATCAAGGTGGCTGGAGCAGCACCAAAGCGGATCTCTGGTTCCCCAATACTTGCTTTATCAGATGCGATAGCAAGATCGGCAGAAAACACCCAATCTGCTGCTACGCCATAAGCGTAACCATCCACTGCTGCAATTACGGGTTTTTTTAGATCCCATAATTTTAATCCTACCCGTAAAAAGGTTTCTAATTGTGCACGGTATACTTCTGATGGCTCATCGCCAATGGGGGAAGGCAGATCCATAGACTCTTTTAAATCTGCACCTGCAGAGAAATTCCCCCCAGATCCTGTAAGTATCACTACTCTTACATTTGAGTCCTTTTCAGCTTGATCCAATGCTTCCCATATATCTGCGGTCATTTGTTCTGTTACTGCATTTAATTTTTTGGGACGATTGAGAGAAATCGTAGCAATATTATTAGTAACTTCATATATAACTGTCTGATATTCTTGCATATTTTCCATCCTTTCAAAACTTGAGTGTAGTATTAATTGCTATAGCTCATATACTTCTTCTTTAATCTCAACAGCTGTTTTTTGCTTTTCTTTGTGCAAACTCATACTAGCTAAGTCAATAGGCCCTTCTTGCCATTGAGGATCGAGATGTGCTTCTGTTTTTAACATCTTCATTAATGAGATGACCAGTAATAGGATTACGAATATAAAAGGTATCGCTGTCAATATTGAAGCTGTTTGTAAAGTCTTCAAATCCCCACCTAAGACCATTAAAGTGCCAGGCAAGATAAATAAGGTTAATGCCCAAAATAGTCTATTCCATTTAGCAGGCTCTTCATTAATACCAATATTTGGTGTTGTTGCTGAAGCCATCATGTAAGCTGCTGAGTCAAAGGTAGTGGCTAAGAATATTAAGGCGATGAAACTAAATACAGCGACTACTAAGGTCCCAAAGGGAAGGGTGCCAATGACTTGAATAATGGTTGCAGGGGCACCGACTTCTTCTAGTAATCCAGTAACTGACAATACATTAGTTAATTCCAAATGCATTGCATAATTTCCTAATATTGAAAAATAAGCGGTGCAACCTAACGTACCCCAAGCTACTCCTCCTAAAATTACTTGCCTAATAGTTCTTCCTCTAGAGATTTTAGCAATGAATAAGCCCATGAATGGCGTATAAACAATCCACCATGCCCAGTAGAAGACAGTCCAACTTTCTACAAATCCTGAACCACTTACTGGGTCTGTATATGTATTCCAGCGCACGAAATTACTGAATAACATGCCAATACTATTGGTGCCCATTTTTAAAATAAACTCGCTTGGCCCGACCAATAAAATGTAGCTCAAAAGTATAATAGAGCAGATAATTGCTAAATCGCTTAACAATTTTAGACCGCGTTTTAGGCCCGAGTAGGCACTCCATGTAAATAAAGCGGTACATAGTACGAGTACAAATATGGTCATTGACATTGAAGCTTCTATTCCTGTTAGGCTGCTTAGTCCCGCTGCTACTAGCGGTGTACCAAGTCCCAAGGAAGTACCTGCAGCTCCCAAGATCCCAAACATAAATATAACATCAATCGCTTTTCCTAGTGCTCCGTCTGCATGTTTTCCTATCACAATACGGCAAATCTCACTTAATCTCAAAATAGGTACTTTTAAAATATAATAGGAGTAAGCAATAGGTATAGCGGGTAAGACAAAGAATCCCCAAGCTGAGGGACCCCAGTGAAAAATACCATATGCGGCCGCTATTTCAGCAGCTGCTATCGATTTTGGTTCAATTCCGTAAGGTGGCGCCATATAATAATAAGCCCACTCAATTGTTCCCCAGTAAACCAATCCTGAAGCCACACCCGCACAAAAAACCATGGCACCCCAACTGAAGTTTGAAAACTCAGGCTTTTCATCTTTGGTGCCGAATTTAATTTTTCCATGTTTACTAAAAAATAGATAGATTAAAAAGGCGAATCCTCCGGTCCCAGCCCACAAAAACATCATTCCAAAGTTTGAAGTCACAAATCCATTTGCTTGACTGACAATCTCACTACCTCTTTCTGGATATAGAACCAAAGGAAGACAGATAGCCACAATCAAAACAAATGTGGATACGAATATGAACCAATCAATTTTATTCTCTTTCAATTTAATACTCCTTCCTTAGAGTTAAATATCCTATGTGTCTTTTACCTTTTATCAGTGAAACGAACTAATTAGCAGGCTATAGACGGTGTACAAATAGTTAGTTCACTAGCTCAGCATATTTTTTAACAGATGGATTCTCAACATTGATATTTTTTGCTGATGCAAGTACATCTAGGGCAACAACACCTTCAACGCGTACAGATAAAGGGTTTATCTCGAACTCGACAATTTCCTCATAGTTTTCCATCGCAGTCTTACCCATCTGTACAATAGAACCAGTGAGTGCTTCTAAATCTAGTGGTGTACTACCTCTAAAACCTTGTACACTTTTCCAAAGCATAGGTATACTTCGAACCATTTGCTCAGCTTTCTTATGGGAGATAGGTGGTACTGCTAAAACAACTTCATTGAACAGTTCGGTATAAATACCTCCTAAGCCAAATATAACTACTGGACCATAGTTTACGTCTGTTCTGTAAGCAAGAATGGTTTCAAAACCATCTGTGACCATCTCTTGAATCAGATAAAACGGAGAGTTAAGGTGCTCCATTTTTGCCCAAGCTTTCTTCAATTTCGCGTCATTTTTAATATTTAATGCAACGCCTCCCACATCGGTTTTATGAGCCAATCCTTGTGCTTTTAGAACGATTGGATACCCAATCTCATTTGCATATTCAATCCCTTCTTGAAGAGACATCACTACTTTCTCTCTTGGAGATAAGAATCCATTTTTTTCTAATAATTCTCGCCCTTCATCATCATGAAGAAGATATAGCTCTTGAAGGGCTGAAGACTCTTCTACCGGATATATTGGTGTATGATTCGTTTTTTCTAAAAAATCTTTGTACTGAAACATTGCTCGACAAGCAACCAGTGCGTTGCGACTACCTTGTATGACAGGAATGCCAGCATCTTCTAAGATAGACAGAACTCTAGGATCAAACTCTGTTTGAATATGGCTAAAATATAAAAATGGTTTGTTAGAGTTTTCTCTTAATGCAGCAAGATCCTTAGCAGGTGTACTGGTGAAATCGAATTCATGGTTACCTTGGCCAATTGGTGCATCTATTGCTACGGTTACAATCCCAATATTAGTATCGTTTACTAAAGTGGATAGACAAACATTTGATACTTCAGAAAAATCTTTACTACTCTTATCCCAAATATCTAAAGGATTAGATATTTCACCTAATTCAGTAAACTCACTCTTTAGCTTTTGATTGGTAGCATCTGAAAAATCAGGAAAATCAACACTATAGTCTTCAGCTAAATCGAGCAATATTCCTGCTTGTCCTCCTGATACCGTTACTGCAGATACTGTGTTTTGAGTGGGTAGGTATGGATATGATAATAATTGCGCTACTGCTACTGCTTGATCAATATCTTCCACAAAAAGCACACCATGTTCTTCGAGAACAAGTTTCTCAATCACATAGTCTCCAGCTAATGCTCCTGAGTGTGCATTAGCAGCCGCTGCTGATTTTACGGTTCTGCCAACTTTAATCGCAACAACAGGCTTTTTGTTGACGCCACATAAGTCCAATGCTTCTAAAAAACCTTTGTAATTGCGTATCGCTTCTATATATAAAATAATGACAGAGGTGTCAGTATCTTCCGCTAGTAAACTCAAATAATCATGCATTTGAACATCTGCTTCATTACCTGTTGAATAAATCTTGCTGATTCCAAGTTTAGAGGCAATAAAGGCGTCGTTGACTGAACCGCTTTGAGAGATAATAGAAACAGGTCCTTTTTTTATGGGACGCAGCGGTCTATGTAAAGTACCAATGTATGGGGTGAACTGATTATGCATGTTAAAATAACCCATACAATTGGGTCCAACTATTCGCATGCCTGAACTTGAAGCATGTTCAAGAATAGCTTTCTGTATTTTTTGCCCCTCTAAGCCGCTTTCCCCATAGCCACCTCCAGGAATTACCAGAGCTTTAGCATTTATTTGGCTAGCGTTACTAGCGACTTGAATCATTAGTTTCGGATTGACAAGTCCGATCACCACATCAATCGACTCTCCAATATCTAAAAGAGTTGGGTAGCATTTTGTCCCATCAATATCTTCATATCTTGGATTTACCAGATAAACGCTTCCTTTGAATCCCATCTGGCTTAAGTTTTCTAAAAGTACACGTGTTGCAAAGCGATGATTAGCGCCAACTATAGCTACAGTGTGAGCTTCATTAGTTAATATCTGCAGATTGTCCTTTTTCATGCATATACCTCTCTCAATAATTACTTAAAAACAGCTTATTTTTTACTAAAATTATCAGTATCAGAATAGCCTATATTTTCATCGTATACTTAATTATCTGACCAGTCAATATAAAAAAATATTAGCAAGGATTTGTATTCCTACATTATCATTAAACTATCTATAACGTCATAAAATAACAAATATATCAATAGTTTAGGTGATAGGTCTTTTAAATAGTGATCACATCTAAAACTGTTAGCCAAACCTATAAGCAATATCTTAAATAATTACTTGCTCTATATAATAAAGAAGATATTGCTTACATAGGATTAACAATTAATCTTATTTAAATTTGATTGTTAGGTGGGCATAGAAAACTGCTTTTCTTCTCGTAGCACTGCACTAGGCCAACGTTGAGTAATCGTTTTACGTCGAGTAAAAAATCTTACGCCATCTGGTCCATACATAGCTAAGTCACCGAATAATGAACGTTTCCAACCTCCAAAGCTTTGAGATGCTACGGGTACTGGTAACGGAATATTTACGCCAACCATGCCTACTTGGATATTATCAATAAAATGACGAGCAGCTTCACCATCTCGGGTATAAATGCAGGTGCCATTACCATATTCATGATCATTTATAAGCTGTACGGCCTCGCTCATGGTTTGCACACGCATAACTTGTAAGACAGGACCAAAGATTTCTGCTTCATAACTGTGCATCTCTTTAGTGACGCGATCAATCAAAGTAGGACCAACGAAAAACCCTTTTTCATGGCCTTCTGGTGCAGCATTAGAGCCATCAATGACTAAGTCTGCACCTTGATCAGCCGCACTCTTAATATAATCTAAAATCTTAGATTTATGAGCTTGAGTAATGACAGGGCCAAAGTCGTTACTCTTATCTGAGTGAACGCCAAGTTTTAGCTCTCGTATTGCAGGCTGCAATGCAGCAATCATTTTGTCAGCAGTATCATCACCGACTGCAACTGCAACAGATAAAGCCATACAGCGTTCACCCGATGAGCCAAAAGCTGCGCCTAATAATGAAGTGACTACATTGTCTAAGTCAGCATCTGGCATTACAATCGCATGATTTTTTGCACCACCTAAAGCTTGGCAACGCTTACCTTGTGCTGCGGCTGTCGTATAGATATATTCAGCAATAGGGGTGGAGCCTACGAAGCTAACAGCTTTGACATCTGGATGATGTAAAATTGCGTCGACTGCCTCTTTACCACCGTTCACCACATTGATGACACCATCAGGTAATCCTGCTTCTTGCAAAAGCTTTGCAATAAAAAGTGTGGCACTGGGGTCACGTTCAGAGGGTTTTAAGATGAAAGTATTACCACAAACGATGGCCATAGGAAACATCCATAATGGCACCATGACAGGAAAGTTAAATGGGGTGATACCAGCGACTACTCCTAATGGATGAAACTCACTCCAAGAATCTATATCGGTACCAACATTGCGACTATGTTCACCTTTTAGCAGCTCTGGTGCTCCGCAAGCATATTCGACATTTTCAATGCCACGTTGTAACTCGCCAGCTGCATCATGGATAATTTTTCCATGCTCCTCGCCGACCAGTCTGCATATTTCATCAGCATTTTGCTCTAACAACTCTTTGAATTTGAACATGACTCGAGCGCGTTTTAATGGTGGCGTTTTGCTCCACGCTGGAAAAGCAGCTTTAGCAGCAGCCACTGCCTCACCGATAGTTTTTTCACCACCCAAAGCTACCTGCTTGCTAACCTCACCAGTAGAGGGATTGTAAATAGGTTGAGTTTGGTTCTCATCATTAACCATATTGCCATTAATAAAATGTCCGATAGTTTGCATGATATTGTTTCCTTTAAACGTTTGAATTATAAGTAGGTTAAAATTAAATGACGACTGTCTCAGTTGGGTGAACCGTCAGCTGCGTTATTGTCATTCCATAGCAAGGTATAAAGCTGAATCATTTCTTCTAGGCTGGGTATTCGAGGATTGTTATTAGGCGAACCTGATGCGAATGCTTGTTCACACATAGTGTTTATTAGCTCATCAAAATCAGCTTTTTGAACACCAAATTGTGCCAATGTAGGGACTTGAAGCTCATTATTTAGGCTTTTTAGGTAGTCAACCAAACTGACATTAGCTTGATCATCCGTTTCACTATGCTTAGCAATGCCTAATGCACGGGCGCAATCTGCATAACGATCGGGCGCGCTCGATATGCCAAACTCTGTAATAGTTGGTAGCAACATCGCATTTGATAAACCATGAGGTACATGAAAAAAAGCACCAATCGGTCGGCTCATACCATGCACCAAGGCTACTGAGGAGTTGCAAAATGCAATACCTGCTAAGGTAGAACCTAGCATCATTGCCTCACGTGCCGTCTCATCTTTGCCATTATGATAAGCTTTTTGTATGTTTGGCCCGATTAAGCGTAAGGCTGCTAATGCTTGCTGATCGCTATAGGCATTACGTTTAGGACTGATATACGCTTCAATAGCATGAGTCATGGCATCGATACCTGTGTCCGCTGTCGTACGAGGCGGTACGCTTATAGTCAGACTGTAATCAATAATTGCCGCTACGGGCATAAACCCCATACCAACACATAACAGCTTTTCGTTATTAGCTTCATCGGTAATGATTGTAAAGCGTGTGACCTCTGACCCTGTGCCTGCCGTAGTAGGTATGGCAACAATAGGTAAGCCTGCTTCATTCACTTGACGAGGAAACTTATAATCGCGAATCACCCCACCAAATTTTCCTAGAATCGAAATTGCTTTTGCACTATCGATAGGGCTACCGCCGCCTAAGGCAATCAGTCCATCATAGTCTTTCGCTTTTACCTGAGAAACACCTGCCTCGATAGAGCTTTCAGTAGGTTCTGGCACGGTATCTGAGAATACATCAGCAGTAATATTCACATCTTTTAAAATTGCTTGCACATTATCTACATAGCCTAGTTTGACCATCATATCGTCAGTAATGATAAGTGGATTTTTTATACCTAAGCTATCTAATATTGCTGGTAGATTTTGACAAGCATCACGGCCAATTTCCATTGTTCTTGGTAGAAGAATACTGTGTGACATATTTACTCATCCTTGTATTAATAACTATAAATAGAAGCTAAATAGGTAATAAATTTATAGTACGCACTACTTACGCTATATTAACTATGTCTGATTGGTATTTTGCATAACGATAAAAATCTTATCGATATGTAAATGTATCAGAATGTTTTTATAATAACAAGACGCAATGACATAAATATTATCGTTATAATGAATGAATTTATTCGCAGCTACATAGCTAGAGATATAAGGTAAGAGATGAGTAATACGAAAAAAAAGGGTTCAAGCGTTGAGCGCGTTTTACAGATAGTAGAAGTTTTAGCAAGCTCACAAAGACCGATGAGTGTTAGCGATCTAGCAGAAACGCTAGAGGTGCCTATACCAAGTATGTACCGATTATTAGATCAATTGCAGAGCCTTGGGTTTGTTCAATTAGATTTACCAGGGAAAGTAATGTGTGGGAAACGGACGTATAAGCTGGCCATGGACTTATGGCAGAACAGTCATTTTAAGACAGAAAGGTTGGCAATATTGCAGCAGCTTTCGGCGCAAATAGGGGAGACCGTAGGTATTGCAATCTTGCAAGATCTAGACGTGGTTTATGTGGATCGAGTATTGTCCGACTGGCCACTTCAAATATATTTACCAGTGGGAACTCATGTACCAGCTTGGGCAAGTGCCAGTGGCAAATTACTCCTTACGCAGCTATCGGACGAAAAATGTGAACGTATTATTGAGAAAATGTCTATACACGCACTCACTACCAATACTCAAACGAATAAAAAGCAGCTTATGCAAACGATTGCAAAAACACGTGATACTCAAGTTGGAATAGATAATGAAGAATTCATTCCAGGTATGGTAGCGTGCGCTGTAATGGTTCCAAACAATGAACAGCAAGCATTTGCTACCGTGTTTACTCATGGTCCGACAGTTAGAAAAACTTTAGAAGAATTATTAAGCTACGTGCCTCTTATGCGGGAAGCTGCTAATGAGCTATCAGTTATTTTCAATCAAGACTATAGATAAAGTTGTTGACGATAGAATAGGTTGATAGGGTAAGAAAAATTATAATTTACTCTTTATTAACTAAGATGAAATACGTTTCATGTGGTTTTAGCTAACGGGTAGTCTTTTTTTTCATTATGGCTTGGACTTGAAGGCGTGAAGAGGTTTTAACAAGAAAGTGCGATTTTCTTGAACATTTAACAGCCGTGTAGTGCTGCTACTAGATAGCAAAAAACCCTTGTAGCGCGTGGCATACAAAGGTTTTTGGTATATGTGATGGTGCGCCCACCACGCAACGACTATTTATCTGTATTCCTTTATTTACATAGGTCTTTTAAATTTACTTAATTATTTTAACAACATATTTAACAACTTTGTTAGACCTGTCCATTTACCATCCTATCAATATTGGCTTTTACATCATGCATAACTTGGTTTGATAATTCTTTCTCAATATCGTAGTTGTTAATAATCTTCAGAAAACCTTTGGCCACAGCTGTTACCTGCTCAATAATAGCAGTTGCTTTATTCTGCTTAATATCAGCAAGTTTGGCAAGTTTAAGTAGGTGCAGTGCAGTAGGATGCCGAGCTTCACCTGCTACATCCATTTGATGATAACCGTTCATACCTGAATTATAGGCGATATCATAAACGGGCGATAACGACCACCTGCCAGTCTCGTCCATCATAAAAGAAAAGTTCTTACTATGATCGTCTTTATTGTTAAAAATGACATTAAATGCGGCATGCCTAAAACCCTCTTCTACAGCAGCTTGTGACTGGGTTAGCATACGCACACAGCGTAAATACTGCAAATAATCCAATGATGGAATCCGAAAGTCGATATCTAATAAGCCAGCAAGTGTATGAATATGGACGCGCTGATTGCCCATGCGGTCAAAACGCTCAACCCCGAATGCAGCATATTTTTCATCAATATCACAATAATGATGCGCTGGCATGTTAAGGCCTGCTTTTTTTGCCATATCAGCGTAAAGCGCTTCTAGTAAACATACGCTTTTATGCTCCGACTGAGCAGGGAACTTAATAAGCCACGGCGTTGCGGATGGATGTTCGCTTGTTAAGTCAGTAGTAATAAACTCAGTTGCTTCATCATATAAGATAAGTGCTTTTGGTCTTGCGCCTTGGGGGGAGCCGCCAATAACGATAAGCTCGGCTAATATGTCACTGTCTTGACCTGATAAAATGGTTTGATTGGCAGCGGCTAGTTTGGCTAAAGTGAAATCAGTAATGTCGATATCGGCGCCTGATAGGTCTTGTTGTGGCTCAAAATTCAGCGCTCCCATGGCTGAATTACCAATATACGCGAGGCGATCCAAGACATTAATGGGCGTAGCATGAGACATTTTTTTTCGAAAGAACCTATCCATTAGCAACATTCCCCAACCATCAGGTAAGCTGTCTGACAATAATCCACATAGGTAATGGCTCGACGCATGAGTACCATAATAAGGTGCTGCTCGTAATGGCATCTCAATTGGTGACAGCTCCATTCCATCAGCCAGCCATGCTGCATCATAGCCAAAGGCAGGGCGTCGTCCGTCCATCGTTAATTTGCCGATAAGACGTTTGGCTCCAAATCCTTGATAGTAAATGTTAACAATTGATATCGGTTGATACATTAAAATGGCTACCTTATGTCAGCTTTTATTTGAGGCACGCAAGCGTGGATTTTGCTTAGCGATAACATCTTCTATGTTGGTAGGTGCCATATTGAACAATTCAGCAAAACTATTGACCATACCAAGGGCTAAAGCGAGCCTGATTATATTATCTAGTGTACCGCCTTGCCCTGATTCAATACGAGCTACGGTGCTGACACCGATTCCAGACCTCTCAGCTAAAGTTGCTTGAGTTAAGTTTAATGACAACCGCTGCGCTTTTAAGCGTTCACCTAAGATCTTGGCAATCTCACTTGGAGTATAAAAATCGAACCTTACATTCATAATTTAATCAATCATATAAGAGTGTTAAATCACTATTTTAACATTTAATAATTCAAATATGAATGCTTATTTTTTTAAAATAAATGATTATCAGAAAAATACTTGATTTCTTCAAGAGCGGCCATAGCGTTAGGACAATATGGTTTCTTCAGCATAGCCCAGTATTGTAGCTACGCGTATCACGTCATCAAGCAACATCATTTTAACGGCTCAATGAGCGGCAAAAACAACTGCTTTGACAATGCGCCAATAGAGAATTTCTGGGGCAGGTTGAAGAATGAGCTTATGTATCACCAAGACTATAAAAAAAGGTTTACAGCGATCAACGAGATTACACAATATATCGAGCTTGAGTACAATGAGGGGCGATTAGCAAAGCACTGCTTTGCAGCGACGCAAGACAAGAGCTATGCTCGCAGTGGGACTAGGATTCAAAAGGGTTTGGACTATAGACCGCCAAGACAGGTGTCGTCTGACTTTTACCGTCAGGCTGCGTAACTAAAATCTCCCAAGTTTGACTGTACGGATTTGACGGCAGGGGTCATTTTCAAACTACAATACAAATCTGTAAATTTACCCTGCGTAAGTAAAATATTTATTCGCTTATTTGTATCAGTACCAGTAAAATGCGAGACTGTTTTCTACACTAGTTTATGAGTAACCAATGATACGTTTAACTGAAATTAAATTGCCATTAAATCATGCACATGGAGATCTAACTACTGCTATAATGACAAAACTTAAAATTTCTGCTGAGCAAATGGCTTCATTTGTGATGTTTAAACGTGGTTATGATGCTCGTAATAAAAGAAATATCCAATTAATTTATACGCTAGACATCACACTTACCGACTCGGATTTAACCAATGATTTACTGGTTCAATTTGAGTCAGACAACCATGTTAAAGCAACACCAGACACAAGTTATAACTATGTTGGCCAAGCGCCAGAGGATTTAACTGAGCGTCCTGTTGTTATTGGTTTTGGTCCTTGTGGTTTATTGGCAGGACTCACCCTTGCCCAAATGGGTTTTAAACCTATTATCATTGAACGCGGTAATGAAGTAAGACAACGCACCAAAGACACCTTTGGCTTTTGGCGTCAGCGTAAATTAAACACAGAATCAAACGTACAATTCGGTGAAGGTGGAGCAGGTACCTTTTCCGACGGTAAATTATATAGCCAAGTGAAAGATCCAAATCATTATGGCCGTAAAGTAATGACAGAATTTGTTAAAGCCGGCGCACCAGAGGAAATTTTATTTGTTAGTAAACCGCACATAGGTACTTATAAGTTAGTCAGCATGGTAGAAAAAATGCGTGCCGAGATCATAGAACTCGGTGGTGAAGTCCGTTTTGCTACTCGCGTAGATGACTTGCATATAACTGACTCAAAAGTAACTGGTGTGACACTTAATAGTGGCGAAACCTTAAAAACTAACCATGTTGTTCTTGCTGTTGGCCATAGCGCCCGAGATACTTTTGAAATGATCCATGAAAAAGGCGTGTATGTTGAAGCAAAACCTTTCTCAATTGGCTTTAGGATTGAACATAAACAGTCAACCATAGACCAAGCACGCTTTGGTGACAATGCTGGAAACGAAATACTAGGTGCTGCGGATTACAAACTTGTTCATCACTGTAAAAATGGTCGTTCTGTTTATAGCTTTTGTATGTGTCCAGGCGGCACAGTAGTGGCAGCAACATCAGAAGAAGGCCGTGTTGTCACTAACGGCATGAGCCAATATTCAAGAAACGAACGTAACGCCAATAGTGCTATTGTTGTAGGCATCGACCCAGAGCGAGATTACCCAAACCACCCTCTTGCTGGTATCGACTTACAAAGGAAACTAGAAACCTTAGCGTTTGAATTAGGCGGCAAAGACTACAATGCACCAGCACAAACCATTGGCGACTTCTTAAAAGGTAAACCAAATTCAGAATTAGGTGATGTTAACCCGTCTTACACACCGGGCATTACCTTAACCGACTTAAGCAAAGCACTACCCGATTTTGCCGTAGATGCCATACGTGAAGCCATTCCAGCGTTTAATAAAAAAATCCAAGGATTTTCATCTGACGACGGTTTACTAACTGGCGTAGAAACCAGAACATCGTCACCAATAAGTATTAAACGCAATAAAGAATTCCAAAGCATTAATACCAAAGGCTTATTCCCTGCAGGCGAAGGCGCTGGCTACGCAGGTGGAATATTATCAGCAGGGATTGATGGCATTAAAGTGGCCGAAGCTGTGGCGAAATCGATGTTGAAGATAGATTAAGAGCGGCTTTAGGCAAACCACAATATTAAACCTCTTACCTAGATAAAAATATGCGATCGAAAAAGCCTTTCAAGCTATGAAGTATAAAGCTTGAAAGGCTTTTTTGTGTTTTTAGGGTGGTGGACTACTCTTGTTGACCTATGCTGTCAAACCTGTAGACATTCACTTGGTAGATTTTAGTTATGCAGCCTGATGCTGAAAGCTAAACCACATCTTTCTTGGCAATAGATAACCTAAACCCTTTTGAATTCTAGTCTCACTGCGAGCACAGCTCTTGCCTTGCGTCGCTGCAAAGCAGTGCTTTGCTAATCGCTCCTCATATAGTACAGCTCAAACCCCGATTTTCACAAAGACACCTGACAAATCTTATTATTAGCAATTTGTGGTGTAAGACTTATATAAATAGGCTTAGATAAATTATCAATATAGTGTGTTCATATCTTGGTTAGTGATTAGGGACACGCCCTAGTAATTCTTTTTATGTAGCTGTAACCCGTATTAGTGCCAACCAATGATATGAAAGTAAAGATATTAAATAGTTCTGACCGAATTACTAACTTATTAATACAAGAAGCTTTATATCCTTATCTACTACAGCCCCTATTTTAAAGTGCGGCCTGTCAGAATTCAAAATATGACCTTAAGTCGTCAATAAATAAAGGTTTTATTGATTTGATCAATGAAAATGCTGCAAGTAGAAAAATTCATGAATTGTATTTCACCTTTTGAAACCTTTGCAAAAACTCTGTAAATGTAACTATTTCCTAAAATAATACAATGAGCGATAAATTAGATAACAACATCTGGTTCTGAGTCTTTAAGGTGGTTGATGACTATAACCACGAGGTGTTAGGTATTAATATTAGTATGAATATACTGTTGTTAAGAGTGATTCGTTACCTTAATCAATTAGCCGAGTGGCGTTGCTATCCACAACAAATTCGCTTAGATAATGTCAGTGCTTTTATGTTACATATCTTTAGTAACTGGACAGCTAAGATAGCTAAAGGACATAAGGAATAAGTAGTTATGCTAAATTCTTACATAAGTAACAGTACATAGGGTATATTGGACATATAAGATAGATTAATCTCTGATTTAGTGGGGAGTTAATAATGTCTGATATAAGTTCAAACATATCGTTGCCAAAAGGTGGAGGCGCTATAGCTGGCTTGGGGGAGACCTTCTCACCAGATCTTTTTACCGGAACGGGTAACTTTTCAGTACCCATCGACATTCCTCCAGGTCGGAATGGCTTTCAACCTCAACTAAGCCTTGTTTACAGCACTGGTAATGGTATCAGTCCCTTTGGCTTAGGGTGGCAGCTCACTATTCCAGGTGTTAGCATAAAAACGAGCAAAGGTATTCCTCGTTATTTGGGTGAAGATACTTTCATTCTCTCAGGTGCTGAAGACCTTGTTCCCATTCAAAAAGATAAGGGCGTTACTCAATATAGACCTCGTACTGAAGGGCTATTCGCCAAAATATTTAGACATTTGGATGCTAATAATGATTACTGGCAAGTACGAAGTAAAGAAGGGTTAACCAGTTATTACGGAAATGAAAAATCTAGAAAATCTGATACTGCAACTATTGCAGACCCACAAAATAATGATAATGTTTTTGTATGGAAGTTAACCAAAACTGAAGACACATTTGGTAATCAAATACGCTATAAGTATTTTGATGACTCTGATGAAGACTATACTCAAAGCTACTTGCATGAGATTCTTTACCTAAATTATGGGGAAGACCTTAATGATAACAATCCAGCATTTCTCATAACCATTCGTTTCAGTTATGAAGATTTGCCAGAACAAAAAAGTATTTATCCCTCATCAGATCATCGGGCAGGCTTTGAGGTTCGCACCGCTAAACGCTGCTCTTCGATAGAAATTTACAGCAATCCCGATGCACTACCTCAAGATAAGCTCACAACAAGCCAACTCACCCGAAGTTACCATCTCAAGTACATAGATCAATTAAGTCTAGATAAACAACAAGCCCAAAAAGTAAAACCTCCGCAAAACGGTCTTTCTTATTTGTATCAAATCGAAGTCATAGGACATGACAACGATCAAACAGAAATCTTGCCTGCCCCTCAATTTAGTTACAGCACTTTTGAGCCAGAACAGCGCAAGTTTACAGCGTTAGATAACCAAAACCTGCCTACACAGTCTCTGACTGATGCTGATTTAGAGCTGGTCGATTTATTTGGTAATGGATTACCCGACTTATTAGAGACAAAAGGCGTAATCCGCTACTGGCGTAACCTCGGTAATGGTAAGTTTGATATACCACGCATAATGAAAAAAGAAGCGCCAACAGGCCTTGAGCTTTCCTCTGCTGGTGTACAATTGCTAGATGCCAATGGTGATGGCAGGCCTGATTTAATGGTCAGTAATGCGCAAATGAATGGCTATTTCTCTAGTGAAGCGGGCGCATTGTGGGATCGTCATTCGTTTCAACCCTATCGCTCAGCACCTTCTTTTAGCTTACAAGATTTGCAAGTAAAATTCATTGACCTTAATGGTAATGGTGTTACCGATGCCCTTCGAAGCGGCAGTCGTTTTGAGCTGTTCTATAACGATTCTGATAAAGGCTGGTCAAGCACTCAGCAAGTTTCGCGCAAAGCGCTAAAATATTTCCCGAATGTCAGTTTCACAGACCCACGCGTTAAGTGGGCTGATATGTCTGGTGATGGATTAACCGATATTGTGATGGTTCATGATGGCAATATCGAATACTGGCCATACCAAGGTTATGGAAAATGGGGGAGGCGTGTGCATATGCATAACAGCCCTCGGTTGCCCTATGGTTACGACTTGCAACGACTCTATCTTGACGACATCGACGGTAGTGGCAATGCAGATATGATTTATGTAGACGATTACAAAGTAACACTTTGGCTTAATCAGGCAGGAAAAGGTTGGAGTGATCCAATAATTATTAATGGAACGCCACCTGTCACTAGTCCTACAGCAATTAGATTGGTTGATTTATATGGGAGCGGTGTGAGTGGCTTATTGTGGACAGATAATAAGAATGGAACAGGTCACCATTATTATTTTCTTGATTTTACGGGTGGCGTAAAGCCTTATTTACTCAATGAGATGGATAATCAGCTTGGTGCATTAACTCGTGTGTACTATGAGTCCTCTATTCGTTTTTATCTTGAGGATGAAAAGCGGGTCGATACCCGTTGGCAGAGCACCTTACCATTCCCTGTTCAGGTGGTGAGCCGGGTAGAATCAATTGATCTTATCTCCCAAAGCAAACTGACCACTGAATACAGCTATCACCACGGCTATTGGGATGGCAAAGAGAGAGAGTTCCGTGGTTTTGGCCGCGTTGACCAATGGGATACGGAAAGTTTTGACAATTACCACCAATATACTACCGACAGCCAACTATCCTTTCTTGATATTGATTATACCTACTTTTCAGCGCCCACAGAAACGCGTAACTGGTTTCATCAAGGCCCTGTGCGTAAAAAAGAGGGACACTGGAGTAGCTCTGATTTTAGACACGAATATTGGGCAGGGGATCCTGGGCAACTAGACGGACTATACGATCAAGAAAGCTTTCTAAAAACGTTACAACCACAAGACAGACGTGATGCTATACGTACCCTGAGAGGGACTTTACTGCGCTCAGAGACTTATGCGCTGGATGGCAGCGTAAGAGAAGGCATTCCCTACACCGTTTCAGAATCTGCCTTTGAGCTTAAAGAAATAGCGGTTCCTACCCAAGTTAAGTCCAATAGACAACGCATATACTTTCCTTTCTCTGTAGCCAGTCGAATCACACAGTGGGAGCGCGGTGATGAGCCGATGACCCAATTTAGCTTCACTAGCCATTACGATGACTATGGTCAACCGCAAAGAAGCTGGCAAGTTGCCTGTCCAAAAGGCTGGATAGATAAGTTCAGTCAGACAGAAAATTACCTTGCTACCTTTGTTCAAAGCTCTTTTGCACAACGTGATGACGAGCAAATTTATATCGTAGACCGACTCGCTGAATCTAAGCGTTATGAGTTATTAATACCAACGCCGCAGACCCTTCTCCAAATTAAACAGGCCGTTGAGAACAAACAGATTAATAAACAGCTAATCGGTCATTCTCTTAACTTTTATGATGGTAATAAATATACTGGCTTGGCATTGGGGAAAATTGGTGAACATGGCGTCCTTTCACGTAGTGAATCCTTGGTATTAACGCAAGAGACTCTTAATCATATTTATGATAATCAGATACCCGATGTTTTTGCTAAAAATGGACAGCCTAATTGGTCTAGTGAATATCCGCAACAATTTGTCGATAGCCTGCCTGTGAATAGCTCTCATGATGCGACACGTCCAGACCTAGCTATTACACCGCTTGCATATGGCTTTGCCGATGGATTAACGCCACCCTATACCCATGGTTACTACGCAGCTGGGCAGCGTCAGGAAATAAACGCCCGTGGCATGGTGACCACTAGTGTCAATCCTTTCGGGAGTGAATCGCATATTGAATATGATCAATATGACTTTTTTCCTATCAAGGCAACTAACCCTAGAGGGCTTACTATTCAGGCAGAGTATGATTACCGTACTTTGCAAATTGCCTTAATGATTGATGCCAATGGTAATCAAAGCCAAGCAAGCTATTCACCGTTGGGAATGTTACAAAGCATACAAGTTAACGCTAAAGCAGGGGAAAATATCGGCGACCGAGTAGAACAACCTAGCATACGGTATCGATATGATTTTAATGCTTTTGTTGATAGTCAAAAACAGGGGCAAAACCCACAACCAGTGTATGTGCACACCCTGCAGCGGACTGAACATGCATGGCAGTTAATTGATGAAGAGAACGACAAAAGAGCGGCAGCAAATCTAGCAGAAATGACAGAATCAGAAATCACTGATTTTTTCGATAACGAAGAAGATAAATACCCCGAACGCTTTATACAAATGCGTGAGTATAGTGATGGTTTTGGTAGACAGATACAAACACGTGTACAAGCGGCCGAAACTCGTTTTGGCGATAATAATTTCGGTCATAGCGGATTACCTGCCAATCAATCCGATGAACAAATAACAAAGCAGATAGTAACGGGCACAGTAAATAGAGCCAAATCACAACCTAATGTCATTGTTAGTGGCTGGCAAACCTTTAATAATAAAGGCAGTGTAGTAGAGCAATACGAACCTTTTTATCATGTAGGTTGGGATTATTTAAATAGAAACGAGCATCAAGCTCAAAATGACAAACACGGCAAAGCCGCCAAAATGTTCTATGACCCTAGAGGTCAAGTGATTCGCACCCTTAATCCAGATGGCTCAGAACAGAGAGTGATTTACGGTATTCCTAAACGATTAGACAGTCCGGAAGACTTCATTCCCAGCCCTTGGCAAGCTTATACTTATGATGCCAATGATAATGCAGGGCGAACCCATTTTAACGAAAGTCAGAACTATCAAAACCACTGGGATACGCCAGCACATATTGAACTAGATGCCTTAGGCAGAACCATCAAAGTAGTAGAACGATTAAAAAGTAGTAATGACCCAGTTGATTGGATAGTTACAAAATCGCGTTACGATATTCTGGGCAATCTACTGGAAGTGACCGATGCATTGGGTCGTATTGCATTCAAATACAGCTATTCACTTATACCAGAATCGTCGCCGCTGCGTATCGACAGTATCGATGCTGGAATACGTCAAATAATAACCGACGCTGTAGGGCAAGAAGTTGAACGTAGAGATAGCAAAGGCGCACTGGTCTTACAAAGTTACGATTCGCTGCTGCGTCCGAAATACTTCTGGGCGCGTAATACCGAGCAAGGAGATATTACCCTGCGCCAGCGTAATCACTATGGGGATGATAACGTAGCTGATTTTGATGTCGCTAAGATAAGTAACACTTTAGGGCAATTAACCAAACACTATGATGAAGCCGGTAGCGTGAGTACGTCAGGTTTTGACTTTAAAGGTAATCCGCTAGATAGCACCCGACAAGTCATTGCTGAACAGCATCTTCTAAGCCCTTATGATAGCGCTGCCAATAATAACTGGGACATAAAGCCCTTCCAGGTAAATTGGCAAGCACCAGCTGGCACTAGTGAACAAGACTACGCAACCAGTCTATTAAACCCCTTTCAATACACCAGTAGCTCACGTTTTGATGCGCTCAACCGTGCAACAGAGATTGTCTATCCAGAAGATGTGACAGGCAAACGCGCCAAACTAATCCCATATTACAATCGCTCAGGCGCCCTAGAAAGTGTGGCGCTGGATAATGAGACTTATGTAGAACGCATTGTCTATAATGCCAAAGGGCAGAGAATTTTGATTACCTATGGTAATGGCGCTCTAACCCGTTATAGCTATGATGATAATACTTTTCGCTTGAATCGTTTACGCACAGAGCACTTCGATGTAAATATTCATGCATCAAATTCCTCGGCCTATAAATCAACAGGTAAAGTGCTACAAGACTTTGCTTACCAATATGACCTCAATGGCAATATTCTAAAAATAGCAGATCGCTCACCTGAATGTGGCGTGCATAATCCAGCCCTAAACATCGACAAGCTCGATAGACTCTTTCAATATGATCCCTTATCAAGACTAACCTCTGCAACGGGTAGAGAAAGTGATAGGTCATTATCTACCCCAGACGGCCCTGAATTACCCCACCATAATGACGTTACAAAAACGCGTGCTTATATCCAAACCTACCAGTATGACAAAATGGGCAATATGCAATTATTGAAGCATACCCATGTCACTAATAGAGGAAATGTAGTTAGTAACAGAGACTTTACTGTTGAAGCGAATAATAACCGACTTGAGCAAGTCAGTTTTAGCGGAACGGAATTTTCTTATGCTTATGATGTCAATGGCAATATGATAAGCGAAGGATTAGCTCGTCATTTTGAATGGAATCATAGTGATCAGCTGACAGTGTTTAGAACCCAAACAGGCAATAGTAAGCCCAGCATCCATGCCCAGTATCTATATGATGCTTCAGGGCTGCGTGTGATGAAACTGGTACGCAAACAAGGTGGTGGCTGGGAAAGCCGAGTTTATATCGGTGAGCTGTTTGAGCATTTTCGCTGGGATAATTCAGGCGCTAGCCCAAAAGAGAATAATGTCTTGCATATCATGGATAATCAACAGCGGATTGCATTAGTGAGAAAAGGAGACGCTCATCAAAACGATGCTGGGCCAGCCGTACAATTTCATCTAAGCGATCATTTGGGAAGCAGTAATCTGGTACTGGATGATGCTGGGGAAATGATAAATCGGGAAGAGCATTATCCCTACGGTGAAACCAGCTTTGGTAGTTTTGCTCGCAAGCGCTATCGGTTTACTGGTAAAGAGCGGGATGAGGAGAGTGGTTTAAATTATCATAGGGCAAGGTATTATTCAGTTTCAACAGTTAGGTGGATTTCTTGTGATCCTATTGGGCTTGCGGGTGGGATTAATTTGTTTTCGTATGCAAGTTCTAACCCAAATAATCGTGTTGATCTTAATGGGATGGATGATAAAGAAAAGGTATATATTGATTTGTTAGAAGTAACAGCAGGAGATATTTTAGAAAAAGCAATAGATACAGTAGCTAATGGCACTCCATTACGTTTTCAGGATGGTGTTATTGCACATTACATAATTGGATCAATAATGGAGTACTCGCACGGGGCTACTGCAGATAAAGGACTTAAACATATATACGAAAATATCACACCATCACATTCTATAGAACCTTCTTATGATGCTGATGACCCACACACATCTTTTAATCAGGATTTTCGTTTGCGTCCAGATATTTATATAGGACCTAAAAAAAACGGTAGTGATACCTTAGGCGAGGAGGGAGAAGTCTTTGAAATTAAGCCAGCGAATGATATCGAGGGTGCAAGAAATCAAGCAAATGAATATGTTACTGCTTTGGACAAGATTGGGTTTCCAGCAAAGTTGGGTGAAAGCTTGCCTAGCAATCATATATATCAGATAACACTGCCAAAAAGAATGCTGTCTTTTTGGTCTCCCGAACCTGGGGTTATTTTATACAAATGGAGTAAAATAAAAGTTAATACACAGAAAGCTCCTGTAAAACAACCACAAGAAGTCCCTGAGGCTGTTAAAAAAATTGGAATAGTAACTGCTTTCACTGCTGCTGCAGCAAAAGCCCTTGATTTAATAAAAAATGCTCCTAAGTTAACTTTTCCTGTGCCGTCAATGCCGTCAATGCCGTCAATGCCGTTAATTTTTAATCCAAGAATTCTAGAAAATATGATAAATAACGGGAGAGATCCAGATATTACATAAGCGTATAAAGAAACAAAAGTTTAAAAAAATGTATAAGAGAACTAAGTTTAAAGAATTTATCCAGCTATAAATGAAGTGAACATTAGGGAAGCTAATATAGGCAGTTAAACATAACCAAAGGATTGGGATTATGGCTAATTTATTTGATGTATCTATCAATCGCGTGCCATTATCGGCACAAAAATCTGTCACCGACGTTCTAAAGGTAATGCTAGGACCAGACGCTGCTAATAAAATCAATACACTACTAGATATTGGTGGCTTTGTATTAGGTGGTTTAAATGAACAGGCGGCCGATGTATTTGCCACTAAGTTACGTGAAGCAGGAGCAACTGTTTCTATAGAGCTTAGCAATACAACCCTAGATTTATTCAGAGTTCGTTTGCTCTCCTTTGGTGAGCAAAAAATACAAGTCATAAAACAGGTCAGAGATATTACTGGACTGGGCTTAAAAGAGGTCAAAGCACTGGTTGAGAACAATGGCGTCGTCAAAGACAACTTAGATAAACCATCTGCTATAAAAGTTCATCAGAGATTATCTAGTGCTGGCGCTACCGTGGTTATTGAAGCTATGTCAGGCTCTGACAATGGTGAAGACCCTAAGAAACCTAAACCCGCCAAAGATGATAATTACTTGGTAACAGGTAAAGTCAGTCTTGCTAATGGAGAGCCTGCCAGCGGCGTGCTGGTTCGAGCCTACGATAAGGACTTACGCAGCGAGCAATACCTAGGGGAAGCCTCAATATCATCAACGGGCGACTACGCTATCTCATATAAACAAGAGCAGTTTTCTCGCAGTGAAAAAAACAGTGCCGATCTGTTATTGCGAGTGTTTAACGAAGTCGGTGTAGAGCTAGCTCTAAAAACAAAAACAAAAGATGAACCAGATATCTTCTTTAATAGTCCTAAAAAGATGGATATTGACCTACAGATAGAAGAATCGGCAGCCGTTAAAGCCTCAGAATATGAGCGTCTCGAAGTATTTTTAAGCCCTGCCTTAGATAGTGCATTACTCGCAGATCTATCTTTGCAAGATATTAACTTCCTGATTAATGAAACTGAAATAAATGAATTCTCCGATGAATTCCCTGGTAGTGCTAACAGCATTCACTTTATAGCCCAAAGCGAAAAAAATTCCCACGAAACAAATATACCAGTAGCAGCCTTCTATGGTTGGGCGCGTATGGGGTTTGGGCTGGTGCGTGATCATTCTACTGAACAGCCAACTTTAAATTTAGATACCTTACTGGAACAATCTGATAAATATCTAAAAGATGCATTAGAACAAGCAATAGCAAAAACTATTATCCCAGCATGGTTAGCAGAGCAAATTGATTCAATATTAAGTCAACTGCAAGGTTTACGTGACGACAAAACACAACAAGAAAAAGACCTTTGGGTTCAGCATAATGTAAAAGTATTATTAATAGACGCAGCAAGCACTGAACCATTGGCAGGATTTTTAGTAGATGTAGAGTTTTCTGCCGAAGACAGCTCGTTGGATTTACAAGGAGGTATTACCAATAGGCAGGGCGAGCTTGTTATCACTTATTCACTGCCTGCAGAGTCAATCCTTTCAATGCTGTTATTAGTTTTGAATATCAAAACTCCCAATGGTGATGACCTTAATCAACAGGAAGTAAGCTTTGCTGTAGGCCAGACGCAAGCTGTCACAGTAAAAATAACACTACCTGCTCCAGTATTGCCAGGAGAAGCGTTACAGATAAATGCATTACCCATGTCTTTCTCCGATGGTTTAAGTGCGTTTTTGGAACAAAATAGCCTGACCAATATCGCTGAACTTCGTAAGCTCGGGAGTCTTGAAAGTTTAAAAGAATTACCAGAAACACTGCGTGCAAGTGACGAGGTCAAACAACTACAAGCACAGGTTGATTTGTCTTTACTCTCTACTGACTTAAAGCCTGCAGAACAGATCAAACAAAATCAGTTTTTAATAGACAAAGGTTTTATTAGTTTTTCTGCGATTGCTGATATGCCTGTAGAACAGTTTGTATCAGTCATTGGTAATGATGGGATTGTTTCACCAGCGATACAGCATGCACAAGCACGCTATCTAGATTTTCAATTGGCAAATGCCTATCTTGATATTAAAACAGGTGGTACGAATAACCCAGAAGAGCTTCAACAAGACTCAGCATTAAGCTGCCAATGTGAAGACTGTGTATCGGCACTAAGTCCAGGTGCATATCTAACAGATTTGATAGGCTATGTAACTTCGAACGTCACGCAAGCAAGCGGCACTGCCATTACGCTTGACTTTTTGGTGGATAACTTTCATCAACCTTTATCCAAACTGCCAATTAATTGTGCAGCAACAAAAACCCAGTTAAGACAAGTTAGAATTGCTTGCGAAGTACTCCTTGCTGCTATAGATACCTCTCAATTGAATTTTGTGATTACAGACGAGCACGTCGCTAGATATCGTCAAGCAGCCTACCAGTCGCTGCTTAGAGCTATAGGTACTTCCCAGTTTGACCTTGATAGAGCATCATCAGATGCCGATATCGAAGCCATTGCCAATCGTCTAGGCATTGACCCTAACTATGTAAAAGAATTACAGCTGCAATCGGGTGCTCACCAAATTTTAGCTAATGCGTTATCAGAGCATAATTTAGAGCGGATTTTTGGTTTGCCAGCTTATATGGAAACGTATATCGACATAGATATTCCACGGGTACGTTTACTTGATCCATTAAGGTTTTTAAAAGCAGAGCAAAAACGCCCCGAGCTCTATGACTGGCGATTAGAGCATCTAAAAAAACAATGGAAAGAAATGGATTTTCCTGAAAGTCCGTTGTCACAAAACACACCGATTATTGATCCTGATGTGATTGGGCCTGATGATTTTCGTCATCCTGACGAGCTGAATACTGCTTTTGAGCTTTGGAAAACGAGGCGTGAATGGGTTGATGAACAGATTGCCCGTATTCATAGCAAGGTTATTTCCGATTCCAATAAACCCAATGGTCTAGCGGCTGCTATTGCAGAAATTACTGTGCCCACGACGCTCGATGATTTGATTGCTCAGCAAGCGCTATTGGCAAACGATGCAAAGATTATCGAGGATGCAACATTTACTCAATGGCTCAGCGAAAGACAGTTAAGCGTTGAGGCGTTAAATGAGCTGGCAAGATTCGCAACCGATGTAAAAGCAGGTAAAGAATACAATGAGGAGGAATGGCAAACCTATTCAACCAGTGCTACCAATATAATTGTCAATAGTGTAAAAAGAGTTGCTTATAACAGCTGGGTATTAGAAGAGGCTAATATTGGCTTGAATATGACGACATTTTGGCCGTCTTTGACGGAACCGCAAGAAGGAGCATGGTCGCTATTTTTGGAAAGTGAAAAACCACTGCTTGACCCTGAAAACATTGAACCAAAACAGCTGCCAGACGGTAAGTTTGCGCTCAGGGCACGCACATTATGGAATGAGCGCCGAATACAGTTGGATAACAAGCAAAAAGAATATGCTGATATTTTGAAATCAAAAACGGCAGGTGGGTTAGACGTGATTATGATAGATGCCTTTGGTACAGTACCTGATATTGAAGATATCAATACCAAGCTCAACAGTTTAGATCAGGCTGAGCAGTCAGAGGCAAAAGCGCAAATACTAGCATTAAATTTGCATCAAGAAAGCTTCATCACACTGGTAGCTGCTAGTTTGATTTTAAACGATGACCAGCAAACATTATCTGATACGGTGCAAAATAATCTATCTGTCGCTCTAGTTTCTGCATATAAATTCAATTTCTTATATGAAAATTGGCTGCTAGAAGAAGCCAGTTTGTCATATTGGCAGTCGCTTAAAGCGCGTCTACCAAAATGGCGGGCAAGTCAGTCACAAAGACAACAATGGCAACAAACATTAAAGCAGGCAAGTACGCCGCCATTAATTGACCCTGATGTGATCTCTGGTGATGTGTTACTCGAGCCTGTCATTGGGAACTTTTCTTATGATACTTGGCGCTCACGTATAAAGCTAATTGATGTAGAGCTAAATACTATCCGTGACAGCATAGAGCAAGGCGGCAATGTTACCGATGATGTGATTAAGCCAGATGCTATAGAAGATTTATTTAGTGAAGAAAAATATTTAGGTATCTCTCATCAAGACCTGATAGTACTTAGCCAGCTGGAAGAAGTGGGAATAGCAATTACGAGCCGGCTACAGCAAATATCGCTGGCAAGAGAGGCCTATTTGTTTTTGCTGGATGTTGCTAAACGTATAGAAAAAGGATTTAAAGTATTAGCTGGTACACGCGAAAATATGTATGCCATTCTGCTACAAATATGGAAAGTAAAACTGTTTGCCACATGGAGAGAAGAAGAGAGCAATAAATTGTCACTTAGTCCTGAGTTTTTTAAATATCCTACACAGCGTCCTACATTCACAATGCAACAAGAGGCACAAAAATGGCGTATTGATGCACGTAGACAACGCGAGTGGTATAGAACGCTAAAAGCAAGAATCGATCAACAACAAGTGCTTGCATCTAGTCTTAAATCAATGGTTTCTGAGGTAGAAGAACAAACGCTTCCTGAATTAAGAGATGCCTTAATTGAGATTGTCGATGATAACAATGATGCATTTAATATTAAAGCAGAAAGGCTCACTAAGCGCTTTCTTATAGATCTGCAACAAAGTGGCTGCCAGATGACCACACGTGTAAGTATGGCACTGGAGGTCTTGCAGACCTTAGTATTCTCAATTAGGTCAGGCAAAATTGATATTGCGGATGTTGAACTGAAACTAAGATCAAAGCAGTTTGAACAAGAATGGAGATGGATGGGTTCTTATGCCACTTGGAAAGCAGCGATGGGCGTATTTCTTTATCCTGAGCAGATTTTGTATCCTTCTTTACGAAAAGAGCAAACATCTGAATTTAGACGATTAACGAGTAATACCTCGAATCAGCTTTCTCCTAAAGATGCTTGTAAAATAAGTGAAGCTTATTATGAGTATCTTAAAGACATTAGTGCTTTAGAAGTTAAGGCAACCTGTTGGGGAAGTACTTCGATTAAAAGCAAACAAGAATGTTTTACAGAAAATATTTCGAAACAAAAAGATAAAGACCTACTTTATCTTTTTGGAATTAATAATGAGACCAAACGATGTTACTGGTCGGCATTCGACTTGAAGGCGCAAGCGGGTGCTGCTTTAGCTGCTGCACTTTTATTGGATGTAAAAAAACAAACATTTCAGTCTTCTTGGCAGCCCTTACCTATTGGTGATGCCAATGTGACTGATATAGTAGGTTCAACTACCTTTAAGAATAAAATGTATGTGGTTTTAAGAATTATTGTTAAAGAAAAAGATAAACTAGGTTCTCTACTGTATGACCTCGAAACAAACACATGGAGTGAGTTGGTTGAGTTGGAAATTCCTAGTAGCCCCAGAGGCGCTTCGTTTACCATGGTGCAACAGGACCTTACGCATAATGAGCCCCAACCGCCTACTATATGCTGCTTGGCTTTAACTGACCCAAAAAAGTTTTTTTCTTATAAGTTTTCTGGAAGCGCTGGCTATATTTACTATAAGGAAAATATCGATAACCAATATTCATCTATATTATATTCAAATACCTTAACTAAAGAAAATACTTGGGTAAATAATAAATGGACAATTATTACTTATCTCGATCATCCTGTTTATCGGACAAATTACATTGTTGGAGAAAAGTCAAAGATTACTTCTGCTGTCCAATATAAAAATGGTTTATTGGTTTCGGTAAATATTGAAAATATTTATCAATCAAGTATAGGTTCTAACTCTAGTTTTCAAGGATATATATATGGCGTAAAAGGGTCAAGTTTAACTATAGGTTTGAACTTGTTTTCTAATCAAAGTAGTGGTTTAGATAATTACCTAACAATAAAGTCTTTAATTAAATCTAAGAGCTCATACCTTAATGATGTCACAGGACATTCTGAAAAATCTATTAATGAATTAAAAAATGAAATAGTTTCACTTGAGAAAAAGAAAGACAATATTATTTCAGAAGATGATTATACTAAATGGTTATCAGGAAGAAATGGGCCCGGTTTGTATCCCATTAGTGCGTTACGCGTTGATTCTAGCAAAAAAAATGTAACTAGGCTTCATGTGTTTAGTACGTATAGTCTATCTTATGATGTTAAAGACCTACCAGATTCAGATGAAAAGTTAAATAATTTTGCTTCAAGTTTCAATGTGTTTCTTCCAGAGAAAAAACTTTTGACAAGCTCTCAAAACAATAAAAAAATCTCACTAGCTACACATAATGGTAAACCACTACTCAATTATAGTTATGACATCGTGTACAATATTGAAGTAGATACAAATTACTTTAGGCCAGTATATTCCATTATAAGTAGTAGGACTAATACTGGGCTACTAAATGTAGTTTTCAAACTTAATATAGCTCCTAGCCTACAATCAAACCCCATTCAAATCAGTACCAAAACAAATATTGAGAGCCAGGAATATAGACGAAATTGGATACACGAAAATAGCGTCTCGAACGACTATGCAAATAGAAGGTATTTGGATGAGGCGTATTATTATTTACCTGTTTGGATCGCTGAACAACTCTCTCGCTCTGGTCACTATAAAGAAGCATTAGAGTGGTACAGGCTGGTATTTGACTATACGTCTACTATTAATCGTAGAATCTCATGGGTTCTTCAGCAGGAAGACCAGCTTGATTATAATTATGATAGGAAAAATGAATGGCCAGTGCAATTAAATCCTCATGCATTTGCCCAAAACAGAAAAAATACATATACCCACTTTACAGTACAATCAATTATCCGTTGCTTGCTTGATTATGCAGACGCTGAGTTTACCTATGATACAAGCGAAAGCGTAGCGCGAGCTAGAAACCTCTATAATACTGCATTAGAATTAATCGAGTCAGAACTGCCTGTTCAACCTGAAAATAAGTGCTTAGCACTAATTGAGTCGCTCAAATATACGGTCGAAGATATAACTTTACAGCCTTATTACGATTATCTTAAATCAAGGCTGGGCCAGCTTGATTCAACAGAGGTATTAAAAAACACACTGGTAGAAGTGCGTAATAAGCTGAACAACAACTTCTCTGAAGAGAAAAGATTATCTAATGCTTTAGATGTCATACAAATGGCGTTGGGCGAGCGAAAAGCATCCTTAACTGCCACAGAGATTATAACTAAATCTTTGCTAACCAAGCAAAATTTTAGCCGAACACTGTTTGCCGATTTAAATATATCTACTAACTTCTCTAAAACTGGTCGCTTATTGTCAAGATTAGCCAGTTCAAACCCAAATATAACGGATAACAATAGTGGTGGAGATGAAACGGTTGAGATAGCTGATTTTAGCGAAATAGTAATAGGGTATTCCCCGCGCTTATCCTATGAGTTCTGCATCCCCAATAACCCAACAGTTAAATTTCTCTTGCTAAGAGCCAAGCTTAATTTATTTAAAATCCGTAATTGTATGAATATTGCGGGAATGCATCGGGAGCTTGACCCATACTCAGCGCCAATAGACGTAGAAAGTGCATTGCCAAGTGTGGGAGCTGGAGGGCAGATAAATCTGGCAGGCGTGACGAGAATTAGACCCACACAATACCGTTATCCAGTATTGGTTGATCGGGCGAAGCAATTGACTCACTTGGCACAGCAAACGGAAGCTTCATTCTTTAGTACTCTGCAATCGTTAGACCAAGAAAAATACACCTTATTTAAGGCGCGGCAGGACGTCGAGTTATCAAAAGAAGGCGTAAAATTACAAAAATTACGTGTGCGTGAGTCGGAGAATGGTCTTGGCTTAGCTGAGTTGCAGCTAGAGCGAACTTCTATTTTAGCTGAGACCTATGCTGAATGGTTGAGCGAAGATATGCTTGATTTGGAAAAGCAACTACTCGATCAGTATAAGTTTCATCAGGATGCGCAAATCCTTTCTGCCTTTGCAAATTATGCATCACATATAGCTGGTCTTGCTGTTACCGCTGCTGCGGGTGGTGCAACAGGAGGCGCCCCTGCCTCAGCAGCAGCTGCTGCGGCTATCATTCCAATATATGCTGAAACGGTTAGCCAAAGCGTGCTAGCAACAAGCCAATTTAAAATAAACACACTTTCACAATCAATCAGTATTGCACTACGCAATCGCGAATACCAACTACAGCATCAACTGGCAGAACAAGATTTAGAGATAGGTAATCAACAAATTAAACTAGCTAATGACCGTGTTCAGATTACTGAACAAGAGCAAGCTATAGCCGAAATTCAGTCAGAACAAGCCAGCGATAATGTTATTTTTTTACAAGAGAAGTTTACTAATGTAGAGCTCTATGACTGGATGAGCGGTGTGCTAGAAAGTATCTTCCGTTATTATCTGCAACAGGCGGCTGCTATGTCAAAACTGGCTGAAATACAGCTAGCGTTTGAGAGGCAAGAGCCTTTATTCGGTGTCATTAAAGACGACTATTATGAATTGCCCAATTTCGATGGTAATAATTCGGCAAGTAGTGATTCTATTACGGTTGATAGACTAGGGCTGACAGGTTCAGCGAGATTATTAAGAGATATTACCAAGCTTGATCAATATGCTTTCACCACAGACCAGCGCAAACAACAACTTAGTGTTAATTTCTTATTATCGCAACTTGACCCCTTTGCCTTCCAGCAGTTTAAACAAACGGGTATCTTAAATTTTGATACGTCAGGTAAAGTGTTTGACCGACGTTTTCCAGGGCAATACCTACGTCTGATTAAACAAGTTAGAGTATCAGTAGTTGCGCTTGTTCCTCCTGTGCAAGGTATCAGTGCTACCTTGACTTCTAGTGGTATATCTCGCGTAGTGATAGCCGGTGATGTATTCCAAACTGTTGTTATTCGCCGAGATCCAGAGTCGATTGCCTTCTCCAATCCTATTGGCGCATCAGGTGTATTTGAATTGAGTCCTAATCCTGAAATGTTGTTGCCCTTTGAAGGCAATGGGGTGGATACTAGATGGGAATTTCGTTTACCAAAAGCTTCCAATCCAATGGATTTCAATACCATTGCTGATGTGTTATTAACTATTGAATATACGGCTTTGCATGATAGAACTTATCAGCAACAAGTACAGAAAGAGCTGGACACGTATACTAGCTTCGATAGAGCTTTCAGCTTCCGCCAAGAATTCTCTGATGCATGGTATGACCTACATAACCCAGAGCAAACTGACACTCCTATGAGCGTGAGTTTTGAGACGACATTAGCTGACTTTCCCTCCA
Source organism: Psychrobacter sp. P2G3 (assembly GCF_001593285.1). Classification (NCBI taxonomy): domain Bacteria; kingdom Pseudomonadati; phylum Pseudomonadota; class Gammaproteobacteria; order Moraxellales; family Moraxellaceae; genus Psychrobacter; species Psychrobacter sp. P2G3. The sequence goes on from NZ_CP012529.1 coordinate 1,701,781, forward strand.
ACATTAATGAGCTAATCATTAGCAATGTATTAATGTATTTTATCGCTGACGGTGACTTGCCTAGTGTCTTCGCAGCTAAGCTGTTCTTTGCACAACATCAAGATAGCAATACATCAGGAGGCGAAGCATTACCGATTGATGGGGTAATCCGCTCAAATACGAACGGAACAAACTGGGCTTCAATAGGCGGGAGCGTACCAAAAGGGAAGTGGCAGTTGGAGCTGCCTAATATCCCCGTTATTAAACAACTATTTGAAGATGAAAAAATTAGTGATATTTTGCTGGTTTTAACTTGTGAGGGTGAGCTACCTGACTACCCCGTGTAAGTGGCTTCGGAAATTTTAATGCTATACAGGTATTTATAAAGTTACCTTCTATGAGGTATTAAAATTTATGATGAAGCTTGAAAAGAACATAATTAAGTCTGGTGGTTCAAATGTATTCAATATACTCAACGTATAAGAGTTGCTCTTACTGGCTCTGATGTATTAACGTGAATACCGAACACCGTCCTATGTTGTCAATCCCGTACACATTAACTTGGGAGGTTTTAGTTACGCAGCCTGACGATAATAATCAAACCATATCTGTCTGGCGTCTTATAGCCTAAATCCTTCTGAATCCTAGTCTCACTGCGAGCATAGCTCTTGTCTTGCGTCGCTGCAAAGCAGTGCTTTGCTAATCGCTCCTCATTGTACTCAAGCTCGATATATTGTGTAATCTCGTTGATCGCTGTAAACCTTTTTTTATAGTCTTGGTGATACATCAGCTCATTCTTTAAGACGCCCCAGAAGCTCTCTATGGGGTTGTTATCAAAGCAGTTGCCACGCCTAGACATTGAGCCTTTGAACTTATGCTGCTTAATGATCTTGTGATACTCATTGCTACAATACTGACTGCCTCTGTCAGAATGTAAAATCAACCCTTGGCTGGGCCGCCTGCTCTTGATGGCCATATTGAGTGCATGGCATACTAAATCTGCTGTCATGTGTTTATTGATAGCGTAGGCGACCAGCTCTTTGGTGTAGAGGTCTTTAACGCCTGCTAAATACAGCCAGCCCTCGCAAGTCCAAATATATGTGATGTCACTAACCCACGACTCATTAGGTAGACTGTCGTCAAACTTCTGATCAAGCAGGTTTGGATAAATCAGCTTATTATGATTGGAGTTGATGGTGACTTTAAAGCGTTTGTGACGATGACATTTGATGTTATTTCTTCTTCGATACTTCTAACCATATATGGACTGATATCATGGCCTTGCTCTGTCAGCTTTGCCTGCAGTCGATCAACACCATAACGTTCTTTACTTTCACTGTAAGCGGCTCTAACCAATAGCTCGCAATGGTTGCGATGTATCTGTTGTTCGCTGATGTCACGACTGATCCAGTCATAGTAGCTTGATTGCTTAACAGCTAAGACCTTGCACATGCTTGCGATAGTAAAGACCTGTCTATTAGTTTTTATAAAAGCGTACTTCATGAGCTGTGTCTGGCAAAGTATGTGGTGGCCTCATTCGAGCATAGCTCTCATCTTGCGTCGGGGCGAAGCAGTGCTTCGCTTTATCCCTTCTCATTTAATATCTCTTGTTCTTCTTCGGCCACTGTAAGTTGACGTTTAAGAAGTTTATTCTCTTCTAATACAGCTATTAGCTCAGGATCATACTGCACAGTTCATGCAAGCTTGCCTTGATTGGCTTTATTATGCCAGTTAGATAATGTTTGTATGGCGATGCCTAGCTGCCGAGCAGTTGCACTCAAATTACCATTGTTGTCTGCAATTTTTTTAACCGCTTCTGCTTTGAATTCCGTGCTATAGCTTTGCTTTTTCTTAGTCATGGTAAACTCCTCATCGAGTCGTTAGTTTACCAAGTTTACTTATACGGTTTCTTCAGCATAGCTCAAAGCTTAAAAAACCCCCATTATTACCATAAACGAACTTTATAGTAAAGAAGACCGGAGCTAAACGCTTACGCCAAACAACCCGCCAATAAATGAGGTTGCGAGCATTGCCAATACACCCCATATTACCACCCGAGCAGTAGCAGGAATAATAGGAGCGCCGCCCAAGCGTGCTGATACTACACCAAGCAAAATTAAGCCCACAATGGTCAACGAGGCCAACGACCATACTAATGTCTCTGCTGGCAATAGTAGAATACCAATAACGGGTACTATGGCGCCTACTATGAATGAGATGGCAGAGGCAACGGAGGCTTGAAGCGGCTTTGCTGCACTTATGTCAGTCAAACCTATCTCATCACGCGCATGTGCCTCAAGGGCATCGTGCTCAGTTAAAGCCACGGCAACTTGATGGGCTAAGTTTTGCTCAAGTCCACGCTGCTCATAAATTTTTGTTAGCTCAAGAAGCTCTCGCTCAGAATTATGCGTCAATTCATGTTGCTCTTTTTCCAAGTCAGCTTTTTCAATGTCTGCCTGCGATGATACTGAAATGTACTCACCCGCTGCCATTGACAAGGCACCCGCAGTCAACGACGCAAGTCCTGTCAGTAGTAAAGTTTGGCTATTTGCGTTTGCAGCAGCAATACCAACCAGTAAGCTGGCGGTAGAAATTAATCCATCATTTGCACCTAACACTGCTGCTCTGAGCCATTGGCTACGGTTGCTTAAATGCACTTCATCATGAATAGAAAGAGACATAAATAACCTCAAAAATAACTAAGCAAGAATAATGAACCAAAAATACTATAGTATAGTTTACCTTGTAAATTGCTCAGAGATTAGCTAACTTGCCTTAAGGCATATAATTGATAGGCAATCAGTAAAAACACCACTGTCTGACTACCCGCATAAAACAATAATAGCGCTAGCAGTCGGCTATCAGAGCCCACCATAAACACATGAATACAAATGCCCATATAAGCTAAAAAGGTTAAAAAATGCAACCATCGCCATGCTGATTGACCCATGTATTTTTTAAGGTAGAAGCTAAACGCGCTGATGAATAAAAACCAAAATCCCAATTGTTCTAATGCGACACCGATACGGTCAGTCTGAAACCCAAGGGGTAATAATACCTGCCAAATATTAAGATTTATATAATTATCAGTCAATAGAATAACCGCATGAAAAGTAGAAAAGCCTACTGCGAGCAAGCTTAAATATTAATGTAATGCAAATACTTTTGCAGCATTAAAATACCGACATAGGCGCGTACTGAGCAACAAACCAAAAACAACTGCCAACCAAAATAAAGCATAGGCAATCACACCACTTGCGTGTGATGAGTACCAAAAATGCTTATCTGTGGTCATAAGGATTTGCGATAGGCTTTCTCCCCACAACGAAAGAGCATAGACACCACCGACTATGCCAGCACTTAAAATAAATACTGTCCATAGCGCCTGCACAATGGGTGATTCTGACAAGGATATCTCAAACCCTTACTTGCTTCGTTTTAGACGGTTGTAAAAGGGTACACTTGCGTCGTTGGTTATATCATTATGATTGTTTTGGCCCATCATTACACCTCGCTTAATAGTCAGTTTATTTACTGACAATAACATGCTCTTAAGCTGAGCTTAGAGGGCAATAAAAATTTGAGTAATAAAAGACAATATTTGATGGAGGGTATAAAGAGTCAGAGTTTGCGTCGCCAAAATTTGTCAATTTGAAGTGAATGAGATCATTTTATTACTATTAAACTTTGAGTAAAATAGATGATAGTCTATCAACCATGATGGCAAGAATTATCGGCAAGCGCATGTAATATCCCGCATGATTCAGCTGGGGCTTCGCTTGCACATTTTTGCCGCAAAACAAGCAGATGCTGTTTTAATTGCGCCAATTCTTCCATACGTATTTTGACTGCCTTAATATGCTCATCTAATAGCACATTGACCTCACCGCAGTTCTCATCAGGTTTATCCCTATACTGAAGCAGGGTTCGTACTTCATCCAAAGTCATATCGAGCGTACGACAGTGTAGGATAAATTGCAGACGTTCAATATGCCCCTCATTATATAAACGATAGTTGCCTTGGCTGCGTAAAGGCTCTGGTAATAACTTTTCTTTCTCATAATAGCGAATAGTTTCGACCGTCGCACCTGTACGTGTGGCAAGCTCGCCAATTTTGATAAGCACTTTTATCTCCTCAAATAATGGTCTCTATCATCTAAAACAATAAAGTAACTATAAGGTTAGATGACAAAAGAATCAAACTGATTTTTTGTCAAAACCCTTGACCCTGAAGCCACTACAGGGTTCATAATACCTTTAATAAGAGGATAAATGATTATGCAATATCATATTGAAGGTATGGACTGTGCCAGTTGTGTTGGCAAAATTGAGCGGGCGCTAATACGTATGCCCGGTGTCTCTGACGTTCAGCTGAACTTTGCAACCCAAAAACTAGAGCTAATCCTAGCGCCTGATACGAATACTGAGATCAAAGATATCGAAAAAACCATTAAGCGCCTAGGGTTTGGGGTGTCAGCTTTAACTGATCAAGAAAATGAGGTAGGCATTGAGGGTAGTCAAGCAGCGGTAGACGATCTGCGCTGGTGGCAAACCATAAAGGGCAGGCAGGTCATTGGTACTGGGCTTTTAATGAGCGCAGCATATGTGTTGTCTTTGATCTTCCCTGAATATGGTGCATGGGCTTTTATTGCCGCTGTGGCTATCGGTGTCCTACCATTTGCTCGCAAAGCTTTTGCACTGGCGTCAGCAGGTTCGCCTTTTTCAATTGAAATGCTCATGTCTATCGCTGCTATTGGCGCCCTTATCATTGGTGAAGCTGAAGAAGCGGCTGCCGTGGTCTTTTTATTCTCAGTTGGTGAGCTGTTAGAGAGCGTCGCCGCTGATCGTGCTCGCGCAGGCATCAAAGCTTTATCATCGCTAGTACCAAAGACTGCCATCTTATTGGATGCGCAAGGACAACAACGTCAGGTGGCAGCGACTTCACTACAGGTTAACGATAAAGTTCTCGTGCGTCCTGGTGATAGAGTCTCTGCTGATGGTGTGATTATTCAAGGTATATCTAGCCTTGATGAGTCACCTGTGACTGGAGAATCTGTTCCTGTTGCCAAGACAATAGACGATGACGTCTTTGCTGGATCCATCAACGTTGATGGCGTACTACAAGTACGCGTGGAAAAAACGGCTGCGGATAATACGATTGCACGTATTATTGAGCTGGTGGAGCAGGCGCAAGCGTCCAAAGCACCGACCGCCCGTTTTATTGAAACCTTTAGCCACTACTATACGCCTATAGTGATGGTACTTGCTGCTCTGGTTATTATCATTCCACCGCTGCTGATGGGAGGAGAGTGGGCGACATGGCTGTATCGTGGTTTGGCGCTATTACTGATTGCCTGTCCTTGTGCCCTAGTACTATCAACACCCGCCGCTATTGCCTCAGGTTTGGCTGTTGGCGCGCGTCATAGACTGCTTATCAAAGGTGGTAATGTTATGGAGTTGGTGGGTCAAGTGAGTACCGTTGCTTTTGATAAAACGGGCACCTTGACCGAAGGCAAACCACGGGTAACCGATGTTATTGGCTTTACAATAGCGCATACAGATGCTGAGGGTGAAGACAAGTTATTGGCCCTATTTGCGAGTGTAGATTCCGCTTCTAGTCATCCTCTTGCTCAAGCTATTGTGGATCATGCCAAAGCAGCTAAGGTGAATATACCTGATGCCTCTAATGCTTCTGCTACTGCGGGTAAAGCAGTTTATGCAACTGTCGCTGGACGTACTTTATCCATTGGCTCATCAGTCTACGTCGCTGAGAAAGTTGTGTTGTCACCTGAGCAACAGGTTCAAATTGAGACGCTACAAAATGATGGTAAGACGGTTTCTATTTTGTTCGATGAGCAAACGGGTGAGGCACTAGGATTGGTGGCTCTACGTGATGAGCTGCGAGAGGATGCACAGCAAGCCATTGCACAGCTTAACAATATGAACGTGCGCTCTGTCATGCTCACAGGTGATAATAGCCGTACGGCAAAAGCGCTTGCCAGTCAGTTAGATATAGAATGGAAGGCTGAGCTGTTACCTGAGGACAAGCTGCGTCTACTCAGCGAGATGCAAGAGAACAGTAAAATAGCGATGATTGGTGATGGTATCAATGACGCACCCGCTTTGGCAACGGCAGATGTTGGCGTTGCGATGGGCAGTGGCACGGATGTGGCTATCGAAACGGCTGATATTGCACTATTAAAAAGCCGCGTGATGGACGTTGCTAACCTTATTGCTTTATCTCGCGCCACAATGAGAAATATTCATCAAAACGTCATATTTGCATTGGGCTTAAAAGGTATATTTCTGATAACGACTGTGCTCGGCATTACAGGACTTTGGATTGCCGTATTGGCTGATACCGGCGCTACTGTGCTAGTAACGCTAAATGCCTTGCGTTTACTGCGTTTTAAAGGAGTTAGCTGATTGGTAACTTGCCCTAAAAATAAGTAAATAACTCTAAATGTATATCGAGTATAGACAAGGTTAAGCTTATCTTTGCTCGATATACCTTAAAAATTTACTTTCTAGCCGAACACTCTAGTTCTACACTTGCCCCAAGTATGAGTGGTTCATCGGTGCCAAGTAAAGTGCCTTCAGGATAAGGTTCACTTAACCCCGCTGCGTAAGCTTCATTAAATTCACCAAACTTACTTAAATCTGCCAGTATTGCAGTACAGTTCACAAGGTCAGTCTTTTGATAGCCATATTTGACCAACAGCGCATTCACATTATCTAAAGCTTGTTTGGTCTCAGCCTTTATACCGCCTTCAACAAGCTTGCCATCTTTTAAACCAATCTGCCCTGATAGATATAGCGTGTCGCCTAAGCGTACTGCAGAAGAAAAAGGGTATCGACTACTACGTCCATAGAAGATAGGAGTAAGCGTTGATTCTTCTTTAGTGTCAGCAGCTACTAGTATCGCTTTTTTTGTAAAGGTTCTGGTGACGGTGTCATTGATATTTGCATTTGCTTGAGTTGCGGTAAATGCAAACAGAAGTATAAGGCTTACGAGGTAATATGGGTTGTTGTATTATATTGATATGGTGCGCCCACCAAGACTCGAACTCGGATCGATCGCTTAGGAGGCAACTGCTCTATCCTGTTGAGCTATAGGCGCATTATGGAGTGCCATTGTAAAAAAAAGCATGTATAAAAGCAATCAGCAAAAGATAAATAAACACGGTTTGTAGCTACTTTCCGTTACTGAGGGCATCGGCAACCTGTATAGAGCTTTCATTTGATGCTGATTTGGAGCGTGATGTTGGGTTAAATAAGTCATGTAGATTATTTCTATAACCTTCAATATTCTCATAATCATGCTGTTTCAAAATATCTTGTCCCACACTAGATAGCAAGAAATTGCGGAAACTCGTCGCAGCAGGGTTTTCCGTTAAGATAACCCCGTCGACTGCTTTAGAGTCTCTCAGCGCATAACTAAATGATGCTAAATTACGCGCTTCCTTATTATCGTTTGGAGATGGCGCCTTAGCGTTTTCATCGTCATTATCTATAGCTTGATTAGTAGCTGTATGGTCAGCATTAATTGAGTTTTTATTACGCTCAGCTTGAGACTCTTTAAGCAAGGCTTGTAGAGGTGCTAAGCGCTCTTTAGAGATTTTATCATTAGCCATAATGATGTCAGTATTAAAAATAAGTTCTGAGCTTTTATTGACACCATTATCATCAGAAGTACTTGTATGTGGTAAAGTCAGCAGTTTATTAGCATTTACATAAAGCGTAAATATTTGCACCGTAGGATAGCGTGATTCAAAACGAGCAATGACATCATCCAAAGGTGATTGCAGTTTATCTTCTGCTTGTACGTACAAGATAGCAGTATTGACTGTTTCTGGATCATCCTCATTAACAGTAGATGTTTCCCCATTTGTACTTGCCATTATCGGGAGAGGGTCCATATTTTTCCGATTACTACTCCATAGCCAAGCAAAAATACCAATTATAATAACGAGTAGTAATAAAATTAGCCCAGCTAATAGTAGCTTGTAGTCTTTCATAGGTTACAGCTCATCTTTTGTTTTGAGATATTGTTTGAATTGTTTTAGTGTTTTTTCTTTTTTAATGTTGTCTCGATTTTTTACTTAATGCCGATGATGCAATACCTCATTGGTTAAATCCGCTAGCATATCGTCAAAAATATCATCTTCGGCAACAGGTGGCGTTATAGGCTCTGTCTTTTCTGCGTTATTTACAGTGTTGGTGGCCTCATTGTCATTGCTCAAAGACTGAACCGCTGAGATTGGCTCTTCTGTGTTTGATTGATGAGCAGCTAGCGGTGATTTACCATCATGAAGCAAAGCTCTTAACCATTCAAAGCCATGAACTTCCCACCAATCCTCAAATCGATGCAATGTACTTCCACGTACAGCCTCAGGTAGATTTAGGGTGCGTAGTTTTTGTGCCAATATAGGATCAGTAATGGCTTGATGACGACTGAGATAAAGCGATTTGACGTCGCCATTGTAAGGCTGCCGACGTTGCCAAGCGGCATGGTCAATTTTCATACGTGGTAATTGCCACAGTTCACCGCGAAAATAAACGACATAAAGACGTTTTTCGGGATGAACAAAGATAGCATCAATGGGACGCATTGGCATAATACGTAATTATCTCGTTTTTGAGGTTAAAAGTTTTTAGATGTTGGATGAAGATGTTATCTCAATCATCAATCATCATTAGTTATAGTAGAATCGCAATTTTCTAGTTTCAGATGATCAAGCTAGTTATCAATATTAACAAAACACGCGACATCATTTGTCGCAAGCTATTATGCATTTGAGTAATAAACTAGTAAATAGCGAGTATCAATGGCACACTATTCGCAATATATTAGCTCGAAACTTACAACTACAGGTGTTGACGTTTGATAAGTCATATTACATTAAAGTCAGCAGTAGTTCACAATCAAACGCAGCTATCTTAGCAGAAATATATAACTGGCACGACAGCTAAACATAGATTAATAGGTATTGCTCTTTGTACTTATGATTGCTTTATGTTCTAAGAGCCGTGATGTTAAGACAGCGTTTGTTTTATCTGTTTAAACTTTATTACTTTATATGGTATTAAATTGTCTACATCTATGTCCTTTTAAATCTTTTCTAACCAACTAAAACTTCTTATAACGTCATTGTTGTATCGCTGTTATCATTGCGAGCAGTTTTTATTATTTGTCTTATTTTAATTAGATTATTGTCTATGTTTACGATTATTCAGTCCCACCGTACCGAGCTTTTGGTTGAACAGTTATTAACAGCTTATAAGTCCAAAAACCAACCTGTTTTTGAGAAGTTTGTGGTCATTGTGCCGTCCATGGTACTTGGTGATTGGCTAGATAAGTCTATTGCAAGCCAAGCGGGTATCAGCACCTTAGTGACGACGACATTTTGGGGACAGTATCAGTGGACATTGATGCAGGATGTGTTGAGCCGTCACAATGCCTATTTGTTAGAGCAAGACCCTGATGCGGCAACCCTAAATGTGCCTGAGGTGGCAGTGTTGTCACCAACGGTAATGCAGTGGCGATTGTTTGGTTATTTGACTTATTACCAAGAGGCGATTGTCGCTGATGAAAAACACCCCGTTCATCCGTTGCTGGCGTCTTTGATTGATGAGCCGCAAGAAGAAGTTCAGCAGGATAAAGCGCAACAAGATGCGCGTATTTGGCAGCTGGCAAGTGATTTGGCGAGGGTGTTTAACCGCTATTTAACCCATCGTGAGGACTGGTTAGACCTGTGGTCACATAATAAGCCGCTTAATGTGGATGCGCTGATAGCGGATAAGGATGCACTATCCCTGCGCTTCGATAAGTATGCGCGCGGCACCCCTGAGTGGTTAGTGGCGCATTATATAGAATTAGAGATCGCGCAGCGTTTCTTATGGTCGCATTTGTTTGCCGATGTGCATCAGCACCGTGTGGCACTTGAAGATACCTTTTGGTCAGCGCTAGAAAGCAACAAGGCGAATGAGCGTGCTCAACTGCCCAAAGTACTGCGTATTTTTACCATTCAGCAGTTGCCACAAACAGAGCTCGACTTTTTACAGCGCTTGTCACAATACATGGATATCACACTGCTGCACTACAACCCATCCAAGCTGTTTTGGGCGGATATTGTTGATAAGTCGTGGCTACAGCGTCAGCAGATTGTTAACCCTGAAAGCGTGTTCTTACGTGAGTATGGGCATAGTTTGCTGTCGCGTTTAGGCAAACAGTCGCGTGATACCTTTGCTATGCTCGCAAATTTATCGGGTAATGAGCAATACCAAGATGCACTCGTCGAGTGGCAGGACATCTTTAATGAGGGCAATGATGGCTTGAGCGACGAGTTCGGTATTGATTTTGATGACAGTGCGCAACAGGTGCAAGAGAGCCCAAGCTTATTAAGGCGTTTGCAAAATGATGTGTTGATGCTAGATGAGCAGTCTACCCAGCAAGCGACCGCGGCCAAAGTCTCGCAAGCAGTCAGTAAACAACTAGAGACGGGCTCTAATCAAGACGAGCAAGAAACGCCGTGGTATGACGATGAAGCGTTAGAGAATAAACGCTTTGAGAAGGAGCGTTTTTGGGCAATGTCTTCGCAAGATAATAGCCTAAGCATTCATTCGTGTCATAGTTTGCAGCGTCAACTTGAAGTACTGCGTATCATGATTGGGCGCTGGTTGAATGAGCCATTAAAACTTGGTGAGAAAAAACGCCATATATCCGATATTGTCGTGTTGCTGCCCGATGTTGAGCGTCACCATGCGCTGATCAGCTCTATTTTCGTCAGCGGTAAAGGTCAAGACGGTTTGACCCTGCCAGCAAAAGTGACGGGTGTGGTCGATGCAGATATTCGTCAGCTATGGGAAGCCATCATTGGTTTTTATAAGCTGTTAGGCAGTCATAGTGCCCGCTTTGAAGCCGCTGAGGTGCTTGATTGGCTAATGCTGCCACCGCTGTATGAAAGTTTTGGCTTAACCCATGATCAGATGAGCCGTGGCTGTGATTTACTGGTAGAGGCAGGCTTTATTCGCGGCTTTGATGAATGGCATCTTAAACAAACCCTAGATAGTAACGACTATGACTACCGATTTACCTTTGCTCAAGCGTTAGATAGATTAACCTTAGGTCTAGTGATGCCAGAGGCCAGTTTAAGCGATTGCCTATATCCTTTGGCACAGGAAGATTGGCCAAGCACTGCATTGCCGGAGATGAGTTTGCCGCTACCGCAAGTGAGCCTAAATGATGCGATGATTATTGAAGCGCTTTGTCGTATTTATGCCGGTTTGACCGCGCGCCGTGATGATCATACACAAAAACTAAAAGCGGAGGATTGGCTTGATCAGATTGAGACACAAGTGATTCATCGCTATTTTGGTGATGTTGATCAAACGCGTACGATGCGCGCCATCTATAATGCTATGAATGGCTTTAAGTCAAGCCTGAGGGCCAATCGTCACTATAGACAGTACGCCAGTAGCGATAGTGTCAGTAATGCTAACAAAAAAGAAGTAGAGCAAAGGCTGGCAGGCGTTGAGCAGTTGCCGCTAAAGCTGAGCTTTATGCTGGACAGTATTGAGGCGGAGCTTGAGAGTCAGCAGGTCAGTGCCGAGCCGACTGGGGTGATTACCTTTGGTCGATTTGGTGCGTTAAGAAACGTACCTTTTGATTTGGTGGTGATGCTCAATATGGATCTCTCTGAATTCCCTGGGCGTGATCTTGATAATCGATATGATTTGATGAAAGCCACCAATTCCCGCCGCGGTGATAGAGTCAGTGAAGATGATGATAATGGTGCATTTTTAGACGCATTGCTGTGCGCGCGCAGTGCTTGCTGGATATTTTATAACGGTCAAAGTCTGACAGACACCCACGAGCACCTGCCAGCCAACCCAGTCAGTGAGCTATTACAGTTTTTGCAAGGTGAGGTGCAATGGCAGGTAAACTCGCTTGAAGCATTAGACACATTGCCTGAGAGTGTTGACTCTACCACCGAGAGCCTTAAACGTTATTTACCTAAATTGATTAAGCAGTGGCTGGTGACTGAGCATCCAGCACTGCCGTTTCATGAGAGTTTGTTTGAAACAGACATTGAAGACGCAGATGTTTCTGAGCAAGCGTCTGACACTGCTAAGCCTAATTTGAATGAAAGCGCAGCCATCCACACTGAAAATAATATTCAAGACAACAGACTTATTGATAATGCAGATGAGTTAGATGTTCTTTTAAATACAGCCATGCGCAAAACCAAGCTTGCGCAAAAACGTCAGTTTCCGCCTGCGCCGCTTTGGCAAGCTGTGTTTCATACCTTAAAGGGCAGAGCATTTAGTGAGCATGCAGAACTGGTTGGCTTGCCTACCAAAGCACAGTACGAATCAATCGCTCAGCTGCTTGGTCAATCTCTAGGTCAGTTAGGACAAATAGAAAATCAAACCTTAGATGCATTGGCTGAGATGTTGTCACTAGAAGCGACAGCTGTCTCCAGTGATTCTGGTGAGATTAATGACCTTACTAAAAAGGCACTTTCCGAAACTGTATTTAATATTGGAGAGATAGACGTTGAAGGGGTATTGGCGTATCAAGTGCGCCATCCGGCCAAGGCATTTTTACGTACTCAGAAGGTGCATGTGGTGCTGGGCGAGGAAGCGATGGCTCATCAAGAGCCGCTATTCCTAGACAATCTGACGACCTATCAGATTAAAGAGTATTTGATTAACGAGCTGGCGAGCGATGCCGCCAATAATAATTCTGATAGCGCAGCTAAGCAAGACAGCCCAATCTTGATGTATCAAAAAATCATGCCAGCAGGTGTGGCGCGCCAAACGACATTGCCCAATCAACAACAAAAACTGCAACAGCAATGTCAGGAATTTAAAGAGCAGCTAATTGCTAATGGCTTGGATGATACCCAGATATTGGAGGAGAGTGATATAGGCGGTTTGCAGCTACTGACCCCAACCACCGAGCACCCCGTTCAGCTAGCGCTAGCATCCGTGCTAAGTCATGCTGATAGTGAAATATGGCACAAGCTATTACCTAAAATGGTTAAGATAAAAGGCTCAGTACCAACATCAGTGCTAATAGGTGCTAATAACAATCGCTCTAATCTACAGGCTGGCATGTCCTATGCCGAGCAATCCCCCAAGCAGTGGTTAAACATACTACCCAATTCTGCTAGCCCTAAGCATTTAATCAAGTTTTGGTTGTCGCATCTGTATTGGCAAGTGGCCAGACACACAACTGCCGAGCAGGTAGCACTAAATGATGGCGTAAGTATTTGGCGTTTTAATAAGCCCAGCTCACAAGTCAAAAAGTATGAAAAAACAACCGCCTTTAAGCTAAGCCCTATTGTGTATGAAGATGCCGTAGCCGAGCTAATAAAATGGGCGATGTTTGGCAAGCTAGTCGGTCAAGTGCCGATTACCTTATTGCCAGAATATGCGCTCAGTTATCTTGATAAGTGTGCAAAAGCGGCAGAGAGTGAAGATGAGAGCGGCAGCTATTGGCCAAAACGCGCAGATTTCTCAGATTGGCTACGACCTAACTATCATGTAGACACGGTATACGATACCTGCTCGCAGCATACTATTTGGCAATACGTACTGCGTGATCAAGACGCCTTTAAAGCTCTATCAGCAGCGTTAACGACGTTAGCACAGCCGCTGTATGAGCCGATGTTTACTGCCCTACAAGGTCTAGATAGTTAGCTGGCTAGCTGGTTATTTAAAACGGTTCGTTTTTTGCCCTTTGGCTTAATTGATATTAAAAAGTGTACGCTCATATGACAGAATTTACCGCCACCACTAACATGATGGACATTTCTACCCAGCCACACTCATCTGATACATATCAGGGTATGACTGACAGTGAGGTTGCGAATGACGACATGATTAAGCCTAAGAATAAGGCGGATGTGATACCAGCGGTTGATGTTGCATTGACGGGTCGGCATCTTATCGAAGCGTCAGCCGGTACTGGTAAAACTTGGACACTAACTGGCATTGTACTGCGTCTGTTGATTGAAGCACGGCGTGCGCCAGAGCAAATCATTGCGACCACCTTTACTAGAGCCGCGGCTGCAGAGATGCGTCAGCGCATCCATGATCGTTTGGTGGATTTTTATCAGCTGCTGCAATGGGTGAGTAGCCTGAGCGCTGACCCCGCTAATAAAGAGAGTTTGTATCCGCATATACTACAGGTGACACCTGATAGTGATAAGGATAAGGAGGACAAGCAAGCAGTCAATAGCTCATATACTGATTCAAACGCTGAAACAGATGCTGATGAACTAAATCAAGACATTGTTTATGACAGGGTTCATGACAAAAAAGCCGATGCTGAAAAGCGCACCCAAGCAAAAAAAGTTCGTGAGGACTGGTTAGTCGCTCAGGCTAAATATGCGCGCTTAGATGACATCATGCAAGACCCTATTAATCTGCATCTGGTCGGCTACTTGCTTGATCATGTTTACAGCTATCCTATGACAGAAGCCATTCGCCGTACGGCGCTGGTATTAACCACCTTGGACAAGCTGTTTGTCGGTACCCTCGATAGCTTGGCGCAAAAATGGTTGAAGGAGTACAGTAGCGAGACCGGTCATCAGCAAGGCATGGCTATTATTGAAGACAGCAGTATTGAGCAAGTGACTGACAGTATTGTTCATGATGAGCTGCGTCAGTTTCAAAGTAGGCTGTATCATGAGCAGCCTAAATTGTATGCATTGATGGATCAGCAAGGTAAGCTGACGGCGGTTGGCGATCATAAAAGTTATGTGACTCGTTCGCTGAATTTTATTTCTGCGCCGATTAACGAGGTAAAGCTAACCCAAGGTTTTGACTTTAGCTTGTATGAACAGCTATTGCATGAGTTTGCGACATTGGATTTGGCAGATATTCAGCCGTATTTAAATCCTGATTATCGAAAGTCTCAAGGGTTTAATGGGCGTTCTAATTTAACGACGCAGTTTGATGCCATTATTGAGGTGCATCAAAAAATAGCGGAGCATCAGCTGGCGTTTACCAATTATCTAAATGAACGTGAAAATAAGATTCTCACCTCATTGCAGGATTCTAGATATCCCAATGAAGAGGGTAAAATTAAGAATTTTAATAAGAATAGAGAAAAAGAGCACGAGGCGTTTTTCGCGTTAGAAACCATCAGTAAGTTAATAGCGGTTTTGGATATGGTTGACGGTTTAAATCAGCACATTGTGTTGTTATTAGCCAATCTAAATCGCCATATCGTGCTTGCGGTACGTGACAGGCTGCCGGTTATATTAGAAGAGCGCGGTGAAACCACCTTTAGCTTGCAAATGGTACGTTTGAACCAAGCATTAACCGGTCGGCAAGGAGAGAAGCTGGCGCGTTATATTCGTCATCACTATCCAGTGGCATTGATTGATGAGTCGCAGGACATCAATGGCGAGCAAGCCATTATGATTGAAAGCATCTATCTGCCAAAGCGTAAACGTAAACCGTCGTCCAATGACAAGCAGGCTACTACTAATAAAGCCAACCATGAGTTTTTGTTGTTGGTTGGTGATCCTAAACAGGCCATTTATGGGTTTCGAGGCGGTGATGTCGCCAACTACAATTATATGAAAGCCCAGTTTGACAAAAGTAGCCTTTGGACGCTCGATATTAACCGTCGTTCAAACGCCAGTGTGATTAATGCTCTAAACTGCTGGTTTGGTATGCCTGCGCCAGTGACTAATGAGAATAGGCTCGCACAGTTAGGTAGTGGTATTTATTACCAGCACATCAAAGCACATAAAGAAGAAAATCAGCTGTCTTGGTTTAATGAGCCAGACATACTAACCAGCGACCTAAATAGCAATTTAGTGAGTGAATTGGTGAGTGACGTACTCTCTGCTCAGCCTGTGAGTGTGTTGCACCTGCCTTATAATAAGGACAAAGAGCTTGAGTACGATGAGCATGAAATCACAGCGCGTCATATTGCGACCTTACTCAGCAGTGGTCAGACATTAAAAGGCAAACCGATTCAGCCGAGCGATATCGGCGTGCTGGCACGTGCCAAAAAAGACTTAAAACGGGTGGAAGACGAGCTAGTAAAGCTCAATGTGCCGACCTTGACCACCAGTGATGTCAGTATCTTTGAAACCGTCATGGCAGAAGATGTGGCAGCACTGCTGAGTGCTATGCTATATCCGTATCGTCATGACATGATTAATCGGGTGCTGACCAGTCACTTGTATGGCCTGAGTATAAAAGATATCAAAGCCATGATGACTGACCATGAGTCAGGGGCTTACGAGGGTAGCGATAGCTCGAGTAGCACTTCTTTAAATAGTAATAGTATAAAAGCTATTGATAATAAGAAAAGCTATCAAGACTTTATTAGCTATTTAAAAGAAGGCACACAGCGTTGGCAGCACTTTGGCATATTATCGGCCATGCATTACTTGTTAGATGAAAGCCCTGTGCAGCCGCAAGGCGTTTGGCAAGCCTTAGCCGCGCATCCAGAAGGCGATCGTCATATTATGGATTTGCGTCATGTGATGGATATATTAGCGCAGTATGGTATCGGCATGGGAGAATACGAGCTACTAGCCTGGTTTAGACAAAATATAGATACCGCGCCTAGCAGTGATTGGGCCAAGCAGTATCCGCTACCGACAGAGTCTGGCGTGCAGCTGATGACCATTCATAAATCAAAAGGGTTAGAATTTCCCATTGTTTATGTGCTGGGTATGGGAGATGCCAGTAGGAAGTCAGGTAATAAAGAAGAATATGGATTGTATCTCTATAATGCGCAACAAAACCCTACTCAACAAGATCAGTCAGAACTAAATCAGCAATCGACAGGCAATCAGCGCCGATTCTCTCCTGTACAAGGCTCTGCGACCACAGAGGGCTACTATACCGATATTGAGACGCAAGAGGGCTTTGATGAGATGCGCCGGCTTGGTTATGTGGCATTTACTCGCGCCAGTGAGCAGCTTTATGTGGTGCTGCGAGATCCCCATAACAAAACAGGGTTTGAATTAAAACCGGTGTTCTATTGGTTTGATGCCCAAGAAGCAACTTTTGAGTTGCCAGATAGACTCAAAGGCACCATAGGCATGATTAGAGGGCATAAGGTTAATGAGTTCTATAACGATAACTGTGCTGCCGCTAAAGCAGGCGTATTAACGGAAAATGGAACGCCTGATTCTATTACGCCCAAAACCGAACCTATTAAGTATGATGATTTTTCAGAGGTCATGAAAATCAATTACTTTTACGGTTGGGCTAAGACCAGTTTTACCGCCTTAGCCCGTCAGCTAGATCAATCAACGCAGACAATGGCTATCATGGATGAGCGTATTGATGATGCGATAGATATTGATATGACCGAAACTTCGGTTTCAGTTGTGCCATCACTGAATAATAATGAGTCTGTTGAGCAAGTCGATGAGTTAAGTCTCAAGCTAGAGGATGATATTCGTTTTACTTTTGTGAAAGGTGCCAATGCGGGTACATTTTTGCATGAGATATTTGAAAAAATTGATTTTAACAATAAATCACAGTGGTCTCAGGTTATCGATAGAGCCATCAGTAGCTATCAGCTGCCACTGGTGTATAGCAGTGCCGAAACCCAAAGTCGTCGATTACAAGCGAAGAAGCAAGAGCAAGGCGATAGTGCTTCATTAAATACTGATTCATTGAATTCGGACTCGATAGATGCTACCAAGCATGCAGCTCTCATTGGCTGGATTGAGGAGGTGCTAGATGCGCCGCTATTAGCGTCCAATCAACCGTTATGCTCTATCGATGCAAGTCAGAGGTTCGCTGAATTAGAGTTCAATATGGGGCTGTCAGAGCGTTTTAAAGCACAAGATATTAATAGACTCTTTCAACAGTACCTGCCTAATGAAACCGACAAACATGTCAATCTTGTTCCGCAAAACAAAGCGCATTTGTATCGTTATTTACGTGGTGAGATCGATTTGGTGTATGAGCATGCTGGCAAGTATTACGTCGTCGACTATAAGAGTAATTTTTTAGGAAATAGCCTAAGCGATTATAATGAAAACACCCTCAAGCAAGCAATGTCCAAAGCAGGATATTGGTTGCAAGCAGCGATTTATCAGGTGGCGTTGCATCGATTCTTATCGATGAGGATTAATGACTATGCAGGCAATGAAGATAAGTATTTGGGCGCGGTGGAGTATGTTTTTTTACGGGGCGTATATGATCCAGCTGCCTCGTTAGCTATTGAAGCAGAAGATGCTAATACGCTTGACGGTAGCAACTTAATGCACAGTAATTCAATAAAGCATAAATCAATAAGCAGTGCCCGCTATGGATTGGTGACTTGGGACATTCCTATTGATTTTATTAAAGCCCTAGATGCATTGTTTGGCATGCCAAGTTAGCAGGCTATACAAAATGAATTAGATAATAAATTTGATGCATAGAAATTACTATAGCGATCAATCATATAAATATAGAGAAACACATACCATGAATAATAATAAGAGCAGGGCTGCTATTAGCCTACAAGAAAGCTGGGCCAGCAATATCAGTGATTATATTTTGCTGCGTCGTCAGCAAACGCATTTCGCGTATAGCGTGACCGATGCCAAGCCTAATACTGATACTGATACTGATACTGAGAGCGTAAAAATAGATAAAACACCAGATAGTGGCTTATTTACGGCTTTATTCACTATGTTGGCGACGCATTTAGAAGAGGGACATACTGTACTCACCATTGAGGAAACTGAGCATGAGGTGCCGCTGAGCGGTCAAATCAATGGCGAGCTGGTGACACTATATGCTTGGCAACAGCAGCTGTTAGAGATGCTAGCAATGCCGATTATTGCCTCGATTGACACTCAAATAGAGGTTCAATCAGAGGCCGATATTACAGCTGAGGTATCGATATTTTTATTGCTAGAGACTTTGTTTGCTAAGCAAGACCAGCTATGGGCGCAGCTGGCACTTAGTAATCATGAAAAAGAGATGTTGGTTAAGCGGCTGGATACAGTTGAATTGTTATGTAAGTTATTAAGAGCTAACGACTTATCGACTTTTACTAAGTTAATCGATGAGCACACTTTGTTCGCTAGCGTTAACGATAACGTCAGTAATAATGAGAATAAAAATAGCCTAAGCAAAAATAATCAACCTATCATTTATCAGCTTATCAATAACAAAGAGGCTGATAAACAACATACGACCATCACGTTTTGGTTACACCGGGCTTGGCAAGCAGAGTTTAACTTAGCAGAGCGCATCAACACTATTTTAGACCAGCAGGTAACACCGCTAGAGATAGCAATACCCAAAAACCTTCACGAACATCAGATAAAGGCAATTAATGTCGCTAATAACAATGCCTTTAGCATTATTACTGGTGGTCCAGGCACGGGGAAGACCTACACCGTTGCTCAACTAGTGATTGCGCTGCAACAGGCGACGAAGAGTGGGGGAGATGCGTCTGAAAGCATTAGGTTCAGCACTGACAGTGCCAGTTTGGCATTAGCAGCACCAACTGGTAAAGCTGCACAGCGTATGCAAGAGTCTCTGCAGGCAGCGTTAGACGCAGCGAATGTTGAATTACAGTTGCAAGAAGCAAAAACTATTCATCGCTTGTTAGGTATTGGTCGGACGGGCAGACCGCGTTACGATGCTAACAATCCACTTGGCGAAGAGATTATCATCGTCGATGAGGCATCGATGCTAGGGGTTGAGCTGGCGAACTATCTTGTGAGTGCGGTAAAGCCTGGCGCAAGGCTTATATTGTTAGGAGATGCGAACCAGTTAGCCGCAGTAGATGCAGGGGCTGTATTGGCTGACTTGTGCCGCATACCGCAGTTACGACCCATTCATGCAGAGCTAACAGAGAGTCGTCGATTTACAGCAGACTCGGGTATCGGTAAGCTTGCTTATCAAATCAACAAGGCAGAGACAGATACTCACGCTATTTGGCAGTTGTTAAAACATGATAAGGCACTGAGCTTTCAATATGTAAGTAACATCAATACCTTGCAAACAGAAGCTTCTCTAGATAATAAGATAGAAAATAGCCTAAGTAAAAAAACGAGTATTTCAAACCTCACTTTGAATTACCATCCCTACCTGAATGAAATTAAGTCATTACTAACAAATCAAATAGAAAAATCCATGCCAGAATCAGTTAAAAACACCATTACTTCATTAATGGAAACCTTTAATCAGTTTAGAGTATTAACTGCAGGTCATAATGGGGAGTGGGGCGACCACTACATTAATAACTATCTTACTCAATGGCACCTTACTGAGCTTAAGCTACCACTGGGTCAAAACACATGGTTTCATGGTCGTCCCGTTATGGTCTTACAAAACAATTATGAGCTAGGGTTGTTTAATGGTGATATTGGTTTTTGCTTGCAGACAAGTGATGATCGCAGTCGACTCGAAGTATTTTTTGAAAATAAGAAGCAAGGGATTGCCGTCAATCTGCTTAATGAAGAGGTGATTGCCACCGCCTATGCAATGACCATTCACAAGTCGCAAGGGTCTGAGTTTGATCATGTGACCATTACCTTTGATAATAGTCATGCAAGATTGCTGAGCAAAGAGCTTATTTATACCGCTGTGACCCGTGCCAAAAAACAGGTAACCATATATAGTACGAAATCTGCTTTGGAAAAGGCCGTCCAGACACCCACTGAGCGCCATACGGGTTTGGCATTACAGTTTTAATAATACCAAACAACTTTACCGTTGACGCATACGCGTACTTAGTAAAAATAGTCCAACGAAAAAAGCACCCAGTGGGTGCTTTTTTATTGTTCAAACTAAAGACTGACTAAATTTTGTCTTCTTTAATAGCATAGATGCCAGGCAGATGGCGCAAGTAACCATGAAAGTCCATACCACAGCCATAAACATAACGGTCGGCGACATTAATACCGACAAAATCAACATCAAAATCGGCGACTTTGCGATCATGTTCTTTATTGAGTAATACACAAGATTCAATAGTTAGCGGTTTTTCTTTACCTAACTCTTCTACGATAGCTTTTAAGGTAATACCTTCGTCAAAAATATCATCAATCAGTAATACGTGCTCGCCTTCAAGGCTAACATCAGGTTTGAATTTCCAATCAAGCTCATTGGTGCCTTCATTATCACGATAGCGTGAAGCATGAATATAATGCATACGATGATAGAAGGTTAAATGAGTCAGCAGCTGACCGGCTGGAATGAGTCCGCCATTCATAACAACCATAACGATTGGATTAAGACCAGCATAATGAAGGTTAAGTTGAGCGGCAAGACGCTCATAGGCCGCAGCTACTTCGATACTACTAATGAGGCATTCTGAGTTGCGCAGGGTTTTTTCAATTTCTTGATTACTGATTTGAGTCATGAGTTGCGCCTTCGAGGAAAAGTGCTGCTTATTTTAGCAAGTTTTGGTGAATTTGCCCAACGAGATATTACTTTAAAGCAAAAATAGTGGTTTATTTTTATCGTTATCTGATTAGTCAGCCATCTTTATAAGAAAAGGGCGGTAAAAACGAGCCAAACGATTTAATCCAGCATCAGGTAGCTGCGGCAATAGTTTGTTTAGGGCCATGCCCATACCCTTATCGATACCTACTTTAGCAACCGGAATAGATTTGCGTTTAATCATACCAAGCTTGAGTGTTTCAGTGAATTTGCTAATAAAATGATTAAGTGCTTCTTCATTCATAGTTTCAAGCGCAATTTTAAATTGACTCTTATCAACATTGTCAGGCGTAACCGCATCAAAACCTTCGATAATAGTATCAGCAGAAGCTTTAGGTAGTTCAAACCCAACACGGCGAACACCTTCATTATCAATAAACATGGTCTCGTTCTTCAAAAAATTAAAGCTTGGCATGATGTCTTCGTTTTTATCTTTACCAAGTAGTACGTTGAGTAGAGTCTCTGTCGCGCGCTCAATCGTATTTACAATCTTTCGCATGGATGCTTGGCGATCCGGATTTGGAATTACATCTATCAAGCTCACCAATAGATTCTCATTTAGCTCGCGGGCGATTTGCTGAGTGAGGTCATTGCGATAAGGATAGTAATCCACTTGTTCACCTGAAGTGATAATACGTTCAGCCTCATCAATCATATCATTCAATTTATCTGATGGTACAAATCCAAAATAGTATGTCATTTTATTCCTTATAGATACTTAATAGGATAGATAACTAATAAGTGTTTAATAAATACTTATTATCATATCCGGCGTCAGTATAGCCAAATTATCTGCGCGAGGACATCTTAAACCAATAAAATAATAGGTCGACGTCTGCATCCATTGACTATGTGCATAATTGGTGAAAATAGGGTATGGGTGTGAAAATATCAACAATGTATTTTAACAATTATTGATACCTATACAGTATTAGGGCTACGTTTACACTACTCAATAATGGACATTAGACGTTACATTTTATGTCGGATGGATTAAACTTAATGCGTTATATCCATATTTTAACATTCAATATTTCTTTATGTTTTACGTCAAAGCCGTCTTTATTTAATACAGTCTTAACGAAAAACATAATAATTACTTCCTGCCAGCATTAACTAGCTCACTAAGCCAACGATGGAATAAAAAAGGACAAGAGGAGGTGTAACTTACACCATCCTCGCCTTATCTAAGGAGAGATAAGATGAATAGCGCTATTGTATTATTATTTGGAATTGCCGCAATGCTTTGCGGATATTTGTTTTATTCAAAATTTATCGCGACCAAGATCTTGGCGTTAGATAATAGTCGTCCCACGCCAGCCCATACGATGAAAGATGGGATAGATTATGTACCTACCAATAAATATGTATTATGGGGACATCATTTCACCTCTGTAGCAGGTGCTGCGCCAATTATCGGTCCTGCCATCGCAGTCATTTGGGGCTGGGTGCCAGCTGTGCTTTGGGTGGTATTCGGAACGATCTTTATGGCTGGTGTTCATGATATGTCCGCTATATGGGCGAGTATGCGTAATCGTGGTCAGTCTATCGGCTCTATCGCTGGTACGGTCATGGGCACACGCGTACGTAGTCTGATGATGGTTGTTATATTTTTATTATTACTAATGGTCAACGCTGTATTTGGTGTCGCTATTGCTAATATGCTTATCAAAACGCCATCAGCGGTATTACCAGTATGGGGAGCATTAATTGTTGCCTTCATCATTGGTCAATGTATTTATCGCTATAATATGAGCTTGGCTTGGGTGTCAATTATTGGGGTAACGGCTTTATACGGTCTTATTTATCTTGGTCCTATGTTCCCAGTCGTATTACCTGAGACTATTTTTGGACTGCCAGATAATGCTGTCTGGATTATTATTCTATTTACCTATGCTGCAATTGCTTCGCTACTACCAGTATGGATGCTATTGCAACCACGTGACTATATCAATGGCTTGCAGCTATTCGTCGGTTTGATTCTGTTGTACGCCGCTATCTTTATCTCAACGCCTAACATTGTCGCGCCTGCAATCAATACCGACTTACCGATAGGCACACCGTCAATTATGCCATTATTGTTTGTGACTATTGCTTGTGGTGCTATTTCAGGATTCCATGGCTTGGTCGCGACAGGCACAACTTCTAAGCAAATTGACAAAGAAGAAGACGTACGTTTTGTTGGTTACTTTGGTGCGCTTGGCGAAGGAATGTTGGCATTAGGCGCTATTCTTGCTGCTACTGCAGGTTTCGCGACCCTTGGTGATTGGCAGGCAGTTTATCAAAAATTCGGTGACGGCTCGGTTGGAGCATTCATTGATGGTGGCGCGGCGATACTTAATGCCGGTGTCGGTATTGATATGGTATTGTCACAGACGATGCTTACGGTAATGGCAGCACTATTTGCCGGGACAACAATGGATACTGGTGTTCGTTTGCAACGTTACATTTTCCAAGAGTTTGGTGAGTTCTATAACCTTCCAATTCTAAGTAAAAGTGTCGTCGCTACCTTGCTAGCAGTCGGATCCTGTCTATTATTGGCATTTGGTGCGGGCGGTATTGGCGGTGAAGGCGGCATGATTATTTGGCCTCTATTTGGTACTACTAACCAATTGATGGCGGCATTAACACTGATGATCGTAACCGTTATCTTATTACGTAAAGGCAAACCGGTTTGGTATACCTTAGCGCCTTTGTCGTTCTTATTAGTTATGACGGTTTTTGCATTGTTAATCCAGCTCAAAACCTTCTATACCGATGGCAATTGGTTGCTCATTATTATGGATATCGTCATCATGATTGCAACGATTTTAGTTACTTTTGAGAGTTTCTCTGTACTGCGCCGTGAATGGTCGCAGCATAAAGGTAAAAATGAGACTTAATTGATATAAAAATCAGTATGGACAAAAAAAACGTTAGCAGCCATTGCTAGCGTTTTTATGTTTTGAGATATTGCATTGTAGGGTGTGGTTAGCGCAACGTAACCCACCACTTAATGATATTATCTAATAAGTGAGTTCTTAAAATTAAGGCAAAACTATGGACGATATAAAAAATGACAATCCTTTATGGCAAAGATTCCTAGCAGGGCTTAATGAGTTCTACCATGCTCCATATCGGCAAACAATGGCACGCGCTGCACGCGATGAAGAAGATTTATTTATGCTAATGATGTTCGCGGAGAGCCTCGGCATTGATAACCCAGCCAGCTTTTATACACTTGAGCTACAACCGCTGTTTTTAGAAAATTTCCATGAATGGCATACACGAATGGGTATGGAGAAATGCCCCTTTGATCATGTCGGCTGTTGCTAGTTGGGTGACTAATTAGATTGTTAGAAGTAACTATAAATAATAACTATAAGAAAAAACATACAAACAGAAAATGGGAAAGGATTATGGCCTTACAACCTTTAAATGCATTGGTCACCCAGCTAGCTGCTCAACCGATTATATTCGTTGGTGGTAAAGGCGGTGTTGGTAAAACAACGACAGCCGCCGCACTTGCCAGCCATTATGCTACTCAGCAAAAAAAGACACTCATTATCTCCACTGATCCAGCGCATAGTTTGGGTGATGTATTAAATGTAGCGCTCAGTAATGAGAAGACAGCAATTACCCATTACCTTGATGCGCTTGAGCTCAATCCGTATATTATCGTTGATAACCATTTTGCACAGGTCGAGCGTACCATCAAAGGTTATGCCAATCCTGACATGATGCCCAAGATTCGTGAGCATCTACGTCTGTCAAAGTCTGCGCCCGGAGCACAAGAGGCCGCCATGCTCGAGTCAATGTGCCAGCATTTGGTGGCGGCAGCGGATGCTGGTTATGAGCATATAATCTTTGATACCGCTCCAACGGGACATACCTTGCGCTTATTAGTATTGCCAGAGATGATGGGAGCGTGGACGGATGGATTATTAGCCCAGCAGCGGCGGCAAGCTAAGTTACGCTCGGCAGCGACGAGTTTGGATTTAGATAACAACAATTATAAAGACAATGATAAAAACGACGTCTCAAACCCCTTTGCTAAGCAAAAGCCAGATCGCTGGGAGCAGGCAGTATCTGTCCTAGAAAAACGCAAGCAGCTATTCCGTGAAGCAGGGTTGTTACTACATGATCGTAAGCAAACAGCCATTGTATTGGTAATGACTGCTGATGTATTGCCATTGGCCGAAACTAAGCGCGCCATCCAGCAGTTAGAGGAAACCAAACTCACGCCAGCGGCAATCGTGGTCAATCAGCTGATAACGCCTACGCAAACCGATGAGTTTTGGCGCAAACGTGCAGACAGACAACAAGGGTTGATGAAAGAGATAGAAAGTAATTTTACAAACTATCCGATATATCCCATTTATTTACAGCAGACAGACGTACGCGGTAGTGAAGCTTTGAGTGAGTTATTGAGTTAAATCTGACTCTCAACTTAGTATGGACTTTCGTAGGGTGCATTCCACAATGCACCCTCATAATTTGATAGGTGATTAGAAAGCACCCTACGCTCTAGAGAGAGTCATCAATTAAAACCGTTAACCACGGTCAAGATTATGCGCCTGCAATTTACTTGAAAGTGACCATGCCGCATCAATACGTAAGCTTTCCGCCTGCTCAGACTTACCACTACTGAGTGACGACCATTGCGGCTTGCCACGGGCTTTTTTTAGCTCACTTGGCAGTTTATGGGTAGGCCAAGGGGTAATCGGATTGCTTTCATCATCAGTAAGTTCAACATTGCCATCAGTCATTATTTGCTCTTTGGCGTACAGGAGCTGCGTCGCATCAGTAGCAGCATGACCGCGATGGCGCACAGCGACTAGTAGATCTATAGCACGGGTAGCAAGAAGGGTTAGGGTAGCGGGATCAATATACAAACGCTTCACACCGGATAACTTATCAGCGATACTACCCGTATTGGACAACAGACCGCCTGCAATACCACCTATCGCGGCACCCAATCCTAAAGTCGTACCCAACGCTGCCGCATCAATACCCAATCCCAATAACGCGCCAGCCGCCGCACCAGAAGTCGTACGAATACCATAACTTTTGAGCAATTCAGGATCAAATGGATCTTGTTGATAGGCTTGCAACTCAAGTGGAGTCGCTGCTACAGCATTATCGTAAAATTTATAAAGATTTAATAATTTATTCTGCATGCTACGCTCACTTTGGCGAACGGCTTCTTGCATCTGCTGCAACACAGGCATCGGGTCATCATCTTCATTAATTTCTTGGACGAAGGCGGCGACATTTAATAAAAAATCCGCAATGATGATATTCGCCTCATCGTACAGACGTGCCCAGTTTTCAGTCCGGCGCTGCATCAATTGCTCAAGCATTTCAGCATGAGTAAGCATAGTGGCTAAATTCTGCCAAAGTCGCATTTCATCGGCAAATTCAAAAGCGACAGAATCAAAACGGGTGGATATATGCAAATTACGGCGCGCCAGCATGGTTTGCCATTCATCGATATTGGCATCCTGACTATCAGTGAAGTTAAATACGGGCATAACCGGAATTGCTGCCCACGACAAAATGGTTAATTCGTCTTTATACTTACCGAGCACAGGCTCACGCGCATCGACCACATAAATGGCCATATCACTCGCCAGCAGCTGGCGGATAACTTTAGCTTCTTGGCTATAATCCTCACTGCTACCTAAAGTGTCACCACCCTGAGCATTGTCTGCTGCCAAAAATTGTTGTAAACGCTCAATACCATCACGGCGACTGGCAGTATTATCCTCCAGCCAATCCATCAGGCCAGACGCATCTTCCAAACCCGGCGTATCGTACAAGGTGACCAGCACTTCGCCCGTTTGGTTATCCGTTAATTGCGCACGCTCAACATGACGAGTAGTTGCAGCCTCATTTTTGACTTCACCAAAATAGACATCACGCAGCAAGGTACGCAGTATTGAAGTCTTACCCGTATTGGTATGACCAACGACTGCCAATTTTAATGGCTCGTCACTGGCAATTGTGGTTTTACTGGTTGTTTTGGTAACGTCCGTTGGTGACGTTGATAAAACCGATGAATCGATTAGGCTACTATCGGTAGTAGATTGACCAGTATTACTCGCACTCTGTTCTTTACTGATATCAATAGGTTTGGTAGATGAATTGGACGCATCATAAGCCTTGTCCGCAAAAAGGCTCTTCGGCTGACTGTCAGAATTATTATTGTTATTATTCATGATAGGGTCTTATATTAAATGTTATTGGTCGATTGCGGCTTTCAGTTGTCGGATAACGGCACTTAATAACATCTCATCAATCTCAGTTAGCTCGTTCAGTCCGTAATCATAAGTTTTTAAGATCATTGCTTTTTGATCTCGAGTAAGATGCAGTGTAATATCACCATCTTTTATCATTCCTCGATAATCTTCTAGCGTTACTTCTTTATCATTTTTCATGTCCAACCTCCTCTTGACTGTCGATCAGGCAAATACTGTATTAAAAACCACTCTTTTTCATACAGATACATCCTCATCTATAAGCCATTGTAACCAAACGCCCTTATAGGGTCTATATAAGCGATGTTATTGCTAATCAGTCAGTTTTAAGCGGCACTAGGTGGGCGAAACAACACTTTCAACTTGTTCTTTAATCCTCTGGCACGGAAGAAGCGTTGCCACATACGATAAAAGACGCCAAATATTAGGCTAATAATATTATCGTGACTGGCTTCACCTACTGCGCCATATTTCACTGGGTTATTAACCGTATCTTCTTCTACGTAAGTGCCAAACCAACGATCAAAAAGTATAATAACGCCACCATAGTTTTGGTCGATATAGTCGCCATTGGTACCATGATGCGCACGGTGGTTGGATGGAGTATCAAAAATATATTCAACCCACCTAGGGAATTTACCGACCGTTTCAGTATGAATAAAGAATTGATAAATCAGATCAAGCGCGTAGAAGAAGAAAACCCACACCGGATGGACGCCAAGTAGCATAAGCGGGACAAAGAATAACCACCAGCCTGTGATTGAGTACAATAAACTTTGGCGCATAGCCGTTGATAAGTTCATTTGATCGTCGGAGTGATGTACCACATGCGCTGACCAAAACCAGTTGACACGATGTGAGCTACGATGGAACCAGTAATAGCAGAACTCGACCGCGACAAATATAGGAATGGCCGTTAGCCATGTGACTTCAATCGTAAACAAGCGATATTGATATAACCACAAGCAAATAGGCAGCACGACAAGTGCTTGAATAATCAGCTCAAAGCCTAAATAAGAGCCACCTAAGCTAAAGTTGGTCATGGCACGACGCCAACCAAAGGCAGAACCACGCCCACGCTTAGATTGATAAAACCATTCCGCTAAAAACAGTAAGAAAAACGGTCCACCTGCCAGCGGCAATAGCCACTCTTGCCAATGTGCAGGTAAGATACTCGCCAGCATGGGCTGCCAAGACTCAGGTGCGATGGCTAAGATACTCTGATTGAGTGTCTCTTTGTAAGCATCTAAGGTCTGCCCGTACTTGCCTAAACTTATTAGACCGTTACTACTATTATCTGTCATTGCCATAACATCCTACCGCATATCTACCATTGTGGTCATCCTTGACTCTTTAATATAAGCTTGACGCCTTACAAAATCAGCATAGCTTATGAACGCATGCGTCATCTGCAGTCGGTCTTATATAAAAATGATATAGGATAGGGCTGCTGGTATGGATTTTTTGCAGCATCTGTCTACGCAGGCACAGTAAGCAAAGAAAATTTATATCAATAGCACCTCATAATGAACCACTATGAATGATTCTCTACCAAGCCAATATTACGTGCGGATAATGCCGTTTGCCATTGTTGATAACGGACATCCTGATGCGATTGAGGAGATTTTAGATCAGTAGCCACTACAGATGTTGAGATATCATTGATATCGGCGCTATCCGTTCTGTCATTATTTAACAATTGAACGATAAGGCCGTGTTTTGCATGAGTAGCAATGCGGTCAAGCTTGCGCAATGTGCCACGATCGGGCAATGCCTGGCTATGAATACCTAGCAATACTTGTACTGGATTTTTATCTAAATAAGTTGTTAGGCGATCCATATCATCACGATCGTCAACGATACCGAAATTTTCAACCTCACTATCACTATTAGTATCGTTAAGACCTACTTGCCACCAATGATCCTGCTCTGATGGATACTCAAGTAGTGCAACCAGCTTTTTGCCAGCACTAACGCTCGCCTTTGGTGCTACCGGTGCTGGCGCTTCATTGAAGTCATCGGCATCTACTACTTGACGCTGCCAAAAGTTAATAATCTTTTGATAATAGGGGAGTTTGATATCCAAGCGCATTTTTTTGCGGCGAAACATTAGCGCACAAAATGCCCAAGCGATCGCACGCGGGATGATACCATACATAATTAGGCTACCAATTAACAAGCCTGCCCATTGCCGCGCGACAGATAATGGCATAGCATCTGTTACGAGTCGGCTCTGCACAATAGCAGCATTGTCCGGCACATCAAAACCAACCATACTTGGTAGCCAGCCAAGCACTTGGGTCAAGCTAATCAGCGCCTGATCTGATAATAACGTCGACTCCCAGCTAAAACTATACTGACGTACAATCAATAGAAAAATGATCGCAAACATCATTCCTGTCAACGTTGCCAGCCACAATTGATGACTAAACCGACCTAGATACCAGCGCATCCCGCTATGCTGCAATTGACGCTCGTACAATTCCACTGCCGCCTTGGTGACATCGTCCTTACCGCGTATCAGATAACTAGGACTAACAAAGTTTGCAAACCAACTGGGAGACTGGCGACCTTGATTAATCAGCGTCATCACTAGCCAGCCACCGAGCATAAGTGTATGAAAACCCAGCAGACAAACCAACACATAGAAGAAATTAACAACATTGGTCTGCAATAAAGTAAACAAGCCCAAAAATCCTGAAACGCACCACACGACACTCATGACTATCATGATGCCTTTGATACGGCCGTCAATTTTCCCTAACACCCGTGCAAGATTGCCATTGCTGTCGATACGCGAAGCTCGACGATGTAGCTTTTGAATCGGCTTACCGTCTTCTACCTGTAGTTTTTCAGTCACCAATAAAGGATCAGTTGTGAAGACATGCTGCTGAGTCTCAAGCGTACGTACCAGCTCAGTTAATTGGTCTTGGGGTGATAGCATGGTGGGGAGATATCCGTGTCAGTAAAACAAACATTAGGTCATTTAAATGAATAGTTATTCAAGCGTATTGTAGCGTATTTGGCAAGATTATTATTTGTGATTATCCATGCTTATCTAGGCAAAAATAAATAGTATTTTTACTTTGAGGTGCGGATGGAATAGTGCAGACAATAGGACTATTTATAAAAAATTAATGATACTCATCAAGTATTTATCGCCTATTTCTTGGTAACATGTTCATTTAATTAGAAAAACGCATTTAACATTGTGCTGATTTTTAGCAAGGAGAAATAATGTCTAGAACCATCAGCAAACTAGCAAAAGAAATAGGTATCAATATAGAAACTGTCCGTTTTTATGAGCGTAAAGGACTAATTAAACAACCTATTAAACCTATGCAAGGTTATAGGCAGTATCCAATAGAGACGGTAAATAGGATTCGTTTTATTAGACGTTCTCAAGAATTAGGATTCACATTAAGAGAAATAGAGAGTCTACTTTCACTTAATGATAACCCTTGTAGACAAGTCGAAGAGCTAGCGAAAAAAAAGTTAATGGCTGTTCAAACCAAACAAGCTGATTTACTTCTTTTAGAAAAGGCGCTCTTAGAGCATATAGACCGATGCCAAAATAACAAAGATGATACTTGTTGTCCTATCATTGACTCTTTACAACCGTAGCAAATCAATGTTGTTCTGAATAAAATTCATCTCATCAAACCCATACTAAACACGGTCAACAATATATTTTATTAATTTACCAAAGAATCTATTGACTCCGTACCTAGGTACATAGAATACACTTGTGTCATAACTTAACGAGGTATTTATATGGAGCAGAAACAATCAAACCTTCTGATGACGGTTAAGCTTGACGTACCAACAATGAACTGTGTGACATGCCCGATAACAGTCACACATTCACTAAAGAATGTCGATGGTGTTAAAAAAGCCGAAGTCACTTATAGAACTAAATCGGCTGTGATTATATATGATGACACCAAAACCAACGCAGAAACCTTAATGAAAGCAACAACCAATGCGGGTTATCCGTCTACATTAAGAAGATGAATTTTAACTAGGGATAAAGATACATTATTATTCCGATTTGGAATTATAAGCACCATAATTGTCGCTTTGTGCTGTTTTACTCCTATTCTTGTCATTTTATTAGGTGCTGTAGGTCTTGCTTCTTTAACAGGATATTTGGACATTGTTTTACTTCCGGCACTAGCATTTTTTGTCGTACTTACCATTTACGCACTGTATAAAAAAAATTCAACAGATAAAAACCTCTGTAATAATGATAAAAAAAAGGATGAAAAATGATTAATGATGAAGTTTACACATCAGATGTTACTGATATAAAGGTAGCCATGCATATAGCTATCGTTGGCAGTGGCTCAGGTGCTTTTGCTAGTGCTATTAAAATGGTAGAGCTTGGAGCAAGAGTAACCATGATTGAAGGTGCTAAAGTGGTTGGTGGATCTTGTGTCAATACAGGTTGCGTGCCATCAAAAATACTTATTCGTGCTGCACAATTAGCGCATCAGCAACGAGATAATCCATTTAAAGGACTAAAAAACAGTCACCCTCAAGTAAACCGTTCTCTAATCGCTCAACAACAGACTGCACTTGTCGATGAATTACGTGATACCAAGTACATTAGTATTTTAGAGTCAAATCCAGCAATAACCTTATTAAAAGGTTACGCACGCTTCGAAAATGAAAATACGTTGCTTATAAAAAAGCCTGATGGTTCAGAAAAAGAACTTCGCGCAGACCGTATTTTAATTGCAACGGGTGCTACACCGACTATCCCACCAATTAATGGTTTAGCAGACACCCCGTATTGGACATCTACAGAAGCTTTATTTGCTGAAGAATTGCCAGAGAGCTTACTAGTAATCGGCTCATCGGTTATTGCCCTAGAAATTGCCCAAGCCTATCATCGTTTAGGGTGTAGTGTGACTATATTGGCACGCCATACGTTGTTGTATGCAGAAGAGCCTTTATTAGGCGAGAGATTAACAGAGTGTTTTGAAAGAGAGGGTATTCGAGTATTAAATAACACTCAAGCAAGCAGCGTCAGCTACGATGGAAAATCCTTTTCATTAGATACAAATGAAGGCGTTTTAAGCGCTGAGAGGTTACTTATTGCTACTGGTCGTCACGCAAATACAGCTCAGCTCGGATTAGAGAACGTAGGTGTTGCGATACAAAAAAATGGAGCTGTTATAGTCAATGATAAAATGGAAACATCAACAGCTAATATTTATGCTGTAGGTGATTGCTCTAACATGCCTCAATATGTTTATGTAGCAGCTGCAGCAGGTACTAAGGCAGGTATCAATATGATGGGTGGTGATGCAAGGCTAGATTTATCCACGATGCCTGCGGTTATCTTTACAGATCCACAAGTCGCAACAGTTGGATTAACTGAAACTCAGGCGCTAAACGCAGGATTTGAAGTGATTAGTCGAGTGTTAGATATGGAAAATGTGCCTAGAGCATTAGTTAATTTTGAAACAGATGGATTTATCAAACTGGTCGCTGACAAACCAACAGGTAAAATCCTTGGCGCACAAATACTCGCTCATGAAGGTGGGGAGTTAATTCAAAGCGCTGCACTCGCTATTCGTAACAATATGACAGTAGATGACTTCGCAGGACAGCTATTTCCATATTTAACGATGGTCGAAGGTTTAAAGCTATGTGCACAAACTTTTAGCAAGGATATTAAAGAACTATCATGCTGCGCGGGATAACCTCATACGGCTA
Organism: Psychrobacter sp. P2G3; assembly: GCF_001593285.1. NCBI lineage: Bacteria > Pseudomonadati > Pseudomonadota > Gammaproteobacteria > Moraxellales > Moraxellaceae > Psychrobacter > Psychrobacter sp. P2G3. The sequence continues at coordinate 1,735,164 of NZ_CP012529.1, forward strand.
ACAGACGTTACCCCGTATCTATTTTTCACCACTATCAATACTATTAGGCCTGTTAAACGTTGTATAAAATCGAGTTTTTATTGTCTTTCTTCATAAATTGTCTCTAATTATCTGCCATACAGTATGCTATGTTAAAGATAACAATAGCGTTCATACTGAATTAAGTTAAAGAAGAATAATGAAATTGAAAAGGAAGATGCCATATGGACAATAAAACCTATCTTATCATCGGCGGGACTGGGGGCATTGGTCAAGCGATGGTCAGACAGCTGGTACAAGCGACTGCTAATGAAAAAAGCAGCATTAAAGTCTTTGCCACTTACCATAGAAGCGTTCCCGACTTTGAAGCGGATAATCTACATTGGTTACAAATGGATGTCAGCGATGAGAACAGTATCAAACAAGCTGCCGACGATATTAAGCAGCAGAGCACGCATCTTGATTGGGTGATTAACTGTGTGGGGCTGCTACATACTGAAAAATCACAGCCTGAGAAAGCACTTCGGCAAGTTGAAACGAAATTTTTCTTACAAAATATGCAAATCAATGCATTAGCAGGCTTACTGATAGCCAAGCATATTAGGCCGCTACTTGCTAAAGCGGAACGCAGTGCTGATAAACCTGCAATATTCGCGACTATATCAGCGCGTGTGGGCAGTATCAGTGACAATCAGCTGGGCGGCTGGTATAGCTATAGAATGAGTAAGGCTGCACTAAATATGGGTATGAAAAACCTAAGCATAGAATGGGGACGCTCATTAAAAGACGTGTGCATAGTGGTCATGCAACCAGGTACGGTCAACACGCAACTGTCTGCACCATTTCAGGGTAATGTCGCTGATGGGCAATTATTCTCGCCAGCCTATAGCACAGAATGTCTATTGGAAGTTCTGTCAAACATGACTGCTACCCAATCTGGGAGTTTTGTCGACTGGGCAGGGGAGTCAATTCCTTGGTAAAGTGGGATCTGAAAAATTAAATTATTAAAACAAAAAAAGAGTGTGTCATGATTCAGTCAATGACACACTCTTTTGATTTATAGAAGTCTGTTCCATAAAACCTCAATTAATCATCGTCTAGTTAATGACAAATAAGTCCATAAATTCATTAACAGGCGTTTGCTCTAATTGAGCTTGGTCATCGCACAGCTCAATGATTTCGTCACAACGACTTTCGATAAAGCGGGTAGCCAGACTGGATCGAAACTTCGCTTCTAGCACAGGGATGCCTTCTTCACGGCGTCGCTTGTGACCAATAGGATATTCAACAGCAACTTTATCGGTACTGGTGCCATCTTTAAAGAAGATTTGAATCGCATTGGCAATAGAGCGCTTGCTTGGATCGTGATAGTCTGCTGAGTAGCGCTCGTCCTCTTCTACCACCATTTTGCTACGCAGCTCATCAATTGATAGATGCTGCTCATGATAGTCATCTTCGTAGTTTTCTGCCATGAGATCGCCAGTTAATAGAGGGACGGCAACCATATACTGTAAGCAGTGGTCACGATCGGCAGGATTGGCAAGCGCACCCTCTTTTGAGATAATTCGAATCGCCGAGTCATGCGTGGTGAGAACGATTTTCTCAATATCATCGATTCTATCTTCAATGCGTGGATGCAGAATGACTGCGGCCTCACAGGCGGTTTGTGCATGGAATTCAGCAGGGAAACTTATCTTAAATAAAATATTTTCCATCACATAAGTACCAAAGTCACGCTGAAAGGTAAAACGACGCTCATCTTCAGGTTTGAGTGCTAGGTCTTTATTGGTATGGCTAAATAGCACATCATAAAACCCCCATTGCGGGGCAGTTAACGCGCCAGGTATTCCCATCTCGCCACGACGCGTGATATCTACCAAGCGTACAGCACGGCTGGTTGCGTCACCTGCCGCCCATGATTTACGGCTACCAGCATTGGGTGCATGGCGATAGGTGCGTAACGCTTGGCCATCAACAAGTGCTTGTGAAATAGCCGCCATAATACGCTCGCGTGGCAGGTCATATAATTTGGCGACGACAGCTGTTGATGCTAATTTAACTAAAAACACATGATCCAGCCCAACGCGGTTAAATGAGTTCTCAAGTGCTATTACACCCTGAATCTCATGCGCCATAATCATAGATTCAAGCACATCTCTTATGGTGAGTGCTTCGCGACCTTGGCTGACGTGTTGCTGACTGATATAGTCTGCTACTGCCAAGATACCGCCCAAGTTGTCTGAGGGATGCCCCCATTCGGCAGCAAGCCACGTATCATTATAATCAAGCCAGCGCACCATACAGCCAATATCAAAAGCGGCTTTGATGGGGTCTAATCGATGGGAAGTACCGGGGACGCGCGCGCCATTCGGCGTAATCTGATCAGCGCAATCGGGTCCTAGGTGTTTGGTACATTCAGGGAAGCGCAGTGCAAGTAAACCACAACCAAGCGTATCCATCAGACAGTAGCGTGCGGTATTCCAAGCATCAGCACTATTTGGGGAGTCATCATCAATAGAGTAGTTGAGAACATAATCGGCAATTTTTTGAATCTCGTCGTCATATTCTGGACGGACATTGCTTTCTACATTAGACATAGTCGTTACCTCTTCCTTAAGTTAGCTACTTTTTTGACCATTGACCGTTTACCACGACCACCGTTTTCACGATCATAGTCATGACTCAAAAGTAGCATACTCAATAGGTAACAACAGTGACATAGTGTAAAAGAACTTTGTAGTTTGAGCCCTTGTAATCTAAGGTTTTATTGTGAGTTTAATAACATACGACTTATCATATAAATATATCTAAGTCATCAAGTAGATTAAGCCTGCAATGAACATAAGGCTCAATATCAACAGTAAAAAACTCAAAAGTTTGGTCGCAAAACCTGATCCTTCTGAGCCACCTAACTTCAGGTTCTTTGCTTTAGATTTTTTAATAATCGGCAAAACCATATCAACATGTTCGAGACCGTCTGTAAGATAAAACTCACTTGCACGCACGAACCCTAAAGATTCATAGAAGTTGAGTAAATAGGTCTGTGCTGAGATTGCAATGGGTTTTTTACCGTATTTTTTACGGCAGTGCTTAATGGCATGCGTCATGATTTGGCGCGCCAAGCCCTCACCTCTATACTTCGGTAATACTAATACTCTGCCGATTCTAGGCATTGGCAGAGTATTAGCAGCTGAGGTACTAGATTCAGGTGCAATAATGCGACAGTAACCAACCAGTGCTTCATCTTTATGCGCGACAAGATGTAGGCAGTCAAAATCCACCTCATCCATATCTTGATAAGCGCAGTTTTGCTCGACGACGAATACCTGCGAGCGCGCTTTTAGAATATGATAAAGATCAACTGAAGTTAGCTCGTCAAAGGTTTTTATAGAAAATTGACAGGTCATAGTTAATGGTTCTTAATGATTTAGACGCTTTTGATTTACTTTTACAGTGGTGGCATAAGGACTAATACCTTTATCCATAATTTTAATGGCTTCTTCATCGATATCATTATCAAAGTTATTAAAAGCATTGTGATGTCCTAACATAAAGCTTTGACAGTTGCTTATCCACTTATTTACTAAGGTTGTTTGTGATGACATAATTTGCGAATTTATGTTACTAATAGAGTCTAAAAAAGCTTTTTGTTTTTCTTCAACCATAGTGAATATCTCTTTCTGTTGCAATTTAGCATTCATAGGAGAGGTAGCAAGCAGCCAAATTCTAGAGGCCATAATTTGTGGAATAGCGACACACATCGTCATAGTCTTTTGTTGAAGCTTTAATGCATTTGCTGAGTTAGTTAACATTTTGATCCCAATTAAAAAGTAAGGGTAAAGGTAGTAAATGAGCCAGTATCTTAGATATGGTAGTCATCAACGCTAGGTAACTAATCAAATATTTCGTTTAAAATTTATATATTTAAGAGAGATATAACTAAAAATAATCCACTATTATATATACTTAACCCTTTAGTGTTTGACTAATTTTGTCCAAGTTCAAGCTATCAGACATGGCACTAAATATCTCAAAGTACTTACCACGTTTCTCATACAGCTCTTCATGTGTGCCCGTCTCAACCACTTGACCATTTTCTATGACCACTAAATCATCGGCATCGATAATTTGGGCAATATTGTGCGAGACCATAATCACTGTGCGATCTCTTTTAATCAGGTCTAAGCTCTTTTTGACTTGTTGACTGGCAATCGCATCCAGACTGGCCGTTGGTTCGTCTAAAAACACAATTGGCGGATCTTTTAGAAACATCCTTGCCAGTGCGATACGCTGCTGCTGACCACCCGATAAGGACTTTGCCGTACTCTCATAACCGTGAGCCAGCTTTATAACTTGCTCATGGATAGAGGCTTTTTTAGCAGCGACAATAATATCCTCATCGGTCGCGTCCATATTGCCATAACGGATATTTTCACTGATGGTGCCTGAAAAAATATGATTGCTTTGTAACACCAGACCGATGCGCTGGCGTAATTCATGGGTATCACAATCGGCTAAATTATGACCATCCAAGTATATCGTGCCAGCATCTGGCTCATAAAATTTCACCAATAAATTAATAATGGTGCTTTTACCTGCACCGCTTAAACCAACTAGCGCAGTAATACGATTGGGTTTAATGGTGAAGCTGACATCTTTTAGCGCCTGCGTGCCATTAGGATAAGTAAAATCGACATTTTTGAGCTCGATATGACCTTTTAAATTTTTACTGCTCATCCCATTGACATTTTCGACTTGCTCATCATCTTCTAAGATTTCGAAAAATCCTTCGGCATAAGTCAGCGCATTGTTAATTTGGTCATAAATGCGATGTAACTGGCGAATAGGGGCAGCGACGTTTTGAAATAGCATCACATGGAATAAAATCATACCGATGGTCATCTGACCATTCAAGACAAAGTAGGCAGTAAGCAGGATGATAACCACCACCCCAATCTGTTCAATAAAGGTCTTAACCGCATCATAAATAAAACCAATGCTACGAATTCTAAGCTGATTGTCGGTCATCTCTTTTTGAATCTTTAAGTGCTTCTCAGCCTCAATAGATTCACGCACAAAAGATTTGACCACGCTGATCGAATTAATTAATGAAATAACAAGCCCGCTCTTGGCTTCTCTAAAGCCGCGCATCTGCCTGCGAAAGCCTTGCAAGCGCCGCGCTTGCTTTTGACTGATAAAAAAGTAAATGGGTATGATAATAAGACCGACCAAACCGATCCAAAAGTTGGTCGAAAACATGATAATGAGTGAAACGATGGCGCTGGCAAACAAGGGCAGCATGTCGATAAAGAAGTTTTGCACTAAACTTGTGAGACTGCTGACGCCGTAATCAATACGGGTTTGCAGTTTACCACTGTCGTTTTCACTACTGGTATAAAACGCCATACGATAGGTCAGAATGCGCTCAATGATGCGCTGGGACAAATCACGTGACAGATTGATACGAATCTTTTCACCAAAAAAACGCTGACCAAAAGAGATAAAGATAGACAATATCTCTTTAGTCAGTAAAACGACACTAATGATACCGAGCATGCGCAGACCAGCTTCCCAAGGCTCGGCAAGGGTGGCGATTTCGGTCAAGGTATCGACAGTGTAGCGCAGTACAAACGCATTGACCTGTGCGGTAAAAGAGCCAAGCACCGTCAACACCAGCGTAGCAATGATTAACATTCGATAAGGCTTAGAAAATACCGCCAGCTTTTTAAGAATATCCCATAGCAAAGCTCTCCGTTCTTTTTTTTCGACCGGAGGCTTTTTATCTAATTGTACGCGGCGTGGAGGAGTACTCATAATATGAAGGTGCTATCTAATTTCAGTTAAATCCCTACGGTTAAGGGTTTCGTTTATTCGTATTGGTTTTTGTATACCTTATAAATCGATAGCTATTATAAAGACTTTAATCAGCATCCCAAAATCTGTTAACTAAAAACTATCACTTGGTACAAAAACTTCACCAACCATAATACGACGAGCAGAGCGGCTCATTGAGACTTTTTTGGCTTGCCAGCGTCCATCGACTTGTTCAGTTTTTCCGCCAACTAACAATGTGCCAGAAGGATGCCCAAAACGCACTTCACCTAACTGTTTTTCAGATTGGCCAGCGCTCGCTGCTTGATTAACGAGTGTACCTTGCGTGGTCGCTGCGGCGGCAATAGCAACTGCTGCTGTGCCCATCATCGCATGATGTAGTTGCCCCATACTCATTGCTCTTACCACTAAATCAATATCTGCTGCGTTAACTTCTTTACCACTGGACGCGGTATAACTTTGTGCAGCGCCAACCCAAGCAATTTTAGGAATATGCTGACTTGCCTGTGCCTCAGAAACATCTTTAAATAAGCCCATCGCAACCCCGCCCTTGGCACGGATTTTCTCAAGTTTAGCTAAGGTTTCGCTATCGCTATTGATATCGCCCTGCAGCTCAGTACCAGTAAAGCCTAAATCTTCTGCTTTCATAAAGATGGTTGGGATACCTGCGCTGATAAAGGTCGCTTTGACGCTATCGCTATTTAGACCGCAGCTAGAGACATCAAAATCATCGACTAAATTGCCAGTAGGGAACATATCACTGGATGAATCTACAGGGTCAATAAATTCAATTTTTACTTCGGCGGCTGGGAAGGTGACACCGTCTAATTCAAAATCACCGGTTTCTTGCACTTGTACTTTGCCTTGTTCATCTTTGTATACAGGTACATGCGCGATAATGGTTTTGCCAATATTCTCTTGCCAAATACGCACTTCGCAGATGCCAGTACCATTTTCAGCACTTTCCGCTACTTTATTCGCATCAACCAAGCCCATATTAATCGCACAAGCACCAACTGCGGCAGTTAAATTACCGCAGTTACCTGCCCAATCAATCATAGGTTTGGCAATATTAACTTGTCCAAAGAGATAATTAACATCATGGTCTGCTTGCTTAGCCTTAGACAAAATCACCGTCTTTGACGTGCTAGAGCTACCATTACCTAAACCGTCGATTTGCTTACCATAGGGATCAGGGCTACCGATCACACGCAATAGGAAATTATCTCGCGACGCGCCAGCAACTTGGCAGCGCTCAGGTAAGTCGGATAGTTTAAAGAAGGTGCCTTTTGAAGTGCCGCCGCGCATATAGGTAGCAGGGACGGAGTGTTGTGGGGCGAATTTTGTTTTTGATTGGGTCATTGTTTATTCCTTATATCAGCTTATTAGAGTGAGGGTCGTTAATATACTATTTTTGTGGTAAAATACCACAAAGGTTAATATTTTGAATATGGAGAAAATTATGTCTACCGCAAGCATACGTCTTAATAAAGTGTTAGTTGATAAAGCCTATGCGATCTCAAAAGCACAACATCGTACCCCGCCAAAGCAAATAGAACATTGGGCAACCATAGGACAAATTATGGAAGATAATCCTGACCTATCCTATGAATTTGTTCGTCAGCTGTTGATTGCACAAGCAGAAGTCGATGCTGGTATGGTTGAACCTTACGAATTTGGATAGTTTATTTTGGACAAATAATGACTCAGTCTTTAAGTGTTATTCAATCACATAGTTTTAAAAAAGCAGTTAAGAAATTACATAAAAATCAGAAAGCCGACCTAGATGATGCTGTACGTGCCATCATCGATAATCCTAATTTGGGCGTGCAGAAGGTGGGTGACTTATCGTCCGTACGTGTCTATAAGTTTAAAATGCTAAAACAGTTAACATTATTGGCCTATCAGATTGACGATGGTCAGCTTGTTCTCACTTTATTAATGATTGGCACACATGAGAATTTTTATCGTGATGTTAAATTAGTGCTCTGATTATTATATAGTGCCAGTGTCATTATTTTCATACCCAAATATTAAAAAACCGATGCCATATAGACAGTCTATACAACATCGGTTCTTTAATTACTTAAAAGTCATAATGCTTACGCAATATCTAACGTGCCATCGATAAACTCTTTGGCAAAGCGCTGTAACATACCGCCTGCGTTATACATTTTGACTTCATCAGCCGTATCCAAACGGCAAATGATAGGGGTTTCAGTTTTGCTGCCGTCGGCACGATTAATAACCAAGGTCATTAAACCGCCAGCAGACACTTCGCCAGTCACATCAAAGGTCTCTGAACCATCGATTTTTAGCGTATGGCGAGTCGTACCTTCTTCGAACTGTAAAGGTAGCGCGCCCATACCCACTAAGTTTTGACGATGGATACGTTCAAAGTCTTCAGCGACTACGGCTTCCACGCCAGCCAAACGGACACCTTTAGCAGCCCAGTCGCGGCTTGAGCCTTGACCGTAACCATCACCAGCGATGATGATAAGTGGCTGTTCACGATTCATGTAAGTCTCAATCGCTTCCCACATACGCATAACTTGACCTTGTGGTTCAACTCTGGCGTATGAGCCTTGGATAATTTCGCCATCATCGTCACGTACCATTTCGTTCAATAGTTTAGGATTGGCAAAAGTAGCACGTTGGGCGGTTAAATGGTCACCGCGATGCGTTGCATAAGAATTATAGTCTTCCGCAGGTAAACCCATTGTATCAAGGTACTCACCAGCAGCCGAGTCACCCAAGATCGCATTAGACGGTGACATATGGTCGGTGGTGATATTATCACCCAACACAGCAAGTGGGCGCAAACCAGTTAAGGCGTTTTTCTTGGCCATTTTGCCTTCCCAATACGGCGGACGACGGATATAAGTAGTCATCTCACGCCAGTTATATAATGGACTTAACGCTTTACCGGTGTCTTTTTTGGCTTCATCAAACATCGGAATATAAACGGCGTTGAATTGCTCAGGCTTCACGGCTTTGGCAACGATGGCATCGACTTCTTCGTCATCGAACCAGATGTCTTTTAGATAAACGTCGTTACCGTCTTGATCCTTACCTAACGAATCTTTTTCGATATCAAAGCGAATATTACCCGCAATGGCATAAGCGATAACCAGCGGTGGTGACGCTAAGAAGGCTTGTTTGGCGTATGGGTGGATACGACCGTCAAAATTACGGTTACCAGATAGTACCGCTGTACTGAATAAGTCGCGGTCGATGATTTCTTTTTCGATCTCAGGGTCAAGCGCGCCGCTCATACCATTACAGGTCGTACAGGCAAAACCAACCACATCAAAGCCGATTTTTTGCAGATCAGGCATAAGACCAGCTTCTTCTAGGTACATTTTTACCGTTTTTGAGCCTGGAGCTAATGATGATTTTACCCAAGGTTTGCGTAGTAGGCCTTTGGCATTAGCATTACGGGCGACAAGGCCAGCGGCAACCATATTGCGAGGGTTAGACGTATTGGTACAGCTGGTAATGGCCGCAATAATTACTGCACCATCTGGCATCAAGCCATCTTCTGGTTCAGGAAGTTTGTCACCCTCACCGTGAGCAATACCTTTAGCAACCAAATCCGTGGTTGAAACACGAGCATGCGGACGTGAAGGGCCTGCCATATTACGTACGACTGCTGACAAGTCAAATTCAAGCACACGGTCGTAAACGGCATTTTCCATACCATCTGCCCATAGACCTGTCTGCTTAGCGTACTGCTCAACCAATTTAATTTGAGCTTCACTACGACCCGTTAGGCGTAAATAGTCGATGGTTTGTTCATCGATATAGAACATCGCCGCAGTCGCGCCATATTCAGGCGTCATATTGGAGATAGATGCACGGTCACCAACACTTAATTGACGAGCACCTTCACCGAAGAATTCAATATAAGTAGAGACCACGCCTGCATCACGCAAGAACTCGGTCATTGCCAATACCAAATCGGTACCGGTAATGCCTTTTTGCAGTTTGCCCGTTAACTTGACACCAACATAATCAGGTAGGCGCATATAAGATGGGTTACCTAGCATCACGCTTTCGGCTTCAAGGCCACCAACACCGATTGAGATAACACCTAACGCATCAACCATTGGTGTATGACTATCGGTACCGACTAAAGTATCAGCAAAGGCAACTTCTTCACCCGCTTTATTGTGTACGACTTGGACGACTGGCGACATTTTTTCTAGATTAATTTGGTGCATGATGCCGTTACCAGGTGGTACGACGTTCACGTTATCAAAGGCATACTGGCACCAGTTGATAAAGTGGAAACGGTCATCGTTACGGCGCTCTTCGATAGCACGGTTTTTCTCAAAAGCATTTTCTTCAAAGCCTGCATGTTCAACGGCCAATGAATGATCAACAATCAATTGCGTTGGTACGATAGGGTTCACTTTTGATGGGTCACCGCCTTGCTCAGCGATAGCATCACGTAGACCTGCCAAATCAACAAAAGCGGTCTGACCTAAAATATCATGACAAACGACGCGAGCAGGGTACCATGGAAAATCTAGGTCTTGCTTACCTTCGATATGTTGCTTAAGCGCATCGGTTAATTCTTCTGGCGGGCAACGGCGAACCAAGTTTTCACACAATACTTTTGAGCAGAACGGTAGCTTGTCATACGCGCCAGCTTCAATGTTCTCAATCGCTTCACGGGTATCAAAATAGTATAAATCAGTGCCAGGTAATGGCTTTTTAAATTGTTCATTCATGGGTTGTACTAGGGCATTGTCCATAAGTCACCTTTGGCTGTTAGCTGGTTGAAATTCAAAAATAATCGTTCTTTTAGCAAAATCATTAGTGTTAGAAGTAGGCTTTGCTAAAAAATCTCGTTGAGAAGGCAGGTGTTATTAAGAAAAAAAGTAGATGTAGGGTACGCAAGGCACACCCTACAAGTATTCTATATCAAGAAAAATTAACGCGCGCTCATATCTGGTACTGGACGCAAGTCTTCACCGATATATTCCGCACTTGGGCGAATGATACGGTTGTTAGCACGTTGCTCAAATACGTGTGCGGCCCAGCCAGTTAGACGTGAACACACAAAAATTGGCGTGAACAGTTTGGTTGGGATACCCATAAAGTGATAGGCAGAGGCATGGAAGAAATCAGCATTACAGAACAGTTTCTTTTCGCGCCACATTACTTCTTCACAGCGTACTGATACTGGGTATAGCACCTCATCACCAACATCGGCAGCCAATTTTTCAGCCCAGCCTTTAATGACGACGTTACGTGGATCTGATTCGCTATAGATAGCATGACCAAAGCCCATAATCTTATCTTTACGTGCCAGCATGCCCATCATCTCTTCTTCAGCTTCATCAGGTGAGCTAAAGCCTTCAATCATATCCATAGCCGCCTCATTAGCGCCGCCATGCAAATGACCGCGCAATGAGCCAATCGCGCCAGTAATACAAGAATGGATATCTGAAAGAGTAGACGCACAGACGCGCGCGGTAAAGGTTGAGGCATTAAACTCATGCTCTGCGTACAAGATTAAGGATACGTTCATAACCTTAGTATGCAACTCGTTTGGTTTTTCACCTTTAAGTAAGTGTAAGAAATGCCCACCAATCGTTTCATCATCAGTTTCAGTCTCGATGCGCACGTTATCATGCGTGAAGCGATACCAATAGTTGATAATCGATGGGAACACTGCCAGCATGCGATCTGTTTGGTCGTTTTCTTGCGAAAAGTCAGTTTCAGTCTCAAGGTTACCGAGCATAGAACAACCGGTACGCAATACATCCATCGGATGCGCATCGCTTGGAATACGCTCAAGCACATCTTTCAATGCTTGTGGTAGACCGCGTAGTTTTTTCAGTTTGGCTTGGTAGGCATCAAGCTCACTTTGGGTTGGCAAGTTGCCATAAAGTAGCAAGTAGGCCACTTCTTCAAAAATGCATTTATCAGCCAACTCCGACACGTCATAACCGCGATAGGTCAAACCTGAGCCTGATTTTCCGACCGTTGATAGAGCTGTTTTACCTGCGACTTGACCGCGTAGACCTGCGCCTGAAAGTTCTTTCTGTGCTGCCATGATTAAATTCCTTTTGTTGGTAGCTTTTTTGGGTGGGACGATAGTAAAAATGAATAAATAAAATCAAATTCTAATGATTTTATTTATATCTTAATTGACTTATGTCTTACTTGTTGTCGGCAAATAATTTATCTAGTGTTTGCTCAAACTCATGATAGTTTAAGAAATCATAGAGCTCCATACGCGTCTGCATGGTATCAACGACTTTTTCTTGCGTACCATCAGACAAGATATGCTGATAAACGTTCAGCGCGGCTTTGTTCATCGCACGGAAGGCTGATAATGGATATAACACCATGTCTACGCCAACACCATGTAATTGCTCTGTGGTGTATAGGTCAGTTTGACCAAACTCAGTCATGTTTGCTAGTACTGGAATATCTAGTACATCCGTAAACTTACGGTACATCTCGATATCTGTTAATGCTTCAGCAAAGATCATATCAGCACCAGCTTCTTGGAAGGCAACAGCACGCTCAACGGCAGCATCAAGCCCTTCAACAGATAGGGCATCGGTACGCGCCATTATTACAAAGTCACTGTCAGTTTTGGCATCAAGAGCGGCTTTTAGACGATCAACCATCTCAGAGATACTAACAATTTCTTTATTAGGGCGATGGCCACAGCGCTTTTGGGCGACTTGGTCTTCGATATGTACCGCTGCAACTCCTGCTTTTTCCATTTTTCTAACGGTTTGGCTAATGTTGAATGCGCCACCAAAGCCGGTATCAATATCGACAAGCAATGGTGTATCAACCGCATCGGTAATACGGCGTGCATCTTCTAGAACATTATCAAGGCTGGTCATACCTAAGTCTGGGAGACCAAATGAGGCGTTCGCTACACCAGCACCAGAAAGATATAATGCTTGATGACCGACTTGGGTTGCCATCATTGCTGTATAAGCATTAATAGTACCGACTATCTGTAGCGGTTGGTTATTGTCATTATTTTGTTTCATGGCACTGCGAAAACGCGCGCCAGCTGATGATGAAGTCATTCGAGAATCCTTGCGTGGAGGGTTAGTCTTACTGTAGGGATAGTTAGATACTAACTATTATTTTTTCTTTCGTTTTTATATACTTAGTTAGATGTTCAGTTCAGCATTGTTCATTCTTAACCAGAACATCCGTTGCTATAACGAATTTTTATTAACTTAGAGTATACGCAATTATCCCTAGTTTGAAAGAGGTTATTACCAGTAGTGTATTAGCTTATATTAATAAATATTGTAGAAAAATTAATAGTATTCATATTTTGAATGATGATATCCATATTTTAATGATATATTCGCTTTACTATGCATATCAATAAACATAGTTGTTTTAATGCGGGCTAGGTTGTCATATTTAGTTACATTTATAATGGCCAATAAGCAGTGATACCAATACAGAAGAAGATCGAGCATATTATTAATTTTATCTTTTTGACAATAGAAAAAGCCCTGATAGCTAGCAGCTAAGAGGGCTTTTGGTTTTTTATTGCTTAATTAGGTTTTTGATAATATTTTAGCCAAGCAGACCAGCAAGGTTAGCTAAGAATAACAGGGCGACACCACCTAAGAAAAGTAAGCTTGTAATCGAATAAGCATTCATACCTGGCGATAGTTTTTGATGGTTTTTTACTAAAGAATAGTTCAACCAACCAAAAATAGGCGCTGATACAAAGGCGGATATCATAGCGAACTTCAACATAGCACCTAACTGTCCAGTAAAGAAAGTGATAATAACCAAACCCCCACCAATCGCATAAGTCGTCCAAAAAGCAATCTGCTTTTTATTAATCTCGCTCTCACCTTTTATTAACCGCCAGCACTCAGCATTGGCACGGCCATAACCATCTGCACAGGTAATGGTAGTACCAAACATGCACATAAAGGCGACGAAAGCGACTAGCAGTCTTGACCATTCACCGATAGTGGCTGTATACATATTAATTAGCTGATCAATATAAGCAACCCCTGCGGTTTGAATTTCTTGACCAGAGCCATACTGAACAAAGACACCTAACGATAAAAAGAACAACGCTAAAACAGCAGAAACCAAAAAGCCCACATTAAAATCAAGCAAACCTTGTTTATGAGTGGTGTTATCCGCTTTTCTCTTTGCAGATGTCCACATTGAGGTAATGGCAGCAAATTCAAGCGGCGCTGGCATCCAGCCCATGAGAGCCACAATAAATCCTAGAGTCGCTAAATTCCAAGGGGAGGCGGCGACAAAGTCAGGGGTCATCACCGTTGGCTTGCCAGCAGCAATAATGACCGCTAATACGGTTGCACTGACCAGAGCAATCATAATCCATTTAGTCACCCCATCGAGCAACTTATAGTGACCGGCAATCAGAAAGAACCAGCAAACAGCAACGATGATAATAGCCAAGCCAATACTGGACAGTCCTACAGAAGCGGGCAGCATAAAGCCCAATATCACTGCCGCAAGTAGGGTCACTGCACCTGTACTAATCACTGCGGATAGGATGGATAAAACAAAGTAGATCCATAGATACGCTTTTGAGCGCTTAGCATAACCAGCAATTAAACTCTCGCCAGTATCGTAGACATAATCTGTGCCAAAGCGAAAGAAAGGATACTTAAAGACGTTGGCTAAAATAATCATGATCGCTAACTGCCAGCCGTATATAGCGCCCGCCTGCGTTGATGAAATTAAATGCGAGCCACCAATGGCAGCAGTCGCCATCAAAATTCCTGGTCCAAAGATACGCCAGCTAAAGCCTTCTTGTTGAGCGTTAGCGTTACCGTCAGCTGTACTTGGGTTATTGAGTTGTTGAGTGGTCATGAATACCTCGAAATGGTTAAAACGGCAAATTATCACTTACCTGTGTCAGCTTGCCAATGATCAGTAGAAAATCGTTCTATCTCGGGCAGGCCAAAATATAAAACGATTCATATCGTATCGACTTTAGCACACCAATGCTCTTCAGGATAATGATTATTCTAGTTATTATTACTATTTGTTTGCATCGCCATTCTTGATAGTTATCATAATAAATAACTAATATCAAGCATTAGCATTAATTATTTTTTGGCGATTCTTTATACCACAATATGCAGCCGATATCTGATAATTTCAGACTATTCTTATAATTTACAGCTTTGACACAAATTTTTGCTGCCGATAAGTAATTCCGCGCCGCTCATAGACATGATAAATTGCGGTGAGCAGATTGGGTATCTTTGGGTGTACAAAATCTTTGAGAGTGTGTAGGTAAATAGGGGAGGTAACATTCTCATGAATCAAGCGCTGATAACTGATTTGTTCAGTACGTACTGTTTTGAGGCTGGCAGGCACTAAAGTAATACCCTCACCAGCAGCTACCAGACCAAGTGCTACTTGCAAATCGCTGACCTCAGTCGTCATTAGTGGCGTGATACCGTATTGCGCAAACAAGTGTAGTAAAGGTTCGGTAACAGGCTCATTATCTGGCGTGCCGTTTTTTCTGGTTTTTAAGGTGGTAGCAGTAGTAGACATTGGCAAATGAGTTTGGTGATATAGAATCAAACGGTTATTCGCCAAATCAATCAGACGTTGTTCCTTGGTATGAGCAAGTGGGTGCGCTTTGGGCAATGCCACTAAATAGCGTTCATGGCGCAATAAAATCTGCTGTATCCACGCATCTTGATGAGCAAAGCGCCCAAAGCCGATGTCAATTTCACCTGATTTAAGCGCTTCAACTTGCTGGTAGGAGCTGATGTCTTTTAGATTAACCTCAATATCAGGACTTTGTTGTTTCAAAGACGCAATAATTTCGGGTAAATGTCCGTAGAGCACTGACGGTACAAAACCAATATTAAGTGCTGTACTTGGCGCTGATAAACGCTGGGTCATACTGGTAATAGTATTGAGTTCTGTTAATACGGCACTGACTTTGTCATAAAAGAATTGACCGGCTTCTGTTAGTTGTAGGGGACGATGATAGCGATCAACCAATATCACATCCATATCAGTCTCAAGTTGCTTGAGCTGCCGACTAAGACTAGGCTGCGATAAGCCCGTTATCTCAGCTGCCGCACTAAAGCTTTTTAGATCAGCGATAGCAATAAAGGCATTAAGCTGCTTTAAATCCATGGTTTAGAGTCCTATCACAGTCGCTTTATTTTTTGTCTTTAATTAGGTGCATAGTGTTATCTGTAAGGCTGGCATAGATTTTGCTACTTCGGCACCAAATTAATACTAGCAAACCAAATTATGCTTCAAAACTATTAATTAGCTAGCAAGACATTAATCAGATATCAGCATCATAACGTAATTCTAGCGGTCACTTAAGAATAATGACATAACTTGGTTTATTATCATATGAATGATTTAGATAACTATAATATAGAAAACAATATCTTAGACGATAACTTAAACAATAATAAATCAGATATCGAAGGAGATTTATCTAAAAGTAATTATACGAAAACCAATAATAATAAAACTAGCGATATTTATGAGCGCTTTATTAATCGAGTTCAAAGCATCAATGGCTTTGGTTCTAATGACAAAACTGACGAGAATAATCAGACCAGTCTCGATGACACATCTGTATACGAGCCTTTAAGTGATGAAGAGCTGCAGTTTGTTATCAGCCCTGAACAAACATTAGATATCAAAGAAACAAATACTATTACATCTAACAATGAAGATAATGCAATGGAGCTGTCTTTAGAAGATAGTGATACGTTTGACGATGCCATATTAGTGTCAGCCACTGAGTCTAGTATAGACTCAGATGCTAAAAAGGTAGGTGTATTAAAAGGCAGGCAAGTCGGAAGTCTAAAGCTACTGATAATTGGTATTGTCTGCGGCTTATTACTCAGCGTACTTACTGCCATACTGTTAAACGCTACTGGCATTTTTGCGACCTTGAACGATTACCTAACTTCAAACAATTCGCAAAAAACTGAAACAAGTACAAGTGTGTCAACTGCCAGTGCTGAGCCAGCAAATAATGATGAGACAGTAGTTGAAGCCAATGATGTAAGTCTTGATAGTCTAAGTACAGAGGACTTGAGTTTGGATAATCGTAATGAGATAGTCGCTGGGGAAAAATCAATAGATGGAGATGAAAACGTTAAGTCTGAGTCAATTAATGACCCAAAACAAAATACGTCATCAAAAACAATCACAAAAAGTCCAGCACCCAAAAAAAATACTGAAAGCAAAGCTGAAAATATTAAGACTGATAACGCTAAAACTGAAACGGTCATTAGTTATGAAGATTTTGCAAAAGAGGCGCAGAGCACTTTATATCGAGAAGCCAACAACTAATCATTGGAGCCTATAATTAAGTTATAAGCGCTTAAAATAGTTTATTGTAAATAATAACTTAAGATATGTAGTTAAAATATTTTCAAAAGAATAAAATTAAGGCTATTTATTTATAAAAAAAATAAGAAAGTAGATTAATAAAATACCAAATATAAACAAAAGAATTCAAATGAACTTTTGTAGTTAAATTTATATTGTAAATAAATAACTCTTTTTGTCTAAAAAACGACTTATGATTAAAAGACGGTTAGCAATAAGTTGGTAACGCCCAAAGCTGACGAGAATGCTAGTTTATTAGGATTAAACACGCCCCGATATTGAATGATAATCATTTAATATTAGGGCGTGTTTTTTTATATGCACGTTATATTTTAAATGACTGTAGAAACACCCTGTATTTAATAAGAAAATACTTTTTAGTTTATCGAATGAATAGAAAACTGTTCATGAATATGTTTATTATGTTTTTTTGTAGGAGTTAGTAATAAATAATTACGCTATATTTACATTCTGTATGCTTGCAAATACATTCGCTTTAACGAATACTAATTATTCTCTTAAGCTAAGGAGCAAGCTATGAATAAAATATTTAAAAAAGTTTGGAATAAGTCATTGGGATGTGTAGTCGTCGTATCTGAGAATGCTAGAAGTGCCGGCAAGACCAATTGCACTACTGGCAGTATTAGCCAAACGACTAGTCCATCTATTCATACATCCAACAATTCAACTAATTATCAAATGCTTACCTTAAAGACTTTAGTGCTTAGTATGGCGGCTATTAGCGCTACTGTCTGGGCAGATACTGGTTTCAATAATACAGACCCTAGTTTCAATGATTTAGATAAAAACAGTAGTGATGTGGACTTGGATGAAAATCCAATTCCTTTGTTCGGTACTGAAGTCGGTTTTGACAATGATGCATGGGGTAGATTTAGTAGTGCTGTAGGTAGTAGTAATACGGCATCAGGTGATGAAAGCAATGCTATAGGTGGTAGCAATAAAGCATGGGGTTATGACAGCAGTGCAATAGGTAGTAATAATACAGCAACGACTTATGGGACCGTTGCACTAGGTAGTGGCAATACAGCATCAGGGGAATATAGCAATGCGGTGGGTAATTATAATAAAGCAGAGGGCTTTTGGAGCAGTGCGCTAGGTCATGCTAATCGTACATCAGCTGACTATAGCAGTGCAGTGGGTAACGAGAATACTGCTTCAGGTGAAAATAGTAGTGCGGTGGGTTATACAAATGAATCATCAGGACTTAATAGTAGTGCATTAGGTAATAGTAATAGAGCAGTAGGTGAAGAAAACAGCACTGCAGTGGGTTATAACAATACTGCAAGTGGTATGTTCAATAGCAGTGCGATAGGTTTCAGTAACGAAGCACAAGAGGAAAATAGCAGTGCAGTAGGCTATAGCAATCGTGCAGCAGGTTTTTTTAGTAGTGCCGTAGGTAGTAACAACAATGCATCAGGTGATTGGAGCAGTGCCGTAGGTCATAACAATGATGCAACAGGTCCCATGAGTAGTGCTATCGGTGATAACAATACAGCAACGACTTATGGAACCAGTGCACTAGGTAGTCGCAATACCGCATCGGAGGAATATAGCAGTGCAGTGGGTAATGCTAATAGCGCAGAGGGTGGTTGGAGTAGTGCGCTAGGTCGTGCTAATCGTACATCTGGATATTATAGCAGTGCCGTGGGTAACCAGAATACTGCTTCAGGTGAAAATAGTAGTGCGATGGGTTCTGAAAATAAAGCATCAGGCGATAATAGCAGTGCACTGGGGGCTAATAATACAGCATCGGGTGAAAAAAGCAGTGCGATGGGTCGCTCTAATACGGCATCGGGTAGATTTAGCAGTGCGATAGGTTTCAATAATGAAGCATCGAATGACTTTAGCAATGCAATAGGAGCTGCTAATAAGGCATCAGCACGTAATAGCAGTGCGATAGGAGTTAGTAATATAGCACTAGGTGTTGATAGCAGTGCGCTGGGTCGCTCTAATACTGCATCAGGTATTGTTAGCAGTGCAGTAGGTGTTTCCAATAAAGCTTCAGGTATTGGTAGTAGTGCGATGGGTCGTTCTAATACTGCATCAGATAATGGAAGTAGTGCGCTAGGTTCTGAAAATAAAGCGACGAGTAATAATAGCAGTGCATTAGGTCGTCTTAATATTGCAGAAGGTGATAATAGTAGTGCAGTGGGTTTTAGCAACAGAGCATCGGGTGAAAATAGTAGTGTGTTGGGTTATGGTAATAGCGCAAGTGGCCTTTTTAGCAGTGCAGTGGGTAGTGATAATCATGCAGAAGGCAGTGAGAGTAGTGCGGTAGGTTTTGGCAATATGACCCAGGGTAATGAGAGCAATGCAATAGGTAGATATAATTATGCAGAGGGTAATTATACTACTGCTATGGGTAATAACAATAATGCATCCGCTAATAATAGCAGTGCAGTGGGTTCTGGAAATGCAGCAAGAGGTACTGATAGTAGTGCAATAGGTAATTATAATTTCATAGAGGGTGATAATAGTAGTGCGGTAGGTGTTAGCAATGTAGCAATGGGTACTGATAGTAGTGCAGTGGGTTATAACAATCACGCAGGAAGTTTTGAGACTAGTACAGTGGGTGCTAGTGCGGTAGGGGTTAATAATAAAGCGACAGGTGATAATAGCAGTGCATTAGGTCGTAGTAATACGGCATCAGGTAATGTCAGTAGTGCTGTAGGTTATAATAACACAGCATCTGGTAACTTTAGCAGTGCGATGGGTCGTGGTAATACTGCATCAAGCGGCTATAGCAGTGCGCTAGGGTTCAATAACATCGCATCAGGTGGACGTAGCAGCGCGGTAGGTTATAGTAATACTGCATCAGGAGTAAACAGCAGTGCATTAGGTCGTGGCAATACGGCATCAGGTACTGTTAGTAGTGCAGTGGGTTATAATAATAGAGCATTAGGCTATAGCAACGCTGTAGGTTTGAACAATACAGCATCAAGTGCAAACAGTAGTGCATTAGGTGTTAGTAATACTGCATCAGGTATAGGTAGCAGTGCTATAGGTGCTGTTAATACCGCATCAGCTTATCACTCTAGCGCATTAGGTCATAGCAATACGACATCGGGTGAATATAGCAGTGCAATCGGTTATAGCAATACTGCAAACGGTATAATTAATAACACTGCAGTAGGTTATAACAATATTGCAGGTGGTCTCTATAATAGCAGTGCAGTAGGTGATAGCAATGAAGCAATAGGATATTTTAGTAGTGCACTAGGTAGTAGCAATAATGCATTAGGTGACTATAGCAGTGCAGTAGGTTATAACAATACTGCACGTGGTGCTTTAAGCAGTGCGATAGGTGATAGCAATACAGCGACAACTTTTGGGACCAGTGCCGTAGGTAGCGGTAATACTGCATCGGGAGAATATAGTAGTGCAGTAGGTAATGGCAATAATGCATTAGGTGACTATAGCAGTGCAGTAGGTTCTGAAAATACAGCATCAGTTGAAGACAGCAGTGCAGTAGGTCGTTCCAATACGGCATCAGGTAATGCAAGTAGTGCGGTGGGTTATAACAACACAGCGTCCGGTATTTTTAGTGGCGTATTCGGAAGCAATAGCCAAGCTACAGCAGCACGTGCGACCGCTATTGGTCATGACTCTCTTGCAAATGAGACGAATACCATTTCAGTGGGTCGTGCAGGTGCAGAAAAACGCATTACCAACGTTGCTGATCCACAAAACGCTTATGATGCTGCAAATAAACGTTATGTTGATGATCAGATATTGGTTATACAACAGAGTTTTTCAGTGGCAGCGCAGCCAGCTACCGTACAAGCTGAATTTATTGAAAATGACATTAGTATATTTGCAGAAGGTGCCACTGCCAGTAATACAATGATGAGGTCTATAGATGCTGAATCTATTGATGATAGTTCTATAAGCGCCAATAACGCAGCATGGCAAGGTCAAGGTGAGCAATCTATTGCCATTGGCGATGGTGCAGAAGCAAGTGGCTTACAAGCAATTAGTATAGGCACAGGTAACAAGGTTACTGGAAATCATTCTGGTGCGATTGGTGATCCAAGTGTCGTCAGTGGCAATAACAGCTACAGTGTTGGTAATGATAATACGGTGTCTGGCGATAATACTTTTGTGTTGGGCAACAATGTCAATACCTCAGCTAATAATGCGGTGGTATTAGGTAATAACTCTAGTTCTGACGACCGTGCCAACACCGTATCAGTTGGTTCTGCTAATAACCAACGTCAAATCATCAACGTGGCTGATGGCACCGCTGATCATGATGCTGTAAATGTAAGTCAACTACAAACTGCGGAAACGCGCGCGATTGAAAGCTCTAACGCCTATACTGATACTGGTATAGCGACTTTGAATAACACATTCCAAAGTTATGAATACGAGAATGACAAACGTTTTCGGGAGGTTGATGAGCGTTTTGATCGTCAAGGAGCTATGAGTGCGGCTATGTTAAATATGGCCACGAGTACATCAGGTCTATCAGGTAAAAACCGTATAGGCGTAGGTGCAGGTTTTCAGGGATCTGAGCAAGCGGTTTCAGTCGGCTATCAACGTGTGATACATCCCAATGCTAGCGTTAGTGTTGGTGGTGCTTTCACTAAAGATGAAACCTCTGGTGGTGTAGGTTTGGGTTATAGCTGGTAAGGATTAATTAGGCACAAACAAGGGATATTTATTTATCCCTTGTTTTTTTATAAACATTAACTGCCATCACAGTTTAATATAAAACAGT
This sequence comes from Psychrobacter sp. P2G3, assembly GCF_001593285.1. Taxonomy (NCBI): domain Bacteria; kingdom Pseudomonadati; phylum Pseudomonadota; class Gammaproteobacteria; order Moraxellales; family Moraxellaceae; genus Psychrobacter; species Psychrobacter sp. P2G3. The sequence goes on from NZ_CP012529.1 coordinate 1,757,092, forward strand.
CTATTTAACATAATATACATTATGCGAAAACAAACCAATGGTCTTAAGAGCTGAGCGCATAATGTTTTATCTAGTACTATTTGCAAATCTTGCCATTCATTTCTATAAAAAATTATTCAATACTTAAAATTCTACATTATTTATATCAGTATTTAATATCGATACCAGCTAATTAAAGATGTGCCGTCCTCATCTAAGATTACATCTGCCACTTGGCAAGCCGCTTTATTATCGATGCTATCACACGACAACTCATAATAAACATCATTGCCTTGCGCTAAGCTGACTTGAACCAATCCTGTTGTGGTCACTGAAAACTTCTTATCTTGTGCATAGTCAGGATCTTGGGAACTCCACAACACGTCATAACCAATATGACAGGACACTTGCTCTTTATCAAAGTAATCTTGCTCAAGCTGCATTGCTTCTTGTAGCTCTTGACTGCCATATTGTTGCAGCACAACCGGATAATCTTGACCTTGATTATTCACATCCTGCTGGTACATTTTGGCAATAGTATTAACTTTCATGGCAAAAACCATCTGTAACGGCTCTGTTAGATTAGCGACAGCCGTCATAGCAGAAAACCCTATTATTAACATTATTATAGAAAATATCGTTTTTTGCATGGTGTTCTCCATGAACTATGACATTTTAAGTGTTAAATTCATTAAAACACATATAAACTATCATTTGACTGCATAATTGTTTAGTATTTATATTGGTTTAATTCCACTCTAATTCCATTTTTATTCAAGCAGTAAGCTACGATAAGGATATTGTTATGATGCCGTCATCTTGTTTGCATATCTCTCAGTCTTATCTTTATAAACTATCAATCGCTGCATGTTTTACTTCAATACTGATTGCCACTGGTTGCCAATCTTCTGCCGAGTCCAGCACGACCGCTTCCAATCAACCAAACGGCAACTCATCGACACGAGTTGTCTCAGATATCAGTCAACAAACCCTTAGGCAGCAAGCATTACGTATACAACGTGCACTCGCTAATAATGATTTTGCAAGAATCACCAATGATATCCATCCAACACGTGGCATTCGCTTCTCAATGTACGCCTATGTGCGTCCTGAAGCTGATAAAGTCTTTAGTCGTGAGCAATATGAAAAGTATCTACAGCAGTCCAAAATTCGCTTCACTTGGGGCGAACTTGACGGTACTGGTGACCTATTGGTGACTCCATTACCAGAATATTTAAATACTTGGGTTGCGGCGCAAGAATATAATAATAGCGCCATCAGTATCAATGAATTCCGCCAAACAGGTGGTATGATTAATAACTTAAGAGATGTCTATCAAAACTCAGATGTGGTTGAGTTCTATTATAAAGGGTCAGATGTATACGATGGCATGGACTGGCGCATCATGCGTTTAGTGTTTGATGACTATCAAGGCAAGCGCTATCTGGTGGCCATTATTAATGATCGGTGGACAGTTTAAGTAAAACATAAGCATATGATTTAATAGTTAAATTTCATTGAAAAAGGGCGATGCGTCATATGTGATGCACTGCCCTTTTCGTTTATAATTATCCGATATCCGATGCGCTGGGCGCACCCTACAAAAATTTTTGTTTCTTGTTATGACTATATGCTCATATTTTGATATAAATCACATGGGCGTCTGGCGAAAGAATTTCACCATAATCTCATAAATTTCAGGATAAGCGTCTACCAGCTTTTGCGGGGTCTCAAAAAACACTTCACTTAGTACAGCAAAGAATTCAGCCGGATTGGTTGCACCGTAACGATCTAGACCTGATTTGCGATGTTTTTGAAAGTCTTCAAAATCTCGGCTCATAATTGTTGTCCAACGCTCAGGATCCATATCAGGTTGTAGTGGCGGAAAGCCATTTGCGCGACCATTTAGCATATCGAGCTTATGCACAAACTCGTGAATGACGACATTATGGCCATCACGTTCGCCTGAGTGCTTGGCGTCCTTCCATGACAGTATCACAGGCCCGCGCTGCCAGGCCTCACCACTACGATGTTGAGTTCCCTCATGAACGATGCCGTACTCATCCACGGTAGTAGTTTCGCTTTTATACGAACCAGGATAGATGATGACTGACGACCAGCCAGTGTACCATTCAAGGCCTAAGTTTAAGATAGGTAGACAAGCTTGCAAGGCAATAGATTTCCTAACAGCATCGGTAATCTCAAAGCCTTGAGCGCCGTTAATAGATTTGTCGTCCAAAAACAATGTCGCCAGCTCAAACAAACGAGACATCTCATCCTTGTTTAGCCTATCAAGTATGACAATACGCTCGGCAGCTTGCATCCAATCCGCATCAGTAAATTCACTGTTGTCCAATATATGCTGCTCGCGCCAGTCTTTTATCATGCTAAACATATTGGCTTTCCTTAATATTTCCAGTAATGAAACTACTATTTCTAGTCATGGTATAAGTTAATGGCTAAATGACATTAATGACTTAAATAGTATCTATCGCGTCAATCGAAACTGTTATTAGTGATAAGAGCTAAGTTACCCTCACCGTTCTTTTCCATATAGTGCTGACCATAACGAATAAACTCAATATAATTATTAGATAAAGGTTGGATATTGCTCTTATCTAACTCTTCTTTATAATCCGCTATCGAGCCTTGTATCCATTCCCCTTCATTGGTACTGCTAAATGCATATGCTAAACTACACATTACTACCGTATTGCACTTGATTGTATTGGCTTCATTTTTAAGTTCTTTCAGAGAGTTAATGACATAGGCCTGAATACGTTTGGGTTTAATCGGCTCGTAGCTCGAATCAATGAGGAGTAACTCAAGCTTTAGACGTGCCATCATATAGCTTACTATCAGTAGCTCAAAGCTATGTATGCACTGCAGTGAATATTGTTAAACTTAATCTTATATTGTTATACTCAAATCGTTCATATTTATTATATGTTACTGTACAAGAATTAAAAATATTAATATAGCTCTTTAATTGCCATAAATGTGAATGTATTCCTAGGGAGAGGTTCAATGACACTAACGATCGATCTGAATTCAGATATGGGAGAAGGGTTTGGTGCTTGGTCGGTTGGCGATGGGATCGATCCCGACATTATGCCATTTATCAGCTCCGCCAATATTGCAGCAGGCTTTCATGCTGGAGACCCTTCCATCATGATTGAGACGTTGCGTTTGGCATCGCGCCATGGAGTATGCATTGGTGTACATCCAGGATTTCGTGATTTGGTAGGATTCGGACGCCGCCATATTTCGGCGCCCGCCGATGAACTGGTGAATGACGCTCTGTACCAACTGGGTGCTCTGCGTGAACTTGCTCACCTTGAAGGCCTCAAGATGCATCATTTCAAACTGCATGGCGCGTTATTCATGCATGCAGCACGAGATAAGGAGTTTGCCGAAAAGCTAACATCTGCTCTGGCAATTGTCGCTCCTGACTTATATATTTATTGCCTAGCCGACTCAGCCATTGATAATGCGGCAAAAAGCTTTGGGTTACAGAGAATTCATGAGTTTTACGCGGATCGTGATTACGACGATGAAGGAAATATTGTATTCGTGCGCAAGGTCAATCGCCTTGATCCTGAGATGGTGGCAAAAAAAGTGTTACTTGCCTGCCAAGACAACGAGGTAGAGGCGGTTAGCGGCAAACTAATAAAGGTTAAATTCGACTCTATATGTATTCACAGCGATACTCCGGGTGCCCTTTCGTTGATTAAGGCTGTACGAATAGCTCTTGATAACGCCGGTATCAAGGTAGCGGCTCCTTAACTCAACTATTATTTCAGTTGAGCGCTTGAACGAGTGCAATAAGTGCAATAAAAACAACGATAATTTCAAGGAAGTTAATTATGAGAAATTTTGAAATTGAAGAATTGACTATCACTGATATGCAGACGCATCTCAAAAATGGATCGCTAACTGTACGTGGTTTGGTTGAAGCGTACCTTGAACGAATCGAAACAATTGATAGATCTGGTCCTACTCTAAATTCTATCATTACTATTAATCCAATCGCGCTGGATGAAGCCGATCGCCTTGACTCACATTTCGCAAAGACAGGCGAATTTGTTGGTGCATTACACGGCGTGCCGGTGCTAGTAAAAGATCAGATAGAAACCAAGGATATGATGACTACCTTTGGTTCGATAGCTCAGGACGGCTATCACCCGAAGGACGACGCAACCGTTATCAAAAAGCTGAAAGCAGCAGGCGCCATTATCCTTGCCAAGACAGTATTGCCAGATTTTGCAACATCATGGTTCGGATTCTGCTCAAAACAGGGCGAAACAAAGAATCCATATGTTTTGTCACATGATCCAGGTGGCTCCAGTAGTGGCACAGCTGCTGGGATCGCTGCGAACCTAGGACTGGTCGGAGTAGGCGAAGATACCGGTGGATCTATACGCTTGCCAGCCAGTTTTACAAATCTTGTTGGTGTCCGTGTCACACCAGGCCTGATAAGTCGTGACGGCACATCACCCCTTGTGGTGTTTCAGGACACAGCAGGACCAATGGCGCGTACTGTTACGGATGCTGCACTCCTTCTGGATGCGATGGTAGGCTATGATCCAAAAGATGAATATACTACCGCAGCGAGTATTGCCAATCATCAAGGCAGCTACGCGGATGCGATGGATGTTAACAGTCTCAAAAATGCGCGTCTGGGAGTTGTGCGCAACGCTTATGGACCAAATGACAACACTGAATCAGCAGAAGTTAATCAGATTATTGACTCAGCCCTTGAACAAGCAAAGAGCGCTGGCGCAGAACTTATTGATGTTGAAATTCCAGATATGATGGAGCACATTACTGAAACCTCCTTGTATGGTTCACACTCGCGGCATGACATTAATGAATTTTTAGCCTCACGTGAAAACATGCCAACCAAAAGCCTTGAAGAAATCAAAGAAAACGGTACGTTCCACCCAGTGCTGGATCTTTTGATTGATATCTTTGAAGGACCGGTAAATCCAGAAGATGAGCCTGACTATTTTCGAAAGCTTGCCGCTCGTGATAAGTTCCAGCGCTTAGTTGCTGGAATCGTTGCGAAAAACAACTTGGATGCGTTAGTGTTTCCCTGCATTCAAATTCTTCCGCCATCAAAACAGGATATCCGTGACGGCAAGCATCAAGTACTAACGTTCCCAACCAATACTTTGATTGCTTCGCAGACTTGGATGCCATCGATTTGCCTACCTGCTGGATTCAGTGAAAATGGCTTACCCGTGGGTATGGAGCTGGTTGTTTTACCATATCACGAGCCAGATTTGTTCCGACTAGGTTACGCATTTGAACAGGCCAATAATGTGCGTCGTACCCCTAAATACTTATGATTTTTTTAATTTCGAGATTCGCCTTAACGGCTAAAATTATAGGCGTTAAGGCGATAAAAATAGATACCTTTGGTGCGTGCCAGCACTTCCGCTAATGTATCACTGTTGACACCTGTATTGATAACACCCCAACCGTTGAACTCGCTAAGTATCACTGTATAAGCAGTCTCGGGATATAAAAACTAAGTTTTACTTTGCTAAGCTTCATTTCTTAACCCTCTAGCGACAACATATTCATAATAAGCTTAATCAACGTCTCTTTTTGATTGGGGTCAGATTCAGCGACCAGTAACGTTAATGCCGCAAGACCAGTATTATTAATGACCATGTCACCCTTGTCATTGAGCAATCAATTATTACGATGCAAAAAATCCACGAACAAAAAAGCACCGCTGCGTTTATTGCCATCGGTAAATGGATGGTTCTTGACCATAAAATACAATAAGTGCGCCGCTTTACTCTCTATAGTCGGATAAGCAGGCTCGCCGAACACCGTTTGTTGTAAATTACCTAGCACACTATCCAGACCGTCACCGCGAGGCTTGGCAAATAGCTCAGTCGCCTCTCCCCTTGCTATAAGCTGTGACTTTAGATTGTTCAAATTTGCCATAGCGTCATCGGTACTAGGCAGTACCCCGCCATCCTGCCCTGCTGGATCATCGAGCAACCCTTCATCATAGCGTTGTAGCCATAAAAATGTCGCGTATAACGGCTGATAATCTCAATCAAGCCGCGCCCTTCATCAGTATTTAGGTCAGGGCTTTTTGCTGTTTTTTCAATCAAGCGCAAAGCTTGTTGTAATTCGATTGAGTTTTTATCAAGTCGTTGTTGATTAAGAGTGTAACCTTGTACTAAATATTCGCGTAAGCGCTGGGTTGCCCAAATGCGAAACTGGGTGCCGCGCTGTGACTTTACCCGATAGCCAACTGAGATAATAACGTCAAGATTGTAGTGCTCAACCTGATAAGTTTTACCATCTGCAGCAGTTGTCGCAAATTTTGCGACAACTGCTTCTTTATCTAACTCCCTCTCTTTAAATACATTATTAATATGCTTACCTAATGTTTTTATATCACGATCAAAAAGCGATGATAGCTGCTGTCGATTAAGCCATACACTTTCATTTTCAAGATGCACTTGGATTTCAGCTTGTCCATCCGAACTCTCATATATCTCTATGGTTGAGGTGTTGGTATTCATAGTATCGATAATGTTCATTCTATTCCTTCTTTAATCTTCAATTACTATACGTATTGAACTTTTGTGTACTAATATAGATAGCATAACTGTAATGTATAACACTAGATTTATTTTAAAAATCAGCTCTATATTTGTGTCTTATCGTAGCTCTGGCAACCTTAAAATATCAAACACTTATTGTGCATTGGCTTATAGACACGGTATAGTGAATATAAGACACAGGTTATATATTGGACGTATTGCCACACTAGTCTGCCTATCATAGCCAGTCTACTTATCATAACAATGACTTTACCAAGGATGCGTGAGGTATTTATGAATAAAGAAGCGACTCAGTCCCAAGCCCAAAACCAATCTCAAAACCAAAACGACGGAAATGCTGAAAACCAAAATCAGACGCAAGCATCAACAGCTAGCAAACCTGCTACCAAGCCCAGTTCTGCAAACCCTACAAAAGATGTAACAACGAAGTCTAAAGAAAAGCCAAAATGCTTCGATGAATTAAAGAGCAGTAAAGACCAGTACCGTCCGGTAGCACAGGCAGTTGGTGACTGGCTAGATGATATCAGTATTGATGGTCTCAATCATTTAAATGAGCAAGCCGAAAATATCTTTTACCGAAAAGGCGTTACCTTCACCGTCTATAGCGATGCCAAAAACATCGAGCGGATGATTCCGTTTGATATTATCCCGCGCATCATTGCTGTAAGTGAATGGCAGCAGATTGAAGCTGGTTGTAAGCAGCGTATTACCGCTTTAAATGCTTTTTTGCACGACATTTATCACGATCAAGCCATCATGAAAGAAGGCATCGTCCCTGACACTTATGTCTATGCTAGCGGTTGTTATGAGCCATGGATGATGGGTATTGAGCTAGATAAACCTATCTACTCACACATCAGTGGTATTGACCTTATTCGTGATGAGAGCGGCCGATTTTGCGTATTGGAGGATAACCTACGTACGCCCTCTGGTGTCTCTTATATGCTTGAGAGCCGCAATATATCAGAGACACTGCTGTCCGATTTGTTTGCGCATACTCCGATTTTAGGCGTTAGCGATTACCCGCAACGCCTAAAAGCCTGTCTTGCCAGCTCAACGAGCAAATACGACCCACAAATTGTCATATTGACGCCTGGGCGCTTTAATAGTGCTTATTATGAGCATGCATTTTTGGCACATGAGATGAATGTGCCCTTAGTACATGGTTATGATTTGGTGGTTGAGGATAGCAAAGTCTATATGCAAGGCATTCGCGGTAAAGTGCAAGTTGATATCATTTATCGCCGTATCGACGACCCTTATATCGACCCATTAGCATTTCGCTCAGACTCTATCTTAGGCGTGTCAGGGCTAATGAGTGCCTACCGCGCAGGCAATGTGGTGGTCGTCAATGCCCCAGGCACTGGCGTCGCTGATGACAAGAGCTTATACCCGTTCGTACCCGATATGATTGAGTTTTACCTAGGCGAGAAGCCTCTCTTGCCTAATATCGAAACCTTTCAATGCCGCAAACCTGATGAATTAGAATATGTGCTGAGCAACTTAGACAAACTGGTCGTCAAAGAAACACAAGGTTCTGGTGGTTACGGGATGCTTATTGGACCGACCTCCACCAAGCAAGAAATTAGCGACTATCGTAAGCGTCTGCTTGACAACCCAGCAGGATTTATAGCTCAGCCGACTATCTCACTGTCTACCAACCCTACCGCTGTAAGCGATGGTATCGCACCGCGTCATATCGATTTACGCCCCTTTGTCCTTAGTCATGGTGACGGCTCTGTGGACATCGTCCCCGGCGGCTTAACCCGCGTGGCAATGGTTGAAGGCTCATTAGTCGTCAACTCATCTCAAGGCGGCGGCATTAAGGATACATGGGTCATTGACGATAGCAATTTGAAACCGTCAGCTAAGCACGAGGCCAATCAAACGATTAAAGGCGATAGCCAAGCTAATGCTTATCATGCCAATTATCATAATCCTGCGCAGCCGCTCGAAGCCGGATATGAGAGCTTCGATGATGCGCCTATGATATTGCTACTGTCTACCGCCAATCATCTGATCTGGCTCGGTAGATATAGCGAACGGCTCTATTGTTACGATAATATTATGAAGCATCTGATCAAAGGCGATCTTAAAAAGTCACAACTAAAGCATTTAATTACTTGCCTAGGCTTTGAAGCTGATCCTGATGATTCATCAAAAGCTATCACTGCGCAAATGCTACGGGACTTAGCACAAAATAAAATTCCTAACGTGGTTCAGTCTATCGAAACCAATGTACAAGAGGCCAAAGGCGTCATTGGTGAAGATGCCGCTGAGCTGTATAACTTAATCAAACGTCTATCAGGTGCAGGCACTTATCGAGCGGCCACACTGCAACTACATGCCTGCAACGCAGCAATGGCGCAAGAGCATCCAACCGTGACCTGCTTTTGGCAATTGGGACGCCTGTTTGAGCGGCTCGAACGCGCAGTATTGTTAGACGAAGATGCGACAGAAATCAGTCTTGAATTTAAATATTGGATCAGTGAGTTACCAGAGAACACACGCTGGCGTGAGCTTACGCGTTTGACCAATCAGATGATTAAATCAAAGCAACTGTGCGACTTTAAGCTCATCAGCCGAGAGTTCAGTATTATCCTTCAGCAAGGGGTCTGATACGGCAAGCTTTTGCTTAATCACTATTATTTGCTCAATCATTAGCAAATGAGCGTCCAGATAATCAAGACAGTAGATAAAACAAAGGATGACGTTATGAAACTTCAAATCAGCCATCAGACCAACTACTATTATGGCGAGCTGGCCCAGCGCAGCGTACAGTATATACGTATGACACCGATGCAACTGCCACATCAAATTATTCATCAGTGGGATGTCATGCTACCCAAAGTTGCCACCAGTCAAAAGGACGGCTTTGGCAACGACTGGCTCACGCTTAGCCGCAATGAGGCGCATAATAATTTACAGATGCAGGCGTCAGGCATCGTTGAGATTAATACCGATACTGAGCGACTAGAGGATATGGATAACGTCCCCTACCTGCTCTTTACCGTACAAAGCCCCTTGACCAAGTGCTCGGAGGCAATGCGTACATTTGCAGCGCCTTATCTAAAAAACCCGACACATGACAGTTTAAAAGCGATGGCGGCTGAGCTCTTAACGAAGATGCCCTATATAAAAGATACTACCCATGTTGGTACAACCGCAGCCGAAGCCTTTGCAATCGGCGCTGGCGTGTGCCAAGACCATACCCATGTGTTTGTAGGCTGCTGCCGTGATCAGCACATACCAGCGCGTTATGTATCGGGCTACCTTTATGACGATACTGAGAACCACATGGCAAGTCATGCTTGGGCTGAGGTATGGCTCGATGGATACTGGTATACCTTTGATATCTCAAACCAGCTGTTTCAGCCAAGCTCTCATGTATATGTCGCTATTGGTCGCGATTACTTAGACGCCGCTCCTGTGCGCGGCGTACGCATGGGTGGTGGTTATGAGAATCTATACAGTCAAGTACTAGTGACACGCTTATCGTAATGGCAGATTTTATTCAATTTATATTTATTAGGAATATCTCATGACTTATTGTGCGGCTATCCGCCTCAAAGAAGGGATGGTTTTTGCCAGTGACACCCGTACCAATGCAGGCGTGGACCACATATCAACCTTTAGAAAGCTGTATCAATATGGCGTTGAAGGTGAGCGTTTTATGGTGCTACAAACAGCTGGTAGCCTTGCGACCTCGCAGGCTGTATTCAACAAATTACAGAGCGATATTAATTTGCGCTCCGAGCACAGCTTACATACCGTCTCTTCATTATTTGACGGCGCGCAAATGGTTGGCGAGTGTATGCGTAACGTCATGACCAATGCACAAAGAGTTGCTAATGATAATAGTAGCGGTACTTTTACCAGCTCGTTTTTGTTAGGTGGTCAAATAAAAGGGCAACCGCCCGAGCTATATATGATTTATCCTGAAGGCAACTGTATTAGAGCCACTCAAGATACGCCATTTTTCCAGCTTGGTGAAAGCAAATATGGCAAACCCATCCTTGATCGATCAGTGAAATACGATACTGGGGTTAATCATGCTGCTCAAGCATTAATGCTGTCGTTTGATTCAACCATTCACTCCAACCTGTCTGTCGGTATGCCAATAGACTTTGTGATTTACCAAAATGATAGTCTCACGCTACCAAAAGGTCGCCGTATCGAGGAAGACGACGAATACTTTAAAACCATTAGTCGCCAGTGGTTAGAAGCGCTGCGTAATACGTTAGTTGAATTACCTGCCTGCCCTGATAATTATTGGGAGTAAAGGGCTTTCTCAATGTTGAGCTTGATTTGATTGAAGTTACTCTGGAAACTCTCACTACATCAATAAAAAAGGCGCAGTTCGGCTGGTCTTTGATTTTGCCACTTCATCAGGTGTGCCTTGAGCGACTATCTGTCCGCCCTCATCCCCTGCCCCTGGCCCGATATCAATAATCCAGTCGCTATTACTGGCCACTTGCATATCGTGCTCAACCATAATGACGGTATTACCTGCATTGACGAGTCCGTTTAACTGCGCCATCAACATCGATACATCTGCCGGATGCAAGCCAGTGGTCGGTTCATCCAGTATATAGAGCGTATCACCTCGTTGCGTACGCTGCAGCTCAGTTGCTAGCTTAATGCGCTGGGCTTCACCACCTGATAGCTCAGTCGCCGGCTGACCCAAACGCAGATAACCGAGCCCGACTTGGAGTAATGCAGCTAGTGCACGCAAAATAGACGCCTCATCGGCAAAGAACTCATAAGCCGCTTCCACCGTTAGATTTAGCACTTCAGCGATGTTTTTATCTCGATACGTGATTTCAAGCGTTTCATCATCGTAGCGTTGACCATGGCAGACTTGGCAAGGCGCGTAGACACTAGGCAGGAACAACAGCTCAACACTGACAAAACCTAAACCCTCACAATTTGGACAACGGCCTTTGACCGTGTTAAATGAAAAGCGACTCGCATCATAACCGCGCGCTTTGGCCTGCTCAGTTGCCGCAAATAATTTACGGACATTATCGAACAGTCCAGTATAGGTCGCAAGGTTTGAGCGCGGTGTACGACCAATGGCTTTTTGATTGATATTAATAAGACGACTGACTTTGTCCATGCCAGCAATGATTTTGCCATTCGTTACCGTCTCAAACTCTTGCTCAAGCAGATCCGCTTCGCCCGTTGGTGAATCTACGTGCGCTTTTTGTCCTAAAGCCTCATTGACCAGCTCAACCAACGCCTGACTCACAAGACTTGATTTACCCGAGCCAGATACGCCAGTGACACAAGTCATAACGCCTAGCGGAAACTCAACGCTCAACCCTTGGATGTTATTGCGTTCAATATCAGCCAGTTTTAGCCATGCTGTTGGCTGTCTTAGTGATAGTGTAGATAGCTGATTTGTCGTTGAATCCACCGAATCAGTATCAGTAAGTAGATATTGAGCCGTTTGTGAGTGAGCGACATTACGCAACCCCTCTATAGGACCGCTGTATACAATCTCACCACCATGCGTGCCAGCCTTTGGCCCCACATCTACTACCCAATCAGCATGCCGGATGACACTGACATCGTGTTCAACGACAAACACTGAATTACCAGCGGCGATGAGTTCATCCAATGCCCTCAATAGCGCCTGTGTATCAGCAGGATGCAAACCCGCGGATGGCTCATCAAGTACATATACCACGCCAAACAGCTGCGAGCGTATTTGGGTCGCCAGACGCAAGCGTTGTAGCTCACCTGGCGACAAAGTCGGTGTCGTACGTTCAAGTGATAAGTAGCCCAATCCCAGTCTCGTTAATGCCTCGACACGAGTGAGAATATCACTGGCGATACGCTGAGCAACAATGGCTTTTTCGCGGTTTGGTGTCTCATTAACGACCTTGGTGCGAGCCGTCTTTTCAAGTTTAAGCGCTAGCTCGGTTAAAGTTAGCTGCGATAACTCGCCAATATCCAGACCTGCAAACTTAACCGATAGAGACTCTTTTTTTAGCTTCTTCCCATGGCACTCAGGACACTCAGATATTTGCATAAATTGCGAAACGCGCTTTTTGGTGCGCGGGCTTTGGGTATTGGCAAATGAGTGTAAGATGAAGTTTTTTGCACTGGTAAAGGTGCCCATATAGTTTGGCTTTTCGCCTTTCTCAATCGCTATGCGAGTTTGTTCAGTATTATATTCAGGATAGACAGGCACCGTCGGCGTCTCATCAGTGAACAGAATCCAGTCGCGAGCTTTCTTCGGCAGCTTATTCCAAGGAGTGTCGATATCGTAGCCAAGTGTCGTCAATATACGACTGAGGTTTTGACCTTGCCAAGCTGGCGGCCATGCAGAAATAGCACGCTCACGAATGCTCTTAGTCGCATCAGGCACCATCAGCGCTTCGGTGACTTCAAACACACGACCAATACCCGAGCACGTTGGGCACGCCCCTTCTGGCGTATTAGGCGAAAACGCATCGGCGTATAGTATCTCTTGATCTGCTGGGTACTCGCCAGCTCGTGAGTACAGCATACGCAGGCCGTTCGATACGGTCGTGACACTACCAACGGATGAGCGTACGGACGGCGTACCTCGTTGCTGCTGTAATGCAACCGCAGGTGGCAACCCTTCTATCGCATCGACATCCGGCTCATCGACCTGATCTATCAAACGCCGCGCATAAGGCGACACAGAATCAAGATAACGGCGTTGTGACTCAGCAAATAAAGTGCCAAAGGCTAAGGATGATTTACCGGAACCTGATATCCCCGTAAAGACTACTAGCGCATTACGCGGTAAATCAACATCAACGTTTTTTAAATTATGAACACGTGCGCCTCTGACTTGAATTTGGTTGTTAGAATCGTTTAGGATGTTTTGAATTTCTAAGTTAATTTCAGCGTTGGTTTTATTCTTATTGTTTTTAGAGGTCATAAAGTCGTTTTTCCTATTGATACATGTTTTAATTTTAAATGTTTTTCGCTGTGTCTATAAGACCATTCAGCAGTTGCAAAAGAGTCTAACATGTTCAAATCGTTACTATAGCTAGGCTTACGTATTACTAGCATAGATAGACAAAACGATAACTTAAACAATCAGCAGTTGATAGTAGCTCTCGGTAGTTAATCAACAAAAAAAGACCGCCTTTAGGCGGGTCTTTTTTTCTATAAGCATCTAATATCCGAAATAGGAAATAGGAGAAAATAAAATATTCTCACCCCACCACCAGCCGCATCATCTGCGTACTAATATAACCACCAAACGTACCGACCGCATAGCCAAGAATGCCCAAAAACACCCCAACTGGCGCAAGCGATGGATGAAATGCCGTAGCGACAATCGGTGCTGAGGACGCGCCGCCAGTATTGGCATTGGAGCCGACTGCTAAAAAGAAAAATGGCGCACGAATGAGTCTAGCGACCACAAAAATAATCACTACATGAATACTCATCCATAATAAACCGATGAGCAATAAACGCCATTGTGAGACGATGCCGGCTAGATTGATTTGCATACCAATAGCAGCAATCAATACAAAGATAAATACCGTGCCGATTTTTGATGCCCCAACATGGTCGAGCCTGCGGACCTTGGTAAAAGAAAAGATGACACCTATCAAGGTAATAATGACCACCATCCAAAAGAATGAGCTGGCAAAACTATATTGTACCGCCCAGCTGTATGGTGCAAAAAACCCTGCTATCTGCCCGCCGATAAAGTGTGCCACCCCTACCATGGCAAAGCATAAGCCGAACATTACCATTAAGTCATTCAGTGTCGCTGGACGTGCATGATCGCGCTCATAGCTCTCAACCGCTGCGATGACTTTATCAATACTACTACTATCAGCCCTTAATAGACGATCTATCTTATCGCTGTGCTTGGCCATGACCAAGATAGCCAATAGCCATAATGAAGCATTGGTCGTATCAACCAAGATCATCATCCCAAATAAGTCATCGCTGACACCAAACAGCTCCTTCATTGCTGCTTGGTTAGCCGCACCGCCAATCCAGCTACCCGCCACTGCTGAAAATCCGCGCCACAGGGTATCATCGGTAAACATACTGGGCGATATCCACTTAGCCACACCTAAGCTAATCGGACCACTGATAACAATGGCAATACTGGCTGCAAAAAACATAGCAATCGCTTTCCAGCCCAGTCCTAGTATCTTAGGGACATCCATCGACAAGGTCATCAATAGCAAACTTGCTGGCAACAAGTAGGTAGCCGTAAAACCATAAATCTGCGAGCCAATACCATCAGCGAAAACGCCTAAGCTATTCAGCGTCGCCGGTATAAAGCAGCATAGTACGATACCCGGCAATACGGCATAAAAGCGTCGCCAAAATTTACCAGGCAGCCCTTGGGTATAAAATACTAAGCCGATAATTGCCATGATGATGCCAAACGCTAATGGCAGACTATCAATTGCTAAACTTGAGGTGGCGGGCATTAAAAGGCTCCGGAGTGTGCTAGTTAGTCAAAGTTCGTCAGTATAGACAAGGCGAAAAACAGGTGCAAGCTGGTATTTATTTAGGGTGTGCTGAACACTCCTTAATATCCACCTAAATATACCAGTAAGCAAACGCAAAAAAGCCAGATAAAAAGTATCTGGCTCATTAAAAAACATCAAACTATTTTAGAAGGCTATAGTTCTATCAGGTAAGTAACGATTATATTCTTTTGAACAAAGCGGAGCGACTTGATTCCTCACTGCCATCAGCCGCAGTCAAAAAGCGTTCCATATGAATATCGCGTTCGAATAGTCGTGCTTGCATCAGCGTAGTAATAGTAGAGTCTATCATTGGCGGTGGTCCACACAGATAAGCCTTGTGCCCTGAGCACTTACCATCAAAGTGCTGGTTAACCGCATCATTTACATAGCCTTTGAACCCCGTCCACTCTCCCAGTGTATCTTCAGCACTTAAAGCTGGAATATAGTGAAAATTTTCATTATCTCTTGCTAATTGTTCAAATTTATCTCTATGGTATAGCTCAGGGATATTCCTTGCTCCCTGAAACAAATAAATCTGACGCCTATCGCCCTGCTCCAAAAGATCTAAAATCATAGATTCAGGACTAGATAATCCAGACCCGCCAGCCACAAAAATTACATCTTGATTATCACTGTTTCGGACAAAAAACTGACCATAAGGACCTGATAAAGAAATTTCATCACCGACAGACAGGTCATTATGTAGCCAAGATGTACCTTTTCCATCAGGTACCAATCGTACATGTAGCTCAATTACATTCGGTTGCGATGGAGGATTGGCAATAGAAAAAGCTCGAGTACCAACATCAGGGATGTCCAGATTGATATACTGACCTGCTTGAAACTGTATATCTTCATCCAACTGCAAGCGAACGCCCAATATAGTAGGTGATAACGAATTCCTCTCAATGACCGTTGCCGTATAATCTTGCACAGGATATCCTAAAAAATCAGGATCGACATCGATATCGGCCTCAATCACCAAATCAGATTCAGGATAACAGCAACAAGCCAGCACTTTGCCCTCGTCACGCTCAACCTCCATGAGTGCAAAGGTAGACGCCTCTCCAAGGTCAACAAAACCCTCAAGCACTTGCACTTTACAAGTCCCACAAGTGCCATGACCACAAGCAAAAGGTAACCACACTCCTTGTCGCAAAGCGGCCTGTAATAATGTTTGACCGTCTTCAACTTCTATAACATCGCCAGTCGGCTCAATAGTCACTTCATAAGACATAGCGCTCTCCATTGCAGTATTTGTTAAAAACCATTATCAGGGTTATTGTTAATTGACTTTTCCTAAGCCAATTTATACACCAGTCCCTCTCCAACCATTTAAACCCGGTGTTTTAAAGCGTAACAATGACTTATGATCAAAGCCAATCTCTGCTAGTGTTTGCTCATCCGACGGTGTGACCATCTCTCCATTTAAATTCCATTGCACCTCATCCCATTTGATATGTTCAAAGTCAGGATGCTGATCAAAACCTTCAGTCAGAACACCAGCCTTGAAATCTTTAAAGGTCATGGTTGGCGGTAATGGAAAAGACTTGGCAGAACAGAACAGCAAATGCTCATCCCAACCGATAAAGACTAAAATATTACCACCAAAGTTGGCTTGTTTATCCATAACGTCACCCGTGTACTCAGGGCGGATTGCTTGAACTGCCATAAAAATCTCCTTATCAATATTTTTTAGTTAAATTAAGCCACACCTTTCCATTTTTTCCAGTTAGCTTCATCAACAGAACCTTTAAAATCCATATTGTCGGCACCGATATTCATGCGATAGTATTCAGTGAGAATATCGTCTAGCTCTGGGCCACCGCAGTTGCCTTGCAAGATTTGATGTACGGGTAGCCATGCCTGTACGTATTTTTCAGGTTCATCATTGAAAATATCTTGACAGCCGTCTGAACACATGTGGTAACGCTCGTCGTTATAGACAGTACTGCGATAACTGAACTGACCTGGATCATCATTCATCTCCGTAAAGGTCATTGGCACTTGGCAAATCTGACATAACTGCGGCAAGCCTTTGCTATAAAAGCGTTTGCCTTCTGCTTCAAGTTTTTTGGCCAGCTCCCAACGAGGGCGATAATACTTGTCAAAAGTATCTGGATATTTTTCACTGAGCCAATTAAGCTCTTCATCGGTTGGGATCCAAGTATGGAATCCAGAAGCATGACCAAAGTTATAAAATATCCACCAAGCCTGATGCGATATGTGTTCTTTTTCCTTTTCAATCACTTCGACATATTTTGGTGGGCGGATACCGTAGCGAGCTAAATCATCGAATAACGCCCCGCCAGCATCTTCAAAGTAGACCTCCCAAGCCTCTTTCCATGACATAACTTTGTTTGGCAGCATATAATCCATCATCATGCCAACGATGGACAGTAGACGCGTGCCACGCCAAAACCACTTATCAATCCACTTTTGCACGATAGGAAGGTTATCTTCGTGCTGCTCAAGTAAAAACTTGATGATTTCAAGTCCAAGCGTCATATGACGTGCTTCATCTGATTGAGCACTAAAACCAAAAGTCACCGTTGCCATGTCGCCGTTGTGCGCAGCTCCAGACATAAAAGGTACAAACAGTAAATTAGTGAGTACGTATTCAAACGAGAACGAAATCGCAAGTAAAAACTCAAAAGGCCCTGCTGAGCGCGCATCTTCAAAAAACGACTTGGGAACAGATAGATACCAGACACGGTCATGCATATGACTCCAGTCTTGGAAACCGTTAAAGTACTTATTAAAATGGCTCATGGCATGAATCTGAGTTTGGACATGACGTAGCTCATCAATAGACTGCATTTGACAGGCGATACGTGCACCAATACCACTAAACTGACGACCAACGTTAGCGTAGCCTTGGTATGCTTGATACTCTAGTGGCGTAACGGCTGTCAAAAATAGCTTGATGGCATTCAAATAGCGAGGATCTGAGATATTCATTTGACCGTTGTTTTGAGAAAAAGCATCAAAAATAGCATATAGCTTTTTTTCCTTTTCAGCTTGATACTTCCAATAAGTATCCATCGTCAAACGGAAAGGATCTTCCCATTTTGACCAGTCTGTAATTTTTATACCTTCAAAATCTTCGTGAGGAAAAGCTTCTTTTCTGTCTTCGTATGAAAAGTCCCAGTCAAGATCACGGGTTAAGAGACGGTATTTCTCTTTTAGGTTGAGCTTTTTGGTGTTTTTAGTAGTAGTCATGGTCTGCTCCTTATTAGATACGGGATTATCAATCCTTGATAATATTTTGATTTTAGGTATTACTGATGCCAACTTAAGGTCAGCGAGTCTTCTTCTTCTTCGACATTACCGCCTAATGTCACTAAGCTTAACTGTAACTCTTGAATTTCCCACTCACGACCAAGTTTTTCTTCGACTGTCGCGCGGTTAACAACTAGCTCGTTCTCACACTCCATACGAATCATAGCTGGCTGGTAAATGACAGTGACTTTCGGGTTGTCTTCTTCTACTGCTTGGACGATATAGCGTGACATATCGTTGTCTTGCAGCGCTAGATATACTTTTGACATAACAGTTCCTTAAATGATGAAATATAACTTAGTGTATTTAGATAAATTTATGCTGCTGTTACAGTACTTAACCCTACGGTCTTACAGCGTTTGGCCAATTGGGCTTGAATATCTGCTACCACAATTACCGCTTGCTCTGCACCGAACAGCTTCTCAATCAAAGGCTGATACGCTACTAATACTTTATCCAACCATTTATCCAGCCATTGCTGGCAGTGCGCCTTATTATCTTCACTCTCAGCCACGATGATTTTGATAACACTATTACTCCAGCCTGTTAGGTCTTTGAAGCAATCTTGCATAAACTCAGTAAGCATCGCGATATCGCGGCCATTATGCTCGACTAACCAATTATCCAAGTGCTGATAATGGACGACATGAATAACGGTATCCATAACAAGAGACTGCGCAATAAACAGCTCAAACCAATCTTTTACCACTAATGTATTCTCACAAAGCGCACGAACACCTTGCCACGCCGCATCGTTCATCCAATACGCTTTGCCTTGCTGCAATGAATCGCTAGAGTTGCCATCGATTAACAGCCCAATTCGCGATAAATATTGCGCCATACCTAGTCTGTCCATACCTGCATATAAACAAGCTTGGGTAATAGCAGTACCATAACCATAAGCTGCGCCGTACATAAAGTTTAGATTGGCCGTTTGCTCAACGTGGCGTAGCGGTATCAAACCAAACGTAACGGTTTCTAGCACTTCTTCACTTAGATTGTTCAAAAGATCGCGTTTTTCAAAAAATTTATAATTGCTTTCTGCTGTATCTTGCAGGCGGGCACGGTTTTGAACATAAGCCCCATAATAAAACTGGCGTGGATCTTTTAAGTCATACCAATCCGTCATTTGAATGACAGAGTAAGTTTTGTCATTCAGAGTCTTATCAGGATTCCAAAGGGGCTTATAATGAAAGTTTGTGGTCCCCTGAGCGTCATAAGTCGCTTCTTGATAACGAGTAGCAGGCTTCTCACCAAATCTCCGAGAGATATTAGCAAAGGTATGACGAATGGGTTCAAGGCTGGAGGTTTTGATTTCTAAAGACATATTCAGTTATCCTTAATAAATATAAATAGAATCATACGGGTAATTGGGGTGATGGTTATTGCCATTATGACTAGGAGCTTCTAGCTTCAGAATGGTTATTACCTACTAACGTAGACTTGGTGCCATAACGCCATTTGTCCTCCTCTTCATCATTGAAATGCATTTGTTCAACTGTCATGGTGATGACATTATTGTTGACACAAAATGCTGCAAAACTTGCGGGAGGTAGCACCAGTTCAACGAACAAACTCGAATCTCCAATCGCGAAGTCAAACATGACAAATTTGGCATCCGGTGCACTTCTGACCCGAACATACTTAGGGAGATCATTAAAAGAAGGGGGATTTGATTGAGGGGTGTGTGAATTCATCCTAAATTCCTTATTTGGCGTCCTGCCATTGTGTTCAAGTGATTTACTATTAAAGTTATTTACTACTATGATCAGTTAAAGCAATTATTTTAAAGACCTTTCATTGCTAATTTAGACACTACAAGTTGCATGCCAATCATTATTTTTATTATTTAAGTTACTGAATTCAAAGGTATTTAATTTTTATTTTCAGATATTGTCTATTTAAAAACGTTTTTCTTATCATCATTAATTCAGCATTTGCTGAAAATTTATTCTTGGTTTTCATGAAATAATGAAGTCATTTCGCTAACTACGCAGGGTTGTAATGCATCTGATTGCAGAGCAAGCAATATATTTGGATTAAGGTAATTGCGTGATTTGAGTATATGTGTGATTATAAATAGCAACGAATATTCGTCTAAGGATAGACATCACCCAGCCACTGGCAAGGATTGCGTCTGACATGTCAAAGCACTCTCATAGTAATAATTATCAAACCTCTGAAAACCCCAACATTCTCACCCCCTCGCCTATATCACATAGGTCACATAGCCATTCTCTACTTGAGCCGTTGGAGAAAAATGAACAACAAAGCGTAAAAGAACAGGATTTCTCTAAAAGCATTGAAGACTTATTAACCCATCTCGAATTCGATGTGCATGCAGGCAAAATATGGTTTGGTGGTCAACGTATGCTACTCAATCATGCCCATGCATTATGGCGTCTGCGCGAAGAGCTGAACCTGACGCTTGGCTCTGATATCACACAGCGGCTTTTTTTTCGTTATGGGTACTTTGCTGGCGTGGAAGATGCTGAAATCAGTAAAAAACTACGCCCAGATGGTAGCTGGAAAGAAGTCTTCCTCTCTGGACCACAATTGCACACCATTCGTGGCATGGTAAAAGTCGTCCCTGATGAGATGACTGTCGATTTTGATAGTGGTAAATTTTTTGCAAGCTTTGATTGGTATAACTCATTTGAAGTGGCTTATCATAAAAAGTTCAATGGTCTATCAGAGACGCCCGTATGTTTTAGCTCGCTTGGTTATGCTAGCGGTTATACCAGCTATTTTTTCGGACGGCAGATCGCTTTTAAAGAAGTGCAATGCGCAGCGATGGGGTTTGATCATTGCCGTATAGAAGGTAGACCATTAGAAGAATGGGAAGAAGATACTGATTTGCAAAAGTTTTTTAATACTGAGCGTCTAAACACTGAGTTGTTTGAGCGTCGAAGTAATTTTGATGAAGTTAAAAGACAAAACCCTAATACACGAATAAAGCCTGAAGGTTTTTTTTCTGCCATTGGTGAGTCACCCTCTTTTAAGAAAGCGACCGCGTTGACAAGAAAGGTAGCTAAGACTAAAGCGACGGTATTATTACAAGGAGAAACTGGCGTTGGTAAAGAAGTTTTTGCCCAAGCGCTCCACGAAGCCAGTGATCGCAATGAAAACCCATTTATCGCCATAAACTGTGCTAGCATTCCTACAGATCTCGTCGAATCTGAGCTCTTCGGAGTTGAAAAAGGCGCATTTACTGGCGCTGTGCAAACTCGGCAAGGTAAGATTGAAGTGGCAAGTTCAGGGACACTATTTTTAGACGAGGTGGTTGAGCTTTCTCATCGGGCGCAGGCAGCTTTATTAAGGGTGTTGCAAGAAGGTGTGCTCAATCGTGTAGGTAGTCATATTAACATCTCAGTTGATGTCCGAGTGATTGTGGCAACTAATGAAGATTTACAGACAGCGGTTACTCAAGGTAGGTTTCGCCAAGACTTATATTATCGTTTAAGTACTTTTCCCATTCATATCCCGCCCCTACGCGAGCGTAAGCAAGACATTTTGTTATTAGCCAAATTCTTTTTGCAAAAATATGCCGCAATGTACAACAAGAACATTCAAGGTTTTACCGATCAGGCGCGTGAATACCTCAATCTACACACATGGCCGGGCAACGTTCGTGAGCTCCAAAACGTCACTGAGCGTGCAGTCATTCTTAATGAAGATCACCACTTAATCGATGCAGCTGATTTATTATTATCTAATATACAAGACAGACATAAACAAAACTCACAAAAACTCAAAATATCTGCCGATAGTGGTAGCTTACAGCTCGCTGATGACAGCAGGGTTAATGAGGCGCTTGAAACCTTATTCCATGAAGGTTTCGATTTAGAAAATTTCAACGATAAGCTTATTCATGCAGCTTTGAATCAATGCGAGGGTAATGTCTCTAAAGCCGCCCGCTTGCTGAATATTAGCCGTGCCAAACTTGATTACCGACTCAGCAAGTCTGGTGATAATAGGACGCCTTAATATAATATTATAAATAAGTAAAACCAGACGAACACAAAAAAGCCAGATAACGAGTATCTGGCTTTTTGATATTCTATAAATAACGTTGTTTTACGCTGTTAAATCAAACCCAGTAGAGTTGCTATAGCAGCTAAACGCACTCTTATGATGAAGTGTTACCACGGTTGCCACTGTTCGGACGACCTTGACCACGGCTATCAGAACGACCTGCTGGGCGACCTTGGCTGCCACTTGGACGACCGCGACCAGTTGCTGCACGCTCACCGCGTGGAACACCAGTGCTATCACCACGGCTAGGACCACCAGTACGTTTACCTTGATATGGCTTGCCACCTGAACGCTCATTTGGCTTACCAGATGAATCACGTGGCTTACCTTGATAACCGCTGTCATTGCTTGCGCGTTGACCAGTCGGTGCGCTATCGCTTGAGCGACCACGGCCTTGACCACCACCGCTAGACTTACCAGCATAGCCACCACCTGAACGACCACGACCTTGGCCTTGACCACCGCCGCCGTTAGAGCGTCCGCGACCACGGCCACGACCATTACCTTTGTTTTCGCTAGGAACATAAGTTTTCTTAGGCTCCATGCCTTCGATAACTGATACTTCCATTTTACGATCTAAATAACGGTTGATAGCGTTTAGCTGTGGACGATCATCCATGCTACATAAGCTGATAGCAACACCCGTACGACCGGCACGACCACAACGACCGATACGATGCACGTAATCTTCTGTTTGACGTGGTAAGTCGTAGTTGATCACGTGTGATAGGGCTGGCACGTCAAGACCACGAGCAGCAACGTCAGTTGCTACTAAGATTTTACATTTACCATTACGTAAGTCTTGAACGATACGGTTACGTTTGCTTTGTGGCAAGTCACCATGTAAGAAGCTGGCTTTATGGCCTTGCTCTTGTAGAGATTTGGCTAATTTTTCAGTGCTACGTTTGGTTGCCGCAAAGATAATGATTTGTTCCATTTCAGGCTGGCAAACGATTTTATCAAGCAAACGATTTTTGTGATCAAAATCATCACAGTAATACACGTTTTCTTCGATATGAGCTGATTCAACTTTGATTGAAACACGCTCAGGGTTTTTAGTGAAGCTAGCAGCAATTTTACCTACTGGGCCATCCCAAGTCGCTGAACACATGATGGTTTGGCGATTGTCAGGAGCAGCTTTTAAGATATCGTTGATATCATCAGCAAAACCCATGTCTAGCATACGGTCAGCTTCATCAAGTACTAATACTTCAAGGCTTGATAAATCAACGCGACCAGCATTGATATGGTCAAGTAAACGACCAGGAGTCGCAACAATTACTTGAACGCCTTTTTTCAAAGCAGTGATCTGACCATTGTACGGTGCACCGCCTACTAATGGCACACAGAATAAGCCGCGCATGTCTTTAGAGTACGTACGGACGCTGTCATGTACTTGCTGAGCAAGTTCACGCGTTGGCGTTAGGATAAGGGCTTTAGTTAATTTGTCAAAGCTAGTCGCACGGCTTAAACGATCAAGTACTGGAATAACGAATGCCGCTGTTTTACCACTACCAGTTTGCGCTGACAATAATAAGTCGCGACCTGCTAGAGCAAAAGGAATGGCTTGTGCTTGAATAGGTGTTGGGTTGGTATAACCACTGCGATCAAGCGCGGTCAAAATCGGCTTGGCAATATTAAGGTCAGTAAAGGTTACTTGATCTTCATCAGTCGCGTCAGTAGTAGCCGCTTGATTGTTATTATCAATATTTGGGGTATCAGTGTTTTCGATGATGCCGTTTTCAGCGGCGATTGCAGATAAGATATCAGTCATGAGAATCCTTGGTAAGTATAAGTTGCTGTAAATTCAGCAAGCTTGATGCATACCACTGATAACCGTTCACCACGCTGCCTTTATTAAAGAATTACCGGACCACATAAAAGTGTCGATAATCAGAAGCCAAGTCATTAAAACTTAGAGCCTCTACAATAAATGCGTTCGTGCTGTCTGACGTATTTTGGTGGTAGTGCCGAGTGTCTTATCCTTGTTTGATATCAGCGCATTATCATTGCTTTGTCCAAAGCAGATAAAGGCGAATAACAACCAATCTAAACCATATTTATGATTCAGTAGATAAGATATGAGTCAAAAATAACTGATCTTTCTATTAAATGTTATTTAAGTACACAAAATCATCGGCAACAATTACTTACGGTCAATCCTAGACCCAAAATCGCAGGCGATGTTATCAATCTCATAATTCACGAAAGTCTAAGCTAACGTGGCGACGCAGTATAGCATAATGAATCCGCTATCAGTACTTATTTTTTAGTTTTTTATCAAAAGAACAGTATCTGTAGGTCAAAAATAAGTTTTTGAACCTATAAAACTTTGAACCTATAAAATTAAGCTATCGTGATTTATTTACTTCAGATACATAGGTTGGTAGCTGCCATGCACCGCCTATTTCAATCATGCGACACATTCCTGTGCTACTTTCATGGCTTTTTACAAAACTTTTACCTGTCCATATCCAGTCAGTTTTGTATAAACAGTCACCAATACCGCGTCCTTTTTGAACTGAACTTATTTTACCACTATCATAGTTGGTCGCCTCGGTAGTCACCAACACCGGATTATAAGGTTTGGTGTCGTTTATTACCCACATCCCAGTTCCTGCATTGTAGGCACCCATCCAGCAGTTATGCTGTACTAGCAGCTGTGATCCATTTAAACGGTTGATACGCCAAGAAGACTTATCCATCAAATTTGGGCAATCAGTATTCACGTCTGGTATCGTATCTTTCATCAACGCTGACAGCTGTGATGTTTTCATGCTAAATTTTTTCTTACTGTTTGAGGTGGCTTTTGCATTTGGCACGACTAAGCGAAGCTGCGGTGCTGCTTTAGGTGCTAATACGCTACTATTAGATTTGCTAGCACCATCGGCGCTAATAAAGGCACTTGATGTTCCCACTCGCCCTTGTGCTTCATCTGCTTTTAGCATGACAGCCGTTGCACCTTTGTCAGACAACTCCCAGCGCGAATTACGCATTACAAGCTCAATCTTACTAGACTTGGTTAATGCTTCAAGCAGAGCTGCAACCTGTGTCGAAGTTAAGTCCGCATCGCCAGCTACCGTTGAGAATGGCTTGGTTTCCCCCAAGTCTTTATCATCAATAAACAGTGACATACGATGACGACTACCCAGCTGTAGCAAGGCTTTCGTAGAGCTCTCTTTAGCACCGCCAAGTTTGATTTTCCCAACTACGTTGGCATCACTGCCAGCACGACGAACTAATAATACAGACACAGGGAAATCGCTGTTGTTTTCAGCTTGGTAGCCTGCCAGCCGACAAGTGCGCGTATTGTCACACGCCACTTGCCAATCCTGATGAGTTAGTTCAGTGGCGCTACTTATTGGACTTATTGCGATGGCGCTAGCGGCTACGAATGCCGACAATACTATTTTATTTTTAGCAAAAATACTTTTTAAAGATGTGCTGTTTATCGCTTTATCACGAGAAATATCAAGCATCCAAGCCAGTTTATTGTTGTTGTTATTAAACTTAGCACTACTATTGCCCGCAGACATAGATGACTGCCTAGGCTCATTATGTAAACCTTTCATAACTCTCACTCATCAATAGAGGAAATATAAACACTGAATCCTAATGACTACAGCGACTCGTCATCTTAACCCATCGACGTTTCTGTCTGTTGTACTAATGTATCATTATGTAAATAAACAAGCAAACAACTTTCAAACGGCTATGACATTTAGTTTGAATGATCTCCATAAAAATGGCTGCTTAGCGCAATGCTAAACAGCCTTTCAACTTTTATTATAAATAGCTATCGCAAAAAGCTATTAAGAAAATTCTAATCAAATAAAATACACGTTAAAAAATTGCCATGAATTCAAGAAATTGGTTGTAATGGTAAGTCGACAGCCCTTTTCACTGCAGGGCGTTCAGCAATTAATTTTGCCCAACGTTGCACATGTGGATAGCTATCGACTTGTAAAAACTCAGCAGCATCATAGAGTTTGCCTAATACGAGCTGGCCGTACCAAGACCAAATAAGCATGTCTGCTATGTTGTAATCTTTTTCGTCATTGCCGCACATATATACTCGGTTTTTTAAATGGCTATCAAGTACGTCAAGCTGACGTTTGGTCTCCATCGTATAACGGTTGATTGGGTACTCCATTGGTTCGGGAGCATAAGCATAAAAATGTCCAAAGCCGCCACCTAAGAAAGGCGCACTACCCATTTGCCACATTACCCAAGAAAGACATTCTGCCCGCGCTGCTCCTTGTTCCATTGGCACAAATTTGCCAAACTTTTCGGCTAAGTACATTAAAATAGCCCCGGACTCAAAAATAGCGATAGGCTCGCCAGCATCGTTATTAGAATGATCAACCAAGGCTGGTATTTTGGAGTTGGGGTTCATAGCGACAAAGTCAGAGCCAAACTGATCACCTGCAGAGATATCAATCTTATAGGCATCATATTCGGCACCCTTTATATTAAGCTCAGCCAACTCTTCTAAGATTATATTTACTTTGACACCATTTGGCGTATTTAATGAGTACAGCTGGAACGGTGCATTACCCACTGGTAGGTTTTGTTCATGACGCACGCCTGCTGTCGGGCGATTAGTGCTAGCAAACTTACCACCGTTGTCTTTATCCTGCACCCAAACTTTTGGCGGTACATATTTATCGTTTTGCTTATTAGAATGATTGCTAGATTTATTATTATCTTGACTCATAACATGTCCTTAGTTTGTATTTATCGACTCATATTTATAGCATTATCATACTTTTACTAACGTTGCTTACTTATATTTTTTGCTTAAGTAGCTAGTGAAGCTTTACTATAGCGGGAACTAGCCTCTATATTAAAGCTCTCTCTTGTAAGCAACATCTTGCTTTAAACGGCACTATTTACACGCTTATAGTCATTAGGTTTTATGAGTTGGCTAATGATAAACCGTTACCTTGAATCACTTTTATTATCATCTGCTCTTTCTTATACTACTCGGCTTGCATAGCGAACTGGTTGCAAACAAATCATTTTGCTTATTTTATACTGGGATATCTAATGAGATTGACATGGTAACGCTGACCCCGACGCAAGAGAAATACCTACCGTATGTACTGGCAGTAGCGTTATTCATGCAAATCTTAGACGCTACCATCTTAAATACTTCATTGCCGCAAATGGCCCAAGCGCTGGGTGAATCGCCTCTAAAAATGCAATGGGCCGTTATCAGTTATGCGCTTACTCTAGCTATCTTTATCCCTATCAGTGGCTTCTTAGCGGACAAATATGGGACGCGTCGAATATTCTTATCGGCCATTATCATTTTTTGTATCGGCTCGCTATTGTGTGCGGCCTCGCCTACTTTAGACGTTTTGATTGGATCTCGAATTGTACAAGGTATCGGCGGTGCAATGATGACCCCGGTTGCTCGCTTAATTTTAGTCAAATCCTATCCACGTAATAAGCTATTGACGGTAATGAACTTTGCTGTCATACCCGCGTTAGTAGCGCCCTTAGTCGGACCACTACTGGGTGGTTACATAGTACAATACGCTAGCTGGCACTGGATATTTTTGATTAACATTCCTATGGGCATGGTCGGCTTTGTATTAGCCAAAAAGCTTGTACCTGCACTCTTTGAAGATACCAAACGTCTAGATTGGACAGGTTTTTTATTGTTTGCTGCAGCAGCATGCGGGTTTACACTTGCTGTCGAGTTTGGATCACAAACCGATCGTGGGCTCTATGGTTTACTGATGGCTCTAGTCTCAACCCTACTGATAGGTGCCTATATTTGGCATGCGAAACGTAAAGAGTCACCGATATTTCCTTTGAGCTTGTTTAGCATCCGCACCTTTCGTATTGGTATTACTGGTAACTTGTTCACGCGCCTCGGTATCAGCGCTGTACCATTTTTACTACCTCTGCTGCTACAAGTAGTGTTTGAATATTCTCCTTCACAGGCAGGATGGTTGCTTGCGCCTATCGCAGTTGGTGCGATAGGTATCAAGCCATGGGTCAGTAAAATCATTCAGCGTTATAGCTACCGTACTGTATTGGTTTACAATACCTTCTTAATGGGCACGCTAATTATCATCTTGGCGCAGTTCAGCGACTCATCACAGTGGCCATGGTTTATACCGGTTTTGACACTAATGGGTGCAAGTAATTCAATGCAATTTAGTGCCATGAATACTATTACGATTGGTGATTTACAGGGTGCGCAGACTAGTAGCGGCAATAGTCTCATGGCAGTAAACCAGCAATTGGCAATCAGTTTTGGCATTGCCTTTGGGGCAGCAGTTCTCAATTTATTAAGAGAGCGGTTAGAGCTTGATATCTTGATGGCATTTCAGACGACTTACTGGGTGCTAGGGATTCTAACGATACTTTCAGGGTTGTATTTTTTACGACTCAAATTTGAAGATGGTCGAGGCTTATATTAAGAATAGACTCGTTACAGCAGAGTCAGATCAAAACGTGATAATCCTCTAAACACAAAAAAGCCAACATACTTTATAAAAAATATGCTGGCAAGTTTGATTAAACTGGCACAATCAAATGCATCTAGCTTCTTAGTTTAAAGGCAGGTTTGTTTTAATGCATTTTCTGACCCTATAGCGCTCTAAGGTGTTGCATCGTCATCCATTTGTGACTGGATATAGTTTTGCACACCAACCGCTTTAATTAAGTCTTCTTGGGTCTCGAGCCAATCCTCATATTCTTCGTTGCCCTCTTTGAGCGTTACTAATAACTGGCGTGACACGTAATCGCGATGCGTCTCGCATAGTGCAATAGCATCAGTAATGATGTCAAATTTTTGCTTTTCTAAACGTAGATTACAGTCAATAATCTCTGGTACGTCTTCGCCAATAAGGATTTTGCCCAAATCTTGTAGATTTGGTAATCCACCTAACAACAAAATTCGTGCAATCAAATCATCCGACCACTTCATCTCAGCAATTGACTGCTTATAAAATGCATCGTTTAGCGCTTCAAGCCCCCAATGACGTGCTACACGAGCATGCAAGAAATACTGATTGATCGCGATAAGTGATTGACCAAGCACCTTATTTAATGAGCGAATAACCTCTTTATCACCTTTCATAATCTCTCTCCCTTTTATATCGCTTATAGAATCAATCTTCGTTGTTGACTAACTATCAGTTTTATTATAATTAGGCAAGATTGGGTGATACTTCGGCCATTTGACTCTGGAGGTAATTTGGTAGACTAATCATATCGATGAGACGTAACTGCTGCTCTAGCCAATGCGCATGATCTTCCTCAGTATCCTTGAGTTGCTCAACCAGCATATCGCGAGTGACGTAATCACGCTCTTCTTCACACATAGCAATACCATTTTTGAGATGCTCTTGAACTTGATACTCTAAATCAAGATCAAACTGCAGCATTTCTGGCACCGTCTGACCGATGTGGATATTATCAACAGACATTTTCGGTGTCCCGCTCAGCATTAAGATACGGCGAATAATCGCTTGTGCATGCAGAGTTTCATCTTCCATCTCATGATGAATACGCTCATACAGCTTGCCATAATGCCATTCAGCATACATCTCTGAATGAATAAAATATTGGTCACGAGCGGCCAACTCACCGCCTAATAAAAAATTTAAATAATCAATAACTTTTTGGCTGCCTATCATAACATCTACTCCTATTTTTAAACTTATATAGCTTTTTACTTACCTTAAACCCACACTTTTAACACAATAATGATAGTTTTTTTGAACTACTTAGTAATATTTATATTTAAGGGGCTTCTGACAATGTCTTACAGATATAGTAGCATACACGCAAAACGTGACTTGTAACGTTGTGAACTAAGAATAAAATGCCAGTTGAGAATAATAATTAAATAGACTTATTTAATTATTAGATAAGGAAAGAAAGTTGAGTAAAAAGGTTGCTATTCATCATAGGAACTACTACAAATCATGGAAAAATCACCATTCATATACCTCTTATATTGTATAAATGCGAGATTTCTTCAATATAACTATCACTAACCAAACACATGCTATATTCATTTATGGCATGACAATTGCAATATTTAAACTGCATAAGCCAGTAATTCAAGCTTAGCATGATGCTCGTTTAGATAGTCATTGACCATAGGTTCACAGCATCCACAACAAGTAGCAACATCAAGGGAATCTTTCAAACCCTCAAGGGTATCGATTCCTGAAGCAATAGCTGCTTGAATTTGCTTCTCTTTTACATCGTTACAGATACATACGTACATTTAGTTGCTCCTATCTTTATAACTGGTTGATACTCTTTATAATAACGATAACTATTACCATTTACAATGATTGTTGCAATAATTGTCAGTCTTATGTGCTTAACTTAAAGATATTAACCTATCTATTTTTAATACAAAAAAACAAGTTCGCAAAGATCATAATATAAAAGAATATATTTATATATCCGTAAATATGCATATATTTGTGATAAACGGTGTTAAAATGGCGACAAACGGATGAATAAAGAATATTTTTATATAACTTGATGTATTTATTGTGTTATTATTGATTTCAGTTGTTATAATGTTTTTTATTGTCTACTTATTATATTATATTTGTGTAGATATGTGAACAAATAGCAGATGTTCGACAGTGGCTCAATAGGACAATTATTGGCTGAAAGCCACAAAGGTCGTCCCTACAAAATTAACGAAATAACATTAACGAAACTACGCTTTGTCTTGTTTACTGGATGAATGCTTTTTACTGAATTGATTAGATAATAAGTTATCAGGTGCTATTAGATAATGGATTATCTATTTTACTAACTACTTAACTGTTCTCTTATTAGGATGATTAAAATTCATAAGTAAGCGTGACAATATATTTGGAATATACTCTATGTCTGACAATACTTTTGCTATGCAGCCTCTTGACTTATTTAAAGTACTATCTGATCCGACTCGTTTGAAGTTGTTTCAGATTCTATTTAACAAAGAGTCACGTTGCGTATGTGAATTGGTAGATTTGCTTGACCAGCCGCAACCGACCGTATCGCGTCACCTGAATCATTTAAAGAAGCTGGGAATTCTTAGCTGTTCGCGCGAAGGTACATGGATGTGGTATGAGGTAGCAGATGACTTACCAGAATGGTGCCAAGATATTTTAGAGATTACTTACAAGACTCTGATGAACCAGCCAGAAATTAGTTAACAGCTTAGCTTTATACTATTCTTTGCGCATAAAAAGAGACCTACATTAATTTAATGCAGGTCTCTTTTTATGTTTGAGTAATACGTCTGATTACACCAAATCTAAGAAATCACTAACAAAGGCATTAGCTGGATGATGGATTAGCTCTTCTGATGTCCCTACCTGCTCTACATGACCATGATTCATTACCACAATCTCATCTGACACTGCACGTGCTTCTTCTTGATCATGAGTCACCATGATGCTAGTAATACCCAAATCGTGATGAATATCTTTTAGCCAAGTACGTAGCTCTTTACGTACCTTGGCATCAAGCGCACCAAACGGCTCGTCAAGTAATAATAATTTAGGCTTTACTGCAAGTGCCCGTGCCAGCGCAATCCTCTGACGCTGACCGCCTGATAACTGGTGCGGATAGGCATTTGCCAGTTGTGGCAATTGCACCAAGTCTAATAGCTCTGCGACGCGCTTATTGATATCGGCCTTACTAGGTCGTTCGTTCTTTGGCAATAAAGTCAGTCCAAATGCTATATTGTCAGCGATATTTTTGTGTCGAAATAGCGCATAGTGTTGAAACATAAAACCAATATGGCGTTTTTGCACAGGCGTATTAGTCACATCCAGCTCATCAAATAATATTTGTCCCGAGTCCGCATATTCAAGACCCGCGATAATACGCAGTAAGGTCGTTTTACCGCAGCCTGACGGACCAAGCAAAGTAGTCAGCTTACCAGTCGGTACAGTGATATTAATGTTGTCTAAAGCGGTAAAGTTACCAAAATTTTTATTAACGTTACGAATCTCGATGCTCATATCTGTATCTCTTTTATGATTCTTTTTATATTAGGCTTTGTTGTTGTCGACACTACTTATCACAGTCGCATTGGCACTAACCGGTAGTTCAGGCGCGCTAACCAACCTTTCGGACTTGGCAAATTTACGCTCCTGTAGCTTAGTCATCACTTGTTGTATCAGCAGCGTCACTAAAGCAAGTGCAGCAAGTAAGCTTGATAACGCAAAGGCGGCAGTGAAGTTATAATCGTTATAAGCAACCTCAACCAATAGCGGCATAGTATTGGTCTCACCGCGAATATGACCCGATACCACACTCACAGCACCAAACTCGCCCATTGCTCGGGCATTAGTCAAAATCAAACCATAAAGCAATGCCCATTTGATATTTGGTAATGTTACATGCCAAAAAGTCTGCCAGCCAGTGGCGCCCAATGTAAGCGCTGCTTGCTCCTCAGAGTCGCCTTGCGTTTGCATCAGCGGTATCAGCTCACGTGCCACGAATGGAAAAGTGACAAATAATGTCGCTAATACAATACCAGGAACAGCATAAATGACCTGAAAGCCCATACTCTCAAGCCAGCCACCAACGGTAGAATTGAGTCCGAATAGCAATACAAACATCAAACCTGCAACGACCGGTGACACTGAAAAAGGTAAATCAAGCAAAGTGGTGACCAGCTGCTTACCTTTAAATTGATAACGGGTGACTAACCATGCAATTGCGATGCCCATCACCATATTGATTGGTAATACGATACCAGCAGTAATTAGCGTGAGCTTAATAGCTTGTAAGGCTTCTGGATCGACAAGCGATGCTATATACAACTGCCAGCCATCCTTGAAAGCTTCATAAAATACAGCTAGTAGTGGCACGACCAGCATGATCACCATGAACAAGACGGCAATAGCGATAAAGGTACGTCGTATCCATGGAGTATCTTTGGTTGCAGGATTGCTTTGATAATCATAACTATTAGCTATTTGCATCTTAGCGAGCTCCTACACGGCGCGACAGTTTCCACTGTACGATATTAATGGTCAATAAAATCACAAATGAAATCAACAGCATAAATAATGCCACTGCCGAAGCGCCTTGAATATCAAATTGCTCAAGCTTACTGATAATAATAAGCGGTAAAATCTCAGATTGCATTGGAATATTACCCGCGATAAAAATCACCGAACCATACTCACCAGTAGCACGAGCAAACATCATACCTGCACCCATCAGTAGTGCCGGTAGCAGTTCTGGTAAAATAACTTTGCGAAAGGTAGTAAAGCGATTCGCGCCTAATACCGCAGCAGCCTCTTCAAATTCAACTGACAACTCTGCTAATACTGGCTGCACGGCACGGACAATAAACGGAAAACTAACCACGACTAAGGCGAGCCAAATACCTATAGGTGTAAAAGCTACCTGTATGTCGAACTTCTCAAACCATTGACCAATTAGACCATTAGGTGCATAAAGAGTAGCAAGAGAAATACCTGTCACTGCGGTCGGTAGTGCAAATGGCAAATCTACTAAGGCATTAATCATTGACTTGCCCCAAAATTCATAACGTACCAACACCCACGCAACTAGCGTACCAAATACCATATTGGTCAACATCGCCAAGAAGGACATCCATAGGCTCAGCTTAATGGCAGCAGTTACTTGTGGCTGAGTAATAGTCTCCCAAAACCCAGTCCAGCCCATTTGTGTCGTAGTATAAGCCATCATTGCAAATGGAAGTACCACCAATAGTGATAAGCTAAAGACGGTAATGCCCATGCTCAGACCAAAACCTGGCAGCACATTGCGTTGACGCAAACGTGTCAGCCAACCTTTTTTATTAAGGGGTTTACTGGCAGAAGGTGTTTTTGCACTCATATTGATGTCCTATTGTCTAACTAATAGTACTTAGCGATAGTACTTAGTGACAGTACTTAGCAATGGCACTTATCGTAACGACCACGTTATATCGAATCTATTATTAGTCTGCTTACGGTATAAAGGACATAGCGCGGGCGGCCATGTCCTTTATATGATTGAACGCTAATCGACGAATTGCTTTGTTAGAAGCTACTGTACTTTCTAAGTCATACTTTTTAGCTAAGTAGCAGTTTTTTACAATGCCGTACTAGCTAGCTACTGTGGCGCATTAATGGCTAGCTGATCGAATACCCCACCATCGCTGAAGTAAGTACCCATGATCTCATCCCATGTGCCAAATGCATCGTTAGGGCGGAAAGTTTCAACTGGTGGTAATTTGTCACCGTTTTTATCAAGGACGCTTTTCACACTAGGACGTAAATAGAGGTCTGCGGCCAATTGCTGAGCTGGCTCGCTCCATAAATAATCAAGATATGCTTTTGCCGCGTCAGTCGTGCCTTTTTTGTCAGTAACAGACTTAACGATCGCAACAGGGCTTTCTGATTTGATAGAGTATTTGGGATAAACGATATCAACTTGACCAGCACCAAAGTCAGTAGCGGCAAGGTTAGCTTCGTTTTCAAAGGTTACCAAGACATCGCCGATACCGCGCTGTACGAAAGTCGTCGTCGCTGCACGTCCGCCATTCTCGTAGACTTTGACATTCTTAAGCATGTCTTTTACGTAATTTTTGGCAGGAGTCTCTTCATTATTAAAGGCATGTAAACCATAACCATAAGCCCCTAAAAATGCATAGCGGCCATTACCGGTCACTTTTGGGTTGGCCATGACAATCTCAACGCCGTCTTTGGTTAAATCTTCCCAATCATTAATGCCTTTGGGATTGTCTTTACGTACTAAGAATACGATGGTGCTGGTAAAAGGTACGGCGTTATCAGGGAATTTGCTTTCCCAATCTGCTTCAACCAAGCCTTTTTTCTCAAGCAGCTCGATATCTGAGCCTTGGTTCATAGTAGCGACATCTGCTTGCAGACCGTTGGCAACAGACAATGCCTGTTTACTTGAGCCACCATGTGACTGCTTAATTAGGATATTACTGTTTGGATTTTCAGCTTTATAATGCTCAACGAACAACGGGTTATAGCCTTTATAAAAATCACGTGCTACATCATAAGAGACGTTTAGCAGCTCAATATCCTGACCCTCTGTGGTCGCTGCGGTGCCATCAGCATTAGTAGTAGTGTCTGCCTGCTCATTATTACTACAGCCAGCGATTCCAAGTGTGAGGGCAACGCCTGCGATACTTAAGACGCTAAGCGCTTTATTTTTATGTTGATAGCCTGCCGCGTAAGATGTCATAAATGCCTCAAAGATGTTTGTTATGTAATGCAAGTATGCTAACAGTGCCAGCTTATTATGTTTAATGACTAATATGCGTATGTTATTGCCAAAATGGAATAACATACGCATCTAGTAAATCCACAAATATTTTAATTATTAGGACTTGCTGTGATAGATAACTATAAAGCCAAAGCTATCAATTACTTAGGTTTCATATGCTAGCAGGCACGCTGCACATTTTATAAATATGGAGCGCAATAATTCTCCAGCTGGCTATTCATATGACACTTTATAACTGTTTTATAATGGTGAGGCTTACTGCTCTGCCCGTGCCAACTGATCAAAAACTCCGCCATCGACAAAGAATTTATCCATAATTTGCTCCCATGACCCAAAGACGGCTATTGGCTCAAAAGTATTGATATCAGGTAGGGTATCTTTATGCGCGGAGAGGACGGCTTTATCACTGGGACGTAGATACATCTGCGCCATTAATTCCTGTGCAGGCTTATCCCATAAACCTTTTAGGTAAGTGTTTGCTGCATCTGCATTACCATTTTTTTCAGTAACGGTATTGACCACAGCGACTGGATTATTGATGGTAATAGAGTAGCTTGGATAAATAAGCTCAGTCTGCCCTTTAGCGTATTTTTTGGTGACTAAATGCGCCTCATTTTCCGTAGTAATCAGTACATCCCCTAGCCCGCGCTGGGTAAAGCTGGTCGTTGCGGCACGTGCGCCATTGTCATAAGTAACCACGTTTGCCAGTACCTTTTTAATAAAGTCATCAGTCTTAGCTGGACTTTGTACGCTTTCTTTAAATTGATGCAGTCCATAGCCATATGCTCCTAAAAAGGCATAGCGAGCGGTACCACTTGTTTTTGGGTTTGGCATTACTACATCAACATCATTACGCGCTAGATCTTGCCAATCTTGAATATTTTTTGGATTACCATCGCGCACCAATAACACCATGGTACTGGTATAAGGGACGGCATTGTTTGGTAATGCTTGCTGCCAATTAGTGCCCACCAAGCCTTTTTCGACCAGTAAATTCATGTCAGTCGCTTGGTTTAGGGTCACCACATCCGCTTGTAAGCCATTAGCGACAGATAGCGCTTGTTTGCTGGAGCCACCGTGCGACTGGTTGATGTTCACTTTACTGTTTGGATGTTTAACCTGATAAGCACTACTAAATAGCGTATTGTATTCTTTATAAAAATCGCGTGACACATCATAAGAGACATTCAAAAGGCTAATGTTTTTCGCATCGCCTGCTGATTTTTCTGCATCGTTTTGAGTCGCCTGTGTCGGGCTACAGCCTGTCATTAATATCAGCGCTGTAAATACGCTACCTATCATTAAAGTACGCGGCAGCATATTTTTCTGAGCGCGCGTGACATTATGTTTGCTACGAGACGATAAGGTGTTGATAGTTTCGGTAATCAGTTGCATGGTAGTTCTCTGCAGAATTGGAGAATTGAATGAAGGTTTATTTTTATTAAAGTATTAAGTGGAGCAGATATAGATAAGAATTATGTGAGGATTGAAGCTATGCTAGCAGCTTGTTTGTTGAGCGCTTAGTGACAATTAGGCTTATCGAGTGATGAACTTGGCATAAGTAAGCGGTTTAACGGTTCTATAGTAGGTAAGTTTACGTAACGTTTATCCTATAAGGCAATGAGAGAGTTCTGTTATAGACTGTGGCATACTCTAATTATCAAGCGCAAACTATTAAGCGCACAGTCACGGCCTACCATATGTCGTCTACCATCTATTAATACCAAGGAGTCCCCTCTATGATTAACTACCAACGCCAGCGCTCATTATTTTCTGTTGCAGCACTGTTTTTTGCTACCACTGCCTTCGCTACCGTAACGGGTTGTAGCTACAGTAATGATGCACATGCTGAACGCGTAGCGAAGAGTGCTACCGTTATTCAAACGCCTGCTGTACAAAAGGTCGTTGGTGATTATGCTTCTTCAGGTTATGACAAACGGGCGCAAGGTAATGATTGGGTGGGAGTTATGGTACGGGCAGATGACAGCGACCAGATTAATATCAAAGTACGCGCTCGTAGCGATGTTAAAAAACCAACCTGCCATTTTGATGGTCAGGCGACTTTGATGGGTCAAGATAAAGCGCACGGCGTTATCTTTCAAACGACCGTTAATGACAGTATGGCTTTTTTTCAATTTAAAGATGGTCAGCTAACTATTGATAGTCAAGATAAGTACGCACTGAATCAATTTTGTTCTGGTGGCGGTACGCTAGTTGGCGACTATAAGAAGCTTTCGAGTAATTTAGAGCTAACCTAAACGCATTATTTTTAAATGTTTGGTCTTCAGGTATAAAAAAATCATGCATAAAAAAAGTGGTAGATTTTGGGTCTACCACCTTTTTTATACACACTCTTTTTTATATATAGTCGATACTAAATAAAATAGATACACTGCATGAATTCGCTAGACTGGTACAAATTTTTCTTGCGTGCTGTGCCTGCGCAGACAGAGGCTGCAAAAAATTTATCCCAGTCTCGCTGTATCTTTTTTATTTTGCAATTTTATCAACGATAAAAATACTACCTATACCGCAGATGCACCAGTCAATTTGACCTCAGCACGTTCCTCTTTTGCGATACCCGCATAGTAATTGCGTAAAATCTCTAGCACCTCAGGACGGCTAAAGTTCTCTGGTACTTCCTCATCTTCTGATAGCGCTTTACGCAGCTTGGTACCTGATACTTTGACATGCTCAGATGCTTCATGCGGGCACGTTTTATCTGAAGCCATGGCATTACAAGCATTACACCAAAACGTCCAGCCAATTTTTAGCGGTTGAGTAATGAGATCGTCTTTACCGACATATTCAAAGATAGTTTGCGCGTCAAACGCACCATAATAATCACCAACACCGGCATGGTCACGTCCAACAATCAGATGGCTACAACCATAATTTTGACGGAATACGGCATGCAATAGCGCCTCACGTGGTCCGGCATAACGCATATCGAGCGGATAGCCTGCCTGAATAACAGTATCTTGTCTAAAGTAATTATCAATCAAGGTTTTGATGGCTTCTTGACGCACGTCAGCTGGGATATCACCTGGCTTTAATGCCCCTAGCAATGAATGAATCAACACTCCATCGCAGATTTCAATGGCAATCTTGGCAAGGTATTCGTGTGAGCGGTGCATTGGATTACGCGTTTGGAAGGCGGCGACTGTTTTCCACCCTTTAGCGTCCAAAATCTCACGTGTCTCAGCAGGGGTTTTATAAATCTCTGGATATAAGGTTGGGAACTCGCCTTCGCTTAGCACTTCGACGCTACCTGCAATGTTTACTTCACCTTGGTTTAGTACTTGCTGTACGCCCGGATGTTCGCTATCAGTGGTGGTAAAGACTTGCTGACACTCATGTTCTTTATCGATGGTATAAGTCTCTTCTACCGTCAAGATGCCCATAATCTCACCATCTTGGGCGACTAACGCGACTTTATCACCTTGGTTTAGGCTGTCGGCAGTCGCTTTAGGCGCTGACAAAGTGATGGGAATCGGCCAAAACAAGCCAGTATTATCACCACTTTGCAGACGCATGTTATCAACGACTCCTTGCCAATCCGCTTGGTTCATAAAACCATTCAATGGGGTAAAACCGCCAATACCCAACATAATCAAATCGCCACGCTCACGTGAGCTCAGAGTAATCGTCGGTAAGGTGCTGGCAAGTTTCAACGCTTGCTTGCGAGCATCACCTGTTAATAGTAACGGCTTAAGATCGCTGCTACCGTGCGGCGGAACAAGTTTTGATGATTGTTGATTATGGGCTGTAGATGTCATATTGATTTAGAGCCTTTATAGGTAGGGATGAAATAAGTAGTAATAAATTTGATAAACATAGGCTACCTAACTTTCTTTATGAAAATTTATGCTGTGTTTGGATATGGATATGACTTAAAGGAATTTATGTTTAAAGGCGTAAACTTATATGATAGTGAAATTACATTGTTTGCACCGCGATTAGCCATAAGATTTATCACACACGCAAATCATTTTCGTTGCTGCTTTTAAGACTAAAAACAAAATTGAGATTACGTCATGTATCAATATAATTACGCTGACCAGACCTTGGTAGAGGAACGAGTCGCCCAATTTCGCGACCAAACCGAGCGGTTTTTGGCAGGCGAGCTGCCAGAAGAGCAATTTTTGCCGCTGCGTTTGCAGAACGGCCTCTATATCCAACGTTATGCGCCAATGTTGCGTATTGCCATTCCTTATGGGTTACTTGCCAGCTATCAATTGCGTAAATTGGCTGAAATTACCCGTAAATATGACAAAGGCTACGGGCACTTTACTACCCGTACCAATATTCAGCTAAATTGGCCAAAGCTAGAAGATGTGCCAGACATCTTGGCGGAGCTGGCCTCGGTACAGATGCACTCAATACAAACTTCTGGTAACTGTATTCGTAATACCACGACTGATCCTTATGCCGGTATTCATCAAAATGAGATTGCCGATCCACGTCCCTACTGCGAAATTATTCGCCAGTGGTCGACTTTTCATCCTGAGTTTGCTTTTTTACCACGTAAATTTAAGATTGCTGTGATCGGCACCGATGAGGACCGCGCAGCGACGCAAGTGCATGATGTTGGTCTGCACCTTAAGAAAAATGAAGATGGTGAGCTTGGCTTTGAAGTCTTGGTCGGCGGCGGTCTCGGTCGTATTCCAGTCCTTGGTAAAGTGATCAATAAGTTTTTGCCACGTCAGCATCTGCTTAGCTATTTAGACGCCATCTTGCGTGTCTATAATCTACATGGTCGCCGTGATAAAGGTAGCAAGTACAAATCACGAATTAAAATCTTGGTCGATACCTTAGGCGGCCCTGCGTTTGCTAAATTGGTCGATGCCGAATGGGAAGCGCATACCAAAGACGGGCCACTGACGCTGACGGATGCAAACTTTGAGACTGCTACCAGCTTCTTTAGTGAGCCTGATTATGTAGCCTTTGATGCGCTACAAGCACAGTCCGATCTACAGCAGCAATTAAGCGCTGATAAAGACTTTGCCAATTGGTATAACCAAAATACCGTGGCACATAAAGTTGCCGGTTATCGGGCGGTGGTAATTTCTCTCAAAGCAGGCTTGGTCGATGGCAAGTATGTACCATCTGGTGATGTCAGCGAATCGCAGATGGATGCGCTTGCTGACCTTTCTGACAAGTATAGCTTTGGTGAGCTGCGCGGCACGTATCAGCAAAATCTGGTATTCGCTGACGTGCAAACCAACCAGTTGTACGAGCTATGGCAACAGCTGGCTAAGCTACATTTAGCTCGCGCCAATATCAATACTTTAACCGACATGATCGTCTGCCCTGGTTGGGATTACTGCTCGCTAGCCAATGCCACCACGCACAACATCGCCGAACAAATCGAGAAGCAGTTTAGCGATCTTGATTACCTGTATGATCTTGGCGATATCCGCCTGAATATGTCCGGCTGTATCAATGCCTGCGCGCACCATCATACCGGTGATATCGGTATCTTAGGTGTCGATAAAAAGGGTGAAAACTGGTATCAAATCAGCCTCGGCGGCAACTCGAGTAATGATGCCAAGCTTGGCAAAATACTAGGCCGTTCCGTACCTACTGAAGCGGTTGCTGATACCATTCAAAAGATCGTTGACGTTTATGTCGATCTGCGTGCTACCACCGATAATGATGTTGAAAGCTTTGGCGAATTGGTCGAGCGCGTCGGCATTGATCCCTTTAAGGAGAAGGTCTATGGCTAATCACCACATTTTGGATAGTCACGGCGTCGATATTAGCCATAAAGATAGCTGGCATGCGTTAACCACTGATACGTTACCAGATGGTATTGCCTCGATAGACCTCACGTTACTTGAGCTGCTGCAAAGACAGGAAAAACCTGACGTCCTAGTACCACTCGCTGATTTATTGGACGGTTCAGGGGCGCTGGCAAGTGGTTTGGTCAAAGAGGTGTATGAGCTGATCGTTCAGCATAGTAGCCGTCTTGGATTATGGGTGACCGCTGATACGGATGCGAATGCATTGACCGCGCTCAAGGAGCTATTATTAAAGCAGGCACTCATCGTCATTCATGTCCCCAAATTCGCTGATGGACGCAACTTTAGCTTCGCTCAAACGCTACGTCAAATGGGCTATCAAGGTGAGATTCGTGTCGCTGGTGAGTTTGGTCGTGATCAAATTGCTTATCTATTACGCGTAGGTGTTGACAGCTTTGTGCTCAGTGAGCATGACATGCAACCAGACTCTAAGTTTAGTATTGACCAAGCGTTTACTGCCCTTGCTAGCAGTTATGACGGTCGCAACGCCGCTGACTTACCGATGTTTGCGGGTGCTTAGTTTTTGTTAATCATTCATTTATTAATTTTTTTCTAAATTCTTTGTTAAATCAATCCTATTTAAGGAACGTATTATGAGCCAGTTACACCCAAATCTAGATATCGACCAAGCTAACCAAGAC
Source organism: Psychrobacter sp. P2G3 (assembly GCF_001593285.1). Lineage (NCBI taxonomy): Bacteria > Pseudomonadati > Pseudomonadota > Gammaproteobacteria > Moraxellales > Moraxellaceae > Psychrobacter > Psychrobacter sp. P2G3. The sequence goes on from NZ_CP012529.1 coordinate 1,799,175, forward strand.
CTGCAAGGCAAATCACCAGAAGAAATCGTGGCATGGGCACTGACACAAGCTAAAAACCCAATTATCACCACTAACTTCCGTCCTTACGAGTCAGCTATCTTGCATTTGGTCGCTAAGCAGCGCCCTGACATTACGGTACTGTGGGTAGATTCAGGCTACAACACTGACGCGACATATCAATTTGCCAATAAAGTCATCCGTGATTTAAACTTAAACGTCATCACTTATATTCCTAAGCAAACGGCTGCCTATCGTGACGCGACCATGAACGGTATCCCAGGCATTGATAATCCGCAGCATGATGAATTCACGGATCAAGTAAAACTTGAGCCATTTCGCCGTGCACTAGATGAACTAAAGCCTGACGTATGGTTTAACGCCATTCGTAAAGATCAAACGGAATTCCGCCAAGGTCTTGATGTTCTTAGCTTATCAAAAGATGGCGTGTTAAAAGTAGCGCCTTTATTTGAAAAAACAGACGCTGATTTAGATGTGTATCTTGAAGAGCATAATTTGCCAAATGAGTTTGATTACTTTGATCCGACTAAGGTAGAAGAAAGCCGTGAGTGTGGTTTGCATACGCAGCTGTAGTCAAGCGTTGCAATGACCCATGATGTTAAAACCCCTCTTACACTTACGTAAGAGGGGTTTTTTATGATAAATATTTTCCTAATTACTCTCGTCCCTATTCCCTTTCCTGTCAAAACACGCCTTTATCATGACAAAAACGAATATGCTAATGCCAATTCACTACGTGAGCGCATGCCTGTGATACCTCATAATGGTGGCATATCTTACATTGAATGAATAATTGGTGATGCTATGAACACCTTTCCGCTATTTTTTAAATTAGAAGACCGCAAAGTGCTGATCGTTGGTGGCGGTGATGTCGCGCTACGTAAAGCAGACTTGCTCAGTCGCGCTGGAGCTTGTATCACAATTCTTGCGCCTAGTATCAGCGCTGAAATACAAGCCTTGCTATCAGATAGTAAGCATGAACTTATCTATGAAAATTATAATAAAGCCTATATGTCAGGTGCACGAGTGATCATCGCCGCGACTGATGATGAAACCCTCAATCATCAAATTCACGCTGATGCTAGCGAACTCAATATTCCAGTAAACGTCGTCGATACTCCGCATTTATGTGATTTCATCTTTCCGGCAATCGTCGATCGCAATCCAATTGTGATTGGTATCTCATCCAACGGTAAAGCGCCAGTGCTGGCACGTCTACTGCGGGCACGTCTTGAAACTCTAATTCCGCAAGGTTATGGCAAACTGGCCAAGCTTGCTGGTGAGTTTCGTAGCGAGGTAAAAACCAAAATCCCAACATTGACAGCACGTCGCCAGTTTTGGGAGCGCGCCTTTGAAGGTCAAGTCAGTCAGCTGATATTTGCCGGTAATGAGAAGAAAGCGACTGCCCAATTGCAAGCGGATTTAGATAACACTGCATCCGCTATCAAGAAAAAAAATACAGTAGAGAATGAATCCACAGAATCCCAAACCGTAAAAAATATAATGGGCGAAGTTTATATCGTTGGTGCAGGACCCGGTGATCCAGAACTGCTCACCTTTAAGGCGCTGCGTCTTATGCAGCAAGCCGATATTGTCTATTATGATGCGCTAGTATCACCGCAAGTATTGGATCTATGCCGCCGCGATGCCGATAAAGTATTTGTCGGTAAAAAGCGTAGCAACCATGCGGTAGCTCAGCTTGGTATCAATGAGCTGTTGGTCAATAGTGCAAAAGAAGGTCGACGCGTCGTTCGTCTAAAAGGTGGCGATCCCTTTATCTTTGGACGTGGCGGTGAAGAAATTGAAAGCTTACGTGCGCATGGTGTACCTTATCAAGTCGTACCCGGTATTACCGCTGCTAACGCTGCCGCCAGTTATGCTGGTATTCCGCTGACTCACCGTGACCACTCACAATCAGTACGTTTCGTCACTGGATTTTTGAAGGCTGGCGCACCCAATAGCAATTTTAAAAGCTTTTTAAATACTGATGAGACCGTTGTGTTTTATATGGGTTTGCATTCGCTGGCGCGTTTGACTGAAGGCTTGATTGATGCTGGGCGTAGTAGCGACACCCCAATTGCCATCGTCTCCAATGCCAGTATGCCCAATCAGCAAGTATTAACTGGTACGCTTGAGACTATCGTTGCTCAACAAGAACAGAACCAGCTGCCCACGCCAGCTTTATTAATTATGGGAGACGTGGTCAGCCTGCATAATGATTTGGCTTGGTACAACCTACAAAATCAGCAAGACAATCAAAATACCTTAGAAACTGCTAATAACTGGTTGCGAGGCGGTACGGCTACAACACCAAAACCGGATACTCAACAGCAAGCCCATGCGCTATCTATGGTCGCTAATTTGGCTGTACAGCAAGAAGAAAGCTTGGAGCAGTTGGTGATTGGTTAGGTTTTATTGTTAATTTCTAAAAAGCTAAGCCCTACCGATAATATATTGGCAGGGCTTTTTTTATGCGCTTGCAACAGAGCAGAAGAGCAAACCGCAACGAATCTTGCTAGAATGATGGCTTTCTAATAAACATCTTTAAGCTCAACTATGTCCACACCTGCCGATACTAAGTTCATGCCTACTAAACCCTTAACCATTTTACACACCTCAGATTGGCATTTGGGGCGTAGGCTTTATGGGCGCATGCGTTATGATGAATTTGAAGCGTTTTTAAGTTGGCTACAAGATACCATTAGCGCGCAAAAAGTCGATGTCCTTATCGTCGCGGGTGATATCTTTGATACCATGACGCCGAGTAACAGAGCGCAGGCGCTATATTATGAATTTTTGGGCAAAGTTTCAAAATCATGTTGCCAGCATATCGTTATCGTCGCGGGTAACCATGACTCCCCTACTTTTTTAGATGCACCCAGCAATGTCTTAAAATTCCTAAACGTTCATGTCATTGGCACTGCTTGTGAAGACTTAAACGATGAGGTATTGGTTTTAGACGATGCAGACGGTACACCGCATTGTATTATCGCCGCAGTCCCTTATCTGCGCGACCGTGATGTCCGTAGCAGCAGCGCTGGCGAGTCCGCGGATAGTAAAGATGCCAATGTCATCAAAGGCATTCGTGCCCATTATGATAAAGTCGCCAGCATTGCTAAAACGAAGCAAGCTAAATTAGCCGAAGTGCACCAACGTCACATTCCTATCATCGCCACCGGGCATCTATTTGCAGCTGGTGGCACTACTACTGAGGACGATGGTGTGCGTGAGCTTTATGTCGGCTCACTTGGAAAAATCTCTGCTGATATGTTTGATGAAAGCTTTGACTATGTGGCACTTGGGCACTTGCACGTCCCGCAGCGTGTCGGTGGTCGTGAGAGTATTCGCTATTCAGGCTCACCTATTGCTATGGGCTTTGGTGAGGCTAAGCAACAAAAACAAGTATTACTGGTACAGTTTGGCGAAGTAGAAAATGATGTTAGTAATCAAAAATCAGCGTCAAATAGTACCGCTGAAAGCAGTATGTCTCAGCTTACTAATACAGTGACCAAGATTGAAAAGTCGGTAGAAAAAGCCGCTAAAAAAGTAGCAGTTCAGGCGACTGATTTTATGGATGACTTGTTTGGCTTCGATGACTCAGTAGAGGGCAAAGAGAGTGACGTAAAGGAAGAAAGTAGGGTTGAAGAAGGTTTAACTCAAACAGGTGCTACGCAGAATACTGATATCAACTCAAAAACAGCCCCCACTTCAACCTCTAAGTTAATCTCCAAGCTACTACATCATAACGAATCACGTCAGATGCAAGTGGTCTCCCTACCCATTCCAAAATTCCAAAAATTGGCGCAAATCTCAGGTGATTTGGAATCTATTCAGCAGACTATTGATAAAACCATCCAAGCTCTTGATGCAGCAAAGTCTGTTTGGCTTGAAATTATTTATACAGGTGACGACATGGTCAGTGAGTTGCGTGAGCATATTCAGGCGATGGTAGAAGGTTTGCCGTGTGAAGTATTAAAAATTAAAAACACGCGCACCTATAATAAAGTTTTGAACCAACAGCAAATCTCTGAGACCCTACAAGATTTAAATGAGGAAGAAGTATTTGAGCGCTGCTTAATTGCTCACAATATTCCTGATGAGCAAAAATCATCCTTACGTGACGCCTATGATCAAATCGTTTATAACCTGCGTCATGAAGATACTCAGGCCGAATAACAGCAGCGCATTTTAGATGCTAGTCAAGAACTTCTGGTCACCACTCTCTTTATAACTACTCTATATAAAAATAAGACCTGCCCATGCGACTGATAGAACTACGACTTAAAAATTTGAACTCCTTAAAAGGCGAATGGCACATTGATTTTAGTGACCCCGCTTTTCTGAATGAAGGGATTTTTGCCATTACTGGGCAGACGGGCGCTGGCAAGACCACCATCTTGGATGCGATTTGCTTAGCACTTTATAGTCAGACGCCAAGATTGGGTGATATTACCGGCTCAACGAACGAAATCATGACCCAAGGTACGGGTGAATGCTCGGCAGAAGTTATCATCGAGATTGATGCCAAACGTTATCAATGCTATTGGTACCAACATCGCGCTCACAAAAAAGCCAAAGGTAACTTATTACCGATTAAGCATGAGATTAGTGAGGTCAAAACCGGCAAGATTTTAGAAGAGAAAAAATCTAAGACTTCCGCCTATATTCAAGACCTTATCGGCATGGATTTCAATCAATTTACCCGCTCCATCATGCTCGCACAGGGCAGTTTTGCCGCGTTTTTAAAGTCTGATATTGGCGATAGAGCCGCCATTTTAGAGAAAATAACCGGTACTGCTATCTATGCCAAGATATCGTTAAACGTCCATGAGAAAAAACGCTTTGAGGAAGATTTGCTTGGCAAGCTACAAGCAGGCGTTAATAGCTTATCGTTATTAAATCTTGAAGATGAAAAGTTACTGGCAGCAGATTTAGAAATCCTTAATCAACAACAAAGCAAGCAGCGGCAAACCTTTAAAACCCTAAGCGAGCAGCTGCAGTGGCTGGATAGTGTCGAGCAGCTACAACAAAATCTATCGACCTATCAGACCGATTTTGCAGCAGCACAGCAGACACAGACAGACTTTAATCCAGAAGCACAGCGCCTAGATGTTGCTAATAAAGCCCTAGAGATTGACAGCCACTTCCGAGAGCTTAGCTATAGCCGAGAGTTGGTCAATCGACTTAGCACTGAACAACAGGATTTGCTCAGCAAGATTCCAACACAGCAAGAAGCGCTTGCACAAGCCTCTACCCATGTAAACGATGTCAATAAAATTGAAAAGCAAGCCACGGATAATCTGCAAGCCACTCTGCCTATTATTGCAAAGACACGCGAGTTGGATGCTGAGATAAAACAGCAATCCCATTCTTTAGCAGATGACAATCAACGTAAAGACATATTAGTCAATAATACGCAAAGACTACTCCAGGAAATAGCCAGCCATGGACAAACAGAGCAAGAGACGAAGGTTCAACTTAATAGTATAGAAAAGTATTTTAGCGATTACCAAGAGCTAAACGACCTCGATACAGATATGGCGACCTTTGATAGCAGCTGTAGCCGATTAAAGGCGCTGCTAGAAGATAATGTCAGCTTAGCGGCGGATAAGCTTGCGCATGACAATCAATCCAGCCAGCTACAAGCTCATTTCGATAAGCTCTCTAAGCAGCAAGATGCTGATAAAGTATTGATAACTCAACAGCGCGAGCAACTTGCCAGCTTACAACAGCAGCAAGCCGCACTTATTAAAAAACAATCGCTTGTTAGTATGCGCGGCGAGCAAGAGCAAGTGGATCAGATCAGCGGTCAGATTGCGCAAGCAAGCTTTAAGTTACAGCAGCTGTCTGAACTTGCTAACCAAATCAAAAAGACCAACCTCTCGCTACCTACGCTAAACAAGGAGTTAATATCTTTAGAAGGACTGATTGCCAATCAGCAGTCAGATATTCAAGATGCTAAGATTAAAAAACAAGAAAAGCAAGAGCATCTGAATTTACTACAAAAGGTCGCTAAGCTTGAAGACTACATAGCAGAACTAGAAGATGGATCGCCCTGCCCGTTATGCGGCGCGCATGAGCATCCTTATGGCAAGCATCATCCGTTATTAGACAGTAATAATATCGATGACAATGTCGAGCAAAAACAGTCGTCCACAATAAAACAGACTAAGACGCAACAAACTCAGCAGCAAATAGCTGAACTAGAAACCATTATTGATAACCTTGAGCAGGCTTTATCAACATACAATATCGAATACGCCACAAAGAAAGAGACGCTTAACAACCAGCAACAACAGCTAGTGCCACTACATCAGCAATCCGAAATATTACATGGTGATATTCAGGAGTACATAGCCTCACTATTTGAGTCTAAAAACAATTACTCTGAATCGATTGTGGCGATTATCAATACTCTTAATAATATAAGCGATGATATTAATGCGACCATCACGAATATAGATCATAGCTTATCCTTATTGGACACCGCCAAACACGATCTGAGTGGACATAAACAATCTCTTAAAACCATAGTGGTCGAATATGAGCATTTAACTGAAAGTGCGGCAAAGCTCAGTACTGCTATCGAAGCTGATGAAAAACAGCAACAGGCAGTTAGTCGCGATATTAATAATCTAACAACTGACATCAAGCTTAACTCACAAAAAATTGATGGAATAAAAGATAAGATCACTGCTAATTTCTCAGAATTAACGCCTCTGATGACCACCGTTTCATCTCTAACGCATAAATATCCAGCGGATAAATATAAAGGACACTTAAACTCAACTACAGCGCTCAATGCGGCAGACTTATCTGACGCACTTATGCAGCTGCATCATAGTTTTGATAAGCAAGCGGTAATAGGCAGCGCAGATTATGACCGTCATATTGAAAAGTTGCGTCAACAGCGCAGTGCTTTAAACCAGCTAAAACGCCAGTTTAATGAGCAGAAAGACCGCCAGCAGCAGCTAACCAATACCTTAAGCAGCTTGACTGCGCAGATTGAAACCAAGCAAGCACAGCTGAACAATGATGACACAGCACTCAAAGAGCTAGAATGCTTAATTGCTCATAAAACCAAGGCCATCAAACAATTAAAGCAAGATAGAAACGAGATTTTTGCAGATAAAAATACAGACAATGAAGAGACTCAATTACGCAGTGCGGTTGATGCAGCTAAAACCAAGCAAGTAGTAGCACAAAGACATTTAGATACCATACAGCAGGCTCTAGAGCAATTAAAACTTAGAGAGGAGCAGCTAGCAACAGAGCTACAGTCGGCGACTACCACACTGAATACGCAGCAAAGCACCTTTACGGATTTACTCGCAGAGTCACAGTTCGTTAATGAAGCTGCTTTTGTGAGTGCTCGCTTGCCTAAAGAAGAGCGCGAAGCACTACACGCACGTAGATTGGCTATTGATAATGCATTGCATCAAGCTAAGTTGCAGTTGGACAGCACTCAGCAAGCGTTAGAACAAAAACTTGCTGCGCCTATGACTGATGCAAGCCGAGAAATAATTGCTGGCCAGCATCAGCAAATACAAATAGATACTGATGAGTTAAGTCAAAAAATCGGTGCGATTGACCAAAAGCTCAAGGATAATGATAGCCAAAAAGGGCAACAAGCGGCACAGCTTATAGCCATTGATGAGCAAAAGCAGAAACTACAAGTTTGGCAGCAGCTACATACGTTAATCGGTTCGGCTGATGGTAAAAAATATCGTACCTTTGCCCAAGGATTAACGTTTGAGGTCATGATTAGTCATGCCAATACGCAACTGCAAAAAATGAGTGACCGCTATTTGCTCATTCATGATGACAGCAATCCGCTTGAGCTCAATGTCATCGACAACTATCAAGGCGGCGATATTCGCAGTACCAAAAACCTCTCCGGCGGTGAAGGATTTATTATCAGTCTGGCCTTAGCGCTTGGGCTATCACAAATGGCGAGTCACAACATCCGCGTCGATTCACTATTTTTGGACGAAGGCTTTGGTACGCTTGATGAAGAGTCGCTTGATATTGCACTCGATACCTTAACCAGCTTACAACAAGAAGGTAAATTGATCGGTATCATCTCGCACGTACAGGCGTTAAAAGATCGTATCCTAACCCAAATAAAGGTCGAAAAACTGTCTGGCGGCTTTAGCCAAATCAGTGGTCGAGGCTGTCGCCGAGTTGTCAATGCTACCGATGAAAAAGCCTCGTAAGTTATGGCAGTAGTTAAAGCAATATAGTCAATACTAAATAAAATGGATACGTTATTTAATAACGCGAAACTGGTATAAATTTTTCTAGCTTGCTGTACCTACGCTGACAGAGGCTGCAAAAAATTCATCCCAGTTCCGCTGTATCTTTTTCATATTGGACTGGCTATAAGTAAAAAGTGTGATAATAAGGAAATAGCGATGACTAACAAATTAGCACTCTTAACATGGGTATCTATTTTATCTGTTGGTGCGGTTAGTGCTATCACCCCTGCCCACGCTACCATCAGCTGTGCCGGTTACTTACCCAATCGCTATTTTGAGCGTATCGAAAATAATGATGAATTCGCTGGCAAGCTGACTGAGCAAACCGATGGGTCGCAGCAACTACAAGACCTAAAAGGTAATGTCATCATAGACAATCTGACCGATGCTTATATATTGATGGATAAGTATCTATTAGCGCAGCGTCAGATTAATAATGGTAAAGAACACGGTAGTAAATATGGTGTCGTCAATGCCGCTGGCAAGACTATCGTGCCTTTTAAGTATGATGAGATTCAAACGGAGCCTGATATTGCGACCAGCTTTATCGTCAGTATTGACACCTCAGACAATGCTAGCAATGCTACCAAACAAGGCATCATCAATCGTCATGGTGACTGGGTTTACCCGCTAGCAGATGTTCGTATTCAGCACGCACACTACGATTCTGATTATGAACAAGATTATCTTATAGTAGCTAAAAATAGCGGACTAACAGGACTGCTCGATGATAGAGGTTACTGGGCAATTATGCCGCAGGCTTGAAAAAAATGGAGAGATGGTACGTTTAAGTACATTGCTTGAATTGGACTAAGCGTTTACTTTATCAGCTTTACTGTTTTTTGATTTTAATAAGTATATGCCCTACACAATAAAAAACCCCACCGCTAATTAATAACGGTGGGGTTTTATTTTAAAAATATCTGCTGATTCAAGCAATTTCATTAAGCAGCCTACACTTTACTTTATAGTCTGCATTTAGATCGCTACTTAGTAGCCAAGCCGCTAAGCTCACTCATCAGCACTGACAATGTTGATAAACCAACTTGCCCATCTTCATCTTCACTATAGAGCTCATCGAGCTTGTGCATCTCTGTCTCAACAGATGCTAGCTGATCGAGATGACGTGAACGCCACTCGCTAAAGGCTTGCTTGGCATCTGGCTTCGATAATACTGCATCCATTAATAGACGCAAACTACGTGATAGCTCATTTACTAAGGCATGACGCGCACGGCGATCCCAGTAGTCATGCTGCGGTAAAGTGGCGATATTATCCATCATCCAATCTAACTGCAAGACGTGATACGCCTCGAAGTATAATGTTGCAATTTCATCGACAGGACGTTCATATTGCTCAGCCAGTAAAGCCGCATCAAGCGCATCAACGTGATAAGGCAGCATAGCAAACATTGTCGCATCACTCTCCGACAGATCCTCTTGCATCAAGCTAGTGGCATCTTCTTGCAAGTACTCTGCAAATTGCTGCTCAATGAACCCGCCAGATTTAGTCAATTTCTCAACACTTTCTCTAAAGCGGCTAATCATATCAGCGACTTGCAAATCTTGCCCAAAGGCATTGATAAACCAGACAACACCTTGCTCAAGCGCATCGCGTAGACGTAGCTCAAGGTTTAACAATAGCGTTGCATCGACCTGATTATCTAACGCTTCAAGCGTTTTCCATGCTATTGACACATTAAAGACATCACGGCTAATCGCATAACCACGAACAATGGTTGCCAGCGACTGGTCTGTTTCCTCATAAAGACGGAATAGAGCCTCAATACCTAAGCGGTTAACCACACTATTAGTCAGATAAGTACTGATAATCTCGCGATGCAAGCGGTGCTCAGTCATCTCATCAAAGAAACGTGAGGCCAGCTCATCAGGGAAGTACTTACGTAACTCATTAACGAAGTACGGATCATCTGGCAAATCGGACAACAACAAGTTGTCATACACCCACATTTTGCCATAAGCCATGACGACTGCTAGCTCAGGATTGGTCAGGCCAGTAGTTGCTTTTTGACGTTTGGCAATTTCTTCGTCCGATGGTAAATACTCAATCGCGCGATCCAGACGCCCTTCACCCTCTAACATCTGAATGAAACGCTGATGATCACTTAAGTTAGCTGCTGCACGAATGTGACTAAGCTCAATCGCTTGTGGTTGTAGATAGTTTTGGCGCAATACTAATTCTGCAACGGTATCGGTCATGCTCTCAAGCAATTCATTGCGCTGTTTTAAGGTCATATCACCTTGTTCAACGACTTTACCAAGTAAGATTTTGATATTGACTTCATGATCTGAGCAGTTAACGCCACCTGAGTTGTCAATAGCATCGGTATAAATACGCCCGCCCGTTTGTGCATATTCGATACGACCTTGTTGAGTAAAGCCTAAGTTACCACCTTCACCAACGACCGCTGCACGTAGCTCATTACCATTGATACGTAACGCATCGGTAGCACGGTCACCGACATCAGCATGACTTTCATTTTCGCTTTTCACATAAGTACCGATACCACCATTCCAAATAAGATCAACAGGCGATTTCATTAGGGCAGTGATTAACTCATTAGGCGCTAGATTATCTTCACTAATATCGAACAGCTCTTTCATCTCAGCACTGATAGCGATGCTCTTATCTTGGCGTGAGTACACACCGCCACCTTGACTGATGAGCGACTTTTCATAGTCATCCCACGTCGAACGAGGCATTTCAAACAAACGCTCGCGCTCTGCATAAGAAGCAGCGGTATCCGGATTAGGATCAATAAAGATATGTAGATGGTTAAAGGCAGCGACTAGCTTGGTATGAGTAGATCTCAGCATACCATTACCAAATACATCACCGCTCATGTCACCGATACCGACTACGGTAAAGTCATCACGGTTTTGAATGTCCATACCGCGCATACGGAAGTGACGCTTGACCGATTCCCAACCACCGCGTGCCGTAATGCCCATCGCTTTATGGTCATAGCCAACAGAGCCACCTGAAGCAAAGGCATCGTCAAGCCAGAAGTTATATTCAGCAGACAAAGCATTAGCAATATCAGAAAAACTTGCCGTGCCTTTATCGGCGGCAACTACTAAGTACGGATCATCTTCATCATGACGCACGGTATTGGCTGGCGGGACAATTTTTCCATCAACAATGTTATCAGTGACATCTAACATACCGCGTAAGAATGTCTGATAACAGGCGATACCTTCGGCTTGGAACGCTTCACGGCCATCTGCCATAGTTTTGGTTTTGACAATAAAGCCGCCTTTTGAACCAACAGGGACAATTACTGCGTTTTTGACCATCTGTGCTTTGACTAAGCCCAATACTTCAGTACGGAAATCTTCCATGCGATCTGACCAGCGCAGACCACCACGGGCAACTTTACCGCCTCGCAGATGCACTGCTTCAACGCGCGGTGAATAAACAAATATCTCAAACATGGGCTTAGGCTTGGGCAGATTTGGAATATCTGCTGCCAAAAACTTAAACGATAGGCGATCTTTACGCTGACCATCGGTATCAGTTTGATAGAAGTTGGTACGCACCATGGCATTAATCAAATCTAAGTACCAACGCAAGATACGATCTTCATCTAGACTATCTACATCTGCCAATGCCGCTATAATTTTTTGTTGAATCTGAGTGGTTTTTTCACTACGTTCATCTTCATTATACTTAGGATTCATGCGTGCATCGAACAGACTGCCTAAAGCCACACTGATAGCACTATTTTTTACCACAGTTTGCTGTATATAAGCACTAGAGAAAGGCGCTTTTGCTTGTATCATATAGCGTGATAATGCACGCAGCACGACCACATCATAAGTATCTAACTTAGTAATTAATACCAGCTCATTAAAGGAGTCGCTCTCAACGCGTCCAGCCCAAATTTGCTTTAGACTGTCTTCAAACTGACCACGAACCACTTGCATATTGACCGTATTGACGTTTTCTAAGATTAGCTCGTATTCTTGCATCCAAATCGGCTGATCTGGCAAATCAAACTCGTAAGTTTGTGCTGAAATAACCGACACCCCAAAGTTCTCAAGAATCGGCAATACCTTAGACAAAATAACTGGTTGCTCACGTCCATACAGTTTCAAGTGCAACTGATTGCCCGCGTCTCCTGTTGACTGATATAAATGCCAAATCATTGGCTGCTCATTGGTCAAGCTAGCCAGACGTTTGGTATCTTCAACCGCTGTACGTGCGTCAAAACGCTCTTCATAAGCAGCTGGGATATAGTTTAAGAAGCGACGTGTTAAGGAGTTAGCTTGTTGCTCACCAACATTATCAAGCAGCATTTGCTGGTAATGATCAGTCCATGACTCCATAAGTGCTGATAATTCAGCTTCAAGCGCAGCATTATCTACATCGTTAACTTGACCTGGTACTGTGCGCACATGCACATGCACGCGAGCATGTTCAGACTCATTGAATTCCGTAGTAAAGCCAGATGATGTACCGCCATAAGCATCTTTTAGTACTTGCTGTACTTCAATGCGCAATTCGGTATTGAATTTGTCACGGGGAATATAAACCAAGCACGACACAAAACGTTGATAATGGTCAATACGACTAAATAAGCGTAGACTCTTCTTATCTTGTAATTGGCTAATACCAGAGACGATAGGATATAACTCTTCGACGCTGGCTTGAAATAAGTCATCGCGTGGTAAAGTATTGATGACATGCATCATTTTATAATAAGCATGGCCTGCACGTGGCAAGTCAGCCATTGCCATGATTTTATTAGCTTTTTCACGTAATAGCGGGATTTGTTGAACTGTAAGCTGATACGCTTGTGAGGTAAGTAGACCGATAAAACGATACTCACCTACCAATCTACCATTGTCATCAAATTTATGAATACCCAAAAAGTCCATATATACTGGACGATGAATAGGTGACACTCGACTTGACTTAGAAAGCATTAGTACACGCGGCTCAGTCAAAAGTTGCTTAAGCTCTTTAGGCAGTCTATCAAAGCTTTCAGATAGCTTATCTTCTTCGGCGCCGCGTAATAGACCAAGACCACTATTACCGATTGCAAACAAGTCTAGGTCCGCGTTTTTATTGATACCACCTTGTTTACTATCGTCAGTTGTATCAGTGACGTCAATATAGTTGCCACCTTCAAGGCGATATTCACGATAGCCTAAAAAGATAAAATGATCGTCTAATATCCAGTCTAAGAACGCTTGAATTTCTTGCTGAGAGTAAAAGACCTCAGGTAGTGGTTTTTGCGCCAGCTCAGCCTTAATATCAGTCAGACGCGAGCGCATCTCTTTCCAATCACCAACTACAGTATCAAGCGTATCAACCTTGTCTAAAAGTATTTGATGTAGCGCCTCTAACTCATCATTATCTTGGTAGGCAATCTCACAGTGAATTAGTGACATATGAGAAGTTGCGCTTTCATGGGCGCTATCGACGTGGGTAAGATTACCGTCTTCGTCACGCTTAACACTAATAATTGTATTATAAGTACGATGGACATCAATCCCTTGTGCTTCAAGGCTCATGAGCATCGTATCTACCAAAAACGGACGGTCATACGCCACCATTTGGATAATAGTATGTGAGCTATGAAAATGCTGCTCTTCAGCAATTGGGTTAAAGACAGCCAATTGTGGCTTACTACCCTCATAGGCTTTTAGTAGCGTAAAATGGTGTAGTGCCATACCTGCCAAATCTGTATCATCGATGACATCTGCAGTCTCATGATGGAGCGGTCGATAATAGCTGTTAATAAAATGATCAAGTAGTGATTTATCCTTTTGCACATAACTGGTGGCAATATCACTTATCTGGCCAATACGCTCTTTTGTGATACCAAGAGAGTTGGGCATAGTATCCGTCCTTTTTATAAATTTGATTTTTTAGATTAATATTAATTACTTTTAATGGTATCTATTAGCGAATATTTACGATGGTATGTTAGCTTGAGATCGATTTGAGCTAAAAATACTGAATCGATCAAACCACTGACGTTTTTACCTTAGAACCCATTTCTTACGACAAGCTAGGTCTTAAAGATCCTTGGCTCAGCTATCTATCGCTAATCTATTGGATTGTAACGCACCTATCAACATAGCTAAAGTGTAAAAAAATATTTCATGAATATTTATTGTCTTAATAACCTTTATTCATAAGATAATTGTCTATTATATCGTCAATTCAACCCTAATAACCTTTAAATATTCATTTATCCAAATAGTCTACGCCATTGATAAGCAATTGTTCAACAAATTTTCGTTATATTATTTTTATAATGTATTGAGTGTGGCTGGCAAGTGGATACTCATGGCAATAGGTACGACTTTTTTGTTAGAATACGGCAGTATGTTTGACAGTGCTTTACTGATTCGCTATTAACGCTTAATTAAGGGCAAGACGTATGATGAATATTTTGGTGATTGGCTCAGGTGGTCGCGAACACGCATTGGCTTGGCAGTGTGCCAAAGATGAGAATGTGCAGCACATCTATGTCGCACCTGGTAATGCAGGCTCTGCTTTAGAACCTAAATGCCAAAATGTTATCTTAGAAGCGACTAACAATGACGCTAGTGAACACAGTGCTGTCATAGAGTTTTGCCAGAATAATGCTATTGATATGGTCATCGTTGGTCCTGAAGCCCCATTAGTTGCTGGTATTGTTGATTCTTGCCGTGAGGCTGGTATTCAAGCATGGGGGCCGACTGCATATTGTGCACAACTAGAAGGTTCAAAAACCTTCGCCAAAGAATTTATGGCACAAAACAGTATTCCTACGGCTGCCTACCAAGGCTTTACGGATGCCGCAGCTGCCAAAGCCTATATTGATGAACAAGGTGCACCAATTGTCATCAAAGCCGATGGACTTGCCGCTGGTAAAGGCGTTATCGTTGCTGAAACTATTGAACAAGCACATGAAGCCATCGATGATATGCTGGCGGACAATAAATTTGGAGACGCCGGTAGCCGTGTGGTAATCGAGCAATTTTTGCAAGGTGAAGAAGCCAGTTTTATCTGTATGATTGATGGTAATAACATTTTACCAATGGCAACTAGCCAAGATCATAAGCGTGCGTTTGAAGGTGATACAGGTCCAAACACGGGCGGTATGGGAGCATATTCTCCAGCACCAGTCGTTACTCAAGATGTCCACGATAAAGTCATGGCGCAAGTCATTCAGCCAGTGGTCGACGCAATGAATGCTGCCGGTCACCCTTATACTGGATTCTTGTATGCAGGCCTCATGATCGATGAAGCAGGAGATCCTTATGTCATTGAATTTAACTGCCGTTTTGGTGATCCAGAGACGCAGCCTATTTTGATGCGTTTGCAGTCGTCGATGGTAGATCTAGTTGCACAAGGACTAGCAGGTCAACTACCTAGTGATGCTAAATGGGATACCCGCCCTGCTCTTGGTATCGTGGTTGCTTCAAAAGGCTATCCTGAAAGCTCGTCAAAGGGTGACGTGATCGCTGGCTTGCCAGAATTAGATGCTAATAATAATAATCCGGTAAAAGCATTCCATGCTGGCACAGCGTTTTCTCATGATAGCAATACAGATGCTGCACATAGCGACAATACTGGAAACACCAAAGAAGTTATCACTAACGGTGGACGTGTATTGTGTGTGACTGCTTTAGCAGATAGCATTTTGGACGCTCAGCAAGCTGCATTAGCAGTGACGGCTGCGATCAGTTTTGATGGTGCGCATTATCGCCGTGATATTGGTCATCATGCTATTGCACGTGAACAGTCTTAATATAAATCATGCTTTAGACAATGTTTTTGATGCTCTGTTAAGCTGTAGAGTTCCAACCCCAGTCTAAGTACAAGCTGGGGTGATTTTAGTGCTTCTAATGAGTTAAACTCTCAATAATGGCATTTTCAATTCAGTACTAATTTCTTAGTATTCAGCTTGCTGTAATAGTACGAAAAAATAATATTACAGCAAGTACGACACCTTTAATTCGTGAGCACTAGTTTTATAAAATCACTTTTATTAGCATTATTAATGTAACACCATCATTCGTGCTATGACCTACGGGTCAGTACGATTTTGTATGCTAACCTTGCATCTCACTTGTATTGTTAGTCTTAAACCCGCAAATCAGTACAACCTGATGAATGGTTATATTTATGGCACATGATCCGTCTAGACCTTCTAATAATAAGCAATCAATCGATAGCCTAAAAACTTCTGGGTTTGAACGTCGATTATCGATTGCCAAGACTTCCCTAAATATTGGTCGCCGCTGGGCAGGCAATAGTATGTCTGGTATGTTTTTGGATAAGCAGGCACGCTCGAAGCGTAATCAAGTATTTATGGAGGCGCAGGCAAATTATGTCGCAGAGGAGCTAGGTAAACTTAAAGGCTCAGTAGTTAAAATTGGCCAGATGCTAGCAATGTATGGTGAGCATATATTACCGCCTGAGATTACTCGGGCGCTACAAACACTTAACGACGATACCGCTACTCTTACTTGGCCAAAAATAGAACAAACTTTACAGCATATCTTAGGAGATAAGCTCAGCGAACTTGAGGTTGACTCCGTTCCTATTGGCACAGCTTCCCTCGCCCAAGTCCACCGTGCAACGGTACTAGAAACGGGTGAGCAAGTGGTGCTGAAAATTCAGTACCCAGGGGTGGCCGACGCTATCAACTCCGATCTTGCACTATTTAAGCGTTTATTGAAAGTAAGCAATATCGTTCCGCAAACACGGGCACTTGATACATGGTTTGAAGAGATACGTGACCTGCTCCATCATGAAGTT
Organism: Psychrobacter sp. P2G3; assembly: GCF_001593285.1. Taxonomy (NCBI): domain Bacteria; kingdom Pseudomonadati; phylum Pseudomonadota; class Gammaproteobacteria; order Moraxellales; family Moraxellaceae; genus Psychrobacter; species Psychrobacter sp. P2G3. The sequence goes on from NZ_CP012529.1 coordinate 1,816,235, forward strand.
GACTATGATGCAGAGGCGGCAACGACAGAACGCTTTTATGAGCGCTTAGTCGATGATCCTCGTTATGTGGTACCTAAGATTAATCGTAAATACTCAAGTAAGCGTTTACTCTGCATGACTTATGAGCCTGGGGTTTCCGTTACCTCTGAAACCCTGCAACTAGTGCCGCATGAACGACGTAATGCTATTGGTCAAGCAGCAATAGAGATCATGATGCAGGAGATTTTTGTCTGGGGTGAGATGCAGACGGATCCAAATTTTGGCAACTATTTAGTACGTATCAGCGATAATGTTGATGAGCCAGATAAACTGATATTATTGGATTTTGGCGCTATCCGTCAGTTTGATAATACCCTACTTACCATTGCTCGTAGCCTATTACGCGCAGGCTATCATCATGACCATCAAGCAATGATGGAAGGTATGACAGGCTATGAATTTTTTAATACGATGAGCGATAAAGTGCGAGCAGATATTGCATCGTTATTCCTACTTGCTACAGAGCCCTTTAGTCATCCTGATGCTAATCCTGATATCCCTGCAGATTGTTTAGATGAGCAAAAGCGTTATATTTGGGCTAATAGCAAATTACATTCGCGTATCTCAGCGAGTGCTACTCGTGCCATTCAATCATTTGAATTTAACCTACCTCCTAAAGAGTTTATGTTTATTAGCCGTAAGTTTATCGGTGCTTATACGTTTTTGACAGTAATAAACGCTTATACTGACTCTGAAAAGCTAGTAAAACCTTTTTTATAGATAGCTAGGTAGATGCTAAATTTTGGAAACCGCTTCCTTTGGAGCGGTTTTTTTAATATTTAATTTTGTTTGCTTAGGCTATTTCATATGGCTTATATTTTAGGGTTGTTGAGTAACTTTTATCGTTTATGTTTTAATCATTTCCACTTAGGCTATTTTTTATCGTTAACGCTATCTTCCTCTGCAAACCAATTATCAAACCTAGTTTTATAACCTTCAGGCTTGGTCATTGTTAACTGCCAGCATGTCTCTCCACGAGCCAAGTACTTTACCTCAAAGTGCGTACGCTGGTTATCAGATGGCACCTTATGACGCCTGTTTGGCAATTGCCAAATACTCAATGCTTGCTGTTCTGCATTATCCATATAAGATTCTATATTAGTCGCTAAAATGACTTCACCACCTACTTGCAAGCGTGATAATAAAAATTCAAAAAATGGCATATTCAGCCATTGCTGATTAGGATTGTGTTGTTCAGGGTTTGGATATAGCAGATAGATACTTGCAAGACTATCAGGAGGGATAGCGTGTACAGTCCATGCAATAGCATCAGCATGTATTGGAGTTAGGTTGTCCAGCAGCTGTTGATTAAATAGTTTGGTAAAAGCTTCAAACTTATTACGTGTGCGCTCAATAGCAATCAAATGCTTCTTAGGATGTACTGCTGCGAAACTTAACGCATGCTTGCCCTTCCCTGCGCCAATCTCCAATATTAATGGCAACTTATCGCTATCATCTTTAGTAGCTGTATTTTGGACAACCTCTGGAATAAAAAAGTCGCGCGGGGCTGAGAGCTTTTCTGGTTGGAATGCACGTACTTTCTTGTGTGAAAGCGGTTGCTCACGATTCATCAGTTATCCTTGCTTTGTTCGTTGTAATTTTTGATAAAGTGTCAATTTAAATAAAGGTCTAATTATACTGCAGAATAAATAGAGGTGTTATTGCTATAACCTATACAATGCTACAGAAATATCACCAAAGTTAGTTTGATATACCCTGCTCTATATTTGTCTTTTTTTGACCGCGTGCTATTATAACGGCTCTTGTTCACTGATCATACTTTCCTTCATAACCATGAGGCTAACCTCACTTCATTATGACGCAATCTACCCCCAACTCCACACCCAAAACTTACCCATGTCCATGTTGCGGCACTAAAACTGCTTGGCAAGACAATAAGTTTAAGCCCTTTTGTAGTGAGCGCTGTAAGCTTATTGACCTTGGCGCTTGGGCGAATGAAGATTATAGCTTGCCTGCTGAGTCTACGCCATTTTCTGATGAATTTTAACTTGTTGTGATCCGTATATAGTGCCATATTATATGGCTCGTTTTGCGTAACTCATTACCTTAATAATCCAAGGATGTCTGCATGTCAGCTACTTATCTGATGCCTACCTATAATCGTCAGCCGATCAGCTTTACCCGTGGTTCAGGGAGCTGGCTATATACCAAAGATGATACTCCGTATTTAGATGCGCTCACTGGCATCGCAGTATGCGGTTTAGGGCATTGCCATCCACAAGTGACTAATGCTATTCAACAGCAAGCAGCTACCTTAGTTCATACCAGTAATTTATTTGGTATTGACTGGCAAGAGCGCGCGGGAGAAGCGCTTTGTGTTGCTGCGCAAATGGATAGTGTGTTTTTTGCCAATAGTGGTGCCGAAGCTAACGAAGCTGCACTAAAACTTGCAAGGTTATATGCTCACCAGCAAGGCTTCAAGCGTCCAAAGGTCATCGTCATGGAGCAATCATTCCACGGTCGTACTTTATTATCATTATCAGCGACCGCCAATCCTAAAGCGCGTGAAGGTTTTTTTACCTTAGATGATGACTTTATCCGTGTGCCGTTTGGTGACATTGCAGCTATCAAGCAAGCCGCTCAAGTTCACGATGATATTTGTGCAATATTCGTAGAGCCTATTCAAGGTGAAGGCGGCCTTAATACTGCAGCTAATGGCTTTACCTATCTGGAAGAGCTACAAGCGGAATGTGACGCACACAACTGGCTCTTTATGATCGATGAAGTACAGACCGGTAACGGCCGCACGGGCAAATACTTTGCTTATCAACATAGCAACGCCCGCCCTGATGTATTGACTACCGCTAAAGGCCTTGGTAATGGTTTTCCAGTCGGGGCGTGTATGGTACGCGGACGTGCTAATGGCTTGTTTGGTGCAGGTAGTCATGGCTCTACCTATGGCGGTACACCGCTTGCAAGTCGCGTAGTACACAGCGTCTATGATGTGTTAACAAATAGCGGCATAATGAAAAACGCGGTAACCGAAGGTCAGTTTATTCGTAAAAGCATAACAGACGAATTGCAACAGTATGGCGTCAGTAGCCGCGGTGCTGGAATGATGATAGGTATTGCCTTGCCTGATACCATGGACTGTAGTCAGCTGGTTGACCATGCACGCGATGAGCAAAAACTAATCATCAATGTCACTGGTGGTCATGTTGTGCGCTTATTACCGCCATTAAATATAAGCCGTATTGAAAGCCGGCAAGTCGTTGAGCGTTTGATTAATCTATTCAAACCGTTATTTTAAACAATACTTTTTGCAGTTGTAACTCAATTTTAGATACGAAAGAGCCCTTAAATCAATATTAATTTAAGGGCTCTTTTTACGTTTTTTTAACTTAGACTACATTAACCATTAACAAGCATGAAAATATTTTTTCAACACTTCTAAACAGCGAGTAATCTTTGCAGGTTGCTGTTCACGGTTTAAGGTGACTGCATATAATACAAAGCTCGGTAATTGATAGCCGGTTAATACTTCGACCAAATCACCGCTTTCTAACTCTTTTCTAACATCCATCTCCATCATCCTAACCAAACCATGACCCTCTTTAGCCAAGGTAGTAGCCATAAAGACATTGTTAGTATGGATACGGGAGTTCATCTTTGTACGTGTTTTCTTACCTGTTTCAGTCTGGGTAAGATCGACTTGATTAGAATCTTTCATGATATCAATACAAATCAGCTGATGTTCAGCGAGATCTTTGGGGCTCGTAAGCTTTTTATGCTGACGCAGATACTGGGGTGAAGCAATAAGCACTTGTCGCACATCTGTCAGCGGATGGCTACTCAACGTAGAGTCATTAATCGTTGGACTCATACGTATCGCAATATCAATACGCTCATCAATCATATCGATATAATGATTGTCTGCCAGATAAGTAATACTTAAGTCATCGTGCGCAGCCATCCATGTAGATAAAGCTGGCAAAATATGATTTACGCCAAGTTCTGGTGTAGTAGCAATACGCAAACTACCCGCTAACTCATCGCGCAACTGATTGACTTTAATTCTACCTTGCTCTGCAGCACTAACCACATCTCTTGCTGCTTCATAAAAACTTTCACCAGCTTCGGTCAAGCTTAGCTTACGAGTAGAGCGATGCAATAACACCACACCTAACTCATTTTCTAATGACCGAATTTGCTGACTAACTGCGCTAGTTGTGATACCAAGCTCACGAGCTGATCCACTAAAAGAGCCATGTCCGACCACACTGGCAAACACGGCCATACCGCGTAAATTATCTAACATACTCTCACCTGATAAATTTTCTAATTTTTAATATAACTTAATCAGTATAGCTGATTTTATATATTTTTCATATTACCATACGTCAGTATGATTAATTATTGGTATATAAAAATATCAACAACATCAATATCTTGGTGTTTGACTATGATAATTTGTTGTTAGACAATATTACTCAACTGTTGCTTTAATCATTGAAATTTTCAAAAAAAATTTTAGTTGACTGTTTAATATAAATTAACATTCTACTCGATAGATAATTTAAGCATATATATGAAAGTTAAACATGAACATCGAGTATGTTTAAAATATTAATGTCTAATAATTGGGTAAAAAATAACATATCAAATCAGCATATCATGCTGATAAAATTATTTACTGAAAAATATATGTTGGATGTTAGATCAGCTTAACTTTACCCATTTTTCCTTCACCACGAGACAATAAATACTGCATGACAGGCGACTCAAGTAGCATGGTTTCCGCAACTGAGGTCGCTTGCTCAACCCGTTGGCGCTGACGACGTTCAGGCGTTTTATTCTCATCCTGCATCACACTATTGTCTACCTGTAAGCTGATATCCGCCTCTGGGAATTGTTGCTGGAGCTTGGTAGCCAGCTCTTGAAAGGTTGCTTGTAAATGCTTGCTATCGACACCGGTCACAAATATTGCTTCGCCATTGCAACTACCTGTCATCATACCTTGACGAGCAAGTGCCAGCTCATCTTGAGCAAGATTGCCATCCTCACGAGCTTCTTGTAACCAATAGTCCCACTTCTCTGGCGTCCATTCTCCCATGAGCTCTTGCACTGGACAACGTAGTAAAGTACGTGGGTCATCAGATTGTGAGATTAACTGAGAATCATTTCGACTCGGCTCAGCAATTGGTTCAGGCTCAGCAATTGGTTCAGGCTCAGCAATTGGTTCAGGCTCAGCAATTGGTTCAGGCTCAGCAATTGGTTCAGGCTCAGCAATTGGTTCAGGCTCAGCAATTGGTTCAGGCTCAGCAATTGGTTCAGGCTCAGCAATTGGTTCAGGCTCAGCAATTGGTTCAGGCTCTACGCTATCGTTAATTGATGACTCATAAGATTGAGGCAAGTTAGAAAAATTATCTATAACAATATTAGTATCAGCCATTTTGATAGACTGATTAATATTGGCTGTATCTGTTGCAAATGCACTTTCTGAGAAGTGAGCTTCATTGCCCGTCATCTTATTAGCACTTTGCTCAACGCTATTAACTTCCTCACTAATAATAGCTTGCTCATGAACATTACTGACATTATCAAGATTATAAGGTTGCGGTTCGTGCAATGATGCAACATGACCTACAGGAGCTATAGGTTCTGATATATCTGTTGAGCTAGTTGACTCAATAGAATGAGACTTTAAGACTTCATCAATAGGTAATGGGCGAAACGCTAATAGACGTAAGATACACATTTCAAGTGCTTGCATTGGCGTACTAGCAAGCTTGATACCTTCGCGTGCTTGTACTACGATTTCATAATACAACTGCAAAACATCAGGACTAATATGTTGGGCAAGTGCATTAATATCTTGTGCTTGCGCTTCATTTACATTTAAAGCGACTTCCGGTAATAGCTGCGTCAAGGCTAATTGATGCAGTAGTTCAGCGAGTCCATCAAACATGCTAGTGGCATCGACCATTTGCGCGCGCATCTGCTCAATATGAGCGGCAACTGCAGACTTATCATGGTTGTAAATATCAGTAATCAAGCTTACCAAATCAGCGGCATCGATTAAGCCAAGCATGGCATTAACTGTCACATCATCAAGCGCACCTTGACCAAAGGCAATCGCCTGATCGGTAAGAGACAGCGCATCACGTACGGAGCCTTTTGCAGCACTTGCCAGCTGCCAAAGTGCAGGCTGCGTATAGGCAACTTGTTCTTGAGTCAAAACGTTTGCTAAATGCTCACTAAGCAATGTCTGCGGCAAAGGACGCAGCACAAACTGTAAACAGCGCGAGATAATAGTAATCGGCAGTTTTTGCGGATCGGTGGTCGCAAGTAGAAACTTAACGTGCTCTGGTGGCTCTTCTAAGGTTTTGAGTAGCGCATTAAAGCTGTGCGTAGACAGCATATGCACCTCATCAATAAGGTACACTTTATAGCGGCCTTGGCTTGGCGCATAAGGAACATTATCAAGTAGCTCACGTGTGTCTTCAACTTTGGTACGCGAGGCTGCATCAATCTCAATTAGATCGATAAAACGACCTTGATCGATGGCGACACAATTATCACAAACACCGCAAGGCGTACTGGTCACGCCAGTATCACAGTTCAAACACTTAGACAAAATACGAGCAATCGTGGTTTTACCAACGCCACGTGTCCCAGTAAACAGATAAGCATGATGCAGACGATTATAATCAATCGCGTTAATCAACGCTTGAGAGACGTGCGTTTGCCCAATTAACTCATGGAAGTTTTTGGGGCGGTATTTACGCGCTAGAACTTGATATTGCTGCGACATAGCTATCCATTGTGCCAAGTGGTTAGAATTCTTATTTTGAGTATGCTTTTTTGAGTGCTTATTATAGCAAAAAGCCAGCGCATTCGTCTGGCTTCTTGCTGGTTCAAAAATGACTTAACGTCCGCTCAATAATCAATTCTAATTAAAGATTAATTAAAGACCGATTAACCACTAATCATTTTTGCGGCGCATATGTGGAAATAAAATCACATCACGGATGCTGGCAGAGTCAGTAAATAGCATGACCAAACGATCAATACCGATACCCTCACCTGCTGTCGGTGGTAAACCGTAAGATAAGGCTTCAATATACTCTTCATCAAAATGCATAGCTTCCACATCGCCAGCGTCTTTTTCAGCGACTTGACCACGGAAACGTTCTGCCTGATCAGCCGGATCATTAAGCTCACTAAAGCCATTAGCCAATTCACGACCACCAATGAATAGCTCAAAACGATCGGTAATTTCAGGATTATCATCGTTGCGACGTGCTAACGGTGAAGTCTCAGCAGGATATTCTGTAATGAACGTTGGCTGACGTAATTGATGCTCCGCTGTCTCTTCGAAGATGATAGTAATTAGTTTACCGATACCAAAGACGTCTTTTACTGGTTGCTTAAGCGTGTTCGCTACATAATCCGCTAAGTAATCACGGTCATTGATACGCGACATATCAAAGTCTTCAGCATATTGCGCAATAGCATCTGACATTGATAGACGTGCAAATGGCGCTTGTAGGCTGATACTTTCTTCTTGATAAGTAATTTCAGTAGTGCCTAAAATGTCCATCGCCAGCTTATTAAATAGACGCTCGGTTAAATCCATCAAATCATGATAATCAGCATAGGCCTGATAAAACTCAATCATGGTGAATTCAGGATTATGGCGCGTGGATACACCTTCGTTACGGAAGCTGCGGTTAATCTCAAATACTTTTTCAAAACCACCAACGACCAAGCGTTTTAGGTAAAGCTCAGGAGCGATACGTAGATACAACGGCATATCTAGCGCATTGTGATGCGTCACAAATGGACGCGCAACGGCACCACCTGGGATAGGATGCATCATCGGCGTCTCGACTTCCATGAAGCGCTCATTCAACATAAACTGACGAATGCCGCTGATCACTTGACTGCGAATCACAAACGTATCACGAGTCGTCTCATTGGTCATCAAATCAAGATGACGATTGCGATAACGCGCTTCTATGTCAGCTAAGCCATGAAACTTATTTGGCATTGGGCGTAGTGATTTGGTCAGTAAATTAAACTTTTCAATATGCACATATAAATCGCCTTTACCTGAGCGACCAATATAGCCTGATACGCCAACGATATCGCCTAAGTCTAACGACTTGATGCTCGCGAGCGTCTCTGGATCCAACTCTTTACGTGCTACATATAACTGAATACGACCAGTCATATCTTGAATGACAATAAATGCCCCGCGGTTCAGCATGACGCGCCCAGCCACATTGACCTGTGTTTTTTCACCTTTAGCAGCGTTATCTTCAATCTCTTGCTTTGATACGCCTTCAAAGGCTGCTTGCAAGTCTTGCGCATAATCAGTGCGTTTAAACTGATTTGGATAAGGCTGTTTGCCCGAAGCGCTAATATCATCTAGCTTAGCTTGTAGTTGGAGGATAAGCTCATTCGCTTCTTCTAAAGTTGGGGCTTGGTCTTGGTTTGGGTTGTTGGGCTTTGACATAACACTCTCAAAATTGTTGGATAATTAAATGCACACATTAAAATAATAAATTTATCTTGATGACGAGCTGCTGATTATCATGATAATGGCTGGTAGATTTATTTTACTAGCTACTTATTTTCTTACTCACCGCCGATACTGGCCATCAAGTCCGCTTGATGCTCACGTAATAGTGAGTCTAGAATCTCATCCAAATCACCTTCCATAATTGAATCAAGCTTATATAAAGTCAGATTGATACGATGGTCAGTCATACGCCCTTGCGGAAAGTTATAGGTACGGATACGCTCTGAGCGATCACCACTACCGACTAAGTCACGACGGATAGAATCTGCTACATCGACTTGCGCTTGAACTTTAGCTTGTTGAATTTTAGAAATCAGCATTTTCATAGCATGAGCACGGTTTTTATGCTGACTGCGTTCTTGCTGACACTCTACCACGGTACCGGTAGGAATGTGAGTTAAGCGTACGGCTGAGTCAGTAGTGTTAACGTGCTGACCACCTGCGCCACTGGAGCGAAACGTATCCATTTTTAGATCTGCAGGATTGATATCAACGCTGTCATCGATTTCAACTTCTGGCATTACTGCAACGGTACAAGCTGAGGTATGTACACGGCCTTGACTTTCAGTCTCGGGTACACGCTGCACACGGTGAGCGCCTGATTCAAACTTTAGACGACCATATACACTGTTGCCTGACACACGACTGATAATTTCTTTATAGCCGCCATGCTCACCTTCATTAGCTGACAGCACTTCCACCGTCCAGCCTTGAGTTTGCGCGTACTTTTGGTACATGCGGAACAAATCACCAGAGAATATTGCCGCTTCATCACCGCCTGTACCCGCTCGAATCTCTAGAAATGCTGGTACTTTATCATTGGGATCTTTTGGCAGCATCATGACGTTGAGCGCCTCTTCCATCTCTACGATGGTATTTCGGGCGTTATCAATCTCATCCTGCATCATCTCTTTCATTTCAGGGTCTGAGGCGTCCGCTAGCATACTTTCAGCATCAGCTTGATCGGCTTCTGCACGGCCATAATTCAACCACAAAGTAGTGATTTCCATCAAGTCACTGTGTTCAACCGACAGCTCACGGAATTTATTATTATCGCTGATAACACTAGGATCGGACAATAAAGCGGTAACCTCTTCATAGCGGTCTACCATCTGGTCTAAGCGCAAGCGCAAGGATTCTTTCATAAAAGGGCTTTTTCAAATGAGGGAAATAAGATGGCGATTATAGCAAATTTTTGCAGTGAAATTAAAACCACTGCGTAAACTTAAGCTTTATACCGATAAATAGCGCTAAATTTGCCCAAAATATAAATTTTTAACCATAAAAAATAGCCAAGATTGCTCTTGGCTATTTTATTTAATATAAGACTGGGCAGTCAAATAAGGCTAATTTTAAACCTTACGTACTATTACTGAACCAATAGAGTAACCTGCACCGAATGAGCAAATCACGCCCAAATCGCCAGATTTCAAATCATCTTTATGACGGTGAAAGACCACCATCGGGCTTGATGAGCTAGTATTAGCAAATTCAGCGATAACGCTTGGTACGATAGCTTTATCCGCCTCTTTGCCCATTACCGTACGCAAAATAAGATCGAGCATATTGGCATTGGCTTGGTGTAGCCACATCATTTTGACTTCACTTGGCTCAAAATCATTCTCTTGTAGATGCTGGAGTATAATTTCCGAGACTTTCGGGCAGACTTCACGGAATACCTTGCGACCATTTTGTAAGAACAACTTATCCGTTACTGGCTCTTTGATATCAGGATACATTTGCGTTTCAGCCGCCAAGAACTCTGAGCGATCCATAAAGCCGTATTCGTTTTTGATATTAGTTGAGAATTCAGTAAATAGTTTACTGCTTAAAATCTCATAGCCTTTAGGCGTGTCCAACTCTTCTACAATACAAGCAGTTGCGACATCACCAAAAATAAAGTGACTGTCACGATTACGCCAGTTTAAATGTGCGGAGGTAATCTCAACGTTCACTACAGCGACACGTTTAGCGAGACCAGATGCAATAGAACCATGTGCTTGTGATAGTCCGAAAGTCGCGGCACTACAAGCAACGTTCATGTCATAAGCATAGCCGCCAACCATCCCAATTTCTTTTTGAATCTCAATAGCGACTGCAGGATAAGTGCGCTGAAAGTTTGAGCAGGCAAGTATAATACCGTCTAAATCATTGGCTTCGAGTCCTGCATCAGCAAGCGCGTCTTTGAGGGCTGCTGCACCCATTTCGGCCATAATAGACAGCTCTTCGCCCAGATTACGATAAGCGATGACTGGTGCCATAATTTCAGGATTTAAAATACCGGCTTTTTCCATCACATAACGTGATTTAATGCCCGATACTTTTTCAATGAATTCGGCTGATGAATGTTGAAGTGCAGGAATAGTGTCATTGGCTATCTCGTCAGCATGTTGCTCGTTATAATTGTCAACATACTGGTTAAATGACTCTACTAGCTCTTCATTACTGATGCTAAAGGGTGGTATATACAGGCCAGTGCCGGTGATACAAGTCGTCATGATAAGCTTCCTTGTCTACTACTATTTGGCTTATGAATAAGCGTAAAAAAAGAGAAAATAGCGCAAGTCTAATTTCGGTGAATAACTGTAAACTTAAAATCGATGTCTTTATTATGCCTGAATATTATTATTTTTCTAATACTTTGTTACAAATAATCAATTTCACGTCAATAATTGGCAAAGGCTGACGTCATCGCTGCCTAGCTACTATATAATTAACCTCAATAAAAATTATTTAATTTTGTCAAAATAATAGCTAGGGAACATAATGGAAGATCTTCTTAATTGGTTATTCGGACAGTACGCCGACTATCCTACACTCTTTATTATACTCGAAATCATTGGCGTTATATTTGGCGTTGCTAGTGTGTTACTTGCCCGCAAGCTCAATGTGCTGGTCTTCCCTATTGGTCTGGTTAGTACTGCTATTTTTGTGTATTTGTTATGGGAATGGCAACTGTTCGGGGACATGTTTATCAATGCTTATTACACAGTGATGGGCTTATACGGCTGGTTTAATTGGTCAAAAAACAAAGAGGCAGTTAAAGAGAACGATAAAGGTGCTAGTCAAGACGAAATCAGTATTGAGCATATCCAATCAAGTGATTTGCCAATCATGGCATTATTAGCGACTGCTACGGTTGCCTTTGTGGCATTGGTTTATTATTTCCGTCCCGTGATCAACAATGGCTTTAGCTTCGATGGCGCAGTACTAGGGATGCATTTATTTACTTGGGTTGATTATACCGATATGCTGACCACCGCGCTGTTCTTGATAGCTATGTGGCTGATGGCAAGTCGTAAAATCGAGCATTGGCTGCTATGGATAGTCGCTGATGCTATTTCAGTTCCGTTATATTTCTATAAAGGCCTTACCTTTACCGCACTACAATACGTAGTGTTCACTCTCATCGCAGTTTGGGCATATTATGAATGGCAACGACGCTACCGCATTCAATCTCACGCAGCATACGTATAAATCGGTCATCAAGGTTGCCATCTTAGGTGCAGAAAGCACTGGTAAGACTACTTTATCTCGTGATTTGGCAGCATATTTTGGTAGCCCTTGGGTGCCAGAGTATATGCGTATTTATTTGCAGGAAAAATGGGATAACGAGCAAGTGACATGCACTTGGGACGATTTGTTACCAATTGCCCAAGGTCAAATTGATCTGGAAAATAAACTCACCCAGCAAGCGGCTCAGAACCTGCAACCTAGCCGAAACCCCAATCCCAACCCTGAAACTCAAAAATATCTATTCTGTGATACCAGTTTGTTTGAGCTAATGGTTTACTCTAATTGGTATTATGGTGACTGTCCTGATGCACTCACACAGGCAGCACTGTCACATCATTACGATTTAATACTGCTAACAGCAGTAGATATTCCTTGGGTCGCTGATGACTTGCGAGACAGTCCGTATCAACGTGAAGAGATAAGCGCTTATTTCGAAAGTCAGTTAAATTGTCATGAGAAAAACTTTAAGCGAGTTGGCGGTGATAGAGGAGAACGAGTTCGACAAGTTGTAGAATGTTTAAAAAAATTAGATAGTTGAAATCTTTATGCTTAGGCTATTTTATTAACAATTAATTTATGTTGATAGTCATCAGTCCTGCTATCACCACACTCAAACTATCGTTTATTAGGAATTTTTTTGAAAGCTACGTTATACACGATTATTGCTCTAATAGCCTTTGCCGCAAACTCTCTGCTTTGTAGGATGGCGTTAGCTGAAGGCTATATTGATCCTTGGAATTTTACTATTATTCGCCTATTAGGTGGTGCTGTTTGCCTTGCAATAATCATGAGCGTGCATACACGCAAGCTAAAACATAAACACACTGTTAATAGTAATAATACCAATACCGCAGCTATCGCAATTTTAGAAGATCCTATTTTGCAAGACAAGGGCAGCTGGTTCAGCAGTATAAGCTTGGTGGTTTACGCGCTTTGCTTTTCGCTCGCCTATGTGGAGCTTGATACTGGCACTGGCGCGCTTATTTTATTTGCAGCGGTCCAGTTCACGATGATTGGCTGGGGCATCTACCAAAAAGAGCAATTAAGTACAGTGCAATGGGCGGCTCTTTTTATAGCCTTTACAGGTTTTGTTTACTTGATGCTGCCTTCAGCGGCAGTGCCTTCGCTTTTTGGGGCAGTGATTATGGCAATGAGCGGCATTGCATGGGGAATTTACAGTATACGCGGCAAAGCCTGTATATCCCCTCTTCGCGCTACTGGTTTTAACTTTATCAGAAGCCTTGTCGCGCTTCCCCTATTGTTATTGATAGGAATGAGTTATCTAGCAGATGTTAGTACAGAGGGTGTCATATTAGCGGGCGTATCAGGAGCAATCACCTCTGGCGTTGGCTACAGTCTTTGGTATGTAGCGATGCCGTTGTTAAAAAGTACCCAAGCAGCTGTTGTGCAGTTCTGTGTGCCAGTACTGGCAGCAATACTAGGTGTGGTGTTTTTGTCTGAACAATTAACCCTGCAATTTATTATTGCCAGTGTGGTTATTCTAGGTGCTGTCTCGGTGTTTGTTTTAAACAAGAAAAAACCTAAACTCTCTATTCAAATAAAAACCAGTGAATAGTCGCTCGCATTAATGAAAAAAACCGTTTAGGCAATACCTTGAAACACTTTGAATACCATATTAATGGTAAACAACAACGCGAAAAAAAACGCTATATTGTAATATACTGCTTTACATCTCAAACGATAAATTTACCAACATTATTGAGGATTATTATGAAAAAATTATTAGCCGTAGCACCTTTCGCAGTATTATTGTCAGCCTGTGCAACTAACGCACCAACTGTTACAACACCGACTACCAATGCTCAACAAGTCGTTCAATCATTTACATGTGAAGACGAGGGTGTCATTACTGCTACTTACGCAGCGAATGGTCAAGCTGCAGACTTAAATGTTACTTTGCCTAAAGTTGGCTTGAGCAATGCAAAAATCACAATGAAACAAGCTGTATCGGGTTCTGGCGCTCGTTATGTCAACGATGTTAATCCTAAAACGACTTACGATTGGCAGACTAAAGCTGATTTTGGCATCATGACTGTAAAATCTGATAACGGTCAACAATATCAAGTTAATTGTAATATCTAATTAATAATAACAATCGTAGTTATTACAAATAGCCATTAGGAAAAGCCCGCGTAATGTATTACGCGGGCTTTTTGCGCATTACTTATAACGTTTTGATGACACTTTTTCAACAGCGCTTTATAGCAGCTCTGTTTAATAAAGGAACGAATCCCGACGTTAAAAATATGGCGAAATTTCCTTTATTAAAAGCTGTCTTTTTATTTCAAACAATGATGACGTGCAACCATGTATGAACAAAGCTTATATTTCCATAAACTTTCCATCTAATCTACATATGTTCTCTCTATACCCTCTCTATGATGTTATCTAATCCATTGACAATATTAGTAGCCGTCGATTCAAACATCATTTAGAGGAATGCGCATGCAAAAAACACTGCTTAATAAACTGTATATCATCGTTGGCCTTTGCATAATCTTCGCTGTTGGTCTGACTATGTTTCGCACTGTGATCTCCGAACGACAACATTATGCAGATATCGTCGTAGCAGAGATTGCCGAGCAGCACGTCAATCCGCAAGAGGTTATTACCCCATTTATCGCTATTCCAACCACTGTAACGCCAGAATGCTTAATAGATTCAGAAAACGCTACTAAATGTAAGCCGTCCTATTCAGCCATTGAAACTATCTTTGCGACTCAAACGCAGGCCATAGAAAATCTTAAGGTCAGTACCGACACCTATCAGCGCGGGGTTTATCATGCTACCAGCTACGATGGTAATATAAAATTTGACCAAAACTATGCGTTAGGCCAATACGTTAAGGATTTAAACTATACACCTAGTATCGACCTTAATGCTAATGAAACCCAAGCATCGTTAAATACAGAATTGAATACTGATAAATTACAACCAAAACAGACGGTTTTTCATTGGGACGAAGCCAAGCTAATTATTCCAGTGTCAGACTTACGCGGCGTTGCCATAACACCAACGGTAACCATTAATAACAAGCAAATCAAAGCGACTTACCCGAAAACACCTATGATAAAAGGCTTAACGTACGTTGAAGTTCCTGTTCCTCAAGACATTTTAAATTCTCAAGATATGATAAAGCCATCAAATAACGGTAATTTGGTTGGGCGAAATGGAACAGGTGACATTGGTGATAACTTAGCCAGTCAAAGCTTATCCATTAGCCCTGATAACTCGCAAACTTCTAATCTAAGTAACGATGCTGCTAATGCTGTAGTTAGTAGTACTGAAACTGTCATTAGTGAAGCTGACAAAGCTAGCAAAACTGATGCGCTTAAAACTGGAATGATTAAAATTATAATCGACCTGCCTTTATCCGGCATTAGCAGCCTAAATACGGTACCGACTGGGCAAAGCTTTACGTTAGCCATGCAAAGCAACTGGCATGCACCAAATTTCATTGGAAAAGAGCTGCCAAATATGAAAAACTTTACCTCCAATGGCTTTGAAGCCAACTGGCAAAATGAATATTTGACTGTTGCCAACAATCAACGCCTATCACAATGTTTAAGCACACCTAACAATCAATGTAGCGTCATAAGTAAAGCGGGTAATCCTTTAGGTATTGATGATGTAGTATTGGTAGAAGAAGGCGCAGCAACTTCTAGGAGTGCCAATAGTACCCATCTAAACAGCTTTGGCGTAAGTTTTGCTGAGCCTAATGATGTCTATCTGCAAACTGAGCGTACCTTAAAGTATGCATTGCTATTGATATTGGTCTCGTTCGGTACATTCTTCTTATTTGAAGTGATTAAATCTAGCCGCATCCATCCTATACAGTACTTATTGGTCGGCTGCGCCCTATTAGTCTTTTATGTCTTATTACTGCCGTTAGCTGAGCAAATCTCCTTTTGGAAGGCCTATGCGACTGCAGCGACTGCTTGTGTCGGCCTGATCGGTTGGTACACCTACTATGTGCTCAATGGGGTAAAACGAGCCCTTATTTTTACTGCGATACTAGCAGGACTATACGCTGTCTTTTACGGCATTTTAACAGTAGAAGATTTAAACTTGCTGCTTGGTGCAGTATTCTGCTTCGTTGTACTCGCCAGCGTGATGGTCTTGACTCGTAAAATTGACTGGTATCAAGTCACTTAACTGTCATCAAAAAATGACCAATAAATAACGATCAAAAACATTTATAAAAAACGAATAAAAAAGAGCAAAGGTAGCCTTATGTTACCTTTGCTCTTTTTCTGATATAGCAGTTTCTCTAGCAATTTTACTTTCTTCTACCAACATATTGTACGACAGCACTTAAACCTTGATGATGCTTGCCTTCTGAAATCATACGCTGTTTTTCAACGCCAATAATTTCTTCTAGCTCAGCCAATTCTGTCTGCAAATTTTCTAGTGAATTAAAACGTTCTTTTTGCGCAGCAGGTGGTCCGCCGACGGCTTCCATATCAAGTTGCTGCTCGGTATAAGCCTCGACAATAAACACGCCATTTGGTTTCAATGCTGGTGCAATCTGCGCATGAACGTACTGACTAACAGTTTTAGGCATATGCGCCCAAATAGAGACAATCCCATCCCACTCTCCTACACCAAATTGATAATCGGCCAAATCAGCTATTTGAGTGATGATTTCAACGCCCCGCTCACTAGCCAGTTTCAAGGCTTTATTTAAACCCACATCGGATAAATCCATGGCAGTCACTTGATAGCCTTGCTCAGCTAAAAATACCGCGTTCCTACCTTCGCCTTCTGCCAAACACAGTACTCGTCCACCTGCTGGTATGTGCTGGAACTGCTCTTCCAAAAAATCATTTGGTTCTGTACCAAAAGCAAAGCCTGGTTCGCTGTAGCGTTCGTTCCACATATCGTTTTCCTTTTCTATTTTATTTTATTTAGCATTCTAATTATTATAGTTATATTACCGTGGGTACAACTTCATGGAAACTGTAATTTCGAAGATAAAAATACTAACATTTATAACGGTCATAATTAATCTAGAAATAATTATGCATTGATTAACCTACGCTTGCTAAGCGTAATAGCAATGTAAGAAAAATATAACTAAAATCATATTATAACAATCGAAATAAAACTTTAAATTAAGTTTTTCTTAATATAACCTATCGTACTATTAGAATAACTACATTGATATCAACTCATACTGGTTAAACGTGAGCTATTGAGTACGTAGTTTAACGTGAAAGAAAAACACCTGATTTCAGAGGCATTTTTACAACCTTTCAGAATATTTATAAATTTTAGAGGAATTTATGAGTTTAAAAAATACCAGTTATAACTACGGTACTATAGCAAAATGCTTGCATTGGGGAACGGCTTTATTATTCTTAGGTGCTTATGCGAGCGTTTATTTTCGCCATTGGTTTACGGTAGATGATACGCCTATTAACTGGACGGCACTTCAGCTACATTTATCTTTCGGTGTGAGTATTGCCGTTTTAGTGGTGCTGCGTATTATCTGGCGTATGATGAACCGCACCCCAGACGAAGAACCTGGCACTAAGATGGAACATCTCGCAGCCCATGCTGGACATTTCGCTTTATATGCGGTCTTGATCATTATGCCAGTTACAGGCTATTTAGGTTCTAAAGTGAATACGGAATTTTATTTCTTGTTTGATATTCCGATGTTTGAGAGCACTTCATTGTTCCGATCTGTCATCCGTGATGGGATGGGTATCAGCTATGAGGCATTTGAAGCACCGTTAGATTTCCTTCATAAACAAGTATTCGGTAAATGGTTGGCTTGGATGCTCGTCGTAGGACACATTTTGGCAGCTTTATATCATCACTATGTGAAAAAAGATCGGACGCTTATTAAGATGACGAGTGGGAAGTGAAAGATGGTGTTCTGATAATATTTAATCCTTATCTACTACAGCCCCAAATCTTTTAAACTTATAGCTTACGTAGGCTGAGATTAATGCACCTTTAAAAATAATTATACTCAATAAATCCTGTCTATATTGGTAATAAATACTTTTGTCTAGAACTATAAACAAAAAAAGGGGCTCATAATTGAGCCTCTTTTTTAATTAATAAATTTAATACTAGTTAGTAGATCCGTTTGCTGCATATGAGAAAGTCTGCCCAGTTTCCTTAATTGTAAAAGAGTAATTTAAATTAACTTTATTATTTCTGGTGTGCATTACCTTTAATGCAAAATTAAGTTTCTCGCCTTTTTGAATTACTTTGTTGTTACTTAAATTATCGAAGAAGGCTGAATATTGTGGGTTACTTGAAGTAGCATTTAGGTTAATGATAGTAAAGTTTGACCCTTTAGCTTCTAATACAAATTTGTCTAAAGAAACTCCAACTCCACAACCGTTGCCTACACATGTAGAGGATATATTGAATGATGATGTATTGCTATAAGGTAGTTTTTGAATAGAATCACCAAAGAACCCAGTAGTACTCAAAACAATCTCTGGAGCACTTTGAACAGTAATATTTACATTACTACTTGAGCTTAGGGAGCCGTCTGAGACTTTTAAAGTAAAAACATAATTTCCAGGCTTATCTAGAGTTACATCAGGATTAGCAATAGCACTTTGTAAAGTAACTTTACTTCCTGACGGAACAGAGCTTACAGACCACTGATAACTTAGTTTATCGCTATCAGGATCTATACTTTTACTTCCATCTAATGTAACTGTCTCACCTATTTTTATAGTTTGTGGTGATCCAGCGTTAGATAGTGGAGCAGAATTACCTCGTACTACTTTCACTTTTATAGTTGTCTTTTCGCTAGATAATATTCCATCTGATACAGTTAAACCAACCGTATAAGTACCTACTTTATCAAAAACAACGCTTGGGTTTTGAGATGCTGACATAGATAGCTGTGCTGTACTATCTGATGGTTTTGATTCAATAGTCCAGTTATAGTTTATTGGATCATTATCACTATCAGCACTTGAAGAACCATCTAGAATAACCTTTTTTCCTACCTGTATTTCTTCAGACACATTTGCAATAACAGCTACAGGAGCAGCATTACCTCTTACTACATCAAGTTTAACAATGCTTTCTTGGCTATCTAATTTTCCATCATTAACTATAAGACTTACAATATACTGTCCTTGTAAGTCTGGTTTAAATGTTGGGTTTACGATTGAATCATCAGATAATACAGCCTTACTTCCTTCTGGTTTTTCTTTTATTTTCCATACATAAGTCAACAAGTCTTGGTCTTTATCTATACTCTCAGAGCCATCTAGAGTTACTAAGTCACCTAACGTAATATTTTGATTAATACCTGCTACCGCAACAGGTATATTATTAGATGGCTTAAGAGGAGTTAGAGGAGTAGTTAAATCTGGTGTCGTTACAGATGGAGTTACGGAGGAGGAACTAGAGTCATTACCACAGGCTGTTAAAAATGCTATAGAGGTAGTAAGTAGGCAGAGTTTCATAATTTTCATAACTGTTACATTCCATTTGTTTATTTAATACTAACTCTATACATAAAAAACAAATTTGCAAGAATTTGTTGGCTATATAGAGTTAATTTTGACAAACAAATGTAACTAAGTCGTTCATTATCTAATAATGAACGAATTTAAAAATATTTATTTATTATTTCTATAAGTTAAAGTGTATCAACCATCCCTCATACGACATAAACATAGACTTAATAAGACTTTTTAGCCTCAATAGTAGCGACTATCATGGTTTGAACATTGGACTACGATGACTTGGCTGGGAGGGTTATCAATATAACAGGAACACTCACAATCAGCGATCCAATGGACAAGCAAGGTACAAGCGGATAGCGGGATTGATTGGCTACAACAATTTCAAGAATATCTATAATAACCTTTTAGATGAGGTTGTATTAATAATTCATTGCCTTTGCATAATCTTCAGGTGCAAACTTCATAGTGACCATCAGCATGCTCACCAATATAATAATTAGTATTACCCAAACTGCCTAAAAACTACCGGACCACTCACGCAAAAGCCCAGCGAAGTACAGAATAATCGCAGTAATAATAAAATCAATACCTTGCAAAAATGCCGTCAATGCTCTAGCCAGTCTAGGGGCTGTTAAGTGATCAAGTGCCACTGCAAATGTCAGTGAAAAACAGGCACCAAGACCACAACCAATCATAGCGACCCACAGTACAAACACTGATGCTGGCATTAATATTAAACCTGCAAACCTTACAACTTGGATGCCTACTGCAAAAAGCAACCACAGACTTCTATCTAAACGCGTGGATGAAAGTACGGGCATGCCAAGCACACCTATCATTTGAAAAATAGTCATAATACCGATCAGTTTGCCACTACTTCCTGCGTTCCAGCCTAAACCACGTGTATAAATGGGCAGAAAAGCAATCATAAAAGCATAACCGGCATTGGCCTGTCCAAAGCAGACGGCTAATAACCATACACGGGGATTACTAAAAAAAATTGACTTGTGTCTTTTTCAGAGAAAGCTTCCTTGTGATGTTATGAGCTAGTTCATGTAGGGTGCGCTGAGCGCACTCTACGCGCATTTAGTTTTTTAGTTGAAAGCACTCTAACCACGATTGATATTTGCAAAATCATAGCCTTGACGCTAACCGTGATTGAAGCGGTAGCTTGGTGAACTGTGGGGCATACAGCGCCTTGCACGTCAGAAAATCACAGATTTTCTCTTGCGTTGGGGCAAAGCGGTGCTTTGCTTTATCCCGCCTCAGGTCGCTCAAATGTTGGAACGCTACTGTGTTTAGGCGCTGTGCCCCATACATCATCAACTACAAGCAAAAAGCGCGATTGGCTCCAAAGACTTATAAAATATCAAAATCGGCGGGTTAAGCTTCCACTAACCCACTTCAAAATCCACTTTAAGGCCAACTCTAACGAAAGCTTCCTAGCGCAAGAGAAAATCTATGATTTTCTAGCAATGCAATTTTTTAACGCATCTCATTCCACATCTTACTTAGACGCTTCGGCGATACCGCCATACGAGTTTTCATTGGTTGGGCAAATAGCTGAATGCGATACTCCTCGACCATCCAGCGGTACTCACTGATGGCCGTATCACTAGCACGATTGCTCAATCGCTCCATGTGTAAGTCCAGTGCATAAACGCCATCGAGATCAACTTCAAGATTGTGCTCAAGGCGTTCGATACGAATTTCCAGCGCCTCTAGATAGCGCGGATACTGCTGCCAATGGCTATAATCCATCCGGTAGACAAAGTTGGCTAGATGCAAATCCTCTAACTGGTCTTCGATATCATCGATAGATTCGCCAAATACTTCACGGTCGAGCATCAGCAGACTCTGACGAATACGTTGCCAGCGGGTATAGACGTTTTTGAGGGTTTTGATGACACTTTGACCGGTTAATAAGAAGTTGCTTAATACCACATCGAGCGTTTGGCTATATTCCTCAGGGGTAAACGGCAGCTCTTCGCTCAGTCCAACCGCGATATCATCCGCGCTCTCAGGTAGATCGGCGCTATGATCGAATAAGACATAATGCTCTTCAAGTGCCGCATCTAGTGTGGCATCGATGACGATGGTTTTTAACTTTTCCATATCACCCAGCGGTGCAAATGCCAATTTAAATATCTTATCGACTTGACTGGTCAGCTGTTTTTTCTTGGCGCCAAGCTTACCTTTGATTAATGTCAAGACCCCGATACGGTGTGCCTGCAATGCGGCATTCACATCGGTGTATTGATGAATTGACACCGCCTCACCGGCTTCATCAGCTACGAGTGCAGCAAACTGCTTCATCACCACGCCTGCGCTATGATGGTTTTTGCTAAAGGCAAAATGCTCAGGGAAATCCGTATGCGCGCCTTGCTGCTCATTCACGGCTTGTCTGGTCTCAGAAGCATGACGAATTTGTAGCGTTTGCAGATCACGACCCTTTTCGATAATGCGGTTCTTGTCATCGACTACGCAGATTTGCGGCTGCAAATAACGATCAATGCTAGAAGGATCAAACTTATCAGGCGTGACTGACATAATGCCGCGACGATTTAGCGCTTGGCAAAGCTGCTTAAGCAATCCTTGTCCGCCCTCTGGCTGTAGCTCATCAAATAAGCTATCGGCAGTGTCGGGAATCGGTACGATTTGGCGGCGGATATCCTTGGGCAGAGATTTAAGCAGCTGTAATACCAGCTCATAGCGCCAACCGGGTACGCCCCACAATAGCTCAATCGCATCTAGCTGCGGTAACGCAACGAGTGGCACACGAATGGTCACGCCATCATCATCGCTGGCAGGGTCAAAGATATAACGTAGCGGCAGTTTTAAATCGCCCAACTGCCAGACTTCTGGGAAATCACCTGTGGTCGGTGCTTGGCTGTTAAGGACGTCATCATCGGTAAAGAATAGATATTTGCTATCATTCTTCTCTACCTCTGCGCGCCAATCTTCAAAAGCTTTACGACTGGCAACATGCTCAGGAATCTTTTTATCATAGAACTGGTATAGCGTCTCTTCATCAACGAGCAAATCACGGCGACGCAATTTATCTTCAATGCGTTCAATGTCCGCAATTTTGTCCATATTGTGCTGTAAAAACGGCGCTTGGCGACCAAAGTTACCCGTGACCAGACCATCACGTATAAAGATTTCTCGTGACTCAATCAGATTGACTTGCTCATAGTTGGTCAGCTGCTTACTGATAATAATCAGCCCAAACAGACTAATCTGCGCGTAAGCTTTGACACGTCCCGTCTTCTTCGACCAATGCGGCTCAAAGTAGTGATACTTTAATAAGTTACCTGCCGCTGAAATAATCCATTCTGGTTCAATTTTGGCAACAGTACGCATAAATACTTGCGAGGTTTCGACCACTTCAAAGGCCATGACCCAAGGCGGTACTTGTTTGAACACGGTACTGGCTGGGAAGATTTTGGCCTTTTGCTGGCGAGCAGCAAGATATTCACCGCGATTTTCGGTCTTATGAGCAATCGTAGATAATAAACCTGTTAATAACGCGCGATGCAAATTGGCATATTTAACCGCTTTAAGTTCTTCATCTTCAATCGCGGTAGGGTCGCTAGTCGTATTTTCCAAAAAAGCCTTTTTATCACTCCCTTTATCTGCCTCTTTCACATCAGTCAGCTTAAGCTCAGTGACCATTTGCACCAATTGACGATGGGTTTGACTCCATTCACGTACACGCGGGAAGCTCAAATAGTTTTTCTTCGTAAACTGCTTACGCTGATTACCAGACAGCTTATTGCCATCCTCGTCTTTTTCAAACAGTGCTTTCCACAGACTTAAATAGAATAAAAAGTCAGAGTCATCTTGACGAAATTCTGCATGCTTTTGATCCGCTTGCTGACGTTTATTGGCTGGACGTTCACGTGGGTCTTGCACGGCAAGCGCTGCCACAACGATAAGCATTTCTCGAATACAGTCAAAGTCAGAACCGGCAACCAGCATACGTGCCAGCCTTGGATCAATTGGCATACGTGCCATCTTTTGACCAGTAGGTGTCAGACGTAGATGATCGAGACCTTTTTTTGGTTTTGGCTTGTTGGTTTGCTTAGTAGAAGTTGCTTCATCTTTAGACGTAATCGCCCCTAACTCATCGAGCAATTTATGCCCATCAGTGACCAAGCGGCTATCAGGTGGCTCAATAAAGGCAAAATCATCCACACTACCTAAGCGCAGGTTTGCCATCTGTAAAATAACTGACGCCAAGTTAGTACGCAGAATTTCAGGTTCCGTAAATTCAGGACGACCTGTGAAATCTTCTTCACTATACAGACGAATACAAACACCTGGCGCGACACGACCGCAACGCCCTTTACGCTGATTGGCAGCGGCTTGCGAGATGGCTTCAATCGGCAGACGCTGTACGCGTGAGCGATAAGAATAACGCGAAATCCGCGCAAAGCCTAAGTCAATGACATAGCGAATGCCGGGTACAGTCAATGCAGTCTCAGCAACGTTGGTGGCAATAACGATACGCCGACCGCGACCTGAGGGTTGAAAAATACGCTGCTGCTCTTCATAAGTCTGCCTTGCAAATAGTGGCAGTACTTCGGTATGCTTGGGTCCATGACGTTCAAGCACGTCTTGGAGCTCACGAATCTCTGCTTCAGTGGCGGCAAATATTAAGATATCTGCTTGGTCAGCATGACCTTTATTTTGCGCATCGCTGAAGCATTCTTCAACTGCGGCAACCACCGCACGCGGTAGATTCTCTTCAAAGTCGTCGTAGCTGTCATCATCCGAGCTATTCACCGGCTCATCAGTGAGCGGACGGTAACGAACTTCCACTGGAAAACTACGGCCTTCAACATTAAAAATCGGCGCAGGGACGTTGCGCTTGAGCTTATTATCATAACGGCTAAAGTATTCACTAAAGCGCTTGGTATCAAGCGTTGCTGAGGTAATAATGACTTTTAAATCTGGGCGTTTTGGTAGCAACTTTTTCAGATAACCCATAATAAAGTCAATGTTTAAGCTACGCTCATGCGCTTCATCAATAATAATAGTATCGTATTTACTTAAAAATCGATCATGACCCAATTCCGCCAATAAGATACCATCAGTCATAAGTTTAACGACTGACTGCGGGGTACCTTGTTCATTAAAGCGAATTTTAAAACTGACCGTATTACCAAGCTGCTCGCCCAATTCTTCGGCGATACGGTTTGCCACACTTCTAGCCGCTAGTCGCCTTGGTTGGGTATGCCCTATTTGCCCAGTAATACCGCGTCCTGCCAACATTGCCAATTTCGGCAATTGCGTTGTTTTACCAGAGCCAGTCTCTCCTGCGACGATAATGACTTGGTTATCGATAATAGCCTGAATTAAGTCATCACCACGTTGACTAACGGGTAGATCGAGATTTAACTTAGCAGGTAAATTTTCAGGAATACTATCCATACGTGCTTGCACCGCTTGCTGTGAGCGGGTTTTAATTTTGTCATACTGCGCACGTTTTTTAGCTAGCTCATCAACTGCTTTATTATCAGAATCGCTACTAGCTTTCTTATTCTTAGCAACAGCAGCACGCGCCAGCTCACGCTCTAAGCGACTTAAATAGTAGCTGTCTTTAGCGAGTACTGGTAAATCAGCAGAAATATCAGCTTGAAAAGACGCTTTATCACTGTTTACTGTAATATTTGAATTTTCGTTATTTAAGCTTATAGAGTTATTTGTTTCGCTAGCTGTGTTTTCAATAAGGATTTCTGAGACACTCTTAGAAGTATTGGGCATATTTGCTTAGGCTATTTATTATTTGAAAGTAATTAGATTATGGAGGTAGTCTGGGTATGATTCAAGTTGGTTATAGTGTTTGCTTGGCAACTGCAAAGTCTTTTACCTATTTTCAAAACGCTTATTCAGAAATTCTTCAAGCTCATCAGTCATATCATTAAATTTAATCAGCAATGCCTGTTTGAGAATCATCCAATACGGCTTAAAACTATAAAAACAGCTAGATAGCCAACTCAATCACTACTAGTATAAACAGTCTGTTGACTAGTAGCAGCTCCCGTAAAGAAAGTCTGCAATTTTTGCAGTGGCACTCTAGGAAAAGGTAGGTGTAGCGACAGTATTAACCTCTCAAACGCTACTATCTCATCAGCCAATGCCTTCGCAATGTCAGGTTGAATCTGTGAATTTTCATAAAGATTATCAATCAACCAAGTTAATTGCGGAAAATTGGCATTATTATGAACCTGATAAAGGGTGGGCAATAGATCATCAGAAATTTGGCCACGCGTTTTGCGAATCATGCCGTTTTTGTAGTACATATTTAGAGCCATACTAGGGTAACTTCCTTAAGTTTTTAACACTGAGATAACCAACGTACTCTTTATCATCTTCAGCATTTGCAAGCTCATGGTTATAAAACTGCCCTGCTGATAGCCACCTAAATTGATAAAAAACAATTTTAAACCGTTAGCACTCTCTACTTGATTGTTTGACTCAACCAATTTGATACTATAATTATCGACTTTGCTAATGGCTCGGTACGAATCAATATGCCATTTATTTTTTACTTCTGGCCAATGGCTGTTGATGTCTGCTACCAGCTCGCTAACTTGGTTAGCCACTCCAAAGAAAATATCATGCTGCTCAATTAACCGACCCTTAGGGCGACCGCCTAGTTGAACCATGAATAATGTTAGCATAGAGAATTGCCTTATAGATGAACAACTTTGTAGGTAAAATAATTTTTGAAAAGAATAAACGTTAAGTTGCTTTAAATCTAAGATGATCCCGACTTATAACGACTCACCCCAGCAATAACTGTCTCATCAATTACCCTATCATCACCGAGCATCATCAATACAAATAATTGTTCTTCAAGTGTTTTAGTCTGCGCCATACGTCTTTCTAATAAAGGCGTTGCTGCCATATCTATTAATACAAAATCGGCTTCCTTATTAGGCATAAAGTTACCGATTTTATCGTCTAGCATTAACGACTGCGCATTGCCCAAAGTAATCTGATATAGCCCTTGATGAGCGGACAATTGATTGTTTTGTAGCTGCTGAACTTTATAAGCCTCTGACAAGGTGACGAGCATCGATAAACTGGTTCCCGCCCCTACATCAGTAGCGATACTTACGCCGGTATAGCCTAATGTTTTAGGCAAATCAAATAGGCCACTACCCAAAAATAGGTTGGACGTTGGACAATGTGCTATTTGAGTACCAGTCTCGCGTAGCCTTTCGTATTCTGGAATTTCAAGATATATACCATGTGCTAAAGTAGTGTATCGACCGAGCAGACCCATATCCTCATAGACATCTAGATAACCTTTATGATTGGGATAGAGCTTACGTACAAAAGCCACTTCATCACGGTTTTCTGCCAGATGTGTTTGCAGATAAACAGTGTCGTAGCTGGCATATAGCTCGCCTGCTAATTGAAGCTGTTTTGGCGTTGAGGTAATCGCAAACCGTGGAGTAATAGCCACATGTTGGCGTCCACACCCATGCCAATTATCAATAATATCTTGCGTGTCTCGAATGCTCTGTTCAGCAGGCACACACAGGTGCTCAGGGGCGTTTTGATCCATTAATACATTACCAGTAATCATACGGGTATTAAGCCTGTGACTTTCAGTAAAAAAAGCTTCTGCGGACTGAGGATGGCTAGTAGAAAACACCATAGCGCTAGTTGTGCCATTAACCAGTAACTGATTTAAAAAGAACTGCGCGGTATCATGCGCAACCTTTGGATCACCAAAGGTTGCTTCAGTGACAAAAGTATAGTTATTAAGCCAATCAAGTAGCTGCTCACCGTAAGCTGCAATCATATCTATCTGCGGATAGTGCACATGGGTATCGATGAATCCCGGCATAATCAGCTTATTACGATAGTCGTGAATTTTAACCGGCTCTTGACCATTAGTTTGAGCATAATTCGCTAGTATTGTTTCGCTACTACCATAATCTACAATGTGGCCTGTCACATCATCGACAACCAGCGCACCCTTAGCAATATACTCAGGATAGACGTTCACGCCTGCAATGACTGGTAGTAGTGTTATATTTTTATCAATGGTTGCTGTATTTGGATAATTAGAAGCTGTTGAGCTGGATTTTTCAGCATGCGCACGCTCAGCCCTTTGATTCACATCATCTTCGGTAAGATAGTGCAGGAGCTGCGCTTGATAAATATGTAGAGCCATGGGTAAATCTCCCGTCACTTGGTCATACCGAACGTTTTGGTTAGAATTTAATAGTAGAGGTAGAAATCAGTATTGATGGTCTATCACTTATGGATTATTTTTGATGATAATGCTGCAAAATTTGCGCAGTGATAGATACGGCAACGGCCATAGGTTCTTTACCACCGATTGGTAGTCCTATGGGCATAGTTAGTTGATCGACTATCTGCTTATCATAACCACGTTGCAGCAGACGATTTTTAAAACGTTCTGCTTTAGTTGCTGAGGCAATACAACCAATATAAGGCATCGATACTTTTGAGCGACCATTATCTAGATCCTTATCTGAACCAGTATTATCGAGACTAGTTGCTAAACGGTTTGCCTCTGAAGCAGCATCCAGCGCGGTACGTACAAGCTCAAAATCAAGACTATGATCATGGGTCATAACCAAAATAAAACGCTGCCCACTTTGTTTAAAGGGTTCAACAAACGGGCGAATGAAATCAACAGGATCATCATCAATATGCGGACGGATATGTACAGGAAGATTATAAAGCTTAGGCTGATTTAAGCTTGGCTGGGTTTCTAGTGTTTGAGTTAAGCCTTCTGTTTTAATAGATTTATTTGGCAAATTAGAATTTTCTAATAAATAACGCTCAAACATCTCAGGGCGACTATCTACCCAATCGACTTGGCAAGGTAGCTCTGCCAGTATCGTCATCAACGCTGCTGCCACATGCCCTGCTCCAAATACCAATATCGACATCGGTGGCGTCACGTTGAAACATTCAAACATAACGGTGACACTACCACCGCAGCACTGCGCCAACTTTGCGCCTAGCGGATAATGCTTAGTATAAACAGTATCGCGTCTTACCACTTTAGATGGCGTCGAATCACTGTCGTTATCGTTATCATTGTCATTGTCGATACTCTTATTGACACCTTTATCTCTTTTAGAAGTTTTTGGTATGGTTGTATCTATCTCACCATTTAGCAATTGCCGTGCTGTCGCAACAACATCATGCTCAAGACCGCCGCCACCGAGCGTATCGTAGCAGTAATCCTGTGTGACCACCATTTTCGCCTGTAGCGCTCGGGGCGCAGAACCATTGACCGCAACGACAGTCGCCAACACGTGCGCAGATCCTTGCTGCTGATATTGTGCTAGACCATCATACCAACGTACTGGTATTGGCACTGGTGGCAATAATGAATTATTCACTGTGCGTAGGCTCACTATGTGCAGGGCCTCTTGAACCCGCTACGTTAGGATGCTCTATCGCTTCTGGCTGATCGTCGACTGTCTGACCTTCGACCTCTGGCGGATCGATATCTTCGGCATGCGGCACGAGTTGTGGCTTAACTTTATCATCGTCAATACCGCAGTCGTCCTCCTCATCTTTAGTCAAACTATCAAGCGCATCAAAGTTTACATTCGTGTCAATTTCCCACGCCTCGCCTTGCATGCGCATCAACGCTTTTAATACCGCCTCTGGGGTCGCGGGCATCGTAAGCTCTGGGTTTTTCTTATAATCACTCAAGCTTGCAACTGCATTATTGATCGCACACCAAACGCTAGCTGCCAGCATAAAAGGTGGCTCGCCAACTGCTTTAGAGTTATAAATGGTTTGCTCTTCATTTTTACGATCGTACAGTTTAACTTTAAATTGTTTTGGCAAATCATGTGACGTTGGAATCTTATAATTGGCAGGACTATTAGATGCTAGCGTGCCCTTTTTATCCCAAGTAAGCTCCTCCGTTGTGAGCCAACCCATGCCTTGCACAAAGCCGCCTTCAATCTGTCCAATATCAATAGCAGGATTAATCGACTGCCCTGCATCATGCAGGATATCGCAGCGCAACACTTGATACTCACCAGTTAACGTATCTATTTCAACTTCAGAACACGCAGCACCTAAAGCAAAGTAAAAGAAAGGTCGACCCCACGCTTTAGAACGGTCATAAAATATCTTTGGCGTTTTATAGTAGCCCGTAGAAGATAGACTAACGCGGTGCTGATAAGCCAACTGTACCATTTCAGCAAAAGTGAAGTCTTCCTTATCACCAATATAGACATGATTGCGCTCAAAGCGTATGTCTTCTTGCGCCACTTCAAAATACTCAGCGGCAAACTCCACGATACGTGTCTTAATGGTTAAACAAGCGTTCTGTGCGGCTTTACCGTTGATATCGGTGCCTGATGAGGCCGCAGTCGGTGAGGTATTGGGCACTTTATCGGTACGTGTTGCCGATACTTTTACGGTATCCAAATCCACATCAAACTCATTGGCAACGATTTGAGCAATTTTGACAAATAGCCCTTGCCCCATCTCTGTCCCGCCATGATTAAGGTGGATACTGCCATCAGTATAAATATGTACCAAAGCGCCTGCTTGATTGAGCGTCTGCACGGTAAACGAGATGCCAAACTTCACAGGTGTCAGGGCGATGCCCAGACGTTTGTCGCTGCCTTCAACTTCGGCTTGCTCATTGGCTTTTATCATCTGCTGGCGACGCTGCTCATAATCACAATCTTTTGCCAGTGTCTCCATAATCGTTGCCAAATCAAAATGCTCGATTGGCTGACCATAATGAGTACTTTGGCCATTTTGATAGAGGTTCATCAAACGCACTTGCAGAGGGTCTTTGCCTAAAGTATAGGCGATATGATCCATCATATACTCGGCAGTCATCAGACCTTGAGGCCCGCCAAAACCTCGATAAGCAGTGTTCGACACCGTGTGCGTTTTACAGCGATGTCCTGCCACCTGCGCAGCTGGATAATAGTAAGCGTTGTCACAGTGGAACATCGCTCGATCGACGATAGCATCGGACAAATCTGGCGCATAACCACACAAGCCAGCCAGCTGCATATCGACGCCAAGAATTTGTCCTGACTCGTCAACGCCGACCTCATAACGATTGGCAAATTCGTGGCGTTTACCGGTCACTACCATGTCATCTTGACGATCCAAGCGCATACTGACAGGTACATTGTGACGCTTGGCAACGATACCACAAAAGCATGCCCATGCAGCGGCTTGAGTTTCTTTACCGCCAAAACCGCCACCCATTCTGCGTACTACCGTATTGACCGCATGAAAGGGTAAATCCGTCACCTCAGCGACCAACTGCTGCACCTCACTCGGATGCTGCGATGAGGTATAGACTTCAAGCCCGCCATCATCACAAGGCACGACATACGACACTTGACCTTCCAAATAAAAGTGCTCTTGTCCCAGCATATGAATATGGCCTGCGATACGCATAGGCGCATTTGCAAGCGCTGCTTCGGTATCACCGCGCTGCATAAAGTGGCTAGGACGTACAAACTGCTCCTGCTCTAAAGCCTCATCAATACTCAGTATCGCTGATAATGGCTCATATTCTACAACTGCTTTGAGCACCGCCTTTTTTGCGGCACGATGAGTGGTTGCAACGACCAAAAATAGCGTCTGACCCACGTATTCTGTGATCTCATCCACCATCAACGGCTCACCGTCGAATACAGCGCCGATATCCGTCTGAGCGGGTAAGTCTTTAAAACTTAAAACGTCAATCACCTCGTCAGCTGCTTTAACAGCGCTGAGATCCATACTCGTTACACGAGCATGAGCGTGACTGCTTTTACCGACTGCCAGATGTAAAGTGCCTTGCGGCTTTAGGATATCATCTACATAGGTCGCCGTCCCCATGACGTGACTTATCGCACTATCATGTTTGGCAGAAGTGCCGATTTTGTTTTTAGGCGGACGTACGCGGCGAATACTGTAACTGTCAAATAAGGAAGATTGATGGCTCATGATGATTCTCTCTCAGTTTGCGTCTCTTTTATCAGCTGCTTGCCACACTTCATCAACAAACGTTGTACCACATGCAAGCGATATTCACGACTGGCTCGGACATCCGTTAATGGTGAGACATCCATCGGTAGTGCTTTTGCAGCCTTCTTAAAACTTGCAATCTCGAGGGGCTGGCCTAGGAGTGCTTGCTGGCAATTCTTGGCTAATAATGGTATTGCTGCCATACCGCCCAGACCTATTTTTGCATGGTCAATAGTCATACCCTCTGCCGACAGATCGATTCTTACGGCAACCAAACAAGCAGAAATATCATCTTCATAACGCTTACTAATTTTATGAATAAATAGATGCTGATTATCCTGCATCAGTGGCATATGGATGGCAACAATGTAACTGCCTGCTCGTAGTTTGGTCTTTTTATAATCTAGAAAAAATTCTGATAAAGGTATTATCTCGTCGACATAGGATGTTTTGTTATGTTCATTGCTTTCATCCTTAGCACTGGCATCTTCGCCACCAACATCTATATTATTGGGGCTACAATGACGCAAATGAATGCGCGCTTCTAACGCCAGTAAAATTGGCGGTAAATCTCCAATTGGCGAGGCATTAGCAATATTGCCGCCAAGCGTACCCATATTACGTATTTGCGGTGAAGCGGTTCTTGCGAATAGGGCCGCAAAAGCAGGATAGTTCTGCTCAAGTATCGGTAGCATTTGCTGATAGGTCATGCCAGCCCCAAACGTCAATTCCTGCACTGCTTCTTCATTATCAGTGGACTTATCTAACTCGGACAACGACTTTGCATCAGCCTTTGAGCTAGACTTTGAATGAGAGAGCCACCATGTTCTTAACTCATCAATAGCAGACAGCTGAATAATCACTTCATGATCAACCAAGTGCTGCGTAATGCTTAACCCCAAATCCGTACCACCGGCCCAAATTGTTGCACTTGGATATACGGTTAATAGCTGATTAAGCTCATCCACTGTCTTTGGAATGAATAGCTGCCGCGACCCTTCAGCAAGGGCAGGCTCAATAGTTGACGCTTTATTCGAGGTATCCAATGATGCAGTTTTAGGTAACGACTGACTGTTACTCACCATCGCATTCGTAGCTAAGCTTATGGTTAAATCTTTTGCTACCATTTTATCAGCCGCTCTTTGCTGACCAATTTTACCCATCGTCAGTCCTGCTTCGATAATGGGTCGATAACCGGTACATCGGCATAGATTCCCTGAAATTGAGGCGACAATATCATCATAGCTTAGCTCGTCACTAGCTGGTTTGTCGTTTGTGCTACCCTGCTTGGCATTTTTTTGTTGTTGCATACGATGGTTTTCATACAAATTCGCCAGAGACATCACAAAACCAGGGGTACAAAATCCGCATTGCGAGCCATGACAGTCAACCATCGCCTGCTGTGCAGGATGTAATAGCGCCCGCTCTGGGTGATGTGCTGGATTGTCCGCTAAATAAGAAGCGGTCATTAAATGATGACCATCCATCAGCGACAATAGAGCAATACAGGAGTTGAAGGTATAAAAAGGAGTGCTGTCACTAGAATCGCTTGTCGCATGATTAGGCAAGCGTTGCGCCATAATGGTACAGGCGCCGCAATCCCCACTACCGCAGCCTTCTTTAGTATCAGTTTGATGTTCGTGCAAGCGCAGATACTCAAGTACCGTTGTATTCGGATTGAGGTGGCTTATCTCATGACGCTTTCCGTTCAGATAGAAACTAATCATAGCAATACTCGGCTAAAAAATTGGGCTTTGTGAAATTAGACAGCTTAAATAGATTGTTAATATAACCACTTGCTAGATGGCGCAAACCAATCAGTCTATATTTAATAGATATCACACAATAACGGCATTTAACAACGTTTTTATTGTCTACATTTTGGGCGTTATATAATC
Organism: Psychrobacter sp. P2G3; assembly: GCF_001593285.1. Taxonomy (NCBI): domain Bacteria; kingdom Pseudomonadati; phylum Pseudomonadota; class Gammaproteobacteria; order Moraxellales; family Moraxellaceae; genus Psychrobacter; species Psychrobacter sp. P2G3. Next base: position 1,849,714 of record NZ_CP012529.1, read on the forward strand.
AATTTACTTTGACAATATTACGGCATGGCTGATAGGAATTTTTGCAGCATCTGTCTGCGTAGGCACAGCAAGCAAGGAAATTTTTATCAGCCTCACGTGTATATAAAACACATAACACCTTTATTTGATATGGGCTATATATCATCCTCTTGGGTGTCCACTGGCAAAAATAAACTTAATGAAATCGCAGTAATAGCGCCTATTGCTACAGGCGATATCAGCACGTTACGTATCAATTCAGGCAATTGTGATAATACCTCAGGTACCATAGATACACCGATGCCCATCCCCACGGAGGTAGCGATAATCAACATATCACGGCGGTCAAGCTTGGCGCTAGCTAATACTTTAATACCAGCCACCGCTACTGTCCCGAACATCACCAACGTTGCGCCGCCAAGTACCGGCTGAGGCATGGTTTGCAATATAGCGCCAAAGATAGGAAATAATCCGATGATAATCATCAGGGCAGCAATGTAGATACCGACATGACGACTGGCGACGCCAGTCAGTGCAATGACGCCATTGTTTTGGCTAAAGGTGGTCGACGGCATGCTATTTAACGTAGCAGCAATCATAGAATTGACCCCATCTGCCAATACACCGCCTTGGATTCGATTAAGGTAAATAGGGCCTTTGACAGGCTCTTTAGAAACCACAGCGTTGGCTGTTAGATCACCAGTAGTCTCAAGGGCGCTAACACAATATAGAATGGCTATAGGAATGAAAGCGGCAATATCAAACTGGAAACCAAACCTAAATGGGATGGGAACAGTAATAAAACCAACATTGTTCAAGGAAGAAAAATCTAGCCTACCCATAAAAAAGGCGGCTAACATTCCCAAAATTAAAGCAATGACAATGGAGGAAAGTCTTAATAATGGGTTTTTTGAGCGGTTGAATACAATCACTGACACCAGTACAACCATACCTAAAAACAGGTTTTGCAAACTGCCAAAGTCTTCGGCACCAAAGCCACCTGCAATATCAGTCATGGCGACTTCAATCAGCGGAACACCAATAAGAATAATAATAGTGCCAGTAACCACAGGGGTAAATATTCTTTTTAATTTGTGAATAAAGCGGCTAAGAACAACCTCAACAAAGGCAGCGCAAAAACTAACCCCAAAGATGGTAGCCAAAATATCTTCTGGCGAACCACCACGGCCTTTTACAATCAGTCCAGCAGCGATAATAGCAGTCAAAAAAGCAAAGCTAGTACCTTGTAAACTGAGCATGCCAGCGCCTATAGGGCCTATTTTTTTACATTGGATATAAGTGCCAATCCCAGAGGAGATTAGAGCGCAGCTGATTAGATAGGGAACGTAATCACCCAAACCTAAGGTTCCGGCGACAATCAAGGTGGGAGTGACAATAGCGACGATACTAGCTAGTAGATGTTGTAAAGCGGCGAAACTTGCCGGCCAGAAGCTGGGCTTGTCATTGAGTTGATACATCAACTCGGAGTTTTTTTTGGATTCTAACGATTTAGACATTGTTAATCATCCTTGATTAATATGGTCTTAAGTCTACTAACAATCCTTGTTAATAGGTTTAGGTTGCCTCGCTAATTGGTCTGGCTTAAGTACTTTGGTATTAGTGATAGCATTAATTTAAAAGATGACTATTTAGTCAGGTTTTATTTATAGTATCATTACTATTGTTTGCCTACAAGCTATAAAACATAGGTTCATAAGACTTTTACAACATAATTTCATAAGATGTTTAAAGTTCATCTCCTGAAACCTAAGGCACTTTGGAGCTGACCATAAAGAAACGGTTAGCACTTATTTTTCAAGAGTTTTAAAGCCCTTGTAAATAAACACTAACCGTCATTTAAATAACGCTAAGCAATTTCTGAATACTTAGCGAGTAACTGTTTGATTTTTATTACGTTACTTTTTATTATATCCTAGGTTATTATGTCCCAAGCTCAAGCAAGCTTGCATTACCACCGATAGCAGTCGTATTGATGGTTAGCACACGTTCAGTGACAAAGCGGTACAAATAATCTGGCGTGAGCATATCGGATAAGCCCTCCATATCTGTCACTGCAATCACTTGCGTCAAGATACCGTCAGTATTAGCCAATGTCTGACTAATCTCTTGTACTTCAGCATGACTGCCTGCAACTGCGACTTGTGCGAGACGATCAATGTGTAGCAAGGTAATCGTTTGTGAGTCATTCGCGACACTTAACACATCATCACTGATACCCGTATCATAGAGAACTTTCGCCGCTTCCGCACACATCTCTTCTTGGCTTGGACAATGCAATATTACCTCATTACCCGTTAGCAATGCTGCGATAAGCTGCCCCAGTACCGCCATCGTTTTGGCTGATTCGCCACCAACAACCATCGTCTTACCGCGAGCCGTCACATACAAGTCGTTGGACTCGCCAGTAGCGCCTGTCATGCGGTGCACTTCGTCAAGACTTGGTGCAGCGCTCAATAGATGATTGAACAAGCGACGCGCTTTATTGGCATCACCGGTGAACAATGCCAGCTTGGAAATAGCAGCTTCAAGATAAGTAGCACGCTGCACTGCGCCAAGTAGTCGCCAAGCTTCACAAACTTGGGCATGATTTTTTTTGAATTCAGTCGCCATGTTGCTACTCCTTATGCGAGTTCTGTTTGAGTGGATGATGTGGATGATATAGTATTGTTTGTTGTATTTGATGTTTTAGAGCCTATTTGTTCAGAACTTAGTTTCATCAAACGTGCGACATAATGTGGGCCACCTGCTTTTGGACCAGTGCCTGATAGGCCACAACCACCGAAAGGTTGGACGTTGACCACAGCACCAATCTGATTACGGTTAATGTAAGTATTACCTACGACAGTACGGCGCTCAATATGCTCGACGATATTTTCAATACGGCTATGAATACCTAAGGTTAAACCAAAGCCTGTCGCATTAATGGCATCGATAAGCTGGTCTAAGTCACGCGCGTTGTAACGTAGTACATGCAATATCGGGCCAAAGTGCTCGCCACCGATAACGTCGATGGTTTGTACCTCAATCGCTGTTGGCAATACAAAGGTAGATTGCTCTTCACTGACCACTGAACTGGCACTCATAGGCGTTTGCGCCAAGATAGTCGCTGTCGGTTCAGACTTCATACGCTCAATATGACTCTCAAGTCCTTGCTTGGCATCTGCGTCAATCACTGGACCGACATCTGTAGCGACGTAAGTTGGATTTCCTACGACCAGCTCTGCCATATGACCTTGGAGCAACTCAATCAAGCCATCTGCCACGTCTTCTTGTACGCATAGAATACGACATGCTGAACAGCGCTGTCCTGCCGAGCCAAATGCTGACAATACTGCATCCCTAACCACTTGTTCAGGCAATGCCGTAGAATCGACGATCATGGCATTTTGACCACCAGTTTCAGCGATCAAAATTGGTAGCTCGCCACTCGTTTGCGCATGATCATTTAGGCTTTGGTTAATACGCTGCGCTGTTTGCGTTGAGCCAGTAAAGATCACGCCAGATATATTATCCGCTGCTGTCAGTGCCCCGCCTACTTCGCCAGCACCAGTGACAAACTGCAACGCTTCTGCTGGTACGCCAGCTTGATACATCAGCTGTGCACCAAAATGAGCGATTAAGCTGGTTTGTTCAGCAGGCTTTGCCACGACAGTATTACCAGCTGCTAATGCAGCAACGATCTGACCTGTGTAAATCGCGAGTGGGAAGTTCCACGGACTGATACAGACAAATGTGCCACGTGCCTTATAAACTTGGCGTGATTGCTTGCCAGCTAAGTCTGTAAACTCGTGAGTGACATCATTTAAGCGCTCAGCCTCATCAGCATAAAAACGGCAAAAATCAACCGCCTCTTTAATCTCATCAATGCTGTCTTGCGTGGTTTTACCCGCTTCAATTTGACATAGCGCCATTAACTCAGCGTAGTTCTCTTCATATAAATCGGCAGTTTTGCGTAAGATAGCTGCACGCTCAGATGCAGATACTGCTTGCCACTTCACTTGCCCAGCCACAGCAACGTCGATTGCTTGACGAGCTAATTCAGCATTGGCATATTGTACTTCACCAGCAACAACTTCATGGTTCCAAGGCGCACGTACTGTATGGCTATCAAGCTGATGCGCTGCACCATCCACTTCATATGCGCTAACTGCTTGACCATTGATGATAGGTGCCGCTGACCATGTTTTGTGCAAATGACTATCGATAGCTGTTTTGAGCGGATACCACTGCGACTCTATAAATATATTAGGCCCAAAGCTAGCACGGCGCGTGCCATAGATATCCAATGGTAACGGAATCTCTGGATTATGCAGATTGTCATTGGCCAGTAGCTTGTCGTACGGGTGCACCGTTAGCTTATCAATCGGATAAGATTTATCTAATAACTGATGTACAAATGAGCTATTCGCACCATTTTCAAGCAAGCGGCGTACTAGATATGGCAGTAAGTCTTCATGCGCGCCAACGGGTGCATAGATACGTACAGGAATATTGTAAGATTGCAAGATATGGTCATAGAGTGCATCCCCCATACCATGTAGACGCTGGAACTCAAAGTCTCTATGCGTACTCATGGTCATCACTGATGCCAAAGTATGGGCGTTATGAGTAGCAAACTGCGGCCAAATTAGACCACGTAGATGATCTGATAGTAAGAAGCGAGCACAAGCAAGATATGCGGTATCCGTGCCTTCTTTACGTGTCCAGACTGGATAGCCTGACAAGCCTTTTTGCTGCGCAAGCTTAATTTCTGTATCCCAATAAGCGCCTTTGACTAGACGTAGTGGGATACGGTCACCAACTTCTGTAGCCAAGCGCGCAAGCCATGCAAATATCGCAATAGCCCGCTTTGAGTAACCTTGAACGACTAGCCCTAGGCCATCCCAGCCAGCGGTTAATGAATCACGATACAGCGATTCAAATAATTTGAGAGAAATCTCTAAACGATCCGCTTCTTCGGCATCAATACTGATATCGACATTGACTTCACGAGCGGCTTCAATGAGTAATAAGCAGCGCTGACGTAATAGCCCTAAAACCTGCGCTTCTTGCGTCGCTTCATAGCGTGGATGCAAGGCAGACAGCTTGATAGATACGGACGGCTTAGGCATACCTTCTTTGACTTTAACATCAGCAGTAGATTTAATCGCATGCAGATAGTCATTGAAGTATTTTTCGGCATCCTTATGGGTAATGGCTGCTTCGCCTAACATATCGAACGAATAGGTATAGCCTTTATTACGGTAAGGTTGGCTGTTTTTATTAGCGTCCTCAATAGTCTCGCCCAATACAAACTGATGCCCCATAATGCGCATGGCTTTTTGCATCGCACCGCGAATCATCGGCTCGCCCATCTTTTTAGTCATGCGATCCAAAAACCCAGATGCTGTGGTACTACTATCAATACTTACCACACGACCGGTCATCATCATGCCCCAAGTCGAAGCATTGACCATAAAACCATTGTCATCTTTGAGATGTTTTTTCCAATCCGCCACGCTCATCTTGTCACGGATTAACGCATCAGCCGTATAGTTATCTGGCACCCGAATCAATGCTTCAGCCAAGCTCATTAGCAAGATACCTTCTTGGGTATCAAGGCTATACTCGAGCAACAATGAATCTACCATCTTGATAGCTTTACCGTCATTACGCACATACTCAACCAGCTTGCGCGTCTGCTCGCTAGCATCATCTCGCTCTTTATCACTAGGCTTAGCTAGTGGTAGCAACTTGGTCAACCAGCGGTCTTCATCGACACTATATAACGGTGAAATACGCGCATACAGGTCATCTGCCGACTGAGTAATATACTCAGGTGCAAGCAAATCGATAGGATCAAATAAAATAGGCTCTTTGGGTGTAAACTGGTCTATTGGGTTCATACCAACTCCATAACTATCGTTAAAAAAACCATAATAAATGGTGCGTGTGGACTCTTAATGACTTAAACATTTAGGATAAAGCGATTAAACATTCAGCCAAATAGCGGCAACAAATACCTATCAATGATAGCTATTTATAAGAGACCAAACAACGCCATCACAAAACGAGCAAATCCAGCATAAGCTGGAGAGGGTTAAGTAGGTCGTTCGATTGTTAAAAAATACTACGTTAACAATTCAAAGGCAACAACGAACAGTTAAGCGGCATTAGTGCCTTCTTCTTGTTTGTAGTGAAAGGAGTGCAATCGACAATTAATGGCTTTAATATGAAATTAATGAACCCAAAATTGCGATCTTATATGACGCTAATTCACTGTAAGAAAAACCTCTACGGCGTTGATTGAGGTGATGCGCTTAACTCCGCCATATTATCATGAAATAATTTTTCAAACTAACATTATCGGTCATTTATATTAATAAATATATCATTTAAAAACAAATAGATAGCAGCACAAAGTTCTTGAAGCTATTTAATTTATGGTTTTTTGTTTGCTATTAACTATTAAGCACTATTTCTAACTGTAATAATTACGAATTTCTCGCCAAAAAATACCCTAGGGCTTGTCCTCATTTTGATAACGGTAATAAAAATGAGATAGGTTTTTGTCAATCAAAGGAAATTTTGCAGAGAATATGAACATATTGTCTAGAAATTTTCAAAGAGTGACGGAAATATAGCCATTTTTAGCCCATTAGAGGTTCACTCGTTCAGATTGAGGACAGGCCCTAGCCTCTAACCAAAAAACCCTCTTTATCAAAGAAAGATAAAGAGGGTTTAGGAGTGGGTAATGCTGTCTAGCTGTCTAGCTGTCTAGCTGTCTAGCTGTCTGTAAATACACTTCTTAGAAGCATAGCACTTATTAATAAGAGCTTATAAATAACCTAAAAAACTATAGCCATATAATCTTGGCAAGTAAGATTATCGTTAGCACCCATACTGCGATAGTCACTTCATTAAGTTTGCCAGCTATTAACTTCACCGCAGTAAAGGTAATAAAACCAAGCGCAATACCATCAGCGATAGAGTATGTTAATGGAGTGAACAAAAGAACGACGACAACGGGCGCTGCATCCGTCAAATCGCCCCAGTTGATATCTTTTAGCGTGCCTAGCATCAGCACAGCTACATAAAAGATAGCACCAGCGGTAGCATAAGCTGGAATCATACCAGCCAGCGGTGCAAAGAAAGTACTTAATAAAAACAACACCCCGACCGTCACTGCCATCAGGCCAGTGCGACCACCTGCTGCAATACCCGCGACACTTTCAACATAGCTCGTAGTCGATGAAGTTCCAAGCATCGCACCGGTAACCGTCGCTGTTGAATCCGCTAGCAGTGCTTTGCCCATATTAGGGATTTTACCGTCTTTATCAATTAAGTTGGCTTGACTCGTAGTAGCCACTAGCGTACCGGCGGTATCGAACAAATCAACAAATAGGAAAGCAAAAATGACACTGATCATGCTCACGTCAAACGCACCAGCAATATCAAGCTGCATAAGTGTGGGTGCAATGGATGGTGGCGTGGACATAACACCAGCGAACTCAGTATGACCTGCCAACAGACTAATCAAAGCGACCAGCAAAATACCAATCGTTACCGCTCCAGGGATTTTTTTGTAAGATAGACCGATAATAACGAAAAAGCCTATAGCAGCCATCATTGGTCCAAATGACGTCATATCACCGAGGGTAACCAAGGTTGCATCTTGCCCAACGATGACACCAGAGCTTTGTAGCGCAATAAATGCTAAAAATGCACCGATACCTGCAATAACACCCTGTTTCAGAGCCATTGGAATAGAATTTATAATCCATTCCCGAATCTTAAATAAGCTTAAAAGTATAAATATACAACCCGATAAGAATACAGCACCGAGAGCAGTTTGCCATGCATGGCCCATACCCAAAACCACGCCATAGGTAAAGAAGGCGTTAAGACCCATGCCCGGTGCTAAGGCGACAGGCAGGCGGGCATAGATGCCCATTATAAAACAGCCTATCGCAGCGGCTAGACAGGTAGCAACGAACACTGCCCCCTTATCCATACCGGCTTCTGCCAATATGTTAGGGTTGACAAAGATAATATAAGCCATCGTCAAAAAGGTCGTTATACCAGCAACAATTTCCGTTTTGATCGTGGTATTGTCACCATTAATTCCAAAATAGCGCTCAAGTGCATTCATAAGGGTCAATTCCGACTGGCCAGTGAAAAGAACAGGTTTGATGGTGTTTAAAATATAGTGCCTAAAATAAATATGACGTCAGCAAAGGAATTGCGACGTCATTATCAAAAGGCAGTGGTAACAAAGCGCAACATTCTAGAGAAATTAGCGCACAAATTCAATCATTACCCATGCCTTACGCGTCCAAAACCAAAACTAAATTCTATTTATAAACAATAGTACACGGTAAGAACGTATTATCAAACAATAAATTAAAAATCTGTCTACTGACCATTTAACACATTAATAATGACCTTTTAAGCATTTAGCAGTAAACTAGGGGGTTGAAATATTGTTACGGCAAATATCACACTTTGATTAAGCGGTTATTTTCATATTAAGTTATTGAAATTAATATGAAAATAACCGATATTTAATTGTGCATAATAAGTATTAAATTATCGTTTTTATTGTAGTTCCTTAAGGTTATCTGGCTTCAGCATCATTATTTTAGTCAGTTATTGTTAATTACCAGTGAGTCTGTTACATGCCTGAATCATTAAACATTATAGATCTTATTACTCAAGCCAGCCTGCTCGTGCAGATTGTGATGGGACTATTGCTACTAGCATCTTTGGTTAGTTGGGTCATTATTTTTCGCTTAAGCGCTCGTCTTGGCACGGCCAAAAACTTCGATGAGCAGTTTGAGACTTGGTTTTGGTCGGGCGAAGATTTGGCCAAGCTGTACCAAGGTGTTCAAGGCTCTCCTGAGCGTCAAGGCCTTGAGCAGATTTTTTATGTTGGTTTTTCTGAATACTTAAGAATGCACAAAAAACGCCAACCTAAAGATGACATTATTGATGGCGTTGAGCGTAAGCTGCGGGTTGGACTTGGTCGTCAGCAACAGTTGCTTGAGTCAGGAATCACTACCCTTGCCAGCATTGGTTCGGTAGCGCCTTATGTTGGTTTATTTGGAACGGTCTGGGGTATCATGAATGCCTTTTTAGGTCTCTCACAAACAGAACAAGCCACTCTTGCCTCCGTAGCTCCCGGTATTGCTGAAGCGCTTATTGCTACTGCAATGGGGCTGTTTGCTGCTATTCCAGCCGTGCTAGCGTATAACCATTTCACTGCAAAATCAGGCCAGCTTTATGAGTCGCGTGCACTATTTTGCGATGAGATGACGGGTATGTTACAGCGTGAGACCAGTAGCCAAAATGCACTGCATAAAGAGAATAAAATTACTGATACTATAATTGGCGCAGGTCAGGTGACAGGGCTATGAAACCAAACCCCTATAGCCGCAAGAAAAAAGCGCTCAACGCTGAAATGAATGTCGTACCTTATATCGACGTTATGCTGGTGTTATTGGTGATATTTATGGTGACAACACCGATGCTGACGACAGGGGTCGATGTTGATTTGCCAAAAGAGCAGACCAATGCAATGAGTCAAAATCAGCTACCTGTTATCGTATCGTTAACAAGTAGCGGTGAGATTTTTATCAGTTATGAGAACAATATAGACATGCCTATCAGTGAGCCAGAACTGATTAATACTTTATCCAATTTACAGTCGCAAAATAGCAACGCTGGCGTGCAACCGCTTCAGGTAATGATTAATGCAGATCAAAATAACCAATATGGTTCAATTATGACCTTAATGGCAAACTTGCAGCAGGCAGGTATTCAAAAAGTAGGACTATTAACAGGTGCTCCCCTGCCCACACCTACGTTATAATAGCCTTAACTAAAAAATCTACTGTACTCTGCACACACTTGCCTCTATATACGCTTAGTTTAACGAAGCAGACAATCTGATGAAACACGTCAATGAGTATCAAAACCATGAATAATGCTCCTGCCGTTTATGTCCCAACTCCGCCAGAAGGTAATGGGCTGACACTGCCCATGATATTGAGCTTGTTGGCACATGGCATTGTGCTTGGAATACTGATCTATACCTACCAATCGCCCGAATTAGAAACCGTGGGTAATATTGAAACTACCATGGTCACACCGGGAGAGTTGGCTGAAATGCAAGGGCAGATATTAGCCAATCGTGCAGCGATGCAAGCAGCTAGTAGTAGTGATGGCAGTGCAGTTGCCATTGAACAAATGAATGCAAATAGCAGTAGCAATGCCAGCCAAACAAACGTACCACCAAACACACAAAGAGAGTCTATATTTACTCGCTCTGATGACCCAGCTGATCGTCCAGTATTAATGAGTCAAGAGCAGCATCAGCGACGTACTGAGCAAATGCAAGAGTATGAGCGTAATATAGCTGAATTGGCAGCGCAGCTAGATGAGTCAGCGTTAGCAGAGCTTAATGAAGTTGAACAACAGAAACAAAATGAGCTTGATGCTGAGCGCGCTCGACTGAAATCATTTCGAAATACAGAGAACAATCCACCCAAAATCAAACGCCCTAATAATACACAGTCCAATTTAGAGATAGATACTGGTAACTCAAGCAGTGCTGGCAAGAATTTTAGCTTATCCGATGGACAGTCAACGGTATCTGGAAGTACCACTACCTCAGGGCAATCAGCTGGTAGTAATAGCAATGCGTCAGGTGGGAGTCGCGGTGCGAGCAATAGTGAGATTATTAACTTAATCAGACGCAATTATAACCCACCCATAGCGGCTAAGGGTTCAACCCAACGTGCGACGTTAACGATAACAGTCAATAGCAATGGTGATGTGGTCAATGTCTCTGTTTCAGGCTCTGATCCAGCTGTAAACGAAGCTGCTAAACAAGCAGTACTGAGTACCCGTAATTTACCGATTGATACTGACGACCCTAAATATCCTACCTTTACGGTACAGTTCAAGGGCAGTAATTGATAACATAGCAAACTCCTAGTTTATTGCCAATTTCATCTTAAAAAACTTGCGTCAGTTGTGATATTGTCTTACCGTGGTACTCAATTAAAGTATATAAAAAACGATTACCACCTTATTCTAGGAGCTAAATTCAGTCATGCGTACTCACAAAAAACTTTTGATTACTTTACTTGCCAGTGCCTCAAGCCTACTTGTTGCTCCTAGCTTATACGCTGCCCCTGTCGTACTAGAATTAGATTATGAGATTCCAGTACAACAAAATCAGGTCGCTTTTGTGCCTTTCGCTGGTGATTCTGTGCTATCGCCCATTATCTTAAACGACTTGAGTAGAACTGAGCTCAACGTTACTAGCAAAAATTTACCGCAGCAACCGCGTAGTAGTAGCGAGCTCGCTGGGACATTACCAGTATGGCAAAGCTTAGGTATTCCTTATCTAGTAGTCGGTAGCACCCGTACCAATCGCGGTAAAATCGAGACTAACTATGAAGTGATTGATGTCAAATCTGGTCGCGTGCTTCAAGGTAAGCAAAGCTTAAGTGCGGATAACAATCAAGAAAGTTTGCGTTATGCAGCGCACGTTATCGCGGATAAAGTTTATGAGCTTGTTACTGGCACGCCGGGTGACTTCTCAGGGCGTATTGCTTATATTGAAGAGACTGGACGCGGCAAAGATAAGATATCTCGCTTAAAAGTCATGGACGCCGATGGTGAAAACTCTAGAACCATCACTGAAGTCACAGGCTCAATATTTTCGCCAGCATGGTCACCTGATGCTTCGCGCATTGCCTATACAGTACAGCGCGACAAATCCTATCCATTAATTTATGTACAAAATGTGAGTGGCGGCGCGGCCACTGTTGTTACTCCATATAAAGGCAGTAACCTAAGCCCATCTTTCTCCCCTGACGGTAGTAAAATACTATTCTCCAGCAGTTTTGAAGGTAGTGCTGATATTTATGAGATGAGCGCAGGTGGTGGCAACCTTAAAAAGCTGACAAACTGGCCAAGCAGTGAAGTGCAACCAAATTATGCGCCGGATGGTAAGTCTTTTGTATTTGTTTCTGATAGAGCAGGCTTTAATAAGCCACAAATTTATCGCTATGAGTTTGGCTCAGGTCGGACAACCAAAGTATCTAATAGTGGTTATGCAACCAGTCCGCAGTTTAGTAGTGACGGCACGCAAATTGCCTTTTTGAGTGGGCGCTCAGCTGCAATTATGAACAGTAACGGTGCAGTGACTGCTAATTTGGGTAATACCGGTATTGATGAGGCTCCAAGCTTCTCACCTAATGGTAAGCGTGTGGTATATGCCTCAACTCAAGGCGGGAAAGGCGTATTAACCATTAAGTCATTAAATGGTGGTGAGTCATTCGGTAAGTCTGGTCAAGGCATTATCCGCTCACCGGTATGGTCAGCCAGCCCGCAATAATTTTATTACTTCGTAACGTTTTAAAAAAAAGCATCTGATAACTTATTTATCAGACGCTTTTTTTGTTTATGATAACAAGCTTACTCACTAGGATCCGCACCCGGTGGAAATTCATGGCGTAATTGGGCAACGTTAGCCGCAGTGACCGTATCCGTAAATTTATTCAGATCGCTATGCACGTATTGAGTCACAGCCGCTATTTGCTCATCATTCATCATACTATGAAAGGATGGCATACCGCGCAAACCATTCATCACAACGCTAATGATATAGTATTTTGATTGCATCTTACTATTATTGGCTAGCGGCGGATAGTAGCCTGCCCCTTGCGCACCTTCGCCTTTTTGCATATGACAACCCGCGCAGGAGTCCTCATAGAGCTTTTTACCATTCATCGTAAAAAAGCCTGTTTTACCTTGTGAGCTACCTTCAAATTTTGCGAGCCATTTTTGTAAGTTGGCATCATTCTGCATCTTTGGTATCGAGCTAACATTGACGATATTCATAGGCGGGCGGGCAAGCGCTTCTTTCGACATATACACCCCACCCCACGCACCATTATTGCGGCTAGCCTGATTATCAAATAGCACTGGTGCTGATTGTTGACTGGCAATAGTGACCGCCTTTTCTTTAGTATATGAACTACAGCCTGATAACGCAGCTGCACCTCCGATAACTAAGATGATTGCTGCTTTACACAACTTGAGCGGATGAGATGGTTCAATTGGGTGTAATCTCATCATATCCATGATTGCTCCTAAGTTCATTATAGTCATCCTTGCTTAATCGTCACCCTTATTAGACAAGCTTTTTTGCTTTTTGATGTAACCGCTTAGCTGTATCCATACCGGATAATATTGCGCCTTCTTGCCAAGCTGGAATGTGTGAGCAATGCTCTCCTGCCAGCACGATTCGATGATCAATGCTGCAAAGCGTCTCGTAATACTGCTCACGGCTAGACTCACTCCAAAGCCCATAGCAACCGAGCGACCATGGGATACGATGCCACGCGACCGAAGTACCCGAGCGGAACTCTTTGGTATATTGCGGATGTATATATTTACCATACTCTAATGCCGCATTAATGCGTTCTTTTGGTGTTAGAGAATTAAACTTATAGGATGCCTCTCCAAACCCATAAGCTCCCAGTAGTACGCCTGAACCAGTAGTAAACAAGTCTTGTGAAGGATAAGATATTTGCGAGATAGGCATATCAGTATAAGTGATGCCACCATATATCCATTCATCCTCCTCCCAAAAGCGGCGCTTGAATTCTAAACCTACTTTATAAGAGCTGTCATAAGGGACGGCTGCCATCGCTTGCTTCATTGGTGCTGAGACATTGATATCAATTTGGGTTAATACTGATAGTGGAATATTACAAATACACCAATCTGCACGTACAGTTTTGGTTTCACTATCGATGTTATTACTATCGACATAATCAACGGTTACACCAGTCTCGTCTTGATAAACTTTGGTGACTTTGGCATTGAACTTAATCATATCGCGGCATTCACGCGTGAACGCATCACCGATTTTTCCCATACCGCCAACGGGCTGAAACATCGCTGGTTGATGCACATAAACGGTATAGTTGGCATAGATATCTGACCACATTCCCGAATTTAATAATTTGTCCATTGGTATCGGAGTCGAGGGCTTGGCATCGGGCATCAACCCGCCACCTGGATAAACGCTATAACCGCGGTGCTTGCTAGTTTCATGGCTTTTGACATAGCGATAATTATTATCAAGAACGCCCCAACCTTTTAAACCTTCTAACAGTTTTTCTTTGTCTTCTTTATTAACGGTATTATCAAGGCCACCAGTATTAACCGCTTTGGATAACAACTCTGAGACATAACCGCGAATGTCACTTTGCACCTCCCCTAAACGCTGCGGCGCGCCATTAAAATGATTGGTACGATGCAAATAAGCACGGTCATTGGTTTGAATAAAAGGCTGTAATGCGACTCCGAACTTTTTACAATAATGGAATACGGCATAATGATGTACAGGCAATCGCCACGGGCCGCCATTAAAATAATTGCCTTTTTTAAAGTCGCAAGTGACCTCAGCTCCACCCAGCTCTGTATATTTGTCACCGCTGTTTAATGTCCAACTGCGTCCACCACCGCGATTTTGGTACTCAAGAACAGTCACTTTATAGCCCGCTTTACGTAACTCATAAGCCGCAGTGAGACCACCCAAGCCTGCCCCAAGGATAACGATACTTGCTCCAGCAGGCGCGCCCTTGAGATTCATTTCTTGCTTAAAGCTAGATTCAGACGCAAAGCCCAGCGTGGTCATCGCCTGATACATGGCTGTTGCTCCAGCAGTTTTGCCAATCATTGACAGCAGTTGCCGCCGTGTGGGTGATTGAAGCATATCGTTCATTATATTGTCCTTGTAATAAAGCAGGCGTGCATAGCATTAGATACTGATAAGCGTTTTTGTGATCTGTCTTGATGCTTACACTTACTTCAGTATGCGTTTAACATCAGTGGCGCTAACATCGCTGTTTGGCAGTCCACCGAAACTAACTCGCACATAATTGGCGATACTGGCAATTTGAGCATGAGTTAATTCTTTTGAAAAACCTGGCATCTTCGGCGCTGTATTTAGTGCGCCTTTAGCGCCATAGGCAATGACATTAATCAGCGCATCTGGCTTAGCACGGCGAATGCTGGTTAGTCCTACGATAGAGGCATAACGTGCATCAGGCTGGGCGTAACCATCGACACCATGACAACTGGCGCAAACAGCAAGATACAATGCTTTTGACGAGCTGCTATTAGCGTTGATACTGGTATTGGCTTTTGCTTGCGCTAAATAGTCTTTTTGCTCAAGTAAGTTGTAAGTAATAGAGTCACTGGCTGGACGTGGCAAACGTGAGACATGCACTGGTATTAAGTAATCATCAGTCTTGATGGCCGGTATTACCTTTAGATAATCGGCGATTGCTATCAAGTCTTCATCGGTTAAATAGCGAGTACTGTGCGCGACTGCCTCACCCATTGGCCCACCAGCATACGCACGTTTATCAAGCTTTCCAGTACGTAAATAAATACTAATGTCTTGCTCACTCCAGCGACCAATCCCGCTATCGTTGTCAGGCGTAATGTTTGGTGCATACCATTTACCAAGCAGCGCACCAGATAAATACTTGTCTTTATTAAGACCCTGAGTAAGGTTGCGTGGTGTATGACATGTGCCACAGTGCTCTAAATTATTGACTAGATATTCACCACGTTGCTGCGTTTGGGTAAGACCTTGACGGTTTTCAGTAGAAGGTACGTTGATGACGTTCCAAGCTAACATCAAACTGCGAATATTTAATGGAAATGGTAATTTAGTGGTTTTTTCAGGTGGTTTATCAACGACTGGTACAGTTTGAAAATAAGCAAATAATGCACTGATATCGTCATCAGTCATCCCATGATAGGACGGATATGGCATGGCAGGATAAAGCTGGTAACCCGGTGCACGTCCCTTGCGCAGAGCTTTTGTAAAATCAGCTTCGGTATAATTGCCAATGCCATAACGTTTAGAAGGTGTGATGTTGGTCGAATAAATATTGCCGATAGGCGTTTCAATCGCTACGCCGCCACTATAGTCTTCACGATGACAAGCCATACAGTCAGCGGTACGCGCAACATAAGCACCGCGATTAGCGAGAGGACTATTTGCTGGGCTAACATTGGGTAAAGTTGCACTAGGAATAGGAAAGCTTATCTCTTTAGCCATCAAAGTGCTAGAGGCCATACTAAATGCAAGTGCTGACAACAGCACAGAAAACGGCTTCATAATAAACATCCTTGTATGTCACCTATATAATGTTTAGCAAATAACGTTGAGGCAACTCTACTAAAATAAAACTATTTCACTGAAATTGCTTGCTTAATTATCTATCAAGCACGTTTTTTTACAAAGACTCAGGAATAAAACATCTGAAGGAATAGCTGCATTTTAAGCCGTTTTTAATAGCTATCACCTCTAATATTTAGTCGAATTCTAGTAATAGCCAGCAATAAAATAGCGTCCAATAATATTACTGGACGCTTTTTTGTTGAGCTTTTTATTGATTACTATTGTTAGTTATTACCTAAGTAAGATTAATTATGACAAACTTATTCGCTTGGATCATAACCTGGTGGGTTGGCATGCCTTAGCTGTGCCACATCTTTAGCAGTAACGGTCTGCTTAAAACCATTTAGATCATTGACGACATACTGAGTAACAGCTGCCATTTGCTCATCGTTCATCATCATGTGAAATGACGGCATTCCGCGAAAGCCATTAATTAAGATATCAATAATATAGTGTTTCGACTGCATTTTACTATTATTTGCTAGCGGTGGGTAATAGCCTGCCCCATAAGCGCCCTGACCTTCATGCATATGACAACCTGCACAAGAGTCGTGATATAGTTTGGCGCCATTGGTAGTAATAAAGGCATTTGAACCTTCAAACTTGGTTTCCCACTCTGCAATACTTGGATCGTTTTCCATGCTTGGCAGTGAGCTGTCATCAACGATGTTGATATTGGGCGCTCTTAATTCATCACGAGTCATATACACGCCGCCCCAAGCCCCAGTATTACGACTGGCTTGATTATCAGCCGGTTGCACAGTGTCTTGTTTACTAGCCAGTGTCTCTACATCATCTGCTTGTTGGCTACAGCCTAACAATACTGCAGTGCTTATCCCACTAAGCAACATCATATTGAGCATTCTGGATGTCATGTTTTTTATGCTTATATTGTCCATGATAGCCTCTGAATTTATTATAGTTATCAACATTAACCAAGCATTTTTGCTTTTTGGTGTAAGCGATTGGCTGCATCAATGCCAGATAGAATAGCGCCCTCCTGCCATGCAGGAATGTGTGAGCAGTGCTCACCTGCCAGTACAATACGGTTGTCAATACTACACAACTGATCATAATACTGCTCACGGCTTGACTCACTCCAGATACCATAACAACCTAATGTCCATGGGATACGGTGCCACACCACTGACGTTCCTGCGCGGAACTCTTTTGGATACTGTGGATGAATGTATTTACCATAAGCAAGTGCAACATTGATACGCTCTTTTGGGGTTAGCGTGTTGAACTTATAAGAAGTTGGGCCAAAGCCATATGCACCTAGTAACACCCCTGTTCCCGTTTTAAACATGTCTTCTGAAGGGTAAGCGATTTGCGTGATAGGCATATCAGTATAGGTCAAGCCGCCAAAGATCCACTCGTCTTCTTCCCAAAAACGGCGGTTGAACTCTAGGCCAACTTTATAAGAGGTGTCATAAGGTACGGCAGCCATTGCCTTTTTCATAGGCTTTGAGACGTTGATATCAATTTGAGTCAATACGGTCAACGGAATATTACAAACACACCAATCAGCACGTATAGTCTTGGTTGCCCCATCTGGACTGTTACTATCGACATAATTGACAGTGACGCCACTTTCATCTTGATGAATCTTGGTGACTTTGGCATTAAACTCAATCATATCGCGGCACTCGCGGGTGAACGCATCGCCGATTTTACCCATACCGCCTACTGGCTGGAACATTGTTGGTTGATGGCCATAAGTCATATGATTGCTATAGATATCTGACCACATGCCAGAATCTAATATCTCACTGATAGGTAGAGGCTTTGAGGGTTTTTCGTTTGGCATCAAACCACCACCAGGGAAAACGCTAAAACCACGATGTTTAGTAGTCTCATTACTGGCTCTATAGCGATAGTCTTTGTCTAGCACACCCCAGCCTTTTAGGCCTTCAAGTAACTTCTCTTTATCCTCAGTATTCACCGAACGATCAAGACCTCCGACGTTAACGGCCTTTGATAGCAGCTCGGCTACGTTACCTTGTATATCGTTTTTTACATCGCCTAAGCGCTGCGGCACACCGCCAAAGTGAGTAGAGCGATGCAAATAAGCACGGTCATTGGTTTGAACAAAGGGTTGCATCTCAACGCCAAACTTTTTGCAATAGTGAAATACTGCATAATGGTGACTTGGCAAACGCCATGGTCCGCCGTTAAAGTAGTTACCCTCTTCAAAATCACAGGTAACCTCTTCACCGCCAAGCTCAGTATATTTATCGCCGCTATTAAGCGTCCAGCTGCGTCCACCACCACGGTTTTGGAACTCGAGTACCTTGACATCATAACCTGCTTTACGCAACTCATAGGCAGCAGTAAGGCCGCCAAGACCTGCGCCAAGGATGACGATGCTAGCACCGGGAGGCGCCCCTTTAAGATCCATAGATTCTTTAAAACTAGATTCAGAAGCGAATCCTAAAGTGGTCATTGCTTGATACATCGCAGTTGCGCCCGCTGTTTTACCGATCATCGAGAGCAGTTGGCGCCGCGTTGGTGATTGAGGCATGTCATTCATAATAATGTCCTTAAGTAGACTGTCGTGCGTGACGGTGTGGCAGTAGGCACTTCTCTTATTATTAGTTTGGCTTATATGCTCTGTATCTTATGCCAAGCTCTATTCCTCTGCCGTCTTGCACTTAATCTATGTCTTGTAATAAGCGTCTCATACGCATTTATAAGATTACTTGCTTGGTTGTCTGAACAAATCAATTCCAATTATCTGTGGCGCCTAGAACGTATAATCGTCCGAATAATAAATATAATAATGACGATAGCTACGATGATGCCTATTATCGCAAGCAGGCCTGCATACTTAATTAAAAAAGGTTGCTCAGGTTCTGATGCTATTACTTTATCGACATCAGCGGCACTTACATTACTGCTAGCAAGACTGCCAAAGTTCACGCGTACATAATTGGTAATACCAGCAATTTGCTGACTGCTTAACTCTTCTGAAAATCCAGGCATTTTAGGACTGGTATTGGTTGCGCCATTAATACCATGAAGAATAACGTTGATTAGACCATCTGGATTATTACGTCGGATACTACTTAGACCGATAATAGGTGCATAACGGGCATCGGGCTGACCATAACCATCGACCCCATGACAGCTACCACAAGCAGCAAGGTATAACGCTTCGGGCGAATTACTACCGCCACTAACATCCGCTTTAGCCTGTGCCAAATAATCTTTTTGAGCAAGAAGATCATGAGTGATTGATTCATTAATCGGGGTTGGTAAACGTGATGCATCGACCGGATGAATTTTGTCATCTGTTCGGACAGCGGGTACGGCTTTAAGATAAGAGGCAATTGCATTCAAATCTGCATCTTTTAGATAGCGAGTGCTGTGCGCAACCACTTCACCCATCGGACCGCCAGCAAAGACCCGTTGATCCAGCTCACCTGTACGCAAATAGGTGATGATATCTTGCTCACTCCAATTACCTATCCCACTCGATTTATCAGGGGTGATATTTGGTGCGTACCAAGTGCCAAGTTGTGCACCTGACAGATAATTATCTTTATCAAAACCCATGGTACTGTTACGCGGCGTATGACAAGTGCCACAATGAGCAAGGTTATTTACTAAGTACTCGCCGCGTTGCTGCGTTTGCGTTAGCCCCTCACGATTTTCTGTAGAAGGTATGTTAATCGCGTTCCAACCTAACATTAAGGTACGAAAGTTAAACGGAAAAGGTAAATCTGTTTTGTACTCAGGAGCTTCATCAACGACTGGTACGGTCTGCAGATAAGCAAATAACGCACTGACATCTTCATCTTTCATGCCGTTATAAGATGGATATGGCATGGCAGGATAAATCATGTGGTCGAGAGCACGGCCTTGCTGGAGCGCTTTTTTTAGATCCGCTTCGGTATAGTTGCCGATACCATAGCGTTTTGACGGGGTAATATTGGTCGCGTAAATATCACCCATTGGAGTTTCAATTGCGACACCCCCCGTATAGTCCTCGCCATGGCAAGCCATACAGTCAGCAGCACGTGCAATATAAGCACCGCGGTTGACTAAATCGCTATTGGCAGGGCTTACATTAGGCAAGCTTGCACTTGGAGTGTTAACTCCTTCAGCCATCACGGTGCTGGAAGTGAAACCAATAATAAGCATCGATAACATTATAGAAAGTGGCTTCATAATATCCTCATATAGCTGGCATATAGTGGCTGGAAAAATTAAGGCTGCTTAATAAAAAAGAAGTAGAAAAAGGTAGTCAACAGTTTTCAAAACTAACAGTCCGGTTCTATTCTGCCTTATTATTGTGATTAGTCCTGTATAGACTTTCAGTGTTGGTATTGGTGTTGGTTACTCGTTTATGAATAGATATTTCCATTAATTATTACACTTATATGTCAAGTAATTTATATTTACCCTCTTAAGGTAAAACTATTTCGCTATTATTGCTTAAATATTAACCTATTTAACTCATTTTTTTACAAAAATTAAAATTTACCATTGACACATCAACCGTGACAAAATTTTCAAAATAATTAATCATATAATATTTAATAATTATCTAATAAAGCCTTTAAAAACATCTACTAAGCTTAAATATAGTTCATTATTTTATTAAAACGATATTTAATAGTTGCATGAAAACTCACTACTTTATTCGCTTAGGCTAATTTATACAGAGAGTATTGTATACATAACATATACAAATGCTGAGACAGATTTTTTAATGTAAATATATAACTCACAAATAAATAATTTATACAACATAAAAAATCAGCTGTTTTCTGTTGAAGTAAATTTGATATTTTTGAAAATAAACGACACTAAGCAAAAGTATACTATTGCTTAATAATAGGTTTTGGTTATTATGTAAGCTATTTGAGTACTACAAAAGGTATGCTGAGAATTACTATGAAATCGTTCAATTTTTCCTGCGTGCTTTTAATCATGACGCTACTTACTGGCTGCCAAGCCATTCAGTTTTTTGATAGTCCTATTCCTGTCACTTCTAACCCTAACTTAGTCAATGTTAATTCGGTTGATAATCCGTTCAATCAATAGCAATCAATATAAACAGCGCCCATTAAAAAAGCAGACATCAATATTGACGTCTGCTTTTTTATCATTATTTAATATTCACTACTTTATACGTAATGAGTATTAACTTACTATATTTTAATCACTTAACATGCTGGCTGATGCTTAATTATGGTCTTTGCCAAATGATCACCAAACCAAATAGCAGTATCAATATCACCTTTGCCTGGAGTTTCCTCAGGTGGTCCATCAAGCGACTGAGTCATCAAACCTAAGAAGCTTGATAATCGGTTTAAATCATTTTCACCATGACCTGTCGGC
This sequence comes from Psychrobacter sp. P2G3, assembly GCF_001593285.1. Taxonomy (NCBI): domain Bacteria; kingdom Pseudomonadati; phylum Pseudomonadota; class Gammaproteobacteria; order Moraxellales; family Moraxellaceae; genus Psychrobacter; species Psychrobacter sp. P2G3. The sequence continues at coordinate 1,871,324 of NZ_CP012529.1, forward strand.
ATAAGTGGTAGCCCAATCCAGTTCATGCCATGCTGCATAGCATATAATGAAATCTGCTGTAATACTGCCAATTTGTCACCACTTAGACCACCTGAGTTAGCAAAAGCGGCTGCCCACTTACCTTCCCATTTTCGATGGTACCAACGCTTGGAGGTCTCATCCATAAAAGTTTTGAATTCAGCCGTGACACTGCCCATATATACCGCACTACCAAAAACGAGCAAATCTGCCTGATCCAAAAAATTCCAGTCAACGTCATGAACATCGACAGCTTTAGCTTGCGCCTCTGGTAATTGTTGGCGTGCACCCTCGACTATCGCTTCAGCTACGCGCTTGGTATGACCATAATTACTATGATAAATAACCGCTATTGATACAGTACGCAGGTTATCAGTATTGGAAGATTGCAAAGACGGTGCTACAGATGTATTCATACGAACTCTAATAATGGGTAATAAGTAATTAATTGAATAGTTAAAAGTTAATACTTTAAAACTTCATGAAATATGATTAATAACAATTTGAGCGGCTCACGATAATCAGTGCCATTTGGCTCATTGCTGCACTTTGCATTGTTTAGCAGCAGTAAAGGCCACCCTCATGATCTATATGTTGATAAAGCACACTAAATAATATGCGCCAAGCTTCAGTAAATTCAAGCATATCAATATTAGACGCGTCTTGGTTAGCGCTTAATTTATTAGTGCACACTTTTTTTATTAGTGCATACTCTAGCGAGATTTGACAGATTATCAACCAATCTTATGTAAGTAATCAATATTAGTCTGCATAAGCTACGAGCCAGCTCCTGCCAATTATAGTGAAAACCGATAATAACAAACGAGCTGATTCAAATATATGTTATTCCATATTATTATATGCTAATTCTTATTCTTCTAGTGCCTTCATGTTTACTTTCATTCCAATAAGACTATGATGTAGCGCTGATTCGTTACTCATTGTAGAACTTCAACAAGTTCTATAAATCGACATAGAATCCACACTTCTACATCCAATATTCTAAAAAACTCTTATAAAAATAACATCCGATCAAATGCATCGGAGAAGGAAGCTATTACTTTGAATACTATCACTAGAGTTCAACCGGTAAACGACACAAAAGATCCTGTTGTGAGAGAGAATCTTGCTTTAAATGCACCGCAGAAAGCGTTAATAGCGGGAGGCGCAGTTGCAGGTCTGCTGCTGCTTATTCATTTACTTGATACCCAACACATATCCCAATCATTGCTCCTTGGCATTGGTCTTTTGCTAGGTTATACCCTCTTTCATGCTCGCTTTGGTTTTACCTCCGCGTTCAGACGTATGATGGCAGTAGGCAATGGGCAGGCAATGCGCTCCCATATGCTGATGTTGGCGGTCGCTGTGACGTTGTTTGCGCCAATACTTGCCTATGGCACCACCATTTTTGGTGGGCCAGTCGCAGGCTATGTCGCACCGTTGGGTGTCAGCTTAGTCGTGGGGGCTTTCGTGTTCGGCATTGGCATGCAACTTGGTGGCGGCTGTGCTTCTGGCACGCTCTACGCGATAGGAGGTGGACGTTCTGTCATGTTCATAACTTTTATCTTCTTCATAGTCGGAGCCACGATTGGCGCTTATCATCTCCCATTTTGGACAGAAGAGATGCCAGCTTATGCACCCTATTCGTTAGCCACTTCTACAGGCCTCGGTTATACAGGCGCGTGGCTAGTATCGCTTGCACTATTCGGTTTAATCGCATGGGTAACGTTAATCATTGAGAGAAAAAGAAACGCACCAAAGATGGCACCCGTGCCTTCTGAATCTGGTTGGAAACGGATTTTTCGAGGCTCTTGGCCACTGTTTGCGGCAGCAATTATTCTAGCCCTACTTAATGCATTGACCTTACTAACGCGTGGTCAGCCTTGGGGCATTACTTCAGCCTTTACATTATGGGGTTCTAAAATTGCTAGCGGTTTGGGCGTTGATGTTGCCAGCTGGGGCTATTGGCAAGGGGCTAATGCTGCCGCTCTTGATGCTTCTATCTTTGCAGATTCAACGACTGTACTAAATATCGGTATCATCATTGGCGCATTTATCGCTTCGGCAGCGGGTGGTTTGTTCAAATTTACCCAGATTACTGCAGGTAATTTTGCTGCTTCTGTGATTGGTGGTCTGATGATGGGATACGGTGCGCGTCTTGCATTTGGCTGTAATATCGGTGCTTACTTCGGTGGTATCGCTTCTTTTAGTTTGCACGGTTATATTTGGGGCATACTCGCAATGGCAGGGACTTTCTTAGCATTATACTTGCGTCCGCTATTTGGACTGTCAGTACCGAAGTCCAATGATTCTGTGTGCTAATAATAAGTAATCAGATTGAATCGACAATAAAAAATAGCAGGTTTTAGGCTGCTATTTTTTATTTCTATATACCCCAATATTTTTTTCAAGCATTGTACCTAAATGGCTAAACTGCGCACGACAATCAATGCCATTCGCCCTGTAGCTGGCTGCTGCAAATGCGTCTGCCGCCGATAAGAATAATAACGAGGATCAGCATAGCTACAGTCAATATCTGAATCGTTAGAAACACGGATACCTAACGTTTCTAATTGATAGGCAGCAAGCTTCGGTAAATCTAGCTTTATCTTATCGCTGCCATCAGTAGAATTGGCTGGTATAGAAAATAGCGCGGCAAAATTATCCAGATGCTCGGTTGATAATGAGTTACTTTCTATACAACCTGCTAATAACTTATCTCGAACTTGGCTACCTACTTCATAGTGCGCTTGGCTAATACTAACGCCAATCCAAGCTATAATCTGCCCTGCCGACTCAAAACGCTCAGCAGTAGTCTTAATAATGCCACACGCCAGCCCTTGCCAGCCAGCATGAATAGCTGCTATCTGTCCACTTGCTGGTTGATATAAGACAATAGGTACGCAATCTGCGGTCATGATAGCTAGACCCAGTTCAGCTTGCTGACTGACTAGCGCATCAGCATCTACCGGACGCATACTCAGCGGACTGACATCAACATCATGAATCTGCTTGCCATGAACCTGATTGACCCAGTGTAAGCGTTTGATAGAGGCACGCTGCTGCGTTGCTAATTGCTGGTTGATAGCAGCTAATAGACGCATACGATTATCTAATACTTGTGCAGGGTTATCAGCGACATGCAATCCAAGGTTCAACTCACCATAGCTTGCTTGCTCTGTTTGCAGCATTTTTTGAGATTTCTGATTATACGTCTCAGACTCTGTACTTTTAAAATCAGCACCTTCAAGACCTGGATTTTTAAAATCAGTATCCTCAAAATCAGCCGTTTGCAAGGCTGCTGTCTGAAACACAGTCACATCATCAAGCTGTGCCAGCATCGTCAGGGGAAGTTTGTCTGTCATATCTTATTCGTCATCATAGCCATCACTTAACACTGCCATCAACTTCTGCATATCTTCAGGAATAGGTGTCGTCACTTCGATGTCCTCACCCGTCGTCGGATGAACAAAGCCTAGGGTATAGGCATGTAATGCTTGACGCGGGAAATTACTAATCGCATTGCGCTGAGCCTCTGTCAAGCCTGCTCGTAATTGACGACGACCACCATAGACGCGATCACCCACAATTGGATAGGTAATATGACTTAAATGCACACGAATCTGATGGGTACGTCCAGTCTCAAGCCCTACATCTAATAGACAATAATTATCATTAAGGGCAGTGACGTTTAACAAGTGCGTGACCGCTTCACGCCCAGCTGTCATAACAGTCATCTTGGTACGCTGATTACGATGACGGCCAATCGGTGCATCAATACGACGATGGCGCATCAGGCTTGCTTGATCGCCAGCTACTACACATTGATAATGACGATAAACAGATTTGTCTTTCAACTGTTCCATTAAAGCCATTTGAGCGGGTTTGGTTTTGCCAATAAGCAATAACCCAGAAGTATCTTTATCAATACGATGTACCAGACCTGCACGCGGCAAATGATGCTGCTGCGGATAGTGATACAGTAGCGCGTTGACCAAAGTGCCAGTCTGATTACCAGCGCCAGGATGCACCACCATACCCACAGGCTTATTGATGACCAATACGGCGTCATCTTCATAAACCACTTCAATATCGATATTTTCTGGCTGATCTTCGCTGTGCTGCTGCAGTGTCGTCGAGAGATGTATAACGTCTCCCGCTTTGACGCGTTGCTTAGGCTTTTGCACGCTGCCATTATATAACAAGCTGCCGTCGCTAACCCAGCCCTGGAGCTGCGCACGCGAGAAGTCAGTGAAAACTTGTGAAGCAAGCTTGTCTATACGTAAACCCGCTTCATTTTCAGTAACGGTATAGGTCATATCAATAACTTGCGGTATAGCTTGTCCAGCTATAGAATTATCGTCACCTTGCTCTTCATCATGACTTTCATCATCGTCGTCATCGATTTCTTCATAATCTAGAGCCGACTCATCGTCAAGTAAGTCGCCATCGTTTAACAATTCATCCTGTACGGATGGTTGTTGCGCTGATAGTTCAGTATCAGGTATCTGTTTCGGTGTTATATTTGTGGTCATAGCATTATTATTCGTAGCAGATTTATAGGTGACAATTTCCATAAATGAAAAAGTCATAAGGAGTAACTTTATAAAGCTATAAAGCCGCAATTCATAGGGTATTAAAATTAGAACCCTAAAAAATCACAATAAAAAGTCGGTTAAATATCGCTATAGTGTAACATGCCAAGAGCCTTTAGCCCTACAGTTGCGAGTACTTATCTATCATCTTCTATCGAGACATATGCCACTAGACGTTCTAACATATAACTCTCTATAATATAACGTTGCCGTAATTTACTGTATATTCGGGAATAATAGCAATATTTGTCGTCGCCCATCAAAGTCGCTCATGCTAAACTATTCAAAATTTATCATATGACGCTTTACTGATAAGCATAGCCATCAAACTTTGCAACAATAAAAAGGATAACTGTCTATAAATATAGTGCTGATTAATTGTAATTTGACTACAAAATAGCGCACGAAAAAATAGACGAAGGAAACGTTATTCTATAAAGTAATCGTGGTTTTGCTGTATGCTATGCCGCAGCTATGTTCAATTATGAGCAGTTATTTACTTGATACCTTGCTGTTTTATACCTTTGTTGTTTTGCACGTTGTTATCTTATAGCTTGATAGTCAGCTTTTTATCATTAACTTTGTTCTTAGTATGATAGCGCCACCGCTATTATGCGCCTTGTGTCGGAGAAGAAGTATGCGCCCTATTGGCAACACATTTATCAAAATCTCATCAATAACCTTGCTTGCCATAAGTGTAAACTTGGTAGGCTGTCAGACTTTTAAAAACCTGACTAGTAAAGACAGCGATGCGGTCGAAACTGCTGAAAAGTCAGAGCAAGGTTACTATAGTGATGCTATTGCTCAAATCGATAAGGGACGCTATATACAGGCTATCGAAGACCTGACTAATTTACGTACTTTTTATCCTACAGGGCAATATGCTGAGCAAGCACTGCTTGACACAATGTATGCTCAATATGCAAGTGGCAGCTTTGAAACAGCAGCGGCAAGTGCTGATCGATTTATTAGCCTCTACCCTGCTAACCCGCAAGTCAGTTACGCATATTACGTACGCGGTGTGGCCAATATGCAAGGCTCATCTGAAGGTATTAAACTGTTTAAGCTTAATCAGTCTGAACGTGATACTGCCTATTTTCGTATCGCCTTTGCTAACTTCCAAGAGCTTATCAATAAATACCCCAACAGTCCTTATGCGCCCGATGCAGCGCAACGTATGACTTTTATCTATAATCAATTTGCTCATAGTGAGTTGACCGCTGCTAACTGGTATATCGAACGTAAAGCGCATGTAGCCGCTGTAAATCGTGCCAAATGGGTATTCCAGTATTATCCACTGAGCGAAGCCGTACCAGAAGCGATCGCTATCCTTGCTTACAGCCATCAGCAGTTAGGATTGACGGACTTAGCGAAAGAATATAAAACCCTACTCCAGATCAACTATCCAGAATGGCTTACTAGCGATGGGCGTGTCAGGTTGTCTACCAAGGCTGACCGTTCATGGTTGAATAAACTAACCTTTGGACAGCTTGGTCGTGCCAGCTTAAAAGATACACCGCTTAGCAATGGTGAATATACTGGAGCAACCAAAACTCAAATAGTTCGAGCGGCTACTCAGCTTAGATTGCCAGCTACTAATGCTGCTTCTCCAGTTGCTAGTGGTGCGCCAACTCGTCGCAATACTGGTGTTAATATAGGTTTGGGTTTACCTGAAAATGTGACTGAGCAAGTATCTAGTCAAGGTAGTCCAAGTGCTGCGGCAACAGAAGCCACCGTGAATCCACAAAACATGAATCCAACTCGCAGTACTATGTCACCTACTGATGATACTGTAGATATGGACGATGACAATTAAATTATCTAGGTAATTGTTATACCTTTAAAATAGACTACAACTTACGATAAACCATAGGGCCAACTGTATAGTTGGCCTTATTTTCCTATTGATTTTTTACAAATTCTGCATCTTATATAATGATAGATGAAACGCTAATATTTTGAATTTAGTTATCTATTCATTGCTTAGGCTATTTTATTATTGCTTTAAATCCTTATCACTTCTCTCAGCTTTGCTATGGATTTGATTTAACGGTTTAGAATAATACAAAAATAAAAGTGCTAAAATAACGCTTGTCTTATCCTATGGTAAATTATTTTTTCTCATGAGCATTCCTAATCATATTCTTGAACAACTGAACAGCCAAGCTGACTTGATTAGTATTATTGGTCGTCATACGACGCTTAAACGTGCTGGTAGTGAATATAAAGGATGTTGTCCGTTTCATGGTGAAAAGTCACCTTCGTTTTATGTTAATCCACAAAAGAACATTTACCACTGTTTTGGCTGTAGTGTCGGTGGCAATGCCATTAGCTTTTTACGCGACTATGAAAGTCTAACTTTTATTGAAGCGGTGAATGAGTTATCAAAGCAAACTGGCATCGAAGTGCCAAAAGATGACCAGCAAAATGTCAGCTATCAGCGCAACAAACCTAATAGTAAGCCAACAGCCAAGCCAGCATCTAGACCAAATGCCAGGTCAATACAGCAAACACCCTCTACTTCATCACCTACCTCATCGGATACACAATCAACAGCGCTATCTAATGGGCAGTCGTCAGCTGATATCCCGTCTATTTCTTCTGACTCATATGAGTATCAGCAGACTAACGACTATGCAAGTCCGCCCAATTATGACGATGCAAGCTATAGTAGCTCGCTCACAGACAGTCCCTATGATGGCACAAGTTATGACAGTTCAGGGTACAGTGACTACCCGCCTACATGGCCTGCGGATGGTTCAGCATCATTTGATTCCGTAGCATTCCATCCAGTAGATCTGAATGATAATAATGTAAGCGACCAAGACGGTAATCTGTATGAATTACTGGAGCAGATTCAAAAGTTTTATCAGCACAATCTAACCACGCACCCTCATGCCAAACATTATTTTATGACGCGCGGTATTACTGAAGATATCTTTGAGACCTTCGGGCTTGGTTACGCGCCGTTTGGTTGGCAACATCTTGAGCATCAGTTCCCGCAAGACATTGAGGGACTCAAAGCCTTAGGTCTGGTACGCCAATCAGAGTCAGGACGTGATTATGACTTGCTCCGTGATCGAGTCATCTTTCCAATCCGAGATAATCAAGGACGCACTATTGGTTTTGGCGGTCGAGCGTTAGATGATGAAGTTAAGCCCAAATATATTAACTCTTCAGACTCGCCCGTCTTTCATAAGCAGCATGTACTGTATGGCTATTATGAATCAAGACAACAGCGTGCAGACCGCTGGCTAGTGGTCGAAGGCTATATGGATGTGATTGCCCTTTACCAAGCTGGTATTTATGGTGCGGTGGCATCCATGGGCACGGCTATTAATGAAAGCCAAATCTCGCGTCTATTGACCCTTAATCCCACTCTAACATTGAGTTTTGATGGAGATAGCGCTGGGCAAAAAGCCGCTTGGCGCACCCTTGAAGTTGCTCTACCTGTCCTAAGCGACGATAAAGAACTGCGATTTCTATCATTGCCTAATAACCATGATCCTGATACGTTTATCAAGGCTAATGGCGCGGAAGCTATGCGTGAGCAAATCATCAATGCTATGCCGCTATCGCAATACATTTTTGCCTATTTAAGTGAGCGTTATGATTTAGCATTGGCAGAAGGTAAAGCCAAGCTCATGTCACAAGTGCGCACTTTGACTACCTCACTACCTAAAGGCAGTAGTTTTCGTTATCTATTAAATAATGACATTTATCAAAAACTGGGTGGCAAACGTAGCCAAAACGTTGAGGCCAAAGACGCGTTGCTAGATTTTGATGGCGATATGACCATCAGCCAGCAGTTGCAGCTATGTTTTTTATTTCAGCCGCGTATATTCCAAGAAGACCCTATCGAGGCGATTTGGCGACAAGCTGGTATTGATAGTTTAGACTTCCCTGCTCATATCAAACAAAAAGCGCCTGCTGATGCTTTTAGATCATTAGCTTGGGAAGACTTGCAAGATACCGCATTACTCGATGTGGTCAATACCATTAAGCGTTGTTTGGCATATCTACCAACAGATGCCAATGCCGCCGCACACTTTATTATGTCGAATGTACAACCTGTTACTCAAGAGATGTTAAGCCGCAGTTGGGGCGCTTTTTATAAGACACTAACGACTAGAAATATTTTGAGTGTTGATGAGCTGGTCGAAAACTTAGTCATGCAGCTGCTTAAACTTCATATGCAAAAAAAGATGCAGGATCTAATCAAAAATCCAGATCATGTCAGACTTGCCATCGTACGCAAGCAGACACAACTATTAAATGACTGGTTACGTGCGCAGCAAGCAGAACAGTCAGCGCAAATGGCCACTGTTAAATCTTGATTTATTAGCTATTAAGCAGATAGTAGATAGCTAATAAAGAACCAACCCTTTAAAACATTGTACATTGCCCCCATCATTTATGATTATGGCTAGCACACATTTATAATAAGATATAAGTAGCAACTAATTGACTGTACCGTGCTCGATAGCGGTGGTCTGTGTTAAACTATGCGGCTGTGAATATTGACTGTCATTTTAGATACGGTCATATCGCCTTATTTTTTGAGTAGTATTTTTAGTAAGTTTTATTGAGCAATTTTATTGTAGTTTTTTGAGCCTTTATTCATATCAACTCATTTTCGTTATTATTGACATCCCCTACGCCTTTTTGTGATCAATCTATTGATTAGATCCACGCACCCAGCAAGCGATGGCACGTCATATCACGGAAATGTCCGACGCAAGCAAGTGAGTATTTATGAACGATAAGTCAGTTTCTAAGTCCACGTCTCAACTGGCCACCTTAATTCAAATGGGCAAAGAGCAAGGGTATCTTACCTATGCTGAGGTGAATGACCAACTGCCCGACTCCATTACAGAAAGCGATCAGATCGAAGACATTGTCCAGATGCTAACTGACGTCGGTATCAAAATCTTTGAGTCCGCGCCTGATGCTGATGACATCTTGATGAACGATGACTCAAGCGATGACGATATGGCAGCTGACGAAGCAGCGGCAGTATTAGCCTCTGTTGAGACTGAGCCTGGTCGTACTACCGATCCTGTCCGTATGTATATGCGTGAGATGGGTACGGTCGATTTGTTAACGCGTGAGGGCGAAATTGCCATTGCTAAGCGTATCGAAGAAGGTATTCGTGATGTGCAGCATGCCATGGCTTATTGGCCTGGTACAGTACAATTCGTTCTTGATGAATATCAGCGCGTAGTGGATGGTGATAAAAAGCTATCTGACGTCATCACAGGTTTTTTAGACCCTGAAACAGACGAAGATATAGCAGCAGCAAAAGAAGAAAAAGAAAGAGAGAAAGAGAAAATTTTAGTGATGAAGTCAAAAGCTATCGCTAAAGCCGAAAAAGATGACGATGATGATAGCGACGATGTAGATGACGCTGATGCAGATGATGTCGAAGAAGAAACTGGTGGTATCGATCCAGAAGAAGTGCGTCTTCGTCTAGAAGAGATCGAACATCTATTTATTAAAGCCAAACAAGCCTTGCTCGATTATGGTCGTGGCAGTACGCAAGCTGACGAAGCTTATGAGCAACTTGCCAGCCGCTTTATGATGTTGAAGCTTAACAACCGCATGTCAGATCAAGTCATGGCTATCATGCATGACGTCTATGATGACGTACGTAAGCAAGAACGCCAGATTATGCGCTTGGTTATTCGCCGTGGTCGTATGCCGCGTTCTGAATTCCGTAAAACTTTCCCAAGTAATGAAACCAACGTTGATTGGCTCACTGAGCGTCTTAAAGGCAAGCCTGCTTTTGCTGAGACCTTAGAAAAAGTCATTGATGATGTCATTTTATTACAACGTAAAATCCGTGATTACGAGCAAAAGCTCGACATGGAAATCCACGACATGAAAGATGTGGCACGTGGTATGGCGATTGGTGAAGCCAAAGCTCGCCGTGCGAAGAAGGAAATGGTTGAGGCCAACTTACGCTTAGTAATCTCTATTGCTAAAAAATATACTAACCGTGGTTTACAGTTCTTGGATTTGATTCAGGAAGGTAATATCGGTTTAATGAAAGCGGTTGATAAATTTGAATATCGCCGTGGTTATAAGTTCTCGACTTATGCAACATGGTGGATTCGTCAGGCTATCACCCGCTCTATCGCTGACCAAGCACGTACCATTCGTATTCCGGTACACATGATTGAGACCATTAACAAGATAAACCGTGTCTCACGTCAGTTGCTACAAGAGATGGGACGTGAGCCAACGCCTGAGGAATTAGGCGAACGCTTAGAGATGGACGAAGTTAAAGTTCGTAAAGTACTGAAGATTGCCAAAGAGCCTATCTCAATGGAGACTCCTATCGGTGATGATGAAGATTCGCACTTAGGCGACTTTATTGAAGACTCAACGATTTCAAGTCCTGTTGATGATGCAACATCTGCTGGTCTACGTGAAGCCACTCGTGACGTATTAGGTAACCTAACTGAGCGTGAAGCGCGTGTACTAAAAATGCGTTTCGGTATTGATATGCCAACCGATCATACTTTGGAAGAAGTCGGTAAGCAGTTCGATGTGACTCGTGAGCGTATTCGTCAAATTGAAGCAAAAGCGCTACGTAAGTTACGTCATCCTTCACGTTCTGAGCATTTACGCTCTTTCCTTGAAAACGACTAATTTATATAGGAATTGCTGAACTTATATAAACGTTCTGAAAAGAAAATCAAAAAAGCTGAGCATGTCTCAGCTTTTTTGTGCCTGTTAGATACCATGTGATAACGCTATAGTCCTTTCACTACAAGAGACTCAAGTTAAAAAATCTATCAAAAGTGCACAAGGCCAAAAGCGTGTTTATCACACCATTCGCGGCTATACTGGCTTACGTTTACGCATACGTAGTGAGAATGTCGAATTCCAACACCTTTACACACATCCAGCAACTATTAAATGCAAGGAAATGACACTAGGACTTTACCTAGCCTTAACGTTTGAACTTGCACGGCAAGCATATAATGATAATCTTAGCTTGTTAGCGCAAGGCATAGATCCGATAGCTCACCGTGATAATAAACGCATAGAACAAACCAATTCTTTAAACACTACCTTCCAAGATGTTGCTCATTACTGGCTTTGACCTATGCTGTCAATCCCCTAGACACTAACTTGGAAGATTTTAATCAGATAGCTTTATGATAATAATCTATGCTATCGATTTCATAGTCACTAAAGTTATATCTAACATTCGCAGTTCAATGTTTGTATAGCGCATCGAACGTATTCGAGTGATTATGGTAAATAGATTAAGAGATTAGTGTCTCAATCGCTTTCGATGCATTTACTCATTTAATAGAATGGTTATCTTAGGGCATACTTTAAAGAAAAAGGATTTGCACTGAGAATGTGATTTTGTATTTTGTATTTTGTATTTTGTATTTTGTATTTTGTATTTTGCTATATATGATAAAGAACAATATACATTTAATACAAAATGATTTTTTATCAGTGCACAACCGGTGTACCTTCTGTACTAAAAGCAAAGCTTTTATTACTGAAGTTACCAATCATAACTGCCTCAATGACTGGTCTCACGGTCTCATCTACACCTTCAACTTCAATTATGAAGTTAGCGCCCGAACCGCCTTTATCTTCTTCTCTTTCGACAATATAGTTCAAGGTTGCCATGGCTGGTAGCTCAATGGTTTCTGTTAAGTATGATTTAACAAGCTCGCCATGTGTCCCGTAATAATCTATTTTATTAATATATAGTGAGTTCTTTAAGGTTGTGTTGCGCACGCTCAAGGTCGCTGACAGTAAAACCTTACGATTGTCTCTATCGGTATAAATGTCTGAATAAATCGGTACATAAAAGGTTTGTTTATAGCCAAACTTGCTGTGATCAACTTTTTTTGAGCTGTTCTCAAGCTCTTTAATAGGATCTTGATGTTCTTCTGAAAACATGACATTTGGGTCTTGTTTAGACGCATCACAGCCGCTCAACAGTAGCAAGCCAGTAATACATAAGACGGATATGCGACATTTATTCATAACGTTACCTTCTATCGATTAGTGTACCTTAACCCCAACACTACGTAAAAACTGATGGATATGTTTGTTCGCCCCGTAGACCACCAGCACATCATCATTCTGTAATATCTGCTCGGGCGTTGCTAGACCTTCGATACTAGGTTTACTTTGGTGACGACCAAAGCTGTCTTCATAGTGCTCATAGCGCATGGTGCTCAGCAGTTTAAGATTAAATTTATGTTCCATTTGTAAAGCCGCAATCGTTTTTCCAATTAAAATATCTGGGATACTAATCTCAACGATACTAAAGTGATCCGTTAAGCTAAACGAGTCGACGAAATAACGTAGCGATAGCCGTTTTGCCCAGCGCATCGCTGATTCTTTTTCGGGATGAAAAATATCATCAACCCCAATCGCTTGGAGGACTTTTTCGTGGAGCGGATTGATACTGCGACTGATTAAATGCTTGGCTTTCAAGGTTTTAAACAGTGCCGTCGCCATCACATTTGCCCCTTGGTCTTCACCAATTGCCACCACGACAATATCAGTATCCATAATCGGTAGACCGTTGACCGTATACTCATCGGTTGCATCCATGCAGATGGTATGGGTGATAACCTCCTTATAAGCTTCAACCTTTTGCATGCTGCTATCGATAGCAATGACCTCATGACCTTGGCTGGTCAGCGCCATACCGAGCGAGGAGCCAAAACTTCCTAAACCTGCAATGATATATTTCATGATACTCCTTGTCATTTATGCCATCGTAAATACAGCAATGGGGCATGATTAGTTAATAGTAATCTCTTCGGTTGGATAACGATAGTTACGTTGATGCCTGTTTTTAAGTAGTGCAACAAAAATAGTTAACATGCCGACGCGCCCAACAAACATAATCACTGAGACCACAAGCTTGCTGAAGGTTGATAAATCAGCGGTTAGGTTTAAGCTGAGACCTACAGTGCTATATGCCGAAAAACATTCAAAAACGACTTTAATCAAATCAAGCTCGGGCTGCTCATAACTAATGAGCGTCACGCCCAGTCCAATGACCAATAATGACAACCACATAATTGAAAATGCACGACGAATAGAGATGTCAGCAATCTCACGTTGGAATACTTCAACTTTGGTCTGACCGCGCGCTAAGCTCAAGGTATTTAAGACTGCAATAGCAAAGGTGCTGGTCTTGATACCACCGCCCGTTGAGTTTGGCGAGGCTCCAATCCACATCAAAAAAATGGTCAGCATAATGGTCGGGAATGCCAGCGCATCCATATCAGCAATATTAAATCCTGCCGTACGCGGAGTCGCTGCCGTAAATAACCCCGTAATGACCTTGCCGTAAACACTGCTATGCTCAGCAAGTATGCCGTTGTATTCAAACATCAACACTCCAATCAGCCCGATCAGTAATAAGGCACCAGAAGTAATCAACGTAATACGACTATTAATACTGAGCAGCCATGGCTGATAACCATAACGCGGATCATGAGCATGGAGCGCCCTTTGGGTACGGTGACGTAGATAACGCAGTAAATTGGCAACAATCAAAAACCCCATACCACCAAATAAGAAGGTGGTACTAATGATCAGCTGTAAAGAATAGTTAAATCGTAGCGACTCATCATATAAGCCAGCACTGAATGTTGAGAATCCAGCATTACAGAAAGCAGAGATGGCATGAAAAACAGAAAAAAACATCCGTTCAGAGAAGTTCATACCAGGTAAATCATAAATACTGATATAAATTAGCATAGCAGCGAGTGCTTCAATGCCAAAGGTGATATATAGAATAGACTTTAAGGTTGACACCATGTCGCCTAAACGCCGTGAAAAGTTCATCTCACTGATACTGAGTTGGGTCTCATAACTGACGCCACCTTTAAAAAAGTAGCTGAAGTAAGTCACAAAGGTCAAGATTCCCAAGCCGCCAATTTGAATCAGCCCTATAATAATCACTTGCCCAAAAGTAGTAAAACGCGTTGCCGTATCTACCACAATCAGCCCTGTGACGCAGACTGCGCTGGTAGCAGTAAATAAGGCATCAATAAAGGATATAGGCTCAGTGGTAGCGTTAGGCATCATCAATAGTAACGATCCAACCAATACCACTGATAAAAAACTTAAGATGAAAAATTGACCAGGGTTTAAAAAGGCACGATTCAGATTAAAGTTATTGTCGGATATTTCACGAATAAAAGTGACAAACACGGCAATCTTAATCGCAATAAATCCATCAACTGGCATCGATAGCCCTGAACGAGCTAATTCAGTGAAATGTACCGCCAGTAAAACAAAAATAGCCACACTGGCTAGTAAGTCAAAAATCGCTACTTTATTTACAGAGAGGCGCGTCTTTGCGCGTACATAGCGCCAAACCGTTGCGACGAATCCGAGTAAAATGATAATTAAGTAAAAAAGATGAAAAATATGTTGTAGCCAAGATGATAGGGTAAATCCACTATCGACCAATGCAAATCCTATTCCAATAACACTGATAATGACGGCAAAATTATTTAATAAGCGATATGGTAGGGCTGGGTGCATAGCCTAATTCCAGACGAGGAGTAAATAGTATATTTATACTCCTTTTTTCTATTATTAACTAAGATTGGTTTTTAATAATCGTAACTAGCTATAATTTCTATGACAAACCCCTATAAATAAAGTTTGCCTTTATTTATAGGGGTTTGTCATATATTCGATATCAAATGAAATAGATGAGTTTTTTTGGCTTGCTGTGTGTGCCTATGTATGACAATGGTGGTCAGATTTAACGACTAAATAGGCAAATCACCATAGCAACAATCAAAATAGATATTAAAGTTAAAAACTTATAAAAAATGTACAAGAGTATTTGCTATGAGATAAACTGCAAAAAATAGTAATCTTACTGGCTATTAAATCTAGCATGTTTAATACCTACTATATCTACCAGACTGGACGAGTAATTGCACAATGAAAAAATCAGTTCAAACCATTTTAAATCAAGTGGGACTTACCGCTTTAATTGCAGCATCATTGATATCTGCAACAGTACAAGCAGCAGACAGTAATGATCGTCTAAAAATTACTATTGATAAGCAAGCCAAATTACTAATGAAGGAGCATAATATTCCAGGGATGGCTTTCAGCGTTATTATTGATGGCAAATCACATTTTTATTATTATGGTTTGGCTGATAAAAAAGCTGGCAAACCTGTGTCAGAAAACACCATTTTTGAGCTAGGATCTATCAGTAAGACCTTTGCAGCTACCTTAGCCAGTTACTCTGAACTAAATGGCACACTGGCATTAGAAGATACGGCTTACAAATATATTCCTTACCTAAAAAACAGCGCCATTGGCAATACTAGGCTTATAAACTTGGCCACTTATTCGGCTGGTGGTCTACCCCTACAAGTTCCTGATGAGGTTAAAAACTATAAGGAGTTACTGCGTTATTATAAGTCTTGGCAGCCTGTCTTTCCTGTCAACTCAAAGCGTCTATATTCCAATACCAGTATAGGACTGTTTGGTTATATATCAGCACTGAGTATGGACTCTAATTACACACAGCTGATGGAAGGAAAAATACTGCCGTCACTCAATATGCCAAATACCTTTGTCAATGTTCCTAATGACAAAATGGCGGATTATGCGTTTGGTTATAATGCTGCTGGAGAGCCGATAAGAGTTAATCCTGGCATGTTAGACGCCGAAGCTTATGGTATTAAATCCACCATTTCAGATATGACGCA
Organism: Psychrobacter sp. P2G3; assembly: GCF_001593285.1. NCBI lineage: Bacteria > Pseudomonadati > Pseudomonadota > Gammaproteobacteria > Moraxellales > Moraxellaceae > Psychrobacter > Psychrobacter sp. P2G3. Next base: position 1,887,681 of record NZ_CP012529.1, read on the forward strand.
TTTCATGGCTGCGAATATGGGTCTTGTGCCATTGGATAAAGATATCCAGCAAGCGTTAGACAATAATAGAAAGGGTTACTATCAGGCGAGCACTTTTACACAAGGTTTAGGATGGGAGATGTATCCTTACCCTACTAAGCTGGATACCTTGCTTGAAGGTAATTCAATGGAGGTGGTGCTAAAGCCTCAAACCATTACGACAAACAATCATCCAACGCCTGTTTTAAACAACGTATGGGTTAATAAGACGGGCGCTACCAATGGGTTTGGCGGCTATATCGCTTATATTCCTGCTAAAAAATCAGGCATTGTCATTCTGGCAAATAAAAACTATCCAAATGCAGATAGGGTCAAAGCTGCATATAAGATTTTAGAGAGTGCGATGACTCATTGATTGAGCATGAGTCACAAAGCAACCTTATGCAAAATAGCTTTATAAGTTATTAAGAACCCAGCTAAATGCTGGGTTCTTTTACATCTAACTTTTAAGAGCAGCCTTCGACCAGATAAATCGCTTCTGGTATACCAATATCAATACTCTCTACCTGACCTTTTAATAGGTTTTTATTGTCTGCTGTCCATTCAGTCGCTTTAATTTGATAGTCATTAAGCTTTTGACCGCCCTTGATATGATATTCAATCTGTATAGGCATCTTGTGCCCTTTATTATCAAGCTTAACGTCTTCGTCTTTTAACCACTCTCCTTGTTCATTTTCTTTGATAACTTCAAAATTCACATTAGCAATCAGATTATAGTAATAGCCATCAACTGCATATTTATCAACTTCGTAAATAAGGTCATTATTATGTGCTTTCATAACCTCTTTGACTGAATCACCGACGTTAATACCTGTATAAAGCGACATGGTTGGATCCTGAATAGTAATTAGTGCAACCTTGTCATTTATAATCTGATATAGCACAGAGGCACGTTTACCGTACTTTTCATCTACATAATTTAGTTTTTCATTACTCACGTAATAGCATTGTTCGTTATTGCCACCCTCTCTCGTAAGTCCTAAATCACTGAGTATTTTAGGAGTAATAACTTGCCCAAAGCTTAACTTCTGATAACCTGATAGGCCTACCACTTTCTCATCAGGTAAATTTGTTCCTTTAGTACTTTGCTCTTCGCTTACCATTGAAGCATTTGTCGGTGTTATGTTTTTGGGCGATACAACATCTATCTCAACAATATCTTTATCTGTATCACTAGTCTGTGAATTCACATCGTTAGAAGCCATATGGTTATCAGATGATAAACTCTGTGAGTCACAGCCAGTTATCAGCTGCATACTACCGACAATAACAGTAAAGAGTAATATGAATTTGGTCATTAAAAAAAGTGACTTTTGATGAAAATTTGACATCGCTACTCTCCTAATATGAGTCTGTTGATACATAATCTCTACTCTATCAGAAGTTCAACTTAACTATTGTAATAAGCTTTTGACAGCACAGTATTTAAAATGTCGAATACCTATCTATTCTAGATAACCGTTTTTGGGAGCGATATCAGGCGGAAGATCGGTCTCTCCCAGTGCTTCTAGTAAGTTGATTTCGATAGTGCGTGACAAAGCAGTCAGTGGCAATTGATTGGCAGCCAAGCCAAAAGGCTCTTCCAACTCTTCACTAAGGACATCTAGACCGAAAAAAGTATAGGCAATTACCGCACAAATTAAAGGGGTCGCCCAGCCTAGTGAGGATACCAAGCCAAAAGGCAACATAAAGCAATACAGGTAGGTAGTACGATGCACTAAGAGCATATAAGCAAATGGCAGCGGCGTGTTATGAATACGCTCACAGGCGGCCAAGACAATCGTCATAGAAGTAAGACGCTCGTCCATGTTTTGTATCATCTGCTCCGATGATAAGCACTGACGCCGACTGTCTCCGAGTTTTTTCCCCATCAGGCGCATCAGATAATCGGGCAAGTTCTGCGTCTGGCGCATGCTCGCATGATGTATTGGTTCGACAAAACGCTCGACATCCTCCCAAGGCGAAGTACCACGAAGCCGGTGGCGTACAGCATGAGTAAAAGCAATAGTCAGGTGAATCATTGAACGCTGGGTGTCTCGCCCAGTCTCATCATCTTCATCTATAAAAGAAAGCAGCTGGCGAGTTAGGCTGCGGGCATCATAAACTAGCTGACCCCATAAACCGCGAGCTTCCCACCAACGCTGATAGCTTGCATTGTTACGGAAGCCAAGAAACAGCGATAAGGCGACCCCAAGCAAGGTAAAAGGAGCCGTACTATAAGATGGGAATGACAAAGGAAACTCGTGCTGAACAATCGTTATGAGTGTACTAAGCAAGGTGACTAGCAAAATCTGCGGATAGATCTTCGGGATGATTGAGCCGCGAAGGGTAAAGAATATCTTGAGGGCATTGGGTGTTTGCCGGACAATCATGTTAGCTTCCTAGCGAGATGGTCTGTAAGCGCAGTATTAATTATAGGCTGTGTTTCGAGTACAGAGTTGCAAACTATACATTGGCATCATAGTATAGGTAATAATTGATTAAAAGCTCTTAAATAAATGTTTATTAATCGCATCCATTAAAAGTAGTCCAACTGCTCAACATTGTAAAAAATAGCGACAAATCATTGACTACCTGTTTGACTATTCCTATCTCCTCAAAAAAATTGATAGAACAGCGCGCGCGTAAACGCCAACACTTCTGCTACATTAATAATGTATTACCCTAGCCCTCCCAGCACTTGAATAATATCCAAATGCCACTATAAATAGTGAATACAGCTACCGCACATAACAAATGTACTAATCCAAAAATTACATCAACCAAAGAACTGAGCGAGTCTCAGCTTTTTTGATTTTGCGGAAACCAATATTAAAACCAATATTTTCATAAAAAATAAGGATACCATCATGACTGATGACCCAAAAGACACCAGTAATCAAAACCAAGCGCCCAAAAAAGATGTCAAAGTCACTGAGCTAGTCGCCAACGACGGTATCTTAAAAGGCAAAAAAACTGACGTGCAAAACCCTGAGCTTTGGGAGTTCCCGATGGACTACCCAATGAGCATCATCGGTCATGAAGGCGAGCATGAGACCTTACTCAATGAAGTCAAGCTTATCCTTGGTAGCCAGTTCCCAGAGTTCGATTTGGCATCTATGGAAGTAAAACCTTCAAAAACAGGTCGTTTTCATTCGGTACGGGTCAATTTATATTTAACTACCGTTGAGCAAGTGAACATCTTATATGCCTCACTTGATGAAGCAAAAACCGTACGCATGGTGGTATAAACTCGTACGCTAAAGTTAAAAAACAAATTTAACGTTTCAATACCGCAATCGTCACTCATATGGGTGGCGATTTTTTGTAGTCTCAGGTACAATCACCACCGCTATTATTATCGTGATTACGGCTATTATTAGTAGTTAGTTTGTCGAGTAATAAAAATAAAATGACAACTACTTTTTTACAAAAAATTTTATTATTTGAGTCAATCGCGTCTAACCCTTATCCCATCGTCCTTTGCTAAATTTTGGACACGCTACAACCTCACAGCAACATAGTTTCACTCTAAAATCAATATAGCATTTTCAAAATTTTCCCGCTATATTGTGCCTACTTACTAACAAACACGCTATATCTAGTGCTCAGTGGTTTTATTCATCACTATGAGCAGCGGTATGCTTTTGTCTAAAAAAACTTCAGCGATCGTAACACCTTGTTATAGCGTAATAAAAAACTTTGCTAGATTTAATCTACGCAGGGTAAATATCAGCAATCAATAATAGAGGGTAACATGACACATATCGATAAGATTCAAGTGACCAAACGCGACGGACGTTTAGAGCCTATTGATTTAGATAAAATTCATAAGGTTATCGCGTGGGCAGCTCATGATTTAGATAATGTGTCTGTATCACAAGTTGAGCTAAAGTCGCACATTCAGTTTTATGAAGGTATCAAAACTCGTGACATTCACGAGACCATCATCAAATCTGCTGCTGACCTAATCTCTGAAGATACCCCTGACTATCAATATTTAGCCGCGCGTTTGGCTATCTTCCACCTACGCAAAATCGCTTACAACAGATTTACCCCGCCGCACCTATTTGATCATGTAACCACCCTGACCAATGCCGGCAAATATGACGAGCATATCCTAGCTGATTATAGCCGTGCTGAGTTTGATGAGTTAGAAGAGTATATGGATCACTGGCGCGATATGAACTTGGCTTATGCTGCGGTTGAGCAGATGGCTGGCAAATACCTCGTGCAAGATCGCGTCACCAAGACGGTCTATGAGAGCCCGCAGTTCTTATATATGCTCGTCGGCATGTGTCTGTTTAGCCGTTATGATAAATCAGAGCGTCTCGACTACGTTAAACGCTTCTATGATGCGACTTCACAATTCAAAATCTCTCTGCCAACGCCAATCATGTCTGGTGTGCGTACGCCATCGCGTCAGTTTAGCTCGTGCGTCTTGATCGAATGTGGTGATAGCCTAGATTCTATTAATGCTACCACCAGCGCCATCGTACGTTATGTCTCACAGCGTGCTGGTATCGGCATCAACGCTGGTCGTATTCGTGCCCTTGGTAGCCCTATCCGTGGCGGCGAAGCGCAGCATACGGGTTGTATCCCATTCTACAAATTGTTCCAAACTGCGGTGAAATGCTGCTCACAAGGTGGCGTGCGTGGCGGTGCTGCGACATTATTTTACCCAATATGGCATCTAGAAGTTGAGTCGTTATTGGTACTCAAAAACAACCGCGGCGTTGAAGACAACCGTGTCCGTCATATGGATTACGGCGTACAGCTAAACAAAACCATGTATACCCGCCTAATCAAAGGGCAAGACATCTCGCTATTCTCACCAGGTGATACCCCTGGCTTGTATGATGCGTTCTTTGAAGATCAAGACAAGTTCGAAGAGCTATACACCAAGTACGAGAATAACCCAAGCATTCGTAGCCGTCAAATCCCAGCGGCAGACTTGTTTAGCCTGATGATGCAAGAGCGCGCCAGCACTGGTCGTATCTATATCCAAAACGTCGATCATTGCAACACTCATAGCCCATTTGACCCGACGGTCGCGCCGATTCGTCAGTCAAACCTATGTATGGAAATTGCGCTACCGACTAAGCCACTTGATAACATCAATGACGAAGAAGGCGAAATCGCCCTTTGTACGCTATCAGCAGTTAATTTGGGTAAAGTTGAAAACGTCAGCGATATCGAAGAACCGGCCGAGCTCATCGTGCGTGCGCTTGATGCCCTACTCGATTATCAAGACTATCCGGTAAAAGCTGCGCAAAACGGCAGTATGCGTCGTCGTACATTGGGTGTTGGCGTGATTAACTATGCTTATTACCTTGCCAAAAATGGCGTACGCTATTCAGACGACAGCGCCTTAGGCCTGACCCATCAAACGTTTGAAGCGCTACAGTTTTATCTCTTAAAAGCGTCAAACAAATTGGCAAAAGAGCAAGGCGCGTGCCCTGCCTTTAATGAAACGACTTACTCGCAAGGTATCTTGCCGATTGATACCTATAAAAAAGACTTGGATAAAATCTGCCAAGAGCCGCTACATCTCGATTGGGAAACGCTACGCACTGAAATTACCACTCACGGTCTGCGCAACTCTACCCTAACCGCCTTGATGCCTTCTGAGACTTCTAGTCAGATTGCCAACGCTACTAATGGTATCGAGCCACCACGCGGTCTAGTCTCTATCAAAGCATCAAAAGATGGCATCTTAAAGCAAGTCGTTCCTGATATCGGTACGCTTAGACATCAGTACGAGCTGCTATGGCAAATGCCAAACAATGACGGTTACCTAAAGCTGGTCGCTGTTATGCAGAAGTTCGTTGATCAAAGTATCTCTGCCAATACCAACTACGATCCAGTTCGTTATGAAGGTGGCCGTGTACCAATGAAGATATTGCTAAAAGACTTGCTAAACGCATATAAGATGGGTGTGAAGACGTTGTACTACCATAATACTCGTGATGGTGCGAACGATGCGCAAGCAGATATGGAAGATGATTGTGCTGGTGGGGCTTGTAAGATTTAGATTCAAGCTCGAAATAAATGATGCAGATGAAACCCTAGTTTAATCTGCATCTCTATTTCTAAGACTCGTAGTGACCTTATCATCTAATAAAGCGAGGTAACTTTTGAATTTATACAAATATAGAGAGTTGAATGAGTTTACACGTGAATCTTTGAAAGAAAACTATTTTTGGGCACCTTCAAAAGAAACATTGAACGACCCATGTGAATGCTACTATTCTACTGAATCTTATGACAAGATCATGTCTTTTACTGCTCTGTTAAATATAAGTGAAAGTAGAAGCGCTCTTAATAATAGTTTCGATAATGTTCAAGAGATGGTTAAAGCCTTAGGTATTTTTTCGCTCAGCAAATCTTACAATATCTCTTCTTTATGGGCTAGCTATGCAAAAAACCATACAGGAATTTGTATTGAATATTACTTAGAAGATTTAATTAGTAAAAATAATGGTCTTTATCAATGTTTTGATGTGGTGTACTCAGATACTCCCCCTGATATCGGAGTTGAAGATATTAACAGCGATACTCTATTACAAAAAATGATTGGCACTAAACATTTTGACTGGGATAAAGAACAAGAATTTAGAATCGTTTGTGATAATCAGGGCAAAAATCATTATCGTTCTGATGCTGTTTGCGGCATAATTTTTGGGTTAAAAACACCTGATGAAAGCAAAAATGAGCTTATGAAGCTACTACGTAATAGAGATATTAAGTTCAAACAAATAGTAAACGATGGTAAAAGCTATGGTTTACATACACAAGATGTTGTTAATCCATATGATGGAGAAGTAAATTTAATTAATCATGAGAAAATAGATTTCGGAGATATAGTTCCAGATGAAGCTTATATAAGAGAAGATCACAGGGTATTTATTCCTTATCTATATAAGGTAGCTACGCTAATGAGATCTTACCCAGATTGTATCGAGATATTTAATATGGACTTCTCAGAAACTTCGACAGTCAAAGATCCTATAATTTATGTGAATTTCAAAGAAAAAGAATCAGTTTATCCTTACAGTAAGAAAATTTTTCATATCAATAATATGATATAGCTCTTGTAACTAAAACAAGCGTAGGGTGGATTAGCATAAGCGTAACCCACCGGATGATTAAAAAAATAAATTGGTAAGCTACTTATTGTCTCAATCCTCTATGAGGATCAAGCAAGCGTAGGTTGGGTGGAGCTTGCGACACCCAAAGATTTTAATTGATAATAGAAAATCCTATTTAAAGGATTTTCCTTGCGAGCCTAATGAAGCAATGCTTCATTTTTACGGCTCTCAGGTCTCGTCCCTCGACACCAACTTACCTTTAGATCGTAGCGGTTGTTGTAGGCTGGGTTTTTAACCCAGCATTGTAACTTTGCAAGAGTAAGATGCTGGGTTAAAAACCCAGCCTACGCAAAAATATATTCAACTTTAAAGTTAATTTTGGCTCGTGATGTAGGGTGCGTTCCACGCACCAATAATTTGAAAATTGAGTTTAACGGTGCTTAAAAAGCACCCTACAAAATAAGCATGAATAGCAATATTTATAAGAAAGGCAAGCTAAGCCCTAACAAGGTCGTTTAGCCGCGACTATAGCGGTATCCTGCCAACGACGATGGCTCTCAGAAAATCACAGATTTTCTCTTGCGTTGGGGCAAAGCAGTGCTTTGCTTTTTCCCTCCTCAAGACTGTGGCTGGGAGTGGTCGCTCGAACGTTGGAACACTGCCAGACATAATAGACTGCACGTCAGCGGCTAGGCAGATACAAGCGGTAGGCGGGATTGGCTACTTAAATAGTTAAATTTAATACAATAACAAATAAGACTTAATTTTCGTGCTAAAATTGGCCCTATATTTAGAGCTTAATATTAGTGGAGAATGAATCATGCAACCGATATTTGCGACACAGACAGCTAGCATCTCAGAACTAAAGGCCAACCCTTCGGCACTAATTAAACAGTCGGATGGTGAATCCATTGCTATTTTAAATCATAACAAACCTGTGGCTTATTTAGTTTCAACAGATATGTATGAGCGCATGATGGAAGCGATGGACGATATGGCATTAAGCCAAACCGTTAGCGCACGAATGAATGACGGGCAAGTACCTGTAAAGGTAACGTTGGATGACTTATAATCTTGAGTTTCATCCTTTAGCATTAAAAGAATGGAAAAAGTTAGCGCCCAGTATTCAGCAGCAGTTTAAGAAAAAATTACAGCAGCGCTTATTAAACCCTCGTGTTCCTGCTTCAAAACTCTCGGGACATACAGACGCCTATAAAATCAAACTACGCACCATAGGCTATCGTCTGGTTTATACCGTAAAAGATGATGTAGTGGTGGTTTATGTGCTAGCCGTAGGCAAAAGAGAAAACAATAAGGTATATGAAAGCCTTGTGTCACGCCAACCATAATTTATAAAAACGACGGAGGTCATGTGCAATATACCGCAATCATCAAAGACGGTGGTTTGTTTATCCCAAATGTATTTTCAGACCTAAACGATGGTGGCTCGCATATCGTACAAGTCGAGGTTGATATTGCAGAGGTGCGTCAGCAGTTAGGTGTGGATGAAGCATCAAAGACAGCCATCACCAAAAAAAGCGTGGCAAAAGCAGCTAAAAAGCCAGTATCGAGAACGGCTAAAAAGGACACAAAAATAGCAGCGGAAGATATGGATGTGAGTACCCTACGCAAAAGCGCACTTGATGAACTAGAAGCACTCGATGATAGTGAACTGAGCGAAATTTTTAAAGCCTATATGAACGACGGACAAGAGTCGTCACAGATATCACTAGAGAACCTCTAAGCTAAAAAGCTATAATCCGAAAACGTGTAATAACATCAAATCAAAGCCAGTCAAACCCATATAAATTAATAACCGTATCAATTATAAAGGCAGTCCCATGACTTACTCGATTTTTTCCCAAACGCCAAACAATGCTATGAAAGAGCCGATGTTCTTTGGTCAGCCGGTCAATATTGCCCGCTACGACCAACAAAAGCATCCTATCTTTGAGCAGCTGATCGAAAAGCAGCTATCGTTCTTTTGGCGTCCAGAAGAAGTTGATGTGTCAAAAGACCGCATGGACTTTGGCAATCTGTCCTCGCATGAGCAGCATATATTTTTGAGTAACCTCAAGTACCAGACCCTACTCGACTCTATCCAAGGTCGTAGCCCAAACGTGGTGCTATTGCCGTTGGTATCGATTCCAGAGCTAGAGACTTGGATTGAGACATGGTCGTTTTCAGAAACCATTCATTCACGCAGCTATACTCATATCATTCGTAACATCGTCAACGATCCAAGCATTATCTTTGACGACATTATGCAAAATGAGCACATTTTAGAGCGTGCCTCTGACATCGCCAAATACTATGACGACTTGTACCGCAATTCGCAGCTCTATAGCTTGTATGGTCCGGGTATCCACAATATCAACGGTAAAGAAATCACCGTCGATTTAAAGTCGCTTAAAAAGCAGATGTATCTATGCATTATGGCGGTCAACGTTTTAGAAGCTATTCGCTTTTATGTGTCGTTCGCGTGCTCGTTTGCGTTTGCTGAGCGTAAATTGATGGAAGGTAATGCCAAGATTATTAAGCTTATTGCCCGTGATGAGGCGCTGCATTTGACTGGTACGCAGCATATGCTTAACCTTATGCGTAACGGCAAGGACGATCCAGAGATGGTAGAGATTGCCCATGAGTGCTATGAGGCAAGTATTGAGATCTTCGTTAAAGCGGCAGAGCAAGAAAAAGAATGGGCCAGCTATCTGTTTAAAGATGGCTCGATGATTGGTCTGAATAAAGACATACTTTGCCAGTATATTGAATATATTACTAACTTACGTATGGAAGCGGTCGGCTTGCCATCAGCATTCCCGAACTCTAAGTCAAATCCGATTCCATGGATTAATACATGGCTATCGTCTGATAACGTCCAAGTCGCCCCACAAGAGACGGAAATCAGCTCGTACTTGGTCGGTCAGATTGACTCGGATCTATCAAATAGTGATTTTGATGACTTTGAGCTTTAAAGGCTGGTATTTTAAAGGCTAATGCTCTAAGACTAATATTTTGAAGCTAACTTTTAATAGTTTAACTTTGCAACGCTTAACCTTAATAGTTATGGCTTAATCTTAATCCTTTAAGCTTAAGCCATTTTAGTTTTAGTAAGGACTTATTAGGCTGCGTTCGACGCGCTCTAAATGAACACGCCCTAAATGAATAAGGTAACACTCAAAAGAAGCTGGAACTATAGCACCAGTTAAAATAGGATCAACTATGACTTGGGTAATGACCAGTAAAAAACAGTTTTATCTGCATGATGATGAAAGTCTGCTCGATGGGCTGCTACGTACAGGACACGATGTCAACTATCAATGCCGCGAGGGCTATTGTGGTAGCTGCCGAGTAAAGCGCATTGCCAGCTCACACTTGGTGGACTATCCATTTGAACCATTAGCCATGATTGAGGATGATGAGATATTGCCTTGCTGTTGCCGTGTGCAAGGCGTGATTTATATCAACCATGAACCTATTGTGAAATAAAATCTCATTTATTAAAAGTTAAAATCAATAAAAAGCGCGCTATCTAAATAAGATAGCGCGCTTTTTTATACATGACTGCTTGCTATATATATCTGTCTTGACTATTGGGCAGCAGCATCTTGTTCAAACAACTTTAATAGCTCTTCACGCATACGATTACGCTCTTCTTCCGACATCATAGGCGCATTTGGATCATCGTAATATTGCTGCTCGCCTTGACTATCTGGACTACCTTGACCATTCAACCTGTCATCATGCAAGATTCTTGGCTCTTCAACCTCCACGACTTCTTGGGCAGGACGTTCTTCAAGCAATATCTTAACCTGCTTGTTTTGACCATTGCGCAATACTTGTGCATTTAGCTCAGTCGTTGGTGCTTTACGTGCTACGTATTGAATAAGCTTGTTTGCATCAGTCATCTCGATACCATCAATCGTCAAGATCACATCACCGACTTTTAAACCACTTTTGGCAGCAGGGCCTTGAGCGACGACATTCAGGACTTCTACCCCTGTTGAAGTTTCAAGGCGCGTTGGGTCACGTAGTTGCGATTGGATTTCGATACCTAGCCAGCCGCGACTAACTCTACCGTCTTTAATGAGCGCATTCATAACCTGCTCAACGATAGCGGTTGGAATGGCAAAACCAATACCCATCGAACCGCCAGAGCGAGAGAAGATAACGGTGTTGATACCGACTAGCTCACCACGGGCATCGACGAGCGCGCCACCTGAGTTACCCGGATTAATAGCCGCATCCGTCTGAATAAAATCTTCAAACTTATTAACGCCAAGACCAGTACGACCAGTCGCTGAAATAATCCCTTGAGTGACCGTTTGACCGACCCCAAATGGATTACCAATCGCTAAAGCTAAGTCACCAACACGACTAGGCGCTTCACGAAAACCTAATGGCGTCAGTCCGGTCATATCAACCTTGATAACTGCTAGATCACTATCTGGGTCAGTACCAATAACTTTGGCGCGGCTTTTACGGCCGTCATTGAAGGCAACGGTAATCTCATCCGCTTTTTCAATGACATGAGCATTGGTGACGATATAGCCATCCTCTGACACGATGACACCCGAACCTAGGTTAGTCGGCCCTTGACCTTGCGGTCCGCCATGGAACTCAAAGAAGCGGCGTAAGACTGGATCATCCATATAAGGATGCTCAGCCATCGTTTGGGTAGTATAGATATTTACCACTGACTGCGAGGCTCGCGCCACCGCATTGTGATAAGAAGCGATGGGTGCTGGCTTATCAGAAGTAGGTGCTAACGCTTCCTGCTCAGCAGCCGTCGTCCTTGGTGGCTCCCACGTTGTCTCAGATGGTGCCTTCATACTCATAAACAACCAGATAAACGCTGCGATTATTATCAGCAGTAATATCCAAGGCAACCACTTCCACAGAGTTGCCTTATTGTTGGTGTTTGGGGATGACGACATATATAAACCTCTATAAATTTGATACGGACAGACAGTGATAAATGTGGTGAGACGATTGCGATTAAATTGTTATTAAGTAGGTGCTGTTAACCGGTTATTAATCGGTTGATAAGCTGCTGTAAATCAGCTATTAATAAGTCAGACACTATCTATTAGACAGGCTCACGTAGGTAAATTATAACTGGCAACACCATAAAATAGTAACGTATCGTGTACCATTTCAGTTATGGGGTTTATCTCCTCATTTACAACATCATGCTAGAATGATTGCCATAAAAACCTGTTTATCAATGATGCTCGCTTGACTAACTGAAATCATTATATCAATTGAAATGATAAGGACACACAATGACCGCGAAAGCTATTTCAACTGAACCATCAAATACAGCAATTACCGCACAAGCCTTGACCCAATTTTGCGATGACTATCTATCTGCGAGTGCCTTTAAAGACTATGCACCTAATGGGTTGCAAGTAGATGGCGGACAGCCTATCAGACGCATTGTTACAGGCGTTACTGCCTGTGAAGCCTTAATCGATGCTGCAATTGAGGCAAAAGCTGATGCCATCATGGTACATCATGGCTACTTTTGGAAAGGTGAACCTGAGCCGATCACTGGCATGAAAGGTCGACGCATTCGTAAATTGATGCAACACGGTATCTCTATGATTGGCTATCACCTACCTCTTGATGCGCACCCTACCATTGGTAATAATGCCAAGCTCGCTGAGATGCTAGGATTAACCATTACCGAAGCGCTTTATCCTCATGAATCGCACCCTGTCGGCAATATCGCCATTTGTACTCCGCAAAGTACTGAAACATTAATCCAAACGATTACTCAAGCATTGGGACGCGTGCCTCTACATATTTCAGGTAACTATCACTATTCTGCGAATGACCAATCAGATCAAACCAATGTTACAGCACCAAAACTGATTGAACGTGTGGGTCTCTGCACAGGCGGTGCACAAGATATGATTGAGCAAGCGGCAGCGATGGGCTGTGATGCCTATATCTCTGGTGAAATATCTGAGCGCACTACTCATAGTGCTAGAGAGCTTGGGATTGACTATTTTGCCTGTGGTCATCATGCGACAGAACGAGGCGGCATTCAGGCGTTAGGTAAACTGGTTACTGAGCATTTTGGACTGCCAGTCACATTTATAGACATCGACAATCCCGCATAGCTCTACATGACCAGCATTCTAGATAACCAGCTTTTATCAGTGCGAGATATTGACGAGCTCATAATCTTTAACCAGCTCATGCCCTTTAACCTTTGAGAAAATAGACTTTATTCACTTATACGAATATAATGGCTATTTTTGACCGTCTATTCCTTAATTGTTAAGTTTTATCACTCTTTTATTAACTTTACTTGAATAATGGTGTTATAAACCGCATAAAGTTAACTTGCGAAAGAACGTTTTGTCATGAAACTTCCCATTTACTATGGCCTCCGGTTATAACGTTGAGCTAATGAGCGATTATCCGTATATCTATGACAGATTACGGATAATTAGTATTCTCTCAGCTTAACGTTGCAATGATTGTGTACATTAACTTTAAGAAATGACGTGTCATTTGCGCTAAAAACATTTGATACGACAAAACTCATATGGTTAATGATCAACATTGCTGGACATTAGTGTATTAGCAATATGCTGCCTTATCAGTTATTCATAGGCTGCTGAATCTGCTAGTGATAGTACAGTAGAATTAATTTTGGTTAAGATCAATATAGCCGCTTACTTTTACAACAATATTATTACTTATGCATTTGTCTCAATAACTTATTCATGACCTTACCTATGTTCAATATAGTATTTTAGTCATATTTTAGTCCGTTATCGGTAAAGGTGACATAACAGTCATTACTTGTTACCTTTATTTATGCTGCTTAGTTTATGTTACGTCTATAGCTTAAGCATACGGTTTATAAGGCTTTTTATGGGTTTATTATTAAACCTTATATGGAAAGCCTTTATGATAATAATATCTATATTGATACAAGATGCGGTAGTGCTTGTGCTATTAAAGAGCCTATCATCATTTAAGATGCAATCTTATCGTCTATCTGCTGTTTAGTTATTTAGAATAGCTGTTTGGATAGTCATGACGATAATTGCAGCTTTACGGTAAGTAGGATGGCTAAAATCAGGAGACATCCATGCAGCGTATTACTTATCGTGTCAAAGTATCTGCGCAAGGTGCTAAACGCCGTATTTCTTATTTACTGCGTCCTAAGCGCACACTTAGCACCAAAAGTAACATCGTTTCATCCGTTACCCCTACTAAGTCAAACCGTTTTGCCAAGACGAAAAAAATGGCACAAGTATCGAGTATTGCCCTACTCTCTTTGCCCGCTGAGAGTCTAACAATGATGGACCCAAAAGTGCCAGCGTATGATCACGTCATGCTGGAGGAGACGCTAACTATCGCAGCTGTCCCTGGAGATAGCACCTATTTTGCGACCGATGGTTTCCAACATGGCTTTGGTTATGATCTGGTACGTAGCTACGCTGATGAGCTGGGAGTGAAGGTTGATCTAAAGGCTTATGCGAGCGAAGAAGCAGCATTGCGAGCGCTAAAATCAGGTAATGCTGATATGGCATTAACCACGGCTAGCACGCAGCTAAAAAGTCAGCTTAATCTATCGTCGGTCAATGTCAGCTGCGGTTATGATACTAGCCTGACTAAAAATGGCTTGCATCCAAAAGTCAGCTGGACGTTCAACCAAGCTGATGATCCATTGTCACAAAAGGCCAGTTACTTTTTATGTGATAGCATCAAGCTCGAAAATACGCAAAAGCTTGCAGCATTCTATAATCAGAACTTGCTAAAAGATGCGTACAGTCAAAACCATTTTAAAAAGACTCTGACAGAAAAGCTGCCTGACTATCAGTCTTCTTTTAAAGAGCAAGCGCGCAACTACAATCATGACTGGGAGTTGCTGGTGGCAATGGGTTATCAAGAGTCGCATCTTGATGCCAATGCAGTATCGCCAACAGGTGTACGTGGTTTGATGATGTTAACCAACAATACTGCAAAAGCCATGGGGGTCTCAGATCGTGTAGACCCTTATCAAAGCATCGGCGGTGGCGCTCGTTATCTAGAGCAGATGAAAACTGACTTTGCTGATGTGCCAAAGACCGATCGGATTTGGTTTGCACTCGCTGCTTACAATATGGGTCCTAATGCTATTAAAGGTATTCAGCGCAAACTTAGTGACGCAGGTATTGATGATAAAAACTGGGCGAACGTCTATACCTATCTATCAGAAAATAGAGCCTCAAATAGCCGATATGGTCAAGCGATGCACTACGTAAGTAATATCAGAAGTTATCTTGAAACCATTAAAACTCGTATGGTCTAGGCCTAACCTCTGAGTTGATAAAAGGCGTAAACATAAAAAAAGCTGCTCTTAATAATAAGAGCAGCTTTTTTTGGTTAACATTTTGCCAATAGTACTTACTATTTAGTAAGTACTATTTAAAATCAACGATTAGGTACTGTCAAACGCTGACCACGTTGTAACATAGTATCTGCCGAGATTTTATTCATATCAGCAAGCTCTTGAGTTGAGACTCCATATTTACGTGCCAGCCCAATTAGACTATCGCCAGAGCCAACCGTATATCTAACTGTCGCCTTAGGCAATTTGATTGTCTGTCCACGCTGTAACTGAGCATTAGTCGCTAGGTTATTAGTTGCCGCTAAGTCTTCTACTGAAATACCAGAACGGCGCGCTAGAGCGATCAAACCATCACCTGACTGTACTTTGTAATTCTCAGTGTTACCAAGTTTTTTGCCAGTACTGGTGCTACTGCTGCTAGAAGCGGCACTACTACTGTTACTAGAGGTACTGACACTACCGCCACTAGCAGGAATAGTAATAGTGCGACCAAGTATCAAGTTTGAAGTCGTACTCAGACCATTCGCTGAGGCCAAGTCACTGACACCGATATTGTAGCGGCTGGCAACGCCCGTTAAACTATCTCCAGATTGTACTTTGTAGCTTATTGGCTGATCATTTAACTGACGATTCACTTCTGCCTTAGATACTGGTACTTTAATCGTCTGACCGCGTTGCAAGCGAGCTCTAGCATCAAAGTTACTATTAACTGCTGCAACTTCTTCTGCACTTACGCCGATGCTATTAGCAATCCCAATTAACGTCTCACCTGACTTTACGGTATAGCGACTAGTAGGGGTTGAGCTGCTAGCACTACTATTTGTACTTGTGCTACTAGAGTTGTTGCTAGCAGAAGTAAAGTCAACACTGGCAGGTATTTTCAACGTCTGACCCACGTATAACGAGTCTGTCGTGCGTATCCCATTGAGGCTAGCTAGAACATCAGTTGAGATATTAAATTGACGTGCTAAGGCAATCAAACCATCACCAGATTTAACTTTATAGTTCTTAGTTGCAGTGGTAGATTTACTAGGCTTAGAAGACGGCGCAGCAGGTGTGCTAGTCGGCGCTGTTACTTTACCGGGTATCAACCATAGCTTCTGCCCTCTCATTAAGTCAGAACGGCTACTTAAATTATTGTAACTTGCTAGCTGTGTCACGGATAAACCAAAACGATTAGCCGTACCGATGAGCGTATCGCCTGACTGCACTACATAGCTGTCTGGCTGGCTTTCAGTCGTTATATTAGCACTACTTAATGGCTCAATAGTCTTCGCATTATATAAATACAGGGTGCTACCAGACAATAGCTTTGCCTTGGCATCTATTTGATTCCACTCAGTGATATCGCGCCAGCTTACCCCAGCACGACTAGCAATATTCGATAAGGTATCACCACGTTTTACAGTATAAGTGGTACGTGTGCCTTGAGGTTTTGGCTTACTCACTGGCGTTTTTGCAAAGCTAAGTTTTTTCTCTTCCCCACTCGCTTCTAAGATAGACTGCTGAGTCTGTACCGCTGATAGATTGATATTACCGTCAGCATTGATTACATTGGTTTCAGTCGTTTTAGTTCGAATCTGATTGGCAATGAAATCACGCTCTTCTTTACTAAGAGGCGGCTCTTGAACAATGGTATTATTTTGTGTAATTTGAGCTGAAGTAGTTGGCAAGCTATTACTGCTTTGTAGCTCAGCATTAATCTTGCTGGTCTCTTTACTAGTAATAGGTGGTTCATTACGGATAGATGAGTTGCTGTTATATCCAGAGCTGCTAGTCGAGGTCAGCGTTGGCGAAATATAACTGGTTGTTTGCTGTGGCACGCTAGCAGTGGCAGCATAATCAGCCAAACCGCTACCAGTAGAAGGTAATGATGAGCTGGTGTACGGCTTGCCATTATAGCTTGGCGTCGTAGTGGTACTGCTTGAGCTACTCGTACTGCTTGAAGCAAGTATATTACCTGTACCATTCCCTCTCAACGATATCAGCTTAGCATCAAGGTTGGTATTAACATCATTAGGAATAATAATACGCTGCGGGCCTGATGAATCGATACGTCCTGACGTTAGCGCAGTATTCAATCTTTCTAGTTCGTCATAACTAACCCCAGTAACTTGGGCTACTTCAGCCAAGCTTACGCCGTAGTTAACTGGCACACTGCGAAAATGCTGACGGTTGGCAATGGCGGGTAAATAAACACCATATTGCTCAGGCTTAGCAACGATTTCGGCAACAGCCAAAAAACGCGGTACATAGTTCATGGTTTCAGTAGGCAGTCTGAGTGACCAGTAGTCAGTTGGTAATCCGTTTGCCGCATTGGCATCAATTGCCCTTTGCACACGACCAGGACCAGCATTGTAAGCGGCTAATGCTAACTCCCAACTACCAAACTGATTATGTAACGCTGTCAAGAAGTCATAAGCTGCACGTGTTGATTCAATGACATCACGACGACCATCGTAGGTGCTACTTTGATTCAGACCATAGATACGACCAGTACTTGGAATAAACTGCCACAAGCCTGCTGCTGCTGCACTACTTGTACCACTTGGATCATAGGAGCTTTCGATGACTGGCAGCAAAGCAAGCTCAGTGGGAATATTACGGCGCTCAGCTTCACGTACCGTATGATAAATATAACGACTTGCACGCGCAGTTAAGCGGTTTAGATAGTCTTGTCTGCTGGTAAACCAACTTTTCTGTCCTTCAATCCGTTGGTTATAGATAGGCTGACCACCATTCATACGATAACCAGCACGCAAGCGATTCCATAAATCACCGTACTGTTGAATAGCAAGTTTGTTATCTTCCACCATCGTCATGTCAGTAGCTTCTAATAAGTCCGCCAACTCATCTAAGCTCTCTGCATCCAAAAATGCAGTCGAGTAATCATCACTTGTGGTTGGCCGAGCAGCTCCAGACTGATTAGCTGGACGCTTAGTCACAACAGGCGAGCTATTGGTAGCGCCTGTACCTTTCACTGCTGACGTATTACTACATGCGCTAATAAGCAAAGTCGACACCGCAAGCGTCAGTGGTAAAGCAATAAATGAGCGGGATTTTAATGACACAGTAGACATGATGATAGAATTTTCCTAACGACAAAAAGTGATAAAAATAAAGTTAATCGACAGTATAGTATGCAATGCAAACCAAAAACTATACTTCTGTAGAAGATTGTCTATAAAATTTAGAATAATACGGTTAGATGTCTTATTTTTGGCTATATTTTTAGCGCTTACACTTTACTAGTGACGGTAATCACTAGTGACAATAACTGGCTTATTAAACAGTTTTTCAGCTAACGAATGCTAGTTGAATAATTACCTAGCCATTATTTACTGTAATAAATTAACAGCTATTTTAATAGATGATTACTTCAATCAATAGTTACCTGTGATACTGCACGTAATAACACAGCATTCCCAGTAGATAAAGTAAGCGTAACTCTTGATGTGGTCACAAACGAAACGTTTTTGCCGTCTTTTACCCAACTCTCAACCGTCTTAACGTTTGCTTTAGCTTGTGAGCCAGTAGTGACAATGTTATCAACGCTGATATCATAGCGATAGTTTGAAGTTTGATTCCAACTATCTTGCAGTAATTTTAAGTAAGCATTTTTGTCAAGGCTAGTAGATTTTCCTTTTCTAGATAATGAAATCAATGCATCATCAGACACTAGGGTAGCAACTTGGTTGATGCTTTTATTATTAGCAGCTAATTTCATTGCAGCTGCATAGTTCTGCACCAAGCCTTCACTCATCGTTGCTGCTTGGGCATTAATAGCAACCGTACCAACTACAGCCGCTAGCGTAGCTACGCTAGCACTTTTAATAACTAGAGCTAATAGCCCTTTATTCCATAATCGTTTCATTGTGATCCTTAGCGGTATCTCTTTTATTATCTAGTTTTTGTTAAGTAGATCTATTCTATTGATATTTTTATAATCGAATGAACTGTTTGACATATCAACTTTGATATATCGGCATAGTCATTATCTATACTTATTTGACGTCGTACCTGGTAAGAAATAATAGGTTGCCATGACAAGCTACACAGTACAGTTAATCCACTACTCAAAGTCAATTTAAGCTTTTTAAGAGGCAGTTTTAGCCTAGCATTAAATCCTCACACCCATGTAACGTCATGTGTAATTATTGCGTGCATACCTGCCTATTCTCCTACTACATATAGCCAATAACTTTTTTCAAAAACTTTCAGTAGCTTATCAATGAGTTTTAAGGTTTCGTATTATCATCTATCGTCTGTTCATCATCGTTAAGCTTCATGCCCAAACGCTCTACTCGTCTGTCCATCATTTGTCGTGCTAATGCTTGCATATCTTCAACACGATCTATCTCATCGACAATCTCAAGCCCTAATAAAGTCTCGAAGACATCCTCTAAAGTCACTAGACCTTTAACCTCACCATATTCGCCTACCGTGATTGCAATATGAATACGGTTTTTTAGCATTAATTCTAATAAATCGAATAGCTTCATTTTTGAGAATACAAAAGTAATCTCGCGTTGAAACTGCGTTAACGGCTTATGCATAGCATGATTGACTTTCGCTAACAACATATCTGTTTTTAATACAAAACCAGTAATATTATCTAGATCACCATCATAAATAGGTAACCGCGAAAAAGTCAGTTTTGGACGATCAGCCAGTACTTCGGCGACTGTTTTGTTCTGCTCAAACGCCAGCATCACCGAACGCGGTGTCATGATATCTTCGACTTTAATCGCGCCAAACGCGAGTAAATTACGAATGATTCGTGATTCTAATGGATCGATTTGACCTGATTCTTCGCCAATACTAGCAAGAGCTGCAAACTCGCGACGACTAAAGACATGAGTCTCTTTACCGCGCACAAGCAATTTGGTCAAACGCTCTGAGAACCAAATGAGAGGATATAGAAGAAGAATAATACCACGTACAAAGTAAGCCACCATACCGCTTAACTGACGCCAATATACTGTTCCTAATGTTTTTGGAATAATCTCAGATAAAAACAAGATTGCCAAAGTCATAATCGTAGAAAACAGTCCAAACCATGCGCTACCAAAGACAATCGTTGCCTGTGCACCAGCGCCAATCGAACCTAATGTGTGTGCTACAGTATTCAACGTCAAAATAGCCGCTAGCGATTGATCAATATTATCAATCTTCAGACGTCTTAGCATATTTGCTTTTTTGGGATTGCTTTCTTCAACATCAGCAATATATGAAGGGGTCATACTGAGTAATGCTGACTCTGCTAAGGAGCAGACAAATGACACACCAATGGCAATAGCAACAAAAAGTATTAACAGGGCAATGCTTGCAGCAGTTGGATCAGCGACGGCCGAAGCTTCAACAGCCAATGCCGAATGAGGTAAAAAAACCATTGGTACAGCTATCAGCGCTGATAAACCAAATGCGGACTTATTGCTAGGACATGTGTAATCATGTGTCGTCGGGGGAGGTTCAGCAGACGCTTCTTTACGATAAGCGCGCGGACGACATAGACGAGGTATAAACGAAAAAGTGGTGAACAAGTTAGGTAACCTAAACAAAAAAAAGAATGAAAAAGGATAAAATACAATGAGTTTTATTGCTAGTAAATATAATGACTGGTAGCGGTTAGCTCTCATCTAATAAAAATAGCACTGTGTAATAGAGCTACAAACCAGCTACTATCAGCATTAACAAGAAACATAATCAACAATTTGATATTAGCACCGATGCTTATATTTAACAATAAAATGTCATACTATCTACCTGTCTAGAAAAAATCCATTATAAATAAAAAGTTGTGCGATTAGCATGGCTATTCATGGTGTTAAACAGATGTAACTTCAATATCTGGTTACGTAATATAGTCTTATATACAGCCGCTTTTATTTTTATAGATAATGCTTTAAAAGGATTGTCGTAATAGATATCGGCTGCTAGTATGCCAGTGCGCCAAGGAAAATACACTCATCCCATGATTAACAGTTACCAAGCTTGGGATTTTTTGTTACTATGCGTTTAATTTTACTATTATCTATAATTTATTGAGAGAGATATGGAAGCATTTGGTCAAATATTATTACCAGTCGCCTTTTTTGCTATTTTTTACTTTTTAGTGATCCGTCCACAGTCTAAACGTACCAAAGAACATCGTGCCATGGTAAATGCTTTGACCGTTGGTAGCGAAGTGATTTTTGCTGGCGGACTTATGGGTCGTATCAAAGGCCTTGAAGGCGACTACGCTATTGTAAGCTTAAACAACAATACCGACATTAAAGTACAGCGCGCTTCTGTTATTTCAGTATTGCCTACAGGTACTATAGAGAGCGTATAAATGTTAATGGTAAAGCTTCACGCCTAACATTCATTATCTTAGTATCAACCAGTATATTGATAAAAATGGCCGTTAACGTTTTACGGTCATTTTCTGCTACTAGATTGTCAAATTAGTTACCTAACTGACTGACGATAGCGGACTTACCTTCTATCGTATATATTACGATTCATAGTGTAGTCGTTTTATGATGCTTAGCTTTACGTTCTCTTATCATAGCGGATGATCTCAATGGTGAATGATTACTCATACTAATTGCGGTAGTTATCCATTGTAATCACGAACGTCCCATCTGCTGACTTGTGGCCTGCGTCGCCAGTACTTTATCAACTTAAAGAAGTGATTATGCAATATCCCGCTTGGAAATACTTACTCATTACCGTCGTGCTGATCATTGCTGGTCTGTATGCTGCTCCCAACCTTTATCCTGATGAACCTGCTGTGCAGATTACTAGTGCTGCAGCGGGTACTCAGCTATCTGAAGGCATTTTGACCGAGTCAGAAAGCCTGCTAAAAGAAGCTGGTATAAGCTACCATGATGGCACTTTTGAGGGCAACAGCGCACTGGTACGCTTAGACAATCCAGTCTCTCAGCTCAAAGCACAAGAAGTCCTAAAGAAAAATCTTAGCGATGATTATGTGGTTGCGCTTAACTTAGCACAAACAACACCGCAGTGGCTCCGTGATATCGGCGCAAAGCCGATGAAGCTGGGTCTAGATCTACGTGGCGGGGTACGTTTCGTTCTAGAAGTGGATATGGACAAAGCCTTAGAGCAGCGTCTGACCAGTGCGAGTCGTGACGTGCGCCGTGAGCTAAGGGCCGAGCGTGTCGCAGTCAAAGGCATTAAAACTGAGGCTCAAGGTATCATATTGCATTTTGCTGATACCGACGCGCGTAACCGTGCGCAAAATGTTTTACAAGGCTCAATGGGGTTGAATTTTAGTTTGCAGTCCTCTATCGATGACCAAGGCCCTGCGCTAATCATGGCATATAACGATGCGACGCTGGATGAGATTAATAGCTATGCAGTTAATCAAAACTTAACGACCCTACGCAACCGTATTGCTGAGCTTGGCGTTACCGAAGCCTTAGTACAGTCACAAGGTGCTAGCCGTATCGTTGTCGAGTTACCTGGTGTACAGGATACCGCTGAAGCCAAACGTGTACTTGGTCGTACTGCAAACCTTGAGTTCCGCCTAGTCGCTAAAGACAGCGAAAACTTCATGGGTGGTATACCTCCTGCTGGTACTGAATCGTTCCCGTTCGAAACGCTTGATGGTCCGCCAGTATTACTAGAGCGTCAAGCTATCGTCACTGGTGATAAGGTCACCAATGCCCAGACCAGTCTTGATGAAAGCGGTCGCCCTGAGGTCAATATCACTTTAGATAGCGCTGGCGGGAAGCTCATGCAAAACGCTACCCGTACTGCTGTTGGTGACCAAATGGCGGTATTGTTTATTGAAAATAAGCAAAGAATCACTTACGAAGAAGACCCTACTACTGGTGAATCTGTCGAAGTACGCACTCCTTATGCTGAGACCAAAGTCATTAACCGCGCTAATATTCAAGCGGTATTAGGCTCATCATTCCGTATTACAGGGCTTGATAGTAATGCTGAAGCTGCTGAGCTTGCACTACTATTACGTTCAGGAGCACTGGCTGCACCGATGTATTTCGTTGAAGAACGGACGATTGGACCTTCATTAGGTCAAGAAAACATTGCTAAAGGTCTGTTTTCTACTCAGGTCGGATATCTATTAGTATTCGCCTTTATGATTATTTTTTATCGCTTGTTTGGGGTAATTGCCAACGTAGCGCTAGCAGTTAACGTCATCATTATCATCGCGATTATGTCAATTTTAGGCTCATCGCTTACTTTACCGGGTATTGCTGGCGTGGTCTTGACCATCGGTATGGCGGTAGATGCCAATGTACTAATCTTTGAGCGAATCCGAGAGGAGCTGGCGAACGGGGTGCGGCCAAAATCTGCAATCGTAGCAGGCTTCGACCGTGCTTTTAGTAGTATTTTCGATGCCAACATCACCACGTTGTTGGTCGCATTTATCTTATTTGCGATTGGTACTGGTCCGATTAAAGGCTTTGCGATTACTTTAGCTATTGGTATCGTCAGCTCGCTGTTTACCGCGATTTTGGTAACACGTGCACTGGTACAAATTGCTTATGGTAAGCGTAAATCTATCAAACGTTTGAGCATCGGCTAGGAGAATAACATGGCGATTGAACAGAATAATCCCCCAAAGAATGACAACACGCCGACATCTAGCAGCTCAGGTGGCGGTGCAGGTGACAGTCCTAACGAAAACAACAAGCGTCGTCGCCGTAACAAGCCACGCCGTGATGGTAAAGGTAGCAATACCCAAGCTAATAATCCTACGACTGCAAAAACTGGCAAAGATAAGTCTCGTCGTAGTGGACAAGGCACTAAAGATAATCAGGCATTGAGCACCCAAGCATCTAACGCTGCTGTTGATAACGATCATAACCACCTGATTGATAGTGCTGCTGATGACGCTGCTGTAAAAGAAGGCGGCATTAAAGCGGTTGGTAATCAGCGCATTATTCCATTTATGAAGATAGAAAAGCCTATGGCAATTTTATCTCTATTGATGGTGATTGGTAGTATCATTGCGATTGCTGTGAATGGACTTAACTTAGGTTTAGACTTTACTGGCGGGGTTTCAGCAGACGTGCGTTATGAGCAGCCTGCGGAGCAAGTCGAAGTCGTACAAGCGCTGGCTGATAATGGTTTTGATGATGCTGTCGTACAGTATCTAGGCACCCGTCAAGAGCTATTAGTACGTTTGCCACCACAATCTGATAATATTGACGGACTAAGCGCAAGTCTGACTCAAGCACTAGCCCTACCCAATAATAATGCTGATATCAGTAACGTTAATATTATCGGTAGCCAAGTCGGTAATGAGGTGTACTTAAACTCAGTAATGGCTTTAGTGCTGGCACTGGTTTGTATGCTTGGTTATGTGGCCCTACGCTTCCAATTTAAGCTATCGCTTGGCGCAGTAATGTCATTATTTCATGATGCTATCGTCACCATCGGTGTCTTTGCATTATTCGGCTTTCCATTCGACTTAACCGTATTAGCAGCTATCTTGGCATTGATTGGCTATTCATTGAACGATACTATTGTCGTCTATGACCGTATTCGTGAAAACTTCCGCCGTGTCCGTGGCATCAGTCCTTATCAGACGGTTGATCTGTCATTAACAGAGACCCTGCGTCGTACTATTATGACTATTTCAACGGTATTGTTAGTTGTATTAGCAATGATGTTCTTGGGCGGTGATGGATTGTATTGGTTCTCAGTAGCACTATTCATTGGTCTACTTGCTGGTACTTATTCATCAACCTATATCGCAAGCTCTATCCCTCTTCGAATGGGTCTATCACGCGATGATTTCATCGTTAAAGTGAAGCCTGAGTTTGAGGAAGAGATTGTTACTTTCAATGACCCAAAGATGTTTGAACAAGATTAATCTTAAAAAGTTGTTTGGATAATGCTGACTTTTAACAATAGCAGCATTGTCCTAAACATAACTAAAGCATTGAATAAAAGCACCTATTAGTTAGGTGCTTTTATCTTTATATAATTACCAAATATATCGAATAGTACAAGCTCATCCCGCACCTATGCAATACACTGACGGGTACTATCATCTGTGTTTTATGCACAAGCGATCATTTTATGCCAACGACTACCCCGCCAAAAGCTATGCCACCTATTGATACTCGCTATACGCGCATTATCGCGATTGCCGTTCCAGTATTACTAGCAAACTTAGCGATGCCACTACAAAGCGTGATTGATACGGCTATCGTCGGCAATATGAATGATGCAGCAAAGCTTGCAGGTATGGGGCTAGCGATACAGCTTTTGTCCCTATTACTCGTTAGCTTTAACTTTTTGCAGTATGCGTCTTCTGGTTTATCCGCACAGGCTTTAGGGCAACTTGCTGATAATAACGACTCTATAAACTTGCAGCATAAAGCATCACCGCTCCTGTCTATTTTGCAGCGTGCGCTCTTACTAGCCGTCGTCATTGGTCTAGTGCTCCTACTAGCGAAGCCTTGGCTCATAGATTTTGGCTTGCAAGCGTTGTCAGCCAATCCTGATAGTGGTGCTGCTGCAAAGATTTATCTAGATGTGCGCTTTTGGGGTGTCATAGCTGAGCTAATGAACTTTGCCTTTATTGGCTGGTTTGCAGGGCAAGGTAAGACTCGCTATATGCTCTATCAGCAAGGTTTTATTGCCATCCTTAATATCATTCTGACGCTATTTTTTGTCTATGGTATGCAGTTGGGAATAGCTGGCGTTGCTCTAGGGACTACTATCGCATTTTGGTCAGGGGTTGTATTAGCGTTATGGCTTAGTCGCCGGAATTTGCAATTGACTTGGATAGCCTTTTTTGAGGTTGATCCACAGCACTTTACTAAAAATAAAATGCTTAGGCTATTCTCGCTAAATAAAGATATTTTTATTCGTACGCTCATTTTAACAGTGAGCTTTGCCTGGATTACTCGTCTATCCGCTCAAAGTGGCGATTTGGTTTTGGCAGCCAATGCAATTTTATTGCAAGTATTGAGCATTTCAGCCTTCGCACTTGATGGTGTGGCAGTGTCAGCTGAGACCTTAAGTGGTCAAGCAGCAGGGCGGCGAGATTGGCCGCGCTTCCGTATTATCGTAAAGCGTACAGGCGTAGTCAGTTACGGTCTCGCCTTACTGTTAAGCGCGGTTTGGTGGCTTGCAATGCCTACCTATCTAGATCTCATGACCAATATTGAAACAGTCTTTACCTTAACCAATGCTTATCAATGTTATGCAATATTGCTACCACTCATTGGTGTGGGCGCTTATTGGCTCGATGGAATATTTTTTGGTCTAACCGCAGGCCATGTCATTCGTAATGCCGCCTTGATATTAGCCGTTATCTTTTTTCCGCTTAGCTGGCTGCTATATCAGCAGTGGGATATGACGGGTATTTGGCTCAGTGTTTGGTGCTTGTTATTATTACGCATGTTTATTCTCAGTGGCTTTTTATACCATGCACATAGAACAGGTAGCTATGAAAAATTACAGCCAATTTGATAGCCTACAAAAGAGGCCTAATTTGAAAGAAGCTTAGCTTGAAGGAAACATAGCTTGACAGTCATGATTTACGTGAACAAAAATTTGTAATGAAAAAATCTTTAATGAATAGCAAAGTCAGACAATCTTAGGATATCTCGTGAACACTTACTCTGAACAACATCAAGACTCTACCTATCAGTGGGCAGAGGGCTTCAAAAAAAGCATTCCAGTTGCAATGGGCTACCTACCTGCAGGTATCGCCTTTGGCGTTCTTGCTCAGGTCGCTGGAGTACCAATATGGGCAACTATTATGTTGAGTGTCGTCTTGTACGCAGGCGCTGCACAATACGCTTGTCTACCGATGCTTAGTGCCGGTTTGCCGATTGGTAGTATGGCGACCAACATTGCAGCCATCAACCTACGTCACGTGTTCTATGGGATGCCACTGCTACAGTATTTTCCTACGCACAAAATCGCTAAAGCTTACTGCTTGTTTGCCCTTACTGATGAGACGTTTTCAGTAATGACTAGCTTACCCAATGAGATGCGGCGCGCACTCATACTACCGATAAGTTTGTTTAACCAAAGCTGGTGGGTATTGGCCTCTATTATTGGAGTAATGATAGGCAGCGCTCTTAGCGACTTGGTGCCACACTTAGACTTTGCATTGGTTTGTTTATTTGCAATTTTGGCTTACGAGCAGTTTCAAAGTATTAAACGCTACTTTCCTATCGGTATCGCTGTCATTGCTTTGGCTATCGCCTCATTATTTACTAGCAACTGGCTGTTGTTAGTAGCAATTACCATTTGTATGCTGATGATTTTGGCACGTGGTTTTTGGGTACAGCGTAAAGTAACAGGAGAGACTAATGAATAGCAGCTATTTGATTGCAGCCACTTTCGCTATGGCCGGAGTTACTTTTATTACTCGTGCTATTCCCGCCTTGATACCCAAAAAGCTTCTTGATACGCCTTGGCTGCATCGACTAAATGAGAGCCTACCGCTATCAGTCATGGTGTTATTAATTTTAACTAGCCTCTCCTATCAAGACTTATCCGCTAGTACCGGGCTAAATAGCGCACAAGTACAATTATTACTGGCTCAGATTGGTGCATTAGCGCTAGTGCTCATTGTGTACCATGTCAGCCGTCAGTTATTGGTAAGCATGGTCGTCGGTATCGCAGCGATTAATGCTCTACTTTGGCTATTAAATAACTTTTTAAGTTGATAGTTTTTTTAAACTAATAACTTAAAATTAGACACAATAAAAAAGGCTGGATTCATAATGAATCCAGCCTTTTGTCTTTAAATATCGTCATCTCTTAAGCTATATAGCTGCTTAAAACTCTTCCACACCCATCATATCGACAGGAGTATCAGCGACAACTTGTACGCCTTTCTTGCCTGTTTTAGCGGTTTCACTACGCTGCTCTTGCAGGTGATCAAGGTAAGCTTCATTGATTTGACCAGTGATATAGCAACCGTTAAATACGGCACAATCAAAGCCTTCCACTCGGCTATGTTTCGTATCTTTTACCGCATCGATAAGATCATCTAAGTCTTGGAAAATCAGACGATCAGCACCGATAATATTACGCACTTCTTCAACACTATGCCCTGAAGCGATAAGCTCGCTACGTACTGGCATATCAATACCATACACGTTAGGGTATTTTACCGGTGGCGCAGCACTGGCGAAAAACACCTTTTTCGCACCTGCATCACGTGCCATTTGAATGATTTCATGACAAGTAGTACCACGGACAATAGAGTCATCAACCAATAAGACATTTTTGTCTTTAAACTCTAACGGTACTGCGCTAAGCTTTTGGCGTACCGACTTTTTACGTTGCTGCTGACCTGGCATAATAAAGGTACGACCGATGTAGCGGTTTTTCATAAACCCTTCACGGTACTTAATATTCATCTTAAGTGCCAGCTCCATCGCTGACGTACGCGAAGTATCCGGAATTGGAATCACTACATCAATATCGTGATCTTCGCCCCATTCATTAAGGATTTTCTGACCCAGTTTTTCGCCCATACGTAGGCGAGATTTGTAGACAGAGATATTGTCCATAATAGAATCTGGACGCGCAAAATAAACGTATTCAAAAATACAAGGCGTGTACTCTTGTTGCTCTACGCATTGATACGTATGCAGCTTATGATCTAAATCAATGAAGATAGCTTCGCCAGGTTTAACATCACGGATGATGCTAAAGCCACAACCTGTCAATGCGACTGACTCAGAGGCAACCATATACTCTGTGCCACCGTTGGCAGCTAAACGTTCACCAAAAATAAGTGGACGAATACCATTAGGGTCACGAAATGCTAATAAGCCATGACCCGTAATCATTGCTACTACGCCATAAGCACCTTCACAGCGAGCATAAACTGCTTTTACCGCTTCAAAAATATCATCAGGCGTTGGATGAGTTTTGCCTAAGTTTTGCATCTCGTGGGCAAGCACGTTTAACAATACTTCAGAATCAGAATCGGTATTTAAATGACGACGATCATCTTGATATAACGATTTAGCCAAGCTCTCTGCATTGGTCAAGTTACCATTGTGTGCCAAGGTAATCCCATAAGGAGAGTTTACGTAGAATGGCTGTGCCTCCGCACTGCTTGACGTGCCCGCAGTAGGATAGCGAACATGACCAATACCGAACTTACCAACCAGTCTGACCATATGGCGGTTCATAAAAACATCACGAACCATACCGTTTTCTTTACGCAAGTATAGGCGCCCATCCTGCAAAGTCACAATACCGGCGGCATCTTGACCACGATGTTGCAACATAGTTAAGGCATCATAAAGAATTTGGTTGACTGGCTCATGAGCTGCAACCCCAACGACTCCACACATAGTTATGTCCTATTTAAAACCATACATTAGTAACGCAATAACGGCAAACTTAGTGGCAGTGATATGTGCCAGTTAACCGATGACCTGATGATATTTATATACTGATAATTACTTCATTGACAGTAGAGTGCTACTATCTTTAAGATTCAATTGATATAAGAATAAAGATACCGTTTAATTTAAGAATATAGCTATTATAATGATGACACATAAGTGGCAATATTTAGATTATGCATTATCAACAATAGAAATTTATATTTTAAATATTGTGGATGCTAAATGATATTGAATGATAATTTATCAAGGTGTGCTATTAACGCTTATCTATCGAAGCTAACTAATTTTATCATAGCTAGGACTGATTTATCTGTTCCCAAGCACCGCCTAACACATCTGATGCTAGCGTTTTAGCCATCGGTGCGTAAGGAAGCAACTCAGGTGCTAATACAGAAGTTTGCCACTGCGGAAGCTGTACCAATAATGGTGCGCTGACACTAAGAACCACTAAAACCACAAGGACGTTTTTGGCAGCACCTAGTACACCGCCCGCCATTTTATCTACCACGCCCAAGCGTAAAGTTTTAAGCACCCCTGAAAATACAAACGCTACCAAATGCATAACAGCTAATACAACGATCACTACCAACAAAAAAGCCGTTGCCATTTGTAGCACAGGATTTTGTACCAATCCTGATAACTGCGGGGCAATCGAACCTGCTAGTCGAGTAGCAACAATCAAGGCAATGAACCAACCTACTAAACCTACTGCCGTTTTAATCAGACCTACTTGAAAGCCGCGCCATAAGCCAATAAGAACAACAATGGCAATTACGATATCTAAACCACTCATATTTACCACCTTATTATCCTATCGAAACTACTTCAATTAACTCTCTTGCGCATCATAATAGCCGCCAATCGCTTGAATACAAGACTGTACTAAGCCTGGGCCACGATAAATAAGACCCGTATAAAGCTGTACCATATCTGCACCTGCTTTAATCTTTTTGACAGCTTTTTCACCACTATCAATACCACCAACACCTATGATAGCAACTTTACCATCCAACTGATCTGAGAACTGTTGCAAAATCTGGGTACTAATATGACTAACTGGACGACCAGATAAACCGCCTGCTTGGTCACCATCAATCAGATCCTCAACACCTACTCGGCTCAAGGTCGTATTGGTCGCAATCAAACCATCAATTTCAAAGTCTAATAGTTGCTGCGAGATATAATCAACTTGTAGCGGGTCTAAATCAGGGGCAACCTTTAGTACTAGAGGCACATAAAAACCATACTCCGTCGCCAGCTGGCTATGGCGGTTTTTGATTACATCTAACAGCTGAGTTAATGCCTCACCACTTTGCAAATCACGCAAATTCTTAGTATTCGGCGATGAGATATTAATCGTAATATAGGAAGCATGCGGATAAACACGCTCTAAACAATACACATAATCATCAGCAGCGTGTTCAACAGGCGTGCTGGCGTTTTTACCAATATTAATACCGATATTGCCTTTATACTTACAGCGTTTAACATTGTCAATTAGATAATCAACACCCTGATTATTAAAACCCATCCGGTTAATAATCGCATCTGCTTGTTTTATTCTAAATAGCCGCGGCTTGTCATTGCCGACTTGTGGTTTGGGCGTCACAGTCCCCACTTCAATGAAGCCAAAGCTTAACTCGGCAAGCGCGTCAATATAGTCACCGTTCTTGTCCAATCCTGCCGCTAGACCAACAGGGTTAGAGAACTGCAAACCCATACAGTCGGTTGGTTGCATAGACTGACCATATACTAAACCTAAAGCACGTGCTTTATGGGCTTTAGCTAATAAAGACAAGGTCATATCATGAGCGTGTTCAGGGTCCATCTTAAATAAAAACGGGCGAAGTAAGGCGTAGGACATAGTGACGATAAACCCTGCTTGGATGAAAATGATGAATGGAATAACATGAGTGAAGCGTTGAGTGTCATAAAATGCTGCGATTATATCAGCTTAACAGGAGTAAAACCAAAGTTTCATACCTGGGATTCCTAACAAGAACTTAATATTAGAGCTACTTTGCCAAGCATCAATGACAGCATTAATAATTAACAAACTTATGGCACAGGACGCTTGTCAGTGAGCGCGATCCAACCTCTTACAATACGGTATAGATGCCAGATGAATGTGAAGGTCATAAGTAACACACCAAACCCAGCTAATAAAAATGAACCAATGGCTATATTACCGCTATCGGCTAACATGCTGACACCAAAGCCACCTAATGCAAAGGTGATGATAATAGTACCAATGACAAAAAAGAAAATGCTATACCAAAAAGTCTTAATCTGCCAGTCAAAATGTGTCGCTAGCCATGTACAATCAGCATCACGACGTTTGCCGTAATTCATTACAATCGGCACAATCCATAGTAATCCTGCAGTAAAATAGCTGACCACGTAAAGCAAATAAGTAATGTGATTATAGGTGATTAATGAGCGCTGCTTTTCTTCACTCAACAGTTGGCCTCGCCCATGCATAAGGCTGTGCGTCGCCTGTGACTCAATAAAAGATTCAGTCTTTTGCGTCCGAGTACCTGAATGCTCATCGAGATTATGATTAGGAGACTGGTTCATAATAAATATCCATAACTGACAGTAGCCATTAACTACTCAATTGTGGCAAATGCGACCGTTTTCAAGATGCAAGTCGTTAATGCCTGAGCTATGCTCATGAATGATCTGATCTACGATGAGCGTTTGATATTGATGAATCTACAAGTAGTTTTTAACAAGAGCTTTCAAAAGTAGTTTTCAGAGTAGCTTTTAAAAGTACTAAGAAGTGACAGTCGCTTGCACTTGCATCTGCTTGGTAGCCAAATCCTGCTGCATCGATAGCTGAGTGAACTGCCACCCTTGCTGTTCAAGCTTACCAAGGGCGGCACTTACAATCGCTTGGCTAGGATGACTAAAGCTCAGTTGCACTCCTTCGCCATTAGCAACCACTTGCGCATTATCGATACCAGAATTATTTAACGTAGCATTCACACGACTAGCTGGTGGCATCGTATCAGCACCATCTTGACTATTGGCAGCATTTAATGCATTTGGATCAATGTTACCTGCCTGCGAGCGTAGCCAAAAATAATCAGCGACCTGCTCTTGGTAATCGGACTTACTGTCTTTAGCAGCTTGATGGACGCTATAGCCACCGTAACCACCAATGAATAATAGTAGAAATAATAGCAAAACAGCTAATGCTAACTGATCACGAGGAGATAATGCCTGCCAGCGCGACCACAGTGCATTTTGGTAGTTACCGACGCGTTCTGATAACGCATTGGTGACTGGCTGATTATGGGTAGCACGGCTAGGTTTAGCACGGCGCTGTAATAGTTTCATTACCTGACCTTGATGGATGGTATAAAATTTGTCTATGAATTCGTAGTTAATAAATGAATAGTAACTGACTATTAAACACAATGGGTAGCAACCAAATTGGCGCATGACTATAACTGTCAAAAACTATGATCGTCAAACCCTCATAAATTTATAAGCTATAAAAACTTAAGATTGAGCTGAGCTATCTATGGCAGCAGGATCATTTTCGATATTAACAGTAATCTGGCCACTAAACTGCCCCTGCTCATTACTATTGACCCGCTCTAAATTAGCAGCGATACCTTGGCCAGTCAATGTGCTAGCAAACTGATCGAGACTACCACGATCTGGCGCTATCAATGTAAAGCTCAGCGCGGTTGGTTCCATAACCAACGCCTGTGCATGTAACGAGGATTGCTTAATAAGCGGTGATATCCGTGCCAATACTGCTAAATGTGAAGCTGATTCTTGGCTGTCGCTACGTAGTTTTGGCTGCATCTGCACTTGCAGCTTAGTACGACTGGTATTGAGCACTTCATCAGGGAACCAAGATTGGTACTGAGCAGCGATTGCTGTCTGCGTGGCATCGGTTGCAATATTATAGCGATAGATTTGCAAGCCATCGGTCGCCATTTGCAAGACTAATGCTGACAGTGCGACCATCATAGCTACCCGCAAATAAGGTGATAGCTGGGTATCTGATGACTTAACAAAGAAATTAAGCGCGTGGCGCTCTGGAGTTTCAATTGGCATGGGAACAGTGGATAGCGGTGTCAATAATATCTGCTGTTCAGTCAATAAAGCAGCTGTTTCTGTCGCGATATTAGAGTCTAGTGTCGATTCTGTTGCTGGCTCTAAAACAGTCTTCTGCAAATCAACATGATTGTCCACCATATTATTAAATGCATCAGCTGGAGAGCTGACAGTTGTCTTAACAGTTGACTGTATCGAGCGTAGTAAACAGACTTCACTTAAATGCGGTAAGCGCTCAAACATTAACGGTAAATAACTGACCGCTAACCCCTGGCGCTGCGATTGTCGCAATAGAGCGGTATATTGATCTTGATATAAGACTACTTGCTGGCCTGCCCCTTCTTCAGGAATAGGCAACAGCAAAAAATCTGGTAGTAACGCATTGATACTTAAGCCAACCAAAGCGGCGCTCTGTTTCCATGCTTCTATATCACTCTCAGCCAATGCGTACAGATGATGTGCATGGGTATCACTAATCTGGCGAACGGCTAACTGCTCAACTGGTGCTAGTGATGTCTCTTCAAATAAATACTGTTTGCCTGTGCTACCGAGCTGCTTAAGCTGGGCTGCATTAAGCTTGGTATCGACTTGTAATAAATGACTGGAAGGAAAATACAGACACAGTGATGTATGGCTACTTCTACTATTGCCGTAGATATCATACAGTTGCTGCCAGCCGCTAACAGATTGCCACTCTTTTGCATCAGCATGCCAAACTGCTAACGGACTATGTTGCGCTCTTATCCAAACATGTAACACCAAGCGTGTCCTTACTTATGAGACTAATTATTAAAATAAAACCAACCATTAATTAATACGGCTGCTGCGGCACAAAACGGTCTATTTCTGTTGCCATACCGGTCATGACAAATTCCATCTCAAAAACGCGCGCTTCAGCCAAAGCAAATGACTCAGGACTATCGCCAGTCAGTAAACTGGCAAGATAGGCGATGATAGACATATGGCAAACCACGACCAAAGATTCTGCTTCAATCTTTGCAATATCTGCTAACGCTACATGGGCATCATCAGATGGGGTAATATTATCTTGTATCGTAACTGGCACTGTAGGAGCGCGCGATTGCAACTCAGCTAACGTTTGCTGCGCTCGTTTGTAAGGGCTCACTACAAAGTGGTCTGGCGCATAACGCCCAATAATATAATCAGCTGTTTGTGAAGCTTGCTGTTGTCCATAGTCGGTCAGTTGACGTGCACTGTCTGGACGAGTCTCATCTTCTGCTTGCCCATGACGCATCAATATAATTTTCATAATATTCCTTTAGCAAAGCTTCTTATGTGCTGTTTTATCGAACTCACTTTTTGTCTTTATTAACATCATCTTTGTTAGCAGTATCTTTTTTAGCAACTTTATTTTTAGCTGAATCATCATCAGTATTAGTAACGTTTTCAGAGTCGTTTTCAGAGTCTCGTTCTTGTTCTTGGTCTTGATCTTGGTCATCTGAATTCTTAGCAGCCGCTTGCATCTGGGCAGTAAGCGCAGCATTACTATAATCATGTGGCATTACAAATTCGACATCGCTACGGAACCCTGCTTCCATCAAATGCAATGCAACACCTAATGCCGCTTTATCTTCATAGATAACAGCATAGAGTGCATGGGTAATCGGCATATATATGCCTTCTTTAGTCGCTTTTTCATGCACTTGCTGAATGGTATTGACCCCTTCAGCAGTTTGTCCAAGTTTCTTTACTGCCGCATCAATGCTCATTCCGCGTCCGAGCATATTACCGATTTGATAGTTACGGCTCAGCTCTGAGCTACAGGTGGCATATAAATCACCAACCCCTGATAAGCCTAAGAAAGTTAATGGATTAGCACCAGTCTCAACTCCGAAGCGACTCATTTCTGCTAACGCGCGCGTCAACAGCATAGCTTTAGTGTTCTCGCCTACATCGTATGCAGCAGCCATACCCATGGCGATCGCATAAATATTTTTGAGCGCACCGCCAAGCTCTACCCCATGAATGTCATCGCTGGCGAATACTCGAAAGAATGCACTATGCAACGCTGCTTGTACCGCATGACGCAATGGCTCTGAATGACTAGCAATTACCGTAGCCGACGGCATATTTTTCATAATCTCAATAGCAAGGTTTGGCCCTGACATAACCCCAAAATTCACTTCTGGCAACTCATCTTTGATGATATCGCTCATCAGAGCAAAGGTATCTTTTTCCATACCTTTAGTTAGAGATACAATCGATTGCCCCGTAATAAATGGGGCGATATTTTTAAGAGTTTCACGGAAAGCTAAGCTCGGTACGGCAAGAAATATAATATCTTTATCTTTAACCGTTGACTCTAAATCATGGCTATACTTAAGGCGATCATCCAACTTGTAACCTGGCAGATATTTTTTATTCATCTGCGATTTAGCCATGGCTTTAACCGTACGCTTATCGCGAACCCAAAGCGTCGCATCACAACCATTACGCGCCGCTAAGTTTGCCATTGCCGTACCAAAACTACCACCACCTAAGAATGCTAAGCGCAATTGAGCTGGATTATCACGTACCTGCTCCATATTCTTAGCGACATCTGCTTCAACGGAACTAGGGTTAAGCTTTCTACGTCCAAGCCCTGATTTGGTAGCACGCTCGATAATGCTTGCCAGCAGCCCACTAGATTTTTCAGCATTGATTTGGTCTGAATCTGTATCAGTGGCCTTTTTATTAGGAACTACTTTATCAATAGCCTCTTTCTTAGGCTTTTTATTAGAAGTATTGTTTTCAGTAGAGCTTGTCATATCTAGTTATCCGTGTTGACTGCTTATTTCATTTAGGCAGATTACACTGTCTGCTTAAAAAGGTATAGCGTTATGTGAGGCTTTGAGTTTGACACTTATGATTCGAAGCGTACTAACGGCTCGATATCAATAGATTTACGTGTAGGTTCATCCTTAGGACTGGTGCCAGTATAAACAAAAGCCGTCACATAATCATCTGGACCTACATCGAAATATGCTTTTACCGCTGGTTCGTTACATAGTAATCCAGTGCGCCACACCGTACTGAAACCTTGCGCTTTTAAAGCTAAAATTAGATTTTGCACAGCGGCGCCCGCACTTAACATTTGCTCAAAAGGAGGAACTTTTTTATGCGCCTGCATGTGGGTGACGACAGTAATGATAAGCGGTGCACGTAACGGCATCGTATGGGTCTTTTTTATGGTTTTTTCAGACAACTCTTCACCATCTTGCAGCGCTTTTGCTTGTGCAGCCTCAACAAGCGCACAACCTAACTCATGACGAGCATCACCTTCAGTCACTATAAAGCGCCATGGACGCAGCTTTTTGTGATCAGGAGCTGTTGCAGCGCACTCAATGGCAGCTTCGATCTGAGAACGAGTCGGCGCTGGAGCATCCAGATTACCCATACTGCGTCTTGAGTTAATCCAGCCTATCATCTCTTCGCTCGTGAGCGGGACGCTATCAGTCGCTATATTCTCAACAAGTATTTTTTTATCGTTTTTATCTTTATTGTCGTCAGGTTCCATTATTTATCCTTGCTTATTATTGTGAAATGCCAGCGCTATTTTATCGATTAAAGCTATTTTTTTATGAATGTAATATTGTTATAGAAATCATTTAAAATACTCACTCATAAATGCTATGAGTTGAGATTAAGACCAACAGTAAACAAAGACAGCCACCTTTAACGGCTGTCTTTCAAAGAATAGTAATTACGCAGCGTCAACATCTTCAACGCGATGCTCCATTCTTAGGTAATCTTCTGATTGCATTTCAAGCAAGCGTGAACGCGTACGTTCAATCTCAAACGCCAGCTTCTCCCCTTGATATAACTCAAGAATTGACTGCTCCGCGCGTACCAACAGCTTGACGCGGCGATCATAAAACTCATCTACAAGATAAATAAAACGGCGAGTAGGATCACGTAAGTCATCATCTAATGCTGGTACTGCATTGACCAATACCGTATTAAATTGCTTAGCGATTTCAATAAAGTCCGAAGCGGAACGCGGCTCCATACATAGATGACGAAAGTCGCAGAACAAGATATCTTCGGTGCGGGCATTGATTTTGATTTCACGACCATTAATGATGATAGGCTCGTTACTGATTTTTTGATTATTAGATAAGCTGGCAAAACGGTTGGCTAACCAATGGTGATTGGCTTTGGTCATAGGCGACTCGTACAACTCCGCTTGCTGCAATACGCGCAAACGATAATCAATGCCAGAGTCAATATTCATTACAGTGGTATGACGCTCAACTTCAGCGATAGCGGGCATAAAACGATCACGATGCAAACCGTCTTTGTACAGTCCTGATGGTTCAATGTTTGAAGTCGCCACTAAAGTAACGCCGCGATTAAACAACATGGTAAACAAATCGCCTAAAATCATAGCATCAGAGACATTGGAGACAAAAAACTCATCGAAACAGATAATCACTGCTTCTGCATAAATAATATCAGCAACTTTTTCGAGTGGATCACTCTCGCCTTGTATCGCATTTAACTCGCGATGCACGCGCTGCATAAAGTGATGAAAATGCTGACGCATCTTGCGATCAATGGTCAATGAATCATAAAACATGTCCATCATCCAAGTTTTACCACGACCAACCCCGCCCCACATATACAGACCTTTTGGTGCGGCAGGCTTGGATTTTAGAAAGCTGAAAAAGCCTTTTTTCTGTTCTGCACTACTATTGAGCTGATGATAAAGCTCATCAAGGTAGCTCATGGCCTGATATTGCTGCTCATCTCGAGTAAACTCATCAGTATTGATAGCTTGCTCATAGCGTTGCAATGGGGATAATCTCATAATGCGACTCATCGTTAGACAAAATAATTAATTGTGTTTGGACTACTCTATACAGTTGACACGGCTTAATTTAAACCATACTTACTGACTAAAACTGTGCTGTTCAAGCAGCTTCTTCAATTCGGATAAGCGTCCATGGAAAAAATGTCCTGCGCCGTCCACGACACTGACAGCAAGCCCTAAGCGGTCAGCAAAAGCCTGCATATTCTCAGGGTCAATAACCTCATCAGCATTACCGTAAATCTCAAAAGTTTTATCAACTGGTAAGCTCAAATCGCTACTGTCGTTCTTTTCTACTGATGGCGCAATAAGGGCAACTTTTGAAATCTCAAAATCACTCAACCCCCAAATATGCGAGGCATCAAGCACCTGCTCAGCAACGCGCGCTGTGACATAACCGCCAAAAGAAAAACCACCAAGCCACAGTTTGCGGGCATTGGTTTGTTCTGCAATCCATTGTAGCACGGTCATTGCGTCCACTACTTCACCTTCAGCATAATCATGCTCACCAGTTGACTGCCCCACACCGCGGAAGTTAAAACGCACCACATGCATGCCATTATCGCGTGCAAAACGGTACATAGTCGTGACTACTTTATTATTCATCGTGCCGTCGAACAGCGGATTGGGATGACAAAGTAGTGCCACCGTATCAGTATTCGCATCATTCGGATTATCTTGTTGCCATAGTGCGTCAACTTCGAGCACGCCAGCAGGAGCAGGAATCAATTGCATAGACTTACTTACTAATTAAGAATGGATACGTTAATTATCCTAGATATGATTTATATTTCAAGTGATTTGCTGTGTACTGGTGGTGTTTGTCTTGTTTTTGCTCTATCACAATTAGCAATCTTATCGCGTTTTCAATTAATTCAACGGCAAAATGCAATATCACTGCAATATCGAACACAATAACCGCCTAGACACTTAAGAGTCGAATAGGTTAGATTTACGCTGTCTATGAATAAACTGATTAGATGACGAGATAGTTGCCTAACTCATATTTGATTTTTATACTTAAGTTTGAATGTTTGATTTTCATGTTTAATTTACAGGAACTAGGAATAATTTATGAATACTTTTAATAAAACCGCAACCTTAACGGCTACTTTAGCCGCAGCTCTCGCATTGAGCGCTTGTCAAAGTACGCCTTCATCTCCTGTTATCCAGCGTGCCAACTCTATTTATGAGACAACTGGCATTGCAGATACCAAAGTAAAAGCTCAAAAAAATGCGATAGACAGTGCGCAAAAAACTTGCCGAAGCAAACAAGTTATTATTGTCGATGACAAAGTCAAATATAACGGTATTTTAGATGAACGTACTGGCCGCATGGTTGGGCAGGCCGGTGCAGTCCTCGGTTCAATTTTTGGTACTGGCTCGCCAGACTTGTCACGTAGCGACGACTATGAGTATACGATCAACTTCCGTTGCCAATAACGTTAACATTGCTCAGAAAAACACTGTGATTTAGCATTTAGCCAATAAGTCTGCGAGAATAATAATATATTAATCGCAGGTTTGTTGGCTTCTCTTTTTGTATGTGCATTTTTAAGTTAAACTATCCTGTTCAATGTTTAGCACCCCCTAGTCAACCTGTAAGTCTTAACTACCTTTGGTCTACTATTATGCGTAAACCCAATCTTTCAAATGTTAAACAAGCTAAGGTCTTAGCGCCCGCAAAAGATTTAGCGACTCTAGAGGCCGAACTCGCTGAGCAAGAGAATAGTCTAGAATTAGAAGACACTGTCTTGCGTTTAAGTGACTACTTGTCAGCGGTTGAGATGGTTATCAAGCAGACCTTTGACCATCGTGTATGGGTAAAAGCAGAAATTCGTAATCTGTCTAGCAAAGGTGGACATTATTACTTTGAATTGGCAGAAAAAGATGACGATGGCAAAGTCATTGCCAGCTGCCGTGGTAACCTCTGGCGCTTTAAAGCCGCACGCGTCTTAGCGAAGTTTGAGCGTGCAACCGGTATGCCGCTTGACCGTGATTTGACGGTACTCCTTAAAGTATCGGCAGGTTTTCATGCGCAATATGGCTTCTCGCTCACCATTGAAGATATTGACCCCAGCTACACGTTAGGAGACTTGGCGCGTCAATATGCGGAGATGGTCGACCGTTTGACGGGTGAAGGACTATTACACCTTAATCAGCAGCTGCCTACTCCATTTGATATTGAGCATGTGCTGGTCATCGCCCCTGAAAAGGCTGCCGGATTGGGCGACTTCCAAGCCGATGCAGATCGCTTAGCGAGTACAAGTGCTTGTCATTTTCATTATCATAACGCCACTTTTCAAGGTAATCATGCCCCGAGCGAGATCCGTCAAGCGATCGTCAGTGCTCAACAGCAATTCCAAGATACTTATCAGCGTTTGCCTGATTTGTTAGTGATTATTCGCGGTGGTGGTGCAGTAGGTGATCTGGCTTATCTCAATGATTATGAGCTCGCCGCCCTAGTTGCTGAGCAGCCTATCCCTGTGTGGGTCGGTATTGGTCACGAGCGTGACAAAGTTATCTTAGATGAGGTGGCACATACTAGCTTTGATACGCCATCTAAAGTGATTGCAGCTATAATGGCGCATTTAGCCCAGCTAGTCACTCAGACGCTGCAATACCAAGCGCAAATCAAACAAGCAGCGCAGCGGCAATTAAACACTGCTGAGCAACAGACGACACGCCAGTTAAGCCAAATACAATCGCAAACTATCGGCCAGCTAACGGCACTGCAAAAAGATAGTGATTATGCGTGGCGTAGTATTCAGCAAAGCGCCCAGCGCCAAGTTAAGCAAGCAGCAAGATTAACAAGTGATCTGCGCGCGCAGACTCAATCCTCTGCTTATCAGCAGTTAACAATCGCTGCTACTTATAGTCAAGACTATCAAAAAACTGTTATGCAAAGTGCTCAGCAACAAGTCATACAAGCACGACGGGACAGCGAACATCTGCGTGATATTGTACTCTTGCATCGTCCTTCTCGCGTGCTCAAGCAAGGCTATACCATGCTTACTGATGCAAAAGATAAGCAAATACTGACCAGCAGTACGCAGCTTTATTCTGAGCAAACGGTACATATTGTCTTAAAAGATGGTAAAGCAAAAGCACAAATTATTGATGTGGTGGCCAAGTAGTTATAGTCTATTTACTATAAAAGATACAGGTCTACTGGGATAAATTTTGCGCAGCCTCTGGAGTGACGAAGTCGCACAGCAAGCAAGGAAAATTTGTACCAGCAGCCGATTACAATGGGTGTGCTTCTTTTATTTAGGATCAACCATAATAAGTAATATCAACAACCATTGA
Organism: Psychrobacter sp. P2G3; assembly: GCF_001593285.1. Lineage (NCBI taxonomy): Bacteria > Pseudomonadati > Pseudomonadota > Gammaproteobacteria > Moraxellales > Moraxellaceae > Psychrobacter > Psychrobacter sp. P2G3. The sequence goes on from NZ_CP012529.1 coordinate 1,929,714, forward strand.
AATCAAAACTTTTAATGACTATTTATCCACCTTTTTTCTTAACCTTAGACTTGAATATTAGGAAACCTTATGACAACCCCTACTCGCCGACGCAAAAAATCCGCCCCAAAAACCTTTAAGGCGGCTTACGATATTCTAAAAACTAATGCTGCTGAACTACAGCAGCAAGATGAGCCGGATATCGATAATTTGATGACCACGGTTGAAGAGTCGATTGCTGCTTATCGCGTTTGCGAAACCCGTATCAATGCCGTACAACAAGCACTAGATGCAGCTTTTGCAGAAGAAGTAAAATCTGAGGAAATAGATAGCTAAATTATATCTACTCTGGCTCATCAACCTCAAAGACTTGGCGCAGATAGGCAAGATAGGTATCATTATTGATCATGGTCTTGCCTGGGCTGTCAGACAATTTAGCGACTGGCTGCCCATTGCACTCAACCAGTTTGAGGACGATATTTATCGGTGTGATGCCCATATCATTGGTGAGATTGGTACCAATGCCAAAGCTGGTCTTGATTTGACCCTTAAAGTATTGATGCAACTCCCAAGCATTTTCAAGATTCAAACCGTCACTAAAGGTCAAAATCTTAGTCTTAGGATCTATCTTTAACTTTTTATAATGAGCAATTGCCTTATCACCCCAGATATATGGGTCGCCGCTATCATGACGCAAACCATCAAATAGCTTGGCAAAATACAAGTCAAAGTCACGTAAGAACGCGTCCATTCCGACAACATCTGTCAGCGCAATGCCTAAATCGCCACGATACTCATGCACCCACGCTTCAAGGGCGGCTTTTTGTGAATCACGCAAACGCACATCCAATGCCTGAAACGCCTGCATAAACTCATGCGCCATGGTACCGATGGGTGTCATTCCTAGCTTTTTTGCCAAATAAACATTTGATGTACCGCTAACGATATTTGGTTCAGCTTTGTGCAAGGTCTCAACCACATGAGCTTGCCAAACTTTACTAAAGCGTCTACGAGTACCAAAATCAGCGACGATAAATGGTGGTGTATCATGACTATACTTTGCTTGTTCCTCTGCATATTGATGCAACAACGCAACTTTTGCGTCCAGTCTACGCTGTCCTTCTTCAATGACACTAGGATCTGATAAGGCATTGAAATATAACTCATTTACTATCGCTAATACAAAAACTTCGAAGAACATCGCCTGAATCATAGGCCCTTCGATATCGATGCATAAACGGCCTTTGCCATCGGTACTGACAGTAATAAAACGACGCTTCAGCTTAAACAATTCCAAATAATCAACGAAGTCTGAACGAATAAAGCGCAAACCACGCAAATATTCCAATTCATCTTCTAAAAATCGTAACTCACACAAGCTATCTAGTTGATGCTCTAACGAGTCTTTGATGTCGGCTAACGGATAAGCCGTGTCTTTATTATTGCGGCAGCGAAAGCGATAAACGCCATGCGTCTGCGGAAACTGATGCAACATGGCTTGTAACATCGTAAATTTATACAAATCGTTATCGAGTAACGAGGTAATAATAGGTGCATAGGTAACGGTCATGCTATGGCCTTAAAAACGCAAAAATAAGAAATAAACGTCACCAATATGTAAAGCGACATAATATAAGGGCGATAAGCTTACAACGCCTACTAAGCGTGAGTTATCAGTAAAAAGTTAAGTATAACGAAGTTTGTTGTTTTTTTCAGAATTCGCTCTTGATTGCAGCAAAATTACTACGCTTGCCTATGGCGGGCTTGTCCTCAATCTGCACCTTAAGCTAGACCTCTTGAAAAAGTAGCACTTCATTGAGCTTTATGAACGAAGCTTCAAGGCTTAGCACTGACTTATGTAAGAGGTCTTACACATTCATATTTATAAACCAAACGGGAAGGTATCGAATGTTCCTTCCCCTATCTCTTTCGTCAAAGCTTCAACCGCACGCGTTTTATCAAACCAGATATACTCATCAAACTGAGAGGGCAAAGAGGCATAAAAATAATGACTCTGTCGCTCAGTTTCAGGTCTATAAATGACGCCTATCGCTCGTTCTAAACGCTCTGGGAGTAATTCTTTACGTAAGTATTCATTCAGTGGATAACGCAATGGTAAAATAAAATTATCAGTAGATACCTCATGAAAAATACGTTCATAACTGTCAATATGTGAGGGCTGTACTTGTTTTACCTCCATTGGCCCTCCCCATCTAGATGCAGCGGCAACGGTACCGTGATCGGTGCCAAAACCTATATTATAGGCTTCGTCGCCATATTCTTGCCGTGCCAATTGGCCTATATTTAATTCGCCACGTGCGCTCATTTGAGTTGCCCGAGCATCACCAATATGGGAATTATGCGCCCAAACGACCGCCTTTGATTTGGAGCCTCTAAACTCAAGTACCGCCTGTAGTGTTTCAAACATATGTTGATCACGCTGATTCCATGAGTTGTTTTCAGCAGAATACTTTTCATCGTAATACATAGTGCGGTAATAACGTTCGGCATTGACTATCAGCTTGGCATTTTGTTCGGCGTCAAAAAATTGTTCTTTATTGGCTATAGAATACTCTAAATATTTCTTCAGTAAATCCTGTAGGTTTTTTAGTACTTCTGCTTCACAACTTTTATGCTGCTCGGTCATCACCGCACGGCTGTACAAAGCAGGGTCATTTGCCCAAGGCATCAGACAGCCATAACGCTCGCGGGCAATTTCTGCAGTCTTAGGATCTACTTGCTGTAAATAGTCCAATACCGCTTCAATAGAACTGTATAAGCTGTATAAATCCAGACCATAAAATCCTACTTTTTCTTCTGAAGATTCTGTTTTATCATTGTATGCATGAAGCCAATGGGTAAATTCAAGCATGGATTGATTGGCCCACATCCAAGTAGGAAATCTGGAAAAAGGCTTATTTTGAAGCAAAGCATCCTGTTCTCTGCCATGAATATAACGATGGATATGCGCGGCATCTGGCCAGTCAGCTTCAGCAGTGATAATAGTAAAACCTTTCTTTTCTATGAGTTCTTTAGTTATACGTGCCCGCATTTCATAAAATTCAGCCGTTCCATGTGATGCTTCGCCAAGCAACACAACACGGCTGTCTCCAATACGCTCCATGAGATTATCTAGATTGACGTCATCAATATTTGCAAAATGTTCACTTGATTGATCAATTAATTCAGGCAAAGTCCTATAATTTTTCATTACTTTACTCTCCCCAACCTGCTGCACCAATCAGAGGTACAAAACGAACGCCTCCCAAATCTTCTGTCTTATATTCATCTTTACTGATACGCCGAATACGTACAAGTTTTTGTGACTTCAAGGACTTACCAACGGGAATGACCATGCGTCCGCCAATGACTAATTGTTCTTTAAGTGTTTGCGGTACTTCAGGCCCTCCTGCTGCCACTATGATGGCATCAAAAGGTGATTTTTCAGGCCATCCAAGGGTACCATCGCCATGCTTGACCTGAACATTGGTATAGCCCGTTTCTTTAAGTTTTACCTGAGCAGTATCTGCCAAAGCTTTGTGGCGCTCAATCGTATAGACAGTCTTACAGATCTCCCCAAGCACGGCTGCGGCATATCCCGACCCTGTACCGACTTCAAGTACGCGGTCATCTGACTTCAACTCAAGTGCCGCAGTCATCAATGCAACAATATAAGGCTGTGAAATGGTCTGATCTTCCTCAATAGGTAAAGGTGAATCTCTGTAAGCAGATTCGATGAGATCGGTAGGCGTAAATGCTTCACGTGGTACCGCATTTAGCGCATTAAGTACTGTTTGATCATGTAAGCCGCGAGCCACAAGTTGGTCATTTACCATTTGCTGTCTTAATTTTTTAAAATTACTCATTATGGTCTCCTTAATTTTCATTTTAGAAGATTCAGTATCACATACAGACACTCCTAAATAAAAAAGGTATAACAATGTGTAACTGAGAAAAATTCATTCGCTGGCTGTACGTCGTCCCAAAGCCTTTAAGTCGTACCAAAGATTGTCAGTTGTACCAAAGATTACATAAAAGAGCTTCTTGTGATTCAAAATTTTTAACGGTTATAAATGTTTAACTCACTCTAGGCTTTAGCACTCATAAATTGCGCCACATAATCATCAGCCGGATTATGGCGTAACTCATTAGGTGTACCCGTTTGCACTAAACGCCCACCATTCAAGATACTGATACGCTGACCGACTTTTACCGCTTCATCGATATCATGGGTGATAAAGACAATGGTCTTATTCAGCCGTTCTTGTAGCTCAAGCAATTGATCTTGCAGCTGGGCACGAATGAGCGGATCAAGCGCGGAGAACGCCTCATCCATCAGCAAGATTGGATTATCTGTTGCCAGTGCGCGTGCCAGCCCGACACGCTGCTGCATACCACCTGACAGCTCATCAGGATAGCTATGCTCTAAGTTTGGCAATCCAACTTCGTTAAGCCAATGTCTTGCAACTTCATGGCGTTCGCTAATACTCATCTTACGCACACGCAGACCATAAGCGACGTTTTGCATGACGGTCATATGTGGCACTAGGCCAAAATGCTGAAACACCATGCTGACCGTTTGCTGGCGATAGTGCTGCAACTCTTTGTCATCAAGCTCTAACACATTAATCGCAGAAGGTGACTTTTCGTTTCCCACTGGATCTTTATTGATATCGGTAGTCGTTGCAGTTGACTGAATGTCAGTGGTAGGTTTTTTCATATTGGCAGGATTTTTTGTATTAGTAGGCTTTTTTGCATTAATAGAAGTATCAACCCATATTTTGCCGCTGGTTGGATCGATTAAGCGGTTAATATGACGTATCAATGTTGATTTTCCAGAGCCTGACAACCCCATAATACAATGTAGTTCACCCGCTTTAATATTTAGATTAATATCATATAGCCCAACCGAATAGCCAGTTTGCTCTTTTACCTTAATGCTGTCCATACCCTCAGCCAATAATGCCAACGCCGACTGTGCTTGCGAGCTATTGGCATTATAAATCTTACTGATGTTTTCTAATTGGATATGATTCATCATTGTTCTCGCTGTTTATATTTTTTTATTTTCGTTATTGTGGTTTTCGCTGTTTGTTACGCTCACTTTTAACTGGTCATGCTCACTCTTAACATTAAGCAAACGACTAACCAATCGGGCGTTTACCTGCGTCAATGGTTTTTTGACGCGCACGCTTGCCCTGACCAAATGCTTGCGTGATACGGTCAATAATAATAGCGACAATGACGATAGCAGTACCTGCTTGTAAACCCTGACCGATATTGAGCGTTTGGATAGATTGCAATACATCTTCACCAAGACCAGGTGCACCAATCATGGAGGCAAGTACTACCATAGCAAGCGACATCATTACTGCTTGATTAATCCCTGCCATGATACTAGGCAGTGCTTGCGGTAACTTAATCCAGATGAGTAGCTGCAGATGCGTACTACCGAACGAGCGTCCCGCCTCGACCATTTCATGGTTGACTTGAGTGATACCCAAAGTCGTCAGACGAATCAGTGGCGGCAGTGCATAAATGACCGTAGCGAATAGCGCTGGCACTTTACCAATACCAAACAGCATAAGCACCGGAATGAGATAAACAAAGCTTGGCATGGTCTGCATAACATCTAGTACCGGAGTTACAACTTTTCGCAGAATTTTACTGCCTGACATCGCAATGCCAATTGGAATACCAACCACTACCGTAACTAACACCGATACGATGAGCAGCGCAAAGGTATCAATCAACGCGCCCCATAGTCCAAACGCGCCAATGAGAAATAACCCTGCTCCGCATGCCAGCGCAAACCATATCTTACGCACGCCAAACCATGCTAACACCGTCACAAGCGCAATAATCAGCCAAGGTGGCATGATAGTTAAGAGACGCTCAATGGGTAGCAATAGATAGGTTAGCGCCATCGTACTGATGGTACGAAACACATCACCGTAATTTTGAACAACGCTTGCTAATGTATTATTAAGAGGGGTTTCAAGTGACCATGAAGGGAAGCTTGATGATAAGCCAAATCGATTATCACCGGCTGCACTTTTATTAACAATACCAGTATTAGCAACAGCAGTACCTGTTAGGCTAATACCTAACTTAGCAGCAAGACTTGTGGCCGCTTCCTCAGACAACCACTGTTGCCAAACGTTGGGGTTATCACGCAAAAACGCTAATGCTTGCTCATCCCCACTACGTTTGCTTTCGCTCATCTCCAAAATAGCACCATTGAGCTCATCAGAGGTGAACTGTATGTTTTTGAAGACATCGGCCAGCTCAGGATTAGACTCAATAAATGGTGTAGATACGGCGATACCTAAAGGTGATACAGGGAATCCAGAGACACAGTCGGCTGTGCCATCAGCTCGTAGCAAATCTTGCCAACAGACGTCATTATGGGCAGGGAATTCTAATGATGCAAAGTCATACTTTGCCATCAAGCCCGTAGGCTGCCAGTAGTAGAATAATAGCGGTTTATGCTGTTCAAAAGCGGAGGCAATCTCGGCATCGAGAGCAGCACCCGTTCCAGGATGGGCGTTGTTAAAAACACTATCCAAACCAGTATTCTTAAGCAAACGAGTGTTAAAAATCTCACACGTCCAACCAGACGGACAATTCATAAAGCGTGACTTACCGGGTTCTTCGGGGTCTTTAAATAGCTCAGCATACTTAGGCAAATCTTGATAACTGCGTAGACCTGGGTTTTCTTCTAGTACATATTTAGGAACATACCAACCTTGAGTTGCGCCGCCCTTGAGCGTATCGCCAATGACCGCCACTTTATTTTGTTCAATGGCTTGTTCCATGATTGGTGAGCGTCCAACCCATTGCTCCCCAATTACTTGGATGTCGTTTTGAGACAATGCAGTTTCAAGCGCAGGACCAGCACCCGGCACCTCTTCGATCGTACAATCATAGCCATCTTCAGCGATGTACTTGAGCACTCCAGAGATGAATTGACCGCTCTCCCATGTCAGTGCGCCAAATTTGATTGGTGATTCGCAAGCTGCTGATGCCGACACCGGCAATAACAACGCGCTCATACACAGTAAACTTAACGCAATCCATTGGCGCATGTTATGTCCTATTTGTCGTTACTTTAGCTGGTCATTATTATTGAAGTTTGTTTCTAATCAGAAATATAAATTTACCACAACTACCGTCTAGTAATATTACGAAGTGTAGCGATTTATAGTATTGATGACAAATGCTTATTTATCAATCACTAACGCTAATCCTTAGACCGTTGTGCATATGGAATCTCAAATACTACTGAGATGAATAACATCGCAAAATCGATACAGCAATCCACGATAAAACAAATACAGTGCTGCTTAAATGAATTTTGCGCAGTCTCTGTCTGGCATAGCGCACAGCAAGCAAGGTAAATTTATACCAATAGCACGTTCTAATGGCTATAGCTTTTTCTTGAATACTGACTGTATTTCAAACAAAAAAATAGCGCCTATGTTAATAGACGCTATGATACTTTGAATGGCAAAACTCAAATATTGGTTACTTTAACAGCAGAGCCATACCTTTTCTAAACAGCTCGCCATAAGGCGGTAACAGCAAGTTCATACCATTAAGTTTAGATTGTACGAAGACAGGCTTCATATGACTTAAGCGCTCAAACCCTGCTTTGCCATGATACGCACCGACACCTGAATGTCCTACTCCGCCAAACGGCAAATCATGCTGGGTCACATGCAAGATGACCTCATTAATACAGACTCCGCCCGACACCGTATGCGTACGCACCTTGTCGATATCGCGATCATTGTTACCAAACACATATAGCGCCAATGGACGTGGACGCGCATTGATAAAATGAATCGCATCATCAAGCGTCTCATAATGCATCAGTGGCAAAATCGGTGCGAAAATCTCATTTTGCATTACTTCACTATCCGCCTCAGGATCAGCAACGACAACTGGTGGCATTAAGCGCGTCTCAGAGCTTGCCTCAACATCAGTAAGCGGCTGCACACTATCAGCTGGCAACTTTTGCAGATAACCTGCTACACGCTTAAACTGCTCATCATTGATAATGTGGCTATAGTCTTGGTTATTGTCGATATTGGGATAGTGTTTTTGCATCCACTCTTTTGCTAGGCTAATAAAGCGCTCGTGATGTTGACGTTGAATCAATACATAATCAGGCGCGATACAAGTCTGACCCGCATTAAGGGTTTTACCCATCATTACCCGATTAACCGCATTTTCAAGATTCACATCATCAAGCACGATGACCGGTGATTTACCACCAAGCTCAAGAGTCACTGGCGTTAAATTCGGTGCCGCAGCCGCCATGACTTTTTTGCCCACTGCAGTAGAGCCAGTATAGAGTAGATGATCAAAAGGTAATTTACTAAAAGCCTCGGCAATATCGACTTCTCCCAGTACCACACAGACCATATCTGGTGAAAAATAATGCGCGACTGCTTTAGCAAAAGCTTCGGCAAATTTGGGCGCGGCCTCACTCATCTTAACCATTACCCGATTACCAGCGGTGAGCGCATCAATCATCGGTCCTATTGCCAAAAATAGCGGATAATTCCATGGCACCATAATGCCAACCACTCCTAATGGCTGCGGCTGAATCTCATTGTGCGCGGGCATATATAATGCTGAAATAGAAACGCGGCGGGTTTTCATCCATGCCTTGCCATGTTTTTTGGCATGACTGATACCAGTAAAGCTAGGGAATAGCTCTGCAAACTGAGTTTCTGACTCGCTACGATAGCCAAAATCTGCACTGATAGCCTTGGCCAAGTTTTTTTGATTATCGCTAAGTAGAGCTTCTAGATTGTCTAACTGAGCCTCACGAGTTGCCCAATCAGTAATAGGATGGGTGCGACTTAGGGTTTGCAGGTGTGAAAATTTCGCCTGTAATTGTTCTATAGTAGTAATAGTGCTCAGCGAGGTATCAGAGCTGCTTGTCATTTGAGTATTTATAGCTTGGTCGTTTATAGTTTGGTCATGATCTGTCATGTGTCGTCCTTGTCGTACACGCTAAAGTGAAAGCACCCTAGCCAGTTGCTATTTAATGTAGCGCATTGATCAATGAATGAAAAGGTCGATTCACATACTGGTAGGTTTGCATAAATTATTTTTTGAAGCAGCATCTGTATTATCTAAGAAGGAAGCATTCGCCTATTTAAGGTTGGGTGATAATAGCAAAAACTGCTAAACTCGTTATTATCATTAATTATTTAATATTCTTACCTATTTAGTATCATTATCTATCTTACCTAAAGCAAATTGCTCATACAACAATAAGATGCTGACCGTCATGCAAAAACCCATACCAGAAACGATGCAAATAACATCATCAGAAACGTCGCAACAAACCTCACAACAAATAAGCGATATGCTCGTCAGAAAATCGTTGTCATCTGCTGACTACAATCCTACTCATGACGCGATGCTAGAGCGCACACTGGAACGTATCGCCTTAAAGAAAGAACAAAGCTTGCGTACGCCTGACGAGTTATGGGTAATTGATCATAACGATGTCTATACCCTTGGGCAGGCAGGTAAAGAAGAACATATTTTGCAGCATACAGACACACCCATCATTAAGACCGATCGCGGTGGACAGGTGACGTGGCATGGACATGGACAACTGGTCGTCTACTGGCTATTTGACCTACATAGTCTCGGCTGGAGCGTCCGCAATCTCGTGTCACATGCCGAGCAAGCGATAGAAGATGTAGTCAACGACTGTTTAAAAAGTCTGGCATCATCTGACATTAATAATGACAATATTAATGGCAATATCAGCGCTCATTCGCGTCGCGATGCGCCAGGTGTCTATTTATATGCCAACATGTCTCATACGCAAAATGGCGATGCTGACGTTGATAGAAATGGTGACAACCAGTCTGTCTCGCCAGCAGAAGACGCCATTATGTTAGGTAAAATCGCTTCACTAGGTTTTAAGATTAAGCATGGCTTTAGCTATCATGGCATTGCGTTAAATCTAAATTGTGATTTATCAGCATTTAATGCGATTAACCCTTGCGGTTATGCTGGCATGCAGATGTTGCGATTGGCTGACTTTGTGGCGATGAGTGAGAAACAGAATAAGCAAACAAACGAAGCATTAAGTTATGAGCAAATTACCCAAAAGCTCATCGATAACATTGCCAAACGTCATGCAGGCCTGATTGAATTACGTCCAATCGCCTCCTATAAATAGCAGCTAGACTTAACGTCTTGAGTTAATTGTCTCATGTCAATTTGCGTTATTGAGTCTTATTTTGCATAATATCGTGCCTTCTTGGACTTAAGCTTAATGAGAAAACTTAAGCCAAACTTGTTATACTGCAGGCGGCACAGATTAGGCATAGCGATAAACATACTACGCCAATATATGACCCTTTAATCATTTTCCGCTAACCAAGCATTTATAACAAAAGCAAATAGGAGCATTCTATGGCAGACTTCAATAAAATCTTAGACGCAGGCGACGTTGATGGCGGCATTATTAATGTCGTAATCGAAATCCCAACTGGTAGCAGTCACAAAATCGAATGGAATCGCGAGTTAGCCGTATTTGAGCTTGACCGTATTGACCCACAGATTTTCGCCAAACCTTGCAACTATGGTTTTATCCCACAAACGCTTGATGAAGATGGTGATGAGCTTGATGCGCTAATTCTTACTGAGCAGCCTTTAACGACTGGTATTTTCTTAAAAGCCAAAGTTATCGGTGTGATGAAGTTCGTTGATGATGGTGAAGTTGATGACAAAATCGTCGTTGTACCAGCTGATGATCGCAACAATGGTAATGCCTACAACAGCTTAGCAGACCTACCTGAGCAAATCATCAAACAGTTAGAGTTCCATTTTAGTCACTATAAAGACCTTAAAAAACCAGGTACTACTGTGGTTGAATCATGGGGTGATGTCGCAGAAGCGAAAGAAGTGATTAAAGAGTCTATCCAACGCTGGAAAGATATGTAAGTTATCGCTTTAGGTGATAAGTAAGCATTATTTAAAATACCGCAATCATCGTTATGACGGCGGTATTTTTTTGTGTAAATTTAGGTCGTATTGAAAAACTATCAAGTTATAAAGGTTTTACCTTATAGTCAGGTCAATACAAAAGAGATTCAGTGAGACTGGGACAAATTTTGCGCAGCCTTTGTCAGCGTAGACACAGCACGCAAGAAAAATCTTTCCCAGTCTCGCGTCATAAGCTAGTGTATCCATTTAATCTAGCATCAACTGTACCATCCAACAATAATTTTATAGAGATAATATTGCTATAATGGTCATCATTCTTTACCAGCGCTTTAACGTCATTAAATAGCAAGGACTACCATGTTTAACTCCGACCCAAACTTAAAACCTATCAGTGCAAAGCTGCCAAAAGCTATCATTATGATGGTCGAAAAAGGCAATTTAGTCATGGCGATTAAGTCTTTAGCGGAAGATGAGAATATCAGTATGGACGAAGCAAAGTTGCGTATCGATGCTTATGAGACTGAGCTTAAGAACAAACAACAGCAAAACCTTACCACTATTGCTAATAAACAAGGCATTCCAAACGAAGCTCTCAGCTTTGATAGAGAGCCAGAAGTAGAAATCGTACCTGAATCATTAATCAAGCATCGCGTCAAAACGACGAAGTCTGAACAAGGATTTAAAAGCTTACAAAAAGGCGTTGATAGTAAATTAGATGATATAGGCTATAAAAAACCGCTCCTCCCTTATTGGGCTAAGCGGCTAATAGTCATTGCGGCCATTATGGCAGGATTGTTTTGGATACTATGGCGCGTATTTGGCTAACACTTCAAATTATTAACAAATAACACGACAATTTAAGTTAAGCGAATATCTGGATTGTAGAGTATTGACTATATTCAAGCTAATTAACCCTGCTTAATGATGAGGATGAATATTTTGATAGAAATGTTAGCCCATTACATTGATGTGATTGCCAAGATAGTCGAAGTCATTGGTGTACTTATTATGTTCTTTGGACTATTTTTTGCTTTTTATCGAGGCATTCGTTTAACTGGCGGTTTCAATCATGATACCTACGTCGAGATTAGGCAGACCGTTGGCAAGTCTATTTTGCTAGGTTTAGAGGTACTCATCGCTGCCGACATTATGGCAACTGTCGTTACAGAACCTACGTTACGCAGTGTTCTAGTATTAGGCTTTATCGTACTTATTCGAACTTTTTTGAGCTTGTCATTACAAGTCGAGCTAGAAGGACGCTTCCCTTGGCAAAAAGAAAAATCACCACAGGGGTCACAGCGTGTGAATCAAAAACTTCACAATAAAACCTTTGATACCTCAAATCTAGATTTAGACCCTTGACCTCAAACTCAAAAGACGCATTGTAGATAATGACATTTATTTAAGTCATTCGTGCGCTTGCAAAAAAGCCTCGACCACGCGAAACTGCCCAGCGGTGCTCTCCTCACCATACATCGCTTGGCGAAAAGCATTAGAGTTAGGAATACCCGTGGTATACCAAGCAATATGCTTGCGGGCGATACGGCAACCAGAGTATTCACCGTAAAAGCCATATAGCTCTTGCAGATGTGCCAGTACAATCTCTTTGATTTCGCTAACACTTGGCGCAGATAGACTCTCACCAGTACGCAGAAAATGCCCGATATCACGAAATAACCACGGTTGCCCTTGAGCAGCACGGCCAATCATCACCGCATCGCAGCCTGTTAACTCGTAAACACGCTGAGCCTTTTGCGCGCTATCAATATCACCATTGGCAATGACCGGAATGCTGATACTTTCTTTAACTTCACGTATCAGCTCATAACGCGCTTCGCCTGTATACATATCCTCACGAGTGCGCCCATGAATAGCAATGGCAGCAATACCCGCTTGCTCTGCTCGCTTCGCCACGCGCAAAATATTCTCGCGTCCATTCTCAAAACCCAAGCGCGTTTTTAATGTCACAGGTGCATTTACGCTATTTACCGCAGCATCTAATAAACGCGCGACCAAATCTTCGTCTTGCAGCAATGCAGAACCCGCTAGCTTGCGACAGACTTTTTTGGCGGGACAGCCCATATTGATATCGATAATCTGCGCACCATTATCAATCTGATAACGTGCTGCCTCAGCGAGTTTGTCAGGCTCAGCACCTGCTATCTGCGCAGAAATTGGCGCGATTTCGTTATCAAAATTGGCACGATAGAGAGATTTTTTGCGAGCATAAAGCGCCGTATCAGCGATTATCATCTCGCTGACTGCGTGACCGGCACCAAATGATTTGCATAATCTGCGAAAGGGATTGTCCGTCACACCTGCCATCGGCGCCACCATCAGACGGTTTTCAATCGTCAGACCACCGATAGTTAACGGTTGTAACAACGGATGATCATTGGCGATTTGTGCTGACGACTCAGAAGAAACTGGATTATTTATAGGCATAAAAAACGGCTTGATTCATGGTGAAAACAAGCCGTTATTCTAAGGGTTCTTGACTTTATTGCAAGCCATTCAGATGAATAACTTGCAACAATAAATACTCAGTTTTAATAATTAAACCAACTATTTATCAAACGCACTACTTATCAAACACACTACCCTGCTCTAAAGTGATATCTTCATCATGCTCTTGCATGCGCCACGGTAAACTATCTGGCGAGACATTTAAGAAGTGTAGGTATTTTTCAAACTGATCAATAATATCATTAATCACCGATTCTGATTGATAACCATATAAATCATAGGTTTGACCGCCACGGCGCAGATATACCTCAGCACGATGATGGTGCTCTTGTGGTAATTCATTGGCCATATCTTCAGTATAATAGTCAGGAATCTCATGCTCTGACAAACGAACCTCGTACCAGAATTCAACGTTATCACCACGTCTTAACTCCAATACAGCACGATCATTAACCTCATCATAGTTAACATCAGGTAACCAACCTGTTTCGGCAAACTTCTCTGCAACTTCACGCATTGACGATAGAACCGTGCCTTTGATATAACCAAGCACTTTATCACGCGTTGGCTGATTGGTTATATAATCAATACGGTCACGCCATGCGTCGAGTTTGAGTAGATGTGGCGGAAGATGATTGTCATTGGCTAGACTCTGATTGCGATGTCCTTCAATACGTAGCGCACGCCACATACCAAATGTCGAAATCAATATAATGACTGCAAAGGGTAAGGCGCTGACGATAGCGGCTGTTTGCAAAGCGCTTAGACCACCAGCGATGAGTAGAGCTGCGGCGACTGCCCCTTCAGTTATCACCCAAAACGAGCGCTGCCACCATGGCGTATCACTACGCCCGCCCGCAGCGAGCGAGTCAATAACCAATGACCCTGAATCCGATGAGGTCACAAAGAAGGTAATAATTAATATTACTGTCAATGATGACACTATCTGGGTGAATGGCAAGTTCTCTAACAATTTAAATAACGCTATCGCTTGGTTATTCTGCACTTCACTAATCAAGGCGTCGTAACCATCAACCATAATCATATGTAACGCGGTATCACCAAATACCGAGAACCAAAAAAAAGTAAATAGCGTTGGCACCAACATTACGCCTAATACAAACTCACGAATGGTGCGACCACGACTAATCTTAGCAATAAATAAACCGACAAAAGGCGCCCATGCAATCGTCCATGCAAAGATAAATAGTGTCCAGCTACCAATCCAATCACTCGATTGATAAGCTTGCAAGCTAAAGGTACGCTCAACGATATTACCCAAATAGCTGCCTGTATTTTCCATAAAAGCATTTAGAAGAAAAACAGTAGGGCCAACGATAAATACAAATAGCATCAGAGCCGTTGCTAGCAACATGTTTAAGATAGACAACCGCTTTACGCCTTTATCCATACCTGCTAACACAGATACCAAGGCAGCAGCTGTCACTAAGGCAATGATAATAACTTGCACAGTCGTATTAACTGGAACCATATCTGGTAGCAAATAATTTAGCCCAGCGTTAATTTGCGCCACCGATAAACCTAGACTGGTGGCGATACCGAACATGGTACCCACAATTGCAAACACATCAACAGTATGCCCAATAGGGCCATAGATCTTGTCACCAATTAATGGATATAAGGTTGAGCGCACTGACAATGGCAAGCCATGACGAAAGGAAAAATACGCCAGTGATAAACCTACCACGCCATAAATAGCCCAAATATGAAAACCCCAGTGAAAATAAGCAATTTGCATGGCTTCTTTGGCCGCAGCTATGGTTTGAGGCTCTGACAATGGCGGCGTTGCAAAATGTAGCACAGGTTCGGCGACACCATAGAATAGCAAGGCAATACCATAGCCTGCCGAAAACAACATAGCAAACCATTCAAGAAACTTATACTCAGCCTCTGCATGGTCAGGACCCAGCTTAATACTGCCATAAGATGAAAATGCTAAGGCAACAATAAACACTAAGAATATAGCGACTGCTAACATATAAAACCAACCGAAAGTATCGGTGGTAAAAGCCAGTACTGTACTAAATAACTCGCCAGCAGCTACTGGATTAATCGCTGTGCCAATCACCAGCAACAGCATGATGGCAGCTGCTGGTAAAAATACTGGCAGCAAAATGGTAGAGCGAGGTAATTTACTCATAAAAAATAATGTCCTCAAATTAATGCAGCGTTATTGAACAAAAAGGTCATTCGTAGAAGCAATGTAGAACCGATGCGCCCAACAAAATATAGTTTGTACCATACTCTTTGTCTGAACCCCAGATGTAGCACTGACTTGTAACACTACTTTAACGATTGTTACATGACTATTACCAAGCAATAAAAAAGGCAGCTTGCTAGCTGCCTAGTTATACTTATTGAGAATAACCTTAATATATAACGATCAAACTGGCTTTACCAGATTAAAAAACAGTGTTTTTATTTTATGAATCGGAAATTATCGCTGCAAGTTGTTTGGCAGTTTCAGCAAGTTTTTCACTATCTGCCTGCTTAACTGCATGGCGACCTAGCTCATGGATGCTTGATGGAATCAGATGTACATGGTAATGAAATACCGTCTGCCCAGCTTGCGATCCATTCAATTGCATTTGAATAATACCTTCACGCTCAAATACCTGACGTTGCGCTTGCATGACCTTTTTAGACGTCATCAAAACAGCTGCGGCATATTCTGGTTCAAGATCCACTAAATCAACGGCTTTTTGCTTAGGTATTACCAGTACATGACCCTCTGCTTGCGGCATAATATCCATAAAGGCGAGGGTTTTATCATCTTCATAAACCTTGTGATATGGAATATCACCGTTTAGCATTTTGGCAAAAATATTGTTTTCATCGTATTTGGTTTTCTGATTAGCTTGTGTCATTATTTTTTCCTTAAATATTTATTAATGGTTAATGCATCATCGTATCTGGTTACATATTACCTGCCATATATAGTGGACGAAATATAGTCTGAGTACAAGACACATCTAAAACTGTTAACGTGCAGGCAAGTCGCTACTTGATAGCTATCTTCTAACAATATTAGCAATCTAAACACTCTATTTTATTGGCGTGCAAGCCCTATTCAATGCTATATTAAGCCCTCACTTTGTTAATGTTAGGTTTATGAATTTGACTACTTTACCTACTCAGTCATCATCTAATTCTGATTCTGATACACCATTATCTGCAGTGTCAGATCATGTAGAATCACTGGAAAATAGCGCCAGTCCAAAAACTATCGCCCCAAACACTATTATCCTAGCTGAAGCACTAACCGATACGACTATCAGTTGGCAAATTCACAACTGCAAAATCAGTGAAAAGACGGTTACACAAGATGTTCCAATGCTGTTCTTGTATCATTACGATAGTTTAGATGATAGTGTCAAACAGACCCATCCGTTGACACCTGCTCTGCTTGCACAATTTAATACGCCTATGACGGCCGATGCTGCTGCCAAGCTTATTGGGATTGCAGACGGTTTATTAGCAAGCCCTTGGCACGTCAAGGTAATCGGCTCGCTGGTTGTCTTTAGTGAAGCCCTGCAATTAGCCGTACGCCTACATTGGACGAATACAGGCAAAGCGACGCAGCAGGTATACACCAAGGACGCGGATGATGCTATGACAGCTGCTTTTAAAGATTGGCAATTTTTTGGCCGTGTAGATGTTCTTTATAAAAATGCTAAGCAAACCCTAGTCAGTATTGATGAGCAGAGTACAAGCGATGAGCCGCTACTCACTATTGATGCTAGTACTGATTATCAACAGCTATTAGCCCCTCACGCTTTAGCAATTATTACCAAATTAGAAGCCGACAAAACAGAATTACCTTGGTTTGAAACGGCAATTTTAGAACGGGTTGGGTAGCACCTTACCTTCAGGCTCCTTATTATGATATTACAATCGAAGTATCATAATCGACGAATTGTTTTTAGTTACTCATATCTAATGGTATGGTAACGGCCTAGTATTATTCACTAGTACTCAGAGGCTATAAAAAGCACACTTTAAAAAAGCACACTATCAACATCAAAGCTGAGGCTAAATTTTTCAATAAACCTCGCCTATTTGTAAGGAATATCAAATGGATTATCGCTCAAAAACCTCTACCGGTGGTCGTAATATGGCAGGTGCACGCGCACTATGGCGTGCAACTGGCATGACTGATGGTGACTTTGGCAAACCTATTATTGCCATTGCCAACTCATTCACTCAGTTTGTGCCCGGTCACGTGCATTTAAAAGACCTTGGACAACTGGTCGCACGCGAGATTGAAAAAGCTGGCGGTGTCGCAAAAGAGTTTAATACTATTGCAGTCGACGATGGTATTGCGATGGGTCATAGCGGTATGTTGTATTCACTGCCAAGTCGCGACTTGATTGCCGACTCTGTCGAATATATGGTCAACGCTCACTGCGCTGATGCGTTAGTTTGTATTTCCAACTGCGATAAAATCACTCCTGGTATGTTAATGGCTGCAATGCGTCTAAATATTCCAGTAGTGTTTATTTCAGGTGGGCCGATGGAAGCGGGCAAAATTCTAGCCAGTACGGTTGGTAAAAGTCACAATAATGAAGACAGTAACGGCAGTGCGGTTCGTAAACTTGACCTTGTTGATGCGATGATGGACGCCGCTGATGATAGCATTAGTGATGAAGATGTGGCGGCTATTGAAGCCTCAGCCTGCCCTACTTGCGGTTCGTGCTCTGGTATGTTTACTGCCAACTCGATGAACTGTTTGACCGAAGCCTTAGGATTGGCCTTACCGGGTAATGGCTCGCTGTTGGCGACTCATTCGCTGCGTCGCGAGCTGTTTTTAGAAGCTGGGCGTACCATTGTCTCGCTTGCCAAACGTCGTTATGAGCAAGATGATGATTCGGTATTACCGCGCTCCATCGCCAGCAAGGCGGCTTTTGAAAATGCGATGACATTAGATATCGCGATGGGCGGCTCGACCAATACTATTTTGCATTTATTGGCAGCAGCTAACGAAGCAGAAGTCGATTTTAAAATGTCAGATATTGATCGCCTAAGTCGCGGTGTGCCTTGCCTTGCAAAAGTTGCGCCTGCCTCACAAAAATACCATATGGAAGATGTGCATCGTGCCGGCGGTGTCTTTGCATTATTGGCCGAGCTTGATCGTGCAGGATTACTGAAGACTGACGTGCCGACCATTCATAGTGCGACGATGAAAGAAGCTATCGATAAGTGGGATATTATGAATCCTGATAATTCTGAGGCGCGTGCACGATATATCGCCGCCCCTGGTGGCGTACGTACAACCGAAGCGTTCTCTCAGTCAAAAGAATGGTCAAATCTAGACGTTAACCGTGAGTCAGGCTGTATCCGCAGTGCTCAGCATGCCTATTCAGAAGATGGTGGCCTTGCAGTGTTGTATGGCAATATCGCTGAGCGTGGCTGCGTGGTTAAAACCGCAGGCGTCGATGAGAGCATCTTAACTTTTACCGGTCGCGCACGACTCTTTGAGTCACAAGATGATGCCGTCGCCGCCGTATTGGCTGACAACATCGTAGCAGGTGACGTCGTTATCATCCGCTATGAAGGACCAAAAGGCGGTCCTGGTATGCAAGAGATGCTGTATCCAACGACTTATCTTAAATCTAAAGGTCTAGGTAAAGAATGCGCCCTACTCACCGATGGCCGTTTTTCTGGTGGCACATCAGGTTTATCAATTGGTCATGCCAGCCCTGAAGCGGCTGAAGGCGGTGCGATTGGTCTGGTTGAAGAAGGCGATACTATTCATATCGACATCCCGAACCGTACCATCAATATGCAGGTCAGCGATGCAGATTTGGCCACTCGCCGCGAAGCCATGGAAGCTCGCGGTCGCGATGCTTGGAAGCCAGTAAGTCGTGAACGTCATGTCTCTCCTGCCCTACGTGCTTATGCTGCCATGACTACCAGCGCTGATACTGGCGCGGTACGTGATGTGAGTCAAGTCGAGCGTTAATTGCAGACAAACAATTTAATTTTTTAAATCAAGCCTGCGCTATGCAGGCTTTTTTTTCACCAAAAAACAACGCAGCTATCGTTTTGATAACGATTTTTTGCGGAACTAATTCTATTTTCCAGTCATGATAGATTTTTTCAGCCGCCTTATTAGCCGTGTTGGAAATCTTATAACTTTCTACTTTCACCGATAACTATCATTAACCTTCCATTGAAAGACGCAAAAATGTTTTAGATGGTTCTAGGGGCATACACAAACCTAATGATTGAAAATTATAATTTATTCTTATTGGTCTGCGGTATCGCTTTTTTATTTGGGGCATTGTTCCCAATTATGTTTAAGCGCCTACCCATATCTCTACCTATGCTTCAAGTAAGCTTTGGCATCATAGTCGGTTATTTATGGCTCTCATTGTCATTTCTGGATCCTATGGAGAATGGCGTCGTTATTGAGAAAATCACTGAGATTGTAGTGCTCGTATCGCTCGTTGGTGCTGGTATCAAGATTGATACACCACTATCATGGCGCTTGTGGCGCCCTACTATACGTTTACTGCTTATTACTATGCCTATTGGTATTTTTGCAATGGCTTTTTTGGGCTATTATGCGTTTGGTCTAAGCATGGGTGCAGCGATTTTGTTGGGATCAGTACTTGCGCCTACCGATCCCGTATTAGCGTCAAGCATTCAGGTAGGCCCGCCGAACACGGGCGGTGAAGATACGCCGCGCTTTACCTTAACGTCAGAAGCAGGTTTGAACGATGGACTGGCTTTTCCATTCGTTTATTTGGCAATTAAAATAGCAGAGGCGTTTAGCGAAGATAAACGCTTTACCAGCGAGATGCTGTGGTCATGGTTTACACATGACGTGTTATGGAAGATTGGTGCCGGTCTAGTAGTCGGTATTGTCGTTGGAAAAGTCTTGGCGAAACTGGTGTTTTCAAAGCATACTCGTGAGACTACTATCTCTCAAGGCTATGTGGTCATTGCATTGACATTACTGGCTTATGGCTTAGCTGAGTATGTGCACAGTTATGGCTTTATTGCTGTATTTGTCGCTGCATTTGCGTTTCGTCGCTCAGAGCATAAGCATAGCTATCATGAAAAATTACATGATTTTGCTGAGCAGTCAGAAGGTCTGTTAATGTCTTTAGTACTGGTAGCTTTTGGCATGCTAATTGGTCAAGGTTTGCAGTCAGGTGTTGAGTTGACATGGCGAGTCTATATAGTTAGCTTTACCTTTTTGCTATTGATACGTCCGATTGGCGGCATTATTGCGTTATCAGGATTAAACCTACCCCGAACAGAGAAATATGCGATATCCGCTCTCGGTATTCGGGGTATTGGTACCCTGTATTATTTATCGTATGCGCTTAATCAGGGTTTTTTCGGTGAAGAAGATGCTCTAAAACTTTGGGTTGTATGCTCTATTGTTATCTTGGCGTCTATTTTTATGCATGGGTTAAGTGCCCCGAAATTATTACAGATGACATCAACTAAGCCACATGCATAAAATATATTTAAGCTATATTTTTATCAACTAGATTTAATATAGCCTCTGTTAGCGCAAACTGACGGATATCATTTAACATAGTCACATCAAAATTATGTATAAAGGCAAAAGACAGTTGTCGTGTAGGATCACACCATGCGACTGAACCGTTATAGCCCATGTGCCCAAAACCCGATTCAGTATCAGCGCAAACGCTAAATAATCGATGATATCCCAAGCGCCAATTCATATGCGCTGGCATTACCGCATCCATTCCCATGACTTGCGGAGTAGATAGCTGCTCGAATGTTGCCGCGTCGATTAAGGTCTGTCCTTGCCATGTACCGCCATTGGCTAGCATGGCATAGATAGTCGCTAATGCATTTGCTGAAGCCACACCGTTAGCCGCTGGAATGACTGCTTGCAGTGTCTGTCGATTATAGTAATCAATAGGTTGTTTGTTGGCAGGTATGAGTGCTGACTTATAATTTTTTAAATTTAGCTGGCTGGTATTGAGATACAAGCGATTAATCTGTGCCGTATCTAATGTAGATAATTCATCTATATTTTTGTCATTATTACTCTCTACAACTGCATGAGGTGTTGCAGCATGCTGCTTCCAGCAACGATAGTTTGGTAGATTTGCATAAATACGCAATGTATTTTCAGAATCAGCTTTCAATACTGGCTTGTTACGGCGAGAACGAAGTTGAGGTTGTTCTGCCTTATGATCTTGCTGTGATATGTCGAAATTCTTTACTAATCGGGCAACTCTATCTACTTTGTCGCCTGGAACGCCAAAATAGCAACTGTCTGCAATATCTAAGGGCTCAGTTAAATAATAGCGCAGCGCCCCAGCTAGAGACATGTCAGTGACCGACTCTATTACGCCTCCTAACACCCAGCCATAAACTAAAGCACTGTAAGCACTGCTATACAATGATAAGTCTTCAGGTAAGGTTGTGGGCATCGCAGCAATCTTATCTAGCATGGTATCCCAATCAAGCAAAACCTCGCTATCAGCATCAATACTGGTAATCGAAAACAAATTGGCTTGATGGGACATTAGCGTGCGTAGCGTGATATTTGCTTTACCATTAGAGGAAAATTCAGGCCAATAACTAGCAATCGGCTTATCATAATCCAGCAGCTGCTGCGAAACCAACACATGAACCAGTGTTGCCAATACTCCCTTACCTGTTGAAAAATTCAAAGATAAAGTTTCCGGCTGCCATGGTATGTTAGCCTGCGCCATACCAACATTTGCTTGCACAATACACCTGCCAGCTTGATAGACGACTAATGAGCCACCTGCTGGCGCATCATCTAATTGTAAATCTGTCAATAATTGTTGTAGGCGCTGTTGAAACTCACTATTGATATGTTTATCAAGATTCTGATTGTTTTTTTTATTATTGACGATCATGGTTGTCCTGCTCCGTTCTTTTTAGAATCGCTAAAGGTTATAAAACTTTTTAGCATTGAATACTGATGATTCATATCATAAATACAAATATATTATTTGCTAATAAAAAAGGCCACCTATTGGTCGCCTTTTCGTTACTCAGTCATATTCTAACGCGGTACTAACAGACGCTTATAAACTTCGTCTTCCAGCTTCGTCAACCCATGACTGCGACCACGTTCCATAGCAGTATCCATCTTACGCCCACGTAGCCAACCTGCACGCAGAGCAATCGCTGCTCCTGCTCTGTTACCAGAACCACAGTGCATGGCTATTTTTTTACCATGATGCTGACGCAAAATATTGTCAAATGCCAATATCTTAAGCTGCTTTAAATCTGCAACACCGCTGATAGGCAGCTGCTCATAAAACATACCTGCCCGCTCAACCGCTGCTGATTCATCAAAGCTCAACTCGTCATCAGGCTGCAAATTAATAATTAGCTCAACCCCTGCATCTGCTAGAGCTTTCACTTTGGCTTCATCAAGTGCTCCGCAAACGATCGTCTGTTCATCAGGGCGAAAATAAGGCTCAAGTATTGTAGCGAGATTAATACCATTGTCAGCTATCGAAGCTTGATTATCATCTGCATTAGTAAGGGGTTGGGCATTTGAATTTAGAGTCATAGTCGTATATATATTAGTTAGATATTAAGATTAAAGTTAAGCTTATACTGATTAATCTTCTGCGATTAATTTAACAACACCAGCAAGATGCGGCTTATCATTTTTGGCACTATATAACCCAAAATTACAGGTGTTATCACTGCTTTCAAGTTTTGCTACCGATTCAGCAATCAACTCGACTTCAGATGGCAAAAATATAGGGAGCTTGAATGATACCTCAGCAGTATACGCATCAGGTAATTCACCCATCATTGCTAAACACTTAGCCTTAGACCACATACCATGAGCGATTGCTTTAGGAAAACCAAAAGCACGTGCGGATAATGGATGTAAATGGATAAGATTAAAATCCCCAGATATAAAGGCATAACGACGGCCAATATCTTCTGGCACTTCAAAGATAGCATGTGTGCCTTCTTCATCAACCATAGGCTTGACAGTCAACGGACGTGGCTTGCTTTTACTACTGGCGTTACTATCAGGCTTTTTACCACGAGCCAAATAGGTTGAAATCCCTTCCCAAATAACATTTTCTTGCGATTTAACAGTAGTGACAAAGTCGAACTGTTGACCTTGGGCATGATCGCGCAAGTTATCGAACGCCACGGACATAGCAACTGTCTCACGTTCGCCAATAGGACGATACTGCGTGACACTATTATCTACATGCACTAGCCCCAACATCGCAAAAGGAAATGGCTCTTTTACCATCATGTTCATCTGTAGCGCTTGTGATAGCACCGAAAAGTAAGTAATCGGAATTTTACCATCATCAGCGAAACCGCAAATCTTACGGTAATCTTTTAAGTTACCCTGATCAATGTGCAGATCGTCCACATAGTAAGTCGCTTGTGGCAACTCATCTTTGCCGACTTTCGCATTATCACCGATAGGTAATAGGCTTTTGATAATATTGGCGTAAGTGGTATGCGCTTTTGGCAACGCATCATAGTGTTTATCTGACATAAATCTATCCTGATTGGGGCTTAAGCAAATTTTCTTAGCACATCCATTGGCTACTGAGTCGCCTATTTTGCAGCATCTTGCCCCAAAAATACAGGACAAAAAAGTTACTAAATAAACATATATAAAAGTAATGGTTAGACAACAAATCTTTCTGCTTATTTTATTTATCTTGTGGTTTTATCATAAAAAAGCCACCCATAGGCAGCTTTATTACAATAAATCAGCAAATTTTTCGTAAGCACTTATTATAATTACAACAAATCAATAGTGATATCAATGATTTATAATCTGACTAACGTCACCATTGTTTTGATACAGTACGAAAATATTATGCACCGAGCAAGCTTTGACCACAGACACGTACCGTGTTGCCATTGAGACCAGCAGACGCAGGAGACGCTAGCCATGCGATGGTTTCAGCAACATCGACTGGTAGTCCACCTTGACTCATTGAGTTCATGCGACGACCAGCTTCACGAATCGCAAATGGAATGGCTTCAGTCATTTGAGTCTCGATAAAACCAGGAGCCACTGCATTGATCGTCATACCTTTGTCATTGGCTACTAGCTGTTTAGCAGTCGCATCGACCAATCCAATTACCCCAGCTTTAGAAGTAGCATAGTTGGTCTGACCAAGATTGCCTGCGATACCCGAGATTGAAGACACACAAACGATGCGCGCATCATCTTTTAATACATCATTTTCAAGTAAGTAACGATTAAGCTTGGCAATACTGGCAAGATTAATATTAATTACCATATCCCATTTTTGCTCATCCATTTTGGCAAGCGTTTTATCACGAGTCACGCCAGCATTGTGAATGATAGAATCCAGACCACCACGCTTTTCAGCAGCTTCTGCGATCTGTACGCCTGCCTCATCGCTAGTGATATCAACCATTAAAGTAGATCCGCTAATCTCGCTTGCAACTTTTTGTAAGTCGGCTTGTTGTTGCGGTACATCTAGGCAGATAACATGCGCGCCTTCACGAGCTAGAACGCGAGCAATCGCTTCGCCGATACCACGGCTTGCGCCAGTGACTAGCATGGTTTTGCCGCCTAAAGGCTGCGTCCAGTCGACTTCAACTGCACTACCCTTGCCAACACGTACTACTTGTCCTGATACATAAGCTGAACGTGCTGAGGTAAAGAAGCGCAATGTCGAATCAAGATTGCTTTCTGAGCCTTCAGCGACATAAATTAGCTGCGCGGTAATACCACGTTTAAACTCTTTGCCGACAGACTTCACAAAGCCTTCAAGCGCGCGCTGAGCTAATGCTGTCTCTACATCAGTAATCTCTTCAGGTGGACGACCAACGATAATGACGCGACCTGACTTCTCTACGCGGCGTGCGACAAAATGAAAGAACTCGTATACTTGCTTTAGCTCATCTGCATTATTGATATTGCTAGCATCAAACAACAACACCTTAAACTTATCTTCGCTACCTGTATTGGCTTTTGCTTCAACATTGGCATCGGCAAGCGTATCTTTAATACTATCGCTGCTATTAACAAAGACTTCAGCATGCAGCTCAGACAAAATACGGGCAATAGATTCGCTAACGCGGTTATCATTGCCGGTAGCTGAACCTACCAATACACTACCTCGTACAAGGCGCTGACCACTCTCAAAACGATCGAGACTTACTGGTAGCGGTAAACCTAAATTTTTAGCGACTTTTTTACCAATAGAAGATTGAACAAAATCACCATAACGGTCTGACATAAAATACTCCTGTGTTTGAAAATTTAAACAATCAATAACGAATAGAAAAAAGAATGTGTCTAATGAATGCGCTTGGTATAAATAAACATACCTATTATGAATACACTTATTATAAAGGCTCACTGCTATCATAATAATGAATAATTATTAGTCTTTAGTAAGTGAGCTTTAACCTGCCACAACTATACACGCCTAGGGTAAACAAGTCCAAAAGTCAACGATATAAACAAGGATTAACGAGCTTACTTACAAACGCAGCAGTTACTTTCTCTATATTTAAAAAACAAATGTATATGTTAAAATAAAATCTAGAAGTTATAGCTTAATTGAATACCGATAACAATATATTATCAAATAACTATCTAGGCAATACTAATAAGTAATACTGTCCAGTCTACATGTTCATTGTTTACTCAAACCTGAACACCTGTTACCTGACTTGCCAAAGGCATACAATAACATGGTAAAAATTACGATGATAAACCGCTAACATCTTATATATTGGTGATCTAACTTATTTATCACAATATTTTATTGCCTTATCATTTACTACATTCACTCGTTTTAAGGATAATTCTATGAGTAACAAAAAAAATAGCCCTGTTATCGAAAGTACTGTCGTTAAGGGCAACGGCACAGCAACTGATAATACCCAAAAAAACACTCAAACCAAAAATAATGACCAAGATAGTAATGCTCATTATGATTCAATTGCTGAGCTTAAAAAAGCAACTGTTATCGTTGATGCCGATGGCAACCCAGTCGATGACGACTCTAAAAACGCTCAGAATGACGCGCAAGCTCAGAAAAAAGCGAAAATCAAAGAAGATTTAATTGACGAATCTAATATGAGCGAGTCAGAAGATCTTAATGTGTTTGATACTACAGCTGAATCTAATACAGCGGAAAAGTCGACTAAGAGCAGCAAAAAAGACAGCAGTCAAGATGACAAGAAAGTTGATGAAGCAGCGGCTAAGGCTAAAAAATCAAGCGCAGCGCCCAAAAAGAGCAGTGCTACTACATTAAGCTCAGGCCAGCATCGCGTTGCTATCTTAGGTGGTAACCGTATTCCGTTCGCACGCTCAAACGGTCCTTATGCGGATGCTAGCAATATTGATATGTTGACTGCCGCCCTTAATGGCCTAATCGAACGCTACAACTTGCAAGATGAGCGTATGGGCGAAGTGGTTGCTGGCGCAGTATTAAAGCTTAGCCGCGATTTAAACCTGACCCGTGAAGCAGCATTAAATACTGCCTTAGACCCGCACACACCTACTTATGATGTCTCTCAAGCTTGCGGTACTGGCTTACAGTCTACTTTTGCTGCTGCAAACAAAATTGCCTTAGGCGTGATCGACTCAGCTATTACTGGTGGTGTCGATACGACTTCAGACGCCCCTCTCGCCGTTGGTGATGGCCTTCGCAAAGTGATTTTAAAGTTAGGTGCTGCGAAAAATAACAAGCAACGCTTGCAAGCATTAATGGGTTTAAATCCAAAAGACTTAATCGAATCACCACAAAACGGCGAGCCGCGCACTGGTCTATCTATGGGTGATCATCAAGCAATCACTGCTCTTGAGTGGAACATCAGCCGTGAAGCACAAGATGAATTGGCTTTTAATAGTCATAAAAACTTGGCGCGCGCCTATGATGAAGGCTTCTTTGATGACCTCATCACTCCATATAAAGGTTTGACTCGCGACAACAATTTGCGCCCAGATTCTACTCTTGAAAAAATGGGTAAGCTTAAGCCAGCATTTGGCAAAAAGAACGCTAATCCAACCATGACTGCCGCTAATTCTACCCCATTAACTGATGGTGCCTCTTGTGTACTATTAGCAAATGATGAATGGGCAGAAGCACGTGGACTTAAGCCATTAGCGTACATCGTTCATCAGGAAACTGCCGCTGTTGATTTCATTGGTAAATCTGGCAACAAAGAAGGTCTGTTAATGGCGCCAGCCTATGCGGTACCACGTATGCTTGAGCGTGCTGGTCTTACTCTACAAGACTTTGACTTTTACGAGATTCATGAAGCATTTGCCTCACAAGTGCTTTCAACCCTTGCTGCTTGGGAAGATGAGACATTCTGCCAAGAGCGCCTAGGCCTTGATGCGCCATTAGGCTCTATTGACCGTAGTAAGTTGAACGTTAATGGCTCATCACTTGCCGCTGGACACCCATTTGCCGCAACTGGTGGACGTATTTTAGCGACAGCAGCTAAATTGCTAGATCAAAAAGGTTCAGGTCGCGTGCTTATCTCTATCTGCGCAGCTGGTGGCCAAGGTGTGACTTGTATCTTAGAAAAATAAGTTATAGATTAAGTTGTCCTAGCTACATTAATAGGTTAACCGTTAATTAGCGATAAACACCCTTTAATTTTTTGATTAGAGGGTGTTTTTTTGTCCATTTTTTATTAGTTATTAACTGTCATTATTATGCTAAAAATTGGATGTAATAAGGCTTTAAAGCGTTTAACCTATTAATGAAACGGTATATTAATATGATAAAGTAGAGGCTTAGAAGAACTAAAAATTAATGTGAATGACCATACATAAATGAAAAGGAGTTTGGCATGGCAAAGATACCTTCGGCAATTGATCCAAAATCCTTAACACCGCAAGAACATCATGAACTAACTAAGCCTGAACAAGGAAACTTCATTGGACGCATGGATAAAGAAGTCTTCAATGATGAGCTACGCCGCAAGATGCATCAAGACTTAATCGATGCTTATGATGAAGAGCTTGAAAATGAAATAGACGATTATGTACGTGATTTTCGTTTTGATGGGCTTGAGATGACGGAGCAAGAGAAGCTTGATCGTCGTATCTACTTTCAAGAACTGGTGCGCCTGCAGCGTGAGCTAATTAAACTACAAGATTGGGTAGTCGATCGCGGTGAGCGCATTGTAGTTATATTTGAAGGGCGCGACTCAGCAGGCAAAGGCGGTGCGATCAAACGCATCACTCAACGTCTTAATCCACGCGTTTGTAGAGTGGCTGCTCTGCCCGCACCAACTGAGCGCGAACAGTCACAATGGTACTTTCAGCGCTATGTGGCACACTTGCCAGCGGCTGGTGAGATTGTATTATTTGATCGAAGTTGGTACAACCGTGTCGGTGTCGAGCGTGTGATGGGATTTTGTACCGATGCGCAATACGAGGAGTTTTTTCAATCCGTCCCAGAGTTTGAGCGTATGTTAGTACGTTCCGGTATTAGGTTAGTTAAATATTGGTTTTCTATCACTGATGACGAACAGCACTCGCGCTTTATGAGCCGGATTCATGACCCGCTTAAACAATGGAAGCTGTCGCCAATGGACTTACAATCACGGCGTCGCTGGGAAGACTACACCAAAGCCAAAGAGACTATGTTTGAGCGCACTCATATCCCAGAAGCGCCTTGGTGGGTAGTTGAAGGTAATAATAAAAAGCGTGCGCGCCTCAATTGTATCGCTCATCTGCTTGAGCAGATACCATATAAAGAAGTACCGCGTGAAGAAGTAGAATTACCTGAGCGTAAGCGCGACGATGAGTATTATCGTGAACCTATTCCAGACGATATGTACGTGCCGCCACGTTACTAGATTATTAGAATATAGCAGCTACTAAACCAATAATAAGTTTACATGGTATAAGTCGCTTGCTGGCTATCAATTTTACCTGCTAGCAAGCGCTCTACTTCATGTTTTATTTTTTGACCAGCCGCATCGGTACCAATCTGCACTGCGAAGCCTGCAGGACGATTAGCTTGGGCTTTATGATTAATCCAAACCACTTTACCATTCATCGGTAAGCGTTCGCTAGAATTAGGTAAAGTAATCGCAATAAAGACCTCGTCACCCATTTCCTGTACACGACTGGTAGGCACGAACAGTGCGCCATTATCTACGAAAGATAAATAGCTAGCATATAACTTTTCGACATCTTCAATATGACAGGTAATAATACCGCCACGTCCTGGCATTGCCATAATCAAATCCTTAGTTCAAATATACGGTTAGATAGCGGTTGGTGGTCTTTATATTTTTAATATAGCGTGTCTGTAAGCTTTAGCTTAAAGATACGCTAAGTCTTGCATCAGCTTATCATAGGCGAATTTTTCTTGCACATTCTGTTGCAGCGCCGTTTTTGTTTGCTGCAATTGGCTTACCAATGCTTCTAATGCGCTATCTGTCGGCTGATATTTTTCTAAAGCCGCTGATAAAGCAATATCTTTATGGCTACTATCAAGACCGAGACAGACGCGCCGGATATCGATTAGCATCAGCTCAGTGAGTTTGAGAAAATCTGGAAGACTAAGCTCAGCTTGCCAATAGTCGCTGGCCGCTGTACTGCTACGCTTGCCGCTACGTAGAGCCTGCCACGTAGTCAACCATAATGAGCGCTTGCTATACCATGCAGCCTTTGCCAAATCTATTGCGGCAAGCGGCGCACCGTTTGCTAATTGTAGTAATTGCGCAATTTGTATCGGACTCACCACTTCACGATTAATCGTACTGCCAAGCTCATGTGCAACATAGTCATTTGCCATAGAGGACACAATAGTTTGTAGCGGTAACTGCTGCACACGACTTTTAATCGTTGGCAACAGCTTTGCTGGCATGTCACTAATCAAAAATAAATGGACTTGTGCTTGCGGCTCCTCTAGCGTTTTTAAGAGCGCATTAGCCGCTGCAATGGTCATTTTTTCAGCATGATCTAATACGCAAATACGCATCCCCTGCCCACCTTGATAGATGAATGGTTGTAATGCGCGGATATCATCCACTTTTATTGTCAGCGCAGCATTGCTGGTTGCTTTTGCAGATTTAGTATCAGCTTTCGTCTTTTTAGCGGTACTACTTGAGGCCTCATTAATCTCTCGACTCTCGGCACTGACAGGCATGCTAGTAATAGGCAATACTTGTAAGCTTGGATGCGTACCAGATCTAAGCCACTGGCAACTCTGACAACCACCACATGCGCCAAGCGGATGCTGATCGTGCTCACGGCACAACAGCCAAGCAACCAAACGCCAAACGAAGGCACGCTTGCCCATCCCTTGCATACCAGCAGCGAGTAATGCATGCGGCAGATTGTGTGGCGGTGATAGCACACGACTAGTGAGCTGCGTCCACAGCGCTTGCTGCCATGGTAATAGCGGCGCAAAGTAAATACTGTCTGTCATCTGATTCACGCTTATTGCCTACTGTTTTTTAGAATTTATTGAGCTTAACACTTATCTTGTAGGTAACTTTTAAAAGTTAACCTTTAAATGCTAACTTTTAAACTATTGCTTAGGCTATTTATTATATATCACTTTTAAATTCGTTAAGGCTCATAGCGTTTAAGCGATCCAAATCTTCTTGCGTATCCACGCCAGCAGGTAGCTGAACTTCTGCTGCTGCGATAGCAATATTGCCACCGTTTTCTAAGACGCGCAGTTGTTCTAAGCTCTCAAGCGTTTCGAGCGGTGTTTGTGGCCAATGGACGAATTGCTGTAGTAAGCTTACCCGATAAGCATACAGTCCTAAATGTCGGTAAGCATCTTTTGGTGCAAGTAGTTCAGTTGTGTCTAGATTACCAGCTTCTACTGCTAGCGCCACATCACGATCACAAGGAATCGGCGCACGACTAAAATATAGCGCGCGCTGTCTATCATTAACCGTTGCACTCACGACCTTGACTACTGATGGTCTTGTAAAGGTATGATAGTCTTCAATAGGTTCGTATAAAGTTGCCATAACGCTATCGCTATCTTGTACTAACAAATTTTTAACTTGTTCTAATAACAGCGGTGGTACCAGCGGCTCATCGCCTTGCATATTGATAATAATATCATGCTCTTCCCAACCCTTAATCGCTGCAACTTCAGCTAAGCGATCTGTCCCTGATGCGTGATCAGCGCTGGTCATCACTACCTCATACCCTGCATCTAGACAAACCTTGGCAATGCGTTCATCATCGGTAGCGATACACATATCATCAGCGAAGTGCGCTGCCTGAGCCTTTTCAGCGACCCAAAGTATCATAGGTTTACCATGAATGTTTAATAATGGTTTACCTGGCAGACGAGTGCTTTTAAAGCGTGCAGGGATAACAATATGAGTTTTGGCAGGCACAGGTGTAGTCGACATAGATGATTCCTATAACAGGCAATATATAAGCTTAAAAGCGAGATTGAATAATAGCTGAAAAAATGAGGTTTATTTTACTTATCTCTAAAACCTGACGTAGGCATATCAATACCAAATGCTTCTAATTGCTGCTGTAACGTTTGATAGCAAGCATTAGAGAGTTCTGCGGTTACGGGTAGTACCCATAGTCTATTCACTAAGGCTTTAATATCATCATTAATTAATTCATCAGGTTTTATAGAATTAATTTTGTTGAGTTCTGCTAATAGTAACGTACGGATTTTTACAGCATCTTTAGTCGTCACAATAATAGGATGCTCGGTATATTGTAGTAACTCGACCAGACTAAAGTCATAATGATCAGGATAGGGATGTTCTATCACATCAAAACCAAGCGTCCTGAGCGTTGCAAAAAAACGCTGCGGATAGCCGATTCCACTAACCGCATGCACGCTACCCTGCATCGGTACTATCGCAGGAGATGAAACCATAAATATATTTGAATTATCCAAACTATGCCCGTCATCGTCAGATAATAAAGGATATAAGCTACTGGGTTGTAACTGCATGGTCAAACGTTGCGCTGAATTTTCATTGTTATTGAGATCAGATACTGCATTTGGTTTTTTATGATAAATAACGGTTGCATCTGTTAATCTTGCCATCGGCTCACGTAAAAAACCTGTTGGTAGGAGCTGCTGATTACCAAATCCGCGCGCTACATCGACCACAATCCATTCGATATCACGTTGTAGAGCATAATGCTGCAAACCATCGTCAGCAATGATAAGTTGTAAATCAGAATGCGCGTTTAGCAAAGTCGTAATCGCTTGTTCTCGGTTCGGGCACACTGCCATCGGTACGGCCGTCACATTGACAATCAGACAAGGCTCATCTCCTACTGTACTTGGCAGGCTATCTTTGGTTACCAATGCTGGCATCTGGCTACTATCACCGCCATAACCGCGGCTAATTACCCCAACCTTTATCCCTTGTTGTTGCAAATAACTGACCAAAGTAATAATTAAAGGTGTTTTACCACTACCGCCAACCGTAATATTACCTATGACCATAATGGGTACAGGCGCACGGTAACTTGCAAACACCCCTATTTTATAAGCCTGACGACGCAATAAAGTAAGCAAACCATATAGCCAGCTGATAGGCAGTAATAACCATAACCAAGCTGCTTTTCGTTGCCAAGCACGAGTAATCGCGGTCTCAATACTCATTATTTAGCATCCATCCAATTTTGCCAATGATTTGTTGCTTAATATAGTGCGTTGTTGAATAGTATAAAAGTAAAAGACTTGATGATATCAACATCGAAGCCTTTTAAACAGAAAATCAAAGCTCATCTCGCCTTCATGATTCAAAATCGCGCGCATACATTTGGGCATAATGGCCTTGCTTTTGCATGAGCTCAGTATGAGTACCAATCTCAACGATTTGCCCACCATCTAGGACTGCAATGCGGTCAGCAGATTCAATCGTCGTCAAGCGATGCGCAATGACTAAGGTGGTACGGTCTTTCATTACATTGTCGAGTGCTTGCTGAATATAATACTCTGACTCATTATCAAGAGCACTGGTCGCTTCATCCAATATCAAAATCGGTGCGTCTTTTAATAGTGCGCGTGCTATCGATAAACGCTGACGTTGACCACCAGATAACTGTAAGCCTTCTGCCCCAATCTGACTTTGATAGCCTTGTGGCATTTTCATAATAAAATCATGAGCAAAGGCATCTTTAGCAGCAGCTTCGACCTCAGCTTGTGACTTGCCTGCCAAACTACCATAGGCGATATTATTAAAGACCGTAGTGTTAAACAGCACGACTTGTTGATTAACCATCGCAATCTGTGCGCGTAGACTCTCTAAAGTAATATCTTCGATGGGCATACCATCCATCGTAATTTGCCCTGAGGTCGTGGTTAAGGTACGCGTTAACAGATTAACCAGTGATGACTTACCAGCGCCACTACGCCCAACTAAGGCTACTGTCTCGCCTGCACGTACATCTAAGCTAAAGTCATGTAACGCCACAGTTGAATCGGGATAGACCAAGCTAACCTTATCCAATTGAATCTCACCTGACAACGATGGGCTGAGCGTACCAGTATCCTTCTCTTCAGGCTCATCAAGCAATGCAAATATAGACTCACCCGCCGCAATACCTTTTTGCAGTTTTTGATTGATATCGGTTAATGAGCGCACAGGTTTACTGAGTAGCCCTGCTGCTGCAATATAGGAGATAAACTCACCTGCCGAGATATTGTCGATCACCGATGGACGTAAAGCGAGCCATACTACCACTGACATCGCCATTGCCATCAATAACTGTACAGCGGGTGTATTAATACTATTGGTAACTACCACTTTCATACCTTGGCGCAAGTTCTTTTTTGAAGTAGCGTTAAAGCGCTGAGCTTCATAAGCTTGGCCGCCGTAATTTTTGACCACTTGGTAGCCGCCGATTACCTCATTGGTAATATGGCTGACGTCACCCATGGTTTCTTGAATACCTTTGGATAGCTTTAAATAACGCTTAGAGGCAAAACGAATCAGCCACAAAATCGGTGGCAGTACTAAAAACAAAATCAAGGTTAAACGCCAGTTGCTATAAAGTAAAAAACCAAGCAAAGCGACAACTGTTAAGCCATCACGTAACAAGGTTTTCATGGAATCAGTACTAGCAGCCGTCACTTGCTCTACATCAAAAATCAATTTTGATGAGATAGTTCCAGCAGGATTGGCTAAATAGAACGAGCTTGGTAGACGTAACAGCTTGTTAAATACCTGTACTCTCAACTCATACACCAAATTTCGTGAGACTAAAGCAGAGTAATAGTTACCCAAAAAGCTACCAACACCGCGTATGAAGAACAACGCGATAATCAAGACTGGAAACAGGTTTTGTTTCGCTTGATCGTTTTGATTAATAGCGTCGGTGATATATTGTAATAATTTGGCAATCCAGATCTCTGTTGCTGCATTAATAGCAAACCCTACTACTGTTAAAAGCAGCGCCCACCAATAAGGCTTCAAATAGCTCAACAGACGCAATAGCGTCCTACGCTTAGGTGGGCTTGACGGTGGCACAAGCTTAGTGTTAATAGGAGTTTGAGTTGTATCAGATTGGCTCATAAAAGCCTCAGGTCAAGTATTAATAGATGAATTTATTAAACAGGCAGCGCCACTGCATAAAGAAGAGGTATAACGGCGAGATAGAACCCAGTAGTTAGCTTAACTGTCTACTACCTAGTGCGGTAGTGCTTGTCCGAGTGGCATTACAGTGCTGATATTTAAATTTAAAAAGCCCAGTTTGCCAGCAATGTCCATTACCTGTACCACAGATTGATGGGTAGCATTAGCATCAGCAGCAATCACAAATAGGATATCACGCTTACTGCCCGCTTCTTGCTGTAGCATGTTGGTCAGCTCAGCCTCACTGTTGTTAGCAAGGCTAATACCATTAACCATGTAACTGCCATCTTCTTGTACTGCCACCTCAATACTGTTCTTCTGCTCGACAAGTGCAACGCCTTCCGCTTCAGGCAAAACAATATTTAAACGGCTAAAATGATTAAATGACGTCGCTAATAGCAAAAACACAATCAAAAATAGCAAACAGTCAATCATTGGCGTTAAGTTGATTTCTAGCGGTTCAACGGTAGGCTTTCTAAAACGCATAGCTATTTCTCTGATGGCCTAAGGCTGGAAGATAAAAATATTAGGTTTCTCTATGCAGGTTGATGCTTGGTTTCAGAGTCAAACCCTAACGTATCACTCAACTGCTCATCACTTGTCTCTGCGCTTTGCACTGTCGTAGTAGGCAAATTAGTCAGTGGTAGATGAGCATCTGCTAGTAGCTGATAATCGTAAAGCTCTTGAATCATAAGCCCAGCTTCAGTCTCAAATCTGGCATTAACATCTACAACTCGGCGCTGAAAATAACGGTAAGCTACTAGTGCTGGTATCGCAACAACCATACCTGCGGCAG
Source organism: Psychrobacter sp. P2G3 (assembly GCF_001593285.1). Classification (NCBI taxonomy): domain Bacteria; kingdom Pseudomonadati; phylum Pseudomonadota; class Gammaproteobacteria; order Moraxellales; family Moraxellaceae; genus Psychrobacter; species Psychrobacter sp. P2G3. The sequence goes on from NZ_CP012529.1 coordinate 1,965,529, forward strand.
TTGTAATCAATGCTTGCGAGACTCCTGCGGCAAGCAAGGTAGGATCTTGCATTGCACCATCTGTAATGGCTAAAAATGAAGATATAATGCCCAATACAGTACCTAATAGGCCAAGTAGTGGGGCAATTGCTCCTATCGTACCTAGCATATTGATATTTTTTTCCAATTGATGGATCTGTACGCTCGCTCTATTTTGCATATGCATAGTCATAGAGTCTAGACCATACTGACGATACATCAATCCCGTCGCTAAGATGTCACCTAATGGCGTTTTCTCTTTGACATTCATCAACTGGGTACGACCGATGTCACCGTTTTCACGTAGGCGGGTTATGAGCTGTTCACGTAGTCTACCAGGTACGATTTTGTTAAACTGTAGCGTACTACTGCGCTCAATAATAATGATAAGCGCGACTATCGAACATACGACGATTGGCATCATTAACCAACCGCCTGCTTTTACCAATTCCCACATAATGACTCTCTTGTATATCGTTTGAAACGCTCAAAATCTTGCGACTATTACATAATGAAAGCCACGCATAATATAACGCGCATAATAGCAAAAGGCTTTTAGACTTAATAAGTATGTTATTCAAGCACGTTATTTAAGTACGTTGGTCTAATGAGTGTATTAACGTTGCGCTTCTAGATGTTTTATTAACGCTGATAACTCATCTTGGTTGTGAAAAAATATCTCCACACTACCCTGACCATCTTTTTTATGTTTAAGCTTTACTTCTGCTCCCAACATATCTGTCAGGCGCTGTGTTAAACGTTCAGCATCATGAGACTGTGATTGTTCAGTACGATCAGCTTTAGGTGCAGGATTTAAGATTGACTTAACCAGCTTCTCAGCCTCCCGTACAGTCATCCCACCATCAATTATTTTCTGTGCAATGATAGGCTGCTGTTCAGAAGATAAGGCAAGCAGTGTACGCGCATGACCCATATCTAAAGCACTGTTCGCTAAATGGTCTTTTACCGTATCGTGCAGCTGATTGAGACGCAGTAAGTTCGAAACTGTCGTTCGTGCTTTACCGACTACATCTGCAATCATTGCATGACTCATGCCAAATTCAGTATGAAAGCGCTGCAATGCCGCAGCTTGCTCAATCACTGACAAATCTTCGCGTTGAATATTTTCAATCAGCGCTAATGCAATAGCTAGTTCGTCCGATAATGCGCGTTCAATTGCTGGAATAACCGATTTACCTGCCATTTTTGCGGCACGCCAGCGTCGCTCACCAGCGATAATTTCATGAGTGACATCTGCTGTACTTTTATCTTCGTTTGCCAATAGTGGCCGAATAACAATAGGCTGCATGATTCCATGCTGCTCAATAGAAGATGCTAGCTCTGCTAGTGCTGTTTCGCTCATATCGCGGCGCGGTTGATATTTACCAGCTTGCAATTGTGTCACCGCGATTTGCACCAAACTTATCTGATCTTCAGACGTATTACTATCGATACTCTCATTAGCTGTTCTAGTACTATTTTTAGCATGGTGGCGGATTTTTGTGCTGTTGCGGATAGTACGTGGTGCACGACTACTTGCACCAGTAACGGCTTTTGCACTGGTTTTCGCAGGATCATTATTGACCTGTGTAGCAGATAAGTCTGGTATTTGAGCAATAGACTTAGCATCAACCGTTGCGTCGATATCACGCACAACGGTATCGTCTTGCAAAGCAGAGGCGGTAATTTGCTTTTCTTTTTTGATTGATCCTAATAAGGCATCTAAACCTCGATTGGAAGCCAATCCTCGTTTTTTCGCCATGATTACCTATCCTCTAACGCTAAAATAAAAGCCAAATGGTTGTTAATAAGTACTTACTGATAAATATGGTATCTAATGCTTTATTGGCTAGCTAGTGTCTATTCACTTGCTAGCTTTTACGACAGTGACTGGCGTCTGTTAGCAGCTCTGTTTGATAACTTCAGCTGCTAATTTTTGATACGCGCGCGCACCTTTTGACCACCTCTCATACGCAATTACTGGTAGACCGTGCGCGGGCGCTTCTGCCAAGCGAATGTTTCTTGGAATGTGGGTTTTATACATAATATCGCCAAAGTGAGCCTCAAGTTCACCGGATACATCGCGGGCTAGCGTGTTACGTGCATCGAACAATGTTCTTACCACACCACGAATATACAGCTTAGGATTAAGCTCAGTTAAGCGCTCAATTGTCTGTGATAAATCGGCTAGACCTTCCAATGCATAATATTCACACTGCATAGGAATAATGACGCTATCGGTTGCCACCAAAGCATTGATCGTTAGTAAGTTTAAACTGGGTGCACAATCCATAACGATATAGTCGTAATGCCCCTCTTTGGAGCTAACTTGCGCATCGACTAAATGAGTCATTGCTTTCTTTAATAGCTCATGACTATTGGTTTGACCCATCAAGGTAACGTCCATACCTGCCAGCTCACGATTGGCTCCGATAACATCGAAACCTGCTGGGCTCATAACAGTAGCATCCTGCAGTGAAACGCCATCGAGTAAAACATCTGCTATTGTCAGCTCTAAATTGTTTTTATCTAGACCAGTGCCACTAGTAGCATTACCTTGTGGGTCTAAGTCAATCAGCAGTACGCGTTTACGCTTTGCAGCTAAGCTAGCAGTCAAATTTACTGCCGTCGTCGTTTTTCCAACGCCGCCTTTTTGATTCGCAATTGCTATGATTTCCATACACTTACTCAATTTGATTAGGGTCTATTACTGATTTCCACTCTGACAGTCTTTAACTCTAAATTTTTATTATCATGTTTCACAAAAAATCTGATAGTCATTTTAATATATTATAGATGCGATAACGAATGAAAACCTTGCGAACACTAGACTAATTATTTCATGCATTATTTCTAATTTGAGTCCAATTAGCTACGTTAATTGTTTCATAGCTACTCAGGTGCTCATAGCTTAGACATTTTTGGAAGATAATTCAATTAAATGACGACTATCATATAAACGTGGCACTTTAAGCTCAATCGTTTTAATTTGCCATTCCTGATTTAGCGCCTGTAGCTCATCATCGGTTGGCGCTTTGCCTTTCATCGCACATAATTGCCCCCCCTTTGCCAAACGTGGCTCTGCAACTTCGACAAAGTCTATAAGGCTTGCGAACGCTCTAGAGGTGACCACTTCATAGCTAGTCTCATGCGCTTCGATACGCGAAGCAATCGGTTGCACATTGCTCAAACCAAGCTCACTACTAATTTGCTTAATAAAGCGAATTTTTTTCTGATTACTATCAAGTGCGGTACATTGGCGCTCAGGCTGACAAATCGCGATAATAACAGCAGGCAACCCTGCTCCCGTACCAATATCTAGCAGTGACCCTGACGGCAAATGCGGTATAATAGCCAAACAATCGATGACATGTTTGACCAAAGCCTCTACCGGATCAGTAATGGCGGTCAGATTATACGCTTTATTCCATAATAAAAGCTGGTCTAAGTATAATAATAACGTGCGCTGCTGCATGCCACTTAGTGATAAACCGAGCTCTTGCGTTGCTTGTGCTAATATATTCGCAAGCGTTGGCAACTGCGACCCAAGCTTTGTAAAGCCAGTCGGATCAACATTGATATTATCCGTGCTAGTAGAAGGTGAAGAAGTTTTAGCAGAAGCTGACATACGACGAATCATCCAGTTTTGGCATGTGAACCTTTTATTTTATCATGCAGGCTGCATATTGAATAGTTGCAGATTGCGCTAATGTCCGTCATCTTATACTATCTTCGCTAGCATTGAGGTTTTATTCTTCCTTTCTACCATTAAATATGGCTTTGGATATAAGCGCAGTTTTATCATTGTTGGTTTAAAGATTCATATCTACATGATACAAAACTGCGTCTAATGACTGATTAAAAATGTTAAGACATCTTGTAAGATGTATCTATTAAATTATTCACTTTCTTCAACTTCTATAAGATGACTTACCATACGCCTATGACCGAACAGCCCATTGCTCCTAACATGCAAACTTCAGAAGATACCGACTTAATGATTGCGACTACTATTGTGACAGACAAGGTATCAGTAAAAACAGATACTGCAGAAGACAAACAGGATATCTCATCACCCCATCCAATATTCGAAGCGGTTAATCAACGCTGCCTTATCACCGCTAAGCAGCTAAAGCGTTATAGTGCTGCTAGTAACTTGCCTACTGATACACGTACTGCACCAGATTTAGATATTAGCTTTGGGCAGCAGCGTGCGCTCAAAGCCTTGCACACTGCACTTGATATCAAAGCTAGCGGCTATCATGTCTTTGCAGCTGGTGAAAACGGGCTTGGTAAACGCACAGTTATTAGTCGTCTATTACAGCGTATTGCTATGGATGCACCAACGCCAAATGATTGGGTTTATGTACACAATTTTACTGACCCTCGTACGCCTTTAGCAATGCACTTACCTGCTGGACAAGCGGTAGTGTTACAGCAGCAAATCAATGATTTATGGTTACAGGCAAAAAAACGTTTGAGCCAACGTTTTCGTAGTGATCAGTATCAAAGCAAAATAGAAGCGATCAAAAACGATACTCATCAAAAAGAAAGCCTTGCTTATGATGCCCTAAACGCTGAAGGTAAACAGTATGATTTGGCGCTGACGTTTCGCTCGTTCGATAATAAAGCGATGTTTGTACATCCAAGCCAACTGCCAGTAGATGAAAATAATAAAACAACATTTGCCACTTCTATATCTGCGTCCACTAATATACCTGAAAATAATGAGGCCATAGATAGGGCTACAATAAATCATGATTCAATAGAAAACAGCCCTGACACTACCAATCTAACAGACATTAACACGCAGAGTGACTATGAGTCTGAGCTGAGTAATTTTACGCAAAAAAACCACATGCAAAAGCGACTTAGTCAACTGACCATTGCCTTAGAACAACTAGAAGATGAGGCCAATGACGCCATAGAAGATCTACATCGCAATATTGCCCGCCGAGCCCTACAACCTTTATTTACACCTATACGTGAGCAGTTTGCCGAACTCCCAGCTATCGTTACTTATCTTGATGCGATATTTGCTGACATGGTTACCCATGTAGAGCGTATCGTTAATGGTGATGATGAAGAGTTTGTCACTGCCGTACTGGCAACAACTCCTAGCCGATATGCAGTCAATGTCATGGTTAGTCATGAGCCTGAAAGCGGCGCACCTGTCATATTTGAAGACTTGCCGACTCACCTTAACTTGTTAGGACATGTCGAGCAAATTACTCAGTTAGGTACCGTGACAACTGATGTCAGTATGATACGTGCCGGCGCACTACACCGAGCAAATGGCGGATATCTGTTATTAGAAGCCAGCCATGTACTTGAGCACCCTTACGCTTGGCAAGGTCTAAAACGTGCCCTACAATCACGTAAAATTAAGCTATCTAGCCTTGAGCAAATGTTGACGTTAACAGGCAGCTTGTCATTAGCACCTGCTCCAATTGACCTTGATATTAAAGTAGTTTTGCTCGGAGAAGCAGATTTATATTATGAGCTATTAGAGCTAGAACCAGAGTTTGATGCGGTATTCAAAGTTCGTGCCGACTTCCATGATGATGTCACTCGCACACCTGATCATGAGCTGGCCCTCGTTGCCAAAATGGCAGATATTATTGATTATGCAGACCTTTATCCTTTTGATAATAGTGCGCAAGCGGCACTTCTTGAACATCTAAGCTTACAGGCTGAAGACCAAGATCGTCTAAGCCTACACAGTGACCGTCTCATTAAGCTCTTGCATGAGTCCAATCGCCACGCACGTCTTACTGGAAACAACATCGTCGATGCGAGGCATGTCGCTCAAGCTATTAGCGATATGGATGAACGTTCAGGCTACTTGCGCGATTTGTATTGGGATGAGCTCAAAAACGGTCAACAGCTGATCAACACTCAAGGTGAGGCCGTCGGACAGGTCAACGCCTTGACTGTCGTCAGCTATGCTGATAGTGAATTTGGCATGCCAGCACGTCTTACTGCTGTGATTCAGCCTAATATTGGTGCTGGTGAGATTCTCGATATTGAACGTGATGTCGATTTGGGCGGCAGTTTACATGCGAAAGGCATGTTAATTATGACCAGCTACTTGCGTGCTCTATTTAGCCAACATCATTCACTGAATTTTAGTGCCTCTCTAGCCTTTGAACAAAGCTATGCTCATATTGATGGCGATAGCGCGACAGTTAGTGAAGCTTGTGCGCTCCTCTCGGCCTTAGCCAACGCGCCTATTAATCAGTCCTTCGCTATCACTGGCTCAATGAATCAGCTGGGAGAAGTACAAGCAGTCGGTGGTATTAACGCTAAGATTGCTGGTTTCTTCGATGCTTGTCGCGAGCAAGGTATGACGGAGCAACAAGGCGTCGTTATCCCAATGGCCAACGTCAAACAGTTAATGCTGCGTGACGACATTATCGCAGCAGTCGAAGCAGGTAGCTTTCATATTTATGGTGTGAACACGATTAATGAGGCCTTGACACTGATGACAGGCCTACCCATTGATACGATGAATAAAAAAGGTCGTTATCGTAAGGACACTCTATTTGGCAAAGTCTTGCAGCGTTTGATGTTGTGGGATGAAAATCAAGATACAGATGATGTTATTGACGATAAAAAGTCAAAAAAGAAAGCCAAAAAGAAGCGAAAAGCCAAACGTCAAAAAAAAGATGATAAGAAGAAAGATCAGTATAAAAAAGACAATAGCAAAGAAAGCATAATTCGTGATGGAATTGAACAGTAGTGATTGGGATTCAATATCGTTCTTCTAAAGAACACTCTTTGCTCATATTTTTAGATAAAACTTTTAGAAAATTGCCAGATGATTGAACCCTAAAAGCTGCATTTAAACTTCCTAGACGCTACGGCTATTTTCTGCGATGATAAATGTCTTCGATGCTGAGCAAGCAAGATACGCTTTAATATGATACTGTTTTTAGTATGACACCCTGTAATCGATAATATCGATTCAACATTATGACAGACTCTATATAGGTTATCTCTTAATGACTGTGCAAAACGCTAACGCAACAGACGGATCTACCTCCAATGCTCAGGATATACAGGAAGATAAGCCTTCCGTATCATCTACTGAGGAGGCTGACAATGTGGCTGCCGATACAGCAGCTAGCCGTCATGGGGCAGCGACTACTGCGCGTCAATGGCAAGTACTCTCACAGCTTCAGCGTAACCGTTGGGTTGGTACGACGCATATCTATGAACAGCTTAAGCTTGCAGGATTTGATATTAGCTTACGTACGGTACAAAGAGACTTAAATGCTTTGGCTAAACGCTTCCCAATTGAGAAAAATAATGCCAACCCGCAAGGCTGGCGCTGGAAAGATGACGCGCCACTACAAAGCCTGCCACATATGAATCTATCGCAAGCGGTCGCCTTTAATATGGTCGAGGCCAATCTCACTCAGCTACTTCCTCCTGCTATTTTAGATGAGTTATTTCCCTGGTTTGACTTGGCACGGCGACAGCTTAAAAATAGTAAAGTCACGCATTCTTGGATTGATCGTGTACGCATTGAGACTGCAACTCAGCCGTTGATTGCCCCGCATATTGATTTGGACAGTAAAGATAATATTTATCATGCTCTGTTTTATCAATTACAAGTCAAAGCCTGTTATACACGCAGTAATAAGTCAGAGGCTAGCGAATATATATTGAACCCTATTGCTATCATTCAGCGTGGCGTAATTATTTATTTGCTAGCGACTCGTACTGATGATCCAGAAGCTATTATCCGCACTTTTGCCCTGCATCGATTTGCTAGTGTGGAGATACTTAAAAGCACAGCACTAACACCACAGAACTTCCATTTGGATAGCTATTTGGACGCTGGTAGCATGGGCTTTACTCATCCATTATTGAGCCAATTGCCTGATCACGGTAAAAATACCGCGATTGAGCTAAAATTTACTACGAGAGCTGGTAAAAGCCTGACTGAAAGCAAGCTTAGTGATGATCAGACAGTAATGTTCAACGACGATGACACCTTAACTATCCATGCGACAGTTAATCTAACGTCACAATTGGTCTGGTGGCTACGTGGTTTTGGCAAAGGTTTATTGGATGCCAAGCCGCAACTTCTTCATCAAGTAGTGTTGGATAAACAACTAGATGATGAGCAATAGTCAAATTAACTAATAAGAAACTTAAGCATCAACAAGGAATACCATGCCATCCACTGCCTCATTACCCCTACTTTCAGAAAGCTTAAGCGCTTTAGGCTTAACGGCCGATATGTTGTTTTTTTCGCTAAATTATGAGTTTACTAAAACCGAACCTAAAGGCATGATGAAGCGCTTTAAAAAAAACCAAAGTGCGATTGATATCGATATTGCTTGCGTACTATACGATGATAATTGTACGATTAACGATATTGTATGGTTTAAACAACTGCGTGATAAAGCTGAGTCTGTCTGTCATCAAGGCGATAGTCTTAATGGAAAAGATCGTGGCGAGCAAGCCTTATATGATGCACCAGTAGATCAGGAGCAAATTCGTCTTTATCTAGACAAGATTCCTGCTCATATTAGCCATATTGGTCTGCTTGCTAGCTCATACTATGGACAGCCATTAGGCAAAGTAAAAGCAGGTGAAGTACATCTTAGCGATGACGAAGGTAACCGTGCTTTTGAGGTTAATTTAAAGCAAGTTCCGCGCGACTGTAGTGCGATTTGGATTGCTAGTTTGCGCCGCCAAATAGATGATTGGCATCTCACTCTACAAAACTTACCGCTTTCTGAAAATGACTTACAAAAAGCAGCTCAACAAGTCGCGCATGAATTAGCACGTTCTTTACCTATCCTCTCACCGCAAATTTTGCCCACTTAGCTGAGAATTATAGATAAAAAAGCTGGCGATCTTGTAGGTCGCCAGCTTTTTTAGTTTTCGATAGTTGTCGTTTTACCGTATGACTTTACGTCAATTTTTTTCTACTCTAACGCCTCACCGCAATGGGGACAAAAGTTCTTTTTACGAACTTCTTGCTCGCGGCGTTCAAGCTCTTGTTCACGTAATACTTGTAATACAATATCTTGTGCTTGTTCTTTATCCAGTCCAAGCTCACGACGAATCTTATCAATCATCGTTTGATTCTGCACTAAGTCAAAATCACTATCCACCAACTGTTCACGAAAATCTTGCTCCAACTCATCACGACGTTGGGCAAGCTCGTTAGCAAGACCTGTCGCTAAAATACCAGCTGGCAGAGCCGCCAAACCCACACCCAAGATAGTAATAACTGCACCTAATATCTTGCCTGCATTGGTTATTGGCGTCACATCACCATAACCGACAGTCGTTAGCGTTACCACGGCCCACCACATTGCTTTCGGTATCGATTCAAATTCTTCTGGCTGCGCGTGGTTTTCTACTAAATAAATACCACTAGAGGCAGTCACAATCATGATAATTAAGATAAAAATAACGGCTTGGAATGAGCCTTTCTCTTTACTGATGACCACTAGCAAGATACGCATTGAGACAAAATAACGTGTAAGCTTTAAAATTCTAAACAGGCGTAGAATTCTGAGGAAACGCAGATCGAAGCTGACAAAGAAGTTTAAGAACGCGGGTACAATCGCTACCAAATCAATCAAAGCTGATGGGCTTCTTACCCAGTCCCAGCGTTGACGCCATGTAGTGTTATCTGGCTTGGCTTCAGCAATACTCCAAAAACGTAGCAAATACTCAATAGAGAATACGACTATTGAGAAGTTTTCAAATAAAGTAAAATATTCTTGATAAGGGTAATACCATTGGTCAACAGATTCAGCAATTACGGCAGCTACGTTCGTCATAATTAAAAAAATCAGAAAGTAATCGACATAACGACTAAATAGGGTGTCGTGGTCATCATTTTGCAAAATATCATAGACAAAATGACGTAGGCGCCGTATAGACTGGAATTGCATGCCGTCCCTATGCGGTGTAACACCGTGATTAAATGAATGAAAAATGAATGGTAAAGTCTTCAGTCCATCAAGTTAATAAATAGATACAGCTATATAAGAATAGGGTCATTTATGTAATCAAACAATCAAACATCGAAGTATCAGTATAGAAGCATTATTTATCATTTCCCTGTTGGTCTCAATAATAAGAATAATCTATAGCGTATCTTTGATATATCTATCCTGAACTTTATTAGGCTTTTTAAGATTGGATTGACTATACAAAGTTTGCGTAAGATATATATATTAAGGCCAGTAGTAATAGAATTATGATAGCTAAGCTAGCATGTAAAAACTGCAACTCCATACGAGAGCTACTACTCGAGTTATCAGCAGGCACCAATGACAAGCCACATTGAGGACAGCTATTGTCAGCTTGGTTCAGTACGGTCATCGAGCGTGCATTAGTACAACGCATGGGAGAATTACTACAATAGCCAGTCATAAATATATCGCCATTTCTCTGATTAACATTATCTTTATAAAAATATTTCAATAAGTTTTGTCTATGATATCTCTATCTGTGTGAGTCAAAAATATAAAACAAACATTAAAACTAACCTTATAGCCTATAACACTCTTATATGGGTTACCACAGATAATTTATTTAAATATTAAGAGCATATCCTCAACGTTAAACCTTATAATTATAAGAGATATTTGAATATCATTGTATAAGCACAAAATGTTATTCGCTACTGAAGTCATATTTACTACCACATATCAGTTATATCGCCTATTAGACTTTAGTACACTACCCTCAGTAAAGGAAATGTATTATAATGCAACTGATTAGTTACTTTTTATTTCATGAATGTAACTTGTTTTATAAGTAGTTGATGTCATCCCTCATTGAATACTTATTTTTTTTATTACTTATTATGTTAAGGATCTACAAGATGAAGCTACAATCCCTAGTTTTAGCTACTGCTGCTGCACTTACTATGACTACTGCTTTTGCTGTACCTGCTGGTACTTGGTCTATCGCTGCTGGCGCCCATATGGTTGATCCTAAGAGCGACAATGGTACTCTTGCTGATGGCGCATTCTCTGTAGATGTTGATGATGACATCCGTCCTACAGTTAGCGGCGAATATTTCATTGCTAACAACGTTGGTATTGAATTACTAGCTGCCATTCCATTTGAACATGACATCACACTGACTACTGCTGATAATGTTGAAATTGAAGGTAAAACACAACATTTACCACCTACTTTGTCTATCCAGTATCACTTTGATGGCTATAATCTGCCTATGAATGTGAAGCCTTTTGTTGGCGTTGGTGTGAACTACACAACTTTCTTTAAAGAAAAATTATATCTCCCTGAAGGCCCAGCTAAATTAAAGCTTGATGATAGCGTTGGCGTTGCAGGTCACATTGGCTTAGATATTCCTTTTGCTCCAACTGAGTCTTTCCGTATTGATGCACGTTACATGGATATCAAAACAGATGTAAGCTTGAATGGTAATGATCTTGGTGAAGTTGATATTAGCCCTTGGGTCTATGGCGTAGCTTTTGTTAAAAGCTTCTAATTAGAAGTCTGTTTTATTTAGCATTACTTATAGTAAGAAAAAAAGCCGGTATCTGCCGGCTTTTTTGTGCCTGTTGATCAATAAAACTAAAAACATCCAATGTTCAAACGTATTGAACATTCGCAAACAATGCCTACTTGAAAATGCTTAACACATTCTAAAAAATCTAAATTTACACCATAAAAAAAGACCATCCAAGGACAGTCTTTTTGTTCGATCATTATATGAACCGTTTACACAATTTATAGCAAGATACGACGTGGATCAGCAAGTAAGCTTGCGACATAACGCGTAAATACGGCGGCATCAGCACCATTAATGACACGATGGTCATAAGACAATGATAGTGGCAACATTAGACGCGGCTCAAAAGTCTGCTTGTCGGCATTCCAGCGTGGCTGCATTGTTGCTTCAGAAGCGCCTAATATACCTACTTGCGGCCAATTCACTAATGGTGTAAATGAAGTCCCACCTAAAACGCCTTGGCTTGAAATCGTGAAACTAGCACCTTGCAAATCTTTGGTACTGAGTTTTTTATCACGAGCTTTCACTGCCAGCTCGCCAATCTCAATCGCAATCTGCTTAATACCTTTATCTTGAGCATTCTTAATTACTGGCACAATTAAGCCGTCATCAGTCGCCACGGCAATACCCATATTGACACTTTTACGCAAGATAATCTGCGTATTATCATCATTTAGATGGCTATTAAAGCGTGGATGCTGCGTAAGCGCATAAGCGGTCGCTTTGACAATAAATGCCAAGATGGTCAGACCAATACCTTGCGCTTTCATACCACCTTTTAACTCACCCCGTAGCTTTTCAGTCTCCGTGATATCTGACAAATCAAACTGCGTTACTTGCGGTAGCAAAGTATTGTAGTTGAGCTGTGGTATTGAGACCTTTTGTAGACGGCTAAGGTCTTGAGTTTCTGTTTCGCCCCAGATATCTGTATTGCTCATGTCAGGCAGTTTTGGCAGACTTGAGCTTGCTACGTTGCTACTAGCAGCAGGTGCAGATTTTTGCGTAGTTAAACTGTTTTTGACGTGCGCAAATAAGTCTTCTTTTAAGATACGGTCATTTATCGCTGTGCCATTTACCTGAGTAATATCTACGCCTAGCTGACGAGCAAGCTTACGTACAGCAGGACCCGCATAAACCTCGGTTAATTTTTCATTAACTTGAGCTTCTGTTAGCTTGCTACCACTAGAGTCACTCGCTGCAGGCGCAGACTTAGTGGCAACTTGCTTGGGCTCACCAGTAGTTTTGCTTTCAGGCTTAGTGCTAACGTCTTGATCGTTAGAGCCAGCTTTCGTTTGTGACTCAGTATCTTTTGACTCATCTGCACTATTATCAGCAGTATCTGAACCACTACTAACAATAACGATGAAATCTTGACCATTAGCAACCATATCACCAGCTTCAACAAGTATTTTTTCAATCTTGCCTGCTTCTGGAGCTGGCACTTCAACTGAGGCTTTATCAGACTCAATTAATAAGATTGACTGATCAGCACTGACTATGTCACCTACGCTAACCATGATCTCAGCCACTTGCGCTTCATCAACCCCTAAATCTGGCAATGCATGCGTGGTAGCTTTTCCTGCTTTTTCGGCAGGTTTAGACGTATTTGACTGAGCTGATTCAGTATCGTCTTGTTTTTCTTCTTGCTTAGTATCTTGAGGCTCGTTTTGTTTTTCGGTTTCAGGTGCTTCTTTACTCTCTTCATTCGCACTTTTACTGTCGTCTTGGTTATCATCTTGACTGTCAGTATCAGCATCAAGCTCGATAAGCACCATACCTTCACTAACTTGATCGCCGATAGCAACACTAATTTTAGTGATCTTACCAGCAGCTGAGCTCGGCACTTCGACCGAGGCTTTATCAGATTCTAGCAAGATAATATTGTCGTCTTTGGCAATAACATCGCCGACTTCTACCATAATCTCACTGACTTCGGCGCTATCAACACCCAAATCGGGGGCTTTAATTTCCATCCTTGCTCTCCTTATCTTGTATTTGTCTTATTTTGTGAATCTCATTCTTTGATGTCATCATCATTGAGCAAATTGGCATCGGCTTTATCTTCAGCGCGGCCTTCAGTGCTGACTTCATCATCATCTTCATCGACAAACTCAGGTACAGGATTCGGGTTAACGTTATCAGGTGCTGGTGCTGGCGCATCTGGGAAATGATCATAATGAGGTTGTTGCTGCCATGCAGGTGGCTGGTCCACTTCGATGCCAAAGCTTGAAATAGCATCTTTTACAAGGCGCATCTCAACTTCACCTTCATCAGCTAAGCGTTTGAGCGTTGCTACCACAATGTGAGCGGCGTCCACGTGGAAGAAGCTACGTAAGTTTTCACGGGTATCAGAACGACCATAACCATCTGTACCTAGGGTAGTATAAGGACGATTATCTGGTAACCAACCACGGATTTGCTCTGAGTAGTTACGCATATAGTCAGTTGCGGCGACTACAATACCTTCATGAGGGGCAAGCTGCTCGGTCACCCATGATACTTTCTCTTCTTCCATAGGATGCAGACGGTTGTAATCATCACAAGCCATACCATCACGTGTCAGCTCATTAAAGCTAGTCACGCTCCATACGTTAGACGAAATATTGAACTCGTCTTTTAATATCTGCGACGCTTTTTGTACTTCACGTAAGATAACACCAGAACCCAACAGCTGAACTTGTGTTGATCCATTATCTTCAAGCAAGTACATGCCTCGTTTAATACCTTCCTCGCAACCTTCTGGCATCGCAGGTTGTTCATAGTTTTCGTTCATTAAAGTTAAATAATAATAAACGCGCTCGCCTTCGCCATACATGCGGCGTAGGCCATCATGCATAACTACTGCTAGCTCATAACCAAAGCAAGGATCATAAGTTACACAGTTCGGTACAACGTTAAATAAGATTTGCGAATGACCATCTTGATGCTGTAAGCCTTCGCCATTTAAGGTTGTACGACCCGCTGTCGCTCCTAATAAGAAGCCTTGTGCCTGACAGTCACCCGCCGCCCATGCTAGATCACCGATGCGCTGGAAACCGAACATTGAATAGTAAATATACATCGGAATCATCGGTAACGCATTCACAGAATAGCTTGTTGCTAACGCAATCCAAGTACTCATCGCGCCTGCTTCGTTGATGCCTTCTTCTAACATGTGGCCGTCGATTGCTTCTTTATAACCCATCAAGGCTTCGCTATCTTCTGGTGTATATTTTTGCCCAACAGCAGAATAGATACCTAGTTGACGGAACATACCTTCTAAACCAAAAGTACGTGCTTCATCAGGTACGATAGGAACGACGCGATCTTGGATATCTTTATTTTTGAGCATTGCTGATAGCAAACGCACAAACACCATAGTGGTAGATTGCTCTTTACCGTTGCTGCCTTTCAGTACACGATCAAACATAGACAGTTCAGGAATGTTCAGTGGAATGTGACCACTACGACGATTCGGCAAGTGACCACCTAAGGCTTCACGGCGTCCTTTTAGGTACTTCATCTCCGCAGAACCTTCCTCAGGACGATAAAACGGTAGGGTCTCTAACTGCTCATCAGTAAATGGCAAATCAAAGCGATCACGGAAATACATTAGGGCTTCTTGATCTAGTTTTTTGACTTGGTGCGACTTATTAACGGCTTGGGTCTGAGCAGATAAGCCATAGCCTTTAACTGTTTTGACAAGAATAACTGTAGGTTGACCTTTCGTCTTCATCGCTTCACTAAAAGCGGCATAGACTTTCATCGGATCATGACCACCACGATTTAAACGTGAAATATCTTCATCAGACAAGGCGTCTGCCATCTCTTCTAATTCTGGATATTTACCGAAGAACTCCTTGCGGGTAAATTCAGGGGTACGAGCTTCATATAGCTGATACTCACCATCAACTACTTCTTCCATACGATATTTAAGAACACCAGTATCATCATTAGCCAGTAAACTATCCCACTTACCGCCCCAAACGACCTTAATCACACGCCAGCCAGCACCGCGGAACACAGACTCTAACTCTTGAATAATCTTACCATTACCACGTACTGGTCCATCAAGACGCTGTAGATTACAGTTGACGACCCAGATTAAATTATCAAGCTTCTCACGACCAGCAAGTGATATTGCACCTAAGCTTTCTGGCTCATCCGTCTCACCGTCACCTAAGAACGTCCAAATCTTGCGACCTTCCTTCTCAAGCAATCCACGGTTTTCCATATAGCGATGCACATGCGCATGATAAATTGACATGATTGGACCCAAACCCATTGAAACAGTTGGGAACTGCCAGTAATCAGGCATCAGATACGGATGCGGATAGCTTGATAAACCTTTGCCACCTACTTCACGGCGGAAGTTGTCTAACTGCTCCTCATCTAAGCGACCCTCTAGATAAGAGCGCGCATAAATACCAGGTGCTGAATGACCTTGATAATAAATCATATCACCGCCGAAATGATCGCTCGCCGCACGGAAGAAATGGTTAAAACCCGTTTCATACAATGTGGCACTCGATGCAAATGTGGCTAAGTGACCGCCTAAGTCATCGTCATTTTTGTTTGCGCGCATCACCATTGCCAAAGCGTTATAGCGAATTAAAGCGCGAATCTTACGCTCGATAGCCAAATCACCAGGGTACATCGGCTCATCTTCTACTGCGATAGTATTGATATAGGCAGTGTCTAAACGATTGAAAGGTAGGTCTTCCTGTACGGCCATGTTATATAACGCTTTTAATAAGAACTGTGCACGATCCTTATCAGCATGTTTGATGACGGACTCAAAAGCTTCCAACCATTCTTGCGTTTCGGTGCTATCAGCATCCTTATAGTAATTCATCTTTGTTCGTCCTTTTATATCAGTCATTCCTACCTAAAGGTAGGGTGTTATTTAATAGTGTGTAATGAGATAACGGGCTACTTTACGACGTCCTTGCTACGCTTAAGCATTCCATTGTCTTACGCGGTAATAGAGATAATATTATGCCAGTTGAGTGACTAATAAGCACAATTATGACATTGGCTACATAGTGACTTTAATTTGTCAAAGCCATTTGCTGACCATACTAGTGACATCTGTATATATGATCATAAAATAATTACAGTCGTTCATTATAGGCTCTTATGACTCAAATGTTTATGGCTGTAGAGAAATGACAACATAACAAGTATTTCGTAGATAAATAGCGATTAGTTTTTTTAAAAATGACAGTGAGAAACATACTTAGCTTCCTATCTACGTATCCTGATTTCCTCAGCCATCAATTGCATTCACCCTATAACTAAAGAGACCCCATCACGTTAAATCAACCGTTGGTAACCATATAGATGGACGCTATATTACATATCTTCTAACATCATATATTAAACAATTTGCACAAATGTAATCAACAAATATACAAATTAGGCCAATATTCGGTTTAGGAATAGTCATATGTATCAAGCTCAACGCTTTTTAGGTTCAATAAGTAGCCATCCATTCAGTAACTATAAACATCGAATGCTAGCGTTGATAGCCTTTGTTACTCTTCTATTCATCAGTAATACATCTTTTGCTCTTGAGCCAAACCTTTTTGAATCTTCTCCAACTTCCGAAATAGCTAGCTGTCCATCTGGACACAAAATGTATTACATAGGCGTAAGTCCACCAAAACATACTCCTATAGAAACTCAACCGCTGAGTTGGAGTACAGGAAGTATTACAAAGGACTTTACATTTATTGAAGCTTCAGGTAATAAAGTCTTTAACATTAACTTTCCTCTTGCAATAGATCTAAACAACGATTATGGCCAACCACCATTTTATGGATCCGTCAGTGGTGTTACTTCGTCGGCCCTTAACTTGTCTCATAACTCTACTGGTGTAAAAACCAATCATATTTTAGATATAAGTATTAATCGTTCTATAAGTAAAACAGGCTATAAAATACAAGATTTAGACTCTACAAAGGTTAATTACTATTTTTTCAGTTTTATACCCTATATTGAGCAAGTAGATGTATCGACCAATAATGGAAAAGTAACATTTAATAGTATTTTTCAAACTATCAATTCTAATAATAATATAGTAACGGCAAAAGAGGGTGAAAACTGTGGGATCGGAGAATGTAACATCGATACCAGTTGGAATTATAACCTTGCTAATACTCCTCTTAGTTTAAAACATAATAATACAAAGCGTGAAATTAACGGTGCACATATCGTAGGCTACTCAGACTTCTACTTCTGTCTTGCACCGCCAAAACTTGTCGTAAAAAAGGTACTCGGTGGTACACGTGTCAATGATACCGAAGCCAAGCGCGATCAATTTGAGATAAAGGTTACTGGTGGCTCTGTCGCTAGCAATAACGTTACAACTACTGGCACAGGCACAACGATTACTAACGGTAGCAGCAACGTCATAGATTTAGCAGAAAGCACAACATATACGATTACTGAAAGAGTTATGAATGGGACTACGCTTGGGGACATAGCAAATTATAATGCCACCTATACCTGTGGCAATGCTACAACTGGTAGCAAAACCGCTATGCCAACTACCGCGATGAAATATGATGCGACTGCCAAAACTCGCTCATTCACTATTTCTGGTACTACTTACGGCGATGAGATTACTTGTACCATCACCAACAGTCCAGCAACCTACACTTTCTCAGGAATAGTCTTCAATGACAATGGCGGTATTACCGAAGCGCAAGCGGATATCAGAAACGCTACTATAGACAGCGGCGTCTATAACAATGCTAACTACTTCGACGGATTGTTTAATATTCCTTCTGAAAATGGTATAGCAGGTAGTACAGTCAGTCTAGTGAGTTGCACCAATACCAGTACTGTCTATACTACAAAGGCTGTGGAAAATTCTGGTAGCAATATAGGCAAATATCAAATTACCGTGCCTAATGCCACATTAGCTGGCAACAATCCTGTCTGTCTTATAGAAACTAATAATAACACAAGCCCCACTTATCCCATTCGTACAACTACTGAAAAGCGAAGCATTGCGCTAACAGCGAATAATTACAACTATCCAAACAATGACTTCGGCAGAGTCATTGCTAATAATGCAGCGCTGGTACTCGAAAAAGAACAAGCGGCTAACGATTGTAAATTCACTAACTTTACTAGCTTAACTTATAGCAAAAACCCTCTTTCCAGCTCTACAACTGGTGCAGGTGTAGACATCAAGCCAGGTCAGTGTATTGCCTATAAAATCACTGCCACTAACCGCTCGAATGTCGCTATCGGTAACTTTGTCATGCAAGACGTGCTACAGCGAAAAGATCCCAATAATCCAGCAGATCCCACGGTTACCTCTGTACTAGCAGGACCAGCACGCGCAACTGGCATCTTTAACGATGGGTTAAACAACGGACAAAATGGCATGATTACTACTACATCTGCTACTTTACCCAAAAAAGAGAAACGTATTTTTTACTTTAATACCCAATATGGTTCGACACAGTCCAAGTAGTTGCTAATGTTAGCTATTAGATTAATTAGCTTGAGCTGATCAAGCTGGTCTTATTTTAACTACAAACCTGTGATTATAGGATTGATAATAAAAACTTAAACAAGGCTAAATTTTAGCCTTTACCGCTTAACTATCTCAAAACTCCACCTATCTGACTTTAGTCGCAATGTTAGTGTTTTCTCTTTATATTCCGTATAAGTAATACACAAATATCGATAGCACAATAAAAATACACTTTATAACATAAAGAGTATGAACTCTTTTTGCTTGCAGAAATGTGCAACCGTAAATCTCCTGTGTTTAAACAATCTATATTTGTCCTACATTGAGGCTTTTTGACTGGTTGATTAGGGTAAAGGAAGAAAGGAAAAAATCATGAAATCTAGACTTTATCTAAAAAAACTTATAACTACCATGATGGTATCTGCTGCGTTATTCAGTAGCGCACAGGCGACAGACGCTTTAAAGATGGAATTACAAGCTAATAAAATTATAAAGACCGCTGATGGCAAGCTTAGCTATATCACCGCATCAAATGCTCAAAAGGGTGAGACCGTACAATACCGCGCTACTTATACCAACGTCATTGATCAACCTATTAGCGATGTCGCTGTGACTTTGCCGATACCTGCAAACATGATATTCACTGGTGAAGCACAACCAAAAAGTGCGCAAGCAACAATCGATGGCAAAAACTATGCGGACATGCCGCTTATGCGCAGAGTAGACGGCAAGGTCGTCAAGGTTCCATTGGCTGAATATAAAGCACTTCGTTGGAATATTAAGTGGCTTCCTGCGAACAAACTAGCAGACGTATCTCTTAATACCATTATTAATTAATAACCTTTATCAATTAACAACTTTGATTACTTTGCGCGACACTTTTTGGAGATTTACCACATGAAGTCTAATACATTCAAATATTCAATATTAACCGTCGGCGTTGTAGCCGCTATGAGTTTAACTACTGCAAACGCTGCCGATGTAGTATATGACAAAGAGAATGCTTTTTCTGTGACGAACAAGGCAACGGCTACTTATACTGTCGCTGATAACACAGGTAATCAGCAAAGAGCCGAGTCAAATGAAGTCGTCGTCAATGTGACTGAAACGGGAGCATTTAGCTTAGTTGCCAAAAATGATGATACAAGTAGTGGTGGTGCTATTGGTGATGACCTAAACGAAAACATCGCAATCCACCCTGCCGCTGGTTCTTCTGTAGACTTCAACCATACGCTCAGTAACGATGGTAACATCTCTGATACGTATACTATTAGTTTAGCCAATCCATCAAACAGCTTACCTGCTAGCGCTACCATCAAGTACCAAATAAAAGAAGGTAATACCAATGTTGGTAACTCTGAGACCATTGCAATTGGTGGAACGATAACGCTTAAACCAGGTCAAACTGCTGACATTACTATTACCGCTACTACAAGTTCTGATCGTGTTATCGGTAATAACACCTCCTTTACCGTTACAGCGACCAGTGCATATCTAACAAACAAAGGTCAGACAACAGCAGACCAAAAAGCGCTTAACACCAACAACGCTATTACGACTACCCCTGTTTATGCCATTACTAAGTCTGCTACCACCAATCTTAACAACAAAACATTCGATACCAATAATGCTAACGCCTATGTTGACTATACGATTACTGTGAAAAACGAAGGTAACATCGATGGTACAGCAGTAAGAATTACTGACGCCTTACCTGTAGGTTTGGTGGCCATAAAGTCTGGAGAGACTAACTATATAACGCCGACGGTAGTCGCGTCTGGTACAAGTACGGCTAAGGATGCAAATATTTCAACCACTGGCAAAGAGATAACTGTTAGTGGTCAAGATATCAAAATGAATGAAACCATTACTGTTACTTTCCGTGCGAAGAAAGATACGACTACGCCTGCTACTGGCACTAATATCACCAACTATGCCCTCGTTGAAGATGATGTTGATGGCAATGGTTCTTTTGATCTTGTTGATAGCTCAGGTGATTCGGCAGGTGGTGTTACTGAAAAAACCTACGAAGATACCACTGCTACCAACTACAAAGGTAAAGATAGCAACTCTAACTCTACTATTACCACCAGTAGCCAGACTCGTAACCTAACGATTACTAGCGATACTGATGACAAAGAAGTTGGACTTATAAGTCAAAATAATACTTATATCTATACTATCACTAACGCAGGTACAGATATAACCGAAGCCGCTAGTGCTGATAAAGTTTACTTTACGGTAGCCCCAACTACTAATCATGCCAACATCACTATTGTTGAAACAGAAGTGTTTGTAGATGCTAACGATAATGGTAGCTATGATAGCAGTGAGACCATTTTGACCAAAACTGCTAAGGGATATGACCTTAATGAAGCAGCAACAACTGGTTTATTGCCTAACGAGTTTGTAAAGATTGGCGTAAAAGTAAATACAAGCGGTTCAAGCAGTAACCTTACAGGTGGCACGAATGATCTTGGTAGCCTTGAAACCATGGCTATTACTGTATTGCCACAAGGACCAGTTGCCGACACACCTGCACCTGCTAACGCTAGTGTAAGCTCTACTACCACTATGGAAGGTATCAATTTACTCAAGTACCAAGCAGTAGCAGCTTGTGGCGCAGCCTTAACTTCGCTTAGCTGGGCTGATACTACTATCAGTGGTGGTGAAGCCAAACCTGGTAACTGTATCTACTATAAAATCACTGCTGAAAACACTTTCAAAGATACTGCTAAAATCATTAGCGGTCTTGCAGTAACGGATGTGTTAGAGACACCTAAAATTATCTATGAAAAGGACTTTAGTTCTGAGACTTCAGGAAGTTCACCTGCAGCTACAGCAACTTATACTGCTCCAAACTTGATAGGGACGTTTAGTAGCCTAGCAGCAGGTGAAACAGGTACTGTTTACTTCTCTGCGAAGATTTCTCAAACAGGTACTAACCAACCTTAACTCAATTCTCATATACTGTATTTAAAGCTTAAAGAGCTATCTTAATCGCGTATTAAGGTAGCTCCAATTTCAGTTTGCTGACTTCTGCTTTCTAACTTCCATTTTCCTACCTAGCTTTTATTAATACTTAAAGCCTATCACTTTATTATCCACATACCCTTTTCAGAATACAAACCTAAACCTCAGGTTTGCGTAGCCGATTTTGTGTGAATTGCCAATTTTCGTCAAAGAAACTGAGGAAATTTTTGCCTCATTCTTTATCTCTAAACCTAAGCTTTAATAGCGCCACCTTAAATCAATATTTAATTTTTGGCATATATTTTGCACATTCCAATCTAAATTCGGTGATTTTTTGCCTTTAGTCATGCTTTAGTTACCGTTTACGGTATAAGCACTTTAATCATTCCACATTGTAATGTTTAGAGTAAATTTAGCTCCGAGGGAATAAGATGCAAGAAAGTAACCATGCGACCCCCAAAAGACATATAGACATAAAACCAGTACTAGGCCTAACTATATCTACTCTCTTGTTCGTTGGAATGAGTATAGGCAGTCAAAATGTCTACGCTAACCCATTCTTACCATCATCTACCCCAACCTCTACAGCAGGCAGCTGCCCAGCTACTCATAAGATGTACTATATTGGAGCAAGCCCGCCAGCATATAGCCCTATAAACTCTCAAGCTCTCAGCTGGACGACAGGCAATCCTTCCAATACTTTTACGTTTGTAGAGACCTCCGGTAATAAGACTTTTTTAATAAACTTCCCCCTACTTTTAGACTTAAATAATAACTATGGTGGTACGCCTCCCTTTTATGGATCTATCAATGGCGCTACTACATCAGCGCTGAATTTAGTTCACGACTCTCCTGCTACCAAAATCAACCATATTTTAGATATCAGTATCAATCGATCAGTGAGTAAAGTTGGTTATAAAATACAAGATTTGGATTCGACTGGCAGCTCTGGGCAAGTGCCCTATATCGAACAGGTTGATGTTTCTGCTAAGAAAGGACAACTGACCTCTAATCCTAATTTTCACACTATCAATACTGCTAAAGATATCGTAAAAGCTCGTGAAGGACTGAACTGCGGTACGGGAGGATGTACTATTGATGCAGCTTGGAGTTATAACATTGCTGATGTTTTTCTTAATCTAAAGCATAGCAATACGCTGACGCAAAGAAATAGTCCCCATGCTATTGGCTATTCAGATTTTTACTTCTGTCTTGCTCCTCCCAAAATTATTATTAAAAAACAGCTTGATGGTAATCGCGTCAATGATACTAATATCAATCGCGATCAGTTTTCTATCAGTATCAACAATGCCACAACATTACTCAAGACATTTGAAACGACTGGCTCAGGACAAGTTGTTACTAATGATAATAGCGGTGTCGTAGAGCTTGCAACCAGTACGACTTATACGATCATTGAGCGTGTTACGAACAATCAAAACAATGGCGATATCATTGCCTACAATGCGGCTTACACTTGCAACAACGCTACGAATGGTAGTACGACCGTCATGCCTACTACTGCGATGACTTATAACGCGTCTGCCAAAACTCGCTCATTTACTATATCCAATGCCACTCATGGCGACGAGATCACTTGTACTATTACTAACAGTCCATCTGCTAGTGTCCCATCGAATTATACCTTTGCAGGTATCGTCTTTAATGACAATGGCGGTATCACAGCTAGCACCAGTACTAAGCAGGATATTTCTGCGGCCTTTACAGGTAACGGTAATTATTATAATGGTGTATTTGATAGCAATGAATCAGGTATCTATGACCCTAACTTACGTATCAGTCTCACTGATTGCAATGGCAACAATATCGTATCCACTTCACCCAATCCGCAAACCGTCTCAAGTGCTGCAGCAAGTTTAGGTAGATATAGTTTCAGCGTCAGCCCAAACACCCTTGTAGGTAGATCAAAAGTTTGTCTAGTCGAAACTGAACCAAACCCTTGGGACTATAGTGAAGATACGACTATTAATACTCAAGAAGTCGCGCTAGTCGCTAACGTCTATAACTATAAAACTGAAAAGAACAGCTCAGGTGATGTCACACGCAATCTTGATTTTGGTGAAGTAAAAGCAGACAACACAGCGTTGGTACTCAAAAAGCTCCAGTATGTACATACCTGTAATGACACGCTTAACTACTCTAGCATCACTAATACTAGTCAGCCGACTACAGGTTTTAGTATCAATCCAGCCAATGATGTTAAGCCAGGAAACTGTATCGCTTATAAGTTAGAAGCTTACAATCGCGGTCATGTTGACTTGAATGAAGTTAAAATTAACGACTCTTTACAGCGTACGCCCGTCGAGTCTGTATTTAACTTGCCAAGACCGTTAGGAAACCCTTCATCAGTATTCAGAAGCACTAATACATCGGCACCTATAGGCGTAAACGGTGTAATTATTTCTGATGCCTTTGATTTATTAAAAACGTCTGTATCTTCAACGGAGCCAACTAAGGCAATTTTATACTTTAATACTAAATATGGCTCTAAAAATACAAACCCTTAAATGACTAAGGCTTTGATTTTTTAAGTAATTCACATCCCACTGAGGAACTCGTAAACGTCATTTATCGGTTATTTGGTGACTATTTATCGGTTCTCTGTGAGAATAAAAAACAAAAAATTGTTGCACCTTTTACTAGCAAACCATTGTTCGTACTCACATTTCTGTGTAGGTTGGCAAGGATATTGCACGTAGAATTTACCCAACTGAGGAATTTGATATGAAATTATTTCAATTTTTACGCCACGCTCTTATCGCCACTGCAGTATCTGCATGCTTAATCAATATATCGTACGCAGCAGATGCTCTAAAGATGGAGCTACAGGCCAATAAGATTGTAAAAACGGCTGACGGCAAGGTCAGCTACATCGCAGCATCAAATGCTCAGAAGGGTGAGACTGTACAGTACCGCGCTACTTATACCAATGTCATTGATCAGCCTATTAGCGATGTTGCTGTGACTCTCCCTATTCCTGCCAGCATGATATTTACTGGCGAGGCAAAACCAAACAGCGCACAAGCAACTATCGATGGCAAAAATTATGCTGATATGCCGCTTATGCGCAAAGTAGATGGCAAAGTCGTCAAAGTTCCATTATCTGAATACAAAGCGCTTCGTTGGAATATTAAATTACTTCCGGCGAACAAATCAGCAGATGTATCACTTAATACCACTGTCAACTAAACCTTTTAACTTTGACCTTAGCTATTCATTTTTTTACTCAGGAGAATCTCTGGATGAAATCCAGCACCTTTAAGTACTCAGTATTGACAGTCGGTATCGCAGCGGCTTTTGGCATGACTAATGTTGCGAATGCAGCTGAATCAATAGCCGCATCGACTCCTACCATTAAAAACATAGCCAGTGCTACCTATAAAATAGGCACTGTTGCGCAAACTGCGGTTCAGTCTAATCCTGTAACTGTTAACATCACGCAAAGTGCAGCGTTTAGCTTGACCGCCACAAATGAAGATGGCGAACTTAAAGATGATCTTAATAAAGCAGCAATAGTGACCCCGAAAGGTCGTGTTGCCTTTAACCATATCTTAACCAACTCAGGTAACGTAGAAGATACTTATAGGCTTAACTTAGCTCAGGGCGGTACTATTCCAGGTAGTACGCAAGATGCAAGCTCTTATGATCTAGACGCTACCAATGTCACTTACATTATCTATAATGCGGATAATTCTGTAAAAAGCACTACCACTGTTACTGGTAGCGTTTTTCAAAACACTGACATTAAACTCAAACCTAATGAGCGCGCTGAGATATTAATTTCGGCAAAGACAGCAGGGAACGTTGGCGGTAACTCACAGAATTTAACGTTATCAGCAGTTAGTGAATTCTTTACAGGTTCTGATGCCACTAAAGCCACGTTAACCAACATCGACAATAGTATTACTAAGGTAGCTGTATTTAAAATTACCAGTAAGGTAAGCAGCACCCTAAACTTAAATGATCCAACATCGAAGGTCACTTATACCGTCACTGTCCGTAACGATGAGACTGCACCTTATGCCGCCAATGCCAACAACATCGTTGTTTTCGATGGTTTACCAGAGGGCTTACGTCTAGCAGATCAACCGAACTTAAGTGTCAGTAATAATGCCACCATCGTACCGGGTAGAGAAGGTAAAGGTACTAGCACTTCTAACGATAGCATTAGAGTTACTTTATTGAATTTAGCACCAGGTGAAACAGCCACTATTACCTTCGATGTGCAAAAAGATCAAGCCGAACCACTTGCTGATCCTAAAAAAATTATCAACCACGCCTCTATAACTCTCAATCTTGGTGAAAACCAAATCATTTATGACACTACGGATAGTACTGACCCTAAACAGAATACCAGTAACTTCTATCCAGCTGCTGATGATAGTGAAGTTACAGACGGTACTGTTAGTACAACTACTGGTAGTGACTCAGCAGCACCTTTAGTTTCTAACCAGCGTGCTATTAACATATCGTCACCTACTACTAAAGAGATACCAACTACTACGACAGATACGACGCAGATTACACATTCAGCTGTCATAAGAAATACTGGTAGAGAGACTGAAGGCGATCAAGTAGGTGAAATTAAATTCACTATCACTGAAGGTGCCAACGACCAAATTACCCGAGTACCGAACACGGTAGAGGTGGTATATGATGCTGACGACAACCCAGCAACTCCCAACCTCACCTACACAGTCACACGGGACGGTAATGGCGATTATGATCTAAGTACAGCCGTACCCAAAAATGGCGGAGCAGCATGGACTGGTATGGCACCGAACTCAAGTGTCACTATCAACTACAAAGTAGAGTCTACACAAGCAATCATTGACTCTACTGAAAAAACCTCAGTTACGTTAGT
Source organism: Psychrobacter sp. P2G3 (assembly GCF_001593285.1). Taxonomy (NCBI): domain Bacteria; kingdom Pseudomonadati; phylum Pseudomonadota; class Gammaproteobacteria; order Moraxellales; family Moraxellaceae; genus Psychrobacter; species Psychrobacter sp. P2G3. The sequence goes on from NZ_CP012529.1 coordinate 1,992,400, forward strand.
CGCTGGTGGACAGGATGCGCCTACGGTAGGTGCTCGCTCTGTTGAGAATACGACTGTGGTAAAAGGTCTCAAGTTGGTCAAAAAACAAGCACTAAATAAAACGTGTAACGCCAATGCTTCTCTGGTATTTACACAAGGTGATGTCGGTGCTGAACCTGGTGATTGTATCGTCTATAAAATTACAGCCTTTAATAACTTTTCAGCATCGGATACACGATTTAACTTCACTGACCTGATCGTAACGGATACGACAGATCGCTTTAATAATAAAGCTGAAGTACTAACTTCAGGTACCACTCCTGCCTTTACTGTCAAGCTAGCCGAAGTAGCTGACGCAGATGCATCACCTGCAGACAATACTTATGGGGCATCAGCTAATTCTACTGCTGTTAGTGGCACGGTACCTAGCTTAGCACCGCAAAAATATGCAGCATTAGTATTTTCGGTAAAAATTAATCCTGACGGTGCTGCTCCTGGCTCACTTTAGCATTACGTAAATTACTTATTTTTATATACCGTTATCTGTGATTAAGCTTATAGATAACGCAAAAACTGTCTTTGCTTAAGTTGCTCTACAAGTAAGCAAAGCAAAGACAGTCCCTCTGTTTTTGGATTTGATTGGATAATCACGTAATATGACATTTCACTGTATCGCTCAGTCTACTCGTCTATCGGCTAAAGCAGCCAAGCTATCTGCATTAACGGCAGCTATACTGATTATGCAATCAAATTCCGCTGCGGCAGCTACGTCTGATGTACTCAGCATCATCGATAATATTGCCAATGCTCACTATTACGTTAGTAATGACAAAGCAGTATTATTAACCAGCACCTCAAACCAAGTAAAAGTCCAAGCATCTGCGTTAGAGAAGTATGACCTTCGCCTAAGCCAATCACCATTGCAGACTGTAGCGTCTGGCAGTGAAGTAATATGGAAAAACCTATTAACCAATAATAGCTATAGTGATGAAACCATCGCTCTAAGCTACGATATTCCAAGCAGCCTATCTAACTTTACAGTCTATCAAGATATCAATAAAGACGGTCTGATTGATTCAAATGACTTATTGATCACCAATCTCAACTCAATCAAAATTGGGCAAGGTGAGAGTATTCAGCTCATCGTTCAGGCTCTTACTGATAGAAATGCAAAAGATGGTGATACTGCTGATATTAAGATTGGTGCAGTCGTCGTTGAAGATGCGTCAGTAAAGGCAGTTGTGACCGATAGTTTAATTATCGTCGAGCCTAGTATTAATTTCACTACTTGGAACTTTAACGGTAGCAAAAGAAATTCACAAATTGGCGATGACATCTATGTTGAAGCCAGCTACGCCCAATGTAATGTACAGCCTGATAAGCCAGATCAAATTTGGGTGACCATTACCTCACCTTTAACAGGCGATACCTACTCTCTAAAAGCCATAGAAACGGGCAATAACACGGGAAAGTATCGTTTATCAGCGCCAACACAAAATAATGCAAATGCGCTCGATGATAATATTCTTCAAACCTTACAAGACGACACGCTACAAGCTAAACTGGTCGCCTGTCTTGACAAAGAAGTTGGTCTAGACGAGCAACCCAATAATTCTGATTTTAACTATATTGACGAGCAAATCAGCAGCGAAATTGCCATTACTAACGAATCTCCTAATTTACAAGTGACTAAAGAAGGCGATGTAAAATCTGCCAATCTTGGTGACTATGTTAATTATAATATCACCGTCAAAAATGATGGTGCTGCAACTGCTTATGATGTCCAGCTAAAAGATGCGCTACCACGTGGTTTTGATTACGTGAGTGGTAGCTTACGCATTGATAAAGCTCAAACCACTGAATTTAAAGCAGATGGTAAGTACCAAGTCTTAGGTCTAGGTGATATGGCGATTGGTGAAAGTAAAACCATCAATTATCGCGTATTGATTGGCTCATCTGCCTTAGGTGGTGACGGTATCAATCGCGCTATCGCTCAAGGTCGCAATGAAAACGACCAAGTATTAGTCTCTAGAGAATCACAATGGAAAATTGATGTCAGCCGCGGCGTTATGAATACCGATGGTATCATCGTTGGTAAAATATACCATGACATCAACCGCGATGGTATTCAACAAAAAGATAATGATGAGCTTGGTGTCGCTGGTGTTCGTATTTATATGGAAAACGGCAACTATATCGTCACAGATCCTGAAGGAAAATATAATTTCTACGGTATCAGCGCCAAGACTCACGTACTAAAAGTTGATCGCACGACTTTACCTATTGGTACTGAACTCATTACTCAAAGTAATCGTAACGCAGGCGATGCCGGTAGCCGTTTCGTCGACTTAAAATATGGTGAAATGCATCGTGCAGATTTTGCGTTGGTAGGCGGCATGGCCGATAGTACTGAACGTTTAAATCAAGAACTCATCACACGTAGCAAAAATATTAGTGCTAAAAATGATGCCCTTGAGCAAGCCGTCAAGAGCGAGTTGGCTTTGGAGCCTGATTACGACCTCAATAATGACGACAATGTCGATGCTAGTGGCTGTAAGTCTAATGATGAATTAGACCGTGGTATTCAATGTGACTCAGCAATTGTTGCTGATATGGCTAACCCTACTGCCGAGCGTGTTAACTTAACGGTCAATACTATCGCACCTCCAAAACAAAAAGAGCTTGAAGAATACCTGAAAAAGGTGGCTAATAATGATGTAGCCTTCATTAACTTGAGCTCGGGTCAACAGTTGAACTCGTACAAGCAGTTGGTTCAAGTTCAAGCACCATTAGGCTCAAACTTTACCCTATACGCTAATGGTAAAGCCGTATCAGAAGAAAAAATCGGTAAAACAGCTGAACAAGCCAATCAAAGCGTTACTGCTTTTGATTATTATGCTGTTGATTTTAAGCGTGGTAGCAATACCTTACGCGGCGTTGCCACTGACGTAACAGGCAAAGTTATCTCAGAGCAAACCATCGACATCATCGCGCCTGACAGCTTACAAGCGATTAACTATCGTACTCAAGAGCGTTTGATTGAAGCTGACGGTGTGAGCGAATACCAAGTAGTCATTAGCCTAAAAGATCGTAACAATCTTCCTTACATCCCATCAACACCTATCACTATCGATACCAATATTGGACGTATCAATCTAAAAGACAGTAATAAAGATCAAGCTGGTACCCAGTTTAGCGTAGACGGTGGCGAACTACTGATTCCAGTAATTGCACCAAATGCGCCAGGTAAAGGTGAGCTGATTATCGATACTGGTAGCAGCAAACAAGTGATTCCGCTACAATTTACGGCAAAGCTACGCCCGCTCATCGCGGTTGGTATTGTAGAAGGCGCTATATCATTAAAAGACTTTGATAGCGGCAGTATAACCGATGCCCAAGGCGCATTTGAAGAAGAGCTACATGAATTTGCAGGTGGTGACGACTATTCAGCAACTGGTCGCGCAGCCATGTTCCTAAAAGGCAAAGTACGTGGAGACTATCTGCTGACCCTAGCTTATGACAGCGACAAAAAAGGCGAACGTCTGTTCCGCGATATCGATCCAGGTGAATATTATCCAGTATACGGCGATTCATCAGCCAAAGGTTTTGACGCTCAGTCTACGAGCAAGCTATATATTCGTTTAGATAAAGGTCGCTCATTTGCTATGTACGGCGACCTAAAAACTCAGATTGATAACGACGATGGTATTAAGCTTGGTAAATACAGTCGCACTTTAACGGGTATTAAAGCTCAATTTGAGGATACCGATACCCGTATCACGACTTTCCTCGCTGAAACCAGCTCATCACAACGTGTTAATGAAACGCGTGGTCTCGGTATTTCGGGTCCTTATCCACTCGCTGGCGACTTTGACGCAGTACTCGAAAACTCTGAAACCATCGAAGTCATTACTCGTGATGCGAATAACCCTGGCCTGATCATTAGCCGTGAAACACTAACGCGCTTTGCTGACTACGAAATTGATCCTATTAGTCGCAGCCTGTATCTTAAAGCCCCTATTGCTAGTCAAGATGTTGATGGCAATCCTATCTATTTACGTGTCACTGTTGAAGTGGACGAAGGCGGCGAAAACTATTGGGTCGGTGGCGTGGCAGGCAAACAACAATTAACAGATAAAGTCTCTGTCGGTGGTAGCTACATCAATAGCGATGATCCACTAAATAAAGAAGAGCTTGCCAGCGTTAACAGTGTGATCAAATTTAACGACAAGTTAAAACTGGTTGCGGAATATGCCAAGAGTAAAGCTGAAAACCCTGACTATGAGCCTAGCAATCAGATCAATGTAAAAGAGCTAAAAGAAGGCGACGATACTGATGGTGACGCCCTACGCATTGAGCTAAACTACGATGACAAAAACCGCACGCGCGCCAAAGCTTATTATAATAAAGCCGATGAAGGCTTCGTTACTGGTGCCTCTCCACTAACCGCTGGACGTACTGAATCTGGATTAGAGGTCACTCATAAGTTAAAGAACAAAACAACTGCGCTAAAGTTTGAAGGCATACGTACCGAAGATCATACTACCGAAGCCAGTCGTGAAGGTATACAGGCAAGTATAGAACAACGCCTTAGTCAAAATATCGTTGGTGAGATTGGACTACGTTATTATAAACAAGAAGCGACTGCTGCCTCACGTAATACGCAAGCTGCAACTGATGTCATAAACACTGATATTGTAGATGAGGATGAGAAGCCAATATTTAATGACAGTCTGATTAACCAGTCGGCACTTAATGGCGTAAATACCTTAGAAAAAGATATCGAAGGCATGACCGCCCGCGCCCGTATTACTGCTCGCTTGCCTAAGCTTAATAAAGCGTTAGTGTTTGCTGAATATGAGCAAGATATTGATCATAGCGCACGTAACGCAACCTCTATCGGCGGCGAAACTCCGCTAGGTAATTTAGGTCGTCTTTATGCGCGTCATGACTTAATCAACAGCCTATCAGGCAGCTACGGTCTTGATGATACCGATGAGCGTCAGCGTACTGTTGTAGGTTTTGATGCCACCTATATGAAAGATGGTAAGGTCTATAGTGAATACCGTGCTCGCGATGCTATTAGTGCACGTGAAGCTGAAGCAGCTATTGGTCTAAAGAACAAATGGTATGTCCAGGAAGGTCTGACCTTAAACACTTTATTTGAGCGTGTTGAATCGCTTGAAGGTGAAAAAGATAGCACTGCGACCGCAGTTGGTTTTGGTGTTGAATACCTTGCCAAAGAAGACTACAAAGCATCAGGCCGCCTAGAAAAACGCTGGGGTGACACTAGTGATACGCTGCTCGGTAGTGCCGGTATCGCCTATCGCTATACTGATGACATTACCCTACTGGCAAAAGACATCTACTCACGAGTAGACTATGACGATGGTCATCGTACTATCAACCGCTTTCAGCTTGGTGCTGCCTACCGTGACTATGACAGTAATCAGTTAGACATGCTAGCCAAGCTTGAATATCGCTTAGACGATAATGACACGGGCACTGATCCGTATCAAAAAGACTCACTAATATGGTCATGGAGTGGTAACTATCATCCAACACGTCCATTGACGTTATCTGGACACTATGCGGGTAAATACAATCAATACCAAGCTGATAATCTCGAGAGCGAAAACACAGCTCATGCCGCCTATGTGCGCGGTCTATACGATATTGGCGAGCGTTGGGACGTTGGCTTGCAAGCAGGTACATACTGGAATAATCAAGCCAACGATTTAGCTTATATGTTAGGTGCTGAGGTTGGTTATAGTCCAATGACTAACTTGTGGTTGTCACTTGGCTACAATTTCATGGGCTTTGAAGATGAAGATATCGCTTATGATGATAGTACTCAAGAAGGCGCTTACTTTAGACTGCGCTTCAAGTTTGATGAGGACTTGTTCAAACGTGATGATCCACGTAAAAACAAACGCCTAAGTACTGAGCCTAAGTACTGAGACTAAGACTTAAGCGATATGTAGTGGATAAAATAGTCTTAAAAATGACAATAGCTGATAGAAATTATAAGATAGCTCGTAAATGGATTACCATACAATAAGGCTTGCGTTATGCTAAATACTTCACAATTGATAGCGACAGTATCGGCTTATAAACGCCATACGCGTACTATATTGTCTGTAATGACATTATTAACGCTATCACCATTAGTACAGGCCGCAGGTAACAATCATGCTGATGATAGCCTGAATAAAGATTTTGTTATTCCAATAAGCTATTGCTACAACGGTAATGCCACGCAAAATGTTCGCCCAAAACATAAGATGGTTGAGCAGCAAACTATCGACTGTATGCTGACTGAGCTGGCTTTATACCAAAAAAACTCTCTAACCTCACGCCAGCAATATTTTGCTTATAAAGCCCAAGCTTGGCTCAACTATGCTTCTCATGAAAATAGTATTAAAAGCAACACACAGGCTGGTAGCCAAGCATTAAAAGCTGGTGCTCATATTCTACAAAAGTTACGAAGCAATGCTGATGAAGAATTGAAGTTAACGACTGACATTCCATCATCATCTGCTTTGATGAGGCCTGATTTGTGGGCGACAGTAAGCGCTCTAAAAGATAGTGCTTCAAAAGACAGCACCTCAACAGATAGCAACAGTATAATTATTGCGCCACGTGAGCTAGCATTTAGTGAGGTGGCTTTGATTTGGGCAGCAGCTGATCAATGTGCACACGGTTGGCGTCAGTCTGGTACGCATTTTCGTATGGCTGAACGCTGGTTAGAGCAAGCACGTGAAGCATATGTCAATGCTCACGACTCAAAGACTAACGTAGCACTTGAAAGCTCAATTGTTGATTATTACAAGCAATATGCACCGTTAGATCCGCATGATGATGTTTGTCATGGTCAATCATTGCCTCCAACGACTCAAGTTGCTGACAGTAAAAGTGATAATAGTGTACTTTTAGTACACTCTACAACGATACCGATGCCAATACCGACCGTCACTTATCGTATTGGATATAAGACTATAAACCATTTAATTAATTAGAGTACTGATTGTAAGACACAAAAAAGCTGGCATCGCGCCAGCTTTTTTATTATGTCGTACTAACAACCGTATTTTAACCATTAAAACTTAACGGTTTTTGCGTGGTAACTTTTCTGGCAAGTAGCAACGCAGGTAAGCAATAGATGCAGTGGTCGCTTCTTGCAAATAATTATCTGTGATACTGGCATGACGACGATAAGATAAAGTAAATACGCCGTTGATGATACTATAGGTCACTAGAAGTATATCTTGTATATCTTCAAACTTTGGCATCTCATAGCGCTCTGATAAACGCTTATAGACTAGCTCAACGATTTGATGATCCATATCTTCACCGAAACTATCACCTTCAAAATCTGGCGTGTTAGTATCATAAATCAGTTTAGCTTTGGTTTGATCATCATGAAAGATATTCACACAGCGTTGGATAAGCGCAGTTAAATAACCCTGCCATCTGTCATAGTCTACCGTCTCAACAGTGGTTAGTATTTCTAAAATTTCAATCGCATTTAAGAAACGCAGTGCTAAAAATATCGCTTCAATATTAGGAAAAAAGTGATAAGCAGAAGCTCGCGGAATACCCGCCTCTTCACACACATCAGCTAAACTAATATCATTAATAGCGCGAGTCTCGCTTAGCTTCTTTGCACCCATCAACAGTTTTTGACGGCGTACGCGGCCTTGCTGACTAGTAAACTTAAACTTATTAGGCACCAACTTCTTTGCCAATTCTGAATCGACCAATATGTCTTCTATTTTGTCATCTCTATGATCACTCATTATAAACCTCTTAGTATTACGCCCTATTATGTATAAATACGATCTTCATCGAATAACATTAGCACTAAATCAGCATGCTAATGTCAGTTTAGTGGTAAATATTGTTACTACTATATCCAATGAAGAAGCATCATAAACACTTGCACATTATCAAACAAGGGGCGTGAACGGATTAGAATGATAATGTGCCAATTAATAATATAACCAACTGCAAAATATGATTAATCGTAAAGTTTTATCTTTGCTCGGACAATGCCATGATCAATTACTCTATCTGAATAATCCCACTTTAAATGATCGTTAAAGTAATCTACTCGCTCAACATGACCTAGCGAAAACTTGCTATCAGGTAAAAACTCTTCTGATACGAATAGTTGATCAATGACCTCTGGTATACCTTGATAGATGTGCGTGTAAGCGACATCTTTCATCCAACCATAGCGAGCTTGGATACGAGCGGCATCGAACAATGCAACATCACGCATACTTTTGTCATAGTTCACCTCGCCAGTCTCGGCCATTAGTTGCGTCGTTACGCTACCAGTGACATCATTCATATCACCCAACAATATCAATGGCTCACGAGTATGTTGTAGCCGCTTGATAATAGACATACGTATTGATGCAGCCTCTGCCGCTCGCATACACAAGCTGCGCAGCTTGGCACGAACACGGATATTAGGGTCATCCATATCTTCTAACAAGTTGCCTGACTCATCACGTAAAAAATAAGCACGTTTACTTTTAAGGTGAGCAGTAACAATCGTTATTGGTTGACCATACGCATCAACACGTAGTAACAATGGTGGACGATTAAATTGACGATAAGGTCCAACATCAGGGATATCAATTACCGCTGCAGGGACTATGTTCTCTAACAACGTAGTTTCTAACTGAGCAAAGCGGCTAATAAAACCAACAGCTGGCGTTTTTTGTGCGCCATGGCCTTGAGTATATTGACTAGTATGGTCATTACTAGCAAGTGGAGCAATCACGTGTTCTGCTTTAAAACCTAACGAAACAGCTAATGCTTCTAGAGCGTCACTATCCCATACCTCTTGTACCGCAATAATATCTGCATGGGCTTTAGAAAGTAATTCGGTTATTCCTTGCAACTTATGCTGGTAAGCCTTACGGTCATATGCTGGTGCATTGTCATAATAAATTCGATCAGGATTGGCAAAATTAAGTAGATTAGCAGTAGCTATGTAAAATTGCTTTTGTTCATCATTATTCGCATGACGATTCATAGTTTACCTATTCTTATTTTTATTTGGTTTTATATTATTATATTGCACTAAAAATATCACTCTACTAAGAGGTCAAAATTGTCTCATAATCCTTTGTAGTTATGCTGTCTTCTGGCAGTTAATCATAAGATATTAGAAAATAAAACAATGAGCAAATAAAAAAGCTTCCAAAGTCATCTTTGGAAGCTTTAACATAGCATAAATTACATTAGTTGGGGCTGTCAGTCAGGCTACGTATACATTTATCACCTTGTAATTCACAAAGCGGTAAGTTTCTGTACACTATGCTTACCACTTCTCACTCAATTGAAATAATACGGCTTATATTTGAACAATCCATAATTATATATTAGCAAATGAGATGGTAAGCTAGTTTCAAATAATAATTAACTAACACGATTCCACGCATCACGTGATGCATGACGAGCATCATCCCAAGCTAGACGTGATTCGCCTTTTACTTCTTCCCATGAACGCTGCAAATCTGTTTCATGATCTTCGAAACGCGCGTCACTAGGATAGCGTGCTCGGTTAGCATAGCCTACTGCATAAGCTGGATGTAGATCACGGTCAAAATCGTGTCCTTGCTGATAATAACTAGCATTGGCATGTTCTGCACGCCAGTAAGCTTCTTCACGGGTTGGGTCAATAGCTTCTGCTGCTGCATGACCTGCGCCGCCACCAACGATAGCACCAATAGCACCACCAATTAATGTACCCAATGGTCCTGCCATCGTGCCGATAGCTGCGCCTGCTGCGGCACCACCGATGCCACCAATACCTGTTCCTACTGGATGTGATCCTGGCTCACCAGTAATAGGATCTGCATTAAGGTCTTCTCTCGCTTCTTTAGACATGTGCTTGACAGCAGTACGATCAATCGCATCATGATCCTCTATAATATTGTCATTTTCATGCCTAATGACAGTATTGTTGATAGTATGATCACTACCAGTTAATCGGCGCTCGTTGTCATCGATGATACGCTCTCTATCACCAACTTCAAGATAGTCATCAGTGAGGACACGGTCATTGTTATCGATTACGCGGTCATTTGTAAGATCATTGTCATGTTTATTCATAATATTATCCTTAAATTGATAGTTATATACTTATTAGTTATTAATTTGAAATGGATTAAGTTGTATTAATCAATCACATTTGAAGTATAAAAAACTATCAACACTTATCGATAGAACGTTTATGTAAATTATGTCAACACTGCGATGACCTTATGTTACACGGTGTATAGTTATAACGTGTGTATATAAATCCATGCTAAATATAGTAATTAAAGAGCATATTATTAGGTATTTATGTTGATACTGATATGGTCGTTAATACAGTGTTTTAGGTATCTTTGATAATATTCTTTGCCTACTTATACCTAATGAAAATTTTATATCTAATACATTTTGAAAGATATTTTAGATATCCATTAACGCCTTAGTAATAACGCGTTGCCACTTATCAAGATGTTGGGCACGTCTCTCAGCTGACATGTTAGGCTCAAAGATACGGTCTACTTGCCATGATTCTTTCATAGTTTGATCATCATACAATCCACTTTTTAAACCAGCAAGAAGCGCTGCGCCTTTAGCAGTGATTTCAGTATCTTTGGGACGCAAAACAGGTACACCAAGCAAGTCTGCTTGAAACTGCATCAACAGATCATTATTAGCAGCGCCTCCATCGACTCGTAGCTCGGTTAATGGATGCGGACTGTCTTTTTGCATGGCGATAAGAACGTCATAAGTTTGAAAGGCAATCGCCTCAAGAGCAGCACGAGCAATGTGTGCTTTGGTAGTGCCGCGACTCATGCCACTAATACTGGCATGAATATCAGAGCGCCAATAAGGTGCTCCAAGACCAGTAAACGCGGGAAGCAACACGACATCCTCGCTACTTTCTACCTGCCGAGCTAAATCTTCGACATCACAGCTTTGTTTAATCATCCCCAAATTATCACGTAGCCACTGTACGATAGCCCCTGCCATAAACACGCTGCCTTCTAGCGCATAATTTACTTCGCGTCCAAAGAAAGAAGTGGGTGTTTGTAGCATACGTTTACCGGATTGCACAATGTCACTAATAGATAAGTTTTCTACACGATTTATTGGTTCTTTACGCTGCCAAGCTATCGTAGTCAATAGTTGGTGTTCACTAAGCTTGGGGGTCTGACCAATATTCATCAGCATAAAACAACCCGTTCCATAGGTGTTTTTAGCCATACCAGGATCGAGACAACCTTGACCAAACAATGCTGCTTGCTGATCGCCCAATACGGCATGGATAGGAATCTGCTTGGCGAACAAACCCTTTTTGGTTTTACCAAACTCACCATCTGATGGCAGCACTTTTGGTAGTATCGCCATCGGTATATCAAAGCGTGCGCACAGCTCCTCCGACCACGCCAGCTTATGAATATCATATAATAGTGTACGTGAAGCATTGGTGACATCGATGACATGCTCGCCACCTGTCAGCTGATAAATCAACCAGCTATCAATAGTACCTACTGCTATCTGCCCAGTTGCAGCGCGGGCTTTAATCTTAGGATAGTGCTCAAGCAGCCAAGAAATCTTGCTGGCACTAAAATAAGGGTCCAGTCGTAAGCCTGTAATCTGCTGCACCCTCTTTGACAGACCTACCGACATATTACCCATACTATCGTTAGCTAAGTCCTGACAGTATTTTGCTGTGCGCCTGTCTTGCCAAATAATGGCTGGTGCCAACGGTGTGCCCGTTTGCTTATCCCAAATGACGATAGATTCACGCTGATTGGTAATAGCAATGCTAGTAACATCAGTTGCGAGTAATCCTGCTTGATTAATGACATCGTGAGCACAGCTGATTTGAGTTTGCCAAATTTGCCGCGCATCTTGCTCTACATAGCCAGCTTTTGGCGTTTGCAGCGTGGTGGGCTGTTGGGCAATCTCAATAGGACGCGCGTGATCATCATATAAAATCGCCCGACTCGATGTTGTTCCTTGATCCAAGGCTAATATATATCCTGCCATCATTTACCTCTCACTCTTAATTCGCAATATCGCTTGCTATATTTGTCCAATATTTTTAACAGCTGTCTATATTTTTCAGTATCTATTTATATATAGCGGTCTACTTTAATAGTAGTCTCTTCTCATAATAGGTTATAAAATAAAACATACATCATCATTTTGTGAAATTTATAGTCTTATAATACTACATAGCGCTTGCCTCTCTATACTGCTTGCATTACTGCTTACATTGAAATCTTTTCATTAGTCTTTTGCCTATCTTCTATTAACAAAAGACTCTTATTGAGAAGCAGGTTTTTATCTTTTTTTATAAATAATATAGTGTTTTAGGTTAAAAACCCTGCTTAAGTATAAGAAAACTCAATATTGAATGAATAACAAGTAAATAATAAGCATTGACCCGTCATGGTTGTGGCTCTACAGTGTACGCTTTATTATCAGTGCTAAGACTTATACTATAAATGATGATTAATTCAATCCTTGTTATTTAGGTACTCTGTATTAAAACATCTTATACGACAAAATTTTGCTTCCTGATTAACGGTTTATATCTCTTATGAAATTTGTTATCTCATCTCTACCTAGTGCTATTGCCACTATTATGCTGATAGGAATATCAACTCATACCGCAGCGAACAGCAATATAGAAATTATGAGTAAGGATAAAAACCTTATTTCAAAGGACGAAATATCGCCTATTGCTACTACTCAGATTATAGACACAAACTATACATCTAATGCCAATGCAACCAACAACAGCACGGTAGGCAATAGTAAAAAGTTAACGGCTGATACTGAGGCCGCCAGCTCTGTTTTGGTACAGCCGTCAAGCACCCTCACTCTAGATACTCTCGTCGACCCTATTACTCATAAAAGCATCGCTAACAGTTATCCTTTAGAGGTAGCTAGCTTTTTGAGTCTTGAACAAGCCCAAGAGATTTTGTTGCAAGTCTCACCTAAGCTCGCGGCCAATCAAGCTGCGATTGCAGCCAGTGAATATCAAACCGATGCACTTAAAACGATAGACAATCCTTTTGTATTTGCGCAGCTATCAGCCAGTACCTACAACGTGCAGGAAGATATTGATTTATCAACGCTCAAGAATGGCGTAATCAACGGAGTAAATAATGCTGGTGCTAATACTGGTGATATTGTTCCTCCTATCCCGCCCTTACCAGATTTGCCAAACTTTGGTGAGATGGTCGGCGATCGTATTCCTGATTCCTATGACTTTAAGCGTTCGGGTTCAACGGCGGGAGCAGGTATAGGTTTTGCTTGGCCTGTTTATACTGCTGGGCGTACTACTGCGCTTACGGGTGCATCAGATGCACGCACTCAAGAAGCAATGGCTGACAGCATACTCGATAAAAACGAGCTTTATAATACTTTGATTGAACGCTACTTTAAGGCACAGCTAGCCATCATCGCCGCCTACCTACGTGAAGACGCCTATGACACGTTGCAGCAGACTGACCATATGGCAAAGCGACTATATGAAGAAGGATTTATATCACGTGTAGATCGTTTAGAAGCGCAGTCTGCACTGGCAGATGCAAAGAGTGAAGCAGTTAACGCAAATAATGACGCCCGCCTTGCTATGATTGCGTTGCAACGTCTGTTACGTACTGACTATCGTATCAAACCTACGACTCCTTTATTTGTCTCCAGCCGGCCTCTACCAGATGTGAGTTACTTTCAAAATTTAGCACTCAGCCATCATCCTGGCTTACAGAAAGTCGCTGCTAAACGCGCGCAAGCCCAAAAACTACATGAGCTATCTGATACCGGTTATAAACCCACTGTTATGTTATATGGCTATGGACAAGTTGAGAAGGATCCTAGCTGGATTGCAGGTCTATCAGCCAGTTGGAAGCTATGGGGCGGACTTGATAAAACAGCATCACTGGCATCCAGTAATGCTAAAATTCGCCAAGCTGATCTATCCGAAATTGAAGTGAGCGACAATCTACTACTACTGGTGGAAAAAAACTGGAACGATGTCAATAATGCTCAGTCGCGTTATCAAGCATTACAAAGCAATGTTGATTTGGCTACAGAGGTATTACGTTTACGACGCCTCGGACTGCAAGAAGGCGTAAATACTACGATTGAAGTGGTACAAGCACAAACACAAGCTCTCAAAGCTCGCACCGAACAAGCACAAGCTGCAAACGCTTATGTACAAGGGTTAGCTGCTTTAATGCAAAGTAGTGGCACGCCGCTCGCTTTTAATGCTTATCTAAATGCGGCTGACATAAGGCTGCCTACTTTGTATTCTGAACAATGATTTGATATTAAGAATGATAGGGCGTGTTGATAAGCGCTTGTACTGATTATAATTAAATTGCTAATGCCTACATTATTACTCACCTTACTTTACTGCTACTAATCTTACTGATACTAACCCTACTGCGAATAACTGTTTTATGAAAAAACTGATTTCTAAATTGACAAGTTGGCTTCAGCCCTTGCTACAGACATGGCGTATAGCGAACAACTCTAATGTTTGGGCACATTGCGCTAGCGTAGGGTTTTTTGGTTTTTTATCTATTTTTCCAGCAATGGCCGTGTTTGTGCTGCTTTATGGTCTCGCTTTCTCACCCTCTGAGATGCAAGAACAGATTTTAATTTTGCGTCAGTTTATACCTGATGGTGTATATGAAGTCCTTAATTCACGTTTAAGCGAACTGGCCTCTAACACCGCGTCAAAACTGACTTTTGGTCTGATTGCATCGACATTACTGGCCCTTTATGCTGGCTCTAAAGGCATCAAATCCCTAATTATTCTTGTCAATCTTGCCTTCCACATCACGCAAGAGCGCAACTTGATACAAGGTACGATCCGAGCGGTTGGTTTAACCTTTGCCGCGGTAGTTGTCCTAATAATAGCAATCTCGTCTATCGCTATTATTCCTTTAGGGGCGGCCTATTTCCCCTTCCCTCAAATAGCGAAGACGATTGCACTTTGGAGCAGATGGCCTATATTAGCTGGCATCATATTCTTAAGCTTCTTAAGCCTATATCGTTTGGCGCCAAATCGTGACGCTATACCGCTAAAAAAACTGGTGCCAGGAGCATCTCTTGCGACCGTTCTCTGGATTCTATTGTCTGTGCTGTTTTCGATTTATGTCCAAAACTTTAATAACTATAGCGCTGAGTTTGGTGCGCTTTCAGCAGCCGTAGTCATTATGCTGTGGCTTTACTATTCAGCATTCATCGTAGCCTTTGGTGCTATTTTTAATTTCGAAGCCATAGAAAGCTCTAAACCTCATGCTGTTCGCGTGTACTGATAAACTGATAATTCATTAAAACGCCTTTAGGGTAGTACCTCTGATCGTTATTGATTGTTATCAAGATTAGAGAACTGCCTTGCAGCCTTTTATGCTGCTACCTTTACAATAAACCCTTCATTCTCAACTTTATTGCTTTAGGAATACCATTTTCATGACTGAACATCACAACGACTCGGATGCAGAAAACACGCCTACTGAACCTATGGATAATATTAAATCTGAACAGCCAGCACCTGATTATCAGCGCCTAAACTCAAAGGCTACATCAGCGAAAAAAAAGGCGACAGTCAAAAAATCTGTTATTGCGTTAGTCGTTATCATGGTGCTTGGTGTCATCGCTTACGGATTGTTTAGAAGCGCCCAAAATAGTGAACCGCAAGTCATCACCTTGCAAGGGCAGATGCAAATGCAGCAAACGTCTATCGCAGCCAAAGTGCCTGGACGTATCGCTCAAATCATGGTCACTGAAGGTGATAGAGTAACTGCCGGTCAGCAGCTAATTGAGATGGATTCGCCTGAGATTAACGCGAAGATTAATCAAGCTCGTGCTGGTAAACAAATGGCACAGAGTCAGTTGGATAAAGCAGAAAATGGCGCGCGTCCTCAAGAGATTGCTCAAGCAAAAGCTGCTTGGCAAGCCAATAAAGCTGCCTCTGATCTAGCCGCCAGTACCTATGAGCGTATCAACCGACTTTATGAAGAAGGTTTGATGGCTCGGCAAAAATGTGATGAGGCATTCGCACAATATCTTGCGACTAAAGATCAAACAATAGCGGCACGTCTACAATATGACTTAGCGGTAGAAGGTACTCGTAGCGAAGATAAGTCAGCAGCTACTGCACAAGTGGCACAAGTCGATGCCCAGTTAGAAGAAGCACTAGTCGCCAAAGAAGAGGCCAATCTAAAAAGCCCTATTGCAGGAATTGTAAATAATGTGATTGTCAGCACTGGTGAAGTCATCGGTCAAGGTGTACCTCTCCTAACACTCGTCAATACAGACGATCAATGGGTAGTACTTAACGTCACCGAAACCTATCTCAATCAATTTGCAATCGGTCGGCAGTTTACTGGCACTATTCCAGCACTATCATCAGCTAACAACCCACATACTAAACAATTCATCGTTTATGCAACCTCAACATTGTCTGATTTTGCGACTTGGCGCCCAACCAATAATGACGACGGTTTTGATGTACGTACTTTTGAAGTCAAAGCCCGACCTATGACTCCTGACTCGCGCGTCCGTTCAGGGATGAGTGTCATTGTGAACATCGACCCCACTTCTATTAATCAGACTCCAGAGTAGGTTATGCGTCTGTTCAAGGCTTTTCTGCGCAGTGCTGCGTACGAGCGTCGTTTTTTAACCAAAAACCATTGGGACTTCTCCGTGGTGGTCTGGATACCTTTGGTCACGATATTACTCATTTGGTGGATTTTTGCGCAAACCCAAATTACGGATTTACCTATCGGCGTAATTGACCAAGATAATAGTCCTGTCGCCAACACATTAGTACGGTATTTGGAAGCCAGTCCGGATATTACGGTTAGAAAGCTATATCCCTCGCCAGCAGTAGCTGAAGCAGCTATTTTGCAGCGCGATATTTATGCAGTTGTCATTATCCCAGAAGACTTCGAGCGCAACATTCTATCTGGCAAGCCTGCGCCTATAGTCTTGCAAGTCAATGCTCAATACGGTACTCATTCTGGCATCATCCAAAAAAGTGTACAAACGGTAGCTGGTACTCTATCAGCTGGGATTGAAATTCAACGCTTAGTCAAACAAGGCATGGCACCATCACAGGCGACTATCGCTTATTCGCCTATTAGTGTTCAACGTATCAGTTTATTTAATGCTGCAACTGACTACCAGCAATTTTTGGCCTCAACTGTTATTCCTGCCCTACTACATATTTTAGCAATGGTAATCGGTGCGACAACCATTGGTCGTGAGTTACGTGATAAGCAGATCGGTCGTTGGTATCGTTTTATTGATACAGGTAGTCCTAACCTGACGTTACTAAACAACAGTCATAGACAGTTAACAGAACTTGATAGCCAAGTTAATAATGCTAACTTCAAATCACAATCTACTCAAAACATCAGTATTCCGGTGCTACTATTTGGCCTGACAGGCAAGTATTTTTGGCCTATATTAGCTTATAGTATCTGGTCGATATTGGCATTATGGCTTGCTACACCGCAGCAGACGATTGCGTTAACTTCTTTGCTAGCTACTTATATTGGGCTTGTTCTGTTGATGATATTGTCATTTTGGCTCGGTGCTATATTTACGGTAGCTTCATTTTCATTGCGTGCAGGCTTATCTGCAACAGGCTTTGTATCTGCGCCCTCTTACGCTTTCGCTGGTGTCACTTTCCCTTATATCGCAATTAGCGATAGTGCTAAGCATTGGTCAGACGCCCTACCTTTAACTCATTACCTAAAACTACATATCGCGCAATTACAAATGCAAGCACCAGTGGCTATTTCTTTACCGATTGTTTACGGTCTAATGATTGCGACCATTATCGCGATGGTAATTACCACATTGTTAACCAAACGCGCATTGGCGCATCCTGAACGCTGGGGAGCCCGCTAATGTCATATATACAGAAGCACAAACCATCAAGAGCAACTCTACCTTCACAAACATCGTTACAAACTTTTTTAGGTAGCTTTTTACAAACGCTAAGAGATATCTTTACCGATAGCGGTGTCATTTTGATGCTGCTTATTGCGCCCATTATTTATGGTTTTTTTTATCCGTGGCCGTATTCAACTGAAGTAGTCAATCATGTACCTGTCGGTATTATTGATAAGGACAATAGCGACCTATCACGTACTATCGTTCGCTACGCTAGTGCCAGTCCGCAGCTTGATACTACACGCTTTCTTAATGAACAACAGGCTAAAGAAGCAATATGGTCAGATGAAATTGCAGGCTACCTGATTATTCCAAGCGGTCTTGAGCAGCAAGTACTATCAGGAAAGGCAGCCAGTGTTAGCGTACTGGGTAATGGCGGCTACTTTCTTTTGAATAAAAATGTTCAGATGGGATTTCTACAAGCGGTTAGTACGGTATCAGCGGGCATTGAGGTCAAGAAAAGCATTGCACAAGGCGCTTATTCGTCTACTGCTGTGCAAAACACGCAAGCTGTACCGCTACGGATTATTCCTTTGTATAATCAAACTGAAGGTTACGGGGCTTACGTAGTGCCCGCGGTATCTATTATTATATTGCAGCAAACATTACTGATGGCAACTGCCATGCTTATTGGAACTTGGTATGAGCAACGTCGTCATATGACGACTATAGGCGGTTGGCTTGGTAGAATTGCTGCATTAAGCTCGTTAAGCTTTGTCATTGGTTGCTTTTATTATGGCTGGGCTTTTGAGCTCCATCATTATCCGCGTGGGCAAAATATGCTTGGCAGCTTGCTATTCTTGCTTTTATTCTGTCCAACAGTAGCTACACTTGGCTGCGTGCTCGGATTATGGTTTCGTCAGCGGGAGCGTAGTCTACAGATTTTGATCTTTAGCTCGCTACCGATATTCTTTGTCAGTGGCTATCCCTGGCCTGCCAACCAACTTCCAGAAATACTACAAATTGTGCGCTGGCTAGCACCTACCACTCCTGCTATCAATACTTCTGTACAGCTTAATCAAATGGGTGCAAGCATCTCGCAAGTCTCCATAGGATTTTATGCACTTGCTGCACTATGGGTGTTTTATTTCGTTTTACTGATGCTGTTTTGTTGGCGTACGGCGAAAAAACAGCCCTCTTTGAAAATCACAGAACCCTCTTGAAAATCATTTGGTCAAAAAAAAGCGCCTGTTAATTCAATAACAGGCGCTTTTTTATATTAAATTAAGGTGTACTGAAATCTAGAACACTCGGTTAAGACCATTTAATGCTGCTACCCGGTAAGCTTCTGCCATCGTTGGATAGTTGAACGTCGTATTTACAAAATACTCCAGCGTATTATTACACTTCATCACAGCCTGTCCGATATGGATAATCTCTGAAGCATGATTACCGTAGCAATGGATACCCAAGATTTCAAGCGTCTCACGATGGAACAATATCTTCAATACCCCAGAACGTTCACCAATAATTTGCGCTCGCGCCAAGTGTTTAAAGAATGCTTGACCCACCTCATAAGGGACTTTTTCGTCCGTTAATTCTTGCTCAGTTTTACCAATACTTGAGATTTCAGGAATCGTATAGATACCAGTTGGTACACTCGATACTGGCTCTGCATCACTATCGCCAACCATAAATGCCGCCGCACAGCGTCCTTGGTCATAAGCAGCTGAAGCCAGAGATGGCCAACCGATAACGTCACCAGCGGCATAAATGTTTTCAACATCTGTACAGTAAGTATCGTCTACTTTAAGCTGTCCACGGCCGTTAGCCTTTAAACCAATGGCTTCTAAATTTAGTCCTTCAGTATTA
Organism: Psychrobacter sp. P2G3; assembly: GCF_001593285.1. Taxonomy (NCBI): domain Bacteria; kingdom Pseudomonadati; phylum Pseudomonadota; class Gammaproteobacteria; order Moraxellales; family Moraxellaceae; genus Psychrobacter; species Psychrobacter sp. P2G3. Next base: position 2,012,197 of record NZ_CP012529.1, read on the forward strand.
CCTGAGCGACCGTTTGACCATAAAATCGCATCGGACTTGATTTTTTTACCGCTCTTTAGATGCAATATGACATAGTCGTCATGAGTCTCCAAATAGTCAATCTCTTCATTGCTACGAATGACCACACCAAACTGTCTAAAGTCATGCGCAATAGCATCACTAATCTCACTATCAAGATAGCTAAGTAGTTGGTTTTGGTTATTGATTAGATCAACTTTATAGCCAAGGCCAGTGAAAATTGAAGCATATTCACAGCCGATGACACCCGCGCCATAAATGATGATTTTTTTGACTACATAATCCATTTGTAGGATTTTGTCAGAATCAAAGACCCGCGGATGATCAAAATCTAAAATTTCAGGACGATAAGGTCGACTACCAACCGTGATGATCGCTTTATTGAAGGTAATGTTTTCAAAAATATTTTCATCAGTCTCAATGCGCAAAGTATTGGCATCTAAAAAACTTCCCCAACCATGAATGACTTCAATTTGATTGCGCTCATAAAAGCGCGTATGGGTGCTGACCTGATTACGTATTACTTTACGGGCATTTGCTAGCACCTTATTTAGAGGTACTTGCTTATATTCCATAGCTTTAGTGAACATCGGATCACGGCGGAAGTTAATCAAGTTGAATACTGATTGGCGCAGCGCTTTGCTCGGAATCGTACCTACATGCGTAGAGTTGCCACCGACCTGATCACGCGGGTCAACAACCACTACTTTTTTGCCAGACTTAGCAAGCTTCATAGCAGCAGCTTCACCAGCAGGACCTGCACCTAATATCACAGCATCGTATTCAAACTTATGCTTATCACCTTTTATACGTTGCGAATCTTTAGTGAAGCCTGATTTGATATCAATACGCGTATCATCTAGCGGATTGACCAAATCAGGGTGATGCATAACATCTTCAGTGACTTGGTCGTGGGTTTGCTCAATTTGTTCTTGCTTATTTTTATCTTCGGTCTGCTCAGGAGATGTGACAGGTGCAGCACCACTGTCTTTATTTGATACTTCGGTATGAGTGTCGCTACCAGTATCATTAGTTGTATCATCTTTGCGTTTGCTTCCCATGATATCCTCTTTAGTTATTTATTTACTACTTAATCATTAAGCTATTTATGTGAGTCATAAGCGATCTATGTTAGTCATAAACAATCTGTGCATGAATCAATATATACATGAGTCAAGATCATGATGTTATGGCGTGCCCACCATACGTTGTGACAAGATATTTTGCAATGTCCAGTGCCCGTTTAAACTCTGACGCTCTTCATCAACTTGTGGACGTGCGCTAATCACATATTCTGTACCAAGGCTTGGCGTAAAGTCATCAATCCAATCATAAGGAATCTGAAATACTGAACCATCTTTACTAGATTTGGCTAGCAAACACTGCATTGGTAGTGCCGATGCACAAGCCACTCGCTCTGGCATAATCGTTAAAGTCTGTGCCTCACCTAAAACAATAGTAGGTATATAGCGCGGTTCAGGGACTGGTTCGCGTGCGAAGGGAGATGATTGACAGGCACTGAGCAAAACTGTACTGCATAGCAAGCCCATCAATAATAAGGGAGATTTTTTAGATTTATGGGATAGACTCATAACACTCTCTATTTGGTGATAAATATATAGCAACGTTTATATAGTTTGTATGGTATGGCGAAGAAAACAACCGTAAGCGAAATTAACCAATGCGGCGTTTGAGACCGGTCATCTGCAAGATACGAGTAGCAATCTCTTCAACCGACATCTCTGAGACATCTAGGCTTGGAATACCATGAGTGATATAGATACCTTGTATGGCACGCTGCTCTTGCTGACACTGCTGATAGCTCGAATAACGACTGCCCGCACGGCGTTCTTGACGGATTTTTACCAAGCGGTCAGTATCAATTAGCAAACCAAATAGCTTGTCTTTATGCTCACGCAGCGCTTTTGGCAGCTGATTATCATACAGATCATCTTCAGTTAACGGGTAGTTGGCAGCGCGAATACCGAATTGTAGAGCTAAGTATAGAGATGTTGGTGTCTTGCCTGAACGTGACACGCCAATCAATATAATATCTGCCATACTATAGTGGCGGGTGCGTGCTCCATCATCATTGTCTAAGGCAAAATGTACCGCATCAATACGTTCTTTATAAGTTTCAGAGTCGACATTGTCATGAGCATGGCCAGAGTGACCGTCAGGCTCTACTCCGGTCTCTTCAGCGATACGTCCAATCAAACCCTCATACATATCCAAGTTACAGCTGTGCGCAGAGTTGATCTTCTCACGGATTTCAGGACTGACAATAGTATCGAAGACTAATGGTAATAATCCATCGCGCTGATAGGCCATGTTGATCTTCTCAACTGCATCTTCCGCGCGCTCTATGCTATCAACATAGGGTAATACACATGTTTCAAATGGTACCGAGGCAAACTGGCTCAATATAGAACGACCCAACGTTTCGGCAGTAATGGCAGTACCATCAGAGATAAAAAAAGCACTTCTTATAGTTTGTGAGTTATCTAAACTTAAAGCGTGATGATTTTGAATAGTAGGCTTATTTTGCTCGGACGGATTGTTAGAGTACATAACTTGAAAACCTCAGTGTAAACCTCAATAGTAAGCTTTAATTGACTCATTATACTTATACTAATTAAGTACGATAATTAAGTCGCTGTGTGACGCACATTCAGTAAGCAGCTATAACACATTCCTATAATATAAATAGGTAGATTAATAGTTACATTGTCATATACGCCTGATATTTCATGCTCTACATTATACTCATAATAGCGTCTTAATAGGAATCAAAGTTAGCATAACTAGCGAACCTTAATAGCGGGTTCTTGCTACAGATTGTCATAGACCTTTTGCACTATTAAAATATTATGCGCTACATATAGGCATATAATTTATAGGAACATTTAGACTGAATTAGCTGCTTTATATTCGGATAAGTGAGACAATAGTGCGATTGTTTATTGCAGAACTCTATAATTTGTATCTTTTTCATAAGTTTTTTGGCTTAACCCCTCGAAATTGTCCAAATATAGCGGTATAATTTACCGTTATAATCCTTACTAAATAACCTTATTTTCTGGAGTTATCATGGCAGCTCAATCTACAGCACTTGTGATCAATCTTGATCAGTTAGGAAAAAACGACATTGACATGGTCGGTGGTAAGAATGCTTCGCTTGGTGAGATGATCAGTCATCTGTCTGATTTGGGCGTTAGTGTCCCAGGCGGCTTTGCTACAACTTCAAATGCTTTCAATCGTTTTTTGACTGAAACAGGTTTGCTTGACAAGATTAACAGCGAGCTTAAAGAGCTAGATGTTAACGATGTTAATAAGCTTACTGCTACGGGTAAAAAAATCCGTACGTGGATTATTGAACAAGAATTGCCAAAAGATCTTGAGCAAGAGGTGCGTAAATCATTCGAAGAGATGAGTGATGGCAAAGATATCGCGGTTGCTGTACGTTCTTCTGCAACTGCTGAAGATTTGCCAGATGCTTCATTTGCTGGTCAGCAAGAGACTTTTTTGAACATTCGCGGTATTGATAACGTCCTTATCGCTATTAAAGAAGTATTTGCCTCCCTTTATAATGACCGTGCTATCTCTTATCGTGTACATAAAGGTTTTGAGCATGAAGGCGTTGCCTTATCTGCTGCTGTACAACGTATGGTACGCTCAGAAACAGGTGCTGCGGGCGTTATGTTTACCCTAGATACCGAAAGTGGCTTTGATCAAGTGGTCTTTATCACATCAAGCTATGGTCTAGGTGAAATGGTTGTTCAAGGCGCGGTTAACCCTGATGAGTTCTATTTATCGAAACGCCTACTTGCTGATGGTAAGCCTGCGATTATTCGCCGTAACCTAGGCAGCAAGCATAAGAAAATGATTTATGGTGATGAAGGCAGCACGACTAAATCGGTCAAAACTGTCGATGTCGAAAAAGAAGAGCGCATGCAGTTCTCATTATCAACTGAAGAGCTGACTGACCTTGCCAAACAAGCAGTGACCATCGAAAAGCATTATGGTCAAGCAATGGACATCGAATGGGCAAAAGACGGTGATACGAATGAAATCTTTATCGTTCAAGCCCGTCCAGAAACGGTAAAAAGCCGCCAAGATAGCAATGTCATGGAACGTTATATCATCGATACTAACAATGCAAAAGTATTATGTGAAGGTCGTTCAATCGGTCAACGTATCGGCGCAGGTAAAGTACGTATCGTTAGCAACTTAAATGAGATGGACAAAGTACAAGACGGCGATGTCTTAGTTTCAGATATGACCGATCCGGATTGGGAACCAGTCATGAAGCGTGCTTCTGCGATCATCACCAACCGTGGTGGCCGTACTTGTCATGCTGCTATTATCGCGCGTGAGCTTGGTGTTCCAGCTATCGTTGGTTGTGGTAATGCCACCGAATTGTTGGTTGATGGTCAAGACGTCACCGTTTCTTGTGCTGAAGGTGATACAGGCTTTATTTATGAGAGCCAAATTGATTTTGAAATTCAGACCAACTCTATTGAATCTATGCCAGAGCTTGCATTTAAAATTATGATGAACGTTGGCAACCCAGATCGTGCCTTCTCATTCACGCAAATGCCAAACGAAGGTATCGGTCTTGCCCGTCTTGAATTCATCATTAACCGCATGATTGGTGTACATCCAAAAGCATTGTTAAATATGAACAGCTTACCACGTGAAGTGGCACAAGCGATTAATGAGCGTATTGCAGGTTATGCTTCACCAGTTGATTTCTATGTTGATAAATTGGTCGAAGGTATCTCAACGTTAGCCGTTGCCTTTATGGATCAACCAGTTATCGTTCGCATGTCAGATTTTAAATCAAACGAATATGCCAACTTACTTGGTGGTAAATTATACGAGCCATCAGAAGAGAACCCAATGCTTGGTTTCCGTGGTGCTAGCCGCTACGTTTCTGATAACTTCCGTGACTGCTTTGAGCTTGAGTGTAAAGCGCTTAAGCGTGTACGTGATGAGATGGGCTTGACCAACGTCGAGATTATGATTCCTTTCGTACGTACTGTTGGTGAAGCAGCCCAAGTCATTGAGTTGCTAGAGAAAAATGGTCTAAAACGTGGTGAAAATGGTCTACGCATCATTATGATGTGTGAGCTACCAACTAACTGCTTACTAGCAGAAGAGTTCCTTGAGCACTTTGATGGCTTCTCAATTGGTTCAAACGACTTAACTCAACTTACTCTTGGTCTTGATCGTGACTCAGGTATCGTCTCACATCTATTTGATGAACGTGATCCTGCCGTTAAGAAATTATTGTCGATGGCGATTGATGCCTGCCGTAAAGCTGATAAATATATCGGTATCTGTGGTCAAGGTCCTTCAGACCACCCAGATCTTGCTTTTTGGCTTATGGAACAAGGTATTAGCTCAGTGTCACTTAACCCTGACTCAGTATTAGATACTTGGTTCTTCTTAGCTGGTGAAGAAGTACAATAAGCTGTAACGTTAAGTCACCGCAGTAATTCACACAGTCATTAAGTAAGTAATCATTAGGGTCTATTTGAAAAATCCTCAATAGACCCTAATACTATGGCTTACAGTAGCGACTTAAGATATGACTAACTATGCAGGCAATTATGCAGATTTTCCTTGCTCGAAATAACGTACAAGCTGGTCCATATACTTTGGATCAACTCAATATTATGCTGACATCTGGTGAGGTATTATTAGATGATTTGGTATGGCATGAAGGCTTAGATAAGTGGCAGCGTGTTGGAGACTTGACATGTGACCAACCTCTTTATAGTCCTGCTAACATTCCTACGCCTAACGACTCTATCATTAATAATGTGACGGTATTCCCTGAAGACTCTGATACTAATAGTCGCGATGGCAAAAACGTGTCTCTTGATAGATTATATGGTAAGCCTGAACGCCCAAAAAGTAATACTGACAAGAATGCTAAAGGTGGCATGACGTCCAACCGTCATCATACGCCAAATAAAAATGTATCATTGAACAAACCTGGTACGACCAAACTTGCCAATAGTAAAGACAAAGTACTTGGCGATGTGGTCCTTGCACCTATTATGTCACGCGTATTGGCAACAGCACTTAATGGCCTATTATATATATTAGCGATTTTTCCGTTAGTACTAGCATTGACCAAAATGGATGTAGATTACTCAAAGTTCCAAGATATTCAGAATATGGATGCCGCTTATCAGTACTCGATGACACTCATGGAGAGCTTACCTAGCTCTACCTTAATGATGTCACAAGTTATGGTCTTTGGTCTATTCGCCCTACAACTGGTATTTATTACATTACGTGGACAGTCTCTTGGTAAATTAATTACCGGTATTCGCGTGGTCGATCAAACCACACACCGTATACCGTCGTTTATCAAACTTATCGGCATGCGTACATTGGTACTATTTATTATCTACAATTTATTGTTCTCATTCACGAGTTTCTTAGGATTTGTTGTCATTGCTGTTCATTATTATATGGTATCTAGAAGTCCTGAAAATATTGGTTGGCATGATAAGTTGGCTAAGACTTTAGTAGTAAAAGCTGATAGCAGTCAATTGGTCAAGCAACCAAAAATAAAGTAGCTAAAACACTTCGTTATTTAAAATCATATCTGTTTGCAAAAAGCAGCGCTTAGTCGTTGCTTTTTATTTATTAGCAGACGACTGTATTAACCTTTGTGTTAGTACACGACTACTGCTATAATACGGCGCTTTATAACCTAAGCTTACCTTCTCTATATGAGATTGAGTTTACCTTATAAATCTCCTTGCTATTAACATAGGGTTAATAGCTACTAATCCGTAAGGAGTCCAAATGAGACATTACGAGCTGGTGTTAATTGTACACCCAGACCAAAGCGACCAAGTGGTCGGCATGGTTGAACGCTATATCAAGTTGGTTCAAGACAATGGCGGTGTTATCCATCGTCTAGAAGATTGGGGCCGTCGTCAACTGGCTTACCCAATCAACAAGATTCACAAAGCTCATTACGTTCTTTTCAATATTGAGACTGACGGTGAGACTTTAGCTGAGCTTGAAGAATTATTCCGTTATAACGACGCGATCATTCGTAGCCTAGTTATGCGCCGTGACGACGCTATCACTGAAGAGTCGCAGTTAGCTAAGAATGCCGATGAAAAACGCGCACGCAAAGCAACTACTCGTCGTCCAGACAGTCGTGAAAACGATAATGACGACAACGACAACAGTGAAGACTAATTAAAGGAGAATACTCATGGCACGTTTCTATCGCCGTCGCAAATTCTGCCGTTTCACTGCTGAAGGCATCACTCACATCGATTATAAAGATGTTGAATTGCTAAAACAGTATATCAGTGATAATGGCAAGATTGTACCAAGCCGCATTACCGGTACATCTACTAAATATCAGCGTCAACTAGCGACTGCTATCAAGCAAGCTCGTTATTTATCGCTACTTCCATACACTGATAACCATCAGGGTTAACCGTTAACTTTAACTAGGAATGACTCATGCAAATTATTTTGTTACAGCGTATCGTCAACCTTGGTAAACTCGGTGAAACTGTCGATGTGAAACCAGGTTACGGTCGTAACTTTCTTATCCCTCAGGGCAAAGCACTACCTGCTACTAAAGCTAACATTGAAAAGTTCGAAGCACGTCGTGCTGAGCTTGAAGCTGAAGAAGCAAAAGAAATCAATGCCGCCAAAGAACGTGCTGACGCATTAACTGATGTTAATGTCATCATGCGCGCTAAATCAGGTGACGAAGGCAAACTATTCGGCTCTATCGGTACTCGTGATATCGCTGAAGCGTTAACTAACTCAGGCTTAGAAGTTGATCGCTCTGAAGTTAAACTTCCAGAAGGCGCTTTACGTCAAGTTGGCGAATATAACGTTGATATCCAATTGCATCATGACGTTACTGCTAGCATCTTAGTTACTATTCTTTCTGAAGATGGTGATAACGAAGATTCAGCCGAAGAAGATGAAGCACAAGACGAGAACGAAAACTATTCTGAAGAGTAATCCTTAGAACGTTTGAATCAAGTCTAAAGAAAGCCAGTAACTTAAAGTTGCTGGTTTTTTTTATGAATAATTATAGAGACTTAGAGACTTAGAGACTATTTCAGCATTACGCATTATATTAGAATACACTATAGAGTGAAGCTTATAAGATGCTTAACGAACAGATAGGTTAATTAGGTATAATATTTTTGCAATAAACTCAGACGTTATCTTATTTGTGTTATCAATGATAAGTATTTGTACGTAAAACTATTTGATATAGAAGTAATAGCCCATTACTATAAATAGTATAAATCTGTTTTTATATTCTTATGATAATGCCAAATAGTGAGATAAGCATCGCTTTAGCGTTATACGATTATTATGAATTAGAGTGTTCACATGACATTTTACTCAAAGCCAAATTATTCTGACCATCTGCATGAGTGGCTTAAGCGTGGTAGAAACTGGCACATTGAATATGGTGACTACTTATCAAATCATATCACTCATAATTGGATTGCATTAAACGCTGCTGGTGCTAGTCAAGAAAAAATGCAGTGGTGGCAAGATACTTATACTCATAATGCCACTAACGAGACTTCTAAAAATACTGTAAGAGAGCCAGAAATGTTAGAAGCGCCTCACAGTAACCCGATAGATTACACAGAAATAACTGATGCTAACTGGATGAATAATTTGCAGTCTATTCGGATTGCCTTTCCTTTATATCGTGATTTTTTTGATAAAAAAATAGCAGAACTAGGGTTAAGCGCTTGCCTTAAACGCTACTACCCTACGCTATCAAAAGGAATGGCAGGCGCTGCGTTTCATCCTGTGATCCATACAGGCTGGGCCGTTGATGTTGACTCTGATGACATGGCAGCGGAAGGGTTGGCATATATGGCAACCGCATTCCAACCATTAGCTACCGGCTCAATCCATACCGAACATCAGCTTTGGTCTCCTAATGCGCCACGTCCTATAGAATTGCTTGAGAAAGTCCTAAACGACGACAGAATACCGCAACTAACTGAAAAAGCCGATTGGTTAAGTAAAACCGAAGATTATAAAAAGCTAAATAGAGGTAGTTTTCAACAGCGATTGATCACTTTTGATAACCCCGAAGAGCCGATGTCGCTGTTTCTCAATGAGGTGGTGACGCTTAAACTGCCTGATATCGGACAAGATCTAACTTCATCGATCGAAGAGCTGACTGTTATTGCTGCAACTGCCTTACACAGCAGTGACAATGAATTTTTTATACTTCATGGACTAACGAGCCTATACGCTGTTTTATGTGTATTGCCACATCTTGATGAAAGCGCTCAGCGCAATACTTTGGGTTATTGGTTTAGAGCACTGGTGGCTACTATCATAGTTCAGGGAAGTCCTGGAATGACTGATACAGCTACCCTACTTAAAAAGTGGCTTGCTGATAAAGAAGACAGTAAAACTGACGGTTATCAGTTAAATGATGAGCTAAAAGCATGGTGGCTACAAACCCTACAATCTACTACAGACAGTTTTGATGAGCATGTGCCAAAAGCAGTTTATGTTTTGAGGCGCTGGGCTGAATGGCAGTCATTTTCAAAAGTATCACACGAGGCCTATGTTAAAGCGGCTCGCAATATAACAAAACCTAATATGGATGGCGAGCTGCAAGATAATCTATGGTTTAGTAATGCCTTCATGAAAGCTTTAGAAAGTAAAAATAAGCAGTGATTTAGCACTTACGATGTTCTTATACGTTTATCATAGGTGTGTTATCAAGTGTAACGACTTAGCATTAACCTATTGCCAAAACTAGCCTTATATACTATAATACGTCGTTCTATTGGGGATGTTCTGGCTTCGACGCTGGTGATGAAACTCAATGATGCATGTCGAGAGTATATGTCCTCTCGTAAATCAAACATATATTGTTATAGTCGCAAACGACGAAACTTACGCTCTAGCAGCTTAAACCCTGCTTACTTGGTTGCTGATCACCTACAGTTGGTTAACTAAGTTGAAGCGTCCGCATGTAGGCTCGCCACAAGGGATTGTCTCAATCGCTTGGGTTCAAAAGTAGAGAATCGTCCAATCCATCCTGACTGTCGGATCGGTGCGGATTAAAGCCAAAGACAGAAACTAAACATGTAGATTCATGAGCGTAATGCTGGCGGACGCGGGTTCAACTCCCGCCATCTCCACCAAATATTAAAAAACCGATCACTTAAAGTGGTCGGTTTTTTTTATCTTTAAAATTCTTATTTAAAACTCCTAGCCTTGCTATGCCTTCTACCTATCTAATCGGCAACCTTTTGTATTTAAGTTCAAGATTTTATACTTAGGCTATTATGTAATCCCTTCGTTATAGTTTTACTATTAGCTTGCTTATTACGTAGCAGGATTGTCGAGAGCCCATTTATATAGCTTCCTAAGTCCGTAACTTGCTGGGTCTACCAGCTCTAACATATCTGCACAGGCCTCAGAACAAAACAATCGACGTTCAGGATTATAAAACCCCGGAATTACAGTTCTAATTAAAGCAAGGTAATCATACTTAAAGTTTTGACGCCTATTAAACCAACGTACAGCATAGTCAATATCACACATAACTGGTATCAACACCCAGTGACTAGGCTCCATATGAATAGTCTTACGACGCAAACCACCATCACGATGGCTTGAGCTAATACAATCATAGCGCTGCTCACCTAAGTTCTTAATTACAAGCTCGCAATGACTGTAGGGCGAACGATCAATCATACTAATAATACGGTCTAGTGCCTTACCCTGCTTAGCAATATAGAAAGCCAAATAAGTAATTTTCATAGCAAATCTCCAGAAGTTTCTTCATCAGTCAAATTTTAGACTTTGCTGAACTTCAAAATTGCTCTGGCATTTTAACTAACGAATTTGTAGATTAATGACCTTATAAATTTATCTCTGTTACACTATATTTTTATCATCTCACATAACTATTGTCTTAGCAAAATCCTCTTAAGTAACTAACAAGCGTTCAGGTTTCGCTATTTCTATTAGATATAAAAAACCAGCCACTTAAAGTGACTTGTTTTTTTGTCTTATATGTCTATAGTTACTATCATTTTAACAACGTTTTTCGAATATATATTTTCACACAATAACCTAGAACATGCCCTAAGAAACTTCAAAAAAGATCATCTGGCTCTTCATTTAATAAGCTAGTAGTAGAATTTAATATAGCCCATCGATATAGCTTTTTGAGGCCATAACTTCCAGGGTCTACCAGCTCTAGCATATCCGCACAAGCTTCGGAACAAAATAAGCGATATACAGGGTTATAAAATCCTGGTATCTCAGGTCTAAATAAAGCAAGGTAATCGTATTTGAAGTTGCGGCGCTTATTAAACCAGCGTAGGACATAGCCCATGTCACACATGACTGGTATCAATACCCAGTGACTGCCTGACATGTCAATATTTTTGCGTCGCAATCCGCCATCACGATAGCTTGAACTAATACAATCATAGCATTTATTGCCATGATCGCTGATTATCAGTTCACAATGACTATACGGTGAGCCATCAATTACACTGATGATTTGGTCTAGCAGCTTACCGTGATCGGCAATATAAAAAGCCAAATACGTGCGTTGCATGGTCACTCTCCAAAGGACCTTATAACTCTATATTATAGAAATTTATTCATACCACTATATTGGTCATTATAAGTAGATAACCCTCTTTTTACTGTGATTAGTTGTAGTAACATAAAACAAAAGCCAACCATATAATATGGTTGGCTTTTATTGCATATTCTCAAAATAACAGAATCTCAAGAACTTTAACTCAAAATTTTGTTTAACCACTTACCGATATTTTGAATCTGCGGCATACACACCTGATGTGCCATCGGATAAGTATTATACTCAACACCATAGCCCTTCGCTGCTAGTAATTGATGTGCCTGCTCACCCAGAATAACAGGCACAACAGGATCATGAGTACCGTGTTCAATTAATATTGGCATGTCTTTGTTAGCAGCACTATAGTCGATGTTATCATTGGTCGCAAGATAAGTAGATAGCGTCATCAATCCTGCCAAGCGCTTTGGATAACCCAGGGCGACATGATAAGCCACTGCCCCGCCCTGCGAAAAGCCTGCAATGACAATATGTTCAGGTAACACGCCACGCTCAATCTCACGACTAATCAAATCATGTATTTGCTGCGTAGACTCTTCAATCTGAGCGATGTCGACTTTGCGTTCAAGACTCATCTCCAAGATGTCATACCATGCTGGCATCACCATACCACCATTGACAGTCACTGGACGCTTAGGCGCATGCGGAAATATAAAACGTACTGCCATATCATCAGCCAAACCTAACTGCGGTACGACTGGCTCAAAATCATGACCGCTAGCACCCAAACCATGTAACCAAATAACAGCTCTATCTATCTTCTTTTGTGATGGATTATGCTCAACAATGACCGCATCTAAATAATTATTCATATTTCCTGTATTCCTTTTATAGAAAACCACATATTTAAAAACTCATATTTCCAATAGTAGAGGCATTTGCCATACCTCTAGTTTCTTCTTTATTATCATAATGCCCGTTATTTTACAGCCTTTAAGCAAAACTGCTAATCAAAAACTCATAGATTAACCAATCCAATTTCCATCAATTTTTCACATCGTTTGATAGGAGATGGCAAAATATGACCATGCTTTTATGCTACGATAATTTAATAATTTTGGCATAGCACTCTAGCTACTTTATGACGCCCTATTATTATTTTTCAATGTTCGTATATCTATGAGCGTTATTCACGCCAATTCATCATAAATTATTTTTTCTTATACAACGATATAAAGCCTATGACCCATATTTTATTGGTAGAAGATGACCCCGCTATTGCTATGTCTCTCAAAGTTACTTGCAAACGTGAAGGCTGGAAAATAACTTGGCTAGATAATGCCAGTAGCGTGCTGCCGATGCTACATAGTAATGAGGTGCAAGACTTATCAGCTATTATTTTGGATGTAGGACTACCAGATGGTGATGGTTTAAGTTTATGCCAACAAATACGCCATACGCCTGATATTGGCACGTTAAAAGATGTGCCTGTGGTATTTTTGACCGCGCGTAGTAATGAGGTCGATCGTATCTTGGGTTTAGAGATGGGCGCTGATGACTATTGTGCAAAGCCTTTTAGTCCGCGAGAATTGGTCGCACGCTTAAAAGCTATTTGGCGACGTGAACAGTTACTGTATGAGCAAAGCACTGCTCATAAAACAGCAATAGATAATGCGACTGACGACACTTCACCTAGCCTCTCATCTAGCGTATCCTCTTCTCATAATATGTCAGGGCAAGCGTTGACTTTTGAGTGCCAGTCTGGTATCTGGTATTACCAACCGCTCAATTACTCTTTAAAGTGGCAAGATCAAAAACTTGAGCTTAGCAATACGGAACGCAAAATTTTATTAACCTTATTACAAGCGCCCAATCAAGTCTTCAGCCGTGAACAGCTGTTAAATGCAGTGAGCGATTATCCAGATCATCGCCTAGCGCGAACGATAGACAGCCATATCAAGTCAATTCGCAAGCAGCTAGCGGCTGTCGATTCTAGCATTGATGTCATCCATACGCATCGCGGACTGGGTTATGCATTATGTCCTGCCTAGTTATATCTCACTTAGTACTGGCATTTTACAACTTTAAATAGTACTTCTAAAAATATGAACCATAAAGCAAACGCTAGCACTAATCAAAGCAACTGGTATGCAAAATTGCATCCTATTGGCACTGCGCAGCAAACGACTGAACCTAAACGATTACTGAACTTGAGTATTTTTTTCAGGATTTGGCTAGCCGTTGCTTTAGTACTTATCTTTTGCGGTGTGGTAGTGTTTACTCAGCTGTTTGGTTATGTCAAACCCACAGCGCAGCAAGTCATCGAAGACACTTTATTAGATACCAGTAAATTGCTCGCAGCAAGCTTGCAAGTGCCATTAACTTCAGGGCAGCTATACCAAGATGCCTATCAGGCCAAACTTGATGCTGCATTTATCGGCGTACCAGCCATTGATAAACCTATAAAACCAGCGGATAAAAACAAAAGTGGTAGTAGCGTTCGGATATATGTGACAGATAGCAAAGGTACAGTCATATACGATTCACTACCCGCCCCTGAAAACTCTGAGGGACAGGACTATAGTCGCTGGAATGATGTGTATTTGACCTTAAAGGGTCGGTATGGCACGAGAAGCACCCCAGATATTAATAGCACACGTGGTAGCTCTATCATGTATGTGGCCCAGCCTATTAAGGATGCGTCTGGCGCACTTATCGGAGTCGCTAGCGTTGGTAAGCCAGTCGATAGCGTGTTGCCTTATCTAGACAATACTCGCAATCGTATGCTTCTTACTGCTTTGCTCATTAGTATTGTTGCACTGATCTTGGCAGGACTGGTCGCCTGGTGGCTGAAGCAAAGCATAACTCTAGTTATCCAATATACAAGTGCGCTGGCTGAGGATACCAAAAAGCCTTATTTTTACTTAGGTCATGAGCTTAATAGCCTGACAGACACTATTGAGACCATGAAATATCGCTTAGAAAACAGAGCCTATGTCACTGACTATGTCCATACCCTCACTCATGAACTTAAGAGTCCTTTAACGGCAATTCGTGCCAGCAGCGAGCTACTAGAGGATGATGGACTTGATGAAGAAGATCGGCAGATGCTAATCCAATCTGTCGGTGAACAAAGCATCAAAATGCAGCAGTTAATTGATCGACTGCTATTACTTGCCAAGATTGAGCAACCAAGCTTTAAGCTGAATCGGCAGCTGACACCTTTATTACCACTACTACAGACTCTAATAAAAGACAATGCCGCTAAGTTGCAACAGCAGCATCTAATACCTATTGAAATCTATATTGATGACAAACGCTTTACGGAAACAACCTCTTTATCCTCAGATATGTTGGCAAATACCAGCGTTTTTGCCGATCAGTTTTGGTTGGTGCAAGTGCTACAAAACGTAATGGATAACGCCATTCACTTTGCTGAGAGCACTGTCAGTATTGATATTCATAACACCATGCAAACTGTAATCATCGATATCTTCAATGATGGCAAGTTATTACCTGGTTATGCGGTTGATAAAGCTTTTGACCGTTATTTTAGCCTATCTCATCAAAGTCAGGTTTTTGACAATCCATCAGAGTATTCATCAGTGCATTCATTGAATAAGAACCCAACACTAAGCGTTGAGAAAGAACAGTCTAGTATGTCTAGTAGCACCCTCAAGAAA
Organism: Psychrobacter sp. P2G3; assembly: GCF_001593285.1. NCBI lineage: Bacteria > Pseudomonadati > Pseudomonadota > Gammaproteobacteria > Moraxellales > Moraxellaceae > Psychrobacter > Psychrobacter sp. P2G3. The sequence continues at coordinate 2,027,512 of NZ_CP012529.1, forward strand.
GGCACTGGTCTTGGTTTAACTTTGGTCAAACAGGTGATTGAACATCACGGAGGCCATGTGGGCATTCGTAACATTAATGCTAACGATAATAGACATATTATTATAAGTAATCGTTCTGGCGTGATGGTTAGTATTACCTTACCCTTGGCTAAAAATTAAAAAGGTTGCGCAAAATAAATACTTGCTCTTTTCAATAAGTTTTTTTCAATTATTAAAAGCCAAATCATTGATGACAGTTCATAAACTTTCCATCATTCCTACATATGCTTTCTATCTCTTTGTTTTACGATAGCGTTATTCAAATTCGTAAATAAAACTTAAGAGAGAAATCCTATGCAAAATATTGTTATTAAAAGCTTGTTAGGTCAGAACCGCCATCATTGCGCACAGACTTTGTTAAATCAAGGCATCGACAGCATTGAATTTGGCCATTGGTTAGCCATCCCAAGTCAGCAATTATTATTGGTTTTCCGTCATCAGCAATGTGTGGCCATTGATGATTATCAATTGGCAGCTTAAGACTGCTATTAATTTGCCAACTAGAACGCAACCATCGATTGGGTAATTACCCTTTTAAACATTCATAAAAAAACCCTATATCGTTTCTAATAATATTTCATTAGAAACGATATAGGGCTGATAGCTTTATAATATACTTTGAGGCGACTCTAAGTAATCGATTCTACCGGTTGCTTAACATCAGCGTTTTGACCACGATGACGCAGATAATGATCGAGCAATACAATCGCTAGCATGGCTTCTGCAATGGGCGTTGCACGTACCCCAACGCAAGGGTCATGACGACCTTTAGTTAGCATATCAATTGCTTCGCCATCTGTATTTATGCTCTTACCAGGGGTAGTAATACTAGAAGTTGGCTTAAGCGCGATACTGACACTGATATCTTGTCCTGATGAGATACCACCCAATATACCGCCAGCATGATTGGCAGTGAAGCCGGCTGGCGTCAGCTCATCACGAGAACTATGCCCAAACTGCCCTGCAACAGCCATACCGTCACCAATTTCTACGCCTTTGACCGCATTGATGCTCATCATCGCATGGGCAATATCAGCGTCTAAGCGATCGAATACTGGCTCACCGAGTCCTACTGGTACGCCACTGGCGATAACTTCCAGCTTCGCCCCGCAGCTAGTACCTTCTCGGCGTAGATTATCTATCAGCGTCTCGAAGCGACCAACCGCCTCTTTATCAGCAGTGAAGAACGGATTACTGTTCACAAAATCCCAGTCAATTTGGCTGGGGTCTGTGACGTTACTATATTCATTACCAATTTGGGTCACATGACCACGGATTTGTACACCCAAACGATCTTGCAGATACTTCTTAGCTATAGCACCAGCTGCTACCCGCATCGCCGTCTCGCGTGCAGATGAGCGCCCGCCGCCGCGATAGTCGCGAAAACCATACTTCATACTATAGGTATAGTCGGCATGACCTGGGCGAAAAGTATCTTTAATCTCGCTATAATCTTTTGATTTTTGATTGGTGTTACGAATTAGCAGACCAATAGATGTACCAGTAGTTTTACCTTCGAACACACCTGAGATAATCTCAACTTCATCAGACTCACGGCGCTGGGTTGAGTACTTAGAGGTACCCGGTTTGCGGCGGTCTAAATCCACCTGTAAATCTTCTGCGGATAATGCTAAGCCCGGTGGCACACCATCGACGATAGCCAACAAACCTGCACCATGCGACTCACCGCAAGTGGTGACCGTAAAAACCTGCCCAATACTATTGCCTGCCATATCTATCCTTAAACCAGTAAAATCTATGTACACATACTTAAGAGCGAATCATGAGTTTTGACTCATTACTGACTGTTATCCAGCAGCTGTACATAATGCGCAAATAACTCGCGATGCTCCATGAGTTCATCAAAAGTAATCGCAAAGATACCATGACCACCGAGCGCAAATTTCAGCCAATCAAACTGAATATCTGGATAAGCTTGGCTAAGTGCCCACTCACTATCACCTACTTCACAGACAAGCAAACCTTCTGGACTTAGATAATCTGGCGCTTCAAATAAAATACGATGTACCAAGTCTAAACCATCTTGACCTGCGGCTAGCGCGTGCTCAGGCTCATATAAAAATTCAGGTGGCAAATCTGCCATGATGGCAGCATCAACATACGGTGGGTTGGTAACGATGAGCTCATACTGGTTTTCAGCTGGAATTTTCGCAAATAAGTCAGACTCAATCACATTGACTTGATGACCAAGGTCGTGATGATCGACGTTGACCATCGCCACTTCTAATGCTCCTTTATCGATATCAACAGCATCGACTAGCGCATCAACGAAACGTGTCGCCATTGCGATAGCAATACAACCTGAACCAGTACATAAATCTAAAATACGCTCAGGCTGTGACAATTGCTTCATGTCAAGTCCATGATCATAAAATGCTGCAGGTTGCTCATTGATAGTCGCACCAAGCGGCTTGGCAAGCTCATTGACATCGAAGTATGGATGGAACTGCTGACGAATCAATTCTGCTACAGGTGAGCGCGGGATGAGAACACGCTCGTCCACATAAAAAGGCAAATCACAAAAGTAAGCTAGGTTAATCAGATAGCTCAATGGCTTACGCTCAGCGATACGCTCTTCTAGTAAACTTAGCACCACTTGCTTTTCTGAAGAGGTCAGACGACAATCAAGTATTTGTTCGTTAGCCGCCCAGTCCAAAGATAAAGAATGTAAAACAATAGCGGATGCTTCAGCGAACTCGTCAGTGGTACCTTGTGCTACAACTACATCGTAATTGCGCAACTGCGTTACTGCAAAGCGAATAAAGTCACGTATACTAAATAGCTGCTCACGTGCTTCTTCAAGCTCGCCATGTAGATTAGCGAACTGTTCTGTCTCATTTCTTTCCAAATCATCTTGTAGATCATGCTCGAAATCTTGAGACTCCTGGCCGTTAAAATACTGATTTTGAAATTCTTCTGCACTCATGGTCTGGTGTTCTGACATATCTCACCTTGTTGATTACATGCTCGTTAGTTACATGCTAGTTAATTAAATAAAACGCTGTTCATGCATTATAGACGCAAACGTTATGTAGCGCCAATAACTATAAAGGTTACCCTAATAAAACGTAACAGTAAGGTCTTTCACAGCTATATATCCAATCCTAAACCCCTAATAACTGTTTAATAATCAAACAATATTTATTAAATTTATGGGATAACAATATTACCGAAAACTTACCACAACAACGATTTGCGCAATATGCCAGCCAAACTATTAGCCAAATATCACTACATTGTATCCCATACGTCAACTGCTGACGCTTAGCACTATATCGACACAAAAAGATGTGTCAAAAGTTTGCTTAGAACCTAAATTATGCGCATAATAGCCACATTGTAACAACCTACTGTGAACAAATATGATGAAAATAAAACCACTTATTACTTCTATGTCTATCGTTGTACTTAGCGCTAGTATGAGTGTCAGTGCCCTTGCTGCACCTGATAATAATGCACGTACCTTACCAGTACGCACGGCTGACAAGTTACCTGGCATTGCTGTCTTAGCTAGTCTTGATGTTCAAGAGAATCGTAGCAGCTCAATCGATACTAATAGCTCAGTCTCTACGCCTAAAACGAAGCCTAAGACTACTGATAGTATGGGTGAGTTAATTGATACCAAGCAAGACAAAAAGACAGCATCTGCACCAAAAGCCGTCGCTGCTGACAATATGAGTGCTGCTGAGCTGACACGTAAAGATGAGCAATCTGACCGTACTGATGATATCAGTGAAGGCCAAGCTGTTGCCGCCCCTAGTGACGCTTCATCTATTGATTCAACAGACCCATTATCTTTTGAGCTACCTAAGTACGAACAGAGTTTGGATTTCAGCAATGATCCTACAATCAAGAGCATCGAAGATAAAGATGGAAAAAGATATACCACGCTCAATTTGTCAAATTATGCCAAGCAAGTAAACGACGCTACATGGTCGCCAAACATGAATGTCAACTCAGCGATGACTATCAAGATGCAAGCTTTGCTTGATTGGAATCATGCCTCTCCTGGCCCTATCGATGGTGGCTGGGGCATGAACAGTAAAAAAGCTTTGATCAACTTTCAAACGATGAAAGGCTTGCCAGCGACTGGTAATATGGATCAAAAAACATGGGATGCGCTAACTAAGAAAATCCCTGCTAGTAAGCCTGTACTAGTGACTTATACTTTGACTGATGATGATATTAAAACCAACTTTGCAACCACGCCTTCAGGTTCAGAAGCAAAGTCAAAAATGAAAGGCTTATATTATCAAGATATTAAAGAGATGCTTGCCGAACGCTTTCATATGGATGTACGCTACCTTGATAAGTTAAACAAAAACAAAAACTATCAAGCTGGTGAAACAATCACTGTTCTCAACACTCGTGGCCCGCTCAATGAGCGCATTAATCGTGTCGTTGCTGATAAAGCAAGCAAAACCCTATATGCTTATAATGGTGATAAGCTGGTTGCCACCTATCCAACTACGATTGGTAGTGATGCTACTCCTTCACCACAAGGTACCTTCAAGATCATCAATAGAGTTAAGATGCCATGGTATAAAGCGACTGTCGGTGAAGGTAGCGATAAAAAGATACATATGCTACCACCAGGACCAAACAACCCTGTTGGCGTCGTCTGGATGGGTTTATCCAAACCTTCTTATGGCATCCACGGTTCACCTAAACCTGAAGGTATTAGTCGCCAAGCATCAGCTGGTTGCGTGCGTCTAACTAATTGGGATGTATTAGAAGTCTATGCCAACATTGAAAATGGTGCGACAGTAATACTTAAATAACAACTAAACCAGTATCGCTTAATTAATGTATCTGAAAATAAAAAAGACCTTTATCATAAAGGTCTTTTTTTATTGGTTTAAATAGCGATTGATGTACGCAATAACTATTTATACTTTATACCCTTCTTATGCTTTATATCCTTCCTCATCACCAGTAATACTGCCAATTTTTTTAGTGAAAAACAATCCAACTGGTACTGAGATTAGGATGCCGATCACTACAGCAATTTGTATATGGGGAATTTCATTAAATCCCGACACTAATGCTGCGACCATGAGTACGCCGATTACAACCGTTGCTGTCATTGAGTAAATCATAGAAAATAATGTCCAATTCATATCCTAATCCTCATAGTTTGTGTGGGTATAATACCTTTATACGCTAAATCCACAATAATAGTAAGCTTTTCCTTTGGACTCATAGTCCATAGACATCAGCTGACTTAAGCTTAAAACCATGTTAATATTAGGGAGTTATCTATCGACTTATAAAACTTAATACAGTTCTTATTAAACGCTCCTTACCTACTCGATCCCAGTGTTTGTTATTGCTCATTTTCTTTTCACCTCTACATCTAACCTGCAATTTCTATGGTTACGGTTGATCATAAATCCAGTCAAATTATATTTCTCATAATGATGTTATTTGCTTATAAAAAATTTATACGTTTCTTATGTTTTATCATTACAATAGGAACTCTTTTTTCTTTGACTTATAAAGCCATATTGTTATGACCTCACCTGCCAATGATTCCTCTCCTTCTTTGCCTCCCGAAAAAGACTTGTCCGACTTTGAAAAAGAAGCTAAAGCTGCTGCGCAAAAACAGCAGGATACATTGAACGATGACGTTGATCATTCAGATGAACATGACCTAGATGATGCACATAAAGCAGAAGAAGGTGCGCAGCACCCTGAACCTAAAATAACTATGACCTCGCCAAGTCCAGATGTGGTCATTGCAACTGTAGAAAATTCCATACCTGAATCGGCGGAAGCGGAAGCTAGCGACAGTAAGTCTTATGAAAATTACAACAGTGATAATATAGAAGACAACCAGCACACCATTGATGAATCAAACAATAATTCTCAAGCGCAAACACTTTCTACAACCCCAGTAGACTCAAATGATGACTCATCCAAACCTGCATCAGAGCCAGTGCTGAATAATATTGATAACGATGTTGACTCGGACGAAGAAGATCAGACTGAATCGGAAGACGAGCCAACAGATGAAGACGAAGTTCATGAGGTCAAAAAAGAAAAAGAAGCCAAGCTTGAGTCTTACAAGCAGTTTATAGCGGAACAATTTAGCAATCAAAAAGTAGATTATCCAAAAGTACGGCTCACCATCGAAGCCAATGCGCTACCCAGCAAAATGTATTTTGTAATGAATACCCTCTCCGCTATCATTGCTAGTTATGGACTGATAACCAATTCAGCAGCAGTCGTTATTGGAGCGATGTTGGTCGCTATGATGCTGGGGCCTATTACCGGAGCTGCATTAGCGATTATTGACTATCGTATACCATTACTACGCAGGTCGCTGGTTACCGTTGCTGCTGGGGTATCTTTAGTCATATTGGTAGGTTTCATAGTCGGATATATACATCAAGGTCAACCGCTATCCTCTGAGATATTGTCGCGTACGCAGCCTACTTCAATGGACTTAATGATTGCGCTAGCTGGCGGTACCGCTGGTGCTTATGCAATGGTTTCACCGCACCTGTCCGTAGCGGTGGTTGGCGTTGCTGTTGCAACCGCGTTAGTGCCGCCACTTGCTGCAAGTGGCATCTTATTTGCCAATGGTGAGATGACATTAGGTCTCGGTGCCGCTTTACTTGCTTTGACCAACATTATTGCCATTCAATTTACCAATGCGATGGTACTTTGGTTTTTAGGCTTTCGCCGTTTAGTCGCTGATGACTATAAATCAAGCACTTACCTAACTTTCTTTCGCCGTAATGCCGTTGCGTTAGTATTATTGGTCGGGTTAGGTGTTTATTTGACGATTAACTTAAACATCAGTGCCAAACAACAAACTTTTGAAAACAACGTAAAGGGCGCTATTAATACCTATTTTATGGATAAAGGTAACGTACTGACCAATACCCAATTCGAAAAAGTTGGTGGCTATCAGACTGTTCGTGCCGTTATTCGTGGTGAAAAAAGCCCAACCTCATATGATGTGCAGAAGATTGAAACGGTTATCACCCAAGATATGGCGGATAATTTTCCTGATTATCTACCCATTAAGCTACAACTTCGTTATCTCCCTGTACAAGTGATTGAATCCGACCCTTTGATTCAAAATCAGCTTGATCAGACTGATGCAGCAATTTTAACGAATTAGTATTAGGGCTAAACCTTCCAATACTTATAAGGGCAACATACAGGTGTGACCGTCGTTTACCAAGAGCCTACTTGTGAATCTTCAACACACCTCAGGCGTTTGTGCTAAAATCGCTTGCAAAATTATTTCCTTTATTTTGTCCTTTTTTACTTTATCTCTATTCGTCAGTAAGGAGCCGCTGTGAGCCAACCATTTCGCTCAGCCGATATTCGTCAAGCTTTTATAGATTTTTTTATAAGCAAGCAGCATACCGCTGTACCTTCATCGAGCCTTATTCCGCATAATGATCCGACATTGTTATTTACCAATGCGGGCATGAACCAGTTTAAAGAGACGTTTTTGGGCATGGAACCACGTGACTATACACGCGCGGTAACTTCACAAAAGTGTGTACGTGCAGGCGGTAAGCATAACGATTTGGATAACGTCGGCTACACCGCGCGCCATCATACATTTTTTGAGATGCTGGGCAATTTCTCCTTTGGTGACTATTTTAAACAAGCAGGTATCGCTTATATCTGGGAGTTTTTGACATCTGATGAATGGTTGGCTATCGATAAAGATCGCCTATATGTGACCATTTACGAAACTGATGACGAAGCCTTTAACATCTGGAATAAAGACATTGGCATCCCTGCCGAGCGTATCATTCGCATTGGTGATAATAAAGGCGCACCTTACGCGTCCGATAACTTTTGGACGATGGGTGATACTGGCCCTTGTGGCCCTTGTACCGAAGTCTTTTATGACCATGGTGCGGATATTGAAGGCGGTTTGCCTGGCACTCCTGAAGAAGATGGCGACCGCTATATCGAGATTTGGAACTGCGTGTTTATGCAGTTTAATCGCCAAAAAGATGGCACTATGCTGCCACTGCCTGCACCTAGTGTCGATACTGGCATGGGGCTTGAGCGCATTAGCGCCATCATGCAAGGCGTCCACGGTAACTATGAGATTGATTTATTCGTTCATTTGATGGATGCCGCTGCTGAGATTTTAGATATCGAAAATGAGCAGCAGTCGTCACTTAAAGTCATCGCGGATCATATCCGTGCGGTCGCATTTTTAATTACTGACGGTGTTATGCCAAGTAATGAAGGGCGCGGCTATGTGCTACGCCGTGTCATTCGCCGAGCCGTGCGCCATGGTAATAAGCTTGGCGCCGATAGCGATTTCTTCTATAAGATGGTCGCGCCACTCGTAGCTGAAATGGGCACTGCTTATCCTGAGCTAAAAGATAAGCAAAGCGTTATTGAAAACGCGATTCAAAAAGAAGAAGCGCAGTTTGCCAAGACACTGGCACAAGGTTTACGTTTACTTGCCAGCGAGCTTGAGAACCTGAAGGACGGCGACATCCTCTCTGGTGAGGCCGCATTTAAGCTCTATGATACTTATGGCTTCCCACTAGACTTGACCGCTGACATCACTCGAGAACGCGGCATTGCTATTGATGAAGCTGAGTTCGATGAGCATATGCAAGCACAGCGTGAACGCGCACGTGATGCTGGTAAATTCGACGTTGATTATAGTAGTGTCATCCAAGTAGAGAGCCCTACTGAATTTATTGGTTATGAGCAACTACAAGAAGATGACGTCAATGTTATTGCCTTATATCAAGACGGCCAATCTACTGACAACTTAGATGAAGGTATGGAAGGCGTTGTTGTGCTTGACCGCACACCGTTTTATGCTGAAGGTGGTGGTCAGGTTGGTGAGCTGGGCGAAATTCGTACCGCGTCTGGTGTCTTTGAAGTACAAGATACCAAAAAGTCTGGGCAAGCCATCATTCATTATGGTGTCGTGAGCATGGGTACCATTAGTGCGCAGCAAACAGCGGACGCGCAGGTGCTTTCTAGCATTCGTGCAGCTAGTGCTAAAAACCATTCTGCTACCCATTTGCTCCATGCAGCATTGCGCCAAGTGTTGGGAAACGATGTCACGCAAAAAGGCTCATTGGTATCAAGCGAAGTATTACGTTTCGACTTCTCTTATGACAAGCCAGTTAGCAGCGCTGAGATTACGCGCGTAGAACGCTTAGTCAATGAGCAAATACAAGCTAATGCGCCTGCCTGTATCGAAAACATGCCTATTGATGAAGCTATGAATAAAGGTGCAGTAGCGCTATTCGGTGAGAAATACGGCAGTGACGTTCGTGTTCTAACGATGGGCACGGATAGTATCGTTGAAGGTCAGCGTCAGCCCTTCTCTATCGAGCTATGCGGTGGTCTTCATGTGCAGCGTACCGGCGATATTGGCGTGTTTAAAATTACCAGTGAGTCTGGCATTGCCGCAGGTATTCGCCGTATTGAAGCAGTCACAGGTATGGGGGCGATTAAATATATCCAGCAAAGCGATCAGCAGCTGAGCACCTTAGCTACTAAGCTCAAAGTCAAACGTCCTGAAGTAGCACAGCGCGTGCAAACCATGGCAGACAAACAGCGTGATTTAGAAAAACAACTTGAGCGTCTACAACAAAAGATGGCTAGCGCCCAAGCAGCAAGTTTACTCGATGACGTGCAGACTATTGCAGGTACACCAGTACTGATTAGCATGTTAGCGGGTATTGATGGTAAGTCAATTCGTCCTTTAATGGATGATATTAAGTCCAAGCTACCAGATAGCGTTATCGTGTTGATTGGCGATAAAGATGGGCAATTGGCGTTATCAGCAAGTGTCGCTAAGTCTGTCACTGCTCGCATCAAAGCAGGTGATATCATTCGTCATCTCGCTGGTGAATTGGGTGGTAAAGGTGGCGGTAAGCCTGACTACGCGCAAGGTGGTGCACCTAAGGCTGATAATACTGCATCGGTAATTGACGATCTACCAGCTTGGGTTGAGACTCAACTTAGCTAATCCAGTCAGAACTGGGCAATTTATGCGATTGGTTATAACCGTTATAACCAATCGCCATATATCTAATAGCTGCTGTGACTTAATTTTAGCGCGCTAATATGGTATAAAGTATGGCGGTTAACCAACAAGTCAGTCTGCCATTAAAAATAATAGACAGCGGCGCAGTTTTTATAATCCGGCCTAATCATTATTGGCACTAGTCTAGAGCAATATGGATAAATAGACTCAGAACAGATTAATGCTAATAATTCACAGACAGTCATTGACGAATAATAGGTAAATTTTATGGCGTTAATAGTACAGAAATACGGCGGTACGTCGATGGGCAGTATCGACCGTATCAAAAACGTCGCCAAACGTGTCAAACGCTGGCACGATAATGGTCATCAAGTGGTCGTTGTGGTATCTGCCATGAGCGGTGAAACCAACCGTCTTATCGACTTAGCGCGTCAAATCAGTAACCAGCCTGATCCACGTGAATACGACCAAATGGTCTCTACTGGTGAGCAAGTGTCAATCTCACTACTAGCGATGGCCATTAAAGAGCTTGGCGTTGGTGCCCGCTCATTTACTGGCCGCCAAGTAGCGATTAAGACTGATGGCGCGCACAATAAAGCCCGTATCGAAAGCATCGATGATGAAAATATTCGCGAACAGCTAGATGCTGGTAACGTTGTTATCGTTGCAGGCTTTCAAGGTATAGACGAGCATGGCAACGCTACGACCTTAGGGCGTGGCGGCTCTGATACTACGGGCGTCGCCATTGCAGCTGCCTTGGGCGCTGATGAGTGTCAAATCTATACTGATGTCGACGGTGTTTATACCACTGACCCTCGCGTCACCTCAAAAGCCAAAAAGCTTGAAAAAATAACCTTTGAAGAAATGCTTGAGATGGCAAGTCTTGGCTCCAAAATCTTACAGATTCGTTCAGTAGAGTTCGCTGGTAAGTATGGTGTGCCCTTGCGTGTACTATCTAGCTTTGATGAAAATAACGACGGTAGTTTTGACCAAGATTTTCAAGACAATGTCGGCACCCTAATTACGATAGACGAAGGAGATAATATGGAACAGGCAGTTATTTCAGGTATCGCGTTCAACCGAGACGAAGCAAAAATTGTAGTACGCGGTGTACCTGATCATCCTGGTATCGCTTCTGCTATTCTAAGCCCGATTGGTCGCGCTAATATTGAAATCGATATGATTGTACAAAATCTTTCGGATCAAGGCACGACAGATTTCACCTTTACCGTCAATCGCGCTGACTTAGACAAAACTATGAAAGTGCTCAATGATGAGGTTAAAAACGAAATTGGTGCAAAAGAGATATTGGGCAATAGCGAAGTCGTCAAAGTCTCATTAGTTGGTGTTGGCATGCGTTCACACGCAGGTGTTGCTAGCCTCATGTTTCAGACTTTAGCTGAAAACAATATCAACATTCAAATGATATCGACCAGCGAAATCAAAGTGTCGGTTCTGATTCAAGATCAGCATTTAGAAAAAGCCGTTAAGTCATTACATACTGCATTTGGTCTTGACCGTGAAGATGGTGAAAGCAAAGTCGCTGGGCTGTAATTGTTATTAAAGACTTTCAAAAGTATAAGTTTGGCTTTAATTATTATTAATTAAGTGGCTATTGATTACTTTCAATAATATTTGAATGAAGAAATAGGGTCTTTTTAGATCCTATTTTTATTTTTTATTATTGCTAGGGTTAGTATTTACCTAATAGTTTTGTGAAAACCCGTGACAGTATCTATTATGCCACCTATAATGGGGGCTCATTTGGGCTAAATGAACCTACCCATCATCATCGCTTGTCGTGTAACACTTTGCGTACAGCATGAGTCACATATATAACTTTACAATTATTGTGAATAAGATTTATGTGCGACGGCGTAGCGATGATCTGCAATTGAGATGTAATGTAATGAGAAATAATTTCTTAATGCGACATAAGGAGTGTGACGCATGCTAATTTTGACACGCCGCGTGGGCGAGACGTTAATGATCGGTGATGAGGTCAGTGTGACTGTCCTAGGTGTTAAAGGCAATCAGGTGCGTATAGGCGTTAATGCACCTAAAGATATTGCTGTACACCGTGAAGAGATTTATCAACGTATCCAGCAGGAGCGTACTGTACAGTCGCAAATGCAGCATCTTGAGCAAGGCAACTTTGCGCCTTCATTCGATGATGAAGACTACTTTAATCGTTAATTTAACCTGCTTTGAGGTCATTTACTTATGAGTATCCGCCAATCAGACGTATCGGCTTTGCTTAATGGTTTGAACAAAAAAGCCATTGGATTTAATGATGTGATCAGTTTTATCGATGATTTTTATCGCTACGCACCAGCGCCATTTGTGAATGGTATGGTGCATAATGAAGCTGGTGAAAACGAAGGTAGTGCTAAAGTTTTTGGCTTTGCTAAGCATCATGGCTTAGACCAACTGGACACGCTAAAGCTGTTCGGCGAGCATTATGAAAAGGTTAAAGCAACGCCAAATGGTACTGATCATGCCAACATACGTAATTTTTTACATTGGGGCTGGCAAGGGTTTTTGATGCAAAAAAATCCGCTTACTTTACGTCCAAACGTAGATACTACTGCGTTATAAGCCATAGTAATTCGTCTGTCTCGTTCTAAATGTGACAACTCATTCCAGAACAGGACAGTCAACATAAAAAAGCCACGCTATCATCATAGCGTGGCTTTTTTATGTTGACTAATTACAGTTATTCGTCTTATTTATTTCGAAATTTGACTGGCTGAATCGCACCTTTAGGGTTAGGCATATTCGGGTAATGATGTTCATGCTCCACATCACACTCAGCACCAACGATTGAACCATCGTCTTTTACTGGTTTGTGAATGAAGCCAGTACGCTCGGCAGGAGGTAGATGTTCATGCTCCCAAACCATCACTGCCTGCATGCAAGTAGCGCGTTGCTCAGCACTCAACTTAGCGCCATCAGGCCATTTTCCCAACTCAATAGCTACACGGAATTTATCAACCACTTCCGGTGTTAAACTTGCTAATATCGTTTCTTTATCCATGTTTCCTACTCTCCACTACTATTATTTAGATGCGCTTATTCATCGTCTATAATATCATCATCACTATCAAGACTGAATTCTTCGGCATGTACGTTCCAGTGCAACTTAGTACGGCAAGCTTCATAAAAGTCAAAACCTGGTGGATGCAGTAAAGTAAGCTTATCTGGATGTTTACGAATATATAGACGCTGCTCTTGCTCCAAGGGCACACTTGCCTTGCCATCAGCACTGACCATTGGCTGCGTACGATTGTCTTCATGAATACGAATACAAACTTCACTATTCCCACTGACCACAATCGGTCTACTTGACAAGGTATGGGGATGCATAGGTACCAAACATATTGCATCCATACTGGGATGAATAATTGGGCCACCACCAGAAAGCGCATAAGCTGTTGAACCTGTAGGCGTCGCAGCAATCAAACCATCGCTATGCTGGCGATAAACATCTTGACCATCAATTTTCATCTGAAAATCAATCATATGTACCGATTTGCCCGCATGCAACACTATGTCGTTAAGCGCCATGTCTTCATGAATAATATTGCGCCCTTCTCTTATCTCCATGGTCAATAAGAATCTGTGATCCAGCTGATAGTCGCCCATTAGCACTTGGCGCAATTTAAAAGCCGCTTCATTAGGCTTTACATCAGCCAAAAACCCAAGACGACCACGGTTAACACCTAACACAGGTACGCGGTAACGTGCCAGCGCTTCAGCGGCATGTAAAATTGAGCCATCACCACCTACTACGATGACTAAGTCACAAATCTCGCCAATTAAACTACGCTTGACGATTTTAACTTTTTCTATTTCAGATAAATCTAACGTAGGTAGGTTAGACGTTTGTATGTCCATAATTAACGTCAAACCCATCTCATTAATGGTTTGCGCAATTTGTACAAGGCTTTGGGTCACGCTACGTTTTCCAGCTCGACCCATCAGCCCAATACGCCGAAAGGCAGGATTTTTGATGGCGTGAAATAGCTCTGATTCGTGTAGATGCGGCAATCTTGCGGACTGCGCTGAGTTTTCCATAAAACGACTCGGCATAACTGTAAAGTACCAGGCAATGATAGCGATAAATGAGCGCTTAAACTAGCATGTTTTATCAATTATCGTTGTTAACTGTCGTAATCGACCCCATATAATAACTATCGTACGCATTTTTTAGGCGTTTTCGTTTGGCTACTCAACAACACTGTATGTATTAACCGATAAGCAACTCAATAGTTGCATTAGACCTTAGCAGTTGTCGTGCAAACCTTGGCAGTTATCGTGCGAACGTTGTCACGCAAACACAGTTGACAATAATAGCGGTTTTGCTAGAGTAGCTGACATCTGTATTATTTTATTTATATTTTTTATTAAGGATACATGTATGGCCAATCCTATTGTGAGTCGCGCAGAACTTGCAGTCGGCGGTGCTCCGATGACTGTTAAAGGCGTGATACAAAAGACCAGTTTATTGCTTGGGCTATCGGCTATCACTGGTGTGGGATTTTTCTTTTATGCACTAATGGCAGGTCTATCGCAAAGTTTTATTACTATGGCGGCGTTTGGTAGTATGTTCGCCGCTTTTGGTCTAGCCATTTTTATTACCTTTAAACCGCAAAAAGCCAAAACTTTGGCTGTGCCTTATGCGCTGTTAGAAGGTATCTTTTTAGGTGGTATCTCGCTGTTTTTCATGAGAATGTACCCAAGCGTTCCTGTTACCGCTATGTGTGCGACCTTTGTCACCGCTGCAGTAATGCTTGGACTATATCGTTCTGGGCTTGTTAAAGTGACTGAAAAGTTCCGCTCAATAGTAACATCAGCTTTGATTGCCATCATGCTAGTTTACGTTGCGCAGTGGGTTCTTTCTTTAGCGTTTGGTTCAAGCTTACCATTCCTATTTGAAGGTGGCGTTATTGCTATCGGCTTTAGTCTATTTGTGATTGTTATTGCTTCTTTCACTCTTTTATTGGATTTTGACAATATTGAGCGCGGTGTAGCAGCGGGTGTGTCTGAAGACTACGAATGGTTATTCAGCATTGGTATTCTTGCGACTCTAGTATGGATGTACATTGAGTTTATGCGTCTACTAAGCTATCTACAGGACTAATAGAAAGAGCTGTCTAGTAATTATTCTACACAAAAAAACCGCCTTTAATAATAGGCGGTTTTTTTATGGATCAAACTAAACGATCATAGTATAGATAATCATACTTCCTAGAATTAATATCATATTAAGCACGTTTTAG
Source organism: Psychrobacter sp. P2G3 (assembly GCF_001593285.1). Classification (NCBI taxonomy): domain Bacteria; kingdom Pseudomonadati; phylum Pseudomonadota; class Gammaproteobacteria; order Moraxellales; family Moraxellaceae; genus Psychrobacter; species Psychrobacter sp. P2G3. The sequence goes on from NZ_CP012529.1 coordinate 2,042,857, forward strand.
ACGCAGTGCATTTAATACTACCAGTAATGAGCTTAGTGACATACCAATAGCAGCAAGCCAAGGCGGTACATAGCCTAAAGCTGCTGGTATTAATACACTACCATTATAAATAAGGGCCCAGCGGAAGTTCTGTTTAATAATACGTTCGGTTTTATTAGCGATACGCTTGGCGGCAGTAATAGCTTCGATTTGACCGTTTAGTATAATGCTGTCGCTAGATACTTGTGCCAAATCTGCCGCACCAGCAATTGAAGTTGAGACATCTGCCGCTGCTAATACGGGCGCATCATTAATGCCATCACCAACCATCAACACTACCGCGCCTTTAGCTTGCATTGCTTGAATGTGATTGACCTTATCAGTTGGAGATAGACCATTATGTGCTGACTGCATTCCTAAACTCTCAGCCATCACTAGCGCCTGCGGACTTGGATCACCCGTAAGCATTACAGACTCAAGACCCAGCCCTTTGAGCGTATCAAGCATCGATTTGGCGCTATCACGCACCTTATCGTTAAAGTAAAAGCATGCCAGCGCTTGCCATACGTTTGAGCCATCTTGCTGACAAGATAACACTACTGCTGAGCTGGCACGATGGGCAACTAAATCAATAACTGGCTCATCAATTAATGCTGTACTTGAATCATTATTGATTCTATCTAAAGCAAAATCTACATGCCCGATTCGGTATAGCACACCATCAATCATCGCTTCTACCCCGCCCGCTGGGTAGTGCTGTAAAACTTGAGTAGACGGCAAATGTAACTGATAAGCAGCTGTAAGCAGCGCATGAGCAATAGGATGACGACTGCCTACCTCTAAAGCAGCAGCGATTGCTAACACGTCATCTTTTTGCTCAGCTAGCTCTAAATTGTAAGTTTCATTTTGGCTTGCAGAATCTAATAGTTCAATATTTAATAAGTTCGGCTTACCATAAGTAAGCGTACCAGTCTTATCAAAAGCCACATGGGTAATTTCAGCCAATGTTTGTAGCGTATGTCCACGAGTCGTTAGAAAGCCATAGCTGGCCAAGCGATTGGTCGAGACGGTTAATGCAATTGGAGTGGCTAATGACAGTGCGCAAGGACAAGTCGCTACCAAAACTGCAACGGTTGCCCAAATCGCTTGGCTTGGGTCAACGATGTACCAACCGATAAAAACCAGTGCCGATAACACTAAAATGCGCGCGACAAACCAACGTGCCAGCTTGTCCGCTTGTTGGGCAAGCTTGGGCTTTTCACTCATGGCACGGTTCATAAGCCTATCGATCAAGCCTATTTGACTATCTTGTGGCAGTGCAGTGACCAGCATTTCAAACGGTTGACTGTCGTTTTGTGCGCCGCCAACGATATAGTCACCTTGGGCTTTGACAATCAAGTCACCCTCACCCGTCAGCAAGCTTTGGGAGACCGTAGCAGTTGGACTAAGCAAAATGCCATCACTGATAATTTCAGATCCGGCCTCAACCATAATGATGTCACCCACTTGCAAGCTATGGGCTGTCACCATCTGTTTTTCTTCTGCTTCATCTTTTAGTTTTGAGAGGTCTAGGCGTTGATTGCGTTTCTGCTGCCAGTCTTGCGCAATACGAGTTGTTAACTTATGGACGTTAGCGTCTATGCGCTTCATAAAGTCGGGCGTAGACTTTGGCTTGAGGCTTGATAGGTTTCGAGCATCTAACTCGTTAATAGCTTCATTAACAACTAAATCATTGGTCTGAACAATAAAACCTTCTTTTACCTCATTAAGCTCAAGCTCATTTTCCGCTAACATTTTCAAAATAAGCGCTGCAGCTTCTTGGTCTTCAGCGACCTTTTGTACCAATACTGGCTCGACTACGACTAAGTCATTGGCCATAGTCGCTGCTTTTAGACGCGCATTATGCTCAATATAACGCCCTGCCAGTAAGAAGAAAATAAACATACTGACCGAATCATAGTACGTCTCCCCTTGCCCTGTAATAGTGGCATAGAGACTTGCAAAGAAAGTGACTATTAAGGCAATACTGACCGGCACATCCATATTGACTTGGCGCGCCCGAACCGCTGACCAAGCTGATGTGAAGAAAGGAATTCCGGCGTAAAAGAACACAGGCGTACTAACAAATAAAGATACCCAACGTAAAAAATCACGCTGAAATATCAACATGTCACTATATTCACCAAAGTAAATCGCAACGGCATACATCATCGCTTGCATCGAACCTAGTGCAGCAATTCCTAGCCTTAATAACATTTGATTATTATGACGCGCCAGCATAGCCTCATGAGTATCTTGCCGATAAGGCTTTGCTTCATAGCCGATCTCATTAATGACAGCTAAGATGCGGCTAATAGGCAGCTTAGTCTCATCCCAAATGACACGCATGCGCTGATTGGTCAAGTTCACCTGACATTTACTAATACCATCTAACTCATCTAGACGTGATTCAATCAGCCAAGTACAGGCAGCGCAGCGTAGATTATTGACAGATAATTCCGCGACTGACAGGCCATCTTGCGCATAGACAAACTGTGACTTTATCTCATCATGATCGTAGGCTTCAAGGCGAGTCAGCTGGGTTGGCAAGCTTGCTGTACGATTAATTTCTGAGCGGTCAAGGTAATACTGCTCAAGACCCGCTTCTACAATGCTTTGCGCGGCCAATTGGCAACCCATACAGCACATCTCACGCGACTTACCCAATATCTCAGCATAGAATGGTGGCTGCGGTACCGGATCGCCGCAGTGAAAGCAGTGACCAGCGAGTGGCAATACCAAGCCTTCGGTAATAGAATTATCTTCATAAGATGTAGTCGATGATTTTGATGACGAGGCACTAGACATAGTCGCGCTTACTTCCTTTAGATAAACTGGCTTTTAATACGCAGGCTTTAGATACATTAGCTTTAAATACATTGTGTTGCATTAGTATTGCTTAAGTTAAACCGCGTTTAAGCCTAACAATAAATCAGCCACTACTGGCAAAGTAACAGCTGATAATCCACACAAAAAACACCATTTTCGAACATGTAGGCTGTATCCTATATGTCACTTACCAAACGCATTAAAAGGCAAAGTCAGTGCAATATAAAATGCATAGTGTGCCAAAAGCATTTAGTCTGCTAAATGCAGAGCTTTCACTGCTTTTATTTTTTTCCAAATCATATTGAAACGACTATCACAAAGCTTTATTTAGTTAATTAATATTATGATATTAGACGCTATACTTATTATACACCTTCCCAGCTAAACCCTAATGAATCCTTAAGTCGATGATGATAGATTGAAAATTTTGTCAATTTGCGTCATTATGAGGCAGTTTTTTATCCCAATACGGTGCGTTATCAGTGCAAAAATCTAATCTTAAGCTACCACAATCGTCTAAGTCTGCTATTAGTACTCTACCCTCGCAACAGCGCGGTATTGTATTTAGCAGTATCTTATTAATTATTGTCATCGTTGGCATGGTTTTATTGGCGCTGTATTTAGTCAAGCTTGATCGTACTATTACCCAAAAATTTGAAGGCAAGCGCTGGGATATTCCTGCTAAGGTATATTCACAACCACTTGAGCTTTATCAAGGTGCTGCCGTTGATAACGACACCATGAAAAAATGGCTAGAGCTGCTTAATTATCGTAGCAATAAAGCCTATGATCGCACCGGTAGCTTCCATAAATCAGGCAATAACTACTTTATCCATACGCGTGGATTTACCTATAGCGCGAATGATGTTGATAAAGAACAAGTTATCAAAATGACCATTGCGGATAATAAGATTCAGACGATTCAAAGTACTGAACAAAATAAGACTGGTATTATTCGTCTTGAACCTGTGAATATTGGCGGCATTTATCCTGATAGCAATGAAGATCGTATGGTCGTCTCGTTAGATGATGTGCCACAGCCATTGATTGATGCTTTAATCGCTACCGAAGATCGCGGTTTCTATGAACATAAAGGGGTATCCATACGTGGTATCGCTCGCGCCGTACTTAACAATTTCTCTGGCGGCTCTATGCAGGGCGGCTCGACCATCACCCAACAGCTTATCAAGAACTTTTATCTTAACTCTGATCGTACCCTGAAACGTAAAGCCAATGAAGCATTGATGGCAGTGCTGCTAGAGTTGCATTATAGTAAAGATGAAATCCTGCAAACCTATCTGAATGAGATCTATCTGGGTCAAAATGGCAACCGCTCTATCAATGGTTTTGGCTTGGCATCACAATTTTATTTTAATCAACCACTCAATGAGCTACGTTTAGATCAGCAAGCCATGTTAGTAGGTATGGCAAAGGGGCCAAGCGTTTATAATCCACGCCGTCATCCAAACGACTCAAAGGCACGCCGTGATATAGTGCTCAATAACATGCTAGAAATGGGTAGTATTAGTCAAGAGGACTACGATAAAGCGTTAGAAAAACCTCTTGGTGTTGTTGATAAGCCTGTTGAAGGCAAAAGCCAATTTCCAGACTTTTTGGATATCGTCAAGCGTGAACTTAATGAAGTGTACTACTCTGATGACCTCAAAAATGAAGGTCTTACCATCATTAGTACCCTCGACCCTATTGCTCAATTAGCTGCTGATAAAGCTGTTGATAAGAAGCTGGGTGAGCTACGCCGTAATAGTAGTAAGACTAAGGATCTACAAGGAGCATTAGTCAGTGCGAACCCTGAAACGGGCGAGCTGGTCGCAGTAGTTGGTAGTGGTAGTGAGTTTACTGGCTTTAACCGTGCCGTTGATGCTAAGCGTCAAGTTGGTTCGCTGTTAAAACCTGTTATCTATATGACGGCGCTTGAAAGCGGTCGCTATAATTTAGCCAGCTCCGTTGATGACTCACCGATTACAGTCAATCTAGGTGACGGTACTAAATGGAACCCTAAAAATTATGACAATCGCGACCACGGCTATGTGCCGTTAACCACTGCACTGGCTAAATCGTATAACCAAAGTACGGTACGCTTAGGCATGGAATTCGGTATTGATACATTTGCCAAGCAGCTGCGCCGTCTAGGTATTGAAGAAAAAATTCCTGCGTATCCATCCGCATTATTAGGCTCAGTTAACTTAAGTCCAATGGATATGCTTGGCGTTTACCAAGTCTTTGCGACTGGTGGCTTTCGTACTCCTATTCACAGCATTCGTACTGTTATTGATGATCGCGGGCGTATCTTGCAGCGTACTGGTCTTAATACACAGCGTAGTATACCGCCTGAAACCAACTACCTAACTAACTATGCGCTACAACAAGTAGTGAAAGATGGAACCGCTAAACGTGTCCAATCACTTGGTAGCGATTTAAATCTAGCGGGCAAGACAGGTACGACTAATGACTACCGTGACGCCTGGTTTGCAGGCTATAGCGGCAACTACGTAAGCGTTGTCTGGGTTGGACGTGATGACAATAAACCAATCGGACTTAGCGGCGGCACAGGTGCCCTACCAGTATGGGTCGATTATATGAATCGCCTAAAGTTGACACCCGTATCCATGCCAGAACCTGAAGGCATTGAATGGCTGTGGCTTGAAAACAACTCTGGCAAGCTGTCCAATGAACGTTGTGCATCGGCACGATATTTACCAGTCATGTCGGCATACTTACCAGAGGAAGCCAGTAGTTGTGCAATTTCTTTGTACCAGCAAGATCAAGCACGTGATCAGATGCAATGGCAAGATGAGCAAGGCTCGATGAATCAGCAGCGTCAGCGTGAAGGTTTAGATATACCAAATAGTGAGGTAATCAACCCGAATGAGGAAAATGGCGATAATGGTGATACTCAAAGACGTACTGACACTTGGTACGATAGAGCGCTTGAGTGGTTCTAATAAATTGTTTGATTAACTATCAGTTCATACTGTTATTTAAAATTACATAGAATAAGGGGTTTGACATGACGGCATCTATGCAGCAACAATACTTGGCAGTAATGAATGACAGACACAAAGGGTTGGGTAAATTATTACTAGTATCAACTGCGCTCATCGGTACTTTGACGTTGAGTGCTTGTCAGACCGCGCCTTCAGCTCCTAACAGTACCGGTGCAGGCGCAACAACGACTACGATTAATACTCCTCAAGGGTCTGTAACTAACCGTAATGATGCCAGCAATACAGCTGACTACTCTAGTGAGCCTTATATAGCACCCGCTGAAACTACTAGAACGCCAGCAAATCCTCCTTACTCTGAGCCCCAAACGAGACCTAGATCTGAGAGTAGTAGTACAACTACCAACAATCCTTTAACCCAGCAAACACCGATAATAGAACAACCAGAAATCATATTTAACGAGCCAGTGTACACCCCACCACGTGATGATTATATGATCTCGCAACCGCCCGCTACACCTTCACATAATGAGCTATTAGAGCAAGCACGTCAGAATTCGCAGCAGCAAAGCCGTAAATCTACTAGCAATCAAAGCAACTTGCCAGCATTTCGTAATCTGATGCAAACAGGCACTAATCAGCTTAAATCAGGTAATTTGACCGCTGCTGAAAACAGCTTTACGCGTGCTCAACGTCTAGCACCTAGATCTTCAGCGGTTTATTTTTACCTGTCACAAGTTGCTCTGAAGAAGGGACAGCCACGTAAAGCCGAAGCGATGGCACGTCGTGGCCTGACAGTTTCTGAAGATGACAGTCGTCGCCGTGCGTTATGGCAGCTTATCTTACGATCAGGTCAACAACAGAACAATTCACGCGTTGTAAGAGAGGCACAATTAGCTCTTAAGTAGTCATTATCGCAGTTTATTTTCGATGCAACAGACAAAGAAAAACTTGCTAACTGCGTATAATAATGAATGTGTTTATTCTATTTTTTACAAACGATAATTATTTATTTTTCTTCAATTTATTCTAATTTAATTAAGGTTACTTTTATGGCATGGCAACAACTTCACCTACAATGTGAAAAAGCAAACGTCGATCTTGCAGAAGCGCTGTTATTAGAAGCAGGCGCCCTATCTATTGCGTTAGACGATGCAGGTGATCAGCCTTTGTTCGAACCATTACCGGGCGAATCACCCTTATGGGATGAAGTAATACTGACTGGTCTCTTTGATGCTACTACCGAAATTGGGAGTCGACAAGCTGTTGAGCAACTAAGTCATGAGATTGCAGTACAAGTACAGGCCAGTCGCATTTGGCTGAGCGCTGTTGATGATAAAGACTGGGAGCGCGAATGGATGACTCACTATCATCCAATCGAATGCGCTAACGGCTTATGGATCGTTCCAAACTGGTTAACGCCACCTGATGCAGATGCCATTAACATTATTATGGACCCGGGACTTGCCTTTGGAACAGGTTACCATGCCACTACACGCCTATGTTTAGATTGGCTGACTGAACAAGACCTACAAGATAAAGTCGTCATCGATTATGGTTGTGGCTCAGGCATCTTAGGTGTTGGCGCATTGCTATTAGGTGCCAAACATGTCTATGCGGTCGATATCGATCCGCAGGCGGTGCTGGCTACTAACCAAAATGCTGCACGCAATAATGTCGATGAACACTTGCAAACATTTTTGCCAGAAGATTTCGTGGCCTACTGCGCACAACATGATGTCGTTCCAATGGATGTTATTGTAGCCAACATTCTAGCCAAGCCCCTCATCGGCTTAGCTCCTTACTTTGCAACTTTAATTGCCTCACAAGGACGCATAGTTCTAGCAGGATTAATTGAGTCACAGACTGAGCAAGTTTCAGAAGCTTACAAGCCTTATTTTGCCCTTGATTCTAAACATGCTTTCACTGCTCAAGAAGATCAGCATTGGCAACGTTTATCAGGAACGTTTACACAGTAGCAATACCTAATAGTTTTGTTTACACACTAGCAACACTTTATTACATCTGTTACGATAGGCAGTCAGTTGAATTTTGCAAACTTAACGCTGCTCCCCTATTATCTATCGCTATAAAGATGCCTAATAATATCTAAAAAATAAGACAGGTTTTGGTGAGTGGATGCGCGATAGTTACTATCGTATTTCTTTGGACTCAATTACATGACCACGCTCATCAAAACCCAATGTCCTTCTTGCCAAGCCTACTTTAGTTTACCGCAAGCTCAATTAAATGAGTTAAATGCGAAAGCGCGCTGTGGACGCTGTCAACAAGTATTTTTAGTAAATGAAAATCTTGTGGTCTCTGGTGATGATCGTTCAAATACCGATAGCAATTTCACCTCTTTTGAAAAAAGCAAAAATAATAATTCTCAGCAGGATAATAATTTTTTATCCTCTGATACTCTTATCTATGATGATATGCCCGTTGACGATATTGAAGAGTCAAACTCAGAATATAACTCGCTAGATGAAATGAGTGCATGGTTTTCTGAGCTGGATACTACAAATCTAGATTCTGAACCAACAGACTCTAAACCAGCCACTACTGTGGATAATCAGTCTAATATCGAGCCTAACGATCAAGATACTTTATTTGAAGAATCAGATTATGTTGTCAACACTAGGCCTCAATATAATATCGGTTCAGTCGCCGCTAATGATATCAATGCTTCTATCGACAATATTAATATGTCCAATGACAACGATAATGCATGGCTTGAAAAACTCCTTGAAGAACAAAACAATGATACAAACACGATAGAGTCTGACACTGATTTATCGCAGCTATTAGCTAGCATGGGCGTACCACTTAGAGATCAAACTCAAATTAGCCCTAAGCAAATAAGCAAGGGTCAGTCACGTATCTACCCATCACAAACTCTTGCACAGACTTCTGCCGCTTCGATCCTTTGGGTAGCCGGCTGCTTAGTCTTGATAATGCTATTGTTTGCACAATATGTTATTTTTAATCTAGATAACATAGTCAAAAACCCAGCGCATGCAGCACGCTTACAAGCAGTTTGCGCAGTCGCAGCTTGCAGCCTACCTAGTGCTGACATGGCAGCTTTTGATATTACTGATTTGGTTTATAAACCTAGTGATATTATGGATGCTGATGTATTTACTGATATAACAGCCACTTTGGCAAACCAAAGCACAAAGTCCCAGCTCCTACCTAGTCTCAAAGTTAGCATTTATGACAATAACGCTCTAACTGGAGAGTTCATTGCGCTGCCAAAGGACTATCTAGCAAGTAAGCAAAATCTACTATTCGCTGAACAAAACAAATCATTTATGTTTACAGTACCAGTTACCATCAATCATATTAGTAAAGTTACTATCAACCCTATTTATTAAAAAGCTTCATATCTCCAACCTAATACTTATATTAATATTCAGTTGAGCGACTAGTTATCTTTTTGTCTATGACCTTTGTCGTATCACACTTTTTTAAGGACATCACCTTATGGCACACTCCGCTCAATCCTTTGCCAACCGTTTTGCCCAGCATCCTGATTGCCATAACAACTATGATGATCAGGACAGTACTAATCAACCAACCACTGATACACAGAATCGTTTGGATAGCGCAGACAATCATATGCACAGTGATACGACACTTACTCCAGCGAATGCGCCTTTACGTGTGCATGTTGAACGCGTAGTACGTGAGTATTTTGCGGCCTTGGATGATGAAATGCCAACCGACTTTTACGAGCTCATCTTAAAAGAAGTAGAACTCCCCCTACTAACTGTAGTACTTGAGCAAACTCGTGGAAATCAAACCAAATGCGCTCAAATTTTGGGCCTTAATCGTGGCACACTACGCAAAAAACTTAAAATCTACGATTTAATGTAGTTGATTGTATAGAAATTAGTATTTATGCTCTAAAATGATATTGAGTTTTGTGTAAATTGGTCAGATGTTTTATCATAGGCATCGTGATTTTTGAAGCTCTATCCATTCAATGCTAGTCATGCCTAAGTAATGCATAGCTAGCTGCGAACATTAAGCTCTAAACACTGAAACTTAATTATTAAGCTTACAACAGTTATTAAGCTTACAACATTAAGCTTTATCATTATTGTGCATGGCAACTCATAGATTAGACGTAACTCTATCTGTGACTGCCACTACTATCTTGCCGGACGTTTGTGTCGGGCTTTTTTTATGGAATCGTTTTTATGGCTACCAAACCGCTTGCTCTACTCTCAGTCTCTGATAAGTCCAATATCGTAGAATTTGCTCAGGGGCTTATTCAGTCAGGATTTGACTTACTATCCACTGGCGGTACTTATCGTTTGCTCAAAGAGCATAATGTGGCCGTGACTGAAGTATCAGATTATACTGGTTTCCCTGAAATGATGGATGGCCGTGTCAAAACGCTACACCCAAAGATTCATGGTGGTATTTTAGGTCGCCGTGGTACAGATGATGCGATTATGAGTTCGCATAGTATTGATCGTATCGATTTGGTCGTGGTTAACCTTTATCCATTTGCTGAAACAATTGCTCGTGCTGATGTCACTATGAACGATGCTATTGAAAACATCGATATTGGTGGTCCGACTATGGTACGTTCTGCTGCTAAGAACCATGCCCACGTAGGTATTGTTACTGATCCAGCCGATTATGAACGAGTACTTGTAGCCTTAGGTAATGGCACAGAACTGACAACGGCCTTACGCTATGACTTAGCGGTTAAAGCGTTTGAACATACGGCACAATACGATGGGATGATTGCTAACTTTTTGGGTAGTCGTGTCAATGAAACTCAACAGCCAGAGAATTTTTCAAGAACGTTTAATGTGCAGCTTGAAAAAGCACAAGACCTACGCTATGGCGAAAACCCACATCAAAATGCTGCTTTTTATATAGAAAGCCAACCTTCAAAAAGTAAGCAAGCTTCTATAGCAACGGCCGAGCAATTACAAGGCAAAGCATTATCTTATAATAATATCGCCGATACTGATGCTGCCCTTGAATGCGTCAAAGCATTTAGTGCACCTGCTTGCGTAATCGTCAAGCACGCTAACCCTTGCGGTGTCGCCATTGATAACGACCAAGTAGCGGCTTATCAAACTGCTTTTAGCACGGATCCTGAATCTTCTTTCGGTGGCATTATTGCCTTTAACCGCCCATTAACACTTGCCGCAGCAAAAGCCATTATTGACAATCAATTCGTAGAAGTTATTATTGCGCCAAGTATTGAAGCAGGTGTACTTGAAGCGACTGCGACTAAGAAAAACGTACGCGTCTTAGTTTGCGGTGAACTACCAGCACCAGATCAGCGCGACATCCAACTTGACTATAAGCGCGTCAACGGTGGCCTGTTGGTACAAGAACAGGATCTCGGTTTGATCACTGCTAATGATTTGAAAATCGTCACTGACGTACAACCAACTGAAGCACAAATTGCTGATCTGTTATTTAGTTGGAACGTAGCAAAATACGTCAAATCCAACGCTATCGTTTATGCTAAAGGTCAGCGCACTATTGGTGTTGGCGCAGGTCAAATGAGCCGGGTAAACTCAGCACGTATCGCTGCTATCAAAGCTGAGCATGCTGGATTAGCAACTGAAGGTGCTGTCATGGCCTCAGATGCCTTCTTCCCGTTCCGTGATGGCATAGATAACGCTGCTGCAGTAGGGATTTCTGCTATCATCCAGCCAGGTGGCTCTATGCGTGATGATGAAACCATTGCTGCAGCAAATGAGCATGGTATTGCTATGGTATTTACGGGTATGCGCCATTTCCGTCATTAAAACTTTCATGTACAAAATGCTAAAGCAGTATTAATAGCAGCACTTCATATAAGTACTGCTATTAATTTATATATATAAAAATATCAAAAATATAGCTCATTAAAAAAGCCACTGTATTGCTACAGTGGCTTTTTTATTCAAGAATTTTTATGCATTTTTTTGATTACTTATTAATAGCTCAACAGAAAGCAATGGCGCTATTACTGACCTTGTGCCCCTGCCATGTTAGCTTCGTTAATTTCAACCTTATATACCAGACGTAGATAATCTAAGTAATCTTGCAGCTGATCTTGACCTAAATTATCACGGATAATTGAGGCTGTTTGCGCTTTTTCTAGATCAGACAACTGCGATTGGCGTTCAGTCTCAATACGATCACCAACCAGCACACTAGCACCTATCTCAGTCTCACTTGCCAACGCTACAACCCCGTTCTCAGAGGCTTGCTTACTAAATGCTAAACTACGCTCCTTTTCGGTCAGTAACGTTGTTTGACGATTAACCTGACCGAGTGCCTGAAAACCTACTGTTTGCTTATTGATATCAGCCACGGTTTTAATCCCAGCAGCCAACTGCTTAGCATCTTTAAGAGCCATAGCACTGGCTTTTTGCTGACGCAGCCTTTTGGTAATAATTGGAGTTGCAGCTGCCAAGGTAAGAGTTTGAGTTGGACGATAGTTACTTGGTTGCACCCATGCCGTTCCGCTACCTACTTCAATACCTGCCGTTACTGCCTGATCTTGGATAGTAAACTCATCAAAGGCTTGCTTGATGACAGCAGGTTGCGGCAACACTGACGTATTATTATTCTTACGATAATCTTTAATACGTTTTAACGCTACGTTTTCTTGCTGAGCGATATCTTCGATACTAAAACCATCTGCTGCCAAATCATTAATTGCTGTTACTTTATCAGCATAAATTGATTGACGCTTATATTCCTTTGCCTTAGCTGTTAACTCTTCACGCATACTATCTAGGCTTGGTATTTTACTACCATTGTCTTCTGTTACCGTAAATATCTGATAACCGAAATTGGTTTTAATAGGGGCAGTAACGTCACCTACACTTAAGCCTTGCAGCGCTGTTTCAACGGCAGCAGCATCATTACCAAATACTGATGGATTGAAAAGTCCGATATCACCGCCAGTCGCGCCTGATGGATCATCTGACTCTGTTTTGGCCAATGCTGCGAATGATTCACCTTTATCAAGACGAGCTTTGATTTTATCAGCACGCGTCTTAGCATCATTACCAGTAACTAGAATCTGACTTAGCTTACGCTCATCAACCACAGCAAGCCCTTGCTTATAGCCTTCATATTGCTGCTGCAGATCTTCTTCTGTAACTTGATCGACCTTAATCGTCGCAGGGCTTAACTGAATATATGCCAAATCAACCATGGCATCGCTCTTTAGCGTCTCTTTATTAGCATCATAATAAGCTTGGATATCATTTTTGCTAAGCTTAACTTTCTGCTGATAATCTTGCCAATTAAAACGATGTAGCCAGATATTGCGTGATTCTAGCTGTAAATCAATCAGCTGATTCACCGCTTTCATAGGATAGATGGCAGTACCAACGATACTTGCATTGAGCTGATCTAGGCTTAACTGATTACGAAATTCAGCAAACAGTTGGTCTTTAGTCATGCCGCGTTGACGTAAAAAGTTCGAGAACTGATCGTTAGAGAATTCGCCGTTTTCATCTTTAAAAGCGTCCTCTTGACGCAACAGACGATTGATCGTGTCATCAGATACAGTCATACCTAGCTTACCAGCTTGCTGCTCAAGTAAGGTGCGGTCAATCAATCCTTTTAGCACTTGCTCATGTAACACATCTTCATTTAATAAGCTTGCGTCATCAATTTGGTCTAAAATCTCAGAGCGTCGATTGTTTACTGCATTTTGATACTCTGACAAACCCACACTTGCCTCACCTACTTGGGCTATTTGATTGGGATCAACATTGCCCTGAAAGTAGCTCTCGATACCTAATAAAGCGAGTGGCGATAGGCATAGAATCAATAAAATGCGACCAGGCCAGCTTTTCAAAAAATCGCGCAATTTATCCATAGTTATTTCTACTTTTTAACCTATATTGATGAAGAACCATTGCAACGATGTCAGCGATATGTGGACAGACAATGGCATGATAAATGATGTCAATGTTATTTGATGCTTGTAAAAACCGTAACTTGATAAAGCAATAGCGTTACGCGCGCCCTATGATACGTGAATTTTAGTCTAGACTCAAAATATTCCAAGCATCTGCTATACAAATTTTAGCGATAAAAAAAGCACCTCTATATAAAGGTGCTTTTTATTGCTTGTTTTACTGTTTAAAGTTAAACAGTAAACTTATACTAACAAGCTAAGATTGGCTTAGTTTAAGCGCTCTTTTAAGTTTTTACCGGCTTTAAAGCTTGGTACTTTACTTGCAGGGATACTTAGCTCTTCACCTGTTTTAGGATTACGGCCAGTGCGTGCTTTACGGTCTTTTACGCTAAACGTACCAAAACCAACTAATGAGATACTTTCACCAGCTTCTAGAGCTTCACCAACGCTTTCCATAACGGCGTTCAATGCATCACCAGCTTGGGTTTTGTTTAGGCCGCTTTTGTCTGCAATGCTATCAATTAATTCTGACTTATTCATACAATTTCCTTCAAGTTTAAGGGCTGAAATAAACGCTAACGTCAGGCATTGTATCGCTCTCATACGATTTAAGCAATAAAAACCACTTTTGACGCTTTTATTTACGGGTTGCGCGTTGTTAACGTCTTTATATCAAGGCAACATAAGGAGCGCAAGCGATTTTACATTTTTTTGCCTGCGAAACTACGTATTTGACACCTAACGTTACGCAAATCACCTGTAACTTGTCATTTGTCCCACAGATACTGCTCAAAAACATCGCATAATGCATATTAGTCTTTTAGGTCGCCAAGATGTATTTTACGTCAGAGAACGTATAGTTTATTTAAAAAAACCATTAATTTTAGCGAAATCACTGATTTTTCAATCAAAATTAGCGATTAAAGTCTATATTATGAAGAGACAATTGATAATATCTTTTTACTAGCCAGTGTTCGCTACTTCAGCTGGCTTTGTTCATATTTGTAGTACAGTAGAGCTTTGACTTACAAAAACTCTAGGTATAGAAAACGGGCTTTATCGCAATAATTTGCTAACTGACATAGGTATACGTTACTTTTTATGATGAAAACGTTATGATAGCCATCACATAATATGCTATAAAAACCAAATTATAATTAATGTTGTATTTGCAGTTATTCACTGCTTCTCATATTTTATGTTTACTTTTAATTTGCCCAATAAAATGGATTACTTACATGAAGCGTTCTACGTTGTCTCACTCTCTTCTCAACATTATCCTAGTGTTCACTGAGTCAGCATTGACCTTGCTGTTACGCTTAGATCCTGAGCTACGTAAAGCCGCTTACCCGCTTGCTAAACAGGGCACTGTTATCTGTCTACGCTTGTATTTGCCTCATATAGAGATTTTTGCAACTTTTAGCTATAAAGGTGTGTTGCTAGATGCCAATCTACCTGTTGGTCGTAGTGAGCCTGACGTTATTATTAACGCGTATAGCATTCAAGTTTTAAGTGCTTTAACCTCACACGACAGCGAAACGACTGAAAAACTGCAAATGCGTGGTGAGCTTATTCAGGTTCAACTGGTTAAACAATTTATTACTCAGCTAGGTTTGGGTGGCTTAATTCAAGGGATCCTTAAGAAGTTTAAAGGTGGCAATGCAAAGCAAAAACCTAGCGCTGATGAAATGGAAGAAAAAAAGAACAACTATAAACTACGTATTGCAGAACAACAGACTCAAATTAATACGCTGACCATAAAAAATCGCGAATTTGAAACTACAGTGAAAGAGCTACAGAGTAGACAAAAGACACTTACTATTATCACAATTGCTTCAGTTATTATGGCGATTGTTGCTGTTATCACGTTGCTAATGAACTAACCTTCGGGGTTTACCTTTGTTTTTACAAGAACGCTCAACGAAGTCATCGAACTGTCATTGAGCGTTTTTTTTACCCTTAGCCTTTACCACCACTCATTAGCGCTTTTCCACTTCGTTGCCGCTTTATTTAGCCAATTACTTTTATTAATAGTGGTGATAGGTAAGATTAACCATTCTATGACATTTCAATCTTGACTAAATTACTCAGGATTAAGTATAATGACTTTATCGCAGCACACATCGGGTTAACCATCTGTTGTTTAATAGCGATGACGTTTGACTTAGTATACTTAATATCTGTATTGCACAAATAATCTTGCATGATTTAGATCACTCATGATTTAGAGTACTAAAGATACTAAGCTCGTTATTGAATTTGGCTTATAACTGATTAGCTTGGAGATATTTTATGCGTTTAACTACTCGAGGCAGGTATGCCGTTACCGCGTTACTAGATTTGGCGTTACAAACCAGTCAACAAGACAGTGCTGTATCCTTATCTGATATTGCAAAACGGCAATCGATATCTATCTCATATCTTGAACAGTTATTCTCCAAACTACGTAAACGCGGTTTAGTTACTAGTATTCGTGGTGCTGCAGGCGGTTATCATTTAGCCAAACCCCTAGATGAGATAGATGTAATGAGTATTATATCTGCCGTTGACGAGTCGGTTAATGCCATGCAGTGTGAAGGACGTGGTGACTGCCAAGGTGGTACAATGTGCCTAACCCATGATTTATGGTGTGCACTGTCCAATCATATTGAGCAGTACTTGAAAAATATAACATTGGCGCAATTATTAGATATGGAAAATGTGCAATCAGTATCAGAGCGTCAGCAAAACTCTACTAAAGAGATTTCCATAAAAGACATTAATACTATTACCCTATCGACCAGCGAGGCAAACCCAGCATGAGCCAACATAACAACCTTATATACTTAGATTATGCCGCCACCACGCCAGTTGCTAAATCAGTAGCCGCTAAAATGAGCGAATATCTGACTGTAGACGGCATCTTTGGTAACCCAGCCTCGCGCTCACATGGCTATGGCTGGCAAGCAGAAGAAGCAGTCGAAACTGCTCGTCAGCAAGTTGCTGATGTTATCAATGCTGATCCGCGCGAAATCGTCTTTACTTCAGGTGCGACAGAATCTGACAACCTAGCGATTAAAGGTGCTGCGCATTTTTATCAGTCTCGTGGTAAGCATATTATCACCAGCAAAATCGAGCATAAAGCCGTATTGGACACTTGTCGCGAACTTGAGCAAGAAGGTTTTGAGATTACTTATCTTGAGCCACAACCAAGTACTGGTCTTATTTTGCCAGAGCAAGTTAAAGAAGCGCTACGCGATGACACGATTTTAGTATCATTGATGATGGTAAACAACGAGCTTGGCACAGTTACTGATGTAGCTACTATTGGTGAAATAACCCGTGAAGCTGGTGTTATCTTCCATGTCGATGGCGCACAGTCTGTTGGTAAAGTTCTTATTAACATTCAAGAGATGAAAATCGACTTGATGAGTTTTTCAGGCCATAAAGCATATGGTCCTAAAGGTATCGGTGCCTTGTTCGTCAGTCGTAAGCCCCGTGTTCGCTTAAAAGCAGAGCAACATGGCGGTGGTCATGAGCGCGGTATGCGTTCAGGTACACTACCGACGCATCAAATTGTCGGCCTTGGTGCTGCATTTGCCTTAGCCAATGAGCGTTATGAAGAAGATAATGCTCATGCAGCAAAATTGCGTCAGAAACTATGGGACGGTCTACAAGATATCGAAGAGATTTACCTAAATGGTGATCTTGAGCACAGTGTGCCTAATATTGTAAACATCAGCTTTAACTTTGTTGAAGGTGAATCACTCATGATGTCGCTAAAAGACTTAGCCGTCTCATCAGGTTCAGCCTGTACTTCAGCGACACTTGAGCCATCTTACGTATTACGTGCTATCGGTCGCCCAGACGAATTAGCACATAGCTCGATTCGCTTTAGCTTTGGTCGTTATACGACTGAAGAAGATATCGATACTGTTATCAAGCAAATGCATGAAGCGGTTGACAAATTACGTGCCCTATCACCACTTTGGGATATGTATCAAGAAGGTGTTGATTTAGATTCAGTCGAATGGGCTGAGCACTAAAACCAAAAAACGATATGGTTATAGACCATAGCCATTAAACGATTGATCAGACAATTATAAATATAGTTTTTATTAACTAAATGTTTGACCCCAATTATCGATGAGTAGTTAGACATTCAAAGTCAGTAATTGACTACTCATCATCTAACTAGGAGAAAACCCCATGGCCTATAGTGACCAAGTTATTGATCATTACGAAAATCCGCGCAACGTCGGCAATCTTGATAAAAATGCCAAAAACGTTGGAACTGGTATGGTTGGTGCCCCAGCTTGTGGCGATGTAATGCGTCTACAAATCCAAGTTGATGATAATGGTATCATTGAAGATGCACGCTTTAAAACTTATGGCTGTGGTTCAGCAATTGCTTCAAGCTCACTTGTTACTGAGTGGCTTAAAGGCAAAAGTCTAGACCAAGCTGGCGAAATCAAAAACAACGATATCGCTGAAGAGCTTGCATTACCACCCGTAAAAGTGCATTGCTCTGTACTTGCAGAAGATGCTATTAAAGCTGCTATCAGTGACTATAAAGGTAAACATGGCGCTGCAGCAGTGACAGAAGAAGCGACTAGCTAAGCCTATTAGCGTGAGTATTGTATTTTTAAGTACACTATCTTAATAGTCATACTTTAGTAGCAGTACATTGAACAGCTACTAATGCTAAAGAGGTGACAATAACGCTTATGTAATTGTCACCTTTTATTTTCTAGCAGTTATTAACCAGAAGTTATTAAAATGTTATTTCGGCAATCTTGCTATCCTAGTTGCCCATTTATACAGAATTTTATTTATATTCATTATTGATAGTTTCTTATTAAACAGTTTTTTATTAAATTAATATCTTTATTATTGATAGTCAATGGGAGTTGGCATGATTGAAATGACAGAACGCGCCGCTCAGCATGTTCGAGATTTTTTGGACAATCGCGGTAAAGGCGAAGGTATTCGAGTTGGTATCCGTACAGCGGGTTGCTCAGGATTAGCTTACGTTTTAGAGTTTGTAGATACGCCTGATGAAAATGACACGCGCTATGAAAGTCGTGACGTCAGTATCTTTATTGATCCTAAAAGTTTGGTGTATTTAGATGGCTTGTTGATGGATTATGAAAAAGAAGGTTTAAACGAAGGCTTTAAGTTTACTAACCCGAATCAGAAAGGTGAATGTGGTTGCGGTGAATCCTTTACAGTCTAAGGTCTCAACGCTTGTGAGTTTAATAGTAGACAGTAGTGAGCGATTAACTCAGTATTACGAACCAATCCGTAAAAAAGTCCTCAACTAGACAAAGTTTTGAAAAAACAAATAAAAATGCAAGGCGTATGATATGACAGACATTACAGCAGAAGCACAGTTTAATAACTTCTTTGCTCTATTTGAGCAGCCTGTACAATTTGAAGTCAATCAAGACAGTCTCGATCAGCGTCTACGTCTGCTACAAAAACGTTATCACCCTGATAATGTCGCAAAAAACTTGTCAGATACGGCACAAGCACAACAGCAGTCTGAGCAAGCTTCAGCGTTGATTAATCAAGCTTATCAAACGTTAAGTACGCCTGATAGTCGTGCTAGCTATTTGTTAGATATGGCAGATCAAGCACAAAATCTAGAGCATTCAATCGCAGACTTAGACTTCTTAGAAGATGCTATGCAGATGCGTATTGATCTAGATGAAGCGATTGAAGATAAAGATCGTGCGACCCTACAGCAACTACATCCGCAGATTACGCAGCGTCTCGCTAAACAGTCTGAGCGTTTTAGCACTGCATACCAAAGTCAAGACTGGCAAACGGCGATCGATGCGACGCAAAAGCTGAAGTTCTTAGTAAAGCTAAATGCTGATGTTACTACTGGCCTTGATGAAGTAGTAACTGCTGAACATTCAGATGACGATGATTTATACGTTTAAAGAGCCGATTTATAAGCTTTATGACTTAGTTTATATCTAAGGTTTATTTATAAGTGCTTTTAACATATAAATCTCATTTAAAAGCACTATTCCAAAATGATAGTTAAAATAGTACCAACGATACCGTATAATCTCTTATTTTAAGCACTCTTAACCGCCACCCTCCTCTAATTTGAAAGCGGGATTGCAGCGGTTAAACTATAATAGTGTATATTTTTTTATTTGCTCCATTTCACTTATTCATTTTATCTCTGAGTTATCTTATGTCTTTATTGCAAATTGCCGAACCCAATCAAAGCGCCCAACCTCACCAGCATCGTTTTGGTCTGGGAATCGATCTTGGTACCACGCGCTCATTGGTCGCTGTGGTACGCTCAGGCAAGGCGCAAGTCTTAGAAGCAGGCGCAGCTAATGACACTTTACTACCTTCTGTCGTCTACTATCCAAGCACAGGCAACCCATTAGTCGGCTATGATGCCCTAGCACACTTAGCGGATGATCCAAAAAATACGATCGTCTCGGCTAAGCGCTTTATGGGTCGTAGCCAAGCTGATATCAAATTCTCCCACCCTTATGAATTGAGTGGCAATAAAGACGATATGCCTGCATTCGTTACTGCTCAAGGGGAAGTATCGCCTGTGGAAGTATCAGCGCGGATATTGGCAACGCTTGAGCAACGCGCCACCACTGCATTACCTGCAGACAGTATTGAAGGTGCGGTAATTACCGTTCCTGCTTACTTTGATGAAGCTCAGCGTCAAGCGACTAAAGATGCGGCGCAAGCGGCTGGTATCAATGTACTGCGTCTATTAAATGAGCCGACCGCCGCAGCCGTTGCCTATGGTCTCGATCAGCCTACACAAGATAGTAATAAAGAAAGCTATTACTTAATTTATGATTTGGGTGGTGGTACTTTTGACGTTTCTATCTTAAAGCTAAATGATGGCGTCTTCGAAGTATTGGCAACTGGTGGTAATAGTGCATTAGGTGGTGATGATATTGACCGTCTAATGACTAATTGGCTTATCAAGCAATTACACATCGATCCTACAGACGTGAGCCGTCATGACAAGTCGATACTGGCACAACAAGCCAAAGCTTATAAGCAAGCGCTGACTGATGCTGAACAAGTCGATATCGATATCACTGTCAATGAGCAGTCTTATCAAGGCGTGTTACGCCGTGAAGACTTGCTGGCTATTGCAGAGCCCGTTAGCCGCCGCACGATAAGTGTCTGTGAACAAGTACTGCGTGATGCCAAGCTATCTACTTCAGACTTAGATGAAGTTATCTTAGTCGGTGGCTCTACCCGTATGCCTGCTGTACAGCAAGTAGTGACTGAGTTTTTTGCTAAAGAGCCGCTTTGCCGTCTAAACCCAGATGAAGTGGTGGCTTTAGGTGCTGCCCAAACCGCACATCAATTGGTCAACGGTGATAGTGACAATAACTTATTACTGTTAGACGTAACGCCGTTATCGCTCGGTCTTGAGACCATGGGTGGTCTGGTTGAGGTACTGATTCCACGCAATACGCCTATTCCTGTCAAAAAACGCCAAGTGTTTACCACCTATCAAGATGGTCAAACAGGCATGGTGATTCATGTGGTACAGGGCGAGCGCGAAACAGTTGATAACTGTCGTTCACTAGGACGCTTTGAGCTATACGGTATTCCACCAATGAAAGCTGGATTTGCACGTATTGAGGTAACCTTTAGTATTGATGCCAACGGACAGCTAACAGTCAGTGCTCAAGAAACCACTACCAAGACAGAAAGTAAGATTGAGATTGTACCTTCTTATGGACTATCAGATGAGCAAAAAGAGCAGCTACTAGTGGCAGGATTTAAATACGCGGAAGCAGATAAAAATGCGCGCTCTTTAATTGAGACCAAAGTAGAAGCTGAGCGTGAAGTGCTTGCTTTACAATCTGCGCTCAAAGAATTCGCAGCCCTACTGACAACTGATGAACAGCAATCATTAGCTGAGCAAATACAAGCACTACAAACAACACTTAGTACGGATGACTTGCCACTTATTGAGGCACAGCAAGCAAAGCTCAAGCCACATAGTGATTCCTTTGCTGCTCGTATTATGAATCAAAGCGTTAAAGCCAGCATGGCAGGTACTAGTGCCAAAGATTGGTAGTAGATACGTTTAATAATACATACGCCTAAGAATATAGATTAGCGACTATACTAAGCTGACCTCTTATATCTTTCATTTTTTTAATTGATTAGCATTGGAAAGACAATTTATGCCAAAGATTACCGTACTACCGCATCACGAAATTTGCCCTGAAGGCACTGAAGTCGAATTAGAAGCTGGCAATAACTTATGCAGAGCGCTATTGGAAAAAGGCATTAAGATTGAGCATGCTTGTGAGATGTCAAAAGCCTGCACCACCTGTCATGTGGTAGTCCGTAAAGGCTTTACCAGCTTAGATGAGATGGATGATATCGAAGCCGATTTACTTGATCGTGCTTGGGGATTAGAGCCTGACTCACGCCTATCTTGTCAGGTTATGCTTGAAGATGAAGACTTAACCATCGAGATACCTAAATATACGCTCAACCATGCAAAAGAAAATCATTAAGCGCTACGCTATCAGCAAGTAATATTTGCTGCAATAAAAAGCCAGCTATTACAGAGTAATAGCTGGCTTTTTATTTGTTTTAGAGTCAAAGGCCCTTTACTTATAAGGTTTTTAAATTAATGTTTACTATTCTATTTACCCTTTCCCTCTTTATCAGGAGCCATTATCTTCTCTTCTTTTTCGATACGTTCAAGGGCAAAATTTAATTTGTTTTTAATCTCTTTGTAGTCGTAATTTTGCATATCTTTGAAGTTTAGATGTAAGTTAAAACCTGGTAGCGTATGGTCTACCCACTTAGATAAGCGGCCTTTATTAGCGTCAGGGTCTAAAACCTGCCACGCATTGATGCTACTATCGAAACCTTTTAGTTGATAAGTGCCAGCGTATTCGCATTCATAATCATGGCAAACATAATCATAAGTTCTTTGACTAATAAGAATATCTCCCTTTCCTGCTATCGACTCAAGACGAGATGCAAGGTTAGCCTCTTTACCAATAATGGTATAACTCATGCGATTATTACTACCAAAATTCCCCACATGACAGTAACCAGTAGTAATACCAATACGCACATATAGACCTTCAAAGCCCATCAAGCGCCATTCCTGTCGCAAACTACGCATTTCACGGCGCATATCAATTGCCATAGCCACGCAGTCCAATGCATCTTGCCGTGTCCCTCGACTATTAGGCTCACCAAAGAAACATACCATGCCATCACCAACAAACTTATCCAGCATCGCACCGTGTCTGTTAGCAATGATAGTCATACATTTCATATAAGTATTTAAAATATCAGCTAAGTTGTCAGAGCTTAAGCTATCAGACAGCTCAGTAAACCCAGCAATGTCCGAAAACATAATAGTCAGCTTGGCGCGTTTGTTGTTCACATGTACGACACTATCTGATTTTACAATCGGTTGCCAAACTTGTGGAGGTATAAAACGGGTCAATTTACTGATGACTGATACCATCGTATTCAGTCGCCCTTTCGCTTGCTTTGCAGTTTTTTTACGATTTAAGTATTTATGATATACGTTCCAGAATTGCCAGAATATAGTAACAATGCTAGCTAGCAATATGGTCGGTGATAATAAACCTTCATTGCAATCCATCACCTCACGACTTAAAGTAATACTGACGTAATAGAACATCATGGCCGTAATGGCAGATATCATAATCAGTTTAAGTCGATTCTCAGGATCACTTAAGATAATTCGAATGCCAATCAATAGAGCAAGACTGAGCGATAATACTGTGCAGAACTGCATACTTCCAATGACTGTTGATAATAGCACTACGACAATATTAGAAGTCCAAAAGCTTGGCTGATGCTGATAGTTATAAATTAGAATCATCAGACTTGGCAGGCATACGATAGCTAATAGCGCCATCGAGGTAGAATCAAATTCAAAATGTACAGCGACAAGTACGACAGTGAGTAGCAAGACCAATATTTCTGGATAGTCAAAACGAGAGACTTCGTTATTCTCTGATGAAGTCGGTGATTTTAATCTAACAGAAAAAGACATACTTGATGTTCACTTAGGTTAAAGGAAGTGAAAAACATGAGCAATTTAGACTCAGAATTCATTTTTAGTTAGTAAAATAATAGGAGATATAATTACATATATTATAAGGATATAACCCAATATAATATATGTAATTAATAACTAAAAAGACACTATCTATCTTCAATTGCTCTACAATTTTAGCAATATCGATAAATAGTGTCTAAAATATAACAACGTACAATAGAAATCATATAATAACGTATAACAGAAATGAATGGCAAAAGGTAAGTAGCATGAAACTGAACCATCTAATAACCAAAATATTCAACCGTTAAGTAGCAATTACATTTGCCAATCAAAAGGCATCTGATGATGTCCTCGTAATGCGATCATCAAGGTTTGTTGCATTTGAGCCAATACTTCTTTGGTATACGGTATTGCAGGCACGCCCCATACTGGATTTGGCCATTGCATATCGTTTTGGTAGCGAACTATGTGATGAAAATGCAGCTGTGGTACTTGGTTACCAAGTGCCGCGACATTCATCTTATCGGCTTGGAAAGTCTTAGCAAGTTGGCTTGATAACCAGCTTGACTCACGTAAAAACTGTGTTTGATCAGACTCAGACAATTCATACAATTCTTTAATACCTGATACACGTGGCACCAAAATCAGCCAAGGAAACTGACAGTCATTAATCAAACGACATGTCGATAGTGGAAAATCACCTACTAAAAAACTATCGGCAGCAAGCTTAGGATGTAGTTGGAACATAATGACGGCTTCTCTTGTTATAAAACATCAATGAAATAAGTTAACAATTATGATGGCGCTATTTTATCAGTTATCTACTGGATAAAATAGCGCCATTACCTAATCCCTTTATACGACTTATCTAGTATCCAATTATCGTCAAATTAATCTATGCAGGCTCAGCTACCCTATGCTCGCTAAAATAGCGTAACAGATCTTGGATGACCGTTACTCTCTGTTGCGGTGTTTCAAGTTTATCCGCATCACTATAACGAATACCTGACGCTCCATTCATACGATAACGCTGGCCATCAGATTGAATCAGTTTGATGATGGCTAAAGCATCAACAGGGGTGTCTGGTGCAAACTCCAGCGTCATGCTATTGCTATTGGCATCAATTTTGTTAATCTTCAATGGCTCCGCTTGTAAGCGCAGACCATGAATAGCGAATAGCTGCTTGGTTTGGTCCGGTAGTATACCAAAGCGATCAATCATTTCAGTGCGAATATCGATTAGGGTTTCTTTATCATCGGCATTACTAATCCGTTTATAAAACAACAAGCGCTGATGCACATCGTGCAAATATTCTTCAGGTATCAAAGCTGAACTATGCAAATTAATCTCGCTAGTCAGTGATAACGGTGTATTTAAGTCCGGCTCCTTACCCGCTTTGATAGCTTTAGTAGCGCGCTCTAGCATATCCATATATAAACTAAAGCCAATCGCCTGCATATTGCCACTTTGTTGTTTACCCAATATCTCACCGGCACCGCGAATCTCTAAATCCTCACTTGCCAGCATAAAGCCTGCGCCTAGTGTATTGGCTCGCTCGATAGCATGTAATCGACGCTTAGCATCACCCTTCAGACCTTTAATTGACGGTACTAGTAGATAACAATACGCTTGATGGTGACTACGACCAACGCGGCCCCTCAGCTGATGCAGCTGAGCCAGACCAAATTTATCAGCACGCTCAATAATAATGGTATTGGCATTAGGTACATCGATACCGGTTTCGATAATAGTCGTACAGATTAGAACATTGAATTTTTTATGGTAATACTGCTGCATAATTTGTTCAAGCTGACGTTCTTGCATCTGTCCATGAGCCACACCTACTCGCGCTTCTGGTACCAGCTCACGTATAGTCTCTGCCATACGCTCAATACTAGCAACATCATTATGCAATAAATATACCTGTCCGCCACGTAGTAACTCACGCAAAATAGCTTCTTTCATCAAAGCCTCTGTCTTTTGCATCACAAAGGTCTTGATAGCCAAACGACGCGCAGGCGGTGTGGCAATAATTGACATGTCACGCATTCCAGAGAGCGCCATATTAAGCGTTCTTGGTATTGGCGTAGCTGTCATAGACATACTATCTACATCGGTCTGAATAGCCTTGATACGCTCCTTATGACGTACGCCAAAGCGATGTTCTTCATCGACGATCATTAATCCCAAATTAGAAAACTTCACATCAGGCTGTAACAGCTTATGAGTACCTATCACAATATCAACTTTACCAGCGGCTAAATCCGCCAGTACCGTATCTTGATGTTTTTTACCACCAAAACGCGATAAGGTTTCTATACGGACAGGCCAATCAGCAAAACGGTCGCGGAAGTTGTCTTCGTGTTGTCCCGCTAGCAAAGTAGTCGGTACCAATACTGCAACTTGGTAACCAGCACTGACCGCAATGAAGGCCGCACGCATGGCAACTTCTGTCTTACCAAAGCCTACATCACCGCAAATGAGTCGATCCATTGGCTGGTTTTGTCTCATATCTTCCATGACAGCATGGATGGCATTAGCCTGGTCTGGCGTTTCTTCAAAGGCAAATTGGCTAGCAAACAGCTCATACTGAGAGATGTCTATTTTAAAATGAATACCTACTTTAGCCTCACGCCGCGCTTGCATATTAAGGAGCTCTGCTGCAACATCATGTACTTGTTGTAATGCTTTTTGCTTGGCTTTATCCCATTTACCACTACCGATCTTGTGTAAAGGCGCAAGCGCAGGATCACCGCCACTGTAGCGACTAATCATTTGCAAGTTAGCGACAGGCACATAAATACTGGCATCATCGGCGTATTTTAAGTGGATAAACTCTTGCTCACCATCGCCTACATCTAGAATAATCAAACCGTTATAGCGGCCAATACCATGTTCGATATGAACAATTGGGCTGCCTTGGGTCATCTCAGTGACACTTTTAACCAGAAACTCTTCTGATACCCCGCTTTGCCGACGACGACGCGTTTGCAGTACTTGCCTACCAAACAGCTGAGTCTCACTAATCAGTACCAAACGTTCGGGGACATAGACTCCACGTTCGATCGGTGCCACTGTCAGACCAACATATGGTTTATTACTCGAATTGGCTGCGCTAGTCCTATCTGCTGCTAAAAATTCTTTAAAGCTATCATAGGCTTTGACATCAATTTTACCTTTAAATAGCTCAATGAGAATCTCGCGGCGACCTGCAGTTTCGGCAACGATCAATACTGGTGTACCTGTTTCTGCTTGCAAGTGTAAAAAATCCAACAGCTCAGCTAAAGGTTCTGCCTTTTGATGGTTTACTGATAGCTGCGGCGGTACTTGAGCGCTAAGTGTCGCCAGGCCTTGCTTATTTTGCATCGAAGCAGACGTAGATGTTGGCGTCGCTTGTGTATCATCGATAGCGGCTACATCTTTCATAGATGCAAGCTCTTCTCGCGCGCTCAATATCACCCGTGGATACTGGTTTAGATGCTCATTGAGAGTATTAGATAGTAAATATAATAGCTCAGGTGCCACGATAGGTTTGTCAATATCGTGACGGCGCTCTTCGTAGCGGCGCTGGATTTGTGACCAATAATCCGCTTGGCGCTCATTAATTAGCTCATCCGTGATGAATAAAGCATCCTCAGGTAAATAAGTGAATAAACTGCTTTCTTGCTGCCAATCTTTTAGATCGAAAAATAAAGGCTGGTAATATTCAAGTCCACTACTTGCAATCCCTGCCATCACATCTTTGTGCAGCTCAAACTTACGGCTGCTAGCATTTGGGAACATCTCAGCGAAATTCATGCGAAAAGTTTCTTTACCTTCTTCTAAAGGAAACTCTTTTGCCGGTAGGATTTGGAACTTCTGAATAGGTTTAGAGATATCTGGCAGTTTATGCAGTAGCGACAACGACTCTTGACCCATACTACTGTCATTACCTGACATCATTGCTTTTAGATCATCATTAGTCAGTGTACGCTGAGTCTGTGGATGAAAGAAACGAATCGTCTCAATCTCATCATCAAATAAATCTAAACGCAGGGGAAATGGCTGCCCCATCGCAAAAATATCAATAATGCTACCACGTACCGCAAATTCACCAGGTTCGAACACATTCTCAACCGCGCGGTAACCCGCCTTCGCTAGTAGTTCACGTTGGGTGTTGATATCAAACTGATCACCAACACTTAAATCAAAGTGTTGCCCAATTAGCCAACTGGGCGGTGCAACGCGATGCATCAAAGCCTGTACCGATATAAGTAGCACACCTGACGTTGGCATATCCGTCAACAGATTAATCCGCTCGCTAACGATATCTTGATGCGGAGACAGCTCATCATAAGTCAAGGTCTCCCAGTCTGGAAACACGTAAGCATCCACACCGCAAAAAGCCAGTTCAGTTTCTATTTGATTGAGCTGATTTTGATCCCTAGCCACAACGACTTTTAGACGATCTGCCATCTCCCATATGGGTGTTTTAACCAAACTGGCTAGCCATAAACTACCGACTGCACCATGAACAGGTGCCAGCCAGCGTCGCTGCGAGTTTTGAATAGGAAATAGCTGATCATTAATGGGAGCAAAAGCGTCGGTTAAAGCAGTGATAGACATAGCAGGTAGGATCAAGTTAAGAGTCTGGGGGTTATTATACGAATATTTTCGCAATTGACCAAAATTAATGCCGTAACGGTTTGTCACTCAGAGTGGAGTAAAAATGGGATCACTCATAGTTAACCTTTAATTTCAGAAATAATATTCTTAAATGAGAAAATCCCAGCTTAGCAACTGAGATTTCAAGTTGCTTCTTAGACTCTTGTTTTTGAATATTATTAATTGACATATACTTTGTATATATCAATGATAAGAGCCTAAGACACAAAGTGACTGAAAAAGTCACTTAAGATATAATATCTCTTTATTACAGCAGTGATTTATTACTAGCAATAATGCCATTATTATCTGCATAAACAAACATGCCAGAATTTAAAGTCAGGTCACCAAAGCTAATTTCAATATCCGTCTGGCCTTCATCGCGGCGAGTAGATTTACGTGGGATGCAACCTAGCGCCATGACCCCTATCTCCATCTGCGCCATATCATCTACATCACGAATACAGCCATAGACGACTACCCCTGCCCAGCCATTATCTATCGCTGACTGTGCAATCATATCTCCAAGCAAAGCACAACGCATAGAACCACCGCCATCGACGACCAATACTTTGCCTTCACCATTCTTATCTTTGCCATCACTATTCAATAATGCTTTTACACGGCTGTTATCTTCAAAGCATTTAACAGTCACAATCTCACCGCAGAATTTATCTTTTGCTCCAAAGCTATAAAAAGATTTACCTTCAATATTCGGCAAGCAAACTTGCGACTCTGGATTGGCATCCAACAGATCACAGGTTACAAAGTTCTCTTTATTCATTGTTGTTGATTCTGACATAGTTATACACTCCTTGTTGATGACTATCAGTTGTTTTACGATTTACTTTTTTACACGGGTCATCGCCAGCATTTGTTTATTTTCGATGATATCAGTAGCACTAGGCTTTGACTCAGAACGATATTCACTATACTTACGACGTTCATATAGATCATGAGCGCTCATTGCCATAGCAATTGCCACGCGCTTGGCTGAAATAGGATGCAACGGTAACGACTCAGAAACTAAAGGTGAGATAATTTGAAAGGCTTTTTGGCTAATGCTCTCAAGTGGACGACCTTTATGCTTACCCAATAATAATGAAGGGCGGAAGATAGCTAATTGCTCAAAGCCTAACGCCATAATCGACTGTTCAGTTTCAGCTTTTACTCGGTTATACAAAAACCGACTATCAATATCTGCATTCATGGACGATAACAAAAAGAAGTTCTTAACCCCTTTGTCATGGCATAGTTTGGCAAAATTCACATTGTAGTCATGATCTACTTTTCTAAATGCCTCATCACTACCTGCCTGTTTTTTAGTTGTACCAAGGCAGCTAAATGCATCCGTCGTTCGATCTGCACCAACATTTGCAAAAATTTCGGCTAAGTTATCAAAGTCACTAACTTGATAAAACCTCATGCTAGCGTTGATATACCGTGGCGGACGCCTTGCAATCACTATTAAAGTATCATAGAGCTCGCTAAGCTGTTTGACAAGATGCTGACCTACCAAACCTGTCGCGCCAATTAAAATTGCTTTTTGCTGCATATCCTATCCATTTTTTCATAATCGTAAAGTGTTATAAAAACTATTTATAATCGTCAAGTCGTATCATCTTGAAATCATAGCGCAGTATCATAACTAAGTTACCCTATAACTGTCGCTACTATCCATGATTTATTGTAAGAGTTTTTATCAAACGCTTGAATATTAGCCGTTTATTTATTCATATTTCACCTTATAGAAGGTTTAGTATGGCAATACATACAACTTCTTTACGCTTTGATGGTCAAATATATTGTTCTAAGCGCAATAATTTGCTAAGATGTCCGGCTTTACACGTCATAGCTATTTAATTATTCCAAATGGCTTTGACGCTTGCGATGGCTTATATTTGGCATCGACATCATGTTTGGCGAGACGGCTGCTCGTCACCGATGATTGTTAAACCCATTATTGCAATCAACATTCATATTTTTATCTGTCTTTCATAAAGGAGATACGCGTGGCTAATACTGCACAAGCTCGTAAACGCGCCCGTCAAAACACTAAACGTCGCCAGAATTCAGCGTCACAACGCTCTATGGTTCGTACTTATTTAAAGCGTGTTGATGCGGCAATCGAATCTAAAGATTATGACGCAGCTACCGAAGCTTACAAAAAAGCGGTACCTGTTCTTGATCGTATGGCTGACAAAGGCATTATTCATAAGAATAAATCTGCCCGTCGTAAGAGCCGTCTAAACAAAGCTATCAAAGCTCTCCAAGCTTAAGATCAGCTGCGTTAATAACCGGTTATCAAAAAAACCTTGTCCTAGTGGCAAGGTTTTTTTATGTCTATTCAAAATGTAATGGTTAAAACAGCAACCCAAATATTCATGCTTGTCATTATGTCCACTTTACCTCTGGTGGTAATAATAGTTTGCTAGGATGAAAACCAGCAGCACGGTAGCTGTCCAACAACGTGTTGATCGGACGAACATAAATCTCGCCACGCCATACAAAATAAGCATTAGCCTGCTCGAATGGCTTATCATCAAACCATAAAAATACGCCTTCCATCATTTTTGGCCAATCATTCCAATCAATCTCACTCACATCAAACATTACCGCTAAGAAAGCAGACAGCAACGTATCATGGCTAACAGCTAGCATTAAATGTCCATGCTGTGGCTGGTTTTGATAAAAAAGCGATAAGATATCGAGACCACCTTGATAGGCATTTTTGGTGCCTTCAAGATTCCCTTGCAAGAAGCGATTGATAAAATTGAGCACACCAATCTCTTTAAATACTGCATTAGCAATATCAGGCTCAGTCACTAGACTACCTGGCTCAACCAATAGCGACTGATGGGCTATATCACGCTGTAACCCAGCCCCTTCTTGCATTAGCTGCGCTGTATCAATACAACGCCCGATTGGGCTTGAGATACTATCTACGTCGAGAGAATATGGCAGATGACCTGCTAGCCAACGCCCCCAAGACTTCGCTAATATTCGGCCTTTAGGAGTCAATGGTAGCTGATAGCTGGCAAACCCATTACCATCAGAGCGCTCGCGTAGTGAGTGTCTGGTAAACAAAATCAGGCGTTTGTCAGTAGGCAACAAGCTGACTGAGGATATCATGCTATCAGGCAGATGCGCGGGTGCAGGCGCGCTCATCTTAAGAGGCTTTGTCGTCTCAGACAGCTTGGAATTTGGGGTATCAGGGAGTTTACTCATGGTAGCTAGCGTAGCAGATTTTTGAGCGGTAGTGAACGAAATAACAGCTGACTAGCAATAAAAAACATAGCTAACAATCATCATAATAATCAAGCTTTAAAAGGATTAATGTTCATACTCATGGATACTACAATGAACCAATAACATAATCTAAAGTACTTTAACCAATATCGATTACCTTATCCCACGCAAACTCAATCTCGGTGCTACTGACCTCATTGGGATAAGCACGCGGATTGACAATCACACGTGTATTGCCAATACGATAGTCGAACGCTTCATGAGTATGTCCATGAACCCATAGAATTGGTGCCCAAGATTCATGCATCCAAGCAGAGAAATCACTGACAAATGCAGCATTGCTCGGCAGCGTGGCATACTTCTCAGAAACTGACAATGGGCTAATACTGTGATGACTCATAACAACAGTTTTTTTACCTAGCTGCTGTGCAGTTATTAGTGCTTGCTTTAACCACTGACGCTGCTTTTCATGCAGCTGCATCGATACCTCAGGTGAGAATAGCTCGCTACCTGCATATATCTGCTTATAATCACGCATAAAACGTTTAGCAACCACCATTGTATCTTCGTTGGCCTGATACTGATAATCCGTCCATAGCGTACACCCTAATATACGTATATCACCGATATCGATATGCTGGCATTGAAGTACTCGTACGCCTTGACCTGACGTTTCGCTATAGTTGTCCCACATAGCGAGCTTTTTATCGAAATGTAGCACATCTTCATTAAAGTACTCATGGTTGCCCGCAATAGTGATTAAAGGCACTTGTAGACGCGTAGCTTGCTCTTGTAACCATGGCATACCACTATCGCTATTGGCAGTGTCGCCCGCCACTAGCACTATGTCTGCATCAGTTTTAGGAATGTGCCCGATAGGGTGTGACTGACGAGCATAACTATCAATGTGTAAGTCACTCAATATCTGTAATTTCATATTATCCAATACTATCCAATAGTTTCAATTCTAAAAATCCAAGAAAACACGCGTAAGCACTATATCTAGCAGACCAAGCGAGTTTGACACAGCTACTTATATCTTTAGAATTGGTATAAGCATAAATCAAGGTAGTGTAGCACTTTTCCATCTACCAGCAAAAAGTAAAAAAGACAGCTTTTCAGCTGTCCTTTTTATTATTTCTTAAAAGTAAATAAAGTATTTATACAGTAATAAAAACCTTAAATACCTTTTATTATCGCTTGTAGTTTAGCAGCAGGATCTGGCGCTTGAGTGATTGAACGACCAATAACCAGATAATCTGATCCATCGCTTAGAGCTTGTTTCGGAGTACAAATACGCTGCTGATCGTCTGCGCTATCTTCAGGCAACCGAATACCTGGAGTAACCAATTTAAAGTCAGTGCCACACAGGGTTTTCAGAGCTTTTGCTTCCTGTGCTGAACAAACTACTCCGTCAAGACCAGCCTGCTGAGTAAGTTTTGCTAATCGACTCACTTGATCATCTAAATCATCAGCGATACCAATCTGTACTAGGTTGTCTTTGCTCATAGAAGTGAGCACCGTTACCGCAATTAGCAACGTTTTATAATTACCTGCTAACAGACGTTCCTTTGCTAAAGACATCGCTTCTAAACCTGCACTTGCATGGACATTAACCATCCATACACCAAGCTCAGCTGCTGCTAACACAGCTTGTGCGGTAGTATTAGGAATATCATGGAACTTAAGATCTAAAAACACTTCAAACTGGCGTTGATGTAAAGCTTCTACAATCGAAGGACCGCAACGCGTAAACAACTCTTTACCTACCTTTAACCGACATAACGTTGGATCTAGTTTATCGGCCAACGCTAACGCTGCATCTACAGTCATATTATCCAAAGCAACAATGACTGGAGAAGTTATCACATTGTTATTCATAATTGTGCCATTTTATATTGGAGTTATTAAAGCATCATATTTTTATACAAATCAATATCAGATTACTCATCAATCGAGTTAATCTCGCTTACGTTTAGTAAGCATAGTTTCATCATCAAGGGTATTAGTTACTTCGTCTTGTACTTGGCCTGTATTTGCTCCATAGACAGCTTCTTCTACTGTTGGAGCATTTGCTTGACGATCGATAACAACATTAGCCTGTGTCACTTGTTCTTGCAAATTAGCATTCAACTTTTGCAAACGTGAGATTTCCCATTTGTTTTGTAATACACGGAAAATCAATAGCGCCAATAACATGCCAATTACGATACCCAGTATTAAGCAAAGTATCAGCAGTAATCCCAAATTCATCGTAGGTGCTTGCGAAAATAGTAGATTTACCCCGATTTCAGTATTATTTGCTAATACCAAACCAAGCGCATAAGCAAAGCTTAAAAATAGTAGGACAAACAATAAAAAGCGCATGATACATATACCTCAATAGTAGATAGAAATATCTGCTCAATAACAGCAAATAATATTATGGTAAATAATAGAGATAATAATTGCTTATGATAAATCATAAACAACTATCATTTTATACCTATTCTGTTAATTACCACCCTGTATTGACTATGATGCTACTTTATCGTTGACTGCTTCACGTAGTGCTTTACCAGGCTTAAAATGTGGAATAGCTTTAGCAGGTACAGGTACACTTTCACCTGTCTTTGGATTGCGTCCCATACGAGCTCTTCTATGGTGCAAACAGAAACTACCAAAACCACGAACCTCAACACGGCCATCATTCGCCAAAGTATCTACCATTAGGTTTAGTATTTCTCGTACTGCATCATCAACGACCATTTCAGTCATGGTGTCACAGCTCACACTCAAATTACTAATAAAGTCGGACTTATTAATCGCTTGTTGCATTGTTACACTTGCCTTATTAATTTATGGTCATCATCTTGATTATATGAGTAAAGTATTAGATATTTGCTAACTAAGGTACTAGCTACCATTGGATTCACAACTTAACGCTAATTGCGAAACATAATATCTAAACCAACTCCCTCATTTAAAAGTTACTAATATAATGTCAAAATCTGTTTCGAGTAGCGTACTTCAAAAAATTATAATATAGACAGTCATAGTTTAAATCTCTATGACATATTAGATTACTGGTAGTAGTTTACATTTCGTTACTCATAGTTGCAAATAATAGCGGAATTTATTAGCAATGAAAATGAAATTATAACTATTTATAAGTAGTGATAAAAATTAAATAAAAAAAAGCGACCGAAGTCGCTTTCTTTTTATGCTACTAATATATCAAAAGCGTGCAGCTTACTGCATTTGCTCTTTAATCAAGTCACCAATAGTTTTTGGCTGTGCATCAGAACCTGGAGTAGCAGTAGTGCTCGTGCTACCAAGATCTTTAATCGCTTGACGCTCTTCAGCTTCGTCTTTCGCTTTGATAGACAAGTTGATGTTGCGTGTTTTGCGATCGACACTGATGATTTTCGCTTCAACAT
This sequence comes from Psychrobacter sp. P2G3, assembly GCF_001593285.1. Taxonomy (NCBI): domain Bacteria; kingdom Pseudomonadati; phylum Pseudomonadota; class Gammaproteobacteria; order Moraxellales; family Moraxellaceae; genus Psychrobacter; species Psychrobacter sp. P2G3. The sequence continues at coordinate 2,077,943 of NZ_CP012529.1, forward strand.
CATCACCAACAGTTAGATGCTTAGTAGCATCTTCAACGCGATCACGTTGAATCTCAGAGGCACGTAGGTAAGCTTCAACTTCATCAGCAAGCTCGATAGTAGCGCCTTTAGCATCTACTTCTTTCACTTTACCATTAACGATAGCACCACGGTCATTGTTGACTAGGTATTCGTTGAATGGATCAGAGCTTAACTGCTTCACGCCTAGGCTGATACGGTTAGCTTCTGCATCTACTGACAATACCATTGCTTCAACGGTGTCGCCTTTATTGTAGTTACGGATAGCGTCTTCGCCAGTTTCGTTCCAAGAGATATCAGATAGATGAACAAGACCATCAATACCACCGTCTAGACCGATAAAGATACCGAAGTCAGTGATAGATTTAATCGTACCAGTGATTTTATCACCGCGCTCATGTTTCTTGTCAAACTCATCCCATGGATTAGCTAGAGTCTGTTTGATACCTAGGCTGATACGGCGACGTTCTTCATCGATATCAAGAATCATTACTTCAACTTCATCACCCACTTGAACGACTTTTGATGGATGGATGTTTTTGTTGGTATGATCCATTTCTGATACGTGTACTAGACCTTCAATACCTTCAGAAATCTCAGCGAAACAACCATAATCAGTCAAGTTAGTAACGCGTGCTTTAACCACACTACCTACTGGGTATGTGCCGCCAACGTTATCCCAAGGATCAGTACCAAGTTGTTTTAGACCTAGGCTTACGCGATTACGCTCACGGTCAAACTTCAATACTTTAACTTTTAGGTCTTGACCCACTTCAACAACTTCTGATGGGTGCTTAATACGGCGCCATGCCATATCAGTGATGTGCAATAGACCATCAATACCACCAAGGTCAACGAATGCACCGTAATCAGTAAGGTTCTTAACGATACCTTCGATTTCGATACCTTCTTCAAGCTTGTTCAATAGCTCTTCGCGCTCAGCTGAGTTTTCAGCTTCCATAACTGCACGACGACTTACCACAACGTTGTTACGTTTTTGGTCAAGTTTGATAACTTTGAATTCTAGCTCTTTACCTTCAAGATGCGTAGTGTCACGGATAGGACGTACGTCTACCAATGAACCTGGTAAAAATGCGCGTACTGAACCGATATCTACAGTGAAACCGCCTTTAACTTTACTTGAGATAATACCTTTTACGATCTCATCATTGTCAGAGATTTTTTCAAGGATATTCCAAGTTTCAACGCGTTTGGCTTTTTCGCGTGACAGTAAGGTTTGACCCATACCGTTATCAACTGCTTCAACCACGACATCAACGCTATCGCCAACTTCAACTTCAAGTTCGCCTTCTTCGCTTAAAAACTCTTCACGAGCGACAATACCTTCAGATTTCAGACCAGTATCAACAGTGATCCAGTCGTTATCGATGGCCACAACAGTACCGGTGATAACCGAGCCACGCTCGATATCCAGACCTGTTTCTTCGATGCTCGCTTCAAATAGTTCAGCAAATGATTCCATTATGTCTACCTTTGTATAGCCGTAGCCTGTCCAGCACAGTACGGATCAAATTTATGATTACATAAAACGAGAATACTGGTTTTATATCTTATACAATCATATAAAAAAACGTTTGTTGATAATAAGCGAATTATTTGGCGAACTCATTAGCAACAACTGTCTTACATTAAGATTTTTTATATCTACTATAGACGTATCTGTATTATTAAACGATGTCTACAAATAGAATTCTAAAATCTATAGATTTTTACTACTATGATTTTATACTAAAACCACACCTTATAGCAAAGTTTTTGGCACTTACTATGTTGTTTTTATTATCTATTAAAACAAATACCTTTATCCTGACAATGTTTCTTAACTTTCTCGTAAACCATATTAGCATCTAAGGATGAGCTATCGAGTAGCAATGCATCTTCTGCTGGTTTTGATGGTGCAGTTGCGCGGTTTTCATCACGATCATCACGGGCTTTAATCGTGGCTAAAATCGCTTCAAAATCTGCTGTTTGACCAGCGCTTAGTAGCTGAGTGACACGGCGCTCGGCACGCGCTTCAGCACTGGCAGTCAAAAACACTTTTACATCAGCATCTGGGAACACCACTGTACCCATATCGCGACCATCAGCAACCAACCCTGAACGAGTTGCCATATCTTGTTGCAATTTTAACAATGCTTGACGAACTTTCGGAAATATTGCTATCTGTGATGCATAGCCTCCAATGGTCTCGTTACGGACTTGTTCACCGACCGCCTCACCATTGACAAGAATATCGACACGCCCTGAATTATTATTAGGTACAAAAGCAATCTCTAAGCTTTGAGTCAACGCTAATACAGCCATCTCATCAATGGCTTCGCTTGCATCTGCACTAATCAATCCCGCCTCAAAAGCTTTCAGTCCTACAATACGGTATAAAGCACCTGAGTCTAACAACTGATAATTTAACGCTTGTGCTAATCGCCATGTTACTGTGCCTTTACCTGCGCCACTTGGCCCATCAATACAAATGACAGGATAGCTCAAAGGCTGCATTTGGCTACTGTTGTTAGCATTAGGTGTAGAGACAGTCATAACACTCACTTAATAATAGACGCTACTTATGTGATAGCAACCTAGGACAGTATTTACTTATTTATCAAACGATTGACAACAGATTAACTGGTTAGCCATCAAATAGGGCAATATTATAGCAAAGAAACCTCACTATCACCAAGACTCATATCTTGTTTATTATTAATATTGTGCTTGATTTTTTTCACTACTTGTCGACGCTCACGGAAAAAGTGCTTAAGCATCTGACTACTATGTGCTCGACATAAACCATTATGTACTTCAATATTATGATTATAAAAGGACTGTATTGGTAAATTCATTTGACTACCAACCATGCCAGCGCGTGGCTCGCTCGCTGCGTATATCAATCTATCAACACGTGCATGAATCAGCGCACCAATACACATCGTGCAAGGCTCTAAAGTCACATACAATGTGGTCTGAAGTGGTAAGCGATAATTTTTTAAACGCGTACAGGCATTTCTTAGTGCTACTATCTCAGCATGTGCAGTCACATCATGGCGACCAATTGGCTCATTGAATCCCTGCCCAATAATTCGCTGATTATGCACTAGAACTGCTCCTACTGGCACCTCTCCACGCTCAGCACCTTGCTTAGCAATTCTAAGAGCCTCCTGCATCCATTTAACGTCTTGGATTGACCAAAACGTACTGGTTGCGAGTTGGATATCAGCGAATTTATTAGCTATTAACTGGCTATCTATTAAGTCATAAGACTGTAAATTCATATTCTGGTAATTTATCATTTATTGTGGCAACTGCCAGTCAATCGGCGCTTGACCGTACTGTACTAAATAATCATTGGTCTTAGAAAACGGCTTAGAACCAAAAAATCCACCGCGATTGGCTGCAAGAGGTGAAGGATGTACTGCTGTCAAAATAAGATGTTTGTCAGTGTCTATATATTTACCTTTTTTCTGTGCTTTACTACCCCACAATATAAATACGGTATGCTCTGTTTGTTCATTGACCACATCAATGACAGCATCAGTAAACTGCTCCCAGCCTTTATTTTGATGACTGTTTGGCTCACCTTCTCTGACTGTTAGGGAACTATTTAACAATAGAACACCCTGCTGCGCCCAATAGGTCAAATCGCCATGTGCCGAGTAACTAGTACCGATATCATCTGCCATCTCTTTAAGTAGGTTGTTAAGAGAAGGTGGTTTAGGAATTGCTTTCGGTACAGAAAATGATAACCCCATTGCCTGACCTGGACGGTGATAAGGATCCTGTCCTAAAATAACGACTTTAACTCGTGATAAAGGCGTTAAGTTAAAAGCATTGAACATCAAAGGAGCAGGTGGATATACACTATCATCTGATTGATAAGACTCTTTTAGAAACTCACGTAGATTATCCATATTCTCAGACGTTAATTCATCTGCTAATGCAGTTTTCCAGTCTTCTGGTAGACGGACATTGTCTAAAATTGCCTGTTTTTGCTCTGCTGTTTTGGTCGTCTGTTCACTGAACAGTTCCATAATGTATCCTTTTTTTATTCGTTATCAGTTAGATAAAAGATAGGCAGTAATATTCCAAAACTCATCTTAAAATCTATACTAGCAAAATGTTATGTTCGCTTTGTTATAAAGTATAGCAATAGCATAAACGAAAATCATAAAAAAACGGCTACCGAAGTAACCGTTTTTTGATTTAGAAGTAGAAGGTAATTAGCTTGCTAGGGACTCAGAGTCTGAACGTGGTTCATGGATTTCAACGACAGTCAGTATAATCCGGCTATCTGCTGATCCTTTATCACTTTGCATGTTGCCACTTGGCACGTTACTACTTTGCGTAGCTTCATTCTTGTCAAGCGAAACACTATCAGCAGCGGTATCTAGCTCATCATTTTGTTCTGGTTCTAGGGTTATATGTACCACCCCGCCATTAACCAAATCACCAAATAAAATCATATTTGCCAATGGTTTTTTAATCTCATCTTGGATTAAACGCTGCATCGGACGCGCGCCCATCAGACGGTCATAACCTTTTTCAGCCAAATAATCACGTACCTCGTCATCAATCTCTAGGGTAACCTGTTTGTCATCAAGCTGTACTTGTAACTCTACTAAGAACTTATCAACGACAGAAATAACTACCGATGTATCTAATGGATTAAATTGAATAATTGCATCCAAACGGTTGCGGAATTCAGGCGTAAAGACTCGTTTCAATGCTTCAGTATTGTCACGGCTATGATCTTGCTGGGTAAAGCCCATAGATGAGCGACTAATACTATCTGCACCCACGTTGGTAGTCATAATAACGATAACTTGTTTAAAACTAGCCACACGACCATTATTATCGGTTAACGTACCATGATCCATAACTTGTAACAATAAATTGAAAACATCAGGATGCGCTTTTTCAATCTCATCAAATAGCAACACACAATGCGGATGCTGATTAATCTTCTCAGTAAGTAAACCGCCTTGGTCATAACCGACATAGCCTGGAGGCGCGCCAATTAGACGTGAAGCAGTATGCGCTTCCATATACTCTGACATATCGAAACGTACAAGCTCTACTCCTAATAGATTTGCTAGTTGACGCGACACTTCTGTCTTACCAACCCCTGTAGGCCCTGCAAACATGAATGAGCCGATAGGTTTTTCTGGAGCTTTCAAACCTGCTCGCGAAAGCTTAATTGCATCTGCAAGTGTCGCAATAGCTTCATCTTGTCCAAATACTAAGTGCTTAAGATCGCGATCTAAATGCTCAAGAATACTCTTGTCATCGCTGGAAACTGACTTGGGTGGAATACGTGCAAGCTTCGCTACAATAGCTTCAATATCAGCAACATCAATTTTCATCGGTGGCTTTTTATTGTTAGCAGTTTGCAAATCTTCATAGTTCTTAGACTGATCATTTGCTTTAGCTGCGGCTGCCTCATCCTGCATTTCATTATCAATATCAGCATTATCAGTATCGATACTTTCATAATCTTGATCACCGATATTTCTATCTAAATCAGCAATTAAACTGTCTTCTGCATTAATATCGTCCGCATCTGGAATAACCCCTAGACGCTTATAGGCACCAGCTTCATCGATAACGTCAATCGCTTTGTCTGGTAAAAAACGTTCATGAATATGCTTAGACGATAGCTGTACTGCAGTTACTAGCGCCTCATCAGTATATTCAACGTTATGGAACTCTTCATAGCGTGGTTTGAGACCGCGTAAAATATCGATACTATCCTCGACACTCGGCTCTTTTACATCGATTTTTTGGAAGCGACGTGATAACGCATGATCCTTTTCAAACACTTGACGATATTCAGTAAAGGTCGTCGAACCCACACAGCGCAACTCGCCGTTTGCAAGAGCCGGTTTAATCAGATTTGACACATCCATATTGCTACTCATTGATGAACCTGCACCAATAATCATATGAATCTCATCAATGAATAAGATAGCATTAGGTTTTTTCTTAAGTGCATCGAGTAGCGATTTCATACGTTTTTCAAAATCACCACGATACTTAGTACCTGCTATCAGTGCACCAATATCAAGGCTATAAATCACGCAGCCGTTTAACGGTTTTGGTGCTTTATCATTGATGATTAGCCACGCCAAACCTTCAGCAATAGAGGTTTTACCGACCCCTGGTTCACCTACTAATAGCGGATTGTTTTTGCGGCGACGACATAGTACTTGTGCGGTGCGCTCAATCTCAGAAGCACGGCCAATCAATGGATCAGTCTTGCCTTCTGCCGCACGCTGATTAAGGTTGCTCGCAAACTCTACTAACGGATCTTTACTAGTCTTCTCTGAGGCGCTACGTCGCTCTCCAGTAATAGAAGCACGTGGCTCAGATGGCTCATCTTTATCTTGTCCATGTGAGAGATATTGAGTAAGCTCCAAGCGGCTAATACCTTGCTTTTTGAGCAAGTAGACAGCATAGGTATCATGCTCAGAAAACATAGATACTAAAATATCTGAGCCTTCAACCAAACGGCCTCCGCCGATGGACTGAACATGAAAAATAGCTCGCTGCAAGATACGATCAAAACTTTGGGTAGGCTGTGGTGATTGCTCCATATCTACATCTATCGTAGGCGTGTGCTTATCAATATAAGCTTCAAGCTCCGTACGTAGATTTGAAACATTTGCATTGCAGGCAGTTAAGGTATTAGCAGCATGCGTGTTCTCAAGAAGGGCTAATAATAAATGCTCAACAGTGAGATACTCATGTGATTTTTGGCGCGCAAGCGTCATTGCCAAACGCAAAGAGACTTCAAGGTGACGACTTAACATAAGAAATTCCTACGGTTATACAACTCTTTATAATAATTTAATAGCTTAATTGATAAATCAGGGCGACAAAGGGATTGTTCAAGGTCAAAACATGATAGTTATCAAAAGACATTGGCTATAATACAATTGCAACCACATTTAGCATCAGCACTTATTCATCTCAACATGATAGTTACATATAGTCAATCTATTAACACGTACTAAAATGTATCAAAGGGTATAATTATCAGGATTCATGCATTATAAGCTTCACTTTATACATAAGAGCACGTACTACGCAATCCAGATAGCTCTACTTATAATATCAATCAAGCTGAAAATGACGATAAATTAGGGATAGGTTTTGATAAGGAACATTGCTAATAATTAGTTTTTGAATCAAAAAACCAAAGTAAAAAAGACGGGAAAACGACGTCCTAGATTATCAAATCAAAAACGTTTAGAAGTAAGATAAGATTAATATTAACGGAATATAATGATTTAAGTAGATGAAGTGACAAGGTAAACAAAATTTATCGATAAGCCTTATATAAGGCTATCATTATTAAAAATCAAGAGTAGAGGGATTATATTGGATACGAATATAGGTGTGAGTTTGACTTATTATCTGGATATTAGTTTATAAGATGGATAATTTCATTCGCCTTGATGAGGTTCAATTTGAGTAAGCAATGGATAGCCTTCACGGTGAGCCAAGCTATTTACTTTTTTGGCTTTAGTTTCAGCGATATCTTTAGGGTAAATACCGGCAATACCTTTACTGCTATTATGAATGGTCAGCATGATTTCAACCGCTGAGTCGATGTTATGGCGGAACTCCGACTGTAAAACATATACAACGAATTCCATCGGAGTATAATTGTCGTTATACATAACCACAGCATACATTGGTGGCTTGGCTACTTCAGGCTCTGCAACCAAAACGTCTGCCTGTGGAGCTGTCTCGCTGTCAGTATCACCATCTTGAGCACGGTGATCGGCTGGGATACTTGGAAAATGCCAGTCAGCAACAGTAGGTTGTGGGTGCGCTATTATTTGTTTTTTAGTCATAATAAAGGTAGTTTCAATAGAGAGTTTAGTATAAGAATAATTGATATAGAATAAATAGTAGGTTATAAAGAAGTAAGATAATTAGGAAGAGTTAGTCAATATAAACTCTACCTAAAAACTGTTTTATAATAGTCGTGTGTAACCTGTTTATGGCTCAATAGGACTTTGATCAACCTCTGGTAAGTCCATTAATGATAATGGCATACTATCTACCATAGCACCGAGCTTCCAGTCATATAGTTGCTCGACTTGCTGATCACCTGCTTCTAAGCTGAGCTTAACTTGTAACGGTTTAAACCCTGTAGGCATCACAAAACGACCGCGAATACGAACAATTCCTTCAATAGCATAACGTGCAGGATCTAATGGAACCTCGACAAAGTTATCTTTATTTTGTAGAGTCAACGTAACCTTAAGATTTTTGGCGAGACCATCCTCACTAAGCATCCCTACATCAAAACCATATTCGAAGGCATTTTCGGGTAACGGTTCAATTTTTGCACCTAATATCTGTAAAGGCATGCCTCCTTGTTCAGCGATAAATTCGGCATATAAGTCATTCAACTGCGAGACTTGTCTGTTATCGACCTTCAAGTCTTGTTGCTTTTGACGTAGCTCATCTAAATTTGCTAGGCTAATGGTAAGCTCTTGCTTAGCTGTCTCTACTTGGTTAGTCAAGACTTTATGACTAATGCGTAGATCTTTGAGCTCATTAGTAGCTTCCTGACTATTAATAGTCGCTTGCTGAGTCTCTGACTTTAAGGCGTAATAACCGCGTTGATAGCCAAGCTTGTGCCCTAGTAAAATAGCAACTATCGCGGTCACCAGTATAGCTACCACGAATAATGCCAGCAGCCATGTTGATGTGCCTTGTTGTCTAATGCCAATGCCTTTATTATATTTTATATGGTCATTCCTATTTATTAATGGCTGTACCGTATCATCAGAAACAGATTGACAAGATACAAATGCAGACGCGTGACACGATGATCGTGCTGGCTGGGAGCGCAAGCGGGGGGCATTCTTAACACGCATCTGGACAATATCTCTTAACAGTAAAGGCGAGATATTATAACGGAATTTAAAGTCAATACCTAGCATAGCGCTGTAAGCGTGATGACTTAATAGTAAAGTTTCTGTGATAAGTCAGCACTACATTCCGTATAAATATCTCTTTTAACTTTGAAGCTTTATATTTTACGGTACAATCGGTGCAGCGTTTAACCCTAATGTTTCATCAAGCCCAAACATTACGTTCATATTTTGTATTGCCTGTCCTGCTGCGCCTTTTACGAGGTTGTCTTGTACTACTAGCACAGTTAACTCTCCGCGTGCATTATCTTGATGTACGGCAATACGTAAACGATTGCTAGCACGTACACTACGCGTATCAGGATAGATGCCGCGTGGTAAAACATCCACAAAGGCTTCCCCTGTATAGCTAGTCTCAAACTCTTGCTGCCAGTCCACGCTACTACCAGCTTCTGTTAGCACCATATGAATAGAGCTAAACATACCACGAATCATTGGCACTAAGTGGGGTAAAAAACGAATCTGCTGCGAGAATTGACTGCCCAATAATTGCTCAACGCCTTGTTCAATTTCAGGTAAATGACGGTGTCCGCCAACGCCATAAGCCTTAAAATTATCAGTCGTTTCGGCATAATTTAGTGCAAGGCTTGCTTGACGACCAGCACCTGATACTCCAGATTTAGCGTCGATGACGATACGTGATTCAATCAATCGTGTTGCTTTTTTATTTTGTATCTCAATAATGGGTTTTAATCCTAGGATGGCTGTGGTCGGGTAACAACCAGGGTTGCCTACAATTGATGCCGCCGCAAGCTTATCACGATTAAGCTCAGGGAGCCCATATACTGCTGTCTTAAGTAGCTCAGGGCAGGCATGAGACTGCTGATACCAATGCTCGAAATCTGCTAATGATTGTAAGCGAAAATCAGCTGCTAAATCGACAACCTTCACACCAGCTTGAACTAATGCTTCAGCTTGCTTCATCGCTACCCCATGTGGCGTAGCAAAAAACACTACATCACATTTTTGCAAAGCAGATAGCGTATCATCTCCTAAGTCGCTAAAGACAAGATCAGAGATACCACGTAAGCTTGGAAATATCTCATCCGCCCGTGTTCCTGCCTCACTTCGCGACGTTAACAAATCAATGGACACCTTAGGATGTGCTGATAGCAAGCGAATAAGCTCGATACCTGTATAGCCTGTACCGCCAACAATAGCTGCTGAAATCATAAGATATCCTTCTAATAGTTAGTCATTAAATATTACACTTACTAAGCTTTAGATTAATTGAGGTTAAAAGCTCTGTTTATTCTGAGGCTTGTACTTAGATTAATAACGCTTAAATTTGGTAATCATGTACGGCGTCAATAAATATTTTAGCATTGTCAGGATTAACCCACTGAGTGATGCCGTGACCTAAGTTTGCCACGTAACCTGTCTTTTCACCACCAATATAAGCACTGTCAAGCATGGCGTTTACTTCAGAGCGAATAGTCGCAGGTGAGCCGTACAACGTCGCTGGATCTAAGTTACCTTGGATGGCTTTACTGCTCTGGAGCTTCTTATGCTGTTTGGTCAACTGACGCTGGCTTTCAATCAACACTTGACGAGCACGATTAATCGGCATTGTCCAGTCTAAGCCTAAAGCATCAGCCTCACTATCAGCTTGGATATCAAGCCAGAGGCCACCGCCCTTTGTGAACAATACGACTGGCACATCAGGATGACGTATTTTCAATTCTGCAACGATACGCTTATTATAGGCGTGTGAAAAATTAACGAACTGACGATGCCCGAGCGCCCCGCCCCAACTATCAAATATCTGTAAAATTTGGGCCCCAGCAATGACTTGCGCATCTAGATAATCAATTACAGCAGTTGCTAGCTTATCTAATAACTGATGTAAAAACTCAGGATTGCTATACAAAAAACCTTTAGTATAACGATAATCTTTTGAGCTACCGCCTTCAATCATATAAGTAGCAAGCGTCCACGGACTACCAGAAAAACCAAATAACGGTACTTGTCCATTTAAAGCTTTACGAATACTAGTCACAGCGCGCATGACGTAATCAAGAGAGTCATTCACATCAAGCGTTGGCAATCTATCAAGATCTGACTGTTGACGGATAGGATGTTTAAATTTAGGCCCTTCCCCAGTCTCAAAATATAAACCTAAACCCATGGCATCTGGAATAGTCAGAATATCACTAAATAAGATAGCAGCGTCTAAATCATAACGACGCAATGGCTGCAAGGTCACTTCTGTCGCCCGATCCGTATCTCTACACAGACTCATAAAGTCCCCAGCCTCGGCACGAGTTGCCTTATATTCTGGTAAATAACGACCAGCTTGACGCATCATCCATACCGGTGTGGTATCTATAGGCTCAAAGCGTAATGCGCGTAACAATCTGTCATTTTTTAAGGGCGCAAAATCTTGCTGAGGTGTGTTAATATTATTTGAGGCACTCATGCACAAATCTCCAAAAGAGTACGATATTCATTGTTATCATTATTAAAAATGAAAAAAAATTAAGCTTGAAAATATATAAATCAAATACAGGTTACTATCAATTATTAGCAAATATGAACGTATACATAGTTAATGCCATAAAGAAAGAATCTAATATGGCATTAGTTTTAAAAAATAACGATGCTTACGACTATCTAGTAATCTTAGGCAATAGTGAGTGTTTTTCATAGACCAGCTATGTATCCGTACCACTTTAAGCCATCTATCTACTTTTGATAGATAACATCACATGGATAGTGCTAAATTATCACGATGTACCATTACTACACGCTCTTCCTTATTACCGAGAATTCTATCAAATTGCTCAGTACGCTCACGGGCGACACGGCGTGCATCATTAGATGAGAAGTTCATTTGCCCAACTGCTAAACGCTCGCCTGTATCTTGGTGAACGATTTCTACTACATCGCCTTCATCAAAATCACCACGCACTTCTACCACACCGACTGGCAATAAGCTTCTATTATGCTCTGTCAGCGCTTTGGCAGCACCAGCATCAACAATGAGAGTGCCTGACATGCGCAAATGCGCTGCTAACCACTGCTTACGCGCAATAATCTTATCAGCATCGTTAGTCGTTAATAGTGTACCGACTGCTTCACCAGATACCACGCGAGTAATGACATCATCAATCGCACCGCTCACGATAACGGTTGGGCAGCCGCCCATTGCCGCAAGACGACCAGCACGAATTTTAGTTAGCATTCCGCCACGTCCAAGCTTGCCACCATCTCCTGCAATGTCAAAGAGATAATCTGCCATTGCACGCTCTTGACGTATCATTTTAGCGTTAGGGTTATTGCGCGGATTATCAGTAAATACGCCTTCTTGATCCGTTAAGATAATATATAAGTCGGCATTGACCATAGCCGCTGACATCGCGCCTAAAGTATCATTATCACCAAACTTGATCTCATCAATAGTGATGGTGTCATTTTCATTAATTACTGGCAGCACACGCCATTCTAACAATTGGGTTAACGCGCCAGTCGTATTTAAATAACGGCTACGATTAGACAAGTCATCATGGGTTAACAATAGCTGAGAGCTTTGTATCCCATGTTGAATTAGTGCTGACCACCAAGTTTCAATCAAACCCATCTGACCAATAGAAGCGCAGGCCTGTAATGCCGCCAATTTTTTTGGGCGCTCCTCAAGGTTCATACGTACTACGCCTTCAGCAACTGCACCTGATGACACCAGTAGTACTTCCACTCCTTGTTTATGCAGATTAGCAATCTGTTTAGCCCACTCATAAATAGCAGTTCGATCAAGCCCTCGACCATTATTGGTTAACAATGATGAGCCAATCTTGACAATAACGCGCTGAATATCAAAGTTGCGGTCCTGTTTGATGAACCTTGCTTCTTCGGTCGTTTGTTCCATGTCATCTGCCATAAAAACTCCTGTATATTGTGGGGATTGATTTAAAAGATTAATAGGCAACCTGTTCTTTTGTAATATGAGGAACTGATTAAAGCTCACAAATAATAATAACAAATTTGTATAATGGTTAGCAGAGGATGCTAGTCGTCATTACGGCTAGCATTTCTTTGTTTCTAATATGCGGCTTGTTATGTCGCTACATTTTAGATGGGCGATTTAAGGGGTATAGATTACTTCGACACCGTCATCATCATCAAAATCGTCATCTGCCAGATCAGTACCTTCGCGCTGAGCTTTACGAGCAGCACGATAAGCTTCACGTTGTGCATCAGTATTGCGACGCACTTCTGCCTCTAAACGCTCAAAGCGCGCTTTTTGTGCTTCAGCAAAGGCAGGCTCTTCAATTTCTCGTTCACGTTCTAGCTCAATCTCGTTCATCAAATGATATTTGACTGGATCTACGCCATCACCAGTTAACGTTGAAGTGCGAAATACCACGCCTGTCCAGCCAAGCTCGGAGACGATACGGTCACACAGCTCATTCAACTCTTCTTCATCAACCACTTGATCGATTTTATTTAAAACTAAAATCTGTGGAAGATTGGCCAATTCAGGAGAAAAACGCTCAAGCTCGTTTAGAATGATACGAGCATTATTAATAGGGTCACTACCGTCAAGAGGTTGAATATCAACGATGTGCAGTAAACGACGGGTACGTGCCACATGTTTTAAGAAGCGAATGCCAAGACCTGCACCTTCTGATGCACCTTCGATAAGCCCTGGAATATCAGCCATCACGAACGAGCGATGTATACCAATATCAACCACACCTAGATTGGGTACTAAAGTCGTAAATGGATAATCAGCAACTTTAGGTGTAGCTGAAGATACTTGACGAATGAAAGTAGATTTACCGGCATTAGGTAGACCAATCAACCCAACATCAGCTACAACTTTCAGTTCAAGCTTTAATATTTTCAACTCGCCTTCAAAGCCTGAAGTTGCCTTACGCGGTGCTTGGTTAGTTGAGCTTTTAAAATGTGTGTTACCTAGGCCACCATCACCGCCTTTAGCGATTAATAACGTCTGACCTATTTCGGTCATATCGCCGATGACTTCATCAGTTTCGGTATCAATAACGGTAGTACCAATAGGAACTGACAAAAATACATCTTCAGAGCCTTTACCTGAGCAGTTTCTACTATGACCATTCTCACCGCGCATCGCATCGTAGCGACGAGTATAACGATAATCGACTAGAGTGTTGGTGTTGTCGTCAGCAATGACATATACATCACCGCCACTACCACCATCACCACCATCAGGACCACCACGCGGGACGTACTTTTCTCGGCGAAAACTGGCGATTCCGTTACCACCGTCACCTGCTTTTACCGTTACGACGGCTTCATCAATAAATCGCATGTTACGTTCCTTAATTTACTTTCTGGATTACAGTCATTGACTGATTTTATATTTGTGCTTACAAGGTGTCTGTATGCTTGTCTAGGTTGCTACTCATCTGTCTACTAGTCTGTTTATCGATTAGTTATCAAATTCATGCTTAATGACCTAAATTAACTTCAAGATACGCTTACCATAAAGCAAGTGTGTTATGAATTCAAACTAGATACTGGTTAGCAAAGCTTTTATCGTCATATTATAAAGGTATTAGAAATTTTTTATAACTCTTAGAACCACTATGCGAGCTATTATAGCAACAACACCCGATAACCAAATGGAATATCGGGTGTTGTTTTACATTAAGGACATTCCAATTACGCAACAATGTACTTATAAAAAGCGGCTCAATAAAAGCTTAACTTAATATTGACAAGTTTTACGCAGGAATTTGCGTATAGCTAATGCCGCCCATTTGAGTCGCTAAGCGTAATACTTGGGTGCTATAGCCGACTTCATTGTCATACCAGATGTACACAGTGGCATGGTTATCAGTAACGATAGTAGCTTGCGCATCTACAATTCCGACATGCTTAGTACCAACAAAGTCAGTTGATACCGCTTCTGTCGAATCGGTATATGAAATCTGCGATTGCCAAGTGTTGCTGTTGGCCATCTTACGCAAGAACTCGTTTAGTGCATCCGCACTCTTTGGTGCTTGTTTTAAGTTTAGGTTCAAAATCGCCAAACTAACATTAGGCGTAGGTACACGGATAGCATTACCAGTCAGTTTACCACTAAGCTCTGGTAGCGCTTTGCCCACCGCTTTAGCAGCGCCAGTACTAGTAATAACCATATTTAGTACAGCGCTACGACCACGACGATCAGCTTTATGATAGTTATCAATTAAGTTCTGATCGTTGGTAAATGAGTGAATCGTTTCAACATGACCGTTCTCAATACCGTATTCATCGTTTAATACTTTTAACGTTGGGGTAATAGCATTAGTCGTACAGCTAGCGGCACTGACAATAGTGTCATCGCCAATAGTATCGTTATTAACACCATAAACAACGTTTTTAATCTCACCACCAGCAGGAGCAGTCAATAGCACCTTATTTACGCCTTGAGATTGCAGATGTTTACCTAGACCCGCTTCATCTTTCCATATACCTGTATTATCGATTACTAACGCATTGTCGATACCATAGGCAGTGTAATCAATCTCACTTGGATCATTAGCATAAATAACTTGGACAAAACGACCGTTAATAACCATACCGTTGTTGTCATCATCAATACTGACGCCACCGGTAAAGCTACCATGGATTGAGTCACGCTCAAGTAGTGACGCACGCTTGGCAAGATCACCTGCAGCAGCTGGACGTACGACGATAGCTTTTAGTTGTAAGCCTCTTGCGCTTGATGCTTGCGATAACAACAGACGTGTCAACACACGACCGATACGACCAAAGCCATACAACACTACATCAGTAGTACCATTTTGTGCAGCTTTATCATCACCAATGGCTTGCAGAGCATCTTGCAAATCAATGTCATTAGCAATCAGTTGACCGACATCCACACGTGCGGATTGAATGTCACCACTGGTTGCTAACGCTTTGACCATCTCTAAAGTATCAGCAATAGCGATAGGCTTGCCATTCTGCTCACGAATTGCAGCTTTTTGATGCAGTGCTAGCACTTGACCCACTGAAGTTGTGTCAAGAGTCTCACCGAACAAGGTAACTTGCACGTCTTGCTCGTTATATAGTTTATTTAACAATCCAATCAGCTCAATAGCTTGTTGTTCTTGATTGTTATAGCTGTTTAGACGGTCTTGATGCAATTGGCGTAAGGTATTAGCTTGGCTCACGAGGAACATCCTTATGGTCAGTAAAATATAGTTGGTGGGATATGAAAAATTATAGAAGTACTAAAAAATATAAAGAACTGGGTTAATCGTTACTTAGATAAGATTGCTACTTATAACTACTTATTTATAACCGCTTTTTTATGTAAGTTTGTAGCCTCTCTGGCAGTCTTTATCTTGGCTTTTAATTGGTGTGTATTTTAGCTCAAAATGCCTAATTTTGCCAGTGATAACGCTTATTGCTAACGTTTGACCTTGTTAATCTGTTGTTTTTGACAAAAATCACATTTGTAAGTATAAAAAAGACAGCCTATCTAGCTGTCTCTTCGATTATTTGTTAATTCAAATTTGCAACCAGTACCAAACTCTTAATAGGTAAGCTGCTAGCTATCATGGCCTAATACGAGGTTAAATTATTAAAAGTTAAGGTACTAGATTAACCGTTTGATTACGGTGATCAGTCAGTTTAAATTCTTTTAAGTTATATCCTTGCTGCTGAGCAATCTTGCGATAGTTCGAATAAGTCTCTTGCGAAACATTTGGTGAACGTGCCAGCAACCATAAATACTTTTTGTCTGGTGTACCGACTAGTGCTGTTTTATAACTCGGGTCATGTGCTAGCACCCAATAATCTGCACGGCCTACAGGTAACCAACGAATCCATGAAGGTAAAAAAGTAACTTTAAGCTTACTGCCTGTACTGTCCGCAGGCTTTGCCAATCCTTCAGCAGTAATAGATTTGCCATCTTCAGCAGAACATTGATTAAGTACAGTAATACCAGAGCCTTCAGTTTTTGGCGTATAAGTAGCAGTCACATCACTGGCACACTTTCGTTGGAAGTACATCGGCAAGCGTCCAATTTCATACCATGTTCCGCTATATTTTGCTAAGTCTAGACTATCTACAGTAGTTGGTTCAGTAGCTGAATTATGAACGATAGAAGATGACTTGATATCTATGAGCGCCGCTGTCGTTTTTTCAGTATTTACTGTATCTGTACCTGCCGCTTGAATAGTTGTCGCTGGTGGCGTGGCAGCGTAAGCAGAAAATGCTGCCAATGGAACAATAATTGCCAGCGCAATTCCAGTATGTTTGATAAGACCATTCATAAATACGCGCTCCGGAACTTCACTACATTGAGCAGCTGCGGCTAGTAATGTATCATTTTTAGAAAGCTTTTTATTTTCGCTACTATCTATAGAGGCATGGAGCGATGCTGCCCTAGGTTCGTTCGAGCCATATACTTTGGTTGATGCTAAGCCTTTACTTTTCTTATAACGGCTTTTTTTTATCGATGTAATGTCAGCAATATGATCTGAACACTCGTCGGCAGAGTCGTCGTCTATCGATATCTCTTCGCTTAAGAACATGTGCACAGCCTTATCATTGTAGTTAGCATCATTACTGGCGCAACTGGTATTACCGACTACTTTTGTTTTGTCGCCCGTCAAATAATTATAACTTGATTGGTGAGTCCGTCCAGACTGAGAACCAGCTGCCTGCAAGTCAGAGCATTCTGGCGTAGGTAACTCATTGGTTTTCATAAAAATACCATCGAGGTTTATAGGTTAGAATCTTATTTATCGAAAAATTTTATCTATAAAATAATATAGAATATTAGAAATATAGAGTTCTTTAATATCTAGTTAAAATAGAATGAGTATTGTGTGTCTAATACTGTTACTTTTTACTTAGCACCCTATACTTTCATATGCAATATTAACGACATGATTGATCTTAAAACAGTGTGGCAATGTAGGAAAACGCAACGGTTTGTAAGTAATATTATTCTAATCTGAAAAACTGAACACATAGTAACTCGTATGTAAAAACCTTATTGAGATTTGCAATCAATAGCTCATCAAATAATAGCCAGTCTTTTTATTATGTTGAAGCTTTTATCATAATATTACAAAAACTGTCGAATGCCGGCTATGCTGGTCGCTCCATAGTGCGTTGCTTGTTCCAATAGGGTTGGTGACAATCCACCTAGTCCAATGACGGGCATATCCGCAAGCACTGCCAATGCTGACCATTCCTCCCAACCCAGTGGCATAGCATTAGGATGCGTTTGAGTTGCTAATACTGGTGATAAAAAAATACCGATTACTGGTGGCTTCTGCTGTGCTAAACGAGCAGTGGCAAGCTTATTGGCTGCATAGATACTGTCTGCATCATGACAACTTATTATCAATGAATGACTAGGAGGTAATAACTGACTAGATACAGAATTATTTTCAACTTCCTTGAACCATTGCATCAATGCAGTATGCGTCAGATGGTAAGCTGTTACTTGATGACTAGTTGTCAAGTAATAACAATCATCATTATGAGGCATAATTGAGAAGATATCTGGACGTGAACGCATCAGTTGCTCTGCCATATTCTCTGAGCTTGCATCCTTGACCCGTATATATACCCAAGCTTCTTCAGCTAAGTGTTTTTGATGAAACTGTAACCATGCTGCCGCTGGGTCAGGGTTTGTACTAAAGTGTGCCAGTGGATAGGTAATCACTATCTTTGAATGCAGACGTAGCCATTCAAGAATCGTTTTATTAGCAGCTGGCAAGTTATAGTTCCCTGCCAATAGCTCAGACTTATTTACCCATGTCAGAGCCTGCCCTTCTAAGCCGTAGCTAAGAGGTTTGTATTTTTCGTACTGCTGTGTTGTCAGCTCGATATTATAAACCTGTAAGCTTACCTGCTTATTACCATAGTCATGATGTAAGCGCCCAAGCTTAACGATTGTATTGTCAGAAATTTCAATACCTGTCTCTTCAGCGACTTCACGTATTAATGCCTGTTTCGCCGTTTCCTTGTTGTCTATCTTGCCGCCAACAAACTCATAGCGATTGCCTTGATGCTGCAACGCATCTCTAAACCCAAGCAAATATTTGTCTTTATAATGAATGACGGCGATAGCGACATTTACGATGGTTACTGGAATATTTTTTGATTGCTTATCTGACTGGTTTGGCATGGTAGTGTCCTTTATTACTGTTCTTACATTGGTTTTTTTATCGCCGCTCTGTTTCGTTATTTTGTAAAGCTTAAGGTGTAAGGCTGACGTTAATTTAAGAAGCTGTTTAATCTACTCGAAATCTTACTCAAAACTTCCTTGATGATTACTTTATGGCGATTACTGCAGATAAGTTTACATAATGACTGCATTTTATTTTATTAATTACCTTGCAAAAAACCCTAATGTAAATGATAATTATTATCGTTAATTAATATTGCATCGTCATTACTTAAACAGCTATTTCATCAAAAGGAATTTACTATGAGCATGGTCATCTCTCGTTACTTGAACTGCCGTGAAAATCGACTACCTACTCTTCAGTCGCAGCATTTATTTGCACTCACTAAAGAGGTGCGTATTGAGCATGAAGGTGAGGAATACCGCCTGCGTTTGACTCGTAATAATCGTTTAATCCTGACTAAATAATGTGAAAGCTATTACAAAAAAACGCCTTTATCGAAAGGCGTTTTTTATTGGAAAATAATGGGTACTGATTATTTATAGCAGCTTCTTATTATAGTCTTCAACTGCGCTCACTTTTTAAGAAAGCATGTAGAGCGTTACCGTTTAGAACTGCCAACTATAGACCACATCCACTGCATTTTCAGCCGCAGAAGTTGCTTCAACATAGATACGGCGCGTTAATTGATAACGAATAGACAAGCTATTTTGAGCATTAAAGACACCTACTCCATAGCGAATATATAAGTCAGGGGTTACGTAACCTGTGACATTAACATTCGTATCTTCACTACTTCCTGAAGCATCAACAGTTAGGCTTTGCAGACCAAAAGCCTGACCTATTTGATTAGTTAAACTACGTGTACCGCTAAGGCCGAAGCTTAGTCCAGCAGCGGCTAGGTTGTTGGTTACCTGAGACTTAAAGCCTTGCTCACTGATTTGGGTCGCACCTGTATTATTGATACGGCCAGTTACTAATGCATTCATAGCTTGCTGCTGGGTAAGTCCTGCATTATTGAATACGATGATATTCGGACTTTCAGTATTACCTTTAACCCGCAAACCTACCGTTTTGCCATCAATAACTTTGACTGCTTCGATACTAAGGTTCGGCTTCATAACATCGCCATTGAAGCGCACTTGCCCGTAATTGAGTTCTAAACTCTGACCAAAGGCATTGATATTAGTTCGACGTGATACTTGAACAACCCCTTTAGCACGCATGATGCCCGTACCGTTTTGATTAATATTGAGAGCACCTGCCAAAGGAATAACAGCACCAAAACCGCGGAAGTTAATGTCATCACCCAAATCGATACCTATATCAGCATTGATAGACCATGGTTTTGAGACTGCCAAAACGTCGTCAATATTGCCAATCAAACGTCTATCAATCACAACAGCGTCTTCGGTCTGGGTAATAATATCTTCGCTAGCTTCGGGAGGACGAATAGTCGCTGATGGTACACTGACCGCCCCTTCGATATTAACGTAACGATCACCTGGGCGTACGATTATATCAATATCAGGGTTAACCTCAGCCAACAACAATGGTGGTTGCGTCAATACCAATCTTTCGCCAACAACACTGAGCTTAGCTTGCAGCTTTTGTTGCCAATTAACTGTTCCGATCAACGTACCCGTACCTGTACCACTGTTAAACTTTCCATCAATCGTCGCTTGGGTGCCGCGAATTTTAGCAGCTACATTGACGTTAGATAGATTAACTGGTAAATCAAGCATGGCAACACGGCCATTAGCAAGTTTTACATCTCCATAAAACTGTGGCTTATCTAGGGTGCCGCCAACGCCCCCTGCCATAGTAATATTACCTTCAAGTACGCGCATACCTGGGAAGAAAGGCTTGAATACAGCGAGATTAAGCTCGTTGAGTACTAGCGCCCCTGATATTGGTTTGGGTGTTTTGTACGGATCTACGATTACTTCGGCATAGCCGCGAGCACCGTTTCCAGTATTGATATCTGTACGCAGTTTTAGTCCTTCAGGTACCGACAATGCGATGAGAGATACGCGCTCATAAGGTAGGGTTATAGGTGCAGCATCACCATCTTGAATCAGACCTATTTTGCCATTGTCAGAATACAAAGTCATATTGATAGTAGGTGGCTTACCACGTTGCCATCCCACAATAGCTTTACCATTAATCTGACCATGCCAATCGATATCTTTAGGTAAGAATACTGAAAACAGCGATGCATCGAGCTTTTGTAACGCAAGATTGACTTGTCCACCAGCGGCTGAAGCAATGAGATTCTCACGTAAACATAGCTTGCCAGTCTGATCTTTTGCTTGCCAACAATGTGCCGCTAATTGAACTTTTAGATCACTAGTACCGCCGTTTTTTTCTGGTTGTGGCAAGTCAACGATTACCTGTGCAGGCTGCAACTGATTCAAAGTAGCATACTGTGACTTGATGCGACCTTTACCTATCACACCTGACCAACTTAACTGGTCACGGTTGAAGCCACCTTTTAACCGTGCTGAGATATCTAATTTCTCATTAGCCACCTCAAGATTAACGACATGTGCCTGCTCGGTACCACTAAACGATGCATTAACATTTTTGAAGCTTTGTCCAGCTGCATCTAAACCTTCGGCACTAATAATGAACTGGCTAGGACTGTTTGCTAGATTCACTAACTTACCACGTATGCGGCCTTGACGTAATATAAAACCAGGTAACGCGATACGCTCACCTACTAGATCTATATAAATAGTCGGTAACGCTTGTCCTGCTGGCTGGGACAAGGTCGCACCGCCAGTTATTTTACCCGCAAGCTTTTCTGAAAGCTGATCGAGACTAGTAATATTAATCTTTGCTTGTAGCTGCTTGGCGTTGCCATTGGCGGTCAAATAATTATCACCCCAACGAAGCACAAGATTATTAGCATTGAGACTATCGATGAGCGCGTTTACCTGCTGATATTGAGCTTTAGCATCTTGAGCTTTTAGACGCTGGAAATAACTGCTTAAATCTTCTGGCAAGTTTAACTTGGCTGCTAAACTACCCTTAGCACTCAGAGGTTGACCTTTTAAAGTACCATTTAGGTTGATTTGTTGTAGATTGATAATTTGCTGCGCTTTACTCCAGCTTCCATCCGTTTTTATGCTGCCAATAATGGTACTTGGCGTGTCTTTTAGGAAGTAACCTAGGTTAAAGCGATCCATCACTGCGCTGATATCCCACGCAATACCTTTACTCACGTCTATTGACCCTTGAGCATCGATACTACCCGCGGCACCCACATGACGGAAACGCTTAATACGAATGAGTTGTGAGTCTCCACTAGCATCAATAGTCAGTTTGCCAGCAGGGAGCTGCTTGGCATCCAGTACGCCATCGAAATTTATAGCAAAGCGTCGTAACTTACTCTTTGCATCAGGGCGGTTTTTGGGCGCAGGTTGCCATTGTCCACTCGTGTTCAAATCACCAGTGAGAATGGCTGGATTGTTCGGTAAAAAATAACCTAAATCGAAATTGTTAAAACGCCCATTCACTGTCCAGCCAATATCTTGGCGCAAATCAATCACACCTTTCACATTAACAGCACCAGCTTCACCAGCATAATCTAGCTTACGCACGTTGATTAACTTTGGCGTGCCAGCAGCATCAATGGATAGTCGACCATTGGGAACATCAGCAGTATCAAGTTGACCATTAAAACGTACATCAAATACTGATAGCTTGCCACCGACAACATCAATGCTCGCATCGCCATTACCTGCTATACCAATGTCGCGACCATTTTGGGTAGCATCAAGCTGAGCCTGCAAGTCAGTCTTATTCAAATTAATGATGTGTCGCTGACCTTTGACACCGTTTTTAGTAATATTGAGCAAACGACCACGAGCACTGAGACTTCCTGTCAGGCGCTCAAGTGGCAAATCGTCACGGTATTGTTTGGGTAGCAAACCATTGGTACGTGCATCAATCTGCCATGTCAACGGTCGCTGCTTAGTCGCTAACTGAATCTGCCCATTACCTGATAAATCACCGACTATACCTTTATAATTAAGACCGTTGATATCGATGACATTACCAACTTTACGAACTTTTACATCGTAGTTACCTTTAGGCGCTGCGTTTAGCTCATTGATAAGAGCCTTGGCATCGATCGATAAGCTTGAGCCGCGCACGATGACATCAGCCTGTCCATTTGGACTGTCAATATTGCCAATGTTAGGTACATTGCGACGAGTGAGATTTTGCCATTTAGCATCAATGTACCAAGGTGCCACTTGCTTAGATTTTAATGACGTTTTGCCACGGACAATATTGGCATTGACGTGTTCGCCATCACGTTGACGCAAGTCAGCATCAATCTGCGTATTCCCAGCGCTATTTTGTTGTTGATAATGCATTGATAGCCGGCCGTTGAGCTTTTGCGGCGCATACGCTTTAAAATCAGTATATTCATCAGGAATAGCACGACGCACATCAAAGTTACTACCTGTCGCTCGTATTTTTGCATCGAAGCTGTCTTGCCAGTCTAAAATGCCCTGCAATACTAAACGTCCAGCTGGTACATCAGCATCTAAGCGATCAATACGCAGTTGACTATTGGCAATGATTGCGCGTCCTTGATAATGTCCTGAAGGGATGTCTTTAGCAGTCAATTCTGTATTAATACGTAGACGTATCTCAGAAATAACCCCATCTGCGATAGCGGTGCCACTTTTTAAATGAATATTTTGTGCATCTACATAAGGAATAACAACATCATCCCATTGCAATTTAGCTTGGAATGGTGCGTCGTTATCAAGCCCCTGCACCACAAACTCACCTCGGACATCGCCCTCGTTGTAACGACTACGCACCTTACCTACTGTGCGCTTTAAAGTTCCTGTCGCTGTCACGTTTAGTGGATCAATATAGGCCTTTTCTAACGCACTGACTTCAGCGATAGCACTGAGATCTAACGGATAGTCGCCTTGTAAATCTATACTGCCTTGCAATGCACTGATTTTGACAATATCTGCATAACGTAAATCACCACGACCAACCGTCACTTTACTACCTACCCACGTTAAATCACGAGCATTAATATCGTGCACCACGATAGGATCTTTGGTTACTTGCTTGTAAACGATATTCTTTATTTTTGCTTGATCAAAACGCAAATTAACCGGAAGTTTAAGCGTTTTATAATCAAATGCTTCACCAGTTGGAGGTTTATTATTAATAATTTCTATACGCTGAATATCAGCATCACTAAGATGCACTTCTTTAGCAAAGACAGCACGCCAGCCTATTTTTACATAAGCTTTGTCCACCAATATTTCAAGATCCTCAGTCGCTTGGATATCTATATCCGTAACCCAAATGCCGTCACGTAAATTTCCCTTACCGTATTTAAGCTCAATCCCCGTCTCAGCACTTATCTTTTCTAAGATAAACTTCGTACCTGACTCTGTTCCTGTCATGTAAAAGAAGATCGCAAACATAATCAGCAGAACGATAAGTATCAGTACCAGTAGCTTAAGTACAAAGGACAGTGGATACCAGCGTCTTACCGCGCGGGCATCTCTTTGGGCAGGATCTTCATCCGGTGAACGGTCAGGCGGGGTCTTTTTGGTCAACATGACACTCAACTACGTTAAAAGATTATTACCAGAAATTGGTAGAATTAATAAAAGCGACTCATTGGGCTTTTCTAGTTTGATCGACTTAACCTATACGTTGACGATTGAGTCTATAATTTCAGCTATAAAGGCGAGCCAATAAAGAAGTGTAGTCTAATTGGAACACTATCTTCTGTCACGCCAGCAGCGACATCTACACGTACGATTCCCACAGGCGATGCCCAGCGAATACCGACACCGACACCGACTTTGGTTTCAGTCTCAAAGTCTTTATCATAAGCATTACCTACATCGGTAAATACTGCACCACGAAAGCCAGGAATAAATTCATAATTGTACTCGGCACTACCGACTGCTAGTACTTGCCCGCCCGTTAGATAACCATTTTCTAATGGCGATAAGCTTTCATAATCATAACCGCGAATGCTTTGATCGCCACCAGCGAAAAAGCGCAACTTATAAGGTACTTCATAAAAATCATCTGCCCAAATATACCCTGTATTTAAACTACCGAGCACTTGATGCTTATTAGAGTCTCCGAAGCTATAGATACCACTAACACCAGCGCGAACTATAGCCAAATCAGTATCACTAAGCGCCTTATCTGCTCCTGCTTCAATAGCATAGTATTGACGTATACCGCGAGTCGGATTAGTAGCACTATCGACATCCGTTTTATTTATACCATAGCCAAACAGTAGTGCCTTTTGCGTAGGCCTAGAAGAGGTAAAACGTATAGGCAGATCATCCAACTCAGCATCATCAACGCCAGTTTCCAGCTCGTCTAAACGATAGCGCATAGAATAACTACGATTCCAACCATTCTCTCGACGAATATTACGGGCTAACGCTGCTTTTAGCGTTTTGGTGGATAAATCAAAGTTACCTTCGCCCTGATCGATCACTTCTTCTTCATAAGTAAGACGTCCCTCTAGCTTATCATTGAGCGGATGTTTCCATGGTCGACTGGCATAAACGGCAACATTTTTATTGATTCGTGAGATCTCAGTTTCTGCTCCTGCTTGATAGCCTTTACGATTAATCAAGTTATAGTCTATCTTAGCAGTTGCTCTCACACCTGTGTCTGTGCCATAACCAATACCCACTTGCGCATCACGTGGCTTATCAGCATAGACAAAGACATACAGTGGTACTTTTTTGCTTTCTTGAACTTGCTGGGGTGTTTTACGTCCTGCAAGTGTAGGCGGTACAAAGTTTTCATCAGCCAGTATACTTTCTTCATCAGGGAAGATCTTTTTGGCAACTTTACTAATGGAGTTACTGATTTTTCCTAGAATACTATCTGCTTCTTGCGTCTTTTCATCGAGCAGCCGATCATCTGGCAAGCCACTTAACCGATCTGCTTTACGCTTGATAGCTAGCAGCTTGTCTTGCGTTTCTTGATCGACTTCAAACTCAATAGGAGCAACATCCATTGCATCTACAGTAGCGCCACTATTGGCTTCAATGTTCTCACCATTGTTCTCGACATCATCGCTGCTATCAACATTATCGTCAGCACTTTGAGCATTGACGGTATTCATCGCCGACTCGCCACTATTGCCGTTATCAGAAGAGTTAACATTAGCCGCACTGTCGACATCATCATCTATAATGCCATCATTATCAGCATCTATCGGAGTATTATCAAAAGCTAAGGTGCTGCTTTCGCTGAGCTCATCCGGTGGCAATATCGTCTCAACGTTGACGGTATTAAAATAACGGGTCGCTGATAAGTCATTACCAAGTTTGGTAATGGCCGGACGATAGAACGGATCGCCTGCTTCAAAGTCAAACATCTGTTTCAATAATGAAGTCTCAACCGGAAGTTTTTCAGGATCTCGTGTAAGAGTTCCTGTCGCCTCATCGTAGGTAAAAAACACCACTTCATCAAAATCATAACGATTACCAGTATTGTAAACCAGTGAAACATCAGCTGTGTTGTCCGGCAAAATGATATCGACGGATTTGTTTAACCAGTATTGATCAAAATAACCATAGGTATTACTTAAGGCTTCAAGTGCGGCTTTGCTGTTTTTGTAAACACGATGATTAAAGATATCTCCTTCTTGTGGCGGCATATCTTTTTCGAGCGCTTGAAATTCAGGTTGTTCGATACCTTCACCGCGAATATCTACAATACGACTATCAACGCGCACAGGTTCACCAAGTTCTTCGATAATGACGTCAATAGTATCAATAGTTGGTTGGCGCAGGCGTAGGGTAACATCGTAATAACCAACTGCACGCGCGGCATCTAATGCAGTTTGGCGTAGACGTGGTAAGGCGGCGGTAAAATCAGCAACAGATTGCACGTTCGTATCATCAAGTGCCGCTTTGATGTTATTGATTGGCTGACTGTCGTCGTCAGCCTTGATCAATTTTGGCTGAGCATTATCATTAGTGGCAGCTTGCTGTAAGTAAATAGTCGTTTCTACGTTTGGCAACGCCATTACCCCACCGTTAAACAAACGGTTGTATAGGCGCTTGACAATATTACCGTTTTTGCGCGAAGGTTTAGAGGCTTGCACGATACTGTCAGTGACTGCCTGCGTCTCAGAGACAGCTTGGTATTCAGGTAAATAGTCATCAGGATTCAAGGCCTTGGGTTGCGCACCTTCTTGCTGCCCTACCGTTTCACCTTGGATAGGTAATTTGCCTGTACTTGCCTCAGCCTTGATATCAGCGATAGTGTCCTCAGCGCCAGTCACCATATCACTGTCTTGCTGTGCGAGAGTTTGAGCAGGGCTCTGTTGGCTATCCTTTACATTACCACTGCCAACAGAATCACTCACATCAAGCGGACGTGACAGGATTTCAGCCGTCTCAGCACGCTCTGCAGCATTTTGCACACGTCCAAGGGTATCAAGATTGGTCGGCGCTGGTAAACTTGCCGCATCTAGGCTTGGATCTAAACCAATAGGAATCTCTTGGCTATCTAAAGTCGCGACAGGATTATCAAAACCATCATTAGCATTGTTGCTATTGTTGCTTGAAGAGTTATTGCTTGAAGAATTGTTACCTTCAGAATCGTTTTGATTATTCTCTGCATCTACCGCAGCAAGTTCACGCTCAATCTGTTCAGGCGTCATCATCTGATAGCCTTGCTGCTGCACTGTGGCTGCCTGCTCTAACAGATTATCATCGGGTATATTGGCTTGCAGTATATCCACATCATTTAAGCTATCTGAGCTTTTTGAGACGTTAGGGTTACGCTTGATGGGTTTGGTTGATAAAGACTTTTGCGACTTCCCACCTAAACTTTGCTCACTGTAATCATCTAATACCGATTGATCAATAACACCTTGCTCTACTGCTTTTTTTAGGCGTAGCGCATCTAAAGCGGCATCAAGCTCGGTCTCTTGATCAGACATTAGAGCATTGTATTTGGACAAGCTTGAAAGCTGAGCTGAGCCATCGGTGTTTGTCTTAACATTATCAGCACCAATGGCAGGAGATGCTGCGCCAAAACCGACTAACGCACTCGCCAGCGCAGTAAAAAGCGTTGAGCGAGTAAAAGAGGTACGCGGCAAGTTTGACAAGTTGCGTGATTGCGTTGAGGGCTGCTGTCTTATCATACTTATTTCCTATCACCTCACGCGGCATGCTTATACTGACGATGGGTATCGCCTATACTTACCGGTGAATATACTTATCACATTTAAAATTAATAGTGCTTATAATCAACGTCGATAAAAGCATGTCAAACTTACAAATCATAGCTTAGTTAATTATCAAATCATAGCATCTAGCGCATGTATTTATAGCAAAGCCTTGCTATTATACGGTCTAAAAATAATAAAACCTATCTTATATTTCGATAAGTTTTTGATAATATTCATAATTATATAACATAGAAGCACCTTGTGTTGCTTATGTTTAGCCCACTTTATGCATTAGACGCTGGCCGCTTGTAGGAGTCCACATGGCAAATCAGTTTCAATTATTTAAGCGTCGTCGCTTTAACGCTATGTTTTTTACCCAATTTTTGGGTGCATTTAATGACAATATTTTTAAGCAAGCGTTAATCTTAGTTTTGACTTATACCGCTGCCAGTCAAATCGGCGTAGAAGTGAGTATTTTAAATAATTTGGCAGCGATGCTATTTATTTTGCCCTATTTTTTGTTTTCCGCATTGGCTGGCCAAATCGCAGATAAATTTGAAAAATCCAAACTAACTCGCTTTGTGAAGCTACTCGAGCTGGTTATTATGACGGTCGCTGCCATAGGATTTGTATTTGAGTGGTATACGCTATTATTCGTGGCGCTGTTTTTGATGGGTACGCATTCTACCTTTTTTGGTCCGATTAAATATGCTTATCTACCGCAGGCAATGCAAAAAGACGAGCTAGTCGGTGCCAATGGTTTGTTTCAGATGGGTACTTCCCTTGCTATTTTGCTTGGTATGATTATCGCTGGGGTATTGACGCAATTGCCGCAGTCGCTTTATTGGATTAGTGTAACGGTTGTGTTGGTAGCAATACTAGGCTACATA
Source organism: Psychrobacter sp. P2G3 (assembly GCF_001593285.1). NCBI lineage: Bacteria > Pseudomonadati > Pseudomonadota > Gammaproteobacteria > Moraxellales > Moraxellaceae > Psychrobacter > Psychrobacter sp. P2G3. Next base: position 2,107,146 of record NZ_CP012529.1, read on the forward strand.
GCAGCGCGCTTTATCCCCATCATGCCAGCAATGCAGCCTAACCTAACTATTAATTGGAATATTTTTACCACCAGTATGGCCACGGTGCGCTATTTGTATTCTTTGCCATTTTTGTTCTTTATAATTTTGGGCAATAGCTGGTTCTGGTTTTATGGTGCAACATTCTTGACCCAAACACCTGAATTTAGCAAAGTCATCTTACATGGTGATGAGTCCGTTGTTATTTTCCTATTAACCCTATTTTCCGTTGGGGTTTCTATCGGTTCACTACTATGCAAAAGCTTAACCAAGAACCAAGTTAGCTTGCGTCTATTACCTTTTGGTATTGCAGGCTTAAGTATCTTTGCTATTGACCTTTATTTCTCCTTATCAGGTCTAAATATTAATGTTAATTCTGAAGCACTGTTAAGTATTAGCGATTTATTTGGTATAAATGGCAGCTGGCGCGTGTTTGCTGATCTATTCTTTTTGGGCTTTAGTGGCGGCCTTTATATCGTGCCTTTATATGCATCTATGCAAGCTTATGCACCCAAAAGCCATCGTGCGCGTATTGTTGGTGCCAATAATATTTTTAATGCTATTTTTATGGTCACCTCTGCCATATTTGCTATCGTAGTATTAAATACGTTAAATATGTCGCTGCCACAGTTGTTTTTGGTCACTGGCATACTTAATATTGTTTTTGGTGTGTTTTTATATACCAAGCTCAATAAACATCTCAGGCAGGCTGTCATGCAAACTGACGATGATGACTCATTCAGCAGGCAAGACTAATGCAGTGTAGATAATATCGCTCTAACAGAATTTTCATGCCGATAATCAATATTGTTTGCTATAGTAATGAATTATTATTTTTGCAAAATTAAATTAAGACACTAACGAAACAAAGCTACATCAGGAGCTAATCATGGCACTGCGTTCCTTATCTAAGATAGACAATCTGTTACTTGGCGTCGACAAGGCGCTACGGGCAGTCGTTCCACATTCCAATCCTAGTACTCGCCCGCTACCTGTCAGCGATGATACTATTCCTGAACTGAGTATCACTGAAGCACGGCACGTGGCTGGGCTCATGCGTATTAATCATACTGGTGAAGTATGCGCGCAAGGGCTATATCATGGGCAAGCTTTTAGTGCAAAAGATGATGGCGTGAAGCAAGCCATGCAGCAGTCAGCTGAGGAAGAAGTAGATCATCTGGTGTGGTGTGAGACTCGTCTGCAAGAGCTGGGTAGTCATCCTAGTGTCTTTACACCATTATGGTATGGCATGTCGTTTGGTCTTGGCGCGGTTGCTGGTGCTATCTCGAATGAGTTTAGCTTAGGCTTCGTCGCTGAAACTGAAGCTCAAGTTAGTGAGCATTTGCAAGATCATATAGGACAGCTACCCATCCAAGATAAGCGCTCGCGTGAGATACTGGCACAGATGGATATTGAAGAGCTACATCATCGGGAGCTGGCAATCAATAGCGGCGGTACAGCATTATCGCCCCCTATTCGCCATACCATGCGCTGGATGGCCAATCGTATGAAAGCCACTGCTTATCATTTATAAAGGTGTAAAGTTAAAAAATATATTTTACAATCAAAATAGCCCGCTAAAAATTCAAAATCTCATAAAATCTTTTAGTCGATAAAGTACTTCAAAATTCTGATAACTGAAGCTAATCTGTAGGATTTTTAACAATCCTACTATTGAGAGGCTTGATGCTAGTTTGATAGGGTATAAAAAATTTGTACAGTTTTTCATCAGTTTTTATAGCACTGAGCATATTTTATTAGCCAAACGTTTTAACTGCATGCAGTATTGCAGATGTTAATGGAACATCATTGATTAAAAACAACTTATTAACAACCAAGGTAACGATTGCCATGAGCCAACCCATAAGTCACGATAAACACCATAAATTTGCTACTCTAACCGCCCTAGCAACGGCTTGCACAATGATGCTTTCAGCTCCTGCCTTAGCTGCGACCCCTGATACGACTGCTGCACCGGCAATCAGTACCAGCGCACCGAGTGCTATTGACTCAAGCAAACGCATTATTCGCCGTGCACAGCCAAATGCAACTATCAGTAGTGTACAGCCAAGCCTTCCTGAAGCCGATGCTACTACCCCAACTACCGCTCAGTCTACGCCCCAGCGAAACAGTGCAGCTGCGCCAGCTCAACCAACCCCTTACACACCTGTGGTTCCTGTAACTCCGAAACCTACAGGTGCCACGCAAGTTTATCAACGTGGTCCTATTACTAGTACTGGTGTTGACATTAGCGGTGGTCAGCTGGGCAATTTTCCAACGCCACAAGTACGTATCTCAGATATCAGTTTTGTGCCTACGTTATTGATTCCGCAGACAACGGGGCTTGGTACAGACAAGCTTGATGTCAGTTTACTTGATGACTTTATTAAAGAAGTGTCACCTAACGCGCGTCATTATCCACCGAACTTCCCTAACCGCTCACAGCGCCACTATGCTCGCGAAAAAATCAAAGTAATGACCGAGTGGATTGAACCGTACGCCAGTGCACCTAATGCCTCTTACGATGTACTCTTGCGTGCTGCAAAACTTAACGGTATGGGTCGTAACTTAGACTTAGGTTCAGATTTTGCCGTTCGCGGTGGTAAATATGTCGATCGCGCTATCAAAGCCAAACCTGACAGTGGTGAAGCCAATTTCCTATATGGCATGATGTTATCGGAAGGTGGTGGGTTTAAAGAAGGGAAAAAGTATCTGGACAAGGCTGTTTCACTTGGTTATACCGAAGCAGAACAAAGCCTAGCTCAGTCAGACTTATTGAGCGATCGCCGTAACGAAGCCTTAGATCGCCTACGTCGACTCGAACAACAAGTGCCGGACAATAGCATCATTCGTCAACAGATCAAGCTGATTGAAGATGGCAAATTCTACATCTGGGACTTACCGGCACCGAACATCAACGTTAAACCGAACTCTCCAATTACCTAGATTTATTGTTATAAATACATACCGTTGATCTATATTATTAAATAAAGAGCTACCTTAAAAAGCGTGTTCGTTTTATATTGATATTGCATCAATCATAAAACAAACGCGCTTTTTTGTGGGCTAAGATATCTGTCTTAAGAAACTATCTATAAAACCATAATATTAACCATTACTTCTATCAGTCTGCGCCGTTCAATAATTAAGATTTAAACGTTAACAGTTAATGCATATAGTGTAAGCGCACAAGGTACGCTACACTCGTAAGTATATGGGCATTCGTTATAGAAGCACTTATTGAAAGCGTTATTTTACAAAATTCATCTACTGAGGTCTTCTATGTCATTTGCCAGTCTTACTGCAGTCATGTCAGCATATGTTAAGAAAAAACCCATGCCTATTGCGCCAGTAGCAATGGCAGCGACCATGATGCTATTGACGGCCTGTAGTACAGTCTCAGTCAACAAGCAAACTCAGGCAAAAACCATTAAAAACCAGCGTGGTAGTATCGTTACTGAAAATAAGCTTAGTACGGCTACTTCTGCCACACTATTGTCTGCCGGTCTTAATGAGCAAGCGTGTATACAGTACTTTGACCAATGTTTAGCACAATTAACCGATAGCATACTCAATGAACACTATAGATCGGCACTTGCTGTCTATGCTGAGATTCATTATGCAAAGGCGATTCAACTTGCTAACTCAGCAGATTGCCAACAGGCTTTATCACGACCACCCCTTGACCCTTATTACGCTAATGCTCCTTTGACAGCAGAGCAAAAAGATACTCAAGAGCGAAATACCAACACCTGTGTCAACAGCTATCAGGCACGGCTTTTTGATGCGATTAAACTTAGTTATACTTATTTATTTTATGATAGCTTAACCCACGATTTTGAAGAGGCTAGTACTGACAAAACTGTCGTGCGCCAACCCCAACGTATTCCAACCGATATCGATATCCAAACTCAAGACGTCTATAATGCGGCCACTAACAGCGTTGTTACACAGTTATATCGTTCAACAGACTCTTCAAATAGCATGATGGACAATACCAAAATAAAGTACCTGCCAACCAATGCTACGATTGATACTAGTAACAAGGCAGCAATTGCCAATCGAGCGCCGTTGCGTGGTAAGCCTACTGATCAGATTAACGTCATGAATATCCAAGTCGACAACTATGACCTCAACGTTTATCTACCTAATGAAAACAACTATCTACAAAACGCACATAAGCAAGCTTCTGCACTTGCTGATTTGACTTCAACTTATGAGCTGCGTTTGACGGGACTAAACTCAGTCAGTAAGCGTCCAGGTCTTGGTGTCAGCTTGGTTGCCTCACTGGATGACCGTTATACGACTACTATCCGCCAACTATTAGCTTCATCGCTATCAGGTAAGCTATCTGCAATGGCAAGCAACGGTAGCATGGAAGATAGCGAAACGAGCACGCGCATCTATCCTACTGGGCATCTACTTATGACCGGTGTGGTAAAGCCAATAGGTGACAGTGTGCTTGACGTACTTAGTAGCAATCAGCTCGATATTCACTTATATAACCCCTATCGTAGTAACAGCGTCAATATCCTTGGTAATGACTATCCGCTTGCCGCTAACTTTTCTGCAGGTTATGGACTGTGGTTGGCAGAGAACCAGCTTGACGGTGTCGGTTATTTGAACTTACTGACGCGGCGCCAAGAAACAACACTGCCTAAGCTATTTATGCTTGAACCTTATGACCCTAATAAGCGTGTGATTGTCATGATACATGGCTTAGCTTCCAGTCCTGCGACATGGGTTAACTTAACCAACGATATATTCAGTGATGACAAGCTACGTGACAACTATCAAGTATGGCAAATATTTTATCCGACCAACCTGCCTATTCTAGAAAATCGCTATCAGATTCAAAAGCTTCTTGAAACCACTTATAAACGAACAGATCCTAACGGACAAAATCGCGCTAGTAAAAACAGCGTGATTGTCAGCCACAGTATGGGAGCTATCATTTCTCGTATGATGCTCTCTGACGACAATTTGGCAAAAAATCTCGACGCATTAGATGATAAGAATTTAATTTCAGATAGCGCAAAACGTCAAATTGATCAGACTCTCAGACAGGCTTTTGGTAAGGAAGAGATTCGTAAGCGTTTTCAGCTGCAAACCTTACCACAGGTTGATACCGCTGTATTTTTGTCTGCACCATTTCAGGGTACTGATTATGCAGACCGCTGGTTTACCCGTGCACTACGGCGTATTATATATTTGCCAATAAGCTTAGTAAAAACCGTTACTGATAATTTAGCTACTATTGCAACTCAAGGTGATTTGGCACAGAACCCGTTAGGTGCGCTATATCTGCAAAATGGTGCAAGTCAACTGAGTAACAAGTCCTCATTTATTCAGTTGACTAAAGACATCATTATCAACGATCGTATTACCTATCACTCCATTATTGCCAATAATGATACAGATATCACTCAAGGCTTGGCAAGAATGCAGCCCGGTGGAGCTAGGATAGACTTATCCCAAGCAACAAAAGCGGATACAAGTGGTGATACTGATACATCTTCTATACCGAGCGCACCACTGGTCGCCGCAGTGATGGTAGATGAAGATATTAGCCAAGCACTCACTGAGCGTTTATCTGATGGCATTGTGCCTTACACCAGTGCCCATCTCGATGGTGCTGCCTCCGAAACAGTAATCAGTGGCGGTCATAGTATCCAAGCTAACCCACAAACTATTTTGACGTTGCGCCGCATCTTGCACAAACAATTACAACAGTAAACTTCATTTAGAATAATGAGTAGCTTGTTATGCTTTTGCTGGTAGCAAACTATTCATAGCTCTAGTCAACATTGATAGTCTTTCTCAGAGCTTTGATTATAGGTAAAACACCCCTTAATTATTAGCGGTTATTAATGACGGACTAGTAGTCATTGAGTTAATGACGCTTACTATGCACAGCTTGCGTGTGTACCTATGGTGGCGCATAATATATGCACGTTAATGCATATTAATCTACTGATTTTATAGACAAATGACTTTAATTTATAAGGATATAAGTTATCTACTGCAATTAAGAAAGTCTTAAATAAAGATATCTTTATTTAAGACTTTCTTAGCTGAATGTCATTTGTAGCTAAATAACAATTGGCTATTGCCCGTAATGCTCGTACTACTGATTACGGACAGTTACTTGAGCGTATCATGGAAGCTATCGCTAGTCAGCTAACAGGTAAAGGTAACCGTTTATGTTCGCTACGTTTATGATTGATCAGATGGATGCGCTAATGCTAGCGCGTATCCAATTTGCTTTTGTTATCTCTTTTCATATTGTCTTTCCTGCATTCTCTATTGGACTTGCCAGCTTTCTGACAGTGCTTGAATTTCGCTGGCTCAGGACCGGCGAGCCTATTTACGCTGAAGTCTATAAACATTGGGTAAAAATATTTGCCGTTGTTTTTGGCATGGGCGTGGTATCGGGCGTGGTCATGTCCTATCAGTTCGGAACCAACTGGGCAGTATTCTCAGACAGAGCTGGTAACGTCTTAGGTCCTCTACTCGCCTATGAAGTTCTGACCGCGTTCTTTTTAGAAGCTTCTTTCCTAGGAATTATGCTATTTGGTTGGGGCCGAGTCAGTAAGCGCATGCACTTTGCATCGACCGCTATTGTAGCCATTGGTACGCTCATTTCAGGGTTTTGGATTTTGGCGGCTAACAGCTTTATGCAAACGCCGCAGGGTTTTATGATGGGCGCTGACGGTCTACTCTATCCAACCAACTGGCTTGAGATTATTTTTAATCCCTCATTTCCTTACCGCTATGCACATATGATGACGGCAGCATTTTTGACCACTGCCTTTGTGATTGGTGGTATCGGTGCTTATTATATTCAGTCTAAAAAGCATACCGAACATCGTCAGCATGGCCGCGTTATGTTAGGTATGGCGATGGTCATGGCCATTTTTGTCGCCCCAGCGCAGGTCTTGATTGGTGATATGCACGGCTTAAATACTCTTGAACATCAACCTGCTAAAGTTGCAGCGATGGAAGGGCTTTGGGAAGATGAGCGCGGTGCGCCATTAATCCTGTTTGCTATTCCAGACCAAGAGGCACAAAAAAACCATTATGAAGTCAAAATACCTTATGTATCTGGTCTGATTTTAACTCATTCGTTAGATGGCGAAGTTAAAGGGCTTAAGAACTGGGCCCCAGAGGACCAGCCTTATGTCCCTATCGTATTTTGGTCGTTTCGCGTTATGGTAGGTATTGGAACGCTGATGGTGTTAGTAGGATTATTTAGCCTCTATAAATACTTTAAAAAACAGCAGTTCAATCCTGAAAGTAAATGGTTCCACCGTGCATGGATGATGATGACGCCTCTTGGTTTCATTGCTCTGCTTGCTGGCTGGTTCGTTACCGAAACTGGTCGTCAGCCTTGGACGGTATATGGCGTGATTCGTACTGCTGAAAGTATGTCACCCGTTGCTGCACAGCAAGTGGCAACAACGCTGATTGGCTTTATCGTGCTGTATATCTTTGTTTTCGGTGCGGGTAGTTTCTATATCCTACGCTTGATTGCTCAAGGGCCTAAACCGTATGAAGACCCTGCGGATGACAACTTTTATGAGCATTCTATCACTGAGGGTCAAGGTCGTACGCTTAGTGGTGATAGCCATGCCAGTGAAAAGATGGAGCAACATGACTCTGAAGATCTTGATACGCCAGCGAATGATAAAGAAGATGGAGGGTTGCGCTAATGTTTAACTACGGTGATGTATTAGATTTACCTTTAATCTGGGGCGGACTAATCGCTCTATCTGTCTTTATTTATGTACTGCTTGATGGCTTTGACTTAGGTTGTGGCATTTTGTTCCCCTTTGCGGGCTCAGATAAAAACCGTAGCCGGATGATGAACTCTATTGCTCCCTTTTGGGATGGCAATGAGACTTGGCTAGTATTGGGCGGTGGTGGCTTGTTTGCCGCTTTCCCAGTCGCTTACGGTATTATTATGACGGGTCTCTACTTGCCCGTTACCGCAATGCTATTTGGTCTTATTATGCGCGGCGTGGCGTTTGAGTTTCGCTTTAAAGCTTCCTCACGCCGTCATGTCTGGGATACCTTCTTTTTTGTAGGTTCTGTGGTAGCTACTTTCTCTCAAGGAATTATGCTTGGTGCATTGGTTCAGGGGTTAGAAGCAAGTAACCGCTTATATACTGGTGGTCCTTTTGATTGGTTCTCACCTTTCCCAATCATGTGCGGGTTTGCACTTATTATCGGTTATGCGTTACTGGGCTCTACTTGGCTGATTATCAAAACTGAACATAAACTGCAAATTTGGGCGCGCAAAGTCTCTGGCTGGATGTTGATGGCATTAGTAGCCGCGATGATTACCGTCACGATATCTATGTTCTTCTCAGATATCGATGCGCTTGAGGGCTGGTTTAGCTTCCCAGGTTTGCTCTATCTCGCGCCGATGCCAATTATTGTATTACTGCTATTCTTCTTAATGCGTAAGGACTTAAATACTGAGCGTGAATATCGTCCATTTTTATTGACGGTCGCTCTATTCTTGATGGGTTACATCGGTGTATGTTTTGCCATATTTCCTTATATAGTACCGTATCAGATGACGATTTATGAGGCGGCGGCTGCCGATACTTCACTATCCTTTATGCTGATTGGTGCAGTTATTATGCTGCCAATTATCTTAAGTTACACCGCTTTTGCGTATTATACCTTTAAGGGTAAATCTGATCACAATCCTATGTATTAATCAATAATAGTAGTATGCAATGGATAAATTAGAATAATTGTGGTTGCTGTACTAAATGATAGCAGCCACAATCAAAACGCAAATTGGGAGGTTACCTTGAAAAAGCTTAGTAAGAAACAATCCCAATGGGCATGGTTCATTGGTTTATATCTGGCAGGTTTTTTAGTTATTTTTACTATTGCCCAATTAATCAAATTGGCGATGGGTGTTTGAAATATTACTTATGTGATAAAAAAAGCAGCGCTGATCATAAGATTAGCGCTGCTTTTTTTATCAAACTTCTTTCATTATCGTACTAATCAAGCGCCATAATGATTATCCGCGCCTTTACTGTTAATAAAATCATTTACTTGCTCTAGACGCTCAGGCGTACCAACGTCTATCCAGTTATCTTTAATCACTTCAGCGGTAATCTGAAACTTAATCATCGCCTGCTTAAGCAATGGCGCTAGTGCCGCTGGCTGACCCGTTACCAGTCCATCAACCAATCTGGGAGACATTACGCTAATACCAGCAAAGGTATATTTGTCAGCATCACCAACTGGATTCTCACTGGCCAAACCATTATTGATAGCGAAGTCACCACCATCATTATGTTCTGGATTATCAATTAATAATAGATGTGCACGCTGATCGGCACTTAGCTCATAATTCTGCAACTGAGCAAAATCATATGTCGTCCAGACATCGGAGTTGACTAGGATAAAAGGTTCATCTCGTAATTTACCCATTTGTAGCGCTTGAAAAATCCCACCTGCGGTCTCTAAAGGCTCATCATCTTCAACTGACCAATGCAAAGTCACCCCGTATTGCGACCCATCGCCCAGTGTATCCATTAGTTTGTCAGCAAGCCATGAGACATTGATAGTAATATCAGTGATGCCCGCTGCTTGTAACGCTTGAATATGCCAGACAATTAGCGGCTGTCCACCGACTTCAACTAAAGGTTTGGGGGTTTCAAGAGTTAATGGACGCAGGCGTGTCCCCTTGCCAGCGGCCAAAATCATTGCTTGCGTTATAACAGACATGCACGCTCCTTATTAAAATCATTATTTTGGTAATCAACTCAATTCATTGACATCTATTACGATGCAAACTTGTCTTGATAAGCAGGTAATACGCTATCTTGTAGCCATTGATTAAAAGGTAGTACAGCTAGCTTCATAGCATCATTACCCTGTTCAGCCAGCCAATTTAACTCAAGAAGGAGATCGCTCATGACCTTTGGAATATCAGCCAAATAGCGGTTTTTACCATCACGCTCAGATAAACGAATAAAAATTCCTAATACCTTTAGATGTCGTTGTACACCCATCACATTCAAATCATGTTCAAACTGCTCAGCACTGTCCGCTGTCGGTAGCATTGCTAGCTGCTGCAATTGCCAGAAATCATTAACCCAGCTTGATACCTGACTCTCTGGCCACTCCACATAGGCATCACGCACTAAGGATACCAAATCATAAGTATATGCACCGATTACAGCATCTTGAAAATCAATGACGCCTAAGCGCGAATGATCTGCTTGATCTTGCATTAAGTTGCGACTGTGATAATCACGATGAACAATCACCTGCGGTTGAGTCAAAATATCATCGATTAAGGCCGATTTTAGATTTTCCCATAACTTCTCATTAAGGCTTACACCAATATAAGGTATGAACCAATCACGGAACAAATCCATTTCACGATTGAGCATTGCGCTATCATAATCAGGCAGTTCGTGCTCTACGCGAGCTGTCTGCACAGGCGTTTTTTGTAAATCAACTAATGTTTTCATCGCCAACTGGTAACAGTCATTCACCTTTGCAGTTGGCGCATCAACCAATAAGTGCGCGAACTCTGTCGCTCCAAAATCTTGTAGTACCAAAAACCCTTGTGCCATATCTTGGGCAATAAGCTCTGGCACATTGATTGCAGGCGCCATCAGCTTAGTAACGTTGACAAACTGCTGCATTGCTTCTTGCTCATCAGCGGAATCCATGACGATATACCGTGCTGCTGGGGTATCATCGCTGCTGTTAGCATCAAACAGTTGTATGCGATGGTACTGGCGTGCACTGGCATCACCCGGTAAGCTATCAAGAATAAACGTTTGATCTTCAAATACTTGCTGCAACCAGTTCTCTAATTGCTGCTGACGGGTACTGTTATCGACATCAGTATTGATATTAGTATTATCATCAGGCTGTAAAACTATATGGTCTGTCATAAAGGGCATCGCAGGTTAACAGTCAATAAGCTTAAGTACTTGATAATTGTAAGAACAATAATACTGAAAATACAATCGTCAAAAATACCTAGCATTAATGACTAAATTAGTAATAAATAAAGTGAATACTTGCTAAAATGACGAGCTATTTTTATTTGCTGGACGTTTTAGGTTATTTTTAAGACTCATTTTATGTGCTGTGCTGAGCATTAATGGTAAAAACGTCTTGCTACGTTATAAAATTTGATGAATAGTGTAGCTGATTTGGTTTTTTTTGACTATGATAACTCATCAATAGTTGTAATATGACCGGATATCCAAATCTATATTATCGTATAGTGGTCAGATATACCTTTGCTATTGACTCGTTTTTATTGGCTCAAACTGGTTTTTTATCAGTCTAGCTTAGATATAGGACGAGATTAAAATATACAACTGAACCAAATATCGCAACCCCATAGGCTTTGCAATCATAGGTGTGCCCTTGTTATATTCTCCGCTTTACCAAAGCATTCGTTTGATTTTATTTGGTGCCTTGAGCTTGACCGGCTTGACTGTGAGCGCTGCTACAGTAATGAGCGATGATAAGCAGGCAGCACCGTTAATCTCTGACAGCCCTAGTATTGCTAGTGCTCCTACCAAAGAATACAGCAATAGCTATAGTAATGAGTTAAGCACTAGACCAAAGACGAATTTGGCCTCTTCAACCACTATTGAGCTTGCCAACTCTGAGCAAATTGCTGTCGCGCCGATTAGCAATCAGACTAAAGATACCAGTTATAACTTAACTTCTAGCGATGATTTCAATTCTAATAGTGATTTCAACTCTAATAACAAATTAACTGCTGATAATGTAATTACTGAAACTGACACCACAGCTGCGCTGCCAATAACTGAAACTACTCAAAACCTAGCTCTTGAAGCAGAGCGATCATTCAATAAAAGCGATAATAAGAGTTCAACGCAGACACGTCAAAATACGAATAAGAATTCAGCAATTGATAACAATCGTCTTAATCTTAATGATGAAAGTGTTCAAGACAGTCTGATGCGTTTAGCAGAATTTTATGAGCTGACTCCAGATACTGATCCGTCAACTTTAAGAAATAATGACAATACTATAAACTCTGAACAGACTACTAGCTCTGAACAAGACGGTATTCAAAATACGCTAACGCCTACGCCGCAAACCATTCCAAAAGTAGGTGAAAACTTAAGGCTACTTCCAAGGGTCGTAGATAGCGCTCAGCGCTGTGAAGGCCAATGGGTTAATCCTAAACGTAATCCTAATTACCAGCGCGCAGTAAATGAAGCAGGTGGACAGGCAAATACCAATCTTAACGGCGTTCCTAATAATCAAGCGCCACTGTTTGCGGAGTCTGATTACGGCTACTACGATAATGTAGATTATGCTGAGCTATCAGGCAACGTCATTATCGACCAAGGCACTCAGCATATCGAAGCCGATAAAGTCGTGCTTGATTTGACCAATGGCGTTGCTGCTGCGCAAGGCAAAGTGATGTTTACTGACCAAGCCACTGGCAATGGCAACACTCGAAATAATGGTAAAGTTGGTATTACGAACAAGGCTGCACAGGGTGGTCTCATCGGTGTTGCAGATAACTTGGCTTATAATACTGAGACTGGACAATCAACTGCTGATGAAGTGGCTTTTGCCAGTGTGGAATTGCAAGCACATGGCTACGCCAAGCGTTTGAATCGACCTAACGACACTCAGTATGAGCTTGATGAGGTGATGTTCAGCACCTGTCCGCCCACAAATCGCAAGTGGCAATTCGATGCTAAAAGCATTGATCTAGATACTGAGACTGGGCGCGGTGAAGCTTATAATACTACCTTTCGTATCGCTGATGTACCTGTCTTCTATTTACCTTACTTCAACTTTCCTATCGACAGCCGCCGTAGTAGTGGATTCTTATTACCTAGCGCGAGTATCGGTAGCGAAAGTGGTCTCGAAATCGACATCCCTTATTATTTTAATTTAGCACCTAACTATGATGCCACGTTAAATACCCATCTCTATACCAATCGTAATCCGATGCTCTCAGGTGAATTCCGTTATTTAACTGAGCAATATGGCGAAGGTATCTTTAACGGCTCATATTTACCTAATGACAAAGAGTATGACGATGAGGATCGGAGTAGCTTTTTCTATGATCATTATTGGTCATCGAATAGCATTCCACGTTTGAGTGGTGATGCGAAGTACAGTTATGTGTCTGACGAAGACTACCTTAACGACTTTGATACGCTGGGTTTATCAGACAATACGTTGAACCTGCCAAGACGTGCCCGACTTAATTATTATAATGATTATGTTAATGGTGAGCTAAAACTTGAAACGTTCCAAACGCTCAGTGCATTTACTAACGCAGGCGATGCGCTAGAAGATAAAGATAAGCCCTACTCACGTCTACCACAGTTATCATTAAATTACCGTCTACCATGGTTAGATGCCTTTGATATTACTGGCGTTCACGACTCAGCTTACTTCAAAAAATCCATTGATGATGGTTCTGAAGATGAAAAGAGCGGTGTACGTGTCTATAACAAGTTAAGCACTACTTATCCGATTGAAGCTGCATGGGGTTATGTAAAACCCAAGCTTAGCCTGCAACACCTGTACACCTCGTATGATCAAGATAGCTTAGAGGATAACCAATTAAATAAAGAGGACGGTAATCAATCAGTATTTGTACCACAAGCTAGTATTGATGCTGGTCTGCACTTTTATCGCCCTGGTTCACCATTTGGTGCCTTCGACGATACAATGGGCGGCTATCAGCTACTTAGTCCGCGTCTAAAATATACTTACTCACCATTTGAAGACCAAAACGATATTCCTAACTTCAATACTCGTATTGCGTCTATTAACTATGAACAGCTATTTTCGGACAGTTGGTTCTTAGGACATGATCGCTTGCAAGACTTGCATGCCATTACTCCAGGTATCAATTATCGTTACATCGACGCAACGGGTGTGACACGTTTTGATGGTAGCATTGCAGAGCAGTTCTATTATGGTGATGGGCGCGTCACTCTTGATGATCAGACGCCAGTATTTAACACCTCATCATCTGGAATGGTATGGAATGCTAGCACCCAACCTTACAATAACGTATGGGTTGATGTTAGTGGCGCTTTAAATAACAGCTACGACCTCAATTATCTTACGACAGAGCTACGCTATCAGCCGTCAGATAATAGCTTATTTAACGTCGGTTTTGTCAAACGCCAGCGTGATGAAAATACTGATCAATTGCCATTATCTGCATTTACAGCATCGGCAATTTTCCCTGTTAATAACAGTTGGCGCGTGTTGGCACAAGGACAATACGATTATCGTAGTGATAAAATGCTAGATGCACTCGTCGGTATTGATTATGAAGACTGCTGTATTGGTTTTGCAGTTTATGGTCGCCGCTACTATAATGATTTAAACCTTAAAGAGAAACCTACGCAAGCGATTATGGCAGAGATTAGGCTCAACGGGCTTGGCAGTGGTAGCAGTCGTCTCACCCGCTTACTTGCGGATAAGGTCTTAGGCTTTGAGCCAGTACAAACTGCTTGGAAAGATTAGCAGAAATTTTTAGAGATATTGATTTAGCAGTCTTAAATTAACGAGCGATAATGTAGTAATTGAAGCAATTCAATAGACTAAACAATCACGTAATAACATTGTGGGCAAGAGTATTCAATATATGATTATTTGTAATGTAACCTGCGAATAATTATGAAGATCATTGCCCAAACACCATCCGATGCGATGACATTGATGAGGAGCATCATGAGATTTTTTTCTTTACGTCAGACCAGCCGTGCTGTACTAATTTCTATGGGTATGAGCGCAGGCATTTTAATAAGCTTTAGTAGTCAAGCAGCAACTGTTAAACCTGCAAATGCGCAACCAAACGTTGCAACTGCTAGTCAAAACAACAATGCTCGCTTAACGCCTGCTAATAGTACTGACGGTATTATTGCTCTAGTCAATGATAACGCTATCTTAAAAAGCGACTTAGTCGATGCTATTGCTCAAACCCAAGCACGTGCGCAAGCAGCTGGCGAGCCTATCGCCAATTCAGCGCAATTGCAGTCTGAGGTATTAAATGCATTGATTCTACGTGAGTTGCAACTCTCGTTAATCAATCGTGTCGGTCTCAAGGCCGATGAAGCAGCCATCAATCAACGTCTTGCACAAATTGCTCAGTCTGAAGGACTCGGTAGTATTAGCGCTCTACAGCAACGTCTAGATGCCAATCAAGCAGGAAGCTATGCCGCTTTACGTTCACAACTGATTGAAGACGCTGCTATTCAGTCTTTGCAACAGCGCCAAATCACCAGCCGTGTACGTATCAGTGAGCAAGATATTGATGCGTTTTTGAACTCTCCGGAAGCCAAGCGCCTAAATCAAAGTGAATATCAAACTATTCACGTTCGCGTACCGTATATAGATGACTATAGTCGCTTATCTGAAGCTCAACGTAGTGAGGCGCTAAAAGTCGCTCAAGTATTACGTACTCGTCTACAAGCGCCAAATGTCGATGTTGAAGCTGCTGTAGCCGCAGCCCAAGGCAGCTATCCAATTCCGCTACAAGGTGGCGATATGGGTTTTCATAAAGCTGCTGCTCTGCCCATAGAGCTCTCTAGCGAGATTACTAAGCTTGAAGTTGGTGCCGTTAGCGCTCCACTAGTGACCCCTGAAGGCATTGATATTATTAAACTGGCTAATAAAAAAGCTAGTGACACTATGATTATACCGCAGTGGCATGCTCGTCATATATTGGTCAAAGTGGATGAGCTACAAACTGATGCACTTGCTGAACAGAAGATTAACGATCTATATGATCAGCTACGTAAAGGTGCAGATTTTGCAGATCTAGCATCAACTTATTCAGATGACCCAGGTTCAGCGGGACGTGGCGGTGATCTTGATTGGGTAAGCGAAGAAGATATGGTTGGCCCATTTGAAGCTGTTATGAAAAACACTACCGTTGGTGATTATTCTGCACCCTTTAAGACTCAGTTTGGTTGGCATATTTTAAAAGTCGAAGGTAAACGCCAACAGGATGTCAGCGAGCAGTATCGCCGCAATATGGCTCGTCAAGCACTGTATCAACGCTTAGCACCACAAGCCCAAGAAGATTGGTTACAAGAATTACGTGCTGGTGCTTACATCCAAGTGCTTAATTGATATCTAGATATCATATTTTTAGCTTAAGTTACAGCTGATAGATTTTTAAGGGCATATACAGATGTATATGCCCTTTTTATTATTTTAAAATCTGTTTATAGCAATTAAATTTTTAATTAATCATTAATAAACCTCAATGTTTTTTACGCTCCGCAAGTCGCTTATTGTATGCTAGTATTATTACAACCAACTAGAGTTTGGTTTTGTTGGTTTCTTGTTAACTTAAATCCTTTTATAGCTGTTTGTACTATTCCTAACCATTATTCACAATAACTGTAACAATCAGCTGATGTTTGGTAAATATAATGCTCCAACAGTTTACTAAGCCCAAGTAGTTTTTCATTAATCTCATTACCATAAATGAAAAATCTTACGAGGTAGCATTTTAGAGACTGTCATGAATATTATAAATATAAAAACACTGCATCGCAGTGCCTCTTTTACACCTCCATAATCATATTTGATATTTAGGATACATAAACGTGGACAATAAATTAACTGGTAGCGACTTAACTCGAGCGATGTTAGATCGTGGCGATAAACAGATTTGGTGTGCAGTAGACGATGATAGTGATGAGCGTGCTATTAGCGATCAAATTGATAATGACTTTACAGCTCGTATTGTGTCTTTTCGCGATGGAAAATTTTTCTGTACCGCTGGGATGACATGGTTGTACGCTGTACCCATCAAAATCAGTGTACTTACTCAAGAAGAAGTGGGTTTGTAATTACAACTGGCTTAACTAACAATTGAAGTAACCTATCTTATTTCAAAGAGATGATTGTGGGTGAGATAAACGTGCTTGAAAATCATTATTGCTTTTAAAGGTATATGCAAATGCATATGCTTTTTATATTTAGAGCTACTGTATTTAGTTTGGTAGAACCCTATCATTTAACGAAATAGTACACAAAGAAAAGCCCCGAACCTAGGGCGATTGGTTCGGGGCTTTAACGCTTCATATTGTTATTATTATTGTTTCTTCCTTCGCGACTCATCCTAAGTCACAAACAGTAGCCTATAAGAGAGCGGGCTAACCTGTTCTTGTATTGCTACTGTCTCAACACCGCATCCTTGCCTATCCTTGTGTTGATGGTGCTATTGTATTGGAATCATATATGAGTAGCTAGAGGCTAAAAACCCTATTTGTTGTACGCTTTAGCTTACATTTATCCGCCTAACTGAATAGAAAGAATAGCTGCGCGCTAAACGATGATGTTAACTAAAATCCGCCTGTTCTTCTGCATGCTCTTTTGAGACTTTGGTTCCTTCCTTTTTGCCTTCTTCAATTTTGTTTTCTGTTTCTTTGATATCTTCAGTTTGAGCGGTAGGAGCATTTTGTTCCTGCTTACTCGCCTCTTCTGGTTCGTACTGTAAAGTAGTCATAACAGGGAAATGATCAGAGCCAATAGAAGGCATACGCTGAATATCAACCACGGTAAAGCAAGCACTATGAAATATATGATCTAGTGCCCAGCGCAAAAACGGATATTTGACATGAAAGGTATTAATAAAATGTCGACCGATACGCGGATCTAATAAACCTGAAATGCGTTGAAAACGGCGGGTCGTCTTTGACCATGCTACATCATTGAGATCACCCGCTAATATCGCGGTTTGATCATTATCTTTGATGTGTTTGCCAACCATAAGTAGCTCAGCATCACGGGTAGTTGACTTATCTGCTTCCGTCGGACTTGGCGGCATCGGGTGCAAACAATACAACCAAATAACTCGACCACTTTGCAGGCGCAGCTGCGTATGAATAGAGGGTATATCATCTATCATTAAATATTTAACTTTAGGATCTATCAGCTCAAGCTTAGAATATAGATGCATACCATACAGATTGTCTAGCGGTACTTTTACAGTATAAGGATAATCTACCTCAATTTGATGTAGAGCTTTTTCCCACTTCTCATCACTCTCCAACGTAATCAAAATATCAGGCTGTCTTTGATTAACCAAATCGACCAATTTTTGTGTTTTATCATTGGGCGTAAGGACGTTTGATACCATTATTTTAAGCTGATGGGCTTGCCCTTCTGGCTTGTCTTTTGCATTCTGAACTTCTTTTTTCCAAAGCTTAGTATATGGTAATACCATTCTGAGCTGAAAAGCCAAAGTAAGACTTAGAGCTATAAATAACAACCATTGTCCTAACTGCCAGTCTGGCCAAAACATTAACATGCTAACCCATGCAATGACGCCCAGTACCATTATCTGAATACGGGGAAATTCAACACCTCGCACCCACCAATTATCAAGAGGCAACCAACCCCATATCGTTACAAATGCGATAAACCCTGCTAACCACTGTGCGCCATAATATAATAGGGAGAGATCCATAGTATGTATTAACCGTTTATTAAATTGATGGTTGAAGTGATAATTATATCCGTCATCATTAGATGACAAAAGCCTGTATTCTTCTCATCTAAAGTGATAATAGAAGCCTACTTTAGCATTTCATAAGACTATAGCCTACTATTGAACATTAATTAAGCCTAGCCTTCCGTAAAATACTACAATTTTGACCCCTACCATAAATAAAGAGCTAAACATTTAACCCCATTTTAACTCAATACTATTAAAGATTAGTAAATCTAATGAATATTATTACAATAGCAATAACTAAAAGTTATAATTATCATAATTAATAGTGAATAGAAAATGCTTAGAATTAGTTAAAAATCCTTGCTTTTTATAACTATTCACGGCATTGTTATTGGTTGGCGATGCAATAAATAATTGTAAGAAGGATTAAGTTTCATGAGTAATTTAACAGTAGGTTTGGTAGGCTGGCGCGGTATGGTTGGGTCAGTATTGATACAACGTATGCAGGAAGAAAATGACTTCGACGGTATCACACCCGTATTTTTTTCAACCAGTAACGCTGGTGGTAATGCGCCAAGCTTTGATGGTATTAAGACCAGCCAACTAAAAGATGCTCATGATATTGCAGCACTAAGTGATTGTGATGTAATTATTACCTGCCAAGGTGGCGACTATACCTCAAAAGTACACCAACCATTGCGTGAAAATGGCTGGAATGGCTATTGGATTGATGCGGCAAGCACATTACGCATGGAAGACGATAGTATTATCATTCTTGATCCAGTCAATCGTACTGTTATTGATAGTGCCTTAGCTAACGGCAAAAAAGACTTTATCGGTGGCAACTGTACGGTGTCACTGATGCTAATGGCTATCGGTGAGTTATTTAACAAAGGCTGGGTCGAATGGGTCAGTGCCATGACTTATCAAGCAGCGAGTGGCTCAGGCGCAAACAATATGCGTGAGTTAATTAATGGTATGGGCGTACTACATGATGCTGTCAAAGACGAGCTGGCTGATCCTGCAAGCGCCATCCTTGAAATCGATAAAAAAATCGCCCAAACTCAACGCTCGGACGACTTTCCTAAGCAATACTTTGGCGTACCATTAGCCGGTAGTTTGATCCCCTATATTGATGCGCAACTAGAAAACAAGCAGTCACGTGAAGAGTGGAAAGGCGGCGTTGAAACCAATAAAATTCTTGGCAACTCTGAAGCTAACAACATTCCTATCGATGGCATGTGTGTGCGCATTGGTGCAATGCGCTGTCATGCACAAGGTCTAACTATTAAGCTAAAAAAAGATATTCCGTTAGAAGAAATTGAAGCAGCACTGAAAAACAGTGGCAATGAGTGGTTAGATTTGGTCGAAGATAATAAGGAAGCCACCATGAATCGCTTAACACCAGTGGCAGTAACGGGTACTTTGACAGTGGCATTAGGGCGCTTGCGTAAGCTTAATATGGGTCCTGAATATCTAGGGGCCTTTACGGTTGGCGACCAACTATTATGGGGTGCAGCTGAACCATTACGCCGTATGCTAAACATCATCCGTGAGCAAAACAGCTAAGATTATTCCTCTAAAAGTCAAATACGAAAAAGACAGCGCTTGCTGTCTTTTTTTATGGGTATATCATTTCCAAAAATGTGAGTAGCACGGAAAACGAGTATAGGTATTATATTTGGTAGACTTAGCAAATTCGACACTGCTAGTCATATGCTTTGAAGCTAGTATTATTTTGGCTGATAAGCGATCATAACTTCATTGCGGCGCATAAATGGCAGCGTCCATGGCGGATTATAGCGTGCTAATTCAGGAACTCCAGTCATTTCCAATTTCTGTGTATTCATCCAAGACTGCAACTCCTGCGTTTTTTCTGCTACCTTTTTACTGCCTGCCAACCCTGAGAATTTAATAACGCCATAAGTCTGCGCGGGTATTTCTTTAATCGTGATGTTTGAATTATTTGGTTTAGGCAATGTTTGCATTGTATATTGGCTTGGCATAGTAAATTGCACGCGCCATTTACCATCGGCTTGTTGCATATTTACTGGTGCAGTCATGGCAATTTTCTGTGATTCATCGCTACCTTTTTTAACTTCAGGCTGCATGGTAACGGGAGCCGTCATACTAACCTTGCTACTTTCCCCGCTTGGCGCGGTATTATTGCCAAAGATGTAATCTGCTAATATCTTAAATCCTTCGCGGCTGGCAGCGTCTTGATCACCTGTTACCCAAGTCTGCGCCACCAGCTGCTCATCGTAACGACGCAATTCAAAATCATCAATTTGTGACAAAACGGTATAGTCTGGCTCTTCGGTAGCCATAGCTGCTCCTGATATAAATAATAAGCTGCTTAGTAGTAAACAGATTGCTTTGGTCATATTATGTCTCCACTATTCAAAAGCAGTGCTTGACGGCTTTTGTTAGTACCATACTTCATTACCTCGTTTTCTACTTTAACAAGCATTAAGTTGCGCTGTCTGTATCTTTTGGTTGTAGCTGGACAATATCAAATACCTATATTGATGACCCATAAACATCTATGTCCAAAAAATGGCTAACAATGCTATAATTAGCGCCATTTTCATAGCTTAAATAGCGATTATTATATGCAATTTGTCTTACATAAAACGGCCAGCGGCGAGACGCGTGCACGCCGTGGTACAGTTCATCTTAATCATGGCGACGTGCAAACGCCTGCCTTTATGCCCGTTGGTACTTATGGTACGGTCAAAGGTATGCTGCCACGTGATATTGAAGCCATTGGCGCTGATATCGTGTTAGGTAACACCTTCCACTTATGGCTACGTCCAGGTACCGAAGTTATCGATAAATTCGGTGGCTTGCACAAATTTATGCATTGGAATAAGCCTATCCTAACCGATTCGGGTGGTTTCCAAGTATTTAGCCTTGGCGCAATGCGTAAAATTACTGAAGAAGGGGTCGACTTCAAATCCCCTATTGATGGTGCTAAGGTATTTTTATCACCAGAAAAATCGATGCAGATTCAGTACAGTTTGAACTCAGATATCGTCATGCAGTTTGATGAGTGTACGCCCTATCCTGCTACTCATGATGAAGCCAAAAAATCTTTAGAGCTATCACTACGTTGGGGACAGCGCTGCGTTGACGAGCATAACAGATTAGGCAGTACCAATGCCCTATTCGGCATCATCCAAGGCAGTATGTACCCAGATTTGCGCAAGCAATCACTTGAAGGTCTACTAGAGATTGGTTTCGATGGTTATGCAATAGGTGGTCTGTCTGTTGGTGAGCCAAAAGATGAGATGATGGATGTTTTAGATTATATGCCAGATGCGATGCCAGCAGACAAGGCACGTTATCTCATGGGTGTTGGTAAGCCTGAAGATATTGTTGAAGCAGTGCGCCGAGGTGTCGATATGTTTGACTGCGTCATGCCGACTCGTAACGCCCGTAACGGTCATTACTTCGTCACAGGCGACACAGACAATGCTGGTGTGGTACGTATCCGTAATAGCCAGTATCGTAACGATGAAGGCCCATTAGATCCTGAGTGCGACTGCTATACTTGCCAAAACTTTAGCCGTGCCTATTTATATCATCTTAATAAGTGCAAAGAGATGCTAGGCGCTCAATTAGCAACGATTCATAACTTACGTTATTACCAGCGTTTGATGCAAGGTATCAGAGACGCTATTGAACAAGACATCTTCGATGAGTTCGTTAGTGAGTTTTACAGTAAGCGCGGTCAAACGGTTCCTGAGCTAAACCTGCGCTAATCATAGTTTTTGAGATTGGCACGCATAAAAAAGGGCTTAAGATAATTCTTAAGCCCTTTTTTACTACTTACCAATTTTATGACTTAACACGCGCAAGCTCTAACCTATTAGCGTGGTAATAAATACTACAACCACGGCAATCGGAGCAACAAATTTAGCCACTACTTGCCAAAGCTGCCAAGCACCATTGGACAAGCCAAGCTCCTGCTGGATACTATTCTGATCCATTTTCCAACCAAGGAATACGATCGCTGCAAGACCTGTTAAAGGTAACATGAATTTACTAGTGATTTTGTCTAGAATATCAAAGATACCATTACCCATAATAGTAAAATCAGACCATAGGTTAAATGATAACAGTGCAGCAATACCTAGCAGCCAAATTACCGTACTTGCCACAATAGTCGATACAGTACGACTCATTGAAGTGCGCTCTTCTAGAAACTCAACTGTCGGCTCAAGTAATGAGATTGACGAAGTTACTGCAGCAAAAGTAATCAATAAGAAGAACAAAGTACCAATAATAGTACCAGCGCCCATACTACCAAAAGCAATCGGTAGGCTTACAAAGATAAGTCCAGGACCTGAAGCAGGATCAAGACCATTGCTAAAGATGATTGGGAAGATTGCTAGCCCAGCAGCCAAAGCAATAACTGTATCGAGAATAACAACAGTACGTGCCGTTTTGAGTAAGTTCACTTCACGACCCAGATATGAGCCATAAGCAACCATGATACCCATACCAATAGATAGCGTAAAGAAGGCATGACCTAATGCTGCGAGCATCACATCAGCAGTCAACTTGCTAAGGTCTGGGGCAAACAAATAGCTAACTGCCTCGCCAAAACCGCCATTCATAACGTTGTAACCAACGATAACGAATAAAATAACACCTAATAGCGGCATTAAAATCTTAGCAGTATTTTCAATACCCCTAGTCACACCTATACCAACGATCAAAGCAGTAATGATCATAAATACGGTATGCCAAATCGTCAACGTACCTGCTGAAGCTAGCATAGCATCGAAGGTTGCAGCGACAGAATCACTATCTTGACCTGTAAAACTTCCTGTACCTACTTTAGTAATATAGTTAAGTGCCCACCCACCAATAACGCTATAAAACGATAAAATTAAGAAGCCACCTAAAATACCAGTAGCACCAACAATACCCCAACTACGTGATTTGCCTTCGCTTGCTGCTACATCCGCAAAAGAGTTAATAGGGTTTTTTTGGCCACGGCGACCGATTAACCATTCGGCTACTAAGATTGGAAAACCAACCAACGCGATACAGAACAAGTAAGCAATAACAAAAGCTGAACCACCGCTTTCACCGACCATATATGGAAATTTCCATATATTTCCTAAACCAACTGCTGATCCTACTGCTGCCAGTACAAAGCCAAAGCTTGAGCTCCATTGAGCATGTTCTTTTTTATTGATAGCCATTTTTCTTTCCTCGTGCTTCACTTAATGCTGTCCATAATCATCCCTGATTATTATAAATAGTTATAATTAATATCAAGCTATTTAGTCAACGCATCAATGTGACGCGCTCAGCAACATTAAGAAAGAATTGTTTACAATACCGTAAACGCTCAGTTTCTGCTAAGCGGCCAAAAAAGTCAAGTAGTCATAAACATAAAAAGCCATAACAATTATGTATGGCTCGTTTAAATACTGGGGTTGATATAAAAGGATTTAGTGACTTGGTAGTACTATGCTAACGTACCACTCCACGTTTACTATGCTGCAACGAGTCAATGAGCAACTGGATTTTTGGCTCTTTTGGTAGTAAATCTTCCTGTAGAACTTTAAGAGATTGTACAGTCGTTAGCCCAGATCTAAATATAGTGAGATAAGCTTGGCGTAATGCATCAATGGTCTGTTGTGACCAGCCCTTGCGACGCATGCCTTCGATATTAAGTCCATGCGCATGTGCTGGGTTACCTGATACCATAGTAAAGGCAGCAACATCTTTTAAGATTAAGCTAGCACCGCCGACTAAACTATAATCATCTACTCGGCAAAACTGATGTATACCTGAGTTACCACCTATAACCGTATTGTTACCAATAGTCACATGTCCTGCAATACCCACATTATTTGCGACAACATTATGATCGCCTATTAAGCAATCATGAGCGACATGGGTATTAACCATGAATAAATTATGACTGCCAATTTTGGTCAAACCTTTATCTTGCACGGTACCGCGATGCAAGCTACAAGCTTCACGAATACTATTATGGTCACCAATCTCAAGCCAAGTGCGCTCACCAGCGTACTTCAAATCTTGTGGGTTCTCACCGATACTTGCAAACTGAAAGATCTCATTATGTTTACCAATACGCGTTAGTTTAGTCACTACCACATGACGATGCAAAATGGTGTGCGCACCTATCGTTACCTCATCACCAACGATACAATATGGTCCGATAATTGCTGTCTCATCAATCGTAGCAGATGGTGAGATGAGCGCTGTGGGATGAATCTGACTCATAATGCAGGCCTTTGTATCATTTGATGCGAGTAAATGGTAAAACAGATAGTCTAGCCTTAATGATAATGCTAATACTAATTCCGATCATAAATATGATTATTAATGATTATTCTCATCGCCAGTATTGACGTCAATCTTTAAACACGCTAGCCAATTATTAATTTAAAAGCAATTAGTATTACTAGCTCTTTATTGCTCTTGACGAGCTATCATCACCTGAGCACTAGCAGCCAGCTCATCTTCAACGTGTACTGTACAATCGAACTTATAGATACCATGCTTTTGCATCACTGTTTTGGCGCGGATAATTAGCTGATCACCAGGAATCACTCGGCGTTTAAAACGAACCTTGTCAACCCCTGCAAACAGATATAAATAACCATCTTCGGCAGTTAGACCTGCACTAATAAAGCCTAACACCCCTGAAACTTGAGCCATAGACTCAACCATTAACACCCCTGGCATAATAGGCTCGTCAGGGAAGTGACCATTAAAAAACTCTTCATTGATGGTCACATTTTTGATACCAGTAATACATTCACCAGGCTTACAAGCGGTGATTTTATCGACCAACATAAACGGATAACGATGTGGCAGATAGTGCTTGAGCGTATGATAAGTCAACGGCAGTGTTAAGCCTTGTTCAGATAGTGTTTTGATGTCTTCATCATTTAAAGTATCTATATCTGTGGCGCTCATAATGGGGCTTCCTTGCTTTTTTTGCGTACTGTTTATGATTAATAGTGTTGTTTATTTTGGTGTTAGCTATTATTGTATTGACAATATTGTTGATAGTTAAAATTCGATGTATTTAACCATCACCTAATTGCTTAAAGCGTACTGCTGCCCGTCGCCACTTAGCGGTTGGCATTGCTGACGTCCCTGACGAATAAGAACCAGCAACTTTAATAGACTTAGTCACCATGGTCATGCCTGATAAAGTAACATCATCTGTGATTTCAATATGACCAGTAATACCTACTGCCCCGCCAATAATGCAGCGCTTGCCAATAGTAGTACTACCAGCGATACCTGTATTGGCAGCGATAGCGGTTCCCGCACCAATGCGGACGTTATGTGCGACCTGTACTAAATTATCAATAATCACGTGATCGCCGATAACGGTATCATCAATTGCCCCACGGTCAATACAGGTATTACTACCGATACGTACATGGTTTCCAATTATCACACGGCCAAGCTGTGCAATACGCTCCCAACCACTGCTGCTCGGATCTCGCGTCGGTGCAAAACCAAATCCTTCAGAACCAACTTTAACACCTGCATGTAGTCTAACATAATCGCCAATAATACAGTCATGTCCAACAACGACTTGCGACTTAAACACGCTGTCAGTACCAATATGTGTATGTGCTTCAATGACTACATGAGCCTCCAAACAACTACGCGCACCGATATGTACATTTTCACCAATCACGCAATGAGGACCAATTTGAACATCGGCCCCGATTACCGCGCTATTAGCAATAACTGCTGTTGGGTGAATACCATTACTCAATATACGACGCGCAAAAAGCTGACTACTAGTAGCATAAGCTAAATAAGGTGACGCTACGACTAGTGCTATGGTTGATAGTGGAACTTGCATGCGATATTGTTCAGTAACGAGAACCGCGCCAGCCTGACTAGACGCCAGACTAGATATATAATGTGGGTCTGCTAAGAAGCTCAGCTGCATGCTATTCGCATCAGTCAGACTACCGACACCATCTAAAGACTGACATAATTGGGCAGCACTAAACTCAGCTTTATTTAATACTGGCTGGCGCTGCTCAATTTGGAAGATAAGTTGTTCAATCGTTATCATAATTAGCGTTAATATGATTAATAAAAATAAAACTGGCGCCAAGCTGGAATTTCAGTTTAGCAACCAATTAAAATAATAGGGATAAAGCAGTACCAATACCTATCTTTAAGAGCCACTTCAATATGGAGTGACTCTTAAATAATAAGCCTGACTAGAACGTGCTACCAATCTGGAATTGGACTTTCTCAGTCTCGTCGTTCTCTTTATCACCGATGGGTACAGCGTAACTAAGAGAGATTGGACCGATTGGTGTGTACCAAGTAATACCAGCGCCCGCACTAAAACGTAAATCATTGTCTTGCGTGAGAAGCGGTACACCCGTGTCTTTATTATTGTTAGCTGGATCTAAGAAAGTGCGATCTTCTTTATCGGTAGTATCAAACACTTGTCCACCTTCAGCGAATAACACTGGGCGTACTTGGTCTGCCCAATCGCCTTTGAATGGCATCGGCAAGATTAGTTCACTACCAAAGCTTACTAAAGCATTACCACCTACTTCCTCATCTCTAATTCGACTAACACCTTTTACAGCATCATCATAAGCTTTTGATCTAGGACCAAGGGTTGATGCCTCATAACCACGTACAGAACCATAACCACCAGCGTAGAAGTTTTCGTAGAATGGTAAGTCATTACCATAACCAAGTTTGGTATAACCGCGTGCAATCACATCTTTATATACAGGATAGTATAGGTTACCAGTATAGGTCATTTTCTGATAAGTCGTATCGCCAAAGCCTAAGGTTGCATTAACATTATGGCTCATCCCTTTAGTTGGAAATACTGGACGATCTAGCGTACTGTAATCCCAGCCTAATAATAGGTTATAGCTATTGTAGTCGTTTTTGAAACCTGTACGTCCAGAGAACTCATCATTTCCCTCAAAGTTTTCAACCGTACCGCCATCATCGACAAGTTGTTGGACGTTTGATACACCAAGGAAGCGTCCACCACGTACTGACGTATTATCGAAGTTTACTCCAGCACTGACACGCTTGGTTTCATCGACAGGATAACTGTAGTTCAGCGTAGCACCATAAGAGTCAGTAACATAATTACTAACGTTTCTATCATCGTATTTGGTCTCACGATAGTAGGCACTAACACCTTGTGATACACCATTTTCAGTAAAGTACGGATCAGTGTAACCTAAACTATAAGAGTCACGCGTTTCTGAGCGTGATAATGCAGCTTTGACGCGGTTACCAGTACCCATAAAGTTATTTTGAGTAAGATCTAACTGGAACGTTACACCGCCACTTTGCGAATAACCAGCAGCGATCGTTGAGCTACCAGACGGCTGCTCTTCCACAGAATAGTTGATATCGACTTGGTCTGGCTGATTAGGTACTGGCTTTACATCGACATTAACAGCTTTAAAGAAACCCGTACGCATCAAACGTGTACGTGACAGCTGAATTTTATCGTTAGATGCCAATGCACCTTCTAACTGACGCATCTCGCGACGTAGTACTTCATCTTGTGTTTTTATATTGCCATTAAAGTTAATACGGCGTACATAAATAGGACGCGCAGGATCAATATAGTAGTCAATATCAACGACTTTAGTTTCATCATTGATACGTGGCACTGGACGAACCTGAGCTAAATAATAGCCTTCATTACCATAGCGACTTTTGAGCGCGGCAGTAGTCGCATCAAGCTTGGCTTGCGAGTACTGCTCGTTAGATTTGAAAGTAACCAGCTTTTCGAGCTCATCGTTAGCAAATTTCGGCTCACCTAAGAAGTTTATCTCACCAAATTGATACTGCTCGCCTTCGCTTAAGCTGATTTCGATAAACACACTTTTTTTATCTTCACTGATATTAAGCACAGCATTATCGACGTTAAAACGCACGTAACCATCGTTCTGATACAATGCTTTTAAGCTCTCTAAACTAGCTGCTAGCTTCTCTTTAGCATAGCGATCAGATTTAGATAATAGACGTGTCCATGAAGATTCTTTTACAGCAAAAACGTCTTTTATGTCTTCGTCACTAAAGTGCTTATTACCGATAACGTTAATATCGACAACTTTGGCAGGCTTACCTTCGATAAAGCGCACATCTAATTTTACGCGATTACCGTCAAGTAGCGTTTGATCAACCTCGATATTACTATTGTAGTAACCTTGGCTAATATATTGCTGTTGTAGCTCGTTCGCAACACCCTGTAGTGTTGACTGCTTAAGAACATCACCTGCGGATAGACCAGCGTTTTTAAGACCTTGCTCTAAGCCTTCCTTGGGAATGAGCTTATTACCCTCGAAGTTAACTTCAGCGATAATAGGACGTTCGACGACATCAAAACTAAGTTGACTGCCTTCAACACGACTTTGGATATTAGCAAAATTATCAGTTGCATACAGTGCTTTAATACTGGCTGCAAGACTGCTATCTGTAACCGTGTCACCTACTGTAACAGGTAAAACTGGATAAAGACTATCAGGGGTTAGGCGTTGTAGACCATTGAAGCCAATATCGGTGACCACAAAGTTTGCCGCCTGTGCAGGCATACTCATCATCGCTACAACTAACGGCAACCCAGCCGCACTCATAAATAAAGGCGTACGCATAAACACTATCCGTCAATAAAAAACTTGCTTAAGTTAAGTTAAAAAGCGTATTTTGTCTAGCCCAATTAGCACACTGTCTGCGACTTAAACATGGGATGACAGATGACACTTTATATAAAACGCATCATAAAATAAACTAAAAATTACGATTAGTACAGTCGCATCGATGCAGCAACGATGTTAAATCAACCGAATAACCATAACATGATATCTGTGCAGACGTTAGTGTATCGTGCCTTACTTGACAAGTTACACTACATTTACCTAAAACAGCCTACTGATATCATTACCAATCGCTAACACCATGAAACCTGCCAGCAAGAGTAAACCAATATTTAATCCTACGGTTTGGACCCCTTCCGATAACGGCTTACCGCGAATCAACTCGATAAGATAGTACACAATATGGCCACCATCTAATACAGGAATTGGTAATAGATTCAAAACTGCCAAGCTTAGGCTGATCAAAGCAGCAGTAGATAGCACCATCTCCCAGCTGATATCAAAGCTCTGTTTAGCGACTTTAGCGATAGTAATAGGTCCAGATAAATTATCAAGACCGATCATACCTGATATCATTTTTCCCATTGAGCTGACTGTCATTACTGCCAGCTGTTCAGTTTTTTCAAACGATTTTACCATTGCTTCACCAGGGCCGTAGACCACCGTGGTTTTATACGCATCAGGAATGACAATCTCAGATTGTTCAACCATAGCGCCAATCTGACCGTAGGCATTACCAAGATTGTCTTTCTTGCCTTGTGGCATAATTTGTAGCTGTACTGTCTTGCCATCACGTATGACGGTAAAGCTTAGTAGTACTTCTGGATTATCACGAATAATTCGTGTGGCGCTAATCCAATCTTTGATTTCTTTATCGTTAATCGCAGTGATGCGATCGCCTACTGCTAAGCCTTGACGAAGCGCTGCGCCATCAGCAGATAAGTCACCAATGATTGGCGCAATCTGTGGTTGCCAAGGTAACATTCCAAAACTGGTTAACGCATCTTTTCCTTTAGCATCGCCTTGCATAAACTGCGTCACAGGTGCTTGATAGGTCTTCGCAGCATCCGTAGATTGTTCATCTAATTGCAGAGTAATGCTGACGTTATCTGTCTCACCCATCCGTCCTGCCAAGCGGTAATTAATGCCTTCCCACGTCTGTACTTCATGACCATCAACCGCGATAATTTTATCCCCGACTGGCAACTGTGCCATTGCCGCTGGAGTATCTGGTAAAACTTGTCCAATCTTAGTGGCCAATTGCTCAGATGGGGTCATAAACAATACCCAAAATAGCGCAATCGCGATAATAAAGTTCATGATTGGACCAGCAGCAACGATAGCAATCTTTTTTAGCGGATGCTGGCGATTAAAGGCCAAATGCAGCTCATCTTTTGCTACCTCACCTTCCCGCTCATCAAGCATTTTGACATAACCACCCAATGGCAACATAGATATGCGGTAGTCAATACCGCTTTTTTTGCTCGTCCAGCCAGTCAGCTTTGGGCCAAAACCAATAGAATACGTCAGCACTTTGACGCCGCATAGTCGTGCCACTATATAATGACCCCATTCATGCAGTGCAATCAGAGGCCCTAAGACAAAAATCGCCGCTAGTAGCGTTAGTAAAAACGTCATGATCTTTTCTCGTTTAGGTTGCTCTGAATCTGGTTATAACATTTTAGCGACAAGCGCTTCGGTATGTTGCCGTGCTATTTTATCAATCGCCAAAATATCTTCAATATCAGCATTTTCATCTAATAGTGGCACTTGTATCTCGGTTAACGCTCGTTCATTAATCTCAGCAATATCAGTTAATCGCAACTGTCCCGCTAAAAATGCGGCGACTACAATTTCATTAGCAGCGTTCAGTACTATAGTAGCTTGCGTACCTGCCTGCATGGCTTGACGTGCAAGACGAAGACAAGCAAATTTCTGTAAGTCAGGTTCGATAAACTCCAACCCACTTAACGCATATAAATCTAATGGCTGTGAGCCACTATCAATACGCTTAGGATAACTCAAGGCATGCGCGATTGGCGTTTTCATATCTGGACTGCCAAGCTGCGCTAAAAAGCTACCATCGCTATATTCTACCATTGAGTGAATGATACTTTGTGGATGAATAACCACATTTATCTTATTCTCTGGTAGATCGAATAAATGACAGGCCTCTATTAGCTCTAACCCCTTATTCATCATCGTTGCAGAATCGACCGATATCTTTTGACCCATCGACCAGTTTGGGTGTTTGACTGCTTCGGCTACACTTGCCCGCTGCATTTGCTCAAAAGACTGTTGTAAAAATGGTCCACCTGAAGCGGTTAGCCATAGTTTTCGTACGCCATGGCTTGGCTCATGAATCTGAGTATTATTTTGCTGAATAGACGTCGGCAAGCATTGAAAAATTGCATTGTGTTCAGAATCAATAGGTAACAAGGTTGCATTATGGCTCTTGACTGCTGCAATCATCACTTGCCCTGCCATGACGAGCGCCTCTTTGTTGGCAAGCAAAATACGCTTACCAGCGCGCGCAGCAGCTAATGTCGATGGCAGTCCTGCCGCCCCAACTATAGCTGCGACTACGGTATCAACCTGCGTATCGGTTACGATGTCTATTAAACCATTATCACCGCCTACCACATCAATCGTTAAGCCTGCCGCGCCAAGTCGCTTAGCAAAACTATCGACATCAGCCGTCGACACACATACACGTGTCGGCTCAAACTGCTGGCATAGTGCAAATAGTTTATCTAAACGCTGATGACCTGATAAAGCATAGACGTCATAGTCTTGTGGATGCGACGCTAGAATTGCTAACGTGCTATCACCAATAGAGCCCGTTGCGCCAAGTACAGCGATGCGTTGCGTCATAACTATCAATGCCCATGAATATTGTTAAAAAGTTGTTATTCAAAATTGAATGTCAAAAATATTTGGTCAGCAACAATTCATTGCTGACTTTTCAAAGTATAAATTAGAGATAAACGGACAGACTGAGACACTTGGAAGCTCTTGAAAGTTTAGACAACTATTAACCCTAAGTGTTGCAGACCCCAAAAACCGAGCGCAAATATCGGAGTAGCGGATAATAGTGAATCAATACGATCAAGAATACCCCCATGACCCGGTAGAATGGTCCCTGAGTCTTTTACTTTGGCACGGCGTTTAAGCATTGACTCAAATAGATCACCCAATACTGATGCCAAAATCGTCACTGCAGAGAGCGCGACAAAGGCGACCAAAGCCACACCTGTCAGTTGTAGTTTAAAGACACTAATAACGATAACCACTAACAAGCCTGTAACCAACCCACCAGCTAGCCCTTCCATACTCTTATTTGGAGAAACATTGGGTGCCATTTTGCGCCGACCTAGCTTACGCCCGACGAAGTAAGCACCGCTGTCTGCACACCATACCAATAAGAATACATACATCAGCCACCATGCTGACAGCTGCCATAAGTAAAACATCGCAGTGATCGATGCGGTTAATATCACCACCCCCATCAAACTCAGCTTTTTGCCATACCAGTTAGTATGCGTAGGGAACTTACCGACCCAAGATAACGCCATTAGCCAAATGATTAAAGACGCCACCCACCAAAGCACCCATGTGACTTCAAGCATCAAGGATATCAGAGTTATGGCTAGCACCATCATTACAAAAACGACAGGCTGACGCCATGCAGGCATGAGCTTCGTCCATTCGTGCGCAGCAATAGTTACTCCAATCGCCAGTAACGGTGCAAAGAAGATGGGCGTTTGACTTGCAAACAGTGCAATCCCAACAATAATAATTAAAATAATTGCTGTTTTAATCCGTTGCCACATACCAGTCAGGCCTTATAGTGATAAGAAACATTTGCTCAGTACTATAGTATAACAGTTAATACAAATGCGTTAACTAGCGCAATGCCTGCGTCTCAACTTGTTCGCTAGTTTTACCAAAGCGGCGTTGACGCTGCGCAAACTCTTTAATCATGTCTGCAAGTTCATCTGCAACAAAATTTGGCCACAATGTTTGGGTGAAGAATAACTCTGCATAGGCTGATTGCCACAATAAGAAATTAGAAATCCTATATTCACCGCCTGTTCTTATTAACATATCTACAGCAGGCTCATCGGCTAGCTGTACGTATTTACCTAGCAAATCATTATCAATGTCTTCAGCACGTAAATTACCCGCTTCAACTTGTTGAGCCAACTGTTTTGCGGCATTGGCGATATCCCACTGACCACCATAACTGATAGCAATCACTAGTGTCATCGCTTCAAAATGTGCCGTTTTAGCTTCTGCATCCAGCATCAACGCTTGTAAGTCATTGTCGAGCTGACTGCGGTCACCGATAAAACGTAGCCGAATACGGTACTTATTCATTCGCGGCATTTGCTCGTGAATCGTTGAGGTCAGCAGACGCATAAGTAACGCCACTTCGCTTGGCGGTCGTTGCCAGTTTTCACTTGAAAATGCAAATACTGTGAGCACCTCAATGCCAGTATCTAGACAATACTCAACAATAGGATCTAGTGCATCTTTGCCGGCAATATGTCCTTCACCGCGACCTAAAGCATTTGCTTTGCCATAACGGTTATTGCCATCCATGATGATAGCGATATGACGAGGGATAATGATAGAACCCAAAGGGGCTGAAGTAGACATGGACTATACTGCTTATTATAAAGGTAAATTTGTCAGCGATACTGCTTTAAGAAACTGGCTTAAAAACGCTGCATTTATCATAACCTGCGCTATCAGATTTAAAAAGTCTAGCGCCTAAATTCCACAGATTTATCATAAGCGGAAATCATCAGTTTATAATATTAAGGTCTCTGTTATGGAGTACTGCACTTAATACTTATAAATCAACATATATAAAAATAGACAGCCAATAGTAATAAAAGGCTACTGACTGTCTATTTAAACTACCACCAAGAAGAATACAGTTATACTGCCATCAACTCAGTCTCTTTAGTATCAAGTTTTTTATCGATAGTCTCGATGAACTTATCAGTGATCTTTTGAATATCATCACTAGCACGGCGCTCTTCATCTTCTGATATTTCTTTTTCTTTTGCCAAATCTTTGATGTCGTTCATCATATCGCGGCGGATATTACGGATAGAAACACGGCTGTTTTCAGCTTCACCACGCGCAAGTTTTTGCATATCGCGGCGAGTCTCTTCTGTCAAAGCTGGCATTGGTACGCGAATCACATCGGCAGTCATTGGATTAAGACCCAAATCTGCTTCACGAATGGCTTTATCTATCGCTTGTACCATAGTGCGCTCAAATGGCTGCACTAGTAGCGTACGCGAATCTTCAACATTGACACTCGCTACTTGGTTAAGCGGTGTATCTGCACCATAATAGCTAACCATAACGCCTGACAGCATGCCTGGGTGTGCACGACCAGTACGAACCTTACTAAAAGTGCCCTCAAGCGCCTCTAAAGTCTTGGCCATACGAGCTTCGCCGTCTTTCTTAATCTCATTAATCATTATGTGTCCTTATTTATCGATACCGATAATACTCAATGTTGTTAGGTTATTAGGTGTTCATTAGCTATTATTTTACGGTAATTTATAACAGTTAGTTATTATCTATCTGTTTATAAACTATTATTCTTAATTAATGATAAACGCGCGTACCTTCATTTTCGCCCATAATGACATTTAATAAAGCATTAGGCTTGGTCATATCGAAGACTTGTAGCGGTACGTTGTGCTCACGGCATAATGCAATAGCGGTCAAATCCATCACGCCAAGCTTTTGTTCTAATACTTCATCAAAGGTCAAACCGTCGTATTTGACAGCATCGCTATGTAAGCTTGGATCTTTATCATAGACGCCATCAACTTTGGTCGCTTTTAGAATAAGACCCGCTTCAATCTCAATGCCGCGCAAACAAGCGGCGGTATCGGTAGTAAAGAAAGGGTTACCAGTACCAGCGACAAAGATACAAACGTCACCATTTTTGAGATAACGAATCGCATTACGGCTGCTATAACTTTCGGTTACTTCACCGATCGGCAACGCTGACATCAAACGCGTTTTGATGTTGCGGCGTTCAAGGGCATCACGCATCGCAAGACCATTCATAACTGTAGCTAGCATACCCATTTGATCGCCAGTGACACGGCCAACTAGGCCTTCTTTTTGTAGCTGCGCGCCGCGATATAAGTTACCGCCGCCGACGACGATGCCGACTTGTACCCCAAGACCACGCAGGTGCGCGATAGACAAACTCATCTTGTCGAGCACTTCGGTATCAATACCCATATCTTTGCCGCCTGCTAAGGCTTCACCAGATAATTTGAGCAATATGCGAGAGTAACGGGGATTTTTGTCAGACATGAGGGCACCTTTTTTATCGTTAATTTATGGTTAAAACCAATAAGGTTGGAACACAGGTTAAGACATGCAGTCCAAAATAGGCAAGTAGGCTAAATTGCGCTAATTGTAGCAAAAACTGCCCACGATTGGGCAATTTTCAACTTTAATGAACAATGGGTTTTCATTTAGCTATTTATTGGGCAGCAACGCTCAAAAATCATGCAGCGCTTTTATAATATGCAATTAGCCTTGATAACTGGCAAATAAGTCATATTCGCTAGCATCATCAATGGTGACAGTTAAGAACGCTCCGACTTTCACTTTGGCGGTGATATCGTCAACGTACACATGACCATCAATCTCTGGTGCATCGGCATAGCTACGGCAAATAGCAACATTTTCATCATAATCAATTTCATCAACCAAGACGGTTAAGGTTTTGCCGATTTTCTCTTGCAGCTTTTGCGCTGATATGTCTTGTTGTAGCGTCATTAAACGCTCATAACGAGATTGCTTGACGTCTTCAGGTACGTGATCGGGCAGATCATTAGCAACCGCACCTTCTACTTCTGAATACGTAAAAGCGCCAACGCGATCAAGGCGCGCTTCGACCAGCCAATCAAGCAAGCATTGGAAGTCTTCTTCCGTCTCACCAGGGAAACCGACGACAAAAGTTGAACGAATGACGATATCAGGGCAAATTTTACGCCAAGCATGAATACGTGCCAAGGTGTTTTCACTATGCGCCGGACGCTTCATCGCTTTTAGGATGCGGTGGCTGGCATGTTGAAAGGGAATGTCGAGATATGGCAATAGTTTTTTCTCGCCCATCAATTCAACAACTTTATCCACGTGCGGATACGGATAGACATAATGCAAACGTACCCAAATACCTAAGTCATTTAGCGCTTGGCATAAGTCATAAAATTTCGACTTAAGCGGCATACCATTCCAAAAGCTGGTCTTATATTTAAGATCTAGCCCATAAGCGGAAGTATCTTGTGAAATAATGAGCAACTCTTTCACGCCAGCATTCTTAAGCGCCATCGCTTCATTCATCACATTATCAATCGGACGCGAAACCAAGTCACCGCGCAAACTTGGAATAATGCAGAAAGTACAACGATGGTTGCAACCTTCTGATATTTTTAGATAAGCATAATGGCTTGGGGTCAATTTAATACCCGCTTCATTGATCAAATCTATTTTCGGATCGTAGTTTGCATCTAGGCTACGATTTGGCTTGGGTACATGCTGTGCAACTGCTGTAATCACTTCATCATAAGCATGCGCACCGGTCACTGCTAAGACGGCTGGGTGCATTTTACGGATTTTATCCGCCTCTTTACCCAAGCAGCCTGTGACGATAACTTTACCGTTTTTGCTGATCGCCTCACCGATTGCATCAAGCGACTCTTGTACCGCTGATTCAATAAAGCCGCAAGTATTCACCACAACTAGGTCTGCACCTTCGTAGTCGCTCGCCACTTGATAACCATCACGGCTCAGCTCAGTGATAATGCGCTCACTATCCACCAATGCTTTTGGGCAACCTAGTGACACAAAACCAATCTTCGGTGCTGCGTTAACTGGTGCATTAGCAGTTGCTGCTGTCGCTTTATTTGACGTAGCTGAAACCACATTGCTGCTTTGCTCAATGCTACGGTTTTGATTGTGGTTGGCTTTATGATGGTAAGGTTGGCTAGTATCTGCCTGACTCTGCTCTTGCGCTATATTTAGCTTAGCAGGATTAAAAATGGTGGCAGTGTCTTTTGGTGTAGAAGCTGGCTGTGAGGTGGTAATGGTCGTATTAATCGACTCGGTAGAAATATTGGGCATGGCTGACCTTGCTAGAGATAAATTGGCTGTGCGCATTGTACGTTTTTTTTACAAAAATCGCCAGTTTTGCCGCTCTATAGTGTTGATTTATGGTTAAATATTATATTGAGTATTCCTTCATCCTAGGCAATAGCCATGACAACCAATCTGATACCCGCAAAACCAACACCTGACTTAGTATTTATATCACAGCATTTGTTCACAGCTATCTTATGGGTCGATGATGAACTATCAATTACTTGGTTAAACGCCCAAGCTGAGCAATTACTGGCTATTAGCAGTGGACGCTTGCTCAATCAATCAATATTGACGCTGCTTGCACCCGAAGAGTTGACGTCAACAGATAATAGAAACCATAGTGATAATAACAATGTTGATGTTGATAAGAGTATTGGTAAAGGTATCAATGAACCAACTTGCTCTTTGACAGAACGATTTCATCAAGCAAAACGCTATCAACAACCTTTCATCGATCATGATCACTTTATCAGCACACCGCTGAATGGCAATTTATCACTCTCAGTGGATTATAGTGTAACCCCAGTCATTTATGAGCAGCAGCCTTTTTTTATCATTGAGATGTGGGGCAAGGATCGACAAAGTCGCATCTCAGAAGAACAACGTCAGCAGCAACAATATAACGTTGCCCGTCATATGCTGCGCTCGGTCGCCCATGAAATCAAAAATCCGCTTGCTGGTATACGCGGTGCGGCGCAATTATTACAGCGGCAGTTCATCAAATTCAGTGACACTTTTATTTTTGATAATCAAAGCCCTTCTCTTATCACTGAACCAAATATTAATAAAAATCTGCAAAAAACCACTGAAAAGCTGCGTAGCTATACCGATATTATTATCTCAGAGACCGATCGTTTAACCCAGCTCATCGGGCAACTTCTTGGCTCTAATCAATTGCCAAACTGGCAAGCTGTCAATATTCATGAGCCGCTGGAGCATGTCCTTACCTTGGTTATGAGTCATTATCCACAAGTAACCTTAAAACGTGATTATGACTTATCTTTACCTGAATTAGATGCCGATAAAGACCAGTTGATCCAAGTATTTCTAAATTTGGTGAACAATGCTTGCGAGGCGATGACAGAGCAATATTCAGCGAATAACTTTGAGTCTGATAATGCAAAATCGAGCGACCTTCAAGCTGATGACGATAATTATAAACCACAATTGCATATCCAAACGCGCGTTGCTTTTCAGCATACTATTGGCAGTCAGCAACACAAACAAGTGCTGCAAGTCACTATTACCGATAACGGCTCAGGAATTGATCCAGCGCTAATCGGGCAAATATTTTTCCCGATGGTAACCAGCCGTGCAGCTGGTACAGGCTTAGGGCTGTCTATCGTTCAAGATATTATCAGCCGACATCATGGTATGATTGACGTTAGCTCCACTCAATTTAAGAATCATAGTCAATCCAAAAAAACATGCTTTACGCTGTATTTACCATTTAATCAGCCAACACTTAACGCGTAAATATAACGGCTAAATAAAAAGCTAATGCCAATCCTGAATTACTAATAATAACCCTGAAATAATTGCTCATTAGGCCTGATACATGACTGAATATAACGACAACTATAAACCTAAAAGCGATAATAAAACATCGAATAATGAACTAACAAATGAGCAAGCAAGCAAAGTAACGGTCAATAATGTGCCCAACGACAACCCTGCGACTTTATGGCTAATTGATGACGATGCGGCATTGCGTTTAGTGTTGGCGGATACTTTTGAAGACGCTGGTTTTATGGTTGTCAGCTTTACGCAAGCGCAGGCAGCATGGACCCAGCTTAATGATATCTTACAACAGCACGAATCAGCGACGCAGTTGCCAGATTTGATATTAACTGATATCCGTATGCCGATGATGGATGGCTTATCGTTTAGTGAATGGGTGCATAAGCATTTCCCTCAGCTGCCTATTGTCATCATGACTGCCCACTCAGATCTCACCTCTGCTATCAACAGCTATCAGACAGGTGCATTTGAATATCTGCCTAAACCCTTTGATCTAGATGATGCGGTCGCAACGATTTATAAAGCTATCAATTATCAGCCGACTAATCATATAAATAATAAGCAAGCCGAAGCCGATGTCAAAGCTCAGGCAGAAAAAGAGAACAAGCTTAATCTAAAAACGAAACCGATTAGCGGCTCTAACAATGAGATCAAAGATAAGCATTTAATAAAAGATAAAACTACTGATAAGTCTAACAACAATCCCAACGGCATTATTGGACAGTCGCAGGCCATGCAGACGGTCTTCCGAGCAATCGGGCGATTAGCACACTCTCCTATCACTGTTCTTATTACTGGCGAGTCAGGGACTGGCAAAGAGCTGGTCGCCAGCGCTTTACATCAGCACTCACCACGACAGCAACAACCCTTTATTGCGCTCAATATGGCGGCCATTCCACATGATTTGATAGAGTCTGAGCTATTCGGGCACGAAAAAGGCGCTTTTACAGGCGCTACTACGCGCAGGCAAGGCCGCTTTGAACAGGCAGATGGTGGCACGCTATTTTTAGATGAAATCGGTGATATGCCTTTTAGTACACAGACACGCTTGCTGCGAGTATTGGCGAATGGCGAGTTTTATCGCGTTGGTGGCCAGCAACCTATCAAGGTTGATGTGCGTATCATCGCTGCGACTCATCAAAACCTAGAACATCTCGTACAACAAGGCAGATTTCGCGAAGATTTATTTTATCGTCTCAACGTCATTCGTTTGCCATTACCACCGCTACGAGCACGCCGTGAGGATATCCCCGCCCTTACCGCACACTTTATGCAGCGCGCTGCTAAGCAAATGAACACTGCACCAAAGCAGCTGCACCCTGAAGCACTACGTCTCATGCAAGCCTTTGACTGGCGAGGTAATGTGCGTCAACTCGAAAATGTCTGCTTATGGCTAACGGTCATGGCAACTGGCGACACAGTTTTGATTGAAGACTTACCACCTGAGCTCTTGGCTAATAATCATCATTCCTTGCAGCAACAATCTAATCAGCCACATAATGACGCTTATCATAATGACTTAATGCAGCCTTTAGAGCCTACCTCTTACTCGGTTACCACATTAACTTGGCAAGAAGTGCTCGCAGACTGGGCGAAAGAATCTCTACAAGCGGGCGAAACCGATATTTTACAGACAGCAACGCCTGATTTCGAACGCGTATTACTGGACGCGGCGCTTACTCATAGTGGCGGCAAAAAGATTGCGGCAGCCAATTTATTAGGTTGGGGACGCAATACGTTAACCCGTAAGCTTCAACTACTCGATATTGGCTCATCAGACAATCGATCAGAAGATTAATAAGAATTAGATACGGTTCACCAGTAGAAGTATCACTATGGTTATAAAAATAATGATTTATAAATCATAATATTATCAATCGCTTATAATTAATCATGCAAAAAAACACGTTTAATTTAAAATTAATTGCAAAAAGGTCTTGCCAAACTATTCAAACTCTATATAATAGCCAACCACTGAGACGCACTACCGAATCAGTTATTTATCTAGATGGTGTTTGAGTTTAAACGCTTTTGATGATAGAGTAACGAAAATGGGGCTGTGGCGGAATTGGTAGACGCACCAGATTTAGGTTCTGGCGCCGCAAGGTGTGAGAGTTCGAGTCTCTCCAGCCCCACCATTTTCGGATAGTACATCTTAGACCAAATATCAGAACCTGCTTTTTAGCAGGTTTTTTTGTGTCTACGATTTGGTTTTTGACTTAAACTATTTTCAAATCTTTCAACAGCTCTTCCATACTTCTATACCGCCTCTCTACTCGTTTCGCTAATGCCTTATTAATGATTCCTTGATAGCCCTGATACTCTAGCGGCAAGGTTGGAATAGACTGCTGGCAATGCTGAATCGCCCACTCATTTAACGACTCACAACTTTGATTATCAATTTTAAATGGTCGAGCGCCTGTTAGCACTTCATACAGCATTATTCCAAATGCGTAGATATCACTTTGTACCGTTGCGCCCTGCCCTTGCCAGCGCTCAGGCGCGAGATAAGCTGGCGTACCTGCAGGATTTGCTGTGCTGGGCTTATCAACATTCTCTGCTAATGTAAAATCAGTCAACAGCAAATTAGGCATTATGTTGCTATTATCCGCACTATTCTGCAGAAAACTATCTAGCAAAACATTACTCGGTTTAATATCATTATGTAGCCATCCAGCTTTATGAAGATTGGCTATCAAGCGCGCAACCTGTTTTATGATTTGCTGTTTTTTTTCATCGCTTAATAATGGGTATTTCTTATTACTTAACTGCGGCGCTAAGCTACCATTTTCATAGTACGGCATAGCAAGGAGATTAAGCTGCCATCTTTGCTGTAAAACGTTCACATATACGGTTTCGAAAGCTAATGCTGGTGGTACTATAGATTGAGTCGACTGGGAATGACTCACAGCAGTTAAGGCCGCAACTTCATAGCTTAATGTAGACAACTTATGGTTAATGTCATGACTAAGCTCCCATTTAATCATGACACGACCAAACTGCGAATGGCGCGCACGCGTTAGCCCTTGATAATTAGTTGTTTTAACATGCTGGTTTTGGTCATCATTTTGCTGGCTAATACGTTGATGGGATATCTCATGATAGCCTAGCTTTGTCAGCACATTACTCACTTTTGGCAATAGCTCTTCCGCTTGCATACGCAAGGTTTGCGTTATCGCTTGTATTGTAGGCGGATTGCTGGCACTATTTTTCATGGTATCACTCAGCCCTTATAGAACCGTTATAAACTAAATTAAACGTACCCTTGATTATTAGAGTCATTATGTCCCAACCAACCAATTCGTTTACTGATAAACCATCTACTAATTACGCCCTACCTGCCCCTTTATTGGACTTATTAAGTCAATATTTAGAAGAGCACGTGACCCCAACTATTAAAATTGATCCTACACAGCTGGCGTATCGCTGGGTTGGTGGTCGCACGGGACATTTAGAGCCGTTAGCCGTTAACTTATTTTTGAGTTTAAATGATTTACACGGTATCGACACCCAAAAGTCAAAATTGGTACAAAACACACGCCAGTTCCTTAAAGGCTATCCAGCCAATCACGTGTTGATGACAGGCACACGCGGCGCAGGTAAATCATCGCTGATTCGAGCATTACTGCAAGCCTATCATAGCGAAGGCTTACGCGTTATTGAGATTGCGCGCGATGATTTATTGGTGCTCGACAAGATTCGCGCAGCCATCAACGAGCTACCGGCCGATTGTGGTAGTCGCTATGTGGTGTACTGTGATGATCTCGCATTTAACGGTCAGGACGAAAGCTATCGTACGCTAAAAAGTGTGTTGGATGGTTCGCTCGATTCTGAGCAAGATAAGCTACTGGTGTATGCGACTAGTAATCGCCGACATTTATTGCCCCAGCTGATGAAAGACAACGTCAATATTTATGATGGAAACACCGATGAGGTCAATCCTTATGAAACCATTGACGAGACAGTATCGCTATCTGATCGCTTTGGTTTGTGGTTATCATTCTATCCAATGAATCAACAAACGTATTTACAGATTGTTCAGCATTATCTAAGCTTGCAGCCAGCACAAATTACTAGTGATGTTATGAATGCTAATAGTGATAACAATAGCAATGACAAAGCGGTTGACGAAGAGCTTGATAAAGAACTTAATGCAACCATTAGAGCGGCGGCACTGCGTTGGGCATCGGAGCGTGGCGGACGTTCGGGGCGTGTCGCTTATCAGTTTAGTCGCTACTGGATAGGACAATCACAATTGGCTGCTGCAGATAGCCAGTCTTAGCTCATTTACTGTCGCGTGCAGATCCTAAATACTGTACGCGGCTTTCTGCTTGACCGTCAACTAATTCTGCTGCGCCATCTACCCTATATTGCGCAAAATCAGCTGCTAACCATAAGTTACCGTGATAAACGCTTTCGGCATCCAAACGGATATACCCCATATTAGGCGTCGTGCTATTTGGATTATCAAAACTCTGATAACGGGCACTAAAATGCGTCAAAATTAGATTAGGTAGGCCGATATCTTGGGCAAATTTGCCCACCAACTGAGCACTACTATGCATGGGATCAAAGTCTGGATTTTTCGCTTGAATCTTGGTTAAGACTTCATTTGTATAAGTTGCTTCATGCACTAATAAATCCGCATCTCGTAGCGCTGAAGTTAAAAGACTTGGCGTATCATTATCACCAGCCACCACTACTCTTGTATGCTGCTCATCATTATTGACATAATCTGCTGAGCGTAACTGCTTACCGTCCTCAGTTGTAACATCTTCACCTTGCTGCAACTTCCCCCACAACTTACTAGCTGGAATACCAGCTGCTAGCAACTTGTCGGTATTGAGCGTGCGACGACTGATAGTCTGAGTGATACCAAAACCATAGGATGGCACGCGGTGTGATAGAGGATGGATATCTATCGCTAGCTGTTGCTGCTTGTCTAAGCTAATATTTACCTGACCTTTATTTTCACTATCTGGCTGAGACAGCAAATCTTCAATCGCCATAAAATTAATGGCAAATGGAAAATGCAACTCAGTGGTTAGTGTTATAGCATCTAATAGTTTGGAAATAGCTTTGGGTGCGATGAGAATCAGCGGCGCGGTACGTCCTGACATGGCAGCACTAGCAAGCAATCCTGGCAAACCATAGCAATGGTCGCCGTGCACATGAGTAATACAAATAGCGGTAAGCTGATGTAGTGATAGTTTGGTATGGAGCAGTTGTTGCTGTGTGCCTTCACCGCAGTCAATTAATAACCACGGACGCGATTTTTTACTCTGCTGTTGATTAGATCCTGACAGATAAGGATTAAGACACTCAATCGCTAGCGCCGTCACATTGCGTTGCTTGGTCGGTACACCGGCTGATGTACCTAAAAAGGTTAGTTGCAGCATGGCTTATCATTCGTAGCAAAAGAGTTGTGCATATTTAATATAACTTATGACAATTTGCATAGGATGGTCTTATCACCCTCAACGATTTGCCCGCCACTAGCAAAGCATTGATTGACCATGCTAGATTCCTGTGACTTCCAGCCCCCGTAAAAGCTTGCTACACACAACAAAACGACCAATATCTTTTGCGACCATGCCTTAACAGACACTTGCTGAGAATTAATTTGTTGCTGTGCAAGATTGTCCTTATCGGAATCCGCAAGTTTGGTATTTAATTTATTAGGGTCTGTCATCATACTACCTTTTGAAGGACTGTTTATTGCTAGGGTACATTGAATTCAACATATCCCAAGCAAAATCAATATACAAGAATACTGGATAAAATGTCTGTAAGCTTTCAAAATCTATGAGAATTCAAAACTTAGGGTGTTTTTGTAAAGTAAGTATATTTAAAATTGAACGCTGCCGCCTTTGGTCTCAGCTCGTTTAAAGGCATCACG
Organism: Psychrobacter sp. P2G3; assembly: GCF_001593285.1. Lineage (NCBI taxonomy): Bacteria > Pseudomonadati > Pseudomonadota > Gammaproteobacteria > Moraxellales > Moraxellaceae > Psychrobacter > Psychrobacter sp. P2G3. The sequence continues at coordinate 2,151,943 of NZ_CP012529.1, forward strand.
CGCTTCGCAACGTTTTAGCCAATTTAATATATTGGCATACTTCACTTTATCAAGCCCACTGCCCGCATTGGTAGCAACAACCACAAGATGCATCTGAATATCAGCGGCACTAAAAGCTTCGCCTGCAAACCAATGATTGTGTTGTAGCTGCTGTTCCATCATGTTTAGCATTGTAGTAAGACTATCACTAATCATGTTGTTTTCAACTTGCTTACGAATGCTTTTACTCACTGGCTTAATGAGCATTGGCGATTTTTCGACTACTTTGGTAAATACCAAGCGCATCACTAATAATGGCATTATTGATGCTTCAGAGAAATGTAGCCAAAAAGTATAAGCTTCCCATGCCTCTTCATTATCGTCAGTAGGTTTGAATTGCTGTTCTTTATCATAATGCTTAAGCAGATACTCAATGATGAAGCCTGATTCAACCAGCGCACGCTCATTCACCTCTAAAATTGGGGTGTGTCCAAGCGGATGGATTTTCTTCAAACTTTCAGGCGCACGATAAGCTTTGTTACGCTCATAACAAGTTAGCTGATAGTCTACATTTAATTCTTCTAAAAGCCATATAATGCGGAATGAACGTGAATTCTCTAAATGATGCAAATGTAACATAGATTTATCCCAATAATAATAAAAAAAAGTAGTGTCTTAATATCATTGATGATAGCGCACTTGCTAATGCTTTAACACATCACGATTACCTAATGACAGTGAAAAACAATGGCTGTGTGGTCAGTTTTATCGGTCGCTCTTTTAGGGATTATCTTGAATATAGCTGATCAATTTTATGCGACATCTTATTTATTTTAGATTGATAGCGTCTGATTTTACGAAACCGATGTGCTGCCAATACACCTTTAATTCGGCGGTTTTTTAGGCGACGACGCGGTGGAAAGCTACCAACTTGCGGTTCATTGTAACCATCTAGACGGTTGTCACGGCGGCGTGCTAAGTAACCAAGCGCACTATCCATAATCATAATCAATAACGCAACAAAGATCATGCCGTACATAAATAAGGAGCCACCCTCCTCGATACTTTGATGCAAAATAGTGACAGAAAATATAAATAAGAATATCGGTTCAAGATAGCATAAAGTCCCAAATAATGAGACTGGCAACTTCTGACTGGCTACCATTGTCAATGACATTGCTGCTGTACTGATAATTCCTAATAATGGCAAAAGATACCAAAGCTTATCTGTGGATATGGCCAATTCAAAACCGCCACTCATATATAACGCAACCAAAACGACAGGTAATAATAAGACAAGATCAGAGACAAGACCTATAATAGGCGGTACAGCCATTTTTCGACGTAACAGATAATAAGGTGGATAACCCAAACAGACAAATAACGTCGCCCAAGATATAGAGCCGTATTGAAAGACATCATAGGCAATGCCTGCACCCGCAAAAAGTGTTGCAACCCACTGTAACAGGCTCATGTCTTCATTATAAAAAAACCGACCAACCATAATCATAATCATTGGATATAAGAAGTAACCTAAAGTCACCTCTAAACCAAGATTATTGACTGGCGCCCACATAAATATCCAAATTTGTGCGCCCAAAATAGGAGTGGGAATGATAAATAAGAACCACTCTTTTGGGGTTTTTAATGTCTTTAGGTAATCAAAAATATGTTGCCACTGCTTTAACACACTGACTAAAAGGACCAAACTAAATAACATCATGAGCACACGCCACGAGGCAACTTGTGTACCCGACAGCGGCTGCATAATCAAGCCAAACAGAAATAACAACGAGTATAAAAAGTTGGCAGCCACCGCAATAATAGTACCCTGCGACGTTTGGTTGGAGGTGAACATAACAACAGCCTTAAAAATTAGCGCACTTCCTTGGCAGTTTTAGAAAAAAAACAAAAGCCTCAGACGCGAACGTCGGAGGCTTTTTGTCTATAAGATAACCGTATAATACTGAGATAAATACTTTAGATTTATCATACTTGGGTAATGAAAAGCATTATGTCAAAGTCAGACTACATAAGCAATATGTCTACTTAACTGACCCGTCAACTCAACTGCCAACTCATTTCTTACAACCATTTACCTTGAGTCTAGCTGCTCTATTTTTCGTTGTATTTTATGCATTTTTTTCTGATAACGACGTATTTTACGAAAACGATGCGCCTTTAATACACCGTCTATACGGTGATCTATCAAACGACGGCGCGGTGGAAAGCCACCCACCTGTGGTTCATTATAGCCATGTAAACGGTCATCACGACGCCGAATGATATAACCCATGGCACTATCCATAATCATGAATACTAACGCCAAAGTAATCATGCCATACATGAATAAAGAGCCTCCCTCATCCAAACTTTGACTCAGAACTGTGATAGATAACACAAATAACAGCATAGGTTCTATATAGCTAAGAGCCCCAAATAATGAGACAGGTAATTTGCTACTAGCAACCATTGTGAGTGACATTGCAAGCGCACTAAATGCCCCGAGCATCGGTAGTAAGTACCAGAACTTACTTTCCTGTGCCGCCACGCTAAAGCCGCCACTAAAGTACAGCATTATTAACACCACTGGCGTCAGTAAGGTCAAATCAGAAAGCAAACCAGTAATTGGTGGCACGGAAAGCTTACGCCGTAATAGGTAATATGGCGGATATCCCAAGCATGCAAACAAAGTCACCCAAGATATCGATCCGTATTGAAATATATCATAGCCAATACCCATTGCTGCACATAGCGCCGCTACCCACTGTAGCGCGCTCATATATTCATGATAAAAAAAGCGTCCAATTAATATCATGACCAATGGTAATAAAAAATAGCCCAAGGTAACATCAAGACCATAACCATTTACCGGACCCCACATAAAAAGCCAAATTTGCCCACCCAAAATCGGTGTTGGTAATACAAATATTAGCCACTCTTTTGGCGTCTTTAAGGTTTTTAGATAATCAAAGACATGCCGCCACTGCTTGGTAAAACTGACCAATAATACTAGACTCAATAGCATCATCAACACACGCCATGATGCCACCTGTGTGCCTGACAAGGGCAGCATAAATAGCCCAAATAGGAACATGAGTGAGAATAAAAAGCTTGATGATACCGATGCGACGGTTCCCTGAAAGGTTTGATTAGTAGTAAGCATAACAACAGCCTTAAAAAATAGAACTTTGTTGGCATTTTTTAGAAGGAAAAAATAAAAGCCTCCAACGATAACGTCAGAGGCTTTTTTATAGAAAAGTTATGAAGAACTAGACTAAAAAGCTATTCAACTAGACATTCATTCGTCACAATTATTCGTCAGTAGGCGCTGTATTTTCAGTTGCAGCATCTATATCTATTTGCTCTTGACCCTCTGGCTCAAACGTACCATCTTCTCTCATCGCATCGACTAGGGCATTGTCACTTTCTTCGTGCTCAACACGCGCCATCGCTACCAATTTCTCATCTTTCGATAGACGAATGAGAGTAACACCTTGAGTATTACGACCAGAACTGGCCACATGCTCAACTGGCGTACGTACTAGAGTACCTTTGTCTGAGATTAAGATAATGTCGTCTTCAGGCTCAACTTTAGTGGCACGAACTAGAGCACCGTTACGGTCGCTAGTCTTAATAGCGATAACACCACCACCACCACGGTTTTGAGTATTGAACTCATCAATAAAGGTACGTTTACCAAAGCCATTTTCACAAGCGATTAGAATCTCGCGGACGTCATCTTCGATTACGACCAATGACTTGATAAATTCATTAGTCGCGAGACGCATACCACGTACACCTTTTGCGGTGCGACCCATCGCGCGGGCATCATTCTCATCAAAACGAATGGCTTTACCACTTGAGGCAAACAGCATGACTTCTTGACTACCATTCGTAATGCGAGCGCTAACCAATTTATCGCCTTCTTCTAAACCAACTGCAATCAAGCCATTAGAGCGAATGTTTGCGAACTGCTTAAGCTCTACGCGTTTCACTGTACCATTAGCGGTTGCAAAGAATACAAAAGGTGGCTCTGCTTGAGTGCTGTCTTTTAATGAAGCGTCATCATTATCTATATCACTATTTATTAAGGTGTCCGTTAATGACGTCTCACCTTCTACAGATAATTCTTCCACTATCTTTGGAATTGGCAATATTGTGGTGACTGTTTCATCACCATTTAGACCAATCAGGTTTACTAGCGGACGACCGCGGGCTCCGCGACTGGCAATTGGTACTTCAAACCCACGTAAACTAAAGACACGTCCAGTATCAGTAAAGCATAATACCGTTGCATGCGTTGAGGTCACAACCAGATGATCAATGACATCATCTTCTTTCATTGCGGTTGCAGACTTACCTTTACCGCCACGCTTTTGCGCCACATAATCATCAATCGGCTGGGTTTTTGCATAGCCAGTACGTGAGACAGTCATCACTACTGTTTGCTCAGGAATGAGGTCTTCACGGTTGAAGTCAGTACGCGAATCTATGATATCGGTACGGCGCTCATCACCAAAGTTATCACGAATCTCGATCATCTCGTTAGAGATAATGGCCATCAATTTATCAAAGTCACCAAGGATAGACTCTAAATGGGCAATTTCACGCAATAAATCTTGATATTCTTCAGTTAATTTGTCTTGCTCAAGACCTGTCAAGCGATGCAACTGCATATCCAAAATCGCGTTGACCTGCTCAAGTGATAAACGATAGCGTTCTTCGCCTTCAATTAAGCCAAATGGTGCTTTTGGATCTTCGCCCTCAATAAACTCAGGACGTACTGACTGACTCCCAGCAGCGGTTAGCATCGCAACGACACTACCTGAACCCCAAGTATTATTGAGCAGGCTTTCACGTGCCAATCCGCGGTTTGCAGAGGCTTTAATCGCGGCAATGATTTCATCAATATTCGCGAGCGCAACAGTCAAACCTTCGAGCAAATGACCACGTACGCGGGCTTTATTTAGCTCATAAATCGTACGGCGCGTCACTACTTCTTGACGATGGCGTACAAAAGCAGCGATCAGCTGGCGTAAAGTCAATAATTTTGGCTGGCCATTATCGAGTGCCACCATGTTAATACTGAAGCTTGATTCGAGTGGTGTTTGAAGAAACAAGTTATTAACGATAACTTCAGCCGTCTCACCACGACGTAAATCAATGGCAATACGCATACCATCTTTATCAGACTCATCACGTATCTCAGTAATGCCTTCAATCTTTTTGTCACGGACCAATTCAGCGATACGTTCGATTAGTTTTGCTTTATTAGTCTGATAAGGCACTTCGGTAAATACAATGCGTTCGCGATCGCGGTTGACGCCTGTATCACTCATTGGTTCAATAATATAGCGACCACGTACATGCAAACGGCCTTTACCAGTACGATAAGCATCTAAAATACCAGCACGACCATAAATAATACCGCCCGTTGGAAAGTCAGGGCCTGAGATATGCGTCATTAGCTCTTCAGCTGATACTTGCGGGTTCTCTGCATAAGCTAAGCAAGCATTGATCACTTCGGTCAAGTTATGCGGTGCCATATTGGTCGCCATACCGACAGCAATACCTGTCGCACCATTAACTAGCAAGTTAGGAACACGTGCAGGCAACACACTTGGCATACGCTCAGAACCGTCGTAGTTATCTTCCCAATCAACCGTGTCTTTGTCTAGGTCAGCAAGCATCTGATGGGTAAGCTTGGTCATACGTACTTCGGTATAACGCATGGCAGCCGGAGGATCATCATCAATCGAGCCAAAGTTACCTTGACCGTCAACCATTGGATAACGCAAGCTAAAGTCCTGCGCCATCCTTACTATTGCGTCGTATACCGCACTATCGCCATGCGGATGATATTTACCAATGACGTCACCGACCACACGGGCCGATTTTTTGTATGGCTTGTTATAATCATTAGATAACACATGCATCGCATACATCACGCGACGGTGTACCGGTTTGAACCCATCACGCACATCAGGCAGCGCGCGCGAGACGATCACGCTCATCGCATAGTCCAAATAGGATTGCTTTAATTCATCCACGATGGCAATAGGACTGATCGAGTCGCTCATATACACTCCTTCACTCACATACTTTCTCTGAAGCTTGCAATTTTACTAGAATTGGTTATGGCTATACAAAAATACAGCTGCACAAAAGCGCAGCTATTATCGATATACGAACTATAAAAAATCACTACCAAGCATGCAAAACAATAGGAAAATGGCGATAGTTTTAATGTTGAATAAAAGAAGCTATTTTAGCACAAATTTGCTGATTTAGGGGTATCTACGTGTCATTAAAATCAAGCAAAACAGCTCATTAGCAACCAATGTTTCGAAGCGCTTACTAACATTCTTAAATAGTAGATTTATCGCTGCTAATATTGAAACATTGTTATTGAAATATTTTTTTGGATTGACTGATTTTTCCATTTTTACATATAAATTTACCATCTTTAGAACAATGAGCTACTCCGCCCATTTTTCCTGAGCAAGGCGTATTACGCGCTTGGGCATGACTAATAGGTGCAATGATAAAAGCACATGTGAGCAGCGATGCAATGATTGATTTCATATTTTCTCAGTGTTATTAAATATAATGATTTATCCATTAAAAAACTGCACCTCTCAAGATGCAGTTCTTCCAAATTTATAAGCTATCTAAATGATTGAGCTTAAGAATTCTTATAACGCTGTAAAGCTTTGGTCAAAGAACTCACGCGCGGCTTGAGTACAAGAGGTACTGACTAGATCGCCATGATAGCTGGCTAATATCGCAGCGCCTGCGGCTTGTGCTAATAATGTAGGGTCAGTTACGCCTGCTTGTTGAGCGTCTGAAACAGCTTTATTCTGGACTGCTGTCAAAGTAGTAGTAAACCTACTTTGGATATTATCTATTGCTGTCGTTGACATCCACGGGTTGCTCATAGCACTACCAATCGGAGTCACTGCTCCTCGATTATTTCTTACATCCACATCCAAGACCGTGATATTAAGATTAGAGGCTGGAGCTGCACCTGCTTGCTGCAATATGGCGGTCATCGAACCGGTATTTAGATCATAATATACAGTTGGGTCTGAATTACCACCACATATAAGCGTTGGCATTTTAGGGATATAACCGCGTAGATCATTAGCTTTCAGAGCTTTACGCAAATTGTTTTGCGGATTAGCGGCTGGAAGTACACCCGTTTCAGCCAACAGACTATCAGGGTTTTGTAGCGCATCAGCTACATAAGTAGTGCGAAAATCTGTTTTGATAAGATAGTTATCATCTGCAAACCCTAAGAATGCAAAAGGAACAGTCGGTGGCTGTAGCATATCAAGTGTAGGGTTGTTTTGAGGATTATTTTCAAACAATGCGTTATCCGGTAGCTTGTTAGCGGCTACTAGCTCTCCAAAGCTTAACAAGCTTGGTAGCTGAGTATTGGAATAGTTGATCGTAAAAATATCCGTGGTGTTTCGATAGATGTTTTTATACTTTTTCTGCAGACCAGTTGCCAATAACGGCGCAAACCTAGTGGCGCCAATATTGACGTTTCCTGAGAATATAGAGTCACCAAAAGCAGCTAACGCATAAGGACCTGATGAGGGTGCTATCGCTGTCACTGGCTTACCTTGCTGCTCTAATAGCCTTGCCGTTGCCATTGCCACATAGCCACCTTGCGAATAGCCACTAATAAACAATTTACCAGAATCATCGATATTAGTGTACTTGGTATTATTAGCCTGCTGTTGCCTGTCGATAATTAAGCGCGCACTATCTAAGGCATCGACCATATCAGTGGATTGTTGATCGGCGACTAGATAAGGATGATAGCCAAGATCAGAGTCGTCATAACCAGCATAGTTAGGTGCGACGACGATATAACCTTGGGCGGCGAAATTCGCTGCTATGAGGGTTGCCTCTGAGCCAGCAGGATTTTGCGGATTGCCCACTTGACTAAAGTCATAGACCTTTTCAGTAGTGGTGCCATGAGCATAGAGCAATATAGGTCGATCACCTTGACAGTCAGCGCTATCACCACTGGGTAACATCAATGCAGCAGTTGCATTAGTGCGCTCGCCAGCAGCACCCTTAGTCGGATAACTGACCTTTTCTATTTTGATATCGCATTTCGCAGCAGGTGTTGCAGTATTTCCCAGACCAAATCTATTATCTATTTGAGTTTTATCAAACGCACTAACAGACTGAACGGACGTGGGATAAGCTGTGATTATTTGATCGTTATCATCATCTCCACAACCCGCTAGTAATAGCAGGCTACTTGCCACTGCAACTGATAGCGTGCAACGTAACATGGTGGGTTTAGTTGAAGTAAAAATGGCGTTTGTTTGAGGATTATGATCAGAGGCAACGTTTTTTTGATTGCTATCTATACTGTTATTAGATTGAGAATTGTTATTAGATTGAGAATGGGTCATGTTTGCTATCCTTAGCAGTAATAAAATGAAACCGCCGAACGTCCTTGGCAGTCGGTCAAAAGCCCCTTTATAATAGGCTTTTTGGTAGTGATAACTTAACTATTATTAACTCTTATACCTTATTGGTTATACCGCAAACGGTTATGAAAAGCTACTGAAAACCGTGTAATCGTCTGTCATTTGAGTGCTACATCTAATATACGCACATGTTCAAAACACATATTTGATAGAAGGAATTTTCGGTTATTGTAGACAAAAAATTTTTACTCGCTACACTACTCCCTCACATCCTAAATACTTTTCACAACTTTTTGTATCAGCAACTACTAAATAGGCATTTATCGTTATGGATATTATTCTTGTTATCGTCTGGATTTTGGCTATGGTACTGTACAGCTTTTCTAGCGATTATGCCGTCAGTTTCCCCAACCATAACAACCGCGCCTTGCCCTTTGTGCGTTGGGGCTCACTACTAATTGCGATGATACTGTCCGGCTACTTAGCGCAAGCTTACCAAGACAATCTAAAAGGCAACGGCATTTGGGTATTTATCGTAGTAGTATTTGTCGTCATTACCTTAGCTAAGCTGGTATTCAAATGGGTGATCAATAGACGACGGTAGAGGTAAACCTTCAACCATATTAGTAAAAATACCGCTTCCCATAAAATAAATAGCAGATTTAAACTTAATGATAAATAATGAAAACCAATTGATAGCACTAGAAACCGAACGTAGCGACCGTAGCTTTGACGCCATTGCCGATCACTTTGAAAAAAAGGTCTATGGTGGTTTAAAAGGCGACATTCGATTGGCTGTTTTACGTCGCGATATCTTTGGCTACGTCGAACAGCTGAGTCAAACGCTAGGACGACCATTACGTATCTTGGATGTGGGCGCAGGGCTGGCACAGATTGCAATAGAACTCGCGGTGCAAGGTCATACAGTTGTCATCAATGATATATCAGCTAATATGCTTGAAAAAGCAAAAGTAAGTGCCGAACAGGAGGGTACAAACCCTGATATTACTTGGCACGTCTGCCCATACCAAGAGCTTGAAGCTAAACTGGCTAAAGATGATGCGGGTAAGTTTGATTTGATACTGTGTCATGCCTTACTTGAGTGGCTAGCAGACCCTGCGGCAGTGATGAGTTTCTTTGATAATCAACTTGATGATGAGGGCGTACTGTCATTATGTTTTTATAATCCTGCGAGCTTTGACTACCGCAACTTAATCATGGGTAATTTTAATTTGCTCGATACCTTACTTGATAAAGCTGATTATCAAGCTGACAACAACAAGAGTTTGACGCCCAATTATCCAGTTGCCAAACAAGAAGTTGCGTCGTGGCTACAACAGCATCATTATCAAATTATATTAGAGAGCGGTTTGCGCGTATTTCATGATTATGCACCATTAAAGCGCGGTGGGCATAATGACCCTGAAGCGGTCATTCGAATGGAGTTACGCTACTCGCAACAAGAACCTTATAAATGGCTTGGCCGTTATTTACATATCATGGCGACTCGTCAAACTTAATTATAAAAGATTGTCTCACTGCAATCGTTTCATTACGGCCATTTTAATAACAGTCATCTTCTTGCATTAAAATGTCGATTACTACCTCGTCTCTTCAACTCTTGATGATCTATCGTATTCTGACCAAGTCGTGGCATTGATCTCTTTTTCATCGAACACGACCACGTGTTCGAGTAAGGGCAAAATACCAATATGCGATCCAATCTCATGATTATGATGGCTGGCGACTAAGGATAAAACCGTCTGCCCGTCATCGAGTTGCAGACGATATAGATAGTTGGCACCGCGAAAGACACGTCCAACGACTAATGCCGTCTGCATACTATCATCATCATGGATGATGTCATCAGGGCGCACGAGCACCTTAATCGGTGTACCATTAGGATAATCATACTCACAATACTGCGGCTGTCCTAACTCGTCATAAACTTCCATACGTCGATAAATATCACCAAGCGCTGTCTCAACATGCCCCTCTTTGATGATCCCATCTATCATTGCTCCTTCACCAACGAACTCGGCAACAAACGGACTGATTGGCTCGTGGTATAGCTCACTTGGCGTTGCCCATTGCACCAGCTCGCCTCTATGCATAACGCCCACTTTATCTGCGATGGCAAAGGCTTCGTTTTGATCATGGGTGACCAATATTGCTGTCGTATTTGTACGTTTAAGAATATCACGTACACTCATAGCAAGTGATTCGCGCAGTACTACGTCAAGGTTAGAAAATGGCTCATCGAGTAACAATAATTCAGGCTTAGGTGCCAACGCTCGTGCTAGCGCAACCCGCTGCTGTTGACCACCTGAGATTTCAGATGGACGCTTGTTTGCATGCTCAGTTAATTCAACGAGGTTTAGCATCTCAGCCACTCGCGCTTTTTTGTCGGCAGCTGACCAATTATTGAGACCAAAAGCGATGTTCTTCGCCACGCTTAGATGCCCAAATAATGCATAATCTTGAAACACCATACCCATGCCGCGTTTGGCAGGTGCAACAGCAAAAGAGGTGCGCGCTGTCTGTTCTGTTAGACGATGACCATTTAAACTAATAGTGCCTCGACGTGTAGGCTCTAACCCTGCGATAGCACGTAATGCTGTGGTTTTACCACAACCACTGTACCCTAAGAAACAACCAATTTCACCTTGCTGTAGATTTAGCGATAATCCATCAACGATGATCATATCATCATAACCGACTACTAAATCTCTAACGCTCAAATAAGGTTTATCAGCACCAGCTGATTCGTGTTGCATAGACTGCGGCATAATGACAGCGCATGTAGAGGCTTGCTTAATATCTCCAAGCACAACTTTAGCATCAGTAGATTTGAGCTTAGATTGAGCCGTTTGGTCGGCTGAGTCTTTAATCAGGTCAGTATGCATAGGTGTTACCAATGAGCGATAGAATGAGTAATGCGATAAAAACAAAGATCAATTATAAATAATGATAATTGAGTGTCGCTATATATATAGTACTTTAAATCAGAATGACGATGTAGCAGTTTTGACAATGATGTAGCAGTTTTAAAGTGTATCGACTACCCTAACTGTTTTTATCACTTTGACGCAATAATATCCAGACTGGAAACAGTCCAACCAGTACGATAAGTAAGCTTGGTAACGCTGCTCTTGCCCACATTCCTTCACTGGTCATCTCAAACACTCGTACAGCCAGCGTATCCCAACCTTGCCGCCGCGTCATGAGCGTAATCGGCATCTCTTTCATGACTTCAACAAAACCCATCAATAGGGCGGTCAGCATACCGGGCTTAAGTACAGGTAATACAACCTGACGCCAACGCTGCAACGGGCTATCACTGAGTAGTTTGGCAGCGGCTTCTTGGTTAACAGTTAATCGTTGCAGCTGACGATCGATAGGCTGGAAGCTCACGGTCATAAAGCGGGTTGAGAGCGCAAGCAACATAACAATCACACTACCTGACAGCACTTGCTTTGAGATAAGTCCAAAGGCGATTAATTGATTATCAAGCCATGCAATAGGAATAAAAATACCTACGGCCAATACAGTGCCTGGTACCACATAGCCCAAATTGGCTAAGGTAATCATTAGCTTCGTTGTTTTATCAGAATACTGGCGTTTAATCCACGCAATAATAATGGCAAGAAAGGCAATAAGTAGCGTAGTCATACTGGCAATCACTAAGCTATTAGTCACAAAATCGATATAACGCGCATCGAAATCTTGGCGAAAATTCATCGCCGTCCAATAGAACAATTGTAAAAATGGTACGAGAAAGGCAACCAAAAAGACTACCGTACACAGTAGCGTCATCGCAAGTTTGGCAGGCGTACTGGCTTCAAGGCGACGATTGCTTCCTTGGATGACCGCGTTGCCGCGCCTTGCTTGCCAGTACTGCTCAAACAATACCACAATAAATACGACGCCAATAAGTAAGGCGGCCAATTGCGCAGCAGTAGTTAGACTAAAAAATCCAAACCACGCCTTATAAATAGCAGTGGTAAAAGTATCGACGTTAAATACCGAGACGGCACCAAAATCTGCCAGAGTCTCCATGGTTGCTAGCAACAAACCACCGATAATCCAAGGCAGAGCTTGCGGTAGTGCTAAACGAAATAGCACTCGACCACGGCTAAGTCCAAGCATTTGACCTGCTTCAATAGCACGGCGACCCTGAGATAAAAAGGCTTGCCGTGCCAGCAGATAAACATAAGGATAAAACGCTAATGACAATATCAGTCCTGCACCCCAGACATTACGTACTGAAGGTATTGCCGTGCTGATACCCAAATCACGTAGTCCAGTCTGTAATGGCCCACTAAAATCAACAATCCCTACCGTAACAAACGCCAATACATAGGCCGGCATTGCCAGCGGTAACATCAGCGCCCACGAAAAAAACCGCTGTCCTGGGAAGCGGTACATGCTGGTTATCCATGCCAATGCCGTACCAATACTACCAGCAATGACTGTCACCATTAGCAATAAGATAGCAGTGTTTTTGAGAACTTGCGGCAACACATACTCACGCATATGCGTCCAAATATCTGCTACTGGTTGCGTCCATGCAAAGAGAACAACTAAAATCGGTATCAGCATAAACAACGAAATCAGCCCTAAGACTGATTTCGAAAAAATACGCTTGGCAACTATACGCTCTTGGCGGGCAACGCCATTGTCACTGACAGGGCTATCTTTGACAGTATTGTCTTCATTAGCAGACGCTTTTGTCATTGTCATAATATAAATATTACCCTGTCAGACGCATAGAGATTAAACTACTTTATAACAGATTATTTATAACCCACTTTATCCATCATTTGGATTGCTTGCGTTTGCAGTTCGCCAAATTTTTGGACGTTGATACCGTCTTGCTTAAATGTACCCCAAGATCTAAGCATATCTGACTCATCAATCCCTTCTTTTACAGGATATTCTTTATCAGAGCTGGCATAAATACCTTGGGCTTCATCAGAAGATAGCCACTCCATCAATTTGAGCGCACCATCTGGATTGTCTGAATTCGTTATCACACCAGCACCAGAAATATTCACATGTGTACCCGTCGTATCTTGGTTCGCCCAAAATATCTTCACAGGGAAGTTAGGTTTTTCATCGAGCAGTCGACCATAATAATAACTATTGGCAATTCCGACTTCACACTGTCCTGCCGCAATAGCCTCTAACATACTGGTATCATTACTAAACACGTCAGTGGCTAAATTAGCTACCCAGCCGCGAACAATCTCTTCAGTTTTTTCAGCGCCTAAGTTTTCTATCATACTAGCAACGAGAGACTGATTATATACTGCGTTCGAGGTACGTAAGCAAAGCTTGCCTTTCCACTTTGGATCTGCAAGATCTGCATAAGTAGATAGCTGATCGGCATCTACTTTGCTTGGATCATAGAACATCGTACGCGCACGTAATGACAGACCTGTCCATTGACCTTTTGGATCACGATATTTGGCAGGTACATTACTTTCAAGTACGGTAGAAGCGACTGGTTGCAGTAGCCCTTGCTGCGCTGCTTGCCATAAGTTACCAGCATCAACAGTCAATAACATATCTGCAGGTGTGTTCTGACCTTCAGCTTGTAAGCGCGCCATTAATGGACCCGTCTTATCAGTAACTAACTCAATTTTCACGCCAGTTTTTTCGGTATATTTATCTAGTAACGGCTTGATAAGTTGCTCATTACGTGACGAATAAATCGTGACCACTTGATCATTTTCTGAAGTCGCTGCTGTATCGTCATTACTTAACTCTTCAGTTGCTGGCGTTTGCGATTCTGCATCCGCATTTTCAGCCGGGGTAGATGCATTATTACAACCCACTAGCCCCATCATCATGCTAAAGACAGCGACAGATAAAGTGGCCTTAACAGGGTGAGTAAACGATAGGCGTTCAGCAACCGCGTTCAATGACATGGTCTTCTCCATAGTAGTACGACAGATAGGTGAGATAGCGTTATATGATGAGCGATTAATTAGGCATTTAAGCCATCAAAATGCTAATTAATTAATGAAAAAACTAGAAGCAACATACTAATCGAAATGAGATTAATTATCAATACATTTATTTTTACTGATAATAATCTTAATAAGAGACAAGTTATACCTCATGTTCAGACAGCTTAATCTTGATTATTCTGTATTAGCCATTGTCCTAAAATCACATTAACAGCCGCCTCCGTGCGCAAAATTCTTGAGCCTATATGTACCGCCTTACAGCCCTGTTCATGGAACAATTCAATCTCATAATCAATCCAGCCACCTTCAGCGCCAATGCAAACTACGTTCGGTAACGTAGTCTTGGTAGCAGACGATAGCGACTCAGATGATAGCTGCTGTAAATACTGTGAAAATGATTGCTCACCATAAGGGTGTGCGACTATGGCATTCTGGGTAATCAAGCTAGCCAGCTGATCTTCCACAAACGGCTTAAAGCGTTTTTGTAGAGTGATGCGCGGCGCTATCGTATCGACCCCTTGTTGCAGACCTTCCAATACAAACTCATCAAGTCGCGTAAGCAACGGACTTTGCCAGTAGCTTTTTTGGGTACGGTAACTATTGATTAGGACGATATCGCGAACACCCAGTGCCGTCATGTCCATAATCAAGCGGCGTAGTACTTTGGGACGCGGTAATGCCAAAATCACAGTGACATCTAACTTAACTGGTGGCGCAGTATCAAGCTGTACCTCACGTAGCTGTATATTGTCAGACGCAATGCTATCAATGATTGCTGTACCAAGATTACCACCGAGCTGGCCAATTTTGAGCGTATCACCAACTTGTAAATTCAATACTTTATTGACATGGATAATTTGTGCAGGTGCAGTAATTTGCGCATAAGGCTGCGCAATATTAGAGGTGGGTAACAAAATACAATTCATACAGCCTATCGCTTAATAAAAATAAGAGTGAACGCCAGTTAGAATGGAGTAATTGGAGTTAATAAACTGAAGTTAATAATAAGCTAAGCACAATAAAGTAATAACCATTAGCAGAATTAACGTCAAGCATTAGGGCGTGTCCTCATTTTGATAATGGTGACAAAAATGAGGACGAACTCTAGTAAACTACTCAATCGTTTCTTCTATCATTGCCAGTTGGCGAGTCAAGACTGCTTGCTGTTGGACGGTTAGTTGCGCGCCTGCCTGCCCTGCTTGCTTAGCAGATTCTGGATGACTCAGCCAAAACTTTAACTGCTGATATATCAATTCAATATCATTTTTGGACTTACTTATTGAATGCTCATTACTGCCAAGCGCTTTATAAAAGGGACTATTAGGCTGATATAAAGCACCAACACTTGCCAGCTTATCTACGACGCTTTGGCAAGACTGGGTATATTGTCCCATGAGTACCGGCTTACCTACACTCATAGGCTCAACTGGATTATGACCACCGATATCAACTAGAGAGCCACCGACGAGCGCTACATCTGCTTGTGCATACCAATGCATCAGCTCACCCATACTATCGGCTAGATAAACTTGCGTTTGTGTAGTGACAGCTTCGTCCTTACTACGCCGTGCCATCTGCAAACCTGACTTGCTAATCAATTCAGCCACTTCATCAAAGCGTTCAGGATGTCTGGGCACAATGATGAGTAGTGTTTCAGTAAGCTCAGGTGTATCTAACAGTTGCTGTTGCAATGTTAAGGCCGTAGTTTCTTCACCGCTATGAGTACTCGCCGCTATCCAAACTGGACGGTCTAGAAACTGCGAATTAGGTAATGAATAATGTAATGAATCAGTCCGCGAATCAGACAGATTCGACAGCTCAGTAATAGCGCGCTCTTCTTCGACTTTGTCAGTCGCTAGTTTGGAATCAGTAGCGTTTTTGGAATTGACAGCTTTAGGCGTATTGATGACCCATTTAAGAGAGCCAGCAACGCGTATCTGAGCACTATCTGCACCCAACTGTCGAAAGCGTTTAGCAGATTCGCTATCTTGCGCGATGATTAAACTAAGGTTTTGCATCATGCTGGTGCTTACTGCACTTATCTTTTGATAACGGGTAAAAGAAGCTGCCGATAGCCGTCCATTAACGAGAATACTAGGGACATTCTTCTGCGACAAAGTCGCTAGAATATTCGCCCACAGCTCAGTCTCTACAAATAATGCAGCAACTGGCTGTACATGCGCTAAAAATCTCTCAATTACTGCGGGCGTGTCTACTGGTACATAACTGTGGCTCATACGACCTTGAGCAATCTCTTCAGCAAAGCGGCTAGCACCACGCGCATGACCAGTCTGCGTGGTATTGGTTAACCAGATACCATAACCCTGCGCCAGTAACGCATCGAGCAAGGGCGCGACCGTATTGGTCTCCCCTAACGAGACGGCATGACACCAGATTATTTTATGACCAATATTATTGATAGATACAGGACGCGGCGGGTACTGCTTGCCAAAACGCTGTGCAACTTCTTGCTGATAATTATCCCGACTGCGCGAACGACGCCAGACCTGTATGCGATATAACGGCTTTAACAACGAAATAATAAGCCGATAATACCAAGGCGGCGTGCGAGCTGCACGTTTAGGTAGCAAAGAGTGATTCATAGCATAATTATTAGAGTCTGTACGGACAGCCGATGATGACTCAGACTCAGTAGATGGTGGCACAGAAGATGATGGCATGAAGAAGCCCAGTTTGATAGTAGACAAAACCACATAATAAGCAGTCAACAATTGGGCAATTCTACCGCAAATTATAGGAAAGCCATACAACTTAGTGACTCGAATGCTTAAAAATTTATATAGTTGACTTACTAGATAGCAAAACCTTGCGATTATTACTAACATCAAAACAAAGTATATAGTATGTTCATACTCAAAAAGAAGAAAGTGCCGTTATACTTATCCCTGCTTTGTTTTAAACTAACTATATAAAGTTAAAAGTATATTTGTGAAGTCTACGAGTTAATGTTTCGTTATCATACAAATACAACTAATAATATCGCGCCAACTAATACTATTCCAATCAAGAGCTGATAACGTTTAATACTATGCTGCTCTTGTTTTTGAGTCGTTATTAATGCTTGCGCGTCCTGCCACTGGGTCACCAGCTCTGCTGCTTCTGCATGACCATTTTTAGCGGCCTCCTCTAACCAATACTTACCGCTATTAATATCTTGTGACACTCCTACGCCTTGATAGTACATTTTACTAAGCAGGCGTTGAGCGCGGACATCTTTATCGTTTGCAGCTTGCTTGACCCAGTCCACACCTGCTACTTTGCTAGCTTCTGTATCCGTTATCAGCCCTTCGCCTAATAATTTATACATGGCCAGTCGTAACATTGCATCGGTATTACCGAGCGCACTAGCGTTTTGTAGCAAAGTTAGCGCCTGCTGACGGGATGTTTGATGCAGCTCTGAAAACTGCATTTGGTCACGTGGCTTGTTTTGCCGCGCAATATGCCGCTCGAACTGATCCAGTATTTTACACGCTTGCAGGTAATCATCGTTGCCAGCATCTTGCGCTACTTCAATCTCCTTTAACTCTATAAGCAATTGCGTAAAAATCTCTGGCGTTACAGAAGCCTTTGAGTGTTTAACAGTTTGTAGTTGGGTGGTAGTCGCGCTGAGATTAATAGGCGTTTCAGATATTTTAGGTTTGACGCTCGCTGTTGCATCGACTATTGACGACTTAGCTTGCTGTGCTACGACTAGCTTGGTAACAGGAATTTCTCTGTGTTCGGTAGCTTGGACTGGTAGCCGTTGGTTTTGAAAAGTTTCATCAGTAATCAATATGGGTCTAATACCTACTGATTCAGAATGATGCTCTAAATTTGGTTCAGCTGTTGCATTACTAGTATTTTGCGGTAGTCGCGCGCTTACTGCTTGATAAAGTCCGCTGGCAAGTTGCTTACCTTGTACCGCCTGAAACTGCCGATCAATATGACCAAACAGACGCAAACCTATAGGCTCTAACGCGAAGAAAACATTTGCATTACCTTTACACTTATCACCATATACCACCGCCATATGTTGATAAAAGTCATCTGCAACCAATGGCAGCTCAGAATAGTGTTTACGTAGCTCAAACTGACCATACCAATGCACTTCACTTTGCCAAAGCTTCGCTAATACTCGTCCTGCATAAAAAGCCAAGAACAGCAGCAAATTACGATAGCTATCGTCTGTTAATAGCGTAACTTCATCTAAAGCTCCAGAGCTACCCTTGGACTTTGCAATATCACGACGTATCTGTGAAATCAGCGTATCTACTCGCTGTAAGCTAACGAGCGATTCATCCAATTGACACTCATGCAACTGTAACTCGTAAGCAATACCACCTGCGATAGGACGATTCGCTACAAAGTCTTGCCAATAGCCTTCCGCCATATAATCAAGGGAGGTTTTAATGACATTAGCTGCAGTAGAATTAGACTTGGCAAGCATAATATGAGCATATCCTTTTTAATACAAATCACTAATGACATCATTAAGTAATGCATAAGTCATAAGATAATTATAAATACTATAACAAGGGGCTAAACAGACGTACTACATTATCAAATAAGCGTTCAGAATCACGACGCTGCCGCCACTCTTCTAAACTCAAAAAGCGACAGTTTTGTAGATAAGTATCTTGACAATCAGCGATTTGAGCAACCATTTCAGGTGTATAAATTGCCAAACTGACTTCCATATTCAAATAAAAGCTACGCATATCAATATTCACTGTACCGAAGAGACAGTAATCGTCATCAATGACTACCGTTTTGGTATGTAATAGTCCACCTTGGAATAATGCAATCTTTACGCCAGCTTCAAGCAGTTCTTGATAATACGCTTGTGAAGCATGTTGTACTAGAAATGAATCGACCTTTTCTGGAATAATTAACGTCACATCGACGCCGCGCTTCGCCGCTATTTCGAGCGCCCCTGACAAAGCTTCATCTGGCACAAAGTAAGGCGTGGTAATTTGGATACGTTTGTTAGCACGGTGAATAATAGTTACCAAGGTATTATAAATAACGTGGGCGGTCACTTGTGGCGCTGAGGGTATCAGCTGGGCGATTACATTATCAACAACTGGCATTTGCGGTATCGCAATCGAGGTCGCTCCTGCTACAGTAGGTATATAATTATCTAAATCGTCAACGAGCACTTGAATCCGGCTGTTAATATCATTGATAGTAGGATTCAATACATATAGCTTACGCGTGTAACTGTTCACCCGTTTGTCCAGCGCATATAGATTGTCATTATTTTCAGCACCGATATCAGTAATGACGACTTTGGCCATAGCCGTGGCAATGCTAATCGGTTGCTGACTGACACTGCGCATCATTACATCAATCCACTGTCCGACACCTTTGTCTTGTTTAAAAAACTTCGGATCAACCAGATTGAAACTACCGGTATAACCGATATGCTCATCAATCACGACGATTTTACGATGATTGCGCAGATCAGAGCGCTTAAACAGCGTCTTAAATAATCCTACTGGTAACGACTGGTGAACAAACACTCCTGCCCGCTCTAATGCTCGATGCTCAGAGCTATTAAAAAAGCTAAAACTTCCAACACTATCGATCAATATATGACATTCTACCCCGCGCTTAGCAGCAGCCCTCAAGGACTGCAACACATCTATGACTCGGCCCTTAGGGTAAATAATGTAGAACTCTATAAGAATCGTACGCTTGGCATTGTCGATATCATCGATAAGACGATTAAAAAATGATCTGGAAGAAGTTAATAACTGCATTTGATGCCCAGCAAATACCCCAAACCCTGTCCAGCGAGTACCAATACGGCTGACACCGCGGTAATTGACCGGCAGCAAATCCTGTCCTTGATCAAACACCAAACGCTCACGTGCTGCCATATCATTCATCAGTAGGCTTGCCTGATCCACACGCTTACGATAACGACGGCCAATCATAGGCTCACCGACCAGAATATAGGACATAAAGCCAACCACAGGTAACGTGTATAGAACCGCTATCCACGCAATTGCCACCCCGATATTGCGCTGTACCGAGACCACACGCAGAGTCATTACCACCATCAAGATGATGTGTAATATAAGACCTAAACCTGCAAAATCACCCCAAGACCACGATGTAAGGTGCTGCTCAGATGCTAAAGCTTCTATAACCGCCTCCACCAATCAACGTAAAAAAATATGGATATCGAATGTCAATTGTTAGGTAGTATAGTAGCTTTTATCTACCAAACAATGGGTAACGCTTAATAAATGATTATTGATAGTGAATTCTAACAATCAACGTTACTCGCATATCTGGATTAGATTTATCTTTAATAAACAATAGCATGCTTAAAATATCTTGGTTATTTATCACAATCGGATACCGCTACTCTTACCCATATTTGCAGCCTGTTTTTAATTATTTGATATATTTATAAAATAGTATTTGACAGGCAGTTGTAAATCTATATAATACACACCCACAGCAAGGGGCTTTAATTAATAAGTTCTGAGTTGTTAGAAATTATCGTTAAGGTATTTCGATATTAACTAGAGCGTGACTACTTTAGTTAATAAAAGCTTTAGAAAATTCTATTTAAAGAATTTTCTCTTGTAGTAAGATATAGGAAACGAGTTTTATAGAATTTTCAGATACGAAAATTCTCTTGCGCTCGGATGAAGCAGTGCTTCATTTATTCCTCGCTCAGGGTGATTAGCTCAGTTGGTAGAGCGTCTGCCTTACACGCAGAATGTCGGCGGTTCGAATCCGTCATCACCCACCACTTATTAGCAAGTGGACCTGTAGAAAGGTTAAATGCTAAAACGACCTAAGCAGCGGTAGTTCAGTTGGTTAGAATACCGGCCTGTCACGCCGGGGGTCGCGGGTTCGAGTCCCGTCCGCTGCGCCATATTTAAAACTTAGTTTTAATACAAAAGTTTCAACCTCAAGTATTAGTTTGCTTGAGGTTTTTTTGTGTCTGTTGATTTAGATAATCATAAATGATAATACAATAAAAAAACGATATAGCAAATAACACTGTTTTATGAGAAATATACTAACGTGTCACTCAACTAATAAGATTCACTGCGTTTAAACCCTTATTCATATTTTTATCAGCTGAGATTATTAGTGGATATACCTCGACTAAATAATGTAGGATAACAGTATCAAATACATAGCAAATGTTTAGTAATGTTCTCTAGCCTTATATGAATTTAAGGGTTAGATAAACCTTATTAAAAAACTTTGGACAAGGACGCTCTATCATGACTCAACTTAACAATACTAAAAACATTTATGGTAACTTAAAAGTAAGCAGTATCAAGTCATTAGTAGTAGGCGCATCTATTGCTGCATTACTCGCCAGCTCAGGCTGTGCGACAAGCTCACTATTAGAAAGTGATAGTCGTGTTACCACGAAGACTGTCAAACAGGTGTTATCTCAAGATCAAATCATTGCCTTTGGTCGGCCAGCGATTACGTTACCTAATATGCCAGCCAGTAGTATGATTATTGTCGGTGAAAAAAACAGCTACGTCCTGAGTCAAGGCGGTAGAGAGATGGTGACCTTACTGACTAACTTAACGCCAAAAAACATCCAAGTCGAAAACGATATGGCCTTTAATGTGCCCAATAATGATGGCTATTTCCAAGGTGATATGAAGCTGTCTTATGCTAAGTTAAAAGATGAATTCAATCGCTCTGATTATCAGTTTTTTCTACAAAATGGTGGTCAAGACTGCACTTCAGCTAGCGACCAACGTATCAATGCTCAACGCTTCTGCTTTACAGTACCTGTCAAAGGTGCAATCTATCCGCAAGTGACTAATCTAAGCATGATTCAGTCAAAATATCAGGCATTGACCAAACCATATACGGTAACTTTTTATAGTCAGTCACAGCAAAGTGAGGTTACGCGCAGTGGAAAAAGTGGCGCAGAAAAGCTTATTTTACTGCCCTTTGCTGTTGCATTTGATGTAATTACCTTTCCGGTTCAGCTGCTTGATAGCGTAGCCAATTAGAACCGTAGACAGTTAAAGTAAGAATGTATTAAATTAAAACGTATCCTATTCACTTTTATGTTTACTGGCATTGTTTTGCGAAGTACAGGCGAGTAGTATTTGTTATAAACCCTACTCTTCAGCAATTATTCAATGAGCGGTCATAATGAATCAAATTAGCGAGTGGATACTGGCTATCATGGCAAAGTTTGGTTACCTTGGTATTATATTTGCTATGTTCGCCGAAAACGTTTTTCCACCTATACCTTCTGAACTCATTATGCCAGCAGCAGGTTTTGCCGCATCAAGAGGTGATTTGAATTTAATATTAGTCATATTAGCCGGAACGTTTGGCGCTATGCTAGGTGCATTGCCGTTATATTATCTAGGGAGCATATTCGATAAAGAACGCTTGATGACACTAACAGAGAAATACGGCAAATATGTGTTTGTAAAGCCTGAGGATATATCAGCTACGAATGATTGGTTTGATAACCACGGTAAAAAAGCAGTATTTTTTGGAAGAATGGTACCCGGTATTCGCTCGTTTATCTCGATTCCCGCCGGCATGAATAAAATGCCGCTATTATCTTTTTTAGCCTTAACTGCATTAGGGTCTAGCATCTGGACAACTGTATTAACGCTTGCGGGTTATTATTTTGGTGAAAACTATCAGGTGGTTGAAACTACGCTAGCACCTTACTCCAAGATTTTTGGCGCATTGGCTTTAATTATTATCGTTGGTTGGTTTATAAAACGGCGACTATCTGATTAAATTCCTGAGTCCTATCGTTAATTTTGATATGTATGCAATCAATTCTAGAAAAACAAATAATACCCCTGCAGGATTGGATAAAAAAATGATTATGTATTACCTAGTTATTTTGAATAGCAGCTCACCCCATTTATGATTTTCAAACAAAAATGGGAGAAGCATGCGTCATGATTATTAGACTTTACAAGCGATGCTGGCAGCTTTGGCTTTTTCATAAACACCATCAGCATCCAAGCCTAAGGCATTGACATCATCAAGATATTTCTGTGTACCTTTTTCAAGAGGCCCTTTCCAGTCTGGATCGTTGAGTGGATCTAGAATATCAATAACCTCGTCACCTTTATCTCGAGCTGCTTGTAATTGTACCGAATAAGTCTTATCCCACATGGCACCTACTTTCTTGCTAAGTGTCATACCTGAGTTGTCATCGATAACTTGTTTCAAATCTTCTGGCAAGCCTTCATATTTATCTTTATTCATGGTTACCATTAACGCGGAACTATAAAATGGCATATTAGTATGATATTTCGTCAGCTCATCAAGCTTAAAAGTTGCCATAGCTTCCCATGGAAAGCTCAACCCATCAACGACACCGCGCTGTAGAGAAGTATATATATCATTAGCAGGTAGTCCTACAGGAGAAGCACCCATACTTTCAATAATGTCACCCGCCACTGCTGAAGGCCTACGAATGCGCATACCTCTCATATCTTCAGGCGTTTTTATTAATTTATTCGTGCTATGTAAAGTCCCAGGTCCTGTCGCAAACATGAACAATAAGTGCGAGTCCTCGTATTCACTAGCAATAGTACCATTGTCATAAAGCGTCTGTAACATACAGCCTGTCTGCGTAGACGAATTAGACAAACCTGGAAGCTCTGCGATTTGAGACAGTGGGAATCGACCGCTGGTATAACCTTGTACTTGGGAGCCGATGTCAATCGTTCCTTTTACTGCAGACTCATAAGCGGTATCTGCTTTACTAATCGTTGCTGAAGGATAGACTTCGACCTTGAGACGTCCGTTAGAATCTGCTTCGATTTTTTTGGCCCATGGTTCAAATATCTGCTCGTTGATATCGGAGGTCGATGGATAAAAGTGTGAAAAACGTAGAATGGTAGTTTCCTGAGATGAGGCCGCGTCACTACTGCTATCAGACTGGTTAGAACAACCAAGTAGGCTGACAGCTGCAAGCGCCGTTATAGATAATAGAGGGGCAAGTTTCACTATTAATTCCTTTTGATAGTGATTGAAAATAAGAGGTTGTTTTCTTGATTGGCTAGATAGTTGCGAGCTTGTCGATTCAGATTTTTTGCAGCATATATGCTATTCATTGATAAATAAGCTTCTATAGAATTCAGAAGAATTATCACTAATGCTAAATTAAAAAGCTATTTAAAATGGAAAACACTATTTGAAATTAGCAGCTATAATGATAGCTGTCAAATCATTTTATGACGTGTTTATACAGGTATTATTAATAATCATATACTCAGTAAGCTCATTCTTATTACAAACTTTACGCATTAAAAATAATGATAAAAGTCTGATACATTAGATAAGTAGCACCATAAAATATTATTATAAGTTCATACTAGAAAACTTATAAGTAAGGAACTTATGTATACAGAACCATGAATACTACATTACAATTAGTGCTGCTTTATATATGGACGTACCTCTACACAAGGAAGAACACATGACAGGGATTGAGTTTTATACCAATGGTCATATCATTAGCGAAGCTGACAGTATGCGCCAAAAGCTCGGCGCGTTGGCCAAGCAGTACTCTGCAACATCGGCTATTATCGTTACGGATGCTGGCATCACTCAGCTAGGCTATGTCGATATTGCTCAGCAATCGTTGCAAGAAGCTGGCATACAAGTAGTTGTCTTCGATGCCGTTGTAGCCGACCCGCCTGTTCAAGTCGTCAATGACGCTATCAAAATTGCTAGAGACAACAAGTGTAATCTGGTTATTGGTTTAGGTGGTGGAAGCTCTATCGATACTGCAAAAATTGTCGCTTTATATCCAAACGACTTTGAATCGGTAAATGATATTTTGGATAAAGATGTTAGTGGTTTTAACAAGCTACCTCTGTTTGCGATACCGACCACCGCTGGTACTGGTGCAGAATCCACCTTTGTATCAGTCATCACGGCAAAAGATGGCAGCAAGAAAGCGATTTATACCCCAAAAATCCTACCCGATGTTGCCATTTTAGATGCGACGCTGACCCTTAAGCTACCTCGCCACATTACTGCTGCAACAGCACTTGATGCCATGGTGCATTGTGTTGAAGCTTATACCAGCCGTA
The DNA here is from genome assembly GCF_001593285.1 of Psychrobacter sp. P2G3. Classification (NCBI taxonomy): domain Bacteria; kingdom Pseudomonadati; phylum Pseudomonadota; class Gammaproteobacteria; order Moraxellales; family Moraxellaceae; genus Psychrobacter; species Psychrobacter sp. P2G3. Next base: position 2,177,434 of record NZ_CP012529.1, read on the forward strand.
CGAAAAAAAACCCCATCTCAGACGCATTAGCGCTTAAAGGCTTGCAGATGCTCTGGAGTAATTTCGAAAAAGTATTAAATCAAGGCGATGATATCGATGCCCGGGCCGATATGCTACTAGGCTCCACGCTGGCTGGTATAGCTTTCGTCAATTCTTCCGTAGCCGCTGTACATGGACTCTCCTACCCACTTAGTATCAACTTTCATATTCCACATGGACATGCCAATGCTCTTGTCATGTGCGGCGTCTTTACCTTTAACTTATCAGCAGCAGCACCTCTGTATGCAGAGCTGGCTCGTGCCGTCATGCCTGCTCAAATATCTGGTATGAATGATTTCGACGCGGCCAGCCAGTTCATCAATCAATTGCGAGGTTTTTTAGAGATGAGCGGCCTTAAATACCGTTTGAGTGAATTAGATATTACAGACCAAGATATCCCTGCTTTAGCGGACATAGTGACGAATACTTATGCCAGACTGATTGCGACCAATCCTAAGGATATGACGTTAGATGAAGTTACAACGATATATAAGGAGATACTCTAAAAGAAAAACTGTCATTATTTAAAATAATTGTACTGATTTATCAAGGAAGATAACCACTAATCAAGGGAAATAATTATGTCGAAATATGAGTTAGACGTTGTCGTTGATGACTTTCATTATTTAGAAGGCCCTCGCTGGTATAAAAACGCTTTATGGTTCGTCGATTTTTATACGCAAGGGGTTTACCGCGTTAATGAGCAAGGCGTGGCAGAAAAAATCGTCCATATTGAACAGCAACCTTCTGGTTTAGGTTGGTTGCCTGACGGTCGTATGTTAGTAGTATCGATGAAAGATCGTAAAGTCTTACGCTTAGAAGACAATGGCGAATTAGTCGTGCACGCTGACATTTGGGAGCATTGCGGTGGACATGCTAACGATATGGTGGTCGCCCCCAATGGCAATGCTTACGTCGGTAATTTTGGCTTTGACTTGATGGGTGGCGCTGATCATGAACATGCAGGACTGGTACTAGTTAGACCGGATGGCAGCTCACAAGTCGTTGCAGAAGGGCTGTCTTTTCCCAATGGCATGGTGATATCAGCTGATGAAAAGACCTTAATCGTCAACGAGCTATTTGGCAATAAAATCTCACAATTCGATATCAATGCAGATGGGACACTTGGCGAAAAACGTGACTTTGCAAGCTTTGGCGAATTGGGTGATGAACCAAACCTTGGTGTGCGCATAGGAAACGCCAAAATTCTACCAGATGGCCTTGCATTAGATAGCGAGGGCGCTGTTTGGATTGCAGATACTTTGAACCAGCGTGCTGTGCGTATTAGCGAGGGCGGTGAAATCTTAGAAACTGTAGATACTGCACCTGATGGCATTTTTGCTGTTGCCCTTGGTGGACAAGATGGCAAAACACTGTTTATGTGTGCTGCACCTGACTGGGATGAGGCATCACGTAAAGCTGAGACCAAAGGTCGTATGCTATCTACGCAAGTCAAAGTTGGTCATGCTGGTACGCCATAATATCGAATAAATTTTATCTAGAAATGTAAGAATCATAGTATCTCTTAGCTTTTGACAATCCTTATGTACCACAAATGCAGCGACGTAATGGCGCTGCATTTCTACGTCTATCCTTTAACAAACCTAATGCCATACTTAGACATAAAACTAGCCTGATAGTATTTTGTTTCTAATTAACTGTTTTTAAATCAGTAATAACCGTATTTATACCATCGACTTTATCATTATTTATTGCTACAGTAATTTTTCGTTGTTGGTTCATAACAGCACTTAGCACAGATACTTTATGACCTCAAACTTGTTTTAAATTTGACCTATTTTTCTACTACTGTTTTAGTACTTACTGATATTCGAGACCTTTTATGATGTTAAAAAAGCAATATGCTATCCTACTGCCTATATTAGTAGCAGCTGGTTGTGCCACTCAGCCGACAATGCAGCAATCGAGCAAACCTGTGCGTCAGGGCAACGTTAAGGTGACTCAGACTCAAACTATCAAAGTAAAACCTGCCCCTGTCATTATTCAACAACAGACTGTCATCACGCCCAAACCTAGCTATCGCAGTTTTTCAGATTGGAAGTCGGACTTCTCTATGCGTGCTATGTCTGCCGGATATAGCTCATCCGATGTCCAGCGCTTACTTAGCTCGGCCTACTTAAACGAGCAAGTTATTTCACTTGATTCAGGTCAGCCTGAGTTTTCTAAAATGCCATGGGAGTATGCAGACTCTGCGGCGTCAGATGCTCGTATCGCAACTGGTAAACGTAAATTTGCAGAGCAGCGCTCGTATTTATCAAGTTTAGAATCCCAATATGGTGTTGATGCAGAGATAATTGCCGCAATTTGGGGTATGGAATCATCTTACGGAGCGGTCACTGGCAACAGCTATCTACCAAGCGCACTTGCAAGTCTTGCCTATGATGGGCGCCGCCAAGAGTTTGCTGAAACTCAATTACTGTCACTCATGCAGCTATTACAACGTGGCGATGTATCTTGGTCTCAGCTTGAAGGCTCTTGGGCAGGTGGTATGGGACAGACGCAGTTCATCCCTGATACTTGGGTAAAACATGGTGTCGATGGCGACAGTAATGGTCATCGCAATCCGTGGTCAACAGCCGACGCGTTGGCATCAACTGCCAACTATCTAAGCAACTCAGGCTGGGTACGTGGGCTAGCGCCATTCTACGAAGTAACCTTGCCAGCATCTTTTGATTACTCTACGGTCAGCACCAAGCAGCCCGCTGCTAGATGGGCAGCCCTTGGTCTTGATACCATTGATGATGTAAATTTAGATGCGAACACACAGATGGAGCTTTGGCTACCTGCTGGCAAAGATGGCCCAGCGCTACTGCTTAGCCCTAACTTTGATGTAATAAAAGTCTATAACAACTCATCAAACTATGCATTGGGCGTCAGCTTATTAGGTAATGCAATCGTTGGAAAAAGTGGTCTACGCAAGTCATGGCCGCGTTATGAGCGTCCGCTATCGACCTCACAAGTGACCCGTTTGCAACAGCGCTTAACCAGTGCAGGCTACGATACCAAAGGCACTGATGGGATTATCGGTACCAATACTCGTAAGGCATTTCAGAGCTGGCAGGCTAACAATGGACAAACGCCAGATGGCTTTATCAGTCAAAGTAGCGCCTCATCATTGACTAGCTGGTGAAGTTATGGCTTGTATATTTTATCTTTGATATATATCTGATAACTATATGCCTGATACAGATATACCTGTTGCCTATACTAAATTGAATAAAGCTCAACGAAGTAACAGTTTTCTATATTGAATGATTAATATGAAAAATTAGTATAAGCAAAGATAGTTTGTCTAAAAAGAAAGATAGTTAAAGAAGAAATGGGCAGCGCACATTAATTGTCGCTTGCCCCTTTTTTTAAAATATTTACACCAGTAGCTGCTAGAATTATGAGAAAGTTATTTTATAATAATATATTAGGAATCTCCCCCACAAATGCTAGTCTAACTATGTTATTACTTCCTAGTAATCCAAAAAACATGTTCAGAATAATACTATCTCTAAATTTTCGTATATGAAAGATAGTATATTTATTTTCGCTAAATAAAGATACCTGTAAAAACAGGTTGATTAGAAAATATTTTACGCAAACAACTTCAATTATACGATGATATATAAATATTACTGGTTACGGAAATAAGTTAATAATAGAAACTATAAATATGGAGGCATTTATTCTATTTACCAAATAACCTCATCTATTTCTTAATTAAAGCAAAGAAATCATCAGTACCAACTCATACCCTTAATAATCATCTCAGTTATATCTCCTTAGCTCAATGGCTACTAAATATTTATAACCCTGCATCTTCTTGTGTAAGCGCAACTATCTTAATAGGTACAGCGTAAGTCCATGGTGCGCCGCTTGTACAAATAAACTTACCATTTTCAAAGTACATAATACGGGCTGTAAAGTCGTTGTTTTCGTGATCCGTAATAGCACGCTCATCACTTTCGTCATCGACCGCACACCATATATTTTGGTGGCCATTTTTCAGCATTGCTCGGGTTAGGTCGCTACCTTTTAACTGATTATTCATTTTAAACTCCTCAGTCATTAGTTATATTGAAAGTTTAGAATATTTAGTACATCATAGTATTTTAAAGATTTTATCTTTCGTACTTTTAGTTAAAAAAATATGTCTATACAACTATCATATGCTAAAAAATCTAGACGGTAACATCTACAGATTAATTAAATGGTTTCCATGTTTTCTTTAGATAAACTAAATACGTAAAATTAGTAAGTGCTTATCCAAAAGATATGAATTAGATTAATCATTACTTAACTTAACAAACTAATAGTGCTGTCGGCTACCACTTATTTTTTTATTGTCATAAGTGGTACGAATGTACTCTTAAGTGGTAAAAAAAATAAAGCAAATGCTGATTTTACATCCCAATAAAAATTATAAGCGTTAATGAATGGTGATATATTCAAAATCAGGTTTATACATCCAAAATACTTGATATATAAGCTAATACTATATTTTTATAAGTTTGATACTCTCCCCACATCTAGCAAGTATTGCTCAAAAATATCCGTAAACTCAGGTAAAATAGAGCTTATGACAGCTTTTACCTCACCTGCCCCTCGTAAGATTATTCATCTCGATATGGATGCCTTTTATGCCAGCGTTGAACAACGGGATTTTCCACAATATCGTGGTAAGCCTTTGGTCGTTGGTGGAGATCCTAGTGGACGTGGCGTAGTAGCCGCTGCCAGCTATGAGGTGCGTCAGTTTGGAGTGCGCTCTGCGATGTCCTGTTATGAGGCACGCAAACGTTGTCCAGATGTAATATTCGTACGACCGCGTTTTGATGTATATCGTGCTGTCAGCACCCAGATTCGTACTATTATGTATAGCTTAACACCGCGTGTTGAGCCGCTATCTTTAGATGAAGCTTATCTGGATGTTACGGGTCTACAAGTGCATAAAGGTTCAGCGACATTGATGGCTAACTGGTTGAGGGCACAGATACTAGAGCAAACAGGGCTAACAGCGTCAGCAGGCGTTTCGTTCAATAAGATGTTGGCAAAGATTGCCTCTGATATCCATAAACCTAACGGTACCGCCATTATCACACCCGATGACGCAGAAGCGTTTATTAGTACGCTACCTATAGAGCGCTTTCATGGAATTGGTAAGGCAACAGCCAAACGCTTACACGCAATGGGCGTAAGTAATGGAGCTGATCTTCGAAAGGTATCTTCAGTTACATTGGTTAATGAGTTCGGCAAGCGTGGGCAGTTCTATCATGATATTGCCCACGGTCGTGATGAGCGACCAGTGAAATCTGAGCGTCAGCATAAATCGGTCGGTTCAGAAACTACCTTTAGGGATAACTTGAGTGACAACGAACAATTACGCGCACAAATTTATGAGCAAAACGCTGATGCATTCAGACAAATGAACAATAAGCAGCTTATTGCTTATACCATTACACTCAAGATAAAATATGCTGACTTTACGCAAATAACGCGTTCATATACCTTATCTACTGTGTTTATAAATGCAGAGTCTGCACATTATTGGTTAGATAAGCTGTTTTTAGATATACCGCGTACACTGCCTATCAGACTTGTAGGTGTAACCTATTCATCTTTAATGCCTGCAACCCAGATCCTGCCGCAGCTTAATCTATTCGATTAAGACTTATGATTCGTTTCTATTAATTCGTTTCTGTATTTGAACTTTAATGCAAAGCAGTAATCAATATAAGATTGCTTAGGCTATTTTTATAGTAGGCATAATAGTTAAAAGCCATTAGGAATTTTTCACGCTATTATCCCGTTTCTGCTAAACTTATGCCAAAATTTTTAATTGCCTTCATCATGCATTATGAGTAACTTCAGTTTTAAAACTGCCAATCCTAATATAGACAACGATACCAATATGAATGATATTAAACACGACGATGCCCCACTGACTTATCTAAGCGTTGCTGATTATGATTATGAGCTACCTGACGAGTTAATCGCCCGCTATCCCTTGGCCCAACGCTCAGACTCTAAGCTGCTTTATCTGCCAGCTATAGATCACAAAGAACAACCAAGTCAGCCTCAAGACCACTTGTTTACGGCATTGCCATCCTTGCTCAGTGCCGGTGATCTTATTGTCTTTAATGATACTAAGGTAATGAAAGCGCGACTATTCGGTAAAAAAGACACTGGAGGGCGCGTTGAAGTACTGATTGAGCGTTTGGTAGATAGCTCAGGATTAAAAGACAATGTTGATATAAACAATGAAACATTAGCCATGTATTCAAACATCGCATTGGGTCATGTTAAAGCTAGTAAAGCGCCAAAGCTTGGACAACGCTTATGGCTAGCTGACGAGCGTATGAGCTGTGAGATGATTGGTCGTCAAGACAACTTATTTATCTTAGCCTTCGATGCCCCTGTTTTGCCTGATTTAGAGCTTTATGGTGAGTTGCCAATACCACCCTATTTTGATCGCCATGCCGATGCGACTGACAATACTCGTTATCAAACGATATTTCATGATCCAGCCAAACTTGCCAGCGTTGCTGCTCCTACAGCCAGTCTACATTTTGATGAAACTGTGCTGTCAGCTTTGGCTAATAAAGGTATTAATACAGCCTTTGTCACTTTGCATGTTGGTGCTGGCACATTTGCGCCAGTTAAGACAGAAAACCTGCTCAATCATACTATGCACAGCGAATATGCACACCTACCACAAGCGACCGCAGATTTGATTAATCAAACCCATGCAAAGGGTAATAAGGTTATCGCTGTTGGCACGACTGTTGCACGTGTTCTAGAGACCGCTTATCAAAAAACGGCAAATAATGGCCAATCTGTTGCCACTTGGTCAGGAGATACGGACATATTTATATATCCTGGTTTTAAATTTGGCGTTATTGATCGCTTGATAACCAATTTCCATTTACCCAAATCTACCTTACTAATGCTTGTATCCGCATTTGCAGGTAAAGCAGCTATTGAACAGGCTTATCAACACGCAATTAGCCATCAGTACCGCTTTTTTAGCTATGGGGATGCCATGTTGTTGGATAAAAAAGCTTTTTAATAAATTTAAGTATCACTCATCTCTTGGTGATGTTGGTAATGAACACTACGAAACAAATGGTAAACTGAATATTATTTTGCTAAAAACACGGATAGCTATTACACCATTATAAAGAGTACTGTTATTAGTTATTCTCATAAGACACTATAAAAGGGCTGCGCATGTCTTGGCATTTACCTCATCGATTGACCAATATTCATCACGCGGTGTCAATAACACTACTTTGTTCTGTGAGCTCTGTAGTGTTGCTACCTGTTGCACAAGCAGCCACTATGGGTAAAACAATTATTACCTCTGCCCAGCACGAACCTTTGACTGCAAGTATTACAGTAACTGACATTAATGCTAAGGATTTTGCCGCCAGTCTTGCAAGTCCTGTCGTTTATCAACAGATGGGGCTAACCCCAACAGCATCAATGGCAGTAAGGTTTGTAGCAACTTCTGCCACTACTGGTCAACTGCTTATTAATACCTCACAACCGGTATCAATGCCATTTGCAGATGTAGTACTGGCAATAAATGACAATGGTCAGCGCAATGTAGTACCTAAGACTTTACTTATGCCACTTGGTAACAATGTTCCGATTAAGCAGCCTAATCGAGTTATGTCAGGTACAAAAAAACCGAATCTACCAGTAGTGTCAAACTCTAACTCCAAACCGTTAACTGTTAGACGCGGCGCACCGCCACCGCTATTTACGTCACCGAGTATGCAAGCATCGGTATCGACGCCATCGTTGCCAGAAACCAATTCGCTTCAAACATCTAACGTTAAGACATTACCAGTTATGAGTGCTGTCAATGTACCAACCTTACCAGGGTCTCAAACTTCAAACACAGCGATTGCAAACGCCAATGTTTCGCAGGTGACGAAAGCAACAGACTTCTCTAACAATAGCTTAAATGGCAATAGCTCAAACAGTAGCAGTACTTTGAGAGATACAAACTTAATAGCAAATAATAGTAACGTTGGAAAAGCAGATAAAATAGATCATTTGAACATAAATAACTTAGAAGACGCTGCTGCTCCCAATATTAGTTCTACCAATAATAATAACAGTGGACCAAAAAATAGCGTGTTAAGCAATAATGTGCCAACAGGTGATGCTATTGGCGCTACCGGCAATATAAATAAACAGGTCGATATTTTAAATATCCAAGTGACTCGGCAGATTCAGCTGAAAGAAGACGCTATCAATAATGAAGCAAGTCAACCAATACCATTTGCAAGCAATATTGAAGCTAAAAGCATGCCATCCAAAGCTTCGCTGCCATCTTCTGCCAATGCTACCTCAAACGATAACAATAATGATAATGATAATGCTGGTATGTCAGTTGCAGCTCCGATGTCAGGTAATACAAGCCCAGCAATGACTAGTTATACTGTACAACGTAATGACAACCTTTGGATCATCTCTCAGCAGATTGCACAGCAAAACAACCTCGATGTACCAACTGTCATGAAACAAATTAAAGCGCAAAATCCTGACGCTTTTATTGCACAAGATGCTGACTTACTAAAGGCAAATGCTGAGCTTAGTCTGCCCAGCTATGACACAGTGCCTTCACAGCAGAGCCTACAAACTGCCATTGCAGCTCAAAGACAATATTATCTGCAGACTAACCCATCTACAACGAAGAAAACTCATGAGAAAAAACCAACAGCAGTAGAATCTGCTAGCAACGCAAAAGCCATAGCCTCTAAGAGAACACCGTCAGAATCAAAAACAGCATCTGAACGTTCGGATAAGCCCTCTCAAGTTGCTACCAAAACTTTACCAAAGGCACGTTTTTCTGTTGTTGCACCTGGTCGCGACGGTAGTGCCGATGGCACTCAAACTAAAGCGGCTGCTGCAACTGGCAATGGCTTAAGCACAGATATCTTGGCTACACTCAAATCGGCGCGTCAGCATACCGCTGAGCAAGCTAAACGAGTAGCAGCGGCCAATAGTACCCTTGGTAGCTATGCTAAAAAATTACAACTACAAAACCAAAAACTGGCTGAGCTTGAAGCTCGACTCAAAAAATTACGCAATCAATAATTGCCTAGCTGCTCAGCATCAATTGCTGTAAACAGTGCTCGTAGGCTTGGGAGTATTTATGGATAGTATGCTATATATCATTATAGGTCTGGTGGTCGTTTTATTGGTAGCGGTACTCGTGCTACGCAAAAATAAGGCTCAAAAATCGACTACTCAGAACTCGAAAGAAACTGATAAAAATTTAGCTGCTCATGCATCAACGTCAAAACTAAAAACAGCATCTACAGGCTCTAATCAAAACTCTGCTCAGCAAAATGCTACTAAATTTGATCCTTTAGCTGTTGCCCAACGTTTTATGGATCAACAGCGTTATGATAAAGCGATTGAGAGTATAGAAAGAGGATTAATAGAAAAACCTCAAGATTCTAAATTATTACTCAAGCTGCTAAACATCTACGCTATCACTAATCAACATGACGATTTCACTAAAACATATAACGTTATCAAGTTGTCTGATGATGCGACAGCTATAAATGATGCAGATCAACTTAAAGCGTTATTAGATCAAGAGCAAACACAAAACAAACCAGTAGAACCTCAAGCTGGTGAAGCTGGCAATGAAGCGGCGTTTGAAAGTCTTGATTTTGACTTGTCTACGCCACAGACAGTTACAGATATCAAGCCTGCTTCGAGTACAGACCGTCTTGAAGCACTCAGTGAGCCTGTAGTGTTACAACAAGAGACTTTTGATGATAACTCTAATTCTGAAGATAGTTTTGATCTCACATTGGATGATTTAGCAACAGAAAATGTAGAAGTTAACAACTTAGAATCTACAACTAGCGACGATAATGATTTTGACATAACTAAAGAGACAAACGACGCAAAAACGCCCGCAGAACCTATTACTATTGATGATGTTAGTAAAAATAAGAATATAAACGTCGATGACGATTTTATGCTTGATTTCGATTTAATGTCAGATGATAGCAACATATCAGAATTAAACTTTGTTGATGATGTGCAAGCACAAGATAGTCAGTCACAACATATCAGCTCAGATGATGATTTTGTTTTAGAACTTGATGACTTGGTTGAAGAGACAAACAGTACTGATTTTTTAGAGAATAGCGCTCAAACTAATAGCGAAGATTTTGCACTGCTTTTAGAAAGTGAAGATAGCCCATTGGCTGAAAACAGTACGCTTAGTATGGATACGCTGGACATTCAAGAAAGTACTAGCGACAATGCCATTGTACTTGATAACGATAACGTACTAGAGAACGATGTTGAAGATACGTTGGCACAACTTGACACAACGACTGTCAAAGATGAGTTTTCTATTAGCGATGACACACAACCTGCAGCAGTCAATGAAGTGTCGGAAATAGACATTGATACAACTACACTTTTCTTAGATGATGAAGTCTCTACTACTGAAACTTTGAAGAATGAAACGCATGATGACAAAGTACTCAATAATCAAAGCATAGAAGATAGTTTAGCAATAGATGACGAGTTTGATTTTGATTCAGTCGTAAACTCACCGTCTGTTAGCATGCCAGTAGAGAGTGAAAACAATGTAAGCCTTGTTGATGACAATGCAAATATCCATACACTTGTATCTCAAGAGATTGATTTTGCAGCTCAATTTGCCACAGACTTTGATTTTGTAAATACCTTGGACAGTAATCAAGTAACACTGGATTTAGCTGGTCAGTATTTACAGCTGGGTGAGTACGATAGTGCCAAACGCTTACTTAACGAAGTCATTACTCAAGGTAACAGTGAACAGCAGAATCAAGCACAAGAGATGCTGGCGCGTACAGCTTAAGATATAGCTAGGGCCAGTAATTTTAGCTTTATAATTCATTCATATTAATAGGGCTACAGTACTGCTGGAATAAATTTTTGAAGTCTCTGTATTACTTCGCACATAGCAAGCAAGTAAAATTTATACCAGCCCGAGACCATCCCAGCATGACATTGTTATAAGTGTGCTCTTTTTATTTTGAATTGACTATACTATCAATTTTTTAAACCATCATATTGTTTATCACCAAGCATCTTATGAAAATAGGATGCTTGTTTCTATTTTACGGTTTATCATTTATATTACCCCTAATGTTATTCTTATTACTTAACCTTAATGCGGTAATCTCATGCCATCATCTTCAACCTTATCAAATCGATCATCTAATACTATTCAGCTTATTTACGCTGGTGGTACTTTTGGTAGTTACGGGCGCCCATTAGCTCCTTTAGATGCCGATATCTTCCTGCCTGCTTTACAAGAGCTACTTACTGAGCACAATCAAACAAATCAGTTGCCAGAAGTCTCGTGGTTAGATAATAAGCTGATTAAAGACAGTAGCCAGCTAACCTCAAACGACTTTGTGCATTTCTATGAGCTGTTATTAGATGCCTATGCACAAGGTCAACGTCAGTTTGTACTAATCACAGGTACAGATACTTTAAGTTATCTTGGCGCGTTTCTAGCGGAGGCATTTGCAGGCACGGATATGTGTTTGGTGGTCACTGGTAGTATGCGCCCATTGTTAGATAGCGATGTATTACAGACCTATACGGTAGATGCAAATAGTGATGCATGGAATAATCTCAGCGAGTCTTTACGTCTAGCTGCTGCTGGAGAGTCTGGCGTTAAGATAAGCTTTGGCGGTGAGTCATGGCCCGCACAAACAGTACAAAAAATTCATAGTCATGATTTTATGGCTTTTACCGGTCATACTCGTGCTGGCTACCCAAATAACAGTTATATAAAGCAGCTACCAGACACGCGCCGTCAACATTGGCTTGATGACCAAATAGCTGTTAAGAATGATATTCAAACCCGTGCAGAACAAGCGAATATCCATGCGATATATTGTCTGCCTAATATTCCTGATATCTTGAGTACGCAGCTAGAAGCGCTATTGACCCAGCCACCATGCGGGATAATATTATTAGGTTTCGGCGCTGGCAATGTTCCTCACTCCAAAGATTTAGCCGAAGCATTGCAACGTGCGTACGAACATGGTCATATGGTGGTATGCGCTAGCCAATGTCCATTTGGCGGGGTCAGCGACAGTTATGCTGCGGGTAGTTGGCAATATGATTACCATGTCATTGCTGGTGGGCGCTTAACCATTCCTGCTATCTATGCGCGATTGTTATGGCTATTGCTACGCTATGACACACCTGCACGAAGAAGACAACGCTGGACATATACTGTCAATCAGTCAGGAACAGCAATAAGAAAAAATCGTTGAACAATATTACCAAGTAAAACGACAAGCACCTGCCCCGAACACTACGCCTACTAGAGAAATTAAGAGATTAATGGAAGTTGAGAGACCAATGGAAGCTGAAAAACAAGACAACCCTACTTATAACTTGGCCATTGCCATCGAATTTTTAGGAACTAATTATCGGGGCTGGCAACGTCAAAAAGAGGTGCTTGGAGTACAAGAGGCGCTAGAGAAAGCCATTAGTACTGTTGCCAATGAATCTGTTGAAGTGGTCGCGGCAGGTCGTACTGATGCTGGCGTCCATGCCAGCAATATGATTGCGCATTTTATCACCCACGCTTACCGCCCGACTCATAATTGGCTACGCGGTGTTAACAGCCTATTGCCTAATGATATTGCTTTACGCTGGGTCCAACCTATGCCAGCAGATTTTCATGCCCGTTTTGGCGCTATTGCTCGCCGTTATCGTTACATTACACTCAATCAAGCTGCACGTCCTGCCATACTCAATCATCAAGTCACCCATATTCACGAACCTCTAGATTTAGCGGCGATGCAGCTTGCAGCGGCTGATATTGCTGGGACTCATGATTTTAGTAGCTATCGTGCTGCAGCTTGCCAATCTAATCAGCCCATACGTACTGTCAGCCATGCCAAGCTTTTCGCCCATGGCGCATTTATCGTTTTTGACATTCAGGCGAATGGTTTTTTACATCATATGGTACGTAACCTAATGGGTACTTTATATGCGATTGGAAGACATGAACTTGAGCCTACAGACTTCTTATCTATTTTAGAAAAAAAAGACCGCACTATCGCTCCACCTACTGCATCCGGTGACGGCCTATATTTTATTAACGCTTATTATCCTGAGCACTACCAGCAGCTGATGCCACAGGCCCCTCTTACCCCACTTTGGCTCAACCTGCCTGACTGAAAATAGGGCGTGTCCTCATTTTGATAATGGTAATAAAAATGAGATAGATTTTTATCAATCAAAGAAGATTTCGCAGAGAATATGAACATACTGTCTAGAAATTTTCAAAGAGTAACGAAAATATAGCCATTTTTAGCCCATTAGAGGTTCACTTGTTCAGATTGAAGACACGCCCTAGCTAGGATTGGCGAATATACATAACACTTACACAGTGTCAAGTAAAAACAATGTTTTGTTGCTTTAATATTGAAACTTACGTATAATATCGGCTTATTTTTCATTGATTGATACAAATTATGGCCAAAGACGATATTATTGAATTTGAAGGTGAAGTTATCGACACCCTTCCAAATACTTTGTTTAAAGTTCGTTTAGAAAACGGACACGAGATTATTGCTCATATCTCAGGAAAGATGCGTAAACACTATATTCGCATTTTAACTGGTGATAAAGTTAAAGTGGAAATGACACCTTATGACCTAACTAAAGGTCGCATTACTTATCGCGGCAAAAACTAATTTTTTTATAATGTCTTGTTCCTAAGACGACAGTTATTCGATTTTAAGTTATTAAACTGGTTATTGAATGGACTAGTTATTTGGTTGATATACAAAACTGAATGGTCTCCATAACAATAATAACAAAAACGACAAACTGTCCATTGCTATGACTTACAGCAGATAACTATCTACAAATAGCAGCTCGTTTAATAATTAACATTATTTTTGCAATATCTCTATTTCTGCAACGTCTCATTGTTTTACTTAATTTTGCATAAAAAAATACCGCTAATCTTCAGCGGTATTTTTATGTCTGGGTTTTCATTTTGTAACGTTAGCAATTCCTAGGGCTAATCATTTGCCTATATTTAAATCATTGCAAAATCTTCATCTCATTTTCAAAAATTGAAGTTAATGATAAAGAGATGCGTAAGCGTTACGGCTAGTAATTTTTACGCATCACTGATAGATTTAGCTCATTATTTAAAAGTGGTATTACTTGAACTCTACCGTCGCATCATTTTTGATTGTACCTAATAATGCTAAAGCGTCCCAATTGGTCAATCTTATACAGCCTGACGATGCTTGTCTGCTAATGCGCGCTGGATCTGGCGAGCCATGAATACCATATGAGGGTTTACTAAGCCCTATCCATACCACACCTACTGGATTATTAGGGCCAGGAGGGATAATAACTTGACTGCCATCATCTCCAGTATAAGTGTAGTTAGGTTCATGCACTTTGACTTCAACGGTATGTTTGCCTGATGGCGATGGTGTTGCCGTGCTACCTACTGTAGTTGGATAACTAGCAACCAAATTATTCTGCTCATCATAAGCATATAAAGTTTCAGTTGTTTTGTCAGCCACTACTCGACTTACGGGCTTAGTGTTTGGATTGCCAGGATTATAAACAGTGATACCCTCTCCGGCATTAAACTTGGCGTTTGGATTGAGTTCTTTAAGATACTTTTCACTCATATGGAATTTTTCTGCTAAGGCTTCGATAACGCTTTCGTAGTACATACCTTCAAGCTTAGCTTTGGCTTCTGCACCAGCAGGAATAGTGGTGGTTTTTAAATTTACATCAGCATCACTTAGCTTGTAGCTAACCAATACAGGTTGTGACATGAGCTTATTATTTTTAGTTAAAGCTTGCCATGTTTCTTCGTTGAGATTATTCGTCACCTTCAGACCACGAGACTTTTGAAACGCTTGCATGGCTTTGATGGAGTTCTTACCCCAATAGCCATCCACAGGTCCGACACTACTTTGATTCCAATTCAGCAAAGCCTGAAGCTTAGTGCTCATACTACGACTTACGTTTGCGCCTTTTTTCCAGCTGGAACTATTAACCTTCTGAGCAAACTTTGGCAGATTATTCGTTGTGTATTTGATAGTAGGTAGCAGCTTATTCAGCGAATTCGCAGTCTTACTATTCTCAGTAAGATTTTGGCTGACACCATTGGTGACCGGACTAGCATCAGTACTAGCAACCTTATTGGCAGTACTAATAGTATTAGTATTAGTATTAGTATTAGTATTAGTATTAGTATTTGCAGCAATACTTGGATTGATAAATAATACGGCAGATAACCCTAATGCCGCTATAGCAGAATTAATTTTTGTTATTTGATGCATGCTTCATTCCTCAACTGATTATTAATGAAATATTAAGATCACTATCTTATTTTTGTTTTTGACAATAAAATTTAGCGAAATCATTACTAATTTGTTTCTAATTTTATTCTTTATAAAAGTATATTTCTACATACTATTTTAAAAGAGATAATGATGTCACAGGACCATTTTCTGATGTAACAGTTTTATGTTAACAAACATCTAATCTTATAGTTTCTATGTTAAAAATGGACTATATGTCAGAAATTTTCCCATAACACAGTGCAAAAAACCCAATAGATTAGTATGCCGAATATTTATTCGATCATAAAAAACCCACAAACTGCTAGACAGCTTGTGGGCTTTATTCGACTTTAGCATGTATATAAATTATTTATAATCTAACCGATATAGTCAGCTTCAACTGTATCCGTCTAGTTTCCAAATAATGTGGGTTTATACTAGCTTCGCTAATACCGCCTCACCCATTTGCTTGCAACCAACTTGGATTAGCCCCGCCTCACTACTATCTAGAATATCAAGCGTACGCAGGCCATCATCAAGGACGTCACTGACTGCCTGTTCAATCGCTTGTGCTGCTGGTTCTTGTTTAAAAGTATAGCGCAGCATCATGGCGACAGAAAGTATCGTGGCTAATGGATTGGCTTTATCTTGTCCAGCAATGTCAGGTGCTGAGCCATGACAAGGCTCATACATACCCTTGCCGTTTTCATCAAGGCTAGCTGATGGCAGCATACCAATAGATCCTGTCAGCATAGCCGCTTCGTCAGATAAGATATCGCCGAACATGTTACCCGTCACCATGACATCGAACTGCTTAGGATCTTTAATCAGTTGCATACATGCATTGTCAGCATACATGTGCGATAACGCCACATCATTATAATCCGCTTGTTGCATCTCAATCATCGTCTGCTTCCACAGCTCAGTAACCTCTAGCACATTCGCTTTGTCTACTGAGCAGACTTTGGCTGCAGTACCTGCTGCTTGTGCACGCGTTTTTGCCAACTCAAAAGCGACCTTGCCAATACGTTGAATCTCACTAGTGCTATACACCATAGTGTTATAGCCTTGCTGCTCACCATTCTCTAGAGTACGAATACCACGTGGCTCACCAAAATAAATACCACCCGTTAGCTCACGGACAATGAGCAAATCTAAACCTGAGATAATCTCAGGTTTTATACTAGAAGCATTAGCCAGCTGCGGATAAAGTTTCGCGACACGCAAGTTGGCGAATAAACCAAGCTCACCACGAATTTTAAGCAGACCACGTTCAGGACGTTTACTGCGCTCTATAGCATCCCACTTAGGACCACCAACTGCTCCCAATAACACTGCGTCGGCTGCACGTGCACGACTAAGCGTTTCCTCTGGTAAAGGCTCACCAGTTACATCAACAGCTGCACCTCCAATCAATCCAGACTCAAGATTCAAATCTAGCGTAAATTTTTTATTGGCGGCTTGCAGTACATTAATGGCTTGGGTCATAATCTCAGGACCAATGCCATCACCAGCTAATGTTAAAATCGTTGCCATACTAATCCTTGTTGGTAGGTAAAGTGGAAAAAGACAAGAGCAAAGTATTGCTTGATTTGATTCATGTTAGTGAGATATGACACTAAATTAATTATTCAAATGATACAATACTAAACCTTAGCCTTTGATTTTGTTGTTTGGTTTATAACGCTATTTTCTACAAACTCACCCTGACTTTCAGTATTCATCTGTTTGCAAAACTGGCGCTTAATGCTATCGCCTTGAATAAGATCAATACATAAAGGATTAGGTGAAGCAGTGTCTAACAAACTGCCTGTATCTTGATTGGATTTTTTGCGATAAGCACGTAACAGATAAGTATCTGGCTGTACAAACTCATGAATCATCGCAAAGCGTTCAACATAACCGATATTATTTTCGGGATAAAAATTTATATGCACTTCACGCTTTGCAGGCTTGACCCGTGCATAATAGTTAGTCATACCAGGCATGCCAGACGCGGATAAAGGTACGATCTTGACAGACTTTTGGCTCTTTAGCGGTGCGATTATGTTGCTTGATTTAGAGTTAACAATATTATCGTAATCCACTTGCTCAACACTCAGCATGGCAGGATCTACTGGTTTGTGGGTATCTGGCGCAATGACTAAAGTTTGGTCGATTTGCATGATTTCACAATGATAGGTTCCTGCACAAGCAATGTTTACTTCACCAGCAATAGGCTCAATCTTACCTGCCCATCTCTCAGCATTTTCTGCTTTATCTATTTGCTGGTAGCCCGTCAATAATTGACAACCTGACAGTAGCAAGCTTGTTGCGACAGCTGCACTTGTAAATACAACAATACGTTTTTTATTCATAATGACGGCTACTATTTCATAGTGATAACAAATTACCTTTCATTCTAGCCATTTTGTTACCATAACTCAACGTTGTATTATTGACCAATCTACTTTTATTAAATGCTGCAGCTAAGTGCCCAATAAGATTCGTTGCTTATGCCTTGACTTCATTAAATATCCAAGGCGTCTGTTGCATCATTTTATTTTCATAATCCTTAATGGCATCGCTCTGCTGCAGAGTAAGACCAATATCATCTAGACCATTCAACAAACAATGCTTGCGAAACTCATCAATTTCAAATGGATATTCTTGTCCTACTGAATTGATAACGACTTGTCGCTCCAAGTCTGCCGTTAGCTCATAGCCTTCATTTTCTAAAGTCTCTTTCATCAACTTATCGACAATTGCTTCATCTAAAACAATAGGAAGCATGCCATTCTTAAAGCAATTATTATAAAAAATATCTGCAAAACTTGGTGCAATAACCGTACGAAAGCCATATTCAGATAATGCCCAAGGCGCATGCTCACGGCTAGAACCGCAACCAAAGTTTCTGCGTGACAGCAAAATAATTGCGTCTTGATAACGTAGCTTATTTAAGACAAAGTCTGGGTTAATAACGCGCGTGCTATTGTCTTGACCCGGATAGCCTTCGTCAAGATAACGCCAATCATCAAATAAATTGACGCCAAAGCCGGTACGTTTAATGGATTTTAAAAACTGTTTTGCAATAATTTGGTCGGTATCGACGTTTGCGCGATCGAGTGGGCAAACGATACCTGTTTGAGTATTATAAGCTTGCATAAAAATTTCCTATAAATGACATTTCTTATTTAGAAGTAAGTGGCTATTTTAAGTAGCGATACTGAGTGGCGATTAAAAGCAACGCTATGCACGTATCCATATAGAATTGACGCGCATTACACTGGCATATAGCTACTAAAACGTGCGCACATCCACAAAGTGACCAGCCAATGCTGCTGCTGCTGCCATCGCAGGGCTCACTAAATGCGTGCGTCCACCAGTGCCTTGACGACCTTCAAAGTTACGGTTGGACGTTGATGCACAATGCTCTTCTGGCTCAAGCTTATCGGCATTCATCGCAAGACACATTGAACAACCCGGCTCGCGCCATTCAAAACCTGCATCGGTAAACAAGGTATCCAAACCTTCTGCTTCTGCTTGCAGTTTTACTTGCCCAGATCCTGCCACCACGATAGCTTCTTTAATCGTATTTGCAACTTTACGACCTTTAATCACTGCCGCTGCATCACGCAAATCTTCGATACGTGAGTTGGTACAAGAACCAATAAAGATACGATCAAGCTGAATATCAGTGATTGGCTGCCCTGCTTGCAAGCCCATATACGTATAAGCGCGTAACCAGCCTTCTTGCTGCGACTCATCAGCCGCTTGATCAGGGGTTGGTACCGACTGAGTAATGTCAACGACCATTTCAGGTGAGGTGCCCCAAGATACTTGCGGTGCAATTTGACTACCGTCGATTTCAATAACTGTATCAAATACTGCATCATCGTCTGAATATAGTGTACGCCAGTAAGCTTCTGCTTGTTCCCACTGCTTATCCGTTGGTGCGTAAGGACGACCTTTAACATAATCAATCGTTAAGTCATCTACAGCTACCATGCCCACGCGTGCGCCAGCTTCAATTGCCATATTACAGACAGTCATGCGCCCTTCCATGCTCATATCTTCAAACACTTGTCCTGCAAACTCAATTGCGTGGCCATTGCCACCAGCTGTACCAATCTGCGCAATAATGGCAAGTACCACATCTTTTGAGGTTACGCCAGTGCCAAGCTTACCATTGACCCGAATTTGCATGTTTTTCATTTTTTTGGTAATTAAACACTGGGTTGCAAGTACATGCTCAACCTCAGAAGTTCCGATACCATGCGCAAGACAACCAAGTGCACCATGAGTTGCCGTATGCGAATCACCACATACGACTGTCATACCTGGAAGCACCAGACCTTGTTCAGGACCAACCACATGCAAGATGCCTTGACGAGCATCATTAATGGTGAACTCTGCAATATCAAACTTAGCGCAGTTATCATCTAGAGTAACCACCTGCAAGCGTGAGACTTTATCTTTGATACCAGCCACACCCTCAAGACGCTCTTTACTCACTGTCGGTACGTTATGATCAGGGCTGGCAATGTTAGCCGAGAGTCGCCACGGAGCGCGATTGGCAAGCTCTAAGCCTTCAAATGCTTGCGGACTAGTCACTTCATGCAATAGATGGCGGTCAATATAAATCAAGCTCGAACCATCATCACGCTTTGTGACTTCATGAGCATTCCAGAGTTTGTCGTATAACGTATGACCAGCCATATTGCTATCCTTTATTAATTGCCAATTACTTATTATGTATTTATCTCTGCCTATACTTCATAAATAGAGAGTTAATTATTGCAAATTCTTAGGGTTACCTATTTGTTCTTATACTTATTGCTCTTTACTGAAACAGTAATTTATAAAGCCATCAGAATAAAAATGTCAAAAAGTGTCCCAATGTCTTGTGATTATAGCAGCCTAATTCTATAATAATAATTGATGATTTTTATCTATTCACAAACTTTTATTTCTAATACATTATGAATAGGCAAGCCAACTTTTATTTATAGCTTATATCCAAGCTAAGGACATCGGTTTGAATACCACTAATTTGACGACGTTTGTGACCGTTATGCAAACAGGTAGCATATCAGGCGCAGCAGAGAAGCTGTTTATTACCCAGCCTGCTGTTAGCAAACGCATCAAAAATCTAGAAGATGAGTTTAAAATTACCTTATTTGATACCGTAGGTCGGGGTATTGTACCGACTCAAGCAGCCAGTGAAATGCTACCGCATGCGAAGCGCTGGCTAGAAGATTACGAGAATTTTAAGATAAACCTGCAACATTCTAAGCAAATCGTTTCTGGCAAATTAGTCATTGGTACCAGTCATCATATTGGCTTGCATCATCTTGCTCCAGTGTTAAAGGATTTTATCCAGAGTTATCCTGCGGTGCAGCTTGAAGTTCATTTCGTAGACTCAGAAGAAGCGCATAAAGCCGTCCTTGATGGCAATTTATCTCTGGCTTTTTTAACACTACCGCCTGTCTATGATAAGCGCCTCACCTATCATACCCTATGGTCAGACCCACTATATTTTATGACAGGTGCACTATCGCCTTTAGCGACGAAAACCAATGTAACCTTAGAGCAATTGGCACATTACCCTGCTATTTTACCTTCTGCTAACAC
Source organism: Psychrobacter sp. P2G3 (assembly GCF_001593285.1). NCBI lineage: Bacteria > Pseudomonadati > Pseudomonadota > Gammaproteobacteria > Moraxellales > Moraxellaceae > Psychrobacter > Psychrobacter sp. P2G3. Next base: position 2,198,472 of record NZ_CP012529.1, read on the forward strand.
CTTTACCAGTCAAATTACTCTAGCAGAATTCGCCAAACATAATCTAAAACCCTATGCGACCATGAGTACAAATCCACTTGAGTCTATTCGCATGTTGGTATCCGTTGGACTTGGCTGGTCGGTATTGCCGCAAACCCTAATTAGCCAAGATCTAGAACGTATCAATATGGCTGATAATATCGAACTACAACGATATTTAGGGGTGGTCATTAATCCCAAACTAACGCGTTCTAGTAGCGTTGAAGCTTTATTAGAATTGCTTGCGCCTATTGACTGATAATAGGTATAGCTGACAGTAAAGATAGCAGATCAATTCGTGACATGAATCTAATCAATAGTTTGAAATCTATATGCACAGGCGCTGTTCGCAATTATAATCTCTATACGTTATAATACGCACAGGTTTACTTTTATAACATATAGTTACCATAACAACACTGATACTCACTTACTGAATGGTTTGGGTAAGGTATGATGGCAAATATAGCTATTTTTGCCAATCATCTATCTATGATAAGTAGATAGATGATTTAACTACTATCAGTAATAACGTTTAACAATGGTACTTTATGTTTAATTTTTGCTGACTTCTGCATGTTATATTCTGTATAAGAGATATAGCCAAATTGCAGAATTGACAGTTTTAAATGATTGATTTTGTCCGTGATGATCAGTTAGAACTACTAACATTAGGTAATTTAATTGATTATTGATAACTTAATAAGTTATAGGTGAAAACAGCATCAATCATATAAAACTAGAAGTGAATACTGACTATAAGCAAAAAGCCATTTTGTTCTACTTAATGGCTTTTCTTGTCTTTGTAGATCGTATTTTAATCATAAGACTTTATAGTTAAATATAATTAAAACCAATACAGTTGGTTAAGGACAGTTTCTATGAATGGAATTTCTAGTGGTGTACTAATATCGCTTGGTGCCTATTTTTTGGTAATGATTGGGATTGGCATCTATGCCTACTTTAAACAAGCAAATGACACTGAAGGCTACATGCTTGGTGGGCGTAGCTTAGGCCCAGCAGTAACTGCTTTATCAGCAGGTGCATCAGACATGTCAGGTTGGTTATTACTTGGCCTGCCCGGTTACATGTATGCTGACGGGGTCGTTAGTGTTTGGATTGCACTTGGTTTAACACTTGGTGCCCTGCTCAACTACATCATTGTCGCGCCGCGTCTTCGCGTTTATACCGAGGTCGCTGATAACGCAATTACTCTACCTGACTATTTCGCTAACCGCTTCGAAGACAAGTCGCACATGCTACGTGTCATATCAGCAGTGGTTATTATCTTATTTTTCACCGTCTATACTGCTGCAAGCTTAGTGGGTGGCGGTAAGCTTTTTGAAAGCTCACTCAACCTATCTTATAGTACCGGTCTTTGGGTTACCGCTGGCGTTGTTGTCGCTTACACCTTATTTGGTGGCTTCTTAGCGGTCTCAATGACTGACTTTGTGCAAGGTATCATCATGCTATTTGCGATGGTTATTGTGCCTGTTGTTGCTTTCACCGATCTTGGTGGTATATCGGCGACTACTACAGCAGTGAGAAATATTGATCCAAGCCTGCTAGATATTACTAGTGGTATGAGTGTGATTGGTATTATCTCTTTGATGGCATGGGGTCTTGGCTATTTCGGTCAACCACATATCATTGTGCGTTTTATGGCAATACGTTCGGTTAAAGATGTACCAACCGCACGCAATATCGGTATGAGCTGGATGGTTGTGAGCTTGATTGGTGCATTGATGACTGGTTTTGCTGGTCGTGCTTATGTACAAAAAACAGCAATGACTCTAGATGATCCTGAAACTATCTTTCTAGTGTTTACACAGTTTTTATTCCATCCCCTAGTATCGGGCTTCTTATTAGCAGCTATCTTAGCAGCCATCATGAGTACTATCTCATCACAGCTGTTAGTAGTATCAAGCTCGCTAACTAAAGATGTCTATAAGTTATTCTTTGATAAAGATGCGCCAGAAGCTCGCCAAGTATTGGTCGGCCGACTATCAGTAGTAGCTGTAGCTGTGGTATCAATCTTACTCGCATCTGATCCGGACAGCTCGGTACTAAAGCTAGTGTCTAATGCTTGGGCAGGTTTTGGTGCGGCATTCGGACCACTAGTTATTATTAGTCTAATGTGGAAAGGTATGAACCGTAACGGTGCTGTTGCAGGCATGGTCGTTGGTGCGTTGACCGTTATCCTATGGATTTATGGTGGCTTCACTCTAGCTGACGGTACTGAACTTGGTAGCTGGTTATTCGCGATTGTCCCAGGCTTTATATTGAGTACGATTGCTATTGTCGTAGTCAGTATGGCTACTGGCGGTCCTAAGCCTTCTGTTATTGCGAAGTTCGAAGAGATGGAGCTTAACTTAGATAAGTAAACTATCGACATATTTTGTTGTTATCACAACTCTCGTTACTATCATGGTAGCGAGGGTTTTTTATTGGCTTTTTTTACTGTCTGATGATTTATATCTGCATTAGCTCAGCGATCATTTAGGGCGTGTCATCAATTTGAGTAGCAGGGAAAATGAGTGTAACTATAGTCAATTCATTTTAATCACAGATATAGTGTAGCTATGATGAGTTTACCCAGCCTATGATAGGCTTACTCACAGCAAGCAAAAAAGCTTTTATCAGCTAAACTTATAACCCTTATTGTCGCTACCTCCAAGTTTACAATGAGAGACTGAATCTACGCGATTTACATTGCCTTAAACCTGCTATAACACTCATACCCTTTATCTTTCTCTTAATTAAAATAATAAAAAAGCGACCCATCATGGATCGCTTTTTTATTGTTTTGAAAGTCAGTTACTAGCAAATAAAGAAACTACTAGTAATCTTGATAAGAAAGCTTCACACCCAGAATATAGCCATCATTGTCTTGGAAATCTCCAACGATTTTATCAGTTGGTAATTGACCTTTGGCATCACCGAACCATAGGTATTTACCACCCGCTGAGACTGCCCAGTTTTCGGTGACGTTGTATTTTGCACCAAGACCAACACTATAGTAGCCTTCAATAGGTCCTAATGAAGTCGTTGGATCGCCTGCGCCGCTATCCCAACCGACAGTACCACTAACGGCAAGTGCTGGCGCTAAACGCTTAGCCACACCAACTTCTACCTGCCACTGATCATCATCATATTCAACTAAGTTTAAACCGTTTTCTTCATACAATTCGTTATTTTTACTGACTGCATTATACAATGGTGGTGTTATTTTAAAATCACCCCAAGGTACCCAGCGTACTTTTGCTGTGGCTAAAGTCGTTGGGTTAATACCCGTTTGAAAGTCAAAGTTTACTGATTTAGGAGTCGTAATTTCCATGTTATTACTTTGATTGGCTGCTGCTGGATCACCAGCTAGAACACCAGCTAAAGGATAAGTTTCAGCTATTTTCATATTATGATCAATCTCTGATCGGTATGTCAAAGCAGCTTTTAACGCAATCTCTGGCTTACTATAAGCAATACCTGCTATATAACCGTAGTCTGTATCAGGGCTATTACGTGAGGTATAACCAGTAGCCGGACCATAAGCAAGGCCACGTAGTCGCACTTCAGACTCAATACGCTGAGCGACTGGACCACCATACACTTGGAATTCTTTATTGGCGCCAAACTTTGCACCCAGTATAGCCGTAATGCTATTACTACGAACTTCGACGTTTGTATTTTCACCTGCGTTAGCTGCTTCAGCTCGTGCGATTGCTCCTGCAGTACCAAGGCTAGTAGCATCCTTCACAAAGCCTTGCGCTGCTTCTGCTTGTGCTCTAGCTTGTTGTGCAAAATCTCGTGCGATTTGTGGATCTGTAGCTGTTGCAGCTAATTGTCCAAGTCGTTGCGCTTCTACACCAGCAGCTTGAGCAGCCTCAGTCAGACCTTGAATTGCAGGTCCAATAGTTGTAGCATTCACACGTCCACCAGTTAACTGAGTGATAGATGCATTAATATCGCCCTTCGAAACGAAGTTGCTATCACCAGTATATTCAGCAGCTGCACCGAACGGCTCATCATATAAAATACCAACACTAAAAGTGTCGTTAATATCGGCTTTTACACCATAACGGAAGAAATCATAAGACTCAGCAATATCACCAGTCTCACCACCTTTAACATAGGTATTACTACTAGGGACGTTATTGGCACTATCATAACCACTAACATCGGCATCAATATAAGTATAAACAGCCTCAGCATAAGTACCATCTTGGAAGAATGCGGTGACATCTTGACCAGAGCGATCAAGACCAGCAGCATTAGATAAACTAGCTACAGAAATTGTTGCGATTGCTACCGCGAGTGTTTTCAAGTGAAAAGTATTGCGCATTGTGTATCTCCAAACATCCTCGTTGTTTTACCGTTACCATAATTAGCCAGTGATAATATTTACCACGTTATGCTCGTTATTTAAACGGTCTCCTAATTTGAATAGTAATGGCTTTCTCACACTAAGACAACACTTAAAGTGCTTTATTTCTCTAATATGACTGGACAGTTCTTAATTATAACCATATCTTTAATCAATCGTAGCTAAGGGTTATATATAAATCTAGCTCTATTAAATCGACTTCTTAATATCAATAATATGCTAACAGCAGGATTTCTTTATTTACCTTTTTTACTTAGATTTATCTACAAAAAAAGCGACCCCTTATGGATCGCTTTTTTATAGCTTAAAATAATAGAAATGCAGTTAAGAACTTTTACGTCAGTATAAGTCTGAATATACTCAGATTATTGAGCTTGATAAGAGACTTTAACACCCAGTATGTAACCGTCATTATCTTCAAAGTTGCTAACGATGTCTTGGGTTGGCGTTTTGCCTTCTGCATCACCAAACCATAAGTATTTGCCACCCGCTGAGACTGCCCAGTTTTCAGTCACGTTGTATTTGGCACCAAGGCCTGCACTGTAGTAGCCCTCAATAGGACCCAAAGAAGTTACTGGATTACCAGCACCACTATCCCAACCAATATTACCTGTAACCGCTAATGCCGGCGTTAGACGTTTGGCTAAACCAAGCTCGACAACCCATTGATCATCATCATAGCTGACTAGCGGTAGACCATCAGGATATTTTGCTTTACTAACTGCTGTATATAATGGTGGTACGATATTAAAATCGCTCCATGGTACATAGCGTACTTTTGCAGTGGCTAGTGTCGTTGGGTTAACACCAGTTTGGAAATCAAAGTTCACAGATTCAGGGGTAGTAATATCGATGCTACTACCCATTTCAAGACCAACTGCTGGATACTGCTCATGGATAGGTATGCTGTGGTCAATCTCAGAACGATAAGTTAATGCTGCTTTTAAGGCAATTTCTGGTTTGCTATATGATAATCCAGCTAACCAGCCATAATCTTTACCAGAACTAAGATGAGCGGTATAGCCTGTAGCAGGACCATAGGCAAGACCGCGTAGCTTTACATCAGCTTGGATTTGCTGTGCAACGGGACCACCATAGACTTGGAAGTTTTTATTGACACCAAAGTTCATACCTAAAATACCAGTAATACTTTCACTGCGTACTTCAACGTTAGTACCTTCACCTTTACTATTAAGTTCTGCTTGGGTAGCACCTAAAGCAATATCTACATCTCTTTTTTGTTTTGTCAGAGCTGCTTTCAATTCTGGATCTGTTGTACGATCAATTTCACCTTGTAAAAAAGCTTGTGCACCTAATGCTTCGGTCACATTGGCAAATTTTCCTCTAGAAACAGAGTTAATAGTCGCACTTGTATCACCTTTTGCAACAAAATTATTATCACCACTATAGTCAGCGGCTGCACCAAAAGGCTCATCATATAAGATACCAACGCTAAAAGTATCGTTAATATCCGCTTTTACACCATAACGAAAAAAGTCATATGACTCAGCGATGTCATCAATTTTTTTACCTTGTTGATAACCGTTGTTATCATCACCGATATAAGCATTATCATGTCCACTAACTTTAGCATCAATATAAGTATAACTGGCTTCTGCGTACAGGCCGTCTTGTAAGAATGCAGTAATATCTTGCCCTGAGCGATCAAGACCAGCGGCGTTACCTATACTAGCAACAGAAAAGGCTGCAACAGCTACTACAAGTGTTTTTAAATGAAAATTAGGGCCCATTATATTTCTCCAAACGTCCTCATTGTCATACCTTCCTGATAATCATCATTATGCAGGTGGTATCCTCGGTGAAGGATGTTAATGTCTTTTGAACGTTAAGACAACAAAAAATATATATTATTTCTCGTTTATGACCGTTTGGTCACAGAATAATAGGTATATCTATTTATAGAGATATAGTTTAGTTAATTAAGAAGTTACCAAAAACCAAGATAAATAATAGGTAATTTCCTCAAATTTAATAATGTGGCGGTCTATCTGCTATTACATCAAAGGGCGCAATACCATCGTCAGCACTTTGACTTTCCACTTGCTTGTATACCAGCTGTAGCTGACGCTGCAGTGTATGAATATGTTTGTCTTGGCGAGTAACCACTTCATCAAGACGCTCTATTGTTAATTCAAGATGAGCTATACTCATTTGTAGTTCAACCATTTGTGTGTATAGCTCAGAATGGTCTGATATCCTATCTTTTTGGCTTGTACTGTCTTCTGTATTTTCTAATGCGGTATTCATACTTTTCTCAATGTCATGACTATTTATAGTATAGGTCTCATATTATAGGTCATTTATAGTTAACGAGGGGTTAGTCATGATGATTGTTACTAATAAGATGATAGTGATAAAGTGAAAATTACCTCATTTATATTCGTACTTTAACCATAATAGACATGATAAAAAATCTTTGCTCACGCTAAAGTCGTGTGGCAGCATGTTATACTGCTGACAATTTAGCAACATCCTTTATATCACTATCGTTCAATCATCACTTTCACCACTATATATAAGCTTAAGATAATTTATGGCACTGATACATTTAAAAAATATCCATCTCGCCTTTGGCGTTGCTCCTGTTCTCGATGGCATTGACTTTAGCATCAACGAAGGCGAGCGCGTCTGTTTGATCGGCCGCAATGGCGAAGGTAAATCTACTTTATTTAAACTAATCAACGGCTCATTGCAGCCTGATAGTGGTGAGGTCATCATTAACGGTAGTGCAAGCGTAGCAATGCTTGAGCAGGACGTACCTGAGACTAGCGGTAGAATATTAGACATCGTCATGGGTGGAAGTCGTCGTACCGCTGACCTATTGATTAAATACAACCAGCAGACTAATCTATGTGCAGATGGTGATATGGATGCTTGTGAGCGTATGGCAACGTTGCAGCATGATATTGATGCCGTTCACGGTTGGGATCTAGAACGCGAAGCAACTCGTCTGATCACTACTATGGGACTTGACCCTGAAGATGACTTATCCTCTCTATCCGGTGGTCGTAAGCGTCGTGTACTGCTTGCACGTGCATTAGTAACAAAGCCTGACATGCTATTACTTGATGAGCCAACCAACCATTTGGACGTTGATAGTATTGAATGGTTAGAGCGTTTCTTGCTCGATTGGCAAGGCCTGACCCTGCTGTTTGTCACCCATGATAGAGCATTCGTTGATAAGCTTTCTACTCGTATTGTGGAGCTTGATCGTGGTCAATTAACGAGCTATGACGTCACTCAAGGTGCAACAGGTTATGCACGTTACCAAGAGCTCAAAGAGCAACAGCTATTAGCAGAAGAAAAAAATAACGCAAACTTCGATAAAAAGCTAGCACAAGAAGAAGTTTGGATTCGCCAAGGCATTAAAGCGCGTCGTACCCGTAACGAAGGCCGCGTACGTGAACTAAAGGCGCTCCGTGAAGAACGTAGCGACCGCCGCGAGCAAGTCGGTAACGTTAATATTACGATGGGCGAAGGTGAAAAAAGCGGCAAGCTGGTCTGTAAGGTTAAAAACCTACATCTTGAGTACAACGGCAATGTATTGGTCGATAACTTTACGACTACTATTATGCGCGGTGACAAAATCGGTATCATAGGACCAAATGGCGCGGGTAAAACCACGCTTATTAAAGCCCTACTCGATATGTCTGATGATGAAGTGACCAAAAGTGGTAGCGTTGAGCTAGGCACTAATTTAAAAATCGCATTTTTCGATCAGCTTCGAGATCAGTTAGACCTTGAAGCTACTGTTGCTCAAAACGTATCAGAAGGCTCAGATTTCATCGAGGTTGGTGGACGTAAGACGCATATCATGAGCTATTTACAAGATTTCTTATTTGCTCCAGAACGTGCACGTACCCCAGTTAAAGCCCTATCTGGTGGTGAGCGTAACCGTGTGTTACTCGCCAAACAGCTGCTAAAACCTGCTAATATCCTGGTACTTGATGAGCCAACCAACGACTTGGACATGGCCACCCTTGAGCTGTTAGAAGAGTCCGTCAGCAGCTTTAACGGTACCATTCTTTTGATTAGCCATGACCGCTCATTTATGGATAACGTAGTCACTTCTACTTGGGTGTTTGACCAAGATGAAGATGGCAAAGGTATCGTTAAAGAATATGTCGGTGGCTACCAAGAATATCTGATACAGAAGAATCGCGCACAAGCAGCCAATGCAGTTAAGTCTACTAACAAAGGCGCTGAAAATAGTAAGTCTACTAATAAGTCGACAGCAGTAGCCAAGCCCAATAAAGCGGCAAAAAAGCTGAACTATAATGATCAGCGCGAACTTGATAATCTACCAAAAGAGATTGCCGCTCTTGAACAAGAGCAAATTCAGCTACAAGAAAAATTGGCTGATGGTTCATGGTTCATTCAAGACTTCGAGGCGGCAACTGTTGCAAGCGAGCGACTGTTAGTCATTGAAGATGAAATGATGAATAAGCTTGAACGTTGGGAAGCCCTTGAAAATGATTGAAGTGCTTTTGGTTAGCCAATCAAAATGATAAAGACAATCAATATAGTATTGTTAGGCAAAAAACAGACAAATAGTTGTCAGTTATCTTGAATATGTCTTAATGAGACAAATAGTAGTAAATGTATGGAAAGTTAGTGAACATTACCGTAATTTCAAGTATCATTCTCGGTCTTTGAATATCCTTATTGATTCTAGGGTAATTGTTAAAATCATATTTTAATATAATGAAATGTTAGTTTTAGACTGGCTGTAACTTTTTAGTAAGGTTACAGCTAGAAAAGATGTGCTGTCAGAGTAGTTTTATTTTTGACACAATAATTTATTTTATGACCAAAATAGCTTAGAATAGCAACAATTAGCAAAATTAGGCACAGCTAACGTGGCTTATATATTGGTATTGTAAATTTCTAAGTCACAAACCCAGTGTGGGATAATCCCATTTCATTCACCTGGAGGAAGTATTAATGAGCCATGCCGAAGGCGTTAATGTACAACGCCGTAGAGTTCTTATTGCCTCGACTGCCGCGATTGGTGCAGCTGGGGTAGCTGCTGTGGCGACACCTTTTGTTCGTTCTTGGTATCCAAGTGCTAAAGCAGAAGCTGCAGGCGCTGCAGTTACCCAAGATATCGGTTCTATCGAAGAAGGACAAATGATTGTCGTAAAATATCGCGGCAAACCTATCTTTGTAGTCAAACGCACTGAAGACATGTTAGGTACGCTTGAATCAGTAAAGCCATTATTATCTGACCCTGATTCTAGTGCATCACTACAACCTGAATACTGTACGAATCCTACTCGTTCTTTAGAACCAAGTGTATTGGTTGTAGAAGGCGTGTGTACGCATTTAGGCTGTGCACCAAATTACCGTCCTGATGTTGGTGCTGCTGACTTAGGTGGTAATGACTGGTACGGTGGATTTTTCTGTCCTTGTCACGGGTCTAAGTATGACCTAGCGGGTCGCGTCTATAGTGGCGTTCCGGCACCGCTTAACTTACCCATCCCAGAATATAGTATGGATGGTACCATCTTGACGGTTGGGGAGGCTTAATATGAGTATGGGTAAAAAGTTAATGCATTGGGTAGACGCGCGCTTTCCGGCGACTGAAACCTATGAATACCACATGTCCAAATATTATGCACCGAAGAACTTTAACTTTTGGTACTTCTTCGGCGTTTTATCAATGGTGGTATTGGTCAACCAATTGGTCACTGGGATTTGGCTTACGATGATGTACAACCCAAGTGCCGAAGGAGCATTTGCGTCTGTTGAATACATCATGCGTGACGTCAAAGGCGGCTGGCTTATTCGCTATATGCACTCGACTGGGGCATCAGCATTCTTTGTAGTAGTCTATTTGCATATGTTTAGAGCCTTGCTCTATGGTTCATATCAGAAACCACGTGAGCTTATTTGGCTCATCGGTATGGGCATCTACTTAGCCTTGATGGCAGAAGGCTTCTTCGGTTATCTACTACCGTGGGGCAATATGTCATTTTGGGGTGCACAGGTTATTTTGAATCTTCCTGCTGCGCTACCAGTTATTGGTGACGGTCTTGCTGAATGGGTACGCGGTGATTATATTATCTCAGGTATTACTCTAAACCGTTTCTTTGCCTTACATGTAGTTGCTATTCCACTAGTATTAGTCGGTTTGGTATTTATGCATTTAGTGGCTTTACATCATGTGGGTTCGAACAATCCAGATGGTATTGACATCAAGAAACTCAAAGATAAAAACGGCATACCATTAGATGGTATTGAGTTCCATCCTTACTACACCGTACACGATATGGTTGGTATTGTAGTGTTCTTTATTTGCTTCTTTGCAGTGGTATTCTTCTTCCCAGAAGGCGGCGGTTTCTTCCTTGAGCCACCAAACTTTGAAGCAGCTAACTCACTAAAAACGCCTGCACATATTGCGCCAGTATGGTACTACACTCCTTTCTATGCCATCTTACGTGCGGTTCCTGATAAGCTTGGTGGTGTTATAGCGATGGGTGCTGCGATTGCAGTATTGTTCCTAATACCATGGCTTGATAGATCTCCTGTACGTTCGATACGTTACAAAGGTATTTTATCTAAAATTGCTCTAACCATCTTTGCAATTAGCTTTTTGGTACTTGGCTATTTAGGTGCGACGCCAACGACGCCAACAGCGACATTAATGGCTCGTATATTTACTATATTGTATTTCTTGTTTTTCTTATTGATGCCGATTTACACTGCCATTGAGAAGTGTAAACAGCCACCAGAACGCGTTACCGGAGGTCACTAATGAACACGCTAACAAGATCCTTAACTGGTTTGGGCTTAGGTGCGGCATTAACCCTGACTGCTGGTACTGCACTGGCCGCAGGTAGTGGATGCGGTACGTTCACTAATGCCGAAGGTGTCGAAGAACATTTAGCTTGTAGCACAGCCCCAATTGATTTTACCAATAAGGGTTCGTTACAGAACGGTGCTAAGATGTTCATGAACTACTGCGCAGGTTGTCACTCAGCGAAGTACGTTCGTCATTCACGTATAGCGAAAGACTTAGAGATACCACCTGAGCTGGTCGAAAAGTATTTGATGGTGACCACTGATCAAATTGGTGATCATATTGATGCTGAAATTGATCCTGAGATTCAAGCATCATGGTTTGGGGCAGCACCACCAGACTTATCGCTTGAGACCAGATTACGCGGTGACGACTGGGTTTATACTTACTTGTTATCATTCTATGAGGACCCAAGTCGTCCTTGGGGTGCTAACAACTTAGTGTTGGCGAATGCAGCTATGCCTCATGTACTGCATAATCTACAAGAAGATTTAAGTAAAGAAGAGTTTGAAAGCGAAGTTGGTGATTTAGTTAACTTCATGGCATGGATGGGCGAACCTGTTCGTCATGATCGTCAGGTCATCGGCATGTTCGTTATTCTATTTTTGCTCGTCTTATTGATTCCTGTTTATCTACTAAACAAAGAGTTTTGGAAAGACGTAAAATAATCAAACAATTGAATGTGATATGTAAATTCTATATTTATTTATAAAAAGAGGCATTACTTCGGTAGTGCCTCTTTTTTTGTTTTGCATTAAGGAATATTCTAATACTTTTGTATTAAGCACTATTAGTACCGATACTCGATATAGTTTACGCTTACTACCTTGATAAACGAGGCAACTTTGTTTACGATGGCAGCCTTAACTATTAACATTAGGCTTTCATGATTGATGCGAATGACATTCCAAGTAGTCAGCTAATTTTATATGCTGATGATGGCTACGACAGTCATGTGGTACGCCTATTACTTGAAGAAAAGAAGCTCGCTTACTATTTATCACGCTTACATTCTGAGCGCCCTGAAGACCTGACCGAGCTAAACCCTTATCATACTTTGCCTGTCTTACAACAACGTGAAATCTCGCTATATGAGATTAACGTTATCTTTGAGTATCTTGAGGAACGTTATCACGCAAACAAACTGCTGCCTGATACCCCGCAAGAGCGGGCACAATTTCGACAGTTAGCATGGCGTATCCAGCGTGATTGGCTGGTACTTGGTAAACGACTGCTCATGCATCCAGATAGCTTTAATAAAGCCCAAGCTGCCGTGGCAAAAAAACAGTTGGCTGATTCATTGATTACCCTATCCCCACTGTTCGCTCATAAGTCTTATTTTATGGCAGATGAATTTGGCTGGTGCGATGTGCTGTTAGCGCCCTTGTTATGGCGTCTTGAAGAGATGGGTATCGAACTACCTCGAGCTATCAGTCGTCCATTGTTTGACTATCAAACACGACTCTTTGAGCGTGAGAGCTTTAAAAAAAGCGTTCGCTAATTAGACGACTGCAGACAGCTTGATTAAAATGGAAATTAGTCCAATACAAGCTAATAAAATAAAAGATAAGCAAATTTCATTGATGTTTTATCCGTTAATGAAAAGCTGAACAAGGTATTTTTTAATCATTAAAGACCATTAAATATAGGAAATCATCAGATGAGCGAAACCACGTCTATTACCCCAACCCGCCCCTATATGGTGCGTGCATTATACGAATGGATAGAAGACAATGCCCTGACACCATATCTAATGGTAGATGCCACTGCTGAGAATGTACAAATACCAACCGAACACGTCCAAGATGGTCGTATCGTGCTAAATATCGCTAGCCGTGCTACAGGCAACATGAGTATGGAAAATGAATACATCCATTTCAGTGCACGCTTCGGTGGGGTATCGCAAGAGATTTGGGTACCGCTTATTGCTGTGATGGGCATTTATGCAAAAGAAAACTCACAGGGTATGTTCTTTGATCCTAGTGAATATGAAAACTATAAGCCTGAGGACGAATCAGAAGTTGCTGCTAAGAAGAGTCCTACTGTCGCTCCTAAGCCAAAACGTGATAACAAAGCAGGTTTAAAAGTCTTAAAATAATAAAGCTTGAGTTAATAAACACTGAGACATAAAAAAGCTGAGCGTATTAGATACGCCCAGCTTTTTTGTTGCCGGTTCAAAGGGCTTGCATCCCTAAAGACCGTATTAGGTTCTTGGTAATGTAACGCCTCTTTGACCTTGATATTTACCGCCACGGTCTTTATAACTGGTCTCGCAGACATCATCAGCATCACTTTGGAAGAATAGCATCTGTGCCACGCCTTCACCTGCATAAATACGTGCTGGCAAATTAGTGGTATTACTAAACTCTAAAGTCACGTGCCCTTCCCACTCAGGCTCAAGTGGCGTCACGTTGACGATAATACCGCAGCGTGCATAAGTTGATTTACCAAGGCAAATCGTCAATACATCACGTGGAATGCGGAAATACTCCATCGTACGTGCCAATGCAAATGAGTTGGGTGGAATGATGCACTCATCACCTACAATATCGATAAAGCTTTTTTCATCGAAGTTTTTAGGATCAACCACTACTGAATGCACGTTGGTAAATACTTTAAACTCAGGCGCACAGCGTACGTCATAACCATAGCTTGAGGTGCCGTAACTAACCAAGCGTTCGCCTGCATCATTAAAGCGTACTTGACCCGGTTCATATGGCTCAATCATGCCATACTCTTCAGCCATTTTACGAATCCAGCGGTCAGACTTGATAGACATTGTTCTTCCTTAGCAAATATTTAATAGCGACGATTATACGGAATTGGCGGCTTAATTTATAGAGCAGTGGCGACTTTAAAATCCATAACGATATTAACGGACTTATTACCTATCATGATTCACCATTTGGCAAAATGATCTTCTGCCAGCCCTATCATCTTATCAATTCTAATCACCTTGTTTCCTAAGCGTATTTCACCACTATATAGTCCAATCCATTGCTCAAAGATACTGGCAAGCACACCAAAGTTATCCGTCTTCTTATAGACAGTAATAGGCGTAAAGGTTAAATCAATATCGACATTGCTCCAACCCAAGTTTTGATGATAGACACTCCAAATATTCTGCGCTGATGCGTCCAAATCTTTACGTATAAACATCACGGGCGGCAAGTAAGATATCTGTCCATCAAGCCAGCACGCATTTTCACTGGCTCCTGTCTCATTAACGCCCATCGATAAGTTCAATGCAAAATGACGACCATCTGGTAAATAGCTATTAATACACGTCCAAAACCAATTGGTCTTGTGACGCATATAACCAAGTGTCCAATCTAGATTGGCAATGGTGGTATTAGTAAAGTCTATTTGCTTGGCTTTAGAATCAGGAATATTAGAAGCATTAACGTTAAACTTTGACTTGCCTTTAATGAGTAAATGCCCAGATATGGCTGTCAAAGGTTCTTTTTGGGTGAACGTCCAGCCTCGCCTGCCCGTTGGTGTACAGACAGCGAGTGGCTGCGACTGCCTTGCTAAGGTTGCATGGAGTGCAAGGTTTTGACTGTCTAGCGCAACGATAACTTGCGCGGGCGTAAAATCTAAAGTAACTGTCAGCTTTGCATGAACAAACGCAATCTGCCCTTGATGGCAATCACCTGTTAAATGTGTTTGGCGAGTCAAAGGTTGTAGCGCTTCATCAACCTCTAACTCATCAGTCTTATCGTTATAAAGATAGACGAAGGCACTAGCCGCAAGCTTAATGGTCGCCAGTGCTAAACAGACTCGATAAGGAGGCTGAATAATTTGGATAAAGCAAAATTGGTTGGCTTTGAGCGCTTTGCGCCAATTGGGTAAGGATTTTTGTGAGATAAGATAACTATAATAGTCAAGATAGTTGATACTCTTGACGTGAGCAAAGACGCCAAAGGTAGGCTGACCATTTTGAATAAGCTCGTCAAGAGCAAATGGTCGCAAGCTGGTGGATAAGTGTTGCTGATCTTGTTCGTCGCGATTTTGATACATCGTCAAGGCATCCTAGCCAAATTTTTCTAAAGGTACTGGTTTTTTAAAGAGACTATTTATTTAAAGAGACTATCTTTCCTTGATAGCTGACTGTGGTGTGTAAAACTCTTCTTTTTGCCTGTGCAGAAGCCACAAAAAATGCTTCCGTTATTACCTTAACTTCAATGCTGGTCAATCCATCAACTAACGTTTCTGTCACATTCGTTGATGCCATTACACTCATCCATAAAAAGTGTCTAGGAAACTTAATTAACAGGTCAGCGAGAGCCTTTGAAAACTTGTTAAAATCAGCAATCACTAGTCGGCGGTTGCTAAAGTCAGCTTTAACCTGATGACGTTTGCTACTACCATCTTTATAGTAGCAAACGCCAATCAATTGATTGTTTGAGAGTTCAATCACATATATCGGAGGGCGCAATAATTTTAGGAACTTATACTGTTTGGGAATATTATCTAAATGACTTTGATAAATAGATAAGCTCACAATACTTCCTTTTTAAAATACAAGGACTTTACAGGTTAACCGTTCAGGCTATTTCAATACCATTAAGAACCATCAAAAAATACGCTTATCATCGACAGGCTTAGCAAATTTATTAATATTGGCTTCGATGTTCTTAGCAATACTCAGATAATACGGCGCAAATTCATCATCAGCGAGTACGCTTGGTTCGCCTTTATCCACTTGTGCGCGAATCCCACTTGCCAATGGAAGCTGCCCTAACAGCGGTACCTGATATTGCTCAGCGATAAACTCGCCACCACCAGTACCAAAGATAGCTTCGGTATGATTACAGTTGCTACACGTATGCAGCGCCATGTTTTCAACTACACCAAGTACCGGAATATTAGTTTTGTTAAACATCTCAACGCCCTTTTGCGCATCAAGTAGTGCAATATGCTGAGGCGTCGTGACAATCACTGCGCCAGTGACTGGAATACGCTGTGCTAGCGTCAATTGAATATCACCCGTACCTGGCGGCATATCAATCACTAAATAATCTAGCTGCGGCCAATTGGTTTGGTTATACAGCTGCATCAAGGCACCAGTGGCTTTTGGCCCACGCCAAGCGACAGGTGTATTATCACCATCGAGCAAGCTACCAATCGATAACATCGCCATGCCATGCGCATCGACAGGAACGAACTGCTCATTTTCTAGTTGCGGCCTTACATCGGCGACGCCTAGCATCGTTGGCATACTAGGGCCATAAATATCAGCATCGAGTACGCCAACACGGTTGCCTAGCTTTTGTAATGCTAAGGCAATATTAACCGTCGTAGTTGATTTACCCACACCGCCTTTACCTGACGCGACTACGATAATATGACGAATACGCGGATGCGGCGCTAGTGACGCTTGTGTTGGTGCAGCTTTAGTAATCGGTGGTTCGCTGTCTGTATTGGATTGTGCGGTAGGCTTGGCTTGCTTAGCCATGGCATCCGTCGTCTTTGGCATTTGCTTCGGTAAGCTTGAGCCTGCGCCCTTAGCTGCCGCTAATAGACGTACATTCATATGAATGGTTTTGATACCGTGCGGATGCAGCAGTTGCCCAAGCTCTTGCTGAATGATTTCAGGATCAGTATCTGCTGGTAAACGTAAGTCTAAGGTTAATTGGTCGCCATCACGTTCAAGCCCCGTTACCATGGTAGCAATACTAATAGTGCCGACTTCATAGCCAAGCAATACTTTATCCACAGCACTATCACGCTCTGCTTGCTGTTGCGGAGTTTCAGGCTTTTCTGACGTTATTTTTTTTATAAAGTTGAACATAGCTACCTTTACTTCTATATGAATAGGTTTGATGACATGACTTTTAAGAATTTAATAGTAAATATTCTTGGGATAGTCAGTGTATCTGAATTGAGAATATTAAAAAGACTATAATATTAATAGTTGTCATTAATAAAAAGACTGCAATGAAATTCTTCTATATTTTAGCTGTTCGCTACCCTCTTATAATTGGCGCTCACGATTATTTACTAATAAGCTATTATATATAGTCAGTTCAAAACAAAAAAAGGTATAAAACTTTTTAGCGTGCGACTAGGGAGTATTGAACATTCGACCATGACACTGATAGAGGCTACACAACCTATATTTTAAAATAAAACATCCTAGCAGCATTGTGTGTTTCTGAATTAAATTGACTATTATTAAAGTTATATAGATAAAAATTGAGAAGCAATAAATAGGTAAATCAGTACGCCTGAGGCGTCACATACCGAGGTTATCAAAGGCGCACTGGCAGTGGCAGGGTCAAGACCTATTTTATTCAATACAAAAGGCAAGCTCATTCCAATTACACAGCCAATCATAACCACAGACATCATACTAAGCGCGAGCACCAAAGATACTACCGCATCGCCGCGCACATAACCAATGATAGAGATAGCAACTGCCATAGTAGCGCCTAGCATTAAGGCGACTACAGCTTCTCGTCCCAATAGCGAGAGCCAATCTCGCATGACCACATCGCCCGTCGCTAAAGCACGCACCATCAAGGTGGCAGACTGAGAACCAGCGTTACCGCCACTATCGACTAGGAGTGGTAAGAAAAACACCAGCACTAAGTTGGCCGCAATTACCTCTTCAAAATTGGCAATACTAAAGCCCGAAAGCAAGTTGCCAAATACTAAAAAAACCAGCCAAAACACGCGCTTACGATACAGTACTCTAACGCTGACATCTTTGAGCCTACCAACCATAGTCGTGACACCGCCTGACTTATGAAAGTCATCAGTTGCCTCATCACTAGCGACATCCATCGCATCATCATGGGTGACAATGCCTACCAAGGCACCACTGTCATCAGTAATTGGCAGTGCAATCAAGTCATAACGAGCCACTACTTTGGCGACGTCCTCTTGATCGTCGTTCACATTACAAGACACCACAGTGCTCATCATAATGTCATTAATTAACTGTTCAGGAGACGCTAAAATTAGTACTCGTAACGACACAACTCCTAACAACTTACGTTCATCATCAATCACATAAGTATGGTAGATGGTCTCAGCATCGGGGGCTTCCAGTCGTAGCGCATCCAATGCCTCAGTTACTGTCATCCGAGCAGCTAAAGTAGCATAATCAGACGTCATTAAGGCGCCAGCAGTGCGCTCCTCATAGGCAGATAGCCTACGGATATCTTCACGCTTCGCTTGCGCCAATGCAGGCAGTAAAGCGTCGCGCTGATCTTGATTTAGGTGCTTATATAAATCGGTGCGTTCATCAGCGGGCATCTCCCCTACTAATATCGCCATGCTATCTCGAGGAAACTCATGTGCCATAGCGACCTGAACATCAGGTTCTAGATAAGAAAAAATGGTAGAGCGATTAGATAAGCGCTCTAATAGCTGCCAAGCAAGTTTAGACTCCATGAGTGCGAGCACATCAGCGATATCAATAGGTCGCAAATCTTGTACTTGATTAATCGCTTGTTCGAATTGCTGTTGTTCGATGGCACGGCCTAATTTCGCTGCAAAAGTTTCGGCAAAATCTTTATTATTCATTATTTTTACTCCGTGCGGCCCAAAACGGTGCAGCAAAAGCTCATAAAAAAGAGCCAATATTATTGGCTCAAATTAATAGAAGCTAGATGCTAATGGATTGGTCTTTTATTAGCAAGCTAATGAATACTAAACTAATAAAATATCAATCAAACCTGTTTAATTCATAAACCAACCATGACTGGCAACGATAGACTGCCCTGTAAACACATTGCTTGGGAACGCTGCTAAAAATAGCGCTAATTGAGCAATATCATCAACGGTGGTAAATTCTTTATCGACTGTATTGACCAGCATAATGTCATTAACCACCGACTCTTCACTGATGCCTTTTTCTGCCGCTTGTTGCGGGATTTGTTTTTCGACTAACGGCGTTTTAACAAACCCTGGGCAAATCACATGTGAGCGTACATTGTGCTCAGCGCCTTCTTTGGCTAACACACGGCACAATCCAAGCAAGCCGTGTTTAGCAGTCACATAAGGTGCTTTGTAAAGTGAGGCTTCATGCGAGTGTACTGAACCCATATAAATGACCGTACCACCTTTATCGTCTTTATACATATGCTGTACGGCAGCTTTGGTAGTCAGAAATGCACCATCTAAATGAATGGCGAGCATCTTTTTCCAATCATCAAATGCCATTTTATTAATCGGATCAATAATCTG
Source organism: Psychrobacter sp. P2G3 (assembly GCF_001593285.1). Classification (NCBI taxonomy): domain Bacteria; kingdom Pseudomonadati; phylum Pseudomonadota; class Gammaproteobacteria; order Moraxellales; family Moraxellaceae; genus Psychrobacter; species Psychrobacter sp. P2G3. Next base: position 2,217,890 of record NZ_CP012529.1, read on the forward strand.
AATACCGGCATTGGAGACGAGAATGTCAATACCGCCAAAAGTATCAACTAGCTGTTGCACGCCATCATTTACGGCATCCTCTGATGTCACATCCATAGCAATCGCCAGTGCGCGTCCACCAGCAGCCTCAATAGCATCGACCGTTTGCTGCGCCGCTTCAAGATTAATATCTGCAATACCAACCGCTGCCCCTGCTTTGGCATAAGTCTCAGCGATATCACGTCCGATACCACTTGCAGAGCCTGTGACTAAAGCTACCTTACCTGTCAAATCTTGTTGTAATTGAGTCGCCATATTTTATATTCCTTTATCAAATAGCTTGTTTTAATGCCTGTGCAAGATATATGTATGCAACATGCTTATTGAGCAATGCTCACTGGCGTCTTTTCTTGTAGTTCTTCAAAGCTAACGCCATCTGCAAGCTCAACCAACTTCAAACCATTGTCAGTGACATCTAATACGGCAAGCTCAGTGATGATACGATCCACTACGCCTTTGCCGGTTAATGGCAGCTCACAATTGGCAAGAATTTTTGGATCGCCGTGTTTATTAACTTGTTCCATTAATACAATCACGCGTTGCACGCCTGCAACTAGATCCATGGCACCGCCCATGCCTTTGACCATCTTTTTAGGAATCATCCAGTTGGCAAGGTCGCCCTGCTCCGAGACTTCCATCGCGCCCAATATTGCCAGATTGACATGACCGCCACGAATCATGGCAAATGACTCTGAGCTACCAAAATAACTGGCACCCGGCTCTGCTGTCACCGTTTGTTTACCTGCATTAATCAAGTCAGCATCTACGTTTTCAGCGGTTGGAAACTCACCAATACCTAACAGACCGTTTTCTGACTGTAGCCAAACATCCATGCCTTCAGGAATATAGTTAGCCACTAGAGTTGGTAGACCAATTCCTAAGTTCACATAATAACCGTCTTGTAATTCTTTCGCAGCGCGCTGCGCCATCTGCTCTCTTGTCCATGCCATGGTAATTTCCTTATTTTTTACAATGTTCTATTATCATTAATCTAAAAAGTTAAAAAATATTTTGACAGACTCTTTATTTAAGCGTTTTCAACTGCTTTAGTTGTCGTTTTTTCGATACGTTTTTCAGGGTTGCTGTTTAATACAATACGCTGCACAAAGATACCAGGCAGATGCACTTCGTCAGGATCGAACGTACCAGTCTCTACGATTTCTTCTACTTCGACGATGGTGATTTTGCCAGCCATTGCACAGTCTGGATTGAAGTTACGGGCGGTTTTGTTGAACATTAAGTTACCCGATTTATCTGCTTTTTGCGCTTTGATTAATGACACATCAGCACGCAATGTATGTTCAAGCACATATGTGCGACCATCAAAATCACGCGTCTCTTTACCTTCCGCGACGAGTGTGCCGACGCCAGTTGCAGTATAGAACGCAGGAATACCAGCGCCACCCGAACGTAGCTTTTCAGCCAATGTCCCTTGCGGGGTCAATTCAACTTCTAACTCGCCAGCTAGGTATTGACGCTCAAACTCTTTATTTTCACCGACATAAGATGAGATCATTTTTTTGATTTGACGAGTCTGTAATAGTAATCCTAAGCCAAAGTCATCAACACCCGCGTTATTACTGATACAGGTTAAATCTTTAACGCCGCTATCACGCAATGCTTCGATTAAAGCTTCAGGAATACCACACAGACCAAAACCGCCGATTGCGAGGGTTTGACCATCACTTACAATACCTTTTAACGCTTCTTCTGCACTACTATATATTTTTGATTGACTCATGGTTGTCTCCTATAATTATCGTTTATGATCTTTTCATTAATCCATAGATTAATAATGGTTTAAATTTATTACGTATCCGTTCTATTATTGCCTTTGAATCATTTCATTAAGTTTGTTGTTTTTATTACCTTCTGTATTTATTTACACGCCATACCAGTTATACCACTAACCAAAACACACCCATAATAATTGCCCCTGATACTGCAAGCACTATCAGACAGTAGCCCATGATAGCTCGAGCATCTAAGCCGGCAATACCTAATAACGGTAATGCCCAAAATGGCTGAATCATATTTGTCCACGCATCGCCCCACGCAATCGCCATTGCCGTGACTGCTGGTTTGACACCAAGCTCGACACCAGCAGGTATCATGACAGGCCCTTGTACAGCAAACTGACCGCCGCCCGATGGTACAAAGACGTTGACTAAACCTGCGCTTAGAAATGCAAAAATAGGAAAGCTGTCTGCTGAAGCGGAATTGACGAAGAATTCGGTAACTTGAGTACTAATAGAGATGCCGTCAGCGTTTGCTCCGGTCATGATACCCATGATGCCACCATAAAACGGAAACAGTAATACAATACCAGTGATGCCGCCTATACCTGAGTTTACTGCGCGATAGTAACGCTCTAGCGTGCCATGCGATAACAATCCTACAAACAAGAATAGCCCAATAACTATGTTTAATCCTAGATTAAAACCATTGCTGCTAAATTCACTAATATAGTACATTAAGGCTAACGCCAGCAGAATTACGGCGACAATACGGCTGTCATCTAATCTTTGTGCTGGGGTATCTCGGCGAGGCGACACGTAAGCTTCTTTTTTAATCAGCTTAGGGTCAATAACGGTAGGATTTTTTGGGTGCATAAAGCGATTTAACAGAGGCAAGATTATTACTAACAAGCCAACAATGAGCAAGTTGTATCCGGCAAACACGGTTTGTGATAAAGGCACCGCTTCGGTCATTGCGTTACCCGATAGCGTGAGCAAGGTATCACCGCCCGAACTCAACGTTAGCGGTATCGACCCTGAAAAGCCTCCATGCCAAATTACAAATCCTGAATATGCTGCGGCTACCAATAAGGGATAATCGACATTAGCTACTTTTTTTGCAAGTGACTTGGCAAAGATAGCACCAATAATTAGACCAAAACCCCAGTTTATCCATGAACCAACCAGACCCACCAAGGTTGATACTATGATAGCGGTCGAAGGGGAATGAATACGACTGGCAATATTATCCAGTAGACGCTGAATAAATGGCGCACTGGCAAACGCATAGCCTGTCACCAATATGAGCGCCATTTGCATAGCGAAACTATGTAGTGACCACAGTCCATTACCCCAATGTCCTGCCATTGCTATTACGTTTTGGCCCGTAATAGCAAGTCCAACGACAAAAGCAATGAGCGTTAAAACAATAGAGAATACAAAGGGGGATGGTAGATACCGATTTACCAGTTGTACGCTGGCGTTGGTGATAGCACTAAACATATCCACATTCCTTGTCGATTTAATGTTTATGGTTCTAACTTATTGTTAGTAGATTACTGCTTGTTAAATATGGTAGTTTATCCATAGCACTCAATACAAGTACAACCATAATAATACAATTTATATCGATATATCATATATGCGATACTTATGCTAACTTAACATATTATTCTCATAGCGACTAGAGAATAACTTTAAGATTATAGAGGTTGCGATTGGTAGTGTGAATAAAAATATTATAGGTCACAATCATATCAGTACAGATGCATACTAAATATAATCTATTACTAAGTATTTGATATCTTGTGTTGACCTCTACTAGCAAGCACTGCATAATCGCTGACTGAATTTTGCCAAGGAGGGCGATCATGTTTAGCACACTTGCTATTGTTATTACTTTATTTCTATTAATGTTCTTTGCTTATCGCGGTTATTCAGTGCTGATTTTAGCACCGATTATGGCGATATTAGCTGTATTCCTATCAGGGGATTTTTTAAGTAGTATTCCTGCCTATACCGATGTATTTATGGGCGCACTAAGTGGATTTTTACTTAAATTCTTCCCTATTTTCTTGTTAGGTGCATTGTTTGGTCGTTTGATGGCAGACTCTGGAGCGGCGACAGCGATTGCCAATACCGTGGTCGAAAAGCTTGGTGCCAGCAAAGCCATTCTAGCAGTCATCTTAGTCTGTGCTATCTTAACCTATGGTGGTGTATCGTTATTTGTCGTAGCGTTTGCTATCTATCCAATCGCCAAAGACTTATTCAAAGCCGCTGATATTCCTAAGCGCTTGATTCCAGCAGCGATTGCCTTAGGCTCATTTACCTTTACGATGACCGCATTGCCGGGCACGCCAGCCATTCAGAATGCCATTCCAATTCCTTATTATAATACCAACGTATTTGCCGCGCCTATCCTAGGTATTATCGGCGGTACTATCATGTTTATTTGTGGTTGGTTATGGCTACAGTCACGGGCTAGAAAAGCCAATGCGGCAGGTGAAGGCTACGGTCAGCATGACGAAGAGGATGTAGGCGGCGTTGGTGCAGCCAAAAAAGAAGCCGAAGTGCTAAATACTCATCACACCTCCTTTACGGTTGCTATGATTCCGCTGGTATTAGTCATCGCTTTAAACGCTTTATTAACTTATGCTATTTTCCCTTCGATAGACTTTAGCAGCTTACAAGCTCAGTTTCCGGATTTAAATATCGCCGGCTCACTCGGTCTATGGTCGATTATTATCTCGTTAGTCGTTGCCTGTATTGTTTTGATTTTGCTGCGTATCGGTCATTGGAACAATCTACAAAAAACCATCAACCGTGGTACTTATGATTCGATGTTGCCGATTTTTAACACCGCATCGGAAGTTGGCTACGGTGCGGTTATCGCTTCACTTGCAGGCTTCCTTATCATTCGTGACAGTATCTTAAACCTAAATCCTGATAACCCACTAATCTCAGAAGCCGTTGCTATGACCACGCTTGCTGGTATTACGGGCTCATCATCAGGTGGTTTGAGTATCGCTCTATCGACGTTGGGCGAAGATTACCTGAGAATGGCGGTCGCAGCTGGTATTGATCCAGAGCTTATGCACCGCGTGGCGGTTATGGCAGCGGGCGGGCTTGATACTCTTCCACACAGTGGCGCGGTCATCACGTTGTTTGCGATTTGTGGCTTGACCCATAAGCAGTCATACCTGAATCTTGCGATGGTCACGATGATTATTCCATTAATCGCTGTGGTCGCTGTTATCATCTTAGGGACGATGTTTGGCTCATTTTAGAAACCGTTTAAGCTTTAATCAGTTTCTTGAGCTTTGAATATGAATGAGTTTTAATGTGTAAATTCAAAACCCACTTGGCAAATTGCTTGGTGGGTTTTTTAATAATAACTTTATAACGAGCAAAGCTAGGGCGTATTATTTATATCTAATAAATGAGCGACCATTTATGTACCATACGGAGCTAACTACCATATTGGTTACCGTATTGGTTATCACATTAATTACTGTATTAATTAGTATGGTAATGTCACAAATTTGACCGATTTACGGTATCATAGGCGCACTTTTTGAATTTTCATTTTTAGAAGTTTTAGTATTGATAGTTTGATATTAATAGTATCGCGTCTGCTCGCCATAAACTGCTTGCGACGTTTGATAACCAACCCGTTTATATAAAGTATAGGTGATGAAAGTGCGTGAGATTCTAGTAACCAGTGCGCTGCCCTACGCCAATGGCTATATCCATTTGGGGCATCTTGTAGAATATATTCAGACTGATATTTGGGCGCGTGCGATGAAGGCACAAGGCCATCAGGTCACTTATGTCTGCGCGGATGATGCACATGGTACGGCGATCATGCTCAAAGCAGAAGCTAATGGCATCACGCCAGAAGAGCAAATTGCCTCAGTTAAAGCCTCGCATGAAGCGGACTTTGCTAAATTTTTGATTAACTTTGACAATTATCACTCCACGCATTCAGAAGAAAACAAGCATTTTTCCGAGCTGATTTATCGTCGTCTTGATAGCGCTGGACATATCAGTACCAAAGACGTTGAGCAATTATTTGATCCTGAAAAGCAATTGTTTTTAGCGGATCGTTTTGTCAAAGGCACTTGCCCTGAATGCGGTGCGCTTGATCAATATGGCGATAACTGTGAAGTGTGCGGCACAACGTATGATGCAACAGATCTTAAAGATCCTTACTCGACGTTGTCTGACGCCACACCTGTCCTAAAAACCTCTAAGCACTATTTCTTTGATTTACCTGAGTTTGAGCAATTCTTAAAGGATTGGACGCGTAGTGATAATCGCTTGCAAACATCGGTTGCTAATAAACTGCAAGAATGGTTTGACGCTGGCCTGACCAGCTGGGATATCTCGCGCGATGCGCCATATTTTGGTTTCCAAATTCCAGATACCCCAAGCGACGAGCCAGACAAATATTTTTATGTATGGCTAGATGCGCCAGTCGGTTACATGGCGAGCTTTAAGAATTTATGTGATAAGCGTGCAGGTACAAATGAAGCGCTTGATTTCGATCGTTACTGGATGCAAGAAAACGAGCATAAGACCGAGGTTTATCATTTCATCGGTAAAGACATCGTTTACTTCCATGCGTTATTTTGGCCAGCCATGCTTGCGGGTAGTGAATTCCGTACGCCAACGGGTGTCTTTGCGCATGGCTTCTTGATGGTCAACGGCGAAAAAATGAGTAAGTCACGCGGCACCTTTATCAAAGCCGAAACTTACGCTGAGCACTTACATCCTGAATACTTGCGTTATTATTTTGCCAGTAAGCTGTCTGATAAAGTCGAGGACATCAACCTTGATTTAGAAGACTTTATGCAAAAGGTCAACTCTGACTTGGTTGGTAAGGTCGTTAATATTGCCAGTCGTAGCGCTGGTTTCTTAGTGAAGAAATATGACGGTATGCTGTCGGACGTTTGCGTAGAATCAACGCTACTAGAAGATATTACCAAAACCGGTGATGAAATTGCTGCCGCTTATGAGAATCGTGAGTTCTCGCGCGCTATGCGTTTAATCATGCAATGTGCAGATAAGGCCAATGAGTATATTGACGAGAAAAAACCGTGGTCACTTGCCAAGCAAGAAGGCACTGAGCAAGAAGTGCAAGACGTTTGCTCGGTTGCGATTAATATCTTCCGACAATTGATGGTTTATTTAGCGCCAGTCTTGCCTGAGCTGACTGCCAATGCCAAAGAATTCTTAAACATTGATGATCTCAGCTTTGCCAGCCGTAATGAGTGGTTGCTTGGTCATAAAATCAATAAATTTAAACCATTGATGCAGCGTATCGAAGAAAAAGACGTCGCCGCGATGGTTGAGGCGTCAAAAGAATCGTTGGCGCAAACCACTACCCCAGTTGCTAGCAAGTCAGTCACCGAAAAAGATAGCAAGACAGAAGCTGGTACTGATGATGATATAAATGCTGAGCAAGCTGATTATATTGGTATTGAAGACTTTGCCAAAGTTGAGATGAAAGTCGCACACGTTTTAGAGTGTAACCATGTCGAAGGCGCAGATAAGCTTCTGCAATTTACCTTAGACGTTGGCGAAGATAAGCCGCGCAATGTGTTTAGCGGTATCCGTAAATTTTATGAGCCTGAGCAATTGGTTGATAAAAAAGTGATTTGCGTGACCAATCTTGCCCCGCGTAAGATGAAGTTCGGTGTCTCAGAAGGCATGGTGTTATCGACTGGCGATTCAAAGACAGGGCTAACAGTTGTTACCTTGCCTGATGATTGCGTGGTTGGTGATACTTTAGCTTAACTACTCCATTCAGCATTGACATAAAAAAAGATGTCCTTAGTGGCGTCTTTTTTTATGTCGTTTTTTATAGTATATAGGTTAATAAAACCATCAATACATGACTCAATCACAGCTATGACGAATACGCTTTAATTTTTTATTGCGATAACTTACATTACTGTCATAATATGAACATAATGATCGACGGAACGATTACCTTATTGTTAGCCTGCTATTTTGGCATCAACATAGCATTGACTCGGCTAACCTGCACTTTCCAGTATCATCTTTAAAAACCAAATATAACGAAGACGAACGCAAGTACTACCATAAGTAGACTTAGCTATTCTGATAATGTTAACTTGGTTTTTACGATTGATATAACTTATGAGTTAACCTAATAATGACTATTGCTTCTACTTTACGCTTAAGCCTATATGGTGCTGCTATTAGCGCCACACTTGGATTAATTGGCTGCTCAAATTCTACCGATACTGCTGCAACGACTGATGAGAGTGCAACCGCTGATACTGACAAGCCCGCTAAAACGTTGGCCATTACTCAAATCGTTGAACACCCATCGTTAGATGAGATGCGCCGCGGTATTATTGATGAGCTGGCTGATAATGGTTATGTTGAAGGCCAAAATCTAACCATCAACTTTCAAAGTGCTCAAGGTAATACAGCGACAGCAGGACAGATTGCTAAGCAGTTTGCAGGAGACAATCCAGATGCCATCGTAGCAATCTCAACGCCATCTGCTCAGTCAATTGTGGCGTCAACTAAAACGGTTCCGGTTATTTATACTGCTATCTCAGACCCTGTCGCAGCGAAGCTTATTAATGAAAATAATTTACCTATTCAATCTAACGTGACAGGCTTATCCAGTGAATTACCTATTGAGCCGCAGTTAGATAATATTTTAAAGATTGTACCCAATGCAAAAACCATTGGTTACGTCTATAGCCCAGGTGAGATTAACTCTGTAGTGGTGCTCAATCAGCTTAAAAAACTTGCACCAGCGCGTGGACTTAAAATATTAGATGTGACAGCCAATCGCCCAACTGACGTTGCAATGGCGACTCGTAGTCTTGCTGGTCGCGTCGATGTCATTTATACCTCGTTAGATAATAACGTTGTGTCAGGATTTGAAGCAATGGCAGGTGCCGCTAACGAGCTTGATATTCCAGTCATTGCCTCGGACGAGTTTAGTGTAAGACGCGGTGCCACTGCTGCGCTAGGTGTCAACGATTATGACTTTGGCCGTACCACTGGAAAAATGGTTTATCGCGTGTTAAATGGCGAGGCTGTCAATACCATTAAGCCTGAAGTCATGAATAAATTAACCTTGTATGCAAGTCCGAAGCACGCCGCTGAGCAAGGTGTCAGCTTGCCAGCAGATTTACTAAAAAATGCTATCAACGTTGATACTGATGTCGATACCAAATAAAAAGTAGTAAGCTATCAATTAGCACGTTAATTATTTATATAGTGTATGGACACACTATTATTTTAGGAGTAAGACCCATGTTGTATCAAAATCGTTTTGGTCATTTCAATTTTAGTAAAGCGCTATTATTAGGCGGCGTTTGTACTGCTATCTTGACTGGTTGTAATCAGTCAGCACAAGATACTAGCACTACTGACGTGGCTGCTACTGGCGATGCCGCAGTAGCTATGAAGACGGTCGCTATCACTGCTATTGTAGAACATCCAGCGCTAGATGATGTCCGTAAAGGTGTCATCGATGAGCTAAATGATGCCGGCTTTAAAGACGGTGAAAACTTAACGGTCAACTTCCAAAGTGCACAGGGCAATACTGCCACGGCGGGACAGATTGCCAAGCAATTCGTTGCAGACAATGCAGACGTTATCATCGCGATCGGCACTCCATCAGCGCAGTCAGTAGCTGCTGCGACTAGCAGTATCCCACTAGTATTTTCAGCAGTCACTGACCCAGTCGCAGCCAAACTAGTCACAAAACTAGATGGCTCTGGCACCAATGTCACTGGTGGCTCTGATGCACTACCTTATGAGCCACAAATTGAATTGATGCGTCAAATCATTCCTAGCTTAAAAAATGTCGGTTATGTTTATAGCCCAGGCGAAGTCAACTCAACGATTATCTTGAAAAACTTAAAAGAAAAACTGACACCACTAGGTATCAACGTACTCGAAGCGCCTGCCCAGCGTAGTACTGATATTGCGATGGCCGCCCGTAGCCTCGAAGGTAAGGTTGATATGATCTATACCTCAACCGATAACAACGTCGTATCGGCCTACGAATCACTATATCAAGTCGCTAAAGAGAGCAAAATCCCACTGATTGCCTCAGATACCAGTTCAGTTGAGCGCGGTGCCATTGCTGCCTTAGGCGTAAACTATTACGATCTTGGCCGCGAAACTGGTAAAATCGTTGTACGCATTCTAAACGGTGAAGAAGCCGGCGCCATTCCTGTTTATACGCCGCAAATGCTTGATTTATATGTCAGTCCAAACCATGCCAAAGAACAAGGCATTACTTTGCCACAAGCGGTTATCGATAAAGCAAAAGAAGTGGTAGAATAACGCACTTTTATAGTTGGCTCATCATAGCAATCATAATATAGATACCGAGTTTGATAGATTGCGTGTCAGTCGCCAGCTACCTTTATGCGATGAAGCTAAATGTTTAAGATAAGAAACCCAGCTATGAATTAGTAGGCTGGGCTTCTTATTTAAAAGGCTATTATTAAGTAGCGGTTATTTAAATGCTTTTATTTAGCTCATTACTTATAAAATACTTATAAGTGCCAAGGTATTTGCTTAGGGCTTTAGTATTTACATAGCATTTAACATAGCATCTAAATTTTGCAATATCTTGAACCAAAGCTTTGAACCAAGGTAGCTTATGATAGTTTTTCGTCGTGATATGTTTTGGTTTACCCTAACCGCAGATTGCTTAATCTGTTAAATTCACCGCTTAGCCGTTTAGCTAAAATTGACTTATAAGTTTATAGATAAGAGCGCGCTGGTATATGCCACTTACTCTATGAGTTAATAAATGGAATGTTATTTGCTAAACGCTTGGTTATGACTTACTGATATCTTATGTCTCTAATTGCTTTTTTTGGTGCGCTTGAAAGCGGTCTAATTTACGGCCTAGTAGCACTTGGTGTGCTCATCTCATTTCGTACGCTCGATTTTCCTGACTTGACCGCTGATGGTAGTTTTCCATTAGGTGGCGCAGTCGCTGGCATCTCTATTGTCGCTGGTGTCAATCCATGGTTGGCATGCGCTTTTGGTATGCTAGCAGGTTCAGTCGCCGGTATCGTCACTGCATGGTTGCACGTCAAACTTGGTATCTTGCAACTACTTGCCAGCATCTTAGTCATGGTCGCGCTATATTCTGTCAACCTACGCATCATGGGCGCGCCCAACTTGCCGTTATTGGGTGAAACTACGGTATTTAGCACCTTAGTTACTGATGGCAATGGATATTGGATGCGCTGCCTTATCATTGGTGTGGTCATACTGCTTGCCAAGCTATTCTTAGATTGGTTTTATAGCACCGAAACTGGCCTATCTATGCGAGCAACTGGTTCAAACTTACGAATGGCACAGGCGCAAGGCATCAATACCTCATGGATGACCATCATCGGTATGGCCGTCTCTAACGGCCTAATTGCTCTAGCAGGCGCACTGTTTGTACAGACTCAAGGTGGTGCAGATATCTCTATCGGTATCGGTACGATTGTCATTGGTCTAGCAGCGGTCATCATTGGTGAGACCATCATCCCTGCCAAGCGTATTTGGCTGATTACCTTTGCTGTAATCGTTGGCGCGGTACTATATAAGCTATTTATTCAGGTCGCGCTATCGAGCGATACGCTACGTAGTATTGGCTTTGGCCCGCAGGATTTGAACTTGATTACCGCTTTACTTGTAGTATTAGCACTAGTATTGCCAAAAGCTAAAACCAAGTTTTTATCTCGTAAAGTTCGCGTTCAATGACAGTCAATGCAGGCGGTAAAAAACTGTAATAAGCTTGAAGAGACAATAAGGAATAACGATTATGATGCAAGCCACAGATTTACGGTTAACCTTTAACCCGGGCACGCCTATCGAAAACCCTGCCCTCCGTGGTATTAATTTAAATATCGCTGATGGCGAATTTGTCACTGTGATTGGTACTAATGGCGCAGGTAAATCGACTTTTCTAAACGCAGTAAGTGGTACCACGCGTGTCGATAGTGGCTCAATCTTACTAAACGGCATCGATGTCACCAAAAAAACAGCGCATCAACGCGCTCATTGGGTCGCCCGTGTGTTTCAAGACCCGATGGCTGGGACTTGTGAAGCATTAACTATCGAAGAAAATATGGCATTGGCCTACAAACGTGGCGGCAAACGAGGTCTAAGCTTTGCACTAAACCAGAATAACCGTGATTTATTCCGAGAAAAACTGTCAGTCCTAAAATTAGGTTTAGAAAATCGTTTGACCGACCGTATGGGGTTATTATCTGGCGGGCAACGTCAAGCTGTGAGCCTACTAATGGCATCATTACAACCCTCTAAGATTCTATTGCTTGATGAACATACTGCTGCTCTTGACCCTAAAACTGCTGCTTTCGTTTTAGAATTGACAGATAAGATTGTCACTGATAATGAGCTAACTACCATGATGGTCACGCACTCAATGCAACAAGCATTAGCACATGGCACGCGTACAGTGATGTTGCATCAAGGCCAAGTGGTATTAGATGTCGCTGGTGACATACGTAAAGATATGACTGTACATGACTTACTTGATATGTTTGAGCAAACTCGCGGTGAGAAGGTTGAAGATGATAGCTTGATTTTGAGTTAACTAGTCTACCGGCTGCTATGTCCGCAAGAAATGTATTAGTTGACAATAAAATTATAAACCTTCAAGGAAACACTCTTTTCTTGAAGGTTTTTTGTTATCTATAGTTAATGATCCTACAAACTTTTCGCTAGCCATTATATAGTTGTTATATAAAGCTTATTTGCTGCCATTTACCTTTGAGGTCTGCTATGCGCAAAATTCCTGTTTATTCCCACCCTGCTGCCGGTTGGCCTGCGCTGATATCCTCTACTCGTAAAATGATGGATTATCAGACTTTCTTGCGTGGTAGTTTAAGTGTGCTAAAAAGCAATCAGCCTAAAGGCGGATTCGATTGTCCGGGCTGCGCTTGGCCAGATCATAAATCACATAAAATGATTGATGTCTGCGAAAATGGTATCAAAGTCATCGCCAGTGAGACTATGTCAAAAAAGGCAGATGCACAATTCTTTGCACGGCACACCGTAACCGAGCTACAAGGATGGTCGGGCTACGAGCTTGAGCATAGTGGCCGTTTATCAGAGCCCGTATATTATGATGCGACTCAAGACCGCTATGTACCGATTTCTTGGGAAGCTGCTTACAAACGTATTGCAGAACAGTTAGGACAGCTTGATTCGCCAGACGAGGCGCTATTTTATACCTCGGGCCGTGTAACTAATGAGCCAGCCTTTATGTATCAATTGTTTGTGCGCTGTTTTGGTACCAATAATTTACCAGATTGCTCAAACATGTGTCACGAGCCAACCTCAGTGATGCTCGGTAAACAGCTGGGCGTCGGCAAAGCGACGGTGATGTTAGAAGATTTTGAGCAAGCCAAACTGATATTAATGTTTGGGCAAAATCCTGCGACTAACCACCCACGCATGCTTGAAATGCTCGCCCATGCTCATGAGCAAGGCTGTCGAATCATCTCGATAAACCCTATGCGTGAACAAGGCTTAAGTAAATTTAGAAATCCGCAAAAGCCCACGCATATGGCGGCAGGTCAAAGTGATGATATGGTCGACGATGTCATTCAAATTCAAATCGGTGGCGATACTGCGCTGTTGACTGGTATTGCAAAATGGCTGATTGAGAACGATAAAATTAATAACGATTTTATTGCGACGCATACGTCAGGTTTTGAGCCATTAAAACAGTGGCTGACAGAACAGTCATGGGTGGATATCGAGCTTGGTTGCGGTATTGCTCAAACAGAAATTATCAATATCGCAAAGCTGGTTGCCAACAGTCCTGCGACGATTTGTACTTGGGGTATGGGCATCACCCAGCATGTGCAAGGTGATGACAATGTGGCGATGATTACTAACCTGTTACTATTGATGGGTATGATTGGGATTGATGGTGCAGGCGCTTCCCCAGTGCGTGGACATTCCAATGTGCAGGGCGATCACACCATGGGCATTCATGAACGTCCCGGACAGGCTTTGCTTGATAGCCTTAAGCGCGTTTTTGAGCGTCCAATGCCGCAAGAGGACGGTTTTGATGTGGTGGCTGGCGCCAAAGCATTAATTGCTGGTAAGCTCAAAGTCTTTATGAGTATGGGCGGTAATTATGCCGTTGCCGCGCCTGATAGCAGTGCCATTCAACAAGCCTTGACCACGACTCAGCTCAATGTTTTCGTAGGAACTAAGCTGAATGAGACCATGCTGTATCCGGGCGCAAATAACCTCATCTTACCTTGCTTAGGTCGTACTGAACGCATAATTACCGCTAAAGGTGAGCAGTTTGCCACTATCGAAGACTCTATGTGTCAGATTGTACCTACTCAGGGCAACCTTAAACCTGTTAGCAATACGTTAAAGTCGGAAGCGCAGATTGTGGCAGACATTGCTACTCACGTGCTTGGTGCTGACTCATCTATCCCTTGGCAAGCAATGAGTGAAGACTTTGACATCATTCGTGACTATGTTGCACAAGCGATTGATGGTTTTGAGAACTTTAACGAGCGTATTCGTGCGGCTGAGCGTGGCTTTCATTTATATCATCCAGCGCGCCATCGCGTGTGGAATACCGACAGTGGCAAAGCACAGTTTGAAGTACCGAAATATCCGATTACTTATGTCGCAGCACAGATGGCAGAGACAACCTCAGCCCTTATAGACAATGCGAGAGAAGATAACAATATCGATAGCACGCAAGATAATGAGCAAAAAATCTGGCAATTGACCAGTGTCCGTAGCCATGACCAATTCAATACTATGATATTTGGTTATCAAGACCGCTATCGCCAAACCAATCGCCGTGATGTGCTATTTATGCATCCTGATGAGATGAGCCGTTTAGGTTGGCAAGAAGGTGACCATGTTGTGGTATCGCGTCAAGCCAGCTCAAATAGCTCAAACATTACAGACGGCACAGATAAACCACGTACATTAGGGCCTTTAGTATTGACTGAGATGGATATCGCATCCAACGCCGTCGCAACTTACTACCCTGAGTGTAATGATTTATTTGATTTAGACACGCATGCGCCAGACTCCCACATACCAGCTTATAAATCAACGACCGTTGTTCTGCAACGTGTTGATGCAAACGCTGGCATAGCCGACCCTGCATAGTAAGCGTGAGATAATGATTGAGTTATGAATATATTTAAAAGGAAAACGGTAATAACTATGTCAATGCCCATAAGATATAACGAGCCATCATGATAGCTGAAAGCAATGCTGAAACTGACGCGAAATATAGCGATCAATTCTTAGTAAAGAATAAATTGGCAAATAAAATTTCAGAAACTATAGAATTATCTGCGATACCACTTGCGCGTAATCATTTAGCGCAAAAGCATTATTATCCGTCAGATAAGTATGGTCATCATAGTATTGCTGGGACCAGTGTTGCTCAGACTAGTACTGATCAAATCAGAGTTGACTCACAGTCAGCTAGCTTAGCAGTGGAAGCTGCGGTTGCTATCGTTATTAACGGTATTCACTATGCGGTATTGATGGCAAGTCCTCACCAGCTAGAATATTTAGCTGTTGGATTCTTATTTAGTGAAGGCTTAATTCAGCACAGTCATGAGCTGCTTGATTGGGAAGTTACCCAGCTTACAGATATCGCAAGTTATCAAAAGTTTACGCAAGATTCGTTTGGGCAGGATTCGCATGTAAAAAACCCTATGAATGAAAGTCTTGAATTTGAAGCATTTGAGCAAAGCTTAACATCACTGCAAGATTACGATATTTATGTGGTAGAGCTAGTGCTAAACCAACGCTGTCATCAGCGTATCCAAGCACAAAAGCGGCAGCTCGCAGGGCGTACAGGTTGCGGTATGTGTGGTATCACTGGACTAACGCAGGCACTGCCCGACTTGAGTGCTTATCGTCAAGACATGCAACAGGTCAAAGCAAATACTCCAAGCCTTGGCTATCTATTAGAAATACGGCAACAAGTCGATACCATGCAACATACACATCAGTTGACAGGTGCCGTACATGCCGCCGCAACGATGTATAACCAACAATTATATTT
Organism: Psychrobacter sp. P2G3; assembly: GCF_001593285.1. NCBI lineage: Bacteria > Pseudomonadati > Pseudomonadota > Gammaproteobacteria > Moraxellales > Moraxellaceae > Psychrobacter > Psychrobacter sp. P2G3. The sequence goes on from NZ_CP012529.1 coordinate 2,233,766, forward strand.
GTTTGAAGATGTAGGACGTCACAACGCGCTCGATAAACTTATCGGCTGGCAACTGCGCAACAAGACGGAGGTTGAATGCGTCCTTATGACTTCACGCTTATCAATCGAGCTGGTGCAGAAATCCATTCGTGGTCGTATACCTTGGTTAGTTGGTATGTCCGCCCCTACCAGTACCGCCGTTCGTGTCGCCGAGCGTTATAGCTTGGGCTTGGCTGGATTCTTACGTGATAACAGAGTGACTTATTACTCAGGTACTTAAGGTGTTAAATTGAAAAAATATATAGGTGAAAGAAGTATTTAAACACAACGATATTTTCATTTCAGAAAATAAGCTTTAATATGGTTATAGATGCCTCTTTTCTTATGTTGGTTTTCAGAGCTTAGTAAAATTAAAGCTTAGAAAATTATTTATAAATCTCTATTTTTTAAACAATAGATTTTCTTACCCTATATTCAGAAAAAAAGAACAAGACACTAGATGCCTTGTTCTTTTTTTATTATTCAACGTTTACTATTAAGTCAAACTATCTAGTAAATTGTGAATACTTAGCACATGACGCAGGCTGCCAATAAGTCTCAGTTGCAAAAAACTCATCTCTACGAAGCACACCTTCATAACTGTCATCGAAAATGACTTTATAACGGCAAGTTTCTACATTTTGATTGGCATCATAGAATTTGAGGATATAATCCCATTCACGAGCATTGAAGCCTTCTTGAAAGTGTGGAGTACCAATCAGTTTGTAAATCTCGTTTTTAGTAGTACCGACTTTAATTTTGGCAACATCATTTTGCTCAACGATTTTGCCTTCTCTTTGCCATGCTGAACTTTGATCAGGGAATACCAAATCATCAGGATTAACAGAGCCATGCTGAGCGCCCGGACTGACATGCCAAGTACAGCCAGTTACAGCAAATAAAAGAGCAGTAGCCAACAATCCGTGGCGATAAATAGATAAGTTCATTGTTTATTCCTTAATGTGTCATGAGTGATTTGACAATATCTGCCCGAGTACAGACATTGTCATAATGCGTTTGATTGGATTAGAAATGGAAGCCTGCACCGATAGCACCGCCAGCATTACCTTGAGTATCGGCTGTACCATTTATTTTCATCACCCAGCGACCGTTATCAGAGACTCTTGAGACACCGATAGCAACTGCGCTTTCGCCGTTATATGAGGCAATACCACCACCTATCATCGACTTACCTGCGATGTAAGCTTGTGGCAATGATGACATCGCCATCGCGGCTGAGATACCAGCATTGGCATTGTCTTCAACCTCACCAATTCTATAGCCTAAATTATTAACGTTTCTGTCAATAGTCACAAGCTCACCATTAATTGCTCTATCGACAGTATCAAGCTGACTCACGTTTACAGCATCAGTAGGATTAACACCAGCGGCGACATTAGTAATTGTATTGCCACCATTATCCAGACCATTGCTATCAAGCGTCGTATTGCCAGCTTTAATACTAGTCACTACTATATTTTCGGCAGTAGCTACTCTAATACCACCATTGTCATTACTCAGGACAATGTTATTTCCGGTGACAAAGTTAGCCGTATTGTTTGCTTGGTTAACAGTCTTGACATTATTACCATCAATCTGAGTAACGACTGTTTGCATGGCACTATCTGCTTTCACTAAGCTATCTTTACTGGCCTGACTGAGATCTACAGCATAGTCAGTAACGTTAGCGGCATTTTTATTACCAGCTGTTACGGTCACTGCACTAGAACCAGAAACGCTGGCACCATTCGCATTAACGGTATAGATATCTTGTCCATTTTCACCTGTTGTTTTAACCACATTAGTGATGTTAGTACCAGCAGCAACTTCAGTTCTAGAGCCAGCAGCAGCTGCTTGTATATCACCGATGTTAGCGGCATTGGTAGCGATATCGCCACCACTTGCAACGTTAGTAATTACAGTACCGCCTGCATTAATACCACCTGCAGTAATACTAGGTCCAGTAGCGCCATTGCTATTAGTAAAGCTTACGCCTGTTTGATTAACAACAGTGCTGTTACCAGCGTTATCACTAGCCGTAAAGCCGTTTGCACCGTAGCTAGTTGAATCACCAGCAGCATTGGTTACTGTAGTGCCACTTGCGGTCACAGTCGCTGTATTACCTGTACCATCATCAATACCCAGACCTTCATTGTTTAGAGTGCTATTACCAGCGGTAACACTAGTAACATCGAGTTCATCTGCAGTGGCCACTTGATAATTAGTTGAGCCATCTTCATTAGCGGTTGAAGTTACAACAATGTTTTTGCCTTGCGTAACTGTGCTCTTGGCAGCGGCACTGTTTCTGACTTCATTCAATTGATCAAAGTTAACTGCATCTGTGCCATCTGTAGCTCTAGCTACATTGGTAATTTTGTTACCACCATTATCTAGGCCATTATTGCTCAGTCTAATCGTTTGGTTAGAACCGCCAGTCAGAGTAACACCGTTATTATTAACAAGGGTGTTGCCAGTAGTCACACTGTTTAAACCTAAGTCTCTGTTCAATTGAAGTTGCACACCATTGGCTGTGGTCACTGGCGTTATATTTCCATCACCAGTAACGGCAATAGTGGCACCTAATTTAAAATTATTAGCTGTAACGCCATTTCCGAAGTTAATACCCTGATTGATGCTAGTGGTATTATTGGTAATGTTAGTCGTATTATTAGTAATATTATTTCTATTATCAGTAATATCTGTGTTCAACGTATCTGCAACAGAGAACAGCTGGCTACCGTTGATAGCATCTGTACTAGCCGCCGTTACATTGCCTGCCGCAACGTTTTTCACTTGACGCTCTTGACCCGCAGCGCCAACAGATACTTGATCACCTGCTGCGATATTAGTTGCTCCAGCAAAGTTGCCAAAAGTGACATCGCCTACAGTTGCGCTTGTAACAATGATCGCATCAACTAGGGTATTCGAATTGGTGCCAATCGCTACTGAACCGTCAGTAACGGCTTGAGCACCGCTACCAAGAGCAATAGTATCTCTACCAGATGCTTTGGTTTGCTCTACGGTTTGATAATTAGCGCCTGCTTGACCGTAACTTGGGGAAGCATTTTCAATGTCTGAAGCGCCAATTGCAATAGCTCGATAACCTGTAGCGGTTGCAGAATGACCGACTGCCAAAGAGCCTGTTCCTGTCGCTGCAGCGACGTTACCCATCGCTTGTGAGTAGTCTCCTCTAGCAACTGATTGACGGCCTATAGCTAATGCAGTATTGCCTTCAGATAATGAGCCAACGCCTATAGCTACACCAGCGCCACTAGTCGTTTTTGCATATTCACCTATTGCTACGCTAAATACATGCTCTGTACTTGCACCTGTTCCAATCGCGACGGAGCCTCCGTTCTTCATCCCAGGCGTAAAATCATTATTAGTATAGTAAGGGTTGCCACGATCAGCGATTTGATATCCCTTGTTGCTGGTAGAAGATTCGCAGCCAATAGCGATATTTTCTTTATTAGTGCCTGAATTTGCTTGGCTATCATTGGTACATTCAGAAACAGCTGTACCACTTCCTGTACCACCGCTCACGCCGACCGCAGCAATAGCCTGTGAGGATATACCAATTGCCAAACCTGTCATACCTACGGCAATTAGTCCCGAACGTAACGCACTAAGGCGCAAGCTATGAGCCTCTCCTTTCAACATACTGGTAGATACATTTGCAGAGCTAGAGCTTGCACTAGACTTCGATGATTTGCTATGTCCTTTAGCATATTCAGCTACTGCTGTAAAACACTGTAAAGCGTCATTCCAGATGACTTTATAGTTGTGATTCATGATATGTACTCCCGAATAGACCTATCAAATATAAAGAATTAGACCAAAATCTACGTTACAGAGAGCTTAAATAACAAAATAAAACGGGTCTTAAGCTTATGTGGAAGTAACATTTTGCTGGAAATGTAACTAGCAATTAAGTTTTAAGAAGCGAAAACGTTTTGTATTGTAAACCTACTGTTTCCATATATATATTCATGTTTGCGGATATATATATTCATATTAACGGATATATGCATAGAGAAACAACACCGTTAGTGATTTATTTACAACCGTTCGTCAATATCTTTACATATTAACAACAAAGTCAACTGTTAATATCTTAAAAAACTTATGACTAAATTCTCGTTTTAGTACAAAATTATTAGTCATTATCGACCATATTCAATATCAACAAAGACAAAAAGACCCCAAGCATTTAATAGCCTTGAGGTCTTTTTGTCTCTGCACTCACCTTGGTGAAATACACAAATATATGATTATAATTAAAGATTTAAACCAGCGTATTGGTTGGGAGTCTTAAAATTGTCACAGAAGACAATAGAATTAATTATTAATTGGAGAGTTTTTTCTGTAATGTGCAAGCTTGCCTGTCATATATCAATCAATGAACTGTATAACACTCTTACTGCTTACCAGCTAAATAGCAAAAAATGTCCGTTCGTCGGGATTTTGAAGTCATTTATTATCAGGGACAGATAAGAATTTGATTGGATTTGTGTTAATAATTTGAGAAAAGTTGCTGAATTTGGTTATGTAGGTCCATAGATGAAGGCAGTATTTTTGGTTAGTCTTCCATTACTCAGCCCTCTTAATTATCACTTTATGACCTTCCATCTTATTTTAGTGCTAAATAGAATAAAGCCTATGAACACTACTGTCTGTCAACTACTTATCAACCTTACAATCATGCTCCCCACACATAATAAATATTTAAATATCAGATCTTTGAAGATTCGTATTCATTTGTGCTTTTGATATCTGAGGATAAACTTTTTAAGCATAGGGAGTAGTGAGGTAATCGTATAGGATACAAGTGAGTCTTTAACAATTACATAGATTCATTTATCGTATTCGCATTGTTTAATATCAAATATAGATATATTGTTAGGAAGCTGAAAACCCTATCTTATCAACCAGTTAATGCATAATTATCACTATCCATATTTTAAAATTGTCAATAGTTATATAGTTACATTTTCTTGACAAATAGCATTGCCTTACTCAATTTAATTGTTTCTAGCAACATTTGTTGTTAAGCTGCTCTAAATTTATAATTACTTTAAATTAAATATGATACTGTTAGATACAAAAAACCACTACTATTATTTCATAGCAGTGGTTTTTATAATTTATTCAAAGTAAAAATTTATGGACAGCTAGCGAGCTAAATAGGCTGTCATATCTTCCACTCCATGTAGTGTCATAGGGTACATGTGATTATTGAATAACTTTTTGATTTCCCTAATAGTCTGGGTATATTGCCAATAAGCTGGGGTTTCAGGATTCAACCATGCGACCTTGTCAAAATGGTCAAGTACCCTTTTCAACCACACTACGCCAGCTTCATTATTCATGTATTCAACGCTGCCACCCACTGAAAATAGCTCATATGGTGACATTGAGGCATCACCAACGAATATCACTCGGTACTCGCGGCCATATTTATTCAGTAGCTCAAAGGTTGGCATAGGCGCACTATGACGACGATTGTTATCCTTCCAGACATAATCATACAAACAGTTATGAAAGTAAAAGAAATCTAAGGTTTTAAATTCGTTTTTTGCCGCTGAGAACAACTTTTCTAATGCTTCAACATGGATATCCATACTGCCGCCCACATCAAATAGCATCAGTACTTTGACACGATTGCGACGCTCAGCCTGCATATGAATATCGAGTACACCTTTCTTAGCAGTACGTCTGATGGTTTCATTAATATCTAGCTCGTCAGCGCTACCTGTGCGTGCAAATTGGCGCAAATTACGCAGTGCCATCTGAATTTGCCGCGTGCCAAGTAAACTATCATCGTCAAGGTTACGGTATTTACGCTGCTCCCAAACCTTTGCTGCACTGCGTTTACGTGACTCTCCGCCGACACGTACGCCTTCTGGATGATCACCATAAGCGCCAAACGGTGAGGTGCCACCGGTGCCGACCCATTTACTACCACCTTGATGCCGCTCTTTTTGCTCTTTGAGACGCTCTTCTAAAGCCTTCATCAACTCTTCAAGCGAACCGTACTTTTTGAGCAATCGCCGCTGTTCTTCTGTTAGATTTTTTGGATCTAACTTTAAGTCCAGCCACTCTTTGGGAACGTCCGTCAGCTTCGCCATCAATTCATCAATGTCTAAGCTATCGACTCCTTCAAAATAATCTGCCATTGCTCGATCGAACTTATCAAAATGACGTTCGTCCTTGACCATACACAGACGAATAAGGCGATACATATCTTCACGACTGGCAAAATCGCGCAGTGCTGGGTCATCTGGATATTCAGGATGCGGCTGCATCATCAACCCATGCTCAAGCGCAGCATTTAAATCAAGCAGCTCGCGTGTACTAACAGGGACACCATAAGTACGTAAGGTATAAAATAGTTTGATAAACATAATGTTTAACCTCAGCGGCGCATCATATTGGCAAAACGCTGTAATAAGTTCACATCAGCTTCATTTTTAAGCAATGCGCCATATAAAGGTGGGATAGATTTTTCACCACGCAAGTTTTCTTCTAGCTCTTCTTGTGCCATGTCATCAGCCAGCAATAAGGTTAACCAATCGACCAACTCTGAGGTTGATGGTGGCTTTTTAAGCCCTTGAATGTTGCGCAGCTTATAGAAAATATCGAGTGCATCATTGACCAGTTTTTCTTGAATATTAGGAAAATGGACATCAATAATTTGACGCATGGTTTGCTCTTCTGGAAAGTCGATATAATGGAAAAAACAGCGACGCAAAAATGCATCCGGTAGCTCTTTTTCATTGTTTGAGGTGATAATGACGACAGGACGCTGCTCAGCAGTAATAGTCTCGCCAGTCTCATAGACATAAAAAGACATTTTATCAAGCTCATGCAATAGGTCATTTGGAAACTCAATATCCGCTTTATCTACTTCATCAATCAGCAGCACGCTACGCTCTTTACTGGTAAAGGCTTCCCAAAGTTTGCCAGGCTTAATGTAGTTGCCAATTTCATACACCTTATCATCACCTAATTGTGAATCACGTAGGCGTGATACTGCGTCGTACTCGTACAGCCCTTGCTCAGCCTTGGTCGTTGATTTTATATGCCATGTAATAAGCGGCATACCTAAACTGCTGGCAACTTCTTCTGCAAGTAAGGTCTTGCCTGTGCCCGGCTCACCTTTGATTAGCAGTGGCTTTTGTAACATCATAGCCGCATTGACTGCCAGTTGCAGATCATCGGTGGCAATATAACTCTCAGTACCTGTAAAGCTTGGTTTTGCAATCTTATTTTCAGTGCTCATGGTCAAATCTCAATCGTTGTAATTAATATGAATATGCATAAAAAATTAATGGTTTAGATTAGCACAGCCTTTCTTAATGCCCAAATACTCATGCGTTCGCAGTAGCTAAAGAATCTTAAGTATTTTGCTAATCTAAAGTTAACGTATTGCCATAAAAAAAGACACGCAAAGGTGTCTTTTATTTTACTTCCTACAGTTTACAAAAAACTTGCTAGCTAATGTAAGTTGTTAACTATAGCTTCTTATCTGAATCAACCGAACCATCATTAACTTGTGTACTAGGCTTTATCGTACTTAACGTCTTATCTATATCATCGTTAGAGCTTTGCTTTTTCAAATTAATCTCTTGTTTGGCATTCATGGAATCATTAATTGAAGGCTGAGTAGTTACTGGAATGTTTACTAGTAATGACTCACTATTCTTCTCTTCTATATAATTACCCGTTGCCAGTTGCATATTTGCCTGCGCATCTTCAGTACTACGGCGACGCGCTTTGTCCAAACTTGAATCAAAAGCGCCACGAATAAGCTGCCAGACAAAACCAACGAATAACCCAACAACCAATACCACTAGAATTGGTAACGCATTGGTAATAGCAGTGGCAGTATCCTTCATCATAATCGCATAAACGACACTGATGCTTGCGGGCGCTATGACACTAGGATCATTAAGTGCAGTACCTGGCGCCAAGAGAACAGCAAACAATACCATCCAGCTCATGCCACCTAATGGACGCGGTAAAATGCGTGCGACCAAAATCCAAAGTAGTAATACCACGATGGAGCCACCGAGATAAGCGTACATTGGCAGGTCGGCGGGTGGTACGTTTTTGACCATCTGACTCCACCAAATGACAATCTCACCAAGAATGTCACTAAGCTTTTCCAGAGGTAAGCTTTCTAAGATACTTTTTAACCAGTCCATGCGTGTTTAGATACCTACGTTTGTAATTAGCAATAGAGTCATTGAGTAGTCACTAAATTAATTAGCAACTCAGCCCTAACGTGCAAGCTTGATAGGTGACTAGTTTATCACGACTTTATAGCAAAAAGCATATTAGCCTCTTGTGCAAAGACTTTTTTACGTGGGATTTTGGTAGCTTATTTAGTGGTTTTAGACTATCAGCTACCATCACCTTACTTGTGTTTCACTGGCAGAATTATAAGTGCCTAGTCATAACCTAGTCGTAAATATTATCCTGAGACTCGCGAGCGCGCAGTTCTGCTTGACGGCGCATCACATCTTGCGGTGGCACTTGGACAAAATACCCTTGTGATTTTAGCTTCGCCAATACTTCTTCCTTGTCGACGCGGGCAAGCTTTGGCGTCGTTTCCAAATCCAGATGTATAACGAATTTACTCATACCTAAACTGGCGCGAAAGTCTTTTGGTAATACACCCAACCAATCCTTGATTTCATCAGTATCATCAGGATAATCGGGACGCGCGATATAGACATACATATCGTCATGTTTGGGAAATTTATAAATATCACAATGCATAGAACACCTATTTAACACTAAAGATTAAAGCAAATTGCAAATTAAAGCAGTCATGCAAAATGCTTATGGATAATAGGATTATAGCCTATCATGGTTCACTTTATTATCAATACTCGCTTTCAGTGGTAGCTTTTTCATAAAGCAGCCATATCTTTCCCTACTACTTATATTTTGTATTAGCATTTATTATTAGTAATGACTGAACTATCAATGAGACTTGGAGCATGATTTAGGGCATATTTGACGGTCAAAACCAGCAAAAAAACGACTTTTTATGAAATTATTGGCATTAATCCAATTGATGACTTGTAAAACAGCTATGAACCTTTCATAATAAAAGCGTTTTTCAGGAGAGAGTTTTTGGCAGAAATGAGCGCTCATTGTGCGCTATTCATACTGTCATACGACCACCGAAGGCGCATCTACCCTGCCAATCGCTCAGGTAAAAGGACTGAAAAACGCATGCCCCCACTGTTTATTTGCATTTTTTATTTTAATTTTGCAATCATAAACAAGCGGCATAACAAATCTGGAGAGTGGTAAGGACGGACGACGCCTTACCCACCGAAGGGGAGAAAATACGACACTACACGCTCTGAGCTCATATTGAGTGCATAGCCTCTGATAAACAGCTGTCGTATTGAAAATCTCAGGTCACAGGACAGATAGGGCTTTTGCTTAAACGGACGTTACGCGTCTGTTTGGCTCACTGCTTTATGTTTTGTGTTACCCTTTGCGGCAATGTTTGCACCCTGCAATATTGCTTCTCGCTACTGTTACGACGCTCATCAACCTCGTACTTTTTTACAAAGTACTGATGACGTACACACAAGGATTTGTTATGACCGATACTAGTTCTCAAGACAATAATAGCCAAGCTCCTCAACGTACACCTCTATATCAGTCTCACGTCGATAGTGATGGCAAAATGGTGGATTTTTCTGGCTGGGAGCTGCCAATTCATTACGGCTCACAAATCGAAGAGCATGAGGCCGTACGTACTGATGCTGGGATGTTTGACGTCTCACATATGGTAGTGGCTGACGTCAAAGGCGCTGAAACCAAGGCATGGCTACAAAAACTACTAGCAAACGATGTCAATAAACTAAAAACCGTTGGTAAAGCCTTATACTCGCCTATGCTTAATGAGCAAGGCGGCATCATTGACGATCTTATTGTTTACTTGATGAATGCGGATGAAACCGAATATCGTATCGTGTCAAATGCTGGTACCCGTGATAAGGACATCGCTCACTTTGATAAAGTTGCTGAAGCTTTTGAGGTTGCTATTACCGAACGTCCAGATCTTGCTATGCTTGCCGTTCAAGGGCCAAATGCAGTAGCAAAACTGGCACAAGCTAAACCAAGCTGGGCTGATATTCTTGACGAGCTTAAGCCCTTTGTTGGTGCTGACCTTACTGATATAGAAGGTAAAGATTGGTTTGTCGCTCGTACTGGCTACACTGGCGAAGATGGCGTCGAAGTCATTATGCATGCTGATGATGCGCCCGCATTCTTTGAACAGTTAAAAGCTAATGGCATTAAACCTGCTGGCCTTGGTGCGCGTGACACCCTACGTATGGAAGCTGGCATGAACCTCTATGGTCATGATATGGACGAAAATATCAGTCCTTATGAGTGCAACATGGGTTGGACACTGGCACTAAAAGACGAGCGCGATTTTGTTGGCCGTGAAGCCATGGTTAGCAAACGTCAGCAAGCAAAAGATGACAGCACTGCGATGAAGCAAGTTGGTCTACTACTGACTACCCGTGGCGTTTTACGTGAAGGCATGGAAGTGACTATCAATCAGGGCACAGATAATGAGCAAAACGGCATCATTACCAGTGGTACGTTCTCCCCTAGCCTCAAAAACTCTATCGCTATCGCACGCGTTCCAGCCAGCTTATCAGATGACGATAAAGTACAAATCGACTTACGCGGTAAAGGTAAGTTCGTAGATGCTCGTGTCCTTAAGTTACCATTTGTACGCAATGGCAAGCAGCAGTTTGACTGATTTTAATGTTGACTAAGCTTAACGAATACTGTTTGATTGTGGTTTAATCGAAACTTTCAACGACCACAATGATAACTTCGATTAACCACAGCCTATTATTGGCTTTTATGATTTCTTAATATGTTTTATTATCCAGCCTCTATCACTTAGGAGAGACACCATGAGCAATGTTCCAGCAGAATTAAAATACATCGCCAGCCATGAATGGTTACGCTTAGAAGAAGACGGTACTATCACCGTTGGTATCACTGACCATGCCCAAGACTTGCTTGGTGACGTGGTGTTCGTTGAGTTACCAGAAGTTGGTGACACTATCGTCGTTGATGATGAAATCTCAGTGGTAGAATCAGTAAAAGCGGCATCTGACGTTTATGCTCCTATCTCAGGTGAAGTCGTTGCAGTCAACGAAAGCCTTGAAGACGATCCTGAAATCATCAACTCAGACCCATACGGTGAAGGTTGGTTCTTTAGAATGAAGCCTGACAACATGGATGACTACGAAGCCCTACTAACAGCTGAAGAGTACCAAAACGAGCTGTAAGCTTCTAAAGTATTGAAGCTAGTAAATAATACTAGCTGTCCAAAAACTGCAGATATTAGCGTCAGCTGGTATCTGCTTATATTTAGTAATATACAGACAACCTAATTCAACGAATAAACTGACCGTTGTATGACTTTATTCGTACCAAGCTACGATTACCTATTTTTATTGTTCTTTATATTAACGCTACGTTTTGGAGCCTCATATGAGTCAAGCAGATTCTAACGCCAATCATACCGATGCAGCCGATACGCATAGTACTAATGTGGACAGAAATAAAACAGCTAATCTAGCAACACCTAGCTATACGCCGCAACTGCAAGCCTTTCGCGAAGTAGTAGAATCGCGTCGTTCAGTACGTCGCTTTACGGATACCCCTATTCCTGACGATGTGCTCGCAGAATGTCTACGACTGGCCATGTTAGCGCCAAACTCTAGCAACTTGCAGCCGTGGGAGTTTTATGTAATTGATAGTGCAGATAGCCGCAAACGTGCTGTCAAAAACTGCATGAATCAAAACGCCGCGAAAACATCTGCGCGCTTAATTGCCGTGGTCGCACGTACTAATATTTGGCATGAGCATGCCCAGCAAGTTTTACGTGAATACCCTGATAAGCCTGTACCAAAAAAGGTCAAAGACTACTACACCAAGGTGGTAGCAGTAGACTTTTTACGTGGTCCGGTGAATACAGTATCCGCAGTTAAATGGGGCGCTACCCAAGTATTCAGACAAGTAAAAGGTCCGATTAAATCGCCTTATTATACCTCTGAAGATGTCAAAAACTGGGCAACCAACAATACTGCTCTTGCCGCTGGAAACTTAATGCTAGCACTGCGAGCACACGGTTTCGATAGCTGTCCTATGGGCGGATTTGACGAGCCTGCGATGAAAAAACTGCTTGGACTTAGCGATGATCATCATGTTGTCATGATGATTGGTGCAGGTGAGCGCTCTGACAAAGGTATTTATAACTCGCAGTTCCGCTTTGACCAAGACCAGTTTGTCCACTATGTTTAACTGATTGCCTGATTTGGCCGATAGCTTTTCCTTCATTTAGTGATTATTCGATTAAAGTTATCGTCTCAATTTTGCTCTACCCTTTTATCCTAACTTATTACTTTTTTATCCAGTCTATTAAGGATTGTCATGACTAATTCTCAAAAACCTACCTTTGATACTTTTAAAGGTTTATTTAATGAAACTGAATTCGTTTATCGTCACCTAGGTTCTAACGATACCAAGCAAGCCGATATGCTGAGTGCGATTGGCTATAACGACATGGCAAGCTTTATTAATGATACGGTCCCTGAGCCGGTACGCATACATAAAGAATTAGACTTGCCGCTTGCGATGAGTGAGCATGCAGCCCTTGCCAAACTACGTGCCATGGCTGATAACATTACGGTCAACAAGAGCTATATCGGTCAAGGTTACTCGCCTGTGCGTATGCCAGCCGTTATTCAACGTAATGTGCTAGAAAATCCAGGTTGGTATACTGCTTACACGCCTTATCAAGCTGAAATCGCTCAAGGTCGTCTAGAAGCATTGCTTAACTTCCAACAAGTTTGTATTGATCTGACTGGACTTGAGCTTGCTGGTGCTTCATTACTTGACGAAGCGACTGCCGCTGCAGAAGCGATGGCAATGTCAAAACGCATGAGCAAAAGCAAATCAAACCAATTCTTCGTTGATGACCGTATCTACCCACAAACGCTAGACGTTATCCATACCCGTGCTAAGTACTTTGGTTGGGAAGTTATCGTTGGTGATTTTGAACTGGCAAAATCTGGTGATTACTTCGGTGCACTATTTCAGTATGTTGGTAAAGAAGGCGATGTTAAAGATTTAACGGACATTATTAGCGCCGTTAAGAAAAACAAAACTTACACATCAGTCGTCAGCGATATCATGAGCTTGGTGCTATTAAAGTCACCTGCTGATATGGGTGCAGACCTTGCATTAGGTAGCACGCAGCGCTTTGGTATTCCTATGGGCTTTGGCGGTCCACACGCTGCCTATTTTGCTTTCTCTGATAAAGCAAAACGTTCAGCACCTGGTCGTATCATTGGGGTCTCAAAAGACTCGCAAGGCAACACTGCCCTACGTATGGCGCTACAAACTCGTGAGCAGCATATTCGCCGCGAAAAAGCCAACTCAAATATCTGTACCTCACAAGTATTGCTTGCCAACCTTGCTGGCATGTATGCCGTCTATCATGGCCCAAGCGGTGTAAAGCGTATTGCTACTCGTATTCATGCGTTCGCAACTGCCTTCGCTGATGTTATTAGCAATGCAGGTAGCGACAACCAATTAAATGTCGTCCATAAGCAATTCTTTGACATGGTTGTGGTTGATTGCGGTTCAGAAAAGATGGCAACTCAAATCTTTGAAAATGCAGACAATGTTGGCTATAACCTGTGGCGTCTGAGCGATAGTAAACTGGGTGTATCGTTTAGTGAAATTAGTGATGAAAAAGACTTTAATGTCTTAACTCAGCTTTTCGTTAGCAAGTCGCATAACTTACCTGAAGCGGCCAGTGTATCTTTAGATGCGGCGCACTTACGTACAGATGATATATTAACGCATCCAGTATTTAACTCGCATCATACCGAACATGAAATGCTACGTTATTTAAAGTCGCTTGAAGATAAAGATTTGGCGATGAACCGCAGTATGATTCCACTCGGTAGCTGTACAATGAAGCTAAACGCTACTAGTGAGATGCTACCTATCACATGGCCTGAGTTTGCAAACGTGCATCCTTTTGCACCGCGTGACCAAGTAAGCGGCTATATCGATATGATCGATAGCTTACAAGAGCAGCTAAAAGCTATTACTGGTTTCGATGATGTTTCTATGCAGCCAAACTCTGGCGCATCAGGTGAATATGCAGGTCTTCTTGCTATCCGTCGCTATCATGAGTCACTAGGTGAAACTGACCGCGATGTTTGCCTCATTCCTCAATCAGCGCACGGTACTAACCCTGCTACAGCAATGATGATGGGCATGAAAGTCGTTGTGGTCAGAACTGATGATAACGGTAACGTAGATATCGACGATTTAACGGCTAAGTGTGAAGAGCACAGCAAAAATCTTGGCGCTTTGATGATTACCTACCCATCAACGCATGGCGTGTTTGAAGAAGGCATCCGTAAGATTTGTGACCTTATTCATAAGCATGGTGGTCAAGTCTACATGGATGGCGCTAACATGAACGCTCAGGTTGGTATCATGCAGCCTGCTGACGTTGGTGCAGATGTACTACATATGAACTTGCACAAGACATTCTGTATTCCACATGGCGGTGGCGGTCCTGGTATGGGTCCTATCGGGATGCAAGCGCATTTGGCACCATTTATGGCCAACCATACCATCAGTCCAGTCCATAACGCTCAAAAGGACTGTTCAGCAGTATCAGCAGCACCGTATGGTTCAGCGAGCATTTTACCAATCTCGTGGATGTATATCGCGATGATGGGCCGTGATGGCTTGCTTGAAGCAACCAATCTGGCGTTATTAAATGCCAACTATGTTGCCTCTCAGCTTAAAGACCACTACCCTGTTTTATATACTGGTAAAAATGGTCAAGTCGCGCACGAATGTATCATTGATATTCGTCCACTAAAAGAAGAAACTGGCATCAGTGAGAGTGATATCGCTAAACGCTTAATGGATTATGGCTTCCATGCACCAACGATGAGCTTCCCAGTATCGGGTACGTTGATGATTGAACCAACAGAGTCTGAATCTAAAGAAGAGCTAGATCGCTTTATTAGTGCCTTAAAATCTATCAAAGCTGAAGCAATGAAAGCTAAAGCAGGCGAAGATAATTGGACACTAGAAGACAACCCATTGGTCAATGCACCGCATACAGCTTCTATGATTACTGATAGCGAATGGACGCATCCATACAGCCGTGATACTGCTGCGTTCCCGCTACCTTATGTCCGTGCTCACAAGTTCTGGCCAAGTGTGGCACGCGTTGATGATGCTTATGGTGATAAGAACCTGATGTGTTCTTGCCCAAGTATCGAAAACTACATGTAGTATTCGATAACAAAAAGCCATCTTAATACATTGTTTTATATAAAAATAAACCTCCAAGTCAGTAGCTGATTTGGAGGTTTTTATTTTGTTTACTATTTATGTATATAATATTTATAGTCAGTTCAATATAAAACAAGTACGTTCAAAATAGCGTTATGCTGGTATAAATTTTAAACTAAATCGACTATAACATCATCGCTAAACAATCCTGTTATTTAGCGATATAATAAAAGCTGAATGTGATAAAAATTAGCTTAACTCATTGTAATAAAACCACTTTTTTGGACAATATCATGCAACATAAAAATCGGGTCATTCTTATTCATGGCTTACATCAAACCGCATGGATTATGCGGCCATTGGCTAAACGCTTACAAGCAGCAGGTTTTGATACTCATCAATACAGCTACCGTAGTATGCGTGATGGCATCACAACCAATAGTCAGCGTCTCAATACATGGCTTGAGCATAACCATCATCCCGACCTGCCGATAGATTTGGTCGGGCATAGTTTAGGTGGCTTGATTATTCGCGATTTTGTTTATCATTACCCAAAGTGGCAGATTGGACGCTGCGTGACCCTCGGGACACCGCATGTTGGTAGCGTTTGTGCCGATTACATTTGGCGATTGACCCCTGTTGTCGTAGGTCGCTCATATGTTGATGCATTGGATGGGACGGTTGCGCCATTGCCGGAACATGTTACTTTGGGCGTGATTGCGGGCAATAAGCCCTATGGCTTGGGGCAGCTATTTTTGCAATATCATAATCGCAAGCTGCGTAAAGCAGGCCGATCGCAACTTGAGCAGGAGCTTGTGCATGATGGAACGGTATATGTAAAGGAGACTAAAATTGATGCTGCTACTGACCATATTGTCATGCCCGTCTCACATACAGGCATGTTAGTTAATGAGTCAGTGGCGGCGCAAACAGAATATTTTCTACAGTATGGAAGATTTAAACATTGATACCCATACCTTGCTGCAATTCTGTTTTATGCTTTTTAATGACAGGAATTAAAGTTTGCATTACCCAATCATTGCGCCAGCCCTTTAAGCCTTGCGGTAGTTCTGCTAAATCTTTATCAAAGGCAATCACTTCGTAAAGCTGCCCCAGCCATTTTTTGCGCATAAGCACGTTAGCTGGCACGCCAATTTTTTCTGCTTGTGCATCTACCGCTTGTTGAACCGCTTTTGACAATACTTTGTTTTTAGAGCGATATGGGGGTAGCAGACATTCTGGATGCTCAGCAGGTGCTAGATTTTTTGCTTCTTTAATCACCTTTAGCAACTCTTCACCATAAAGACGCAACATACTACGGTGAATTGTTGTCTTATGGGCAAGCTCACGCATACTGGTTGGCTTTTCAGTGATAATCTCACGCACTGCTTGTTTTTTAATCACAAAAGTACGCGGCTGATTGGTCGAACGTGCCAGCGCTTCACGCCAAGTAGCAACCGCTTGCAATATCGCCATTTGTTGCGAATTATAGCGATAATCTGCCATCGTTAAGTACATGGCCTCATCTTCTACATGCTGCGTTTGGTATAGCTCATAAGCATACAACTGGCAATCTGCCCATACATATTCAAACAGACCTTGTCTTTTTAACTCATATTCAAGGCTCAAATATAGCGCTGGTAAAAAACGTACATCATCGATTGCATATTGCTCTTGCTCATCTGATAATGGGCGTTGCAACCAATCAGATTGACTTTGTTCTTTATCAATATGCATATCCAACTGATCATCAAGTGCTTGCTGATAGCCCATTTGTAGCTGCCCAGTTAAATAAGATAAGGCAATCTGCGTATCAAAAATATTGGTCAATGGCGGACAACCAGATAGTAGATAAAAAATACCTAAATCTTCTCCGCAAGCATGCCAAATTGCAACATCAACTTCACTTAGCGCTTGCCAAAGTTCAGCTAATTGTAACTGCGGCGCATCTAACAAATAAATATGATCGCCCGTATTTAGCTGCACGAGTGCCAAACGCGGATAATAAGTATCACGCTTGATAAACTCAGTATCTAAAGCTACTCGTCCGCAAACCTTTAAGGCTTTGATGACTTCGTCTAATTGCTCTTGCTTACGCACCCAAGTGACAGACGCTTCATCCGCTATGTCTAGCAGCGCATCAATATCTGGCTCGGCAGGCACTGCTGCTGAATTAGCAACTGCGTGCATCTGGCTATTATTAACGCCTTCAGTTGGGTTAGGGTGCGAAATACTATCTTGAGAAGAATGGGTTTGAGAAGTTAAATCAAAAGAGCTAAGGTCAGACACGGGCAGATACCTGCATAAATAAAAGAAAGCACTAACAATAGCGCTTAGAAATAGTAGAAGTAAACGATTATATCAAATCAGAATGCTTAGTTCGGAATGGATAGTTCAAAACACTTGATTCAAAATGCTCAGTATAACAACACCAAGTATAAAATGATAAATAAGCGTTTAGAAATTTAAACGCTGAGAGCTGTTATTTACAAAATCAAAAGATACATGGCTTGTTTTTATTATAAAAAGGAGCGGTTTTGCATAGCTTGCCCAAGAGTCATACTATCAAGATATTCAAGTTCACCGCCCATGGGTACGCCTTGTGCTAAACGCGTGACTTTATTGACGTGACGGCTCACGGCTTCACTGATAAAGTGCGCAGTCGTCTGACCTTCAACGGTGGTACCCGTTGCCAGTATGAGCTCCTCGACTGGTTCTTGCTTGACGCGCCACACCAATTGGTCAATATTTAAATCATCAGCGCTGATACCATCAATCGGTGACAGATGCCCACCTAAGACAAAATAGCGTCCACGGTAGCCTGCAGTCTGCTCAATTGCCATAACGTCAGCAGCGGTCTCGACCACACACAGTATCCCATCATCGCGTCTTGGATCTTGGCACAGCGGGCAAACTGCATCATCACTAAAGCTATGACAACGCTGACATTCAACGATATCACGCATTGCCTCATCAAGTGCTTGAGCAAGTGCCATACCTTGTGGACGTTTCTTAGTGAGCAGATGTAACGCCATGCGCTGAGCGCTCTTTTGACCGACACCCGGTAAAATACGCAGCTGTTTAACCAGCTGATCAAATTTGGCTGTAAGCAAAGTTGCTTCCTTTATCTATAAACCGTAGCTATAAAAATGGGGTCGCATCCTATAGATAACAACCCCATTATTGTCTTCAATATGCAGTATTTACCGCAAATTAAGGCTTAGAATAAACCTTGCATACCTGGTGGTAGACCCATGCCTGAAGTCGCGCCAGCCATCGTTTCTTCATAGAGCTCATCCGCTTGACGAACCGCATCATTGATAGCAGCAGCGATTAAGTCTTCAATCATATCAGGCTCATCTTCAAGCAAGCTTGGATCAATACTTAAGCGCTTGACCACATGACGACCAGTCATAGTGACTTTTACTAGACCACTACCCGCTTCTGCATGGACTTCTTTATTAGCTAAATCCTTTTTTGCCGTCTCAACATTGGCTTCAACTTTCTTTTGCATCGTTTGTGCTTGTTGCATAAGTGCTTGAATGTTCATAATTGCCTCTTTCTTTTATAGTAATGAATGATAAATGATGAATAGCTGTTAATCATAAAATTGATACGATAACGTTGATTATACCGTCATCTTTATAAACTGTCTAAACCACGTGCCAAATCTTTGATAATATCTTCTACGTCTTCTAAACCTACCGACAAACGGATAAGACCATCTTTGACACCAGCCTCAGCGCGCGCCTCAGGTGTCAGTCGAAAATGTGTCGTGGTAGCGGGATGCGTAATGGTGGTCTTGGCATCCCCTAAGTTGTTGGTGATAGAGACCATTTGAGTCGAGTCGATGACATGCCAAGCAGCAGCCTTGGGATCACGGCTATTCGCATTAGCAAATGCTTCAACTTCAAAACCCATAATGGCGCCATAGCCTTCATTCATATGATGCTGACGCTTGGTAAGCTCATGAGAGGGGTGATCAGAGAGTCCTGAAAAATGCACTTTACTCACATTAGGATGACTGACCAAAAACTCCGCTACTTGATTAGCATTGGCACAGTGGGCTTGCATACGCAATTTAAGTGTTTCAAGTCCTTTGGTAAAGACCCAAGCATTAAACGGACTCATACTGATACCGCCTGAGCGCACAACTGTAAATGCCTCTTGCATCAGCTTATCACTACCGACCAGCGCACCACCCAATACTCGACCCTGCCCATCCAAATATTTAGTCGCAGAATGAATCACCACATCAGCACCCAAATCTAATGGACGTTGCAGCGCTGGCGTAGCGAAACAATTATCAACGACTAGTAACACATCATTGGCTTTACAGAGCTGACTTAAATAACCGATATCACAAATCTGTGCCAAAGGATTGCTCGGACTTTCGCAATAAATCACTTTAGTATTTGGTTGTATGGCATTTGCCCATGCTTCATTGTCAAAACAATCGACATAGCTGACCTCAACGCCAAACTTAGCCATATAATTATTAAATAACCCAATAGATGAGCCAAATAGTTGATTGGCGGCAAGCAGATGATCGCCTGCCTTTAAGTAGGCTAAGCACATGGTCAAAATGGCGCCCATGCCTGAAGCTGTAGCGACAGCGCGCTCGCCATTTTCAAGCGCTGCTAAGCGACGCTCAAAGGTGCGCACGCTTGGATTGGTATGCCGTGAATAGACGTTACCAGTCTTGGTGCCATCAAAATGCGCGGCGGCATCGCTTGCTGAAGTATAGACATAAGAGCTGGTAGTAAATATAGGTTCGGAGTGCTCGCCCTCGTCAGTACGGTGTTGCCCTGCACGAACCGCAATGGTCTGCATACCATAATCGAGGCATAAATCTAAGGCATCATTACGCCAGTTTGGATCTAATTTATTTAGATTACTTTCATCTTGCACTTGCGACTGACTCATAAGTTTTCCGTTGCTATGGTTAGTATTAAGATTACTGCTTATCTTTCTAATTATAGATTGATGAAGGCGTTTATCATATCATGCCACTATATTTCAGACATTAGATTTCAGTTAGTAGGTTTAGTTAGTAGCTTTCAGGTATCGCTGCTAACTACCTATATGTTTCAAGACAGCTAAAATTGATGATTAGTTTTGAGTATTCCTAAAAGGTTATTTTTGAAAACTATCTTGCCAAGCAATAGAGCTTAAGATAAGTTGTCGCTTCAACTCGATCAATATCTCAGTCTAAGAAAAATAACGTATTTTTAATAGGCAGATATTGCGACACCTGCTAAGCTAAGCAGCGATTTAATTCGTGTTCTAAACGTTGCTATTATATCGCCCATAAACAATGCTATTATTACTCTACATTAGTCTGTATAAATTCCAGTATATTTTTAAGCTCACTTTTTTAAGCTCATTAAGGTAAACCAGTTATGTCGATGTTAAGTATAGAGCCAAGCAGCTTGACGCTGAGTCTAACACTTGGACTAACCTTAGGCCTTAGTGGATGCCAAAGCTTGCCAAAGCAGCCACATTTGCCTGAAAGCCAAGCGCTATCAGCGCGCGTTAATGCTTTATACCAACAAGACAGTAGCCTAGACAGCTCTAAAAGTAGAAATACTGACATTAGTAATACCGACTTGGTTGCAGCCATTAGTGAACAAAATGACATTCACCCTGAGTTATCAGGCTATCATCCGATTGTAACTGGTGCGAACGCTTTTGCCTCACGTAGCATTTTGACTGATATGGCTACTCGCAGTATTGATGTGCAGTACTATATTTGGCATGACGATCAGGCAGGTCAATTACTATTGAAGGACTTATGGGAGGCAGCTGAGCGCGGAGTTATTGTACGCTTGTTGCTCGATGACTTTAATAACGATGCAAAATTTGATCAGCATTTACTTCGTTTTGCCAGTCATCCAAATATTGCTGTACGTATTATCAACCCCCTAATGCACCGCAAGTTCCAAGCGATGAACTTTGTCACTGGCCTGCCACGTATCAACCGGCGTATGCATAATAAAAGCATGACTTTCGATAAGCAGATTACCGTTATTGGCGGTCGTAACATTGGCAATGAGTACCTTAGTAATGATCAAAACAGTCAATTTGCTGATTTAGATGTGCTGCTCATCGGCAAAGTGGTTGCAGATATTGATAATAGCTTTATGAGCTACTGGTCAGCACCGATATCCTTCGATATTGAAACGCTGGTCACTCTAGATAAAGGGACTACCAGTAATTTTTTAATCGGTTTAGATAAGTTAGATGAAGATGAAAAGAGTAGTTCACGCAGTAGTTTAGCTATCTACAAAACAGCTATTGAAGACTCCTCTATTGATGTTGATTTGGTCAATAAACGCGTGCCATTTCGTTGGACAGACATGCAGTTTTTGAGTGATGACGTTGGCAAACTAACCAAAACAGTCCCTACTGACAGCAACTTGGTCCATCAATTACGTACCTTATTAGGCAGTCCGTCTAAAAAACTCACTATCATTTCATCGTACTTTGTCCCAACTAAGGATGGAGTAGATACTCTAGTACAGTTGGCAGAATCAGGTATCGATATAAAGATTTTGACCAACTCTTTTGATGCTACTGACGTGACTGCAGTGCATTCTGGTTATAGTAAATGGCGTCCTCACTTGCTGGGTGCTGGTGTCAAAATATATGAGCTAAAATCGACTGCTAGTGAAGAGAAACGCGAAAATAAATTATGGAAAGCGCGCAGTCAGTCATCAACCAGCTTACATGCTAAGACTTTTGCTGTAGATGACCATCAGGTCTTCATTGGCTCTTATAATGTTGATCCACGTT
This sequence comes from Psychrobacter sp. P2G3, assembly GCF_001593285.1. Classification (NCBI taxonomy): domain Bacteria; kingdom Pseudomonadati; phylum Pseudomonadota; class Gammaproteobacteria; order Moraxellales; family Moraxellaceae; genus Psychrobacter; species Psychrobacter sp. P2G3. The sequence continues at coordinate 2,255,969 of NZ_CP012529.1, forward strand.
CAGCCAATATTAATACTGAAATGGGTGTAATTATCAATGATGATGAGCTAGCCAGTCAGTTGCATGAGGCGCTTAGTGATGATCTATTGAGTCAAGCCTACGAAGTAAAGTTAATAGATAACAATCAATTACAGTGGCATACCATCGAAGATGGTAAAAAGGTGGTTTATAATTCAGAGCCACGAGTAGGTTTCTCTGACCACGTATGGCTCACTATCATGTCTTGGCTACCTATCGACTGGCTATTATAAAATTTAAAACTGTTTAATTTCTAAAGATGTCCTTAAATTGGTTAGTGGGCTTTCAAGCAAAATCCTCTTAGCTTAAAACGTTCTAATTTATTTTTTCGGCAAATCAGCATCTAATTATGTTGGTTTGCCGCTTTTCATTATGGCCGGTTATCTCCATGATGACCGTCTTAACAACCACTTTAATATGTGGATGCGTGATCTATTATGCCGTCTCGTTCTCAATATGCACTAATGTCTTCTAAAGACAAAAATATCGTTCTATTTATCTGCTTTTGCAGCGCTATTGCTTTTTTCGACTTTCTGATCTATTTATATATTGCAGACATTGTGTCCTCTGCTTTTTTCCCCGCTAGTACCAATCCTGATGTTCTAAAACTTCGAGGAATTGGGCTTTTTGCCGTGGGCTATTTGGCACGACCGCTTGGTGGCATCATTCTTGGTCGATATGGTGATATCAAGGGCCGTAAGCCGACTTTATTAATCAGTATGCTGATCATCGCAGGTAGTTTGCTGGCAATGGCATGTTTGCCAACGTATTCACAATGGGGATTAGTAGCTCCAGCCTTATTTATAATATTAAGGCTTATACAAGGCATGGCGTTTGGTCTTTATGTGCCATTAGCTTGGGTTTTTGTGGCAGAGCATGTACCACGGCAGTATTTATCAGTTGGCTGTAGTTATGTGACCGCCAGTTTTTTTATAGGTGTGCTACTCTCCAACGCTTTTTTTGTATGGCTGACTGGTTCTATGACTCCTGAGCAACTAACCACTTATGGTTGGCGCTTGCCATTTTTTGTTGCAGCGGCCATGAGCTTTTTGCCATTATTGGCATGGCGCTTTATTGACGAGTCACCGTTTTTTTTAGAGATGAACAAGTCAAAGCCTAGTAACTATGTTGCCAAACCATTCACATTACTCTTTAAGCATTGTAAACATTCAATATTTATCGGCATGATGTTAACTTTGATTATTTCTAGCATTACTACCGTAATCGTACTATTGCTCCCAGACTTGATTGAATTGCGCTTTAGCTTGGACAAAGATTTGTTTGGGTTTTCACACAGCTTAGGTATTGTGTTTATGATTTTTGGTTGTGTGTTTTATGGAATACTATCTAACTATCAAAATTTCGGTAAAATTTTAGTCGCTGGTTCTATCTTACTAATCGCTCAAATGTTTGCCTTTTTTTACCATATGCAGGCTGGTGGCGATTATATTTTAATCATGTATGCACTCTTAGGATTTTGTGCTGGCATTGTTGGAATGGTGCCAGCTATTTTCGTACAGTTATTTCCGACCAATGTACGCCTAACAGGAATGGCGTTTTGCTACAACGTGACCTATGGTATTGTAGGCGTATCAGTACCTTTTGGGCTTGGCTATGCCACTACGTTTGTAAGTTTTTCACCAGCACTGTACATCGCTTTTATCGGCTGTATTGGAATTATTATGGGGGTTTATTTTTATAATTTGCCCGAATATAAAAAAATCAATCAGCTTATTTAGCATCGGTATTATTCAACTTACCTATTATTCATTTTTATAACTTCTTCGTTTAAAAGTTGAGCGTAATAATCTTTTTAACCCATTGCATCCAATATAAATATTTAAAAAATAAAATATTAAGGCTTAACAACCATGGTTGATATGACCAATAAACGACTCTCAGTCGCACCGATGATTGACTGGACAACGACAGATTATCGTTACTTTGCGCGGCTCTTTAATCCGCAAGTTTATTTATACACCGAGATGATCAGTACCGGTGCGTTAATCCATGGCAACCGTGCGCGGCATTTACGCTTTGATGCACTTGAGCATCCTGTTGTATTGCAGCTAGGTGGTGCAGACACTACCGAAATGACTCAGTGTGCTGAATTTGCCCAGCAGCATGGTTACGACGAGGTCAATATCAATGTTGGCTGCCCCTCTGACCGCGTACAGCATAATAAGATTGGCGCTTGCCTAATGGCAGAACCCCATACGGTCGCTGATTTAGTGAAGCACATGCAGGCTGCTGTCGATATTCCAGTGACGGTTAAGCATCGCATTGGTATTGATGATTTTGACAGTTATGAGTTCATGGCAGATTTTGTACAAACTGTGGCCGCTGCTGGTTGCACGCGCTTTATCGTTCATGCACGTACCGCATGGCTACAAGGTCTTAGTCCTAAGCAGAACCGTGAGATACCGCCGCTACGTTATGATGATGTCTATCGTCTCAAGCAAGATTTTCCAGAGCTTGAGATCGAAATTAACGGCGGTATCGATACAATAGCCGATATTGCAGCGCACTTGCAGCACATTGATGGCGTTATGATCGGACGAGCCTTTTATCACAACCCTTATCTATTAGCAGAAGCCAATGGCTTATGGGGGCAACCTGTACCCAAGCGCTCAGATATTTTAGCGCAGCTGTATCCATATCTGGATGAACAGGTCGCAAAAGGTGAAGCACTCTCTACGATGGCGCGACACTATTTAGGACTGTTCCAAGGAATGACTGGCGCACGCAAGTGGCGACAAGCGTTAAGTGGTAAGCCTTATTTAACGATTGAAGACATCAAGCAGGCAGCATCGGAGGTTCTACAGTTAAACCCTGATGCGTAGTTTGTCTTGGGTAAGACTGTTTTGATTAAGCTTATTTTGGCTAAACAGATTTTTGACTAAGCCACTTGTGCTAAATACTGCCACATAGCAACACCATTATTAATAATGTGTAATAGCATTGGCAGTATTAGCGAGCCTGACTTGATCCGCGCGTAGCAAAATATAAATGCTAGTACTACGATAGTAGTGATTTCATAAATACCATATTGCAGATGAATAATGGCAAATATAAGGCTAGTCACGATACTCGCTACCAGTGTACCGCGCTGCTTCGAATATGACGTTGCAGCAAACTGCTCAGCAATGGCTGACCATAATATACCGCGAAAAACCAACTCTTCATATATCGGTGCGACAATCACCATTGCAAAGATTAACAACCACACAGAACTGACAGATTGATATAAAGGATCTACGAAGACCAGGGGTGATTTATCCAACAAGTAAGTCAATGCCTGACTGCCAATCATAAATATTAATAGCAATCCAAGCACACCCATGCCGACTGCTATTGAGAACGGTTTGAGTGCTAAATACTGACGCATGTCACCAGATTTTAAGCGCACAATCAAATAGCTGAGTGCCATTAGTAACACGCAGCTAATAATAATCGATGCGCTTACTACTGTTCCATCATTACTACCAAAAAAGAATATATCACCCACTGTTGAGTTTTTGACGGCTGGCAACCATAGCTTGCCAGCGATATATATCCCAATCAATTGACTGCCAAAAAAAGCGATGACCATCCCTATAACAAGTAGGAATGCACCTAAGCGTGAAAATAATGGTAAACGCTTAGACTGCAGTGTCAATACATCGTTCGAAGCGGTGGCATGGTTTGGCATAACGTTATGACTCAAAACGGTAAACTGTCAATTCTAATAGAAAATTAATATTAATAATATCTAGCCTTTACGTTGGCAGTTGCTGCTTAATTAATGTTAATACCTGTAATGCTACAGATTCTGGATGCTCGAGTGGAAACATATGACCACCTGCATGCGTTTCGTAAGGAATACCCAGCCGTGTTTGTATTTGCTGCGGGAAACGACGCTTTAAAAATATACTATCTTCTCCAATAATCAGCGTAACTGGCGGTTTAGGCCTGCGATTAGGCGATAACCAGTACCAAGATGGATTGGTACGAAACACAGCAACCTCACTGTCTCTAGGGATTGCCAACGTTACTTTGCCATCTGCGCGCTCACATAAGCCATGCTGAATATAGCCCTCAAAACTACGTTCATCAAAATGCTTAAAAAAACCTTTATGACGCATCTTCTCGTAAGCATCTGCACGACTGTCCCAAACGTCACGACGATTCTTAGATATTCCGGATGGTGACAACTTATCCATCATGCGATTATCCATCAGGGGTAGCTTGTCAGCCGCCTTTGCCACATGCCAAATCAAACTGGACTTGCCATAAATCCAAGGCGGGTCCATGAGTACCGCTTGACTAAAGATTTCGGGTGCACGGTATAACGCCTGCAAGGTACACATGGCACCAAGTGAATGCCCAACTCCTATCACTTGCGTAACACCATGTTTTTCGCAGGCAGTCTGTGCACTATCGATAATCTGCTGGGTTAGACTGCGCCAATGATTATCAACAGGATAATTTGGATCGCCACCTAGCATCGGTATATATTCAATCGTAAAAAACTCAGCCAACTTCTCAAAGAATGGTTGATAGACCGCACTTGGCATCCCATTGGCATGGGCGAAATGGATGACCGGCTTCTGGGTTATTTTGGATACAGGCAACGATGCAAAGGTCTGCAAATTGATTTCACTCATGACAGGCTCTCATTGGTTCATATTATTATTTGGTACGTTATTTAGAATTATGAAACATCATATATCACTAAGGCTGAGCATAACTATATGCTCAGCCTCAACAATCATACACATTAAATATAAAACATAAAATGCTTAACGCATTTGCACGTTACCATCTTCTTGCGGTAATACATCAAGATTGATACTTGAACCAACGCCTGCGCCTAGTTTGACTGCGAAGCGATCCATAAACATTTGGAACGGATCCATCGGCGTATAGTTCACTACATTATCTAACTTTAGCTCTCTCTCTAAGCTAGCGATACTGCCAGTCTTATCGGCTAATCCTAAAGCTATCGATTGCTCACCAGTCCAAAATAATCCTGAGAATAGTTTGTTGTCTTCTGGATTTTTCAAACGGTCGCCACGACCTTCTTTTACGGCATTGATAAAGTGCTTATGCGTATTAGCGAGGACTTTTTCGACATGTTGCTCTTCGTAGTTACTTAACGGACGTGACAGGCTCAAGATATCTTTATACTCGCCAGCCGTTATAGTACGATCTTCAACACCTACTTTGTCCATCAGGCTTTCGATATTATAGCTTGGCATAATGACACCAATAGAGCCCACTAAACTTGATGGATTAACATAAATCTCATCTGCAGCTGATGCAATATAATAAGCACCAGATGCACCAATATCACCAATAACAGCATAGAGCTTCTTATCTGGATACTCTTGACGCAAGTCCATCATGGTTTGCCAGATTTCATCTGATTGTACCGGAGACCCACCAGGTGAGTTAATCTCTAGCGCTACCGCTTTTGAGTTGTTATTTTCAAAGGCACGCGTCAATGCTTTGCTAATGTCATAGGCATTGGCAGCGTCAGCGTTACTTATCGTCCCTTGTAGTTCAACTACGGCTAAATGTGGCTTACTGGTATCAATTCCGTCCAGACCAGAGGGCGCTTCACTAGTGCAACTACGACCTACCGTTAAAAATAACAATAGGATATAACCGAAAGTGAGCAATTTGAAAAAGATACTCCAACGCCTTGAGCGGCGCTGCTCTTCTACACTGGCTAATAAAGTTTTTTCAATGAGACGCCATTCTTGTCCACTTGGCTGATTAGGCGAGATTTGCTGCGATGTTACCGGCTGATTTTCTGAATTATCAGGACGTTTATTAGGGTCTGGTGGCCAGTTGGGCATATAACTTCCTAGGTAAGAAACAATCTAAAACAATAAAAAAATGGTCTAGAACATAAATATAGTAAAAATTGAAATATATGAATATTCTGTCTTAATAGGCCACTAAGTATGGTGGTATTTTAGTCATGGTTCAATAGTGAAACCGTGAATTATCATCATATTATGATGTTAGGGCGTGTTGAAACTCAATGCTACTTCTAAGGGATTATGATCGTGAGTAATTATTTCATCAACCTGTTGGCGCTTTAGTACGTCAGCAGATATCTGCGATGCGCTGTGACCAAGCCACTGTATAGGATAACTTGAAGTCTTGTCATTAGTAAATGACTCAGCTGAACACAGCAATGACCACATGTGCCAAATGCGCTGGTGAGTATCAGCATCCAAGATAATACGCGCTTTATAAGACTTGTCTTGTTCGTTTTGTTTATTTTGATAAGGACTTTGTTGAGTAGCTTGTAATGTCATTGGATTAAGTATCTGAGTAGTTGCAAGCAGGGATTGTTGTGGGTCGTTAGCGTTATACCGAACCACACGTATTGGTTGCTGACTGTCAATTGCTATGGTGCAATCCCAAACGCTATTATCCTCTATTTCACTCCAGCCTGTCATAGCATGCAGTGTTAAAGCACCATTAGCCAGCTGCCAATTCTTACCTTGCTCGCAATTTTGAGCACTGATCGTTGTTTTTTTCGTAGATTGATTACTGTCTAGATATGACTGTTGGTAGGCCGTCCAGCGTTCATGACGTCCTGCTTGCCAATATTGATTGGTAGGTATACTTTGACGTAGCTGCAATACAGTCATTGGTAGCAGCTGGGTATTAGTCTTAGCATTACTACTATTTCCATTCTTGCTAGGGAATGTTCTCATTAGTGCTGTTGCATTGGTTTGTACGACGATACCTTCTAAATGCTTAATCGATAAAGTCCGTAGCTGTTGCTCTAAACTTGCGGTCAACTTATCTGCAGTCAGTGCGCTTGACATCGTCCTTTTATCAAATGGTCTATGATCTGCTAAAAATAGCCAGCTAACGTTAGCTGAAATCAATGTACTGTTATTGCTATTGCTATTTTTTTTATCAGTCTTATCATTTACTACTGGATATTGCAGCACCGTAGCGCTCAAATATTGATCGCCAGTTGGTAGCACATATAGGGTTGGCGTTATCGCTAATGACTGCTGATTGGCATACACCGTCATCACTAATAAGCTCAGTGGCGGTAGTGCTAGCCAGCGACTGATAAGCCCGCGCGGTAGCAACCATGGCAACATAGCCAATAAGGCCATTAATAATATAGCCATGTTCACTGGTGTATATAACCATGCATCTGATAGTGATGGTAACGAGGTTAACCACATTATTAGTTCATGTAAGCCTGCGACTATCATACTTACCAATGACCAAATACTATCAGCTACCGCAGGCAGTACGAGATAACAAAGTCCTGCTAACAGATTCAATGGGACGATTATCCAGCCGAACAAACCAATAGCAAATAGGTTAATGACTAGCCCCCACAACGATGCCTTACCAAATAATAGCAACGTTATCGGTAGCAGCGCGATAAATAACCAAAACTGCAGTTTGAATATGCGTTTGCCCGTTATCCATAATTGCGTGAGAAAAATATTGCTTGTACGATTATCATGACTAATACTAGGTCGATACTGCTGTGGCAAAACTGATTTGTCTTGCTGGTGCGACATATCATCATATTTAAGCAATAATGCTACTGCGATAAAAGATAGCCAATAACCTGCCTGCCATAACACATAAGGATCATGCCATGCCATCAGCACTGCCAGTGCTAGCAATACACGCATAGTACTAATCGGTAGTAGCGTTAATCGTACCAATCCTACTATCAGCAACATCCAAGCAGTACGTGCAGCTGGTACATCAAAACCTGTAAACAAAGCATAGATAAAGGCGGCACTAATCATGACCCACCAGCGCACTTGCCAACGCGGTATAACACGATATAGCGCAGACCCTATGCGATCGACTAACAATACGGCTGCACCTGCGAGCATAATTGCTAAAAACAAAACATGGGTGCCGGAAATAGCCAAAAGATGGGAGATACCAGCCAGTTGGTATAAATCTTTAGTGTCACGGTTAATTAAACTGCGATCACCGGTGAGCAAACTCAATGTTACTGCTTTTGCTTGCTGCTCAGCTATGGTTTGCGCCGCCCAGTTTTGATAAAAGTGTTGTCGCAGTTGCCAACGCCATTGGTCAATGTGAGTACGCAAACGTTTCAAGAATGATTCAGATGCAGAATTCGAAGCTGACGCACTGTCTAATGAATTAACGGATGTTCCAATCGCAATGATAGTCGCCATACCATCAATATGACGACTACGTAGCCAACGATAGCTATCAAAACCCGTTGGATTATTGATTGATTGCTCGGAGGTAGCTAAAGGCATAAGATTCAAGGTCATTAGCAGCTGATCGCCAGGCTGTAAATTATTGAGATCTGATGTCTGCTTATTATTAGATGATTTATTAGAATAGGCATTGAGTAATACGCGATATTCTAAACCTATACCAGTGTCATCATATAAATTCTTATCATGTAAATTACTATTGCTTAGGCTATTATTAATATAATCGCGTGTTTGTGCATGTAAATCTTGAGAGGTTAATTCGGAGACTAATGGCGACACGGCTTGTAAGGTTACCACTTGCCGATAGCCACTGTTTATTTCAGGATTATAGACGCTATCGCTGATACCCTCGATAGTAACCAACGCTTGGACTCGCATAGGTTCATCAATTTTCGTACTCTCTGCTTGTTGATAGCCAGACAAAGCTTCCAGTGCACTGCCGATAATGAGTAGGCCTACCAATACAATCACCAGCAGATAACGGATGAATTTAAAAGGCAAGGTTATCTTCTGTGCTTTATATTTGAGAAGAGAGCTATTAGTTGATTTAGTTGATAGCGGTAACAATGCATTACGCTGAATAACGAGAAGTAAGATAACCATCGTTAAGATTAACAAGAGCCAAATTGTAGAGCTCACTACGAGCGAATTTAACGGTAGAGCCATATCTTCAACAAGGTTCAATGTTGCTATCGTCAACGTCCCTATCATAACTACGATTATTGAAATGCCAACCAACCAATACACCAGCACTCCTTGCTTGATAGTTTATTAAATATATTTTAGCTTGATGCAACTTGCAACCTTCTGTATAAGATGGCAAGTAACTTTAAAAAGATAGTGATGAACTGTTCTGAATGGCTTATTATTTATTGAATTGTCTATTATCTGACATAAGACGACTAAATACCGATGATAGCATTATTAACTATATTACCCTATACTAATTAAACATGTCGCGGTTGCCATTACTTATAGCTACCCTTCCTATTATTTTACTGACGATATTTTATTAATATTGCTACATACCAGCCTCTTACACTCTGCTGAGTGGACTGTAGATAATGATCAAAGGCAAACCTGTGCCCCAAAAACGTCTCAAAAGCCTACTACCCACGCCCGAAAAAATCTTAGAAAGTCGCACCTTAAAGCTATTTGCGCCGCATCTGGCTGATCCGCGTTTATGGCAATTCAACCGCCATAGTTTGAATAAGGCAGTTTATATTGGCGTGCTCAGCGCATTTTTTCCGTTGCCAGGACAGATGCTGTTGGCTTTAATCGGCGCGCTTATTTTTCGCGCTAACGTACCTATGGCGCTTGGCTTAACATGGATCACAAACCCCCTTACCACCCTTCCAGTTTTCTACGCTGGTTATTATGTTGGTGCTAAGATTATGGGCGAGCCAATGATTAGTTTAAGGGTAATTGGGAGGATGATTACTGACTTTAGCTTGTGGGTATTGTCAAGTGGTGCTAATCCGTTCGTTACTTATCGCGGTACCGTATCATTGACCGCATTCTGTTTGGGATTAACGTTGCTAGCAGTGGTTACTAGTATTGTTTGTGGTTTAACCTTCAAAGCAATTTGGCGCTATAAAACCGTTACTAGCTGGCAAAAGCGTCAAAAAAAATCTTTGGATAAACCACCAAAATCCTAATAAAACTTAGTCATTCCTAAGCGTTTTTATTATTCGAAAACCTTAGTCATCTTCTTGATTTTTGTTTATCGATTCAATAACTTGATCCGTAAAACTACTATCCATGACTAGAATATCGATCACTTCCTTATCTTTAAGTAAAGTATAACGCTTGCCGGTAGCGCTATCTTGAGCTTTTATGTCGTAATCAGCACCAGCCAGCGTTATGGCATCAAAAGCTGGTGTTAGTAACTCTATTTGTGCCTGCCTATCAAGCGTATCAAATAACGTTGGATCAATATATGTCTTTAATGGGTCGTTGCCTTCTTCAGCACTACCAAAAGCGGCCACTGGGTCATCATTTTCATTCATAATATTCGTCCTCATGAATTTTGCTCAGACTGTCAATTATATGAGCAGTTGTCGTTATCAAATTGCTATCGTACTTATCTGTTATCTGTTATCTGTTATCTGTTATCCGTTTAGTAGCTTAATACTCAGCCCAGTGGCCATTGCGTAGTAATAATTGGCGATCGGCAAGTGCTGCTAGATTACGGTCATGAGTCACCATAAGCAATGCCGTTTGCATCGTACTCTGCAACTCTGACAATAAGCCAAATACGCTTTGGGCATTATCGTAATCCAAGTTACCGGTCGGCTCATCCGCCAATATTAGTGAGGGCTTAGTAACCAATGCGCGAGCAATTGCCACTCGCTGACGCTCGCCACCTGATAGCTCACCTGGTCTATGGTCTAATCGATGTCCTAAACCTACATTCTCTAACAGCTCAACCGCCTGCTTACGCGCTTCTGTCGTTGATACTTTTGGGCGCATCAATAGCGGCATTGCGACGTTTTCTACTGCAGTGAATTCCGCCAATAAATGATGGAACTGATAGATAAAACCCAAATGCTTATTACGCATCGCACCGCGCTCAGTTTCATTCATATGATTTAAGCACTTACCATGCAGCCATACTTCACCCTCAGTTGGTGTGTCTAGACCACCCAACAAATGCAACAAAGTACTCTTACCTGAACCACTGGTACCAACGATAGCGATACGTTCGCCAGCATTAACGGACAAATCCAAGCCCGTCAGTACTTGCGTGCGCACGGCACCTTCGTCATATATCTTATTGATGTTGCTTGCCTCTAAAATGGCCGCCATACTACTTCCTTTATTCATATTTATTGTCAATTTAAAAACTGACACATGAAATTTATAATTGTATTTTTCCACGCTGTTATCGTAAAGTATTAAAACACTCTATTCATAACGCAATGTTTGTGCAGGCTGAATTTTAGCAGCTCGACGTGCAGGGTATATGGTTGCCAAAAAGCTTAGGACAAATGAGGCGCCTGTAATCAGTACCACATCAACCAAACGTAGCTGCGACGGTAAGTAATTGATAAAATATGCGTCAAAAAGATTTAGACCGAAACTTTGGTTAATCCAACCTAAAATATCACTAATACTTAATGCAAATATAACTCCGAGCACAGTACCAGCTACCGTACCAATAACACCAATCACAACACCCTGTACCATAAATACTTGCGTAATCAAACGTGGGGACGCACCAAAGGTTTTCAAAATCGCTATATCTGCTTTTTTATCAGTCACTAGCATGACTAAACTTGAGACAATATTGAACGCTGCAACAAGAATAATTAAGAATAGTAGCAAGCCTACCATCGCTTTTTCCATTTGAATAGCACCAAATAGATTGCCATGGGTTTGGGTCCAATCGTTGGGGTACAGTTGTTCTGGCGCGATGGCAGCCGCTTTCTGCGCTGCCAGCGGTGCATTGAACAAATCATCAAGCTTCATGCGAATACCTTGTGCACCTTCTGGTAGGCGCAGCAGTTTCGCCGCATCGTTCATTGGAATGAACGCCATCAAGCTGTCCACTTCTGGACTGATACTAAAAATACCGGTTAAAGTAAAACGCTTAAAGCGTGGTATCACGCCAGCTGGAGATGGCGATGCCTCTGGTAGCACTAAAGTGACTTTATCACCGATACTCAAACCTAAAGACTGCACCATCTCTTCGCCCAGTACAATACTAAAGTCGCCACCTTTTAGAGTATCAATACTGCCTTCCGTCATATGCTCATTAATAATCGAAACATTTTTTTCGTACTCAGGATCGACACCTGTGACCATAATCCCTGCAACCTGACCGTTTGACGTCAGCATACCTTGCAGTTGAATGAATGGTGCTACTGCTGCAACCTCTGGATCTTCTTTGATGCGATCAGCAAGCTGCTTCCAGTCACTGATAACTTCGGGCGAAGTCACAGTCGCTTGCGGAACCATTCCCAAGATACGAGTTTTCAACTCGCGATCAAAGCCATTCATAACTGATAGTACGGTAATCAATACCGCCACCCCAAGGGTTAGACCAATCATTGAGATGAGCGATATAAAAGAGATAAAGCGATTACTGCGCTCTGCTCGGGTGTACCGTAAACCGATAAATAACGCTAAAGGACGAAACATATTAAAACTCTTTATCTTATCTGGGTGAGCAACTTTCATATAAGCACATCAATGCAAACTAGCAAACCTGATGTGCTTGGCAAACAACTGAGCCAACAAGGGCGATGGTTGTATTAATATTAAGTAAACACATAACGTAGTTTCAGACACGCCAACTATGGGTGTCAAAAAAGTGGATAGTTTGACACAATTTTTCCAATATGTGCCAATCATTAGCAAAAACTGCGGGTCTTTTTTAACAAAACATAGTGCTTTGTTATTATTTTTTTATGGGGGGCTTGCTATTAGTTGCGTCTATACCTATATATTGTATGCTAAGGACAATTGTCATTAACCCCTCATTGTTGTTTGTTGACCCATCGCTAATGTTGCTGCGCAAACATAGCACAATAATAAGCATGTATATAATATATTGCTTAGGTATTGGCTTACTGCGTCAGTAACAAATAAAGACTAACTAGCGATATTTGGTGTCCAAACTTCATGCCTGACTTAAGTTTGAGTATTTTCATGACCATTAATTATCAATATAAAAACGTACAATCTCCTACCAAAATTACCTTAACAGACGAGCAAACTGCTGGTCATGCTGATCATTGGCGTATTTTAACTGATGATATGAGTCGTGATGTGCCGGAATGGCTACAGCAGATGATCGAGCAAGCGGCTATGCCAAAGGGACTAAATAATAACGTTAGTGCTCAAGATACTTGCTTGCTACTCTCAGAAGATCAACCTTGTCATATCAATCAAGTACTAGCGATGAAAGACGGCAAGCCTGAGTGCTTTATCAACGCCTATCCTTGCGTCAACGGTCCTTACGGTCTGACTTGTACGATTGAACGTACGATCGTCAATGAGAGTACACACGATGCGGTTCTACGTTTACGTAGTGTTGATGGCAGTATCATTTATGCTTTCGATCAACTCTATACTGCCAATCGTAATTTGTACCAACAAAACACACCCTATTTTGTGAATTTTAGTGCATGGGCACATGAAATTACGATCAGCGAGCAGAATGAAGTTATTATGGTCGAGGATCAAGAAGCCATTCGCTATCATCGTGCCTTTAATGACATAGTGGCTGCTAATGATGGACAAGTACCAGATGATATTCAAGAACAAATTAAAGACTGGCAACCAGAAACCAAAGAACAAATGGCACCTGTAGAAATCAACTTGGGTCATATGTGTGCGTATTTATTTGGTGACACGCTAGGACAAGAAGACGAAGCATGGTGTCAAGGACAGGTAATTGGCAAACAAGACACTACATTCAATGATAAGTCTATCATTTTGTTTGATGTGGTTATACTACGTGAGCAAGATGCAGACCCGTTTGTCGTACGTGTCGGTGCGCTGAGCACGGTGACTACCAAAGCTATCCAAGTAAACGATTACATACAAGCAAATATCTGGCTACAAGCAGCAATTTATAAAGAAAATCAGACATCTGAAAATTCAAAAGTATAGATACAGAATCAGATACAAGCCAGTTAAACATTTTAAAAAAATTAATTTAGCTAGGGCATAATATTATTATCTACTAAGTATAAATATGAATTTTTAACAATCTGTGGTTCCAATAAAAAGCCCCTAATAATTAATTAGGGGCTTTTTTGTGCATGGCTAAACAACTCTAAGCCATCGTAGTCATTGATTTAATACGTTTAAATAGCTCTTTTTGTTCCGTACTCACACGTGCAGTTTGTAAGGCCATCAACTGTGACATATCACCTTCAACACGGATCTTACCGCCCATAAAAGCACCCATAATCTCATTCATATCAAAATCTGTGATAATAGACTGCAGAGTATCACGATCGAGCAACAGCGTAGTAGTAGCACTATCGTTTAAACCTTTATGAAGCAGACCATCTGAAAAACTGGCTTCGATATCTTGCTCAGCATCAGAAACTTTTAGATTAATAATCATGTTTGCCAATGCTGGCGGTAAGTTTAGCTCACCAGCTTCGTTGCCTAATTGTGATACTTGCTCAAACCATGCATCCGTCAAAAAAACTGCCATATTATTATCCTTTATAAACTTACGGTTGATGTTACTGCGTCTCATTATGGCGCGGTTTTAGGATAAGTAAAACCCAAAGATGCCACTATTTGTCAAATTGTAACAAATTATCATATTTTTATATCTACCTGACATAGTCATAAATCAATATATTGATATCTCTCGCTAAATATGAGCTTATATTGAGCTAATGAGGCAAACCCTTACATTTTGTATTGATATATACAGGGTTTTTGTTATGATGAGCGCCGATAGTTATAGATAAATAGATAGCCTACGAAGATTGTCAATGTGACAATCAAATTGGGTTAACTTAATGAAAAATACTGATAACCTTCAATTATTTTTGTCTTAACATATCCACTCTATAGGAGTATCATAAGTTAAATCATATGGTTAGTGACACATAAGCTGACAATGTTGATAAAGCCGTTTAGTGATACTTAGCTCTATGGGAGGATAATGACAATAGGATGACTATTCATTAACGTTATATCAAAATCTTATTTATTTTTACCACGAACATAGAGGTTTACAGTCATTTTGCTAGAATATTAGTGAAGGTTGTCAGCCAAATTGTTTACCAAAGAGTTTGTATTTTGGCGCATAGTTCTGATGATATTTTATTAAGATTGCGTTACAATACCTTAAACAGAGTCGGGAGTTTTAACTAAACATTACGTAAACATGTTTTTTGTCAGCTGCCGCTAGCATACGTCTATGATTCACACTCTATATAATAGATGTTTGATGCTCAAGTACGGCTTGTTTCCTTATTAACCTTAACGATGTATTAATCGCCTCAATCTCGCCGAATAGTGATAATAGCGCTTCTTAGTGCTCATTTATCGTCATTATTAGTCAATCCCCTGCGAGAAATTTCACGTGGTAGTTAATAAACCCTTACGGTGATAAGTGAGTCAGACAACAGCATGTGCCACGATCGTTATATTTTTATAGCATAGGTATCGTGGAGAGTTAGTTAATTCTGTTGATAATTCGGGCTGTAAAGGAATCATCCAATGAGTTTACAAAACACAGCAGTCGCCCCAGTTGACCGTGAATATGAAATCACTATCATAAGATTTTTTACGATCATGGCCGTAGCATGGGGCATCGTCGGCATGAGTCTTGGTGTGTTCATTGCTTCACAGTTGGCATGGCCAGCACTTAACTTTGACATTCCATGGCTGACCTTTAGTCGTCTAAGACCGCTACATACTAATGCGGTCATTTTTGCGTTCGGTGGTTGTGCCCTGTTCGCAACGTCCTACTATATTGTCCAGCGGACTTGTAAAACAAGGTTATTTGCGCCTTATCTAGCTTGGTTTACTTTTTGGGGTTGGCAAGCGGTTATCGTATCAGCCGTCATTACTCTACCTCTAGGTTTAACCTCTACCAAAGAATATGCTGAACTTGAGTGGCCTATCGATATCTTGATTGCTTTGGTCTGGATATCTTATGCCATTGTTTTCTTCGGTACACTGATCAAACGTAAAACCTCACACATTTATGTGGCTAACTGGTTCTTTGCTGCTTTTATTATTACGATTGCCTTACTTCATATCGTAAATAGTATGGCTATTCCTGTTAGTGCGTTTAAATCTTACTCACTATTCGGCGGTGCAACTGACGCCATGGTACAGTGGTGGTATGGACATAATGCGGTAGGTTTCTACTTAACCGCAGCTTTCCTTGGGATGATGTATTACTTCGTTCCAGTACAGATTGGCCGTCCTATTTATTCTTATCGGTTGTCTATCGTTCACTTTTGGGCGCTAATTGCGTCTTACATGTGGGCTGGTGGTCACCATTTGCATTATTCAGCGCTTCCAGATTGGACGCAGTCACTTGCAATGGTATTCTCAATCATCCTATTCGCTCCATCTTGGGGTGGTATGATTAACGGTGTATTAACGCTATCAGGTAGCTGGGATAAACTGCGTACCGATCCAATCATTCGCTTTATGATTGTGGCATTGTCGTTCTATGCGATGTCAACTTTCGAAGGTCCAATGATGTCGATCAAGACGGTCAACGCGTTATCGCATAACACTGACTGGACGATAGGTCACGTACACTCAGGTGCGCTTGGTTGGGTAGGTATGATTACGATTGGTTCATTATATGTATTGTTACCACGTATTTATAACAAGCCAAAAATGTACTCTATCAGCTTAATTACTACGCATTTCTGGCTAGCAACTGCTGGTACCATATTTTATATCGTATCAATGTGGATTTCAGGTATTGGCCAAGGCATGATGTGGCTTGCTACGAACCCAGATGGTACTTTAGTATATAGCTTTGTTGATACCGTTGAGTTCTCGCATTATCCGTATATTGGCCGTGCTTTTGGTGGGTTCTTATATGTATCGGGTATGTTTGTTATGGCATATAACTGTTATAAAACGCTCAAAATGCCAGAGGGTAAGCCTGTAGATATCGCAGACCCTACTGATCATCAACCCAGTGTCGATGACTCAAAGACAGCTAACGTATAAGGAGCTATCATGGCTGGTACACCGCATGAAATTATTGAAAAAAATACAGGCTTGTTGGTCATCTTTATCGTTATCGCAATTAGCTTTGCAACGCTAGTTGAAATCGTACCATTGATATATGATAACAAGAATCCTGAAGACGGCGGGGTGAATACTCCCCTTCCTGCCATGGAGCCTTGGACTGCACTTGAATTTGAAGGCCGTGATATTTATATTCGTGAAGGTTGTCACGTATGTCACACTCAAATGGTTCGTCCATTGCGTGCTGAAGTTGAGCGTTATGGACCATATTCACGTGCTGCTGAGTCTACGTGGGATCATCCTTTCTTATGGGGATCAAAACGTACAGGTCCTGACTTAGCACGTGTTGGTGGACGCTACTCTGAAGATTGGCAAAAGCAGCATTTAATCGCTCCACGTTCACTGGTGCCTGAATCTGTTATGCCAGGCTTCCCTTGGTTGGCAACTAACGAAGTCAACGGTGAAAACGTTCAAGCTAAGATGCGTCTATTCCGTGATCGTTTTGGCGTGCCTTACACTGAAGAAGATATTGAAGGTGCTCCTGATGCGGTTATTGGCGCCACTGAGCTTGATGCTCTGGTTGCCTATCTCCAGCAATTGGGTACCGCTATGGAAGGACAGCGCTAATGGGTATTGGTGAATTACAAACAATTGCGACCGTCTCTGCCTTTATTGCCTTTTTGGGCGTTGCATGGTGGGCGTATTCGCCAAAAAACAAAAAACGCTTCGAAGAAGATGCACAACTTGCGCTTGATGACGAGGTCAAAGAGACTTTGTCTGAAGAGCAGCGCAATAAGGATGAACGATGACATTTTTTTGGAGTTCTTGGATTACCATACTAAGTATTGGTTGTTGGCTTTTTATTCTTGGGGTTTTATTATTTGTATTAAAATATAAACCAGATCTCGAGGAAGACGGTACTACAGGTCACACTTACGACGGTATTCAAGAATACGATAAACCACTTCCTAAATGGTGGTTAGTAATATTTTTTGGCTCAATCGTTTGGGGTGTTGCATATTGGGTGTTTTTCCCAGCTCTTTTCCCATCAAAGTGGGACGGTATTGCAACAGTAGAAGTCGATGGCGAAACTCTGCCTTGGACATCAAAAAACGAGCTATATAGTGAGCTTGAGAGTAACAATAAAGTATTTACAGATAACTTTGAGAAAAACATTCTAGCAAAAGCTAATGCCAGCGGTGCTACATCGACTCTAGCGACACTTGCTGACATGCAAGCGACCATGCGTCGTAGTGAGAATCCGCCAGCAGATTTGCAAACTCAGATTGATCAAAAAGTTGCAGAACTTGCACCTTATGTAGAGAAACTATCTGAGAACCCAAATGCGCTGAAAGTCGGTAGTCGCCTGTTTTTACAGAACTGTGCAGTGTGTCATGGCTCTAACGCTAAAGGTGCAACAGGTTATCCAAATCTAACTGATAATGATTGGTTATATGGTGGTGCACCTGAAAATATCCTGACTACGCTTCATAACGGCCGCGTCGGTGGTATGGCAGCATGGCGTGATCAACTTGGTGAAGACGGTATACGTGCTGTCTCTGAGTATGTTTTATCAATATCTGGTAATCAAGAAGATTATGACCTTGATCAGACAATGGTTGCACAGGGTAAACTGATATTTAATGAGCCTACTAACTGTGTACTCTGTCATGGTCCAGATGCTAAAGGTATGATTTCTACTGGCGCACCTAACTTGACTGATAATATTTGGTTATATGGTGGTGAGCGTGAAACCATTCGTGAGACTTTACGTTATGGACGTGCTGGTGTAATGCCAGAGTGGCAAACTAAGCTTGGTAATGAGCGTATTATGCTTCTTGCTGCTTACGTTTATTCACTATCAGATAAAAAAGTTCAACCTAAAGCGTTACCTGTTATGGCTACTGCCACTGCTCCTAATGCAGCCGAAACTGTAGAAGTTTCTACTAACTAAGCTTTTTTAGTTAACAGTTATATTATGGCGCAAATAGATGGATGTTATTTAAAAAAAGGAGGACTGTCATTACAGTCCTCCTTTTTTAGTTAAGCGTTTATTTACAGCCCTTGACCCTATAGTCAGACTATGATAAATCCCATTATTTTTACGCTAATAATAATTGTTTTTTAAGAGTATCACCCCATTTAAAGTAAGGGGAATGCTAAAATAGTAATGATTGTAAATAGGGCATTAATTATTAATTTAGATAAAATTTATCCAACTCCAACCAGTTGTATATAACCGCTCATTTTTTAGCTGGTTAAACCTATTTTAATATCCATATTTATTAAGCTATCCTGTTACTTACTGACATTGATAACATCGTAAGCATTTACATCTTATTTTTATCACAGGTGTATGTTACTCATGCCAGCAGACTGATTCTTTTTTAAAAGAGGCAAGTTTATGTCAGCACAACAACCTAATAAAATCCCAGTACAACAAATAGATCTTGATGCGACAAAATATCGTATCCATCCTCGGTTTGTCACAGGTTTTTATCAAAACATCCGTGTCATTAGCATGTATGCATTTTTGGCATTGTTTTTGATTCTACCTTGGTTGCGTTATAACGGTAGGCAGGCAATTTGGTTTGATGTACCATCGCAGCATTACTATATCTTTGGCATGACTTTTTTGACGCAAGATTTTTATTTTATTGCCGCATTTGCCCTAATTGCCGCTTTTACTTTGTTTATGGTGACTGTTTACGCTGGCCGAGTATGGTGTGGCTACGCTTGCCCACAAACGATTTGGACGCATCTTTATCAATATGTCGAAAAAGTAGTCATTGGCGATCGCAATAAACGTATTAAGTTCGATAAGTCACCAATGAGCGCTACTAAAGCTTTTAAACGTTTTCTGATATATTTTATTTGGTTTGTGTTTTCGATGATAACCGCCACCACTTTTGTCAGTTATGTGGCAGGAACTGACTATCTGTATAGTAGTTGGCAGATGATAGGTTTTATTCCATTTCCTGATTGGTCAACGTGGGTTTGGGTCTCAGTATTTATATTTGCTTTTTCAACTTATGTTAATGCGGGCTACATGCGTGAGCAAATGTGTGTCCAAATTTGTCCTTATGGTCGTTTTCAAAGTGTCATGTTTGATAAGGATACACTCATTGTTTCTTACGATTATGAGCGCGGTGAGCCTCGTGGCGCGCGTAAAAAGGGCACTAACCCTGACGATTTAGGCGATTGTATCGAATGCCAAATGTGTGTGCAGGTATGCCCTACTGGTATTGATATTCGAGATGGCTTACAAGTCGCCTGTATTCAATGTGCGGCTTGTGTCGATGCCTGTAATGAAGTCATGGACAAAGTTGGCTATCCACGGGGACTCATCAGATATACGACTGAGCGACAACTGGCTGAAAAAGAGCCAAGCCGTGTCTTGCGTCCGCGTTTATTTGCTTATTTAACGTTACTGGCTGTGTTATGTGGTGGTCTTATTTATGCTTTGACTGATCGCGTGCCATTAGAGATTGATATTCGCCGTGACCGTAACCAGCTGTCTTCTATGACTACTCAAGGTATGATTGAAAATAGCTATATTGTGAAGCTAACCAATAAAACGCAAGAGCCACATGCTTATACGATTGCGCTTGCGCCGCAAGATGGTCTGAGTTTAGAGCTACGTTTTAACGATGTACCGTTAGAAGCTGGCGAGAGCTTTGATATGCCAGTCAGTATTTATGGTGACCCTGATATCGTTGAATCGGGTCAAACGCCTATTACGTTAAATGTGGTGAGCGAAGATGGTCAGTACAAGGTAAGTAAGCAAAATATTTTTACTACGCAAGGTCAGTAAACATCTGAAATATAACGTATAATCTATGGTTAAGTGTTGTTATATCAGACACTTAACCGATAGAACAGCGCATTAATCAAGCTATATTGATTGTGCTTATGGATTATCCTTAAGCAGACTTCATTTAACGGTCATGTTTATCAGTTCATACATTTAATAGGTATTCTATGTCTACACCAACTCCTACGCCAAACTTTAAGCATCAAGATAGCCAGCCTTGGTATAAGAACTATATGGTGGTCATCTTTGTGATCGGTATGCCAGCTTTTGTGGTTATCGCCTGTATTTGGTTTGTTTACTACTCTTACCAGATTCGTGACAGTGTAGTACGTGATGACTGGTATATGGATGGTAAGACTCTTTATCATGATGTGTCACGCGATAAGCTTACATACGACTTAAACCTGCATGGCAAAATGCAGTTTACATCAGACGGCGATATTACTTTTTATCTTGACTATCCACAGCAGAGTCTGCAAACAGGCAAGTTGCTGAACGGTGAACCACTCACCTATCCTGATAAGTTAGAGTTATCTATCTCGCATGCAACAGATGTCAAAAAGGATCGTGACGTGGTGTTACAGCATCAAGATGGCAATAGATACAGTGCCAAAGTAGTTATCGACCCAGTAAAAGCTAAGTACTATCTACAAGTCAGCAATGATGGTAAAGATGACTGGCGTATGCAGGATGTCGCAAAGTTGCCACGTCCAGAAGTTAGCTTTGATCCATTGCCTGTCTTTGCTAAAAGTTAAAGCGAGTCTTGAAAAATTAGTTTTAAAATACAAAAAACCAGCTATTAATCAGCTGGTTTTTTTGTGAGTGTTATTTGGCTTGTGTCGCCTACTAACCAATTTTACTTAGTGAAATAGACAGCTAAATAACGGGATTAATTGTGGGAATTTTTAGTGTAGTACTGCTACTTTCTGTCGTTTTATCCGTGCTTATCGTTTTATTAGTGCTTACTGATTGCTGATTATCATTATAATTATGAGTACTAGCGAATTTTGGATTAAAAGTCTGAGTTTTTGGCGCTATAGGAAGACCAATCTCAGCGAGACTAGCAGTCTGCCCTGCTTGGATATTATCACCTTCAAATAAGCGTTCGTTATCATCGCGCTCTAAACTTAACTGTTCAAAATCAAATAGCTCACGATCTGCTAATTGTGAAGGCGCAACATTTTGCATGGCTTTGAAGATAGAAGCCAAACGCTGCGGATGAGCATCATCCCATTCGCGCAGCATGTCATTGATAATTGCGCGTTGTAGATTGGTTTGGCTACCGCATAAGTTACAGGGAATAATTGGAAATTCCTTTAAGCGTGCATATTCGATAATGTCTTTTTCTTCAACATACGCTAATGGACGAATAAGTATGTTTTGTTTATCGTCGCTGAGTAATTTGGGCGGCATCGATTTT
This sequence comes from Psychrobacter sp. P2G3, assembly GCF_001593285.1. NCBI lineage: Bacteria > Pseudomonadati > Pseudomonadota > Gammaproteobacteria > Moraxellales > Moraxellaceae > Psychrobacter > Psychrobacter sp. P2G3. The sequence goes on from NZ_CP012529.1 coordinate 2,278,161, forward strand.
AGCGCACCACCATGAAATAGATTCAAAAAGAAAGTCGCCAACATATCATCGCGATGATGTCCAAGGGCGATTTTGGTCGCGCCAATTTGTTTGGCAAAACCGTATAACGAACCACGACGCAGACGCGAACACGCCGAGCAATAGGTTTTTCCTTCTGGCACTACGCTTTTGACGATACTATAAGTATCTTTTTCTAAAATATAGTGTGCAATTCCTTGCTCATTTAAATAAGCGGGCAAGATATCTTCTGGATAACCAGGCTGCTTTTGATCAAGATTAACTGCGACGATATCAAAGCTAATCGGTGCAATACGCTTCAATAACAGCAAAATATCTAGCAGTGTATAGCTATCTTTACCGCCTGAGACGCAAACCATTACCACGTCGCCATCTTCGATCATATTAAAATCGCGAATCGCCCACGATACTTGTCTACGCAGTTTCTTTTGTAATTTGAGAAACGATGCAGACTCTTTATATACATGCTCTGTAGATGCTTGTTCGTCATCTGACTGTCCAGAAGCAAGCTCAATAGCGACATTCATATCAGCTTCATCATCTTCCATACTATAGAAATCAGTCTCTGAAGTGTGGCTATCCAAATCAACTTCAGAAGACATATTGTCAACCTGAGACGTATTTTTGGGCGTAAACAAGGTCGCTGCGGTCATAAATTACTCAATATCTCTACAAGGATTATTTTATAAGAAAGCAGTTTGCAATAAAACGGACTATGAATAGGTATTACTACTGATACTTCCAAAACAGGAGCGATTATAACAAAAATTGCTAACAGATTGAAAAGCTGAGATTAAATTATAAGGTTTAAATGCTACATCTATTTGCCAACGCTACAAATACAGTCTTAAAAATCTTATGCGATGTTCTGACATCTTATCGTCTTTATGGTTGTGTAATAGTAGCGGTATTTTTGTTAAAATAGCCTTTTTTCGCAAATCAATAATAGACATCCTTATGACTAACGTTAATCCGCAAACCAACTTTCCTAATCACGCATCCGAGGCTACCTTGAATGATCTTCATAAAAGCCAAAATGCTGTTGTGCTATTGTCAGGTGGTCTCGACTCGGTAACTTGTCTGTATTGGGCCAAAGCACGTTATGCCTCTGTCACTGCCGTAAGCTTTAATTATGGTCAGCGCCATAATAGTGAACTTGTCGCGGCAAAAGCGATCGCTAAAACTGCAGAGGTTAATCACCGAATCATTGATATCGATATCGCCCAGCTTGGGGGTTCATCGTTAACTGACCACAGCATGATAGTTCCTGATGGCGATGCGGATAAATTCCCTAACAAAAAACATGATGAGATTGATAACGACGCAATTCCAAATACTTACGTGCCTGCGCGCAATACTATATTCTTATCTTATGCGCTAGCCGTCGCTGAAGTGGCTGATGCCAATCACATCGTCATTGGGGTCAGCTCAGTAGACTATTCTGGATATCCTGACTGCCGTCCTGAATATATCGCCGCCTTTGAACATATGGCAAACCTTGCAACCAAAGCGGGTGTCACTGGTCATCATTTGAGTATTCAAACACCACTACAGCAGCTGTCTAAAGCACAAACGATTGAGCTTGGACTATCGCTTGGTGTCGATTACGGACAGACAATTTCTTGCTATCAAGCAGACGTAAACGGCCTTGCTTGCGGTGTCTGTGACAGCTGTGCATTACGCCGTCAAGGCTTTATCCAAGCTGGGGTCGCTGATCCTACGCACTATCAAGCACAGTACCAAAGCTAAAACTAAATCATACTTTGTGTCTAAATTTTATCTGATAAGTGCAGCGTAATTTACGAATTTTACAAACATAAGCGTAACATTTGATTGCATCAACACAGCAAGCGCGTGGTGTTTTTTGACAACTATAATTGTTATGGTATGAGTCCTTATGTTTTTACGACCTATGTTTTTATTAAATAACATCTACACAAGTGGCGCAAAGAAATTTTTAGTTAATACTAGGGCATGTCCTCAATTCAATTGATAGTCATCTAAATGGTGATAAAAATGGCTAAATTTTGCCAAACAGCGTCAAATAGCTGGTCAATATCTCGATATTATCTGCGCTATTTTTCTTGTTTGACTGCAATTTATCTCATTTTCATCACCATTTTTAAAATGAGGACACGCCCTAGCATTACCCATTTAGCGTCTGTTCGTTTTTTATTCTATTGACGCTGTATCTATTTATAAGAGAATATTTATGAAGCTATTACAAATACTACCCCTAGCATTAATTGGTCTGATCGCTATGCCGCAAGCAAATGCTATCGATATTAAGCAAAACAACGTTAATCAATGTGTCACTGGTGCAGTCAAATATAAAGTTGCTGATAAAAATACTGCTACTAAGCTCTGTGATTGCACTATTGGTGTACGTAGTGAGATGACTATTGGTCAGATGTGGGAAATTGAAAGCTATGCGCAAGACAAAAAGGATCCTTCAGGCCTACCTTACGTGAAAAAAATGCAAAAAGATCTACAACAGTGCACGAAAGGACTAGACTTAAAGCAACCACAAAAACCTGCTTAAACTATCAGTTAAAAACGTATAATAAAAAAGACTGGCAAGTGTCAGTCTTTTTTTTGCTAATAAATGAGTAGAATATTAAATTCATCATTTATTTCTGTTAATCTAATTATAATAAGCTAACCAATAATCAAAATTGACCCTATTTTCAAAGATTAAAATAATACTGAAGATAAGTATAAGCCCTACATATATTAGGCTAAATGATTTTAATCATATTTTTTGAGTTTGACATAATAAGGAATTTAACATGGCTAAGCCAACAACAGAAAGCATTGTTCTACCAGATTTTCCAGTAACTATAGTACGTAATCTCGATAATAACTTTATCCACGATGATATTAGTTTAAAAGAGTTGGTTCAGCATACCGATAAAGGGCTCATTCTTTATTTTTATCCCAAGGACAGTACGCCTGGTTGTACCACTCAAGCCACAGAGTTTACTGAGCATCTTAATGCCTTTGATACGCTTGGCTATGACATCATTGGTGTATCGCGAGACAGCGTTGAGTCTCATGAAAAATTTATCACCAAATATGATTTACAGATTCCATTGATTAGCGATAGCGATGAAAAGCTATGTCAGTACTTCGATGTCATTAAAGAAAAAAACATGTATGGTAAGACGACTATCGGCCTTGTGCGCTCAGCATTTGTGTTTAATAAGGACGGCGAGCTCACCCATGCACAGCGCAATTTACGTGCAAAAGGATATACTGAGCGTTTGCTCGACACATTAACCTCTTAATAAGTAAGTTTAAGGTCGAAAGAATAGATAAGAATATAAAAAGCCTTACCAACACTGATTAATATGTATCAGTACTAGTAAGGCTTCTTATATCTGCTATCGTTCTCTTACTAGACTCTCATAAACCCTAAATCTTGATTATTGAAATTGTGAAGATTGGGGGCTATCAGTCTTAAATCACTATTCGGTACGCCAAACCATTTAGCCAAAGTTGCGGAATACTGGTCAATAGAAGTGGTGGGTAACATTCTCCCTTGTCCTACATCTTCTGCCGTATCAAGGCCGATTTCAGGACTTTGACCATAAAAGTCTTTGCCATTTACCGCACCACCCATAATCATATGATGACTACCCCAACCATGATCAGAGCCGTTACCGTTACTACTAAATGTACGACCAAAGTCTGATGCAGTAAATGTCGTCACGCTTTGAGTTACATTAAGCTCTTCAGTCGCTTCATAAAAGCTGGCTAACGCATCATCAACTAAGGACATCTGTTTGTCATGTCTTCTGAGCAAATCAGAATGAGTATCAAAACCTTTTAGACTGACAAAAAACACTTGTCTCTTAACCCCTAAGCTATTACGTGATTTAATCAGTTTTGCAACGATTTTTAGCTGGTCAGCTAATGAATTGTTACTTGAAAACTGTGTCATTAGCTCCCCTGAATTCTTTAAAGCCGCTGACATCATGCTTTCAGCTTCCATCGAACGCTTATTAACAGAGTTAAGATGGTTCTCCATTATATTGTAACGCTCTGAAATAATAAGCTCTTTTAATGCCGATGCACACTTTTGTGAACCATAAAGCCTTGCACCATCTACAGCAGACTTAATAGGTACGATACCATTTGTTTCAATATTTAATGGAATAGCATCGTCTCCTGTCAAAAACAGTGAATTATTGGCAGTACTTATACAAGAAAACATAGCTTGCGAGTTTTGGTTTAGAATCAGATCACCAATTTGTCCACCCCATCCTTCTCTAAATGCACCAGATGATGTCGTCTGCCATACTTTTTTCTGTGTAGAGTGTGAAAATAGTATATTTGGTAGAGGTACTGTTTTTCTCATAAACTGTTCTACTGACGTGGGTTGAATTAAAGTACCCACGTTCTGTAAGACGGCAAGTTTCTTTAAGTGAAACAAGCTATTCAAGCGTTTAAGTTGAGGATGGAATCCCCATTTTAGCCCATCTGATAATCTCGTTGACGGTATTAAAGGAAGAACCTTTGATTGATCTATAGCAATTTCTTGGCGTATTTTTTCATACTCTGCATAATTGGTAGAATCAATAGGAATAAGGGTGTTAGCTTGATCGTTACCCCCATCTAAAAAGACACAAACTAAAGCTTTATAATCTGTAGCTGTTGCTGCTGCCGCTTCAGCCATACCCATAAGATTTATAGTAACAGGGTTAGCAACACCTGCTGCGGTTAAGTAACCTAAACGCTTCAAAAACGCTCTTCTTGATAATTCGCTCATAATAGTAATTCGCTTATAGTGTATGTTATCTTTGTACTAGATAATCGGGGCTGACCATAGTCATTAAAATAGCTAAATGTACGCGGTTTTCCTTCCCTCTAGGAGAATCATCTGTCAATTCGTTTAGAGCGGAAATAATTAGACTAGTCGTTTTATGTGACATTTGACCTGCACATAGCGTAAGTTTCAGGTGTTCTACTAACTTCTTAGGCTGGTCATGTAATTTCATTTCTTCATCGTAATTTGGTGCTATTTCGATGATTGTTTCAATGAAACCATACAGCACCCCTTTTTCGATGATTCGTTTTATATAATTAATATAACTTACTGTAGAAGTAACATTATGTAGCTGTAGCTCTGGCGCTACTATTCCATTTCTAGTGAAATCATCAGTATTCGGTGCATAATCGGCATCAAAGAAGTTGAATACTGAAGGTGCTCTGAGAGGGCTCTGACCCAGTCCCCACTTTCTACTAATTGTAGTACTAATCATCCACTCACCTGAGATACTTCTACGATTAGTAAAAGTATGAACCCATTGGATCAGCCTTATCATCGGCTCTCGGACCTTACCAATAGTGGGTTTGTGTTCTTTAGGAAGAATGCGAGCCTCTTTATCAGTTAAAATTGCTTGTAAAACTGACTTTAGATTACCGCGCTCGCCTTTGTCATTACTATTAAAAATAGTAGCAACTCGACTTACATAATCAGGGCTTGGATTACTGGTGACTAAACGCTGGATAAGTTGCTTGCTTATAAATGGTCCAACATTAGAATGATTGAATAAAGTGTCAATCACGATCTCAAGTGCCTGCTCGCCATTTGACCCTTCTGGTACAGTGACACCAAAGAAGCTTGCGCTACGAGTATCGTGTCTGCTCGGTATATTAATCATAGGATTACGCGTGAATTCAACGTAAGTATCTGATTTGGTAACGTTAGATCTATTATCTACCGTCCAACCAGTTAAAGCTCGAGCAATATTGGTGACTGTTTCTTGGGTATAAGTTTCTATCGGCTCGCCATTGTGCAACTTGGGCGTACCATCAAGATTTAGCTCTACTAAACCAATAGTAAATAGCTGCATAACTTCTCGGGCATAGTTTTCATCTGGTCTGCGCCCTCTATCATTAGCTCTTCTACTATGCCTTAAGTCTAAGTAAGCACCCATACCTAAATTTAAGGTAACAGACTTCAATAAATCCCTAAAGCTACCAAAAGCATACTTATTCAGTAAGTCCCAGTATGCGCCGATTGCAAACCCTCGATGAGGAAGACTTAGTTGTTCAGAAGACAATACCAAAATCTCAGAAAGGGCTAATGCCATGCGCTTACGCAAAGTATCTTTAGAAGACAAAAGCTGCTGCCATGCCATCCAGTCTCCAGGTCTATCAGAATACTTATTCTTTTTAGTATTATGTCCTTGTTGTAGCAACCAGTTATATGCAGTAATTTCGACAGGCATAGAGAATTGTCTGTTCAACCATTGATTTATGCCAATACTTTTAAGATCTTTAATCTCTGCTTTGGTTGAAGAAAACTGCGCTTGCTGCAAAAACCTAGCAGCACTGATATCATTCAGTGGTTCTACTTCCATAACATTGTCTTCAGACGAACTGGTTGTGTCCGAGCCTGTCGTATTAGAACCTGTCGTATTAGAACCTGTTGTACCAGAACCTGTTGTACCAGAACCTGTTGTACCAGAACCTGTTGTACCAGAGCCTGCTGTACTAGAACCTGTTGTACTAGAGCCTGCTGTACTAGAGCCTGCTGTACTAGAGCCTGCTGTACTAGAGCCTGCTGTACTAGAGCCTGCTGTACTAGAGCCTGCTGTACTAGAGCCTGCTGTACTAGAGCCTGCTGTACTAGAGCCGCTCGATGAACCACCTCCTCCACAACCGATGAGGAATAATGGCATAGAGGCTATGACAGGGTGTTGCATCTTAACCGGATAAAATCTCTTACTATCACTGGAATGTTTAAGATGAGTTTCTTTTAATGCGTTAGTAGGAGTCCATTCATTAATCGTAGATAAAGATGCTCTCTTGCCCACGTTTTCCATGCAATTGCCTTAAATAATAGGGTTTGATATGTTTCTTAATCTATATTCTCACTGATACACAGAAATCTTGATGCCATCTCTACCATGCTTAAAAAACGCAACTTATGGTCTTTTATTTCAATAAGTTAGAGCACAAGGCATTATATTGAATAAAAAAATCAGGTATTCTTTCGAATATCTGATTTTTTTCCAGACTGTCTTTTAACGTTAATTTGGTTTGCTATAATAAAAACGACATTTATATTTATGTCAGTAAAAAAAGATAAAGCACTTGATTAAAAATTGTGCAATTTGCATACCAAAAACCCATCTAGCTTCTTTCATTAATATGACTTGTTAGTAATATTTATTAACAAATTAGCTTGCTTATTTATGATAGACGGTGTTTTTTTACGATAGATGGTTTTATTTTGAGGTAAACAGTCATGTGGAAGTGACTGCAAAACTACTTTCGTTTAGCGTAGTTCCTATTCGAATCTAATGAACTAGTCAACATAGTCTTGAAAAAATGACTACACATTTTTGCAACAGCTTGCTACGTATAGATAGATGTATGACGTTAAGATAACCTTTAATATTGAAAGCTATTATTAAAAATAATCGACTACTGAAGTATTAATCTGAATACCTAATTAATTGAGGACAATATGAGCAAATCATCTAATGAAACCAATGGCAACGTCAATCGTAAGGTAGATGTGGCGGTGATTGGCGCTGGCACTGCGGGCCAAAACGCCTTTCGCCAAGCGAGAAAAACCAATGATAACGTTGTCATTATCAATGATGGATTTTGGACAACGACTTGTATCCAAGTTGGCTGCATGCCGAGTAAGCTATTAATTGCAGCGGCTGATCGTGCATACGAGGCCAACCATTCTGCAGATTTCGGTATTCATGCTACTGCTCAGATAGATGGCAAACGAGTGATGGAGCGGGTCCGTGATGAGCGTAACCATTTTGCCAGCTATATCAAAAAACAGGTCGAAGGCTGGCCTGAAGATAAAAAAATAGATGGCCGTGCTCATATCAATAAGCAAGGACTGATTGAGGTAAATGATGAGCTGATAGAAGCTGAGAAAATCATCGTCGCTACTGGTAGTTCAACATTCATTCCAGATGGCTGGGCTGATAGACTTGGCGATACCATGATAACCTCTGACACTGCCTTTGAACTTACCGACTTACCAAGATCCATGGCAGTGGTCGGTGCAGGTGCTATTGGGTTAGAGCTTGCTCAAGCATTTCAACGATTGGGCGTAGATGTAACAGTATTTAATCGAGTCAAACGGGTGGCTGGGCTTAAAGATCCTGACATTAGTAATAAAGCCATCGATTGCTTAAGTCGCGAATTAACGATGCATCTAGGCAGTAAAATCAATGATGTGGGTACCCAAGTAGCAGATAATGCTAAAGGGTCGATTGCTTTCATTGATTATGAAGATAGTGCTGGTCAGTCACAGCAATGGCAAGGTGAGTATGTACTGGTCGCAACTGGTCGCCGTAACAATATCGAGCAATTGGGCATTGAAAACCTAGGTGTTGAGCTTGATGATAAAAACCGCCCAAAACAACTAGATAAAAAGACCGGACAAATCGGTAATCTTGATGTTTATATCGTTGGTGACGCTAATGCGAATATCCCTCTATTACATGTGGCCAGTGATGAAGGGTATAGTGCGGGCAGTATGGTTTGTAAAAACGAAGCAGATGCTTATATACGTCCACCTGCTATTCCTTTTTCAATCGTTTTTTGCTCACCACAAATTGTCAACGTTGGCCTGTCTCTACCAGAAATCCAGCAAAATCCAGATCTTGAATATGTGGTTGGTAGCGTCAGTTTTGATAATCAAGGACGTAGCCGTGTGATGGGAGTCAATTGTGGCCTATTGCACATCTATGGTTGTAAAAAGACTGATAAAGTTCTAGGCGCTAGTATGGTTGGTCCTGATGCCGAGTATATCGGACATATATTAGCCACCGCGATTACCAATGATTTAAGCGTCAAAGCATTACTTGATACCCCTTTTTACCACCCTACTATTTTGGAAGGTCTACGCACTGCTCTACGCGATGTACAACATAAAATGAAAATACCTTATCAATCTCAAGATGCACAGGAAGATAGCTTTTAATCACCTGCTCGGTTACACTTTCAAATAAGAGATAGGCGTAGTGCCAGCCATGACTCAGGTCATGGTTGATCGGTATTAAGCTGACAGAATTTGAAACTTAACTTTGCATGGACAAGACGATGGCAATTGCTGGTATTACTGATTTTTTTCAAGAGATTATCCGTGACCTGCATACTAGCTTATATCTTGCTCTTGGTGGCTCAGTAGAGGAAGACTCTTTCGATTGGTCCTCTCAAGCGGTAGAGTTGGTTAGCACTGGCATCAAAATCCTAATACTGCTTGCGATATTAGGATTTTTTTATTGGCTGACCATTTATATTATTAAACACAATAAAGCACGCTTTCGCTTTAATGAGCGCCGTAACAATATTGCACGTTCAGTGCTGCGTTACATATGGGTGGTTGCCAGCTTAATCGCAATTATGAGTCAGATTAACTTTGAGCCAAGTACTGTCAAAGCTACAGCAAAAGCCAGTACTTGGGCGGGTATCTACTATATATTATGGGCATCATCGGGACAAATTATTCATAGAGTATTGCAACATTATGGCCTTAATGCCTCTATCGAACAGCTACTTAAGAATATTTTATCTGTACTGATTTGGGTACTGGGACTGGCCAGCGTCATGGCACAATTTGGCTTCGATATTGTGTCGCTGGTGGCTGGTTTGGGCATCGTTGGCTTGGCGGTTGGCTTTGCTGCCCAGTCAACGCTCGCCAACTTTATCGCTGGTATTACTATTTTGCTTGAACAATCATTTCAAGTTGGCGACTGGATTAATATTAACGACCAAGAAGGACGCGTTGTCCTCATTTCACTGCGTACAACCCATATCTTAACTCGAGATAACATCACCGTTATTATCCCAAATTCTAATGTAGCCTCGTCCGAGGTTACCAACCTAACCTCCAAAAACTTTATACGATTTGATATTCGTATGCGTATTGCTTTTGAGGATGATATTAACACTGCACGCAAGGAGATCTTGCAAGTACTTACTGACACCGATGTAGTACTCAGTCGTCCTGAAACTTCAGCAACAGTAGCGGAGATTGGCGAATACGGAGTGTTTTTTATCGTGCGTTTTTGGGTTAAGCCAGCCGCCGTGGCTCGTATGCCCAAAATTAAAGAAGGCCTACAAGAAGATATCAAGCGCGCTTTTGATGCCGCGAATATCTCAACCCCCTACCCTCATATGCGTTTACTAATGCCAAAAGACGTCGATTATCCTATCGCTACTAAACCCTTTGCGACCACGACTCAGATCGTATCAGAAGAAGTTTCAATGACAAAGAATGATAAGTAACGGTATTAGAGTGTATGAATTTTTTACATCTCAAACACAGCCTTTTAAACCAAGTATTTTTGGGTTAAGAGCTTTTAAACATAACCACTTTAAACCATCCTATCTTGAAATATGGTAAAATTACCGGTTAAACATCTTATTGTATGATGTGCATTACTTATTAATTTAGCCACAGGTATCCGTATGACCGAAACAACCTCGCCCGCATCTTCAACAGCTTCTTCGCCAGAGTTGTCGCTTGACCTTATCATTACCTGCGCCGATGGGCTTGAGGCACCGCTACAAACTGAGCTGACAAGCTTTGGGATTGCAAGTGACATTAAAAGTACAGGTCGTCTGACCGTTACGGGTACGTTGCGTGATCTCTATACGATTTGCCTCTGGTCACGGGTGGCCTCGCGAGTATTGATGTTAATTAAACGCAAAAACATCAATACTGAATATGATGTGGCTGAGCAGCTTTACGGTCTGGCAAAATCGGTCAACTGGACTGAGCAATTTAGCTTAGAGCAAACGTTTGCTATTCGTCTATCTGTCGATAAGCGCGTTGCCGTCAGTCAGCAGTTTGCTATGCTGCGTATCAAAGATGCGATTGCGGATACTTTCAACGAAGTTTACGACAGTCGTCCTAACGTTGATAGTAAAAACCCAGACTTTTCTGTGTTTGCAACTGTCAATGATAAACAAGCTGAGCTGTATCTAGATTTATCAGGTACCAGTTTGCATCGCCGTGGTTATCGCGTGGCAATGACAGAAGCGCCATTAAAAGAAAACTTGGCAGCGGCTTTGCTCTACAGCGCAGGCTGGCATAAGAAAAACGACGCTGGCAATGCGCCTTTCTATAATGCTTTGGTCGATCCGATGTGTGGCTCTGGAACATTTATCATTGAAGCGCTGCTCATGCATTGCGATTATGCGGTTGGTATCGATAAAGCCGCCAATCAGTTTGGCTTTTACCAGTGGCAACATCATGATGATGCATTATGGCAACAGATGATTGATGATGCCCAAACACGCTTCCGAGAAGCCTTAGCAATCGCTAACGAGCAGCCAGATACCCTACCGCTAATTTTGGGTTTTGATGCGGATAGTGGCGCAATTCTCGCGACAGAAAAGAACCTGATTGCTGCAGGTTTGCAAGATTTGCTGCCGCTACTTGACCTTGAGACTCGCGCCCTCGATCAACTAAGTACTGTTCTAAAGCCGCTGGCCGACGATGGTAGATTAAACAATCCTTTAATCATTACTAACCCACCTTATGGTGAGCGTTTGGGTGATGAAGAAATGATTAAGCCGTTATATCAAGCATTAGGGCTTATCTTACAAGATAGCTTTGCAGGTAGCGGTGTCGATCCGATGCTTGGCATATTGGCCTCAAATGTCGAACAGGTTGATATCTTACCGATTAAAGAACCAAAAACGTTACGTTGTCATAATGGTGCTATCACTGTTTATTTCCGCTATGGCATCCTGATCGCTGGGCAAACGGGCAATCTCGTTAGTCGCTTTGAGAAGCGTGAGATTGAAGTGGAAGATGGACAGGACTTTATTAATCGCTTGCAAAAAAATCTTGCCAAACTTAAAAAGCTCGCCAAAAAAGACAACGTGAGCAATGTGCGTGTCTACGATGCTGACTTGCCTGACTTCAAAGTTGCTATCGACTTATATGGCGATTATGCACACGTGCAAGAATATGCACCGCCTAAAACCATTCCACCTGAAACTGCTAAGAAACGCTTTAATTTGGCGTTGATGGGTATTCGTGAAGTGTTCGACATTAACCGCGAACAAATCTTTATCAAAACTCGTGCGCGTCAGTCTGGTAATGACCAATATAGTAAACAAGGCAATGTCGAAAAGCGTGGCAAATTTTATGTGGCTCGTGAAGACGGCGCGTACTTTTATGTCAACTTCACTGATTATCTCGATACAGGTCTTTTCATTGACCATCGCAATATGCGTGCGCGTATCAAAGACAACAGTCGTGGCAAAGCCGTACTGAACTTGTTTGCCTATACTTGTACGGCTAGTGTGCACGCGGCATTAGCTGGTGCTAAAAAAGTCACCAGTGTTGATTTATCACAGAATTATCTAGATTGGGGCAAGCAAAACTTTGTGCTTAATGGTCTGGACGTTAGTCGTAGCAAATATCAATTTGTAGCTGCTGATATCTTTGAGTGGATTAAAGACAATACTGAGCAATTCGACATTATCTTTATTGATCCACCGACCTTTTCGAACTCTAAAAAGTTCCAAGGTACTTTTGATGTGCAGCGCGACCATGCTGCTCTCATCAATCGTGCGATGAATCGCTTAACCTCTGATGGCGTATTGTATTTTTCTAACAACTTTACCCGCTTTGAGCTGGATGAGCAATTGACTGAACGTTACGATATTATCGATATTACCCAAAAAACAATTGGCTTTGATTTTAATGTCAAAAAACCGATTCATCAAAGTTTTGAGATTCGTCACCGTCAGAGTTTATAAGGCAATAGACAATTGAAAATAGTAATCAAAGCAGTTTAAGCCGCTAAATTTTAGGTTTTATAGTCAATTTTATATTAAACGCAACAATGACCTAATCTGCTTTGATTGGGTCATTTTTTGTTGTTATGATAGAGCGTTATTAAGCGTTGGTCTTGCGCCAGTTTTGGCTCAACATCGCTTTTTTTTGCACAATCTTAATCTCAAACCTTTCAACAAAACGTTTAACTTCCCCTAATAACAAGGACAATTCCATGGCTTTATCACTTAATAAAGGCGGTAACTTATCGCTAACCAAAACTGACCCAAATTTAACCAAGCTGCTTATCGGTCTTGGCTGGGATGAGCGCGCAACTTCTGGCGCTGAGTTCGATCTTGATGCCAGTGTCTTTTTGCTAAGCACGGCTGGCAAAGTACGCGGTGATCATGACTTTATCTTTTATAACCAGCTTAAGTCTGACAATGGCGCGGTTGAGCATACTGGTGATAACCGTACTGGCGAAGGCGATGGTGATGATGAAATCGTCAAAGTAAACCTGACCCAAGTACCTGCTGACGTTGATAAAATCGTCGTAACCGTTACTATTCATGATGCTGCTGCTCGTAGTCAAAACTTTGGCCAAGTAGCGAATGCTTTTATCCGTGTGGTTAACGAAGAGACGGGTACTGAAGTCGTACGTTTTGATTTAGCAGAAGACTATTCTGTTGAGACTGCCATGGTATTTGGCGAAGTTTATCGTCATAACGGTGAGTGGAAATTCCGTGCCGTTGGTCAAGGCTACTCAGGTGGCTTACAAGCGATGTGCCAGCAATATGGTGTTGATATCTAAGTTAGTACTTAAACTGATATTAGAATAGTTATCACATCCAAAATATGAAGTAGCTACTTATCAGCTATCAATATTTAATATAGTTGCGAAACAGTCACAATTATTGTTAGCCAAACGACTAGTAATGCTTTATGTTTCGTTTAAAATTATGGATAAAAAGTGGTTAGCAATAGCCGCTTTTTTGTGGTTAGTGTCTATAATAGGCCGACCTTAGCTTTACGCAACCAGACAGGATGTGTCATGAGACATTTTTATTTAGACTTTATCTTCACGGCCATTGCCTTAGCGGTAGCGGCGTGGTGGGGATATTCACATGGCGGTATGGGCGGCTTGATTGCCACCCTATCTATTACTGCTATTTTGGCCGTCATGGAGATTTCATTATCATTTGATAATGCGGTGGTCAACGCCTCAGTCCTTAAAGGCTGGGACGAATTTTGGAAAAAGATTTTCTTAACCGTTGGTATTTTAATCGCGGTATTTGGTATGCGCTTGGTCTTCCCTATTGTCATCGTCGCGGTTACCGCTGATCTTGGCATGATGGAAGTGATCAACTTAGCCTTGTATAATCCTGAAGAATACTCAGCAAGATTAATGGCACATCATGCTGAAATCTCAGCATTTGGTGGTATTTTCTTATTGTTGGTCTTCTTAAACTTCGTATTCGATGATAAAGACGTGCACTGGTTTGAGTGGCTTGAGAGTCGCTTGGCTAAACTCGGCAAAGTCGATGCTATGAGCGTATTCGTCGCCCTTATAGTCTTAATGATTGCCGTAACATGGGCCAGTGCAGAGCAAGCTTCTGCGGTATTAATCGCTGGTGTTTGGGGTATCCTAGTTTACCTTGGCGTACAGGTTATATCTGGTATGCTTGAGGGTGATCTTGAAGAAGATTTAGAAAACGAAGAAAGTGGCTCAGGCGCAGCGGCGACTAGCGCTATTATGAAAGGTGGTATTATCGGTTTCTTATACTTAGAAGTCCTTGATGCCTCGTTCAGTTTCGATGGTGTTATTGGTGCATTTGCTATTACCAATGACGTTATTGTCATTATGCTAGGCCTTGCTATTGGTGCGATGTTCGTGCGTTCTATGACCATCTTCTTAGTAGACAAAGGCACGCTTGATGAGTTTATCTACCTTGAGCATGGTGCACATTATGCTATCGGTGCATTAGCAATTATCATGCTACTATCGGTGAAATTCCATGTGCCAGAGATTATTACTGGTCTTATTGGTATTGCCTTTATTGGCTGGGCATTGCTTGCCTCACTTAAGTACCGTAAGGAAGAAGCGAAATCTATCACTTGATGTTAGTTGGACATTAAATATAACTCCACTTAATTTAAATTGATATCGAACTAACAACAGGCTATACCAATACGTTTGGTATAGCCTGTTTTCGTTTTTGAGTAAATTTTTAATGTTTCTTACATTAATACTCTTATAAAATTATTTGTCATTTTATTATGATGTTTTCTACGCAATTTGCGACTATTGATGAATTTACTTTTTGATAACAATGTCTTAACGACTATTGCTGGGATTGTTAAAAAGTATCAGAGATGCATGATTATTATGTCCCTTAGTAAGCATATGGTAAGCTCACAAAATTCGCCTTGCTTAGTGGGCAAACGCTTAGTATAGTAAAACGTAATGATATGCAGGACGTGGCGTGCAGGTAAATATACTTACTGTTTGCTCTTACGGATAAATTACTGCATTATTTTTAGCTCATTTGTTCAAAACCCAATCCACTCAATTATTAATCTAAAGGATATTTATATGGCTATTAGCTTAACGAAAGGCGGCAACGTAAACTTATCAAAAGAAGCACCGGGTTTAACCAATATTACTGTTGGTCTTGGCTGGGATCCACGCGCTACTGACGGTCAAGAATTTGACTTAGACGCTATCGGTTTTTTGGTTAATGAAGCAGGCAAAGTCCGTAATGACCAAGATTTCATCTTCTTTAACAACTTAAAGTCAGACAATGGCGCAGTTGAGCATACTGGTGATAACCGTACCGGTGAAGGCGATGGCGATGATGAAAGAATCAAAATCAACCTTGCTAGCATTCCTTCTGATGTCAGCAAAGTAGCTATCTGCGCTATCATTTATGAAGGTCAAAACCGTAATCAAAACTTCGGTCAAGTGGCTGAAGCTTATATTCGTGTCGTAAACGACAATGGCGATTCTGAAATCGCACGCTACGACCTATCAGAAGATGGTAGTACTGAAACTGCGATGATCTTCGGTGAATTGTATCGTCACAGCGGCGATTGGAAATTCCGTGCTGTTGGTCAAGGCTTCAGTGGTGGTCTTGGACCATTAGCAGCCTCTTATGGCGTAAATGTTTAGTTTTTGACTCTAATCGTTTATAAGTACAAGAGTTCAGTCGGATAGCTGATTGCACTCTATATAAGCTATCAAGTGTGTTAAAAGCACTTGATAGCTTTAAAAGTAAATGGACCTTGAAAAATTTTATTTAAAGATTAGTGTTTGAAAATAAATCTTAAGATAAACCAAGAACTAGAATAAGGATTTGCTACCCATGACTGCCACGTTTAGCCTAATCGGTACCATTGAGCCATTTTTGCATTGCAACCTTAAAAAAGGCGATTCGATTTATTGCGAAGCTAATGCAATGGTGATGATGGAATCCAATCTTGAGCTTAAAGGTAAGTTGCAAGGCGGCTTGGTGCAGTCATTAATGCGCCGTTTCGCTAATGATGAATCACTTTTTCAGCAGCAGATTGAAGCGGTCAATGGTGAGGGCGATTGTTTGCTTGCGCCTACCCTAGACGGTGATATGCAAATTATTGATGTTGGCAAGCAGCAATACACGTTGAGTGACGGTGCTTTTGTTGCCGCACAAACTGGCGTGGATATCAGAGCGAACATCCAGCGCAACCTTGGCGGAGCTGTATTCGGTGACACTGGTGGCTTTATGGTTATGCAAACCCAAGGGCAAGGTCAGGTCGTGGTATCGGGTTTCGGCTCGCTATTTGAGATTGACGTAACTCCAGATAAAGACGTTATCATCGATAACGGTCATGTCGTCTGCTGGGATTCAAACCTAGATTATAAGCTGTCGGTTTCTACCAGTAAGAAAAAAGGTATCATGAGTAACATTATCAATTCGGTCACCAGTGGTGAAGGTATGGTTTTGAACTTCTCAGGTACAGGTAAGGTTATCATCTGCTCACGCAATCGGGACAGCTATCAAGGTTGGTTACAAAGCATCTTGGGGACTAGCTCAGGGGGTCGCGGCGGTAGTGGTGGCTTTCTAGACAATATCTTATAACTAAATTTTTAAACTATTCCACTCACAATTATTATAATACCATTCACAAAAACTAGAGTAGCGAGGAAAACGAGTGCAAGTACTACGTTTTGTAGACTAAGCAAGTTTGACACAGCTAATCATATTTTTTGGAGTTGGTATAAGGATCTTATCATGGCAGTTAGTTTACAAAAGGGTCAAAAAATATCCCTAAGCAAAGAAGCTGGTGGCAACCTTACCCAAGTGAAGCTAGGTCTTGGTTGGGATGTCGCACAAGGACCTCAAGACAAAAAAGGCGGCTTCTTAGGTAAGTTGTTTGGCGGCGGCACTGGCGGCGACTCTATCGACTTAGATGCTTCATGCATTATGTTTGATAGCAATAAACAGCCCGTCGATGCTATTTGGTTCAGTCAGCTTAAATCAAAAGATGGCAGTATCGTTCATACAGGTGATAACCGCACTGGCGATGGTGACGGTGATGATGAAGTAATCAACGTTGATCTGTCAAAAGTACCTGCTGATGTGGTGTCATTGGTCTTTACCGTTAATAGCTTTACTGGACAGACGTTTGAAACAGTAGAGAATGCATTTTGCCGTATCGTCAATGCTGATAATAACTCAGAAGTAGCACGCTACAACCTATCTGCACAAGGTAGTCATACGGCAATGGTTATGGCAAAAGTATACCGCCACAACGATGAATGGAAGATGCATGCTATTGGCGAAACCGCTTCTGGTCGCACGTTCCATGATTTGATGCCTGCTATTACACCGCATGCATAAATAGATCGCTATTATAGTAGCGTATAGAATGTCAAAAAAGCCCAGTTATTTATAATAGCTGGGCTTTTTAATTTGCAAATTATTAATATTAAATTAAAGCTCTTTGATTATTTCTCTCTACCACACTTATCAGCTAAAACTTCAATAGGAGGTTTTATCACTCTCCTGATAACTTCTAAATAGTATAGAAGTGTGCAACTCGTTACTCATAATGTACAACTGGTCGCCTATATGCTCATCTCGTACGTCTCACGACACTATAAGCCGTTTCTATATTACAGTTTAGTTTCTATTGAAAGATACATCACATTCTCTAAAACGGATTATTTGGAGTAAACGGCATGTCAAAGAACAAAATTGATAATACAGATTTAGTGAGTACGCAAAAGAAAAAATTTGAGATGCCGCATATTTACGTCATATTATTTGTATTTAGTGCTATTGCTGCTATTCTTACGCACTTTGTACCCTCTGGCAAATACGACCGAGTTCTTGGGCCAGAAGGTAGAACAACCATTGATGCCACGTCCTACCATCTTATAGAGCAAACTCCAGTTGGTGTCACCGAATTTCTAACTGCCGTGCCTAGAGGTCTTATCGATGCAGGTGAAGTCGTGTTCTTCACATTTATTATCGGTGGTATGTTTATGGTACTTAGAAGAACAGGAATTATCGAAGTTGCTGTTGATAAGCTAGCTCGAAAATTTGCAAATAACGGCTTGCTATTAATAGCAGTACTAACAACAACATTTGCTTTTATTGCCACATTAATTGGTACACCGGAATTATCATTAGTATATATTCCAGTCATTATGCCCTTAATTATTGCCTTAGGATACGACTCGGTAACGGCTGCTGCAATTGCACTATGTGGAACTGGTGCTGGTTTTAGCGCCGGTGTGCTCAATCCAATCAATACGGGGCTTGGACAAAAGTTGTCTGGACTACCAGTGTTCTCAGGAATGGGATTACGTTCAATCGTATTCGTTTTAGCAGTCACTACAGTTATTTTCTTTATTATAAGATATGCAAAGAAAGTTAAAAACAATCCATCCAAAAGTTACGTCTATGAAGAGGACAGTGAAAAGAGAATAGAGTTTAATCAAATTGTCGGCGGTACTGCTCTTACCATGTCATTTCGTCAAAAGCTAGCTGCATACGCAATGCTTATTCTATCCGTAGTACTAGTATACGGAGTACTTAAGCAGGGTTGGTTCATGGTAGAGATGTCCGGACTATTTGTCATCATGGGCATCGTAGTTGGAATGATTGCTGGTCTTAAGCTTACTGAAATATGTGATGGGTTTAACCAAGGCTTTAAAGATGTATTAATGGGAGCATTCATTGTTGGCTTAGCTCGTGCAGTTGCTGTAGTCTTAGAAGATGGCAATGTTATGGACACAATTGTACATTCTTTAGGCGTATTAGTTGGAGATCTACCTCCTGAGCTTGCAGCTGTTGGCATGTACTTTGTTCAAACAGCAATTAATTTTGTGATCTCTTCTGGTAGTGGACAAGCCCTTGTTACTATGCCTATTATGGCGCCACTTGCTGACCTTGTAGGTGTAACTAGACAGACTGCAGTTCTAGCCTATCAACTTGGTGATGGCTTTACTCATGTTCTTTTCCCAACTAGTGGATATTTTATGGCAGCATTAGTTATCGCTGGTGTTCCTTATCAAAAGTGGTTACGCTTTTTCTTACCTATTTTTGCAGTTTGGGCCATGATTGCCATTGGCGCGCTAATTATCGCTCAGATTATTGGTTGGTCATAACTGATAATGAGATAATCTCATTCACAAATAAGAGGGATAGAGGTTTCCTACATCTATCCCTCTTATTCATATTATAATCCAAGCGCTTTTTTGATTGCTTTAACGTACGAGCGACTTACCGAGATTTTAGAGCCATTTTTTAGTACAATTAAATAAGTTCGATTGAACCAAGGCTCTAAAACTGCTATTTGTTTGATATTAACGATATAGCCTCTATGCACTTGGATAAAATTATTACCAAGTTTTTCCTTCATTTTATAAAGTAAGGTATCTGTTAGGTATTTTTTTTCTAGGGTTTGAATATAAGCTTGACGATTTTCAGTACCAATATATAGAATATCTTTAGTATCGATGACAATGATTCGATCATTTTCTTTTACTGTAATGCTATGTTTTTTCTCTTTATTTATTGAGGGTACGAGTTCAACATTATTCTCTAAATGAGACGTACTATTCAAGTTTGCTAACTTGTCCACCGCTTTTAGTAGCCTGACTTTATCAATGGGCTTAACGATATAATCTATAGCATCAAGCTCAAAGGCGTCTAATGCGTACTCACCATAAGCAGTTACGAATACAACCATAGGACGTTTTTTCATATTGTTAAATTGCTTTGCAAGATCAAGGCCGTTACCATTTTCAAGTTCTATATCCAAAAACACAGCGTCGGGTTGCTTCTCATTAATATCCCATAACGCCTGATGCGTGTCTTCTGCCTCACCGATCACTTTTATCTTCCCTGTATCATGTAGAAGATAAATCAGCTCTTGCCTAGCTAATATCTCATCCTCAATAACATACACATTCATCCGCATTCTTCCCTAATCTTTAGCTGGCAATATAATTGAAACACAAGTTCCTATACCAATATCACTATCTACACTAAAGCGGACCTCTTGATTATACAATGCTGTCAGTCGTTCTTTTATATTAAAAAGTGCAGTACCACTTCCATCTTTAGACGAGGTTACAACACGCTCACCTAAATCCACTATTCGGTTTGATTCAATACCAACGCCATTGTCAGATACTTTGATTGAAATTAAGATCTCTGATACTTTTTTAATTTCAATACAAACCGCACCTTTTACTTGTAACCTTTTAAATCCACCATGCTTTATCGCGTTTTCAACTAAGGGTTGAATGATAAATGGAGGAATAAGATAATCCATTAAATCAGAATCTATCTCTATACGCATCGCAAACTTGTCTGGAAAGCGAGCTTGCTCAATAGCTAAATAGGCCTGTACATTATCCATTTCTTTATAGATAGGGACCAAAAAATCGCCAATACCTGTCAAATTATTTCGTAAATAAGTTGATAAATGTACTAATAGATTTCGCGCCAGCATTGGATCAATTCTACATAAAGCGACGATAGTATTAAGAGCATTAAATAAAAAATGCGGCTGCAGTTGGGATTGTAGTGATTCGATTTTTGCACTTTGTAGTAGTTGGTTATGACGCTCAATCTCACCAAGCTCTAACTGATTTGAGAACAGCTTCCCTAATCCTTCGATCAACTCTTTTTCGACGGAAGTAATGTGTGCTGAGCTTCTATAGTAGAAGCTAAGGGTACCAATTACCTTATTTTTTACGCAAAATGGGACTACCACAGAAGCTCTACTATTAGGTTTATTCGAAAACAGCCATTTTGACTTTGATTCATTTAATACGGATTTGCCCGTTGCTAAAACTAACTTACGCGAAATCAAATCTTCTTTATCATTTCTCTTTTGATTGGTTACTTCTCCAGTATAAGCCAGCTCACGTAACCCTCTAGTAATCGCTACATGCTCTACAGCAGTTAATTTTTTAATAATTTCTGTACTTTTTTTAGCCGAGTTTTCATTCAAACCCGATCGAAATAAGGAAAAGGTTTGATCAGCAATTGAGAATGTTTTGACCGTTTGATTTGCTCTCGTTCGCTCTTCTTCTTGTATGGCATTATAAAAAATCATCGCACAAATCCATATACCAATACTATTTATAATGATAATTGGGGGACCTGTAAAACTAATTAATGTAAGAGCAGCAGTATAATCGGCAGTTAAGACTGGAATGACTAAAATTTGAATGGTTAAAATAACAATACTAATAAAAAACATATATTTGGGCTTGATTAAACCTACTCCGCGCCACTTATATCCAAACCATCCTGCAAGGCAACCGCCTAAAATAGATACCCAAAAAGTAGCGCTGCTGATAAAGCCACCCATTAGTAAGCGATGAGCTCCTGCAATTAGAGAGGCTCCTACACCAACTATCGGACCTGCAAAAAATCCACCGATAATGATGCCAATATTTCGTGTGTCCACTACTGCATTGTTTGATTGAAGAGTAGGGTTCCATAAATCAGATATAATGGTATGGTTCCCTGGTTCTACAACAAGGGCCGTATAATTACCAATTACTCCAAACATACCGAATATCATGGTTAAGAAAAATAAGTCAACTATTCCAACTCGGTGGTAAATCATTTTTCTAAAGATAGATAGTCTAGTTATCAAAAAAGCAATAGTGATAATAAGGGTCATTCTTGATAGCATTTGTGTCAGTATTTCCCACATCGAACTCTCTCATTTCTATAGTGGATATAAACCTTTTAGCACATAAGAATCAACCTAATAATTACCATCAGATTTTTCACTAGACCGCAATCATAACTGGTATGTCAAGTAAAGCTGAAGCACCTACTTGCGCCCACGCTTCCAACTAAATCCCCAGTTAAAGGCTTTGTCCATTTCTTGATGGCCTTTAAAATATTGGTTAATACGCTCAACATTGATACTACCTTGCTGGTTGACCAAACGTGCAATACCGCACATCGGCAAATTGCCTGTCCCTTCCGTTAATCGTGTTTCGATGGGTGGCTGATCTGGCACATGAATGGTCACTACCCCATCCGTTTGCGCCCAGTTCGGTGCACCTTCGTAGATAAAAGCAAAGATGAATACTTCCTCAATCTGTGACCACTGTTGACCATTAATATCAAGCCACTCACCGCCGCTGACTTGTCCGGTTCTATCATCAGCACGTAACAACACATAAGGCGCTGATTGTAGATTACCGAAGCGATTTCCCAAGGCTTGAATCAGTGTTTTTTCGCCATTTTTCAGATGAATCATTGCACCAACGTCGAGATCAATACCGCCTTTACCATGCTGCTTAAATAAATCGCCTAGCAAGCCTTTTTTAGGCGCTTGCTTGTCAATATTTGGGCGTTGGTTCCAGTTTAGGTTGACAGATATTTTGCCAAAATCATCGCGTTTTTTAAGATTAATACTAGATTGGTTTTTGGTTAAGGTGATTTTGCTTAAATTGATTGAAGGGCTAGTGGAGCTTGTAGGAATCGGTGGTGGTGTACTTGCTTTATTTGCAGAACTGCCTGCTTTTTGCGTGTTAATAGGTCTTTGGGTATTGATAGGTTGTGACTGGTTCTGACCTTGACTTTGAGCTTGGGACTGAGCCGGCGCTTCATCCGCAATCTCAACACCGAAATGCTCAGACAACGGTTTAAGACCACCTTCAAAACCTTGAGCGATAAAGCGAAACTTCCAGCTACCTTGCCGACGATAACATTCAGCTAAGATAATGGCTTTTTCATTACGTCCAGTGCTACTAAGTTGGCAAGTCATCAATATTTGGCTGCCTTGTAGCACTTGAATATCTACATCGCCGACTTGAGCAAGCGTCTGCGCGCTAGAAAACGCAAGGGCAATCTTCTCAATACTCGCGGGCTGCACAGGCAAGTTGATATCAAAAAACCCATCGCTATCATGACCTCGGAAACTCACGCTACCATCATCACTACGCGTCTGTCCATAAAATATCATGTCACCATCGCCGCGTACTTTACCTTCACTTGTTAGGCGATAAGCGGCACAATCGATAGCATTTTGGCTTAAAATTCTGATACTAATATTATCAGTTGGTAGTGGTGCATTAGCACCTGCAACCAGTTTTTGAGGTTGGGCTTGACTCATAATATGTCCTTTGAATTACTTATTATCTCGTTTTGTTTATTGTATTAACTATCGTCATATAGTAGCACGGATATTACTAGAGTTTTAATAAGCAAACTCGCTAAGTAAACAGTCAACAAACCGCCTTACAAATCCTTGATACTATTTCATCAGGAGCATTTATAACTGCTGGCAGTTGTATATAATGGAGCATACGCTAAGCAACCACTCTTTGATAATTATCTCGATTTATCTAACTACCTATAAAATTTATTATAACGCTGAGAGAACTATGGATAACTCTGAAAACACCAATCGTAATACAACAGTAGCCGCTTGGTTAGCTGAAGGTCAATCCAGCCAGCGTGATATGTTAGCAAGCTTGCAATCCCTAAAAACCAGATTTGATACGCCATTTAATATCATTGCGTCCCATCGCCACAATAGACCTGAGATTTTTGAATTTGCTGATAGTTTTTACCTTGAGCCATCTTTAAATCCCTTAGATGATAATGAGCAACCGATACCCGAAGCTATTATTCCACGCTGGCAATTTGTACTGGAACAAGCCAAGCAGCATAACGTGAAAGTGCTACTTACGGGTCGCAATGGTATCGACTACGAGGCGCAGCGCGAAGCATTTAGTGCGGCTGGTATTCGTCTATTGACAGGGGCAACTAGCGTAGTAGCATTAGAATCAATCGATGACAAGTTTGCCTTTATGCAGCATTGCCACTTGCATAATATTCCAGTTGCAGATGCGTGGCGTTTTGATAATACTGCTGAACTTGACGCTTTACTTGCCGAACATGGTCATCAACCATTATGTGTTAAGCCTGTTACCGGTATATTTGCACAAGGATTTTGGCGACTTGATTCAGGTAAAGAAGAGGATGAGACCTACGATAGCTTTGAGCATCTGTACTTTACCGAAGAGAAGAAGATTAATACCGACCAGTTTTTGAATGCCTATACTAATAGCCAAATGATACACGAACGTCCTATTCCAATGCTGTTGATGCCTTACTTATCAGGGCAAGAGTATTCTATCGATGTTGTGTGCGAATATGGTGAAGTCTTAGCAGCAATCACTCGCCATAAAACCGGTAAAATCCAGCACATCGGCTATGAGCGGTCAGTTATGGATGTCGTCATTCCATTGATTAAAGTTTTTGGCTGCGATGGTATCGTCAGTGTACAGACTAAGGCAGATGATGCTGGCCAGCAGCGCGTCCTTGAGATTAACAGTCGCCCATCAGGTGGTATTGGCTATACGACTCACAGCGGTGTAGACTTAACGCAAGTAGGATTTTCCTATTGGTTAGGCTTAACTGAAAAACCTGATTTAGATGATATCATCCAGAAGATTACACCTTGTCAAGTACGCTCCATTATGACAAGTGTCATGATCGATGATTAGATGATTACTTAAATTATCCTAAAAGTAGTGAGTTACAGCATCTAAAGGACTGAGCAGATTTTTTAAACAGTCAGGCACAAAAAAGGTTTTTAGATATAAATCTAAAAACCTTTTTTTATGGCTCTCTTCACTCAGCTGTAGGAGTGATAATTGCTTATAATTATATAGCTATAATAGTTACTCGCCAAATACTAGAGTTGCTTTCTTAGGTGCGTTATAAGAAGCAGCGGCCCATAGCAAGCTCAATACAATTACCGAACCTACAAAGATAGTAAGCGATGAAGTAAACGCGCTTGAATTATTATAACCCATAGACATCATTTCACCTGTATGAGTCATCTCCATAGCCGCCATACCAGTATAGTGCATACCGCAAACTGCTATACCCATGATGAACGCGCTACCAAAACGTTGTAGATTTCCACGTAGGTTAAATGCCAACCACAGTGCTGCAATAGCGGCTACGATAGCAATAACAATTGAGGCAATTAAAAGTGTCGTGTTGTACGACATAGTTGCATCCATCTGCATTGAAGCCATACCAGTGTAATGCATCGCTGCAACGCCAAGACCCGTTAGTGTACCGCCGCCTAATAATTTGGCAATGCTTGGTGTACCACGGCCTACGATAATAATTCCAACTGCAACAAACACAATTGCAAGCAACATAGAGACAATTGTCATACCGATATTATAAGTAACAGGCATCTGCATATCGACTGCCATCATACCAATGTAGTGCATTGACCAAATTGCGCCACCAATAGCAATTGAAGATAACGCTACCCAAAAATATAGATCTGATCCTGGTTTTGCAGCTGGAACCCGAATAGCAAGGTTTAAACCAACATAAGAACCAAATACTGCAATCGCGTATGAAACAAGCACCAAAAGCATGTCATATTGAACTTCAATCATTTTTCTACCCTTCATATTTAATAAAAACTGAGCATAAGACAACGCTGGTTTGGTTGAACCGAGGTGCTTAATACGTTTACTATTTATTGTTCATAGGAATTGAATTTCCTATGAATGATTACTTTCTATCTAATGCTAAATTCACAAATATTGGTACTACCAGATCCGCAACTGGTTTCCTCAACGCTCGCTCTCCCTACTGCAGGGTTGGCCGTCAAGAATCCTTCTATATAACCTACAACAAAGTGGCAACCTGAATGATTGGTATCTGATGGACCACAAAATGGACATCTAATTAATGTGATTACGTTCTCACCTGCTTTCACTTTAGAAAAGTCTTTTAATGCTGGGACAAGCTCTCGACTAATCGCCGCCGATTTTTTTAACGGGCTACCAAGAGCATAGTCGCGTTGGTAAATACCGCCGCCGACCTTGCGACCCAATTCATGCAATGCAGCAGCACGCTTATCACTTGCCAAACTTTCTTCATATTGTTTGACGACATCAACTATATTTGGATACTGCGCTCCGATAGCCGCTAGAATAGCTTTCTCATCTAACGCTTTTTTATTCGGTGCTACCGTTTCTTCGTCTTCAGAAATTTCTAGGTTGAACAATGTACAACCGGCAATAGAAGATAAGTCATCGACTAAATCAGCTTGCGTTTTCGATCCCTGACTTCTGGCAACCACATAAATAATGTTTCCACCATTTTCTGATGGTTCTTGTTTCTGCGATACTAGTTGATAACCTGCTTTAATAAGAGGTGAAATAACGTTGACTAGGCGAATGCGTTCAGACGACGTTTCCAATGCGCAAGAAAATTTCAAAGACCACTCCTTTTTCTGAAAATATAGCTAGAATTTTCTAATACCAAGCTATTTAAACAAAGCTGATAATTAAAATAAACCGCATACGATTTTTTATAGAATCGTCCCGAATTTATTATACTATTTATTTAATATTTACAATATGTAATTAATGATAATATTGTAACTTATATTTTGGATGAATTTTTGTCGCATAATCGTTATTGGACCACAAACCTATACTTCTTACATATCAACTCTATGCTCTTTACCTATTAATTAGCAGTCGTTTATTTATTTCCATAAGTCCAAAAAACAAATAACTTATCGGCAACATAAAACCAGTCAGATACACTAAATTATCAATAATATCAGTATCTTAAATAATTTCTTCTTAACGGTTACTTATATGACAACGAAAAGTAAACTAGAAAACAAAGGTAAAAATCCTAAGTTTAAAAATATAAATTTTGTTTCCTTCTTTATCATTGAGAAACTATAACAGTACTAAGTTCTCAGAAGGATTTCGTCAGCATTATTACTCAAGGTATACACACTAGCAAGTCTTAACGCGATATCGTCCGATAGAGGGTGATATCATCCGATAAATGACATTGAGATAGTGACATACATGATTAAAGTCAGAATAGGAGAGAGATTTTCGTTTAAAGGTCATAGCTTAAATAGCGTTTTTATTTGACTTAATTTTTGTTGGATAAATCTAGTTGAACTATGGCTGAACTGACTTGTTACCCAGTCTAGTGAAAGTCCAACTATCACGTTATTCATGATCAACGAATATTGCTTTAGGCTTCCTACTGTCGGGAGTCACTACAAGTCTTTTTGTGACTATTCATAAAATATGCGCTATATGACGAAATTTCAGTTATTATCTGCGCTATTAGCGAACGCTTAAATCGTTTCGGACAACTCGTTTGGTTGGTCATTCATGACAGCTACACCTCTGACTACACTATAATTAAGCAAGCAAAGCCGCAGCACGTTATGGCTGTTGTAATTGATAGAATTTATAACTATACAAGATCAAAAGTACAAAGGAATATTAATGTCAAATAAGCAACACAGCACCACTATTAACTTACCGCGAGGTAATCTTGATCTCACCTATCAACTTAACGATACTTCAGGTAGTAAAGCGACTTATCAACTAGAAGAACTATTGAGCTTTGCGCAACGTATAAACCCCAAACGCGCATTTCTATTCGTCTCAAAAGTCTTAGGTCGTCATATTCCAGTCGCACCTAGTACCATGCGCAGTGCTTTTACTGATTTGGCAAATTTAGTACCTAATGATTTACCCGAGCCGATTTTGGTCATTGGTATGGCAGAGACTGCCGTTGGGCTATCTGCTGGTGTGCATCAAGCGCTACAAACGCGCTATCCGAATGCACTACTATTAAACTCTACGCGTCATGCGCAACATAGTGGCAATAATGACAAAAGCAGCGACTCTTTGTTGACCACTTTTAGCGAAGACCACAGTCATGCCAGCCAACATTTAATTTATCAAAGCTCTGATAAAGTCACCCAAGAGCAATTACTTGCTAGCAAGACGCTTATTATGGTCGATGATGAAGCCTCAACGGGCAATACTTGCGTCAATGTCGTGACTGCCCTACGTAATGCTGGACTCGCACAATTAGAGCAAGTACATCTCACCACTTTGGTTGATTGGTCCCTAAATCAGAATCAGGGTACAGCTGATGCAGACGATACAATATCTACTCGTTTGCCTAATATAGACTTTCATCGTCATCATTTATTGTCTGGTGCATGGCAATGGACGGATGCACCCGACCCTGAACCTATTATCATGCCATCGGTCGATACGACAGAGGCTGGCAGTCAGCCATTAGGCAACACTGGTAATTGGGGACGCTTCCCAACGCTAGATAGCACAGATGGATTTGATAATTATCTGGAGAAGTTTCAAACTGCATTTACGCGTTTTAGTGAGCAAGCACAGTTTGATAAAAAGCAATTACCTGAGCGGATTTTGGTATTGGGTAGTAATGAGTTTGTGTGGTTGCCGTTTTTATTGGCGGAATGGCTTGAGCAAACTGCTAGCTTAAATAGTGACAATCAGACAGTTAAATTTAGCGCCTTGACACGCTCACCGATTGCACTTGGTGGTGCGATTACCACCATGCTAAGCTTTAGCGACAATTATGGTCTAGGTATGACCAATTTTGCTTATAACGTTGAGCCAAGCGATTGGGATTTGATTGTGCTTTGTGTAGAAACGGCTTCTGATAGCGTGGATGACATGTGGCAAGGTTTGGATAATGTGTTGGTGGTGAGTCCTACACTTTGAACTATCCTCTAAATCATAATCTGATTTTCAAATCTATTATTTATGGACGCTTTTATGACTACCCCATTCTTCAAGACCAGTCCCGACATCATCAAACCCTACGCGCTAATGGATTTGGACGATACGCTTTTTCAAACCCAACGCAAAATTGATGCATGGGATTTGCCAATGGCTGAGTCTGAAAACTTAGTCTGCGCCACGGTTAATAAAAAAGGCGAGCCGTTAAGTTTTATGAGCCAGCGCCAAGCGTCATTCTTTAATTGGTTGCTTGCTAGCACTGAATTAATAGTAGTAACCGCGCGCGACCGTAGCGAAATCAAACGTGTAAAGCTACCTTTTGACAGTTGGCAAGTTTTGACTCATGGCGCGATTATTTTAACAGCTGATGGCGAACTATTAAGCGCATGGCAACAGCATATGTATGAGCAGCTTAGCCTCTTGCAAGACAAACTTCACCAGCTAAGCCAATTATTCGCGGATCACAGTAGAAAAGATGACAGTCAATTGGTATTTACACCGCATATTGATAGCTTTAATAATGGTTCTGCTAATGAGGAGCTCACCATTTATCTGGCTATTAAACATGCGCAAAAAAACCATCAAGCGCTAGTAGAATTAGCTGCACAGTTACCTAATCTAATACGTGATTTTGATCAGGATTTTTATGTGCACGTCAACGCAAATAATCTCGCAATACTGCCACATGCGGTTCATAAGCATCATGCGGTACAGTTTTTATTAGACCATCATTTAGACAGTCAACGTCCGAGTTTTGGCTTTGGTGACAGTCTGGCAGATTTACCTTTTCTGCAACTGCTTGACTGGTATGGTATGCCTAATCATGGTCAACTGCACGACAATCTTAACTCTTAATAATTTTCGGCGATTAACAACTCTCAAATATCAATAATTATAATAACGATAGCAGCTTATACGAGTAAAAAACCTCCTATGACCACTCCCAATATTCAAAAACTCGATAAATACGGCTCAGGCAGTTACCTTGCCAGCGATGTAACAGTGCTACTCGATATCGTTGATAAAGACGCGGTTGCAGACGTGCCGGTTAGCAAAAAAGAAGCGCTTATTCAAAGTGGCCAGCGCCATTATTCAGACATGCTGACCTTAGAGAAAGCACCGTCAGCCATGCATGAGCAATTATACGCGCAGGCATTAGAGCAAGGCACAAATAGAACCGCGACTGATATCGCTAATTTAGCGCATACGTTACACAATACTTTCGAGCAAACGGTTAGTGCTGAGCGCCCATTAATATTGGTCAGCTTAGTACGAGCAGGTTTGCCAGTTGGAGTATTATTACAACGTGCCCTATCAGATAATGAAAGGTCAGATGCCGATAGCGACTACTCTCTGCCCAGTGTGCATTACGGTATTAGCATCATCCGTGATCGTGGCCTTGATCCAGTCGCTTTACAGATGATATTACACGCTTACCCAGACAGCCCCATCGTATTCGTTGATGGCTGGACAGGGAAAGGCGCTATTTATCAAGAGCTTGCTCATAGCTTAGAAGTCTTTAGTGACCCTAGCCATCCCAATTTTGCCAATATTTTTCATCAAGGAAAAGACGCCATCCCGCTACTTACACTCGCTGATCCAGCGGGCGTAGCATGGCTAGCTGCTAGTGAAGAAGACTGGTTGATCCCATCAGGTTTATTAAATAGCACGGTGTCGGGATTGATTTCACGTAGTCTTTATACTGAGCCGCAATCAGGTCTACATCGCAGTGTTTTTTATGATAATTTAGTAGAAGCAGATCATAGCTTAGCGTTTATCGATCATATTGATACAGCACGACGTGCATTAACGATACCTTTGCAACGTTTGCCAACATTTAAGCAGCCGCGCTATCAGACTGCTGATTTAATAGATAAGCTAGCTGCAGACTACAATATCACCAATCGTAACCGTATCAAGCCGACGATTGCAGAGGCGACACGCGCCATATTACGCCGCGATCCCGAGCGCATTCTACTGGCTACTGCCGAGCATCCCGATACCGTGTTATTGCGACATTTATGTGCGCAGCGAGATATTAATATTACTGTGTTAGGTGCTAAAATACTCCCCTATCAAGCCATCACTCTTATCAAGCAACGCACAACAGACAGCCAATCATAAGTAGGATAAGCGTCCGACGCTTTTGTCCCTGCACTATCATTCACTACTATTTACGATAACATCTACTATGTCAGAAAAAACGTCCAGCCTTTATAATTATACTCAGTCTTATGAACACCTGATCACTGAGCGTCATGCTATGATCAAGCCGCATACCCATCACCCTTATCAACTTGGCGCTAGCCTTTATATGCCAGCTACTCGCCAAGACATTTGGCAAGTCATTAAGCGTGACAAATTACCGACGATTAATAGCATTATCATTTGTTTAGAAGACGCGGTTAGCCATAGTGATGTTGAGTTGGCACTCGAGCGCTTGCAGGTACTGCTCCATACGTGGTCGGCACATGTTAATAGTATTAATGAGCCAACCAGACAAGCTAATCTTCAATCAGAGCAGCAATCAAAGCAGCAAAACCAGCAGCCGACGCGACCATTGGTCTTTGTACGTCCACGTAATCCGGCCATGCTACAGCAGCTAGCAGATTTTGCTCACATTGATCTGATTGATGGCTTCGTCATGCCTAAAGTCGATATGTATAGCTTATCCAATTGGCGTATGGCCTGTCAGAATGTAAGTACTGACCAGTTATTGATGCCGACCTTAGAGACTGCAGCCCTATTCAACCCGCATCATAATCAAGAGTTAGCGATTGGCTTTAAAGAAGCCTTTAGTCAGCCAGTCTTTGCCCTACGTATCGGTGGCAATGATCTGTTTGCCGCGCTGCGTTTGCGCCGTCCGAAAGACAGCATTGTCTACGATACTCCGATTGGTACTCTTGCCTATCAGTTACTTGGCTGTTTTGTACCGCATGGTTTTTATCTAAGCGCGCCAGTCTTTGAATATTTAGACCAGCCAACGCTATTTATGCAAGAGCTGACTCGCGATGTGAGCTTAGGTTTGGTCGGAAAAACCGTCATTCATCCAAGTCAGATTGCTTTGGTACAACAAGCTTACTGCGTGCCCCTTAGTATGCTAGATGAGGCGCAAGCGATACTCCATAGTGAAGCGAAAGCTGTATTTAAATATAATAATACGATGTTAGAGCCTGCCACACACCGTGCTTGGGCGCATGAAGTGGTCAATCGTGCAGAAGTGTTTGGTACGATTAACGATGGTAATAGTGACTATAAAGCGCGCTTATAATCAATCCTAAATAAAACTGGCACGCTCTATGCCACAGGCTGCTGGTATTAATTTCCCTTGCGTGCTGTGCCTACGCCGACAGAGGCTGCGCGAAACTAACACCAGCAGCACTGTACCTATTTTAACTATATAAAAAATGCAGTCGTAAAAGTCGTCTATTAATTTTAATAAAAAAGCCGCTATTCAATCAATGATAGCGGCTTTTCTATTATTCAAACTTTGAAATCTTACACACAGCATTCTAGGAAATTACTCATCACTGTATTTACTTGCTCAGGCTCTTCCACGGTCGCAGTATGACCAGCTCGCTCAATGACAGCAAGCTTGGAGCCTTTAATCGCAAAATGCATCCGCTCAGACTTGGCATATGGCGTCGCTGCATCTTCATCACCGACCACTATCAATGTCGGCGTCGTGATACTTCCCAGCTGATCATAAGTCCCCTTGCGCTCAATGACGCCCATCGTGGCCTTGGACACACCAACCTTATTATTGCCTTGTATCTGTGCCAGCCAATCTTTGCATTCAGATTTGCGCGACTTGTCTGCTAAGAAGCTACTGCCAAACATAATCGGCATAACCTTTTTACTGACTCGCTTCATACCTAGCCAACGAATCGCTGTAATCAATTTGCGATATTGCGGTGCAGACTTAGGATCTTCAGGATCAGATGACGTTTCTAACAATATCAATGAAGACAACAGCTCCGGGCGACTTATAGCGATACGTTGCCCGATAAATCCACCCATCGATAAACCTACAAAATGGCAACTATCAATGTTAAGGGCATCAAGTAGCGCGATAGTATCATCGGCTAAAGTGTCCATATCATAGCCGGACTTAGTAATCTGCGACTGTCCCTGCCCGCGAAAATCAAAAGCGATGCAGCGATACTCATCTTGAAAGTGTGCTACCTGCTTATCATACATTCGTGTACTCCACAGTAGGCCATGAGCGAACACCATTACGGGTTTACTCTGATCATTAGGTGCACTGTCTTCGTAATAAATATTCGCATTGTTGATTTGAATATGAGGCATAGAAACTTCCTTGTCTGATAATTATTTATAAGTAAAAAGCGATTAGCTCGTTTGTGAATGACTTTTTGGTACAAGCGTGAATGCTTTAGCATAAGACATAAGATATTTATTTCAAGTAATGTTTCTAATAATGAATGTAAGCAGCTTTAAACCCGTAAAGACCTCTCATTACCTATTAATTCCTGTCTATAGCTATGCGGAAATACTATCAAGATTAGTATGGCTTAAGCGCCCACAAAACCTGCTTTTATAATCATGACAAGCTGCTATAGTAAGCAGAATTAGCAACAAATACTGAATCATTTATTCGGATCACTTTTCATTCATTATCGATCAATGTTAATCAGCCATTTAAAATAAGGAAATCAAAGATGTCACAATCTCTAGTCGAGTATCACAGCGAAAACCATATTGCCACCATCACTCTAAATGACCCAAAAAGTCTGAATGCCTTTAGCACACCATTAAAGACCAGTGTACTAGAAGCGCTTGAGCAGGCTGAAGCTGATGATAAAGTTAGAGTAATTGTCTTACAAGGTGCAGGCGGCAATTTCTCAAGCGGTGGTGACATTAAAGAGATGCTATCTGAAGGCATAGACAAAGAAGTCATTTCAAATAAACTAAAAGGCATGGTGGAAGGCGCTGGAGAAGTCAGCTTAAAGTTGCGTAAAATCCATAAACCAATTATTGCTAAATTAGAAGGCGCGGTTGCAGGCGCAGGCATGAACTTAGCCTTAACTTGTGATTTTCGTATCACCGCAGATAACGCGAAATTCGTGCAAGCGTTTGTACATATCGGCCTCGTACCTGATGCTGGCGGTGTGTATTTATTAAATCAGTTAATTGGCCCTGCTAAAACCACTGAGCTTGTAATGCTTGGCAATAAAATCAGTGCACAAGACATGGCTGACTTAAACTTGGTCAACCAAGTCGTGTCATCTGAAGATCTTGATGCCGCAGTGTTAAAGATTGCCTCTCGTCTGAGCGCTCTGCCAGCTAAAGCCTTGTCTAGCATGAAACATATGCTCAATACTCATGCTTACTCAGGCTTGAATGAGGCACTCGATATGGAAGTGCAACAACAAGCAATGCTGGCGAAAACTGATGATTTCATTGAAGGGGTTACAGCGTTCATTGAAAAGCGCAAACCAGTTTATCAAGGTAAGTAATAAACTAGTCAGGCTCGCTTTTGCAATATCATCAAAAAGGCTGCCAAATGGCAGCCTTTTGTCTTGAGTAAAACCCTATATATTATGGTTAACCATATCGTTACTTGTTAAGAGGCGGAGGCTGACTCCTGTTGATATGGTAAAGTAAATATCTTGTCAAAACCTAACGTGAAAACAAAGGTATAAACTAAGAAGAATAGCAATAACGCTGCCTCCATTATAAAGGCTTTTGTCACACCAACATCATACCAAATCATATACAGTGGTAAGCAAATTAAAACCAATCCGCCTTCAAATCCCAAGGCATGGGCACTACGTATCCATAACGTGCGCTTGGTCACCTGCTTACGACTTTCCCACGCCTCAAAGGCCGTATTGTAAATAAAGTTCCAGATCACAGCGGCCAATGACACCATCACAGCAACTGGTAAGGACTCTGCCACATCGCCACCACTGAGCTTCATCAGTACAAAGGTAGAAGAAATGATTGCGATAATCTCAAAGATAATCACATAGACGATACGACGTTTGAGTGGGGATAAAGTAATCAACCAAAACTCCAGAGCACTTGATTGTAAACAAAAAAGTGCCTATCAAAGTATCGGTCCGTCCCGAGATAGAAAAAATAGATTAAGTGCAGAGCCACGGTTTCCGCCTGCGCCTATATTATACCTAAAATAGTAAGAGAAGCCAGTTAGTGCTGATAACAAAAAAAACCCGCATCATTACGATACGGGGTTACTATTTAAATAAGAGCTGTAAAACTTAAAAACATTTCATTTTAAAGCTTAGGTCAACTGAGCAACGTTAATTTTATCCGCTTCTTCAGTGTACTCTTCCATACGGTCGAAGTTCATGTACTGATACACTTCTTCGCCCATGCTGTTGAGCATGCCAGCATACTGCTGATATTCTTCATTGGTAGGCAATTTACCAAGTACCGCTGCTACTGCTGCAAGCTCTGCAGACGCCAGATATACATCAGCGCCTTGACCTAGACGGTTCGGGAAGTTGCGGGTTGAGGTCGATACCGCAGTAGAGTTCGGTGCGATACGTGCTTGGTTACCCATACATAGTGAACAACCTGGCATCTCAGTACGAGCGCCGGCTTGAGCATAAATGTTGTAATAACCTTCTTCCATCAACTGACGCGCATCCATCTTAGTAGGTGGCGCAATCCATAGACGAGTTTTGAGGCTACCTGCTGGTACGTCTTGTAGCAGTTTACCCGCAGCACGGAAATGACCAATGTTGGTCATACATGAACCAATGAATACTTCATCAATGGTATCACCAGCCACGTCAGCCAATGTTTTTGCATCGTCTGGATCGTTCGGGCAGCAAAGAATCGGCTCTTTAATCGTGCTCATGTCGATAGTCATATCGATTGCATATTCTGCATCTTCGTCAGCACGCATGAGGCTTGGATTAGCCAACCACTCTTGCATTTGCTCGATACGACGGCTGATAGTACGCGCATCGCCATAGCCTTCTGAAATCATCCACTTAAGCAGCGTGATGTTTGAGTTTAGGTACTCAGTCACTGACTCTTCAGATAGCGTGATAGTACAACCTGCAGCACTACGCTCAGCTGACGCATCAGATAACTCAAACGCTTGCTCAGCGGTTAGATCTTCTAAGCCTTCAATTTCAAGAATACGACCATTGAATTCGTTGATTTTGCCTTTCTTATCAACGGTTAATAGACCTTCTTTGATCGCTTGATAAGGAATCGCATGGACTAAGTCACGTAGCGTGATACCAGGCTGACGTTCGCCAACGAAGCGGACACGGACAGACTCAGGCATATCAAGTGGCATAACACCAGTCGCTGCTGCGAATGCTACTAGACCAGAACCAGCTGGGAACGAGATACCCATTGGGAAACGAGTATGCGAGTCACCACCAGTACCAACGGTATCTGGAAGTAGCATACGGTTCAACCACGAGTGAATGATGCCATCGCCCGGACGTAAGCTGACGCCGCCACGGTTCATGATGAAGTCAGGTAGTGTATGCTGAGTCTCAACGTCAACTGGCTTTGGATAAGCAGCAGTGTGACAGAATGACTGCATGACTAAGTCTGCTTGGAAGCCCAAACATGCCAAATCTTTTAGCTCATCACGGGTCATCGGACCAGTGGTATCCTGAGAGCCAACAGTCGTCATTTTAGGCTCACAGTACATACCCGGACGTACGCCTTGCAGGCCACAAGCTTTACCAACCATTTTTTGCGCAAGGGTAAAGCCTTTACCCGTATCAACTGGCTCTTCTGGCTTGGCAAAGATATCTGAATGACCAAGACCCATGTATTCACGAGCACGGTTAGTCAAACCACGACCAACGATTAGTGGAATACGGCCACCAGCACGAACTTCATCAAGCAATGTTGGTGAGTTTAGCTTGAACGTTGACAGTACTTCGTCAGAGTCATGCTTAGTGATTTTGCCTTCATACGGATAGATGTCAAATACATCACCCATGTTTAGGTTATCAACCGCTACTTTTTCGATTGGTAATGCGCCAGAATCTTCCATAGTGTTAAAGAAGATAGGTGCAATATTGTTACCTAATACTAAACCGCCGCCACGTTTGTTTGGCACGTTAGGGATATCATCGCCCATGAGCCACAATACTGAGTTCGTCGCAGACTTACGGCTAGAACCCGTACCAACCACGTCACCAACATAAGCCAGTGGATGGCCTTTTTCTTTTAACGCTTCGATCTGCTTCATTGGACCGACAACGCCCTCTTCGTCAGCAGTGATGCCGTCGCGAGAGTTTTTGTGCATGGCTAATGAATGTAATGGGATATCAGGACGGCTCCACGCATCTTGCGCAGGTGACAAGTCATCAGTGTTGGTTTCGCCAGTCACTTTAAACGTCGTGTAAGTGGTCTTTTCTGGTACGGCAGCACGGTTCAAGAACCATTCAGCGTCAGCCCAAGATTGAACGACTTCTTTAGCGATGTCGTTGCCAGCTTCAGCTTTTTCAGTGACGTCATTGAACGCGTCAAATACGAGCAAGGTCTTTTTCAATGCTTCTGCTGCATCTTGTGCAACATCGGCGTCATCTAGTGCAGCAACCAATGGCTGCACGTTGTAGCCACCTTGCATAGTGCCTAGGATTTCAACGGCTTTTTGCTTGCTGATAAGTGGTGATGATGCTTTACCCTTAAGAATAGCAGCTAAAAATGCAGCTTTAACGTAAGCAGCTTGGTCAACGCCAGCAGGAATACGGTTTTCTAGCAGGTTCATTAAGAACGCATCTTCGCCTGCTGGTGGGGTTTTTAATATTTCAACCAACTCTGCTACTTGTTTTTCATTCAGTGGTAGCGGAACCGTTCCTAGCTCAGCACGTTCTTCGACATGTTTACGATAAGCTTCTAACACAATAGTCGTCCTCGTCAGTTGGGGGGTATTAGCACATTACGTGGGTAGTCAGCATGACAGCCTGCGTCTATGTACTAGGTGGAATAATTATCCGTGCAATCATAGCTTAAAACGCTCTAAATGTTAATGGCTCAGCCTTTAAAAGGCTCATAAAGCAGCCATAAAGGGGTCATATTGAACATTTATTATATAAATAGTACCATCAACAATATGATTGACTGCCTTTATAGAACCCGTACTCAGCTTGTAACTCTTGTCAAGCACAGCTCGATTTACGGTTAAACAAATACTGTGCGACGTCGATACTCTTTTGTAAGATATTATTTTATAAAATATCATTTTAATACGATAGCTTAGAAAAATAGCGCTTGAAAAAATATTTTTTATTAGCAAATACTAAATTGATAAAATAAATATGAAGGATGACGACATGGACGGTAGTGATATGGAAAACCACGACATAGAAAACAAGGATATAGAGCACAACGCTAATTATCAAAACGGTCTCAAGGTTCGTACTGAAGTAATGGGCGAGGCACATGTCAAACGCTCGCTTGATAGCGCAACTGGATTTACCCAGCCATTGCAAGACTGGATCATTGAAAACGCTTGGGGCAGCACTTGGCAAGATGACTCGGTATTACCGCGCAAATATCGCTCATTAATCACCATCGCCTTTTTAATTGCGCAAAAGAGCCCAACTGAGCTAAAAGGACACATTCGAGGTGCCATTAATAACGGTGCCAGTGTCGCTGAGATTCGAGAAGTATTGATGCACAGTTTGCCTTACTGCGGTGCACCTGCCACCCAAGAAGCGTTTCGTGCTGCTATAGAAATACTGAATGAATTGGACATTGACATAGATATTTAAAACTATGGTAATCAGACCAATCGTAGTAGTCTTGATTAGGTCAGTGAGACAATATTCTTTGGAAATTAACTCCTAAATCTCTGCTATAATATCTCAACTCATAAAACATTTTAATAATTCCATAAACCCTTATACTACAAAGGGTTAAGAGATAATTTAATTATGACAACTGCCGTACAAACACATGTGCCTGCTGCTAAGGTCAAACCCAAAAAAGCCATCCAAGGCGAAAAGCTACGTGGCTACGATAAAGTTGCACGTATCCCAATTAAAGTAATCCCGACCGTCGAGGCGAAGAAAAAGCCAGATTGGATTCGGGTTAAGATGTCGTCGCCTGCTGAAGTGGCCCGTATCAAAGCCACCTTGCGTGAGCAAAAGCTCTATACCGTCTGTGAAGAAGCTGCCTGCCCTAACCTGCCGCAGTGCTTCGCTGATGGTACGGCGACCTTTATGATTATGGGTGATATTTGTACCCGTCGCTGCCCGTTCTGCGACGTGGGACATGGTCGTCCAAATGAGCTGGACGCTGATGAACCCCGCCATACGGCTGAGACCATTTTAGGCTTGCAGTTGAAATATGCCGTTATCACCTCTGTTGATCGTGATGATCTAAAAGATGGCGGTGCTGCGCATTTCGTTGAAGTACTCAATGAATCAAGAGCGCTTAGCCCGAACTGCTTAATTGAAATCCTAGTACCTGATTTCCGTGGGCGCATGGAAGTGGCTTTAGATTTGCTGACGGAAACACCGCCAGATGTGTTTAACCACAATATCGAAACTGTGCCTCGTCTGTACAAAGCCTTCCGCCCAGGCTCTGACTATCAACATTCATTAGATTTGCTCAAGCTGTATAAAGAGCGTCGTCCTGATATCGCTACCAAGTGCGGTTTTATGGTTGGCCTTGGTGAAACTGAAGAAGAAATATATGCATTGCTTGATGATTTAAAAGCGCATAACGTGGATATGATTACGGTTGGTCAGTATCTACAACCTAGTAAAAACCACGCGCCAGTTGATCGTTATGTCCATCCAGACGAGTTCCAGCGTTATATGGATTATGGCAAAAAGATTGGCTTCTTTAACATTTGGGCAGGGCCGATGGTACGCTCAAGCTACTTTGCCGATCGTCAATACTACGGCGAAGATTGCCCAGCACCTATTCGTAGTAAAAAGGCATTGGCAGCAGAAGGTAAGCTTGGCTGCTAGTATCTGATTGATTAAGCCAGTTATTTATAGAAAAAGGAGACTCGAAAAGGTCTCCTTTTTTATTGTGCTCTACTCAAAGCGACTACATTAGTACGCTAAGATAGTGCTATATTTTGCATTAATAAATTATGACAACTCTCTTACCCTCTTATTAATGAAGGACTAACTAATGAGCAGCGAATTTACCCCACAAGAAGGCTCTTGCTCCTGTTATAGCAATACTTATACGGTCAACAATAAGCCCATTGGTCGTTTTATCTGCCACTGTACTATTTGCCAAGAATTTACTAGCCAAGCTTATAATGATGTGACGGTTTCAATGAAGTCCGATGTCAGCAATTTAAACCTCATTAGAACCAAATTTCGCCGTTGGAAACTCCCGCCAAATATTAGTCGCGGGCTTTGTACTCGCTGCAACAAACCCAGTATAGAAATGGCGTTGGGTGGCAATCTCATATTAGTACCGACAACAAATTACCCTGATATAGCTGCATTGCCTGAACCGACTATGCATCTATATTATAACCGCCGCGTTGAAGATATGGACGATGATTTGCCCAAATACAATGGCTTTGTACAAAGTCAGGCAATGATCGTTAAAGCGCTTGCTCAGGGTATGTTTAAAAGAGTGAGTAAACGCTAGTGGCTATATATTTAGAATCTGAGTTTACAATCTATGTTTAGAGCTTAAGATCTGTTAAACATTCAAATGTGGTACTGGCAATTCTAATATTTGAATGTTTAACAGACCCTAAAAATCATAACTAAAAACAGTTAGCTGAGAATCTAAAAAGGGTGAATAACAAATAATCGTTATTCACCCTTTTTTGTGACTTTAATACATCTCTAAAACCTTCAAACCTAACGCTTTAAACGGTTAGAGTTGGCGTTGGCTTATCAGCTGTTTTTATATTAAATACAGCCACGATTAATACTATTACTCCGCCGATTAATCCTGTCGTAAGCTCAGGATAGATCAATAGTAACGCGCCAATGGTCAGTATTCCACGAGTTAGTGGATTCATAGCACCTTTAAAATAACCCTCCAGCGCCGCACTTAGCGCGATAACACCTGTGACCGAAGTCAACACGACAGTTACTATGTCAAGAATAGGCGGTAGCGGAAAATCTTTCGCCGTGACCGCTAGACCAGTTGGGTCTATCATCAGCATCGTGGGGCTATAAATAAACATAAATGGCACGATGAATCCGGCCAATGCTAACTTTAACGATAAGAAGCCTGTCTTCATCGGATCGCCACCGGATATACCAGCGCCGGCAAAGGCTGCCAGACACACAGGCGGTGTAATATTAGCGAAAATACCAAAATAGAATACGAACATATGCGCTGATAAAATCGGAATATCAAACCCTGCTAAAGCTGGTGCTGCCATCGTTGCCGTAATAATATAAGCTGGAATAGACGGTAGCCCCATGCCCAATACCATCGATGCTAGCATCGTTAAAATAAGGGTTAGGAATAATGACCCTGCTCCTAGCGTCACGATTGATGAGGTCATCACCGTACCAAAGCTGGTCAAACTCACAACCCCGATGATCACACCTACCACCGCACAAGCTGCCATCACGGCTAGCGACTGACGAGCACCATCTTCTAAAGCACCCAAAATGTCAGAAAACCCCATTCTGGTCTCTTTGCGTAGCATACTAATCACGACCGTAAAACCAATGGTATAAGCCGCGGCATAGCCTACGGGTACGTTTCTGATTAATAGAAATATCAAAAATACAATCGGTAATAGCATGTGACCGCGCGCTTTTAACACCTCTTTTACCTGCGGTAGGCTTTCTTTGGCGATACCTTTTAGGTCGCGACGTCCGGCGCGAAAATGCACTTGAGCAATGACGCCCAAATAATAAAGTACCGCCGGTAGTAATGCTGCTAAAGCAATCGTACTATATGGCAACCCTGTGGTCTCCGCCATGATAAAAGCACTGGCACCCATAATAGGAGGCAATATCTGCCCGCCCACAGAAGCGCTCGCCTCTACTGCACCTGCAAAGTCCTTATGATAACCGACCTTTTTCATTAAAGGGATGGTAAACGCTCCGGTGCTGACAACGTTCGATAACGCTGAGCCGTTGATACTGCCCATAAAGCCACTTGAGATGACTGCAACCTTGGCAGGCCCGCCTTTTTTATCACCGGCTAGCGCGAGTGCCAAGTCATTAAACAGCTGTCCCATGCCAGAGCGAGCTAAAAATGCACCAAATAAAATAAACAAAAAGATGAAAGTAACCGACGCCCCAATCGCAACGGAGTA
Source organism: Psychrobacter sp. P2G3 (assembly GCF_001593285.1). Taxonomy (NCBI): domain Bacteria; kingdom Pseudomonadati; phylum Pseudomonadota; class Gammaproteobacteria; order Moraxellales; family Moraxellaceae; genus Psychrobacter; species Psychrobacter sp. P2G3. Next base: position 2,320,308 of record NZ_CP012529.1, read on the forward strand.
CAGACCTTCAGTCTTTAAAAACAATTGACCAAAAATATCACCCATATCATAAGGGCGCGTAAGCAGCCGATCAGGCATAAAGTCTAGATGACTGACAAACGGATAAGCCAAAAATATCGACGCTAATATAGGCAAAATCCAACCAGTGATACGCCGACTGCCTTCAAGGACACAAATTACCGTGATAATAGAAAATATCACATCAACCTGATTGGCCATGCCGCCACGCGAGGTCACAATGTCTTGATACTCGTAGATGAGATAGGCCATTCCAGATAAGGACAGGGCAAACCAAATCCAGTCATACCAAGCCACCTGCTGTCGGCTGCTTTTTTTACTGGCTGGAAAAATCAGAAATATCAAGGCAAATCCAACACCGACATGCACAGAGCGTTGTAGCAGTGCAGGCATGGGATTAAAAGTGATATACAGATGAAACAGAGAATATAAAATGCAAATTCCAGCGATAAAATACTTTACTGGGCCTTGGGTGATGTTACGGGTGATTGACTCTCGGTCATACTTTTCTAATATTGCTCGATTATGAGCTTCCGTCTCAGCTTCAGTGCCAGTATCTGGCTGCTCAGGCAAATGAGCGTCATCGCTGAGCCCAGTCATCACGCTATCGTGATCCGTCACTTGAGAGTTCATGACAAAAGTCCTTTTTCAATCTATCAATTAAATTATACGCCTTAGGCGTAATAGTTACTTCAGAATAATCTGGCGCCCACTCATGAATCAAAAGCCGATAGTCAGCATAATCAAGCTCACCCTTGGTAAGCCTAGATACTACCCAATTAAGGCTGGGCAGTTTTTCATTGATTTGATAACCCAAATAGCCAGGTTTTTGTATGGGTGCAAGCGCTTCAGTAGAAGGGGTGCCAGCGCCAAATGCTTCAAAATAAGTAGTGGTCAGGAGTAGTCCATCGTTTTCACGTTGATATTGCTCCTCCCACCATTGCTTTTCTACAGAATGAATCCAGCGCAACTGAAAGTTAGGCTCAGTGAAATAACAGGTTTTTCCATCGACTTGCACTTCGATAACGGACTGACGTGATAAGCTGGCCCATAGCGCAAAAAAAACTAGCGCAACAACCAGTGCCGCGCTAGTTAATAGCCATAAACGTTTATTTGGCTGCTTGCTCATCATAGTACTTTTTAGCTCCAGGATGAATCGGCGCTACCATGCCAGTATTGGCAGTCTCTAGACTGATATCAGTGGCCGCTTGGTGTGCTGTTCTTAAACCATCTAAGTTTTCAAATAAAGCCTTGGTCAACTTATAACCGTCAGCTTCAGATAAATCCGAGCGTACTAATAAGGCATTCATAATCGCTGCAGTTGGAATGGCTGTATCATTACCATAAGTGCCTGCAGGAATCTCGAAAGTTTTAAAGTAAGGTTTGGTTGCAATGATTTCATTAAGCTTGTCTTGATTGATGGTTATCAGCTGCAAAACTAAGCCCTGCTCTAACTCCATCAATGACGAGTTTGGTAGACCACTACTAAAGAATGCCGCTTCGATTTTACCCGCTTTCATGCCATCTGCTGCTTCAGCAAAGCCTAGATAATCTACTTCAACATCATCATAAGTAATGCCAAACCCTTCTAATAACGTTCTAGCATTAACTTCAGTTCCAGAGCCTTGATCGCCTACTGCAATACGCTTACCGCGCAAATCTTCAATATTTTTGATACCAGATTTTTTGGTAGTGACAACTTGCACCACGTTAGGATATAACACAGCAATCTGTTGAATGTTGGCTATTGGCTGATCAAAGTTGTTTTTACCTTCAACGGCATCAGTGACGACATCACTAAGCGCCAGTACCATATCGACCTTGCCTTGGGTCAGTAGATTGACGTTTTCTACCGAAGCGCCTGTCGTTTGTGTCTTTGAGTTAACCCCAAATGTCTTGGCATAAATCTCTGATAGCGATGTACCAATGATATTATAAGGGCCTGACGCGCCCCCTGTCGCTATGGTGACAAACTTAGTCTCAAGCTTATCATCAGCAGCTGGGGCAGCCGTTTCTGACTCGCCAGTGACCGCTGAATCATCAACGCTCGCCGTTTCATTTTCTGTTTTTGAGCACGCAGTGAATGCTAAACTAGACGCAATCATTGCTATGATTAGAGACGTTTTACTGGTCAATTTCATTGGTTTCTTCCTTGATGGTTAAGACTATCTTCGGTTATAAGTTAATTTAATTTATCAATAGCCTAGTAAGCATACCGCAACTCACTTCAAATACAAATTATATCTAACGACTTTTTCGTGTTATACCTATAAGCCTCTCATTAATAGTGATTTATTTTTGAAAAAATATAACCTATGCTGACGACAATCATAACGACATGGAAGCCAATTAAGATGAGCACAGTAAAAGATAGTCAAATCGCAAATGAAAAGCCTTTAAACGATAGCACCTCCACAACTATTCGCAAATCAGCTGATATCGCTATTATCGGTGGTAGCGGTCTGTATCAAATGCAGGCTTTAACCAATAAGCGCAGCGTTAAAGTTGAGACACCCTATGGAGATCCATCCGATGATATTGTACTCGGTGAACTTGATGGCGTAACGGTTGCATTCTTAACGCGACATGGTCAAGGGCACAGATTGACCCCATCTGAAGTGCCTTATCGTGCCAATATCTATGCATTAAAAACCTTAGGCGTCAGCTATATCGTCTCAGTCTCAGCAGTTGGCTCATTGCAAGAGTCGCTGAAGCCATTAGATATGGTCATTCCTGATCAAATGATTGATATGACTAAGCAGAGAGTAAACTCGTTCTTTGGAGATGGTGCGGTCGCCCATGTGTCAATGGCTGACCCTTTATGCCCTGAAGTAGCAGACATCTTAATGCGAGCTTATGATAAAGCCAATATTACGGATGGACAGTGCCACCCTAAAGCAACCTACGTGTGTATCGAAGGGCCGCAGTTTTCGACTCGCGCAGAATCACACTGGTATCGACAGATGCAAGCGGACATCATCGGCATGACCAATATGCCAGAAGCGAAGCTGGCACGTGAAGCAAGTATCGCCTATGCCACCTTGGCGCTAGTGACCGACTTTGATAGCTGGCATCCTACTGAGGAAGCCGTCAGTGCCGATTATGCTATGAAAAATCTAATGAAAAATGCGGATAACGCGCAACAAGTGATTAAGCAAGCGGTCACTTTACTTGCCGCCGAAAAGCCTAAATCAATCGCTCATACTGCGCTAGCTCAAGCGTTAGTCACCCCTATTGAAGCGATGGATGAACAAACCAAAACTAGACTTGCAGCGTTACTTCCTTAGATGTTGAAATATGCATTCAATAAAAGAGGCCATCAAATCATTTGATGGCCTCTTTCATGTTTAATAGACTATTTTTTAACAAATAGTTTTTTTAAATCATACGAATCTTATTTTTAACAACAGCTGCCTGAATCAACAGACGTCCCAGCATTTGAGCTAGACATTATGTTCGCTTGATTACCAAATGGCAGGATGTCACCACAGCCTGCAAAAATACCGTAGTGGCGACTATCATCTCCAATAAAGTCAAAATGCTTAGCAAATCGTGATTCTTTTAGCATGCGAAAAGTATTACCGCAGACGGGGAAAACGCGACCTGTCTCAATCGCATGATGCTTATCTAAATCAAAACAATGCGTTAGCTGGTCAATGGTTCCGTGATAAACGACTGCTTGACCGTGGTCTTCACAAGCATCTTCAAGCGTGGCGATTTTAAACAATCGATAAGTAGCGGAAAAAAACTGAATATCACCAATCTTAGCAGCAAGTAGCGGATCAGTGATTTCAAGCGGACGATCTTCAACCAAACGTGGGTCTAAAAAATCAGCATTTCGCGCTAGACGCTCAAAATCCTTCCAGTATAATGCACCGCTCAAACACTCTCCATAGAGGATAGGATCATTAATTAAGTGCTGCGGGATACGGCGGTCTGCATAGACATCAGAGAAGTAAAACTCACCGCCCGGCTTAAGCAAACGCTGCACACTGGCCATCACCGCGGCTTTATCAGGTGATAGGTTAATGACACAATTTGAGACAATGATATCGAAACTATTAGGGTCTAAATTTAGCTCATCTAGCTTTTCGATATAACCTTTTAAAAAAGTCACATTGTCGTAGCCGAATTTATCGATATGATAGTCTTGATACTGGTTAGCAATAGCCAATTGCTCATCCGTCATATCAACACCGACCACATGACCTGTCTTGCCAACTAATTGTGCGAGCGCATAAACATCACGGCCTGATCCACATCCCAAATCTAGGATACGGCAACCTTTAAGTAGCGCTGGGCATACCAATCCACACCCGTAGTAGCGACTTAAAACTTCATCATGAATATTGGCTAACAAAGGCTTTAACCAACTTGGCATATTGCTAACATCACAGCATGCTGACGTTTTTAAGTCCTCGGTGCTTTGTAGCTGCTTGCCATAATAATCTTGAACGACCTCATGCATAATAACTTCCTTGTTAATAATAAAACAGCTTAAGCAATCTTATAAATGTCATTCTAAAAGTAATAAAAATTAGTCACATTTAGAGGACAAGCCAATCAACATCATATTTTTTCAAGCCAGCCTACGGGCAGGTATTTTAAATCTGCAGGCTCATCAATATCATGTAATGGATTTAGTAATATCAGCGACCAATCCAATGCTTTAATACGCTGTCGAGTCACCGCTGCTACGCTGGCAGTACTCCACTCGATATCCGAGAATAAATCAGCATGAATTTGCTTAAATCCTAAGAGCACATAACCGCCATCCGAGGCTGGAATCATTACGGCATCAGACTGCTCTAGTTGCTGCGCTGCACCTTGGATACGTGTTTCGGTCAGACTGGGACAATCAGTACCAATTAATAAAACCTGTTCAAATTTACTCAAAGCTTGCTGGCTGGCAGTTAACATACGCAACCCTAAGTCACCATCTGCTTGCGCTGACCACTGTAATGACTCGGGTAAATTAAGCATCTGCCAACATGGGTCATTTGGTGCTGGACTAACGCACAGCTCAACGCTAAACCCAGTTGCTACTGCCTGCTCAACACTATGCGATAACAGCTGGCGTGCCATACTGGTAGAGCCTTCGATACCGAGTGCGGGTTGCAGACGAGTTTTTGCCATGTCACGTGCGGGAAACTTGGCAAAGATAATGATGAGCGTGTCTGTTGGCATAGGATACTTTGGCATATAATATTTAAATTTATTTGTAGGGTGCGCCGCGTGCACCGATAGAAAGTTGTTGTTCTAAATTGGTGCGCATGGCACACCCTACGCTTGCTGCTTAATGGTCTTTAAGTTAATAACTAATTTTTATAGTAACGCTGTTTGATATTATCAGCAGATACACCGCACCAATAATCAAAGCGCAACCGCCACATCAGTAATATCGTGCGCCAAGTGCCATACTGTTGCCAGCGCCGTGGTGAAGTTATCACCTTACTATTTAGACAAGCTGGCTTACCGATAGCTTTAAGACGTTTGCAAAGCTCAATATCTTCCATCAACGGCTGGTCAGGGTAACCGCCTAGCTGCTCAAAAAGTTCTCGCTCAACAAATATTGCTTGGTCACCTGTAGCAATCCCACTCAATCTCGAACGCCAATTCATCATTTGACTGACTACCTTGAGCATCCACTCAGAACTGTCCAAATGTACATCGAAACGCCCCCACTCTGCTCGCATGACTGCCGATTTAATATCGGTGATAGCGTGGTTCGGCAACTGCGTATCAGCATGCAAAAATAGTAATATGTTACCTGTTGCTAGGTCAGCACCTGCATTCATCTGGGTAGCACGACCAGCGGCGGACTCTACTACTTGCCAGTCAGCAACTTGCCCGTTACTAGCTGATTGGCTAGCGATAACTGAGTGACTGGTATCGATCAACCCTTCAATCAGTTTCTTGGCGACAGCCACTGAGCTATCCGTTGAACCGCCATCGACTAATATGACTTGATGCGGTAGTGGATTCAGATGGACAATATGACTAATCAATCGCGGCAAATTGTCCGCTTCATTTAATACCGGTATTACGATAGAGATATTAATTGCCACAGCAGTCATGTTTCTTAACGCCCAGTTTATTTTTTATTCAAGCGCCAATCATAATCAGTGTAGCTGATTTTAGTCTTGCCACTTTTTAGATCGGCGGCTTGAGATTTATTAAGACCCAAAGATGAACTATAACGACCTAAAAAACCCTCTAAGTTATTAGTACCACGCCAATTTGTCGCGAAGTCTTCTTTGTACCATTTAAAAATTGGTGAGACCTCAAGCGTGCTGCCTTTAAGACGATTACGACTACTATCGGCTAAGAATTTACTGGTCACTTGCTCTAGCTGCTTGTCTAATTTGTTGCCTGTGAAAGCATCATCCAACAGGGCTGGGCAGCCAATGCTCGCACAATTAACCGCAAAGTGAATACGCGGATCGTTATAACGCTTGGAGCCGCGAATCAGATTATGTTCAATATCATCCAGCGAGCGTGTTTTACCCAATAATGGAATAAAATCCTGCTTCCAAGGCGAGCTTAATAATGATCCAATATCTTTAATCGACTTGATATTTGGATATTTAGTGAGCACCAACTCTACCGTAGCCGCGTTGTAGACATTAATTAAAAATGCTAATTGCTCATCTTTATTCCAACGATTGAATTCAGACTGAGTCACTTTACTAGTGGCACTCAGATAGCTTGACAGCTTACTCTTATCCGCCTGCATACCAGCATAATCCACCACTGACGCCTTACCAGCACTAGTCATGGTCACATGTTTGTCTAGCAACGCATCCCAACTGCTGTGATTAAAGTCAGCATAGGCCACTGCGCTTGATAACAAGATAGTGGTAGCAATAGCCATCTTGACTATTAAGTTATTGAATAACGACATCGTATTAACTCCGTTGAAATTGATAAGTGTTTACCTATGCTAATTTTATGTACTTTAATTTTGTGGACTATAACAAAGCTAAATAGCTGACTCTTCTAAAATTCCACCGCAGCTGCTGCCTTGTCCTGCCGTACAACCATAACAGTGATCTGCAATGGCAATATCATCACCAGCAGGATTCTGCATTAATAAATCTCGTAGATGCCGACGGGATTTGTTTGGTACCGGAATCTTTAGCTGCTGATTAAAATCGCAATCAAACAACTCTCCTAACCAATTGACACTAATGGTCGAGCGGCACATAACTTCGGTTAAGTTAGCAGCCACATAATTGGCTTTGAGCAGATCCATATAGGGATGGAATTCGTTTTTAGCTAATAGCACCGCACCAAAGCGCTGAATAGGCATATTGGTTAAGGCAAACAGCTGATTAAACTCAATATCGAAGTGCGCTTTCAACTCGTGCTTATAGTCAGCTTCCAGCTGTTGCTGATTGGGTGGTAGCGTTGCACCTTGCGGGTTATAAACAAGATTCAACGTTAAATTAGAGCCAGCTTTATTATCGCTCTTTCCATAACCCAGGGCGTTAAGCTTATGCAATCCTAAAATACTGTCATCAAAAGCCCCTTTACCGCGCTGCTTGTCTACATTTTCTAACGAGTAACAAGGCAGCGAGGCGACGACTTCAACCTCATTATCCGCTAAAAACTGCGCCATATCTTCATAACCTTCTTCCATCAGAATCGTCAAATTACAGCGATCAATCACTTTTACACCCAAAGCTCGTGCTGCTTTGACCAAGTGCTTAAAGTCTTCGTGCATCTCAGGCGCGCCACCGGTCAAATCTAGCGTATCGATATTTTGTGCTTGGAGGACTTGTGGAATCAGATCAACTAGCTCACGTGACATCATCTCCGTACGGTACGGACTGGCTGCGACATGACAATGCACACAGGACATGTTGCATAAGTAGCCCATATTAACTTGCAGGACTTTGAGCTTCTGTCTTTTAATATTAGGAAAATCAGTATCTTCGAATAGTTCAATGGTAGATTTCATAATGGTATAGAATCCAGTTGTTGGCCCTCTTTAGCGTAAGGAAATATAACTAAAACTTTGACTTAAGCAATATTTATCTTATAAGTGTGCTATCAAAATAAAGTTAATCTAATTAATAATACCTTATTTTTCTCTCATATTTTTATTAATATTAACTATTTAACTGGTTATTCCATATCAGCACTAACTTTTATTGGGTGCTACGAGACGTTCATCGGATATATAAAGACGATATAAATAGCCAAATAATATTGACCGCATCTGGCTTTATAGTTAGATTGGTTGCAGCCATAATTTGTTGAATGATGAATTTATCCTAAATAAATGTGATAAAACATTGATTTTGTAGCTTATCGATATAATAAAGTGCTATTAAAGACAGGTTATCTAGAATGATATGATTATAATATGCACCCTAGAGCGCGTTAAATAATCAAAAAGGATAAGACGGTTATAAGCGTAGACTCCAACACAATACAACAGGCCATACGTTTTAAACCCATAACTATTTAAGGATTCGCTTATGAGTACTTTTGAACAAATTACTTCTTCTGATAATACCCATTATTTGCATCATACATTTTTTGAGCCAACAGACGGCGAGGTTAAGGCGACCTTGCTAATCGTACACGGCATGGCAGAGCACAGTGGTCGCTATGCAGAATTTGCGCAATTCTTAGCTAACAATGGTATTGCAGTCGCTACTTATGATCAGCTCGGTCATGGACGTACCATTAAAGCACCAGATGAGTTGGGGTTTTTCGGTAATGAGCACCCTGCACAATCATTATTAAAAGATGTCATCGTTATGGCGAATACTTTAAAAAATCGTCATCCTGATGTGCCGCACTTCGTTATGGGTCACTCGATGGGTTCATTTATCGTGCGCACCGTACTTAAGCATCATGCTCAAGATTTTACTGGAGCCATTCTGATGGGCACCGCAAATGCGAATCCACTAGTAAAAATCCTGCTTCCGTTAAACACGATTCTTGCAAAAACAGCCCCAAAAAAGCCAAATACCGTATTCGCCGAAATCATGAATAAGGTACTCAATGCTAAGCTTAATGAGCGTATTTCCCCCTCTCCATTTGCATGGTTAAGTGAAGACACTGCTAATATTGAAGCATATGAAGCTGACCCACTGACTGGTTTTGACTTTACTAACAATGGTTTTATGACATTGTTTACGTTGATGCAGGCTGGATTGCATAAAGGCTGGGCATCTACTATCAACAAGGGCTTTCCGATGCTATTTGTCAGCGGCGAGAACGATCCTATCGGTAATATGGGTCGCGGCATTCGCGATATAATCAAAAACTTGCATAAGCAAGGCTTTAGCAATACTGATGCACGCTTATACCCTAACATGCGCCACGAGCCGCTACATGAGCAACACCACACCGTGGTTTATCATGATATTTTGCATTGGATACGTCATTTAAGTGCATAACAGTGGCTGACTCGGTTTGCTAAAACTCGCCAAATTAGCGACAATACGCTAAGCTACTTTTTTAGTATTAGTTGCCAGTCATATTTAGTTGCAGCTCATATTCAAATATAAAATCTATTTTCAATTACCTTCACCTATACCATCTCAAAAATTAGAGTAACGCGGAAAACGAGTGCAAGCCCTACAGCTAGTAGGCTAAACGAGTTTGACAAAGTTAAGCAGGTTTTTAGGTTTGGTATGATCACTTTTTAGGAACTTTTATGTCATTACAACAGACCATCGAACAAGCATTTGAAAAACGTAACGAATACAGCCCAAGCACTATGCCACAAGACGTACGCGACGCCATTAATGAAGTGCTTGAAAAGTTAGACAATGGTAGCTTGCGCGTTGCTGAAAAGAAAGATGGCGAATGGGTTGTCAATCAGTGGGCCAAAAAAGCGGTCTTACTATCGTTCCGCCTCAATGACAACTATGTTATGCCAGCTGGCGAGCATGTGCAGTTCTATGACAAAGTGCCAACTAAGTTTGCTGATTGGACCGAAGCACAGTTTAAAGAAGCTGGCGTACGTGTCGTACCACCAGCAGTTGCTCGTAAAGGCTCATATATCGCAGCAGGCGCAGTGTTAATGCCATCATATGTCAATATCGGTGCTTATGTCGATCAAGGCGCCATGGTAGATACATGGGCGACGGTTGGCTCATGTGCTCAAATTGGTAAAAACGTGCATCTATCAGGTGGCGTGGGTATCGGCGGCGTACTTGAGCCATTACAAGCCAACCCTACTATTATTGAAGACAATTGCTTCATCGGTGCACGTTCTGAAATCGTTGAAGGCGTAATCGTAGAAGAAGGCGCAGTTATCTCTATGGGCGTCTATATCGGTCAGTCTACGCGCATTTATGACCGTGAAACGGGTGAGATTCATCGTGGTCGCGTACCAGCAGGCTCAGTTGTCGTACCAGGCAGCTTGCCTTCTGAAGACGGCACGCATAGCTTATATGCTGCTATCATTGTGAAAAAAGTGGATGCGCAGACACGTGCTAAAACTTCAGTGAATGAGCTATTACGCTTAGCATAAACGAATCACCTTTAAATAACTTTTATATCATTTCAGCTGTTATTTAATTGTGAGCGTTGTACTCAGTTTAATGAAAAGCCGACTTGTCCTAAGTCGGCTTTTTTCTGAGTGCTTGGCAATTGGAACAGTTCTATACTGTTCATTTTCAGACTGCTTATCAAAGGAACTGATATGATTAACCGTCACTACGCCATTATTGGTGGAGGCATTAACGGACTCTCTGTGGCACGGCAATTACTTTTGGATTTTCCAGAATCTGGAGTCACGGTGTTTGAAAAAGAAGGCGATGTCGCCCAGCACCAGTCAAGTCATAACTCCGGTGTAGTACATGCTGGTCTTTATTATGAGCCGGGTGGTCTTAAAGCACGCTTATGTCGCCGAGGTGCTGAACTGGTCAAACAATACTGTTTAGAAAATAATATTGCTTATGATGAGTGCGGAAAAGTAGTAGTGGCATTAAATGTCGTTGAAGAAGCTAGGTTAGAGAGTATCTATCAAAAATCTATCGCCAATAAAGTGCCAAACGTTCGCATGCTAAATGGCGAAGAAATCAGAGAGGTTGAGCCCAATTGTATTGGTACTAAAGCTCTCTACTCTCCGCGTACCGCTATCGTAAGCTATGGAGATATTGCCATAGAAATGGCAAAAGAAATCAAGAAAAAAGGCGGCAATATTATCCTTGGGAAAAAGGTGATTCGTTTAACTGAAAAAAATAATAAAGTTATTGTCCATTTCTCAGGCCATCTTTCAGACAGTGACCAACACGATATTCATTTCGATCAGGTTATTGCTTGTGCTGGCCTGCAGTCTGATCGACTAGCCGCTCATTCAGGCGATATAGAAACTCCTAAAATAGTGCCATTTTTTGGTCAGTATTACGTGATTGATGAAGCTTACAAAGCACACGTTAAAGGTTTAATTTATCCTGTTCCCGACCCTAGCTATCCCTTTTTAGGCGTGCATTTTACCAAACGCATTGATGGTCAAATGACCATTGGGCCAAACGCATTTATCTCTTTTGGTCGTGAAAATTACAGCGGTAAAGATTATAATATCTCAGATATTTATGACTTTCTCACCTATAAAGGTTTTTGGAAGTTTTCCTCGAGAAACATGTCTGCGGCCGTGCGTGAGTTACGTACGGTACTAAGCCAAACGAACTTTGTCGAACAAGCCGCTAAATATGTTCCCTCTTTAGCAAATGTCTCAGTAACCCCCGCTACCAGAGGGATTCGTGCGCAAGCAATGGAGACTGACGGCTCTTTAGTCGATGATTTCGTTATTAGAAAACAGGGAAACATTACCCATATTCGTAATGCACCATCGCCAGGTGCAACGTCATCCTTAGCGATTGCCGAATATATCGTCAGAGAAGTCATGACGCATTCATAAATATAGTCAGTACAACATAAAATCGTTACGTTGGTGACCATGTTACGTTAATAGCCATGTACTGCATCTATTTTAAAGTAAATGAGCTATAGCATGATTAACAGTCTAATGAATTAGTCGTGAGCTTTTTTGCTACACTCCAGTATCTTTTTTTGCGGCTTAATAGGATAGCTTACGTTATAATCCTTTTATTATTAATAATATGACTGAGTTATAAGTTTATCTACCTTGTAAATCATCTTTTTATAAGCCCTCTTTTTTCGTCTTGATTGATACCTGTCTAAACATGTATCGACACTTAACTGTATTTGAAAATGTTATGAATGAGTCATCACTACGCAACCTTACTATTCCTGTCACCGATCCTGAAGCAGGACTTCGTATCACTGAAATTTTTTATTCTTTGCAAGGTGAAGCCTTAACTTCAGGCTTGCCGACGATATTTGTACGCCTGACTGGCTGTCCGCTACGCTGCGTCTATTGTGATACTGAATACGCTTTTAGTGGTGGCGAGCGTCAGGCGCTTGAAACCATTATGACTACGATTAAAGGTTATCCTTGCAAACGCATTTGTCTTACCGGTGGCGAGCCCTTAGCACAGCCTAATGCTATTGAACTTATGAAGCGCTTATTAGCCGATGATTATGAAATCTCCCTTGAAACAGCAGGTGCACTCACGGTAGAAAACGTCCCGCCAGTTGTCAGCAAAGTTATGGATCTTAAAACACCAAGCTCAGGTGAAGTTGATAAAAACCTATGGTCAAATCTTGATTATTTAACCCAACATGACCAGATTAAGTTTGTCATTATGAATCGTGAGGATTACGATTGGGCAAAGGTGAAACTGTTTGAGCATAAGCTTGATAAACTGGTCGGTACCGTTTGGTTTTCACCAATGTTCAATGTAGCAGATGATTTTGATGAAGAGGCCAGCCCTGAAGTGCCTGTACTGGCGCGAGAACTTGCAGAATGGATGTTAGCTGATGCGCTGCCTGTACGCTTTCAATTGCAATTACACAAAATCATCTGGGCGGATGCCAAAGGTAAATAGCCAATAATCAAAGCCTAATAGCTGCCCTGTCTTAGTAAAATTATAATAGTCAACCCACACACTTAAAAGCATATACCAGCCAGCTGTAAGGACACAGGAATGGTCAGATTAATTTTGTTAGGCCTACTGGCTGGTGCGTTTTTTAGCTCGACGTTTATTTTAAACGAGCTGATGAGTGCAGCCGGTGGTCATTGGTTTTGGTCGGCAAGTCTACGTTATGTTTTTATGTGGCTTATCATTACCGTTATCATTACGATGCAATATGGTTTTGGTCGCATTAAAGAGCTGACCACTATTTTTTGTCAGCATTGGGGTTTTTGGTGTGTGACCGGAAGTATTGGCTTCGGGTTATTTTATACGGGCATCTGCTATGCCGCTGACCATGTCGCAGGTTGGGTCGTTGCGGCGACATTTATGTTCACTGTCGTCACCAGTTTGCTCGTACTATTGGCCTTTGGACAGCGCTTTGATAAAAAGTTTATTGGTTACGCGCTATTATTATTTATCGGTGTGGTGCTAGTCAACGTCAGTGAAGGCCTACGTGCCGCTGCTGTAACGGATATCAATGCTGCGCCAATGGCAGAAATGCTGCTTTACGGTGCATTACCTGCGCTGATTGCCGCTTTTAGCTATCCCATCGGTAATCAATTAGTCTGGCAAGTCTCTTACAACGCGAAAAAAGCTAACGCTGATAAGCGTGATGCTGCGAAATATAAAACCTTAGCAGACGACGCTATTAAACAAAGTAGCGCCACTACCGTCCAATCTCAAACTACTCTCCAAACCCTGATTGCACGCATTCCTGCTATCGAAACCTCACTCTTGCAAAATGCTTTTAATAAAGTATGGCTAATGACTTTGGGTAGTTTGCCGTTTTGGTTACTTTCAGGCATTATAGTGCGGCCTGAATTGCCTGATACTTCACAACTATTTAATACTTTATTAGTAGCACTATTGGCAGGAGTAGCAGCGACCACTATCTTTCTGTATGCGCGTGGTCAAGCGCAAACGTCAAGTGAGGTTGCTGGGGTAGATTCGACCCAAGCCAGCGAGGTGATATTTGCTTTAATTGGCGGTATATTATTATTGAATAATGCGATACCCTCAGCGATGGGGCTCATTGGCATTGCACTGATTATGCTAGGATTGGTATTGTTTGCAAAAGATGGTTAAAAAACGGTTAAATCTTATCCGACCACTTAGCAAAAGTTATACCCGTTATCTAAGATAAGTTATTAGTATTAAATAATGCTCAAGTTAGAGCGTTCCATCAACTTTGATAGTGAGTGCTTGGTGATACAATCATGACTAATGATTTGATTTTTCCTGATATCTTACTCTATTTACTCGATATGGTTGGCGTGATTGCTTGTGCTATCGCCGGAACTTTGCTGGCTCAGCATAAAGGCTTTGATATCGCTGGCTGTATTCTCGTATCTATGGTCAATGCAATTGGCGGCGGTACGCTACGTGATATGGCATTGGATCGCCATCCTCTATTTTGGATGACCGATCTCAATTATGTGATTGTAATCACTGTGACTTCCTTAATTCTGCAAATCTTTTTTCATTTGTATCACAAGATTGATAACGCACTGAAGCTTTTTGACGCGATTGGCTTAGCAGCATTTAGCGTTATTGGCTTTAAAGTTGCATTAAACCAAGACATGTCACCGCTAATTGCAATTATGATGGGGGTCTGGACCGCTATCATTGGTGGTATGCTGCGCGATATTATTTGTAATGAGATACCGATGGTACTGCAGCGTGAGATTTATATCTCTGCAAGTATTGCCGGATCAGTGACTTATTTGCTGCTTGAAAATTTGGGCGTAAATGCAGGATTGAATGAATTTATCATGCTTGGCGTTATCTTTGCCGTGCGTATGCTAGCGTTGCGCTTTGATTGGCATCTGCCCTCTATTCGCTTGGTTGATTAGTTAATTAGAATAAATCTTGCATAATCTTAGAATCAAACTGCTCTGTTTTTCCTGTTGAACATACTGACTATTAGCAATCATACCTTTTAATAATTAAGAACTTAGTGAGAATCACCCATGTTGGCTATCGCCCTGGATCCCGCGGAATTGATTACCACTTTTGACCCACGCTCTTTGATATATCTGTTTGATATGATCGGCATTGTTGCTTGTAGTATTTCGGGTACGATATTAGCCAAACATAAAAACTTCGATGTATTTGGCTGCTTACTGGTATCGATAGTGACGGCAATCGGTGGTGGTACGGTACGTGATGTGATTTTGGATCGTCATCCGCTATTTTGGATGGTGGACATGAGTTACCTTACGGTCATCACTATCTCTTCATTAGCGATGCAGATATTCTTTCATCCCAATTCAAGACGGGTCGATAAGTTTTTAAAACTCTCTGATACGATTGGTCTATCAGCCTTTACTTTAATCGGGATCAAAGTTGCCGATAGTATGGGAACGAATGTCCCCGTGGCATTATTACTGGGCGTCATTACAATTATTGTCGGCGGTATCATCCGCGATATGATCTGCAACGAGATTCCGTTAGTGCTTCAGCAGGAGATTTATATTACCGCAGCACTAACTGGTGGCATTCTCTACTTTGCACTGCACAACCTAGGCGTAGCTGAATGGGTTGCTGATATCTCTGCTATGACTACTATCTTTACCTTAAGGATGCTTGCCATTCGTTATGACTGGCAGTTTCCGACACTCGAATGGAAGTATTAAAGCTTAGCAACTATTAATACAGCAACTGCCAATACAGCTAACGCCCTAGCCCACTTCTACAGTCTCTTTGACGAGCGCTAAATCTTTTACCATAAGCTGCAAACTTTGTTTACCATTCCATTCGTTGATGTCCAACTGAAATAACAAATGTACTTTTTCAGCGCGGTAATCCCAAGCACTGCTATCAAAGTTAAAATAGATCGCCTCAATCGGATACTGCACCTCAGGATAACGCAGTGATAGCTTCAAATGCTTGTCTTTTAAGACTTTAAAGCTCAGCACCTCAAATATGCCGTCAAATATCGGCGGTGCAAAGCCATGACCCCAAATACTGGCATTGGCTAAATGCTCAGCGAACCATAAGCTAAAGTCACCTGCTTGTAGTGGCCCATCGGTGAATTTCTGCTCGGCGAACACCTCATCATCCATCTCTGCCATGACTTCATTAAACGCCATCACAAACGCTTCAAAGTTGCTACGTTTAATAGTCAAACCTGCTGCCATCGCATGACCACCAAAGTGAGTAATCAATTCAGGATAACGCTCGGCGACTTGTTCAATGGCATCACGAATATGCACGCCAGCGATAGATCGTGCTGAACCTTTAATCGCATCATCATCTCCAGTACGCTCTGTATCCGCTGGTGCAAAGACGATGCTAGGCAAATAATGACTCTCTTTTAAGCGCCCAGCGACGATACCGATAACACCTTGGTGCCAATCATCCCGATATAAAATAATACTACGATTGCCATTGCTGCTAGGTTTGTTTTTAACAAGGCTATTATGAGGAATAATTCCATCATTGTTTGCGTCAGGATTGCTGTTATTAGAACTGCTATTCTCCAGATCGTTGTTTTCAAGATCGTTGTTTTCAAGATCATCATCAGCCGCCAATGTTTGCACGATGCTATCAGCTTGCGCGCGCATCTCGCCTTCTACATGACGACGGGTACGATTAAGTTGTTCAAGCTCCTGTGCTAAACGCTGCGCGGTGCTCCAATCTTCAGTCAATAAACATTCAATACCGATACGCATATTATCCATACGCCCAGCGGCATTGATACGTGGACCTAAAACAAAGCCGAAGTCCTGCGCGTGTAACTGCTTGGGGTCACGGCCAGCTTGCTCAAGCAGTGCCAATATGCCCATACAGCAGCGCCCTTGACGGATAGCGGTCAAACCATGATGAACTAAGATACGATTGTTTTTATCGAGTACGCCAACGTCTGCAATTGTCCCAAGCGCCACTAAGTCTAAATATTGACTGACTTGTACGGTAGACTTGCCAGCTTCGCGGCGCAGTTTTGCCAAACGCCCAAGTACATAAAACGCCACGCCGACCCCTACCAATGCCTTACTAGTAAAATCACAATCGAGCTGATTGGGATTGACCACCGCTTGAGCAGGCGGGGTCTCTTTGGTCGTAAGGTGATGATCAGTGATAATGACAATAATACCGTCAGCCTGTGCACGCGCTACGCCTTCATGGCTTGAGATACCATTATCAACAGTAACTATCATGTCTGGCTTGTAGGTCTCAATACCTAACTCGACAATCTCTGGCGTCAGACCATAGCCATATTTGAAACGATCTGGTACTAAAAAATCAACGACCGCGCCCATCTTCGTGAGCGCACGCATCATCAGCGCGGTACTGGTCGCGCCATCACAGTCAAAGTCGCCAACGACAAGGATACGCTGACCTTCATCAATGGCCACGTCTAATAGACGCACTGCTTCGGTGACGCCATGTAGCATCTCAGCTGGCAGTAGACCAGACAATCCAGTTTCAAGCTCATCAGGCACAGTAATACCGCGACCTGCATACAGGCGAGCCAGAGTAAATGATTGAGCGGCAATTGGTTGCAACGCAGTGGGCAACTCGTCGATGCGAGTGCTGGTATAACGGGGGGTTAAATTTAGCATGAGCGTATTCTACTGGCTTTGTTAGATGGTCACAACGGGAATTTATAGCGCTTCAGTCTATGGTACATGATGCATGGTTGCCCAAAATTGATTACGTTCGGCGCTTCGCGAACTTTCTACAGGTTAAATTTCTACTCAATACGGTGCGTTATTTACAAAAACTGTGCATAGTGACCTTATTTTTCTGCATTTTGATACAAAGCAATGATTGTAAGCAGTCTATAAATCCATAAAATGGTAACCATCTTAGATACTTGCTATCTGTTGAATTTTTGCTCTTTTGTTTTTTATCATTTATTCATTTATAAGGAAGCCTTATGAAAACCACTCCAGCAGCTGAAAAACTACCAAATACTATTGATCCAAATTTAGACTTAGAACAAGTAAAAAAAGACTGCCAAAAATTGGTCAAAAAACGCGCCAAATATTCAGCTGGTGTCGCCGTCGTCCCTGTACCATTCTTTGATGTCGCGGTTGATGCAGGTATGCTTACCCAGCTACTACCTCAAATTAGCGAACGCTTTGGCCTGATTGAAGGTCGTGAATCAGCAGTCGATTTAGAGTCACGTGCTGTACATTGGGGTGCTTTAAAAGATCGTACTGTTGATTTCGCTGGTCTCATGGCGACACGCGGTATCGTCAAAAAGACTGTACAAGGCTTTGGTGGTCGTATCGCTGCCAAGCAAGTAACTAAGTTTATTCCTCTTGGTGGTCAAATGGTTGCAGCTACCATGGGCTATATGATTTTCAAAAAAATCGCGAATGACCATATTAATGAATGTTACAAACTAGCGAAAGACATTCAGAAAAAACAACATGGTAAAAATGTCTAAAATTATTAGATAAGCGCATAAAAATAAAACCAGCTAAGATAATTTGTCTTAGCTGGTTTTTTGATGGCAATTAAAGTATTTGTAAGCTCAATAGCAATTATGACAGTACAGCATGCATTCAGAAAATCTGTAAAGAACAGACCTTATCCAAGATTAAAACTCGTACTGCAAACCCAGTTGTACTGAACTGTCTCTATTATCCCGTGCAAAGGTGGTGTCCCCGTTTAGATAAGCATAAACGTTCTTGTGAACTTTGCTACTGACACCCAGGTCAAAACGTCCGTAATTATCATCGTTATCTTGAGTAATTCTAACCTCTCTCTTTTTACCATCAGCTAAAGCAGTCGCTGATAAATTAGCTATCAAGCCATCTTCAATGACATGCACGTAGGCAAGCTTGCTTTGTAACTTAACGGGCGTATCCGCCACATTGAAACGATACTGTAATTGGTAACCAAGCTCTGAATCCCACGCATCATTAGAGATATCGTCAATATCAAGAGCAGTACGAGAGTTAGCGTTGCCACTGGTATAACCATCGATGTCGATCTGGCTATAGTTGAGACCTAAATAAGCGCCATGAGCGACATTTTTATTAATAATAAAATTATAACCCAATTCATTGTGTGCGCTAAACACATCAGCATCAACGCTACCACGCTCATTATTATTGATGATATTGATACCATCATTCCCATCCAATCTTACCGTTCTATTGGTATCTAAATCATGTTGAGACAGGCTCAAAGACGTGGTATTCCACCAAGGTGTGTTTTTGCCACCCAGTAAAGAGTAAGCTTGAACACCATAGCTCGTGTCTTTTTTGATGCTATTTTCCATACTCTTATTGTTTTGATTGGCAGCCAGCAAACCTGCACCCATTCGCCAATTGGGCTGTAGAGTGTATTCGCCATATAGACCAATCTGTGCCCGTCTACTCTCTTCCATATCCTCAGTATCTATATAACTTTGAGAGCCATCAACCCAGACATGAGTACGCGAATCAGAATCGAGAGATGCAGGTTGATCAATAGCATTTAAAGCGAGAAAATTGGCACGCTCAAACACTGGTGAATGTGAATCAGTAGCGTTGTTTTTTAAATGCTCGCTCATCGTATTTTGCAGATTAATAGCACTCTTCATCGATTGCACGATGTCTGCATTGGTTTTCTCAACGATTAATCGAGTAATAATACGAGAATAATCACGCATTCTTTGAGCAATACGCGCCTCACCAAAGGCATCTACCAACACCTCTTCATTGTCTAATGCAGGATTGTGCCACGTATAACCATCTGGAATTTTTGGATTGTCAGTCTGCGTATAACCATCATAATAAGGACCTAAGCTCCAATTTGTCGCTTCAAATGCAACTACCGGCATAACACTATCAAAAGACTCTTGATCGCTACAACACCCTACACCATAAGGCTCGTATGGCTCAGTTTCACCTGGTGGAATAATGGCTGGGTTAACTTGGAAGTCAATGCCCAGCTCTTTTGCAATACGAAGCGCATTTTCACGCAAGCTCACGTTAGCTGCCACTTCTTGACCGTTATCGTCATACGCGTTTCGACCTGCATTGGCATACATAATGTCACCAGTGATTAAGCTATCTAAATTAACCATACCTAGCGCATTTGATTTTTTTGCTGCGCTCAGTGCTTCAACGAAAGCTTTTGAGCCATTGAGTCCGCCTTCTTCAGCACCGAAGGCGACGAACTGAACGTCCTGCTCGGCTTCGATACCATTCAAGTTTCTGACCAGTTCTGACAAGACTCCTGCGCCAGAGGCATTGTCATCCAAGGCTTGCAAGTTTTGGTAGTTTGGATAGGCTACAGCAGAATCGTAATGCGCCCCTACGAATAAGGTTCTATCGGTATCAGCCGTTCCTGATTGAGTCACCACTACATTATTACTAGTGAGCTGCTGGTCTTTAAATAATCCGTACGGGGCGGTAAAATCAAAAGTCCGAAGATCGACTTGATTATTGCTGCCATCGATAGTCATACGTTGTTGCATATAATCGGCAGCTTGTGATTCTGTATCAGAGCCTGTATATCTTCCAGAGTAGTTACGAGCAAGTGTTAACGCTGTCTCTGTGCCATAAGCCCCATATTCAGCGCCTGCCCATATCTGTGTCCCTGTCAATGCGGTCAGCACTGCAACCACTGACAAAGTAAGTTGTGATAATTTAATAGCCATTGCACCGCTCCTTGGTTGGGACGTATTTCACATTCGACCATAGCACTGACATTAATGGCAGAACTTATCTATGAATGTTCAACACGCCCTAAATAAATGTGACTAATAATAAAAATTAATTAAAAACAACATCATTTACAAGCTATAAAAATCTCAGGTTTGGAGGTTTATTTGCTATAGTCCGTTAAGCTACAAACACAACTGGAAACATTGAAGGGAAAACCATGAAAAAAATCTTAGTTTCAACCGTTATGCTTGCTACCTTCGCCCTAGCTGGATGTACAACCACAGGTGGCGTAAATACTAATGCGGGCACTGCGATGGGTACAGCGAACGAAATCGGTATGAACGTATTCAAGGCAGCTATTGATAACCAATGCCGCAGTCAGATTGAAAATCAAAGTGCTTGGCGTATTGCTAGCGCTGCCATGACTGAGACACAAGAAGAAGCGGTAAAAAGTAAAGTTTGTGGTTGCGTGAGTGAGCAAGCACCTCAACAAGTTACTATTGTTGAGTTGGGAAACGCTGCTATAGATTCAGCATACCGTACACAGTTAGTGGCAAAAGTCGTCGCCAAATCGTTGCAGAGCTGCTACGGCAGTATTGTTAAATAAGAAGTATTGTTAAATAAGAAGCATCGTTAAATAAGAAGCATCGTTAAATAAGAAGCATCACTAAACAACGATTCTGCTCAGAAAAAGCCGCTAACAAAGGGTGCGTTGGTCAGTCTTGACGCACCCTACTCCCTATTATGTACAATACACTGCGTAAAACAGTACAACACACTGCCTAACACCCTAAATATAGCCATTATCAAAAGAAAACACCTGAGCTCAAAAGACTTAATTTTTATTTGTTATAGATTAACTTGGCTACAAAGGGGCTGCTAGAGGCAGAATTTTATTACGAAAATATTTGGATTTACCATCAAGAACTTTATCAACTTCTTTGATTAAATCTTGGATGATGTCGTCGTAAATGCCATGATTTAACTCTTTTTCAAAAGGCGTATATGGATGTTTACGAGCTGCTGATCTCACCTCAGTTACACCTTGCTTGGTATAAAAAATATCGACTCGACCATCACTATTTAATACACAATTTAATTCTCCATTCTCGATCACCAGCTCTACACGTTCAGGCATGAAAATATAATCATCCACATCAATTAGCTTTTTTTCTACTTCTCGTTTTAAAAACGACTTAATATCAAACATAGATATATCCCTAACATTCAAATTTTTATAAAATCAATCTAAAATAACTTTCACGCAAGTTTGCCTATAATACAGACTCGCTGTTACTTACCTTCAGTTGAATACAGCAGACGTACAATCTTTAAAATTAATCACTTTACCTATCATAAGTTTTATATGAACTCTCAAACTTAAATTCATAAAGTATCTGCATTATTAGCTTTTAAAGTCTACCAACTATAGGGCTAATCATCGATTAACCCAGCATTTGTTCAAATATTTGATAAATAAAGCTTTATCTAACTATTTTATAAGAGACAACGCTTTTTTTTAAGATAGGAAATGTAAAACTGCGTGTGCTGTTAGTAAGATCAGGGATAATTGTTAATAGTGGTATCAGAGTCACTAAAAAATGGCATTACTATGTAGGAAAAGCAGGAAAAGCAGGAAAAGCAGGAAAAGCAAATATAGAACAACATAATAGCGGATGGTAGGATTAGCGCCATTATTACACTCCAATAAAAAAGGTGAGCTGCAAATTATGCGACTCACCTTTTTTAGTGTTAATTTTAGTGCTAATTAATCTCTTGCACATCATCAATCACACCCAGCCTTTCTCACGAAATGACTTTAACACTTTAATGAACACTGCCATCTCATCGGGTGTACCGAGTGTTAAGCGACTAAAACCTTCAATTGGTGGAAACTCGCGTCCGACCACAATGCCATGTTCTCGCATTCTTTCCATGTAGGTTTTTACATCGCCTTTGACTTCATGAAAAATAAAGTTGGCTTGTGAGGGCAAATGATGCAGACCCAGTTCGTCTAACGTCGCTTCAACCATTTCACGTGATTGATTAGTCATACGTAAGCTGCGCGCCAAAAAATCTTCGTCATCTAGCGTCGCGAGGACGGCCACTGCACCTGACAAATTGGTATTGTCTATGGACATAAAAGCTTCGATGGCAGTGGTCGTTTGCGGATTAGCAATGGCATAGCCCATGCGCATACCTGCCAGTGCACATAGTTTTGAGAAGGTACGCACGACAATCAGGTTAGCTGATAATTCTTGCTTTACCCACTCAACCCCACTCTCAAAACTTGGGTCTATAATGTACTCTGAATAAGCTTGATCTAATAAAAAGTAGTGATTCTCTGGAGCATCTTTTATCCAAGCTTTTAGCTTATTCGTTGCGGTGATGGTTGCCGTTGGATTGTTAGGATTGCAAAGATAAAACAAGCTAATGCCATCGAATTCGTTGGCTGCTTTTTGCAAGCTGTCAAAATCCAAATCGTAACTGTCAGGCGTGAGTGGTACTTTTACGACAGACTCACCGATAGAGAGTGCATACAATTCTGCATAAGCAAAAGTAGGATCAGGCACGATGACTTGGAATTGCTTACCTGCTTTTAAAGCTTTGGTTTGTAGCATTTGCACGACGGCTCGGATGTTTTCGCTGGAGCCATTACCTAGCGAGACGTGGCTTTCTGTCACGCCGTTTATTTCTGCAATTTTGCTAATGAGAGCGGCACGTTGATCGTCTGGATAACGAAATCCAGTATCAAAAGATTGTAGGATAGCTTGTTTGGCGGATTCTGCCATGCCAAGTGAGTTTTCGTTAGAGTTTAACTCTAGTAAGTTATGAGTATGCACAATGGATAATAGACCTAATTTGGAAGTGAATGATGGGGTGAATGGGTGCCATATTAAGTGGCATTGAATTTGATTACAAGGGGGTCTCATAAACAAACATGAGATACTTTTTTGGTATTAATTTTTACAGGCAAAAAGACCGTTTTTTAATTTTGAACATGTCATAAAAAAGGTGAGATGCAACTTATGCAACTCACCTTTTCTAATATTAATTAGTCCTGTTTCGTTCACTAATCTTTTAAAGTACCAATCATACCCAACCTTTTTCACGAAATGACTTTAGTACTTTGATAAATATTTCCATTTCATCAGGCGTGCCAAGCGTTAGGCGGTTGAACCCTATAACAGGAGGAAACTCTCGCCCAACCTTAATACCACTGTCTCGCATTCTAGCGATGTAGGTTTTTAAATCGCCTTTGATTTCATGAAAAATAAAATTGGTCTGGGATGGTAAGTAACGAAGTCCAAGCTCGTCTAATACGGTTTCAATCATCTGGCGCGACTGATTGGTCGTGCGCAAACTTAACTCTAAAAATTCTGCATCATTTAACGTCGCAATGGCGGCGACCGCACCTGATAAGTTGGTGTTATCCATAGACATAAACGCTTCGACAGCTTCAATAGCTTGCGGGTTAGAAATCGCATAGCCCACTCGCATACCAGCCAAGGCACATAACTTTGAGAAAGTATGAATCACAATAAGATTGTCTGATAATTCTTGTTTTACCCACTCAACCCCACTCTCAAAGCTTGGGTCATTCACGTATTCTAAGTAAGCTTGATCTAATAAAAAGTAGTGGTTGTCTGGTGCGTCACCTATCCATTTTTTAAGCTGTTTCGTTGATGTAATGGTTCCGGTTGGATTATTAGGATTGCAAAGATAAAGCAAACTAATCCCGTCAAACTCGTCGGCAGCTTTTTGCAGACTTTGAAGATCTAAATCATAGTTTTGGGCAGTTAATGGTATCTTGACTACGGACGCCCCAATTGAGTTTGCATACATTTCTGCACAATCAAACGTTGGCACAGGGATTACCATCTGAAACTCTCTGCCCTCTTTGAATGCTTTATGTTGCAGCATTTGAATGGTAGCTCGCATATTTTCAGTCGAGCCATTACCTAATGAGATTTGGTCTTCTGCCACGCCATGAATGGTGGCAATTTTGCTAATGAGTGCAGCGCGTGGATTATCTGGATAACGAAAACCTTCACTTAAAGATTCTGTAACGGCTTTTTTGGCAGAATCTGACATGCCTAGCGAGTTTTCGTTTGCATTTAACTCTATCATTTTATTATTTTGCATGATGGACGATACGCCTAAATGTCAGTGGATAATAAGATCAAATTTAATCATTGATATCATATTAAGTGGCATTTGGTATGATTACAAGTTTTCTAAACCCCAAACATTAGTTATTAATCCTATCCAACAAAAAGCTATCTTATTTCAAGCATTTAGCAGACCATAAAAAGGTGAGCTACAAATATGCAACTCACCTTTTTGTTAAATACAAATTGATATTAACTATTATCCAAGTAATTTGTTAAATTAAGTGTGCTTTTAGCTCAAGCACTTTATCTCTTGTCTTCGCTGCATCCTCAAACTTCAAATCACGCGAGAACTGTTTCATAAGCTTCTCAAGACGATTGATTTCTTTGGCAAGCAAATCAGGACTGCGCAAGATACTGATATCGACATCAGGCAGATGACTCTTAATTGGAATCACCTCATTATCATTGGCATTGAGATCATCACCAGTATCAATTTTATCGGTGATGTTCCGTCGCGCGCCTTTTGGCGTGATGTTATGTTCAAGGTTAAAGGCCACTTGTTTTTCGCGGCGACGATCCGTTTCTTCAATCGCTTTTTGCATACTGTTGGTGACACGGTCAGCATAGAGAATAGCCTTACCATTGATATGACGCGCGGCACGACCAATAGTCTGAATCAAAGCACGCTCAGAACGCAAGAAGCCCTCTTTATCCGCATCAAATATCGCCACCAATGATACCTCGGGCATATCCAAACCCTCACGTAGCAAGTTGATGCCGACCAGCACATCATGCACGCCAGTACGTAGTTCATGAATAATCTGCATACGTTCAACGGTATCGATATCCGAATGCAAATACGCGACTTTGACATCGTATTCTTTGAGATAGCTGGTCAAATCCTCTGACATGCGCTTGGTCAACGTGGTGATTAGCACACGCTCGTCTTTTTCACGGCGTTTGGTAATCTCCGATAGCACATCATCGACCTGTGTGAGCACGGGACGAATTTCAATCTCTGGATCAATCAGACCCGTTGGACGCACCACTTGCTCAACCACTTGCTCACTGTGTTCTAACTCATATAAGGCGGGCGTGGCGCTCACATAAATAGTTTTGGGCTTGATGCGTTCCCACTCTTCAAACTTCATCGGGCGGTTATTCATCGCACTTGGTAGACGGAAACCGTAATTGACCAAGTTTTCTTTGCGCGATCTATCGCCTTTATACATCGCGCCAATTTGCGAAACGGTCACGTGCGACTCATCGAGGAACAATAACGCATCCTCTGGAATATAATCAAACAGGGTCGGCGGCGCCTCCCCTGATGGACGACCAGAGAGATGCTGTGAGTAGTTTTCGATGCCGTTACAGTAGCCAAGCTGTTGAATCATCTCAAGGTCATACTGTGTGCGCTCTTTAAGACGCTGCGCTTCAATCAGCTTATTATTATCGCGGAAATACTCTAAACGTGGCTCAAGCTCCGCGCGAATAGTATGACTGGCCGCTTCTAGTTTATTACGCGGGGTCACATAATGCGATTTTGGATAAATAGTAATACGTGGAACCTTGCGTACCGTCTTACCAGTCAGTGGATCAAACCATGTAATTTTCTCGACTTCATTATCAAATAGATGCACACGCACAGCCAGCTGCTCAGATTCAGCTGGATAGATGTCTAATAACTCCCCGCGCAATCGATAAGTACCACGCCCGAAGTCCAGCTCGTTACGGGTATATTGCATCTCAACCAAACGCTTAATGGTCGCAGTACGATCTATTTTGTCGCCGACGACGATATGCAGTAGCATTTTCAAGTAACTTTCTGGATCACCTAAACCATAGATACACGATACCGAGGCGACAATAATCGCATCACGGCGCTCTAATAATGCCCGCGTTGCTGACAAGCGCATTTGGTCAATATGATCGTTAATAGCACTGTCTTTTTCGATAAAGGTATCACTGGCGGCGACATAAGCTTCGGGCTGATAATAGTCATAATAGCTGACAAAGTACTCAACCGCATTATTCGGAAAGAACGCTTTAAACTCACCATATAGCTGTGCAGCTAGGGTCTTGTTATGCGCCATGATAATGGTTGGACGCTGAGTTTCAGAGATTACCTTGGCCATGGTATAAGTCTTACCAGAACCAGTGACCCCAAGCAACAACTGCTCATCCATGCCAGAATTAATACCTTTGACTAACTTTTCAATCGCCTGCGGCTGATCCCCTGCTGGCTCAAAGTCCGTGACCATCTCAAAAGCACGACTCGATATTTGCGTCCCTGACGCATTGACACCACTAATTTCAGCTTCGCCTTGCAGCTGAGTGGCCAATTGGTTTAACTGACGCGACGAGCGCGGTTCAGGCATTCGCATAATGGCTTTCTTCCTGGTATTTATAAAAGGTTATAAGAGGTAAGGTTTAAAACAATATGGGGGTCAAACTACTCTTTTTAAAGGATAATTGCAGGTTTTATCGCTAGGATTGACTGACGGCTAATCTAGTGATTAAGACGCAAAAATATACAATAAAGAGGTTAGAAACTCAGGTATATTTTATCGATAGAGCATCTTAATTATCAAACATAACGAACCAAGGAATATACTATGAAAGGCAACTGTTTGTGCGGCAACGTAACGATTGAAGTAGAAGACATCAATACTTTTGAGGCATGCCATTGCGGAATGTGTCGGCGCTGGGGCAGTGGACCTTTGATGGCGGTACATAGTCAATCAAAACCTAATATTAAAGGTCAGGAATCGATAACTGTATATCAATCATCTGAGTGGGCTGAGCGTGCATTTTGTAATAAATGTGGCACTAATCTGTATTACCATCAACTTGGTTCTGAGGTTTATGTATTGTCACTAGGACTATTCCAAGAGCATGCCAACCTTAACTTTGCTAGCCAAATATTTATTGATAAAAAACCTGACTATTACGAATTTGCTAACGATACTGAAAATCTTACTCAGCAACAACTGTTCGATAAATTTGCTGAGAAAGGCATCACCACGGCCAAAAAGTAATCATCATACGCATTAAATCCATGTTGAATAGCCTTATATTTTCTTCTAGCGTTACAAAGCTTTTCACGATTAACAAAGTCATTACACGACCACTTAATAAAGCCTAACGCTTAAGGGTTCAATCATCGATTTAAGCTGTTATTATCATTAATGAATTAACGAGCAACACCCAAGCAGAATGTTAGTCAGGATTTCATACTGATTGTAAAAGCTAATGCATCATTTCTGCTTAAGAAATATATTAATAAAGAACTATTAATCATAGAATTTCTAGACTCAATAAAATAAATCTAACTAATGGAGCAAGATATGAGAGAACGTTACGCAAGTGGTATAAACGACGACACTGCTAAAAAAATGGTCGATCTACTAAACGCTAATCTAGCCAACTTAATCGATTTAAGTATGGACAGTAAACAGTGTCATTGGAATCTACAAGGTACTGGCTTTATCGGTGTACATCAGTTATTAGATGACACTTATGGTCGTTTGACTGAGGCTTTTGACACTGTCGCTGAACGTATTGTTATCCTTGGCGGCAAAGCCAATGGTATCTCTAAGCGTGTGGTTGAGGACTCTATCTTAGAAACTTATCCAACTGACATTACTGAAGTTGATCAACATGTTCGTGAGCTGACCAATCGCTATAAGACAATTGCAGCATCATTGCGTGAAGCGATCGATACCGCTGGAGATGCTGGTGATGAAGATACCGCTGATCTATTAACTGAAATTAGCCGTATCGTTGACAAAGATGCTTGGTTCATCGGTGCAAACGCGCCAAAATCATAAATTTTTTATAAACTTAGCTAACTAATAGCTTTGATATATAAAAATTTGATACATAAAAGCTAGTATAAAACTGAATATGAATGCAAAAAGGTCACCGTAATTGGTGACCTTTTTTTGCCTGTCGTTTAAAACTTAAATACTCACTCAGTAATACTTATTCAGCGTTATAAAAGTTACTAGAATGTCAGCTTTGATAATTGCTATCTACCAGTTTGACAGAAATATCAGACAGCCTCACTACTTTCTAGACTCAAAATTTCGGCATTGGGCACGGAGAGTGTCAGAATAGCCTCTTGAAATAACGGATCTGCACGGAATTGGTTTTCAATATCTTCGAATTTTTGTGCGATTTTTTCTTCTTTTTGATTGCCAGCAATATCTACTGCCGCTACCATAAATATCTTTTTGGGTCCGACCCACTCTAAATGCAGATACGAGACACTATCGATATCAGGATGATTGAGCAGCTCGACTAACGCATAATTGTGTATGCTATCTGTTACTTTATATCCGACTAAAAAATCACGATTACGGCTGATTAGAAAGATGGCTACTACTCCTAATAGTAGGCCAACAATGATGGAGCCAAGTGCATCCCAAAACGGCTGCCCAGTATAAGCATGCATACCCATTGCCGCAGCAGCGATAACCAAGCCAATAACAGCTGCCAAATCTTCAAAGAATACACCACGTAAAGTTGGGTTTGAAGTATTAACAACATAACCAATGGCGCTAACATTAATCGCTTTGCCATGTTTTTTGCTTTGTAAGTAAGCTTGTATTAACGAAAAACCTTCAAGTACAAAAGCTACCGCTAATACGATAAAGCCGATAGTGTAGTTAGTTTCACTCTCAGCAGCATTCCATTCGGTGATGCCTGTATAAATAGAAACGATGGAACCTGCCATAAAGACGCCAAAAGCCGCAATCATTGACCACACATAGGACTCTTTACCGTAGCCTAGCGGATGGCTTTCATCAGCAGGTTTAATAGCCTTTTTTTCTGCGACAATTAATAAGGTGCCGTTACCCGCATCTGCCCAAGAGTGCGCTGACTCCGCTATCATAGAGGCAGAGCCAGTCATAAATGCAGCCACTGTTTTTGCAATAGCAATGATAAGGTTTGCCCCGACTGCAATAAGTACCGTAACTAATGACCCAGAATGTTGATCGTCGTTATTAGATGCAAAGTTAGAGGCCTTATCAGGAGCAGAACTAGAATTGGACTCTTCAGTGGGATTACCAGCACCGCGAGCACGATGACTGCGCGGCGCTGACTGGCTATTAATATGGCCATGTAGATTGGTTTTCGAGGGCTTCAAACTCATAATAGTCTCAATAAAATAATGAATGTTTAATCACTATATTTACTATATGGTTTACGGCAGTTACCTTGCTGTTTAGAACAACAGATACTTTGCTATTTAAAATAAAAGCCAGCCCAGTCTGAGATATGGCCTAGTCTAAGATAAAGTAATCAGTCGCTTTTTTTAGCATTATCATTAGTGGCACTAGCTGAATTTCCAATCATTTCATCGATATCACAGCTAGGACGTTGTGAGCTATTCATGCGCAGATTTTTACGCTCCAAACCTGCATCAAAGCGACATTGCTGCATGGCATTTTTAATATCAAGCGGCGGAATAGGTGTCGGCTTACCATTATCATCGATAGCTACCATGGTGAAATAGCAGCTATTGGTATGGCGAATGGTACGCGCGCGCACATCTTCTGCTTCAACGCGAATACCAATTTCCATAGAAGTTGTGCCCACGTAATTGACACTCGCGGCAAAGGTGACCAGCTCACCAACATAAATGGGCTCACGGAACATCACTTGATCGACGGACAGCGTCACCACATAACTACCGCTATAACGACTGGCACAAGCATAAGCGACCTGATCAAGCATTTTAAGCAAATCACCACCATGTACATTACCAATGAAGTTTGCCATATCAGGCGTCATTAGCACCGACATATAGAGCTCATGGTTTAATGGGGCTTTTTTGGCCGTTGAAGTGGTGTTTAATTGTGGCATAGTTTTCCCAGTTCGCTATTATCAGTTAAAGGTGGCGTGCATAATTGGCAATAGTGTAACGCAAACCAGCTGTTTTATGACAGCTTTATGATAGTGTCCGGTCGGTCAGCATCAGCGGTTAATCAATATTTCGAGCTACTCATCACTGTCAATTTAACTAGCTCAGCCAGTGAAAACGATAAGCCAGCCATGCCACAATAGCACTGACAGAACCTGTTAATAACCCGCCCCATACGAAATCCACTAAGGCAGTATCTAACGTAAAGCCTTTATATAACGCAAGATTGGTAAAGTCATAAGTACCGTAAGCCATTAGTCCTATTAACCCGCCCAGTAAAAAAATATGACCGATCGAAGCACCTGCTTTAATTTGCGGGTAAAGAATCAATATGCAGAGAGCTAATAGATAAAACATGTAAAACACGCCAGCCGCGACCATATTTGGCTCATCAGCGAGTAAGTGTCCGATACGCTTTTCATAGAATAAGCCTGTCATAGTCTTAAGCCAGACCGCGTCGATACCTAAAAATATAACAACCGCAGCAAGGTAGATAAATACATAACCCATGATAATATCCTTTTATGATGGTAACTAAGCATGAGACACGCTTGCAGCATTGCTTATTATTACGCTAATTATACCTAAGCTGACACCAGGGCTGCTGGCGAATCAGAAAAATGCAGCGAATCGATATTGTCCTTCTTAACTGCTGTTACCTGTACTACTCCAATCGTACGCTCCAAAAAGCCGCCTTCACAGTAGCAGAAATAAAATTCCCACAAACGAATAAATGCCTCGTCGTAACCGAGCGCTTTAATCTCTTCACGTTGCGCCATAAAAGCAGTACGCCAATCGCGCAATGTATAAGCATAATCAAAGCCGTAATCATGCAATTGCTTAATGACCATGTCTGTCTGTTCGGTAAATTGAGTATTTAGCTCTTGGTTGGATAGCAAACAACCACCAGGGAAAATATGTGTCTGGATAAAGTCGACCGATTCTAGATAATCTTCATAATCTTGATCATTAAAGGTGATGGCTTGTAGCACCATCAGTCCTGTAGGCTTGAGTAAGCTATTACATTTAGCAAAGAACGTTGGCAGATATTCATGACCAACTGCCTCTATCATCTCAATACTTACTAGCTTGTCGTAATTCCCTGTCAGCTCACGATAATCTTGTTTAAGCAGAGTAATCTTATCAGACAGTCCTGCCGCCTCGACTCGGCGATGCGCCTCCTGATACTGAGCGTCAGAGATGGTCGTCGTCGTTACCTGACAGCCATAATGCTTGGCCGCGTAAATCGCAAAACCGCCCCAGCCTGTGCCGATTTCAATGACATGATCATCAGCCGTCAATTGTAAGCGCTGACAAATCAGTGCCAGCTTATGCTGCTGTGCCTCTGCAAGCGTTGTATCAGGTGTCATGTATACCGCTGATGAGTACATCATAGTCGGGTCTAAAAAGCGCTCGTACATGGCATTACCCAAATCATAATGCGCTAGAATATTAGATTTGGAGCCAGCCTGATCGTTACCGCGCAGTTGATGCTTGGCTTTCTCTAAGGTTTTACTTAGACCTGCAAAGCGATTTTCCAAACTGTTCAGCACTGCTAAATTGCGTGCAGCCAGCCGTATTAAACCAGTCAAATCATCAGTATCCCACTCACCCTCAATATAGCTATCGGCAAGTGCAATAGAGCCGCCAAATAATAATCGACGATAGACATTACTGTCATGAATTGTCAGAGTAACGTCTAACGAGTGCCGACCCACTGCTGAGCTGCTTATTACGCTTGATTGCTTGCTACCGAAGCTGTTTGTCTTCGGTGCTCGCTCGTCAAAATCTTCAATCAAAGTGATGCTACCGAATTGAAGATAGCTAAGCGCACGGCATATTGCCTTTCTAGCCAAGTAATTTACACTCTTATTAACTGGCTTTAAGATAGCGTTGTTACTGACCGTTTTGCTTAAACGCGCAGTAATTTTATCTAGTTTTGATGTAGGTGTACGGTCGGTTGGGCTTGCTGGCATCGTGCTATTATCCTTTTATATTTTAAAGCGGAAATTTTCTATTAGGATTGACGGTCACTCTTACTAAGAGATATCTTTAGAATCTTTGACGTCCTGCTGACTATCAGCCAGCTTTTCATCATAATTGATATAAGGAACTTTTTTGATAGCATAGAGCTTGAAAGCATGCCAATAAATACGTGTCAGCGACGTAAAATTCATTAACGGATTTTTCCGCAGACTGTCACGAATTGTCGTCTGTGTCATCGGTATACCGGACATCTTGACCCCTGTTTTTAATACTTCACCACGCGCGTCACTTATGTTGATAGCGATGCGAACTTGCAAGCAATTATCTGACTGTTTTTTTACCTTTACCTGCCAGCGATACAGCTGATCTATCGGGTTAAATGGTGAAACATGAAAGTCTTTATCGTGGCAAAACTTGGTGTCAGTACCGTCTAATAAAAACCCATAATAGTGACGTTTGTCCCATGGTGTGTTGGAAACCTCTGCGAGCAGATGCGTAGGTATTTGCTCCTTATCAAAACCCAAGTAAAAATTGACTGGGCTAAAATATAGTCCAACATTGCGGCAGACTACCATGCCCATCATTTCACCTGCCGGAGCACTACCTGCATGCTCAATGAACGCTTTTTTTAAGCGCTGTTCGAGAGTTTCAGCACTATTTAAACCATTCTTCTTGTCGTTATCAGCATCATCGTCATCTACACTTGGATGTAAATAATCATCTGCACAGAACTGCTGCAATGCTTTTTTTTTCGCTGAAAATAGCAGTAAGCCTTTTATACCGATACGCTTATTTAACATTGATTTGGCTAAGGCTAATGTGCTCACTTCCGGTAATAACTCTCCCGCTGCTAGCGCACTGATATTGACACCCCAATAACGATACGGATAAGCAAATTTGTGCACGCTTGGTAGCAACCGACTATGCCACGTTGTCCCATGAAACAATTGATGCGGCAACATATTAGAGACTTGTGGTAACTCATGAATTGGCATGGTGTCAGACGGATGGGCTGAAGTAGTCATAATGTGCTCTTATATAATGATATTATTGCACTGCTATGCATTTTTAGCTTTGCGACGGCCGAATAAGCCTCGTTTTTTCTTATTATTAAATGCTTTTACAGCTGGTTGTAAAGTTGCGATATAGTCCACCAGCTCTTGATTGGTAGTAGCCGTCATTACGTGACGTTTTTTGAGTTTGCGTGCTTTCTTATCTGCCTTTACTGGCAAGTCTCTATAACGAAATGGCGTGTGTGTGCTATCACTATGGGGTAGGTGATTTGGATCGACTTCATCTTTAATATCAATCGTACTACCCAATGCCTGACAGACACGCAGGCCACTACGTACGCCATCTTCATGAAAGCCATTGAACCAATATGCTCCGCAAAAATGCGTATGTAGACCACTACCCGATATGCGCGACCACTGAGCTTGTGCAGCAATCATCTCGTTGTCGAATACGGGATGGTTATAGTCAATACTTTTAATGACCTGCGCTGGATCAATATCTTTATTTAGCGTGACTAGATAATTATGCTGCTTGGTCAAACGCTGCAAGATATTCATATGATAAGTCAATACTGGCTTCGCAGATGCTTGTTGTTCGCGTTCACCAGTCTTATCCTGAGCTTTATCTTTACTGTCAATCAAGTAATTCCAACTGGCCCATGCTAGTGATTTCTTTGGCAATACTTCGGTATCGGTATGCAGCACCGCCGTATTATTAGTAAACTGAAATTGTCCCAGTACTTCACTCTCATCAGGACTGGCATCTTTCAGTAATTTTAGCGCCGTATCTGCATGACAAGCAAAGATAACGTCATCAAAGGTTAGCTGTTGCGCATTGTTATTGGCATCTTTATCAATGACGTTTAACGTCACTTTATTGTCATGCCGAGTGACCGATTGCACCGGACTATTGACTCGCACAGTACCGCCGGTTTTAACGAAACGCGTCACTAACTTATTAACATACTGCTTAGAGCCACCTTTGATAGTGAACCATTGCGGACGATTAACCACATCGAGCAAGCCATGGTTATCAAAAAACTGGGCAAAGAATACCAATGGCGTATCTTGTACTTTTTCTAGACTGGTTGACCAGATTGCTGAGACCATCGGCAATAGATAGTTATCGGTAAACAAAGCGCCATAACGCTTACTCGTCAGATAGCTACCTAGGGTTTGCTCAGTAAAACCCCTAACATCCTGCCCTTGTGCGCGCGCTGTCTCATAGTCTTGACGCAATTGACGGATATGTTTATTGAACTGCAAAATATCAGTCATAAACGCCCAAAACTTAGGATTAAGGACATTTTTGCGCTGCGATAATAAGGTGTTAAGCGTATGACCGTTATATTCAAAGTTGCGAGCGGTATTCTTCACTGAAAAGCTCATATCCGTTGCTTGAAACGGTACTTGCAAGTCATGCAATAAACGAAAAAAATTAGGGTAAGTACGCTCGTTAAAGACAATAAAACCCGTATCTATTGCACTATTCTCCACTTTATTTTCTTTTGACTTTTTGCCATATTGCAATGTCACATCAATCGTATTTACATGCCCGCCAATATAATCGCTGGCCTCAAACACTGTTACTTCATGGAGCTTTGCCAAATAATGGGCACAAGTTAACCCTGCTACCCCAGAACCGATAATAGCGACACTTTTTGTTGCTTGATCATTGACTGCTTGATCATTGACTGTCTGGTTAGCTTGTACTGGTTGTTGCTTTACAGTTTTTGGTTGATCAGATACATGCTGACGGCGAAAAAATGGCATAAAACTTTCCTTGGTGTTCTATTTAATAAGACATTACTTAGCTTGATAATGGGTCGTTTAGCTAACTATTTTTTATTCATTTTTTCACTGACTTGTTGCCAGACCGTATCCGGCAATGCGCCTAACGTCTTTAATGATAGCGTTAGTCTTCTGGGAAATTCAATGACCTCATCGCCATCTTTGATACCTTGACGAATAGCAAAACTTGCTTGCTCAGGCGTCTGTATAAACGGCATTGGAAAGTCATTTTGCTGCGTCATTGGCGTTTTTACAAAACCTGGTACCACTAAACTAACATCGACATGGTGCGGTGCTAGGCTAATTTGCAAGGTTTTCATTAAGTAATGAATCGCAGCTTTCGAGCTACCGTAAGCTTCCGCACGGGCAAATGGCACATAAGCCGAAGCAGAACCAAGGCCGACTAAACGTCCTTTTGAGGCAATGAGTTTGGGCAACACGCCTTCGATAGCATGTGATAGCGTACCCATATTGACCGACATGACTTTCATAAAGACGCTACTATCAAAATTGGGCATATCTAAATACTCACACATGCCTGCGCCACAAATCGCTAAATCAATTTGATTTACTTTGTCAAAGGCCTCGATGACCTTGTCGCGATCCATCAGATCTAAATCAATCGGTGTTGCGCCTAGGTCTTTTAGCTCTGCTAATGCCTTGTCATCACGCCCAACCGCGTACACTTCATGACCATCTTGTAAGTAGTCCTTTGCCAATTGATAGCCAATACCAGAGGTTGCACCAGTGATTAAAATATGTAGTTTTCTAGGAGAGTCCGTCATCGTAAGATCCTTTTTTGAGTGGTCTTTTTTCAGTAGTTCTTTGAAGTAGCTTGTTAAATACCGAAATTTTTATAAATTCAAAAATATGAATATGTTAAGAGATAATACTAGGTATCTCTGTTAGCAATAATCTTATCGAAACTTCTAATTCATTTAATAAAACTAAATAATAGGCAGTTAAATAATTATAGTATAAGGACTGATAATTACTGTTGTAACTTCGCAAGATGTTTCTTATAAATGTTGTTGTTTAGAACCAACTTTCTTTCTTACACTAGCCACAGCAATGCCCTATTGCCAATTAAGACAGCGCAATATCAGCATGCTACAATGCCAAGAATGAACTTATTAAAGTTAATATAAAGGCCTTCATGGATTTATATTCAACCCAGCCTTCCAGTTTTTACCCCGTACTAACGATAACTAATAACGCTATATAATTAGCCTTGATTACCCAACTTTTACTCCCCGCTAAAAAGGAGCTCTCATGAGCGAATTGCAACTGTCTGACCGCGTCAACAACATTAAACCATCACCTACCCTAGCTATTACTAATAAAGCCAAAGAGCTAAAAGCGTCTGGTAAAGACATCATTGGTTTGGGCGCAGGCGAGCCTGACTTTGATACCCCAGAACACGTAAAACAAGCAGCAATTCAAGCGATTAACGAAGGTTTTACTAAGTACACCGCTGTCGATGGCACCCCAGAGCTTAAAAAAGCCATTATTGAGAAGTTCAAGCGTGATAATGACCTCAGCTATGAGCCTAATGAGATTTTGGTATCGGTCGGTGGCAAGCAGTCATTCTTTAACCTTGCGCAAGCTTTTATCAATCCAGGTGATGAAGTCATCATTCCAGCACCGTATTGGGTCAGCTATCCTGACATGGTTATCATCGCTGAAGGTGTGCCAGTCATTGTGAAGTGTCCAGCTGAGCAAGACTTTAAAATCACTGCCGAACAGTTAGAAGCGGCCATCACTGACAAAACCAAATTGTTGGTGCTGAATAGCCCCTCTAACCCAACGGGCATGATTTATACCTTAGATGAGCTAAAAGCCATCGCTGAGGTGCTCAAAAAGCATCTACAAGTTTATGTAGTCTCAGATGATATGTATGAGCACATTCGCTGGACAGGTGATAAGTTCTACAACATCTTAAATGCCGCACCTGAGCTAAAAGAGCGTGCGATTATTTTAAATGGCGTATCAAAAGCGTATGCGATGACTGGTTGGCGTATTGGTTATGCAGGTGGCCCTGCTAAATTAATCGGCGCAATGAAAAAAGTACAATCACAATCAACCTCATGCCCAGCATCGATCAGTCAAGTCGCTGCCGAAGCGGCTATCAGCGGTGACCAAAGCGTATTGACGCCTATGGTCGAAGCTTTCGAGAAGCGTTGTGACCTCGTCGTCGATGGCTTAAATGCGATTAAAGGCATTACTTGTCTGCGTCCTGATGGCGCATTCTATGTCTATCCTAATGTCGTGCCATTGATTAAAGCGGCTGGTCTCTCGTCTTGTACTGAATTCTCAGAATGGTTATTGGAAAAAGTCGGTGTCGCGGTCGTCCCTGGTGATGCATTTGGTCTTGGTGGCTACATGCGTATCTCATATGCCACTGATGAAGCTACTTTAAAAGATGCCCTATCACGTATTGAAAAAGCGGTTGCAGACCTTGATGTTACTGAGTAAGTTTTAGTAGAAACTCGTTTAAAAATAGCTGACTTAATAGTAAGTTTTAAACTAAAAAAGACGTCTATGATATCTATCGTAGGTGTCTTTTTTCATATATTTCTTAAATTTTTCAACTTCAAAAATACGCTTATAACGGGATTTGTAAGCACAGAAAAATATAATTTTTGTAGAAAATGCGAAAAAAGCTTGACGTATCTTTTATTTTTGCTAGAATACGCCCCACTTAGCAAGAACTCGTTAGAGCCTTCTAAGTCTCGTTGTAAGAAGTTAAACACTTACAGCTTATTCTCCAATAGCTCAGTTGGTAGAGCAACGGACTGTTAATCCGTGTGTCCCTGGTTCGAGCCCAGGTTGGAGAGCCAAATTTTAGTAGTAAACTACTTTGAATTATTATTAATTCAATTATGGCATTTGCCAAAACCCTCGTCGATTTGATGAGGGTTTTTTTATGGGTGCTATATGCGCAACTCTACGATTAACCTTAGATAGTTAGCCCTAAATAATTTGACTAGAAAAAACTTAATCAAAAACAATCGCAGCTTGGCTATTACTCAAGTTTTCACCTGCATTAACCATCTTATCTGTCTTTGCTTAAATCAAACTCTTACTTCCAACCAAAATAGCTTGAAAAAACGACAAATAATGGTCAAATATGCAGCACAATTAGCACTAAACATCGTTAAATCAAAAATTATCATCAATAACTGATGATTAGTGATTTATTTGGTTGACAGGCTACAGCTACTTGGCTAAAATGTGCCCCACATAACGCAAACGAGCTTAGTGCTTGCTATGTCAGACACGTTCAGCAGGTTTGCCGTTATCACAGCTTATTCCCCAATAGCTCAGTTGGTAGAGCAACGGACTGTTAATCCGTGTGTCCCTGGTTCGAGCCCAGGTTGGGGAGCCATATATTGAAAAGCCTTCATCTACTATTGATGAAGGCTTTTTTATGGTTATTGTTTTTGCCTCTGTAGTGTTCTTTGCAGTGGTTTTGTTGTATGGTAAGTAGTATTGATAACTGTTGATCTATAACGGCTATCTAAAATATTTATAAGTAACTACTGTGAGCGTCAATTGCAGATGAATAGCTACTATTATTCTTGTTCTTTGTTTTTAGTCACTAAAAGTAATGGTTTATTATGATACCTGTACGCATAAAAAATAAGTTCTCTGATCATCCGCAAAAAATCATGCGCCCGATCAGTATTCGCCTCTCTGAGGAGATGATTGAGCTGCTAGAGGCAACTTCATCGGAGCTTGGATTTAAACGCATTCAAGGGCTGATTCGCTTGTACATTCGCCAAGGGCTTGACCGTGATCATCAAGACTATACCTTAGCACATGATGAAGTTTTTATTGAGACCTTGCGTAAGCGCGGTGTCAGCCAACGTATCATTGATGAAGCAATTGTGGTCACTCACAATAATAACATCACGCATCCGTTGACTGAATTACAAAATAACGACTAGATCTGGCCTACGTACTGGATTAGTTATTAGTTATTGGTACTAATGTTCTAAGAGATAGATAAAAAAAGCTAGCAGCTAGGTTGCTTAAACGCACTTATCTGCTAGCTTTTTTATGGTTGTATTTTGCGTACCTTATTTTCAACAACCTACTTTATTATTTACCTTACTACTTTTCGCAACTATTCTTTATCCCTAGTCTATCTCTACTCTATTGTTAATCGTATAAATCCTTCTTTTTTATTATATAAAGCTTCTCTTTCTATCATATAAAACTTTAATGTTAAGCATAATTTAACATAACAGCCAACGATGACTCATAATACTACTCATCAAAATACGGTATATTGCAATTGAAGTGAGTTGCAGTAAGGCCGATTCAATCCTAATAGGCAAAATAGATTTAACCCTGCCACTATATAATAATTAGAGAGTCTATTAGAAAACAACAAGGAGGTAGATGATGGTAAATTTTTTGAAGAAACGATTGGTAGCGAGCACGCACGCTTTGGCACATCGCTCTAATACCTCGCATAAAATTCGTGCTCAATACTCTTACCAGCGTATGAGCACAACTGCATTGCTTGTCTTGTGCCTAGGAGCATTACCTTTAGTAAGTGGCTGCTCAAAGCCGCAGACTGATCCCAGTAAGCAGACCATACCAACTAACTCTGATCAATGGCAGACAAAGCTAGGAGATACCTTTGAGCAGCTACCTGAGGGTGATAGACAGCTGCTTAGCCGCTACATGCTACGAATGAAGCTTAGCGGTGCCTACGAGTCTGGAGCGATGCCACGCATAACGATTAAGCAAGCGCTAGTACAACAACGCGAGTACGAGCGCCTGCATCCTAACAATCCAACTGGTAAAAAAAGCCCTGTTGTTATAAATCAACAGAAAGGCGCTATTCATGCCTTAACTTATCCTGTCGCCCTACTACCAGTCAAGACCAGCGATAGCGATAGCTTAAATCAGGTGAAGCTACAGTTTATGCTGTCTAATCATGGCACAGTGGCTATTAAGAGCTTTCAAGGAACACTGCTAATGAAAGACGCAAAGCTGACAAAAGGCAAAAAATTTAATGTGCCGTTAACGCAGTTCAAATCGCCAATCGAGCCGGAGCAATCTGGCAAAATAATCATTGAGAGTAGTATTGAGGATATCAATGTCATGCGTGCGATTAGAAATGCACAAGATGTGACAATAGAAATTAGTGAAGGTACGCTAACTCTGACGGATGGACAGAATATTAAGTTTGTAAACGCGCTTGCGAAGTAGACTGTTTAATTCATATTAAGGCTAATTAAATGTTTTACTGCTAGATATATTGTAAGTTATTTGGCTTATAATTCTATAAAAAATAGCCATAAAAAAGCCCCAATCAGTTATTGATTGGGGCTTTTTGAATTTGGCGGAGACGGAGAGATTCGAACTCTCGAAGGGCTATGAACCCTTGTCGGTTTTCAAGACCGGTGCATTCAACCGCTCTGCCACGTCTCCATTTGTGCATCATTATAGCGATATGAAATGAGAATGCAAGCGCATATTTCAAAAAACTTGAATTATTTTACCGCTGGACGTTTTTTACTTATTTCTTGCTTACTAGAAGCTAGGTGCAAACACATATCAAGAAGCCTATTCGCATAGCCCCACTCATTATCATACCAAGCAAAAACCTTATATTGATTACCTATTTGCATAAGCTGCTGACCATCAATGATGAGTGACTCAGGCTGATGAATAAAGTCACTTGATACTAGAGGTTCATCGGTATAGGCCATAATATCGAGCAAATGCGCTTGGCTGGCAGATTTAAGCACTTCTCGCATGTTATCCACGCTAACATCTGGCGCATTAAATACAAAGGTCACATCAATCGCTGCAACATCAATGGTTGGTACTCGAATAGAATGACCATTAATCTTCCCTACCATTGCTGGCAACACGCGTTCCGTGGCTGCGATACTACTAGAAGTCGTAGGAATAATATTATAGCCAGAAGCACGCGCTCGTCTTGGGTCTCGGTGAGCCTGATCAAGTACTGTCTGATCAGCGGTGACCGAATGTATCTCTGTCATCATCGCCGACTCTACACCAAATGCTTTATCAAGCGTATCAATCAGCGGTACTAATGCCTGCGTAGTACAAGAGACGCTAGAAATAATCGGTAGCTTGCACGTTAGCGACTCAGTATTTACGCCCATGACAATACAAGCGTCGACATCATCAAAGGGCGCAGCTCCAATAATAACTTGTTGTGCCCCAGCTTCGATATGCAAATGTGCTTGCTCATAAGAGCGAAAATGTCCCGTACACTCTAAGACCACATCGATTCCAAGCGTCTGCCATGGTAGCTGCTTAGGATCTGGCTCTGAGAGCATGCGTATACAGTAAGTATGATTGTTTTTAGTTAAGCATAGCTGAGTTTCACTATATTCGTCGGCCAAGCCTTCTACTATGTCCGCACTAACGCCAAGACGGCTCAATCGACCATGAGTGCTATCAAACTTTAATAGGTGCAATAAAATATCGGGGGATGCCAAGTCATTAATAGCCACTACATGAATCGCTCGTCCAAGCACCTCAAAACGCTCTAGCAGTGCGCGCAGTACATTACGCCCTATACGTCCAAAACCATTAATAGCGACTCTTAGTGGCTGCGTGTGCTCACTGGTAGCATGAAACACCGCTGCTACTGCAGGATCTGACGTGAGTCGATAGTTGGCACTAGAAAAATCAGGCATAACAAGGTATCGCTATAAAAGTAGGGGATAATATAGGGAGCAAGATTGCAAGCCTACGGTGTAATAAAAATCAGCGCCAAACGAATAGTATTGTAATCAACACTTTGTTTAAGACTCTCGTAAATAGGCTTGATTTTCACACTACCATTATCGTTAAAATCATTCGGATTATTGGCGACTTTAATCGCCACATAGGCATTACCTACTGCCATCATTACTTCGTCATCAGGACGCAGATGATCACAGGCAAGGCTTGGGTCTTGGCGTTTGAGATCACTAATGTGGCGCATAATCGTTGACTGCGCAAGCTCACGCGTCTGTGCTATATCAGCGATAGATAAGCTTTCTTCTAAGAGCAGCCGCGTCGCTAACAAGGTGCTTTCCGATTTATCAGAGACTTGATTGCCCAGTTTTTGTTTCTTATCTTGCTGCGCCTGTACCTGTTCGCGGCGTTTCTTTTGTAGACTTGTATACGCGTCAATGACTGACTGACTCAGTGTACCGCCTGCTTTCAAAACAAACTTTTCATGCGCCTGCTTCATGCTTTCTTCATCAAGCATTGCATAGTTGGCATCAGCTTCATCGGACAGCACCAAAAAGCGTTTGTCGGCCCCGCGTGCCAGTGGATCAAGTTGCAAGCTCATATCATTCATACCCAGCAGCTGCAAACCCGCCAGCGACTTAAGCCGTGATAACGCCACATAACCTTGTCCCAGCTCAAAAGTACGTGACAAGTCAATTTCCGCAGCATCAAGGGTCATGCCTTGCGACTTATGAATGGTAATCGCCCAAGCTAAGCATAATGGTACTTGCAAATAACTTGCTAGCACGTCTCCAGTCTCATCTTCGATTATCCACTCTTCAGGCTCAGCGATGACTTCACGTCCTGAATTAAGCCTAACCACTGGCATTTTCTGCGTCGTTAGCTTTTTAGCTTTGGGCTTCTCTTTATCTTTGCTTTTGTTTTTGGCAGTATCTGTATCACTGTCCGTACTGCCGTCTTCTTCAATTAAAGGGTCACTATTGTCTTTGCTGTCATCGACCTTTACTGCCGCAAAGCCTATCAACTCACCCATCGTGCCATTAGAGACGCCAAGCTCGGTATTGTTTTTGATAAACATCACTTTTGCGCCAACTTTGAGAATGAGCTCATCTTGAGTACGCACCGTCTTTTTGAGTGTCTCAACCAGTTTACTATCGCCAGTCACCGTGGACTCAAAACGCATCATCTCGCCATCTAACGCTGCCAGTTCTTTGTCATTGATTTTATTGACGTTGAGATTGTGCGTGTACAGACGTGTACGCTTGATATCGACGTTTTGATCAAAGGTAGCTTCTAACGCAGCAATCGCTTCAAAAGTGACTTCTTGGCGACGGATTTGGTTAAGAATATCGTCTAAATCAAGCCCGCCATTAGCTGCCTCGCTCACTTGCCGATGTTGCTCAGACAGATAGCAAATATGAAACTTGGCATCAAGCCAAGCCTCCGACATAAAAGCGAACTTCTCACGGTTACTCTCGCCCTTACTGCCAATTGGCGGTAGCTGAAAAAAGTCTCCAGCGACAACGACCTGAATACCACCAAATGCCTTGTCATTTTTGCGCACATGCTTAAGCACTTGGCTGACCAAATTGATCTGCTTGGCATGCAACATCGATATCTCATCAATAATTAGAACAGCAGTGTCTTTCAACCTGTCCGCTAAAAATTGTTTGCGTGATAAATTGGTTAAATCACGATCAGTTAGCTCATCTTTAATACCGATGCCCGACCAGCTATGAATAGTTGTGCCGTTCATGTGTGTGGCCGCGATACCGGTACTTGCAGTGACAGCGACTGGCACACGGCGCGCACGCAAATAATTGATATATTGATTGAGAGTATAAGTCTTACCTGAACCTGCTGAGCCTGTCAAAAATACATTTTGACCTGTTTTTAAGATATCAAGAGCAGAAGATTGACGCATATATCCAAACCAATTAAGTTAATAGTAATAAGAAAAAAGTAGAAGAGAACAAAGTCGCCCTCTATGCATTGATAGTCGAAGCAGTTAAAAATTGGTACAAGGCAATTCAGCGCAAATAGTACATTGGATAAATCAAGCAAGATGAGCGCCTTAAAATTGTACAAATGCTTTGACTGTAGCAGCTTAGAGTATTTGGCAACAATTATAACAGCTGCATCAGCTTTGCGAACTACTTTAACTCAATCATCTTATATAACTTAAAGTTATGCGATGCGAAATATATCATTATAAAAAGTCATTATAACTCTGTGTCAAAGCTCAGTACGATAGGGTGAGTAGTTAATCAGGAAGATTGGCTATTAAACACGTAAGCATATATTTTTTATAGCATTTTATAAAACAATAAATAAACTTTCATGTGATCTATCTCAAATAATACAACAAGGAGTCGTTAATGTTATACGCCTATCCCAATACTGAAAACAGTCCCGTCCAATTCCGCAAAAAATATGACAACTTTATCAACGGTGAGTGGGTTGCACCAGCTGATGGTGAATACTTTGATAATACAAGTCCTATCGATGGTAAGTCTATCTGCCAAGTCGCACGCTCAAAAGAAGCGGATGTCGAAGCTGCGCTAGATGCCGCTCATGCCGCCAAAGATGCGTGGGGCAAAAGCAGTGTTACTGAACGCTCTAATATGTTGCTCAAACTTGCCGACGGTATCGAGGCCAATTTAGAGGCAATCGCT
Source organism: Psychrobacter sp. P2G3 (assembly GCF_001593285.1). Lineage (NCBI taxonomy): Bacteria > Pseudomonadati > Pseudomonadota > Gammaproteobacteria > Moraxellales > Moraxellaceae > Psychrobacter > Psychrobacter sp. P2G3. Next base: position 2,365,208 of record NZ_CP012529.1, read on the forward strand.
ATCGCCGAGAGCTATGAAAACGGTAAACCTGTACGTGAAACCCTCGCCGCTGATATTCCAATCGCCATCGACCATTTGCGTTACTTTGCTGGCGTTATCCGCGCACAAGAAGGCGGCATCAGCCAAATTGATGAAGATACAGTCGCTTATCATTTTCATGAACCACTTGGCGTCGTGGGTCAAATCATTCCTTGGAACTTCCCTATTCTAATGGCAATCTGGAAAATTGCCCCTGCTCTTGCAGCGGGTAACTGTGTCGTCCTCAAGCCAGCCGAGCAAACCCCTGCTTCTGTTTTATATATGCTTGACTTAATAGGCGCAGCGGACATTCTGCCTAAAGGCGTACTGAATGTCATTAACGGCTTTGGTGTTGAAGCTGGTAAACCAATCGCTTCTAACCCACGTATTGATAAAGTGTCCTTTACTGGTGAGACCACCACTGGTCGCCTCATTATGCAATATGCCAGTGAAAATATCATTCCGGTGACTCTAGAGCTGGGTGGAAAAAGTCCAAACATCTTCTTTGCCGATATCATGGATGAAGATGATGACTTCTTAGACAAGGCAGTTGAAGGTTTGGTCATGTTTGCGCTAAACCAAGGCGAAGTCTGTACTTGCCCATCACGCGCCCTCGTGCACGAAAGCATCTATGATGAATTTATGAAGCGTTGTATCGCGCGCGTTAAAGCCATCAAAATGGGCAATCCACTCGATACTGATACTATGATCGGTGCTCAAGCCAGCTCAGATCAGTTAGAAAAAATCCTATCTTATCTCGATATTGGTAAAAAAGAAGGCGCGAAAGTCCTTGTCGGTGGTGAACTCGCCAAACATGATGGTGAAATGGCAAACGGTTATTATGTACAACCAACCATCTTTGAAGGCACCAATGATATGCGCGTGTTCCAAGAAGAAATCTTTGGTCCTGTGCTTGCCGTTACTACCTTTAAAGACGATGAAGAAGCGATGGCGCTCGCCAATGATACCTTATACGGTCTTGGTGCTGGCGTATGGACGCGTAACGGCACTCGCGCTTATCGTTTCGGTCGTGGCATTAAAGCCGGTCGCGTTTGGACGAATTGTTATCACCTCTATCCTGCGCATTCAGCGTTTGGCGGTTATAAGCAGTCTGGTATCGGCCGTGAAAACCATCTAATGATGCTAGATCATTATCAACAAACCAAAAACATGCTGGTATCTTATAGTCCTAAAGCGATGGGCTTCTTTTAAATCTACCTCTCAAAGCACTTTATGGCAAAAACCGTAAAGTGCGAACTTAATGCTCGCTGAGTATTTTAAAGTAAAGAACGATGATAAGGAGTTGCAACGTGAGTAATAAAATGAAAGCTGCTGTTTTACATGAGTTCGGACAACCTTTACAAATTGAAGAAGTGGACATTCCGACCCCCGGTGCTGGTCAAATCGTTGTCAAAATGCAAGCATCAGGTGTCTGTCATACCGATTTGCATGCGGTTGAAGGAGATTGGCCAGTCAAACCTAGCCCACCATTTATCCCCGGACACGAAGGCGTAGGCCTTATAACCGCCGTTGGCGAAAACGTACATCATGTCAAAGAAGGCGACCGAGTCGGTGTGCCTTGGCTTTACTCTGCCTGTGGTCACTGTACCCATTGTTTGGGCGGCTGGGAGACTTTATGTCTACGTCAAAAAAACTCTGGCTACTCAGTAAACGGCAGTTTTGCAGAATATGTTCTAGCAGATGCCAACTATGTGGGCATCATTCCTGAGGGCGTTGACTCTGTTGAGATTGCACCAGTTTTATGTGCAGGTGTCACGGTGTATAAAGGTCTTAAAATGACCGACACCAAGCCAGGCGATTGGGTTGTCATTTCAGGTATCGGCGGACTTGGTCACATGGCGGTACAGTACGCCATTGCCATGGGCTTGAATGTTGCCGCTGTGGATATTGATGATGAGAAGCTTGAGTTTGCCAAAAAACTGGGTGCGACCGTCACTGTTAATGCCAAAAACACCGACCCTGGTGAGTATCTACAAAAAGAGATCGGTGGCGCTCATGGAGTGCTCGTGACTGCCGTATCCTCTAAGGCATTTGATCAAGCCTTAACTATGTTACGACGCGGTGGTACTTTGGTTTGTAATGGTCTGCCTACTGGTGATTTTCCTGTATCTATCTTTGACACAGTTCTGAACGGTATTACTATTCGCGGTTCAATCGTGGGTACACGTCTTGACTTGCAAGAATCGCTAGAGATGGCAGCAGAAGGCAAGGTGAAAGCAACCGTTGCCGCTGAGCCGCTTGAGAATATCAATGACATTCTTGAACGTATGCGCCAAGGTAAAATCGAGGGTCGCATTGTGATTGACTACTCCATGTAGCCATTTCAATTTTTTGAGACATTTTGATGTTTTTGAAACTGTCTCAGTGATTGGCACTTTTCGTCATAAACAACAGGTCGTATCCCTTCAACCATGCATTACTAGCAATTTGAGTTGAAGGGATACGACCTTTTTATTCTCAGATGTCAGTTATTAATAATTTTTTAATAATGAGTTATTTACAGTATAAGTTAGCAGTACCCTTAGTCTATTCATAGCCTTTATGTAGGGGAATAACATGACAAGCACGCCTAACGATCAAAAGAGCGCGGTCTCTGGCAGCACTCAAGCTGAAAAAGATTATTTCGCCAAACGTCAACTTAAAGAAGGCGCGGTTGGTTGGGTTTTATTAATAGGTCTTGGCGTCGCCTATGTCATCTCTGGAGACTTTGCTGGTTGGAACTTTGGCCTAGCACAAGGTGGTTGGGGCGGTATGTTCGTCGCCTTGATAGCCGTAGCTCTCATGTATCTATGTATGTGTTTATCAATGTCAGAGATGTCCACCATGTTGCCTACAGCAGGCGGCGGATATAGTTTCGCCCGTACCGCTTTTGGTCCTTTGGGAGGGTATTTAACTGGTACTGCGATTTTGATTGAATATGCTATCGCACCAGCCGCTATCGCAGTGTTCATTGGCTCATACTGCGAGTCATTGTTCGGTATCGGGGGCTGGATCGTATATTTAACATGTTATATCGTCTTTATAGCTATTCACTTAAAAGGCGCAGGCGAAGCATTAAAGATTATGTTTGGCATTACCGCTGTTGCCTGTATTGCCCTGGTCGTATTTATTGTGTCGATGTTTCCGCATTTTGATAGTAAAAATTTATTTGATATTGCCGTCGGTACACAAGCGGGAGCAAGTCCGTTTCTACCCTTTGGGTATATCGGGATTTGGGCTGCCGTTCCTTATGCAATTTGGTTCTTTTTAGCGGTTGAAGGTGTTCCTCTAGCGGCTGAAGAAGCTAAAGATCCTGCTAAGTCATTGCCGCGTGGATTAATCGGTTCTATGCTAATTTTAGCGTCATTCGCGCTGCTTATTTTATTCTTAGGACCAGGTGCTGCGGGTGCAGATACCTTAAAAGATTCAGGGGCGCCTTTGGTTGATGCCCTAATTGCCGTATACGGTGAAAATACGTGGTTGGCAAGTTTTGTAAACTTCGTTGGTCTCGCAGGTCTTATCGCCAGCTTCTTTTCCATCATTTATGCCTACTCTCGGCAGATTTTCGCCTTATCGCGTGCGGGTTATTTACCCAAAAAACTATCGCTAACTAATAGCAATAAAGCGCCTTATTTGGCTCTAATTGTCCCTGGGATTATAGGTTTTTTGTTATCGCTTACTGGCGAAGGAGATCTTCTTATTCTTATGGCGGTATTCGGTGCGACTATCTCATATGTATTGATGATGGCCTCGCATATTAAGCTGCGTTTATCTCGTCCTGACCTGCCACGCCCTTATAAGACACCGGGCGGTATCATGACTTCAGGTATAGCGCTTGTGCTTGCTTCTCTTGCCGTAATCGCAGGACTGATGGTAGATCCTAAAGTTTGGTTTATGGCAGCGGGGATTTATGTCGTATTTATTCTCTACTTTGTCATATTTAGCCGTCATCACTTAGTGAGTGGTACGCCAGAAGAAGAGTTCGCTGAAATTAGAGCCGCGTCAGATGATTTGAGCTAATGATGTTTATAGAGCTTATATTTTATAGCCTATAAAATTGATAGATAGAAGGTGAACAAAATGGCTTATCAACATACTGTAGGACAGAAAACCTACCAATTTGAGAGTTTAAAGGTGTTACTTGCTAAAGCATCACCACGACGATCGGGTGATGAGTTGGCTGGGGTTGCAGCCTCTGATGCCACTGAACGCGTAGCCGCGCAAATGGCTTTAGCGGATTGTTTATTAATCGACTTTTTGGATGATATTACTATCCCCTATGAAGACGATGAAGTAACTCGGCTGATTATGGCACAACATGATAAACAAGCCTTCGCTAAAATATCTAGCTTTACCGTTGGTGATTTAAGAAACTGGCTATTAGGAGAATCTGCTACAAGGGATGAAATAGCCCAATTAAAATATGCCTTTACCCCAGAGATGGTAGCTGCCGTTAGCAAAATAATGCGCGTACAAGACCTAATTTTAGTAGCAAAGAAATGCCAAGTCGTTACTAAGTTTCGTAACACTATCGGTCTTGATGGTTGCTTATCTACGCGCTTACAGCCCAATCACCCTACTGATGACATGCTGGGCATTTCTGCCAGTATTATCGATGGCTTAATGTATGGCAATGGGGATGCTGTGATTGGCATCAATCCCGCCACTGACAATCTACAAAATTTATCAGAATTACTAAAGCTGCTAGACCATGTGATATCTGAATATCAAATTCCCACTCAATCTTGTGTATTAACTCACATAACCTCCGCTATCCAATTGATTGAGAAAAAAGTACCCGTTGACTTAGTCTTTCAGTCAATTACCGGCAGCGAAAAAGCCAATACTAGCTTTGGTATAGATTTAGCGCTATTGAGAGAAGGCTATGAAGCGGGGCTCAGCCTAAATCGTGGTACGGTCGGGCAAAATGTTATGTACTTTGAAACTGGACAAGGCAGCGCGCTGTCAAGCAATGCACACTTCGATGTCGATCAACAAACGCTTGAAGCAAGAGCTTATGCAGTGGCTAGAGAATTTAACCCACTGTTAGTAAATACGGTCGTTGGATTTATTGGCCCTGAATATCTGTTTGATGGCAAACAAATCATTCGCGCCGGCTTAGAAGATCATTTCTGTGGCAAGCTACTTGGCGTACCTATGGGCTGTGATATTTGCTATACCAATCACGCCGATGCCGATCAAGATGATATGGATACCTTATTGACCTTGCTTGCGACCGCTGGAATCAACTTTATTATGGGTATTCCAGGCTCCGATGATGTCATGCTCAATTATCAAACCACCTCATTCCATGATGCACTCTACGTTAGGCAGCTGCTTGGACTGACCCCTGCCCCTGAGTTTGCGCATTGGCTCAGTGAAAACGGCATTTATACTCAAACGCAAAACAGTATCCAATGGTCAGATAAACCATCCTCTCTACTTTCTGGAATTATGTGAGAATGATAAAACTAGATTTATGAGATATAGCAGTTGTGAACTATGGCTCTAAACTATAAAGGAGGAGCACATGCCTACTAATGATTCGCAAATTCAGCAGTCAAACGTTAACAATGACAAGCTACCAGTTAATGGCAGTCTCTCTGGATCTGATGATTCTAAAACTGGCGAATTTAAAGCTAGCAAATCCGACGCTGCTAAGCAAAATGAATTGGTTCATCTAGATCCTTGGCAGAAACTAAAAGAATATACAGATTCTAGAATCGCTTTAGGACGAGTTGGCTGTAGTATTCCTACCAAAGCTTTATTAAAGTTTCAGCTTGATCACGCTGAAGCCAAAGATGCGGTATTACAAGATTTGGATATCGAACGCTTGGTTGATGATTTGTCTACACAATGCCATCTTATTTTTAAAGATATGGACACAGAGGCTGCGACAGAAAATTTAGAAAAAAGTGACGAACAATCTCTAGAGCAATCAGATGAGGTTTGGGAGCTATTCAAAGTGATGAGTCAGGCAGAAAACAAATCTGACTATCTTAAACGTCCAGATTGGGGAAGGCTATTAAACAGTGACTCCTCTGAAAAACTAGAGCACTTTTTAGAACAATCTGGTACAGATAAATCTTATGATGTCATCATCGTGATGGGAGATGGTCTATCGGCACGAGCGCTAGAAGAAAATGGGCCCAAGCTTGTAGCAGAGCTTATTCCGTTATTCAAAGAGCAAGGCTGGAGCATCGCGCCCTTGGTCATTGCTACTGGCAGCCGTGTGGCTTTAGGCGATAAAGTTGCTGAACGTCTCAATGCCAAAATGCTGGTAATGCTTATTGGTGAGCGGCCCGGTCTTAGCTCCCCTGACAGTTTAGGTATTTATTACACTTGGGACGCGCATGCTGAAAGCCATGATGCCATGCGCAACTGTATCTCTAATGTGCGAGCCGCTGGACTGCCTGTCAAAATGGCAGCAAATCGACTATTAGCGCTAATGAAAAAATCTTGTGAACTTAAATTATCTGGTGTTGATTTAAAAGATGAGCAAGAGCTACCAACCCTAGATCAAAGTCAGCCAGCGATAAAACTGCTATAAAATAAATTGCATAAATTATTGTCATGACAAGGAGTCCGACATGAAACTTGAAGCTACAGAATCCTGTAAAGAATTAATCGAACTATTAAAATCTAAGCACGGTGACCTGATGTTCCATCAATCTGGCGGCTGCTGCGATGGCAGCTCACCGATGTGTTATCCGTTAGGTGAATTTAAAGTTGGCGGTCAAGATGTGTTGATCGGTGAGCTGGCTGGCTGTCCATTTTATATGGGTAAAGCACAATATAAACTATGGCAGCATACCGATCTAACTATCGATGTGGTAGACGGTCGCGGTGCGAGTTTTTCACTTGAGATACCAGAGGGCAAACGCTTTATCGTGCGCTCAGAAATATGTGAAGTATAGGCAAATCACTTTAAAAGACAAATATCACAGCTCAAAATAACAGACATATTCCATCTCGAAAATCTATTTTGTTAACTTGATTCATCAAACCTTCCTTTCCTTAAAGGCGTATTGACCAATCGATACGCCTTAGTCATTTTTATTTATTTATTCTGATAAAATAATAGTTATTGTAATGGACGACCAATGTTTAATTGGCATGGATGCTACAAGGAATAAGAAATGGAATTTGATACAAAGTTTGATTACGTCATCGTTGGTGGCGGTTCAGCGGGCTGCGTACTTGCCAGCCGACTTACGGAAAACCCAGACATTAGTGTTTGCTTGTTAGAGTATGGCGGTGATGGCAAAGACCTTACTATTCGCGTACCTGCTGGGCTTATTCTTCTTGTCCCTGGCAAACCGCTCAAGTTAAACAACTGGTGCTTTCATACCACCCCTCAAACTCATTTAAATAACCGTCGCGGCTTTCAACCTCGCGGACAGTGTTTGGGTGGCTCATCCGCTATTAATGCTATGATTTATACGCGCGGCAGTGCTCTAGATTATGAGCGCTGGGTAGAACAAGGTTGTACTGGATGGGGATTCGATGATGTCTTGCCTTATTTTATCAAGGCCGAAAATAACGTCCATGGTGGCGATGATCTACATGGCGATAACGGGCCGCTCCATGTCAGCGACTTACTCAGCCCACGTGATATCTCAAAAGCATTTGTAGAAGCAGGTGTTGCCAATGGACTGGCTCACAATCAAGACTTCAACGGAACAAAACAAGACGGCGTAGGCCTGTACCAAGTCACTCATTTTCATGGTGAAAAACAAGGTCAACGCTGCTCTGCCGCTGCCGCTTATCTACACCCAGTCGAAAGTCGGCCTAACCTTACTATTGTTACTCACGCTCAAGCCAACCGTGTCTTAATCGAAGATAATCAAGCGGTGGGCATCGTCTACGAAAAAGATAGTGTTGAACATACCGTTATGGCTCGTCATGAAGTCATTTTATCAGGTGGCGCTTTTGGCTCACCTAAAGTACTCATGCTATCGGGTATTGGTCCAGCCGAGCATTTGCAAGCGCATGGTATTGATGTTGTAGTAGATTCACCAGAAGTAGGCGGCAACTTACAAGATCATTTGGATGTGGTGTTTGACTACGAGGTCAATACCACCGATGTATTTGGAGTCGGCATGGCTGGTGGTAGAAACTTCTTCAAAGCTCTTTCACAATGGAGAAAGGATGGCACAGGTCTGCTGTCCACCAATTATGCTGAAGCTGGTGCTTTTTTTAGTGTTGGCGATGACCCGCAAGAATGGCCAAATACTCAGCTACACTTTGTGATATCTCGAGTAGTCAATCACGGCCGCGATATCAAACGTGGCTACGCTATCTCATGTCATGCTTGCTACCTGCGTCCTGAAAGTCGCGGTACTGTCCGCCTTGATTCTGCCAATCCCTCTGATCCAGTGTTGATTGATCCAAACTATCTCTCTCATCCCAAAGATATTGAGTACATGGTTACAGGAGCAGAACGTACCCGAGCAATCATGCAAGAAGCACCAATCGCCAAATATATCACCGAAGACTACCCTGCTCCTTATCTCGAAAAAGACGGCATGCTTGGCTATATTAAAAATAGATCTGATACCATCTATCATCCTGTTGGTACCTGCCGAATGGGCTCAGATGACAGCTCCGTAGTGGATTTGGAATTGAAGGTGCGCGGTGTAAGCGGATTACGGGTAATCGATGCGTCAATCATGCCAACTTTAATCAGCGGCAATACCAATGCGCCAACTATTATGATCGCTGAGAAGTTAGCCGATATGATTAAAGACAAACATGATCATGTCAAATCAGTTTCATCCTAAATCACCGAAATTTAATGGCTGAAAGTTAAAGGCTATATCACTAGCTCTGATATGTATCATATTACGAAGAGAGTAGTTAAATAGCTCTCTTCATTCAGTCACTTCCACTTAATTAACAACGTTAAGACGTGATATTTTTGTTGAATTTAGTTTACAGATATCTTGCGTTGTAGCCATTTAACAGAGTATATTCAAACGACTTATTTATATTTGTATTTTTTGCAGACTTGATTCAGAGTGGGTAAAACATAACTACTGTTCTGCATTGCATATTAAAAATACTATATTAATAAATACTTTAAAGGGAATTAAGAGCTTGCCAATTGTGTTCATGGTTCGAACACGGATCTGTATATTTATTGGCAATGACTTATCGTTTACATAGGATGTAACAATGCAAAAATCACTCTTCAAACTTACGATGTTGGCTACGGTTGTCTTGAGTATAAGCGCTTGTAGCGGCGACAACAAAACCACTGATGATTCTGCTGCCAGCTCAGACGCCAAAGCGGCTAAAACATTACTTTACTGCTCAGAAGGCAGCCCCGCTGGTTTCGATCCAGCACAGTACACTTCTGGTACTGACTTTGATGCCAGCGCCTACCCCATCTATAACGGCTTAGTAGAATTTAAAAGAGCGGGTACTGAGATTCAACCAGGGCTGGCTGAAAGCTGGGATATTAGCGAAGATGGTAAGACCTATACCTTTAATCTACGTAAAGGGGTCAAATTTGGTAAAACAGACTACTTTACCCCAACCCGCGACTTTAACGCTGATGACGTCGTCTTTACGCTAGAACGTATCACCAACCCAGACTTTGAATTTAATAAAGCTTATCCTGCTGAGTTCCCATATTCGGTCGGCATGGGATTGCCTGATATCATCTCTGATATCGAAAAGGTCGACGACTATACGGTAAAAATCACCCTCAGCGAAACCAACGCGCCGTTTTTACAGAACCTAGCAATGGCCTTTGCTTACATCAATTCTGCTGAGTACGCAGATCAGCTAATGGCTGCGGATAATGCGGCTGATATTAATACCAAACCAGTTGGTACCGGACCTTTCGTCTTTACCTCCTATCAAAAAGACGCGCAAATTCGTTATACCAAAAACCCAGACTATTGGAACAAAGACGATATTCATATCGACAATCTAGTGTTTGTCATCACCAAAGACTCAGCAGTTCGCGCCCAAAAAGTTCAAGCCGGCGAATGCCATGTGTCAGCCTATCCAAAACCTGCCGAAATTGATTCTGTCAAAAAATCTGGTAAAGCCACAGTCCTTGATCAGCCTGGCTTCAACGTAGGCTATGTGGGCTACAACGTAGAAAAACCAAAGCTTAGCGACCTGAAAGTGCGCCAAGCTTTAGATATGGCCATCAACAAAGACGCTATTATTAACGCGGTTTATCAGAGCGAAGGGCTTAAAGCGACCAATCCTATGCCGCCAACACAGTGGGGTTATGACGAGTCGCTTAAAGACGCTCCTTATGACGTTGAAAAAGCAAAAGCGCTTATGAAAGAAGCCGGTGCTGACAATCTTGAAATCGACCTATGGTATATGCCTGTTCAACGGCCGTATAACCCTAATGCCAAGCTAATGGCAGAAATGCTGCAAGCAGATTGGGCAAAGATTGGCGTCGATACCAAGCTTGTCACTTATGAATGGGGCGAGTACCTGAATCGCGCTGCTAAAGGTGAGCACGATGTTATTCTAGCTGGTTGGACCGGTGACAATGGGGACCCAGATAACTGGCTTGGTACCCTATTATCTTGTGATGCTGTCGGTGGTAACAACTACTCGCGCTGGTGTAATAAGGACTTTGACAGTTTAGTGACCAATGCCCGTCAAATTACCAATCAAGATGATCGCGTCAGTGATTATGTACAAGCTCAGCAGATATTCAAAGAGCAACTGCCTTGGACAACGATGGCACATTCGGTGGTAACCGTATTCACGGCACCAAACGTTGTCGATTATAAAATTAGTCCACTAGGTTCAATACGCTTTGATGGTGTGAAGGTTGAATAACCTTGGCTAATTAAGTCCGGTACGACATGCACTGTTATTTAATTTGTATTCGGCTGGATCAGACTCTCTGCTCCAGCCGTATTTGTATGAGTTAAGCGCTTTGCTAAACACATTGCCAAACATATTGTCACGGACAGTCTCAGCACTGCTAATACGCTAATCATCGATCTATAACTATTGACCCTCAACTATTGAGCAGCCCATGCTACTGTATATTCTGCGTCGAATTGCTATTCTAATTCCCGTCTATCTTGGCCTAACGCTATCGACCTTTACCCTAATTCGTCTCGTACCTGGAGATGCCGTCGAGATTATGATGGGTGAGCGTATGGTCGATCCAGAGCTACATGCCCGTGCACTAGAAAGACTTGGATTAGACAAACCACTCATCGTCCAATATTGGGATTATTTGACCGGTATCTTGACCGGTGATTTTGGACAATCCTTTCGTACACGTACCCCAGTACTACAAGACTTCTTTGCCCATTTTGTACCAACCTTAGAGCTGGCGGTATGCGCCATTGTCATTGCCAGTGTCATTGGTGTTAGCTTAGGTATCTTTGCTGCGCTGCGACGTGGTACTTGGATTGATTACACCTTAATGTCAGGGGCGCTGGCAGGATACTCTATGCCCATATATCTATTGGGACCTATCCTAACCGGTATATTCGCCCACTATTTAGGCCTGTTACCAGTCGCTGGAGTGATATCTGTCGCGCAATTTTTAGATGTTAAGCCCTTATACGGCTCGTGGTTATTGGGTTCTCTGACGTCAGGAGAACCTGGCGCATTTTGGGATGTGGTAAAGCACTTTATCTTACCTTCTATTGCCTTATCGACTATTCCATTAGCGATGATTGCACGCATGACACGCTCTGCAATGCTTGAGGTGTTAGACGAGGACTATGTGCGTACGGCACGAGCCAAAGGCTTATCGCCGCGCCGAGTGATATTAGTACACGTTATGCGCAATGCTTTAATCACAGTAGTCACTGTTGTTGGTTTGCAGATGGCGACCTTGCTTGCTGGCGCTATTATCACTGAGACTATCTTTAGTTGGCCAGGCGTTGGTAATTGGCTACTCGATGGGTTTTTTACTCGTGATTATCCTATTGTGCAAAACGGTATTTTACTGGTAGCCACTGCCTTGATTTTGGTTAGTTTATTTATCGATATTTTGTATGGTCTTATCAATCCACGTATTCGACATACTTCTTAATTTAACATTGATAAATAATCATATTACAAATAGTGACGACTAGCGCTTGCATGGTTTAGAGAAATTTTTAGCAAATTCTTAGTACTTTTTTAGGAATGAGCCTCTAAACACTGTCGAAGCGCTAGCCACTACAGGAATTGCTCATGAAGCCTTCTGTTCTCCCCTCTGATATCAATCTGGCAGCCACGCCACCCTCGTCTTGGCAGCTATTTTTATCGACGTTCTGCCGAAATAAAGGCGCCGTACTTGGTTTTATTGTACTGGCATTGATGGTCATTATTGCCATACTTGCGCCCGCCATTGCGCCTCATGACCCTTATGAATTATTCACCGGCCAAGAGCAATTGCCACCAGCATTTCTGAGTGGTGGCGATACTATGTTTTGGCTTGGTACTGATGATGCAGGTCGAGATACTTTGTCTCGGGTAATGTATGGCGCGCGTTACTCATTGTTTATTGGTCTAAGCGCCACTACCCTTGCTATGTTGGCCGGTGTTTCATTAGGACTTAGCGCCGCGTTTTGGCCAAAGGTTTGGGGCAAGGCTGTCATGCTGGTCAATGATATTTTGATGTCCTATCCTAGCTTGCTATTGGCTATCATTATCGCGGCTATCTTAGGCCCTTCTATGACCAATACGATTATTACCATAGCCTTGGTCTGTACACCGCCTTTTATTCGCCTGACACGTGCCACCGCAATGGTAGAGCTACAACGTGAGTATTTTGTTGCCTCACAAGTGATGGGTGCTGGCGTATTCCGCTTATTGTTCGTAACCATTTTACCTAACTGTATGGCCCCGCTCATCGTACAAGCGACGATGATTTTCTCTTCTGCCATTTTAGAAGCAGGCGCGATTGGTTTCCTAGGCTTTGGTGTACAACCGCCAGATGCTGAATGGGGCGCGATGTTAGGTACGGCGCGTCAATATATTCAGAGTAATGTTTGGCTAGCTATTTGGCCGGGTGTCGCTATTTTCTTAGCTGCATTATCAATTAACCTAACTGGTGATGGCCTACGCGATGCTCTAGATCCTAAATTGAAGCAGGTAACCTAATGACTGAAATTTTAAATAATGCTTCTGTAGTAAATTCAGCGCGTCAATCGGTAAATAACACGCCGTTATTATTAGATATCAAAAATCTCTCGGTAACCTTTGGTGAAGGGGCGCGTGCTTTTCGCGCAGTAGATGATGTGTCGTTAACGATTAGGCAAGGCGAAGTTGTGGCAGTCGTCGGTGAATCTGGTTCAGGAAAGTCCGTCACTATGATGGCCTTAATGGGACTGTTGCCGCCCTCTGCAACGGTTCGTGCTAAGCGAGTGATGTTTGATAATAAAGACATGCTGAGTATGCGAGCTAAAGAAAAACGCGGCATTATAGGCAAAGATATCTCGATGATTTTTCAAAATGCGATGTCTTGTCTAAATCCAAGTTTTACAGTTGAGATGCAACTGGGTGAAGTACTACGCAAGCATCTTGGTCTGCGCGGTTCAGCAGTCCAAACGCGTATCTTAGAGCTATTAGAATTGGTTGAGATGCCCGACGCCAAAAACCGACTTAAGGTCTATCCGCATCAGCTGTCAGGCGGTATGAGCCAGCGGGTCATGATTGCGATGGCGATTGCTTGTGAGCCCAAATTACTTATCGCTGATGAACCAACCACCGCTCTTGATGTCACGGTGCAAGCGCAAATCATGGACTTGCTCAGCCGACTACAACGCGAAAAACAAATGGCAATGGTGCTTATCACCCATGACTTAGGTTTAGTCGCGCAGAATTCACGCGATGTCGTCGTCATGTATGCTGGACAAGTGGTTGAAACCAGTACCGTACCAGAGATTTTCCAAAACCCTGCGCACCCTTATACCGAGGCATTGCTACAAGCAATCCCCGAACTGGCTATTGGTCAAGATAGGCTCAATAGCTTACCGGGTGTCGTACCAAGTCAATATGATCGCCCGAGCGGTTGCTTATTGTCTCCGCGTTGTCCGTATAAAGAGCCAGCTTGTGAAGTACCACCGCCCATTTTAGAGACGCCTAATGGCAACGTGCGTTGCATTCACTCAGACCTGCCAAACTTACCTTCTCGCCCTTCTATCGCTAACACTGCTACTGTGGAATCCCAGTTATGAGTAATAAAGTGGTCTTAAAAGCAGTGGATCTACACAAGCATTACCCAGTATCACAAGGTTTGGGCAAACCTAAAGCTTATGTTAAGGCCTTAAACGGTATCTCGTTTGAGCTTGAAGCTGGCAAGACGCTTGCGGTCGTTGGTGAATCAGGCTGCGGTAAATCGACTCTCGCCCGCCAGCTGACACTGATTGAACAGCCTACTGACGGTGAGTTATTTATTAACGATGAAGCGACGACTGGCTATAGCCGAAAAGCATTAAAAGATTTGCGTACCGAGATTCAGATGGTATTCCAAAACCCTTATGGCAGTTTAAACCCGCGCCATACTATTGGTTATCAATTGACTGAACCCTTAGATATTCATACCAAGCTATCAAAAGAAGAAAAGCGTAGCAAAATTAATGAGATGATGAGACATGTTGGTCTGCGTCCCGAACATGCTGGCCGTTATCCGCATATGTTTTCAGGTGGACAGCGTCAAAGAATTGCTCTTGCCCGCGCTATGATGCTCAATCCAAAGATTGTGGTTGCTGATGAACCTACCTCCGCGCTCGATGTCTCGATTCAAGCGCAAGTATTGAATTTATTTATGGATTTACAGGACGAATACCATACCGCTTACGTCTTTATCTCTCATAACTTATCAGTGGTACGCCATGTCGCTGATGATGTAATGGTGATGTACTTAGGTCAGGCGGTCGAACACGGGCCTAAAGAAGCCATTTATAATGCCCCAAAACATCCTTACACCATCGCCTTATTGGCAGCGGCACCGACTGTGACTGGCCATAAAAATGACTTGACCTTACATGGTGAGCTGCCAAGTCCACTTAACCCACCAAGTGGCTGCGCGCTGCATAAACGCTGTCCTTATGCCAAGCCTAAGTGTAGCGAAATAGAGCCCAAGCTGCGAGAATGGGAAGGTCGATTGGTCTCTTGTCTGCGTCTGGAAGAGATTTATGGGTAAAGTAGCTATTGGTCAAGTCCCAGTTAATTAACGTTCACCACACCGCGACATTTAGGAAACTGACTACAACCAAAAAAGGTTTGCCCTTGCCGCTGGCCTTTTTTTGCCACGCGCTTGACCATCTCACCGTTGCATTTTGGACAGGTTGGCGTTTGGATCACATTAGTTGTATGGTTTGCCACTTGAACTGTCACAGGGTTATTTATTGTTGGGTCAGACTCGACAAGCTCAAATGGTGTGATAAATACGAAATCATCATTATTTAGCTGAGTGCTAGACGGCACATTGCTAGAGAGCACAATCGATGTCTCATCTTGTTCAACTTCCGTTTGACCAGACCATCGGAACACTTCTCTGCTTTTCAAAGTTGATGTTTTCGCAGTGTCTTTTATGATTGGTTTAGGCGCAGACTTAATAACTGGTTTGATAACTGACTTGCTATTCGGATTGCCACTAGATTGCTTATTTGAGTTGCCATGCTTGTCTTTTAAATACGCTTTGTGCTGACTGTTAGTTTTCCAAGATTTGCTAAATCGATTGTTTTCAATCTGCTTAACGATAGATTCAACCTCTGTTTCGCTTAATATCTTATCCTGCTTTTTCTTAACATAAGACACCATACCATTCGTTAATACGTGCTCAGGTAGCTCATCGCGAGTCTTAAGCTCACACTCACCGATAAAAGCAATCATCGAATGGAAATAGTTCATATCCAATTCTAATAAATCACCTAGCGTTTTAATATGTAGATAATTCTGCCTGAGTGGGTTTTGAAATTTGTACTTGCGTCCCATGATGACTTGCGTCCACTGTCTTTGCTTCTCGTTACCGAATATCCAACCTTTATAGTTTTTGGTTTCGATGACGAAAATGCCATAGATCGAGACGATGACATGGTCAATTTGAGTGCTGCCGCCATTGGCTAATGGCAAGGTGATATTGTTTAAGCGGTGATAGACCTCTTTATCAAGCTTTAGCCACATAGCTACATTGATGACGGTTTCACCTAGGAAGCCTTTAAAGGTGGACTTTAGGGACATAGCTTTTCTTTTTAATACGTGGATAGAAGTCGTAGGAGGTATATATGCGATGAATAGAGCAAATATAAAAAATGTACGTTTAATTTTTGCAGCGCAAACTGAATTATTCGTCGCTTAGAAATTAGGTATATTTTGGAATACATTCCTTTATATTATTATAAAAGCTATCATAAATCTCTTCAAAATATTTTTGTCTTTGTTCAAGTTTGTCTAGATTTTTTTCATTAGCGTTCATTTCGTGAAGTCGCTGAGCGACACATAAATCCAATCCTGCTTGTAGAAAAGCCTTACATTCACCTTCAAGTTCAGAGAAATATAGTATTGTTAATATCTCAATTTTTCCACCTTCTCTAGAAAAATTACTAAGATCGAAGCTTTTACTATCTTTACCTTGAAAACGCTTAGCTTCGTTCTCTTTTACAAGCGTAGCAAAATCTGCAAGCTTAAAAACTAGCTCCTCAAACTTATCTCTAAGAAAAGCTCGCCGCTCTTTTTTTCGGTCAAAATATTGAGTAATGAAAATACCGCACAAGCCTAAGAATCCAATAATAAAGGCTGCTATCACTCCTTCACTTAGACCTATTTGATGTAACCATGTTGTATGTGTTGTTAGTTTTATATCTTCCATTTATTTCATCCGAATTTCAGCATCATAAAATCAGAAACTGCAACTCCTATCTAATTATATTATAGAAAATAGATGCGATGGTTTTTACTATATTCTAACACCAAAATAAAGTCTAGCCACATTAAGAAGCTAAATGATGATCCATATTTTATTGGAGTTATTTTGTTAGTATATAGTTATTTAAAATAACTACTAAAACCCATCACGTAAAAAAAGAGCCACCAGATTTCTCTCGTAGCTCTTTTTTTGATTACTAACTAAGTCAGGTTTATTACATCAAACTATTTACCGCATCAACGACAGCTTCAGTAGTAATACCAAACTCTTTATACAAGTCGCTTGCAGGTGCTGATTCGCCATAAGTGGTCATGCCGATGACTTTGCCATCTAGACCAACGAACTTATACCAGTAGTCTACATGCGCAGCTTCTACCGCTACGCGAGCACGAATAGTGGCCGGCAATACAGCGTCACGGTAGCTAGCATCTTGCTCCATAAAGATTTCTGCACATGGCATAGAGACCACACGGACGCCAACGCCATTTTCGCTAAGCGTCTCGTACGCTTCCATCGCTAAGCCAACTTCTGAACCCGTTGCAATGATGATGGCTTTTAGCTCGCCTTGTTCCTTCGCTAGCACATAGCCGCCTTTAGTGATATTAGCGACTTGCTCACTGTCACGTGCTTGATGCGGTAAGCTTTGACGGCTAAAGATAAGTGCAGATGGATTGTTTTCTGACTTAATCGCTTCTACCCAAGCCGTAGCAGATTCGGTCGCATCACAAGGACGCCATGTACGTAGATTTGGCGTGGTGCGTAGGCTAGTCAGTTGCTCAACTGGCTGATGCGTTGGGCCATCTTCACCCAGACCAATAGAGTCATGCGTATAAACATGGATGATACGTTGCTTCATCAATGCGCCCATACGCACAGCGTTACGCGCGTATTCCATGAACATCAGGAAGGTCGCCACGTAAGGGATAAAGCCACCGTGTAGCGCGATACCATTGGCAATCGCGGTCATACCGAACTCGCGCACGCCATAGTAAATATAGTTGCCATCAGCGTCAGTTTCGATGCCTTTAGCACCTTTAAATAGTGTGAGGTTTGAGCCAGCTAGATCCGCTGAACCGCCCAACAATTCTGGTAATAATGGCTGCAAAGTATTAATCGCATTTTGACTGGCTTTACGACTGGCAACATCACCGCCCTGCTCTTGGGTTTGTTGGATATAGTCTTGCGCTTGCTTGTCAAAGTCCGCTGGCAACTCACCATTTAAGCGGCGTAGTAGCTCGCTTGCCAATTCTGGATAAGCCTTTTTATAAGCTTCAAAGTCCGCATCCCAGTTCTTTTGTTGCACATCACCTTTAGCTTTGGCATCCCACGCTTCATAAATTTCATCATCTAATTCAAACGGTGCATGCTTCCAAGATAACGCATCACGAGTCAAGGCGATTTCGTCATCACCAAGTGGTGCACCATGGCTGGCTGCTAAGCCTTGCTTGTTCGGACTACCAGCGCCGATAGTGGTTTTGCAGATGATTAAGCTTGGTTTAGTGGTCTCAGCAATCGCTTTCTCAGTTGCTTGAGTGATAGCATCGGTATCATGACCATCAACCTTGATAACTTGCCAGCCATACGCTTCAAAGCGCGCTTGCGTATCATCAGTGAACCAGCCTTCGACATTACCATCGATTGATATGCCATTGTCATCATAGAAGAATACTAACTTGCCAAGCGATAACGTGCCAGCCAGTGAACAAACTTCATGGCTGATACCTTCCATCAAGCAGCCATCACCCAAGAACGCATAAGTATGGTGGTCAACGATGTTATGTCCGTCACGATTAAACTGTGCCGCTAGCGTCTTCTCAGCGATAGCAAAACCAACCGCATTCGCGATGCCCTGACCTAGTGGACCAGTCGTGGTTTCAATACCTGGTGTATAACCAAGCTCAGGATGACCTGGGGTCTTTGAATGTAGCTGACGGAAGCCTTTTAGGTCATCGACGCTGACATCATAGCCTGATAAATGGAGTAACGAGTAAATAAGCATCGAGCCATGGCCGTTCGATAACACAAAGCGGTCACGGTTGTGCCATTGCGGATCGGCAGGATTATGTTTTAAAAATTTGCGCCACAGAACTTCAGCAATATCAGCCATGCCCATCGGCGCGCCTGGATGTCCAGAGTTGGCTTTTTGAACCGCATCAAATGAGAGCACACGGATGGCATTGGCTAATTTACGTTCGTTAATTGGGGTGGGCATAGAGTGTCCTAATATTCGAATAAGAAGTATGGAAGATAAGAGGAAAATCGATTGAACAATAGAATAAGAGCGCGATAAACGCTCTTAAAAATAAGGTGATTAATTAAGGGGCAATATTAACATATTTGCCATGAGCCAAGCCAAAAACGGCCTCATAAAATCGTTTGTATTTAATAATGACTTATATCGATTTTGTTAAACAACAATTAATAATAGGCAAAAAGTAATAAATAGCGAGTTAGCATTATAACTCGCCATTTATATAGACAGAATACTTATTAAACTGAAATTGTCTCAGCACCGCCCATAAATGGACGCAACACTTCTGGAATCGTGATACTACCATCCGCATTTTGATGATTTTCCATGACAGCCAATAAAGTACGACCAACTGCCAAGCCTGAACCATTTAGCGTATGCGCCAAACTAGTCTGCTTGCCGTCTTTGACCCGTGTGCCCATACGGCGTGCTTGGAAATCACCACAGTTAGAACAACTTGAGATTTCGCGATAGGTCTCTTGGCTTGGTAACCATACTTCGATGTCATAAGTTTTTTGCGCGGCAAAGCCCATATCGCCAGTGCACAGTTTTACAGTACGGTATGGCAGATTCAACTGCTGCAAGATATATTCAGCCTGTCCTGTCATCGCTTCAAGCAAGTCATCTGAATGCTCAGCGCTGGCAATATTGACCATCTCAACTTTTTCAAACTGATGCTGACGAATGAGACCACGAGTATCACGACCGTGCGAGCCGGCTTCACTACGGAAACAGGGTGTATGCGCGGTAAACTTTAACGGCAGCTCTTTGATATCTAAGCGCTCGCCGCGTACCAAATTGGTCATCGGTACTTCCGCCGTCGGAATGAGATAAAAATCCATATCATCATTATTCGTATGATTAGTAAGTTTAAACAAATCATCTTCAAACTTCGGTAACTGACCTGTGCCTTTTAAGCTTTCTGAATTGACGATATAAGGAACATACGTTTCAGTATAGCCGTACTTAATCGTATGAGTATTCAGCATAAACTGAATTAAGGCACGGTGCATTTGTGCCAACTGTCCTCTAAGCACGTTGAAGCGGCTACCAGTTAGTTTGGTTGCTGCTTCAAAGTCGAGCATACCGAGTGTCTCACCTATATGAGTATGGTCTTGAATCTCAAAGTCAAACTCGCGCGGCGTGCCCCATTTGCGCACTTCGACGTTATCATCTTCTGACGTACCCACTGGCACATCTGCTGCTGGAATATTGGGAATCTGCAAAGCCGCTTGGGTGATGCGCTCTTGTAAAGTGCGCAGCTCGTCTTCGGCCGTTTTAATCTCACCGCTGACACTTTGCATCTCAGCCAATAGCTCACTGGCATCTTCGCCCGATTTTTTTAGCGCGCCCACTTGCTTAGCACCAGCGTTACGGCGCGATTGCAACTCTTCGGTTTTGACTTGTAGCGATTTACGCTCATTTTCAATGGTTTGCCAGAACTCCATATCAAGCGTATAGCCACGGGTGGCCAGCTGTTGCTGTAAGTCGCTTAAATCGCCGCGTAAGAGTTTCGGATCAATCATAATAGTTGCCTGTAACGCTGAGAGTGAGTAGAAGGTTTAAAAAAATTTTTAATATAATAAGTGGCCAGCTTAGATTTATAACAGAGCTTTATGCCTAGTTATGACATAGTTATAGTCTTGCTGTGACGCCATGCTTTTTATGACAAAATATTGTAGCCGCTATAATACCAAGACCCAGTAGATTTGACCATGTTTAGACCATTTTTTAACTAGGTTTTCAGGATTTTCTACCTCTAATTTATAGCAACTACTTTTAGCTTAACGATACCCTTCAGCGCTCAATAATGTATGTCTTTTTGAATTAATGTATGCCTTTTTGAATTTTTAACCCTAAAGTCATACTAATTCCAAAATTTTGAGTGACAAAGACAACGAGGGGAAATACTACATGTAACGGATTAGGCTAGTTTGGCACAGCTAGTCGCATTTTTTGGAACCGATATTAGCTTTCATAACTGATATTAACTCTAATAAGCGTCGTATATCTCTATTAATGTCATTAATATGGCATCTATAAGGGCACAGATATCCTTATATGTTTCATTTAAGAGCACTTTTCGGTAAGATAAGCGCATACCTTTATTACACTTCCAGCCAACGACGGCGTAGCTGCTTACGTTTGGCGTTTTTAAACCCAACACTTTTAATATAAGTATTTGAGAAACCTTTATGGCCCTGTACCCCTACACGCTACAACCTGTCGCCTTAAATTTAACCGAGGCTGAATTCCATCAAGCACAGTATGAGCTATTCGCCAGCGCTAGCCCCTCTTTCGGTTTAAAAAGCATCAAAATGAAAGAATGGATTATCATGGCAGTGGTCGTAATACTAGCAATTGTAGGGTTAGTCTTCGTAACAGGTTACTCGACGATTATTTTTTGGCTAATGCTGGTTGCGGTAGTGATTTATTTACTGGTTCGTACCCTTGGCTTTAAATGGTATGTCAAAAGAGAATTTGAAAAACAAGTTGCTGATCAAGAGATGCCAGACGAGATGCGTCAGATGAAGTTGGGTGTGCAAAAACATGGTTTAGTCATGGCAATGCCAACCAATCAGCCTGATTTGATGAACAATAATAAGATGCGTGGCATGCAAATGCGGGCTGGTACTACTCAACAAGCGGTTATTCCATGGACTGCGGTCAAAAGCTGGGATGAGACTGATGACTATATCTTTATGATGTTTGAAATGAAGGGTCAGCAAGGCAGTCAAATTGTACCTAAACGTTTGCAAGCGCAAAAATTCCCGATTGATACGGTACGTCAGCACCTGAAAGAAGTAGTTCCTGTAAAAGGTTTAAACCCTGAGAGCATTCAACCACCTTCATGATAGTATTTAGGTCTCTTTATCTGTTTTACTTTAAATGATAAAGAGACTTGCTTAATAGTAAAGAGAGTTTCTTTAGAGTTTTACAAAACCAATCATAACATTATATTTATTAAATTTAACTAATCCATTATGGTTTGCTATTATAATAGGCATCAAAAGTTAAAGCATCGTAGTTATTAGTGGTACCAGTCTTTTTCAGAATCTAGCCTCTTTCGTAATATCGTCGTTATATGTTCAGACTTTGGTACGATAAAGAAGGTAATCATAAGTAACGCGACTTGCTATACTCCTATTTTATAAAATCAACACTCACATTATAAGGATAATATTATGAGTAATACTGATAACAGTACTAACCAGATTGGTCTAGAAAAAGCTGAAATGAGTCAAGTAATTGATAAATTAAATGGTCTATTATCTAGCTATCATACTTTCTATATTAACGTCCGTGGTTACCACTGGAATGTTAAAGGCGAGCATTTCTTCTCATTACATCCTAAGTTTGAGGAGTTATACACTGCTCTACAATTACAGATTGATGAGATCGCTGAACGTATTCTAACCTTAGGTGGTACACCATTACATGCTTATAGCGATTTTTCACAGCACACTAGCATCAAAGAAGACAAGAACGTTAAAGACGGTAACACCTGTGTAAAAGGTGTGGTGACTGGTCTGCAAATGCTTATTGAAGAGCAGCGTCAAGCTTCAGCACTAGCAGCAGAAAGCGATGACCAAGGTTCAGCCGACCTAGTTGATGCTTATGTACAAGAGCAAGAAAAACTAGTTTGGATGTATAACGCATTCTTAGGTTAATGATTAACTAGACTCTGCTAGTCATTACATCTAATCGTAAATAAAAAAAGCACCTATTATTAGGTGCTTTTTTATTACTCAGATATCGTTAACTAATACTATAAAAACAGATGGTTACTGTTGAATCCATTGGCGCATTTTCTCACGTTCAGCAGGCGTTGCATTAAGCCAAATTTGCATAAAGCTATCAAGGGTATTCGCAGACTGAGTGCTAGAGCTTACCGTACCAGTGTTTACCTTAGGCTGGGTTATTACAGTTTGCTGCCCAGTAGTTGAAGTCGGCTGCTCTAATGCAGCAATAGCGCGCTGGTTCTGTAGTTCGGCATCACTGCTACCACCAAACACACCGCCTAGAGCTTTACCTATACCTGATAGCAAGCCACCTTGATTTCCACCGATGCTTTGCTGACTGGCGATAACCCTATTGTCCTGTTGTACTGCTAGCGTTGGACGTTCAGCATATTCTTTGGCAGCTTTATACTCTTCTGGTTGATTAGGCATAGTCAAACGATAGGTTTGATTGTCTGCCAGTTCCGCCGTTACGCTGATATTCCCTGAACGCAAATAGTCATGCTCATCACGAGGCAAATCATATAAACGGTCATATTTAGCAGTAATGGCATGTTGACCAGGCTGCAAAGTAAACGTTTTAGTTAAAGGCTGAAAGGCACTTTGTTTAACTTCCTGCCCATTAATAGCGGTCACTTTAATATGGTCATCGACGAGCAAAGTAACGGCTGCATGTGAAAGCATAGACACTGAACCTGCGCCAATTAAGAGCGTGCTGATTGTCAGTTTTTTAAGCAAAGAGGCAGAGATTTTCATAAGATATCCTATCCATGATAAAAAATTTGGTAAAAAAATTAAAGGTTAGAGCATTGAGCTATTTATCTTCAATAAGTGTCAGCAGCTAAAAATCCAGTGGTATTGTATGGTTGTCATTACTTGCTGCTTCATCATCTTTTTGGGTTTCTTGAGCGATATCAGCAAGCTCTGCCGCGAGCGTTTGTTCATCAATAGTACGCAATGCATCGCTTATCACTGCTTTAGATATATTACTACGTCCAAGATTAGAAAACATCGGCTGAATATAGTTGAGCACCTCCATCATTGCCCCGATACGATGCGGTCCTTCGGTCAGCAGATGCTCAATAATACGCTCATCAAATTGCCAACCACGCCGACGTAAAATAGACTGTAATAATGCTTTACGGTCTGCTAGGTCATGACCATTGGGTACTTTGAAAGTGGGTGCTTGTGCTAAACGAGTCAGCAGATCAGTCAGCTGAAACGGCAATTCACTGGCTGGTCTATTGGCAGCAAATAGTAACTGGCGCTGCCCTTCACGGCTGCGGTTTATCAAATGAAACAAGGCTTCTTGCCATTGAGCGCTATGTTCCAACACTTCTAAATCATCAATGGCGATAAGATCAAAGTTCTCTAAGGATGACAGTACGTGGACATCGGTATGAATCAACTCATTAAGTGATAAACAAATTGCTGACTTATCCATCTCAATGAATGACTCACAAATAGCCGATAGCAAATGAGACTTACCAGTAGCAGGGCTACCGAATAGGTACAGCTGGCCTATCAGGCCGACATGTAGCTGCCGCACTGCATCAATAATCGACATCCAACCTGGACCAGCAAAGTCGCTGAGACTCGCATCGTGCTTAATGTCCAGATTGAGACTTAGCTGTGCTTCTGCCATGAATCATCAACTCGTTTTGCATAGCGCAATGTAAAGAAAAAATTAATTTGTTGAACAATCTTCTTTAAACTGGCTTAAATACTGCGTGACATAAATTTTTTGGTATTGGCATGTAGTTTTCTTAACTTACATTTTTTTGTTATCCAACAGTTCTCTCGTTCAGTAATAAATTAACTAAATGCTTTATTAAAAAAGACCTTTGTCAAAATTAACCGAAACGAGCAACTGCTATAGTTAATACTGCGCCTATATATAACATATTTACAAAATGACTGACAAGTCTTTTACTTACTAAGCCTGATTAACTGCTATTCGTCAATCTAACATTTAACAACTGCTGCTTGTCTGATCTATCGCCTTCAATCTTAACTTACTTATCTTTCTTCAAATAAATTTAGTTGTTTACGACCCTTATAAAAGTCGGTAGAGCGATAATAATTATAGAGATGTCGAAACAGTACGTTAAGTACAGCGGATACAGGCAAGGCAATCAACATACCGACGAAACCTAGTAAGCTTGCGCCTGCCAATACAGAAAAAATAACCCATAACGGTGAAAGCCCGATTTTATCACCCAACAGGAGTGGCTGTAACACGTATCCTTCGGCCGCTTGTCCTACTAAAAACGCACCAACGATTAGAGACAGATAAGTCCAATTTAGACCAAATTGGAACAGACAAGCAATAACGGCGGCTATGAAACCAAGTCCAAAACCTAAATACGGTACAAAACTCGCAACACCTGCAACCATACCAATAATTAGTCCAAGTTCAAGCCCAATCAGTTGTAATTGCACAGCATAAATAATCCCTAACAGCACCATGACCAGTAATTGACCTTTAATGAAAGCCATTAATGCACGGTCACACTCTTGGGCGATGCCAATGACTGTTTTGCAGTAGGCAGTAGGAATAGCCACTTTCCAGCTAAGCAGACGTTTGTCCCAATTAAATAAGAAATAAAACGTCAGAATGGGTACTAGCACAATCAGTCCGGCATTATTAATAAAGTTCATACTTGAGGCAAGTATTTGGCTCATCCATGTACTGGCGTCTGAGAATCTATAATGCGTCTGCATATAATCTACTAAGGTTTCGGACAAACCCTTTGCCTCTAACTCTGGCAGACGAACGGGGCTATTATTAGTAAACCATTCACGTACCACTTCATCATACCAGCTTAGAATTTTGGGCAAATATTCCCAAGCGGCTTGCAGCTGATGCCACAACGTTGGCACAATCCACCAGAGTAGCAACACCATACTGAAGGTCAGTGCTGAATAGACGACAATAATGGCTATCCAGCGTCTAACATACCTTGATAAGCGTTTGACCAGTGGATTAAGTAAATAAGCCAGTATGAATGCAATAACGAACGGTATAATGACCGGCATCATCAAATACAATAAAAATAGGGTTACAACAATAGCAACGACAATAAATAAGCGCCGAAAAAAAGGATCTATTGGTTGATTTATCATTAAGGGCAATCCTACGATTAAGCTGATTTGAGATGATGACGTTACTAGAGCTGGTCATATAAGTTATTAAATGACTTTCCTATAATAGTAATCATTAGTACGGTAATTTTACAATTACTTTGGCGCTTTATTATCGCAGAGTACAGTAAAAAATCAGTCATTTTTTGTGTCTTGGTTTTTTATTTGCCGCTTATAGCAAATCTTGGTCAAATATTGGCAAGTTGCTTTGCGAGTGTGGCCTGTTTTTGGGTATAATGCGCGCACCACATTCAAATTTTATAATACTAACTTCAATTATTCATTGTAATGAATAACTTCAACTATTAATTCCAATTATCTATCCCCAACTGTGAGATGACTATGAGTGACAAGCCTTCTTTAAGCTACAAAGATGCCGGCGTTGATATTGATGCAGGCGATGCACTGGTTCAACGAATCAAGTCCGTAG
The DNA here is from genome assembly GCF_001593285.1 of Psychrobacter sp. P2G3. Classification (NCBI taxonomy): domain Bacteria; kingdom Pseudomonadati; phylum Pseudomonadota; class Gammaproteobacteria; order Moraxellales; family Moraxellaceae; genus Psychrobacter; species Psychrobacter sp. P2G3. The sequence goes on from NZ_CP012529.1 coordinate 2,391,652, forward strand.
CAAAAGCCACTACTCGCCCTGAAGTTGTGGGTGGACTTGGCGGTTTTGGCGCCCTATGTCGTATTCCGACAGGTTACACCTCTCCTCTACTCGTATCTGGTACTGACGGCGTTGGTACTAAGCTTAAGTTGGCACTACAACTAAATCGTCACGACACTATTGGCATTGATTTGGTGGCGATGTGCGTTAATGATCTATTGGTTTGCGGTGCAGAACCATTGTTCTTTTTAGATTACTATGCAACGGGTAAACTCGATGTCGATGTTGCTGCTACCGTCGTGACTGGTATTGGTGATGGTTGTAAACTTGCCAATTGTGCCCTTATCGGCGGTGAAACGGCTGAAATGCCAGGCATGTACCAAGACAACGATTATGATTTAGCTGGATTCTGTGTGGGCGTGGTTGAAGAAAGCGAGGTTATCACTGGTGAAAATGTCGCAGAAGGCGATGTTCTAATCGCTCTTGCTTCAAGCGGCGCGCATTCTAACGGCTATTCGTTAGTACGTAAAGTTATCGAAGTCAGCGGTATTGATGTTACTAGCAGCAATGAGCAGCTAGATGGGCAGCCTATTCAAGATGCGCTAATGGCACCTACTCGTATTTATGTAAAAGCGATTAAAGCTCTGCAGGATACCCTTGGTAGCTCCGCACTGCATGCCATGTCACATATCACTGGTGGCGGCTTAACGGATAACTTGCCACGCGTATTACCGGATAATTTAGCCGCTAGCATCGATACCAATAGCTGGCAGTTCTCAGAGCTATTCACTTGGCTACAAACTGAGGGCAATATCGAGCAAAGTGAGATGTACCGCACCTTTAACTGCGGTGTTGGCTTTGTTATCGTTGTGCCTAAAGATAAAGCTGAAGCGGCGATTAAAACTTTGAATGATGCTGGCGAAAAAGCATGGCAACTAGGTGAGATGGTTAATCGTGAAGCGGATGCAGTGGTGTACCGTTAATGTCAGTATCGCCAATATCAGATGATAATCTACAAAGCACTTCTAAAAGTATCGCAAAAGTATCGGCTAAACCTTTACGCATTGCAGTATTGGTGTCAGGCAGTGGTAGCAATCTACAAGTATTAATAGATGCTATGCAAGCAGGTGCGCTACCGATTGAGATAGTCGGTGTCATTAGTAATCGTGAGGATGCTTATGCCATCACACGTGCGCAAGATGCCGCTATTCCAGTAGAAGTATTGTCGCACGTTGCTAATGGCAAACGCATGGGAATCAAAACTTTTGAGAGTCATGCTAATGCTCAACTGGTAGAATGGCAAGCAGATTTGATTGTATTAGCTGGTTTTATGCGGGTATTGAGTGCAGATTTTATCGATAACGCACCAGCACCGATGATTAACCTACACCCTTCTCTATTACCTGTTTATAAAGGGCTAGATACTCACCAGCGTGCCATACAAGCAGGTGAACGTCATCATGGCTGTAGTATTCATGTCGTCACTGCTGAGCTCGATGCGGGCGCTGTTTTGACCCAAGCTTTATTAGATGTCAATCAAAAAGATACGGCGGATTGTCTACAAACGCGAGTGCAAAAGCTTGAGCATCAGCTATTGCCTTGGACAATTTTGTTATTAGCTAAAGGTGTAATCAACCTGAATAGTCAGGGCAAAGAAACTTTTTCTATGTTACCCACCTTACCTTTAAAGCTTTATTTAAACAGTTAATGCAATGGCAAGAAGTAAAGAAAAATATTAATCATTTAAAACTATCGACCACAAAAAAGCCCAGTCACTCAATTTATGAATGACTGGGCTTTTCGTTATCCAATATTTAAAGTGTCGTAACTTCAAAATCTGTACGTGTTCTTAACTGTTATGAACATGGACACCTTTGATGTTTACGAATTCTTTAATACCGAAACCACCATGCTCGCGACCATGACCCGAGTTTTTCACACCACCAAAAGGTAATGCTGGATTTGCGAGGCCATAACCATTGATATAGACCATACCCGTATCAAACTGTTCATTGGCTAGACGTATAGCTTTGTCTTCATCTTTAGAGAAGATAGCGCCACCTAAGCCATAACGGCTGTCGTTAGCAATACGTAATGCATCGTCTTGATCTTTAGCACGTATCAGCGATGCTACTGGACCAAATAGCTCATCATCATAAGCTGGTTGACCTTTTTCAACATTTTCCAAAATAGTCGCTGGATAGAAGCTACCTTTACCTTCTGGTAATTTACCACCAACAGATATAGTAGCGCCTTTGCTTACGCTCTCTTCCACTTGTTCATGCAATTTTTCTTGCAGATCTTTGCGGGCTAATGGACCAAGATCCGAGCTGTCGTCCATTGGGTCGCCTGCTTTTTTACTTGCAAACTCTTCAACGATACGCTTACGGAACTCATCATATAAACTGTCGACAACGATAAAGCGCTTTGCAGCAACACAAGTTTCGCCATTATTTATCAGACGCGCTAGAGTACAAGTTTGTACTGCAAGCTCTAGGTCAGCATCCTCTAAAACGATAAATGCGTCATTCGAGCCCAACTCTAGGACTGCTTTTTTGATTGCTTTTGCTGCTTGCTGACCGACGATGCTACCTGCACCATCACTACCAGTAAGCGTCACACCGCGTACTTTATCATTACCAATTAACTTTTCTGACTGATCATGATCGATTAGAATAGTACGGAACAAATCGTTCGGTAAGTCAGACTCATGGAATATTTTTTCAATTAATAAGCCAGAACCAGTCACGTTTGCTGCATGCTTAAGCAGAACGCTATTACCTGCCATCAAATTGACTATGGTATAACGGAACACTTGATAAGCTGGGAAATTCCAAGGCTGCATACCATAAATAACACCAATGGGCTGATAAGTGACAATACCTTTTTTGAGACCTTCGATGTCACGTTCATCATCAGCAAGCGCGGCCACACCCTTCTCTGCGGTGTAATCACAAATCGCTTTACATAGATCAATTTCTTGTAGACTCTGACTATAAAGTTTACCGCGCTCTTCAGTCATAAGACGAGATAGCTCCTCTTTGTACTTCATCAAGGTCTCGCCAATAGAATTAATAACCTTCGCACGCTCTTCATGGCTAGTTTTACGCCATTCTAGAAATGCTTGATGCGAGGCTTCAACAATGTTGTTAACCTCATCATTACTCATATAGTTATATTCTTTAATGTCTTCGCCTGTTGCTGGGTTTACAGTAGTAATATCTGCCATGATTATTGACCTTATCCATTTATTTAGTTGATTGATAAATTGCTTAGATGATACTAATTACAAAACACATATTTCTTAGTCTTATCATCTAGCTCTAAACAGTTATTATTCTAAAGATGTTCGTTTTAAAGATATTCTTGCTTAACGTTCAACTTTTCTAAGTTCGAATTATCATAACAAAACTATTCGCTTACAGTTTTACAAGATATAAAGAAATGTGCTTGGTATGTTAAGAATGTGACTGTCTTATTAAGAACTACTTAACCAACCCTAAGTTCAGACAAATAAAAAACCAGCACAAAGGCTGGTTTTATTTAACATTAAACTTTAATAGAAGTTGCAATGATTTAGAACAGCCCTGATGCTGAAATGGGAAGTGCCTAAATAAAAGCTACCTTAAAACAGATGATTAATGGTGGGTATTTCTTGCTCCTGATTCTCTTCATCAGCAACCACCTGCCGTGCAACATGCATGATAAGTTGTCGTAACCAGCGATGCGCTGGATGATGCTGTAATAACGGTGACCATGCCATCGTCAGCTCAAATTCAGGAATAAAGAATGGTGGCTCTTTCATCATAATACTATCGTTATTGGCCTGCATGCGTGCAACTCGGGTCGGCAATGTCGCAATCAAATCTTTGTTTGCCGCGAGCATGGCCGGCATCTGATAATGACGAGTAAAGACACTGATTTGACGCTTTTGACCCAAACGTTGTAGTGCTTGATCGATAGAGCCAAGTCCGCCAGACTTTTCTGGATTGACTCCGAACCCCACGCCCATACCTGTCTTGGATACCCAGACATGCTGCGCTTTTAGATAGTTTTTTAGATTAAAACGGTTAGCATAAGGGCTTTCAGATGAGAGTAAGCAGCTAAAAGTGTCGCGCCAAACTAATACTTGATGGAAGCTTTGCGGAATCTCGTTGAAGCGGTTAATCGCCAAATCAACTCTCCCTTGCTCCATATCACGATAAGACACGTCTGAAGGTGTCAAAAAGTCCAAAATCACATTCGGTGCTTCAGAGCGTAAAGCTTTTACCAGTTTTGGTACTAACGTTGCCTCAGCATAGTCTGAGGTCATAATACGAAAGACACGTGACGTGCTATACGGTCGAAACTCAGTACGCGGCTCAAGTACTTGAGTCAGATCAGCGAGTATCTCACGAATACGTGGTTGCAGCTCTAAAGCTCGTTCGGTCGGCGTCATACCTTCAGATGAACGCACCAATAACGGGTCGTTGAATAGCTTACGCAAACGTCGCAATATATTACTCATTGCAGGCTGGGTGATGCCTAACTGCTCAGCAGCACGTGTGACGTTTTTTTCTCTTAACAATACATCTAAATGCACCAATAAATTTAAATCGACCCGCTGCAAATTCATATGTATTTCTCTTTTACTTAGAATAAATGCTATTTAATACTTAGCAATTTTTGCGTTGTTTTTATAGATAATTATGGGTGTTATACAGCCATTAGTAGGAAATTAAGAGTATTTTTTGCATTAACTTTGCTCAATATTAGCTATTATAACGTAATTCTTCTAAACTCAAACCATTGTTTTTGTTACTCTATATATTATGGAAATACCAAAGATAACTATCATAAATTAGGTAAATCTTGGTAACCCCGCTATAGTGAGTTATACAAATAATTGACAGCACAGACAATAATTCTTATCTCAAATCGTTATTTTATTTATATAACTAAACAACGTATTTGTACGATGGGTTGTTACGTAGCTCAATGATTAAGTGCTAGCATCATATAATGCTTTGACTATTTATGTCTAAATACGCAGTTAGTTATTGTAACATTTCTTATTAGTAAGCAGAGATTTGGTAGGTGGTGAGATTTCTGCTGCAATGTATCGAGATATGAATGTCAATACAAACCTAATATGCTTTGACTACTAACTACTTTTTCTAGTAGAGTCAAGTAAACCTCTTGTATTTTACAGCAGGTTTGTTTAGGGTAATAGAGATAATATTTATAGTAAATTGTCATTCGCCGTTTGTGAGGCGGACTTCAATTTGCCCTTAGTAGTACCAATAGCAATTAAGTTTCAACGCAAGTTAGTACAATCGTAATCCCTGTAAATTCCTCGCAAATCAAATTTAGTTACGATCATTTTACCACTTGATTCTGTGCTCGTTAGAATTTGTTCGTCAAACTTTTAATACCCCACCAAGGAGACTGTAGATGTCAACTACTTATAAATCAGCAATCGATTTAGTACGTGAATTAAAGCAAAAACACGGTAACTGGCAGAATATCAGCGAAACTGATGCTGCACGTATGATGGCACAAAACCGCTTCAAAACTGGTTTAGACATTGCAAAGTACACTGCAAAAATCATGCGTCAAGACATGGAAGATTATGACAACGACACATCTCAGTACACGCAGTCTCTAGGTGCATGGCATGGTTTTGTTGCCCAACAAACTATGTATGCTAAGAAAAAATACTTTGGTACTACTGCTAAAACTTACATCTACCTATCAGGTTGGATGGTAGCAGCCTTACGTTCTGAGTTCGGTCCTCTACCTGACCAATCGATGCACGAAAAAACATCAGTACCTAAGCTAATCGCAGAAATCTACACGTTCTTACGTCAAGCTGATGCTAAAGTGCTAAACGACTACTTCCGTGAGCTAAACGCTGCTGAAGAAGCGGGGCAAGATACCACAGCCATCCAAGAAAAAATCGAAAACTTTGATTCACATGTTGTGCCAATCATTGCTGATATCGATGCTGGTTTCGGTAACGAAGAAGCGACTTACCTATTAACTAAGCAAATGATCGAAGCTGGTGCTTGTGCTATCCAAGTTGAGAACCAAGTATCTGACGCTAAGCAATGTGGTCACCAAGCTGGTAAAGTAACTGTACCGCATGAAGATTATATCGCAAAAATCAATGCGATTCGTTATGCATTCTTAGAGCTTGGTGTTGAAGACGGTATCATCGTTGCTCGTACTGACTCTGAAGGCGCATCACTAACGCAAAAAATCCCAGTATCAAATGAGCCAGGCGATCTTGCTTCTCAGTACATCGACTTCATCGAAATGGAAGAAGTGACGCTAGAGAACGCGAAAGAGAACGATAGCTTGCTTAAGCACAACGGCAAACTTGTACGTCCAGTTCGCTTGCCAAACGGTCTATATCAGTTCCGTGAAGATACTAACATCGACCGCGTTGTCCTTGACTGTGTAACCGCTCTAGAAAACGGCGCTGACCTACTATGGATCGAAACACCGACTCCAGACGTAGAACACATTAAAATGATGGTTGATCGCATTAAAGAGCAACAGCCTAAAGCTAAGCTAGTTTATAACAACAGCCCATCATTCAACTGGACGCTTAATTTCCGTAAGCAAGTTATCGCTCAGTGGGAAGAAGAAGGTAAAGACATTTCTGCATACAATAAAGATGACTTGATGAGTGCTGATTATGACGGTACTGAGCTTGATGCAGCAGCTGACGTTGCCGCTAAGAACTTCCAACGTGATGCATCACGTGAAGCTGGTGTATTCCATCACTTAATCACGCTACCTACTTACCACACGACAGCACTTAGCGTTCATGAACTTGCTAAAGGCTACTTCGGTGAAGACGGTATGCTTGCTTATGCAGCTGGCGTACAACGTAAAGAAATTCGTGAAGGCATCGCTTGTGTTAAGCACCAAGCAATGGCGGGTTCTGACCTTGGTGATGATCACAAAGAGATCTTCTCTGGTGACAACGCTCTAAAAGCTGGCGGCGGCAAGAACACAATGAACCAGTTCTAATTACCGACCATCTCTAAGTACAGATTACAAGAAAAGCTGCCCTACATCATGTAGGGCAGCTTTTTTATTGCAACTTAAATAATTGTAGAATGGTAGACTAATAGTTATTAGTCAGAATTATTAGGAGCCATCATGCAGGAAATAGAGCTAAAGTTTTTAGTACCAGAGTCGCGGCTAAAGAGCCTGATGCGTCAAGCCCAAGTCAAGTCCTCACAGATTACGCAACTGGCAGCGCATTATTACGATACACCTGATCAACAGCTTGCACAGGCTGGTATTGGCTTACGTATTCGTAAAGAAGGCGACACCTGGGTACAGACTATCAAAGCTGGTGGCGATGGTATTGCTGCACGTTTAGAGCATAATGCTATATTAGATAATGGACAAGTACAGGCCATGCTGGATAATAATAAGCTAATGCCTGATTTGACGATTTATAAAGACACCTCAATTGCTTCTACTTTGGCCGATTTCAAGCTCAAAAAACTGGCACAAAAACTAACACGCCAATATGTTACTGATGTAAAGCGCACTACCCGTTTGTTAATGGAAGACAGTAAAGATGAGGATAGCAATAGTATTGAGATGGCGTACGATCATGGAGAAGTTATCCATGGTCATGATGATACCCAGCGCGATCCTATTCAAGAGATTGAGTTTGAGCTGGTCTCAGGAGATTTAGACTTTTTATTTACGACTGCTAAAACGTGGTGTAAGCGTTATAAGCTCTGCTTGTCTACCGTCACCAAAGCTGAGCGCGGTGGTCTACTAATCACTGGGCAAAATCATAGTCCAGCGGTTAAAGCTGACCTGAGCCAGCTGAATATTAACAAAGACAGCAGCATACCTGCCTTTGTACGCGCAGCAGTGCATAATTGTCTGTTGCAGATATTACCGAATAGTAGTGCTGTCGTGGCTGGCAGCAAAGATGATGAGCATATCTTACAACTATCCATTGGTATTAACCGCCTGCGTGCTGCATTACAAGCATTTACTGGCTTTTCTGATGAGCTTAACCCTGACTGGCAGCCGATACTAAAACAAACAGCGACCTTACTTGGTAGCTATCGTGAACTCGCCTATCTTGCTTCATATATCGAGCCTAAACTGCAAGAATTTAATGCGCCTGTAGTCGATTGGACTGCAGACCTCGAAGCACTCAAAATTAAGCCTATCGATGTGGTAGCAGCCAATGACTTTCAACTAACTCTACTGGAGCTGATTGCCTTTGTTATGAGTGATCCGCACCTTGAACCGCAAGCTGATAAGTGCGCCAATGATAAACTGGCAAAAATACTATCTAAGCAGCATACAAAGTTTGTGAAAGCCGAGCAAAGCCTAGAAAGTAAA